>CAVZFV010000010.1:0-127343 GCA_963774675.1 uncultured beta proteobacterium | reverse complement strand
CCTTTTGCATGCGCAGGCCGAAATGGGCCTTGAGCAGCTCGGACACTTCCTTTTGCAGGCCGGCAACGTCCTTGCCGCGCAGTTCAGATGCTTTCATTGGGTTTGTCTCTCAGTTCGGTTCTCAGGCGCCGACCAGGCGCGACACGAAGGTCGTGCGCAGCGGGAGCTTGGCCGAGGCGAGTTGGAAGGCTTCGCGCGCGAGTGCCTCGGGGACGCCGTTTATCTCGTAGAGCACCTTGCCGGGCTGGATCTCGGCGACGTAGTACTCCGGGTTGCCCTTGCCATTGCCCATGCGGACTTCGGCCGGCTTCTGCGAAATCGGCTTGTCCGGAAAGATGCGGATCCAGATCCGGCCACCGCGCTTGACGTGGCGCGAGATCGCGCGACGCGCAGCTTCGATCTGGCGCGCCGTGATACGGCCACGCTCGGTGGCCTTGAGGCCGAAGTCGCCGAACGACACGAGTGCACCACGCGTGGCGATGCCGGTGTTGCGACCCTTTTGTTCCTTGCGGAACTTGCGACGTGCTGGTTGCAGCATGTTTGATTACTCCCCTTTTGGCTCGGCAGCGGCCGGCGTGACCGGCGCGACAGCCTTGCGCACACGCTTGACGGTACCGGTCTTGGGCGCATCCGCGGCGCCCGCTGGCGCTGCAGCAGCGTCGCCAGGCGCGGCGGCGCGCGGAGCGCCGGCACCGGGCCGACCGCGACCCGCCGGCGCGCCAGGACGTGCGCCACGACGCGGACGGCGATCATCGCCTTCGGCGTCGGGCCGGGCCACGAGGCCGGGCGAATCACCATTGGCAAGACGATCGCCACGGTAGACCCAGCACTTGACGCCGATCACGCCGTACGTCGTCTTGGCTTCGGAGAATCCGTAGTCGATATCCGCCTTGAGCGTATGCAGCGGCACGCGACCTTCGCGGTACCACTCGCAGCGTGCGATCTCGATACCGTTCAAGCGGCCCGACGACATGATCTTGATGCCCTGCGCACCCAGGCGCATCGCGTTTTGCATCGCGCGCTTCATTGCGCGGCGGAACATGATGCGCTTTTCGAGCTGCTGCGTGATGCTGTCGGCGATCAGTTGCGCGTCCACTTCGGGCTTGCGCACTTCCTCGATATTGACAGCCACCGGCACACCCAGGCGGCGCGTCAACTCGGCCTTGAGGTTCTCGATGTCCTCGCCCTTCTTGCCGATCACGACACCCGGCCGCGCCGAGTAGATCGTGATGCGCGCATTCTTCGCCGGGCGCTCGATCAGGATGCGCGAGACGGCGGCGTTCTTCAGCCGCGCCTTCAGGAACTCGCGCACCTTGAGGTCTTCGGCCAGCATTGTCGCGAAGTTCTTGCTCGACGCGTACCAACGCGAGGACCAGTTGCGGGTGACAGGCAGGCGAAAGCCGGTCGGATGAATCTTTTGTCCCATGTCGTGCCCTTAGTTGCCGACGGTGATGTAGATGTGCGCGGTCGGCTTGCTGATGCGGTTACCGCGGCCCTTGGCGCGCGCGGAAAAGCGCTTCAGCGTGGCACCCTGCTCGACGAAGATCGTCTTGACCTTGAGCTCATCGATATCGGCGCCGTCATTGTGCTCGGCATTCGCGATCGCCGACTCGAGGCACTTCTTGATGATGCCGGCGGCCTTCTTGGGCGTGAGCGTTAGGATGTTGAGCGCCTGGTCGACGGGCCTGCCGCGCACCAGGTCGGCCACCAGCCGGCCCTTGTCGGCCGAGAGGCGAACGCCACGAACGATTGAACGGGTTTCCATCGTCGTCATTCCCTTATTTCTTGTTGGCCTTCTTGTCAGCCGGGTGGCCCTTGAAAGTGCGCGTGAGCGCAAATTCACCGAGCTTGTGGCCAACCATCTGCTCGGTCATGTAGACCGGCACATGTTGCTTGCCGTTGTGCACGGCGATCGTGATGCCGATGAAATCCGGCAGGATCGTCGAGCGGCGTGACCAGGTCTTGATCGGCTTCTTGTCTTTCGTGGCGACCGCCTTCTCGACCTTCGCCTGAAGGTGATGATCGACGAACGGGCCCTTCTTGAGTGAACGAGTCATGCCGTTCCCCTTACTTCTTGCGACGCGAGACGATGAACGTCTGCGTGCGCTTGTTGCTGCGAGTGCGATAGCCCTTGGTCATCGTATTCCATGGTGACACCGGCACCTGGCCTTCGCCGGGTACGGCCTTCGCCGCCGCCGTGCGGGTGATCGACCGGGTTCATCGCGACGCCACGCACCGTCGGGCGGATGCCCTTCCAGCGCTTCGCACCAGCCTTGCCGTACTGGCGCAGGTTGTGCTCTTCATTGCTGACTTCGCCGATCGTCGCGCGGCAGTCGATGTGGATGCGGCGGACCTCGCCGGAACGCATGCGCACCTGCGCATACGTGCCCTCTCGCGCCAGCAGCGTGCAAGCGGTACCGGCCGAGCGCGCGACCTGTGCGCCCTTGCCGGGCAGCAGCTCGATGCAATGGATCGTCGAGCCCACCGGGATGTTGCGGATCGGCAGCGTGTTGCCGGCCTTGATCGGCGCTTCGGCACCGGACATCAGCGTGGCGCCGACTTCCAGCCCGCGCGGGGCGATCACGTAGCGGCGCTCACCGTCGGCGTAGCACACAAGTGCGATATGCGCAGTGCGGTTCGGGTCGTATTCGATGCGCTCAACCTTCGCCGGAATGCCATCCTTGTTGCGCACGAAGTCGACGACGCGGTAGTGGTGCTTGTGCCCACCGCCCTTGTGCCGAATCGTGATGTGGCCGTTGTTGTTGCGGCCGGCGTTTTGCATCTGCGGCTCGAGCAGCGACGCTTCCGGGCGGCCCTTGTACAGATGCGCATGCACCACCTTGACGACGGCACGGCGGCCAGGCGAAGTGGGTTTGACTTTGACGACGGCCATTTAAGCGCCCTCCCCTGCGAAGTTCAGCTCTTGTCCCGCTTTCAGCGAAACATAGGCCTTCTTGACGTGATCACGACGGCCGACCGACTTGCCGGTGCGCTTGACCTTGCCCTTGTGCTGCACGGTCTGCACCGATTCGACCTCGACTTTGAACATCAGCTCGACCGCGGCTTTGATCTCGGGCTTGGTCGCATCGCGCAGCACCTTGAAGAGTACCTGGTTGTGCTTCTCGGCAACCATCGTGCCTTTTTCGCTCACGATCGGCGCAACAAGCACTTGGGCGAGGCGCCCTTCGTTGAGCTTTTGTACTGTGCTCATGCCAGCATCTCCCTCAGTTGCTCCATCGCGCCCTTGGTCACGAGCACCTTCTTGTAGTGCACGAGCGAGAGCGGATCGGCGTAGCGCGGCTCAACCACCAGCACGTTCGCGAGGTTGCGCGAAGCGAGCATCAGGTTCTCGTCGACCTGCTCGGCAATGACGAGCACGGAGTCGAGGCCCATGGCCTTGAACTTGGCGGCGAGCGCCTTGGTCTTGGGTGAATCGACCGTGATCGAGTCGACGACCGCGAGACGACCTTCGCGCGCCAATTGCGAGAAGATCGCCGCCATACCGGCGCGATACATCTTCTTGTTGACCTTGTGGCTGAAGTTTTCGTCAGGGCTGTTCGGGAAGATCCGTCCGCCCCCGCGCCACAGCGGCGAGCTGGTCATGCCGGCTCGCGCGCGGCCGGTGCCCTTCTGGCGCCACGGCTTCTTGGTCGAGTGCTTGACCATCGTGCGGTCCTTCTGGGCCCGTGTGCCCTGACGGGCATTGGCCTGGAAGGCGACGACAACCTGATGCACAAGCGCTTCGTTGTAGTCGCGCGCAAAGACGGTATCGGGCGCGTCGACCTTTGTAGTCGCCTGGCCTTGATCGTTGAGGAGCTCGAGCTGCATCACTGGGCTCCCTTCGTGGCTTTGGCCTTCACGGCCGGGCGCACGACCACATGGCCGTTCTTCGCCCCCGGTACCGCGCCGCGCACGAGCAGTAACTGGCGTGCCTCGTCAACGCGCACGATGTCGAGGTTCTGGATGGTCTTCGTCACGTCGCCGCGATGGCCGGACATCTTCTTGCCCGGGAACACGCGACCCGGGTCCTGCGCCATCGAGATCGAGCCTGGCACGTTGTGCGAACGGCTGTTGCCGTGCGACGCGCGCTGCGACTTGAAGTTGTGGCGCTTGATGGTGCCAGTGAAACCCTTGCCGATCGAGGTGCCCTGCACGTCGACCTGCTGACCCACCGTGAACATCGCGACGGGGAGCTGCGCACCCGGCTGATAGCCGGCAACGACATCGGCCGAAACGCGGAATTCCTTCAGGACGGTACCGGCTTCGACACCCGCCTTGGCGAGGTGGCCGGCTTGCGGCTTGGTCACGCGCGAGGCTTTGCGCGCGCCGAACGCCACTTGCAGGGCGTTGTAGCCGTCCGTCGCTTCGGTCTTGACTTGGGTGACGCGGTTGTTGGACACGTCGAGTACCGTCACCGGCACGGCGTCGCCGTCGTCGGTGAAGATGCGCATCATGCCCACCTTGCGGCCCAGCATCCCGAGATGGTTGCTAAGACTCATGGTTCTTCTCCAGCCCCGACACGAGGTCGACGCCTTTGTTTCGAATGCCCGACATCGATTGGCCGGGCTGACTGTTCACCAAGTGCGCGAGGCGCCTAGTGATTCCCGCTCACCCTGAACGAATCAGCGTATAGCGATGACAACCGAAAATTATAGCAGCTGAACGCGAACGCACAACGCCATTCCTTCCGGCGGGTTCATTACTGCAGCTTGATTTCGACGTCGACGCCAGCGGGAAGGTCAAGCTTCATCAGCGCATCGACCGTCTTGTCGGTCGGGTCGATGATGTCCATCAGGCGCAGATGGGTGCGGATCTCGAACTGGTCGCGCGAGGTCTTGTTGACGTGCGGCGAGCGCAGGATGTCGAAGCGCTCGAGCCGTGTCGGCAGCGGCACCGGGCCTTTGACGACGGCGCCGGTGCGCTTGGCAGTATCGACAATCTCGAGCGCCGATTGATCGATCAGCTTGTAGTCGAACGCCTTCAGGCGGATACGAATCTTTTGCTTTTGCATGACGGTCTTTCAAAGAGCGGTGCGACGCGTACGCCGCAAAATGGGAGAGAGGTTCGAGCGGCACGTCGGCCGGCCGAGCACCGGGTGGCATCAAGCCGGCCGGCGACCCCCTCGGGGTGTGGCCGCGTGCGGACACGCGGCCGAAGGCTCCACCTCTACTCGATGATCTTTGCCACGACCCCGGCGCCGACGGTTCTGCCGCCCTCGCGGATCGCGAACCTCAGGCCCTCTTCCATCGCGATCGGGTTGATCAGCTTGACGGTGATGCTGACGTTGTCCCCGGGCATTACCATCTCCTTGTCCTTGGGCAACTCCACCGCGCCCGTCACGTCGGTCGTGCGGAAGTAGAACTGCGGACGGTAGTTGTTGAAGAACGGCGTGTGGCGCCCGCCTTCGTCCTTGCTCAGCACGTAGATCTCGGCCGTGAAGTGGGTGTGGGGCTTGACCGACCCGGGCTTGCACAGGACTTGGCCGCGCTGCACGTCTTCGCGCTTGGTGCCTCTGAGCAGGATGCCGACGTTGTCTCCGGCCTGGCCTTGGTCGAGGAGCTTTCTGAACATCTCGACGCCGGTGCAGGTGGTCTTCTGGGTCGGGGCAATGCCGACGATCTCGATTTCTTCGCCAACCTTGATGATGCCGCGCTCCACTCTTCCGGTGACGACGGTGCCACGACCGGAGATGCTGAAGACGTCTTCGACGGGCATCAGGAAGGCGCCGTCGATGGCGCGCTCAGGTTGCGGGATGTAGGTGTCGAGCGCTTCGGCGAGCTTCATGATGCTGCCTTCGCCGAGTTCGCCTTTGTCGCCTTCCATGGCGAGCTTGGCGCTGCCGTGGATGATGGGGGTCTTGTCGCCCGGAAAGTCGTACTTGTCGAGCAGTTCGCGCACTTCCATCTCGACGAGCTCCAAGAGCTCGGCGTCGTCGACCATGTCGCACTTGTTCATGTAGACGATGATGTAGGGGACGCCGACCTGACGCGCGAGCAGGATGTGTTCGCGGGTCTGGGGCATGGGGCCATCAGCAGCGCTCACGACCAGGATCGCGCCGTCCATCTGGGCTGCGCCGGTGATCATGTTCTTGACGTAGTCGGCGTGCCCGGGGCAGTCGACGTGGGCGTAGTGGCGGTTAGCGGTTTCGTATTCGACGTGCGCGGTGTTGATGGTGATGCCGCGTGCCTTTTCCTCTGGCGCGGCGTCGATCTGGTCATAGCCTTTGGCTTCGCCACCGAACTTGGCCGCCAAAATCGTCGTGATCGCCGCTGTCAGCGTGGTCTTGCCGTGGTCCACGTGGCCAATCGTCCCTACGTTCACGTGCGGCTTGGTGCGCTCAAATTTGCTTTTTGCCATTTCAATTCTCCGGATAAAGAGCAATGCCAGTGAGAGGTTTAAGGTTTCCAGCGGGGCCTTGATTCGCCTGCCACTGGCAGCAGGCGGCGCCCCGAAGAAGACCGATCGATGAAAGAACCGCGAGGCCGGGACCGCGGATCTTGTGCTTACTTTCCGCGCGCGGTGATGATCGCGTCGGCGACGTTCTTGGGCGCTTCGCTGTAATGCTTGAACTCCATCGTGTACGTCGCGCGGCCCTGGCTCATCGAGCGCAGCGTCGTCGAATAGCCGAACATCTCCGACAGTGGCACCTCGGCCTTGATGATCTTGCCGCCGCCGGGCATGTCGTCCATGCCCTGCACCATGCCGCGACGTGACGACAAATCGCCCATCACCGAGCCGGCGTAGTCTTCGGGCGTTTCGACTTCGACCGCCATCATCGGCTCCAGGATCACCGGCGACGCCTTGCGGCAACCGTCCTTGAAGCCGAACGACGCGGCCATCTTGAACGCGTTCTCGTTCGAGTCCACCTCGTGGTAGGAGCCGAAGGTGAGCGTCACCTTGACGTCCACCACCGGATAGCCGGCCAGCACGCCGTTCGGCAACGAATCCTCGACGCCCTTCTTGACCGCCGGGATGAACTCGCGCGGCACGACGCCGCCCTTGATCGCATCCACGAACTCGAAGCCCTTGCCCGGCTCCTGCGGCTCGATCTTGAGAACGACGTGACCGTACTGGCCCTTGCCGCCCGACTGGCGAACAAACTTGCCTTCGATGTCTTGCACCGGCTTGCGGATCGTCTCGCGATACGCGACCTGCGGCTTGCCGACGTTCGCTTCGACGCTGAACTCGCGCTTCATGCGGTCAACGATGATCTCGAGGTGCAATTCGCCCATGCCAGAGATGATGGTCTGGCCCGATTCCTCGTCGGTCTTGACGCGGAACGACGGATCCTCCTGCGCCAGACGGCCGAGGGCGATACCCATGCGCTCCTGGTCGGCCTTGGTCTTGGGCTCGACCGCCTGCGAAATCACCGGCTCGGGGAACACCATCTTCTCGAGCGTGATGATCGCCGACGGATCGCACAGCGTCTCGCCGGTCGTCACTTCCTTCAGGCCCACGCAGGCGGCGATGTCGCCGGCGAGGATTTCCTTGATCTCTTCGCGCTGGTTGGCGTGCATCTGCAGGATCCGGCCGATGCGCTCCTTCTTGCCGCGGATCGGGTTGTAGACCGAATCGCCCGACTTCAGCACGCCCGAATAGACGCGCACGAACGTGAGCTGGCCGACGTAAGGATCGGTCATCAGCTTGAACGCGAGTGCAGCGAACTTCTCGCTGTCGTCGGCCTTGCGCACGACTTCTTTGTCGTCGTCGTCGTGGCCCGGCACCGGCGGCACGTCGACCGGCGACGGCATGAAATCAATCACCGCGTCGAGCATGCGCTGCACGCCCTTGTTCTTGAATGCGCTGCCACACAGCATCGGCTGAATCTCGGCCGCGATCGTGCGCGTGCGGATGCCGAGCTTGATCTCGTCCTCGCTCAGGTCGCCCGACTCAAGGTACTTGTTCATCAGCTCTTCGCTCGATTCGGCGGCCGCCTCGATCATGTTCTCGCGCCACTTCTTGGCGTCCTCGAGCATCTCGGCCGGAATCTCGCGATAGTCGAATTTCATACCCTGCGAGGCTTCGTCCCAGATGATGGCCTTCATCTTGATGAGGTCGATCACGCCGGTGAAGTGCTCCTCGGCGCCGATTGGCAGCACGATCGGAACCGGGTTCGCCTTCAGGCGAACCTTCATTTGCTCGTAGACCTTCATGAAATTCGCGCCGGTGCGGTCCATCTTGTTGACGAACGCGAGTCGCGGCACTTTGTACTTGTTGGCCTGACGCCAGACGGTCTCGGACTGCGGTTGCACGCCGCCGACCGCGCAATAGACCATGCACGCGCCGTCGAGCACGCGCATCGAGCGCTCGACCTCGATCGTGAAGTCGACGTGGCCGGGGGTGTCAATGATGTTGATGCGGTGCTCGGGGAAGCCGAGCTCCATGCCCTTCCAGAAGCAGGTCGTCGCCGCCGACGTGATCGTGATGCCGCGCTCCTGCTCCTGCGCCATCCAGTCCATCGTTGCAGCGCCATCGTGAACTTCACCGATCTTGTGGTTCACACCGGTGTAGAACAGGATGCGCTCGGTGGTCGTCGTCTTGCCGGCGTCGATGTGGGCCGAGATACCGATGTTGCGGTAGCGCTCGATGGGGGTCTTGCGGGACATGATGTCACTCCAGATACGAACAGCTGCCCGGGGCGGTCTCGTGGACCGGCCCGCTGCAGATCGAACAAACAGACCTAGAAGCGGAAGTGCGAGAACGCCTTGTTGGCCTCGGCCATGCGGTGTACTTCGTCACGCTTCTTCATCGCGCCGCCGCGGCCTTCGACGGCCTCCAGCAACTCATTGGCCAAGCGCAGCGCCATCGACTTCTCGCCCCGCTTGCGCGCCGATTCCTTCAGCCAGCGCATCGCGAGCGCCACACGGCGCACCGGGCGAACTTCCACGGGAACCTGGTAGTTCGCGCCGCCGACGCGGCGTGACTTGACTTCGACCATCGGCTTGACGTTGTTCAAGGCGACGATGAAGACTTCGAGCGGGTCCTTGCCCGACTTCTTCTCGACCTGCTCGAGTGCGCCGTAGATGATGCGTTCGGCAACCGCTTTCTTGCCGGACTCCATTACGACGTTCATGAACTTCGAGAGATCGACACTGCCGAACTTGGGATCGGGCAGGATTTCGCGTTTGGGGACTTCGCGACGACGAGGCATTTCTTTCTTCCTTTTTGCTTCAGTTGACGAGTGCGAAGGCACTCGCCTCGGGCGCCACCAACCTCAGGGGCCACCCACTTACTCGGTAAGCTCCACGCCCACCGAACCTTTTGGCGGCCATCAGGCCGTCAATTCTTGTTGCCGAAGGCCAGGGCGAAGCCCGGGCCACGCGGACTCAAGCCTTCTTGGGCCGCTTCGCGCCGTACTTGGAGCGCGACTGCTTGCGATCCTTGACGCCTTGCAAGTCGAGCGCGCCGCGCACGATGTGGTAGCGCACGCCCGGCAAGTCCTTCACGCGGCCGCCACGCACGAGCACGACGCTGTGCTCCTGCAGGTTGTGACCTTCGCCGCCAATGTAGGAAATGATCTCGAAGCCATTCGTGAGGCGGATCTTGGCGACCTTGCGCAGCGCGGAGTTCGGCTTCTTCGGCGTCGTCGTATAGACGCGCGTGCAGACGCCGCGGCGCTGGGGACTTTTCTCCATTGCCGGCGATTTGGAATTCACGGTCTCGACCTTGCGGCCCTGACGCACGAGTTGGTTGATGGTTGGCATAAGTAACTTGTTCCCGTTTGAAGTCACACTCGCGCCAGCCATGGGGCCGACGCTGTTCAATTCCGCTGTTACGTTGATTTCGGGAGAAGCCGGGCGCTTAGGAATGAGACTGGCTTGAAGCCGGAGCACAAGGGCCAAGGCGAAAAAAACGCCGGCCTGACTGGTAAGCCGCCCGACAAAGAGCGCAGCAGAGTCTGCCGAAAAGCCCTCGATTATATTCGGGCGAACCCGCAGCCGCAAGCGACTCACTCATCGCGCGGACTTCGCGCTGCACGCGACGTGGCGCCGGAGTCACGTCGCCCACCCCAACCAAGCATGCATCCAGCGCCATTGACACCTACCGCAGCCCCGCAGGGACCCGGCACAACGCCGGCCGATCTGGCCGTGCTCGACACCCAGGTGGTGCTCGATTGGCTCGTCTTTCGCGATGACCCAACGCTCGAATTGGGCCGCGCCATCGAGAGCGGAAGTTTGCGCTGGCTCGCTTCGCAGCCCATGCTGGACGAGATCGAGCATGTGCTCGATCGCGGTGTCGGGGCCGCCCGGTTGCCTGATCGGGCGGCCATCCGCGAGGTTTGCAAGCGCTTTGCGCTTACCGCAAACCTGGCCGCCACCTCGGCTTTGCGATGCACCGATCCCGACGACCAGATGTTCATCGACCTCGCCCTCGCGGCAGGTGCGCGCTGGTTGTTCACGCGCGACAAGGCGCTGCTGCGTCTTGGACCGCGCGCCCGGGTTCGCGGCGTGTGGGTACTGCGCCCCGCCGATTGGCAGCCACCGCCGCAGCCCTGAGTTGCGGCAACCGCAGAAAAAGGAAGGCCGCCCGAAGGCGGCCTTTGAGTGCAGCGCGAGCGCGCGCGATCACTCGTCGCTGGTCGTGGCGGCTTCGCCCGCACCTTCAGCGTCGAGGCTGGCGAGCTGGGCCGAAGCGAGCTCCTCCGCCTCCTGCTGCGCGATCGCGCGGCGTTCGGCATCGTCCATCGCTTCCTTCGCCTTGCGGGCTTCGTGGAAGGCCATGCCGGTGCCCGCTGGGATCAGCCGGCCGACGATGACGTTTTCCTTCAGGCCCCGCAGCTCGTCGCGCTTGCCCATGATGGCAGCCTCGGTGAGCACGCGCGTCGTCTCCTGGAACGATGCCGCCGAGATGAAGCTGTCGGTCGACAGCGACGCCTTGGTGATGCCGAGCAGCACGTCCAGATGCGTCGCCGGCAGCTTGCCTTCGGCGAGCATGCGGTCGTTGGTGTCGAGCAACTCCGAACGCTCGACCTGTTCGCCCACGATGTAGCCGGTGTCGCCCGCGTTGGCGATCTGCACCCGGCGCAGCATCTGGCGCACGATCACCTCGATGTGCTTGTCGTTGATCTTCACACCCTGGAGGCGATAGACGTCCTGCACCTCGTCGACGATGTAGCGCGCCAGTTCCTCGATGCCCAGCAGTCGCAGGATGTCCTGCGGATCTGCCGCGCCGTCGACGATCAGCTCGCCACGGTTCACGACCTGACCTTCGTGCACCAGAATGTTCTTTTCCTTGAGCACGAGGATTTCCTCGACATTGCCTTCCGGGTCGGTGATCTGCAGGCGGTTCTTGCCCTTCGTCTCCTTGCCGAACGACACCGTGCCGGTGAGCTCGGCGAGCGTGCCGGTGTCCTTCGGCGTGCGCGCTTCGAACAGCTCCGCCACGCGCGGCAGACCGCCGGTGATGTCGCGCGTCTTCTGGCCTTCGACCGGAATACGCGCCAGCACCTCGCCCGGCGCCAGATCCTGCCCGTCGCGCACCTGGATCAGTGCGCCGACCGGGAAGCCGATCGTCACCGAGTGGTCGGTGCCAGGGATCTTCACTTCGTTGCCGGCCACATCGAGCAGCTTGACCTGCGGGCGAATGACCTTGGCCGCGCCGCGCCGCTTCGGGTCGATCACGACGAGCGTCGAGAGGCCCGTCACCTCGTCGACCTGCTTGGCCACCGTCACGCCTTCCTCGACATTCTCGAACTTTGCCTTGCCGGCGAACTCGGTGATGATCGGGCGCGTCAGCGGATCCCAGTTGGCGAGCACGGTGCCGGCCTTGACCTGCTGGTCGCTCTTGATGTTGAGCGTCGCACCGTAGGGCAGCTTGTGGCGCTCGCGCTCACGGCCGTGCTGGTCCGCGATCACGATCTCGCCTGAGCGCGAGATGACGATCAGGTCACCCTTGCCGTTGGTCACGTAGCGCATCGTGGGGTTGAAGCCGACGATGCCGTCGGACTTCGCGTCCACGCTCGACGCTACCGCCGCCCGCGATGCCGCACCACCGATGTGGAAGGTGCGCATCGTCAGCTGCGTGCCCGGCTCGCCGATCGACTGCGCGGCGATCACGCCGACCGCCTCTCCGATGTTGACGCGCCCACCGCGGCCGAGGTCGCGGCCGTAGCACTTCGCGCAGATGCCGAAGCGCGTCTTGCAGGTCAGCGGCGTGCGGACTTTGACCTCGTCGACGCCCGCAGATTCCAGCACGTCGAGCACGTCCTCGTCGAGCATCTCACCGGCGCCGAGCAACACTTCCTGCGTCTCGGGGTGCATGACTTCGACCGCAGCGACGCGACCCAGAATGCGGTCGCGCAGGCTCTCGATCACCTCGCCGCCTTCGACCAGCGCGCGCATGTTCATGCCGTCGAACGTGCCGCAATCGTCTTGCGTGACGACCAAGTCCTGCGTCACGTCCACGAGGCGACGCGTCAGGTAGCCCGAGTTCGCCGTCTTCAACGCCGTGTCCGCGAGGCCCTTGCGGGCGCCGTGGGTGGAGATGAAGTACTGGAGCACGTTCAGGCCCTCACGGAAGTTGGCCGTGATCGGCGTCTCGATGATCGAGCCGTCCGGCTTGGCCATCAGGCCGCGCATGCCCGCGAGCTGGCGAATCTGCGCCGCCGAACCGCGCGCGCCGGAGTCGGCCATCATGTAGATCGAGTTGAACGACTCCTGATCGACCAGCTTGCCGTGGCGATCGGTGACCTTCTCCTTCGAGAGCTGGGCCATCATGACCTTGCCGACTTCGTCGCCGGTCTTGCCCCAGATGTCGACCACCTTGTTGTAGCGCTCGCCCGAGGTCACGAGGCCCGAGACGTACTGCTGCTCGATCTCCTTGACTTCCTTCTCGGCCTTCTCGATCAGGCCGGGCTTCTGCTTGGGCACGAGCATGTCGTCAATGCAGATCGAGATGCCGGCGCGGGTGGCTAGCCGGAAGCCGCTTTGCAGCAACTTGTCGGCGAACACCACCGTCTCCTTCAGCCCGCACTTGCGGAACGACACATTGATCAGGCGCGAAATCTCCTTCTTCTTCAGCGCCTTGTTCAGGTTCGAGAACGCCAGCCCCTTGGGCAGGATCTCCGACAGCAGCGCGCGGCCGACCGTCGTGTCCACCAGATGGGTGTGCGGCGTGAACTCACCGGTCGTCTTGTCAGGTGTGTACTCGGTCAGTCGCACGCTGATGCGGCTCGTGATCTCGACCACGTCGTTGTCGAGCGCGCGTTGCACCTCGGCCACGTCGGAGAAGATGATGCCCTCGCCCTTGGCGTTGATGCGGTCACGCGTCGCGAAGTACAGGCCGAGCACCACGTCCTGCGATGGCACGATCGACGGCTCGCCATTGGCCGGGAACAAGATGTTGTTCGACGCCAGCATCAGCGTGCGCGCTTCCATTTGCGCCTCGATAGACAGCGGCACGTGGACTGCCATCTGGTCACCGTCGAAGTCGGCGTTGAAGGCCGAGCACACGAGCGGATGCAGCTGGATCGCCTTGCCCTCGATCAGCACCGGCTCGAAGGCCTGAATGCCGAGGCGGTGCAAGGTCGGCGCGCGGTTAAGCATCACCGGATGCTCCTTGATCACCTCTTCGAGGATGTCCCACACCACCGGCGTGCCAGATTCAACTTCCTTCTTCGCCGCCTTGATGGTGGTGGCGATGCCCATCGCCTCCAGGCGCGAGAAGATGAACGGCTTGAAGAGTTCGAGCGCCATCAACTTGGGCAGCCCGCACTGATGCAGCTTCAAGGTCGGGCCGACGACGATGACCGAACGGCCCGAGTAGTCGACGCGCTTGCCCAGCAGATTCTGGCGGAAGCGGCCGCTCTTGCCCTTGATCATGTCGGCGAGCGACTTCAGCGCGCGCTTGTTCGCGCCCGTCATCGCCTTGCCGCGTCGACCGTTGTCGAGCAGCGAATCGACCGCCTCCTGCAGCATGCGCTTTTCGTTGCGCACGATGATTTCCGGCGCCTTCAATTCCAGCAGCCGCGCCAGGCGGTTGTTGCGGTTGATGACGCGACGATAGAGGTCATTCAGGTCGGAGGTCGCGAAGCGCCCGCCGTCGAGCGGCACGAGCGGACGCAGGTCCGGCGGCAGCACGGGCAGCACTTCAAGCACCATCCAGTTGGGCTTGATGCCCGACTTCTTGAAGGCTTCCATTACCTTCATGCGCTTGGCGTTCTTCTTGATCTTGAGCTCGGAGCCCGTCATGTCGTTGCGGATCTTCTCGATCTCGACGTCGAGATCCATCTCTTCCAGCAACTTCTTGACGCCCTCGGCGCCCATCAGCGCGATGAACTCGTCACCATACTCGACGCGCTGCTTGTCGTGCTCGTCCTCGGTCATGATGCTGAACTTCTTCAGCGGCGTCATGCCGGGGTCGACGACGACGTAGGCTTCGAAGTACAGCACGCGCTCGATGTCGCGCAGCGTCATGTCGAGCACGAGGCCCAGGCGGCTGGGGAGCGACTTCAGAAACCAGATGTGCGCGCACGGTGCCGCGAGGTCGATGTGACCCATGCGGTCGCGACGCACCTTGGTCTGCGTGACCTCGACGCCGCACTTTTCGCAGATCACGCCGCGATGCTTGAGGCGCTTGTACTTGCCGCACAGGCACTCGTAGTCCTTGATCGGGCCGAAGATCTTGGCGCAGAAGAGGCCATCGCGTTCCGGCTTGAAGGTGCGGTAGTTGATGGTCTCGGGCTTCTTCACCTCGCCGAACGACCAGCTGCGGATCTTCTCCGGCGACGCGAGGCCGATCCTGATGGCATCGAAATGCTCATCCGGGGTGAATTGCTTGAAAAGGTCGAGTAAGCCCTTCATGGGTTTCTCCTTGATCCTGAAAACGAAAAATGGGCAGCCGAACTGAATCGATCACGCAGGCGCCGCGGAACCGGCTGGGCCGGACCGCAGGCGTCGCCACCTGGAGGGGGAGCGGCGAAGCCGCTACGAGGGTGGGTCATCAGTTCTTTTCCAGTTCCATGTCGATGCCAAGGGAGCGAATCTCCTTGAGAAGGACATTGAACGATTCCGGCATGCCGGCTTCGATGGCGTGCTCGCCCTTGACGATGCTTTCGTACACCTTGGTGCGGCCGTTCACGTCGTCGGACTTGACGGTCAGCATCTCCTGGAGCACATAAGCCGCGCCGTAGGCTTCGAGCGCCCAGACTTCCATTTCGCCGAAGCGCTGGCCGCCGAACTGTGCCTTGCCGCCCAGCGGCTGCTGCGTGACGAGGCTGTACGGGCCGGTCGAGCGCGCGTGCATCTTGTCGTCCACCAGGTGGTGGAGCTTCAGGACGTGCATGTAGCCGATCGTCACCGGACGATCGAAGGCGTCACCGGTGCGGCCGTCGTGCAAGGTCGCCTGCGTACGCGTTGCGGTCAGGCCCTTGGCTGTCGCGATCTCGTCCGGATAGGCGAGCTTCAACATGCCGCGGATTTCCTCTTCCGCCGCGCCGTCGAACACCGGCGTCGCGAACGGCACGCCGGTCGTGAGGTTGCCGGCCATCTCGAGCACGTCAGCGTCGCTCAAATGGTCGAGCTTCTCCGTCTTGCCGCCCGACTTGTTGTAGAGCTCATCGAGGAACTTGCGCAGCTCGGCCACCTTGGCCTCGCGCTGCAGCATGTCGCCGATGCGCTGGCCGATGCCCTTGCCGGCCCAGCCGAGGTGAACCTCGAGCACCTGCCCCACGTTCATGCGAGAAGGCACGCCCAGCGGGTTGAGCACGATGTCGCACGGCGTGCCGTCGGCCATGTAGGGCATGTCCTCGACCGGAACGATCTTCGAGACAACACCCTTGTTGCCGTGGCGGCCGGCCATCTTGTCGCCCGGCTGCAGGCGGCGCTTGACGGCGAGATAGACCTTCACCATCTTGAGCACACCCGCGGGCAGTTCGTCGCCCTGCGTCAGCTTCTTGCGCTTCTCCTCGAACGCGAGGTCGAAGCTGTGGCGTGTCTGCTCGAGCGAGTTCTTGATGCTCTCGAGCTGGTTCGCAACTTCGTCGTCCGCCGGGCGAATGTCGAACCAGTGAAACTTCTCGACGCTCGCGAGATACGCCTTGTCGATCGTCGTGCCCTTGGCAAGCTTTTGCGGGCCGCCGTTGGCGACCTTGCCGGCGAGCAGCTTCTCGATCCGGTCGAAGGCGTCGGATTCGACGATGCGCAGCTGGTCGTTCAGGTCGAGGCGATAGCGCTTGAGTTCATCGTCGATGATCTGCTGCGCGCGCTTGTCGCGCACGATGCCTTCACGCGTGAAGACCTGGACGTCGATCACGGTGCCGTTCGTGCCCTGGCTGACGCGCAGTGACGTGTCCTTCACGTCGCTTGCCTTCTCGCCGAAGATCGCGCGCAACAGCTTTTCTTCCGGCGTCAGCGTCGTCTCGCCCTTGGGCGTGACCTTGCCGACGAGCGTGTCGCCCGGGTTCACCTCGGCGCCGACGTAGACGATGCCCGACTCGTCGAGGCGTGCGAGTTGCTGTTCCGACAGGTTCGGAATGTCCCGCGTGATTTCTTCCGAGCCAAGCTTGGTGTCGCGCGCCATCACGACCAGCTCCTCGATGTGGATCGAGGTGTAGCGGTCTTCGGCGACGACACGTTCGCTGATCAGGATCGAGTCCTCGAAGTTGTAGCCGTTCCAAGGCATGAACGCGACCAGCATGTTCTGGCCGAGGGCCAGTTCGCCGAGGTCGGTCGAGGCGCCGTCGGCGATGATGTCGTCGGTCGAGACGACGTCACCGCGCTTGACGATCGGGCGCTGGTGGATGCTTGTGCTCTGGTTGCTGCGCTGGTACTTGATGAGGTTGTAGATGTCCACACCCACCTCACCGGCGACGGTCTCCTTGTCGTTGACGCGGATCACGATGCGGTTCGTGTCAACGTAGTGCACCACGCCGCCGCGGCGTGCGGCGACGACGGTGCCCGAGTCTTTCGCCGCGACGCGCTCGACGCCGGTGCCGACAAAGGCCTTTTCGGGCCGCAGCACGGGCACCGCCTGGCGCTGCATGTTGGCGCCCATCAGCGCGCGGTTCGCGTCGTCGTGCTCCAGGAAAGGCACGAGCGAGGCGGCGACCGACACGATCTGCGTCGGCGCCACGTCCATGTACTGGATGCGTTCGGCCGAGGTCAGGATCGACTCGCCGTTGTCACGCGCGCTCACCAACTCGTCGACCAGTCGGCCTTCCTCGTCAAGCGTCGCGCTCGCTTGCGCGATCACGTACTTGCCTTCCTCGATCGCCGACAGGTAGTCGATGATCATCGTCACCTTGCCATCGGCCACGCGACGGTATGGCGTCTCGAGGAAGCCGTATTCGTTCAACTGCGCATAGAGGGCCAGCGAGTTGATGAGGCCGATGTTCGGGCCTTCCGGCGTTTCGATCGGGCAGACGCGGCCGTAGTGCGTCGGGTGCACGTCGCGCACCTCGAAGCCGGCGCGCTCGCGCGTCAGACCGCCCGGGCCGAGGGCCGAGACGCGACGCTTGTGCGTGATCTCGGACAGCGGGTTCGTCTGGTCCATGAACTGGCTGAGCTGGCTCGCACCGAAAAACTCCTTCAGGGCCGCGGAGATCGGTTTGGAGTTGATCAGGTCGTGCGGCATCAAGGCTTCCGTCTCGGCCTGGCCTAGACGCTCCTTGACCGCCTTCTCGATCCGCGCGAGGCCCGAGCGGTACTGGTTTTCGGCCAGTTCGCCGACGCAGCGCACGCGCCGGTTGCCGAGGTGATCGATGTCATCCACTTCGCCGCGGCCATTGCGCAGTTCGACGAGTATCTTGACGACGTCGAGGATGTCGTCGTTCGACAGCGTCATCGCGCCTTCGGGCGTGTCGCGGCCGACGCGGGCGTTGAACTTCATGCGCCCGACGCGTGACAGGTCGTACGTGTCAGCGCTGTAGAAGAGGCGGTTGAAGAGGGCTTCCACCGCGTCTTCGGTCGGCGGCTCGCCGGGGCGCATCATGCGGTAGATCGCAACGCGCGCGGCGAGCTGGTCGGCCGTCTCGTCAGCGGCGAGCGTCTGCGAGATGTAGCCGCCTTCGTCGAGCTCGTTGGTGTAGATGCACTGCAGTTCCTTGACGCCAGCCAAGCGCAACTTCTTCAGCAACGCCTCGGTCAGCTCGTCGTTCGCCTTGGCGAGGATCTCGCCAGTCTCGGCGTCGACCATGTTGCGCGCCAGCGTGCGGCCGACGAGCAGGTCCTCGGGGACGCTGACGAACGTGGTGCCGGTGGTCTCGAGTTGGCGCGTGTGGCGCGCGGTGATGCGCTTGTCCTTCTCGACGACGACGTTGCCGTCCTTGTCGGTGATGTCGAAGCGGGCGATCTCGCCGCGCAGCCGGTCGGGCACGAACTCCATCTGCGCGCCGGTGTCCATCAGGCGGATCGAATCGAACACGAAAAAGTGCGCGAGGATCGCTTCCGGGTTCAGGCCGATCGCCTTCAGCAGGATCGTCACCGGCATCTTGCGGCGGCGGTCGACGCGGAAGAAGAGGATGTCCTTCGGGTCGAACTCGAAGTCGAGCCACGAGCCGCGGTACGGAATGATGCGCGCCGAGAACAGCAGCTTGCCGCTTGAATGCGTCTTGCCCTTGTCGTGCTCGAAGAACACGCCCGGCGAGCGATGCAACTGGCTGACGATCACGCGCTCGGTGCCGTTGACGATGAACGAGCCGTAGTCGGTCATGAGCGGTACTTCGCCCATGTAGACCTCTTGTTCCTTGATCTCCTTGACCGTCTTGGCCTGCGCACTCTCGCGGTCATAAATGATCATCTGCAGCTTCGCGCGCACGGCGGCCGCGTAAGTCAGGCCACGCTGCTGGCACTCGCGCGTATCGAACGGCGGCTTGGCGATGTTGTACTCGAGGTACTTCATCTCGACGAAGCCGTTGTGCGAGACGATCGGGAACGCTGAAAGGAACGCCGCTTGCAAACCTTCGGGTTTGCGCTTGGCGGCTGGCACGTCCTTTTGCAGGAAGGCGACGTAGGATTCCTTCTGCATCGTCAGCAGATAGGGCACCGGGAGAACGCCTGCTCGCTTGCCGAAGCTCTTGCGGATACGCTTGCGTTCGGTGTAGCTATAGGGAATTGCTTGCTGCGCCATAGGTGGTTTCACACTCCGTGTCGGGAAGCCCCGCCCGGGCAGGGCGGAACGATTCCGTCGGCGACTGGCTTTTCTCAGAACTTGCGTCTGAGGCTTGGTGGCAGGCCACTACCTGCCGCTGGCGGACAACCCCGGCGTTGCACCGGAGCCCGACCAAACCCGCTCTCTGCAGTCGGATCAGAGAACACTGCAAAGCCTGAACCTGGGTTCGGCTTTGCGCTGTACTCGCAACCGACGCAAGGGGTGGTGGCGCGTTGCGCCGCCACCCCGCTCATGCGCTTACTTCAGCTCGGCCTTGGCGCCGGCTTCTTCGAGCTTCTTCTTCGCCGCTTCGGCGTCGGCCTTGGAGACAGCCTCCTTCACGGCCTTGGGCGCGCCGTCCACGAGGTCCTTGGCTTCCTTCAGACCGAGGCCCGTCAGTTCGCGCACGACCTTGATGACGGACACCTTATTGGCGCCGACCTCGAGCAGCATCACGTTGAATTCGGTCTGCTCTTCGACCACAGCTGCCGCCGCGCCACCGCCGCCGGCGGCCGGTGCGGCCATCGAAGCGGCGGACACGCCGAACTTCTCTTCGATCGCCTTCACGAGGTCGTTCAGGTCCATCACGGACATGCTGTCCAGGGATTGCAGGAATGCGTCTTTGTCGAATGCCATGTCAGGCTCCTAGATTTTTGGTAAGAATGGATTGGATTTCGTCGTGTCGGTTCAGGCTGCCGCTTCGGCTACTGCCGGCTCGGCCGCAGCCGTGCCTTCGCCGCGCTTTTCGGCCAGCGCCGCCAGCACGCCCGCGAGGCGGGAGATGGGCGACTTCATCAGGCCGAGCAACTGCGACAGCAGCACTTCCTTGGAAGGAATAGCCGCCAGCGCCTTGACGCCATTGGCGTCGAGCTTTTTGCCGGCGTAAGCGCCTGCGGTGACGATCAGCTTGTCGTTGCCTTTGGCAAAGTCGGCAATGACTTTGGCCGCGGCGACAGCGTCTTCGGAAAAGCCGTAGATCAGCGGACCGACCATGCTCTCCGCAGCACACTCGAACGGCGTACCGGCCACTGCGCGACGGGCGAGCGAGTTCTTCAATACATGAAGGTACACGCCCTTTTCGCGCGCCTGCCGGCGCAACACATCCAGGTGAGCCACGGTGAGACCACGGTACTCGGCCAACGCCAAGGTCTGCGACCGCGCTGCCTGCGCTGCCACATCCGTCACCACGACCTGTTTCTCGCTCTTGTTGAGACTCAAGGTCTGCTCCTCACTAAAATGTGCCCTCGGGTTCTTGCGAACCGTCGAACACTACGGGTTTCAGCGACCTTGCCGACAAGGGAACAAATCCTTCTTCCCGGCGGGACCGCCATCTGCGCTGGCTTCAGGCGCCGCTCTCCTGAGAGAGCCTTGCCATCCATTGAGCGACCTCGAAGGTCACACCAGCGGTCTTCGATGACCCGCGGCAGCCCTTTCCTGCCACCGCGACCCACCAACTCTCATCCGGCCCCGGCCGCGCGACTTTGCGCATTGCGGCCCGGACCTATCAATCACTTCAGGCCTGCACCGGCGCGGCGTTGATCGACGCCGCATCCACGCGCACACCGACACCCATCGTCGAGGACAGCGCCACCTTGCGCAGGTAGACGCCCTTGCTCGTGGCCGGCTTGGACTTGTTCAGCGCCTCGATCAGCGCGCGCACGTTGCCGACAAGCTTGTCGGACTCGAACGAGCGGCGACCGATCGTCGCGTGCACGATGCCCGCCTTGTCGACGCGAAACTGCACCTGGCCAGCCTTGGCGTTCCTGACCGCCTGTGCGACGTCCGGCGTCACGGTGCCGACCTTCGGATTCGGCATCAGGCCGCGCGGGCCCAGGATCTGGCCCAGCGTACCGACGATGCGCATCGTGTCCGGCGAAGCAATCACGACGTCGAAATTCATGACGCCGGCCTTGATCTGCTCAGCCAAGTCTTCCATGCCGACGATATCGGCGCCGGCGGCCTTCGCCTCTTCAGCCTTCGCGCCTTGCGCAAAGACGGCCACGCGCTTGGTCTTGCCGGTGCCGTTGGGCATCACGACCGCGCCGCGAACGACCTGGTCGGACTTCTTGGCGTCGATGCCGAGTTGCACGGAGACGTCGATCGACTCGTCGAACTTCGCAGTCGCGCAGGCTTTCACGAGGTCGAGCGCGTCGTCGAGCGCATAGAGCTTGGTGCTCTCGACCTTGCCTTCGTAGGTCTTCTGGCGTTTGGTCAGCTTGGCCATGCTCAGACTCCTTCCACCGTGATGCCCATCGAGCGGGCGGTGCCGGCAATCGTGCGAACCGCGGCGTCGAGGTCGGCGCCGGTCAGGTCCTTGATCTTGGTCTTGGCGATGTCCTCGGCCTGTGCGCGCGTGAGCTTGCCGACCTTGTCGAGGTGCGGCTTCGCAGAGCCCTTGTCGAGCTTGAGCGTCTTCTTGATCAGCACCGCCGCCGGCGGGCTCTTCAGCACGAAGGTGAAGGACTTGTCGGCGAACGCGGTGATCACGACCGGCAGCACAAGGCCCGGCTCCATGCTCTGCGTCTGGGCGTTGAACGCCTTGCAGAACTCCATGATGTTCAGCCCGCGCTGACCGAGCGCCGGACCGATCGGGGGCGACGGGTTGGCTTTACCCGCCGGAACTTGCAGCTTGATGAAGCCGACTATCTTCTTGGCCATGTTGGCTCTCCAAAATCGGGCCCTGAACCGATTGCGCGATGGGCCTTTGAGTACAAACGCAAAGGGCTGGTTACCTTTGCTCCTCGTGCCGATGTCTCGTCATCGGCAGCAACGGGCGGGATGGGCGGTGGCCGCAAAGCCGCCGCAGGCCTCCCACCGGACCCTAGATTTTTTCGACCTGCGCGAAGTCGAGTTCGACGGGCGTCGCCCGACCGAAGATCGTGACCGACACGCGAACCTTGGATTTGTCGTAGTTCACATCCTCGATCGCGCCGTTGAAATCGGTGAACGGGCCGTCCTTGACGCGCACCAGTTCGCCGACCACCCATTCGACCTTCGGGCGCGGCTTCTCCACGCCTTCTTGCATCTGGTGCACGATCTTTTGTACCTCGGCCTCGGAGATCGGCGACGGCCGGGTCTTGATGCCGCCGACGAAACCGGTGACCTTGGCGGTGTGCTTCACCAGGTGCCAGCTGTCATCGTCCATGTCCATCTCGACGAGCACGTAGCCCGGAAAGAAGCGCCGCTCCGAGACCGACTTCTTGCCGTTCTTGAGCTCGACCACTTCTTCCATCGGCACCAGGATCCGGCCGAACTTGTGCCCGATCTCCGAGCGATCGATGCGCTCGCGCAGATTGCGCTCGACCGTCTTTTCCATGCCAGAGTAGGCATGCACGACGAACCAGCGCTTGGTCGAAACGGGCGCGGTTGCCTCGGGAGGCGCGGCTTCGACAGCCGGTGTCGTGTCGCTTGCGATGTCTTCAGTCATGGCTCCCATCCTCGGTCAGTGCTTCCAGCCCAGCACCAGGTCATACAGCACCCACTCCAGCGTCTTGTCGGTCAGCCACAGGAAGAGCGCCATGAAGAAGACGAACGCGAACACATAGCCCGTCATCTGCATCGCTTCCTTGCGCGTCGGCCAGACGACCTTGCGGATCTCGCGCACCGCGTCCCGGCCGAAGGCGATCAGCGCCTTGCCGTTCTCGGACGTGAAGAACACGGCAACCGCAAGCGCCAGTAGGGCAAGCAAGGTGACGACGCGCAGCCACAGGTCCTGGCTGGCAAGCGCATAGAAGGCCCCCACCGCCGCGACGACGAGCACGCCGGCAGCCGCCAGCTTGGCCTTGTCGGCGCCGGTGGAGATAGTTTGAACTTGTGGAGCGTTCGCCATCTGTCTCACTTCAACTTGCAGTCGCGTGCGGCCTTGGCCGTCGCCCTCGATTCCCGCCGCTGTCACCGCCGGCAGCAAACCAGACCATCACACCCTTGGGTGGCAGGGGCGGAGGGCATCGAACCCCCAACCTCTGGTTTTGGAGACCAGCGCTCTGCCAATTGAGCTACGCCCCTGTGGTCTGTCGAGAAATCCTGCTTGCGTTGTCGGGTTGGTTGATCCGCGGCCGCAAAGGTTCACGGCCGCACATTCGCGACGCAAGAGCGTCACGTAAAAACTCACTCGATGATCTTTGCCACGACCCCGGCGCCGACGGTTCTGCCGCCCTCGCGGATCGCGAACCTCAGGCCCTCTTCCATCGCGATCGGGTTGATCAGCTTGACGGTGATGCTGACGTTGTCCCCGGGCATTACCATCTCCTTGTCCTTGGGCAACTCCACCGCGCCCGTCACGTCGGTCGTGCGGAAGTAGAACTGCGGACGGTAGTTGTTGAAGAACGGCGTGTGGCGCCCGCCTTCGTCCTTGCTCAGCACGTAGATCTCGGCCGTGAAGTGGGTGTGGGGCTTGACCGACCCGGGCTTGCACAGGACTTGGCCGCGCTGCACGTCTTCGCGCTTGGTGCCTCTGAGCAGGATGCCGACGTTGTCTCCGGCCTGGCCTTGGTCGAGGAGCTTTCTGAACATCTCGACGCCGGTGCAGGTGGTCTTCTGGGTCGGGGCAATGCCGACGATCTCGATTTCTTCGCCAACCTTGATGATGCCGCGCTCCACTCTTCCGGTGACGACGGTGCCACGACCGGAGATGCTGAAGACGTCTTCGACGGGCATCAGGAAGGCGCCGTCGATGGCGCGCTCAGGTTGCGGGATGTAGGTGTCGAGCGCTTCGGCGAGCTTCATGATGCTGCCTTCGCCGAGTTCGCCTTTGTCGCCTTCCATGGCGAGCTTGGCGCTGCCGTGGATGATGGGGGTCTTGTCGCCCGGAAAGTCGTACTTGTCGAGCAGTTCGCGCACTTCCATCTCGACGAGCTCCAAGAGCTCGGCGTCGTCGACCATGTCGCACTTGTTCATGTAGACGATGATGTAGGGGACGCCGACCTGACGCGCGAGCAGGATGTGTTCGCGGGTCTGGGGCATGGGGCCATCAGCAGCGCTCACGACCAGGATCGCGCCGTCCATCTGGGCTGCGCCGGTGATCATGTTCTTGACGTAGTCGGCGTGCCCGGGGCAGTCGACGTGGGCGTAGTGGCGGTTAGCGGTTTCGTATTCGACGTGCGCGGTGTTGATGGTGATGCCGCGTGCCTTTTCCTCTGGCGCGGCGTCGATCTGGTCATAGCCTTTGGCTTCGCCACCGAACTTGGCCGCCAAAATCGTCGTGATCGCCGCTGTCAGCGTGGTCTTGCCGTGGTCCACGTGGCCAATCGTCCCTACGTTCACGTGCGGCTTGGTGCGCTCAAATTTGCTTTTTGCCATTTCAAAAAACTCCGAAGTTCAACACGATGGCGGGCTCTTCATGCACGCCCTTCCAACTCGACTCTCTACTGCTCGCTTTCAGCACTTTGGTGCCCATGGCGCGGATCGAACGCGCGACCTCTCCCTTACCAAGGGAGTGCTCTACCACTGAGCCACATGGGCATTCAACAACATGCTGTCGACACAGGCCTGGCGGCGACAACGCCACCGCCAGGCCTTTGCGGACGGCACCAACACTGGAGCGGGAGACGGGAATCGAACCCGCGTCATCAGCTTGGAAGGCTGGGGTTCTACCATTGAACTACTCCCGCCCGGGAACCCCCTGCGCGACCATTCCCTGACGAGTCGAGTGGCATCAATCAAGCTCGGGTTTGGTGGAGGAGGCTGGATTCGAACCAGCGTAGGCGTAAGCCAACAGATTTACAGTCTGCCCCCTTTAGCCACTCGGGCACCCCTCCACGCAGAGCCGGTGATAATAGCACATCGGTGCCCCGCTGCCGTCACGCGGTTGCCGCTAGGCCCAAGCCGCAGCAGCGTCGGGGCGGGCGCTTCAGAGCGCGGAACTCACAGCGCCCACCAGTCCACCAGATGAGCCGTCAGCAGAAACTGACTGCCCTCGCGCATGAAGTCGCGGCGCATGTCATTCGACGGGTGGCGCGTCCGGTGCGCCGTCACCTTGACTCCCGGTGCGCACGCGGTGTCGAAGAATGCCTGCGCCTTGGCGCCCCAGAGCATGAAGACAGGCGGTTCCTCACGCAGCGATAGTTGCTGAACAATTTCGGATGTAAGCGCCTGCCAACTACAGTCCATGTGGCTGCCAATGCGGCCGATCTCGATCGTCAACGTTGGGTTCAACAGCAGCACCCCCTGGCGGGCCCACGCGTCAAGTTTCCAGATCGCGGGCGGCGCAAAACCGGGGCGGTCGGCGGCGAGCACCTGAAAGATGCGCCGCAGTGACGCCGGCCTGCCGGTCCCGGCCGAGAACGCAAGCCCGTCGGCCTGTCCCGGCTTCGGGTACGGGTCCTGGCCGATGATGACCGCGCGCACATCCTGCGGCGCGACGAGGCGCAGCGCGCGAAACGGATCGGCCGGCGCGATCGGCCGATCCGCCGACACGGCGCGGACGCGTCCGATGACGTCGGCGCGTCGCTCGGCAGTCCATCCCGGCAATGTCGCTGCCCAGGCCGGCGGCAGCGCGTCGAACGCGCCCGCCAGATCGTCTGCCGTCATGCGTCGAACAGAGCGCGCAGCGCCGCGCCGGGGTCGTCGGCGCGCATGAACGCTTCGCCAACGAGGAAGGCGTTGACGCCCGCCCCGCGCATTCGCTCGACGTCCGCGCGCGCGAGAATGCCCGACTCGGTGACGAGCAACTTGTCCGTGGGCAAGCGCGGCAACAGCTCGAGCGTCGTGTCGAGCGAAACCTCGAAGCTGCGCAAGTTCCGATTATTGATGCCGACGAGCGGCGTCGTGAGCTTCAACGCCCGATCGAGTTCGGCGCCATCGTGCGTCTCCACCAGCACCGCCATGCCGAGCGCGTGTGCCTGCGCTTCTAGATCGGCCATCTGCGCGTCATCCAGGCAAGCGGCGATCAGCAGGATCGCGTCAGCCCCCATCGCACGCGCTTCTGCGACCTGGTAGGTATCGACCATGAAATCCTTGCGCAGCACCGGAAGCGCGCAAGCGGCGCGTGCCTGCGCCAGGTAGGCTGCGGACCCCTGAAAGAACTCGACGTCGGTCAGCACGCTCAGGCACGCCGCGCCGCCCGCCTGGTAACTCGCCGCGATTTCGGCCGGCACGAAGTGCTGGCGCAGCACGCCCTTGCTCGGGCTCGCCTTCTTGAGTTCGGCGATCACGGCAGCACTTCCGGCAGCGATCTTCGAGCGCAGCGCGCCAACGAAATCTCGTACCCCGCCGAGCGCCTCCGCATCACGCCGCAGGGAAGTGAAGTCACGCTCCCGACGCGCGACGGCGACTTCCTCGCGCTTGACGACGACGATACGCTCGAGAATGTCAGTCACTTGGCGAGCGCCTTCGCAGCAGCGATGAACTGCTGCATCTTTGCCAGCGCTTTGCCCGATGCCAGCGCCTCGCGCGCGAGCGCGATGCCTTCGTCGATCGACGGCGCGACATTCGCCGCGTAGAGCGCGACTCCGGTGTTAAGCACGACGATGTCGCGCGCCGGGCCGGGTTCGTCGTCGAGCACCGAGCGCAAAAGCGCCTTGCTCTCCTCCGGCGTCTCGACCTTGAACGCGCGGTTGCTCGCCATTGTCAGGCCGAAATCCTCGGGGTGGATCTCGTACTCCTCGATGCGGCCATCCTTCACTTCGCCGACCATCGTCGCCGCGCCAAGCGACACTTCGTCCATGCCGTCGCGCCCATAGACGACGAGCGCGTGTTCGGCGCCCAGGCGCTGTAGCGCGCGCACCTGAATACCGACCAGGTCGGGGTGGAACACGCCCATCAGGATGTTGGGCGCATCGGCCGGATTCGTCAGAGGCCCGAGGATATTGAAGATCGTGCGCACGCCGAGTTCGCGGCGCACCGGGCCGACGTTCTTCATCGCCGGATGGTGATTCGGCGCGAACATGAAGCCGATGCCGGTTTCTGCAATGCAGCGCGCGATGGCCTCGGGCGTCAGCGTGAGCGGCACGCCGAGGGCTTCCAGCACATCGGCGCTGCCCGACTTGCTCGACACGCCGCGATTGCCGTGCTTGCTGACGCGCGCACCCGCCGCCGCGGCGACGAACATGCTGCAGGTCGAGATGTTGAAGGTGTGCGAGCCGTCACCGCCGGTGCCGACGATGTCGACGAGATGGGTTCGATCGGCAACCTCGACCTTGGTCGCGAACTCGCGCATCACCTGCGCGGCCGCGGTGATTTCGCCGATCGTCTCCTTCTTCACGCGCAGCCCGATCAGCAGTGCGGACATCATCGTCGGCGACATCTCGCCGCCCATGATGCGACGCACCAGCGCGAGCATCTCGTCGTGGAAGATCTCGCGGTGCTCGATGACGCGCGTCAGCGCTTCGTTGTCGGTAATCGTCATGTCGGGGTTTCTCGGTTCAGGTGTTCGTGCATGGCCGCAACGGCACGCGCGATGCCGTCGGCATCGACGTCCAGATGCGTGACGAAGCGCAATCGATAGAGGCCGGTCGCGAGCACGCCGCGCGATTTCAGATGATCGAGCAAGCCATCGGCCCGGCCGGCCGCCACATCGACGAAGACGATGTTGGACTGCGGCGGCTCGACCGTCACGCCAGGCAGCCCTTCGAGGCCCGCGGCAAGAAGACGCGCGTTCGCGTGATCATCGGCGAGGCGATCGACGTGGTGTTCGAGTGCGTGCATCGCGCCCGCCGCGAGCACGCCGGCCTGGCGCATGCCACCGCCTGCCATCTTGCGCCAGCGGTGCGCGCGCGCAATGAACTCGCGACTGCCGCACAGGGCCGAGCCGACCGGCGCCCCGAGACCTTTGGAGAAACAGACGGAAACGCTGTCGAAGCACTGCGCGATCTCCCGCGCGCGTTGCCTCACGTCACCGCCAAGCGCGGCCGCCGCGTTGAAGAGCCGCGCGCCGTCGAGATGCGTCGCTAGGCCGCGCGAGCGTGCAAGCGTCGTCGCCGCGCGTAGGTACGCCATCGGCAGCACCTTGCCGCCGAGCGTGTTCTCCAGGCACAGCAGCCGGCTGCGGGCGAAGTGCGCATCGTCGGGCTTGATCGCGGCTTCGATATCGGCAGGCAGCAGCGTGCCGTCCGGCTGATGGGCGATCGGCTGCGGCTGCACGCTGCCGAGCACGGCCGCGCCGCCGCCTTCCCAGCGGTAGGTGTGCGCCATCTGGCCGACGATGTATTCGTCGCCGCGCTGGCAGTGGCTCATGATCGCGACCAGATTGCTCTGCGTGCCGCTCGGCAGGAATAGCGCGGCTTCGAAGCCGAACATTGCCGCAATCCGCTCCTGCAGCGCGTTAACGCTCGGATCGTCGCCGAACACGTCGTCGCCCACTTCTGCACACGCCATCGCGTCGCGCATTGCTGGCGTGGGCTTGGTGACCGTGTCGCTGCGCAGATCGACCAGGATGTCGGCTCCCCGGTCCGCGGGACCGTGGGCCGCCCCCCCACGGACGTCGCGCCCGGCTTGGGACGGCCTGTCGCTCGGGCGCGTCATGGCCGCAACTCCAGAAAATTCTTCAGCATCGCGTGCCCGTGTTCACTCAGGATCGACTCGGGGTGGAACTGCACGCCTTCGAGCGGCGTGGCAGTGCCCGCAAGGTCGCGGTGGCGCACCCCCATGATCTCGCCATCTTCCGAAGTCGAGCTGACCTCGAGCCTGGCCGGCAGCGACGCGCGCTCAATCGCGAGCGAGTGATAGCGGATCACGGTGAACTCCTTCGGCAAACCAGCGTACACACCACGCCCATCGGTCGTCAGTTCGCTCGTCTTGCCGTGCATCAGCCGCTGCGCGCGCACCACCTTGCCACCGAGCGCCATGCCGATCGCCTGGTGTCCGAGGCACACGCCGAGGATCGGCAGCTTGCCGGTGAACTCACGAATCGCCGCCACGCAGATGCCCGCCTCGGCCGGCGTGCATGGCCCCGGCGAAAGTACCAGCCGCGCGGGCTTGAGTTCGGCGATGCCCTCAAGCGTGATCTCGTCGTTGCGAAACACCCGCACTTCTTCGCCGAGTTCGCCGAAATACTGCACCAGGTTGTAGGTGAAGGAGTCGTAGTTGTCGATCATCAGCAGCATTTGCGCTCTATCCCATTGTTTCCGCCGGATGCCTTGCGAGACATCCACGTTTCATACCCGCTTTGATACCCGAATTTTCTGTCGCTGGCGAAGCCGGCGCGACGTGCAGGGTGGGGACTGAGGCGCCCCGTGAGGGCGCAATAGGTCGGTCAGGCTGATGGCTTGTGCCAACGCCAACCAAAGAGTGCTGCTGATGAAAGAAGGCGCGCAGACATGAGATGCATTATGGGCTACTCCTCGTTGACTCGCCTGGCATCGATGAGTTGGCCGGTCTTGGCCATCAGGAAGTAGCGCAGGCCCAGGTCGAGCCGGGAATAAGTCCGGCCGGCGCGTTTGATCTCGGTGCTCCAGAACGGCGTCTCGAACTTGCTCCAGTAGTCCGAGAAGATCGTGTCCCGGTCCTGTCGCTCCCGCTCGGCGCGCATGAAGATCAGGCTGCGCAGCAGGTCGGACTGCGACAAGGGCCGCCCCTGTGAGTTCAGCGAATAGAAAATCTCCTGAGCGTCATCGCCTTCAGAGAGTGCAATCTCGACGACGTGAAACCGTTGCTGCAGGGCCTGTAGCAAGGCAAACGCGCAGTCTTCACTGGTCTTTCCGGACATCGTCGATGTCTGCGTCACCCACGACTCGACCGATCGCGCGAAGAAGAGATAGGCCTCGACGAGGTTGCTCCTGGGCTCAGGTTTCCTCTTTCTCGGTAGCTTGATCAGTGGGTATCGCTTTTCTACCTCGCCTCTGCTGCCACCCGACACGATCGCGCGAAAGACATCGCGATTCAGCGTGGACGGCCAAAGCTTGTATACCTCCTCGTCCGGCCTTTCCATGACATCAGCATCGGAGTTCGCCAGATAGCGAGTCGTCGGCCGGTCGAGCGTCTTCCAATCGTTCTTCCTGGCTTAGAAGTTATCCGTAAATAATGTTGACTGTCAACTTGACCTTGCGAAACGCGATGATTCCCGCAGCGATGTGGTTGAGCGCGAGGAAGCTTCGTTCGAGCTTCTCGTATCGCACCAGCAGCTTGCGAAAGCGGTTGAACCAACTGTGGCAGACCTCGACCACCCAGCGTCGTGCCTTCTTCGCTGGGTCGCGCAGCTTGGCCGCGGCTTCCTTGGGGCGACTGACGACGTGTGGGATGTAGCCGTGTGATTCGATGATCTCCAATGCGCGCCTGCCTCGATATCCTGCATCGGCGCACAGATGCTTGCTGCGTCTGGTGGCCGGGGTTTTGCGCTTGACCATGATGACGCGCAGCACTTGATCGAGTTGGGTGACGTCATGCTCATTGGCTCCGGTCACGACGAGCGACAACGGGACGCCACGGCCGTCCACCAGCAGATGTCGCTTGCTCCCCTTTTTTCCCCCGATCGGTCGGGTTGCGCCCCACCGCTTCTTGCGCCAAGGGCGCCTTGAACATGGCCCCGTCGATGCTTTGCCATCGCCAGGCGATGCCCTCCATCTGGTCGTACTCGGCAAGTCCGGCTTTCCAGATCGCCTCGAACACGCCAGCCTCCTCCCATTCCAAGAAGCGCTTGTGCACCGCGCTAGCGCTGCCAAATCGCTCCTTGGGCAGCGCCTTCCACTGGCAGCCTGTGCGAAGCACATACACCACCGCCTCGAACACCTGTCGCGCCGGCTTGGGCGGTCGCCCGGCACCTGGCTTGCGCAGGTACTCCTTGCCCTTGATGCGCGTACGCACTGGAATCAGTGGCTCCACTCGCTCCCAGAAGTCGTCGGTCACTACCCATGAGTTAACCCGCTTGCGTGTAGCCATATCGCCGTCCGATCACCGCGTGAGATGCGGCTCGGAACGACAGTGTACTATTTACGGATAACTTCTTAGTCGCGGAACGCGCAGAGCAGAAGCTGCAGCGTCGTCAAACGCTGCTGCCCGTCGATGACCAGGAACCGCTTTACTTCCCGTGGCGAGCTGGGTCGCACACCATCGATGATGAGAGCACCAAGGTGGTGGGGCACGGTCTCAGTGCCAGCGATCTCGAGGTCTGCCTTCTCGACGACGTCTTCCCACAGCGTCGACCACTGGGGGTTCTCTTCCCAGACGTAGAGCCGTTGGAACATCGGTACCACCTGCCGAAGTTGAGAGTTGAACAGCGCATCGATAGTTCTCGGATTGGCCTGCATGTTTCGCCTTGCTCTTGCTGCGATCTCGATCTCTTGGTGGTTCTGGCTACGGTCTGCTGCGACAGCTCACAGCGTCAAGCCCGAGCCACGCTGCGCCCACCCAGGTACAAGCTTCCACGCATCACGCATCCTTCCGTGATGGGCGTCCGCGGAGCTGTCCAGCCCGCGCACATGGGCCCAGAAGTGGCCGGAGTGGTTGGCTTCCAGCAAGTGGCAGATCTCTTGAACCATCACGTAGCGCACCAGCTCTCGCGGGAGGAAGAGCAGCTTGCAGTTCAGGCTGATGCGCCCGCTCCTCGCGCAACTGCCCCAGCCGAGCCGATCGCGCCCGCGTCGAGAGCCGAATCTTGTAGTCGATGGCGCGCCCGTCCGGCAGGTTCACGCATCCGCGGGCGGCTGCCTTGTCGAGGTAGGTTTCAAGCTCGCCCTGGGTCATGCGCCGCGTGGGGCGGATGACGATCGGCGTCTCGAGCTTGGTCAGCAGTTCTTGCAGATTCATAGGTTCTCGTTCACTTCGGATGGCCGATTCGCCCAGGGCACGGCCATCCCTGTTTGTTCTTGTGCGGGTTCAGCGTGGAGTCGTAGGTGCTGCGCTTGAAGGTCTTGCCGCAGATGGCGCATGCAAAGGTGTACGACACGCCGAAGCCGCGCGCCGGTTTGGGTAACGGCGCGCGCTTCGATGCGGGCGCCCCGATCAACCTGTCAAGTCTCGGCGGCGCTACGGGTGCCGGGGGTCGCGCGATCGTTGCGACGTCCAACGGTCCTGTGGCTGTCAATTCGATGGCGTAACGCGGCCGGTAGGCCTGGCGGGTAACGGTCGCCGACCGAATTCGGTCGAGGCGGTAGCTCCTCGGTTCCCCGGTGTCGGCCTTGACGCCGAAGAGCAGTAGATCGCCAGCACTAGTGCGACGGACCGAATACGGTTCGATGGTGGGTGCGGTGCGCTCTCCGTCTTCTTTCGTGTAGTCGAGCTGAACGCTGAGCCGGTTTGCAGCCGCGAAGCGGATCGTCTCCATGGAGTTGGCCCCCGCGCCCCAGGCGCGGACCATCGCCGGCGGGCGCCATCCGGCATCCACGGCTACCCGCCCAGTCGAGATGGCGGCGAGCATCGGCACAGCAGCCGCTTCGTTCAGCCAGTCAAACACCGCCGGCAACTCTTGCCAGAACTCTTCGAAGGGCGGGCAGGTGGGCAACTGGTGGCAGGCAGGGTGCAAAGAACGGGCGCCAGCGCTTCGTGCCGCTGAACACCCCGCGACGGTTGGCCGCCATCGAGCACGCGCAGACCGTGGCCTCGGGGTCGGACGCGCACCTTGGCAATCCCAACCAGGATCTGAAGCGGAACCTGCGCCGCTTTGGCTACGTGCTGGAGAAGTTCGGGATCACGGTCAGCAAGCTGGGCATCACGGCGCACGGGCTGCGACACGAAGCGCTGATCGAAGAGTTCGTGGTTCAGACCGGACACCAGCCGCCGGTGCGCGGCGGCGTGGACGTGCCTGCGGACGCCGAGAAGGCGGCGCGGCTGGCGGTTTCGCGCCTGGCAGGTCACTCCAGGCCGAGAGCCTCGACGGCGTACCTGGGCGCAATCCTCGGTCGTCCGCGCCAGCAGAAAGCGGAGGCCACCACCCCCGGCGAGCCGGCCGCGTGATGCTTGCCGCGGCGGTCAGCCCTTGGCGTTCTGGGCGCTGGGGCTCTCCGCCGCGATGGCATCCAGCCAGTCGGCCCAGGACTTCATCTTCGCGGCGCGCTCTGCCAGATGGTCGGCGTGGTTGTAGGCGGCGCGCACACGGTTGCGCTCCACGTGGGCCAACTGCAGCTCGATGAAGTCGGAGCGCAGGCCCATCTCGTGCAGCCTTGTCGACGCGGTGGCGCGGAAGTCGTGCGCGGTGACGGTAGCCGATGCGAAGCCCAGACCCATCAGTGCGTGGTTGATGGTGGTGGCCGACATCACGTCGTGCGGCCGGCGGTGGTTGGGGAACAGCCAGCGGCCGGCGCCGGTGATGCCCTTCAGCTCGGTGAGCAGCGCCACCGCCTGCGTGGACAGCGGCACGATGTGCAGCCGGCGCATCTTCATCTTCTCGACAGGGATTCGCCACTCGGCGGCGGCCAGGTCCACCTCGGTCCATTCGGCCTTGCGCATCTCGATCGTGCGCACGAAGGTCAGCAGCAGCAGGCGCAGCGCGATCACCGTGGTGCGGTGGCCGCCGAAGCCCTGCAGCTTGCGCAGGAGGGCGGCGATCTCGTCGCGGTCCATCGGCCGGCTGTGGTTCACCGGCGGGCGGATGACGGCGCCGCGCAGGGCCGAGGCCGGGTCGTGGTCGGCACGCAGCGTGGCCACAGCGTAGCGGAAGACCTGCGGGCACCACTGCCGCAGGTTCAGCGCCACCACCTCGGCGCCGCGCTTGGTGGCACGGTCCAGGATGGCCAGCACGTCGGCCGCGGTGACCGAGCGGATCGGCAGCCGCCCGATGCGCAGGTAGATGTCCTTCTTCATGCCGCGCTGGATCTGCAGCAGGTAGTACGGTGCCCACCGGCTGCGCTTCTTTGCGATCCGCTCTTCGGCGATGGCCTTGAAGGTCAGCGCGTTGGCGCTGATCTGCTGGGTGCGCTCGCTTTGGCGGGCGTGCGCCGGGTGCCTCCCCTGCTTGATCAGGTCGCGGGCTTCGTCGCGCGCCTTGCGCGCTTCCGCCAGTGAGACCGATGGGTAGTCGCCGATCGCGTACAGGTTCTCTCGGCCCGCGATGCGATAGCGGTAGCGCCAGAGCTTCGAGCCGTTGGGCTTGACTTCGAGGTACAGGCCGGCGGTGTCGGCGAGCTTGAGGGCTTTGTCGGCGGCCTTGGCTTGGCGAATCTTGATGTCGGTGAGGGGCATGGTCTGGGGGGTGATCGGTGAATCGCGGGTTGCGCCCGCCAAACCATCGTCCCTGCTTCCGATCCCCGGTCAACACCCTCTCGATCGCTGGCCGCGAAAGGGCACCAACATCGCATCGGTCTCGCCATCGGCTCGACGCAGCGAACCCGCAGGCAGTCCGCACCGACCATGAAAGAATGACTTCGTGCTTCCCACACCCGGCACCGAATCGGCCACCGGCCTCGACCGGTGGTCGCCCGAACTGCGCCGTGCCGTTATGGTGGCTCGGCCGGAGTACTTCGCCTGGTCGGCCGAAGAGCAACTCCGGTATCGCGTGAAGCTGCCGGACGAAGACCGCGAAGCCATCGTCGCGGCGCTGCTACGCGAGCACGGCGAGCGCTGGCCTGCAGCGGTGGCGAAGCTCGAGTCGCATGGGCGCGTGCCGCTCGCCCTGCAGAACCGCATCAACGAGTGGCTGCAGCCGCTCAAGGGCATCGGTGAGGATGCCTTCGCGCTCAACGAGCACTTTGCCGAGGACGGCAGCATCCTCGATTTCGAGACGCTGCTCGACTACGACCGCGACGACCACGCCTTCCAGCAGGACGCCAAGCAGCGGGACCTCAAGGACTATCAGCCCGAACCCTACACCGGCGCCCTTCATGGCACCTGGGCTCGCGTTCTCGTGGACGGCCAGCTGTGCTACTTGACACTGACGATGGCGTCGTGGCACCTCTACGGCGCCATGGAAGACGCCGCAAGCGCCGAGATCGAGGCGCGCCTTCCGCACCGCCACGTGCGCTGCCCCGAGGACGGAAAGCGCGACGAGAGCGGGTCAATCCGCTGGGTTATGCGTGTGGAAGCCAACGCCCAGGAAGCGCTGCTCGAAGAGTTACAGCACAGAGTCTGGGAGGAACAGTTCCGCCGCCGCAGCGAGTTGGGGCAGTTGTTCTGCGAGCAACGCCAAGGGGCGTGCTTCCTAGACGACCACCCGTGGGAACACCAGCCCCCGAACGAACGCAACCTGCTCGTCGTCTTCAGCGATCCCGATGCGCTGGCGGCGGTCCGCTTCACGTCGTTTCTGCGCGACTGCCGGCGCATCGAGCGACCCTTGACCGAACTGCGCGCGCTGGAAGTGCGTGAGGCCAAGCGCATGCGCGACTTTGTCGCCGCCCAGCACGAAGATCTGGTCAAGAACTTCGACCCCAAGGTCGTGCCGCTGCGCAAGAAGTTGAAGGTGATGCTCCACCCCGAGGCATTGAGGGACATGGAGGACGACGGGCTGCTGTAGCGCCAGTTGCCAGCCACCTGCAGATTGACCGACACGGTCGCACGCACCGTCAGCCGACTTGCAGACGCTGAAGCCTTACCCCACGACGGAGCGACCAAACGGCATGTCGTAGTCGTAGCCGGAGACACCAGCCTGCAAGACCTCAAGCCGCGCTTTGGTGGGGTCGGTCAGCCTGGCCAAGTGCACGGCAAGCCGCAGCCACTCGCGGCTGTGCTCAGGCAATGCCTCGCTTGCGCCGAGCTGGCTCTGTAGGTGATCGACGTAGGCCTTCACGTCGCAGTAGCGATGCCAAGCCATCGCCTCCTTGCGAAGCTGATCTGCAAAGCTGCGCAGTCGACGCTGTCGCTCCCTGGCAATCTCGGCCTCGCGTGCCTGCTCCTCCCATCGTCTTCGCTGCTCCTCGCGGTCAGTACGCAGCTGGGCAATGGCCCGCGCGCCGGTGGCCAAGCCGACGAGAAAGCTTTCGAGCTTTTGATCCAGGCGCGAGCGCTTGCCGTCGGACCAGGACTTCCGGCCGGAGAAGTCGCCCGAGATCGTCAGCCGCAGATCGCCCGTGAAGTGGTACGAGAACAGGCGTGTCTTCATCCACGAATACTTCGGGACCACCTTGACGGCCTCGGTGCGCGTGTAGTCCTCGGCGATGCTGATGCCCATCCGCTCGCCACTGATGTCGATGTCGACCCGCTTCTTCTCTTGGTCGTGCACGAAGCGCGCGCTGACGGTAGGCAAGGCACGTTCGACCGCATTCAGGATGCGACAGGCTCGCTCTACGGTCGCGGGGCTCAGTGAACAGCTCAGGACCCGGTACGAGCCGCAGGAGACGAAGCCGTCGGCCGAAGGCTTCGCATTGGACAGTCGCTCGCAGGTCACTGCGGCTATGCCCGCCAGGTCCTCGCCAGGGAACGCTACCGTGACCTCGATGCTCGCGGTGTCGACTTCGACCTTGGGCGGCGTCGGAATGCGATGCCGGGCCGCATCGAACTCCACCGTATCAATCTTGGCCGGCGGCAGGCCAGGCTTCGGGGATACCTTGCCGGCCGCGAGCTTGGCCCAGTAGCCACGCGGCGGACGGGGGATGTTGTACCGGCGGCAGGCCTTGGCCAGCCCGACGTCCGAGATATCGAGCTCTCGGGCGAGCTTGATCATCGGCGTGGACCACACACGGTTGTACAGGTCGCGGCGGGAGATTTGCATGGCAACCGATACCCGCTTTGATACCCGCTTTTTGCCGGGCCGGGGCCGAATTCAGTGAGACGTCAGGAGCCCCAATCGCCAGCATTGGCGCGGGTTTGCGGGCGGCGGCGGGATGTCGTGACACCTACCTGGGGCCGGTCGATCATCAGCAGCATTTGCGCTCTATCCCATTGTTTCCGCGGGATGCCTTGCGAGACATCCACGTTTCATACCCGCTTTGATACCCGAATCTTCTGTCGCTGGCGAAGCCGGCGCGTCGTGCAGGGTGGGGACTGAGGCGCCCCGTGAGAGCGCAATAGGTCGGTCAGGCTGATGGCTTGCGCCAACGCCAACCGAAAAGCGCTGCCAATGCGGATGGCTTTGCGTGCATAGCCCGCATCATGGCCGTGCTTCAGGCCTGCACCTCGCCCAACGCACTCGCCTGCTGCGGCACAAGTTCCACTGCCAAGGAGCAAGCCTTCGGATCGCTTCGCGCGGCGAGCGAGAATTGCAGCCACCCTTCGCCCTGAGCGCAAGCCCGCACCCCCTATGCCTACCCGCAGCGCCCGCAAACCTCCGGCCCAAACTGGCAAAGGCCGGCCCGGCCCGACCAGCAAGAAGGCCGAGCCGCGCCACTCGCGCACGCGCCGGCCGCCGAGCCTGGAAGTCGCCGACTGGCAGACCGCGCTGCGGCGCCAGTTCGGCCGCGAGCAGAGCTTCGGCCTGGAAAACCTGGGCACCGAGCCGGTGTTCTCGGACTTCAGCGTGCACAACCCGACCAGCGGCAGCCGCTATCGGGTCTCGATCCGGGGGCGTGCGCTGGGCCAAAACTTCTGCACCTGCCCGGACTTCGCGACCAACGATCTCGGCACCTGCAAGCACATCGAGTTCACGCTGTCCAAGCTCGAGGCCAGGCGCGGCGGCAAGGTGGCGCTGGCGCGCGGCTTCGAGCCCGAGTACAGCGAGGTCTGGCTCGACTACGCCGGCGCGCGCCGGCTGCGCTTTCGTGCCGGCAGGAGTTGCCCGCCGACGCTGCTGGCGCAGGCCGAGCAACTGTTCGACAAGGCCGCCGGTTGGGCCCTGCCCCGGGATCGCCTCGACGAGCTCAATGCGTTTGTCCGCATGGCGCAAGAAAGCGACCACGAGCTGCGCTGCTACGACGATGTCTGGCAGTTCGTGGCCCAGATTCGCGACGGCGAACATCGCCAGGCCGCCCTGGCCAAGGCCTACCCCAAGGGTGCGCAGGACAAGGCCCTGGCCAAACTCCTGAAGGTCAAGCTCTACGCCTACCAGGCCGAAGGTGCGCTGTTCGCGGTGCGCGCCGGGCGTGCGCTGATCGGCGACGAGATGGGCCTGGGCAAGACGATCCAGGCTGTCGCCGCGGCCGAACTCTTCGCCCGCCACTTCGGCGTGCAGCGCGTGCTGGTGGTGTGCCCGACCTCGCTCAAGCATCAGTGGAGGGCTGAATTCGCGCGCTTCTCCGAGCGCCAGGCGCAGGTGATCCACGGCCTGCGCCCGCAGCGCCAACTGCAGTACCGCGAAGACGCATTCTGCAAAATCACCCACTACGAAACGCTGGCGCGCGATGCCGACCTGATCGCCGGCTGGGCGCCCGACCTCGTCATCGCCGACGAGGCGCAGCGCATCAAGAACTGGAACACCATCGCCGCCCGCACGCTCAAGCGCATCGCGAGCCCGTATGCGCTGGTGCTGACCGGCACGCCGCTGGAAAACCGGATCGAGGAGCTGATCTCGATCGTGCAATTCGTCGATCAGCACCGCCTCGGCCCCACTTGGCGCCTGCTCGACGAACACCAGTTGCGCGACGACGCCGGCCGCGTGATCGGCTACCGCGCCCTGGACCGCATCGGCCAGACGTTGGCGCCGGTGATGCTGCGCCGGCGCAAGGCCGAAGTGCTGACGCAGTTGCCCGGACGCGTGGACAGTCGGATCTTCGTGCCGCTGACGCCGCAGCAGCGCATGCACCACGACGACAACGGCGACATCGTCGCGCGCATCGTCTCGCGCTGGCGCAAGACAGGTTACCTGTCGGATGCCGACCAGCGCCGGCTCACCTGTTCGTTGCAGAACATGCGCATGGTCTGCAACAGCACCTGGCTGCTCGACCACGAGACCGATCACGGCCACAAGGTCGACGAGTTGATGACCTTGCTCGACGAGCTGCTGGAGGCGCCCGAGGCCAAGGCGGTGATCTTCAGCCAGTGGCTCGGCACGCACGAGTTGATCGTGCGCCGGCTCAATGCCGCTGAAGGTACACGCGCCTGGGGCCACGTGCTGTTCAGTGGCAGCGTGCCCGGCGACAAGCGGGGCGCGCTTGTCGAGCGCTTCCATAACGATCCGGATTGCCGGCTGTTCCTGTCCACCGACGCCGGCGGCGTGGGCCTGAACCTGCAGCACGCGGCGGCGGTGGTCGTCAACATGGACATGCCGTGGAACCCGGCGGTGCTCGAGCAGCGCATCGGCCGCGTCCACCGCATGGGCCAGTCGCGCGGCGTGCAAGTTATCAACTTCGTCGGCCAGGGCAGCATCGAGGAGGGCATGCTCAGCGTGCTCGCGTTCAAGAAGTCGCTCTTCGCCGGCGTACTCGACGGCGGCGCGAACGAGGTGTTTTTGCAGGGCACGCGTTTGTCCAAATTCATGGAGAGCGTCGAGCAGGTGGCCGGCGCGATGGGCGAGGCCGACGCGGATCCTGCGGGCGAGCCGCCGGGGGCCTCAAGTTCGGGCGGCACAGCGCCCGCTGCCGTCGACGTAGCGCCTACGGTCGATGGCGACGCAGGAGTTGCCAAAGGCGTCGCGGCGGCGGATCCAGATCCGGCAACGAAGCTACCCGAAGATGCTGCGCCTCGCGCTGAGCCGGCCGATCCTTGGGGACCGATCCTCGAAGCCGGAGCCGCGTTCTTGCAGGGCCTGGCGGCGGCGCGAACGGCTAGCGGCGCGACCCCTGGCTCGGCGCCCATCACGATCGAGCGCGACCCAGTCACAGGCCAAGCCAGTGTGCGCCTGCCGCTGCCCGACGCCGCCGTGATGCAGCGCTTGGCCAAGGCATTCGCGCCCTGGTTGCGGTAACCGTCCCGCAGCAAGGCCGGAAGCATTCGCGATCTGAGCCGCTCAAAGCGGCTGGCGTCCCGCAGTCAGCGTCACGAACCTGCCGATGGAATCACAATCGAGATTCGGCATCGTGATTTGATATGGCCGTGACACGCCCCTGGATCAGAACCCCTCTTCGACCAGTTCCGCGGCGCGGATCAAAGCGCGCGCCTTGGCTTCGGTCTCCTTCCACTCGAGTTCGGGCACCGAGTCGGCGACGACCCCAGCCGCTGCCTGCACGTACAGCATGCCGTCCTTGACGATGCCGGTGCGGATCGCGATCGCAACGTCCATGTCGCCGGCGAAGCTCAGGTAGCCGCAGGCGCCGCCATAGATGCCGCGCTTGACGGGCTCCAACTCGTCGATGATCTCCATCGCGCGCACTTTGGGCGCGCCGGTCAGTGTGCCGGCGGGAAAGGTCGCGCGCAGCACGTCGAGGTTCGTCATGCCGTCCTTCAGCAGCCCCTCGACATTGCTCACGATGTGCATCACGTGCGAGTAGCGCTCGACGACGAAAGCCTCGGTCACCTTCACGCTGCCGGTCTTCGCGATGCGGCCGATGTCATTGCGCGCCAGGTCGATCAGCATCACATGCTCGGCTCGCTCCTTCGGATCGGCGAGCAGCTCGGCCTCGAGCGCCTTGTCCTGCTCGGGCGTCGCACCGCGCGGCCGGGTGCCGGCGAGCGGGCGGATAGTCACCTTCTCGCCTTCGGGCACACGCTCGTGGCGCACCAGGATTTCGGGGCTCGCGCTGACGATCTGGAACTCGCCCATGTCGTAGAAGAACATGTAGGGCGAAGGGTTCAGCGAGCGCAGCGCCCGATAGAGCGACAGCGGGCTTTCCGTGTAGCGCTTCTTCAGCCGCTGGCCGATCTGCACCTGCATCATGTCGCCGGCCGCGATGTAGTCCTTGGCCTTCAACACGGCGGCGACGTAGTCGCTCTTCGCGAACTCACGTTCCACGTCTTGCGCCGCGACGCGTTTCACATGCGGCGCAGTAACGCTGGTCGTGAGTTTGTCACCGAGCTCCGCGAGCCGCCGCTTGGCCCTGAAATAGGCCTCCGGCTCCGCCGGGTTCGCGTAGACGATCAGGTAGAGCCGCCCCGACAAATTGTCGATCACGGCGAGCTCTTCACACTGCAGCAGCAGGATGTCGGGCGTGTCGATGCCGCCCGCCTTCCACGTCTTCGCGAGCTTCGGCTCGATGAAGCGCACCGCGTCATAGCCGAAGTAGCCGGCCAAACCGCCGCAAAAGCGCGGCAAGCCCGGGCGCAAAGCGACCTTGAAACGCTGCTGATAGGCGGCGATGAAATTGAGCGGGTTGCCCTCATGCGTCTCGACGACTGCGCCGTCGGTGACGACTTCGGTCTTGAAGCCGCTTGCGCGCAGCAGCGTGCGCGCCGGCAGGCCGATGAACGAATAGCGGCCGAAGCGTTCGCCGCCGACAACCGATTCGAGCAGGAAGCTGTGCTTGCCGCTGCCGTCGCGCAAGGAAACGCCGGGCCGCCCCAAGTTTCCTTGATCCCCGTGGGGGGCGGGCTGGGCGCAGCCCGGACCTTGGGGCGTTCCGTACGCGAGTTTGAGGTAGAGCGAGAGCGGCGTCTCGAGGTCGGCGAACGCCTCGACGAGCAACGGGATGCGATTGAAACCCTGCTGCGCAAGGCTCTTGAATTCGAGTTCAGTGATCACGTCTGGTGGACCTTGCGCGAGCCCCGCCAATGCGCCAATGCGCGAAGCAGCGGGGTGATTCGATTCGATCAGGGCCGATCGAACTCGGCCCGATGGGAGTCGGAAGGCGCGGCGGCGCCGTTGCGCCCCTCACGCCACCCGCCAGCGCCTAAACCGGCGCGGCGGGCCGACGCCAGGGCCAGGCTCCCCGGTCGTGCGACCTGTGCGTGAACTTGCGCGCGCTGAACATCGGAAAAGTGTAGCAGGCGATGAGCGAAGCCGCCGGGCACTGCCGCGCTCCTATCCGGAGCCGATCTCGCCCCGCCAACCGTACGAGCAGGCGAATGCGTCGAGCGCAATCTTGTCGATCCGATCGACGAAGGCGTCGGCATCGACCTCGCGCACGGGCTCGCCATGGTTGTAGCCGTAGGTGACGAGCACGACCGGGCAACCCGCGGCGCGCGCGGCTTGCGCGTCATTGCGCGAATCTCCCACCATCAACGTGCGCCGCGGTTCAGTGGCCAGCGCTGCGCAGGTTTCGAGCAACGGCAGCGGGTCGGGCTTGCGCCGAGCGAACGCATCGCCGCCGAAGACATGGCTGAAGTGCCCGGCGAGGCCCTTGGCCTGCAACAGCTCGCGCGCGAACGTCGTCGGCTTGTTGGTCACGCAGGCAAGGCTCAGGCCGTGCGCCCTGAGGCGCGCGAGTCCCTGCGCGGCGCCAGGATAGACGCGCGAATGGCGGCCGTTGACCACCCGGTAGTGCTGCTGGTATCGCGCCATCGCCTTGTCGAACAAGTCTGCGCTTGCGCCCGCCTCGGCGCCCACCTCGGCAAGGGCTCGGCGCAGCAGATGTTCCGAACCTTTGCCGACGGTACGTGCGACGAATGCGCGATCCAAAGGCGGCAATCCGAAGTCGGCGAGCGTTGCGCCAAGCGCTGCGACGAAATCATCCAGCGTGTCGACGAGCGTGCCGTCGAGGTCGACGATCGCGGCTTGAAGCCCGGTTGCGAGGTGAGAGTCGGCGGGCAAGAGGCGCGGCAAGAATTCGATTGAATCGGCGGATTCTGACAGCGCACGGCGAGCGATCGCTGCGACTTTCGGCACGCACACAGGGGATTGCACCCAGAATCGTCGCATGTCCGACCAGAACGATCCGCCCGTACAGGCGCGCAATCCGCTGCACGGGCTGACGCTCGAGACGATCGTCACCGCCCTCGTCGCGCACTACGGCTGGGAGGAACTCGGCCAGCGCATCCCGCTGCGTTGCTTCACGCACGAACCGAGCATCACGTCGAGCCTGAGGCTGCTACGCAAGACGCCGTGGGCGCGCGAGAAGGTCGAGGGGCTTTACCTTTTCATGCTGCGCGACCAGCGCCGCGCGCGACCGCCCACCGCACGCTGAAGTGGAGCAACAGGCAGGCCGCCCCGCGCCTGCGCCTGCTCCCGTTCAAGGCTTGAGTTGTGCGCGGACTTCGCCGCCCTTGTGCGCGTCGCTGTGCACGTTGACGTAGAGGTCGCCTGCCTCATAGCTCTTCATCTGCTCCGGGTTGAGCTTCGCGCCGGGCGGCACCGACCACACGCCCTCACCGGTCTTCGTCAGCGGGATGATGACGGGGCCGTTCTTGCCCATCGCGGCAAGATGGATGTGCGCCATGGTTCCGGCCACACCGGTTGTCGTGACGCTGCCGCTCACGGCACCGTCGGCGGCGACAGTGATGCTGCCGGTACCCGCCGCCGAGGTGGTGACGGGCGGCACCTCTTGCGCCCCGCTGAGCTTCAGGTCGTTCGCCCACGCCAGGCCCGAGCCGGCAGCGAGCAGCAGCGCCGCTGCGAGGAGCGAGATCTGCTTCGTGATCGTGTTTGTGTTCATCGTGATCATCCTTTCCTTGTGCCGGGGATACGGCGTGCGGATGGTGATCCCAGGTCGCTCGGTGAGGAAGCTGACTCCGGAATGCCCCTGATGTCAGCGCGCCATCGGTTGCAGGCGACTCTGTTGCTCCACCGCACTTCGCGCCACCCGCGACGCATCAAACGGGCTCGCTTTCCCCTCGGGAACAGGTTGCCGCAGGCAACCAGAGGGTACAGCGGTGTTAGCGCACCGAACCCGATCCGGGTCTCCCGGTCGGGTTCGGTGCCCGCGGGGGGCGGCCGCCAGACGGCCGGGGGTCGTCAGTTTCGCTTCAGCGCGCAATGGCCGCGCGCATCGCCGAGATCACGGCCTTGTAGTCCTTCTGGCCGAAGATCGCGCTGCCGGCAACGAAGGTGTCGGCGCCGGCGTCGAACACGGCGCGAATGTTCTCGGTCTTGATGCCGCCGTCGACCTCGAGGCGGATGTCGCGGCCGCTGGCGTCGATCAGCTTCCTCACCCGCTCGATCTTCTGCAGCGCGCCGGGGATGAAGCTCTGGCCGCCGAAGCCCGGGTTCACGCTCATCAGCAAGCACGATGTCGAGCTTGTCGATCTCCCACTCCAGCACGTCGAGCGAAGCCGCCGGGTTGAACACGAGCCCCGCCTTGCAGCCCGCCGCCTGGATGAGCTGCAGCGTGCGGTCCACGTGCAGGCTCGCCTCGGGATGGAAGCTGATGGAGTCGGCCCCGGCCTCGGCAAAGGCTTGTGCAAGCGCGTCGACCGGCTGCACCATCAGGTGCACGTCGATCGGCACGCGCTTGCCGTCGGGCGTGGCCGCATGCTTGCGCAGCGCCTGGCACACCATCGGGCCGAAGCTGAGGTTCGGCACATAGTGGTTGTCCATCACGTCGAAGTGGATCCAGTCGGCGCCGGCGGCGATCACGTCGCGCAACTCATCGCCGAGGCGGGCGAAGTCGGCGGACAACAGGCTCGGAGCGATCAGGGCTTGGCGCATGGTGGTGGGGAGTGCGAAGGCGTGAGTCGATTCTAGGAGCGCGCAGCCGTGCACCGCTAGCCGCTCTCTGATAATGCCGCCATGCCCAGACCCGAATTCAGCTGCAGCGTCAGCGTCAGCCCGCTGCCCGAGCGATCGCAACCCGACGCCGGCGCGCACGCGTTCGCCTACACGGTGAGGATCCGCAACAGCGGCGATGCGCCGGCGCAGTTGATCGGCCGCCAGTGGATCATCACCGACGCCACCGGCCGCGTCGAGGAAGTGCGCGGCCTGGGCGTGGTCGGCAAGCAGCCGCTGCTGCAACCCGGCGAATCCTTCGAATACACGAGCTGGCTGCGCCTGCCGACGCCGAACGGCACGATGCAGGGCCGCTTCTACTGCATGACCGACGAGGCGATGCCGTTCGAGGCGCCGGTCGGCGAATTCACGCTGGCGCTCGCGTCGACGCTGCACTGAATCCAGGCCTTGGCTGAGCTGCGACCCCGCTGCGAGGTCAATCCTCCGGCGGTGGGCGTTCGCCGCGCTTGCGGCCGGAGAACATGGTCCACCACACGATCAGCACCAGCACCAGCCCGGCGCCAAACGCTTCCAGCAAGATGAGCCACATGGTCGGATTCCCCAGAGCCGCGTCGCGAACCGGCGTATCGCGCGCCACGGGCCGCGGCGCGCGCGTCATACGCCGCGTGATGGGTGGCACGCGCGCCATGCGCGGCGTGATGTTGGGTACGATTCTAGGAGTGCTCGCCGCCTGCCAGAGCGGGCCCGAGCCGGCGTCGCAGGTTCCGTCAGCGCCGCCGCCGCCGCGGCTGCACCGACGCCCGCACCCGCACTCATCCAACGCGCCAACGCGCGCTGGGTCGCCGTGCCGTTTGCCGAGCTGCCCGGCTGGGAGGCGGACCCGCTGCGCGAATGGTGGCCGGCACTGCTGCGCGGCTGCGGGCGGCCTGCCGGGCCGTGGGCGAAGCTGTGCCAGCAGGCAGGCCAGTTCGCGAACGCCGATGACGCAACCCAGCGCGCATGGCTGCAGCAGCACCTGCAGGCCTATCGCGTCGAGGCGATCGACGGCAACCGCGACGGCCTCTTGACCGGCTACTTCGAGCCGCAGTTCGACGCCTCGCGCCAACCGCGCGGTGCGTTTCGCATTCCCCTCTACGCCCCGCCGCCGGATCTGGCGACCCGCCGCCCCTACTGGACGCGACAGCAGATCGACGCGTCGCCCGCGACCAGGGCCGCGTTGCGCGGGCGCGAGATCGCCTACCTCGACGATCCGCTCGACGCCCTCGTGCTGCATATCCAGGGCTCGGGGCGCCTGACGATTCGCGGTGCCGATGGCGGCGTGCAACTTGTTCGCGTCTCATACGCGGGCAGCAACGATCAGCCCTACAAATCGGTCGGGCGCTGGCTGATCGAGCAGGGCGCGTTGAAGCCGGGCGAAGCCTCGTGGCCTGCAATCCGCGCCTGGGCGGTGCGCAATCCGGCGCGCCTCAACGCATTGCTGTGGAGCAACCCGCGCTATGTGTTCTTTCGCGAAACGCCGCTCACCGATCCGGCCGCAGGGCCGAACGGCGCGCAGGGCGTGCCGCTCACGCCGGGGCGTTCGATCGCGGTCGATCCGTCCAGCGTGCCCTACGGCACCCCCGTATGGCTCGCATCCACCGAGCCCCTGAGCGACACGCCGCTGCGCCGCCTGACGATGGCGCAGGACACCGGCAGCGCCATCACCGGCGCGGTGCGCGCTGACTACTTCTGGGGCTGGGGCGACACGGCCGAGCAGCAGGCCGGGCGCATGAAACAGCCGCTCAAGCTTTGGGTGCTCTGGCCACGGCCGTAGCTGTGGGGACTCTGGCTGCCCGGCTGCGGTCGTAACTGCGAGCTCTGCCTGCCCGGCTGCGGTCGCAACTGTAGGCGCTCTGGTTGCCCGGGTACGGCCACAACGCCGCCCGGCGCCGGGTGCGGAGGCGCTTCAGGGTGCGAGCGTGATGCGCACCTGCAGCCGATGCCCGGCGCGCGCTGAAGCAGTCGAGACGACACCCGCGTTGTCGGCGCCATCGGCCTCAGTACCGGCCGCGGCGATCGTGACCCAGGTGTCGAGCGGCACGCGCAGCGTCGTCTGCACGCCAGCTTCGGCGCGCGATGGCGCCTCGCCGCTGCCGGGTGCGACGCTCGGGTCGAAGCGGCCCGCATGGGCGTCGATCTCGAGTTGCACCGGCTCGCGTCCGCCGCCCCAGCGCGCGCGTACTCCCAAACGCTGGCCCGCCGGGATCCATTGCGTCGTCGGCACTGGCAACGGCAACACGACGCCGGGCGCCGCTTGCCAGACCTGTACCGGCCGGGTCACGCCAATGTTCATCGCCGCGCGCTCGCCGTTTTGCACGCACAAGCGCTGCGGCGGCTGTTCGCGCGCGGCGCGTGCGTCGGTACTGCTGACTTGCCAACCCGCTGCGGCATCGACGCCGTCGGCGCTGGCTTCGCGCAATTCGATGCACAGGTTGCGCGCCGGCAGGGCAGCCGCGACCCCGCTCGACCAAAGCGCGAGCTGAGCGAACACCACGAGCTGCGCAAATAGCGCGGCCGCGGCGACATGCCGCATCGCAGCGCGCATGCGCGGCGTCTCGTACGGCGTCACGTACGGCGTCTCGTACGGCGTCACGTACGGCGTCTCGTACGGCGTCTCGTACGGCGTCGTGTGAGGCTCTTGCGCGGCGTCATGTGGCGCAACAGACGTGGCGTCATGTACGACGACATGTCCGGCTTCATGCGCTGACAACCCGATTGCGCCCTGCCGCCTTCGCGGCGTAGAGCGCGGCGTCCGAGCGTGCAATCGTGTCGGCGATCGGCTCGCCACTGCGCGCCACCGTCAGCCCGGCCGAGAAGCTGATCTTGAGCGGGACCTCGCCCGCACTGAATTCGTGTGCCGCCATCTGCGCGCGCATGCGCTCGAGCACCATCGCCGCCGCCTGCGGCTCGGTGTCCGGCAGCATGACCAGGAACTCCTCGCCGCCCCATCGCGCGAGCACGTCGGTACTGCGCACCGCGCCGAGCGCCTGGCGCGCGAAGTCGCGCAGCACTTCGTCACCGGCGGCGTGGCCGTGCACGTCGTTGACGCGCTTGAACCAATCGATGTCGAGCAGCGCGAGCGACAGCGCATGGCCCTTGCGGTCGTGACGCTCCTTCTCATAAGCGAGCAATTCGTTCATGTGCCTGCGGTTCGTGAGCAGCGTCAGGTCATCGCGCGTCGCCATCTTTTGAATGCGCTCGAGCGCCTGCGCGAGCTCGGCGCGCTGGTTCTTGAGCTTGTTGCGCAACTCACTCAACCGCCCGGTCAGGAACGTGACGGCGCCGAGCATGGTCGCGGCAAGCGTGAAGTGCACGAACTCCAGGCCGGCGGCGTAGCGTTCGGGCTGCAGGCGGTTCATCACCAGCATCGTGACGCCGAGCAGCACGATCGCAAACGCGCTCATCGCGTAGGACTGGCGCGGCGTCAGCGCGAAAGAGCAGAACACGAGCACGACGACAAGGATCGCGAGCGTGCCGCCGCGCGCCGGGCCGATCGTGGCATAGGAGGCGACGATGCCGGTGATCGCGAACACAGCCTGCGCCATTGCCAGTAGTGATGGTGACAGGCTGAGGCGCTGGCTCATGCGCACCGGCACGTAAAACATCAAGGTGCCAGCGACGATGATGCTGACGAGCAGTGATACCACCGCGGGGTCGGCGACACCGACCCGGCTCTCGAACACCAGCAGCAGCACGCACACCGCATACAGCCCGACCGTGATCGCCCAGTACAGCACCTGACGCCGCGACCGCGCGTCGCTGCCGACGAAGACGTGGGACAGGTGGGAGGCGAATGTCATCGATCGGGGGAAGTACCAAGCTAAGGCCGCAGGTGGGCGAGCGGCAGCGCCGCGCCCGCCTTGACCTCGCCGAGTGAAAAACTCGTGTGGATGTCTTTCACATTCGGCAGATTCAAAAGGGTCTTGATCGAAAACTGCGAGAAAGCCTCCAGGTCCGTCACGATGACCTGCAGCTCGAAGGTGCCCGCGCCCGAGATGTAGTGGCACGAAATCACTTCCGGCAGGCGGCGGATAGCGTCCTCGAGCTCGCGCGTCGCCTCGCCGGTGTTGCGGTCGGCATCGACGCGCACGAAGGCGAGCACGCCGAGGCCGAGCTTGCGGCGGTCCAGCTCCGCCCGGTAGCCGGTGATGTAGCCCTCGCGCTCGAGCCACTTGACGCGCCGCCAGGTGGGCGCCGCCGACAGGCCGATGCGCGCCGACAGCTCGGCATTTGTCAAGCGCGCCTCGCGCTGCAGCTCCGCGAGTATCGCAATGTCGTAGCGGTCGAGCCGGTCGCCGTGTGGCGCAACGGCCGCCGCAGAAGCCGCCGCTGGAGCCGCTGCAGAAACCGCAGGCGGCTCCTCTGCGTCTAGGGTTTGCCCTGATTTCTTTGATTTGAGCGCCATCTGCAGCATCTCCGCTGAAATGGCGAAAGGATATTGCCTTGCGTAGCGGATTCAAGGCAAAGAACGAAAAGACTTCCGGGCCCACTTTGCCTAAACTGCAGCGCTTCGCCACCCTTTCCTTCCCAGTGCATGCGCCGCGCTTTGTTGCCGGGCGCCGCACTGCGACTTGCACCCCGAGGAGTCCCGCGCATGAACGCCCCCCTGCCCGAAGCCGTCCGCCGCGCCCTCGAGAGCGTCACCATCGACGACAAGTACCAGCTCGAATCGGGCCAGGCTTTCATGAGCGGCGTGCAGGCGCTCGTGCGGCTGCCGATGCTGCAGGTGCGGCGCGACGCCGCCGCCGGGCTGAAGACGGGCGGCTTCGTCAGCGGCTACCGCGGCTCGCCGCTCGGCGGCTACGACCAGGCGCTGTGGAGCGCGCAAAAGCACCTCGCCGTGCAGAACATCGTCTTCCAGCCGGGCGTCAACGAGGAACTCGCGGCGACCGCGGTCTGGGGCACGCAGCAACTCGAGCTCTATCCGCAATCGAAGAAGTTCGACGGCGTGTTCGGCATCTGGTACGGCAAGGGCCCGGGCGTCGATCGCTGCTCGGACGTCTTCAAGCACGCCAACATGGCGGGCACGGCGCCGCACGGCGGCGTGATCGCGATCGCGGGCGACGACCATATTTCGAAGAGCAGCACCGCGGCGCACCAGAGCGACCACATCTTCAAGGCTTGCGGGCTGCCGGTGTTCTTCCCATCGGGCGTGCAGGAGATCCTCGATATGGGGCTGCATGCGCTCGCGCTGAGCCGCTTCGCGGGCGTCTGGTCGGGCATGAAGACGATCCAGGAGATCGTCGAATCGTCCTCAAGCGTCAGCGTCGACCCTGATCGCGTGAAGATCGTGCTGCCGGAGGACTTCCAGATGCCGCCGGGCGGCGTGCACATCCGCTGGCCGGACGGCCCGCTCGATCAGGAGGCGCGGCTGTTCGACTACAAGTGGTACGCGGCGCTTGCCTACATTCGCGCCAACAAGCTGAACTACACGGTGGTCGATTCGCCAAACGCGCGCTTCGGCCTGATCGCAAGCGGCAAGGCGTGGAACGACACGCGCCAGGCGCTGCAGGATCTGGGGCTCACCGACACGCAATGCCGCACGCTCGGCATCCGGGTGCACAAGGTCAACGTCGTCTGGCCGCTGGAGGCGACGATCACGCGCGAGTTCGCGCAAGGCTTGCAGGAGATCCTCGTCGTCGAGGAGAAGCGCCAGGTCATCGAATACCAGTTGAAGGAAGAGCTCTACAACTGGCGGCCCGACGTGCGGCCGAACGTGCTCGGCAAGTTCGACGAAAGCGCAGATGGTCAAGAGGGCAGCGGCGGCGAATGGTCGCAACCCAACCCGAGCCAGAACTGGCTGCTGCGCCCGCAGGCGGATTTGACGCCGGCGATCATCGCGCGCGCGATCGCCAAACGCCTGAAGAAGCTCGGCGTGCCGGAAGACGTCGCCGCACGCATGGACGCGCACCTCGCCATCGTCGACGCGAAGGAGCGCAGCCTGACGCTGAAGTCAGCCGACACCGGCGATCGCATCCCCTACTTTTGCAGCGGCTGCCCGCACAACACCTCGACGCGCGTACCGGAAGGCTCGCGCGCAGTGGCAGGCATCGGCTGCCACTACATGGCGGTCTGGATGAACCGCAGCACGGTGACGTTCAGCCAGATGGGCGGCGAGGGCGTCTCATGGGTGGGTCAAGCGCCGTTCACGAAAGACAAGCACATCTTCGCCAATCTCGGCGACGGCACCTACTTCCACTCGGGCCTGCTCGCGATCCGCCAGAGCATCGCGGCGAAGGTGAACATCACCTACAAGGTGCTCTTCAACGACGCCGTCGCGATGACCGGCGGCCAGCCGATCGACGGCACCTTGCGCGTGCCGGAGATGACGCGCGAGCTCGAGGCCGAGGGCGCGAAGCAAATCGTCGTCGTCACCGACGAACCCGAGAAATACGAAGGCGTGAAGAACCTCGCGCCTGGCGTCACGGTGCGCCACCGCGACGAGCTCGACGCGGTGCAGAAGATGCTGCGCGAAGTCGCGGGCTGCACCGTCATCATCTACGACCAGACCTGCGCGACCGAGAAGCGCCGCCGCCGCAAGCGCGGCACGATGGCGACGCCCGCCAAGACCGTCATCATCAACGAGCTCGTCTGCGAAGGCTGCGGCGACTGCTCTGTACAGAGCAACTGCCTCTCGGTCGAGCCGCTCGAAACCGAGTTCGGTCGCAAGCGCACGATCAACCAGAACACCTGCAACAAGGATTTCTCTTGCGTGAAGGGCTTCTGCCCGAGCTTCGTCACGGTCGAAGGCGGGCAACGCAAGTCGGCGAAGAGGGCCGACAGCGCGCGGCCTGACCCGTTCGCGCTGCCGCCGCTGCCCGAGCCCGTGCTGCCTTCGGCCGAGAAGGCATTCGGCATCGTCGTGGGCGGTGTCGGCGGCACCGGCGTGATCACGATCGGCCAGCTGCTCGGCATGGCAGCGCACATCGAAGGCAAGGGCATCGTCACGCAGGACGCGGGCGGCCTCGCGCAAAAGGGCGGCAGCACGTGGAGCCACGTGCAGATCGCCGACCACCGAGACGCGATCCACACCACCAAGGTCGGCACCGCCGAAGCTGATCTCGTGATCGCCTGCGACCCACTCGTCGCCGCCAACAAGGCGACGATGGCGGTGATGCGCGAAGGCCGCACCTACGTCGCACTCAACACGCATGGCACGCCGACAGCGGCCTTCGTCAGCAACCCGAACTGGCAGTTCCCGCAGGGGCAGTGCGAAGCCGCGGTCGCAGCCGCGGTGGGTACCGAACGTGTCGGCAGCGTCGATGCGGATCAGCTCGCGGTGCAGTTGATTGGCGACTCGATCTACACTAATCCGCTGCTGCTCGGCTACGCGTGGCAGAAGGGCCGCGTGCCGCTATCGCACGCCTCGCTGATGCGCGCGATCGAACTCAACGCGGTACAGGTCGCGAACAACAAGGCCGCATTCGAATGGGGCCGCCGCGCGGCACACGACGCGGCGGGCGTTCAGGCGATCGTGCAATCCCTCGCCTCGACAGCGAAGGTGATCCAGTTCGCGAAGAAGCCTGGCTTGGCCGAGATGATCGCCAAGCGCGTCGAGTTCCTCACCGCGTATCAGGACGCCGCCTACGCGCAGCAATACAGAGCGTTCGTCGAGAAGGTCCGCGTGGCCGAAGCGCCGCACGCGAGCACGAAGCTCACCGAAGCCGTCGCCCGCTACCTGTTCAAGCTGATGGCCTACAAGGACGAATACGAGGTGGCGCGCCTGCACACCGACAAGGCCTTCCTCGATCGCATCGCGTCGCAGTTCGAGGGCGACTACAAGCTGCACTACCACCTCGCGCCGCCCCTCACCGCGAAGCGCAACGACAAGGGTGAACTTGTGAAGCGCGCCTACGGGCCGTGGATGCTGACCGCCTTCGGCTTTCTTGCGAAGTTGAAGGGCCTGCGCGGCGGCGCGCTCGACATCTTCGCCCGCAGTGAGGAGCGCAAGACCGAACGCGCGCTGATCGGCGAGTACCGCGCGTGCATCGAGGAACTGCTCGCGACGCTGTCAGCCGAAAAGCTTGCGCAGGCGGTCGATATCGCACGCATCCCGGAAGAGATCCGCGGCTACGGCCACGTGAAGGACCGCCATCTCGTCGCGGCCCGCGCGAAGTGGGCGACGCTGATGGCCGCGTGGCGCGGCGCGGCGGGGCAACGACAGGCGGCCTGAGAGCGTCGGAAGTCGTGCGCCAGCGCGCACGTCAGACAGCGGTGGATCGCCGCGCTTGAGCGACCGTCAGCCGACACTGAGTTCACTTCCCGGGCAGATCGGTGGCGCAGTCGTGAGCGAGATCTTCCCGGTGGCGGCCGTCGCGATGAAGCCGACCCGCGTTGCCGCGCGGCAGACCGTCATGACCGAAGCGCCATCACCGATGCCGCGAAGCCGAGCCGGGATCGTCGTGAAGACGACAAGTGGTGAAGGACTGCGTCCATCTTGCATGAGGGCCTCATGGCAAGGATGAGGCTTCATCCGACCTGTCGCCTCGGGGGCTTGAAATCCGTGTCAATTTGAGGAGAATGCTGCCCAGAAGCACCGACCGTGATCAAGCCCAAAGACGCATCCCAAACCTATCTGCGATTCCTCAACCTGGTGAACGCGGTGCGCAGCCTGCCCTCGTTCCCGAGCCTGGACGCGGTGGAAGAGCGCGTACTGAACGCACTCGCAGCCGTCTGGGCCACTGGCGCGCAGGTCACGGTGTTGGAAGCGATGCGGCTCTCGCCTGACGCCTCACCCTCCACGGTGCATCGGCGCCTGAAGCGGCTGCAGGAAAAGGGCCTGATCGTGCTGCGCGAGCACGAAAGCGACAGCCGCCTGCGCGTCATCGAACCCACCAGTGACACGCACGCGTGGTTCGCGAAACTCGGGCAGTGTTTGAAGCTTGCCACTCGTGACGAGTGAGGCTTCCCTGCAGCGGGTTATTCGGAGTTTTCCGGTTGCTGCAGGCATCGCTGTCCTCTGGGTATGCCTGTATTGGCTCAATGATTGGGCGTTCCACTCCCTCGAGAAGACCCAGGCGGCCAGCTGGATATTCCTGCCCGCCGCCCTGCGCCTGATCGCCGTGTTGATCTGGGGTTTGCCCGGGGCGCTGGGTTTGTGGATCGGCGCCCTCGTGACCAGCAGCCAAGTGTTCGGCAGTTGGACTCCGGCCGTGCTCATCGCCGCGCCGATGTCTGCCCTGGCGCCGCTGCTGGCGGTCGCGCTCATGCGCGAGCCTCTTGGGCTGAAGCCTGACCTTCGCGGGCTGAGCGTCGGCGCCTTGGCGCAACTCGCCCTCGCGAATGCAACCTGCAGCGCGCTGTTGCACTGCCTGGTCTTCATACTGCTGAACGACCCCATAGCCAATCCCGCCGACATTCTCACGATGCTGATCGGCGACTTGGTCGGCACCCTCGTCGTGCTCTACGCCTTGAAGCTGCTGCTGCTGAGTCCCCTGCCGGCCAGGTAGCGACTCCTGCGCGCGCGTTACACCGCGCGGCGCACTCCTTGTCGACGCAGGCCAGCTCGGTCGCGCGCTACGCGATGAAGGGCGTCGGCAGCGCGCCGCGCTTTCTTGGCAGCAGCACCGCGACCACGCCGAGCAACGGCAGATAGGCGATTGCCTGGTAGACAAATTCGATGCTCGTGCGATCGGCCAGTACGCCAAGCACTGCGGCCCCGAGGCCGCCCATGCCGAATGCGAAGCCGAAGAACAGCCCCGAGACCATCCCGATCTTGCCCGGCATCAGCTCCTGCGCATAGACGAGGATTGCGGAGAACGCAGAGGACAGGATCAGGCCGATGAGTACCGTGAGCACGGTCGTCCAGAACAGATTCGCGTGCGGCAGCAGCAGCGCGAAAGGCGCGATGCCGAGGATCGAAAACCAGATCACCGGCTTGCGGCCGATGCGGTCGCCCACCGGCCCGCCGAGCAACGTGCCCAGCGCAGCGGCGAACAGGAAAACGAACAGATGCAATTGGGCGTCGCGCACCGAAACGTCGAATTTGTCCGTCAAGTAAAACGTGTAGAACGTGCTGATGCCTGCGATGTAGAAGAACTTCGAAAAGATCAGCACCAACAGCACCGCGATGGCGCCGAGCACGGTCTTGCGCGGGTAGGGTGACGCTTCGGGTGCCGGTCGCACGCGCCCCTTCGGAACATGGCCAGCGGCATACCAGCGGCTGACGCCCGAGAGCATGAAGATGCCCAGCAGCGCGAACAGCGCGAACCACGCAACGGCGTGCTGACCGTAGGGCACGATCACCAGCGCCGCGAGCAGCGGCCCGATTGCGCTCCCGGTATTGCCGCCGACCTGAAACATCGACTGCGCAAAGCCATGGCGCCCGCCGGACGCCAGGCGCGCGACCCGGGATGACTCCGGATGAAAGACAGCCGAACCCAAGCCGACGAACGCCGCGGCGAGAAGCAATGTGGCGTAGTTCGGCGCATAGGCGAGGAACAGCAGGCCGCACAGCGTCGACGTCATGCCCAGGGGAAGCGAATACGGCATCGGCCGCCGGTCGGTGTAGAGGCCGATCAAGGGCTGGAACAACGATGCAGTGAGCTGGAAGGTGAGCGTGATGAGCCCGATCTGGGTGAAGGACAGCGCGAACGTGCCCTTGAGCACGGGGTAGAGCGCCAGGATCAGCGACTGCATCATGTCGTTGATCAGGTGCGAAGCACTGAGCGCACCGAGGATGCCGAGCGCCGCCGGTTTGACCGCGACGGCTGCGTTCTTCGGCGCTGTGGCCGCAGTCAGGGTGCCATGTTCGAGCGCTGTGGTGATGGGGCGGTTCATGAGGGATTCCGGTTCGCTGTTCGGACATCAATCGGCAATGCTAAAGCCGCCCGTCATCGCCTGTTGCACACAAGGCATCGCCGGACATCGGCAAGGTGGCACGAACTCGGTCGAACGCTGGCGCCTCCCCTAAACTGGGCCGCGATGCGCGAACACTTCCTGCTCGACCCGGCACTTGTCTTCCTGAACCACGGCAGCTTCGGCGCGTGCCCGCGCGAGGTGCTGGCCGATCAGCGCCGTTGGCAGGACGAGATGGAGCGCAACCCGGTCGAGTTCCTCGGCCGGCGCTCGGCCGAGTTGCTGCGGGACGCGCGCGAGGCGCTCGGCGGCTTCGTCGGCGCGCGTGCCGATGATCTGGTGTTCATGCCCAACGCGACGACCGCGGTCAACGTCGTCGCGAGGTCGCTCGACCTCCAGCCCGGCGACGAGGTACTGACGACCGATCACGAGTACGGCGCCTGCGACGCCACCTGGCAGCGCGTGTGCGAAGAGCGCGGCGCGACCTATGTGCGTGCGACGGTGCCGCTGCCCTTCGACCGCGGCCGCTTCGTCGAGCAGGTGCTTGCGCACGCCAGGCCGCGCACGCGGCTGGTCTTTGCCAGCCACATCACGTCGACCACCGCGCTCGTGTTCCCGGTGGCCGAACTCTGCGCCGCGGCGCGGGCGCGGGGCTTGCTCACGCTGATCGACGGCGCGCACGCGCCGGGCCAGATCGAACTGAACTTGGACGCTGTCGGCGCCGACTTCTATGCCGCCAACCTGCACAAATGGGTCTGCGCACCCAAGGGCGCCGGCTTCCTGCACGCTCGGCCGGAGCATCACGCTCAGCTACACGCCACGGTGACAAGCTGGGGCTACGCCGAGGGCACCGGCGGCCACAGCGGATTCGATGCCTATCTCGGCCGCTCGACGCTGGAGCGCCGACTGCAGTGGCAGGGCACGCGCGACCCGAGCGCCTGGCTGGCGGTATCGGCGGCGCTCGACTTCCACCGCCGGCATCTCGGGCCGCTCGTGCGCGCACGCGGCCATGCGTTGGCGACAGTGCTGATGCAGCGCGTGGCGGCGCGCACCGGACTGCCCCCGATCGCGCCCGACGCGGACTTCGCGCTGATGGTGCCGCTGCTGGTGGCCACGCACGACGCGGACGCACTGCGCCGATTCTTGTTCGAGCAGCACCGCATCGAGGTGCCAGTGACGACGCACGCCGGTCGCCACTTCGTGCGCGTTTCGGTAGCGGGCTACACGACCGAGGCCGATCTACTGGCGCTGGAGAACGCGCTGCGGGCGATGCCGACATAGTGGCGCCGCGCGGGGTCTTGCGATCAGGTGGTCGTGCTCAAGTCCTCGCTTTCAGTAGACGACCACCGAACGGATCGACTCGCCGCGCTCCATCAACTCGAAGCCGTGGTTGATGTCCTCGAGCTTCAAGCGTGTGCGTGATCAGCGGGTCGATGCTGATCTTGCCGTCCATGTACCAGTCGACGATCTTCGGCACGTCGGTGCGCCCGCGTGCGCCGCCGAAGGCCGAGCCGCTTCCAGACGCGGCCGGTGACGAGCTGGAACGGCCTTGTCGCGATCTCGGCGCCGGCAGGCGGCGACGCCGATGATCACGCTCTGCCCCCAGCCCTTGTGGCAGCACTCCAGCGCCTGGCGCATCGTCGTCGTGTTGCCGATGCACTCGAAGCTGTAGTCGGCGCCGCCGTCGGTGAGCTGCACGATCGCATCGACGACGTCGACAACGCCCTTGTCAAGTTCGTTCGGGTTGACGAAGTGCGTCATGCCGAACTGACGCGCCATCGCCTCGCGCGCCGGGTTCAGGTCGACGCCGATGATCTTGTCGGCGCCCACCATCCGCGCGCCCTGGATCACGTTCAGCCCGATGCCGCCGAGGCCGAACACGACGACGTTGGCGCCGGCCTCGACCTTGGCCGTGAAGAGCACCGCGCCGACACCGGTCGTCACGCCGCAGCCGATGTAGCAGACCTTGTCGAACGGCGCGTCTTTCCGGATCTTGGCGAGCGCGATTTCGGGCACGACGATGTGGTTGGCGAAGGTCGACGTGCCCATGTAGTGCAGGATCGGCTTGCCGTCGATCGAGAAGCGGCTCGTCGCGTCGGGCATCAGGCCCTTGCCCTGCGTGCCACGGATCAGCTGGCACAGATTCGTCTTGCGCGAAAGGCAAAACTTGCACTGCCGGCATTCCGGCGTATAGAGCGGGATGACGTGATCGTCGCGTTTCAGCGTCGTCACGCCAGGGCCGACTTCGAGCACGACGCCGGCACCCTCGTGGCCGAGGATGGCGGGGAACAGGCCCTCCGGGTCGGCACCCGAGAGCGTGAACTGGTCGGTGTGGCAGATACCGGTGGCCTTGACCTCGACCAGCACCTCGCCCGCCTTCGGGCCTTCGAGATCGACGGTTTCGATACTGAGCGGGGCGCCGGCCTTCCAGGCGACGGCTGCGCGGGTCTTCATGCGACTCTCCAGTTCTTCGTTAGGGTTGTGCGATTGTCTTCACGACGCCCACATGCCGAACGCGCACGCGTAGCGCGACCGCCAGCGACGCACTCAACTCAACCCCGACACCGGCAGCGCAGCACCATGCACCGCGCGCGCCGCATCCGAGCATAGGAAGACGATGACGTCGGCGAGCGCGGCCGGCGCCACCCAGCGCGCCGGATCGGCATCGGGCATCGAAGCGCGGTTCGCGGGCGTGTCGATGATCGTCGGCAGCACGCAGTTGACGTTGATGTTGTGCTCGCGCAGTTCGGCCGACATCGCTTCGGTCAGCCGAATCGCCGCGCTCTTGGCCGCCGTGTAGGCGCCCATCTGCGCCAGCCCGCGCGAAGCCGACGCCGCGCCGACGGTGACGATCCGGCCACCGCCCTGCGCGAGCATCTGCGGCACGACGCCGCGCGCGATGTTGCGCAACGTGCGGGTGTTGATGTCGAACAGGAAATCCCAGTTCGCATCCGACGTTTCGTGCACCGGCTCGCCCATCCGGAATCCGCCCGCGAGGTGGCACACCGCGTCGATGCGGCCGAAGCGCTGCACGGCGCTGGCGACGGCGGCGGCGACTTTCGCGCCGTCCAGCAGATCGGCCGCGAGCAGCAGCGTCTCGCCCGCGGGCGCCGACGCGCCACCGAACGCTTCATCGAGGGCCCCCTGATCACGATCGACGAGCACCAGACGGGCACCCTGCGCATCGAATGCTGCGGCGACGGCCCGGCCGAGGTGCCCTGCGGCGCCGGTCACCATCACGCTTCGTTGACCTTTGTTCATGCCTCTACCCTCTCCGGTTCGCTTCGATCGTACCGTCTCGCGCGGCGCGCCGCGGCCCGCCGCTTCAAGGGCGGCCCGGAGCGGTCTGCGGCAGCGCGCAAAGCCGGCAACAATCGCCCGATGGCACTGCTGGCAGGCGAGATCGAATCGGGCGCGCCGATCCACGGCGTCCAAGTCGAAGCACTCACCCCGTGACCACGCATCCCCGCTACACCACCACCGCGATCGCGCTGCACTGGCTGCTCGCGGCGGCGATCCTGGCCAGCCTGCTGGTCGGCAACTTCATGAGCGACTTGTCCGTTTCGCCGTTGCGCCTGAAGCTCGTGCATTGGCACCGGTGGGCCGGCGTCACGATTCTTGTGCTTTCGCTCCTGCGGCTTGCCTGGCGCCTTGCGCACCGCCCGCCGCCCGATGTGCCGATGGCCCGCTGGCAGCGCGTCGCGGCGCACGCCACGCACGTCGCGATGTACGTGCTCTTTTTCGCCGTGCCGCTGGCCGGCTGGGCCTACAGCTCGGCGGCTGGTCTTCCGGTGGTCTGGTTCGGCGCGCTCGCGCTGCCCGATTTCGTCGCGGCGGACAAGGCGCTCGCGGCGTCGCTCAAGCCGCTGCATGCGCTGCTCGCGTACACGCTCGCCGCACTCGTCGCGCTGCATGTGGCCGCCGCCATCAAGCACCAGCTTGTCGATCGCGACGGATTGCTCGGCCGCATGGGTTTCGGGCGGCGCTGATCGACCGAGACGGCCTTCGCGCAGTTTCGCCGGGTCGGCGGGCGAACGGTCCGTCGATGCGTCATGCACCCTGTCGCACCGCGCGCGCAGCGTGTCGCTTCGCGCTGGGTGGAGGCGCGGTTCGCCGCTAGAGTGGCATCAGTACCTATTACGCATACCCCATGACCAACCGTTCGACACATTCCGGAGCCAACGTGCCCCCCAGCCACGCGCAGCGCTTCGCCGCCTGGTCGGTGCGCACGTTTCACGCCTACGCGAACTGGCTGGTCGGCATCAGCTGGAAGCGCTTCATCGTGCTCTCCATCCTGCTGATGATCATTTCGGGCGTGTTGCAGAACCTGCCGCCGTTCACGTGGCGCATTTCGGAGACCGTCGAGCACCTGCCGCCCAGGCCGCCACGGCCGCCCAAGCCCGCGGTGGCGCTCGACAAGCCGGTGCATTACGACGTGACGATCGACGATCGCGGCATCCGCATCCGCCCGGTGGGCGAGAAGGCGGCCTCTGCGGCAAGCGCCACGGACGGGGCGAGCGGGGCGAGCGCCGCGAGCGCGGCATCTTCGTCCGGCACTGCGAATGCCACGGTTCCGACGGACGCAGCAAGCGATGCAGCGAACAAAGCGGCGAACAACGCGGCGAGCGGGGCAGCGGGCGACACGACAGTGCGTCACCCGAGGCTGCCGTCGATCTCGATCGATCTGCCGGCGAGCGTGAAATCCGCAGACGTGCGCGAGGCGGTCGAAGACGCGCGCCAGGCAATCGAGGAAGCGGTCAACGATGCCAAGCAGGTGCAGGCCGACGCCGAGCAGGCCAAGGCCGACGTGATGGACCTGCCGCGCACGCGAATTCACAGGGTCGAGCTCGGCGAGCCGCTGCCACCGCTTGCGTTCCTCTTCATCATCGCCTCCGTGATCCTGAAGATCACCTACAAGGGCCGGCTGCAGGCAGAGGTCAAGGCGGCCGCGGCGACCGAGACGGCGGAGGCCGAATCGCTCAAGCGCCAGGTCGTCGAGGCGCGCATGGCGGCGATGCAGGCGCAGGTGGAGCCGCACTTCCTGTTCAACACGCTGGCCTCGATCGACCATCTGATCGAGACCGACCCGCCGCGCGCAAGCAAGATGCAGAAGAACCTGATCGCGCTGCTGCGTGCGAGCATGCCCACGCTGCGCGAGGCCGACACCAACCTCGGGCGCGAGCTCGCCGTGATCCGGCCGTACCTCGAAATCCTGAAGGTGCGCATGGAGGAGCGCCTGCAGACCGAGGTCCGCGTCAGCGACGGCCTGCTGTCGGCCGAGTTCCCGCCGATGATGTTGCAATCGCTGGTCGAAAACGCCATCAAGCATGGACTGGAGCCCAAGGCCGAAGGCGGCACCTTGACCGTCGCCGCCGAGATCGTGGACGGCGATCTGGAGGTGAGCGTCGCCGACACCGGCCTCGGCTTCGGCAAGGCGGCGACCGCCGGCACCGGCCTCGGCCTGACGAACATTCGCGAGCGCCTTCTGCTGCTGTACGGCAAGCACGCCCAGCTCACAGTGACGGAGAATGAGGGCGGCGGCACGCGCGTGACGATCACCGTGCCGTATCGGTCCAAGGCTCGCAACGGAGGCGCATCGCGATGAACAAGCTCCTGGTCGCGCTGGGCGTGCTTGTGCTGCTCGGCGCCGCAGGTCTGCTGATCTTATTTGTGGCGCTGCACGGCGTGCCGCACGATGCGGTGCACATCACGGTCAATGACCGCGAAATCCACCTGGCGGATCTCTCGAGCTGGCAGGTGGCCAGCGGGGGCTTTGGCCTGCTGCTCGGGTTGGTGCTGCTCGTGATCGCGGTGCCGCTCGTGCTGCTCGTGGGCGTGCTGCTGCCGGTGCTACTCGTCGTCGGCGCGGTGTTGCTCGTCGTCGGCCTCGCGCTGGGCATCGGCGTGCTCGGCATGGCGCCGCTGCTGCTGCCCTTGCTGCTGCTGTTCTGGCTGTGGCGGCGTGCGCAGCGCCGTGCCAGGATCGCGGAACGCGCGGCACAGGCTGCGCGGACCGAGCCTTCCCGCAGCGACACATCGAACACAATCGACCTGTGACGACGCGCGCCCTGATCGCCGACGACGAACGCCTGATGCGCGAGCAGTTGCGCACGCGCCTCGCCGAGGCGTGGCCCGAGCTCGAACTCGTCGGCGAGGCGAAGAACGGCGTCGAGGCGGTGGAGCTGACGGCCAAGCTCCACCCCGACCTCGTCTTCCTCGATATCCGCATGCCGGGTATGACGGGTGTGGATGCGGCGCGCCAGATCGCGCAATTGCCGGCCGACGACGATTGGCCGGGCTGCGAGATCGTCTTCATCACCGCCTACGACCAATACGCGGTCGAGGCTTTCGAGCAAGGCGTGGTGGACTATGTCTTGAAGCCCGCCGAGCGCGAACGCCTCGCGCTCACCGTCGAGCGCATCAAGAAGCGTCTCGCGCAGCGCGAAGCGACCGGCGCTTCGCCAAGCGACCCCTCCCCCGCCGCGTTGCAGCAGTTGCTCAACACGCTCGCTGCCAGGCTCGACCCCGGCACGGCGCCAAACCGGCTGAAGTGGATCCAGGCCACCGTCGGCCAGAACATCCAGATGATTCCGGTCGAAGAGGTGCTGTTCTTCATCAGCGACGAGAAGTACACGCGCGTGCAGACGGCACAGGTCGAAGCGCTGATCCGCAAGCCGATCAAGGAACTCGTCGAAGAACTCGACATGAACCTCTTCTGGCAGATCCACCGCTCGACGCTCGTCAACACCAAGGCGATCGCCGGCGTCAGCCGCGACCTGCGCGGCCGCCAACTCGTCGCCGTCAAGGGCCACCCCCAAAAGCTCGAAGTCAGCCGCAGCTACGCGGGGCTTTTCAAAGGGATGTAGACGCCGGAGCGAAGGGCGAGAGGACGCGAAGCGAAGGGCGAGAGGACGCGAAGCGAAGGGCGAGGTGCCCCGGAATCGGGGATCGACCAGCGTAGCGGCCGGCGAGCGCGCCGGGCTCAATGCCCGGCGCGCGAGAGCCACGCGAAGCACGAGGGGCAACGCAACAGCCCCTCCTGCAAAACCAAGGGTCACCCCCAAAACCGCACCCTACAATGCCTCCCCGCACCCAAATGGTGCACCTCGCCCAACAAGCCTTGTCCGGCCGGGGCTTGTCTGCTGGAGGCCGCTTTGAAATTCGATAGCCCGGAAAACTTCCTCGACGCCGTGGCGCGCCGCGACCCACATCAACCCGAATTCCTGCAGGCCGTGCGCGAAGTGATGGTCAGCCTGTGGCCCTTCGTCCAGGCGAATCCGCAATACGCCGAGTACGCGCTTCTGGAGCGCCTCGTCGAGCCCGAGCGCGTGATCCAGTTTCGCGTCGCCTGGGTCGACGACGCCGGCCAGACGCAGGTGAACCGCGCGTTTCGTGTGCAGCACAGCTCGGCGATCGGCCCGTTCAAGGGCGGCATGCGCTTTCATCCGACGGTCACGCTGTCGATCCTGAAGTTCCTCGCCTTTGAGCAGACGTTGAAGAACTCGCTCACCACCCTGCCGATGGGCGGCGGCAAGGGCGGCTCGGATTTCGACCCGAAGGGCAAGAGCGACGGCGAGGTGATGCGCTTTTGCCAGGCGCTGATGAGCGAGCTGTATCGCCACCTCGGCTCGCAAACCGACGTGCCGGCGGGCGACATCGGCGTCGGCGCGCGCGAGGTCGGCTTCATGGCGGGCGCGATGAAGAAGCTCTCCAACGACACCGGCTGCGTCTTCACCGGCAAGCACATCGCCTATGGCGGCAGCCTGATCCGGCCGGAGGGCACGGGATACGGCACGGTGTACTTCGCCGAGCAGATGCTGCACCGCAAGGATCAGACCTTCGACGGCCGCCGGGTGTCGATCTCCGGCTCGGGCAACGTCGCCCAGTACGCCGCCGAGAAGGCGATCGAGCTCGGCGCGCGCGTGATCACGCTCTCGGACTCCGGCGGCACCGTCGTCGACCGTGACGGCATCGACACCGAGAAGCTTCAGGCACTGATCGAGTTGAAGAACGTCAAGCGCGGCCGGCTGTCCGAGTTCGCGACCCGGTTCGGCCTGCAATTCGAAGCCGGCAAGCGCCCCTGGCATGTGCCGACAGACATCGCACTGCCATGCGCCACCGAGAACGAACTCGACGAAGACGACGCCGCCACCCTCGTCGCGAACGGCGTCGTCTGCGTCGCAGAAGGCGCCAACATGCCGTGCACGCCCGGGGCGATGGATGTCTTCGAGCACGCACGCACGCTGTATGGCCCTGGCAAGGCGAGCAACGCCGGCGGCGTCGCCGTCTCGGGGCTCGAGATGTCGCAGAACGCGCAGCGTCTGTCGTGGTCGGCCGGCGAAGTGGACGAACGCCTGCACGCGATCATGATGGACATCCACGAGAACTGCGTGCGTCACGGCAAGCGCGAAGACGGCTCGATCAACTACGTCGCCGGCGCCAACATCGCCGGCTTCGTCAAGGTCGCCGACGCAATGTTGATGCAGGGCGTCTACTGAGCGCGCCGGCCGGCTTCAGCCAGGAAGCGTCACCAACGCGCGGGCGGTAGGCGGTGATCGCGGCGGGCACCTACGCCTCGCGCGCGGTGGGCTCAATGCCCGCCCACTTCAGCCGCGCCGCCGCGCCGCAGCCTCACCCGCGATCGTCTGCCGCGCAGCCGCCTCACCCCGCGACCCATTGCCCGTTCACCTGCCGCGCGCGGCCGAGCGGGGCGAGCGCTTCGAGGATCGGCGGTACACGCCGCTTCCACGGCCCGCGGCCGGTGAAGGCGGCGGTGATCGCTTCGGCATCGCGCCTGGGCCGGAAAGCGCTCTGCCGTTGCGAGACCGGCACTGTCTGCGAGATGAACGAACTGCTCGACCAGGTCGCGCCGCGCTGCAGCGCGCTGGCGAACCTTCGGCATTCGAGCACCTAACGGCTTCGGGCCGCCAGGATCGCCATCGCGTCGGAGCGGATCGCGCGCCACTCGGCGGCGCTCACGTCTGCTTCGGGACCCTGCAGGCCCTCGAGCAACTTCGCTTCCAACTGGGCCTGCGCCTTGCGCTGCTCGTCGGCGCGTATCAGCTCGCGTAGGTACTCGCTCGCGCTGCTGTAGCGCCCCTGCGCAATCTGGCCGTCAACAAACTGCTTGAGCGGCTCCGGCAGCAAGATGTTCATGCCTTGCATCGTGCCCCTCCTTTCGCGCCCAGTTGCCATGAATGACGATAAATGGCATTTCCTGCCATCTCAGCTTGCGGTGGTTTCGTGGCCCGCTCGGCAGGGCCTTCAGCCGCTTGATGATCTCGTGAAAGCTGAAGCCGGCAAGCCTGCCCATCAGCTGGCAACGATCAACGGGTAGTCAAAAACCTCTCGAACCGGCGACCACTTGCCTTCGCAGCGCCCGATTGCGAATCGATCAGCTTGCGGGCAACGTCGCGCGCGATTTCGATCGTTTCCTGGATCGTGCGGCCCTGCGCGACCAACCCTTGCACTTCGTCGCTGGTGGCGAGGTAGACGCCCTCCGGCAGCTTCTCGATGTGAACTTGAATCACATGTTTCATGCGCTCACTCCTCACGCAGATTCAAGTGTCTGCGAAGGACGCCGGTGGGCTTCACCTTCTCGTCGGGTCAGTATAGGTGGGGGCATGGCCGTTCCTTGGCGAAAGACATGCAGCGATCAAACCCTGCGCCAACCAATACGCCACCAGGATCAGCAGCGCCGAAAGCGGCACCGGCGCGCTGAACTTGTTGAACGCGAGCAGCGTGTCCGACGCCATGAAGAGCACGCCGCCGATCGCTGCGCTGCGTGCCAGCGATTCACCGTCGCTGCCGCGGGCGGCAAGCCAGACGACACCCGCCTGCGCCGCCATCGCCGCGAGGCAGACGACGTAGGCGAGCACCGGGAGGCGCAGTGGCGCCGGCACGCCCGGCCAGAGCTGCGTCAGCAGCACGGCGGCGACGAGCGCATAGAGCACGAAGGGCAGCGGCCGCGCCGCGAACCGCACGCTGCGCGTAAACGCGACGATGTACGCCAGGTGCGCGAGCAGGAAGGACACGAGCCCCAACAGAAAACCCTGCGGCCACATCAGGAAGACATCGCCGGCAAGCGAGAGCACGAGGCCGATCAGCACCCAGCGCCGCACGGCCGGTGCGTCGGCGCCGCGCGGCCCGGCCCAGGCGATGATGAGCAGCGTGGTCGCTGGCTTGAAGAGGTAGACGAGCGCGGGCGAGGGCAGCATGTTGCCGGCGATCGTGAGCAGCGCCGTCAACGCAGCGGCCCAGGGCAAAAGGCGATATAGGTGAACGGGCATGAACAGCACTTCGGCAACGTGACTGCGCAACGCTATCCGGGAAAGAGCCGCGCCGCCTGAGGGATTGCCCCGACGGCCGGGTGTGAACGAAGCGCGGCGAGGCTGCCCGGTCAACCGCAGATCAGGCGCAGGTCAGGCCCAGGTCGTCGCCTCGAGCAGCGGGCACTGCCACTGCGCGAACTCCGTCGGCGTCAACGGCCGCCCGAACAGGAAGCCTTGCGCCATGGTGCAGCCGAGGTCTTCCAGCAGTTGCGCCTGCTCGGCTGTCTCGACGCCTTCGGCCACGGTCTTGATGCCGAGCGCGCGCGCGACGAGCACGGTGGCCTGGATCAGCACACGACGGTGGTCGTTCTGCCCGAGTTGGCTGACGAAGGAGCGGTCGATCTTGACGATATCGACCGGGATCTCGTGCAAGCAGGCGAGCGACGAGTAGCCGGTGCCGAAGTCGTCGAGCGCCAGGCTGACGCCGAGCGCCTTCAAGCGGTGCAGCATGCCGAGGGCGCTGCTGTCCTGCATCGCGAGGCTTTCCGTTACCTCCAGGCGCAGGCATTGCGGCGGCATGCCCGAGCGCAGGAGTTCGTGCTGCACGCGCTCATCCAGATCGTCCTGGCACAGCTGCGCGCGCGAGAGGTTGACGGCGACGCTCTGCGGCGCGGCATCGCCGAGCGTCTCGCGCCAGAGCATGAACTGATCGCAGGCATCACGCAGGACACGCGCGCCGAGCGCGGTGATGAGCCCGGTTTCCTCGGCGACGGGGATGAACTCGAGCGGCGGCACGATGCCGCGCTCCGGGTGGCGCCAGCGCGCGAGCGCTTCGACGCCACGCAGCGCGCCGCTCGCGAGATCGACGATCGGCTGGTAGACGACGAAGAATTCGTCGTTCTGCAGCGCGCGGCGCAGGTCGTTCTCGAGGTCCAGCGTGCGGGCGACGCGCTCGTGCATGGTGGCGTCGAACAGCACGTAGCGCCCACGCCCCGCGCGCTTGGCCTCGTACATCGCGGTGTCGGCGTCGCGCAGCAAGGCGTCGGCGTCACCCCGGTTGGTGTCGCTCGCGACGACGCCGATGCTGACGCTTGAATGCACCTCGTGCTCGCCGATCTGGTAGGGCTGCGAAAGAATGAACAGCAGCCGGCGCGCGACGAGCTCGGCGTCCTCGACGCCGCGGATGCCATCGAGCAGGATCACGAATTCGTCGCCGCCGATACGCGCCGCGGTATGGGCGCCGTCGTCCTCGCCGCGCGCCACGGCGTCGCCCTCGCGCAGAGCGAGGCGCAGGCGCAGCGCGATCTGGCGCAGCAGCTCGTCACCGACGTCGTGCCCCAGGCTGTCGTTGACGAGCTTGAAGCGGTCGAAATCCATGAACAGCACGGCGAAGCGATAGTCGTGCAGGCGGCGCGCGCGCAGCACCGCATCGTGAAGCTTGCCCAGCACCGAGACGCGGTTGGGCAGTTGCGTCAGGCCATCGGTCAGCGCGGCGCTGCGCAATTGCTCCTCGAGCTGCTTCCTCTGGGTGATGTCGGTCCGGATCGCAACGTGCTCGGTGACGCGCGATTGCACGTCCTGTACCGGCACGATCGTCGTGTCTGCCCAGTAGTGCGAGCCGTCACGCGCGCGGCTGCAGACCTCGCCATGCCAGCTGCGCCCGGCCGTCACGTTGCGCCACATGTCGGCCCAGAACTGGCGCGGATGGGTGCCCGAGTTGACGATGCGGTGCGTCTGGCCGACCAGTTCTTCCCGGCTGTATTGGCTGACCTGGCAGAAGCGGTCGTTCGCATGCTTGATCGTGCCGGACGGGTCGGTGACGGAGACGATCGCGTGCTTGTCGAGCGCGGCTTGATAGGCCCGCAGCTCCGACAGCGCATGCTCGGCGCGCTCGCGCGCCTCCTGCGTCGCCGCTTCGGCACGCTTGGCGGGGTCGATGTCGAGGTGCACGCCGGACATCACCAGCGGCTCGCCATTGACATCACGTTCGACGACTGCGCCCGCCGTCATCACCCAAGCCCAGTGGCCGCTCGCGTGGCGCATTCGCAATTCGGTTCTGTAGGCGATGGCTGGGTCGCGAAGATGGGCGTCGAGCAATGCCTGCACCGCCGGCAAGTCGTCCGGGTGCACGAGCCGGCGCCAGCCTTCGAGGCTTTGTTCGATTTGTTCCGGCGCGTAGCCGAGCATGCGCATCCACATGTCGTTGAAGCGCGCCTTGCCGTTCGCAAGCCGCAACTCCCAGGTGCCGAGCGCCGCACCCTCGACCATCAGGCCGAGGCGCACCTCCTGCGCGCGCTTCTCGGTCAGGTCGACGAAGCAGACGATGACGTTCTCGACCGCGCCGCTGCGGTCGCGCAGCGGCTGGGTGTCGAGTGACATCCAGCGCAGGCTGCCGCCGCCGCCCGGAATGCCCATCACGACGCCGCTCGCCGGCTCGCCGGCGCGCAGGCTGCGCCGTACAGGCTCCTCGGCCTCGTCAAACGGGCGACCGTCCTCGTGCACGCCTTGCCAGCGCGCGTCGTCGATGGTCTGCCCGCACAGCTCGTCGGCGCTCACGCCGAGGATGCGGCTGGCGGCCTTGTTCGACTCGACAAAACGCCCGTTCGCGTCGATCACCACCATGCCGACCGGCATCGCCTCGATCAGCGTGGCCATGTGTTCGCGCTGCAGCACCTGGTCGGTGATGTCGGAGATCACCTCGACGTAGCCATTGGGTGCGCCCTGCTCGTCGGTCAGCGGCTGCAGGTCCATCTCGACCCAAAACTCGCGCCCGTCCTTGGTCCGGTTGCACAACGGAATCTTGAGTTCCGTGCGCCCGACGATGGCCTGACGCAGGCGCTCCAGCGTTTCCGCTGGCGTGCGCGTGGAGCCGAGCACCTGACCCGGCGCGCGGCCGGCCACCTCCGCGAGCGTGTAGCCCGACATCCGCGTGAAACCAGCGTTGACCCAAACGACACGGTGCTCGCGGTCGGTGAAGATCACGCCGCTGCCGGTGCGCTGCGCGGCGAGCGCGAGGTATTTTGTCTCCGCCGCCTGGGCAACGAGCTTCTCATGCTGGCGGCGCAGCACGCGCACCAGCGGCTCGAACACGGCGAGCGCGAGGCAGGCGAGCAACGCGAACATCAGCAGCGCCCATTCGCCGTTGGACTCTTCCGCGCGCTGGCTGCGCGCGTCGGCCTCGACCTGCAACGCCGCGGCGAGTGCGTCCATGTCGCGCAGGTAGGCCTCGGCCACGCCCTGCAGGCCGAGCGCGATCGGCGGCATCATGTCGGGCGCGACCTTGGCGACGTAACCGGCGTTCTCCCACAGCGACTCCTGCTGCACGCTGACGCGGCTCACGAGATGGGTGATGTCGTCGGAAGGAGCGTCGCCCGTGTGGCGCTGGAGCTCGATCAGCGCCGTCAGCCGTCTGGACGCCGCCTCCATCAGCTTGCGCGATTGCTCGATCTCGGCCAGATGCGGCCCGGCGTTGCGTGGGGCAAGAGACGCCAGCGCGGCGAGCCGACCGATGCGCTGACTCTGCATCCGCTGGTGTCCGGCGAGCGTGATCAGCTCGGCGTCGACCTGGCGCGCGGCCTCGGCCTGCTGCGCGTGCCACACCTGCCAGCCGGCAGCCATCCCGATCACGATCAGCGTGCCGTACAAGGCCGCGCGCAGCCGCTGCTGGCGGTACGGCTTGAGCGCGTGCGTGCCGGAAGACGATTCGGCGCCGGCGTGCGCGTCGACACCGCGCGCCGCATGGTGCGCCGCATAGCGCGCCGATCGCAGCAGCAGAATCAGCGGCGCCGCCAGCAGCACGAGCAGGAACACCGCATCGAGCAGCGCCGCTTGCCAGCCCTGCATCGAATGCGTCCACTGCTTCAGCATGACGAGCACGAGCAAGTCCGCCGCGAAGATCGCCGCCAGCATCGCGGCGGCGTCGAGCCAGAAGCGCGGGGTGTGCGCCACCGTGTGCGCCGCACCTTGCGCCGCCCCTCGCGCCGCGTGTGGATCTGCCGGTTCAGTCTTGCTGTCTTTCACTCCAAAACCTCGGTTGTCGGTGCCGCCTCAGGCGCACCTGCTCCGCGAGCAAGCGCTCTCCAGCCCGGTTTTCGGCCGCAAGGGCAGTAACTTGACATCGCTCACCCGCCAGCGGGCTCCTGCCGCGCTTCGCGTTCTGCCTGCTCGACGCGCAGCGCAGTTGCCGCACGCAGTGCCTTCAGGCGCTCGCGCGGATCGACCTTTTGCGTCACTTCATCGAGCTTCATCTCCTTGATGAAGCGGCTCGGCACGCCCGCCACCGCCTCGCGCCCGCGCTTGCGCCGGCGCAGCGTACTCACCGCGAGCGTGCTGCGCGCGCGGGTGATGCCGACGTACATCAGGCGGCGCTCTTCCTGTAGCTGCTCCGGCGTGAGCGCTTCGCGCTCAGCGCCATCGCCGGCCTTGCCGGTACTTTTCGCGACAGTCTTTGCAGCGAACGGCAGCAAGCCCTCGTTGACGCCGGCAAGCACAACGTGCGCCCATTCGAGCCCTTTGGCCGCATGCAGCGTCGAGAGCGTCAGTACGTCCCGCTCGTCGCCACGCTCGGCGAGGCTCACGATCACGCTGATCGATTGCGCCACTTCGAGCAGGCTCTTCGCTTCGGATTCGAAGCGGCCGCCGTCCTCGGTCAGCTCCCCGCCGCAACGGCGCGCGACCCAGTCGATGAAATCGAGCACGTTGGACCAGCGCGCGGCGGCGAGCTTCTCGCTGTCCTCGCCGTCGTGCAGGTGCTGTTCGTAGCCGATGTCCTTCAGCCACTGCAGCAGCAGCGCCTTCGCGTCTTCGGTGCCGCGCGTGTGGCGGGACTTGTATTCGAGCTCGTTCACGAATCGACCGAACTCGTGCAGCGTCCCGATCGCCTTGCGATTGAGCGCCGCGCCGAGGCTGTCGGCGAACAGCGCCTCGAACAGGCTCGTCTTCCACCGTCCGGCGAATTCGCCGAGGCTTGCGAGTGTCTGGTGGCCGATGCCGCGTTTGGGGCTCGTCACCGCGCGCAAGAAGGCGGTGTCGTCGTCCGGGTTCACGAGCAGGCGCAGCCACGCGCACAGGTCACGAATTTCGGCGCGGTCGAAGAAGCTCTGCCCGCCCGAGACCTTGTACGGGATCTGTGCCGCGCGCAGTTTCTGCTCGAACGCGCGCGCCTGGTGGTTCGCGCGGTAGAGGATCGCGAAATCACTGTAGCTGACCGCGTGGCCGCCCGTTGCGCCAGCAACGGCCCCAAGGTTTGCGCGCAGGGCCTGCACGCGCGCCACGGCACGTTCGGCCTCGTGTTCCTCGCCGTCACACTCCATCAGCGTGACTGGATCGCCGTCGCCGAATTCGCTCCACAGCTTCTTCTCGTAGAGCTTCGGGTTGTTGGCGATCACCGCGTTGGCCGCGCGCAGGATGGCGCCGGTGGATCGGTAGTTCTGCTCGAGCGCGATGACCTTGAGCGTCGGATAGTCCTGCGCGAGGCGGGCGAGGTTTTCGATCGTCGCGCCGCGCCAGCCGTAGATGCTCTGGTCGTCGTCGCCGACCGCAGTGAAGAGCGGCGCCTCCGGATCGGTGAGCAGCTTCAAGAGTTCGTACTGCGTCGCGTTGGTGTCCTGCACCTCGTCGATGAGCAGGTAGCGCAGCGTCTGCTGCCACTTGGCGCGCACCTCGGCGTCGGTGCGCAGCAGCTTCAAGGGCAGGCCGATCAGGTCATCAAAATCCACCGCCTGATAGGCGGTGAGGCGTTCTTCAAAGCGCTGCATCACGCGCTGCGCGACGCGCTCGTCGTCGCTCGCCGGCTCGACCTGGTGGCTCGCGAAGCCCTGGTTTTTCCACAGGCTGATCGCCCACTGCCAGCGCCGCGCAAGCGCGTTGTCGGTTGTGCCGCCGGCATCTTTCAAGACGCCCAGCACGTCGTCGGCATCGAGAATCGAGAAGCGGGCTTTGAGGCCGATTCGCTCGCCATCGGCGCGCAGGATGCGCACGCCGAGCGCGTGGAAAGTGCTGACGACCAGATCCTTCGCCGCGCGTGGCCCGACGAGCGCCTTCGCGCGTTCGCGCATCTCCTGCGCCGCCTTGTTGGTGAAGGTGATAGCGGCGATCTGCTTCGGCTCAAAGCCTGCCTGCAGCAGCCGCGCGATCTTGTGCACGATGACGCGCGTCTTGCCTGAACCGGCGCCGGCGAGCACGAGGCACGCACCGCCGAGGTGGTGCACGGCTTCGAGTTGCGCGGGGTTGAGGGTATCCGGGGGGCGGGACATGGGCGGTTAGTCAAGTACCGCCGACGTAGGGGTTGCTGCGCCGCTCGCGTCCGAACGTGCTTTCGGGGCCGTGGCCGGGGATGAAGACGGTGTCGTCGCCCATTGGCCACAGGCGGCCGGTGATGCTCGAGATCAGCGTCGCATGGTCACCGCCCGGGAAGTCGGTGCGGCCGATGCTGCCGGCGAACAGCACGTCGCCGACGAAGGCGCGCTTCGCCTCGGCGCTGTGAAAGACGACGTGCCCCGGCGTATGGCCCGGACAATGGCGCACCGCAAGCGAGCACTCGCCAACCTGCACCGAGTCGCCATCCTGCAGCCAGCGCGTGGGCGTGAACGCTTCGGCCGGCGGAAAGCCGAACTGCAACGCCTGCTGGCGCAGGCCGTCGATCCAGAACTGGTCGCCCGGATGCGGCCCGACGATGGGCAGCGCCAGATCGCGCGCAAGTGCCGCCGTGCCGCCCGCATGGTCGATATGCGCGTGCGTGAGCAGGATCTGCGTCAGCTTCACGCCGAGCCGCTTCGCCTCGGCACGGATCTCCGGCAGATCACCGCCGGGGTCGATCACGGCGCCTTCCATCGTCTGGTCGCACCAGACGATGGAGCAGTTCTGCTGGAAAGGTGTGACGGGGAGCGTGGTGTAGCGCAGCATGCGGGATGATGTCGTTTGGCGACTCAGTAGCGACTCCACCCCAGACAGCGCGGCTGGTTTGCCGTCCGGTCGATTCGGCAAGAACCGAGTTCGGGAGCACCGAACTCAGCAAGGCAAGGGGATGAACGTCTGGGTTTCAGGGTCTGGGCGTGGGCCAGAATCGGGCTCAGGAGGATTATGTGATGGCTGATGGCACCCGTTCGATCGGCCTCGTCGCCGCTGTAGTGCTGGCGCTGGGCTTCGCGGCCGGCGGAGTCGGCGTGGGCAAGGGCCTGGAGCGATTCCGCACCGCCGATCGCTCGGTCACCGTGAAGGGCTTGGCGGAGAAGGACATCGAAGCCGACTACGCGGTCTGGCCGCTTGGTTTTCGGCGGGCTGGCAACGACTTCGGCGTCGTGCAGCGCGCGCTCGCCGAAGACCGCGACCGCGTCGTCGCCTTCCTGAAGGCCCAAGGCTTCGCAGACACCGAGATCGAGGTGCGCCCGCTCCAGGTGCAGGACCTCTATGCGCGCGAATACGGCAGCGGCACTCAGCCGCTGCGTTTCCAGGGCACCGGGCAGGTCTTGGTGACCTCTGCAAAGCCGACCGCGGTAGAAGCTGCGGCGCTGGCCGTGGACCCTTTGATTCAGGCGGGAGTGCAACTCGGCGGCGCCAACGACGGACCGGCCGGCCCGCGCTATCAGTTGCGCGCCTTCAACGAAGCCAAGGCACCCCTGCTGGCCGAAGCCACCCGCAACGCGCGTGAGCAGGCCCAGAAGTTCGCCGCCGACGCCGGCGCAGAGCTGGGCAAGCTGCGCAGCGCCAACCAGGGCGTGATCCAGATCGGCGCAGCCGGCGGCGAGGGCTTTGATGACGGCAGCGCCCGGCTCAAGCGCCTGCGTGTCGTCAGCACGTTCACCTACGCGCTGGAGTGACACCGCCGCGGTTTGCTGCCGACCTTGGGTCTGCAGCGTCGAGCGGTAGCCACAATCGCATCCATCACAAAGACCGTACTCAGCGCCCAGGCCAACTGGCGCGGCAACTCAAGTGCCGCATCAACGCCACTGAGAACTGCGTTAGAGCGACCTAAGCTCCACGAGGGCCCACCGCGTCGGATGTGCGAGGATTCAAGCGCGGCGCCGTTTTGCCACAAAGCCACATGCAGCCAACCCCAAGAGCATCAGCGCATAGGTGGACGGCTCGGGGACCGCGCTGACAGTGAAGGTCACGTTGTCCATGCCGACGTTGTACGCACTGTCTTGCCAGTCGAGCCACAGACCCTTGGACGATGACACGCTGAGATCGAAGCTTTTGTGCGCACTCCCCGAACCGACATCGCCAGCATAGGTGAATAACGGCGTAGAACCGCCGATCTCGAACACATTGACGGTGGTGCCGCGGGTGGTTCTGACATAGGCGCCCATGTCGAAATGGGTCAACGTCACCGCCCCGCCGTCCAAAGGCTTGAGTTCGATCCGCGCGTGCGAATTGGGGCCATCGCCGCCATCGGCCCAGACCACCCCGTAGAGGTCGTTGTACTCGGTACCCCACCAGCGAAGCGAGCGGTTGTCGCTGAAGAGCGGTTGCTGATAGCTGACATCGACCACACCAGCGACGTCGCCATAGTTTTGGAGCACGAGCAGGTCATTGCTGCATGCAAGCGGGGAGCCGACGCCCTCGAGGTTGTCCGAACATATTGGCAGCGGATCGGGTCCGTTGCCGAAGTCGAGCACATAGGCCTGCGACGCCGAGGCAACGAGGGCAAGACTGGTAAGAACGAGAGACCGCTTCATAGATGTTCCATATGTAAAAGTGGACTGTGAGGCAGTCTGCTCGCCAAACCGCGCTGCGGAAACCCCCGGATCGAGGGGCTCACCGGTCGAGCATCCTGCGGCGCCAGGATTCCTTTCGGCGAAGTGTGTGCTCGATCGATTGCGTGGATCGCCAAGGACGCTGGCCGCTCGACCCTGAGAACAGTCTCTGGAATTCGCGTCGTCGGCCAGATCAAATCAAATGCCCATGCGCATCCCCACCGTCATCTGCTGATCGATCGGGATGTGATAGGCGGCGGTACGGTCCTGCGTGTTGCGCGCCAGGAATGCGAACAGTTTGTCGCGCCACAGCGGCATGCCGTCGCGCTTGCGCCCGGCCAGCAGGTCGATACCGCTCACGACATAGTGGATCGCGTCGAGATCGAGAGTCAGCCCGAGCTCCTCGCAGCGCCGCAGTTCGGACGGGATGTTGGGCGTCTGCATGAAGCCGTAGTGCAGCACGATGCGATGAAAGCCGTCGCTGAGCGTGTCCATCTCGATGCGTTCACTGGGCGGAACGGTGGGCACCGGCTCGAAGACCACTCGCAGCACGATCACGCGCTCGTAGGCGACGCCCGTGTGCCGGATGAGCTTGGGCAGCGACGGCGGGGCATGCTCGAAGCGCCCGGCGATGAAAACCGCGGTGCCAGGAATGCGTGGAATGTTCTCGCCGTTGACGCGGCCGATGATGGTTTCGAGCTTGGGCGTGACGTGCGCGATCTGCTCGTCAAGCATGTGGGTGCCGCGTCGCCACGTGACCATGACCGTGAACAGCACGGCGCCGATCGCCAGCGGCAGCCAGCCGCCGTCCGGGATGGTGAGCAGATTCGAGCCGAGGTAGCCGAGGTCGATCAGCATGAACCCCACCATGAACGTCAGCGCGGCAGCGAGCCCCCAGCCGCCGCGCTCGCGCGCGACGTTGAAGGCCAGGATCGTAGTGATGGCCATCGTCGAATTCACCGCCACGCCATAGGCCGCAGCAAGATTGCCGGACGAACGAAATGCCAGCACCAGCCCGATGGCAGCCGCCATCAGGATCCAGTTGACGGCCGGCATGTAGATCTGGCCATGGGCGTCGGCCGAGGTCTGGTCCACGGTGAGCGTCGGGAACATGCCGAGCTGCATCGCCTGCCGCGTCAGCGAATAGGCGCCCGTGATGACAGCCTGTGACGCAATGCAGGTCGCTGCGGTGGCCAGCAGGACGAGCGGGATCAGCGCCCAGCCGGGGGCGAGATGGAAGAACGGATGGACACTCTTGGACGGCTCGGCGATCAGGATCGCGCCCTGGCCAAAGTAGTTCAGCAGCAAGGCCGGCAGCACGAACACGAACCAGACCTGGCGGATCGGCTTGCGGCCGAAGTGGCCCAGATCAGCATACAAGGCCTCGGCGCCGGTGGTGACGAGGAAGACCGCGTACAGCACGAGATAGCCGGTAATGCCGTTGTCCGCAAAGAACCGCCACGCATGGCGTGGGTCGATCGCCAGCAGGACCTGCGGCGCCTCGACGATGCCACGAATACCCAGCAGCGCGAGCACCACGAACCACACCAGCGTCAGCGGGCCGAAGACCGCGCCAACGGCCGCTGTGCCATGCCGCTGCACCGCGAACAGCCCGACCAAAATTCCAAGCGTGATCGGCACCACGAAGTCGTGCAGGCCGGGCGCGGCCAGTTGCAGGCCCTCGACCGCGCTGAGCACCGAGATCGCCGGCGTGATCATGGCGCCACCGTAGAGCATCGAGGCGCCAAGGATGCCCAGCAGGATGAGCGCATAGCGGCGGCGGCGGTCCTGGTTTCGATCGGGTCGGAGCAGCGCCAGCAGCGCGAAAGTGCCGCCTTCGCCGCGGTTGTCCGCCTGCAGCACGAATACCATGTACTTGAGCGAGACGACGAGGAGCAGGGTCCAGAAGACCAGCGACAGGATCCCCAGCACGTTGTCGGGCGTGATGGGGATCGGGTGCTTGCCCGCGAAGCACTCGCGCAAGGCATAGATCGGGCTCGTGCCGATGTCACCGTAGACGACGCCGAGCACGGCCACCGCGAGGACCGCCCCGGTCTTGCTCGGCGTCGTCTCTGGCGTCGTGGTGGTTGGGGTCTCGGGCCCCGTTTCGGTCGACTTCCCTGGTGGCGCACCTGCGTCTTGACCCTTGCCGTCAGTCGCGCCTGCGCTCATCCGTGCCCTCCTGTTCTCGAGCTCATTGTGAAGGTTTGCGGCTCCGGGCGGGCAGTTGCCGATGTTTGCCCGCGGGCTGCCAGCGGGATGCCACCCCGACCGGGCGAAAATCATCACCATGAATGCGCACGCACCCCACGCTCAGCCACAACCTGCACCCCCACCCTCTACCCACGACACAACGCGCATCGACGACACGCGCATCGGCGCCGTGCGGCCGCTCGTAACGCCCGCGCTGCTGCAGGAGTGGCTGCCCGTGCCGGCGGCGGCCGAGGCGCTCGTCGAGCGCAGCCGGCAGGCGATCTCGCGCATCCTGCAGGGGCAGGACGACCGGCTGCTCGTCGTCGTCGGGCCCTGCTCGATCCACGACCACGACGAGGCGGTCGCGTATGCGAGGCAACTGTACGAACAGGCAGCGGCGCACGCAGACGCGTTGCTCGTCGTGATGCGCGTGTACTTCGAGAAGCCGCGCACCACGGTCGGCTGGAAGGGCTACATCAACGATCCGCACCTTGACGGCAGCTTCGCGATCAACGAGGGGCTGGAGATGGCGCGCGCGCCTGCTGCTCGATGTGCTCGCGATCGGCCTGCCGGTGGGCACCGAGTTCCTCGACCTGCTGAGCCCGCAGTTCATCAGCGACCTCGTGAGCTGGGGCGCGATCGGCGCGCGCACGACCGAGAGCCAGAGCCACCGCCAGCTCGCGAGCGGTCTGTCGTGCCCGGTCGGCTTCAAGAACGGCACCGAAGGCAGCGTCAAGGTGGCGGCGGACGCGATCCTCGCCGCGCGCGCGCCGCACGCCTTCATGGGCATGACGAAGATGGGGCAGGCCGCGATCTTCGAGACACGCGGCAACGACGACGGCCACCTGATCCTGCGCGGCGGCAAGACGCCCAACTACGCCGCGGCGGACGTGGCGCACGCCTGCGCATGTGCTCGGCGATGCGGGCCTGCGCGGCGCGGCTGATGATCGACGTCTCGCATGCCAACAGCAGCAAGCAGCATCGCAGGCAGATCGAAGTTGCGGCCGACGTGGCGGCGCAGGTCGCGGCCGGCGAGCGACGCATCATCGGCGTCATGATCGAAAGCCATCTGAACGAGGGCCGACAGGACATCGTGCCCGGCCAGCCGCTGCAACCCGGCGTGTCGGTGACGGATGCGTGCATCGGCATGGCGCAGACGCTGCCGGTGCTGCAAACGCTCGCCGACGCGGTGCGCGCACGGCGCGCTGCTGCGGCGAGCTGAATCGCGCAAGCGCGCACAAGCGGCTTTCGCCTCTGCCCGCGCACTCGCACTCGCACGCTCACACGATCCCGCTCTCCCGCGCCCGCGCCCGCTCCTGCTCCCGCTCCCGCTCCCGCTCCCGCTCCCGCTCCCGCTCCCGCGCCGGTTCACGCCCGCAGCGGCGCCTGCCGCTTGAGATACTCGCCCCCCATGTCCGCGATCCTCGCCGTCACCGTCCCGTTCTTCGCGCTCGTCTTGTGCGGCTACCTCGCGGCGCATTTCCGCGTGCTGCCGCAGGCGGCGATTCCGGGGCTCAACACCTTTGTGCTGTATTTCGCGCTACCGTGCATGCTGTTTCGCTTCGGCGCCGGTACACCGTTTGCCGATCTGCTCGACCCGGCGCTGCTCGCCGTCTATGGCATCTGTGCGCTCGCGATGGTCGCCTTCACGGTGATGACGACGCTCAGCCGGCGCGCGGGCGATGGCGGCGTCGATCTGACGAACGCCGCCTTCGGCGCGCTCGTCGCCGCGTTTCCGAACACCGGCTTCATGGGAGTCCCGTTGCTCGTCGCGCTGTTCGGTGACCGCGCGGTCGGGCCGATGGTGGTGACGCTGCTCGTCGATCTGTTCCTGACCAGCTCGTGTGCATTGCGCTGGCGCAGATGCATGGGCATATCGGGCGCGGCGGTCGGCGCGACGACGACGCGGGGAACGGCGGAGAGAACAACGCGAGCAACAACGCGGAGAACAAACCAGAGAACGCTGACGCGCAGCCCGATGTGCCGATGCGCTTGGCCCTGTTGCGCGCGGCCCGAGGCGCGCTCGCCAACCCGCTGCCCTGGGCGATCGGCCTCGGCGGCGTGTTCTCGTTCGCCGAGTGGTCGCTGCCCGGCGTACTCGGCCAGATCGTCAAGATGCTCGCCGACGCCGCAACACCCGTCGCGCTGTTCACGATCGGCGCGGTGCTGTGGCGCGCCGGCCAGCACGCGCGCACGCGCACGCCGCCGGCGCAGTTCGTGCCCGTCGCGCTCTTCAAACTGTTCGTCCATCCACTGCTCGTGCTTGCCGTCGGCTTGCTCGCCAACGCCGCCGGGCTGCCGTTGTCGGACCTCAACCTCACCGTATTGGTGCTCGCCGCCGCACTGCCGAGCGCAAGCAATGTCTCGATGCTCGCCGAGCGCTTCGGCGCCGACAACGGCCGCGTCGCACGCATCATCATGACCTCGACCGCACTCTCCTTCGTGAGCTTCTCGGCGCTCGCCTGGCTGCTCGGCGCCGGCCCCGCCACGTGAATCGCACGGACGCGCCGGTCGCCGTCGTCGCCGCGATGGAAGCAGAGCTTCGCGCGCTGCTGCCGCAGTTGGCCGATGTGCAACGCGTTGTGCGCGCCGGGCGCGAGATCCACCTCGGGCGCCTGCACGGGCAGCGCGTGGCGCTGGCGCGCAGCGGCATCGGCAAGGTCGCGGCGGCGACGACGGCCACGTTGATCGCCGCCGAGTTCGCGCCTTCGTCGATGCTCTTCACCGGTGTCGCCGGCGGGCTGGCACCCGGGGTGCGCGTGGGCGACGTCGTGCTCGCGCGCGAACTGCTGCAGCACGACATGGACGCTTCGCCGCTGTTCCCGCGCTACGAGGTGCCGCTGACGGGCCGCGCGCGATTCGCGGTCGACACCGCGCTCGCCGATCGGCTTGCCGTCGCGACCGAAGCCTGTTTGCACGAAGCACCGCACGTGCTCGGCGCGTCACACCTGGCCGCCTTCGGCATCGGGCGCCCGCGCATGCATCAGGGCCTCGTCATCAGCGGCGACCGCTTCGTCTGCACCGCAGCCGAAAGCAACGCGCTGCGGCGCGACCTGCCCGACGCGCTGGCAGTCGAGATGGAAGGCGCCGCCGTGGCGCAGGTGTGCGCGGATTTCGGCTTGCCCCTGGCCGTGCTGCGCGTCATCTCCGACCGCGCCGACGACAGCGCGCATGTCGACTTCCTGCGCTTCACACGCGAAGTGGCAAGCGTGTTGACGCGGCTGATCGTAGTTGCCGCGATGACGCGAGCGCAGGACTGACGCAGAACTAGCCCAAGTTTGGCACTTGGCACTACGACTCTCAATGGAATCAATGACTTAGGAGGGTTTCGCGGCGCGTATGGCACTACTTTTGTGTAGTGCGGTGCTACGTCCGGCCGGTCGATGAGATCCCGTCAGACGAGCACGCGATGAGTGCCGCCTGGATTGGGGGACAGGCCCAGGATCGCGTTGAGCTTTTGGTGCGGCGGCTCGGGCCGGGTGGCCTTGCGCACGTGCACGGCGCGGCCGTCGCGGCGTTGCAGCGTGGCCGTCACGCGCTGCTGCGTGCCGAGCGTCTCGCGCAGGGTTTCCCAACTGTCGTCGATGCCCTCGGCCTTGAGTTGCAGGCGCAGCGTGTGCACGAAGTGATAGGCCAGCACGGTGATGAACAGATGCCCTTCGACTCGACGGTCGATCTGGTGGAAGACGGGCCTCAGTCCGAGATCCGTCTTGAGTGATTGGAACACCGACTCGAGATTGGTCAACATCGTGTAGGTGCGCCACAGCGTGGCGTTGTCCAACCCAACAAGGGTCGTGCGAAGGCAATACACGCCCGGGTGCGCCGCGGCGCTGCCAGGCTTGATCCGCTTGGTCCATGTGATGGCGCGCACCTGCGTGCCGGTGTCGTCCTTCGTGAGCTCGACCTGGTAGTGCTGCGCCGCACGCGAGTAGCGCTGCTTGGCACGTCCGAGCCGCTCCATGATCTTGGCCACGTCCTGGGTGCCGCGGGGCTTGCTCAGGCCAGCTTGCAGCTTGAGCAGTACCGCCTCGAAGCCGGCGGTCTTGGCCGCATCGATGGCGCGATCCTTTTGCTCGCGCGCCGGCGAGTGGCAGTACAGCAGCGCGTGGCCCTGCTCGTCCTGCACGCGCTGGATCTTGATCGTCGCCTGGCCGGCCGACTGCACCTCGGTGGCAAGCGCGGGATCGAACTGGCGCTCGCGCAGGCGCGACACCACCACGTACTCGTAGCCCTGGGCCCTGAGCCATGTCAGGTTCGCTTCGGTGGCGATGCCCGCATCCATCACCACCGTGGCCCCGCTCGGTGCGCCCAGCCCGGTGAGCATCTCTCGGAGCGTGGCGGGCTCGCTGGCGTTGCCGGCGAAGACCCGGCTGCGACGCGGGAAGCCGCTGGCGTCCAGCGCCATGGCCAGGGTCACCAGCGGGCAGTCGCTGCGCTTCTCCTTGCTATGCCCGCGCTTGGCCTTGTTCACCCCTGCTGCGATGCCCTCGAAGTAGGTGTTGGTCAGGTCGTACAGGGTGACGGTCTCGCCCAAGCCGAAGATCGCCCGTGCCTGCGCGAACAGGTGGTCCTGCAAGGCGTCGCGGTGCTTGTACAACGCGTCCGAGGCGCGGTAGAGGCGGCTCAGTTCCATCGACTCGAAGTCGAAGCCAATCAGCTCGCCCAGGGCCGAGCGTTGCTGCAGCCACGCGTATGTGGCCAGTTCGCTTCCCGGATGCGCCATGCGGCCAACGATGTTGCCCATGGCCGCGGCAATCTGTGGGCGGTTCAAGCCGAGCTCGGCGAGCTTGTCCTGCAGGCCACATTGGCGCATCGCCGACAGCGCCGCGTGCTCGACACCCACGCTGCGCGGACGCACCATCTCCAGCGAATCGAGATCGACCTCCTGGAATCGGCCGGGCTCACCCGGGTCGGGCTTGGCGGCTTGAGCCGGCGTGATGGTGGCCGCCGAGGGCCTCAGCGCGATCAGCTGCGCCGCATAGCGCAGCGCCAGCGCCTGGCCCGCCTCGGCCAGCGCCGCATCCCACAAGGGCTGCTGTCCGCGCAACAACTCATCGATGTGCCTGGCCAGAGCGGGCCACTGCTGCTGGGGCAAATCGAAGTGGCTGCCCAGGTTGAGCAGCGTGGTCTGCTTGACGGCGTTGCCGACCCGGGAGCTCTCGACCAGGCGGTGGGTCGTGTAGGGCTCGCCGGATATGCGATTGCGGGTTTGGGTGCGCCGGATGAACACCCTTGGATGCTGCACGAAATCGCGGTAAACGGGCGGTCCGTTACAAAAGATTATGGCACTACATTCCGCCTTTCGAGCAACCCCCAGCATCCATGCGGGTTAGCGGCCGATGACCTCGGGAAATGAGCGAAAAGTTGCCAAACTCAGGTTAGGTGCGGCTATCGGCAAGTGGCGCACTTTCCGCAAGGGCCTTGCGCCGGCTCGCGAACCAATCGTCGAGGAAGGTGTCGCCAAAGGTCAACGCGATCGCCTCGGCCTTTGCCTGCGCCGCGTTCGCTTCCTCGAGCAGTTCGAGCGCGCGGCAAGCGTGCGCGTGTTCGAGCTCGATGAAGGCGCGATCGACCTTCTCGGCATCGTCGACGTCGTTGGCGTCGATCAGCGCGAGCGCGCGAAGCGCGTGTTCGCGTGCCTGTGGCGCTTCATCGAGCGCGTTGCCGACCATCGCGCGCAGATAAGCCGCGCGTTCGCGATGGACCCAGTTGCCGGCGCGCAGCCAGAAGCGTTCCGCCAGGCGGGCGGCGTCTTCGAGCGCGGCGCGCAGTGGCGGGTGGGCCAGCTCCTGCCGGGGCCGCTCCACGAGGCTGGATGCGATGTTGTTCAGGCAGGAAGCGACAGCGGTATCGAGCGGATTCGGCTCCTGCCAGATCGGGGCATCGTCACGCAATGCGCCGAGCGCCTCGCGCGTGCACTCGGCCGCCGCGGCGGGCGGCAATTTAGGCACGCGGTACATCGCGACCGTGAGCGCGACGACATCCTGCGCCGCCTGAGGTGGGGCGCCCGCCGCGTCGGCAAGCGCAGCGCAAAGCCGCTGCGCCTCGGCGGGCTCGCCCGCGGCCTGCGCTGCCGCTGCCGCCTGGCGCCACAGCCCGACCGCAGGCTTGTCGCCCGCAGCGTGCAGCACTGCTATCTGCCGTTCGTGGGCCTCACCCCAGGCGCCAAACTTCTCACCCAACACGTGATTGAGCAGAAACGCGAGGCCCGGCAATCGATCGACCGGCAGTTGCGCCGGGTCCAATCCGCGCAGCAGCGCGGCGGCGCGCTCGGGTTCATCGTCGTGGCAGGCTTGGGCGGCATCGAGTCGAGCGGGTGCGCCGTCGTCTTCGTTGTTCATCGTCGTTTCCTCCGTTGCGTTCTCCGTCGCTTCTTTCGTCGGGCAAACTGTAGCCAAGAATGCATCGCATGACCCCGAGAATTTTCGTCGAACCGCCGCTTGGCGCGGGCGTGGAGGTCGCCCTGCCGCCCGGCGCCGCGCGTCACGTGCAGGTGTTGCGCCTGCAGCCGGGCGCGGCGCTGCGGCTTTTCGATGGCGACGGCGGTGAATGGGACGCCAGCGTCACGCAGATGGGCCGCAGCGAGGTGCGCGTGCGGGTGGGCGCGCACGACGCGGTCGAGCGTGAACTGGCCTGCCACGTGACGCTCGCGGTCGGCATGCCGGCAAACGAACGCATGGACACGCTTGTCGAGAAGGCGACCGAGCTTGGCGTGGCCGCGATCGTGCCGCTGATGTGCGAGCGCTCGGTGTTGCGCCTGCAGGGAGATCGCGCGGTGAAGAAGCTCGCGCATTGGCGCGGCGTCTCGATCGCCGCCTGCGAGCAGAGCGGGCGCACGCGGCTGCCGGCGTTGCACGCCGTCACCCCGCTCGCGGCCTGGTTGCAGGCACTGCCCGCACTGACCGCTACCGCCACATCCGCCACGACCTCCGCCGCGAGCCACGCCCGCTGGTTGCTAAGCCTTGATCCGCTGGCGCCCGGCGTGGGCAAGGGTCTGGCCGCGTTGGCGCCAGGTAGCGAACTGTCGGTCTGCGTGTTGAGCGGCCCCGAAGGCGGGCTGAGCGCGGCCGAGCAGGCACTGGCCCTGCGCTGCGGCTTCACGCCGGTGAGCCTCGGGCCGCGCGTGCTGCGTGCCGACACCGCACCACTCGCCGCGCTGGCGTGCATTGCCGCCTTGATCGGCCTCGCGGCGTGATCGCGACGGTGGCATGATGGTTAATAGCTATCATTGATATAAAGGCAATTGGCTTTTCAAATGCCCCTCGCGGCCCCATCATCTCCTTCATCGCGGCACTTGCCGCAGTGACTGGAGAACCCGAATGAGCAACCCCTTCCACGACCCCGCGTCGGTGACGATCAAGAACCTCGAGGCCGCATTTGCAGGCGAATCGATGGCGCACATCAAGTACCGCTACTTCGCGAAGCTCTGCCGCGCGGCGGGCGACGAGGCCACAGCTGCCGTCTTCGAGGCGACCGCCGAGCAGGAACTGATGCACGCCTTCGGCCACGCCGATCTGCTGTTCCCGAAGGCGAACATGACGTCGGCGAAGGCGCTCGAATTCGCGATCGAAGGCGAGACCTACGAGTACACCGAGATGTACCCGAGTTTTCGCAACGCCGCCGTGGCCGAAGGCCATGACGCCGCCGTCAAGGAGATCGACGAGCAGATCGCCGAATCGAAGGAACACGCCGAGATGTTCAAGGCCGTGCTCGAAAAGGCCGCGAAGCGTTTTGCCGCACTCGCCAAGGTCGAGGAACGCCACGCCAATAACTACCAGGCCGTGCTCGACAAGCTCGCGGCCTGAGAATCAACGAATCCCAAGGAACACCCATGAAAAGCTATCAATGCATCGTCTGCGGCTTCATCTACGACGAATCGGTCGGCATGCCGGAGGACGGCATCGCCCCCGGCACGCGCTGGGCCGACATCCCCGCCGACTGGGAATGCCCGGATTGCGGCGTCGCGAAGGCCGACTTCGAGATGGTGGAAGTTTAGGAATGACAGCCCCAAGACACCTGCGGTGTCGTCCCCCAAGGGGATCTCAGCCCTCTTGGGGCGGCCCGGCGAGGGCTGAGGCGGAATGACTGAACCCACCGCGCTTCCCATCGTCATCCTCGGCAGCGGGCTCGCGGGCTATTCCGCGGCGCGAGAATTGCGCAAGCTCGACAAGACGACGCCGCTCGTCATCATCAGCCGCGACCATGCGGGTTTCTATTCGAAGCCCATGTTGTCGAACGCGCTCGCCGGCAACAAGACGGCTGCCACGCTTGTCATGAAGCCAGTGGAAAAGATGATCGAGGAACTCGGTGCCGTCGTTCGTGCACGCACCGAAGCGGCGCGCATCGACGCCGATGCGCGTAGCGTGCACTGCGTCGACGGTGAGGTGTTCGCGTATCGCGACCTCGTGCTTGCTCTCGGCGCGGACCCGATCAGGCTGCCGCTCGCCGGCGACGGCGCGGCAGACGTGCTCTCGGTCAACGATCTCGACGACTACGCGCGGTTCGCCGAGCGGCTCGACGGCGTGAAGTCGGTCGCGATCCTCGGCGGCGGCTTGATCGGCTGCGAATTCGCAAACGATCTGCTCGCGCGCGGCATCATGCCGACCGTGGTCGACCCTGCCGGCGCGGCGCTGTCGCGCCTGCTGCCGCCGGCGGCGAGCGCCTGGCTGCAAGAGCGGCTGAATGCGGCCGGCGTGCGCTTCCGTTTTGGCGTTGCCGCTGAGCGCATCGCTCGTGCCGAGCATGCTGATCGTGCAAAAGCGGGCTACAAACTCACGCTGACCGACGGCAGTGCGATCGAGGCCGATCTCGTGCTGTCGGCCATCGGCCTACGTCCGCGCATCGGGCTCGCCCAGGCGGCCGGCCTCGCAGTAAACCGCGGCGTCGTCGTCGATCGTTTGCTCGCGGCGTCGGCGCCACATGTGTTCGCGCTCGGCGACTGTGCCGAGGTCGAGGGCCATTCGCTGCCCTATGTGATGCCGATCATGCAGCAGGCACGCGCGCTTGGTGCCACCCTCGCCGGCACGCCGACGCCGCTCAAGTACCCGGCGATGCCGGTGACGGTGAAGACCCCGGCTTGCCCGACCGTAGTTTGCCCGCCGCCGGTCGATGCGATCGGCGAATGGTCGGTGCAATCCGGCGATGCCGCGCTCGAAGCGCACTTCCGCGCTGCCGACGGCGAGATGCTCGGCTTCGCGCTGATGGGCGCGGCAATCACGCAGCGCCAGGCACTTGCGGCGCAGGTGCGGGGCTTGATCGGGTAGCTTGCCGCGCGTCGCGCGCACTCGGCCGACGTCAGATCGTCAGCGGATCCACATCCACCGCCCAGCGCAGGACGCGCTCGTCGCCGCGGCGCGCGGCGCGCAGGCCGTGCAGCATCGGCAACCAGTGGCTAAGCATGCGTTGCAGCGCGACGCGCGACGGCGACTCGATGAGCATCTGCATGCGCTCCACATTCGCGACGCGCGCCACGCCCGGAGGCACCGGCGAGTAGATCGTCACGCCATGCGCGGTGGCGAGCTCGTCCGCCACGTCGGACGCAGCTTGCAGAAAATCGCGCGCCGCCTTGGCGTTGCGCGCTTCGGCACGCAGCAGCGCGAGGTGCGAGTACGGTGGCAGCCCGGCCATCTCGCGCTCCTTCAGCTGGCTCGCGGCGAACGCAGCGAAGTCGTGCTTGCGCAGCGCGGCGTAAAGCGCGTGCTGCGGGTGCCAGGTCTGGATCCACATTTCGCTTTGCGCCGCGTGCTGTGCATCGCGCCCGGCGCGGCCCGCCGCCTGCATCAGCAACGCGAAAAGGCGCTCGGGCGCACGAAAGTCGCTGCTGAAGAGCGCACTGTCGGGGTTCACCGCGGCGACCAGCGTGATGCGGCGAAAGTCGTGCCCCTTGGCGATCATCTGCGTGCCGACGAGCACATCGACCTCGCCCGCGTGCACCGCGCCGAGCTGCGACTCGAGCGAGCCCTTCAGGCGCGTGCTGTCGGCATCGATGCGCGCGATACGCGCTTCGGGCAGCACCAGCGCGAGCTGCTCCTCGAGCCGCTCGGTGCCGCGGCCGAGCGGCGCGATGTCGGTGTTGCCGCAATCGGGGCAGGCGCGCGGCACCGCCTGCGCAAAGCCACAGTGATGGCAGCGCAGCGAGCGATCGACCTTGTGGAACACACGCCACGCGCTGCAATGCGGGCAGGCGCTCTTCCAGCCGCAGGCGCCGCAATGCAGCACCGGCGCGTAGCCACGTCGGTTCAGAAAAACGAGGCTTTGCTCGCCGCGCGCGATGCGCTGCTGGAGCGCGGCAACGAGCTGCGGCGAGAGCGCCTGCGATTCGGCACTTCGCTTGCCGCGCGGCACCAGGTTCATGTCGACCGTGCGAACCTGCGGCAATACGCCACCGCCGATGCGCGAGGGCATGTCGAGCCGCGTGTAGCGGCCCTCCTCGGCGCGCTGCCAACTCTCGAGCGATGGCGTCGCCGAGCCGAGGATCACCGACGCGGATTCAAGGCGGCCGCGATAGACCGCGAGGTCGCGCGCCGAATAGCGTGCGCCCTCCTGCTGCTTGTACGACGGGTCGTGCTCCTCGTCGACGACGATCAAGCCCAGCCGCGGCAAGGATGCGAACACCGCGAGCCGCGTGCCGAGCACCAGATCGGCATCGCCGAGGTGCGCCGCGAGCCAGTGGCGCAGGCGCCGTGCCGGCGTCAGCCCGCTGTGAAGCGAGACGATTCGGCGGGGCGACTCGCCGCAGCCGAATCGCGCCGCGAATCGCGCTTCGAGTTGCGGCGTCAGGTTGATCTCGGGCACCAGCACCAGCACTTGGCGGCCGCTTGCCAACACCTGCTCGGCGGCGCGCAAATAGACTTCCGTCTTGCCGCTTCCAGTCGCGCCGTGGAGCAGCACGACCGGGCTTGGGGATGCGGCGACCAGCGCGTCGAGCCGCGCCAGGACTTCGGCCTGCTCGTCGCTGAGCGCGAGAGCTTCGGTACTCCCCGCGCCCGCCGGCGTGACACGTTGCACCGCGCCGCCCGACGCCTTGCAAAGCTTCGAGACGCGACGCTGCAGTTGCACATCGTCGAGTTTGCGCAACTCCGGCGGCAATACCGCCATCGCCACTTCGCCGATGCCACGCTGATAGTAGGCTGCGGCGAAGGCTACGAGTTCGCACCAGCGCGCCGACAACGGCGGCAGCGAGGACAGCACTTGCTGCACTGCACGCAACTCTGGCTGCGGCGCCTGCAGCGGCCCATGCATTGCCTTTCCACCCGGCGCGTCGCGTTCCGAGGCTTCGCCCGGCCAGACCAGACCGGGCACGTCGCGCCGCCCGAGCGGCACACGCACCAGTGTCCCGCAGGCGAGCGGCTGCTCACTCGTGTAGTCCAGCGGGCCGGCGATTCCGCTGTGCTGCGGCGCATCGACTGCGACGCGGACGCGAAGCGGCTCAGGCAAGACTTTCTCGATGCAAGTTAGGCCTCAAAGCTCGACTTTCACTTAAACAATCGCGCTTAAGTCTATGATTTGACGACACTTTCCGAACTGTCCACCTGTCCTGTGGATAACTTTGTGGGAAACCTCACTTCCGGCAGCCCCAAATGGTTGATTCATCAGGCACGGCGCCGGTTTGCACGCTTTCCGGGCACCGCTGCCCAGCTCAATGAAATCAATGACTTAGCTCGAAAGTCGGGATTTCCGATGGTGCGGCGCGACACCGTACGTTCAACACGGCCGACATCACCGGTTTTGGGGATAAGTCAAGCCCCAAGGTCGAAAAAACTGTCGATTTCGATGCCGATGGACCGATCTTTCGACAACAGGGAAAACACGGGCTTGCAGTCGATTGCCAAGCGTGGATTTCGGGCCGGGCGTGCGCCCTATGCGCGCATCCGACGTGAGTGCTCATGCACCGCGCGAACGAGCGCATCCACGCTTTCGGGCGGCGTGTGCTGGCTGATACCGTGACCGAGATTGAAGATGTGCCCGCTGCCCGCACTCGGCCGGCCAAAGCTCTCCAGCACGCCCACGGCCTCGGCGGCAACCTGCTCGGGCGCGGCAAACAACACGTTCGGATCGAGATTGCCTTGCAGCGCCACGCTTGCCCCGACTCGCGCCCGTGCCGCGCCGAGATTCACGGTCCAGTCCAGACCGATGACGTCGGCACCGCTGGCGGCGATCTCGTCAAGCCACATGCCGCCGCCCTTGGTGAACACGATGTGCGGCACGCGCCGCCCTTCGCTGTCGCGCTTGAGCTGGCGCAGCACTCGCTGCGTGTAGGCGAGGCTGAAGGCCTGGAACGCGCCGTCGGCGAGCACTCCACCCCAGCTGTCGAAGATCATCAGCGCCTGCGCGCCGGCATCGACCTGGGCGTTCAAGTAGGCCGCGACCGTGTCGGCGTTGATCTCGAGAATGCGATGCATCAAATCCGGCCGGCGGTAGAGCATCGTCTTGACGAGACGGTAGTCGTCCGAGCCTGCGCCCTCGACCATGTAGCAAGCGAGCGTCCACGGGCTGCCCGAGAAACCGATCAGCGGCACGCGCCCGGCGAGCGCCTTGCGGATGCTCGTCACCGCATCGAACACGTAGCGCAGCTTGGCCATGTCGGGCACTTCGAGCTTTGCAACCGCCTGTTCATCGCGCACGGGATGCGCGAAGCGCGGACCCTCGCCGAGTGCGAAGCTCAAGTCGAGGCCCATCGCATCGGGCACGGTCAGGATGTCGCTGAAGAGGATCGCCGCGTCGAGCGGATAGCGCTCGAGCGGCTGCAAGGTGACCTCGGTTGCGAAATCCGGATTCGTCGCCAGGCCCATGAAGCTGCCGGCCTGGGCGCGCGTGGCACGGTACTCGGGCAGGTAGCGCCCGGCCTGACGCATCAGCCAGATGGGCGTGTGCCCGGTCGGCTCGCGCAGGCAGGCGCGCAGGAAGCTGTCGTTGTGCAGGGCGGCGGTCATGCGCGATTGTCGCAAACGCATCGAAGTTCGCCGCGTGGGTCGCGCGTGAGTCCATACCCGCGGCGATTCATAATGAAGCCGTCCTGCCTCCGGCGGACTGCACACTTGAGCAACCAGCGCCATGCCCTTCAACGACATCCTGCAAACGATCGGCAACACGCCGCACATCCGAATCAACCGCCTGTTCGGCGCGACGCACGAGGTCTTCATCAAGAGCGAACGCGCCAACCCCGGCGGTTCGATCAAGGACCGCATCGCGCTCGCGATGGTCGAGGCCGCCGAACGTTCTGGCGCGCTGAAGGCGGGCGGCACGATCATCGAGCCGACTTCGGGCAACACCGGCATCGGCCTGGCAATGGTCGCCGCCGTCAAAGGCTACAAGCTTGTGCTTGTGATGCCCGACAGCATGAGCATCGAGCGCCGCCGCCTGATGCTCGCCTACGGCGCCCGCTTCGAACTGACACCGCGCGAGAAAGGCATGAACGGCGCGATCGCGCGCGCAGGCGAACTGCGCGCGGCGACGCCCGGCGGCTGGATGCCGCAGCAGTTCGAGAACCCCGCCAATATCGAGGTGCATGCACAGACGACGGCGGCCGAGATCGCGGCCGATTTCCCGGCGGGCATCGACGCGCTGATCACCGGCGTCGGCACCGGCGGCCACATCACGGGCTGCGCGCAGGTGCTGAAGGCAAAGTGGCCTGCCCTCAAGGTGTTCGCGGTCGAACCGACGGCGTCACCTGTGATCAGCGGCGGCAAGCCCAGCCCGCACCCGATCCAGGGCATCGGCGCCGGCTTCATCCCGAAGAACCTGCACACCGCGCTGCTCGACGGCGTGATTCAGGTCGAGGCCGATGCGGCGCGCGAGATGGCACGCCGCGCCGCGCGCGAGGAAGGCATGTTGGTCGGCATCTCGTCGGGTGCGACACTCGCGGCGATCGCACAGAAGCTGCCGCAACTGGCAGCTGGCGCGACTGTGCTCGGCTTCAACTACGACACCGGCGAGCGCTACCTTTCAACCGAAGGCTTCCTGCCGATCGAGTGAACGCCAACCGGCCGACAACTTGAACGCGGCTCGCGCCACCCCATCTTCGCAACACGCCGGAAGCTGCCGGCGCACTTTCATAGAAGGACCATCATGATCCGCACCCGTTGGCACTGGCTTCTCGCGTTCCTCGCGGCACTCTCGCTGTCGGGCTGTGGCTACAACGAATTCCAGCGTCTGGATGAGCAGGTCAAGGCTGCGTGGTCCGAGGTGCTGAACCAGTACCAGCGCCGCGCCGACCTGATCCCCAACATCGTCGCCACCGTGAAGGGCGAGGCGAACTTCGAGCAGGAGACGCTGACGAAGGTGATCGAGGCGCGCTCCCGCGCGACAAGCATCAACGCGACACCGGAGCTCGTCAACGACCCCGCAGCGTTCGAGAAATTCCAGCAGGCGCAGGGTGAGCTGACGGGCGCGCTGAGCCGCTTGATGGTCGTCGTCGAGCAGTACCCGCAGTTGAAGGCGAACGCGGCCTTCCAGGATCTGCGCGTGCAGCTTGAAGGCACCGAGAACCGTATCACCGTCGCCCGCAACCGCTACATCAAGACGGTCGCCGAGTACAACGTGCTCGCGCGCAGCTTCCCGAGCAACCTGACGGCGATGATCTTCAGCTACAGCCCGAAGCCCAACTTCACGGTGCAAAACGAGGCGCAGATCTCCGCGCCGCCGACGGTGAGCTTCGACAAGGCAGCGTCGAAGTAGGCGCCACGTGAGCCTGCGCTGGTTCGGCGCCGCGCTGCTTGCAGCGCTTCTCGGGTTGCTGCTCGCGGGGGGCCTGCGGGCGCAGGACGCGGTGCCGGCGCTCAGCGGGCGCGTGATCGACGAGACCGGCACGCTCACGCCCGAGCAGCGCGAAGCGCTCGATGCGCGGCTTGCGGCGCTCGAAGCCGAGCGCGGCGCGCAGGTCGTGATCCTGATGGTCGCGAGCACGCAGCCTGAGGACATCGCGGCCTATGCCCAGCGTGTTGCCGACAGCTGGAAGATCGGCCGCAAGGAGATCGGCGACGGCGTGCTGATCGTGGTCGCGAAGAATGATCGAAAGGTGCGCATCGAGGTTGCCAAGTCGCTCGAAGGTGCGGTCCCCGACCTCGCGGCGAGCCGCATCATCCGCGATGCGATCACGCCCGCGTTCAAGGCGGGCGATTTCGGCGGCGGCCTGTCGGCCGCGGTCGACCGCATCGCGGCGCGCATCGCCAACGAAGGCTTGCCCGAGCCCGACCCGCAGCGCGACTCGTCACGCGCTGACGGCTTCAATCTGCACGACATGGCGATCTTCCTGTTCATCGGCGCACCGATCATCGGCGCCGTGTTGACCGGCGTCCTCGGCCGCAAACTAGGCGCGCTCGCCACCGGCGGTGCGATCGGCGGCATTGGCTGGTGGATCACCGCGAGCCTGCTGGTCGGAGGACTTGCGGGTGTCATCGCGCTCGTCCTCGTCGGCGTCCTCGGCATCGGCAGCCGTGGTGGCGGCGGCAGCAGTGGCAGGGGTCCGGGCGGGCCGGTGATCTGGGGCGGGGGCAGCGGGCGCAGTGGTTGGGGCGGCGGCGGACGCGGCGGCGGCGGCGGCTTCAGCTCCGGTGGCGGCGGCAACTTCGGCGGCGGCGGCGCGTCCGGGAGTTGGTGATGCGAACTACTGAGCCGGTAACCGGGGTCGTCCGCAGCTTCACGGCCGTGCGCATCGCCAGCTTCGCCAGCATGCGGCGCATGTGGAGGCGCGCGTGAACCGCTGGCTGCGCATCCTCAAGCACCGCTGGCACGACGAGGGCGATGCGCGCCGCGCGCTCGGCAGCGGCGCACTCGACCGCCTGCAGCAACGCATCGCGGCGAGCGAGCGCGGGCACAGCGGCGAGATTCGCGTCTGCGTCGAAGCCGGGCTGCCGCTGTCCTATCTGTGGCGAGGCGCGCGTGCGCGCGAACGGGCGCTCGCGATGTTCGGCAAACTCGGCGTGTGGGACACCGAGGGCAACAACGGCGTGCTGATCTACCTGCTGCTCGCCGATCACAGCATCGAGATCGTCGCCGACCGCGGCTTGAGCCAGCGCGTCGGTGCCGAGCACTGGCAAGGCATCACGTCCGGCATGAGCGAGGCGTTTCGCGCCGGGCGATTCGAGGACGGCTTGAACGCCGCGGTCGATGCGGTGACCCAGGCATCTGCGCGATCACTTTCCGCTCGCAGCGGGGGAGTCGAACCCGAACGAATTGCCGGACGCACCGCTGCTGCGCTGACGGCTGGCTGGGGACCGGTGGGGATCCGCTGACGACTTGCTGGCGGCCTGCGGACGACAAAAAGGCCCGCATAACAAGTGTTGCGCGGGCCTTGAAGGAAGCAAACTTCGGCGCGTGTCGGCAGACAACGCGCCAGATCGAGCAGCTTACTTGTTGCGGCGGAACTTGCGCAGCGCGGCGATCTGCGCCGCCATCGCGGCGAACTCGCCCTGGGCCTTGGCCAGGTCGATGTCGCTGCTGGCATTGCGCATCGCTTCCTCGGCCAGCTTGCGCGCCTCGGTCGCCTTGGCCTCGTCCAGGTCGCGGCCGCGGATCGCGGTGTCTGCCAGGACTGTCACGGTGCCCGGCTGGACTTCGAGAATGCCGCCGGCGACGAAGACGAACTCTTCCTCGTCGTTGTCGGCCCGCTGGATGCGCACCGCCCCCGGCTTGATGCGCGTGATGAGCGGCGTGTGGCGCGGCAGGATGCCGAGCTCGCCGCTTTCGCCCGGGAGCGCGACGAACTTGGCCTCGCCGGAAAAGATGCTCTCTTCCGCGCTGACGACACTGACGTGCAGAGTTGCCATGACGTGCTCCTCAGTTGGTCTTCTTCGCCTTCTCGAAGGCCTCGTCGATCGTGCCGACCATGTAGAAGGCCTGCTCGGGCAGCGAATCGCATTCGCCGTTGACGATCATCTTGAAGCCACGAATCGTCTCCTTGAGCGGCACGTACTTGCCCGGCGTGCCGGTGAAGACCTCGGCGACGTGGAACGGCTGGGAGAGGAAGCGCTGGATCTTGCGCGCGCGGCTGACGGCGAGCTTGTCTTCCGGGCTCAGCTCGTCCATGCCGAGAATGGCAATGATGTCGCGCAGTTCCTTGTAGCGCTGCAGCGTTTCCTGCACCGCCCGGGTCGTCGTGTAGTGCTCGTCGCCGACCACGTGCGGGTCCATCTGGCGGCTGGTGCTGTCCAGCGGGTCGACCGCCGGGTAGATGCCGAGCGCGGCGATGTCGCGCGACAACACGACGGTCGCGTCCAGGTGGGCGAAGGTGGTCGCCGGGGACGGGTCGGTCAGGTCGTCAGCAGGCACGTAGACGGCCTGGATCGACGTGATCGAGCCGACCTTGGTCGACGTGATGCGTTCCTGCAGGCGGCCCATTTCCTCGGCCAGCGTCGGCTGGTAGCCCACCGCCGACGGCATGCGGCCGAGCAGCGCGGACACTTCGGTGCCGGCCAGCGTGAAGCGGTAGATGTTGTCGACGAAGAACAGCACGTCGCGACCTTCGTCGCGGAACGACTCGGCGATCGTCAGGCCGGTCAGCGCCACCCGCAGCCGGTTGCCCGGCGGCTCGTTCATCTGGCCGTAGACCATCGACACCTTCGACTCGCCGAGGTTGTCGCTGTTGACGACGCCCGACTCCATCATCTCGTGATAGAAGTCGTTGCCCTCGCGGGTGCGTTCGCCGACGCCGGCGAACACCGACAGGCCCGAGTGCGCCTTCGCGATGTTGTTGATCAACTCCATCATGTTGACGGTCTTGCCGACGCCGGCGCCGCCGAACAGGCCCACCTTGCCGCCCTTGGCGAACGGGCAGATGAGGTCGATCACCTTGATGCCCGTCTCCAGCAGTTCGGTTGACGGCGAGAGTTCGTCGTAGGTCGGCGCCTTGCGGTGGATCGACGCGGTGAGCGTCTGATCCACGTCTCCGCGCTCGTCGATCGGGTTGCCGAGCACATCCATGATGCGCCCGAGCGTCGCCTTGCCCACCGGCACCGTGATCGCTGCGCCGGTGTCGTTGACCATCAGGCCGCGTCGCAGGCCGTCGGAGGAGCCGAGCGCAATGGTGCGCACGACACCGTCGCCGAGCTGCTGCTGCACTTCCAGTGTCAGCGCGGTGCCGTCGAGCTTGAGCGCGTCGTAGATGTGGGGCATCTGGTCGCGCGGGAATTCGACGTCAACCACGGCGCCGATGCACTGAACGATCTTGCCTTGTGCCATTTTTTCAATCCTTGAAAGCGAAGCTTTAGAGAAAACTAACTTGTGCTCAAGCTATGTCGTAGCCAAACGGTGTTCTTCGTCGGGACGATCAGCCGCTGATTGCCGCAGCGCCGCTGACGATCTCTGACAATTCGGTCGTGATGGCGGCCTGACGCGTCTTGTTGTAGACGAGCTTCAGCTCATCGATCAGGTTGCCCGCGTTGTCGGTCGCCGCCTTCATCGCAACCTTGCGCGCCGCGTGCTCCGAGGCCATGTTCTCGGCCACGGCCTGGTACACGAGCGCCTCGGCATAGCGCTTGAGCAGTTCGTCGATGACCACGTTGGGCTCGGGTTCGTAGATATAGTCCCAGGCGTGCATGTCGCCGCCGGCCGCCTGCAGGCCCTTGCTGGTCAGTGGCAGGAACTGCTCGATGACCGGCTCCTGGGTCATCGTGTTCACAAACCTCGTGTAGCAAAGGTACACGGCGTCGAGCTCGCCGGCAGCGAAGGCGTCGAGCATCACTTTGACCGGGCCGACCATCCTGTCCAGACGGGGCGTATCGCCCAGTTGGACGGCGTAGCTCACGACCTTGACGCCGATTCGGTTCAAGAAGGCGAGGCCCTTGTTGCCGATCGCTACCGCCTGCGAGGTGCCGCCGGCCTGATCCACCTCGCGAAACCGATTCGTCAGCGCCCGCAGCATGTTGGTGTTCAAGCCACCGCACAGGCCTTTGTCCGTCGTGATAAGAACGAAGCCGACGCGCTTTTGCTCTTCGACCTTGCGCATGAAGGGCGAGCGATATTCGGGATTCGCGCGCGCCAGATTGGCTGCGATGTCGCGGATCTTCTCGGCGTACGGCCGTGCCGCACGCATGCGCTCCTGCGTCTTGCGCATCTTCGCCGCCGAGACCATTTCCATGGCCTTGGTGATCTTCTTCGTGTTCTCGAAGCTCTTGATCTTGACGCGAATTTCTTTTCCGGCCGCCATCTCAACTTGCTCCCAAGCTCGCCGCGCCGATCCGCCCTTGTGGCGCTTGTGGCGGCCTCGTGCCGGTGCGGGAGACCCGACTCCGGAGTGCCTCCCGCGTGCGGCAGATCATCATGTGAACGACTTCTTGAACGCGACGACGGCGGCGGCGAGCTCTTCCTCTGCCGTCTTGTCGAGCGCCTTGTCCTTTTCGAGCTTGTCCAACAGCGCGGCGTGACTGGACCGCAGGTGCTGGTGCAGGCCGCGCTCGAAGGCAAGCACCTGCTTCACGTCCACGTCGTCGGTGAAGCCCTTGTTGACGGCGAACAGCGTCGCCGCCTGCAGGCTGATCGGCAGCGGCGCGTACTGCGGCTGCTTGAGCAGTTCGGTGACTTTCGCGCCGCGGTCGAGCTGCTTGCGGGTCGCCTCGTCGAGATCGGAGCCGAACTGCGCGAACGCGGCCAGCTCGCGGTACTGGGCCAGGTCGGTGCGGATGCCGCCCGACAGGCTCTTGATGAGCTTGGTCTGCGCCGCACTGCCGACACGCGACACCGAGATACCGGCGTTGATCGCGGGGCGGATGCCGGCGTTGAAGAGCGAGGTCTCGAGAAAGATCTGGCCGTCGGTGATCGAGATCACGTTGGTCGGCACGAAGGCGGATACGTCGCCGGCCTGCGTCTCGATGATCGGCAGCGCGGTGAGCGAGCCGGTCTTGCCCTTGACTTCGCCCTTGGTGAACTTCTCGACGAAGTCGGCGTTGACGCGTGCGGCGCGCTCGAGCAAGCGCGAGTGGAGATAGAACACATCGCCCGGGAAAGCTTCGCGGCCCGGCGGGCGACGCAGCAGCAGCGAAACCTGGCGGTAGGCGACGGCCTGCTTGGACAGGTCGTCATAGATGATCAGCGCGTCCTGGCCGCGATCGCGGAAGTACTCGCCCATCGTGCAACCCGAATACGGCGAGATGTACTGCATCGCGGCCGACTCGGACGCCGACGCGGCGACGACGATGGTGTAGCTCATTGCACCGTGCTGCTCGAGCGCGCGCACCACGTTCTTGATCGACGACGCCTTCTGGCCGATTGCGACGTAGACGCAGGTCATGTCCTGACCCTTCTGGTTGATGATCGTGTCGATCGCGACCGCGGTCTTGCCGGTCTGGCGGTCGCCGATGATCAACTCGCGCTGACCGCGCCCGATCGGCACCATGGCGTCGATCGACTTCAGACCGGTCTGCACCGGCTGGCTCACCGACTGCCGTGCAATCACACCTGGCGCGACCTTCTCGATGACGTCGGTCATCTTGGCGTTGACCGGGCCCTTGCCGTCGATCGGCGCGCCGAGCGCGTTGACGACGCGGCCGATCAACTCGGGGCCGACCGGCACCTCGAGAATGCGGCCGGTGCATTTGACGGTGTCGCCTTCCGAGATGTGCTCGTACTCGCCCAAGATCACGGCGCCGACCGAGTCGCGCTCGAGGTTGAGCGCGAGGCCGTAGGTCGGCTGGCCGTCGGCCGTTGCCGGGAACTCGAGCATTTCGCCGGCCATCGCGTCGGACAGTCCGTGCACGCGCACGATGCCGTCGGTGACGGACACGACGGTGCCCTGGTTCTTGATGTCGCTCTGGCTGCCAAGGCCCTCGATGCGGGACTTGATGAGTTCGGAAATTTCTGCGGGATTGAGTTGCATGGTGTTCTCCGGGTCACGCCCGGGGCGCCGGTGGCGTCCCCTCAGGCGGTTAACGCGACTTTCATTTGTTCGAGACGGGCCTTCACCGAGGTGTCGAGCACCTCGTCGCCGACGATGGCGCGAATACCGCCGATCAGCTCCGGATCGACCTCGACGTGCGCATTGAGCTTGCGGCCAAAACGCTTCTCGAGCGTCGCGACCACCTGCGCGAGCTGCGCGTCGTCGATCGCGAACGCGCTCACGATCGTTGCCTCCGACACGCCGCTGCGCGCGTCGACGAGCGTCTGGAACTGCGCCGCCATCTCCGGCAACGCGGCCAGACGGCCGTTGTCGATCACGGCGCGCAGCAGGTTGGCGACCTTGACGTCGAGGGCACCGCCGACTGCGGCAGCGACGACATCAAGCACCTGTTCGGCTTGCGTCTTCGGGTTGTCGGCGAATTCGCGCAGATGGTCGTCCGCCGCGACGAGCGCGAGCATGTTCATCTGCGCAGACAGCGCCGGCGCGTCCGCTGCGGCGACCGCTTTGAAGAGCGCCTCGGCGTAGGGGCGGGCGATGGTTGCGAGTTCGGCCATCGTCAGGCCTCCGGCCGCGGCGCGGCTTGCGAATGATTCTGCGCTCGGGCCTTCATGCTCAAAGCTCCGCCTTCAGCCGGCCGAGCAATTCGGCATGCACGCTGGCATTGACCTCGCGCCGCAGGATCGCCTCGGCGCCCTTGACTGCCAGGCCCGCGACCTGCTCGCGCAGCGTCTCACGCGCCTTCATGGCTTCCTGCTCGGCCTCGGCCCGCGCGGCGGCGATGATCTTGACGCCCTCTTCGTTGGCGCGGCCCTTGGCCTCCTCGATCATCTGCTGCCCCAGGCGCTCAGCGTCGGCGAGCCGCTTCGAGGCGTCGTCGCGCGCAGCCGATAGCTGCTGCTCGACACGCTTGTTGGCTTCGGCGAGTTCGGCCTTGGCCTTGTCGGCAGCCGACAGGCCGGCGGCGATCTTCTTCGCACGCTCGTCGAGTGCCGCCGTGACCGGCGGCCAGATGAATTTCATCGTGAACCAGACCAGGATCAGGAACACGACCATCTGAAAGATCAATGTCGCAGTGATGCTCACTTTGGTGCCTCAATCACGTTGGCAGGAAATCCACCACCTTGGCGGCGGACTGCACGGTACAGCTCGCGTCGTCAGACCCGGCTTACTTCGGCAGGCTGGCGAGCTGCGCCAGGAACGGGTTGGCCGTCGTGAACCACAGCGCGATACCAACGCCGATGATGAACGACGCGTCGATCAGGCCCACGAGCAGGAACATCTTGGTCTGCAGTTCGCCCATGAGTTCGGGCTGGCGGGCGGCGGACTCGAGATACTTGCTGCCCATGACGCCGATGCCGACACAAGCGCCGAGAGCGCCCAGGCCGATGATGAGACCAGCAGCTACCGCGACGAGACCGATGAGTTCCATGAAAGACTCCTGTTGAAATTGAAAGAAAGGGACCGCAGAAAAAGTTGCTACGAGATGCCGAGGTCAGTGCGTGTCATGCGCCTGGCCGATGTAGACGAGCGTCAACATCATGAACACGAAGGCCTGAAGAATGATGATCAGGATGTGGAAGATGGCCCAGATGGTGCCGGCAAGGATGTGCCCGACGCCGAGCAGCACGCCCGTCAACGACAAGGTGAATGCGCCGCCCATCAATGCGATGAGCAGGAAGATCAGTTCGCCAGCGTACATGTTGCCAAACAACCGCATGCCGTGCGAAACCGTCTTGGCGACGAACTCGATCATCTGCATTGCGAAGTTGAACGGATAGAGCAACCAGTGGTTGCCGAACGGCGCGGTGAACAACTCGTGGATCCAGCCACCAAGGCCCTTGATCTTGACGTTGTAGTAGAGGCAGATCAACAGCACCGTGAACGACAGGCCCATCGTCATCGACAGGTCCGCAGTCGGCACGACGCGCAAATACGCATGATGGGGGTCGTGCCCCGCAGCGCCGAAGATCTGCGCCCAGATGGCCGGCAGCAGATCCACTGGCAGCAAGTCCATCGCGTTCATCAGGGTGATCCAGACGAACACGGTGAGCGCGAGCGGTGCCGCGAATTTGCGGCTCTTGGCGTTGTGCACGATGCCCTTGGCCTGGGAGTCGACCATTTCGATCAGCCACTCGACCGCAGCCTGAAAGCGACCTGGTACGCCCGAAGTCGCCCTGCGCGCTGCGAGCCACATCACCCAGCAAGTGATCACCCCGGTGAGCGTGCCCCAAAAAATCGAATCGTAGTTAAAGACCGAGAAATCGACGAGGCCCGTGACCTTGCCGTTTCCCAGATGCGTCAGGTGGTGAACGATGTATTCACCGGACGTCTGAGAGTGAGCCTCTACTGCCGCTTCTGCTGTCATTTCGTCGCGTCCGTCCAGTTCCAATCCACTATCGGCGACGCCACAGCAACGCCAACCAGTTCACCTGCAAGCACACCGCCATCGCCACCAGCAGCGCCGGCCAGTTCAGGCCGGGCACCACCCGCGACGCCGCCAGCAACAACCCAAGCGACAACATCAACTTCACACCGGTCCAGACCAGGAAGCCCATCGCTCCCTCTACCAGTCCAGCCCCCGCCATCCTGCCCACGCCCCGTGCCAGCAAGGCCGTGGGCAAGACGATGACCGCCGCGCCATACAGCGCCGACAAGCCCGCGTCGCCCCCGAAAAGACCCCACGCCAGAGCGGCAACCGCAACCCCCACCAGCGCCTGCGTCGCGACGACGCGCCAAGCTGAAACCTGGGGGTGCTTCTCCCGCAATGCCTGCGCCTGCGCCGGTGTCAACGGGACGGGCGGCTCTTCGTCCTCGTCGTCCCACCCGCCACGATCGATGCGCTCGTTCATGGTGAGTACTTGATCCGTCGCCTGCAAAGCCTTGGAATTATACGAAAGCTCCCGAGGTGCTCCGAAATGGACCGCTGCGGGCGCGGGACGTCAGCTTCACGCCAGCGAACTGGGGCGTTGCGATGAGCCGGCCCGCGCGCCTCGTGCGCGGCGCTGCGTTCAGTGCGTCGTGCGGATGTCGAGCGTCATCCACGCGTGGTGGCTTTGCCCCGGCTGCAACGTGACGAGGCCGAGCGCGCTCGGCGCCGGCTGGTTGATCGCGTTGGTGGCGTGGCTCACCGGTTCGACACAGAAGTAGTCCTTGTCCTGCGGCGTGTAGATCACGAGGCGCGACAACGAGGAACGCAGCGTGAGCGCGAACAATTCGTCGCGGATGCGCGCCGGGCCGGTCCAGCCCTCGAAGCCGTGGTCGTAGTCGAGATGCGCGACATCGGCATCGACGCCGGGTTGCGGCACGAGTTGTGTCGGCAGCTTCAAGGCGTCGAGCTCCCAGCGGCCGCTGCATTCGACATGCAACCGGCTGCGCGCGCGCTTCGGAAAATACGGATGCCAGCCGAGGCCAACCGGCGCCGCCTGCGCGGAGGTGTTGGTCACACTCAGCTCGGCGCGCAGCGAGGTCGGCCCGAGCTGAAACAGCTGGCGCGCCTGGAAGTCGAACGGCCAGCCGTCGTTAGCGCGATGGTCGAGCGTCAGCGCAACCTCGGCCGGGCCGCTCGGCCCGTGATTCGCCTCCACCTGCCAGACGCTCTGGTGCCCGACACCATGCAGCGAATGCGGGCTGCCTTCGAAATTGAGCGCGAGCTGACACGGCTGGCCCTGCCAGTTGAAGCGCCCGTGATCAATGCGGTTCGAATACGGCACGAGCGGGAACGCTGCCGCCTTGTGCCAGTTGGCGAGTTGCGCGGGCTCATGCGAGCGCAGCACCGGCACGCCGTGGTGCCAGAGGCCCGCGATCGCGCCGCCGAGGTCGGGCCTGAGCGCCAAACGCAACGCGCCAGCCCTCAGCTCGAAGACTTGCGCTTCATCGGTATCGCCATGCGTGTCTGTCATGTTCCTCCCGCGGCCCGAGGCCGATGATTCGTCTTTCGCCTGCACGCCCATGCGGCGCATGAGCGGCTGTGGTTTCAGCGTTCTGTGCCGGTGTGCGTGCCACTGGCGAGCGTATGCACGTGCATCCGGTCCTGTGTCTTGAGAGCTGCGACCACGTCTCTTGCGCCACGGATCAGCAGACCGAGGTCGGACGAGATCGCGACGAAATCGAACCCGATCGCGCGGTACTGCGCGACGACCTCGGGCGTAGCACCGAAAGCGCCGACCGGCTTGCCGAGTTTCTTGCAGCGACGCACCACGTCCGTCATCAAGTCCATCACCGCCGGATGTGTCGGATGGCCGACATGGCCCATCGAGGCCGACAAATCCGCCGGCCCGAGGAAGATCGCGTCGACACCCTCGACGGCGGCAATCGACTCGAGCCGCTCGACGGCCTGCACCGTCTCGAGCTGCACGATCACCGTCAGCCCTCGGTTGGCGGTACGGAAGTACGTTGGGTCGGTGCCGAAGCGCGACGCGCGCCCCGAGGCCGACATCGCCCGCACGCCTTCAGGCGGGTAGCGCGTCGCGGCGACCGCGGCACCCGCTTCGCCGGCGTCCTGCACGAAGGGCACCATCAGCGTCGTCGCACCGGCGTCGAGCACGCGCTTGATCACTACCGCGTCGTTGCAGGGTACGCGCACGACCGGCGACATCCGTGAATTCGCCACCGCCTGCAGCAGATGCACCACCTCCATCATGTCCGTCGGCGAATGCTCCATGTCGATCAGACCCCAGTCGAAGCCGGCATGCGCCACCGCCTCGGCGACGAGCGGGCTCGCGGAGCAGATCCAGGTGCCGATCGGCGGGTTGCCACCGGCTGCGTTGAGCAAGTGCTTGAATGCGTTCATCGAGAAACTCCCCCCGTCAGGGCACTTCGGCTGCGGGCCGCACGCCCCGCCTCATCCGAGCTCTGCCTTCAGGTAGTGTGCACCGGCGATCGGGTTGAAATAGTAGGGCGGGATCTCCTCGAATCCCAGCGACGCGTAAAGCTCGCGTGCCGACTCCATTTCGTCGAGCGTGTCGAGCAGCATCACCGAGTAGCCCGACGCGCGCGCCTCGTCGAGCAGCGACTGCGCCAACATGCGGCCGAGCCCGAAGCCGCGAAATGCAGGGCGCACGTAGAGCCGCTTCATCTCGCAGGCGTTGGCGTAGTCGACATCGGCGAGGCCGCGGACTGCGCCGCACGCTGCCAGCTCATGATCGACCCAGCCGAGCAGCAAACGCCCGCCAGGCGCTGCATAGTCACCCGGCAGCGCAGCGAGTTCGGCCTCGAAGTTCTGGAAGCACAGGTCAACCGACAGGCTGCGCGCGTAGTCGCGGAAGATCTCGCGCGCCGAGTCGATCAACGGCGCCTTGTCGGCAACGACCAGTCGTATCTCTGGGGCATCCATCCGGGCGGCGGCAGCCATGGGAAGCCGAAGTCTAGTGCAGTGTTCGATGCTGTGCGGCACACAAGAAAACCGATGGATTTGCCGTCCTGGCGAGGCGCAAAGCGCAGTGATACCCGTAGGCATCGCGAGCATTTGAAACGACGCCAGGGCGGCAAAGACGCGGTTTTATGTGGCGCAGAGTGTCGAACACCGCACTAGCCGCCCATCCAGACGAGCAGCCCGACGCTCGCCGCACACGCCGCGAACAGCACCGCCGCGAACAACCATAAAGCCCCGCTGTCGGCAGCTGCAGGAGTCCGCGCCGGCAGCAACTTGTCGCCCCGGATCATCGGCCCGACGAGGTCGCGCTGCCTGCGCACCCGGTAGAACACGATCGCACCGATGTGCAGCACGACGAGCGCGAGCACCACCCAGCGCCCGATGTCGGCGTGGTAGGCGGTGAGCGTCGAGCTCGTCGCGCCCGACACGAAGCGCACCAGCGGGCCGGCACTCGCGATCTCGTCGTCGGCAAACAGCCCGCTGCCCACCTGCAGGGCCAAGAACGTGAGCATCGCAAACACGGACGCGCTGCCGAGCGGGGAGTGGCCGACGTCGTGAAACTCATCGCTGCGCGATTGCCCGCGCAGGTAGCGCCCGAGCGCGGCCGGGCTGTAGATGAAGGCAGAGAAGCGCGACCAGCGCCCCCCGAACAGCCCCCACAAGATGCGAAACGCGATCAGCGCGAATACCGCATAGCCGAAGCGGAAGTGCCATTCCATCGCATTGCCGCCCACCGAGCCGCTCACGAACGAGCCGGCGACGCATGCAGCGAGCGCCCAGTGAAAGAGCCGCGTAGGCAGGTCCCACACGCGCACTGCGCGCAGTTTCTGCCCGGAGGCGGCGCGGGCGGTTGCTTTGGCGGTCTTGTTCTTCATGGTTGAACTCGATTCGCGATGGTTCGCGAACCGACAACGATAGCGCCAGCGCGAAACGCGTGCACGACCCATGCCTCGCGGCGCCGATGGCCGATTACAGCCTGAGGGCATTGACTCCGCGCGGGCAATGCTCGCGTCGCGACTATTTACACTCGCCCTCGCGCCGCCCGCCGCAGTGCTCGCGCGCAGAAGCCCTCAAACCCACCACAAGGAAGAAGCTGCATGAACCTTCGACTCAGATCCTGTGCGTTCAGCGTCGCGCTTGCGGCTCTGGCCGCTGTGCAACCCGCCGCGGCCCAGTTCGCCAAGCCCGAGGATGCGATCGACTACCGCCAGTCCGTGATGACGGTGATGGGCACCCACTTCGGGCGTCTGGGTGCGATGGTGCAAGGCAAGGTGCCCTTCGACGTGAAGGCGGCACAGGCCAACGCCAACATCGTGCTCGTGATGTCGACGCTGCCTTTCTCGGCGTTCGGGCCGGGCACCGACTTGGGCCGCGACACCAAGGCCAAGGCCGACGTCTGGAAGGATCCGGCCAAGTTCCAGGCCGCCGGCAAGGACATGCAGGATCAGGTCGTCAAGCTCGACGCCGCTGCCAAGACAGGCAACCTCGACCTCATCAAGGCGGCATTCGGCGACACCGCCAAGAGCTGCAAGAGCTGCCACGACAACTTCCGCGAGAAGTGATCGCGGCGCCTGAGGTGCGCAGCCCGCCTTCGGACTGCCCGGCGGCGGGCTGATTTCTCTGCTGGGGGTGCGTGTCCGGCTGATGGCACGCGTCAGCCGCGGTCGAACTTGAAGACAGCGACGCTGGCCAGCAGGTTCGGCCAGCGACGCATCACTTGCCCGCGCTGGATGCCGAAAGCGTCGAGGATGCGCAGACCGTCCTTGCGCGCGAGCACCTCGAAGTCGGCGTAAGTGCCGACCCGGATGTTGGGCGTGTCGTACCACTGGTAGGGCAGCACCTTGGTGACCGGCATGCGCCCGGCCATCACATGCAGCCGGTTCGGCCAGTGCGCGAAGTTCGGGAAGCTCACGATGCCCACGCGGCCGACGCGCGCAGTCTCTCGCAACATGCTCTCGGTGTTGCGCAGGTGCTGCATCGTGTCGAGCTGCAGGACGACGTCGAAGCTCTGGTCTTCGAATATCGCCAGCCCCTCCTCGAGATTGAGCTGGATGGCATTGACGCCGCGCTGCGCGCAGGCCAGCACGTTGGCGTCGGCAATCTCGACGCCGTAGCCACTGCAGCCGCGCTTGTCGCGCAGGTGCGCGAGCAGTTCGCCGCTGCCGCAGCCAAGGTCGAGCACGCGCGAGCCCGGCGGCACAAGATTCGCGATCAGCTCCATGTCCTTGCGTTCGCTCACGCAAGTTCTCCCGCTATGCGCTCGAAGCGCGCCCGCAAGAGTGCGTGATAGCGCGCGTCGTCGAGCAAGAAGGCATCGTGCCCGTGCGGCGCGTCGATCTCGGCGTAGCTCACGTCGATCCGGTTGTCGAGCAGTGCCTTGACGATCTCGCGCGAGCGCGCGGGCGCGAAGCGCCAATCGGTCGTGAAGCTCACGAGCTGGAACTTGCAAGACGCAGCCGCAAAGGCACGCGCCAAGTCGCCACCGTGCTCACGCGCCGGGTCGAAATAGTCGAGCGCGCGCGTGATCAGCAGGTAGGTGTTGGCGTCGAAGTACTCGCTGAACTTGTCGCCCTGATGGCGCAGATAACCTTCGATCTGGAACTCGATGTCCTGCGTCGTGTAGCCCAGCACCTCACTCTTGAGCTCGCGGCCGAAGCGCGACTCCATCGCGTTGTTGCTCAGGTAGGTGATGTGGCCGATCATGCGCGCGACGCGCAAGCCGCGCCGCGGCAGCGTGTTGTGCTCCCGATAGTGGCCGGCATGGAAATCGGGGTCGGTCACGATCGCGCGGCGCGCGACTTCGTTGAAGGCGATGTTTTGTGCCGACAGGTTGGGCGCGGTGGCAATCGCGACGCAGTGGCCGATTCGCTCCGCGTAGCGCAGCGACCAATCCAGCGCCTGCATGCCGCCGAGACTGCCGCCGATCACCGCGGCCAGCCGCGCGATGCCGAGCGCGTCGAGCAGCCGTACCTGCGAATCGACCCAGTCCTCGACCGTGACGACCGGAAAGTCGGCGCCGTAGACTCGGCCGGACTTCGGGTTCACCGTCGTCGGCCCGCTCGAGCCGAAGCACGAGCCGAGATTGTTGACGCCGATGACGAAGAAACGATCCGTGTCGAGCGGCTTGCCGGGGCCGACGAGGTTGTCCCACCAGCCCTCGCTCTTGTCGTCGCCCGCGTAGGTGCCGGCAACGTGATGTGAAGCGTTGAGCGCGTGGCACACCAACACGGCATTGCTTCGCTCGGCGTTGAGCGTGCCGTAGGTCTCGTAGACCAAGGTGTAGTCGTCGAGTTGCGCGCCGCTGCGCAGCGCCATCGGCTGCGCGAAGTGCATCGATTGGGGGAAAACGAGACCGACGGAGCCCATGAATGTCAAAAACCCGATGCCGCCAAAGCGGACACCGGGTCAGGCGTCCCTCTTTAGCGGAATTTCTAGAGCGCCCGCAATTCGGAACAAATCGGCGCTGAGGGGCAGTATAGCCACGCCGGGCCCGCCCCGGCGCCGGCCTTGCACTGCCATTCGTCCCCACTGCCGCTCACCGTTCGCGCCGTCGCCTCGCCGCCCGAGTTCACGGAATCACCGACATCGAATCGGTGCTGTGCGCACGTAGCGCGCAACCGCTCAGCCGCGCGGCGGCGCGGTGTCAACGAAGCTCGGCCGCGCGGACAGCTTGTCGTACAGGCGCTGCAGGCTCGGGTGCGGCGTGCGCCAGTCGATCTGCGGGAAGCGGAAATCAAGGTAACCGAGCGCACAGCCCGAGGCGATGTCGGCCAGCGAGAAGTGGTTGCCGTTGCACCACGGCTTGACACCGAGGCCCTGCGCCATCGCCTGCAGCGCCGAATCGACCCGACTCAGCTGGCGCTCGATCCAGGCCTGGCTGCGCTGGGCGTCGCTGCGGCCGGGCCACGTCTGCTCGAGCCGCGCCAGGATCGCAGCATCCGAAATGCCGTCGGCCAGCGCCTCCCAGGTGCGCACCTCGGCGCGCTCGCGCCCGCGCTCGGGGATGAGCCTGCCGACCGGCGAAAGCGTGTCGACATACTCGACGATCACGCGCGAATCGAACACCGCCTCGCCGCCCTCCATCACCAGGCAGGGCACCTTGCCAAGCGGGTTGGACGCGAGCATCGCATCGCTCGCCCAGACGTCCTCGAGCACGAACTGGTAGTCCAGCCTTTTCTCCGCCATCACGACACGGACCTTGCGGACGTAGGGGCTGGTGAGTGCTCCGATGAGTTTCATTTTTTTGTGCCTGCAGACGGGTCGAAACGATTCTATCGAAGCACCCCGGCCAATCCGGGGGCCGATGCGGGCCTCAGCGCGGCGCTACGAGCCAATCGACCGTGGCGACTCGCCCCGCCAGATTCAGCTCGGCGCGCACCGCGGGCGTGCGCGCGATCACCTCGCCCCGGCGCACCACCGCCAGGCGCGTGGCACGCAGGCGGATCGCTTCGATCGGATCGGCCGCCTGCAGCAGCACGAAGTCGGCATGGCAGCCGACCTCCAGCCCGTAGCCCTCGAGCCCGAGGATGCGGGCGTTGTTGACCGTCACAGCGTCGAAGCAGGCCCGCATCTGTGCCTGCGAGGTCATCTGCGCGACGTGCAATCCCATCTGCGCGACCTCCAGCATGTCGCCCGACCCGAGCGGATACCACGGGTCCATCACGCAGTCGTGGCCGAAGCCGACGTTGATGCCGGCCGCCATCAGCTCGGGCACGCGCGTCATGCCGCGCCGCTTCGGATAGGTATCGTGCCGGCCCTGCAGCGTGATGTTGATGAGCGGGTTGGCGATCGCGTGCAACCCGGCCTCGCGCATCAGCAGCAGCAGCTTGCTGACGTAGTAGTTGTCCATCGAATGCATCGACGTCAGGTGCGAGCCCGTCACGCGGCCGTGCAGTCCGAGACGCTGCGTCTCGAATGCCAGCGTCTCGACGTGGCGCGAGAGCGGGTCGTCGCTCTCGTCGCAATGCATGTCGACGCGCAGGCCACGCTCGGCGGCGAGTTCGCACAGGATGCGCACGCTGGCCGCGCCGTCGGCCATCGTTCGTTCGAAGTGCGGAATGCCGCCGACGACATCGACACCCTTGTCGAGCGCACGCTTCAGGTTGGAGAGTGCGTTCGGCGCGCGCAGCAGACCGTCCTGCGGGAAGGCGACGAGTTGCAGATCGAGGTAGGGCTGCACGCGCTCGCGCACGTGCAGCAGCGCCTCGACCGCGAGCAGGCGGTCGTCGCAAACATCGACATGCGAGCGGATCGCGAGCAGCCCTTTGGCCACCGCCCAGTCGCAGTACTGCAGCGCGCGCTCGACGAGCGCTTCCTGCGTCAGCATGGGCTTCAACTCGCCCCACAGCGCTATGCCCTCGAGCAAGGTGCCGCTCTCGTTCACGCGAGGCAGCCCGACGCTGAGCGTCGCGTCCATGTGGAAGTGCGCATCGACGAAGGGGGGCGCGAGCAGCAGGCCGTGACCGTCGAGTTCAGCGATGCCCGCGGGCGCAGCCAGTGCCGGGCCGATGGCGGCGATGCGTCCGCCGAGCGCCAGGACGTCCTGCCCGCTGCTGCCATCGGGCAGCGTCACGTTGCGGACAAACAGATCGTCAGCGGTCACACGCGGCCTCCTGGCAGGGCTGGACGAAGAGCTTCGGGAGCCCGCGCTGGTGATCGGGACGCGTCTGCCCGCAGCGCACCATCACTCGTAGGTCTCGGCCTGCGGATCGGTCGCCTCGAGCTCGTAGCTCGCCGCGACCATCGCCAGGCGCGCGATCACGCCGTACATGTAGAAGCGGTTCGGTGCGCTCGCACCCGGCTTCACGCCGGGCCGCGGCAACTGACCCGACTCGGCAAAGGCGAGCGGCACGTAGCGCGATCCCGGTGCGTTCAGGTTCTCGTCGACGCCCCGCTCGGCGTGCACGCGGTAAAAGCCGCCAACGACGTAGCGGTCGATCATGTAGACGACCGGCTCGGCTACTGCGTCGTTGATGCGTTCGTAGGTCGGCACGCCCTCTTGCAGCAGTACCTCGTTGACTTCACGGCCGTCCGCGAGCACGCCCATCCTCTCGCGCGCCTTGCGATCGAGCTCGGAGAGCTCCTTCGCATCGCGCACCGTCATGATGCCCATGCCACAGGTGCCCGCGTCGGCCTTGACGACCACGAACGGCTTCTCCTGAATGCCGTACTCCTTGTACTTGCGGCGGATCTTGCCGAGCAGCGCGTCGACCTTGGTCGTCAGGCAATCGGCGCCGCTGCCATCGGTGAAGTTGACTTCGCCGCAGCGCGCGAACATCGGGTTGATCAGCCACGGGTCCATACCCAGCAGCTTGGCGAACTTCTTCGCAATCTCTTCGTAAGCGTGAAAGTGGTTCGACTTGCGCCGCACCGACCACGCCGCGTGCAGCGGCGGCAGCAAATACTGCTCGTGCAGGTTCTCGAGCAGTTTGGGCACGCCACCAGACAAGTCGTTGTTCAACAAGATCGTGCAGGGGTCGAAGCCCTTCAGGCCGAGCCTGCCGCGCGTTCGCAGCAACGGCTCGAGCATGAGTTGCCCGCCGTCGGGCAGCGCGAGCGGGGTCGGCGCCTTGATCGTGTCGTCGAGCGTACCCAGGCGCACATTGAGCCCGGCTTGGTGAAAGATGCGCACCAGCCGCTGCAGGTTGTTCAGGTAGAACGGGCTGCGCGTCTGTTTCGCGGGGATCAGCAACAGGTTCTTCGCCTCGGGGCAGATCTTCTCGATCGCCGCCATCGCGGCCTGCACCGCTTGGGGCAGCATGTCGGGCGTCAGGTTGTTGAAGCCGCCGGGATAGAGGTTGGTGTCCACCGGCGCCAGCTTGAAGCCCGCGTTGCGCAGATCGACCGAGGTATAGAACGGCGGCGTGTGCTCCATCCACTCGAGCCGGAACCAGCGCTCGATCGCCGGCAGCGACTCGAGAACGCGCTGCTCGAGTTCGTTGATGGGGCCGGTAAGGGCGGTGATCAGGTGCGGGACCATGGCGACTGCCTGAAGGCGCTTGGAGCGTCGATTCTAGAGACGTGGGGGCGGCTTGACCGTCTGGCAAGGGCGGATGGTGCGCGAGCGCAGCAGAAAAAAGGGCTGCCCGAAGGCAGCCCATGTTGCAAGGCGCGTGCGCTCAGCTGCTGTAGGCCGTCTCGCCGTGCGAGGTGATGTCCAGACCTTCGCGTTCGGCCTCTTCCGGCACGCGCAGTCCGATGACCGCGTCGACGATCTTGTAAGCGACGAATGCAACCACCGCCGACCAGACGATGGTGATCAGCACCGCTTCGGCCTGGATCAGCACCTGGCTGGCGATCGAGAAGTCGGCCTTGCCGGTGCCGCCCAGCGCGGGTGCGGTGAACACGCCGGTCAGGATGGCGCCGAGGATGCCGCCGAGGCCGTGCACACCGAACACGTCGAGCGAGTCGTCGACGCCGAGCATGTGCTTCAAGCCGGTCACGCCCCAGAAGCAGACGACGCCTGCGAGCAACCCGATGGCGATGCCGCCCATCGGCCCGACCGACCCACAGGCCGGCGTGATCGCGACCAGGCCCGCCACCGCACCCGAGGCCGCGCCCAGCATCGAAGCCTTGCCGCGGGTCAGCGCTTCAACCAGCGACCACGACAGCACCGCCGCCGCCGTCGCGAAGAGCGTGTTGACGAAGGCCAGTGCGGCACCGCTGGTGGCCTCCAGGTTAGAGCCCGCATTGAAGCCGAACCAGCCGACCCACAGCATCGCGGCGCCGACCATCGTCAGCGTCAGGCTGTGGGGGGTCATCGCCTCCTTGCCATAGCCGATGCGCTTCCCAACTACATACGCGCCGACCAGACCGGCGACACCGGCGTTGATGTGCACCACCGTGCCGCCGGCGAAGTCGAGCGCGCCCTTGCCGAGCAGGTAGCCGCCCGCGCCCCAGACCATGTGGGCAATCGGCAGATAGGAGAAGGTGAACCACAGCGCCGAGAACAGCAGCACGGCAGAGAACTTCATGCGCTCCGCGAACGAGCCGACGATGAGCGCGCAGGTGATGCCGGCAAAGGTCGCCTGGAAGGCGATGAAGACGAACTCCGGCAATTTCGCGGTCGGCGTGAAGGTGTCGGCAAGCGTTGCCACTGTGACACCGGACAGGAACACCTTGTCCAGCCCGGCGATGATCAGCCCTTCGCCACCGAAGGCCAGGCTGTAGCCATAAACCGCCCACAGCACGCCGATCAGCGAGAACACGACCAGCACCTGCATCAGCACGGACAGCATGTTCTTGCTGCGCACCAGACCGCCGTAGAACAGCGCCAGGCCGGGGACGGCCATGAAGACGACGAGCAGCGTGGCGGTCAACATCCAGGCGACGTCGCCCTTGTCCACGGTGGCCGCGGGGGTCGACGCGGCTTCGGAAGCCGGTGTGGCTGCCGCCACGGCGATGCCGCTTTCGCTGGCCGCGACCGCCGGCGCGGAGGCGGCATCCTGCGCCAGCGACGCCCCCGAGAAACCCAGGGCGGCGAGCCCCAAGGAAAACATGACGATGAGTTTTTTCATGGTGTTCTCTCGATGTGCCGCAATCAAAGGGCGTCCTGGCCCGTCTCACCGGTGCGAATGCGCACCACCTGTTCGAGCGCAGCGACGAACACCTTGCCGTCGCCGATCTTTCCGGTACGCGCCGCGCCCTCAATCGCCTCGATCACCTGCTCGACGATCGCGTCGTCAACCGCCGCTTCGATCTTCACCTTGGGCAGGAAATCGACGACGTATTCCGCGCCGCGATAGAGCTCGGTGTGGCCCTTCTGGCGCCCGAAGCCCTTCACTTCCGTCACCGTGATGCCCTGCACGCCGATCGCGCTCAGGGCTTCACGCACTTCGTCGAGCTTGAACGGCTTGACGATCGCGATCACCATCTTCATGGTCAGTACTCCTTGCAGCTTGGGGTTCAGAAGGTCTTGGCGACCGACAACACGGCCGTATTGCCGCTGATGTTGCTGTTGGTCAGCGCGGCGGTACCGCCGGTCAGGTCGCGGTTCGTCGCGACGTACGCGAGCGCGATCACCCAGCCGTCCAGCGTGTAGGTCGCGCCGATCTTCCAGTCGGAAATGTTGTTCGCCGTGCTGCCGTTGATCTGGGTGACGACCGCACCGCCCTTCAACCACTGGTAGCCGTAGTGGGCGACGACGCCGAAGTTGTGGCCGAGGTCGTAGCTGAAGCCGGCGTCGAGATAGCTCGAGCCGCTCGAGTCGGGCGCGCTGAAGAAGTCCGAGACCGCGTAGTTGTACTTGAGCGTCACCGGCCCGTAGCTGCCGCCGATGTAGATCTCGGTGTTGTCGATCTTCGTCGAGCCGGTCGGGTTGGAGCCCGAGTTCGGGTAGTAGTAGGTGATGACACCCACATCCAGCCCGAAGCCGCCGTCGAACGCGTGCTTGTAGCCACCGTAGAAGTCCATCTCGATGTTGGCGCCGTTGTAGAAGGCGCTGTCGACGTTGGAGTTCCAGTTGCCGATGTACAGGCCCGAACTGTGTGCGAGGTCGAACCCGCCCTGCAGCGCGGGCTTCTTGTCGGTCTGCGAGATGCCGCGAAAGCGGTAGTCGGAAAACAGGCCGATGTTGGCCGAGAACGCCCAGGGCGATTCCATCGCGGGCACCTTGACCTCCGCCGCGGGCGCCGTTTGAGCAAGCGCCGGCAGCGACAGGACGGAGGTGACTGCGACCAGAGTGGCGGCAAGGATTTTCATGATTCGAATCCGGTTTTGAGTTGAACTGAACCGGACAACGCAGCTTTTGTGCCAAGCCCCCAGCCAGGGCGATCCCGTGTGCCGCGCCCCGTGGCGAGGCAGATTCACCCGGCGCGCACGCGCAACGCACCAGACTGGGTCACCACGGGCACTGCAAACGAAGGCAATGTCGCGCTTGGTGCGCCGCGCTCTATGCGTTGCCATCGCGCGAGCCGCGGGCACAATGGCCGCCGGTCGGCCGTGCCGTTCGCAACTTTTGGCAACGCCGGAAGGAGACCGAACGCATGTCACTGGCCGTGATCCACAGCCGCTCGCTCGATGGGCTGGCGGCGCCCGAGGTCACGGTCGAAGTGCATCTGGCCAACGGGTTGCCAAGCTTCACCCTCGTCGGCCTCGCTGACTCCGAAGTCAAGGAGTCACGCGAGCGCGTGCGCGCCGCGTTGCAGACGAGCGGGCTCGAGTTCCCGAGCAACAAGCGTCCGTCACGGTCAATCTCGCGCCGGCCGATTTGCCCAAGGCTGTTTTTCCTGAACAGGGATTCAAATCCGAGAACAGGCATTCAAACGGCCAAAAGTGCCCCTTGAACAGAGATTCAAATTGCGACAAGGCCGATTCACACTCGCGGTCTTGCATCCGCGGACCCGCCGGGCCTGGCTTCGTCGTGCTGACGTGAATGCAAAGCCCAGCGACGCTAACTGGCGAGGCAGCCGATTACGTTCAGGGCACACCGATCAGGCGTTTCCGGAGGCAGGTCGGGAGGTAGCCATGCATACCGTCCAGGGTTGTCGGCGCGGATGTCGCTTTCGTGCAGCGCAGTTCCGATGAACTGGCCGATCGAGTTCTTGAAGCCCCTCTGTGATCAACTAATGGCAGCTTACGGGCATCGAACCTTCAACGCCGGCTTTCCGGCGATGAATCCGAACGGGCGGCCGTCGCAACCCGACCCATTGCTGCCCGTCGGATTTCCCCAAAGCTGCCCGACGCTCAGCCTCGGCTTTTCGCGTTTCGCATCTACGGAGCAGCCGCTCGTGACCTGCAGCAGCCGGCCATCAGCTGACGTCACGACCCGCTGCGGGAAGCAGTCGGTCGCTCCCGCAGGCCGGGTGCGATCCCCGTTTTCGCCGAATCAGGTGATCGGTGATCGAGCAGTAGTGCCGTCCAGCCCATCCGCCTCGTGGTGCTCGAATCCACCATCACCGGGCCGGGCCAAGCGCCGCGAACTACTGCCGGAGGCGCGGGTCGAAGTTGAGTCGATCTCGACGATGGCCTTTAGTCGTCGTCCGGATCGTTGCGTCCGGCAAGGCCAGTGCCGTGGCCTGCGGTGTCCAGCGAACTCACGCCATTGCCGATCGGGATCAATCCACGTGGCGAGTCCCGCCACTGCCAGGCGCCCAACATCACAACGGCGAGCAGCAGCAGGCCAGCCAGCCAGGCCCGGTTTTGGCGCACGAGGTTCGGCCCGTTGCCTCGCACACGGCCGGTGAACATCGGCAGCGCCTGGTTCTGCCGCCTCAGCGTGCTGATCGCGGCAATCAGAGCGACGTGCGCCAGCACCAGGATCAGGAACGCGTTGCCGACCAGCTCATGCGCCTCCTCCAGCGAATCGCCTCCGAGCACATTGCCCCAGTCGTTGTAGGTGCCATACCCACTGAGGACCAGCGGAACGACCAGGACCAGCATCGACACGATGGCCAGCGCCATGGTCAGGTTCAGGCCCTGGCGCCAGTTGACTGCCGAGAAGGAGCGTGCCGTCAGCAGGGAGCGCAGCCAGGCTGGCACGCCCGCAAGGCGTCGCCACAGCAACCCTAGCCCGGCCTGGCGAGGCCCGAGGATGCCGTACAGCACCCGGAAGACGAGCAGGCCCGCGGAGGCGTAGCCCAAGGTCACGTGCAGCAGCCGCCAATGCTCGCTCTCGGCAGTGACGTACGCACCGACGAAGCTCAGTGCAAACAGCCAGTGGAACATGCGTGTCGGCGCGTCGATGACCAGTCGACTGTCAGCCGGGATGCTTGCGGGGCCGCGGGTGCCGACGGTGGCAGAAGGTGAGGCGTACATGCTGATGTCCTTGATGAGTCAGTCGACCCAGGCCCAGCGCTGTCGCAGCGTCAGCCCGTCCGGCATGCGGAGCTTGTCGTCGTCGAACCGGCCCTGGTCAGCGCCGGTGTGACAGGCCGCGCAGTTGGTGGCGCTCTTGACGCTGGGCAGCTGCCAGACCGTGGGCTCGACCTTCCGGTGCTTGTGTTCGAACCAGGCCGAACGGGTTATCCGGTCCTGCGGTGGCTCCTCGGACACCCGCTTGTAGGTGCCGGCATGGGCCTGGAGCCAGACGCTGAGTTGCTGCACGGTGGCCGCATCCAGCGAGGCGTCGGTGCCGTAGTGCCTGTCGAGGCCACTCATGACGCGCTGCCAGGAACGGGCGGGCAGCATGCCGGGCGGGTAGGCGGCATGGCAGGAGGCGCACTCCTGCGTGTAGGCGGGCGGCACCTTGATCGGCATGACCCGGCCATCGTCGGCAAAGGCCGCACCGATCGGGATGATGCCGAGGCTTGCGGCCAGCAGCGCGCGGGTCAGAAGTGCAGTCATGGCGGGCAGCTCCAGTTCAAAGGGAGGAAGAACGAGGCCGGGATCACTTGAGGCCGGCGAGGTAGGCCAGCACATCGGCCTTCTCCGCGTCGCTGCATTCGCGGGCCAGGACGTCCTTGCAGTTGCGGCGGAACCACTTCTCGACGCGCGCGGCGTCGGTGAAGGCCTTCGGGTTGAAGGCCGGTGCCAGTGGATCGATGGCTTTGCCCGTGCTCGCGTGCTTGCCGGTGGCGGTGGGCGGCGTGCCGTGGCATGAGGCACACGACCACTCACCGCCGTGCTTGCTGCTGAAGAAGGACTGGCCGCGCGCGGCGTTGCCCGGCGCGCCGGCCTGCGCACTCCACATGGGCCAGCTGCTCGGCGATGGTCGTGTCGGCGGCATGCGCCGCGACCCACGGACAGGCTGTGAATGCTGTGACGAGACAGGGCCGGCGCTAGGCTTCTGAGGTTCAAGGTTGGGCTCCGGGACTGTTGATGGATGCCAGTGTGCGAAGCCGTCCTTGAACGTCGCCTGAATCGGCCGTTCATGGAGCGTTCAGACGCGGCCCGGGACAATCGCCCTGTGCATCTCCGTTCACAACCCGTCCTTGCAACGCTTGCCGTCGTGCTGGCGATGGTCCTGGCGAGCCCGCTGGCCCTTGCGGACAGCGAACAGGATCGGGCGCGCACCGCGGTCCAGGCTGGCAAGGTGCTGCCGCTGAAGACCCTTCTGGAGCGCCTCGAGCAAGAACACCCGGGCCAGGTGCTGGAGGTGGAACTCGAGCAGGACGACGGCCGCTGGATCTACGAGATCAAGCTGCTCCAGCCGGGGGGGCGACTGGTCAGGCTCGAACTGGACGCCCCCAGCGGCGCGGTCCTGCTGCGCAAGGAGCGCGCGCGCAAGCCCGACGCTCGCCCCTGATAGGCTGGACACCGTGCGCCTGCTCCTCGTTGAAGACGATCCGACACTGCGTGCCCAGTTGCGGGAAGGCCTGGAAGACGCCGGCTACGTGGTCGATGAAGCCGACAACGGCCGCGACGCGCACTTCCAGGGGGAGTCCGAACCCTACGACGCGGTCGTGCTCGACCTGGGCCTGCCCCTGCTGGACGGTCTGACCGTGCTCAAGCGCTGGCGCGATGCCGGTCGGTCCACGCCAGTGCTGATCCTCACCGCGCGCGACAACTGGAGCGAGAAGGTGGCCGGCATCGACGCGGGCGCGGATGACTACCTGACCAAACCCTTCCACATGGAAGAGCTGCTCGCGCGGGTGCGCGGCCTGATCCGCCGCGCGGCCGGGCAGGCGTCGCCGGTGCTGCGATGCGGCGATCTCGCGCTCGACACCCGCAGCGGCCGCGTCACACTGGGTGGCCAGACCGTGACGCTGACCAGCCACGAGCACAAGGTGCTGGACTACCTGATGCATCGACCGGGCACGGTCGTTTCGCGTTCGGAGCTGACCGAGCACATCTACGCGCAGGACTTCGACCGTGACTCCAACACCATCGAGGTCTTCGTGGGGCGCCTGCGTAAGAAGTTGCCGCCGGGGCTGATCGAGACGGTTCGCGGCCAGGGCTACCGCCTGGCGGTGACGTGAGGGCGCGGACCGGCTCGCTGCGCCTGCGACTGCTGGGCGCCACGCTGGCGACGCTTGTCGTCGCGCTGGTCGGGGCCCACTGGTGGCTCACCGGGCTGTTCCGTGATCACGTGCTGCAACAGTTCGATGCGACCCTGTCGCAGCAGCTGGACCAGCTCACGGCGCGTCTGGAGTTCGATGCCCAGGGTCTCCCCGTCATCGGACCGCGTGGCATGAGCGACCCGCGCTGGGAGAAGCCGTACTCGGGCCTCTACTGGCAGGTCCAGCGGCTGCCAGTCCCTTCGGGTCAAAGCACCGTCGTGCTGCGCTCCCGCTCGCTGTGGGATGCCGAGCTGGCTCTTCCCGACGACGCGCTGGCCGATGGCACGATCCACCGGCATGACATCACCGGGCCTCGAGGCGAGCCCCTGCGCGCCTTGGAGCGCTCGCTGCAGGCACCCGAGCCGGCGGAGTCGCGATGGCGCCTGATGGTCGCGGGCGACCTGCGCGAGGCAATGGCCGCCGTTGATCGATTCACTGGCGTCCTTGCGGCGTCGCTCGGCGGCCTCGGTGTGTTGCTGGCGCTCGCGGCGCTGGCCCAGGTGGCCGTGGGCCTGGCGCCGCTGAAGACCATGCAGCGGGGCCTGCAGCGCGTGCGGGAAGGTCGGCAGCAACGCCTGCAGGGCCGGTTCCCGAACGAACTGCAGCCGCTCATCGACGAGTTCAATGGCGTGCTCGACCGGAACGCCGAGGTGGTGGAGCGTGCCCGGACCCAGGCGGGCAACCTGGCACATGCTCTGAAGACGCCACTCGCCATCCTGGGCCAGGCGGCGCGCAAGTTCGAACCGTCCGAGTTCTCGGCGCTGGTGGGCGAGCAAGTCCAGGTCGCGCGAGCGGCAGATGCACTGGCATCTTGCGCGTGCCCGGGCCGCAGCCACCCAGCATGTGCCGGGGCAGCGAACGGCGCTCGAACCGGTCCTGGCAAGCCTGCTGCGGGCGATGGACAAGCTGCACGCCGACCGGCACCTGGACCTGGGCACCGAGGTTGCGCCCGAGCTCGCGTTCGCCGGCGAAGAGCAGGACCTGCAGGAGATGCTCGGCAACCTGCTCGACAACGCCTGTCGCAGCGCGCGTGGCGCGGTGACCGTCAAGGCAAGCCGAGACGGCCCATGGCTGCGAATCGCCGTCGACGATGATGGCCCGGGCATTGCGCCCGAGCAGCGGGCTGCCGTGTTGCAACGCGGAGTGCGCCTGGACGAGAGCCGCGACGGCAGCGGCTTGGGGCTCGCCATCGTGGTGGATCTGGCGCGGCTGTACGGCGGTGACCTCGAGCTGACGACCGCCGATGCCGGTGGCCTCGGCGTGCGGCTGTCGCTTCCGGCCGCGGCGTGAGGCGGATGACAGGTGCAGCCGGAATGAAGAACTCCCTGTCGGTAGCGCCTGATCTCACCCGCGGACTCAGCCAGGAACAGGCGAAAGAGCGCTTGGTCCGTGATGGCCCCAACGAACTGCCGTCGACCGGGCGTCGCAACGCCTGGGGCTTGCTGAGCGACGTTGTCAGGGAACCAATGTTCCTGCTGCTGGTGGCGTGTGGCGCGATCTACCTGGCTCTCGGAGATCGCCACGAGGCCTTGATGCTGCTGGGCTTCGTCGCAGTGGTCATCGCGATCACGTACGTCCAGAAGCGCCGCAGCGAGCGAGCGCTCGAGGCCCTGCGCGACCTCTCCAGCCCGCGCGCGCTCGTCGTGCGCGACGGCCAGGCGGTTCGCATCGCCGGTCGCGAGCTCGTCGTCGACGACGTGGTGCTGCTCTCGGAAGGGGAACGTGTTCCCGCCGACCTGCGCCTGCTGGACGCCTCCAGCCTGACGATCGACGAATCGCTGCTGACCGGTGAATCGGTAGCGGTGATGAAGCACGCCGTCACCGGCCCTGAATGTGAGACAGAGGAGACCGGGGCTCGTGTCTTCTCGGGCACGTTGGTCACCCAGGGCTCGGGCCGGGGCATCGTCGTGGCCACCGGCGCACGCAGCGCCCTGGGCCGCATCGGCGAGTCCCTGCAGGCCATCACGAGCGGGCCGACGCCGGTCCAGCGGGAGACTCAGCGCATCGTCACCTGGGTGGCCGTGCTGGGCCTGGGCCTGGCCGCCAGCCTCGCGGTGGCCTGGGGCCTGAGCCGCGGAGACTGGCTGCACGGGCTACTGGCCGGCATCACCTTGGCGATGGCCATCCTCCCGGAGGAACTGCCGGTCGTACTGACCATCTTTCTCGGCCTGGGCGCGTGGCGGCTGGCCCGCGAGAAGGTGCTCACCCGCAGCATGCCCGCCGTGGAATTGCTCGGGGCCACGACCGTGCTGTGTGTCGACAAGACCGGCACGCTGACGATGAACCGCATGGCGCTGCGGCGACTGTGGGTCGACGGCGCCGGCCATCAATTGGGCGCTGAGCCGGCTCAGCCGCTGCCTGAAGAGTTTCACGGGATCCTTGAGTACGCCGTGCTGGCCAGCCACCGGCGCGCGTTCGATCCCATGGAAGCGGCCATTGCGCAGGCCGGTCAGTCGCAGCTGGTCGGCACGGAGCACTTGCACGCCGACTGGCAACTGGTGGAGGACTATCCGCTCTCGCGCGAGTTGCTTGCGATGTCCCGCGTCTGGCAGTCGCCCGACCATCAGCACCTGCTGGTGGCTGCCAAGGGGGCGCCGGAAGCTATCGTCGATTTGTGTCACCTCGACGTCGATCGCCGTGACACCATCGTGAGCGAGGTCGAGACCCTGGCCAGCGCCGGACTGCGCGTCCTGGCGGTGGCGCGCGCGGTATTCCGGTCGCGCGTTTTGCCGGAGATCCAGCACGACTTCGACTTCGAGTTCGTCGGTCTCATCGCGCTGGAAGATCCGGTGCGGCCCGATGTGCCGGCCGCCATTGCCGAGTGCCGTGCCGCAGGCATCCGGGTGGTCATGATCACTGGCGACCACCCGCAAACGGCCATGTCCATCGCGCGTCAGGCCGGGCTCGTGGTCGATGGGCGCCACCTCGCCGGCCCCGAGATCGATGGCCTCGACGATGGCGCGCTGGCATCACGCCTGGTCGACACCGATGTCTTCTGCCGCGTCCAACCCCAGCAGAAGCTACGGCTGGTGCAGGCCTTCCGGGCCCGTGGTGAGGTCGTCGCGATGACGGGCGACGGCGTGAACGACGCACCGGCCTTGAAGGCCGCGCACATCGGCGTGGCCATGGGCGCGCGCGGCACCGACGTCGCTCGCGAGGCCGCAGCGCTGGTGCTGCTCAACGACGACTTCGAGTCGCTGGTCACCGCCGTGCGCTATGGCCGGCGCGTCTTCGCCAACCTGCGCAAGGCGATCACCTTCGTGCTGGCCGTCCATCTTCCCATCGTGGGCCTGTCCGTGCTGCCCGTCCTGCTCGGCTGGCCGATGGTGCTGATGCCGGTCCACATCCTCTTCCTGCAGTTGGTCATCGACCCGGCCTGCTCGATCGTTTTCGAGGCCGAGCCGCTCGAAGCCGGGGCGATGCGGGTGCCGCCTCGGAATCCGCTTGCCAGGTTGTTCGACCGGCAGGTTTTGTGGCGCGGGCTTGTGCAGGGGTCCGGGCTGCTGGTGATCGTTCTCGTCGCCTATGTGTACGCGCGCTCGGTGTCAGGCTCCGATGAGTCGGCGCGGGCGCTGGCGTTCTCGGTGCTGGTGGTGTGCAACCTGGCGCTGATCCAGGCCAACCGCCGCTGGGCGCGACAAGCCGGCGAGGGGCTGCGCTGGAACGCCGCGTTCGGCTGGATCGCCGCCATCACCTGCGGTCTGCTGGTCGCGATCCTGGCGATTCCGGCCATCGGGGGCCTCTTCGCGTTCGTGGCGCCGACGCCGAACCTGTTGGCGGTGGGCGCCGGGCTCTGCCTCCTGGCTTTCGGATGGTTCGAAGCAGTCAAGTGGTTCGACGCCCGCACGACACGACAGCATGCGTGACGCCTCAGGTCATGTGTCGAAGCGGCAGGTCAGTCGGCGCCGGTTCTCCGGGGTGGCGGTTGAGGCTGATCGGCATCGACACGAAGGCGATGAAGATCACCGGGATCAACGTCAGGATGACGGTGCCGATGAAGCCGGACAGGAAGCGGCGCAGTTCGGGGTGCATGATGGGCTCCGGTGGAGTGATCGATGGACCCAGTATTGAGCGCTGCGCATGAACGCGATCTGAACGGGCTGCGATGCTCGGGGTGACGTTGATGACCATCAAGCGAACCAGGGCACTGACTCACGAGAATGACCCCTCTGACCCGCGACATGCACAGGTCGAAGCAACCTCTGATCAATGACCGCGCCCCAACTGCTTGCCTGGATCACAGCGGCGCTGCTGCTGCAGTTGGCGGCCGGCATCGCGTGGACGCTGTGGCGAAGGTCGAGCGCTCCGGCCATCGTCCAGAGCACGGTGGCGCCGACCGCGCGAGCGGATGCGGCGTGGAGCGGATGGCGCGAGTTCCGCGTGATCCGGCGTGGAGTCGAGGATCCGGCGCAGACCCAGTGCTCCTTCTACCTCGCGCCCGTTGACGGTCAGCCGCTGCCAGCCTTCAAGCCCGGCCAGTTCCTGACCTTCTCGTTGGATGTGGCGGCCGGTTCAGCCGATGCCGCCGCAGGCCAGCGCACCATCACGCGCTGCTACTCGCTCTCCGATAGCCCCGATCCCGCGCACTACCGCGTGACGATCAAGCGGGTGCCGGCCCCTGCGGATCATCGCGAGTTCGAGCCGGGCGTCTCGTCGAACCACTTTCATGACCACGTCCAGGTGGGTGACGGGTTGCGCGTGAAGGCGCCCTCGGGCCACTTCTTCATCGACCCCGATGCCTCGGTGCCTGCCGTGCTGATCGGCGGCGGCATCGGGGTCACGCCAATGATGAGCATGCTGCGGTGGTGCCTGGCAGAACAGCCGCAACGGGTGCTGCACTTCTACTACGGGCTTCGCAACAGCCGCGAGCATGCCTACAAGGCCCAGCTCGAGGCGCTCGCTGCCGCGCATTCCGGACTGCGACTCCACATCGTGTACAGCCGTCCGGGCCCTGAGGACGAACTCGGCCGCGATTTCCAGCACCAGGGACACGTGGACGTCGACCTCCTGCGGCGCACCCTGCCGCACGGCCGTCGCCAGTTCTATGTGTGCGGACCGCCGGCGATGATGCAGGCGCTGGTGCCCGCCATGGCCGAGTGGGGCGTGCCGATCGCCGACCTGCACTACGAGGCCTTCGGCCCCGCCTCCGTCAAGCTGCCGGGTGCTGCGCCTGCACCGGTGCTGGCAGTGACCGCGGTCGAGGTGCAGTTCCGGCGCTCCGGCCGTACCCTGACCTGGGACGGCCGTGATGAGTCGCTGTTGGACTTCGCCGAGCGGCACGGCGTCGCCGTGGAGTCGGGCTGCCGCTCCGGCGGCTGCGGCAGTTGCGAGACCCGTGTCGTCGACGGCTCGGTGCAGTACGAGCACACACCCGACCATGACGTGACGGCAGCGCACTGTCTGCTGTGCGTCGGCCGACCCGCCACGCCGCTGGTACTGGAGGCCTGATGCCGCTGAAGGCCCGACTCTTCCGGCGCGAGGTGCTGCCCTTCGTGGCGAGCTTTGCCTTGCTGGCCCTGGTGGCGCTGGCCCTGGATGGCCTGCTTCATCTGCTGAACCTGCTGTGGGTCGGGCGATGGCTCGGCATTCCCGGCACGCTGCTCATCATCGGTTCGACGGCGTATTCGCTGCGCAAGCGCAAGCTCATCCGGAGCGGACACCCAGCCACGCTGTTGCGTTGGCACGAACTGCTGGCCTGGCTGGGATCACTGCTGGTGCTGGTGCACGCCGGCGTGCACTTCAACGCCATCCTGGGCTGGCTGGCCGTGGGAGCGATGCTCATCAATGTGGGCAGCGGCTTGACGGGCAAGTTCCTGCTGGACCGTTCGCGCCGCCGGCTTGAGGAAGCACGGCAACGCTCGCGCGCGCGCGGCCTTGCTGAAGCCGAGATCGTTGACCAGCTCTACTGGGACAGCTTGACCTTCGACGCGGTCAAGCAGTGGCGCGTGGTGCACTTCCCCATCACGCTGGCGTTCGCGGTGCTGGCCATCGCGCACATCGTGGCGATCTTCCTGTTCTGGGGCTGGAATTGAAGAAGCGCCCCGTCCTGTGGATCATCGTTGCGCTCAACCTCGTGGTACTGGTAGCCCTCGCGTTCGTGTACCCGAACTTGATGGTCTCGCCTGGGCCGCTGGCCAAGGGGCACGAGCAGCTGGCGACGGACTGCTTCGCCTGCCACGCCGCCTGGCGCGGCGCGTCGACGCCGCGCTGCACCGAGTGCCACGCCGTCGCCGATGTCGGGTTGAAGACCACCAAGGGTGTGCCGATCCCGAGTCGCACCGTCAAGGTCACGTTCCACCAGGAGCTGATCGAGCAGGACTGCATGGCCTGTCACAGCGACCACCAGGGGCCTAAGCTCACCAAGCTCAGCCGCAAGCCGTTCGCACACGCGCTGCTCAAGGTCTCGGCGCGGGACACGTGCTCGGCATGCCATGCCGCCCCGAAGGACACGGTGCACCGCGACGTCAAGGTGGAGTGCAGCCAGTGTCACGGCGACAAGGCCTGGAAGCCCGCGCACTTCGAGCACAAGCTCCTTGCGCCGGCAATGCTGGACCGCTGCGAGAGTTGTCACAGCGCGCCGGCCGACCGCCTGCATCGACAGATCCAGGGCAGCTGCAAGTCCTGCCACAAGACGGAGGCCTGGATGCCGGCAACCTTCGATCACGACAAGTACTTCGTGCTCGATCGCGACCACCAGGCAACCTGCGAGACCTGCCACAAGAACAACGATTACAACCGCTACACCTGCTATGGTTGCCACGAGCACTCGCAGGCCAAAGTGCGAGCGGAACATCTCGAAGAAGGCATCCGCGATTTCGAGAACTGCGTCGAGTGCCACCGGGATCCGCGCGTGGAGCCCGAAAAGGGCGGGGGACGCGAGCGGGGACGACGCGAGAAGGATTGAAGGCCATGCGCTTCTCTCTCTGGTGCTGGTCGTTCCACATTCCGTTGGAAGACGCTGACGGAAGGAGACGCCACCATGAAGATCCTCATCGCCGCTGACGGCAGTGCCTACACGAAGCGCATGCTGGCCTTCATCGCCGCGCATGATGAGTGGCTGGGGCCGCAGCACAGCTACACGGTGCTGCACTGCGTCCCGGCGATTCCGCATCGCGCGGCCGCTTTCGTGGGCAAGCAGCAGGTGCAGGCGTTCTACGAAGACGATGCCGAGACCGTGTTCAAGCCCATCCGTTCGTTCTTCAAGCGTCACACCGTGGCGGCCACATTCGTCCACCGTATCGGTGCCGCAGGCCCGACGATCGCGAAGTTCGCGGAGCAACAGAAGTTCGACCTCGTCATCCTCGGCACTCACGGCCACGGGGCAGTTGCCGGACTCGTGATGGGGTCGGTCGCGACGAAGGTGGTTTCGTTGTGCGGTACGGCCGTGCTTCTCATTCGTTAGGTGGCCGGTGGCCAGCGGAGCAATCGGCGCTGAGCTCACGGCGGGCGGATGGCCACGCGGGTACTGACCCGTACGGCTGCTTTGCCAGAGGCTGGCCGACTGCTCAGGGTCGGCACATGACGGCCGCCCTGCCGGTTTCGCCGCCGCAGACCGGCCGGTGGAGGTGGGCCGCCGGGAAGCAGCCCCTCGTCACTGGGTAGTCCCGACCCAAAGCCGACGGACAACCCGCCGGAGCGCTCGTCCGATAGCCGCCCTTGGCAGCGGCGCCGGCTGCAGATTGCCTATGCGCAGATGACCTGTCAGTAGTCCCGCGACTGACAGGGCCGTCAATCCGCAGGCGAATTGACGCCTTGCGCCATGACCGCCCCGGTCCGAGCTGGCTCAGTCCCCCGCGGCATCCGGCGGCAGCAGGTCATTCACCTCGAAGGCCTTCAAGCCGGCTGTCGGCGCCTTGGCGGCCGTACCCGGCAGGATTTCGAAGTTCGGCGCGAACGTCACCATCAGGCCGCGAAGCTGGTCGAAGGGCTTGCGGTCGCCGTCGAACTTCGCCTTGCCGGCCTTGATCAGGTCGTCGAAGGTGCTCGCGCCCATCATCACCTGGTTGAGATCGCTGCGATTCAGGGTGATGGTGAGATCCGGCTTCGGCGCTTGCACACCCTTGATGTTGGTCAGCGTCGCGTTGCTCATCTCCACCAGATGCGTTTCGCCGTTGTCTGGCGTGACCAGGTTGATGGTGAAGCGCATGCCGTCGGCCTTGCGTGGATCCATGCTGATGGCCAGGAAGTCGAGCCAGTTCTCGGTCGACATCGCGCGGATCGTGTCCGGCCCGGATGACCGGACGGGCGTACCGCCCGGCAGCCCGTTGCGCAACTCATAGGCGCCCTGCAGGAAGATGTTGCGCAGCGTCGGGCTTTCCTTCTGGTAGCCCAGTTGTTCGAAGGCGTCGGCCAGCAGGTTCTTCGCCTCTTGGTTGCCGGGTTGCGCGAAGACCAGCTTGTTCAGGATCTCCGAGGCCTCGTTGTACTTGCCCTGGCCGATCAGTTCCTTGCCCTTCGCAATGATCCTGGCAGAACCGCCCATCATCTCGACATACAGCGGCGCCGAGTCCTTCGGCGACAGCGGCGCGATATTCACCGGATTGCCGTCCCAGTACCCGAGGAAGCGGTTGATGACACCGCGGCTGTTGTGCTGCTCCGACCCGTGGTAGCTGTGCGCCGGCCACTGCTTCCACAGGCTGGGCGGCAGCTGGTAGACGTTCTGGATCTCGTTGATCGTCACGCCCAGGTTGGCGTAGTGCAGCGACTGGTTGTTCAGATTGGCATAGGTGTCGCGCTGTACCCGCATCACTTCCTGGATGCGCGCATTGCCCCAGCGCGGCCAGCTGTGCGAGGCGAACATGACCTCGGCTTCCTGGCCGAACTTGTACAGCGCCGCGTTGATCTGCTTCGACCAGTTCAGCGCATTGCGCACCGGCGCGCCGCGCGGCGTGTAGATGTTGTGGATCGTGCCGGTGATGTTCTCCGCCGCCCAGAAGGCCTTGAACTGCGGGAACCAGGTGTTCATCTCCACCGGCGCCTCGGTGTCCGGCGTGTTCTGGAACACCATCTTCACTCCATCGATCGTCACCTCCTCGAAATCCTTGGCGATGATCAGGTTCGGCGCGATCAGCCCGACATTGCCGCTGGCCACGTTCTTGCCGATTGACTGGTCGGCATGGCCATGCGGGTCGCGCGGCAACAGCACCGCATACGAATACTGGGTGCGGCGCGACATGGCGTTGCCGGAGAATACGTTCTCCTCGATCGCCGCCTGCATGAAGCCTTCGGGCGCGATCACCTTGACCTTGCCGCTGACCACGTCGGCCTCGTCGACCACGCCGCGCACGCCGCCGAAGTGGTCGACGTGCGAGTGTGAATAGACCACGCCGACCACCGGCCGCTTGCCAAGCTTCGAGTTGATGAACTCGAGCGCCGCGCGGGCGGTTTCCTTGGCCGTCAGCGGATCGAAGACGATCCAGCCGGTATCGCCCTTGATGAAGCTGATGTTGGCCAGGTCGAAGCCGCGCACCTGGTAGATCCTGCCGGGAAGCACTTCGTACAGGCCATAGGCCATGTTCAGCACCGCCTGGCGCTGCAGTGAGGGATGGATGCTCGGAAAGTCCTTGTCCTGTAGCAGCCACTGGTAGCTGGCCATGTCCCAGGCCACGTTGCCGGCGTCGGCCATGATCTTCATGAACGGCGGCTCGGCGATGAAGCCCTTCTTGGCCTCGTCGAAGTCGCGCTTGTCTTCGAAGGGCAGCGTGGCCGAGATGCCCTTGCGCAGTTCGATCGTGAAGGTCGACGGCAGGTTGCCCTTGGCGTCGAAGTGCTTGACCTGCGCCGTCGGAGCCCCCACGGCGGCGCCTTGGGCCTGGGCCAGGGGCACCACGCAGACGGTCAAGACCACTGCCAGGACCCGCGCGTGCTGATTCGAAAGTGCCATTGTTTGCTCCTGATGATGTATTGGCCAGCCTAGCGAGGCCTGGCGGTGGCGGCGTTGATTCAGCTCATTCTCCGGTCATGTTATGTATTCGTCCAATGCATTCAGTGCACGGCCTTCATATACTTGACGCATGGCCCTCGAACTCCGACAGATGCGTCAGGTACTGGCTCTGGCCGAGCACGGCAGCTTCGCCCGCGCGGCCGTGGCCCTGCACCTGAGCCAGCCGGCGCTGTCGCGCAGCATCCAGTCGCTCGAACAGCAGATCGGTGCCGCATTGTTCCTGCGCTCGGCGGTCGGCGTGGTGCCGACCGACGTTGGGCGCTTGCTGGTGCAACGGGCCCGCCAGGTCGTGCAGATGGCCGAGGAGCTCGATCAGGAAGTGCTGTCCAACCGCACGCTGCAAGCCGGCCAACTGAGCATCGGCGCCGGGCCCTATCCGGTGGAATCGGTGATCACGACCGCACTTACGCGCTTCATTGGCACCTACCCGGCGATCGGGGTGCGCGTCCAGGTGCGTGACTGGGACGAGCTTCTGCCGCGGCTGCGCTCGCGCGAGCTGGACTTCTTCGTCGCCGAGATCAGCACGCTCAAAAGCGAGCCCGACCTGGAGGTGGAGCCTTTGTCCGAGCATGCGCTGTACTTCGCCGGGCGTCACGCACACCCGCTGGCGGGACGCGACAACGTCACCGCCGCGCAGACCTTCGCCTACCCGTTCATTTCGCCGGCCCGCATCCCGCCGCGCCTGCTCGAGCCCATGCTCCAGGCCCGGCGCAACTTCGCCGGCCGAAACGCCGTGCCGCAGGCGTTTCCCTCGCTGGAGTTCAACGTGCTGGCGGCGGTCAAGCGCATCGTCGAAAGCTCCGACGCCGTGACCGCCTTGACGCTGAGCTGCTGTGCCACCGAGTTGCAGCAGCAACGACTCGCGCTGCTGGGGACCAAGCCCTGGTTGTCGACACGCTACGGGATCGTCAGCCTGAAGGGCCACCCGATGAGTTCGGCGGCGCGGCACTTTCGGGAATTCGTCTCCCAGGCGGAAGCCGAGGTCGCGCCCTTCGAGGAGAAGGTGCTTGCAAGCTGGAAATCGCGAGCTGTCCACACC
>CAVZFV010000009.1:0-569434 GCA_963774675.1 uncultured beta proteobacterium | reverse complement strand
ATGTGCATCAAGGTGCTGGGCGGCTCCAAGCGGCGCTATGCCGGCATCGGCGACGTGATCAAGGTTTCGATCAAGGAAGCCGCGCCGCGTGGCCGCGTGAAGAAGGGCGAGATCTACAGCGCCGTCGTCGTTCGCACCGCCAAGGGCGTGCGCCGCCAGGATGGCTCGCTTGTCAAGTTCGATGGCAACGCTGCCGTCCTGCTCAACGCCAAGCTCGAGCCGATCGGTACGCGCATTTTCGGCCCGGTGACGCGCGAGCTGCGCACCGAGCGCTTCATGAAGATCGTTTCGCTCGCACCCGAAGTGCTCTGAGCGCAAGGTCAAAGGACTGTCCATGAACAAGATTCGCAGCGGCGACGAGGTCATCGTTTTGACCGGTCGCGACAAGGGCAAGCGCGGCAAAGTGCTCGCGCGCGTCGATGCCGACCATCTGAGCGTCGAAGGCATCAACCTCGTCAAGAAGCACGTCAAGCCCAACCCGATGAAGGGCACGACGGGTGGCGTCATCAGCAAGACGATGCCGATCCATCAATCCAATGTGGCGATCTACAACGCGACGACGGCCAAGGCCGATCGCGTCGGGATCAAGCTGCTCGCCGACGGCAAGAAGGTTCGCGTCTTCAAGTCCAGCGGCGAGCAGATCACTGCCTAAGGGGCACGCACATGGCTGTACAACAACGCGCCCGACTGCAGGCGGTCTATCGCGACCAGATCGCGCCCGAACTGATGAAGAAGTTCGGCTACAAGTCGACGATGGAGGTGCCACGCCTCTCCAAGATCACGCTCAACATGGGCGTGAGCGAAGCGGTGGCGGACAAGAAGGTGATGGACCATGCCGTGTCCGATCTCTCCAAGATCGCCGGCGAGAAGCCCGTCGTCACGAAGTCGAAGAAGGCGATCGCCGGTTTCAAGATCCGCGACAACGTGCCCGTGGGTTGCATGGTCACGTTGCGCGGCCTGCAGATGTACGAATTTCTCGATCGCTTCGTCACGATTGCATTGCCGCGGGTGCGGGACTTCCGCGGCATCTCCGGTCGCGCGTTCGACGGCCGCGGCAACTACAACGTCGGCGTCAAGGAACAGATCATCTTCCCGGAAGTCGACTACGACAAGATCGACGCGTTGCGCGGTCTGAACATCAGCATCACGACGACCGCGAAGACCGATGACGAGTGCAAGGCACTTCTCGCGGCCTTCAAGTTCCCGTTCAAGAACTAAGAAGGGCTGACCGTGGCCAAGACTTCCCTCATCCAGCGCGAACTCAAGCGCGACGCTCTCGTCGCCAAGTACGCAAAGAAGTATGCCGAGCTGAAGGCAACCGCGAACGACGCCAAGAAGTCGGACGAGGAGCGCTACGCCGCGCGACTCGAGTTGCAAAGGCTTCCGCGCAACGCCTATCCGACGCGCCAGCGCAATCGCTGCGCGCTGACCGGCCGTCCGCGCGGCACCTTCCGCAAGTTCGGCCTGGGCCGCAACAAGATCCGCGATCTTGCCTTCAAGGGCGACATCCCCGGCATCATCAAGGCCAGCTGGTAATCGGGCCGATCAGGAGAATTTCGCATGAGCATGAGTGATCCTATCGCCGATATGCTGACGCGCATCCGTAACGCGCAGGCGGTGGAAAAGACCGTTGTCGCGATGCCGACGTCGAAGCTGAAAGTGGCGATTGCCCAGGTCCTGAAGGACGAGGGCTACATCGACGATTTCGCCGTTCGCAGCGAGGGCGCCAAGCCGCAGCTCGAGATTGCGCTCAAGTACTACGCCGGGCGTCCGGTGATCGAGCGTATCGAGCGTGTGAGCCGCCCCGGCCTGCGCGTCTACAAGGGCCGCCACGACATCCCGAGCGTCATGAACGGCCTGGGTGTCGCCATCGTCACCACGCCGCGTGGCGTCATGACGGACCGCAAGGCCCGCCAGGTCGGCATTGGTGGCGAAGTGTTGTGCTACGTCTCGTGATCGACGTCGACACGCAAAGATTGACCGAAGAGAGGCTGCAATGTCCCGCGTAGGAAAAATGCCGATCGCCGTCCCGCAAGGCGTGGACGTGTCGATCACCGCCGAGCAAATCAGCGTCAAGGGCGCGCTCGGCACGCTCGCGCGCGCCGCGAACCCGCTGGTTTCCGTCAGCAAGCAAGACGGCCAGATCGTCATTGCGCCGGTGAGCGATGCTCCCGGTGCTGATGCGATGTCGGGAACGATGCGTGCGCTGCTCGCCAACATGGTCAACGGTGTCAGCAAGGGCTTCGAGAAGAAGCTCACGCTCGTCGGCGTCGGTTTTCGCGCCCAGGCGCAGGGCGCCAAGCTCAATCTCCAGATCGGGTTCTCGCATCCGGTCGTCAAGGACATGCCGGCCGGCGTGACCGTGACCACGCCGTCGCAGACCGAGATCGTGATCAAGGGTGCCGACCTTCAGGTTGTCGGCCAGATCGCCGCTGAAGTGCGCGCGATCCGTCCGCCGGAGCCCTACAAGGGTAAGGGCATCCGCTACGCCGACGAAAAGGTCTCTCTCAAAGAGACCAAGAAGAAGTAAGGAGCCGCACCATGTTGACAAAGAAAGAGCAGCGCCTCCGCCGTTCGCGTTCGACGCGCAGCCGCATCGCTACGCAGCGCGTGGCGCGCCTGACAGTGTTTCGCTCGAACCTGCACATCTACGCCAGCATCATCTCCGACGATGGCGCTCGCGTGCTGGCAACCGCATCGACTTCGGAGGCCGAACTGCGCAAGGAGCTCGGCGCTGCCGGCAAGGGTGCCAACGCATCGGCAGCCGAGATCGTCGGCAAGCGCATTGCCGAGCGCGCCAAGGCCGCCGGGGTGGAGAAGGTTGCCTTCGACCGCTCCGGTTACGCCTACCACGGCCGTGTGAAGGCCCTGGCCGAAGCCGCACGCGCGGCCGGCCTGCAGTTCTAAACGTTCGCAAAAAACTCGCGAAAGCGGCGACCAAGGATTTCTGACAATGGCAAAGTTTCAACCCCGTGCGCCGACCGAGGCAAGCGAAGACGGCCTGAAGGAAAAGATGATCTCGGTGAATCGGGTCACCAAGGTCGTCAAGGGCGGGCGCATTCTCGGCTTTGCCGCGTTGACCGTGGTCGGCGATGGCGACGGCCGCATCGGCATGGGCAAAGGCAAGTCGAAGGAAGTGCCGGTCGCCATGACAAAGGCGATGCAGGATGCGCGGCGCAACCTGATCAAGGTTTCGCTCAAGGACGGCACGATTCACCACCGCGTGGTGGGTGAGCACGGTGCGGCGCATGTGCTGGTCGCACCCGCGCCACCGGGTACCGGCATCATCGCCGGCGGCCCGATGCGCGCGGTGTTCGAGGTGATGGGCGTGACGGACATCGTCGCCAAGAGCCTCGGCTCGACCAACCCCTACAACCTGGTGCGTGCCACGCTCGATGCGCTCAAGCGCACGAGCACGCCGGCGGAAATCGCCGCCAAGCGTGGCAAGACGGTCGAAGAGATCTTCGGCTGAGCGCCGAGTGGCGAACGAATCGGAGAACGAAGATGAGCGAAAAGAAGACGGTCAAGATCAAGCTGGTGCGTAGTGTCGCCGGCACGCGCGAGTCGCATCGCGCGACGGTGCGCGGCCTCGGCCTGCGCAAGCTCAACAGCGTTTCCGTCCTCGAAGACACCCCGGCCGTGCGCGGGATGATCAACAAGGTCGATTACCTCGTGCTGGTGCTCTAAGGCGCGCCGCAGACTGGACACGAAAATGGAACTCAACACGATCAAGCCGGCCGAGGGCGCCAAGCACGCCAAGCGCCGTGTCGGGCGCGGCATCGGAAGCGGCATCGGCAAGACCGCGGGTCGCGGCCACAAGGGTCAGAAGTCGCGCGCGGGTGGCTATCACAAGGTCGGCTTCGAAGGCGGCCAGATGCCGCTGCAGCGTCGCCTGCCCAAGCGCGGCTTCAAGTCGCTCACACTGCGTTTCAACGCCGAGGTGCGCCTGTCGGACCTCGAGCGTCTGCCGGTCACCGAGATCGACGTCCTGACCTTGAAGCAGGCCGGGCTGGTGCCCGAGCTCGTGCGCGCGGTCAAGGTCTTCGCTTCGGGCAAGCTGACGAAGAAGGTCACGCTGACCGGCATCGCCGCAACCGCGGGTGCCAAGGCAGCGATCGAGGCGGCGGGTGGCTCGGTCGCCTGAGCCTGCGCAGCACTTTCAAGGAACCTGACTTCACGTGGCAACCAACGCGAACCAACTGGCCAAAAGCGGAAAGTTCGGCGACCTGCGTCGCCGCTTGACTTTTCTGCTGCTTGCGCTCGTCGTCTATCGCCTCGGTGCCCATATTCCGGTGCCGGGCATCGATCCGGTCGCGTTGCAGCAGCTCTTCAAGGGCCAGCAGGGCGGCATCCTGAGCCTGTTCAACATGTTCTCGGGTGGTGCGCTGTCGCGCTTCACGGTGTTCGCGCTCGGCATCATGCCGTACATCTCGGCGTCGATCATCATGCAGCTGATGAGCTACGTGGTGCCGACACTCGAGGCGTTGAAGAAAGAAGGCGAAGCCGGGCGCCGCAAGATCACGCAGTACACGCGCTACGGCACGCTCGGTCTGGCGCTGTTCCAGTCGCTGTCGATCGCGATCGCGCTGGAAAGCTCGCCGGGCCTGGTCATCGCCCCGGGCTTCGGCTTTCGCATCACCGCGATGGTGAGCCTGACTGCGGGCACGATGTTCCTGATGTGGCTCGGCGAACAGATCACCGAGCGGGGCCTTGGCAACGGCATCTCGATCCTGATCTTCGGCGGCATCGCTGCCGGCCTGCCGAGCGCGATCGGTGGCTTGCTCGAACTCGTGCGCACCGGTGCGATGAACATTCCGGTCGCGATATTCATCGTCCTCGTCGTTGCGGCGGTGACCTACTTTGTCGTCTTCGTCGAGCGCGGGCAACGCAAGATCCTCGTCAACTACGCCAAGCGTCAGGTCGGCAACAAGGTCTACGGCGGACAGTCGTCGCACCTGCCCTTGAAGCTCAACATGTCGGGCGTGATCCCGCCGATCTTCGCTTCGTCGATCATCTTGCTGCCCGCGACCGCGGTGGGCTGGTTCGCCACCGGTGAAAGCATGCGCTGGCTGAAGGACCTGGCCGGGCTGTTGTCCCCGGGCCAGCCGATCTACGTCATGCTCTATGCAGCGGCGATCGTGTTCTTCTGTTTCTTTTACACCGCGCTCGTCTTCAACAGCCGCGAGACGGCCGACAACCTGAAGAAGAGCGGCGCCTTCATTCCGGGCATCCGGCCGGGCGACCAGACGGCGCGTCACATCGACCGCATTCTTTCCCGCCTCACGCTCGGCGGTGCGATCTACATCACGCTCGTGTGCCTGCTGCCTGAATTCCTGGTGCTCAAGTACAACGTGCCGTTCTACTTTGGCGGCACCTCCCTCCTGATCATCGTCGTCGTGACGATGGACTTCTGGGCCCAGGTGCAGTCGTACGTCATGTCGCAGCAATACGAGTCGCTGCTGAAGAAGGCGAATTTCAAAGCCGGCTGAAGGCCGGACGAACCACCTCACACACAACGGAATCAACAGAAACCACGCATGTCGAAGGACGACGCCATCCAGATGCAGGGGGAGATTCTCGAGAATCTCCCGAATGCGACGTTTCGCGTCAAGCTCGAGAACGGGCACATCGTGCTCGGTCACATCTCCGGCAAGATGCGCATGCACTACATCCGCATCCTGCCGGGCGACAAGGTGACGGTGGAGTTGACGCCCTACGACCTGAGCCGGGCACGCATCGTGTTCCGGGCCAAGTGAAAACGCATTGAATCGAGAAGGACCCATCGCAGGGTCGAGGAGTATCAAATGAAAGTCGCAGCATCCGTCAAGAAAATGTGCCGTAACTGCAAGGTCATCCGGCGCAAAGGCGTCGTGCGCGTGATCTGCACCGATCCGCGGCACAAGCAGCGTCAAGGTTGAGATCGGCCGCGAACGAATCACCCGCGACCAACCGCGACCCAGCGCCAACGCAACGGTATAAGCCCGCATCGCTCAACAAGCGGGCAGCAAGGACACAGAGGACATAAAACATGGCACGCATTGCCGGCATCAACATCCTGCCTCACAAGCACACCGAGATCGGCCTGACCGCGATCTACGGCATTGGCCGCACGACGGCGCAGAAGATCTGCACCAACGCCGGTGTGCCCTTCGATCGCAAGATCAAGGACCTGAGCGACGCCGATCTCGAGCGCATCCGCGAAGAGATCGGCCGCATCGCGATCGAGGGCGACCTGCGGCGCGAGATGTCGATCAACATCAAGCGCCTGATGGACCTCGGCTGCTACCGTGGTTTCCGTCATCGCCGCGGCTTGCCGGTCCGCGGCCAGCGCACCCGCACCAACGCACGCACCCGCAAGGGCCCGCGCAAATCCGGCGCAATGGTCAAGAAGTGACCATTCGTCATCGCGTCAAGAAGTGACCATTCGTCAATTCGTCAAGAACTGACCCGCGCCGGAACAGTCTGAAGGAAGCCCACTATGGCAAAAGCACCCAATACCGCCGCCCAGCGCGTGCGCAAGAAGGCCCGCAAGAACGTTGCGGACGGCATCGCCCACGTGCACGCGTCGTTCAACAACACGATCATCACGATCACCGACCGTCAGGGTGGGGCACTCGCCTGCGCCTCGAGCGGCGGGCAGGGTTTCAAGGGCTCGCGCAAGTCGACGCCCTTCGCGGCCCAGGTAGCGGCCGAAATGGCCGGCCGTGCGGCACAGGAGCAAGGCATCAAGAATCTCGACGTTCGCATCAAGGGCCCCGGCCCGGGGCGCGAGTCGTCGGTACGCGCGCTCGCCGCGCTCGGCATCCGCATCAACCTGATCTCGGACGTGACGCCAGTGCCGCACAACGGCTGCCGTCCTCAAAAGCGTCGCCGCATCTAGCCTGGCGACTAGTTTCGTGCGCCGGCCGGTGCGTTTCTCGCGCCTGCCGGCGGTTTCATTGAAGCCCGATGGCAAGAGTTTCGGCTTCACAACGCCAACGTTCGAGCGCCCCATAACAACACGCGCCGGACTCGCGCAAGGCCTTCACTTTGAAGTGCGCTGCGTCAGATTGAAAAGGATCTCAAGTGGCACGCTATCTCGGCCCCAAGGCCAAACTTTCCCGCCGCGAAGGCACTGACCTCTATCTCAAGAGCGCGCGTCGCCCGATCGGCGACAAGTGCAAGTTTGAAGCCAAACCCGGCCAGCATGGTCGGATGTCCGGCTCACGCACTTCCGACTACGGCCTTCAACTTCGCGAGAAGCAGAAGGTCAAGCGCATGTATGGCGTGCTCGAGCGCCAGTTCCGTCGCTATTTCGCCGAGGCCGAGCGCCGCAGGGGCAACACCGGCGCGAACCTGCTCGCGTTGCTCGAATCGCGCCTGGACAACGTCGTCTACCGCATGGGATTCGGCTCGACGCGCGCCGAAGCGCGTCAGCTCGTCGGCCACAAGGCGCTGACCGTCAATGGTCAGGTCGTCAACATTCCTTCCTATATGGTCAAGGCGGGTGACGTGATCGCGGTGCGCGAGAAGGCGAAGACCCAGCTTCGCGTGACCGAATCGCTCAAGCTCGCCGAAGGGCAGGGCATGGCGGCGTGGGTCTCGGTCGATGCGTCCAAGCTCGAAGGCGTCTTCAAGAAAGCGCCCGACCGCGACGAGTTCGGCGCCGAGATCAAGGAAGCGCTGATCGTCGAGTTGTACTCGCGATAGCGCTCCGCGCTACTAGACAGCGGGGCACCGGCTTTCGGCCGGTACCCCTTCTCGGTGGCGCTTCGCATGCCGGCACGAAGCGACGAGATCCCACAAGACCGGCGCGGTCCATCAGCCTTATCGGTGTAACGAGCCGAGGGTATTGAAACGAACAGGACTTCAATGCAAACCAATCTGCTGAAACCCAAAGCCATCAACGTCGAACCCCTCGGCGGCAATCGCGCCAAGGTCACGCTCGAGCCTTTCGAGCGCGGCTACGGCCACACATTGGGCAATGCGCTGCGGCGCGTGCTTCTCTCCTCGATGGTCGGCTACGCGCCGACCGAAGTCACGATCGCCGGCGTGCTGCACGAGTACTCGACGATCGACGGCGTGCAGGAAGACGTGGTGCATATCATGCTCAACCTGAAGGGCGTGGTCTTCAAGCTGCACAACCGCGACGAGGTCACGCTCGTGCTGCGCAAGGAGGGCGAAGGCCCGGTGACGGCGGGCGACATCCAGACGCCGCACGACGTCGAGATCGTCAACCCCGAGCACGTCATCGCGCACCTGTCGCTGGCCGGCAAGCTCGACATGCAGATCAAGGTCGAGAAGGGTCGCGGCTACGTGCCCGGCACGATGCGTCGCTATGGCGACGAGCCGACCAAATCGATCGGCCGCATCGTGCTCGACGCGTCGTTCTCGCCGGTTGCGCGCGTGAGCTACACGGTCGAGAGCGCGCGCGTCGAGCAGCGCACCGATCTTGACAAGCTCGTGATGGAGATCGTCACCAACGGTGCGATCACGCCGGAAGAGGCGATTCGCGCGTCGGCCAAGATTCTCGTCGAGCAGATCGCCGTCTTCGCGCAGATCGACATCGGCGAACAGGTCGGCGGCTTCGACAGCCCGCAGCAACCGCGCTCGGGCACGTTCGATCCGATCCTGCTGCGCCCGGTCGATGAGCTCGAGCTCACCGTGCGCTCGGCCAACTGCCTGAAGGCTGAGAACATCTACTACATCGGCGACCTGATCCAGCGCACCGAAACGGAGCTGTTGAAGACCCCGAACCTCGGCCGCAAGTCGCTCAACGAGATCAAGGAAGTACTGGCCTCGCGCGGGCTCACGCTCGGCGGCAGGCTCGAGAACTGGCCGCCGCAAGGTCTCGACAAGAGGTAAAGACGGCGGCAAGCGCCGTCATCTGATGAGACTGCGCTGCGCGCAGTCAATAAGAGGGCCGCGCACGGCGCGGCCCGGTGCACCCGGCAGTACCTGATACGGCTGCCGGCTCATTAGCAAGTGAAAGGAAACCAGCACCATGCGTCACCGTCACGGACTTCGCAAACTCAACCGCACGTCGGAGCATCGTCAGGCGATGCTGCGCAACATGTGCAACTCGCTCCTCACGCACGAGGCGATCAAGACCACGCTGCCGAAGGCGAAGGAACTTCGCCGCGTCGTCGAGCCGCTGATCACGCTCGCCAAGGAGCCGACGCTCGCCAACCGCCGCCTCGCGTTCGACCGCACCCGCGATCGCGACGTCGTCACCAAGCTCTTCGCCGAGATCGGCCCGCGCTACAAGGCGCGCCCGGGTGGCTACACGCGCATCCTGAAGATGGGCTTTCGCGTCGGCGACAACGCGCCGATGGCCTTCGTTGAACTCGTCGATCGGCCAGAGATCGTTGCCGAGCCGGCCGCCGACAGCGCCGAATAAGGAGCAGCCGCGGCGCTTGGCGCCGCCCGCTGTTGCAGGTGTATTGCGATGCGAGGCGCATGTGGGCCGCTGCACGGAGCGGGTTGACTCTGGCGGTTGCCAGCACGATCGAGGTACCTCGCGCGCACCTCAAGCCAGTGGAACCAATCTTGCTCGGGCCACTCCGTCAGAATGGCGTTTGCCATGCGACCTTGTTGCCAGCCTGAAGCACTTATGCAAGCGCTCCCGTCCCTTCGTTCGCCGTCCGTCGTGCGCGGATTGACATTGCGCGTCGTGTGGGTCGCGATGCTGCTCGTCATCATAGGCGGCGCAGTGTTCGGCGCAGAAGACTTCCTCGAGCCCGAGCGCGCATTCGTGCTGTCGGGCCGCGCGATCGATGCACGGCAGGTCGAGATCCAGTTCGAAATCGCGCCGGGTTATTACCTCTACGGCGACAAGTTCAAGTTCATCGCCGAAGGCGTGACGCTCGGCAGCGCCGTCGTGCCCCCCGGCAAGGTCAAGTTCGACGAGACCTTCCAGAAGGAGGTCGAGACGCATCGCGGCGTCTTGCGCATCGCGCTGCCCGTGGAGCAGGCGCCGGCCGAGTTCAAACTCAGCGTCACGAGCCAGGGTTGCGCCGACCGCGGGCTTTGCTATCCGCCGCAGGAGCAGGAGCTTGCCGTGAGCCTCGCCGGGTTCGGCGGCAACGGCACGGTGCGTCTGCTGGCAGCGGCGGGATTGACAGGCGAAACGGGCACAACGGGCGTAGCGGGCGAAGCACGCGGGGCGTCGTCCACGCTGTCACCGGTCCCGTCGCCCGGAGCGGCGCAAAGCGACTCGTCCCCATCGGGCGACCGCATCGATGCAGCGCTGCACAGCGGGCGCTTCTGGACCATCGTCGGCGTGTTCTTCGTCGCCGGCCTCTTGCTGTCGTTTACGCCCTGCGTGCTGCCCATGTTGCCGATCCTGTCCTCGTTGATCGCGGGCCAGGGTGCGAACGTCTCCAGGCGCCGTGGCTTCATCCTCGCGGCCAGCTACTCGCTCGGCATGGCGCTTGTCTACACCGCATTCGGCATCGCCGCCGGTCTGGTCGGCGAGGGCCTGGCGGCGGCGCTGCAGACTCCGTGGGTACTGAGCCTGTTCGCTATAGGCCTGCTCGCACTGGCGGCCTCGATGTTCGGCTTCTACGAACTTCGCCTCCCGCATGCCGTACACGGCCATGCGCATCGCGCCAGCAACAAGCTGCCTGCCGGGCGCATCGCCGGCGTGTTCGCGATGGGCGGCATCTCTGCACTGATCGTCAGCCCGTGCGTCGTCGCGCCGCTTGCCGGAGCGCTCGTCTACCTGAGCCAGACACGCGACGTGGTCCTTGGCGGCACCGCGCTCTTCTCCCTCGCCTGTGGCATGAGCGTGCCGCTGCTCGTGCTCGGTGCGTCGGAGGGCGCATTGCTGCCGCGCGCCGGTGCGTGGATGGAAGGTGTGAAGCAGTTCTTCGGCGTGCTGCTCGTCGGGGTTGCGATCTGGACGGTGCAGCCCGTGCTGCCGAGCGAACTGTCTCTCGCGTTGTGGGCGATGCTGCTCGTCGGCAGTGCGGTGGCGCTTTTCGAGTTCCGCCGCAGTGGGCGCCGGCCCTTGTGGCGACTGATCGCGGCGGCCGTGGTGGGCATCGGCGGGACGATGCAGTTCATCGGCGCAGCCTCGGGCGGCACCGATCCGCTACAGCCTCTGCAACATCTGCGAGGGTCGACACCCGCGCAAGTGTCCGCGTTGCGCTTCGCGCCTGTGCGCAGCGTCACCGAACTCGATGCCGCATTGCAAAGCGCTGGCCGCCCGGTGATGCTCGACTTCTATGCCGACTGGTGCGTCTCCTGCAAGGAGATGGAGCGCTTCACGTTCTCCGATCCGGGCGTGCAGGCGAAACTCGTAGGCGCACTGCTGCTCAAGGCCGACGTCACCGCCAACAACGCACACGACCGCGAACTGTTGCGGCGCTTCAATCTGTTCGGCCCACCCGGAACGATCTTCTTCGACGCCAAAGGGCGAGAGATTTCCGGCACGCGCGTGATCGGCTACCAGGACGCCGAACGCTTCAAGCAGACGTTGGCTGCTGCAGGACTGTGAGCTTCGCCAAGGAACACGGCAAGCGAGGCTCCGAAGTGCAATCTGCTATACTCATTTGCTCAGTCGCGGGGTGGAGCAGTCTGGTAGCTCGTTGGGCTCATAACCCAAAGGTCGCAGGTTCAAATCCTGCCCCCGCAACCAAAATTCTCGAACAAAAACAACAACTTAGAATTGTCCGACGCCGGCCGCAAGGTCGGCGTTTTGCATTGTGCCCATCCTGTGCCCATTTTGTGCCCTCGCCGTGCCCCGCGGTTTACAGCGCAGCATTGAAATGACCGTTGGGCGCCGTGCCCGGGCCCGGTTTTGGCGGCTGCAGCGCTGACCATTGGGAAACAGGTCCAAGGGTCAGGCGGAGCTGACCATTGGGTCTAAACCGCCCGCCGTGCCCAGTTGAAGTCGCTTGATGACATCCTGTGCCCACGCCGTGCCCAAACCGCCCGATGAGGCGACTACCGACCATTGGAAAGCCGTGTCCGTGCCCTATCGTGCCCTGAATGGGAGCACTTGCCCGATCGGGGTGCCCGCGTGACCGCAATGCAGCGTGAGGAGCCGGTCGCAGCCGTCGGGCGTGCTCACGGTAAGCGCCACCAAGCTGACGTCCACTTCGGCGGCCGGCGGTGGCCCGAGTGTCAGCTATGCGAGATCGAGCAGACCCTGACGTCGCAACCGTGGGGACTCGCTGCGCGAACGGCAGTTCCCGCGCGCCTCGACGGGCTCAAGTCGACCCAAACCCGCCCGTCGGATTTCTCTAAAGCTGCCCGACGCTCAGCCTCGGCTCTTCGTGTTTCGCATCTACAAAGCAGCCGTTCGTGACCACCGGCGGTCGGCCACAACCGGTCGTACAGGTAGCCGAAGGATCGCGCCGCCACCGACCGGTTTTCGAGGTGCTGCGGACATAGGCCGTCATCGCCCGGCCCCTCAAAGGGGAAGACTCCATTGTTGAATTTCCCCGGAATGGTCGGCAAGCGCTTCCGGCAATTCGCGGGTGCCCGCCCCGGGGGTCTGCGCCCTGAGTCTGCCCAATGCCAGCCCTACTCGCGCTCTGGCGTCCACTGCTCGAGTTCAGCCTTCAGAAAGAGTGTGAGTGGCAGGATATCGCCTCGGACGCTGGCAGCTTCGAGAGCTTCCATGTAGGCACTCCTGCGTTTGACACGCACGACCGTCCACGGGTAGCCGCCTGAGGCGAATAAGGCGTTCAGCAGGAAGCGACCGATGCGCCCGTTCCCGTCGAAGTACGGATGGATGAACACGAAGAGATGGTGCCCGAGCACCGCGCGCACCGAGGCTTCCGGCTCGTGCTCAATGAGGTCAAAGAGCGCTTCGAGGCTATCCAGAATCGCCTCTCTGGGCAGCGGAACATGCATGGAGTTGCGAATGAAGATGGGCCCAGTCCGGTAGCCGGCCAGCTGATGGCGCTTCAGGATGCCGGCGGTCACGGACGGCCCGAAGAGTTCGGCCTGCCAATCGTGGTGGGCCGCACGGACGGCCCGCCCGGCGTTCTTGCCCTTGAGGATGTCGAGGATGGTCTTTTTCACCGCTCCGAAGGCTTGGAAGTAGCCCCTGGCCGCGAGCGCATCCTTGTCCTTCTTGTGCTGGTCATCGCCATCGGGATTCCAGCCGCCGCTTGCTACTCTCTCGACTAGCTCATCGGTGACTTGGTAGCCTTCGATGGACAGGGAGTTGTACGCATCGGCGACGTAGCGTTCGTCGACTTGTTCGAGGAACGAAGCGGTATTCTCGGGCAGGCCGGGGGCGGGCGGGAAATTGTCGATGACGGTCTGACGCCAACCCGCCCACATCGAGCGAATGCGCAAGACATAGGGTGAGCGTTCGCGAGACGGAGGCAGCGTCGGGCGGTCCAACGTGAAGGGGTTTTGCGGCGCCAAGGACTGCCCCGGCTTGGACATCGCCTTGACGATGCGCACCGCATCGTCCTCACGTCCCAGGAACGCAAGGGCACCTGCCAGCCGTGCCGCAGAAGCCGTCAAGCCGTCGTCTGAGAGCAAGAAGGTCAGCAGCTCTGAGGGGTCCCGCACCATCTGAAGCGCGATTTCAGCCTCGCAGGGGTTGTTCCTGAAGAATTGGGGGCCGCTGAGGCAAAGTGCTTCTGCGACAGGCCATGTTTGCAAGCCCCGCACCTCAACTCTTGTGTTGGGAACGTTCCGTTCCTCGGGATACACCAGAAGGGATGTGTCAAACGGCAGCCTAACTACGGACGTGCCGCTGTCCTTCGTGGCCGCGGTGACCTGCCGGGGAATCGTCGTGTTGCCGGTGTGCAGCAACAGCGAGGCCTCGGGGTTCAAGCAATAGCGTTTGCCGAACCGCTTTGCAAGGTAGCCGGATGTGAACGCCCAGAAGCTCGCATACCAGACCGTGTTGTCACCCTCTTTGTCCCCGGGGTTGGAGCAGAAATACCAGCCCTTCATGACGGGCCGCAGGAAGCCGGCCTCCTGCAAAAGGGCGCGTTGGTCGGCGGCGATGTCCCTGGATTGCAAGACCCCGTGATGCTTGTCCTGGAGCTTTTTAAGCGTCCGCAGAGCATCTGCCAGTCGAACGTGGGGCGGTACGTGCTTCTTTCGCCTGGACGGCGAGGTTGTCGGGGCAGTGGTCACGGGGCGTCCCGAGGAGGGGGTTACTTTGCTATCGCAGCCAAGCTTACTTTGTTATCAGTCCTTTGACTACTTTGTTATCCATTCTAGACATGCTTTGTCATCCTCTCGTAAGCTCTCAAAAATGTCAAGTATGACAACACCTTAGAAGTCTCTGGCTGTGTCAGGCCGGCTAGGGAAACGCTGAACAATTCGGCCCGAATCCTGCTTCAATATCACCCCATGAAGCATCCTGCACACCGGCCCCAGCAACTGAGCTTTGCCAGCTACGAATACGCGCAGAAGAAGCGCGTGACCCGGCGCGAGAAGTTCCTCGCCGAGATGGAGCAAGTTGTGCCGTGGGCGCCGCTGGAGGCGCTCATCGTCCCGCACTACCCCGCGAGCGGGCGCGTCGGACGCCCGCCCATCGGCGTGCCGGTGATGCTGCGCATGTACTTCCTGCAGCAGTGGTTCGGCCTGGCCGACGAAGCGCTGGAGGACGCCATCTACGACAGCCAAGCGATGCGCGAATTCTTGGGGCTGGACTTGGCGCGCGATGCAGTGCCCGACGCCACCACACTGCTGAAGTTCCGCCGCCTGCTCGAAGAGCACGCTCTCACGGCTCGGCTGTTCGAGGGCATCAATGCGCACCTGGCCGAGCGCGGCTTGCTGCTGCGCGAGGGCACGATGGTGGACGCCACCATCATCGCCGCGCCCCCGTCGACGAAGAACAAGCAACACGCACGCGACCCCGAGATGCACCAGACCAAGAAGGGCAACGAATGGCACTTCGGCATGAAGGCGCACATTGGCGCCGACGCTGACTCGGGGCTGGTCCACAGCCTGCACGCCACGGCCGCCAACGAGGGCGACGTGGCGCACACGCACGAGGTGCTGCATGGCCAGGAGGCGATTGCCTTTCTCGATGCGGGCTACACCGGCGTTGACAAGCGCCCTGAGGTTGTGCAGGCGCAGGCCGAGGGCAAGATTCGCGACGACATCGAATGGAGTGTGGCCAAGCGTCGCAGCACGATCACCAAGATGGCCGAAGGCACTGTGAAGACGCTCGCCACGGCGCTCGAGCGCGTGAAGGCGCAGATTCGCTCCCGGGTCGAGCATCCGTTCCACGTGGTCAAGAACCTGTTCCATTACAAAAAGGTCCGCTACAAAGGCTTGGCCAAGAACAAGGCACAGCTGTACAGCCTCTTTGGCTTGGCCAACCTCGTGCTCGCAAAGAAGCGACTACTGGATGGGGTGCAACAGGGCATTACTGCCTTCTGAATATGCAAAGCGGCCAGAATAAGTTCCAAAAAGGCGATTGGATGCACGAATCAACTCAAATCTGAGCAAATTTCCCGCGCTATGAAAACTGAATCGAGCAAAACGATGACTACTACTGCGCGTCTTGATTGTTCAGCGCTTCCCTAGCGGTGGTGCTGCCGAGTTAACGCTCTGGACTGGACGAAGCAAACGGCAGCATCATTGCTCTGTGGCACGGTGACACTGTGACTGAGTGCTCAGGCAGTCCGTCCGAAGAAGGGGGCGCTCGCAGGGCGCCCCTGGGCCGCGCCATGCGGGACACCGGCCTACGAGGCTGCACGCCTTCGGGCGTCCTGACGCGTCTCACGGGGGCCTGGAGCGGCGAAGCGAATTGGAAGAGGCGACCTCGGGGGGCTTGTCCAGGGGCAGTTTGTTTGAGGCTCCTAACCGCTTTCGCCGAAAATCGGGTTCACTCTCCTAGCCGGCGTTCGACCTCGCGGTGTTCAGTCCCCTAACAGGGCCGTCCGGGGAAAGTTCAGGTTCATTCTCCTAAGTAATGCCGGGTGAATCCATGACCGTTAGGGCGCTGGCCCATGTTGTTGGGCCACATGCGGCATGCTGAGGGCATAGAGACGGCAAGCAGTATCTCCGGGTTCGCCAGCTACCCCATCGTTCCGGGTCCTTGGGGGTGGCCGACCGGGATCGGCGGTCTCGACAACATCAAGGTCTCAAGGCCGGGCGTCGACCAGTCGTCGAAGTTCAGCAGACGTGGCGGGGTGATATCCGCTTGGCGCATTAACTCGGCCGCTGCGGCATCGATACCTGCAATGCGACCGATTTCTACAAACTCGAGCCTGGCAGTCCAGAAAACCCTTCGTTCCTCAACTGATTTTCGGCGACTACCATCTTGATGCGTTGACATTCTTGGCCTTTGCACTTGATCTACACGGATGAAAATCTCCAATGAGTGCACTCAGCCTAGCCTCGTTAACCATTATTTCAAGGCGCTGAAAAATGTAATTGTGTTAGATTTATTCGACTTTAAAAAATGGCTCGCAGGAGTATTCCTGCGCGGCCTTGATCTCGTGATCACCTGCAGGATAAAATAATTTCTGAGGCGTGCAGACCCCCACGAATAAGGGGAGTAAACTGCACAACGGTCGCGCCAGAAATGGCAGTTTCGGTGACCTTACGTCAGCAAGAAGGGCCCGCCGTGTCGACCCATCGGCGAGCCTCACGGGGCGGCGGCAGCCCTTCCGGGGGCGATGTTTCCTCGGAGAGGCGACGCTGCTGGCCTTTCAAGAGACGACTACGACAGGCTGCCGAGCGGGGTCCTAACTACCAGCAATCCGGATGAATTCGCCGCTTGAGAGCGGCGCGATGTGCTCGCTGGCGGCCGAAACTGCTGTGCCGTTGCCGGAAGGCAGTCCTTGCGTCGAAATCGCGCGGTGCCGCGGAGCTCTGACCGGCCTGCCAGCAAGCGCCTGAGCGTCCGGCTGCCGTCGGTCCATCGCGGCGCATGTTCACGAACGAATCGCGCGACGTCCTCAAACCCCTTGCCGTCCGTCGAGATTTGGATGAGCCCTTTGCGGGTGGTGGTCGTCGGTCGCGGAATCCTTCAGCTGTCACCAACACGCGGTGCAGTGCTCCACGACGCAGCGCCTGCAGCGGTGTCATGCCAGTAAGCGATCCCTTCCCCGTTGAGAAGAATTGTCACTTGCTTCCGGCGCTCAGTCCCGGGAGTCGCTCGACTACCGCCATGATGTCGCGGCGCGCATAGGCCGGATCGGCGAAGAAGCCTGGATACGGTCTTTCGCCAGTGCGCTCCACGAAGAACATCTGACCATCGGCTGCCGCTTTCGCAACGCTTTCTGCGGAACAACTCAAGAGTCTGGCCCTCGGCCTCGCCGACCGGCCCGTCGGTGTTTGCTGCGTGCGTATTTCGCTGATTTGCTTCGAGCCATGATGGTGATGGTGCCAAGCGCGGGCCGTCATCGCCACGTGCGTGACCATCAACCGGCCCGCGTTGCTCTACGCGGCAAGTTTTATGGCTGCGGCCTGCAATCCACCCAGGATGCTGTCGGCCAAGGGCAGGGGGAAATCCTGCGGCAGTTGCTGGCGAACGGCAGCCACCACGTTTGGCGTTCGCGCCACCAAGTCATCGACGACAGAGTCTGCGGGTCGACCGTCATCCGCGATTACCCCGTGGCGTGCGCCGACGGCCAGCCAATGACGGCGAAGGATGTCCCGCATCTTCCAATGTGCTTCTTTCGATCGCACCGACATGGCCATCTTGACTTTGAAGGGCGAGATTTTCGAGGGTCCCTCACCCAGCACCGGATACGCCGACAGCACGTCGTACAGCGGCGTCAGGCCGTAGCGCCCGCCCGGGCGGATGAACAGGCTGAAGTTTTTGGCGTGTCCGTCCGTCGCGCACAGCATCCAGAACAGTACTTGGGCCTGGAAAAAGGTTCTGCGGTCCTGTTCGCGGGCCATGGAGCCTTCCAGCACCTTGAAGACGCTGTCGATGCCAGGGCCGCCATCGGCCTCGTACTTGGCATCCGGGGGCGTACCCGTGGCTTGGCACATGTCTTCCTGGGGCAGGCGAATGAGCCGTTGGTCACCTTCAGGACTGGCCCACCAGGCACGGTCGAAGCGTTCGACGACCAGTGCCTTCATGTCTTCGAATTGCAAAGGCTGGCAGGCCGCCACAGGCAGGCCGTAGGCCTTCAGCACCATCGCGCACAGCCACTCGTTCTCGACCGAGTGCGTCATGTCGAGCTTCATGCCGCCGATCAAGCCCATGGGCAGCTTGAAGATGTGGGTGGTTGGCGTCACGCCGCGCGGCAGGCACCACTGGCCATCCACTTGGAGGAGTGCCGTCTTTTCCTGGGCGCCCGCGATGGAGATCCGGAAGTCGTCCTCGTTGGCAAGCAGCCCCAGGGTACTGGGCGTGGTGGCGCCGCGCAGAACCTTGGCCACCTGGGCGTCCGTGAGCGGCTGGGCCTGCAGTGGCAGAACGCCCGCTGAATTGGCTTCCCCGGGTAGGATTTCCAGGGCACCGACACAGTCTCGTCCCACTTCAGCTAGCAGGTCGAAGGCGTCGGTCGTGCCAGTCCTGAACCGCCGTGCTATGCGCTCGCGAATGTCCTTACTGTCGGGCAGCAGATTTTCGAAGTAGGCGCGAACCTTGTCGCCGCGGTGGGGTGCGTTGCCGGGCGTGAAGGGCAGGGACAGCGACAGAGGGCGGCCTTGCTCAGACTGGGTCCAGCCCAGGTCGTACTGCAGCGTGTCCGGGCTGTGTGGGACCAGGCTCCAGGTGCCGACAAAGGCGCCGTTCATCCACAGGCCCAGCGAGCGGGTACGTGAGCGCTGACTTGTTCCAATCGCCATGGGTCACCAGCTCGGCTTGTTGGGGTCGGTCTCCGCGTGTTGCGGCGGGGGTGTGGCGCCCGGCTTGCTCAGCACGAGTTCCACGCCCAGGATGCCCAACAGTTTCAGCAGGCGCGCGGCACCGACGGTTTCGGCATTGCGCTCCAGCGTCGAGTAGGTCTGCTGAGTCACGCCCAGCCTCAAAGCGGCCTCGCTCTGGGTCAGGCCAGCCTCCTTGCGGAAGGCCTGCAGCAGTGCTGGAAGTTGATCCGCAGTTCGGACGGTGTAACCGACCATACAGACTCCATGCTGTGTTTCGCTAGAACAGATTATAGACTGTTTCTACGAAAATACAGCTCTTAGACAGTATCTACAGAAAACAGTCTATGAACTGTCAGTCTTAAAGACGGCCGGGCCGCCAACGCGCCTCACTCTGACCGGATCTCCTACTTGGTCGGTTCGAGCTGACGCTTGAGGACGCCGGCCACCACTGCTGCGTACGCTGGAGCGCCCCGTGGTCGGTTCTTGATCAGTGCGGATGTGGCGGACACCTGACGTTGGAGCCTTAAGCCCAGTGCGAACTTTGGCGATCAATTCATGCATTAGCTTGGCGGTGGCCGTGCTCAGCTGCGTACGTGCGTCTGCTGCTTGCAGCACAGCCTGCAGACCACTTCTTAAGCCAAATGGCCGCTCACGCAGCCCGAGCCCTCGGTTGTACCGTCGAGGCAATAAATCGGCCGCGGCGCTGGTCGAAACTGTATCGAATCGCCGCGTTATCTGCCGCTTGTGACGAGGTTTGTGTCGTCGCAGACTCCCGAAGCGCCCAAGTACCGTTGGGCTTGCGACGTATTGGGGTCGCTTTCCAGTGTTCGTTGGTTGCCCAGAGCCACACGCAGTCGATGCGGCTAGGCGTCGAGAGAGGCGCTTGCTTGGCGTCGATCGGCGCAGCAGCCAGTCCTTCCCACAATGCGGACACCCTCCGCCCATCGCCCGAGTCTGCCGCCACATGCTCGACGACATCAAGAAGACACTCTGGGCCACCGCCGACAAGCTGCGCGCCAACATGGACGCGGCCGAGTACAAGCACCTGATACTTGGCCTCATCTTCGTCAAGTACATCTCCGACACCTTCCAGGCCAAGCGCGTTGAGTTGACCGCGCGCTTCGCGAATCCGGCGGACGATTACTTCTTGGCCGACAACACGCCAGAGCTGCTGAAAGCAGAACTGGAAGGCCGCGACTACTACCGCGAAGTCAATGTCTTCTGCGTGCCCGAGTCCGCGCTGGGAAGCACTTCGCGCCGCGGCCAAACAGCCGGACATCGGCAAGCGCATCGACGACGCGCTGTCGCTGATCGAGGTCGAGACCCCCAAGCTCAAGGGCATCCTCGACAAGCGCTTCGCCCGCGCCCAGTTGCCCGACGGCAAGCTCGGCGAGCTGGTGGACCTGGTTTCCACCATCGGCTTCGGCGCAACCGCCAGCGAGGCGCGCGACGTCCTGGGGCAGGTGTACGAATACTTCCTCGGCATGTTCGCCAGTTCCGAGGGCAAGCGCGGCGGCCAGTTCTACACGCCGCGCAGCATCGTCAAGACGCTGGTGGCCGTGCTGGCGCCGCACCATGGCAAGGTGTACGACCCGTGCCGCGGCAGCGGCGGCATGTTCGTGCAGCGCGAGGAGTTCATCGAGGCACACGGCGGCAGAAGAGGCGATGTAGCCATCTTCGGGCAGGAGGCCAACCCCACCACCTGGCGGCTGGCCGTGATGAACCTGGCCATCCGCGGCATCGACTTCAACCTGGGCCGCGAGCCTGCCGACACCTTCACGCGCGACCAGTTCCCCGACCGGCGCGCCGACTTCATCCTGGCCAACCCGCCGTTCAACATCAGCGACTGGTGGCACGCCAGCCTGACCGGCGATGCCCGTTGGCACTACGGCGACCCGCCGCAGGGCAACGCCAACTATGCGTGGCTGCAGCAATGCTGCACCACCTGAAGCCCGGCGGCCGCGCCGGCATCGTGCTGGCCAACGGCAGCATGAGTTCGAGCCATGAACAACGAAGGCCAGATCCGCGCGGCGAGGGTCGATGCCGACGTCGTGGAAGTGATGATCGCGCTGCCCGGCCAGTTGTTCTTCAACACGCAGATCCCGGCCTGCCTGTGGTTCCTCGTGAAGGACAAGCCAGCGCGGCGCGGCGAGGTGCTGTTCATCGACGCGCGCAAGTTGGCGACGATGATCGGCCGCGTGCAGTGCGAGCTGACGGATGCGGTGATCGGGCTACTGCCGCAGCGTGACGCTCGCCGAGATCGCCGAGCACGGGCATGTGTTGACTCCGGGGCGGTATGTGGGTGCCGAGGCCGTGGATGATGACGACGAAGAATTCGCGGTCAAGATGCAGGCGTTGACCGAGTAGCTGGGCGAGCAGATGGCGAAGGGGGCGGAGCTTGACCTCTCGATTCGGCAAAGACTGGCGGTGCTTGGGTATGAATTCTGAATGGCGCTCGCTGTCCTTTGCTGATCTCATTGAGCGGGGAGCGCTGGAGATCGGTGACGGGTATCGAGCAAAGAACGACGAACTGGGCGGAGCCGGCCTGATTTTTCTTCGTGCGGGGCACGTCAAGGACTCCCACATTGACTTCGAGGGTGTCGACCGCTTCGTCCAAACCGACAACGCCCGGTACGGCCGCAAGATCGCTCGCGCCGGCGACGTAGTCATCACGACCAAGGGGAACAGCACGGGGCGCGTGGCCTATGTCGGTGTCCGGATGCCGGACTTTGTCTGTTCACCCCATTTGAGCTACTGGCGCGCGATTCCCGAATCAGAAGTGGACCAGGGGTTTCTGCGAGCTTGGTCGCAGTCGAAGGAGTTCTTGGATCAACTCGACTCGCTGAGTCGCTCAACCGACATGGCGCCATACCTGAGCCTGTCGAACCAGCGACGCCTTCAAATTACGTTGCCTCCAGTTGCCACACAGCAGGCAGTCGCGAAGCTCAACGACGAAATCCACGACCGCATTGCTCTCCTGCGCGAAACCAACACCACCCTCGAAAGCATCGCGCAGGCGCTGTTCAAATCGTGGTTCGTTGATTTCGATCCCGTTCGCGCCAAGCAGCAAGGCCGGGCGCCGGCGGGCATGGACGAAGCCACGGCGGCCTGCGCGACACCTCGCTCCCCCGCCTGTTCTCCGGCCGCCTGCGCCTGCCGCAAGTCGAGGCCGAACTGGCCGCCGCCATCGCATGACCGTTCTGGCGCCTGCGACTTGCCGCATCCAGCGCTTCGCCTTACCATTGCCGTATTCGTAAGGAGACACCATGTCCGAATCGACGATCACCGCCAAGGGACAGACCACGGTGCCGCGGCAGGTGCGCGAGCAATTGGGCGCCGGGCCGGGTACCCGGCTGGTCTGGCATGTGTTGCCCGATGGCCGGCTCATCGTCCGCGCCAAGACGCACTCGTTGCTCGACCTGGCCGGCAGCCTGAAGTCGCCGCACAAGAAGCCGGTGCCCATCGCCGCCATGAATCCCTGGCGCTGAGCGTGGCCGCGCTCGACACCAATGTGCTGGTGCGCTTCCTGGTGCAGGACGACGCGCGGCAGGGCGCCGCAGCAAGGCGCTTGATCCGCGGCGGTGTAGATGCGGGCTCGGCCCTGTTCGTGCCCGTCACGGTGGTGCTGGAGCTGGAGTGGGTGTTGCGCTCGTCCTTTGGGTTCGACAAGGACGCTGTGCTGCAGGCCATGTTTGCCCTTCTCGGCTCGTTCGAACTGTCGTTCGAGTCCGAAGGCGCAGTGGAGGCTGCGCTGGGGCAGTACGCAGACGGCTCGGCCGACTTTGCCGACTGCCTGCACGTTGCCCTGGCGATGATGGCCGGCGAGCAACCGTTGTGGACCTTCGACAAGACCGCGGCCAAGGTCGATGGAGCGAAGCTGCTGGCGGCTCGTCACGTATGACCGAAGACCAGTTCGAACAGGAAGCAATCGGCTGGCTTGCTGACGTTGGCTACGGCCAAGTCTACGGTCCCGACATCGCACCAGACGGCTCAGCCCCTGAGCGCTCCGACTACCGCCAGGTGCTGCTCATCGAGCGGTTGCGCCGCGCGATCGGGACGCTCAACCCCATCCTGCCCAAGGCCTCGCGCGACGATGCGCTGAAGCAGGTGATGGACCTCGGCACGCCGGTACTGCTCGCCGCGAACCGCCAGTTCCATCGCCTGCTGGTCGGTGGCGTGCCGGTGCAGTACCAGCGCGATGGCGAAACCCGTGGCGACTTCGTGCGCCTGATCGACTGTGCAGACCCGGCACGCAACGAATGGCTGGCCGTCAACCAGTTCTCCATCACCGGGCCGCACCACACGCGCCGCCCGGACATCATCCTGTTCGTCAACGGCCTGCCGCTGGTCTTGATCGAGCTGAAGAACCCGGCCGACGTGAACGCCGACGTGTGGAAGGCGTTCCACCAGATCCAGACCTACAAGGAACAGATCGCCGATGCCTTCCAGTACAACGAGTTGCTCGTGATCTCGGACGGCACCGATGCGCTGCTCGGCTCACTGTCCGCGGACACCGAACGCTTCATGGCCTGGCGCACGATCGACGGGGTCACGCTCGATCCGCTAGGCAAGTTCAACGAGCTGCAGACGCTGGTGCGGGGCGTACTGGCGTCGACCTATCTGCTCGACTACCTGCTCTTCTTCGTGCTGTTTGAACCGGACAGAGAGGACGCCGCCGGCCTGGTCAAGAAGATCGCCGGCTACCACTAGTTCCACGCGGTGCGCGCCGCCATTGCGCAGGTAATTGTCGCGTCGAGGCCCGACAGCGACGCCGCGCGGCGCGGCAAGGGCGGCTTCGTGTGGCACACGCAAGGAAGTGGCAAGAGCATCACGATGACCTGCTTCGCGGGGCGCGTGATGCAAGAGCCGCTGATGGAGAACCCGACCATTGTCGTGATCACCGACCGCAACGACCTGGATGGCCAGCTGTTCAGTGTGTTCTCCCTGGCGCAGGACCTGCTGCGCGAGCAGCCGGTGCAGGCCGGCACACGACAGGAACTGCGCGCACTGCTAGGCAACCGCCCGTCCGGCGGCATCGTCTTCGCGACGATCCAGAAGTTCATGCCCGGTGAGGACGAGGACGCCTTCCCGCTGCTCTCTGACCGCCGCAACATCGTCGTGATTGCCGACGAGGCACACCGCACGCAATACGGCTTCGAGGCCAAGCTGAAGACGGTGAAAGTCAAGCGCCGGCCGATGACGCAGTTCATTGTCAGCACCGGCTCTGGCGAGCCCGCTGCGCACGTCGCGTCGGAACCCAGACCCAGCGTTGATCGCTACCAAATTGGCTACGCACAGCACCTGCGCGACGCCCTGCCCAACGCCACCTTCGTCGCCTTCACCGGCACGCCGGTGTCGGGCGAAGACCGCGACACCCGCGCGGTGTTCGGCGACTACATCAGCGTGTACGACATGCAGCAGGCCAAGGAAGATGGCGCGACGGTCGCCATCTACTACGAAAGCCGGCTGGTCAAGCTGGGGCTGAAGGAAGCCGAGCTGGCGACCATCGACAAGGAAGTGGACGAGCTGGCCGAGGACGAAGAAGAAAGCCAGCAGGCAAAGCTCAAGAGCCGCTGGGCGGCGCTGGAGAAGGTGGTGGGCGCCGAGCCGCGCATCGCCCGCGTGGCAGCTGATCTGGTGGCGCACTTCGAAGAACGCACGAACGGACAGACAGGACAGGCGCAGACCGGCAAAGCGATGGTGGTCGGCATGAGTCGAGACATCTGCGCCCACCTGTACAACGAGATCGTCAAGCTGCGCCCCGACTGGCACGACGCCGACCCGGAGCTGGGTGCGATCAAGATCGTGATGACCGGCTCGGCCAGCGACAAGGCCCTATCGCGGCCGCACATCTACAGCGCACAAACGAAGAAGCGCCTGGAGAAGCGCTTCAAGAACCCGGCGGACCCGCTGCGTATGGTGATCGTGCGTGACATGTGGCTGACCGGCTTTGACGCGCCGTGCATGCACACCCTCTACATCGACAAGCCGATGAAGGGTCACAACCTGATGCAGGCGATCGCCCGCGTGAACCGCGTCTTCAGAGACAAGCAGGGCGGCCTGGTTGTGGACTACATCGGCATCCCCAACGAGCTGACGTCGGCGTTGAAGGAGTACACCGCGAGCAAGGGCCGCGGCCGGCCCACGGTGGACGCGCACGAGGCCTACAGCGTGCTTGCCGAAAAGCTCGACGCGCTGCGCGGCATGCTCAGTGGCACCAACGGGCACGGCTTCGACTACAGCGGCTTCCTCACCGGCGGCCACAAGACCCTGGCCGGCGCGGCGAACCATGTGCTCGGCCTGTCTTCTTCCCAAGGACGGGACGGCAAGAAGCGCTTTGCCGACCTGGCACTGGCGATGAGCAAGGCATTCACGCTGTGCTGCACGCTCGACGACGCCAGGGCAGTGCGTGAGGAGGTGGCGTTCTTTCAGGCGGTGAAGGTGATCCTCACCAAGCGCGAGATCAGCCAGCAGAAGAGAACCGACGAGGAGCGCGAGCTGCCGATACACCAGATCATCAACTCGGCCGTGGTGTCGGAATCCGTGGTCGACATCTTCGACGCGGTGGGCCTGGACAAACCCAACATCGGCATCTTGGACGATGCGTTCCTCGCCGAGGTAGGCAACCTGCCCGAACGCAACCTGGCGGTGGAGCTGCTGGAGCGTTTGCTCGAAGGCGAGATCAAGTCACGCTTCGCTGGCAACGTGGTTCAGAACAAGAAGTTCTCCGACATGCTGACCGACGTGGTGCAGCGCTATCAGAACCGTTCCATCGAGGCCGCGCAGGTGATGGAGGAGTTGGTGCAGATGGCCGGGAAGTTCCGCGCGGCGGCGGCGCGGGGCGAGCAACTGGGCCTGACCGAGGACGAGATGCGGTTCTACGACGCGCTGGCCAACAACGAGTCGGCGGTGCGCGAGCTGACCGACGCGACGCTGAAGAAGATCGCCCACGAGCTGGCCGAGAACCTGCGCAAGAACCTGAGCGTCGACTGGTCAGCCCGCGAAAGCGTGCAGGCCAAGCTGCGGCTGATGGTCAAGCGCATCCTGCGCGAGTACAAGTACGCGCCGGACAGCCAAGATGCGGCGGTGGAGTTGGTGCTGCAGCAGGCGCAGGCGCTGGGGGAGGCTTGGGCCTAGGCTGTTGAGGGCACACTTCATTCGCAGGACACACGGAGGCGACGATGCAATGGACCGACAACATCGTGCGCCCTCGAGTCCTGCTCGCGCCAACCAGCCCGCCCAAAGGCGGGGGCAGTTCAGACCTTCAACGCGGCAAGAGCGCGTGACGAAAAGTAAGGTTGAATCGCACGATCCCGGTCAGGGGGTGATGGTTTTCGCCCAGCGGAGCGATGCCATGAAAGTTCAGGCGGGCCGGGCCGCCCCACACCACAACGTCCCCGTGTTCGAGAAGCACCCGGCGCGGCCGATCCGCGCGCGCTGCGCCGCCCCACAGAAACGACGCTGGCACACCCAGGGACACTGACACGATCGGCGCGTCGAAGTCGTGTTCATCACGGTCTTGGTGCAGCGACAAGCGCGCACCTGGCGCATACCGGTTGATGAGGCACGCGTTCGGAGCGAAATGCGCAAAGCCGGCAACTTGTGCGGCTCGCGCGGCAAGTTTCGCAAAGACGTCTGGCATCGCGGGCCACTGCTGGCTCGTCTGCGGATCGAGCGCGCTGTAGCGATACCCGCTGCGGTCGCTCAGCCATCCCGCGTCCCCGCAGTTCGTCATCGCAACGGACATGCGCCAGCCACGGGCCGTCTCCATCTGACGCAACGGCGCGGTGCGCGCGATGCGCTCAATCTCACTCAGCAACGCGCGCGCCTCTTCGACGGCGTAGGCCCGCAGGACCCACGCGCCAGGTTCGAGTTCGAAATCACCGCCGCTACCGATCGTCTGCGTAGCCGGGCCGAATAGATCGCTCTGCGTCGCCGGATCAAGTCGCGTCATGGAAGATGATGCCGAGCGTGTGTCGACGCCCTTCGATGATTTTGCTAACCCCATGACGCAGCTTCACCCGGTAGTCGCCACGCGTGCCACGCACCGGGCGGCTGTTGACAGCGAAGACGACGGCGTCTCCCTTCGTCAAGGGCACCACCGCCGCGCGCGTCTGCATGCGCGGGCGTTGCTCGGTCAGCACGAACTCGCCACCGCTGAAGTCCGTAGCGGGCTCGCTGAGTAGGATCGCCACCTGCAGGGGAAAGACGTGCTCGCCGTACAGGTCCTGATGAAGGCAGTTGTAGTCGCCAGCTCCGTATTGCAACAGCAGCGGCGTCGGCCGGGACTGGCCGGCCGCCGCGCATCGCGCGATGAACTCATCGTGTCTTGCAGGGAAGCGCACCTGCATTCCCATCCGTTCGTGCCACTGGTTGGCGATCGGGGCGAGGTGCGGGTACAGCGCGGTCCGCAGGCGCTGGACCAGCGGCGGCAGGGGATAGGAAAAGTAGCGGTACTCGCCCCGCCCGAAGCCGTGCCGCGCCATCACGACACTGCTGCGAAAGCCCGTCTCGCTGGCATAGAGCGCCGCAATGCCGTCGCACTCGGGCAAGGTGAGCAGATCGCTCAGCACCGCCCAGCCTTGCGCTTCGAGACCGCTTTGCAGCGCAGCCCCGTCGATGCGTTGCACGCGCGCCATGACGTCGTCGGCGGCCAGGTCGTCGCATCTCACGCCGCCTGCTCCTGCCCGCGCCCCTGCTCGCGGTGCGCGCGCGCGTTCGACTCGCGCAAGATCAGTTCACGCTTTCGCTCGACACCCCATCGATAACCCGACAAACCCCCATCATGTCGCACGACGCGGTGACAGGGGATAGCCACCGCGATGGCGTTGGCTGCGCAGGCGCCGGCAACTGCGCGCACGGATTTCGGCGACCCGAGCTTTTCCGCGATGCTTGAGTAGGTCGCTGTCTCTCCCGCTGGAATCTCGCGCAGCGCCAACCAGACACGCTGCTGAAACGCGGTGCCGCGCACGTCCAGCGGCAAGGCGAGCCCGCGCGCCGGTGCCTCCACCAACCCGACCACCTGAGCCACCAATTGTTCATACGCCGCGTCTGCGCCGACCAGTTGCGCCTTCGGAAACCGGTCTTCGAGATCGTGCAGCAGCTCACCGGGATCGTCGCCCAGCAGGATCGCGGCGACTCCCTTGGCACTGGATGCGACAAGGATGGCGCCGAGCGAGCATTGGCCGACGGCAAAAGTCAGCACCTCATGCGCACCGCCCGATCGGAAATGGGTTGGGCTCATGCCGAGCACACTGGTGGAGGCTTCGTAGAAACGACCGTTCGAGCCGAAGCCTGCTTCGTGAAAGGCTTCGGTCACCGTTGCGGCCTTGGCAAGGCCCACACGCAATCGCGCCGCGCGACCCGCTGCCGCGTAGGCCTTCGGCGTCAGGCCCGTGGCCTTCTTGAAGATGCGATGAAAGTATTGCGGACTGAGCTCGACAGACTCGGCGAGCTGGGCCAGCGAGAGCGGCTCGGCCGCGTCATCCATGAGCCTGCAGGCCTTGATCACGATGGCAGCGTTCGCCGCCTCGATGGAGAGGCCGCCAGGGTTGCAACGGCGGCAAGCCCGAAAGCCCGCGGCCTCGGCAGCGGCCACACTGTCATGCAGTCGCACGTTCTTCGGGTTCGCCGGGCGCGACGGGCACGAAGGCCGGCAGTAGATGCCCGTTGTCGCAACCGAGTACCAGAACGTGCCATCGGCGCGCTTGTCACGGGCGACGACGCTCGCCCAGCGTGGGTCCTGCGTGATGTCCGATGCGTGCGCCTTCATGATGTCCTGCTCGAAGTGGGTGTGGACCCAGTGTCGTCACAGACATCCTACGGCGCACTCCGAGTCTTGCTTTCGAATCGGGGGTCGGTGCGCGGGGCCAGAGGTTTGCGGAAACCGGCTTCTGGCCCGGACCTTGGCCATCAAGCGTCGGCCGCGCTAGTCCTAGTGCCAGACTCAGCATCCGCCATGTGGGCCTTAGAAGGGGGTCAATTGCTCGGCGCCAATACCCAGTCAAAGCGCGGTCCTGATCGCTGCGTCGACAGCGGGTGCGCGGGACCAACACGACCGAATCAAGCTCCTCGTACCGCGCAATGGCTTTGCTCATGGCGGTGTAGTCTTCTTGGGGCCCAAGGTCTCGGTGCGCACTTCCTTGCGTCATTCGCGGGAGATCTCGGCCTTCGGGAGGGATGAAGCGGCCTTTGCGCTGCTTGAGCGAAGGGCCGCTGTGTTCGCATGGGCTACTTGACCCGCTCCCCGTAGGTGATTGACACCAGCTTGCCTGACTCAAACCGGAGCGTGGTTACGAACTGCCCATATCCCGGGTTGTATGTCCATTCGTCCACCGTCTCGCAAGGCACGACCATGGCGATAGGTTTACCACCCTGTGGAACCGCGGCATCTTTGGCCTCCGCGGGCTTGCAAAATGTGTCCTTGACCAAGGGCTCGCCGCATTTGAGAAACGCTGAGGCTTTCGAGTCGCCGACACTGACGAGATCGTTCTTACATCGAAACGCCGTTGTTCCCGCCATTGCATTCGCAACTACAAATGCGCCAGCCAAGGCTGCCAAGATTGAAGTCGCGTAGTTCAATTGGTGCTCCTTTCTGACATGACGATTGATCTGCAGCCCCCTGGAAGGTGGCGGCACTTGCAAACAGCTCGCCGCGTGGGCAGATCTGCCGTGCGCCTACTGGGGCCTGTGAAGGGCACAGAGCTTGTTCCCATCCGGGTCACGCACGTATGCGAGGTGCATGGCGCCAAGTTTGCCCTCACGCAGGCCCGGAGGTTCTTCGATCGAGGTGCCTCCATGTGCAACGGCAATGTCGTGGAACTGCTGCACCTGCGCGGGCGAGTTGCAATTGAACCCAATGGTTCCGCCATTGGCGAAAGTTGCCGATTCACCGTCAATCGGTTCACTGACGCAGAACGTACCGCCATCATGTCGATAGAAGAGGCGAACCTGTCCAGTCGTGTTCAGGCTCCGAACGTGCTCTCCCGCACCGAGAACGGCGAGCACTGCGTCATAGAAGTGCCTGGAACGTTCAATGTCGTTCGATCCGACCATCACGTGGCTGAACATGCGCTCACCTCCTCTGTACCCGGCATTGCAGTCTACTGGCGAACGGCGGGCGCACGAGGGGCGACGCACTGTGCCGTCTGTTGGGCCGACCGCTTGCCGAGCCATTTGCCGAGCCCAGAGCGAGCCACGGTCGGGGACGCGATGGCAGCGGCATCAGCAACTTGCCCCAATCCTTGGAGGCGCACCGAACTGCCGGCGCGTCGCCCCAATCAAGGTCGGCGCCTACACGCGAAATCCGGTGGTGGCCATATAGCGCTCAATCGACCGTGCACCGGCTATACCGGCACACGACCCAACGCAGCCGGAGGGCAACTCAGACTGGTCGCCCAACAGCCGCCAGTCGCGTGTTCATCCGCAACGCTGACTTCATGGGGCGAAGCAAGGTTGTCACCACCGCCTTGATGATCTGAGCTACGCCGACGGCGTCGCTGATTTCAGCTGCCGCATCGTGCACGCGTGATGGCGCGGCGCAGTTCCGGCGGTGCCGCTTTGCGTCTTGCGCGTCTGTTGAAACGCCGTCTTCACGGCATGCAATTCTTCCTGGCGTCCTGGCCGATGAGGAACGTGAACAGCCGGATGTCGATCTGGTCCAGGTGGTCGTGCACGTCATGCAGCCACTCATATTCGTTCTCGCCGTAGCGCTGCGCCTGGTGGCCAGCGGCTAAAGCAGTGGCGGAACCACGCCTACGCGGTGCTCGACGGTGACGGCGACGGCGTCGGAGTCTGAGGCGGCGCGACATAGGCGCGCAAGCGGGGCAGCGCGTTGGGGTGTTCGCGCTGCAGGAAGTCGATCAGCTTTTCGCGCACCTCGCAGCGCAAGTCCCAGGCGATGGACGCATCGGCCGCACTCATCAGCGCGCGCAGTTGCAGCGTGCGATCACCGGCTTCGGTGACCTGCAGGTTCCACACCTGGCCGTCCCACAGCTTGGATGCGTCGAGGATGGCCTTCAACTGCTCGCGCACCGCCTCGACCGGTGTTGCGTAGTCGACATGCAGGTAAACCCTGCCCAGCAGGTTGGCGGTATTGCGGGTCCAGTTCTGGAACGGTTTGTCGATGAATTCGCTCAACGGTACGACCAGCCGACGCAGATCCCAGATGCGCACCACGACGAAGGTGTTGCGAATCTCCTCGATGCGGCCTCACTCGCCTTCGATGATGACGACGTCGTCGATGCGAATCGGCTGTGTCAGCGCCAGCTGCAGGCCGGCCAGCAGGTTGGCCACCGTTGGCCGCGCTGCGATGCCGATCACGATGCCGGCAAGGCCGGCCGAGGCCAGCAGACTGGCGCCGACGTTCTCGATACCCGGGATGCGCATCAGGATCAGCGCGCCGGCCACGACGACGACCACGAGCGTGGCACTGCGCCGCAGCACCACGGCTTGCGTCTGAATCTGCCGTGCCCGCAGGTTGTCCTGAATGTCGACCGGGTAGCGCTGCACGATCCAGTCGGCCACCGCCGACAGCGCCGCGATGATGAACCAGGCGCCGGCGGCGGTGAATATGATGTTCAGCGCGCGGTAGACAAAGACCGGAGTGTCCACCGGCAGCTGCAGCAACGGATAGGCCATCGTCAGCAACATCAGCGGCACCAGCACGCGCGCCGGCGCGCGTGTGCGCTTGACCAACAGCTCATCGAACTTGCCCGCGGTACGCGCGGCCATGCGCCGCGCCACCGCGAAGATCAGCGCATGTAGCGCCACGCCGGCGGCGATCAGTGCAGCGACGATGCCGATCGACACCAGCCAGGGTTCAAGCGCGTCGATGTATGGAGCCCTGCTTCCTCCGTTTGTGAGGGGTGCCCACGGCATGCCCCGCCGGCGCGCGGCGGCAACTACACGGCGCGCGCGCCATCAGCGTTCATTGTGCCGCCCGCTACAGTCGCACGCATGGCATATGAACTCCACTATTGGCCGACCATCCAGGGTCGCGGCGAATTCGTGCGACTGGCGCTGGAAGCGGCCGGTGCGCCGTATGTCGACGTTGCCCGCGGCACGCAAGACTCCGGCCGGGGCACGGCTGCCATGCAGCGCCTCCTGCAGGACGACACGCTGGCGCATCGGCCCTTCGCGCCGCCGTTCCTGAGAGACGGCAGCGTGCTGGTCGGCCAGACGGCGGCCATCCTCCAGTACCTCGCGCCGACGCTGAAGTTGGTGGCGCGCAGCGAGCAGGCCCGCATCTGGACGCAGCAGATTCAGCTGACCATTGCCGACATGGTGGCCGAGGCGCACGACACGCACCACCCGGTTGCGAGCAGCCTGTACTACGAGGAGCAAAAGCCTGAGGCACTGCGCCGCGCGAGCGAGTTCTGCAGCGTCCGCATGCCCAAATACTTGCGGTGGTTCGAGCGCATCCTGGAGTGCAATCCGGCAGGTCCGCGGCATCTGGTTGGCGGGCGGCTGAGCTACGCCGACCTGTCGCTGTTTCAACTGGTCGAGGGCCTGCGCTACGCGTTCCCGCAAACGGCCAGCCGGATACTGGTGGGCACTCCAGCCGTCGTGGAGTTGCACGACCGCGTCGCCGCACTGCCCCGGGTAAGCGCCTATTTGCGCAGCGAACGGCGCATCGCGTTCAACGAGCAAGGCATCTTCCGCCGCTACCCCGAGCTCGACCTTCAGTAAGGGCGCGCGCCGCGGCTTTCGCCTCGCAAGGCAATGCCGCAGTGACTGCACTGGCTGTTGGCGCCGACGCCGTTTTGAGCCGCTTGCCGAACTTCAACTGGGCCGGCAAACGGATTCGAACTGTGCTCTCGATCAACAAGTTGCGCCCAGGATGACTGGCTCGCCAATTCGTGCGTCCATTCGCAGAAGCCACCGCGCTCTGCGTCGTCTTGCGCCGCACCGCGGCGTCAAAAGGGCTTGCGCCAGCGCAGCGCGAGCAGCGCTGTGCGCCCTGCGGCAGTTTCGAAATAGCGGCCGTTGATCTCGTTGACAATGATCGCGCCGGCGTAGCGCGCTCCGGTGAGGTTGTCGAGTCGCGCGAGCAACGTCAGCGTGCCGCCGCCGAGCGCGAAGTCGCGACTCAGGCGCAATGCGGACAACAGTGCACTTGGCGAGAAATCCGTGTTGCGGTCATTGACCGGCATTTCACCCTGGTAGCGCAACTCGGCGGCCAGTTCGGTACCGTCGGGCGCGCGCCAGGCGAGGCTTGCAAAGCCGCTCCTGGCCATCGTGCCGGCGATCAAGTTACCGGCCGGCACGTCAGCGCGGTCTTCGGGCCGCACACACGGCGTCGCTGCGCAGACTTGGAAACCGTCTCGGTAGGTGGCGTCCAGCCAGGTCAGCGCGACGAGCGCGCGCCACGCGGGGCGGGGTTGCCAGCGCAGGCCGAGTTCGGCGCCGCTGCGTCGGGTGCTGCCGACGTTCCGGTAAGTCGAACGCCCCTCAGCATTCGTCTGCACGCCGATCTCGTTTTCGGTCTCGGCACGAAACAGCGCCGCGTCGATCGCCAGGCCGATCGTGTCGTCGCGCCACTTGGCGCCGAGTTCGACCTGGGTGCTCGTCTGCGCTTGCAGGCTGGCGTTGAAGCCGGCCGCGCCGTCGGGCCGGTAGGCGAGCTCGCCCAGGGTCGGCGATTCGAAACCCTTGCCGGCGCTGAGGTAGACGTTGAGCGCTGAAGACGGCAGCCATTGAATCGCCGCTACCGGCGTGTTGTAGCCGAAGTTGCGCGAGTCCGAGTCGTCGCCGTTGGCAAGAAAGCGGTCGTTCGATCGGATCTGCATGCGACCACTGCGCAGGCCCAACGTGGCGCTCACCGTCGGCGCAATCGCGAGTTCGCCTTGAGCGTAGAGATCGTTGGTGCGTGTGCGATTGCCTTCGTCGCGGCGCAATGCGCCACTGACGCCGACGATCCGATCGTCGCCGTTGCCGCTGAAGTTCTGGTCGCCGCGCCGGTCTTCGCCCTGCTGTTCAGAGGTGATGCCGATGATCAGCGACGCAGCCTGCCAGCGCCAGATGAGCCTTGCGTCAATGCCCGAGTAGTTGCGATCGAATTCGATGACACCGCCGGGGTGACGCGGGCTCAGCTGAGGCGCAATCGGGATGGACTGCCACTGCGTCACACCGCGTTGTCCGGCGTAGAGCATCGCGACGCTTTCTTGCAGCGCACCGGCATCGGCAAAACGGTGCCGCCAGGTGCCGCCAAGCTGCGTCTGGTTGCTGGTCTTGCGCGTGTTGAAAACAGTCGCCGCGGCGGTTGTTTGATAAGGATCGGCGTCGAACTGCGCGCGTGTCAGGCCGAGCGGATCCTGCGCCGGCTGATCCACGCTGTTGAGGACCAGCGTCAAGGTGTCGGCTTCGCTCGCAAAGCCGAGGCGGACGTTGCCGAGCGTGCGCTGCGCCGCGCTGTGCGGTCGCACGCCGCCGGTGTTGAACTCGCTGATCTGGGCCCGAATGTTCCAGCCGCCCGAGAGGGGCGACTCGATCATCGCCCGCGCCTGCCACAGCCCGTTGTTGCCGACATCGCCGTCGAGTGCGTAAGTGCCTTGCGTGGGCGGCGCGCTGACGAGCGAGATGACGCCGCCCGAGTTGGCGCCATACAGCGCCGAGAACGGGCCGCGCAGCACTTCGATGCGCTGCGCACCGGCAATGTCGAAATTCGACACCTGGCCCTGGCCGTCGGGCATGGTCGCAGGGATTCCGTCCGTATACAGGCGCAGGCCGCGGATGCCGAAGGTCGAGCGCGCGCCGAAGCCGCGCGAACTGATCTGCAGGTCCTGCGCGTAGTTGTTGCGCAGGTTGGCGACCAGCCCCGGCACCTGCACCAGCGACTCCGACAGGTTGACCATCGGCCCCGCCGCGCGCAGCTCTTGTGCGTTGATTACGGTGATCGAATAGGGCGTCTCGAAAGCGCGACGCTCGACGCCGCTGCCACTGACGATCACCCGGTCGAGTTGGGTCGGCACGGGCTGTCCGGAGGCGGGCAGCGCCAGCACCAGCACCAACATGGCAAGTAGCGTGCACGACACGGCGCTATTGCTGGACGGTCCCGAACGAGGTGGGGGATTCTTCAAGCTGGTGTCCGCTGTGCCTACGCTGTCAGTTCCCTGGTGGCACGTGGCCGCAGGCCATGGCCTCCTCTGGAGCCTGCTCGCTCGAACAATGGTCGGCCCAGGGGCAGGCGCGCTGGAACGACAAGTGCTCTCGAACATCGCGGATGGTCCATTCCGCACCACTCTTCAGATCAGGCAGTACGTGCCACGCCACGGGCATCGACACGCCAAGCCCCGGCCTCGAGCGCGCCGGGAACGCATAGCGGTCGTGGCAGCGTCGCCGTTGCGGGTGCAGTCGATGAGGACTTTGGCTTGACGAGAGGTTTGGCTGAAGGGACGATCTCCAAGAAGCCGGGGTGCGCGCCAAGCTCCTGCACGCCTACTGCTTTGCTTCGAGATCCACGATCAGTGCCTTCATCTCGGCAATCTCCTTGCGCTGCGTATCGATGATGCCGTCGGCCAGACGCCGTACACGGGGGTCGACGATAGTCGCCCGCTCGCTCGTCAGGATCGCGATCGAGTGATGCGGAATCATCGCCTTCATCCAGGAGACTTGATCGACCGTGGCCTGGCTGCGCACCAGCCACAGGGCACCAGCAAAAACCAAGAAAGCCGCCGCCAGAATCGCAAGGTTGGCTGTGCGGTTGGTGTACATGCCAAGCATGAACGCCAGCATGATGACAGCCATCGCAGCGCCCATGATCAAAGCCATGTAGGCGCGTGTCTCGCTATAGAAGACGTGATTCAGAGCGTACGTATTCAAATACATCAAACCGAACATCACGATCGTGGACACCGCAATCATCGCGCCAAACTTCCAGTACAACTTCATTCCTTCGCTCCTTGTGGCACCGGCGAAAGCCGTTTTGCCCGGGCGGCACGTGCGCGCGCCAACGGCCGCGTGGCTTGCGCCTGTCGGCACGGTCAGCTTGCTTCGAAGAAATACACGCAGCAAACGGCGTGCCCGTCGAGTGCTCGATTGAGACCTACCCGGGATCTGGGGTCTTTCCGATGATGAGAAGGCCGACGCGCTCCCGGCCCGTGATCAGCCGGAGCGCATGTCGTCACTCGAAACAGCCGCGCGTGCCCGCGGAGGTCGTCACCCGCTCGTCAGCTCATGTCCAGCGAACGCGAGACGGCCTGGAATGCGCGCATGCGGACCTTGTCGTCGATCATGCGCGCCGGCTTATAGGACAGGGTGCGCTGGATCTTGCGAGGAATGCTGACTTGTGCCACCACCGCCGGCGCGGTGCTGGGGCTCGCTGCGTGGCTGCGCTGTGCGGAAAGCGAGTGCTGCTCGACGCGCAACGCGGGCGACAACTCAGGGCTGAGCGCCAATCCGGGTAGCAGCATGATCGCCAAGGCGGCGACGGCAGCCAGCGGCATGACCAGGCGTCCGATTGGCGGGCGCGCGTTGCGCGACCGACGTGCAATGTCGTCCGAGCCCTGCATGCGTTCGGCGAGAACATCGCGATTTAATCGCGGTTCGGCCACACTCAGCAGGCCGATGCGTTGCAACGCCCTCCCTTGCCCCGGGCTGCCGGTCCAGACGGTGAAAGGCACGGCAAGCAACAGCGGCAGCAGCAGTGGCAACACATAGGGCGCGCCGATGTCATGGCCTTGCAGCGCGATCAGCGCCAGCGCCAGCGGTGGCAAGGTCAGCGCGCCGACGCGGCGCAAGGCATCGCTCCAAGCCAAATGCGCGGCAGCGCGCGCGGGGGACTTCCAGTCCAGACGCAGTCCGGTCAGCGCGCCGACGACGAACACGCTGTGCGCCAACATTCGCACAGGAGCTTGCAGCGCGGAGAGCAGGAGCTCCAGCGTGGCGCTGCCGAACAGGCGCAGGCGGCCACCGAACAAATGCTGCTCGCCGCGCATCTGCACCGCCATCACGCCCAATACGCGCGGGAGCACCAGCAAGACCAGAGTCAGTATCCACAGCCCGCTGGTCATCCCGCCAGCAGCAGCGAGAGCGAGGCCCAGCGCGACAAAAGCCAACCACACTGGCGCCATCAGATACGACAGGGCGCCCACTGCCAGCATCGCCCGGTGCACTGGGCGCAGACCGGGTTCGGCGATCAGCCTGGCGTTCTGCAGGTTGCCCTGACACCAGCGACGATCACGCTGCAGTTCCTCCAGCAAGCTGGACGGATGCTGCTCCCAGCTGCCTTGCAAGTGGGGCGCCAGCCAGACCTCATAGCCAGCGCGGCGCATCAGCGCAGCCTCGACGAAGTCGTGCGACAGGATTTCGCCGGACAGCCCGCCGCGCCCGGGGATCGGTGCCAGCGCGCAATGCTGCATGAACGGGGCGACGCGCAGGATCGCGTTGTGTCCCCAGTAGTGCGACTCACCGAGCTGCCAATAGGACATGCCGAGTGCAAACAGCCGCCCGGTGACGCGGCTGCCGAACTGCTGAAGCCGCGCATGCAGGGTGAGCGGACGCAGCCCTTCGGGCAGGGTCTGCACGATACCGGCGCGCGGGTTGTGTTCCATCAGCCGCAGCATCGCGACGAGTGTGTCGCCGCGCATGATGCTGTCGGCGTCGAGCACCACCATGTAGCGATAGCCGGTGCCCCAGCGGCGGCAGAAATCGGCCACGTTGCCGGCCTTGCGCCGCGTACGGTGGCGCCGCCAGCGGTAGAAGATGCGGCCGCCGCCACGCACCGGGTTGTCCCCCAACGTCTCACGCAATTGCTGCCAGGCGCGCAGTTCTGCGGCGCGCAAGCCGGCATCACCGGTGTCGGAGAGCACGTAGAAGTCGAACAACGATAGCGCGCCGGTCGCGGCCAGCGACCGGCAGGTGGCCTGCAGCCCGGCAAAGACCGTGGCCACGTCTTCGTTGCAGATCGGCATGATCACCGCGGTGCGTGCCGAGGGGTCGATCGGCGCATGTGCTTCTCCCGGCGTCAAGGCATGTCGGTCACCGCGCAGCATCACCCAGGCGCCCATCAGCGCGGTGGCGAAACCCGAACCCAGCCAGGCGAACAGCAAGGTGCCGAGCGTGACGCGCACGGTCCATGCGATCGTGTCCCCGTCGGGTGGCGTCGCAGTCTGCAGGACCAGGGCCACCGCGCTCAACAGCGCCACCAAAGCCAACAACATGCTCCGCCGCCGGTGCGCCGCGCGTTGCCATGCTGCAGACGACGGCGCTGTTGCTGCCGCCTCGAAACGCATGCCCGGCCACAGCGCGAACAGCAGACCTCGCATCAGCCCGAACCAGGGCTGGGCGCGCATCGGCGCACGGCGCACAAGTGGTGCAGTGGGGGTGGCGGCGGGTAACTCGGCGGCGTTCATTTTTCACTCCGGAGCAAGGGCGTAAGACCAGGTTTCAGAAAGAATCACGCCGGCGGCGTTTCGCAGCTGCGCACGCAGTTCCACCGGCTTCGCGATATCGACGCGCTCGAATTCCAGGCTGACGCGCCATCCCCTCGTGTGCGGATTCGGATAGGCGTGGGCATGCAGCTTGCGCACGTTGTCGTTGCCGCTGACCACCACTTCGACGGCCGCGTCCTTCGGCAAGGCCTGCAGCGCGCCACCGACGAAGTCGATTTGGAACTGCAGCTCATTCGGCGGGATTGCGGCCTTGCGATAGCCATGGCCTCGACGCGTCTGCAGCACCGTGGCGCCGGAGGCCGACGGCACGCCTTCGAGCACCCAGTGCATGCGGTACTCCAGAGCAAGGGTCGCACCGGGCGCGAGCGCTTGTTTCGGCACCCAATAGGCGACGATGTTGTCGTTGGTTTCGTCGGGTGTATGGAACTGCAGAAGTTCGACGCGCCCGGCGCCCCAGTCACCAAGTGGCTCGACCCAGGCACTCGGGCGCGACTGGTATTGCGCCTCGAGGTCTTCGTAACGGGTGAAGGCTCGGTCACGCTGCATCAGCCCGAAGCCGCCAAGCTTGTCCATCGCGAAGGAGGTGACGAACGGGCGCGGCGGATTGATCAACGGCCGCCAGATCCGCTCGCCACTGCCGGTCTGCACCAGCAGGCCATCTGAATCGTGAACCTCGGGCCGATAGTCGTCGCGCGCCGGCTGGTTCTCTCCCATCAGGAACATGCTGGTCAGCGGGGCCAGGCCCAAGGTGGTCACCGCCTTGCGCGGGTAAATGCGCGCGCTCACGTCGAGCGTCGTGTTCTTGCCAGGACGCAGCACGAAGCGATAGGCGGCGCTGACGCTCGGGCCGTCGAGCAGCGCGAAAAAAGTGAAGCTGCGCTCGCCGGCCGCCGGGCGTTGAAGCCAGAAGGCGGTGAAGGCGGGAAACTCCTCGCCCGTTCCGCCCGCGGTGTTCACGGTATTGACCGCAAGACCCCGCGCCGATAAGCCGTAATGCTGGCCGGCGCCGATGGCGCGAAAGTAGCTCGCGCCGAGGAAGACGATGACCTCGTCGAAGACGTTCGGTTCGTTCAGCGGGTATTTCAGCCGCCAGCCCGCGGCGCCGGCATCGGCGGCTTGTGAGCGCGCTGCCGGAAGCACACCTTCGTCGTTGTAGTCCGCTCCAGGAGTCACCAGCGGCCTCACCGTATCGCCGGCCAGTTCATACAGTTTCAAAGACCGTGTGAAGCCGCCACCCGGCGCAAGGAACTGCAGCTCGAACAGCGAGCCGGTTCCGTGCCACAACGCGCGTTCTGGCTTGAAGCGGATGCGACGATAGTCGTCATAACTCAACGCCGCCAGGGCCGGATCGGGTGGTGGTGGGGGTTGGTAGGCGGTGCGCGCCAGCGCTCGGGCCTGGTGCGCCACGTCTTCGAGGCCGAAAGCCTGCGTGCTCAACGGCAGGCCTGCCAGCAAGAGCAGTGCAGTAGCGCCAAGCCGCCACGCGCTCGAACTCAGGCGAACGAGATCGAAATTCATCCAGCGTGATGTGGCACCGCTTCGAGGCAATTCATGCCTACCAGCGGTTAGAAATGGCAACAGCCTGTATCGGATTGATCGCTGCCGCGCGCGCGATTGCGGCTCTCATGGGGAACCCGGGTCGTGGAGCGGGATATCGACCCTGTCGTCGATGCCGCCTTCCACGGCTGTCATCGTCGACAGTTGGTCGCGCGCTTCTGGAAGGCCCCGCACCTCGGCATCGAGGAATGTCAGCGACCAGGTGAGGATGTCGCCAGCCGCGGCATCGTCGAACCCATGTTCGACGCCACCCAACTCGACGAGCATTCGCGTGCCCGACAAACGGGAGATTCCTTGGCGCGCGAGTGGCAGCGGCGCGGTCGTGTCGGCCGTCCCGCTGAGTCCGAGGTAGGGCAGCGTAACGCCATCGACCCCTTCCTGGTCGCGCCCGAACGCCGGCAACAGCGGCTGCCCAAAGTACGGGATATAACCGACCGCGGCCTTGATGCGACGATCGATTCCTACCGGGGACGACGCGAGTCCAGGCGTCTTGGTCAGCCCCGCGCCGCCCATGAGCATCATGGTCTGCCCTCCCATGCTCGCACCAAAGCCGCCGATCTGTGTGGCATCGATGTGGTCACGCCACTGTGGGTGCGCGAGCACGAGGTCCAACGCTGCAGACATCGACAACGGGCGCAAAGCCTGCATGGCGACAACATCGCTGAGGTGCCTCAACAACGCGACGACGTCGCCGAAAGCGTCGATCTGCAGATCCGCGAATCGCGGGTCGCCGTGAAACGGCGCCACGACGACATAGCCGTAGCTCGCCAGCCACGTGAGCACCCGGAGATGGTCACCCGACAGCGGACTCCCAGCGAAACCGTGGGAGAACACAAGGACGGGATAGCGCATCGACGCATCCGCGAACAGCGGAGCCTCGGCGCCGGACTGCATGTGGGGCACGAGTTGCCCCGTCGGCAATGAAAAGTTCGGGCGGGGGTTGTCTTCGGTCGTCGGATAGCAGGCGAGCACAACAAAACCAACTTGCTGCCCGGCATATGAGCCGAACAGGCTGGCGTCGGAAGGTGCCTTGACGGTGACCGAGAGCGTATGCACCGGGTCGATCAGCAGGTCTGCCATGTAGCGCGGGGCGCCGTTGGCGGCAGGTCTGCCTTCCCAGTAGTCCTGTGCATCCTCTCCGCGCGGGATCCGCGTGAAATCCTGGGCGACATTGCTGCACGCAACGGGATACGGCCCCGGCAGTGCGCGAGGCGGCACCAGCACGGGTGGTCGGCCGTCGTCGTCACTGCCGCCGCCACAGCCCCCAAGGATCAATGCAAACCCGATCAACGCCGCCGCCGCCACTTGGCGCGCTCGGGCCTTGATATGGGATTCATGTCCGGGCTGCAGGCTTGCGGGGTGCGGCAGGCGCCGATGCTGTGGCATTGCGATTCCTCTCGTTGATGTGTCTGGCGCGACAACCACGCCAGACACGTCGAGAGCTTGACGCGGCCTGCAGTTGCCCCGCGTAGGACAACTTCGCCACCCCAGGTAGGTGAACGCAGAAAATCGATCCGACAGGGCCTGAACACAAGCCCCGGTCAATGTCCGACTGCACCAGGACGACTGCAGTACATCGCGCCCGCGCGTCAGCCTGGAAGGCTCAGGAACTGCGCGGGCCTGTCAGACGCACCATGACTCTCGTGCCGCCGCAGGCACGCCGCATCGACTTCTGAATCCTGCCCTTCGCCGACGTCTATTTCCTGTCCGACCGTGCGCCCGCTTTGCTGGCGGCGCCGGGCTCTGACGGCTCGGCGGCGTAGTCCCGCAATCGGTTGTAGAGCGTCTTCAGGCTGATGCCGAGCGCCGCCGCGGTGCGCTCCTTGTGGTTCTGAAAGTGTTCGAGCGTCGCCAGGATCATCGTGCGTTCGATCTGGGCCATCGAAGCACCAACCTCGAGCGTCACCGTGGGCGCGGCCGAAGAGGCGTCGCTTTCGGCCGCCGCCTCGACGGCCCCGTCGGATGCGGGCGCGGGCGCAGGCGCGGGCACTGGCGCGGCGCCTGCGGCTGAACCGCATGGCAACCATTGCGCGTCGATCTCGTCGCCCACCGCCATCACGTAGGCCCGCTGCACGGCATTGCGCAGTTCGCGCACATTGCCCAGCCAGCGGTGCGCCAGCAGTTGTTGCATCGCGCCTTCGCTGAAACGCTTGCTTCGACCTTCCTGAGTGCAGATCTCGCGCAGGAAGTGTTCGGCCAGCAACGGCACGTCCTGCATCCGATCACGCAGCGGCGGCAGTTCGATCGGGAACACATTGAGGCGGTACATCAGGTCTTCGCGCAACTTGCCGGCGGCGACTGCAGCGAGCGGGACGCGATTGGTGGCGGCGATGACGCGCACATCGGCTTCCTGCGTCTGCGTCGAGCCGACGCGCATGAAGCGGCCGGTCTCGAGCACGCGCAGCAGCTTGACCTGCAGTTCGTGCGGCATCTCGGTGATCTCGTCGAGGAACAGCGTGCCGCCGCAGGCGCGCTCGAAGAAACCGTGGTGCTGGCGATCGGCGCCGGTGAAGCTGCCTTTCTCGTGACCGAAGATCTCGCTTTCGATCAGGTTCGGCGAGATCGCTCCGCAGTTCACCGCCAGGAACGGTTTCTTGCGCCGGCGGCTCAGTTCATGCACGGTCTGCGCGACGAGTTCCTTGCCGGTGCCACTTTCGCCAGTGACGAGCACGGTGATGCCGGTGCCGGCAACGCGCGAGATCTGCTGGTACACGCGTTCGATGGCGGGCGAGCGCCCCCACAACGGGCCGAAGTGGCCCGAGGCTGCCAGGTCCGCATTCAGGCTCGCGACTTCGGCTTGCAGCGTCACCGGCTTCATCAGGCGCGACAGCACGCCCTGAAGTTGGCGCATGTTGATCGGCTTGACGAGGTAGTCCGCAGCGCCCATGCGCAGCGCCTGAATCGATGTTTCGAGGCTCGCGTGGCCGGTGACGAGCACGATCTCGGCATTCGCCACAAGTTGCGGATCGTCGAACAAATCCATCCCGCTGCCGTCGGGCAGCACCAGATCGAGCAGCACGATATCGGGCTGCTGCAGTGCTGCCTGGCGCCGTGCTTCGCGCAGCGTATGCGCGATCGCCACCGTCAGGTTCTCGCTCGCGACGAGCATTTTGAGCGACTCGGCCGCGTCGGCTTCGTCGTCGACGATAAGGGCATGTGCCATCGATTCACCCGTTGTTTGAAGCGCGCCGAAGCAAGCGTGTTTCGACCGAGCCGGCGCAGCCGATTGTCGGCGCATTCGAGCCGCTGCTGCCGTACGCCCACATGGATTGGCGGTTTTACTTGCCGGCGCCAAAGGTGTCGCGTTACAGCCAGCGCGACGCCGACTATCGAAGCCGGGCGGCTGACCGACAGTCCAGGTGTGGCGTCGTTAAACGCTATTGCGCGAATCAGCAGGCACCTGAGCGTGCAACCGAGGCGCGTCAGATCTTTTTGCGGGACGCAGCGAACCCTGCCGGTGCGCATAGATCGACGTCACCTCGGCACCGTAGAGGAAGATCTGCGCCGAGAAATAGATCCACACCATCAACACCACGACCGACCCCGCCGCGCCGAAAGCCGAGGCGACCCCTGTGCGACCGATGTACAGACCAATCAGCCATTTGCCCAGCGTGAAGAGTGCGGCAGTGGCTGCTGCGCCGAGCCAGACATCGCGCCACGCCACATTCACGCGCGGCAACCATTTGTAGATCATCGCGAACAGCGCGACAACGAAGCCATAGCTGATGAGCAGATCGAGTGCGCCAGCCAGCATCAGCACATCGCTGCCGACCCAAGGCGCCGCCCACTTGCTCAATGCCGACAGCGCGGCGCTTGCCACGAGCGAGACGATCAAGAGGAAGCCGATGCCGAGCACCATACCGATGGACAGCAGCCGGACGCGCAGCCATTGCCACAGCCCGCTGCCTGACGCCGCCGGGGGCGCACCCCAGATGCGATCCATCGCGGCCTGGAGTTCGGCAAATACAGTGGTCGCGCCGATCAACATGACGAGCACGCCGATGATCGTGGAAAGCACCCCTTGGCCGGGCCGGTTGACGCTTTCGAGCAGCATCTGGAGCGTGCGCGCACCCTCGTCGCCGATCAGTCCTTGCAGCTGGCCGAACATTTCGCCGCGTGCGGCCTCCTCGCCGAACACAAACCCGGCCACCGACAGCACGATGAGCATAAGCGGCGCGATCGAGAACAAGGTGTAGTACGCGAGCGCGGCGCCCATCCGTGGCGCCAGGTCGTCGATGAAAGCGTCGGCAGCATCGACGAAAAGTTGCCATGTCGCACGCATCGGCGGTCTCAGCACGGCTGCCGTGGTCCCGGGCCGCGCACGCGCCTTCGGGCGCTCGCGCCAACACCTGGCGACAGGAGCATGCGCAGGCTACTCCGGCTTTTCGATACGGGGCGGGAAGTGTTTGCGTGCCAGTTCTTCGACGACCGGCGCCCGGCCGGTGTCCAGCATGCCACTTTGCACGTCGCGCGAGGCGCGGCGGCCGGTCTCGCGATCGTGGCCGGCGGTCTGGCTGTCGGAGGATTGATCACGTTCGTGCGGCAGCCGCGGCTCGCGATCGCCATCGCGCGCGACATGCAGGTCGTCGCGGTCGGGAGACGGTCTGCCCGTCGCAGCTTCAAATTTCGGCTTGGCACTCGCCATGACGATTACCTCCGATCAGGTAAAGAACCAGAACAGCACCAGCACGAATGCCGGAACGCCGAGCAGCCAGGCGATGAAGTACTTGCCCATGGGAATCCTCCTTTGAACGTTCTGATGGGGACGTCGCGTGTTAGTGCGCGTAAGTAACGGGAGTAATGGCAATCGGCGTTCCCACCTCGTCACAAGAGTCCCTGACGCAGCGTCTTTCGCGGCGGCGTCCTACAGAGCTCGGTGGTCTGCGATGACAGGCTGCGGCGGCTCCGGCACGGACACTAAAAACCTCGACGTGAAGATGAAAGGATCGAAGGATGGCGAATGCCGCCCTGGCCGATCGCGGGCCGCAAGCCGGCGCCCGTTTGCGGACCCAGATCGACCGCAGTGACGACCGAATCTGCCCGAGCGCACCGAGCGCGATGGGCCCAGCCACGTTGCCGGTGCTGCGCGTGTTGACGGTGAACACGCACAAGGGTTTCGCGCAGTTCAATCGCCGCTTTGTGCTGCGAGAGTTGCGCGATGCAGTGCGCGCGGTTGGCGCCGATCTGGTGTTCCTGCAGGAGGTGCAGGGCGTGCATCATCGACATGCAAAGCGCATCGCCGATTGGCCCCCGGTGCCGCACTACGAATACCTCGCGGACGAAATCTGGTCCGACTTCGCCTATGGCCGCAATGCCGTCCATGCGCAAGGCGATCACGGCAATGCGATTCTGTCGAAGCACCCGATCGTTCACCAGCGAAATCATGACGTTTCGGTGGGCAGCCGCGAAACACGCGGCGTGCTGCACTGCGTGCTGCAGTTGCCAACTGGCAGCGCTCAGGTGCACGCGATCTGCGTGCATCTGGGTCTCAGTGAGTCTCAGCGCGTGCGCCAGTTACAGAGCCTGTGCGAGATCATCAGCGACCACGTGCCCGCTGATGCGCCCCTCATCGTCGCCGGCGACTTCAATGATTGGAGGCACCGGGCGAGTGCATCCCTGCACCGCTGCGGGGGCCTGCGCGAAGTCTTCGTCAATGCGAACGGTCGCGTCGCGAAGACATTCCCCGCGCGTTTCCCGCTGCTGTCACTGGACCGCATTTATGTGCGCAGCGCGCGATCTCATTCGCCGGTCGCATTGCCCGGCAAGCCCTGGTCGTATCTGTCGGATCATTCGCCGCTCGCCGCGGAGATCGTGCTGTGAGCTCGCCGTTGAACGCCGACGCAAACCCCGTCGTATCCGGCGGCGCTCCGCGCTGGCCGCATGCGGCACGCAGCCTTTTCTCCCGCACCGGTTGGCGCGACGGCAATCGCGCCACCTTGCTCGAAAACGGCGAACAGTTCTTCCCTGCGGTATTCGAGGCCATCGAACAGGCGCGCAACGAAGTGTTGATTGAAACTTTCATTCTTTTCGAGGACAAGGTTGGCAAGGCCCTGCACGAAGTGCTGGTAAATGCCGGTCGGCGCGGCGTGCGCGTGGATCTGCTGGTCGACGGATTCGGCTCCGCGAACCTCAGCGCAGCCTTCGCACGGGAGTTGCTCGATGCCGGCGTGCGGGTGCGCACGTTTGACCCCGGTTGGCGTCTGTTCGGCCAACGGCTCAACGTCTGGCGCCGCATGCATCGCAAACTGGTGGTGGTGGATGCGCGCGTCGCTTTCGTCGGCGGCATCAATTTCTCGGCCGACCATCTTGCCGATTTCGGACCGATGGCCAAGCAGGACTATGCGGTGCGGATCGAGGGCCCGTTGGTCGACGACATCCGCGGCCTTGCACTCCGCGCCATCGGCCGTGAGGAGCGGGCGCCGAGTGAGCGCGATGCCCCATCCGCAACCACAGCCGCAGGCAGCGTGCGCGCGCGGTTCGTGACGCGCGACAACCGGCGCCATCGAAACGACATCGAGCGTCACTATCTTGCCGCGATACGCGGCGCGAAGACGAGCATCATCATCGCCAACGCGTACTTCTTTCCTGGCTATCGCTTGCTGCGCCAGCTCAGTCGGGCCGCTGCGCGCGGTGTCGATGTGCGATTGGTGCTGCAGGGCGAGCCCGACATGCCGATCGTGCGCAAGGCGGCGCAGATGCTGTACGAGCATCTGCAACGCGACGGCGTCAAGGTGCACGAATACTGCCGCCGCCCGTTGCACGGCAAGGTGGCGGTGGTGGACGATGATTGGGCCACCGTCGGTTCGAGCAACCTCGACCCGCTGAGCCTGGCGCTCAATCTCGAGGCCAACGTGATCTTGCGGGATGCCGGCTTTGCGCAGCACCTGCGTGGGCGCCTCGACGAACTGATCGAGAGCGAGTGCCAGTTGATCGAGCCCCAGCCCAAGCCTCGTTTCGAATGGTGGCAACGTCTTCGCAGCGCGGCACTGTTTCACTTCCTGCGTCATTTCCCACGCTGGGCGCAACAGCTGCCGGAACACGTGCCACGTCTCGTGAAGCCGAACGCTGACGCGGCACCGGTGCAAGAGCATCGGCCGCCAGAAGTAAGCGCAGCGGTTTCGCCACAGGCGCACGATGAGAGCGAGCCACAAGAGATCGAAGCTGCAGGCGGGAGGCTGCATGCGGGCTGACCACGTGGCGCCCGACCACACCACCGCCTGCCGCGCGTTGCCACCTGCTGAGCGTGACGCGCGGGTTAGGCCATCCACAACGAGGGGCAATGCGGCGCAGGTCAGAGCGAACCCGTGGGCGCGCATCAAACCCTGGCTGTGGGCCGCGTTCTTCGTCGTGGTGGCGGCGTTGCTGGCGCGCCTGGCGCGCGGTGTCGACTGGGCGATGGCTTGGCAATCGATGCGCTCCTATCGGCCTTCGACGCTGCTGCTTGCAGCGGCGCTTTGCGGGGCAAGCTACGCCGTGTACTGCAGTTACGACCTCTTCGGCAGGCATCAGACGGGCCACCGTTTGCCGGCAGCGCGTGTCGTCGCGGTGGGGTTTGTCTCCTATGCCTTCAATCTGAATCTCGGTTCGCTGGTCGGCGGCGTGGCAATGCGTTATCGCCTCTATTCGCGCCTGGGGCTGGACCCGATCGTCACGACCGAGATCCTGGGCTTGAGCGTGCTCACCAACTGGTTGGGCTACTTCCTTGTCAGCGGGCTGGTGTTCGTGCTGCAGCCGTTGCCGCTGGCGCCGGATTCGCAGATAGGGAGCAACGGCCTGCGGTTTCTGGGTAGCGCCATGTTGTGTTTGGCGGTGGCCTATGTGAGCTTGTGCGCTCGCTCCAGCAGACGCGAATGGACGTTGCGCAAACACATGTTGGTGTTGCCCACAGGGCGGGTCGCACTGTTGCAGTTGGCGGCGTCTTCCGTCAATTGGCTGCTCATCGCGGGTGTCGCTTTCGTGCTGCTGCGTGGCCGTATCGACTACGCGTCGGTGTTGAGCGTCATGCTGATCGCCGCCATGGCCGGAGTGATTTCGCACATTCCTGCCGGCCTCGGCGTTCTTGAAGCGGTATTCCTGAGCTTGCTTTCCGCGCGGGCCCCGCCAAGCGAGCTGGTGGCCGCGCTGCTGACGTATCGAGGGCTTTATTACGTCGCGCCGCTGGCCCTTGCCGCGTTGTACTTCCTGCTTACCGGCGGCGGCGCGCAGCTCACGCGCAGCGAAGCAGAAGATGCCGGCACGGCTGGCGCCCACTGAAACACTCAACCTCGGCAGTTCCAGCCGCGCTCAGGTAATCGGTAGATCGATTGGCTTGGGCGCCGTGACGCCGCCGTCGGCGCCGCCACCGAGCCGGGCGCAATAGGCCAGTAGCTCTTCGACTTCGTTCGATTTGTCGAACACCCGTTCTGCGCCCATATCGAGGCAACGTTGTCGGATGTCCTGGGGTGCATAGTTGGTCAGCACGACGCGACGCGCTCCAAGCCGAGCGCGCCGTGTTGCTGCCAGCACCCCGAAGCCCGAGCCGGAGCGCAGAAAGACGTCGATCACGATCAGGTCGCAGTGATTCTGCGGGTCAGTCAGCCAACGCACGGCCTCAGCCTCGCTCGCACTGCTGCCGATGACGCGCACCGGCGTGAGCTCCTCCAGGGCCGTCACCAGGCTGTCCAGGATGACGGGGCTGTCTTCGACAATGTAAGTCTCGACGGTGTGCATCTCTACTCATTCGCTTGCAAACCGAAAAGGCGCCGACAACCGACTCGATGAGTCGAGCGGTTGTCAGCATGCTGCTTGCCCCGGGGCCAATGACTCATTGCTCGCTCGGCACTGCCGCCAGCGGCAAGCTGGCCTGCCGAACAGAAGCGCCCGCGTGAGGGGTCAGCGTTCGCGGCGCGCTGCCAGCGCCCAGACGGCGCCGATCAACATGCCGAAGCCCGCGGCGAGGAACACCGACTTGACGGGCCTTGCTCGAACATAGTCCTGCGAATCGACGTTCCATTGTTGGACGCGGCTCTTCGCCGATTCCATCGTGTGTGTTGCGTCTTCCTTGTGCTGTTGCCACCATTCGCGGGCTGCCTGGCCCACATGGCCGGCTTCGCGCGTCGTTGTCTGCGCGATGTCGTGCGCCGCTTGAGAAGCACCGTTGCCGATACGACGGGCGGCAACTGCAGCGGCTTGCGCCGGGGAGTTCTGAAGATCATTGGTTTGGGTTTCGTTCATGGAAGGTTCTCCTTGGATGGGTTACAGACCGAGGTCGAGGAACGATCTCGGGTCGGATGGCGCCGCACTCAGCGGCGACCGCGGAACGCGTTCGTCAGGAAGGCGGCGATTGCCAGCACGATGAACAGCACGAAGAGGATCTTCGCAATACCTGCCGCCCCTGCGGCAATGCCGCCAAAGCCGAACAGGGCGGCGATCAATGCGATGACCAGAAAGACGATGGCGTAGTGAAGCATGGTGCACTCCTTGTGACGACTGCACAGCGACATTGCTGATGTCTACAGCGTAAGCCGCAAACGGCCCGCATTCGATTGGAAGCCGCGCCGCGTGCAGGTGGTCGCGCACCCCTTGTTGACGTAGGACAGCGCGCCGTCGGCGCTGCCGCAGAACCTTGCCGCCCGCGAAGCGCGTTGTGCGACGTGCTCAGGCGGCGAGCAGTTCGCCGAGCCCGCGATAGGCCTCGACATGGTCACCAACCGTCTTCACGATCAGCAGGATCGGAACACCGAGCAACAGCCCCCACACGCCCCATAGCCAGCCGAAAACGAGCATCGCAACGAACACCGCGACCGTGTTCATCCGGTTTGCGCGGCCGGTCAACCACGGCGTCAACCAGTGGCCCGAAACGGTGTGCAGTAGCGCCGATACGCCGGCCACCGGTAGCGCCAGCTCGATGCCGCCGAACTGCAGAAATGCGGCGACGGTCGACACTGCCGTGAAGGCGAGCGCGCCGATGTAAGGCACGAGGTTGAGCACACCGCCAAGAACGCCCCAGATCGCGGCGTGCTCCATGCCCAGCGCCCAGAAGGCGAGCCAGGTGGCAACGCCAACGAGCGCGCTGATGAACCCTTGCATCAGCAGATAGCGTTGAATCTGTGTCGTGATCTCGTCGAGCGCCTGTGCCGTGATCCTCATGTGCGCGAAGCGTGGGCCCGCCAGCCGCACGATCTTGCGACGCAACTGGTCGCCCGAAGCGAGCAGGAAGAAGGTGAGGAAGATCACGATCGTCAATTGCCCAGCCATCGTCACCAGGCTCGGTGTAAGCGTCACGGCAAGGTCACTCAGCCGAAAGCCGGGCTTCTCGACCTGTACCCGGGTGACGCCGCGTGCCGTCGGCGGCGCGGGAACCGTTTCCTTCGCCGCCTGCTCGATCTGCGCGGCCGCCTGCTGCACCTTCTCGATCGGCGTGTCCGACTGTCTGCGCTGCTCGCGCAGGGCAAGCTTCAACTTCTCTGCCGCCTTGGGCAGCCCCTCGATGAATTGCATGCCATCGTCCGACAGGCTGTAGGCGGTGAACGTGATTCCGGCAATCAACCCCAGCACCAGCAACGCCGACGCCAGCGCGCGCGGCAGGAGGCGCTCAAGCTGGTTCACGATAGGTCCGAGCGCACAGCTCACGACGATGCCGAGCATCAAAGGTATCAGTATCACGCTCGCCCAATGCATCGCAAACAGGGTGCCGAGCACGGCAACAGTCAGCATCGAGGCACTGCGAATGTCGACCGGAGCGCGTTGGCGCACAACGGTCTGGCGCGGCTCACCTGCCTCTGCGGCCGAAGCTGCGGCGCTCGCGACATGCGTGACTGGCTGCTTGCCGTCGGCGACAACGGTAGTCGAGTCGGGAGCGGTCTGCATCATTCGCGCAGACTAATCCAAGGTGGCTGCGTCGTGGGCGCCCGAATCCAGAAAGAACGCCGAACGCGGTGTTGTCCGACAACGGCGCGGCGTTCGCACCTGCATAGAAGGGCGCCTTCAGCCGCGACGCCTGTTCGACACGAGAAACGAGTACCTCATTCAGTGCGTGAGTTCCTCAGCCTCACCCATCACGCAGGGCAGGGCGAACTCGCGGCCGACCATGGCGCGGGCGAACAAGTAGTTGTCGCGCGCGCGTTCAGGAAGCTCATCGATCGTAACTTGGCCGCGCGCGTCACAGGGAAACGCGAGCGCGTGCCCTTCGCGAAACAGTGACGGGAAGCGAATCTGGAAATGAGACTCTGAACCTTGATGCGCGGCGTTCGACATGATGTACCTCCGTGCGAAGCGATGAATGCAGGCAAGTCTGCGCTGCATGGCTCGAGCAGTCTGTCAGTCACGCGCGCTGCGTGGTGTCAGCGCCCATGACAGCATGCGGCCGCGTACGTCCTACAGGCGCAGTAGGACGGAGAGCCGAATGCCCGGGGCTGTGATGGCCGCAAGCAGGCTGAGCGCGGTCATGTCGCGCGAACCGACGAGCAGTGACTAACGACCGACCAAGTCCGCAATGACGAGAACAAGTTCGGCGATGTCGAACGGTTTCGCAAGATGGGCCTGGTATCCCGCCAGCAGCGACCGTTTGCGGTCTTCTGCGCGAGCAAAAGCCGTCAAAGCCAAAGCCGGAATGCGCTCGTTCCGGGCCTCGCGGGCACGCAAGGTTCGCATGAACTGATAGCCATCCATACCGGGCATGCCGAGATCGCTGACGATGACGCTGGGTCGGTTGTTTCGCAATGTTGCGAGTGCCAACTCGGCAGATGCGAAACCAGTCACCTGCGCTCCTTGACCTTCAAGGACGCGCTGCAATATCTCACGCCCATCGATCTCGTCGTCGATGATGAACGCGTGCACGCCAGCGAGGCCGGGCAGCTCTACCTGCGGTTCCAGCGCGTTGGGTACCGTGGGATGGGTTCGCTCCGCGACTTCGTCCTTCAACTGCACGATCGATATGGGCAGGTTGACGGTGAACGTGGAGCCGTGGCCCTCGCCCTGGCTCGTCACAGATATCGTGCCGCCATGCAACTCGACCAGTTGCTTGCATATCGCAAGGCCGAGACCAAGACCGCCGTGCGACCGGGTCATCGAGCTGTCCCGTTGGGAGAACCGGTCGAACACCTGCGGCAGAAAGCTCGCCGGAATACCGAGGCCGGTGTCGCTGACGCTAAGCTCAACTTGCGAGTTCACGCGTTGCAGCAGGACGTGTATCTGGCCGCCTTTCGGGGTGAACTTGATCGCGTTGGAGAGCAGATTCCTCACCACCTGCTGCAAGCGGGCGCTGTCCGCACTGACCGTCGCAGGCGTCAAAGGGTCCAGCAGGACAGTGAGTCGAACCCCCTTCATCTCAGCGGTCGGCATCGCAGAATCCACGGCCGCCTTGACGACATCCATCAGCACAATCTGCTCGAGGTCCAGGCGAACCTTGCCGGTCATTATTCGGCTCAGGTCCAGCAGGTCGTCGATGAGCTGTACCTGCGCTCTCGCATTGCGGTCGATGACTTCGATGGCGTGCTTGACCTGCTGGGCATCCGGGGTTGCGCTGCTCCGGGTCAAGACCTGCGTCCATCCCAGTATCGCGCTCAGCGGTGTCCTGAGCTCGTGCGAAAGCGTCGCCAGAAACTCGTCCTTGATGCGCGTTGCGCGCTGGGCCTCCATGCGGGCGCTACGCTCGGCCTGCAAGACTTCCTCGCGTTGCTGGCTTTCGAGTTCAGCCGCTTCCACACGCTTGCGTTCGGTGAGGTCCCGTGTGACCTTCGCGAAGCCGACCAGCCGCCCCGTGTCGTCACGCAAAGCCGTGATCGTGACGTTCGCCCAGAACATCGTCGCGTCCTTCCGAACGCGCCAACCCTCGTCGGTGAAACTGCCTTTCTCCGCAGCTTCCCGCAGCTCGTGCTCGGGCCAGCCTACTTCCTTGACTTCGCTAGGATAGAAGACGGAAAAGTGGCTGCCGATGATTTCGTTCGCCGAATAGCCCTTGATCCGTTGGGCGCCGACATTCCATGTGGCGACGAAGCCATTGACGTCCAACATGAAGATCGCGTAATCCGACACGCCTTCGACGAGCAGACGAAACCGCTCCTCGCTGCGTCGCAAGTCTTCCTCGTGATCCCGGCGCTGGGTGAGGTCCCGCGTAACCTTCGCGAACCCGACGAGTTCGCCATCGGGGGCTCGCATCGCAGCAATGATGACGTTGGCCCAGAACCGCGACCCATCTTTTTTGATGCGCCAGCCTTCGTCTTCGAAGGAGCCCGCCTCCTTGGCTACTTCAAGCTCATGCTCCGGCACGCCTTTGGCGAGCGCTTCCGGCGGATAGAACCGCGAGAAATGCTCACCAATGATCTCCTCTGCCGAATAACCCTTGAAGCGCTCGGCGCCAGCGTTCCAGGTGACGACCCGACCTTCCGGGTCCAGCATGTAAATCGCGTAGTCTCGGACACTCTCGACGAGCAGGCGGAAGCGCTCATCGCTTTGCAGCAGATGCTGCGCGCCTTCCGTCGGTCGTTCGCTGCCGCTCATCGTTTCACCGCATTCCTTCAGTTCGCCGCAGATGAGAGCTTCTCTGGCCCGCTGCAACGCCTGTTGGCATCTGGCGCAAGTTTGCTCTTCGGGATGCCATTGTCTCCGGTGTCTATCCAGACGGTCGCCTCATCGCTCGATTGTTCCCGCGCCGTGCACGCTCAGGGGGAACCTTCGCGCTCTGCAATGCCGGTCGATCGCGACCCGTGCGTCGGTCCGTGTGGAATGTGCGCGAGATCGAACACGGCGGTTTTAGTCAAGCTCTCGCTCGGGGACTCGGCATTGAACTCGACCGTCAGTTGGCCGGCCGACGCGCCCCGGCTCGGGGCCGCCGCAATGAGCGGGGCCGCGGCCGCTGCACCGAGGGCGGCGAGGATACTGAAACCCGGCCCCGCTGCCCAAGGGACGCTGCCATGCGCACTGGTCAGCCACCGCGCGCCGCACGCGGCAGCGACCGTCGCGACGATTCGCCACGCTGCTGGCGCGGTCAGGTTCCTGCCGGGTCGATTGGAGAACCAACCGACCGCGGCACCGATCACGATCCAACTGAGAAGATTCATCCGATGCACGCCGCTGGAGGCAACCTTACGTGCTGCAAGTTGCGCACGGCAAGGCGCGTGCCCGACACGATCAGCGTGGGAACGGCGAATGCCGGGCCATCGCCGCCAGCGATCAGATGGAGGAATTCGATGCCAGCCAAATCGTGGACTGCCAAACGGGAGCGTCAGTACGAGCACATCAAGGACGGACTGCTGAAGAAAGGCCGAAAAAAGGACGTCGCCGAAGAGATCGCGGCGCGCACCGTCAACAAAGTCCGCGCGCAAGAAGGCGAGTCCGACCAGGTCAGTCGCAGTTCGCTGCACGACATGCCGCCCAGCCGCCGCGGCGGCCTGCATTCCCACAAGGGCGCGGCGGGGCGCACCTTTGAGCAGCTCTACAACGAGGCCCGATCGCGCGGCATCGAGGGCCGTTCGAAGATGAACAAGGCCGAGCTCGAGAAGGCCTTGAAGCGCTGAACGCCAAACGCTGAGGTGGCGAGAGGGTTCAGCGCGGCACGCTGGCCGCGGAAGCGGCTGTTGCCGCCGTCGCGCCTGAAAAGGCTGATGCCGAGGGTGCTGCGCTGCCAGCGGCGCACGGGTCTCCCTGTTCAGGCGCGCCCGTGTCGATCAGCGGTAACAACGCGGCGGCGGGTGTTGCGAGCACACCGAGCGCCACAGCGGCCAGCACGCGCAGGGCGAGCGGCTTGCCGTCGATTTCGACCCGCGGGTCCGACAGAGTCCCCTTGACCAGCACGGGCGAGCGCAACGACAGCGGCGAAACGTCTTTCGGGTGCGCGACGCTGCGAAGATCGAGCGTCTCGTCGCGCAGATCGACCTGGCCCTGAATACGCAGCGTGCTGTCCTTGTTGTCGAGTACTGCGACGCGTGGCACAACCACCCCGTTTCGCACCGTGGCGTCAATCCTGGCGCAGTCGATCTTCAGTGGATCGTCGCCCTTCAATGCGACGCCAAGCGCCTGGGCAACGTCGAGCCCCGCAAGCTCGGTGACGAGATGCGAGACCTCGCCGTGACGCAATCGAATCTGCGCCTCGCCGTCGAGCGACGCGAGTATTTCTGCCGTCGAGCGCCCGCTGCCGCGAACGTCGAGCATGCCATCCATTTCACCGCTGAGGTACGCCGTCGACGAACCGGCGGGCGCCGATGCGGCGGGCGAAGGCGGGCTTGCGGCGGCCATGGCGGCATCTGGGTGTGATTGACCCTTTGCTGCAGTTTGTGGCGGGGCAGGCGGCTGCTTGCGCAAACCCTGGATCCATTTCGAGACCTGGAGGCCATCGAAGTCCAGCTTGGCCGTCCATCGGGCGGTTTTGCCAGTGCCATCGAAGCCGGTGCCGCCGCGAATCGTTCCGCCACCGACGCCAGCGTGCAGGTCCTGCAGGCGCAGCACGCCATCTACCAATACAAGATGGGAGTGAAGCGCCTGAAGCGGTCGCAGCGAGGCAACCCCGAAGTCGAGCTCGTCGATGCTCACTTGCAGATCGGCGTCCATCGCAGACAGTGAGGGCAGATCGAAGCGCCGTTGCGGTAGCACGCGCTGCGGTTCCGCGACGGCATCCGCCGCCGGTGCGGCAGCGACCGGCGCGCCCACAGCCGGCCCGAGGTCGGCGAATCGCAGCCGGGAGCCCGTCAGGCGGCCAGTGAGTTTGGGCGGCTTCGCATCGGTTTCGTAGCTAAAACTGCCGCCCAACTTGCTGTGACCGACAGTGGCGTGTGTATCGCCGAGCTGCCAGATCGCGCCGGCGTGACGCAGATGGCCGCTCAGATCGAAAGGCGGCGTGGCCGGCAGCGTCATGCCGAGCACGTCGCCAACCGAGGCCATCGACTGCGCATGCAGCTTCACGTCCCCCTCCAACCGGGTGGCGCCGAGCAATGCCGAGGCGCTGCCGTCGAAGTCAATCCGCGCGCGCCCAACCGTCCCTTCGACGCGCAAGGGCACGCCATTGGCCTTGCCATCTGCTTCATCGCCCAGTAATGGCAGCAGCCCGCCACTCTCGACGCGGAGATCGAGGGGAAGCTTCGCAAGCCGGCCCTTGGCAGTGGCCTGGTAGTGGTTCGCCTTTGCGCTCGGCGCCTCGGCGCCGGTCTCGCTGCCATGGATACGGATGTCGAGTGCCGTCCCGTCGACTGCATCCTCGATGTTGATGCGGCCGTCGCTCACCGCAAGCGCGCCGATCCGCGGCCACGGCTCGCTGCTGTCGAGCGCCCAGTTCGCGCGACCGTCGGCGAGCCGCAGGAGATTGGCTTCGAGCGTGGTAGTTCTCAACTCGCGCAGAACCAGTCCGGCCCCACGATGCCAGCGCCAGATATCGAGCCACGACCAACGCAACACGACCTGTTCGGCATCGAGCAATTGCCTGGAGGCGAACGGCTCACTCGACCCGATCACGAGCTTACTGGTTTCGAGCTTCGGGTTCCAGATGAGTCGGAGCCGAAACGGCTCGCCGATCGTGACCGGCGCCCCGGTTTGTTGAGCCAGCTCGCGCGCCAGTGGTTGGCGCAAGATCGGCCAGCCCGTGATCTCTCCGATCACCAGCGAGACCGCGATGACGATCAGCGCACCGGCAGCGACGCGCGAGGAACTGCTAACGGTCATGGCGCGGACCGAGCCATCGGATCGACGCTTGTTCGATGCTGGCCTACGTCCTGGCGTGAGACTTGCCGATTTTCTCGGCTTCCTTCATCTCCTCGGCCTGCTTCTGGCTGTCAGGTTTGGCCTTGTGCGCGGCGGACTCGACCTGGCCTGACTGGACGAACTCCTCGGCGGATTGGCGATGGCGGCGCGCAGCCGAGTAGTTGCCTTCACCTTGCAGTGCAGGATCGTTGTCGACGGTGGATTTGGCGTTGGGGTTCTCATTCATGTCGTGCTCCTTGGGTGGCAACGCGTGAGTCGCGTCTCGAACAGTGTGGGTGCCGGCCGCACAAGCTGCCATCGGGCTTCGTGCCTTTGCCGTGTCAGCAAACGCCGACAAGCTTTCGAGACCGGACTAGGCGGCAAAGGCCCTCGCTCAGCCCATTCGCACTTCGCGGTGCTCGCCGCCCGGCGCGTCGCCTGTCTTCCCAGACAGGTTGGCCGCTACGAGCTTGAGGGACCGCATCAGCTTGCTCGACTTGGCGTCCCAGTATTCGGCTTCGATGATCTGCACTTCCAGCAGTCTCAGCCGCTCGTCGTCCGGGCCGCCCGCAAACCAGGCCTGCGCTGCGGCAGACCACAGTTCAGCCTGGCGTTGCGGCTGGCGCGTCACGCGCGCCTTGCAAGACGCCGATACATAGCAGCCGTCGTCCGGGTCCGCGTAGATCACGCCGACGCGACTGTCGTTCTCGACATCACGGGCAGTGCCACTGTCCGCGGCAATGAAGAAGTAGAGCGTGCAATCGCATTGGTCGAGCTTGTTCTGCGTCGTGAGCGGCCGCGCATGCAGATGACCCTCGGCGTCTCGGCTGGTGAGCAGTGCGAAACGGATGCGCCTCACGAGGGCCCAGAGATGGTCGCGTGCCAGATCGTCTTCGGTTGCGCTGTACATGATGTGAGGTCCGGTCATTGGCTCGCCTTGAACCCGGCAAGTCGCGTGCCGACGCTGCCGGCCAGCGCGTGGCCTCTCGGCCTCTCATGCCATGCGCCGCCGCTTCTCCACGGGCTCGATGCGCAACATCTGCCGGTATTTGGTCACCGTTCGACGCGCCAGCACCAGCCCCTGTTCGGCCAGCTGGCGTGTGATGGCGGCATCGGACAGCGGCTCTCCTGCGCGTTCGGCGTGGATCATCTCCTCGACAAGGCCGCGGATCGCTGTCCCCGAGCAGGCCCGGCCATTGGTGCTCACCAGCGCTCGCGAAAAGAAATGCTTGAGTTCGAACACGCCATTCGGCGTCGCCATGAACTTGTTGTTGGTGGCGCGCGATACGGTCGACTCGTGCACGCCGACTTCATCGGCAATCTCGCGCAATCCGAGTGGCTTCATCGCCATCGCGCCGAAGTCGAGGAAGTGCCGCTGGCGCCGCACGATCGCCTCGGCGATCGCCAGGATGGTCGCGAATCGCTGCTCGACGTTGCGCACCGTCCAGCGCGCTTCCTGAAGCTGATTTGCCAGTTCCCCATGGTGCTGGGTGCGGTGCTGGCGGAACAGTCCGGCGTAGAGCTGATTCATGCGTACACGGGGCATCACTGCCGGGTTCAGGCTTGCACGCCACTCACCGCGAATCTTGCGCACGATGATGTCGGGCACTACATAGTCCGCGGGCGCTGTATCGAAGCGCCAGCCGGGGCGCGGATCGAGCCGACGAATGGCATCGCACGCCGCGGCGACGTTTTCGGCAGGTGCGCCGAGCACCTTGGCGATGCCCGCGCTGTCGCGCGCCGCCAGTGCCGGCAAATGCTGGTCGACGATCTGCGTGGCGAGCGTGCGCAACTCGTTGCAGTCGATCGAGTCGATCTGCAGTCGCAGACATTCGCCGACGCTGCGTGCGCCGACGCCGGCCGGATCGAGCGCCTGCACCCGGCGCAATGCGATGCGCAGTTCGTCTGTGTCGGGAAAGGGGTCGAGCGCGTCTGGATCGAGCAATTTGTCGAGCGAGACGCGCAGATAGCCATCATCGTCGAGCGATTCGACGATGGCGCCGGCCAATGCCAATTCACGCGGCGTGAGATGCAGTACCTTGAGCTGGCCCATCAGATGCTGGCCCAGCGTCACTCGCACGGCTGTGCTGTCGAGCGCGGTGAAGGGGGCATCGGCGCTGGCTGAACTCGCGACCTGCCCATGCTGCCAGTACTCGTGATCGTCGGCCGCCGGTTGCGAATACGCCTCCTCCGATTCGGGGAGTTCTCTCGGGTCGTCATTTGCCTCTGGGGTGCCCTCGCGGTCGCCTTCCGCTGTTTCCGGCTCGATCGCGTCGTCGCTCTCGAGGAAAGGGTTGCTGCTCAACGAGGCATGCACGAGCGCAGTGAAGTCAAGCGATGACATCTGCAGCAGCCTGACGGCGTGCTGCAATCGTGGCGACGCGCTGAGCTGTTGTGACGTATTGAGTTGCAACCCGATCATCAAAGCCTCCGAAGGTGAATAGGCGGCCCGTGCGCCCGATGGCCATGAGAACGCAAAGTCCGTGCCGCCAATAAAGTGTTGGAAGCAGTTGCTTACATGCGAAGGCGAAGCCCGGTCGCGCCCATGCTCGACGTACGGGTCGCTACACGGCGAGGCATCTCGCGCGGCGGAGCTTTTTACCGATCACGTGGCAATTGCGGTAAAGCCTGCCGGGCGCGCCAGGACGTCCCCTCGTCATCGCGCCGGCCTGCGCGGGCGGAGCGGGACGAATGCCGACCCTGCGAATCGCGACAGCGCTTTCAAGAGACGATCAGGCGATCCAGTGAATAGCCTTGTTCCACTGCCAGCTGCAGCAAGGGTTCCGCCTGTTCGGCCGACATCTTGTTGTGTCGTGCGAGCACCCACAGGGCATCGCGTTGTGGTGTGCCGACGAGGGCGACCTGATAGGCGTCGTCGACATGCAGGATCCAGTAGTCTGCCCACACCGCCGGAAGCCAGTGCAACCAGCGCGGCGCAAAGCTGACGCGAAGGCGCGCACCGCCGCTGCCGGCAACTACATGCGTGACGCCGTGCGCCACCCGTTCACGACCTGCCTGCGTGCGGCAACGATTGACGACTTCGATCTCGCCATCGCGAGGCGTATAAGTTGCACTCGGCTGGCCGGCGCACACATCTTCGTAGCGATTGGGCAAACGCGCGATCTCGCACCAGGTGCCGGCATAGCGCGTGAGGTCGACCGCCGCGGCGGTCTGCGGGGGCGGCCGCGTACGGTCCGCTTCCGAGCCCTGTGCACCCATCGAACGTGCGAAGCGGTGGATCAGGCTGGGAGGGTTGAAGCGCTCGCGCCAATGCAGCGGCAGCAGGGGCAGGGCCAGCGCTGCCAACTGCATCCACGGGATGCGAGCCAGAAGCCCTTCCCGGGTGCGTCGCTCCGGCAGCTGCGGGCGCCGCAACAGCCTGCTCACCAGGAGCAGCATCGCCGCGGCGGCGATCAACGGCACCACCATGCGCCTGGGTTGCACAGCGCGACGCACATCCTGGCCGAGCGACCTCCATTGCCGCCGCAGGCGATCTTCACGCTCGATCAGCCTGCGCTCCGCGGTCGCTATCTGTGAGCCCAGATCTTCCGTCATGGGCATTCCCTAGCGTGCGCTGCCGCTGCTGCGCCGCCATGCGTTGCCGCCGTCCAAGTGGGACGCTACGGGCGCTCGTGGCACGGCTGTGTCGGGATTAATCAGTTCCTGCACCCTGGAGGCGCCGAAATACTGCGCGCGTTCGGCCCCACAGGGTCTGACGCAATCAGCGATCTGGAAAGCACGGCCATCGTTTCGGGCACGCACCACGAGCCAGTGGTAATCGTGTGCGGCAAGCCCGCGCTGCCCGCGCGCCTGGCTGATCTCGTGATGCGTGGTACTCGGTGTGTCGGCCGCAGTGGCGTCCTGATCCAGATACCCGAGGATCTCGTCGCCGCTCAGATGCTGAACGACTTCCTTGTCGAATGCGATCGACGCCAGGGCTCGCACTGCGGCATGCGCCATATCGCCCGATGGAAACCGGATGACGACATGACCGACCGGCCGGCAGCCGTTGTGGTCGCGTTGCTGCCTTTCCTGAATCATGGTGGCTCGAGGGGAGGGGTCGACGACTAGCAGATGAGCAATCCCGGTGCCCGACACGGCCGCGTTCATTTGCGGGCGGGCTTCGGACGCCCAGGTTCTTCGACCGGAACGTCTTTGCCAGGCATCGGGGGTTCGATGATGTCCGGCGGCGGCACGACGTCGGGCTCGGGTCGCGGCGGCGGTGGTTGCGGTGTCGGAATCACATCGGGGATGGGTGGCGGCACATGCGCCTGGACAGAACGCGAAGGAGTCGATTGCAAAGCGGTCATGGCGGGGTTTCCTGTGCAGTTTCGTGATGCATCGGGTTAAGCGCCTACCCACTCGGCAAGGCGCTTGCCTGCGACTTCGTCGGGCCGGAGTTGCCGACGCTGCCGCTGCGAACGGCCGACGACGGCCGGGCCTCGATGTAGACATGGCGCAGCTTGGGGAACGCACTGCGCAAGTCCTCTTCGATGCGGTCGATCGCTTCGGCCACCGCGGCCGCGTTCGCACCGGGCTCGAACTCGGCCTGCATGGTCAGCAGCACCTCATGCGGGCCGATGTACATCGACAGCGGCCGCGACACCTGCCGCACCAGTTCGTGGGCTTCGACCATGCTGCAGATGCGCAGCAAACTGACGGGCCGCAGGCCTTCGCCGATCAGCAAGCCGCGCGACTCGTAGATCAGCAGCACCGCCACGGCCGCCAACAGCATACCGATCAGGATCGAGGCCACGCCATCGAGCAGCGGCCGGTTCAATGCGTGGCTCGCGTAGACGCCGCCCGCGGCGAGCGCCAGGCCGAGCAGGGCAGCCGAGTCCTCGGCGACGACGGTGTACGTTGTCGGGTCCTTGCTGGCGTGCAATGCGCGCCAGAACGGCCTCGGCCCGCGTTCACGCTTGAACTGCGCCAGCGCAATCGCGAGGCTCGCGCCTTCGAACACCGCTGCTGCTGCGAGCACGATGTAGTTCCAGAACGGGTCGGTCAGCGGTTCGGGTTGCAACACATGCTGCACGCCTTCGTAGAGCGAGATGCCGCCGCCGAGGCCGAAGAACAGGACGGCGACGATCAGGCTCCAGAAATACAGCTCCTTGCCATGGCCGAAAGGGTGCTGCGCGCTGGCCGGTCGTTTGCTCAGCTTGATGCCCACCAGCAGCAGCACGCCATTGCAACTGTCGACGGTGGAGTGCACTGCCTCCGACAACATCGCCGAGCTGCCACTGATGCCCGCGACGACGAACTTGGTGATCGCGATCGCGACATTGGCGACGATCGCGCCGTACACCGCACGGGGGGATTCGGCCATCGCTGCCGACCTATACGACGAAGCGGTCCCAGCGACCGTAGTGCTGCGCGCTGCGTTTGCCGCGCGGCAGGCTGAGCACGACGACCACGAGCCCGACGACGACGTCGAACCCGGCACCAACGCCGTTGGCACCCGCCAGCAGCCGCGGCGCGGCGACCAGCCAGAGCCCGAACGCAATGTTTGCGAAGCGCAGCGCACGCCCGACCTCGGCCATCGCCATGACCGCGAACGTAACGATCATCGCGCCGACCACATGGTCGCTGTCCGCCAGCGGCGGCACGCTGCCGAAGAACAGGCGCGTGAACATTAGCGCCATGCCGAGCAGCGCGCAGCACACGAGCGTCCACGGCAGGTTGACACCGCGCACCGCCGAGGCGAACGCCGCTGCAAGCGGCGCGTCGAACCCTGTGTGGTGGTCGGTCGCGGTATCGCCTGACGCCGGCTGCGCGCCGCCCCTGAAGAACGTGCGCCAGAAGGGCTCCCCGCGACTGTGGCTCTGAACCAGGAACTGGCCCATCGCCACCAGCTCATCGAGGCTGTAGGGGATCATCACCAGCATCGCCGCGGCCGTGACGAGGCACAAGCTGCACCAGGTGCCGATGACGACCGGCTGGATGACGATGAAATAGATGCTGATGACGCCCAGCGGAATGACGACGATGCCGAACATCGCGACCATCCACGGCATTGTGCGCCAACGGCGGCGGTCGCCCATCACGCCCATCAGCACCTCGAACATGTAGGCCATGCCGCCCAGCCCAGCGTCGGCGACCGGCCAGGCCTTGGAGACGTCGGAGGTGATGATGGATTCCGTGCCGTTCAGCGGCGGCGTCGTGCCCGCGAAGAACGGTTCCCAGACGCCATCGACGTGACCCAGCTGGTAGGCAGCGAGCCAGCGCGCGATCAGGAAGCCGAACGCACCGAGCGCGATGATTGGCAGGCGCTGCAGATAGGTCGAAGGCGAATAGGTCCAGCCCGGCGGCAGGTCGGTCTTGTCCATCATGCCGGCCATGCTCATGCCCGGCATCATCGGCACCAGGATGGCAAATGCGATCACAAGCGCGCCGACGAGGGTGTCGTTGGCATAGACCGCAGCGCTCGGCGCCCAGAACATGAGAGGTGCGAACAGCAGCCAGCAACCGAGTGCTGCATTCGCCCATTGAGCCCAGGAGAAGCGCGGCGACAGCGAGAGCGCGCCGAAGCCCATGATCAACAGGCCGCTGACGACATCGCTGCGCGCAAGCAGCAGGCTGCGCAGGGCAGGGTCCATCAAGCCTCGCTCGGCCGTGACGCGCAGCACCGCATCGCTGAAGCCGTGCGCGCCGAAACTGCCGAAGACCAACGGGCTCGATACCAACCAGGCGCCGAGCAAGATGTTGAGCCAGTGCACCCACAGCAGCTTGAAGTGCGCGGCGCGCATGTGCGCGGCCATGTCGTTGTCGCCGTGCGCGCTGTGCGATTCGGTTGCATCGGCGGGGGTTTCAAATGGGTCTTGCGCGTCGTTTCGCTGCGCCTTGCTATGCGCCATTTCGGCGGTTTCGGCCGCTTCGGCAGCCACCTCCGCGCTGTTCAGATGATTGGCGTCGTACCAACCGAGCGGGTCGGCCTGCAGCGCTGCCACCATGGCGGGCAGAGTCCCGCGCAGCGTATGCGCCGGCTTCCAGCCGAGCAGCCGGGTCGCGCGCCGAATGTCGACGCGGTAATGGTCACTCGAGACCTCGACCATCCACGGCTTGATGAAGGGATCTTCATCGAGGAGCTTGTCCTGCAGCCATGCGCCGGTGCTGGCGACCGACTTCGGAATCGTCAGAGTCTGCCACTGTTCGCCGTGCAACAGACGACCGACCTGTTGCTGGATTTCGCCGAAGCTCATGACGTCGGTCTCGGCAAGCAGCAACGCCGTCTCGACCGGCAGTGCGCGGCGTCGATCGACAACGCGCAACAACGCATCGATCAGGTCGTCCAGATGCAGATAGGGCTGACCGGCCAGCAGATCGCCCGGGTAGACATGGCTCGTCAGGCGGCGCTGGTGGATGCGCGCGATCTGGTGGCTCAGGAAGGCTGCATGGCAAAGGTCATCGTAGACGCCGGCCGGGCGCAGCAGCACGAGCGGCATGTCGGCATGCTCTTCAAGCAGCATCGCTTCGGTGCGAATCTTGGAAGCGCGGTATGGAAAACGTCGATCCAGCGGCGAATCCTCGTCGATGCGTGCGTCGTGACCTGAGGCGGCATGCACGAGCATCGTGCTCATGAACACGAACTGCTCGACGTGCAAAGTCTTGAGCGCGCGGATCAACCGCTGCGTCCCCTCGAAGGTCACCGTGTCGTAGCGCGGATCGGGCTCGCCCGACAGGTCGAAGTAAGCGGCCAGATGAATGACCGACGCGATTCCCGCGCCGTGGGCGGCATGCACCCGTTCGAGCGCAGCGCGAACACTGTCGTCGGAAGTGACATCCATGCCGACAAACTCGGCACAGGCGACGGGTTGCGTGGGGGCTGACAGATCGAGGGCGACGACATCGTGCGACTCGCCCAGTTTCTCGACGATGGCCCTGCCGATGAAGCCACCGGCGCCGGTCACCAGCACGGTCGGTCTACGGGCCGACATGAGCGAACGGGGCGAGAGCGAAAGTGATCATTGATAGAGATCACAGGCACAGCGTTGGCGGATGAAGAACGTTCGCCAACGAGTGGAACTGCAAGCGAAGTGGCAAACGAATTGGCAAGCGAAGTGGCAAACGAAGTGGCAAACGAAGTGGCAAACGAAGTGGCAAACGAAGTGGCAAACGAAGTGGCAAACGAAGTGGCAAACCAACTGGCAATCGACATGCCCGCGTTGCGTCGAACCGTGCATGCATCGGGCGGGCTTTGCTTCGCACGGGGCGATGTCCGACATGCGAAGCAGCAACGCGCCGACACGATGGCCCGTGATGCGGTCACAGAATTGCTTTCACGGTTCGCAGCGGCTGTGCTGCGGGCTCTATGAGATGAACCGGCCAGCGCCAACATGCATGGCCGGAGCATCTGCCAAGGCGATTCGCCTGAACTCATCCCCAACGGAGGAAACGATGGACAACACTTATCTGGCGCGAGACAAGTACGGCATGTACAACAACCGCGACGGCGACAACGACGGGCCCGGCCCGGCACTGATGGGCGCCGACACGCTGCTCGACAACGACGTCTACAACGTGCAGGGCGAAGACCTGGGCGACATCAAGGAGTTCATGATCGACATGCGCACCGGGCGCATCGCCTACGCGGTGCTGTCGTTTGGCGGCATTCTCGGCATGGGCGAAAAGTTGTTTGCAGTGCCGTGGGGCGCATTGAAGCTCGATACCGTCAACGAGCGCTTCACGCTGGATGCCTCCAAGGAATCGCTGAAGGATGCGCCGGGATTTGACAAGGATCACTGGCCGTCGATGGCTGACTCGAACTGGGCCAACAGCGTGCACAAGTTCTACCGTACGCCCTACACGACCTGAGCTTCGCATCCGTTGAACTTGCCTCGTCGGTGTGAGCCGGCGAGGTATGTTCACGTGACCGGCATGCCCTTTGCCGTTCAAAGACACACCGGTCGATGTCGACTTTTCAATCCAGGAGGTTACATGGCACTCAGCACAATCCTGTTCATTGTTTTGATCCTTCTGCTGATCGGCGCAGTTCCTGCGTGGCCCTACAGCCGCGGCTGGGGCTACGGGCCGAGTGGCGGTCTGGGTCTGCTCTTGTTGGTGCTTGTCGTGCTGCTGGTGCTCGGAAAGATCTAGCGCTTACTTTCGGCGCCCTGAACAAGGCGCTGAACGACGGCGAGCACAATCCACGCGAGCAGTGCCCCGAGCATCGCGCTCCCCTCGCGTCCGACCCCGCACGCGATACCTATCGCAGCGGTCACCGATACCACGGCCGCCGTCGTGAGCCCGACGACTTTCTCGTCGCTGCGGTGCTTGATGATGGTGCCGGCGCCAAGAAAGCCGATGCCGGTAATGACGCCCTGCATCACACGGCTCAAATCTGACAGCCTCATGCCGGCAATCTCGGGCACCATGACAAACAAGGCGCGGCCCATCGACACCAGGATGTGCGTGCGTACGCCCGCCGACTTGCCGCTGCGCTCGCGATTCCCACCCAGCAGCTCACCGAGCGCGGCTGCAAGCAGCAGTCGCAGCGTCACCCGCACCATGCCGCGTGCATCGGTGAGGGTCGCGAATTCGTCGCGCGCGGTTTCGAGGACGATCTGCAAGGTGGCATTCATCGGGGGAGGTTCCGGTGCATGCAACGCATCCGAGCCGGCGAGGGCGAGGTGTGCGAGGTTTGTGAGGTCACGACGAAGCGCCCCAGATGTTCCACAACGGCCCCGCGACGAACCACATGAGGTACAGCAACGCGCATGCGATGCCGATCTGGCCACGGCGCGCCGCGCCCGGTCCATACAGCAGCCACAGCAGTGTCAGCAGGTGCAGCCCGATCCGGGGCAGTTCGCTGCGATAGGCGGCGTGCAAGGTGGTGCCGCGATCGACCCACCACGCAGCGGTGTCAGCCGCGACGGCGCACGTGGCCGCGATGCCGCGCGCCACGCGTGGCCCGTATCGAACCGCGAGCGTGTGCTTTCCGGCCTGACGATCAGCCACCAGATCCGGGATGCTCGACAGCACGATCGCGGGCAGGATGGCCAGGCCGAGGCGGTAGGCTCAACGCCCACGGCACCGCATCGCGCCAATGCCCACCCTGCAAAAGATAGCCCCACAGGATGACGCCCAAGCTGTGCGTCAACGCGACATCGACCTCACCCCAGCCGCGCCAGGACAAGCGCAGCGGCGGCGCCGTCTAACCGAGGCGACGACGCCACTCACCCCCGCCACGATCGCTGCGGGGAAGCCGCTGCCTGCGGCCGCGCCCATCGCACACACCAGGCCGAACAGCACCATCAGCAGCGTTGCGTTGCGCAACTGCACCGGCTGCATCGAACCGTCGACCAGCACGCGCGAACCACCATTGAAAGGACCGACTTGACGGTTGATGCGGTCGCTTTCGAAATCAAAGCGCTCGTTGGTGAAGACCGTCGCCACCTTGATGAAGAAGAGGCTCGCATAGCCAAGCCAGTACGCACCGCGATCCCAGGATGACTGCGCACCAGCCGCGGCGAGCGCACCCAGCGTGTAGGCCATCCAACTCATCGGAAAGAACTGCAGTCGCAGCGCACGCAGCCAGGCTTTCAGCGCGTCCGTGATGCGCTGATGCACTTGCAGCGGTCCCGCAGCCAAGGTACGGCCCAGGCGCTGCGCATGGTCCAGCCACGCGGCGCGCTGTCCGGGCTTGCTGTGATTGAGGGCGCCGTAGCTCACAACCCGGGTGCAGCGTATACCGCACACGCCCAAGGTCGATCGGCACAAGGCGCGATGCCCACCGGCGCCGTAGATCCAGCGATAGACCCAGGGCGGCATGTCGAGTGTGGTCAGCAGATGCGCTGTCCGCCCTGCGAGCAGCCCTTCCAGGCGGCCATCCGCAGTCTCGCGAAACGCTCGACCCGGCAGCAACACGCGGTTCAGGAAGCCCTTCAGGCGGGCGGGCGTCGCGCCCCACCAGGCGGGATAGACCAGGACCACGTGGTCGGCTCGTTCAAGCAAGGCGAGGGCATGCTCGAGGTCGGGTTCCAGCGCCTGCTGCAAGGGTGAGACGAAGCGCACATCGGGGTCGAATGTCAAATCCGCCAGCGAAAGCAGGCGAACCGAACAGCCCGTCGCGCGCGCGCCAGTGACATAGGCGTCGCTCAGGGCAGCGCAGAAACTGGCAGCGCGTGGATGGCCGCAGATGACGAGCACGTTCACGGCGCGCGGCCTGGGGGCTGCGAGCTTGGCGGCCCTAAGCTCACTGTTCGAGCCACGCCGCGACGGCTTCGGGCGGCGAGAGGCTTCGAAAGCGCTGGCTTTCGAACGCACGTCGCGCCGTGTCGACTGCAAACGTGCCACGTTCCGGCATCGCATAGTGCGGATCGCGCTCGCGCAATGCATCTGCGAAGCGATCGATCCATATGAGATCGGCTTCCGACAAGTGCGTCAGGGGGGAATGCTGCGGGATCATTTGCCTGTTTGCGTTGCGCTGATTGAAGCTGCCGGCGTGCGCGGGCAATAAACATTCCCGAGTTCGTCGCGGTGCCGGCAATGACACCGATTGCGCCTCTCCCCAATGTCGAAGGCGTCAAAGCTTGCGGCAAATCTTGCACATCGTTGTCGATCCGCCGTTGCCCCATGCGCGCGGCCGCTGCGTGACTCGGCACTGCAATGCGGGCCCGAGATTTGCAAGGCACTGGGCTGTTCCACCACAGGGGCGTCGATTGCTTCGCTGGGTCAGTGACGATGAGCCGGGCCTGCGACGGGTGCGTCGTGGCAGAGGCTTTGCCTATCTGGACCCGAGCGGCCGAGTGATTCGCGATCGGGCCGTGCGACGGCGCATAAGCGCACTTGCGATTCCACCCGCCTACGTCGACGTCTGGATCTGCCTGCACCCCAACGGTTACCTGCAAGCGACCGGGCGCGACACCCGCGGCCGCAAGCAATACCGCTATCACCCCCGTTGGCGCGAACTTCGCGACGCGACGAAGTTCGATCACTTGCGCGAATTCGGCAGCGCACTGCCGCGCATCCGCCGCGAGGTGAACGCGCTGCTCGCCGATGGCCCAGCGCCGACGCGTGAGTGCGTGCTGGCCGCGCTGGTGCGCCTGCTTGACACCACCTGGCTGCGCATTGGCAATGCCGAGTACCTGCGCGCCAACGGGTCCTTCGGTTTGAGCACGCTGCGCAAGAGGCATGCCGTCGCGCGCGACAACGACATTCAGCTGTCGTTCATCGGCAAAAGCGGGGTGCCGCAGCGTGCGCACCTCACCGATCGGCGCGTGGCGCGCATCGTGCGGCGATGTCAGGACATTCCCGGGCAGTTTCTCTTTCGCTATCTCGACGCCGAGGGCGCAGCGCATGCCATCGATTCGGCGGATGTGAATGGCTGGCTGGCGCAGATCAGCGGCTTGCACATCACCGCGAAGGACTTTCGGACCTGGCACGCCAGCGTGCGGGCGCTCGCACTGCTGCGGGCGCACCAGCAAGCGGCGCGGGAAACCGCGCGAGAACCCGCGCAAGAAAACGTGCAAGAAAACGTGCAAGAAAAGGCGCAAGAAAACACGGCTGAGCCCGTAAGTGCGAAGGCCGTCGTGGCGGAGGTCGCGCGCGGCCTTGGCAATTCACCGGCGGTGTGCAGAAAATCCTATATCCATCCCTTCGTTCTGGCGCTGATCGATGGCGAGGCCGAAGCGGCGCTCACTCGCAACGCGCCTGCGTCCAAAGGCGGTGGGCGCCGAACGAGGTCGGGTTCGCGGTCGAAGAGAGGCTTGACGGTTGCGGAGCGCGCTCTTCTCGATTTGCTTGCTTCCGCAGGTGCACGCGGCAGAAGAAAGTCTACCCCGCCGTGCACTGGGCACGGTGATTGCCACACCGGAGTACGGACCTGCAACGCCAATCCGCATACCGATTTCACCCTTAATTTCCGGCGAACAAAATGAACGCATTCATATTGAAGTCGACAGTCATCGCCGCGTGTTGTGCCTTTCCACTGGCCGCTGCTGCGGCCGGGGCGGCGAGCGCGCCAGCCCATGCCAACACAAACTCCGCGGCCAGCATGGATCGCGCCGCCGTGCCCATGGTCGGCGCCGCCGACTACAGCGACCGCGCACGGATGAAGACTTTCTCGGACGAGAAAGATCGCCTCGAAAAAGAACTGGGTACGGGGCACGACAAGGCCTACTACCGCCAGACGCTCGAGAAGCTCGGCTATCAGATCACGGCCGTCAACGCCGACAAGCCCGACTATCTCGAGTACGAGGTCGTCAAGGGCAAGGACTCGTACGAGGTGCAGGTCGATTTCGACAAGGCCAACCGCAATTCCAACAAGGTCGACGTCACCGCCAATGTCTGGAAGGCAAAAGGGACCGAGGCGGCACTCGACGCTGGCAAGGACTACAAATACGTCTATCCGACAGCGGTGACGCCTAACGCGTCGATGTACAGCGATCGTGCGCGCACCAAGGCGGCGTCGGGCGAGAAGGACCGGCTGGAAAAGGCATTGGGCACAGGTCACGACGCTGCGTACTACCGTCCGGCGCTCGAGAAGCTCGGCTTCAAGGTGACGGCAGTCAACGACAAGGAACCCGACTACCTCGAATATGAAGTCGTCAAGGGCAAGGACAGTTATGAGGTTCAGGTCGACTTCGACAACAAGAGCCGTCAGTCAACGAAGGTCGACGTCACGACCAATATGTGGCGGGCCGACGCGACCAAGCGTGCGCTCGGCGAGTGACGGTTGCGATTCCATGTCCGCGAGCGCGGCTCAAGCGCCGCGCTCGCGGACGACCGCGTTGATCTCCGCCCCGAAGATCAATGTGAACGCGCTCACGTACAGGAATATCAGCGTCGCGACGAGGCCCGCGAATCCGCCGTAAACGAGCGCCAGTTTACCTGCCGTTCGCCAACTGTAGGAAAGAATGGCAGCAGCGCCGACCCACAGGAGCGCGCCAAGCAACGCGCCCGGCAAGACCGTGCGCATGCGCTGATGCAAGTCGGGGAGCCAGGCGTACATCAGCGAGTAGAGCAAGGTGATGACGATGAAGGCCAGCGCATAGCGCACCGCCGAAAGCAGCAGTGAAGCTTCGGCCGGGTCGGCGACGTTCTCATGCAGCAGTGTCCAGATCGTCGGCACCACCACCACCGAGCCGAAACTCGCCAAGGCACAGATTACGCCCAGTAGCGTGAAGACTGTGACCTTGATCCGCGCTTTCCAGAACGGCAGTCCACGCTCGACGCCATAGGCGTTGTTGAGCGCGGTGCGGATCGCCTGAACGCCAGACGATGCCGTCCAAAGCGTCACCAGGATGCCGACTGCGAGCAACCCCTCATTGCGCTGGCGCAGGACCTGCCCGACGGCCGGCTTGAGCGTGTCGGCGACGACTTTCGGGGTGTAGCCGAGGAGGCGCTCCGCCAGCTCCGCCGCGTCGCCCGGGTGGCCGATGAACGCAGCCGCCGCCGAGAGGACGATCAACAGCGGAAACATCGCCAGCAAGACCGAGAACGCCATGCTGCCGGCCTGGTTGCCGCTTCGATGGTGAATGTAGTTGCGCGCCGCAGCCACGAGCACCGCGAGACCTGGCACCGCCGCGACGATGCGGCGCGTGCCGGACGTCATCCGCGCTGTGAGCCGCTTGATCATTGGGCTTTCCTTTGCAAGGTTTGCGTGGCGTCGGAATTCAGTCCGCACAGCTTGCGAGAAACTTGTCACGCGGCGCATCTGCAACAGTCGCGCCTGCGGTTCCGACCGGCAAGCGGCGCGCCCTGCGAGAACCGGCTTGCGCCGCGCGCGTCAAGGCGAGCGTGTGGTGAAGCCGCGCGTTCTCGCGTCGCCTGCGTCGAAGCGCTCGAATTCGGCAATCAACTGTGCGCCGAAGAGCAACAGCGTGGCGGCCACTTCCAGGCTCAGCAGCACCGCGATCGCGGTCGTCAGTGAGCCGTAAACCGTGCTGATCTGCGAGAGGCTCGAAAAATACCAACCCAGCACGTGGCGCGATATTTCCCACAGCACGGCGGCGCAGAGCGCGCCGATCAGCGCATGGGCGAGCGAAAGCCGCCCGACCGGCATGATCATGTAGATCGATGTCAGCACGAAGACTTCGCCCGCAAAGCCGAGCAGGTACAGCAGCGTGCGCGAGAACCCACCCAGCGAGAGCGACCGGTGCGGCAGGATCAGTCGGTCCGCGCCCAGGCCTTGCAGCGCACCCGTCATCAAGGTGATCAACAGCAGACCGACGCCGAGGCACAGGATGTAGGCATAGGGCATCAAGACCGAAACGAGGTAGCGCCGCCGGTGGCTCAGGACGCGGTGGTGGAAGATCACCGACATCGCGTTCTCGAGCACCGTAAAGGCGAGAGAGCTGAAGAAGAGCATCGTCACGAGCAGCACCCAGCCGAGCACGTCGCGGTGCTCGAGAAAGGCTTGAAGCTCGGCGACCACGGCACCGGCCTGGCTGGGCACCAGCCATTCGAGGTAGAGATCCAGCGTCTGCAGCAGCGACGCGCTGTCGATCAGATGCGACAGTGCGATGACCACGAGGATCAGCAGCGGAACGATCGACAGCAGCGCGTAGTAGGCCACCGCACCGGCCAGCAGCAGGCCCTGGTTGGCGCGAAAGGCCTTGAGCGCATGCCACACGAATTGTGCAGGTTGGGCGGCCACGCGCTTGAGTCGGCGCGCCGGATCGGTTACGCGATACATCGAATCTTCTCCACCCTGTGAGGATTGTCGCTGCTCGAGATCCGCTTCCTCTGCTTCATCTTGGCCGGCCCGTCACGCCGCAGAACATGGCACACGGTTTGCCCGGATGAAGAGACGCCGCCGATGGTCAGTGGCGCCCACCATTCACTTGAAAGGACACTGACACGACACACGAATATCGCGGCGGTGAGCAAGAAGACTATGCCCGCCAAGGCCGTAGCGGATCGCAGCGCGATTGGGATGACGACGGGTGTAGCGGGTCTGGCGCCGACAACCCGTATTCGCCCAGCTTCTCGGGCGGCTACGGCGCTTCAGGCCCACAGCGAGGGCCTGGGCAAGGGCAGTGAGTTCTGCGTTGGTCTGCAAATGCTGCGAGACGTTCCGATGTCCGCGCCTGCACAGCCCGAGTCGGCATCCGCGGGGTCGGGCGGCAGGGTGATGATCATCGAAGACGACCCCGACGGTGGCGAGAGCATGAAGGTGCTGCTGCGCTTGTACGGCTACGAAGTCGAGCGTGCAGTCGATCTGGAGTCGGCGCTGGCGCTGGCGCTGGCGCCAAGTTTGCGGCCGCAGGCGGTGTTGATGGAAGTTGCCTTGCCCGGCGTCGATGGCTACGAAGTGGCGCGCCGGCTGCGTGCGCAACCCGGCAGCGTCGATACGGTTTTCATCGGCATCATCGGCATCATCGGCATCAGCGGCATCAGCGGCATCAGCGGCTTCGGGCAGCCCGACGACATGCAACGCAGTGCCGAAGCGGGCTTCCTGCAGCATCTGGTCAAACCGGTCAATCCCGACGAGCTCGACGCGTTGCTTTCGCGCCATCTCAAGGCTGAGCCCGTGTCCCCCACCCCGGACGAGGGTTGAGTCGCGCGCAGCGAGTGCGAAGGCTGCTGCGCTCAGGTACTTCGGCGCTTCGTCCTACAGTCACGGCTGGCGGTTGACGACAGCTCCCGCGCGCACACCCGCCCACAATTGAGTTGTGGAAGGCGCGTCGCCGATCCGCGAAACAAAATCAACGGGAGCTGAACATGCTGAAATGGGCATTGATCTTCTTCGTCATTTCGCTCGTCGCCGGTATTTTCGGCTTCTCGGGCATTTCATCCGCGACGGCGGGCATCGCCAAGGTGTTGTTCTTCATCGCCATCGTCGTATTCCTGATCTTCCTGGTGCTCGCCTTCATGGGCGGGGCGATGGTGCTCTGACCGGCGGCAGGCAAGCGCCAGATCGGCGCTTGCCCCTATGCAAGGTCTACTGTATGAGCCCGGCCTTCAGCGCGTAGTAGGTCAGGTCGCTGTTGGACTTGAGTGCCATCTTCTCCATCACCCTTGTCCGGTAGGTACTCACCGTCTTCACGCTGAGCGACATGCCGTCGGCGATGTGGCCGATCGTCTCGCCCTTGGCAAGACGCAAAAAGACCTGCAACTCGCGTTCGGAGAGCAGTTCGTGCGGCTCTTTCGACGCCGTCGGGTCGAGCCCGCTCGCGAGCTGCTCGGCGACCGCTGTCGAGATGTACTTGCGCCCGCGCGCGATGGTGCGGATCGCGTTGACGATTTCCTCGGGATCACATTCCTTGTTCAGGTAGCCACTCGCCCCCTGCTTGAGCATCGTCGTCGCGTAGTGCGCTTCCGGGAAGCCCGAAAGGATCAGGATTGGCAGCTCCGGTTTGCGCGCATGAATCGCAGCGAGCGCATCGACACCACTCTGCCCAGGCATCGAGAGGTCCATCACGAGAACGTCGAGATCGCCCTGGCGCACGAGATCGAGCGCTTCCCGGCCGTTGGCCGCTTCGCCAGTGACGCGCAGGTCGACCTGCTCGGAGAAGAACTGCCGCAGCCCGTTGCGCACGATGGCATGGTCGTCGGCGATGACGATTCGGATCATGGTGTGAGATCTCCGGAGGGGGAGATTTTAGTGTCTGTTCACCGTCCACATGCTCTGACGCGCAGCGACTGCATTGGCTGCGGTTCGACATCATGAAAATGCCGACCAGAATGAACGCCAATCTGGTGAACGCGTTGGCAGCTGGCTTGGCCGCGGTGCTGATGCTCGTGGTCAGCGAAACCTCCCACTGGCGCTCGCGCGCGGGTCTCGACGCGCTGGCGAGCGTCGGAGCCGCGCGCACTCACGTGCACCGCCTGTTGCTTGGCGTGACTGCCGCTGAAGCCGCACAGCGCGGCTATCTGCTGACCGGTCGCAAGGAGTACGCCGAGCCCTATGCGGGCGCACTGAAGACCTTGCCCGAAACGCGTGCATGGCTGCGCGCGCACTACCAGGGGCGAGGGGCGCTCGAGCAGGCCATGACCGCGCTCGATGAGGCGGTGGCCGAGAAGCTCTCCGAACTCGTGCTCGTGACGAATCTGCACGAATCCGGCCGCACGAACGCGGCGCGCGAGGTGCTGCTGTCCAACATCGGCAAGGAACGCATGGACGTGCTGCGCTCGTCGTCAGAGTCAATGCTCGAGTCCGAAACGCGGGGTGGCGAATTGACGCGTGAGCGCATCGCCAGCACCTTGATGCTCAATCGCGTCGGCATTGCGGCCATGTCGTTGCTCCTCATCGTCGCCTTGCTGCTTTACCTGCAATCGACCCGCGCACTCGACGCGCAGCGGCTGCGCCAGCAGGCCGCCACGCAGGCCGAGCGCGATCAGCTCGAGGCGGAAGTCGCGCGCCGCACGGCCGAGCTCACGGTGTTGTCGCGGCACCTGCTGACAGCGCGCGAAGACGAGCGTGCCCACCTCGCGCGGGAACTGCACGACGAGCTCGGCGCGCTCCTCACTGCGGCCAAGCTCGATGTCGCACGCATCAAGACACGCATTGCGGCGCTTTCTCCGGATGCTGGCGAGCGCCTGGCGCATCTGGCCGAGATGCTCAACAGCGGCATTTCGCTCAAGCGCCGCATCATCGAAGACCTCAGGCCATCGTCGCTCAGCAATCTCGGTCTCGTAGCGGCACTGCAAATGCTCGTGAACGACTTCGAGCATCCGTCGGAGATCCGCGTCACCAGCGAACTGCGGCCGGTAGCGCTGAACGCCGAGAGTGAGCTCACGGTCTACCGCCTTGTGCAGGAAGCCTTGACGAACATCGCCAAGTACGCCAAGGCGCGCAACGTCTACATCGTTCTCGGCGCGCACAACGGCATGGCCACCGTCGAAGTCAGCGATGACGGCATCGGATTCGATTGCGGGTACGGCAAGACGACCGGCAATGGTTTGCTCGGCATGCGCTTTCGCGTCGAAGCCGAGGGCGGCGTGTTGCGCCTGCGTACCGCACCCGGCCAGGGCACGAATGTCAGCGCGACGCTGCCCATACGCCCCGAAGCACCGGACCACGCGGCGTAGCCTGCCGCGCCGATGCGTCGGCGTCGTCCTACAGCGCTTCGCCCATTCCGCCCACAGTTCTATGCGCCTCGCGCCGCTGCCCGCCTCGCTTCGCTCTTCCTAAAGTTGGCACATCGCGGCGCCACACGGTGCTTCGACTCAAGCCACTCAACAGGAGACCGTCATGCTGCATTACGCCGTTGTCTTTCTCGTCATCGCACTCATCGCCGCGCTGTTCGGATTCGGCGGCATCGCCGCCGGCGCCGCCGGCATTGCGCAAGTGCTGTTCTTCGTGTTCATCGTGCTGGCGGTTGCCAGCTTCCTTTTCGGCGTGGTGAGGCGAGGTTGATCGGCCGCCGAGAGGCAGGCAGGCACCCCGTCCGATACGCCCTTTCACAGGAGAAAACATCATGAAATCGCAACTCACACTTTCAGCCGTCATTGCATCCGCTTTTCTCATCGCCCTGCCGGGCTGCGCGGTCACGCGCGGCCAGGAGACGGTGGGCGCCTATGTGGATGACAGCGCGATCACAGCGAACGTAAAGGCCAAGCTGGCAGACGACACCACCGTGGACGCTGCCGCGATCAGCGTCGAGACGCTCAAGGGTACGGTGATGCTCTCGGGCTTCGCCAAGAACAGTGCCGAGAAGTCCACGGCGGAGAAGCTCGCCCGGCAAGTCAAGGGCGTCACGGAAGTCAAGAACTCGATCGTCCTGAAGAGCTAATCGCGACTTCGTTTTCACGCATCAATCGTTCAACTCAAAAATGGAGTTCATCATGAACTGGGATCGCATCAAGGGAAACTGGAAGCAACTCAAAGGCAAGACGCAGGAGCAGTGGGGCAAACTCACCGATGACGACATCGACGTTATCGCTGGTCGGCGCGAACAGCTCGCCGGCAAGGTACAGGAGCGCTACGGCGTCGCCAAGGACGAGGCGGAGCGCCAGGTCGCGACGTGGGAACGAGGCGCCACCGACGCCTGGTTCGAGCCGGAACGCAAGCGCGATCGGGTCTGATCGAATTGCACTCGGTTGGCCCCAAAGCCAACCGAGGATTGCGTGAAAAAAGACTGTCATGAAACTCGAACACTCTCGCAGACTTGCCGCTCTTGCCGCGTTGCTCAGCGCGGCCTTCGTCGCTTCCTGCAGTGACTCCAAGCCGACCGCGGGCGAGCAAATCGACCGCAGCGTTGCGGTGGTGCAGCAAAAGGGCGCCGAGATCAAATCCGACGTCAAGCAAGGGGTCGACGAGCTCAAGGAGAAGACCTCCGAGATCACGTCGAGCGCGAAGCAGACGCTAGGGGATGCGTCGATCACGGCGGAGGTCAATCGCAGCTTGGCCAAAGACCCGAGCCTGGGCGCGATGAAATTTGATGTCGACACCGCGCACGGCCAGGTGACACTCAAGGGCACCGCGCCCGATGCGGCGTCGCAAGTGCGCGCGACCAAGCTCGCGCAGGCAGTGGACGGCGTAACTTCGGTAGACAACCGCTTGACCGTCAAACAGTAGTCGCTGTCTCGGGCAGCTGCCAGCGATCCGTTTGCACTCGAATACGCTGGACCGCATTCCGCGCGGTCGTCGACAAGGTAACGACGGCGCGACGAGACCAGCCCCAGTCAAAAAACAACGGGCCTTGAAGCCCGTTGCAACTTTTTCCGCTTCCTTCAGCGGACCATTGTTTGTCGCGACATGCCGCAAATTGTGGTTTTTCCAGACGCCGCACGGCGATCCGTGGAATTCGTCGGCGGCAACTGACGAGGCGACAGACGCTAGGCGTTCTACCTACTTGTCTTTACCAACTTCGTGACCGATGACGCCGCCGACAGCTGCGCCGCCGACCGTCCCGAGGGCACTTCCGCCAGTCAGCACTGCCCCGCCCGCGGCGCCGGCGCCAGCGCCGATCGCGGTGCTCTTGTCCTGCGCAGACATGCCTGCACAGGCGCCAAGACCGGCAAGCAGCACGGTAGCGCATGCAGTGGTGATTGATCTCTGAAAGGTGTTCATGGCGATACCTCCGTTTCGGGCTGCAATGTTGCGAATCGGGCGTGATCCGCATGTCCCCGCCAAGCCCTGGTGATTACAGTGTCCGCAGTCGGTGAATTGTCGAACAGCGGACGACAGGACATGTCTACGTAGCTGATTTCCTACGCCGTCTCGACGACAATCGACGCTGCCGCATTGAAAGGACCTTGGATGCTTTCCCTGGAACAGGAACTCGTGGCGCTCGCTGCCCGCATGGGCGAGCGTCGCGAGGAGATTCTTCGGGCATGGCGCGACAAGGTGCGCGGGGACCCGGATCTCGCCTCCGGCAAGGCGTTGCCCAGGGCGCAGCTTGAGGACCATGTGCCGGCAGTGCTCATGGCTTTCGAACAGGACCTCGCGCGAGGTGTCACCGACCAGGCGCCGACGCTGCAGCGCTCACGTTCTGCGGCGGCGCATGGGCTGCACCGATGGCAGCAAGGCTACGGGCTGCGCGAGGTCGTGCGCGAGCTCGGCGCGCTCAACCTCTGCGTCGTGGCGGAGCTCGACGACTACGCCGAGGCCCATCCTGAACTGCAGAGGCAGGTCATGGTGATTGCGCGCCGGCGCTGGGCGGTGTCGTGCAGCGCTTACATCGAAGCCAGCACCGCGCAGTACTTCGAGCTCCAGCAGAACGAGGCCGAAGGCCATGTGCGCGATCTCGAAAAGGCGCTCGGGGATCTGCGTGAGCTGGAGCGCCAGCGCGCTGCCTTGTGGCAGGAGGCAGCGCACGATTTGCGCGGCAATGTCGGCGTCGTTTCGAACGCGGCCGCCGGCTTGGCCGCCGGCAAAGGGCAGGGCGAGACGACCGGCATATTCATGGGGCTGCTGCAACGCAACGTGTCCTCGCTGCGCCGCTTGCTCGACGACGTGACCAGCCTGGCTCGATTGCAGGCCGGCCGCGAAGAGCGCCAACTTGCGAATTTCGACGTTTCTGTCGATTTGTCCGAACTATGTGAGGGCCTGTTGCCATTCGCGCAGGAACGCAAACTGTCGCTGCGTTGCGAAGGGCCCGCTCCTTATCTCGTGCAGGGCGATCGGGTCAAGATACGCCGAATAGCGCAGAACCTCGTCTTGAACTCCGTCAAGTACACGCTCGGGGGCGGCGTGACGGTGCGTTGGGGCGATAGCGAAGACGCGGACGCCAAGCGCTGGGTGCTCACCGTCACAGATACCGGCCCGGGCGTTCATGCCGGGCCCGGCGCGCCGATGGCAGACGCCCTGCAGAAAGCGACGGAGGTCGCCGAAGAGGGTTCGGTCAAGCAGGAGCCTCCGGCGCAAGGGCCGGCGCCGGAAGCCGCTCCCCGCGTCGACACCCGGCCGGCGCATCAGGAAGCTGGCGAGGGCATCGGCTTGTCGATCGTCAAACGGCTGGCCGAACTGCTCGACGCGTCGGTGGAACTGGAATCCATCCCCGAGCAGGGCACGACGTTTCGCATCCTGCTGCCGCGGCGCTACTGAGCTGACACGGCGCCTCGGGACGGGTCGAACGACCGTCCCACGCTGCACGACGCCGGGCGCGCCACGGTGTCCGGGTACGCCAATTGCCAATGGCAGGCAATGCTTGGAGTGGCCATGGCGCCAACGAGCAGTTCACGTGAGGATTTGCTCTCGGCGTTGCCCGGCGGCGTCTCCTCGCCCTATTGGCTCTGAAACCCTTGCCGCAAGGAAAAGACATGACCACGACGCCGTCTCGCCCTCAAGAAGCCACCGCCCTGTTGCGCGCCGATCACAAGAAGGTCAGCCAGTTGTTCGAGCAGTTCGAGAACTCCCGTTCGAGTGCCCGCAAAAAGAGCCTGGTGAGCGAGATCTGCACCGAATTGACGGTGCACGCTCAGATCGAGGAAGAGATCTTCTACCCCGCCGTCAAGCGCGCGCTGAAAGACAAGGAACTGGTACCCGAAGCCACCGTCGAGCACGCCACGATGAAGGACTTGATCGCGCAGATCGAGGGTGTCGAGCCCGATGGCGAGATGTACGACGCCAAGGTCAAGGTGCTGTCGGAGTACGTCAAGCACCACGTCAAGGAAGAGCAGAACGAGATGTTCAAGAAGGCCCGCTCCACCTCGCTGGACATGAAAGCGCTCGGTGCCGAGCTGGCTGCGCGCAAAGCCGATCTGCTTGCCGCACGCTGATGGCCACCACACCGAGAGCCATGCCCATGAAGACCAGGACACGACGCGCGTCGCCCGCGGACCAGCGCAGCCCCGTCGGCCACGGTGGCGAATTGCACCAGGCCGCCGGGGGCAAGCATGCCGAACTGACCACCAATCAGGGCACGCCGATCAACGACAACCAGAATTCGCTGCGGTCGTTCGCGCGAGGTCCCTCGCTGCTCGAAGACTTCATCCTGCGCGAGAAGATCACGCACTTCGACCATGAGCGCATTCCCGAACGCGTCGTGCATGCGCGCGGCAGCGCGGCGCATGGCTACTTCGAGCTGACCGACTCGCTGGCGAAGTACACCACGGCACGCGTCCTCACCGAGGTCGGCGAGCGCACGCCGGTTTTTACCCGCATCTCCACCGTAGCCGGTGGCGCCGGCTCGGTGGACACGCCGCGCGACGTACGCGGATTCGCGGTCAAGCTTTACACCAAGGAAGGCAACTGGGATCTCGTGGGCAACAACATCCCGGTGTTCTTCATCCAGGATGCGATCAAGTTCCCCGACCTCGTTCACGCGGTCAAGATGGAACCCGACCGCGGGTTCCCGCAAGCCGCAAGCGCGCACGACACTTTCTGGGACTACATGTCGGTGACTCCCGAAGCGATGCACATGGTGATGTGGATCATGTCCGACCGCACCTTGCCGCGTTCACTGCGCATGATCGAAGGCTTTGGCATCCACAGCTTCAGGCTGATCAACAAGGCCGGCGAATCCACCTTCGTCAAGTTTCACTGGCGGCCGAAACTGGGGTTGCAATCCACGGTCTGGGACGAAACCGTGAAGATTGCCGGCGCCGACCCCGACTTCCACCGTCGTGACCTGTTCGAGGCCATCCAGGCGGGCGCTTTCCCAGAGTGGGAACTGGCCGTGCAGTTGTTCACCGAGGCGCAGGCCGATGCGCTGCCGTACGACCATCTCGATGCGACAAAGCTCATCCCCGAGGAGCTTGTGCCGTTGCGGGTCATCGGGCGCATGGTGCTCGACCGCTGGCCGGACAATTTCTTTGCCGAAACCGAGCAGGTCGCGTTCTGCCCCTCGCACCTGGTGCCGGGCATCGATTTCAGCAACGACCCCTTGCTGCAGGGGCGCCTGTTCTCGTATCTCGACACGCAGCTGTCGCGCCTGGGTTCACCCAACTTCCATCAGATTCCGATCAATGCGCCGCAATGTCCGTTTGCGAACCAGCAGCGCGATGGCCATATGTCGATGCTGCGGCCTACCGGCCAAGTCGCCTACGAGCCGAACTCGCTGGACCCTGCCTCGGCGCGCGAGGCGCGCAACGGCTTCCGGTCGTTTGCCGCCGACGAATCCGGCACGCGCGGGCGCGTGCGAGCCGAAAGCTTCGCCGACCACTACAGCCAGGCCCGGATGTTCTATCGCAGCCAGACGGCGCCAGAGCAGGCGCACATTGCCTCGGCACTGGTGTTCGAGTTGTCGAAGGTGCAGGCCGTGCATGTGCGCGATGCGATGGTCGCGCACCTTCTGCATGTGGACACCGACCTCGCGCAACGCGTGTGCGACGGGCTGGCGCTGAAGGCGATGCCTGCCGCACCTCCGGCTGCCGCTGAGGTGCAGGACTTGCCGTTGTCACCGGCGCTGCAACTCATTGGCAAGATGAAGGACACGCTCGAGGGCCGCGCGGTCGGCATTCTCGTAAGTGATGGTAGCAATGGCGCGGCGGTGGGCGCGCTGAAGCAGGCGGCTGAGCAGGCCGGTGCGATGGTGAAGATCGTCGCGCCCAAGGTCGGCGGCGCGCGGCTGGCCGATGGCTCGATGCTGGCCGCCGACGGCCAACTGGCGGGCACACCTTCGGTCATGTTCGATGCGGTGGCTGTTCTGCTTTCACGGGCTGGTGCCAAAGCGCTGTGCGCGGAAGCAGCAGCCGTGGACTTCGTGCGGGATGCGTTCGGCCACCTGAAGGCGATCGCGATCGACGAAGGAGGGCAGGCACTGTTGCAGGCGGCGGGGCTGAAGCCGGATGCCGGCGTTGTCACTGCCAGCAACACTGAGGGCTTCATCGCGGCCGCGAAGACGCGGCAGTGGCAACGCGAACCGTCGGTGAGGACCTTGGCCTGAGCTTTTCATGGGGATGCGGCGGAACGGCTGCTGCGAACGACCTGCTCGCTGCAGGAATCGACGCAGCGGCGACTGACGTTTCGGCGCAGGGCGGCGGAGCCCGCAGCAGCGACAGGGGAGTACGCCATCGACACGCATGACACCGCCAGCGTCGAGCGCGAGGCGGATCGCGTCGAAGAGTCGACGACGCCACCGACGCCGGTCATCTACGAGACGGTGCGTCGCAACGGCGAAGAGGAAATGTCGCGTCCGCCGTGGTCGCTCGCGTGGTCGGGCATCGCGGCGGGCTTGTCGATCAGCTTTTCGCTCTTCGCGCAGGCGACACTGCGCAGCCATCTGCCGGATGCGCCGTGGCGCGAGCTGGTCGTCGCGATGGGGTATCCAGTGGGTTTCGTGATGGTCGTGCTGGCGCGTCAGCAGCTGTTCACCGAGAACACCATCACCGTGCTCCTGCCCTTGATTGCCGAACCGACAGCACGCAATTTCGGTCTTGCGACGCGGCTGTGGGGCATCGTGCTGTGTGCCAATCTGGTCGGCACCGGGCTCGCGGCGCTCCTCTGTGCGCTGACGCCGGCGCTCGACGCCGCATTGCTGGAGCAGATGCACCTGATCAGCCGCGACGCCATGGCGCATGAGTTCTGGCCGATGCTGCTTCGCGGCATCGGTGCGGGCTATCTGATGGCCGCCACGGTGTGGCTGATGCCGGGTGCCGGGCCAGCGCAGTTCCACGTCGTGGCGATGATGACGTATCTGATCGGCGTCGGCGGTTTCGCGCACGTCGTCGCAGGCAGCCTGGAAGCGTATCTGCTGGTGCTCAACGGCGAATTGGGCTGGCTCGACGCGTTGGGCGGCTTCGCACTGCCCGCGCTGCTCGGCAACATCATCGGTGGCAGCGTATTGTTCGCGATGATGGCTTACGCGCAGGTGCGCCATGAGATCGAGCCGACCGCGGCGAGGCTCCGGCCCGTCCGCAAGCGCCGCAAGCACCGCGAACCCAAGGACTCTGCGACATGACACAGCTCGATCCGTCCCCATGCTCCAACCCCTCCTTGCGGATGCCCTGCCATCGACGGTCAACCGGCTGGGCGGCCGCACTGCCACTGGCCGCCGCGTTTGCATTGGCTGCGTGCGGCAACAACGCGACGCTCCCGATCGAAGCCGGCTACGGCGCGAACCCGAAGCTGCCCGAGCCGCAGCACGCATGGATTCCGACGGTCCACATTGCCGATGCGCAAGGCTGGCCCGCGGGTACCACGCCGCAGGTCGCCAGCGGCCTGCAGATCAAGGCCTTCGCCAGCGGCCTGGATCACCCGCGGTGGGTCTACATGCTGCCCAACGGCGACGTGCTGGTCGCCGAGACCGACGCCCCGCCGAAGCCTGAAGATGGCAACGGGCTGCGCGGCTGGATCATGAAACTGGTGATGAACAAGGCCGGTTCGGGCCACCCCAGCGCCAACCGCATCACGCTGTTGCGCGACACCGATGGCGACGGCGTGGCCGACGTGTGCACGGTATTCATCGACAAGCTGAATTCGCCGTTCGGCATGGTGCTCGTCGGCCAGCGCCTGTTCGTTGCAGCCACCGATGCGGTCCTCGTTTTCCCCTACACCGAAGGTGCCACGCACATCGACGCCGCGCCGCAGCAGCTGGCGACACTGCCCGGCGGGCCGATCAACCATCACTGGACGAAGAACATCATCGCCAGTGCCGACGGCGCGAAGCTGTATGTCACCGTGGGCTCGAACAGCAACATCGGCGAGAACGGCATGGCCGCCGAACAGGGTCGTGCGGCGATCTGGGAAATCAACATCGACGGCAGCGGCCAGCGCGAATTCGCAACCGGCCTGCGCAACCCCAACGGCATGGCCTGGGAACCCGCCTCCGGCGTGCTGTGGACCGTGGTCAACGAGCGCGACGAACTCGGTGGCGATCTGGTGCCCGACTACCTGACTTCGGTGCGCGACGGCGGCTTCTACGGCTGGCCGTACAGCTACTTTGGCCAGCACGTCGATGAACGGGTGCAACCGCAGCGTCCGGCGCTGGTCGCCAAGGCGCTGGTGCCCGATTACGCGCTGGGCTCGCACACCGCGTCGCTGGGCCTCGCGGCCTCCGACGGGCAGACCCTCTCGCCCCGCTTTGCCCACGGCATGTTTATCGGCCAGCACGGATCGTGGAACCGCAAGCCACGCAGTGGCTACAAGGTGGTATTCGTGCGCTTCGACGGCCCGAAGCCTTCGGGCCAACCGGTGGACGTGGTGAGCGGCTTCCTGCATGGCGACGATGCCTATGGTCGCCCGGTGGGCGTGGCGCTCGACAAGCGCGGTGCGCTGTTGGTGGCCGACGACGTCGGCAACACGGTCTGGCGCGTCAGCGCAGCCGCGCCTTGATCTTGTCGGGATAGCCCGCCGCCTTGACGGCGGGCCGAGTGCCGCGCCATCGCGGCGACCAAATCACTGGGCGAGAATCAAGCATGGAAGTCGGCCGGTCGTTCACCCTGGAACCCGTGCTGCAGCGGCTGCTGGAAGAGGCGTACCGCTTGCTGGCCACGCTGCCCCTGCTGTTGTTGGCGGTGATCGTCGTCTGGCTCGCGTGGGCGATCGGGCGCTGGTTGTCGCGGCGCGCAGTGCTCGATCGCCTCGTGCGGCGCAACCCGTTCCTGCGCGATCTGGTGCGCACCACGGTGCGCTGGACCGTCGTCGCGATTGGTGTGCTGGTGGCGCTCGAAATCATGGACGCCACGTCGATCGTCGGCGCGGTGCTCGGCACTGCCGGGGTGCTCGGCGTGGCGATTGGTTTCGCCTTCAAGGACATCCTGGAGAACTACCTCGCGGGCATCCTGATGAGCCTGCGCCAGCCATTCGCGCCGCGCGACCACGTGGTCATCGGCGGCAACGAGGGCGTGGTCGTAGCGTTGACTTCGCGTGCGACCATTCTGATGACGCTGGATGGCAACCACCTGCGCCTGCCGAACGCCCTGGTGTTTCGCAGCGTCACGCTGAACTACACGCGCAACCCGAGCCGGCGCTTCGATTTCGATGTCGGCATTGGTGTGCAGGAGGATCTGGTCTGCGCACAGCAGATCGGCGTCAGCGAACTCAAGCGTATCGAGGGCGTCATCGCCACACCACCGCCGCGCGCCTTCATTGCCGCCCTCGGCGATTCGAATGTGCAGGTGCGCTTTCACGGCTGGGTCGACCAGCGCGCGCACGACTTCCTGCTGGTCAAGAGCGAGGCCATCCGCCGGGTCAAGCTCGCGCTCGAGACCGCTGAGATGGATCTGCCCGAGCCCATCTACCGCGTGCAACTGCGCAGGCATGCAGCAGGGCCGGCGCCGGGGGCTGAACCGGCCAGCGCGAGCAGGGCAAAGCGGCCCGAGACAACGCCGCCCGACACGCGCGTGCAACGCGATCTCGAAGAACAGATCGCGCAGGAGCCCTTCCGCTCGAACGACTTGCTCGATCCGTCTGCCCCGCTGGAATAGCCGATGGAGCAGGGCAGGTTCTGGCGCAATTTCACGCACGATCACTCGTTGGCAGCAAGCGGGTGGAAGATGCGGGTGAAAGATGTTCCGGTGCCCGGTGCCGACGTTGCAGGAACGGGATTTGCCATACACACCCATGGCGGGCCGCCTCGGAATCGGCTGACAGTTTTTCCAGCCGGGATTGTGGGTCGACACATTGCAGAATCTACTTTGCGTCCTGGCGCGGCGACCCGCGACCGCACGGGCGAGCCGGAAAAAAGACGCCGCCTGCGAGCGCGCACGCGGTGTCGCGAAGCCACTGGCGCTTTCCGGTGACTGAAAGGAGACGAGGTCCAGAATGAGCCGCGAACAGGTAATTGTGGTGGTGGTCGACGACAGCGCGGATGCGGCGGAAAGCCTCGCGGCGTTGCTGCGCCTCGATGGCTGCGAAGTGCACACGGCGATGAGTGCGCCGGCTGCGCTCGACCTCATTGCCAGAGTCAGGCCTCACTGCGTGCTGTTCGACATCATGATGCCGGAGATGAGCGGGGACGAGTTGTGCAGCCACCTGCGCGCGCAGTACGGCGACGACATCGTGCTGATCGCCGTCAGCGGTTACAGCGACGACGAACCGCGCGTCGACAAGGGGTTCGCGCTGGCCGACCATTACTTCGTCAAGCCGGTTGACCACGTAGCGCTCTCCCGGCTGTTGCGCCCGCGGCTTTGGATCGACCCGTCGGAAGCCCCTGAAGCACACTGACCCCGTGCCGCTTCCCCGGCTGACGCGCCAAGGAGTCTGCGGGTCGCGTGCGTAGCGACCTTTCCGATCGGGTCATGTCTTGCGCGCACCGCGGATATTCATCGCCGCAAGTGCGATTTGAAGCGCCACGAGCGCAAATGCGTGCGCATGCCAGCCCCACGCGATCCACAACGCATTGCTTGTCAGGAAGAGCCAGAAGCCGGCGTTGCGACGTGCGGCGTGTTCGGAAGCGACAAGCCAGGCGGCAGCAATCGTCACCACCATGGCGGGCCATTGAAGCAGATCGAGGTCAGACATTCGGTGCGGCGGGCACGGCCCAAGGCGCGTTCACGGGTTCGCTAAGGAACGTGTGGCGCGCCGGACGTTGCTCCTGGCAAGCGATGCAGGTTCGGCAGCAACGTCTTGCCGGGCATGCCAGATCGTCCGAGCGTAGGGGTCCTGTCCGCCGTTCGGGGCTTCAGGTGCAGAGTCCCGATCGGTCTCCAGCGGTGGTGTGCCGCCGTAGAACCAGCGGTCCAGATCATCGGACTCGAGGGCGGATATCTCATATATCTCGCACATGCTTTTGCTCCCCGCACAGTGGATCGCTGCGTTGCCGCGCGATCGCAGCGCAAACGCCGCGTTGTCGATATTTGCCAATAGTTTGAGAACAGCGCCCGCGCTGTCATAGCGGCGCCTGCCACGCGCCAGCGTCGGCGGCGGCATCGGCGGCAGGTAGGAAAGGGCCTACACCTCTGTCGTCGTCAGCGTGGACTGGCGGGCACCCGGCTTGCCCGCAGTTGCCTCGCCCTGGCCATGAGCGCACTGGGCCCGTCGAAATGCCCGAACGCGATCCGCCTAAGCCCCCGCTTTTCTCCCGCCTGCGTCGTCCAACGTGGCTTGGAGGAAGGCTGCGCGCGCCCGGTGCCGATGTGCAGCCGGCGCTGCGTGCGCCGCTGCTTACCGCCGAGCAGATGCGCGTTCATGGCCGGGCGCTCGCGGCGCGCCATCAGCTCGCCGAGAAGCCGCAGCGTGATCGCCTGCTGGACCGCCTGGTCGACAACGAATCCGTGTTGGGCGAAGCCGGACGAGTGCTTTCGGCGGCGGTGGCGGCAGGTGGCATCGTGACGCCGGCTGCTGAATGGTTGCTCGACAACCTCTACCTGATCGAGGAGGAGATTTCGATCGCGCGGCGCCACCTGCCTGCGCACTACAGCCGCGAGTTGCCGCGCCTGAAGGACGATGCCGCGCTTTATGGGCCCGGGGCCGGACAGCCGCGGATCTGGGACCTCGCGCTCAACGCGGTGGCCCACGGCGACGGCCGCCTGGTCATGCACACGCTTTCGCTCTTCGTTGCGGCGTATCAGGAGACGACGCCGCTGCGCCTGGGCGAGCTGTGGGCCTTCCCGATCATGTTGAGGCTCGCGCTGATCGAGAACCTGCGGCGCGCCGCAGTTGCGGTGGTCGGACGTCAGCGTTCGCGCGATGCGGCCGCCGTCTGGGCCACTCGCATGTTGCAGGCCGTCGAAGAGCGGCCGGGGGACCTGATCCTGATCGTGGCGGACCTGGCGCGCTCGGGTCCAAACCTGGACTGTGCCTTCGTCGCCGAGATGTCGCGGCGGCTTCAGGGGCGCGGTGCGGCGCTCGCGATGCCGCTCTCATGGCTCGACCAGCAACTCGCCAGCAACGGCCAGTCCGCCGACGACCTCTGCGTGGAAGACAGCCGGCTGCAGGCCGAGTGGCGCCTGAGCGTGGCCAACAGCATCGGCAGTCTGCGTTTGATCGACGCCGGCGACTGGCGGGCGTTCGTCGAAGCGGCCAGTGCGGTCGAGCGCGTCTTGCGCGAAGACCCGGCGCGCGTCTACGCAGCGATGGACTTCACCTCGCGTGACGGCTATCGCCATGCAGTCGAGTCGCTTGCCCGCCGTGCGGCTCGCGACGAGGCGGAAGTTGCACGCGCTGCGGTAGAGCTGGCACGCGAGGCGCGCGCGCCGCCGGACGCGATCGCGTCCGCCGCGGGAGAGGCGCCCGACCTGCGCGAGCGGCATGTCGGGTACTACCTGGTGGGGCACGCCCGCCACGCACTGGAAGACACGCTCGGTTTGTCTCACAGCGGAAGTCCGGCACGCGCGCTGCATCTGTACATGTTCGGCGTGCTCTGGTTGACCTGCGTCTTCGGCGCTGTCGCACTGTGGTTCACGCAGCCCGCATTCTGGCTCGCACAGCACACGGGTAACGCGCGTGAGGTGCCGGGCTGGGTGTGGCTCATCTGGCTGCCGGTGGTGGCGATTGCATCGAGCCAACTTGCGGTATCGATTGTCAATTGGCTGGCCACGTTGCTCGTCCAGCCAAGGCGAATGCCGCGCATGGACTTTGCCAAGGGTCTTCCGGACAGCGCGACGACACTCGTCGTCGTGCCCACCCTGCTCGGCAGTGTGGACGCCGTCGACGCGCTGCTGGGTATGCTCGAAGTGCACTCCCTGGCGAACCGCGACCCGCAGTTGCGCTTCGCGTTGCTCACCGATCTTCCCGACGCGCCTCATGCGCACGAACCCGCGGACGCTGCGTTGGTGCAGCGAGCAGCGGCGGGAATCGCCGCGTTGAACGCGCTGCATGGCGCCGACGCGGGCACTGCCGATCGGTTTTTTCTGCTGCACCGCGAGCGCCGCTGGAATGAGCGCGAGCGATGCTGGATGGGCCATGAGCGCAAGCGCGGCAAACTCGCCGACCTGAACGCCCTGCTGCGTGGGCGTGCCGGGGTCGCCTCCGGCCAGGCCTTTGCACTGGCGGTCGGCAACTGGCAAGCGCTGTCGAACGTGCGCTACGTGATCACACTGGACAGCGACACCGAGTTGCCACAGGGCAGCGCCGTGCAGATGGTGGCAGCCATGGCACATCCGCTGCAGCGGGCGCGCTTCGGCACCGGCGCAGCCGGCGGCTGCGTGGTCGAGGGGCACGCGGTGCTGCAGCCGCGCACCCAGGCCAGCCTGCCGGGCACGCTGCGCTCGCGGCAGGCGCGGTTGCTCGGCGCGGATGCGGGCATCGACCCCTACACACATGCCGTCTCCGATGTCTACCAGGATCTGTTCGACGAAGGCTCGTTCGTGGGCAAGGGCATCTACGACGTCGATGCGTTCGATCGCGCGCTGACGGGCCGCCTGCCGGACGGCCGCATCCTCAGCCACGATCTGATCGAAGGCTGCCATGCACGCAGCGGTCTGCTCAGCGACGTGACGCTCTTCGAGCAGGTGCCCAACCGTTACGCCGGCGAGGCCGCGCGCGTGCATCGCTGGACGCGGGGCGACTGGCAACTGCTGCCGTGGTTGTTCGGCCGCCTGCGCGTCCTACCTGGCACGCCGCGCAATCCGCTGTCGATGCTGTCGCGCCTGAAATTGCTGGACAACCTGCGGCGCAGCCTGGTTACGCCGTCGTTGCTCGCGGTATTGCTGCTCGGCTGGACCTTGCTGCAGCACGCGGCGGTCTGGACGCTGGCGGTGGTCGTCGTGCTCGGTACCGTACCGCTGCTGGCGCAGAGTGCGGCGTGGCTGCGCCGGCGTGCCGATGCACGCGGCGGCGGCGTTTCGTGGCGCGTGCCGGCGCAACGCCTGCTGCAGCAGCTCGTGCTGTTGCCCGATGAAGCGCGCTTGATGCTCGACGCCATCTCGCGCACGCTGTGGCGACTGCTGGTGTCGCGGCGCCGGCTGCTCGAGTGGACGCCTTCTGCCCATGTGCCGAAGGGCGCACCGGCCGGCAGCGCCCAAGCCTGGTGGCAGGCTGTGCGCGCAGTGCCGACCGGGCCGCTCGTGGCCGTTGCCAGCGCGTCATGCCTGGCCTGGTTGCAGCCCTCGGCCTTCTGGGCTGCGGCCCCGCTGCACGGGCTCTGGGCCTTGGCACCCTTGTTCGTCTGGTGGTTCGACCAGCCGTCGGCGGGCCGGGTCGCTTCCCTGTCGGACGCGGACCGCCGGTGGGTGGGCCGCGTGGCGCGGCGCACCTGGGCATTTTTCGAGGCCCTCGGGGGCCTCGAAGATCACTACCTGCCGCCGGACAACGTGCAGTTCGAACCGGTGGCACGCACCGCCCACCGGACATCGCCGACCAACATCGGTCTGTCCCTGCTCGCGCCGCTCGCGGCACACGACCTCGGCTATGTGTCTCTGACGCAGTTGATGGAGCGCATCGACGCGCAGTTGACGACGCTCGAGCGACTCGAGCGCTACCGCGGTCACTTCTTCAACTGGTACGACACGAAGACGCTCGCACCCCTGACGCCGCGATACGTCAGCACCGTCGACAGCGGTAACCTTGTCGCGTCGCTGCTCGTGCTGCGCGCCGGACTGCTGGGGCTGGCCGATGAGCGGGTGTTCGGCGCGCGCTGGTGCCAGGGTGTGCGCGACACGCTTGGGCTGCTGATCGACGCCCAAGGCGCGTCGATCGCGCAGGGCTCGACGGCGCGGCTGGTGGCATCGGTTGACACCTTGTGCGACACGCCATTGGCAACTCTGGGCGAGGTGTACGCGGCGCTCGAGACCATGCATCTGGGCGCGGCGGAGCATGTCGCCCTGATCGCCTCCGGCGGCACTGTTTCGGGCGCGGACGAGCCCGCGGCCGAGCGGCTGCGCTGGTCGCAGGCATTGACGGCGATGTGCCGCGGCGCACTCGACGACCTCACGTCGGTGTTGCCGGCGCCGCTGCTCGAAGCGGCGCACGCAGCAGACTCGCAGCTGCTGCCGTCGTTGCGCGTGCTGGCCGGTCACGAACAGGCCACGCCCGCGGCCCGGCAAGCGCTGCAGAAGTTGGGGCACCTGGCCGATCGCACGCTGGCGCTGACCAAGATCGACTACGACTTCCTCTATGACCCTGTGCGCCGCTTGCTGTCCATCGGCTGGCACGTTGACGAACAGCGGCTTGACGCGGGCCACTATGACCTTTTGGCGTCCGAGGCGCGGCTTGGCATTTACGCGGCGATTGCACAAGGCGATCTACCGCCGCAGGCATGGTTCGCGCTTGGTCGCAATCTGACCTCGTTGCATGGTCAACCGGTGCTGCTTTCGTGGAGCGGCTCGATGTTCGAGTACCTGATGCCGGCCTTGCTGATGCCCCAGTTCGACGGCACGCTGCTGGAGCAGAGCTGCCGGACGGCGGTGCAGCGTCAGATCGAACACGCGCAGGCGCGCGGCGTGCCCTGGGGCGTATCGGAGTCCGGCTACAACGCGACCGACAGTGCGTTGAACTATCAGTACAAGGCCTTCGGCACGCCAGGTTTGGGGCTCAAGCGCGGGCTCGATGACGAGATGGTGGTCGCACCCTACGCGACCATGATGGCGTTGATCGTCGAGCCCGGACGCGCGGCCGTTAATCTGCGCCGCCTCGCCGACTTGGGCGCGGCAGGCAGCTTCGGCTTCTTCGAAGCGCTGGACTTCACTACGGCCCGGCTGCCGCCCGGTCAATCGGTCGCGGTCGTACGCTCCTACATGGCCCACCACCAGGGCATGGCGCTGCTCGGGATGGCGCAGGCGCTGGCGGGGCCGCGCATGCAAGCGCGCTTCGAGGCCGCGCCGGCACTGCGTTCGGCGTTGCCGCTGCTGCACGAACTGCCGCCCACCTGGGTGGCGCCCGATGCGACTCGGCTCGGCCCGGTGCCGCTGTCGGCGCGCGCAGGCGCAGGCGACGAGGGCGCGCAAGAGCGTCGTTTCACGTCACCCGACACGCCGCTGCCGGAGGTGCAATTGCTCTCCAACGGCCGCCTGCACTTGATGCTGACCCAGGCCGGCAGCGGTTCGAGCCGCTGGCAGGACGTCGCCGTCACGCGCTGGCGCGAGGATGCGACGCGCGACCATTGGGGCAGCTTTTGCTATCTGCGCGATCTGGACAGCGGCAAGTTCTGGTCGACGACGCATCAGCCGACGCTTGTCGAACCTGCGCGCAGCGGGGTCGTCTTCTCGGCGGGCCAAGCCGAATACACACGGCTTGACCATAGCATCGAGACACGTACCGTGGTGGCGGTGACGCCCGAGGACGACGTCGAACTGCGCCGCGTACGGCTGCACAACCGTTCGCGTGGCACCCGCAGCATCGAGCTCACCAGCTACGCCGAGATCGCACTCGCCAGCCCCGGGGCCGACGCGCAGCACCCGGCTTTCAACAAACTGTTCGTGCAGACCGAGTTGCTGCCGAGCCAGGGTGCGTTGCTCGCGCAACGGCGGCCGCGCGCGGCGAGCGAAGTCACGCCCTGGATGTTTCACCTGCTCCACGTGCATGGCCTGGACAAGGACCGGGTCTCGCTACTGGAGATCTCGCACGAGACCGATCGTGCGCGCTTCATCGGCCGAGGCCGCAGCCTGGTGGAGCCGCAGGCGATGCTCGGCATGGGCCCACTTTCCAACACCGCAGGAGCGGTGCTCGACCCGGTTGCGGCGAGCCGCTGCGTGCTGGCCTGCAACAGCGGAGCGTCGCGCACCGTCGACCTCGTCACCGGCGTGGCGGCCAGCCGCGAGGCCTGCCTGGCGCTGATCGAGAAGTACCGCGACCGGCGCATGGCCGACCGCGTGTTCGAGCTCGCCTGGACGCACGCACAGGTCATGCTCCACCAACTCGGCATCGACGCCGCACGTGCACAGCTCTATGCACGCATTGCCAGCATGCTGGTGTTTGCGCAGCCGACGATGCGGGCCGACGAATCGCTGATCCGCCAGAACCGTCGCGGCCAATCGGGCCTGTGGGGTTACTCGATCTCGGGCGACCTGCCGATCGTGCTCGTCACCATCTCCGATGTGCGCCGGCTCGAGCTGGTGCGCCAACTGGTACAGGCGCATGCGTGGTGGCGCTACAAGGGGCTGGCGGTCGACCTCGTGATCTGGAATGAAGAGCGCGACACCTACCGCCAGCGCTTGCACGAGCAGATCCTCGGGCTGGTGACCGCCGGCCGCGAGGCACCGACCATCGACCGCCCGGGCGGCGTCTACGTGCGCCATGCCGACCAGATCGCACCCGAGGATCGGATGTTGCTGATGGCCGTCGCGCGCGCAGTTTTCAGCGATCAGCGCGGCACGCTCGACGAGCAGATCGCCCACAGCGTGCGCAGCGCGGGCCGACCCGCAGAGACGGCGGGGGTTCCGGAAAGTGGCAATGCGCTCTTCGCATTGGCGGGCTCACGTCGATCTGCGCGCAGCGGCGCGCGCGACGCGAGCGAGGGAGCGGCCGCATTGCGCCCGGCCCTGCAGCTGGACAACGGACATGGCGGTTTCGCCGAGGGCGCTCGAGAGTATGTGGTTGCGCCGCCGGTTGGCCAGCCCACGCCCGCGCCCTGGTGCAACGTCATCGCCAACGAGCGGCTCGGTTGCGTGCTGTCAGAAAGCGGTAGCGGCTACACCTGGTTCGCAAACGCGCACGAATACCGGCTGACACCCTGGGACAACGACCCGGTGACCGACAGCTGCGGCGAGGCGATTTACCTGCGCGATGAGGACAGCGGCACGTTCTGGAGCCCGACGACATTGCCCGCTGCTGCCGCGCCCGCGTTGGCGCGGCACGGCTTCGGCTACAGCCGCTTCGAGCAGACGGTGCACGGCGTGCAGACCGAGCTCACGGTGTTCGTGCACGCCGACGCACCGGTTCGCTTCAGCCAGCTGCGCATCGTCAATCGTTCGGGGCGCACGCGTCGCCTGTCCGTCACGGCCTATGTCGAATGGGTGCTGGGCAGCCAGCGCGCCGTCAGCGCCCCGCATGTCGTGTGCGAAACCGCAGCCGGGGGCGGCGCCCTGCTGGCGCGCAATGGTTATGCGCAGGCGCACGCAAACTGCGTCGCCTTTTTCGGCGTCGACGATGCGCACCGCGACGGCGCGCGTGTCTGTCACGATCGCACTGCATTCATCGGCCGTAACGGCTCGCTGCGCGAACCGCGTGCGATGCGCCTGCCGCAGCTCGTGGGACGGCGTGGCGCCGCGCTCGACCCGTGCGGCGCACTCCAGGTGGTGGTTGTGCTCGGTGCGGGTGAGTCGCACGAGGTCGTCTTCCGGCTCGGCGCGGGCGATTCGCGCGACGAGGCGGTTGCGTTGCTGTCGCGTTTCGGCGCGCTCGAATCCGGCCGCGACGCGCTGCAGGTGTCGCAGGCCGGATGGCGAGCGGTGCTCGACACCGTGCAGGTGCAGACCCCGGACCCTGCGCTCGATGCGCTCGTCAACGGCTGGCTGCCGTACCAGACGATTGCGTGTCGCCTCTGGGCGCGCAGCGGCTTCTACCAGTCGGGCGGTGCGTACGGCTTTCGCGACCAGTTGCAGGACGCGATGGCCTTGGTGCACAACCGCCCGGCGCTGCTGCGCGAACAGCTGCTGCGCTGCGCGTCACGGCAATTCGTGCAGGGTGATGTGCAGCACTGGTGGCATCCGCCACAAGGGCAGGGCGTGCGCACCGCGTGCTCCGACGACTACCTGTGGTTGCCGTTGGCACTGGTGCGCTACTGGCGTGCCAGCGGCGATGCCGCAGTGCTCGGTGAGGTCGTGCCGTTCATCGAAGGCAGGCCGCTGGCGCCGGGCGACGAGTCGTACTACGACCTGCCGCAGGTCTCCGGCCAGTCGGCGACGCTCTACCAACACGCGCGCCTTGCGGTCGAACACGGCCTGCGCTTCGGGCAACACGGCCTGCCGCTGATGGGCAGCGGTGACTGGAACGACGGCATGAACCGCGTTGGCAATGCGGGCCGCGGCGAAAGCGTCTGGCTCGGCTTCTTCCTGGCGCACGTGCTGCGCGAGTTCACGGCGCTCGCGCGCGCGCAGCGTGACGACGAATTCGCCTCGCGCTGCGACGATCAGGCTGCCACGCTGATGGAGAACATCGAGCGTCACGCCTGGGACGGCGCCTGGTACCTGCGCGCCTGGTTCGACGACGGCACGCCGCTCGGCAGCGCGCGCAGCGTCGAATGCCGAATCGACCTGATCGCGCAAAGCTGGGCCGTGTTCGCGGGCGCGCCGCCCGAGCGTGCAGCGAAGGCGCTTGACGCGATGCGCGAGCGGCTGGTCGACGCCGAGCATCGCCTGGTACGTCTGCTCGAACCGCCGTTTCGACGGTGCCGTGCCCGACCCAGGCTACATCGCCGGCTACGTGCCGGGTGTGCGCGAAAACGGCGGCCAGTACACGCACGGCGCCGTGTGGGCGGCGATGGCGCTCGCCGAGGCGGGCCGCACCGAGCAGGCCTGGGAGCTGTTCAACTCTGATCAATCCGCTCAGCCACGCGCGCGACGGCAGCTGGCGTCGAGCGCTACAAGGTCGAGCCGTACGTCGTCGCGGGCGACGTGTACGCCGTCGGTGAGCACGCCGGCCGCGGCGGCTGGACGTGGTACACGGGATCGGCCGGCTGGATGTACCGGCTGCTGGTAGAAAGCCTGCTCGGCCTGCGGCTCGAACACGACGGCGAGACCGCCTGGCTGCTGCTGCAGCCGCGGATGCCGAAAGCCTGGCCGGGCTTCGAGTTCACCTACCGGCGCGCAACCACGTGCTGGCAGGCGCACGTCCGGCAGGAGGCGGGGGCCACGGCCGGCTTGCGCGTGGACGGCGCGGAGCTTTCTGATCTTCGCGTGCCGCTGCACGACGACGGGCAAACGCATACGGTCGAGCTCGTGCTTCCGGGCTGACGCGCGGCGTGATCAACTGGGCGCGACGATCCCGAGGGCCGGTGCATCGACGTACTGGGCGCCGCCCACCGGCCGTTGCGGAAGCGTCCTCCTCGTCGATCGAATGCACTTCCTTGCATGCACCTTTGCGCTTGGCGATCTCGGCCAGGCGCACATAGAAGGAGGCCACGTCGCGCAGGTCCTGCTCGTCCAGGTCTTCGATACCGATCATGCGGTTGCTTGCCAGCTCGTTCGCCGCCAGCAATTCATTGAGCTTAAGATGCAGCGCAACGCTGTCCTTGTTCTGGCTTTGCTGGATCAGGAAGACCATCAGGAACGTCACGATGGTCGTGCCGGTATTGATTACGAGCTGCCAGTTCTCGGAGTAGCGGAAGAATCGGCCGACCGCCGCCCAGACCACCACGCAAAGCAGTGCGCCCGCAAAAGCGACCGGCGAGCCGCACCAGCGCGTGATGCGTGAGGCGAAGACGATCGAAGGCCGACAGCCAGGCCGAATGGTTGGCGTAGCCGGCAGTGTTCGTCGTCGGCATCGAGCCGAGTGGCGAGCCGACGGCATGCGCATTCGTGGGGGCGTTCATGATGAGCTGGCGGCGTTCAGACAAGACCGCTGCATCCGCGTGCGGCAGACGGGGACTCTGGCGAAGGGGACTGTGCGGGCGGTCAAGGACATCAGAGTTCTCCTTGTTCGACGTGGAATCGCGAAAGGGTGGCGATGGCGGTGGCGCTTTCGATGGAAGTCTCCCATTGCCGCTGGGTGACTGTGATCCGCGCGAGCCGACGTACCTATCGGCCGCCGCCGCTGCCGGGCGTAGGACGCTGCCGACAGTTGGCCTGCAGCTGCGCACAGCGGGCATGGAGCTTGCCGCCGCGAGCTTCACTCAGGGAAGAAACGTCCAGAGCGCGCCGCGCGCAGTATTCCGCTCAGTGACGAGGAGGCCACGGCAATGAGCAGACGCCCACACGAACACGAGCGCCAGACATGCCCCCGCAAGCGCGAGGCGAAGCCGAGCCGGAGCGGCGGCCGCGTAACCACCGGAACTCGTTGCCGCGCCACGCCGAAACGCGTGATGCTGGTTGGCGCAAGCATCCGGCCCGATCGCTCGACGCTGATCTGGCGATGCTGTCGCTGTGGCGCAGCCCCTACAGCAAGCGCTGATTGCGCAGTGACTTGGTTCGACGCCTGCCCGGCGCGGCCTCACGTCGCGCCGGGCAGGCGACGTTGTCCGCTGGACGAACGGTCAGGGTTACCGGTGAAGCTAAATTTGCCGTAACGAATGCCACCGAAGGCGGCGGGTGCAACAGGGCGGACCGATTTCAACTGTGTGCCGCGGCACTTCGTTTGCCGTGTCCGCGTTGCGGCCCCTCTTCGCGCGCAGTTGTCGAAAGCCCCCTGATGAACGAATACTGGATCGAACCCCTCGGACCCGGTCCGCCTGTGCCATGCCGGCCCCTTGGCGGACCCGGTCGCGATCGACCCGTGCGTGACACGCACGCGCTTATCGAGGCGTGTTGCTGCAAACGAAGCCGGGCGAATCACGCCGAACCGGGCGGCGCCGTACCATGAGCATCCATGCCACCGCGGATGCGAAGGGTTCATTGCACCGCATGATGAGTCATATGCGCTCACCAAAACCCGTCACCATCCGTGCGCATCTGCTGCTGCTGGTGCTCAGTGTGTTGTTGCCAGCCGTGCTGGCGGCAATATGGATCATCGACCGGACCTACCGATCCGAGCAGTCGATGGTGGAGCGCAATCTGCAGGACACATCGCGTGCCTTGTCGATGGTGGTCGATGCCGAGTTGTCCAAGCGGGCTGCCGTGGTGCAAGTGCTCGCGGACTCGTACCTGCTCGACGCCGGAGGCGCGATCTCCGACGTCGATCTGGGACGTTTCGAGGAGCAGTCTCGGCGTGCCGTCGCTGCCAGCGGCGACGGCGGCTTGCAACTCATCGATGGCGAACACGTCCTGCTCGACACACGGCACCCGGCGGGTGGAGCGGCGGCCACGCCACCCAAAGCCGGCGCGGGCGACGCGCCGACCAACCAGGATGAAGCGACCGTGATGCCATTGCGGGCGTCGCCCGACGGCGGCGGCCTGAGCGCTTCGATCGTCCAACCGGTACGCCGCAACGGCGAGACCCTGCTGCAACTGAAAATCGTCATCTTGCCGTCGGAACTGCAGCGCATCATCGACCAGCAGGAACTGCCGGGCGACTGGGTGGCGGCGATTCTCGACAACAGCGGCACCGTGGTGGCACGTCATCCGGGTCGCGCCAGCTATGCCGGCCGCGCCGCCACGCCCGACCTGATGAAGCTGATGCGGGCCCGCCGAGAGGGGCGTTTCGACTCTGTCTCGCTCGACGGCAACCGGATGGTCGGCTACTTCAGTACGTCGCCTCGCGGCTGGACCTATCTCACCGCAATGCCTCGGAGCGAACTTTCGCAATCCGTGCCGCAAGCAGTGCGAAACGTCGCGCTCGGCGCGCTGGCCTTGCTGGGGCTCGCCATTGCCGCGGCGCTATGGGTGGCGCGCCGCATCGTTAGGTCGATTGTCGGCCTCAAGGCGTCCGCGGCCCGCATGCAGGCCGGGCAGCCGGTTGAGCGCCGCGCCACCGGCATTGCCGAATGCGACGATGTTTCTGCTGCGATGTCGGACGCATCGAGCTCGATGCGGCAGGCGCGCCGCGAGCTCGAGCGCAAGGTGGCGGCTGCCGTCGCTCAGACGCGCGACGCGGAACAGCGCACTTCGCAAAACCGCCGCGTCGAAGCGCTCGGCCGATTGACGGGAGGTGTGGCGCATGACTTCAACAACGTCCTCGGCATCATCAGCAACAGTGCGTATCTGATCCAGCGCCAGGACGACTCCGGGGCGCTCGCGGCGCCCTTGGCGGCTGTGCTGCGCGCTGTCGAGGTCGGAAGCCGGCAGACGCAATATCTGTTGCGCTTCGCGGGGCGCCAGAAGGTCGCGCCGCGGGTGATCGATCTGGCGCGCTATCTGGTCGAAGTGCAGGAGATGATCGGCATCGTGCTCGGCAAGCGCATCGAGATAAGCCTGGACATCGCCAAGGACCTCCCGTGCGTGAAGGTCGACACGAGCGAACTCGAACTGGCGCTGATCAATCTGGCGCTGAACGCGCGCGACGCGATGTCGGCGGGGGGGCGGGTCGGCATTCACGCGCGCATTGCAGAGGCTGAGGAAACCCACTCCTTGCCGCCCGACCTCTATGTGGTGATCGCCTTTGGCGACACCGGTGAGGGCATCGCAAGCGACGTGGTCGACCAAGTGTTCGAGCCTTTCTTCACGACCAAAGAGGCCGGCAAGGGCACGGGGCTCGGGTTGAGTCAGGTGCGCGGCTTCTGTTCACAGGCGGGCGGCACGGCGATCGTGTCGAGCTCCCCAGGGATAGGGACGACCGTGCTGCTCGTGCTACCTGCAGTTGTCGCGCCGGCCGAGCTGCCGGCGCCGAAGGCGCCGACGCCCGACATGCAGGGCATGGAAGGCAGGCAGTTGCTGCTGGTCGAGGACAACGCCGAACTTGGCGAAGTCACGGCCGCCCTGCTCGAATCCTTCGGCTTCGAAGTTAGGCGTGCAAGTGGCGCCGAGCAGGCTTTGCAGCTGCTCGCGCACGAAGTCACCGTCGACGTCGTGCTGTCGGACGTGCTGATGCCTGGCGCCATGGATGGGCTGGCGATGGCGCGCGCATTGCGCGAGAGTCATCCCGGCCTGCCGGTCGTCCTGATCAGTGGCTACAGCGGCGCCATCACGGAGGCGAGTGACTTCGTCGTGCTGCGCAAGCCATGCGCTCCGCACGAACTGCTCGATGCCCTCAAGCGGGCGATCGACACCGAGCCGTAGCAGGCGAAGAGCAGGCGAAGAGCAGGCGAAGAGCACGGCAGCAAGCATGTGATCGCCGTGACCTGCCGTGTCGTCGATGCAGGTTCTCTCCAGATCAGTGATGGGGAAGTTCGAGCTGACCCGCTTAGCAGCGTCTGTGGTCAGTGCCGGTGAGGCTGAGTGGCGTCGAGTGTCGTTCCGATCGCTTTGGGTGGGTGCTCCACGGGCTCTTCGTCGAGCGGCGCGTCTGGCGGCTGCGGCAGATCGGGCTCCGGGTTGGGCCGCATGGGCGGCGCGGGCCGATGCACCGAAGTATCCGTGTCGAAGTCAACGTTTTTTACTGCAAGTTTGCGTTTGGCGACGATCTCGCTTGGCGCAGGCGCTGGTCGGCAAAGCGCGCACAGCGCGTGTCGCGAAGTCTGGTCGCGCAACGAACGCGCGCGGCCGATGGGGGGCAAACCAGGTATCACTTCAAAGGGGGAGCGGTCGGTCCAGCGCTTCGTCGCCGGTGTCCTCGGCGCTGTAGTCAGCGTCATTGAGGCTAAGGTGCCGTCGCGTCGCGGGCAAGGCCAACCTAGGGCCAAGTGTCTTGGCGCGCGCCAGGGCGAGCCACGCAGCGAGGAAGTTCACGCCCATCACGAGCAGTAGCACCGCACTCCAGTGCAGACCCCGTTCGAGCAGGAACATCACCGCGGCACCGCACAAGGCGAACCAAGCCGTGACGCCAAGAATCGACGCGGCAACCACCCACAACAGCATCTGCGCGAGCGCGCGGCCCGCGGAGTGCAGCTCGAGCGAGAGAAGGTCGACCCGGTCGCTTACGAGCCCCAGCATGTCGCGCCACACCAGCCGTAGCGACGCCGAAAGCGATGCCGCGTCAGGTGCCGTTGCCGGTGTCGAGTCAGGCTCGTGGTTCAAACCGTGCGCTCCCGCGCCCGACACCTGCATACAGCGGGTATCAACGCGTCACCCGCCCAAGCAGCAGACCGAACAGCAGCGCCGTCGTGACGGCCCCGAGCGGGTGCTGGCGAATCGTCACCCGCAGGCTGGTCGTCCATTCGTCGGCCAGTTCGCGCGCCTGGTCCGCACCTTGGTGAAGCATCTGCGCGCCGCGATCGATCCCTTCCTGCGCGCGCTGAATCTGCGGCTTCGCGCGTTCGGCCAGGTTGTCGATCGTCTCGTGAGCGCTTTCGGCAGCGCGATCGACCATTTCTTTGGCGCGTGTCTCAGCGCCGCCATCGTCGCGCCCCGAACGGGTCAACGAAGGCGACGATCCGGTCGGTCGAAGCGCGGAAGTGTCGGTTGGGGATTGCATGTCGTTTCCTTTCCTGGGTGAATGCCGACGCCAGAGGCGACGGCGCTTGCCTTCGCACATGGCAAGTGGCGTGCCGGGTCGCTGCACAGACATGGGTAACGATCAAGACCAGGGCAGACGAGAGCCGCTCGAATCGACATTGCAGAGATCGAAATGCAGATCGGAAAGCCAAACCCTGTTACCACGCGACGATGACCGCTTCGCTGCGGACAGCAACGCAGACTCACTACGCCGGCTGCGGCATGCTGTGCCACCACAGCCGGCACTCGGTGCACAGGGTGCCGTCGAATCGCGCGCGCAGCACGCCATCCAGCACCATGCGCGGGAGCGGGTCGCCTTCCTTGCGGGCGATCAGATTCGTACCGGTGGACGCGGCCCAGATCTTGAAGAGTTCCTCGGATCGCACCTGGTAGGTCACGTGCCAGTGCGCGATGCCGCTGTCCGGCGCTGAAGCCAGGACTTCGTAGCGCAACTGCACGTCGTCCTGCAGCTTCACGCGCTGCCAGTAGGCTGCCAGCTGTGCGTGCCCGCGCTGCTCGGCGAACGGCGTGTTGTGGTAGCTCGCGTCGGGCGTGAACAGCGCGCAAAAGAGCGCGTCGTCGCGCTGCTCCCAGGCAGTCTTGTAGCCCTGCATGAACTGCTCGATGTTCATCGTGTGCTTCCTCTCTATTCCGTTTCCATTCAGCTTCCGTTCGGGCTCTCTGTACGGGCAACGCTCTCGGCCCGCCCTCTTCAAGGCTTGCGTGCGATCATGCCGACGAGCGCCGAGCGCCCCGCGTGGTGATTGCCTTCGCTCAACTCGGCCTCGTAGGCGTCGAGTTCGATGATCTCGAGCGCCGCGAAAGCTTCGCGCAGCATTTCTGCGGTGTAGAGGTGCGAAAGGATCGGCGGGCCACCCGTCTTGTACTCGAGTTGCCTGGGCGTGTAGCCCTGCAGCACGAGCAGGCCGCCGGGCTTGAGCGCTGCGGCCATGTGCGCGAAGAGCCGCTCGCGCATTGCAGGGTCGGCGAACTGGACGAAGATCGCGACCACCGCGTCATAGGCGTCGACGGGCCAAGGCCAAGCGTCGCAATCGGCGACGTCGTAGTTCACCGTCACGCCAGCGTCGGTGGCGAGCTTTCTCGCCTTCGCGACGCCGACTTCGGCGATGTCGAATGCGTCGACGCGCATGCCTTGGCGCGCGAGCCAGACGCTGTTGCGGCCCTCGCCGTCGGCGACACACAGCACGCGGCCAGCGCGCGCGAGCATCTGCGTCTTCGCACGCAGATACTCATTGGGCTCGATGCCGAAGATGTAATCGGCTGCCTCGAAGCGCTTGTTCCAGGTGCCGGCCGGGTCGGTGAATGCTGATGTGCTCATCGTCGTCATCATCTCCTCGTGGGTGTCGCTGGTGTCGCTGGTGTCGCTGGTGTCGCTGGCCGCGTTCTCGACGGCACACAGTGCAAGGTCTTTGCCGGCGCGCTGTGCCCGCGGCGATCGCGCTGCGAGAATTCTCTTCTCGAACCGGAGCGCCGCCATGATCTTCCGTCAACTCTTCGAGCCTCTATCGTCCACCTACACCTACCTGCTCGGTTGCGAGCACACCGGGCAGGCGGTGTTGATCGATCCAGTCGTCAACAGCATCGATCGCGACCTGGCCGAGCTGCAGGGCCTCGGGTTCAGGCTTGCGTTCACGCTCGACACGCACATCCACGCCGATCACATCACCGGCGCGCTGCATTTGAAAGAGCGTGTCGGCAGCCGCATCGCAGCGCCGGCGATGGAGTCGCTGCCCTGCGCCGATGTCGGCATCGACGACGGCGTGCCTTTCGAGTTGGGCGAAATCGTGCTGCATCCGCTGCACACGCCGGGGCATACCGACGGCCACTTCGCATTCCGGCTCGCCCGTCGAACGCCGGCTGGCACGCTGGACTGCGCAGCCGACGGCATGGCCGACCGCGTCTTCACCGGCGACGCGCTGCTGATCGATGGTTGCGGCCGGACGGACTTCCAGAACGGTGACGCCCCCACGCTCTACCGCAGCGTGCATGACAAGCTCTTCACGCTGCCGGGCGACTGCCTGGTCTTCCCCGGGCACGACTACCAGCAGCGCCACGTGTCGTCGATCGCGCAGGAGAAGGCACGCAATCCGCGCCTCGGCGGTGAGCGCACGCTCGCCGAATTCGAGCGCATCATGGCCGAGCTGAATCTGCCCTACCCGAAGTTCATCGACCACGCGGTCCCCGGCAATCGTCTTTGCGGCGTATGCCCGCAGGACCTGCCGGAGCAGATGGCCGCCTATTGCGGCCGCATGACCGACAGCCCGCAGGGCTGATCGCGGGCCGGGACGCAGAGCGCATCACGACGCATCGATGTCGGAGTTCTACAAAACATCCACCCTCTGGGTCGTCGACTTCCGTTACGACGGTCGCGCGCGGCGATGGTTAAAGGCCTTCGGCGCGAACGTGGATGCAGCGCAGTCGGTGAAAGAGACGCTTCGCGATCTCTACGATGGCCGCGCAGAACTCGTCGCGCTGCGCCCCGCGACGGCGGAAGAAGACGCGCAATACCTGCGTGGTGACGTGCCGAAGAACGCCTATTGCCCTATGGGGCCGGGGCGCTGATCCTCGCCATTGCCCTGCAGACGCCGATCGTGACAGCGTGCGCCGCAGCCAAGATGGTCGCGCCGAACCCGTTCAAACGTCGATTTGTAGCGTCGCAACTTCGGCAAGCCGCGCGAGCAGGCCCGAATGCCGCCGCGTCGCGGCGGCGATTGTGCTGACGAGCACGTCGACCCCGGCGCACAGCGTCACCTGTTTGCGCGCACGCGTGACGGCGGTGTAGAGCAGCTCGCGCGACAGCACGCGATTCGCCTGCGCCGGCAGCAGCACCCAGACGGCGTCGAATTCCGAACCTTGCGCCTTGTGCACCGTAAGTGCAAACGCCGTCTCGTGCTCCGGCAGGCGCAGTGGCGCGATCGCGCGCAGGCCGCCGTCGGCTTGCGGGAAGTGCACCAGAAGTTCGCCGCCCGCATCGCGCAGCGCGACGCCGATGTCGCCATTGAAGAGCTTCAGCACTGGGTCGTTGCGCCGCACGATCACCGGCCGGCCGACGAACCAAGGCGAACGCGGGTCGAGGTCGCGGCCGCGTTCACCAAGCATCGCGCGCAGGCGGCGCGTCAGTCGCGCATTGATCGCCTCGACGCCGCGCGGGCCTTCGCGCACCGCGCACAAGGCACGAAAGCGCGCGAAAGAATCGACGATAGCAGTGTGTTGTGTCGCATCGCCCAGCACGGCGACGAAGTAGGGCGCGTAGCCGAGTTCCAGTTGCTCGATCGCGGCGGGCGCCAGCGTCGGCCCGTCGGCGGCGATCCATTGCACCTCGCGCTCCGACACCGCGGCCGAGGCAGTGCTTTCGACTTCACCTTCACTTTCAACCAGCACGGCGAGCGCCGCGTCGGCGTTACCGGCGTTGATCGCTGCAGCGAGCCGGCCGACGCTCGAATCCGCCGCAAAGCGGAAATTGCGTGTGAACCAGACGCTGGCGTCGTGCAAGCTGCTGGCCTGCTCAGGCGCGGGCGGCGCGATGGCGTCGGGCGCCACGTCGCACAGGTCGGCAAGATCCTCGCGGCACGCGGCCGAAAGCGTCGGGTCCGCGCACAGCTCCGCGAACACCGCACCCGACTCGACCGCGGCGAGCTGATCTTTGTCGCCGAGCAGCACGATGCGTGCGCCCTCGGGCACTGCTTCGAGCAGTTTCGTCGCCAGCGCCAGGTCGAGCATCGAGGCCTCGTCGACCATCAGGGCGTCGATCGCAAGCCGCCTGCCGGCGTGGTGGACGAAGCCCGACGGCGTGACGCCGAGCAGGCGGTGGATCGTCGACGCCTCGGCGGGAAGACGTTCGCGTATCGCCGCCGGCAGGTGCGCCGCGCGCTCGCGGACGGCTTCGCTCATGCGCGCCGCCGCCTTGCCGGTCGGCGCGGCGAGCGCGATGCGGCAGCCCGGGTCCTGTGCAATCAGGCAGGCGAGCAGGTTGACGACGGTCGTCGTCTTGCCGGTGCCGGGCCCGCCGCTGATCACGGTGAGGCGGCCGCGCAGCGCGAGCGCCGTCGCGAGCTTCTGCCAGTCGACTTCGTTGCCCGGCACTTTGCCCGACACTTTGCCCCGCGCGCTGACGTTCGTGGCGAACAGCGTGGCGAGTTGCGCACGCAGCACCGCATGTTCCGCCGCGGGCATTTGCGGCGTCGTGCGCGCCGCGCGCCACACGCGCTCCGCAAGCCGGCGCTCGTAGTCGAAGTAGCGGTGCAGGTAGAGCCTGCCGTCGGCGTCGAGCACGAGCGGCATCTGGCCCGGCGCGTCGGCCGTGTCGACGACACCTGAGGCGAGCAAGCTGCGCCGCCAGGCGTCGATGCCGTCAGGCGTGCCGGGTACGACTTCGCTTGCCGCGAGATCGGCCAGCGATATGCAGACTTGGCCGTCCGACAGCGCGAGGCTCACCTCGCGCGCGGCTGTGGCGGCGGCGTCTTGCATCGCCTCGCCGGCACCGCTGTTGCGCGACCACGCGCGCACGTGCTGCGCAAAGCCCTCGGCAAGCGTGCGCGCGGGCGCATCGATCGGTGTGCGTTCTTCGCGCATCATGCTGGCGCCTCGTCGAACAAGGCCGATGCGCGTGCGATCGCTTCGGGCGCGAGCCGCTCGAAGTGCAGGCCGGTCGGCGTGCCCTGCGCATCGACCCAGCCGGGCCGCACGCCGCGCACGAAGAGGTAGATCGTGCCGCCGAAATGCCGCGCAGGGTCGTAGCCGGGCAGGCGGCTGCGCAGAATGCGATCGAGCGCGACGCCGTAGAGCAGCGCCTGCAGGTGGTAGCCGTGCTCGGCCATCGCCGCTCGAACGGGCGTGGCGCCGTAGTCGGCCGGCGTGTCACCGAGATGGTTCGACTTCCAGTCGAGCACGAAGTAGCGCCCGTCGTGCTCGATCACAAGATCGATGAAACCCTTCAGGTAGCCGCGCAGCGTGCGAAACGCGAGTGTCGGCACTGCGTAGCCGATACCGGCGAGCATCGCGTTCAGGCGTGCGGCATCGAGCGCGTGCGACGGCAGATGAAACTCGAGCTCGTTGAGACGTCGCGCGGGCGGGACGTCGGCAAGCCGCAGCGGTCTTTCGGTGCCGACCGGCAGCGTGGTGTTCAGTACGTCGTGCAACATGTGCATCAGCATGCGCTCGCGCAGTGCTGAGCCCTGCGCGCCGGGCGTCGATGGCATGGCCGGGCCATGCAGTCTCAGCGTGTCCGCAACGGCTTGCGGCCAAGCGGCGGGCAAGCCGAAGTCGATGCGCTCGAACAGTGCATGCACGCAATCGCCAGCCGCCGCGCCGCGCGGGAAACGCAGCACGTCGTCGTCAGAAGGCGGCGTGAAGGCCGCTTCGAACGTCTGCGTCGTTGGCGCCGTCGGTGTTCCAGGCGAGGCCGGTGGCGTCACGACGAACAAGTCGTGATCAATCGCCGAGCGCTCGTGCGTCGCGCCTTGCGCGAGGCCGCTGAAGCTGCCGATCCACCATCCGGCCGGAATGCTTGCGGGCGCAGCAAGCGCGGCGAGCGACTCGGGCGCGGGGCGCTCATCGCGCACCGGCACGCCCTGCGCGCGCGGCAGTGGCGCGGTCGCGAACGCCGGGCCACAGCGCGCGGCGAGCGCCTTCCAGGCGGCGTGGATAGCAGCCGTTTGGCGTTTGCCGTCGAACCACGCCTGCGGCTTTTCGCCTTGCCCGGCGACGAGCCAGTTGAGAAGGCTGCGGGTGCTTTCGGTCGGGCTCGCCGTCGCCCCGGTCAGATAGTTGCCCGCGACCATCACGCAGCGATGCATCGCGCGCGTGAGGGCGACGTAGATCAGCCGCAGGTCTTCGGCCGCAGACTCCAGCCGCCGCCGGCGCGTGATGTCGCCTTCGTCGAACGCGCCGTCGAGGCCCTTGCGATAGTCGATCACCGTGCGGCCGTCGTCGTCGTGGTACTCGACACCTTCGACCGCGCTGCCCGGCGGCCGGCGATAGCCGTCCCACACGAAGGGGCAGAACACGACCACGTATTCGAGCCCCTTGGCCTTGTGGATCGTCACGATCTGCACCAGGTTACGGTCCGATTCGAGGCGCAGCTGCGTCGCATCGTCGGCACCGCGCCTGTCGCCGCGTTGCGTCTGGAACCAGCGCAGCAGCGCGTCCGGTGCGGGGTGCGTCTGGCTGGCCGTGTGAACGCACTCGATCAGGTGCAGCGCATTCGTGAGGCGCCGCTCGCCGTCCGGCTGCGCCAGCAAACGCACGGCGACGCCCTCGCTGCGCAGCAAGGCGCGCAGCATGACGCCAGGCCCGCGCGCGATCCACGTCTCGCGTGCTTCGGCGAAGCGTTGCACGTGCAAGAGCAGCCGCGCTTCGTCTTGGGTCAGGGCGTCGATTGCCGCCGCGTCGAAGCCCAGCCAGACGGTGGCGAGCGCGGCGCGCAGCAGGCGCTCGCGCGTCGGCTCGAGGATCGCGGCGAGCAGGCGTTCGAGCTCTTCGGCGTCGGCACTTTGATAGACGCTCGCCTGCGACACCTCGACACTGCCCACGCCCAGGCTGCCGAGCGCCGCGCGCATCCAGCTGCCCTGCGCGTGGCTGCGCACGAGGACCGCGATGTCGCCGGCGGAAAGCGGCTTCTCGCCGTAGGTGATCTCGCCTCGCTGACCGGCGCTGATGAGACGCGCGATCTCGGCTGCCGTGGCCTGTGCGGCGGCCGCCAACGCGTCCTTCTTCTTGAGCATCGGCGCGTCCGTGCCGTCGTGATCGCCTTCTTCGTGAACGGCGTCGCCGCTCGGCAGCATCCACGCCTGCAGCGGTGCCGCATGTCGGGACGCGGTCGTATCGACGAAGGCCTTGCGCGGTTTGTCGCCGAAGCCGACCGCCTGATAGTCCAGGCCGTCGAGCATGAAGGCCCGGTCGTTGGCGCCGAACAGGCCGTTCAGCGCGTCGATCAGCGGCGCGCTTGCGCGCTGGTTGTCGGCCAGCGTGTATTCGGCCGACGCCTGTTTGCGCGCCGCGAGGTAGGTGTGCAGGTCGGCATTGCGAAAGCTGTAGATCGCCTGCTTCGGGTCGCCGACGAGGAACAGCGGCAGCCGCTGCGGCGTGTCGTAGATCGCCTGAAAAATCGCGAACTGCAGCGGGTCGGTGTCCTGGAATTCGTCGATCAGCGCGGCGGGGAAACGCTCGCGCAGCGCGCCGGCCAACTCGGGCGCTTCGCCGCTCGTGAGCCGCTCGTGCAGGTTCGACAGCATGTCGTCGAAGGCAACGACGCGGCTCTTTCGCTTGGCCTCGCGCACGGCGACGGCGCCATCGGTGATCAACTCGCGCAGCAGTGTGAGCCGGCCGCGTTTAAGCCCGGTTTCGACCTGGTCGCGCAGATCGAGCCAGCGCTGGGCGACGGCGAAGAAGGGGTGCCTGGGTGCGACGCAGTTCTTCTTTGCCTTCAATTTCGTGCTGCCCAGCAACTCGACCTTGTCGGGCCGGCTCGCCAGCACGGCGAGCGCGTCATCCCCGGCGAGCAGTTCGTCCCAGCCCTGCGCCGCGACCGCGACGCTTTCGGGCTTGTAGCTGCCTTGATGCAACTGCGACAAGCCGTCCAGCACGCATTGGACAATGACGTCGCGCTCGGCATGCCAGATCGCGCGCGCCGCAGCGTGGCCGGCGGCAAGTTCGGCGACTCGTTCACCGAGGGCGGTTGCGTGCGTCGTGTCGCCCGCATCGCGCGCCTGGGACATGCTGGAGGGCCAGAGAACTGTCACCAGCGGTTTCGCGAGATGGCGCTTGAGCAGCGCGGCGAACTTGTCCGGCGAGTCCTTGTGCTGCACGAGGCACGCGGCGAGCACCGGGTCGAGCGTGTCGCCGGCAATGCGGCGGCGCCAGAAGTCGTTGGCCGCTTCGGCGATGAACTCGCTGTCGTCCTGCAGCGTTTCGAGTGCGAGTGGCATCTGCGACGTGAAGGGCGTGTCGGCGAGCGCGCGCTGGCAGAAGCCGTGGATCGTGAAGATCGATGCTTCGTCGAAGGTCTGCAGCGCGAGCTCGAGCTTCGATGCCATGTCGCCGTCCCCGAGCCCTGGCCCTGGCCAGCGTTCGCTCACGCTGCGCATCGCGGCGACGAAGCGCTCGACAAACGGATCTGCGCTCAGCGCAACACCGTCGCGCACGAAGGCGAGCGTCTCTGCGATGCGGCTGCGGATGCGATCGCGCAACTCGGCGGTCGCCGCGTTCGTGAAAGTGACGACGAGGATCTGCTGCACGGGCAAGCCACGTTCGAGCAACAGGCGCAGATACAGGCCGCAGAGGTTCCACGTCTTGCCCGTGCCGGCCGACGCCTCGATCAGGTTCGTGCCGGCGAGCTCGCAGCTGTAGACGTCGAATGACTCCCCGGAACTCATGTCAGTACCGCCCGGCCGCCCGAAGGTACTGACGCGCCCACGGGCCACACAGCGGCCCCAGCGGGGCCACGGGGCAGCGAACGAAGTGAGCTTGGGGCCGTTTCATCTCAGCGTGTCCTCTCGATGTGTCCCAGCAGCGGCACGAACATCGTCCTCGCGCAGGCTTCGAACGCAGCCCAGCCATCGCCCATCGGGTCCGGCAGCGCGCGCAGCGCGAGGCGGTAGGCCGGGTCCGCCGACTCGCCGAAGGGGTGGCGATCGCTGACTTGCCATGTCGACAGGGCCTTGGCGATGCTCTCGCCGCTCTCCATGTACGCCCATGCAGTCTTCGGAAAGAAGTACAGCGGCTCCTGCAGCCCGCGCGCATAGAGCGAGACGAGTTCGTGCAGCGTCTCGCGCGCCGCCGCGCAGGGGTCGAGCACGACGCACGCATCGCGCGAAAGCAATGTGGTACGCAGCGCGACGCCGGATGGTGGATCGGCGCACAGCAGCAGGTGATGCAGCCAGGCATCGATCAGATCGCGCGCACGCACTTCGTCGTAGCGATGGCGAACCAGGCCGCTCGCGCGCAGGTCGGCAAATCCGGCGTGCACGCGCCAAGTGCGTGCTTCGTGCGTCAACTCGACGTGCGAAACATGCGGCGCACAAACCGGCGTTGCGGTCAGCGCATTCAGCTGCAGCGCGAAGCGCTCGAGGCCTGCAAGCTCGCGATCGAGGAAGTGCCGGCCGAAGGCACCTGCGGGCACCTCCGGACCGGCGAGCGCAAGGGCGCGTACGGTGTGGATGTCTTGCCCCGCGCATAGCCCGGGCAGCAAGCGCGCGGCGAGCGCGCTGCGCGCGGGGACGCCGGCAATAAACGGCTCGTCATCCTGCAACTCCTCTTCGGCCTTGGCCAATGCAACGCCCAGGCGCCGCTCGAGCAGATAGCGGCACGGGTTGCCGAAGAAGGCGATCAGATCGGCGAGCGAGACATCGCACCACTCGTCGCCGGGGGGCGCGAGCGGCGTGGCGAAGAAGGCCGGCATGGCCTCGTTTGCGAAGTTCTCGTCGTCCTCTTCCGGCTGCGCGGCGCGCGTTGAGACCGGTCCATCTGGCGCGTCTTGCGCGCCCAAATGCGCTTCGGGCGGCGGAGCTACAGACGCTTCTGCCGTCCGCTGTCGCAACGCGGCTGCGATTTCGCTGTCGAAACCCCGAAGGCGCGGGTCGACGTCGGCCCTGAATCCGATCTCGGCGAAGCCTTGCAGCGGGTGCAGTACGACGAGCCGCGCGCGCGCCGCATCCTGGTCGCCTGCGATCGCCGGCAACAGCGTCTCGAGCAGCTCTGATACCAGCGTCGAGGGTGGCAGCGGCGCGTTGTCGCGCAGGCTGCGGCCGGTGTAGCTCAGGTAGAAGTGCTCGCGCGCGGCAAGCAGCAGATCGAGGAACAGATTGCGCTCGTCGACGCGGCGTTGCCGGTCCCCCGGCCGCGGGTCGCGCACCATCAGGTCGTACTCCGCTGGGCGGGGCTGGGTCGGGAAAGCGCCGTCGTTCAGGCCGATCGCGCAGACGATCTTGTAGGGCAGGTTGCGCAGACTGTTCATTGAGGCGAAGGTGATGGCGCCGGTGGGCACGCCGCCGCGCGCCGCATCGTCGAGCGCCGCGGTGAGCGCGCTGCGCAGCACATCAAGCGGCAAGCGCTGATCCGGGGTGGCGCGATGTAGTTCGGCGGCGAAGCGCTCGATTGCGGCCTGTGTCTCGCGCAGGTCCTCCAACTCATCGCCTTGCGGCTCGAGGAAATCGTGCAGCAGCTCGGTGAGCAGCGTGGGCCAGTCGGTCGCCGCCAGTGGCGCCGCGACACGCCGGTGCAGCGCGGCGAGCAGCCCGACGAAACGCCAGAGTGCACCAAGCGCGACCGCATCCGACCCTTCGGCGTCGCCTGCCGGCAAGCGCGCGCCAAAGGGCGCATCGACGCGCGTTGGCAGCGCGTAGCCGAGGTACAGCCGATCGAGGCCGTCGGCGAAGCTGTAGCGCGATTGCGCGGGCAGGCCGAAGCTGGCGCGGTGCCCGGCGTCGAGCGCCCAGTGCACACCGGCGTCATGCAGCCAGGTGTGTACCTGCGCGAGGTCGTCGGTGGCCAGCCCGAAGCGGCGGGCGACGATCGGCTGCTGCAACAGCCCGAACACGGCACTTGCCGCGTAGCGGGAGCCGGCGAGAGCGAGCAGGTCGAGCAGCGCGCGCGCCGCCGGGCTGACGCTGCTGCGTCCGCGGCCCGTCACATGGAACGGGATGCGGCGATCCGCCGGCGCGGTGCCGAAGATGGCGTCGATCAGCGGCGCGGCCGCTTCGAGATCGGGCGTGACGACGAGGATGTCGCCGGGCTCGGGCGGCTGCGAACCGGCGAACAGTGCGAGCAGCCGGTCGTGCAACACCTCGAGCTCGCGCGCGAGGCCGTGGCAGACGTGGACCTCGATGCTGCGGTCGTCCTCGGCGAGCGCGATCGAGCCCGGCGCGAGCTTGGTCAAGTCCAGCACCGAGCGTTGCACGCGGGCCAGCAGGCTCGCTGGTTCGGGTTCGCGCTCGGGTTCGCGCTCGGGATCGGCCTCGGGCTCGTCGAAGTACGCCTCGTCGATCACTGCATCGCCGGTCGCGGCGATCAACAGTTCGAGCTGCGCCTTCGTCTGCTGGCCCCAGGCGGCGAGCAATCGGTTGCCCTCCTCGTGATGCAGTTCCTCGCCCGGCGCCGCGCGCGCAGCCAGATAGGCGAGGCGGCGGCGGTCCGTCACTTCGAGCCAGTATTCACGGCAGGGGTTGAGCGCGTAGAGCTGCACGTCGACACATTGCCCGAGTGCCTGCAGCAGGCCGAGGTGCAGCGGCGGCATCGAAGGCAGGCAGAACACGTGCAGCGCGGCGGGCAAGGTGCCGGCGGCGACGAGTGCGTCGCCGTGGGTTCCGAGCGCGGCAGCGAACGCCGCAGCCGGGTGCGCGGCGCCGGCGTCGCCCGCCAACCGGCGCCATAGTGCGGCTTGCCATTCTTCGTCCGCCGTGCCTGTCGAGTTGGCACCGACGCCATGCGCGATGCCCCGACCCGCGGACCAACGGCTCAACCATTCAGGCCGGTAGGTGATGTACTGATCGAAAAGGCCGGCGACCTGTTGCGCGAGTTCGAAGCGCATCACCGCGTCGCCGCGCGCGAGGTAGTCGCGCAGGCGAGGGTAGGCGTCGAACGCGCCCGGCTCGTCGAATGCGGCGAAGATGCGCCACGCGAGCACGCCGGGCGCGAACGGCGACTCGGCCTGCACGCCGGGCACGACACGGGCGATCCACTGCCATAGGCTCTGCGCGAGGTAGCCGAAGCGCACGTTGGCGCAGATGCCATGGCGCCGCGCGAGCGCGAGCGCGAGATACCGTCGCAGCGCCGCGCTCGGCACGATCACCTCGTCGGGTACGAACACCGCCCCGGTGCCGACGCGCTCGACCAGCAGGCCGGCGAGCCGTTCGGTGCGGTTGGCGAAGTGGATCGTCAGCATGGGCGGAGGCGTGGGTTGCATTGTCGGCGCGAAGACGGTGCTTGCGGTTGCGCCGGTGGTTGTGTGTTCCGCTGAGCAGGATGCCTGCGCACAAGCTCATGGCGTGAGGCTGTGGCGCGCTGGCATGTCCCAAGCCGCGCGCCGGTAGCGGTTGCGGCCGCGATTGAATGGCGTCGAATGCGAGATTGCGAAGTGCACAGGGATCGCGCCGCAACTCGCGCCAGGAGGGCCGAGAATGTGAGCCGGAAGGGGGCTCCCATGTCGAGCTGCGAAGTTGCCTGCCAAATGCGCGGCCGCGAGTTCAGAACGCCGGTGTGTGCGCATCACACTGGCCGATTCGGGCCGGTGAGGTTGCTGTTTGCGCTACTCGCGCTGACCACGCTGCTCGCGTCGCGGGCGGTCGTCGCGCAGCCACTCGAGAAGGCCAGCGTGCGCGCCGGCAGCTACGAGGTGCCGATCGAGATCGCCCGCCCGTCCGGCGCCGGGCCCTTCCCGGGTGTGCTCTACATCCACGCCAAACGCGGCTTCGAGGACGAGGACCGGTCGCACATGCGCGAATTGGCATCGCAGGGCTTTCTCGTGCTCGCGCCGAACTGGCAGACCGGCAACATGATCGAGCGTTGGCCCGACCGGCATCACCCCGAAAGCGAGGCCGATGTCGAGGCCGCGCTCGGCGCGCTGCAGTCGCGCCGCGACGTCTGCAAGGGGCCGGTCGGCGTCGTCGGAATGTCGCGCGGGTCGTACTACGCCATCCGCCTCGCTGCCAAGCGCTCGCAGGACATCGCGGCGATCGTCTCCTACTACGGCCATTTCCAGAACCCAAATGCGCCCGAGCCGCAGCAGCTGTTCTCGGTCGCGCCCGAAGTGTTGACGGTCACGACGCCGGTGCTGATGCTCATCGGTGACGCCGACTACGAGCTGCGCCGCATGAACAACGGCCGCGCGTTCTACGCGCTCTGGGAGCGCGGCGTGCCGGTCGAATTGCAGATGTACCCGATGGCGCGCCGCGCGTTCGACTTCCGCGCCGATGCCTCGCCCGAGGAGAAGATCGCCATGCGCCACGCGCGTGCGCTCGCGGTGGGCTGGCTGCGGAAGTACCTCAAAGTCGGCCCGGACGGACGCTGCTGACGGCGCTCGGTGCCAGATAGCGATTGGCCGGTGGGGGTTACTTCCGTCATTTCCTACACGAAGGAAGATGCGGAGGAAGTTGTGTCTTCGGCCTCTGCGACTCTCCACCACTCGGCGACGTGACCACCACCGGCATGGCCGTGCCAATGCAGCAAGGGCGGCCAGCCGTCACCCGCGTAGGTCCGAATGCCGGCAACAGGTCGGAGACCTGCCAGCGGCGCTCCGACAGCGAAAGGGCGCGATCGACCCTTGCCGCCGGCCGGCAGCTCAGACTGCTCGCCCGACAGCCGCCAGTCGCAAGATCAGCGCAACGTCGTTGACATGGGACATTCAACCGGCGCCACTTCAGGCGGAGGTGGCTCGATTCTGAGTCACGCCAAGAAGGACAGAAGGAGGTGGTGCGTAGAACGGCTACCACGATGGCGCATTGCGCGACGTGGCGCCGGGGCGCCGGACCAATCGAGTAGCGATGATCCGGCTGCGGTCGGGCCGCTCGCAGCCTGAGCCTGGCGGCGCTCGATCCGTCGCCCTTCAAGCGGCACCGCGCGACCTGGGAACCCAGGGCGCGCCGGACAATCTCGCAGCGTCAGCCGCCGGAAGCCGCCGAGGGCTCGATGACCTGACCTGTGGCCGTGCCATCGACTGCGCGGACATAGGCTTGCGCGACAACCGACGCCGCAAGGCCGCCCTTTGGATCCATGCCGAGCTTGGTCAACGTCTCGGACACCCATGGCGGACTGACGACGTTGACTCGGATGCCGCGCGGTGCCTCGAGCGCCGCTGCGCGCACGAAGGCTTCGACACCGGCATTGACCAGGCTGATGGCGCTGCTGCCGGGTGTCGGTGAGCGGCTCAGGATGCCGCTGGTGACGACCACGACGCCACCGTCGCGCACGCGCTGAAGGCCCTCGCGCACGACGTTGACTTGCCCCATCAGCTTGTTCTGCAGAGAGAACGCAAGATCTTCGTCATCCAGCTGTGCCAGCGGTTTGAAGCGCGCCGCACCGCAGGCGCTGATCACGCCATCGATCGGTCCGACCGCCGCGAACAACGCCCGAATCGAAGCAGGTGACGAGATGTCTACGGACAGGGGGTCCGTGTGGCGGCTCACTCCGATCACCTCGTGCCGCTGCGCAAGCGCTGCAGCAACAGCACTTCCGATCGTGCCCGTGGTACCGATGAGCAGCAACTTCATGACGTGACCTCCCGAATCGAATGCCGATGCAGGAAACAGACTCTAGGCGACTCCGATTGCCCTTTCGCAGACCATGTGGCTGTTGGTGGACATGGAGACGCGCCTGTAAGCCTTTGCGCGGCTCTGAAGGCCATTGGTGCATCGGGTGTGATGTTCCCATTGCACTGGCGTGATCGTGTCGCCGAACATCGGCCGCAGGCACTGCAGACGTGGCTCGGCGGCCGTGATCACCCCCCGGGGCAGCGGCTGCAGTTCGGCCATCGCTTCACACAGTGGCTGGCCCGTCCGAAAGGTCAGCTGTTCGGCGTCGAGTTCGACTGCTGGGCTGTGTCCAGGCAACCCTTCAGCGACGATCGAAGGACGAGATTTCGAGCGTCAAGCCAGACTTTCGAAGCAAGGCGATGTGGGCATGTCTGCACATTTCAAGCGCGCTGAACAGGACTTCTTGGAGGTTACCGGGGTCATGTCCCAACGCATGGTGTAAGTCCACAGCCCGGAGAGAGCTGAGATGCGCGGTACTCAGCGGGCCACTGCGGACAGCCGAGTGGGCACGGTATCGCTGAGGGTCTGCAGGCCCTCAAGCTGCATGTAGCGCCGGTTCAGGCTCCACTCGTCGTTTTGCTCGAGCATCATCGCGCCGACCAAGCGCACGATCGACGCGTCGTTGGAGAAGATGCCAACGACGTTGGTGCGTCGCTTAATCTCGGCGTTCAGGCGTTCAGGCGTTCGAGCGGATTGGTCGAGTAGATCTGCGTCCAGTGCGCCCGCGGGCAGGCCATGAAGGCGAGTACGGCGTTCTCGGCGTCATCCATCAGCGTGCCGAGCTTTGGGAACTTGCCGCGCAGCTGATCAGCGACAGAGCGCCACTGCGTCCCGGCTGCGTCGGCCGACTCCTGAACGAACACCATGCCAATGGCCGCACTGACCATGCGCCGCTGCGTCTTGCCGGCGTGCGCCAGGGCGTTCCTCATGAAGTGCTCCCGGCGACGCTGCCAGGTGGCATTGAGCACCTTGGCCGCTGCCGCCTTGATGCCCTCGTGGCTGTCGCTGATGACGAGCTTGACGCCGCGCAGCCCGCGCCGGTTCAGGCTGCGCAGGAACTCGGTCCAGAACGGTTCGGCCTCACTGGCTCCAACCTTCAGCCCGAGCACCTCGCGCTGGCCGTCGGTGTTCACGCCCACCGCCACTATCACCGCCACGCTCACGATGCGTCCGGCCTCGCGTGTCTTGACGTAGGTGGCGTCGATCCACAGATACGGCCAGTCGCCCTCGATCTGGCGGTTCAGGAACGCGCCAACGCGCTCGTCGAGCTCGGCGCACAGCCGGCTGACCTGGCTCTTGGAGACGCCGCTCATGCCGAGAGCCTTGACCATCTCGTCCACCGAACGGGTGGAGATACCCTGGATGTAGGCCTCCAGGATGACGGCGGTGAGCGCCTTCTCGGCCGTGCGCCGGGGCTCCAGGAACTCGGGAAAGTTTGTCCCAGAGCCCAGCTTGGGGATCTTGAGTTCGACCGTTCCGGTCCGCGTGTCCCAGGTCCGCTCTCGGTAGCCGTTGCGGCTGTTGACGCGCTCGGTGCTCTTCTCGTCGTAGCCTGCGCCGCAGCGAGCCTCGACATCGAGCTCCATCAGGCGTTGGGCCATGGACTGCACCATCTGGCGCAGCACGTCGATGTCGGCTCCCTTCTCGGCGAGCTCGGCAAGTGCCATAGTGGCGGTGGTCATCGTGGAATCTACTTCGGACGGGTTGGTGGGTCGCACCTCAACCATATCCGGGACCACGATGGCCACCCCGAGAGCGGGATCGCCGTCGCCGCGCGGCAAGCCGCTTCGGGTTACGCCCTACGCGCCTTGCCGCGACGAACGACTTACACCACTTCCTGGGACATCAACGTTATCGGCGTGAAATCAGGGCAATGAGCGAGGGCACTCGGGGGCGAGCCTCAAGCGTCAGTGCACCCCTCCAGCGCACTCCCTCACCCTCAATTGGTGTTGGCGCACAACGTGCTCCTTCGCGCACTCGCGAAGGAGCGTCAACTTGCATCGCGGAGTCGGCGATGCGAAAGCATGTTCGTGACGACGCACCGCAGGTTCACTGAACGCTGATCTTCGCCTGCGACAGTGTGGCGTCGAAATTCAGCGTTGCCGGCCACGCCGGCCAAGTCACCCCCAGCGCGCTGTTGTTCGGATCGCCGTTACGGATGAAAGCCGAGATCGTGCTAATCATCGCTGCTGACAGCGCCTGTCGCCCGGGCTGGTTCGCAGTGCTGTTCACCGCATTCGAGAACACTGAAGGTCCGAAGTTGCCGAAAATGAATGGCAGGTCGAAGGCATGCGCAGCGCCATAAACGTCGTTCCAGGGCACCGGCTCATTGGCCCAGCTGAACTGGTAGAACCACACGTTTGACTGCTGGCTCGTCACTGCGGTCAGCACATTGACGCGGCTTGCCGTCGTGAAGACCGAAGCGAGAAGCGCAGTCTTCGCGTTATAGCCGGTTCCGGGGGTCGTGACGGGCAGGTAGGCGGGGTCCAGGATGTCGGCGTCGGTCAGGGACGGGGCGTCCGGGTTGTAGTTCGCCATCATCGTAAAGCGAACTGCGTCGGTAACGATCATTCCCGGGGGCCCGCCAAGCAAGGAGAGGTAGGGCGCAAACAGTTTGCCCTCGTCGGCCGTATTGCCTACGAGCAGTGGCAGCTTGTGATAGTTGCCGGCGGTGATCGAAGCGATCGGGTCGCTCGGTACGACTGTTCCGTCTGGGATCGGACCGGAGCCTGTCAACCCCTTGCTCAAGACGGTGGTCAGAATCGTCCCGGCATCCTTGCCTCGCATGTAGGCGGCGATCTGGGCGTCGGTCTGGGTTGCGATATAGGCCTGCGCGCTTGCCGCGTCAGTCGCCTTTCCATCGGCAATCAGCAGGGCCGCCAGAAGCGCGTTGCCCTGCGCAAGATAGGTGGCGGGTGGGTTGAGCGTCGGGATCGAGCCCGGCGGCAGGTCGCTGGCCAGCGAGATGCCCCCGCTCAGCGGAATCGCCTTGTGGAATAGACCGGCGGTCAAAGGTGACGTCAACAAGGCCCAGGTGTTGATCGCGCCGGCCGACTGGCCCATCACCGTGACGTTGTCCGGGTCGCCGCCGAAGTTCGCGATATTCTTGTTGATGAACTTCAGCGCCTGGATGTTGTCGAGGATCGCAAAGTTGCCTGACGCATCGTTCGCGGGCGCGCCAGTCTTGAGCTGCGGAAGGTTGAAGAAGCCAAGCACGCCAACTCTATAGTTCGCCGTGACGACAATTGCGTTCGCAGTCTTCGCCAGGCTCGCGCCGTTGTATACGGGGTCAGCCGTGTAGCCCGAGATGTTGCTGCCACCGTAGATAAAGAACAGCACCGGCAGCCCGACGTCACCTGTCGCCGGTCGCCAGATGTTCAGCGTCAGACAGTCCTCGCTGCCGACCGGCGTGTTTAGCGTGGTGCCGATCGTGCTGTCGTAGGTGTTGTTCGCACCCGGGCCGTAGATCCGTCCGTTCTGAATGCAGGCATTGCCGAACGTCTGCGTCACAAGCGTGCCAGACCAGGCATCAGGCTCCACGGGCGCCTTCCAGCGCAGGTCACCCACGGGTGCCTTCGCGAACGGGACACCCTTCCACGAATAGGTACCGGAGGTGCTGGTCTCGTCGTTACCCTGAACTGCGCCGTAGATTGTGCTTCTCGACTCGGGGGGCGGGCTGCTAGAGCCTCCGCAACCACTCAAGAATATCGTCGCGAGGCTCACCCCGATTGCCACGTGCGCCTTGAAATTCAGCTTCATGAATTGTCTCCTTGACAAGGGTAAATGGGGGCTTGCACTGGGCAGCAAAGCCTCAAGGTTTCTGCAACGCGCCGTGTCCTGCGCTGAGGGAGGAATTTTGAGGGGTAGGCGCCCGTGTGGAGCTATCGCAATGCAACCAAAATAGTGACTTCAGAGTGCCACATCGATCATGGACCGCACGAGTTCATCAACCTGGGTCAAGGGCGTTGCCGACATGTTTGCCTCGCAGGGCATCGACGTGTCGCGGCTCTTTACGACCGTGGGGCTGGACATCGAACTGCTCGACAAGCCCGATGCGCGCTTCGGCGCCGACAAGGTGTCCGAACTTTGGGAGCTGGCCGTGACTTGGTCGGGCAATGCGGCCCTGGGCATGGACCCCGAGTTGACTTCGAAGTACGTCAATTTCGACGTTGTGGGCTACGCGATGTTGTCCAGTGCCACCCTGCGCGCCAGCCTAGGTAATCTTGCACGCTACCTTGCGTTGATTTCGGATGCCGCGACGTTCGAGTTGATCCCAGACGGCAACAGGTGCTGGCTGGTACTCGGCCACACGGGCAATTCGCAGCGCGTGCCCAGGCAGAGGCAGGAGTATGGTCTGCTGTCGTTGCTGACGCTATGCCGCTGGCTCACACGTCGTGACGTGCGCGCACTGAGCGCGGAGTTCACGTTTCCCGATCCAGTAGACCTCCGTCCGTACGGCGTCGCCTTTGCATGCCCCTTGCGGTTCGGGCAACCGACCACGCGCATCCTATTGGGCGCCGAAGACCTCGATGCACCTATCCCCTCGCGCAACCCTTCAATGTTTGTCTTGCATGAGCGTCTGATTCAGGAGCGAATGACGAGTCTTGGGAACGCCCGCTGTAGCTACCGCGTTAGCGAAGAAATCATCCGGCGGCTGCATGATGGCGAGCCACGCCGCGAGGACATCGCCAGTAGCCTGGCCTTGACGGACCGAACGCTGCAACGCCGACTGCACGCGGAGCAGACCACGTTCCAGCGCTTGCTTGACGAGGCGCGACGGGAGCTGGCTCGCAAGTACTTGACCGAGGATCGCCTTTCGTTGAGTCAAGTGGCGTACATGCTTGGCTTCGCCGACCAGAGCAACTTCTTTCGTGCATGCAAGCGTTGGTTTGGACTACCTCCCGGGCAATACCGTCAACGCCTTGGAGCCGAACGCGGAACTACGACGTGAACTTGCGGTGTGCGGGTGACAAGCAGCTCCACATGTCGCGAGCACGGGATGGCCTTACCGCCATCATTTCCTGTCGGATATTTTCGCTACCCGCTTGACGGACCCAGAAATGGCTTTGGCTCCCGGCTGGAATTGCGGGTGACCGGTCTGCCAGAGCGCAAACGCATATTGCGCGGCGAAGTTGCGGTAAGTGACGGATTTTTCCTCGGTGAAGTGTCCGTTGTCGTAGTTGACGAGCAGCAACGCTGGGCGCCCAGAGGTGCTTGCCTGCTGGACAGCTGCGACAAATTTGCCCGGCTCCCAGACCGCGACCCGGGGGTCGTTCCAGCCAGCCACCCCGAGTACCGCCGGATAGCGCACCCCTGGCTGAACATGCTGCAACCCGTCCATCTCGTAAAGCGCCTGGGCTTCGATTGGATCGTTCACGGTGCCGAACTCGGGCGTGTTCACCGGCCCGTTGGCGGAAAACTCGGCGCGCATGGCGTTGCCGAGGCCGACATTCACCACTGCCGCTGCGAAGAGGTCCGGCCGCTCGGTAATCGCCCGGCTGATGAGGATGCCGCCGGCGCTCGTGCCACGCCCGGACAGGTGTGCTGGACTCGTGTAGCCCTTGGCGATCAGGTACTGGGCTGCCGCGATGAAGTCGAGCCAGGTGTTGGGTTTGGTCGTCTTGAATCCGCCGCGGTACCAGGCATCGCCCTTCTCGCCACCCCCACGCACGTGGGCAATGGCGACCACCGCACCATGGGCGGCAACCGAAAACATGGGGTTGAAATAGGGCGCGTAGCTGATGCCGTAGGCACCATAACCTTCAAGTATGCAAGGCGTCGAACCGTCGAGCCGGATGTCCTTGCGATGAATGATGGACAGCGGAATGGGCGTGCCGTCGTGGCCCGCCACCTCCACCTCCTCACTTACCAAATCCGCGAACTCGGGAAACTGCGCGTCGACGCCGAAGCTGCTCTTCTTGACGGCGCCGCTGTCGCCGTCGATCTCGAAGACGGTCGGGCTGCGTACCCAGCTGCTGACCGTGACCAGGCAGCGGTTGCTGTGTGCGTCAGGGCAATTGAGGTCGACCGCGCCGGTCAGCGGCAACTCGATGTTGCGCGTCTTTCCGGTCGTCAGGTCAAGCTGGACGACCCGCCCGTTGATGCCATCGGAGTACGACAGAAACAGCGAGTCCTTGCTCTGCGCGATCGTGTCGATCGAATCTCCAGCTTCGGGAACAACGGTTTGCGCGTTCTTCCAGTCCGGCTTGTCGATGGACGTGCGCACCACCTTGTAGTGCGGCGCCCCGGCGTGGGTCACTGCGTAGACCGAGTCGCCATAGACGGCGAAGCCATTGACCAGCTTGTCGTCGAGCTGAGCGAGGCTCTGCCACGCCACATCCGCCTCGCCGAGCCCGGCAACCCGAGCCACGTACAGGCGCATTTCCGCTTGGACCGTGACAAGCATGCCGACGATGTACCCCGGCGCCACCTCGGGCAATATGCCAATCGGTATCTCCTTGGCCACGATGGCAAGTTCCGGCGTGCTGGCATTGCTCAGAATGTCTCGATCGGCGCCCGCCGCCGTGCCCAGCCGGTGCACGCGTAGCTGCCGATTGAGTTCGATATCCGGGCTCTTGATATCGGTGATGTCGCTTCCGTTGTAGAAGAAGCCGCCATTGTCCGGCAACCAGCCGAGGCCGAATGGCTCCACCGGGTAGATCGAGTCGGGCAGCAACTCGCGGCCATCAACCTTCAGCACGCGCAGTTCGGACCACTCCGCGCCCTTGGCCGTGAGGCCCAGCAGCACGTACTTGCCGTCGAAGGACGGAACGAACTGGCTGACGGTGGTGACCTGCCCCTTCTTGTAGCTTGCCGGGTCGAAGAGCAGGCTCTCGGCACCGTCCCAGCCCGCGCGCAAGTAGAGCTTGCCGACATTCTCCCCGCCGAGCGTCTTGCGGTAGAAGGCGCGCCCTCCCTCGACCTGCACACTGCGGTACTTGGCTGGCGCGCGCTTGTCCATCTCCAGCCACTCACGAACCAGCGCGTCGCGCCCCGGGATGCGCGACAGCACACTGTCAGTGAGTACCGCCTGCGCCTTGAACCAGGCCGCGACCGCCTTGTCACCTGTGTTCTCGAGCGGGCGGTAGGGATCTTCATATCGCTTGCCGAACCAGGTGTTAGCGGCATCCGAGGTGGGCGGCGCGGGGTATTTCCACTGCGCGGCGGCGGGGAGGACGCACAGCGCGAGAACCGCACCACCGAGCCACGAAATCAGCGAGGCACGCTTCATGATCTTTTCTCCCAAGTCTTCCAGGAGCGTTGAGGACGGGTAGCAACCGCGAGTCTCCCAGGCGCCTTCTGGCTCGAAAGGATGTTTCCTGGGATTGGATTGCGGCGCCACATTGCCAAGTTCGGCGTCGAAAAGCAATCCCCCAAATATTGCTGGCGAGACCCGCTGCATTTGCCTCAGCGGCTGTCGACGTCACGGCGCTGACGGCCGGCTTTAGGTCGGCAGTTCCAGTTCGCCTGCGTACGTACGGCACTGCTCCGGTACCTGCCGACGCCGCCAGGCCGTGAGCGACTGCTCTGGAGAAAGTAATCCTTCGAACCGTCGTCGACCCTGGGCGGCTCGACTTCGCAATCGGTCATTGGCGTGGCGCTTTTCTGGTCGACCGAAGGACTGGAACTGGCCGTCAAGCACCGCCCACCCGACCGATGCGGCCGACCGCTGAATAGCGCATTCCGATCGTCTGGCCTCGAACTTCCGGTGTGCGTCGTACTGGTGCCCGTTGACCCCCGGCCGCGTACACCTGCCCGCGACCCAGATGGGTCGCCCGAAAGGTCAGACTCCAAGCAAACAAGCGGAAATCGAAACCACACGTCAGGTCTATGGCGCTCGGTCCAACAAGTTTTGCAAGGCCTCGATCCGCCGACCGAGTTCGGAAGCCGGCTCCGCGCCGAGCTCGGCACTGATGATCTCGGCTTCGCTGAGCGCCGACAATGCGGCTGAACGGTCACCCGCGGCCAGCGCGGCGCGGCCCTTCGCGCACAACAGCTTTGCCACGTCAAGTCGGTCGCCGACCTCCCGCAACACACGAATGCCAGCATCCAGCGCTTGCAGGCCGGGCTCGATCCCACCTTGTGCCACCAGCAGTTCGCCCAGGCTTCCCAGAGCGCCACCCTCGAACCGGCGATTGCCCACTTCCCGATGGATGCGCAGCGCCTCGTCGTTGTTCGTCTTGGATTGTTCGAATTCGCCGAGTGCCATGTGCAGTTCGCCGATGAGCCCCAGCACGACTCCCTCGCTTCGGCGGTTGCCGGTCTCGCGGTGGATCTGCAGCGCCGCACGATAGTGCGCGGCGGCCTCGGGATGGGCGGCCTGCTCACTGAGGAGGATGCCTAAGTTCCCCAGAGTGATGCCCTCCTGAAGCAGACTGCCTGCCTCACGGTGGATCGACAGCGCGCTGTCGTAGGCGACGCGCGCTTCGGCGACGTGGCCCAGTTCGTGGTGCAGCGTGGCGAGATTTCCCAGCGCGATGCCTTCGGCGGCGCGGTTGCCCACCTCGCGGTGTAGCGCCAGCGCGGCCTCATAACTGGCGAGTGCTTCGACCATCCTTCCCTGTTCCATCTGAAGGTTGGCGATGTTGGCGCGCAGCACGCCCAGCTGCGCACGGTCGTTCAGGGCTTCATGGAGCGCCAGCGCCGCATCGAAGCACCACTGTGCATCCTCCGTGTGACCCTCGCGATGGCGTGCCGTGGCGAGGTTGCGCAAGGCGATCGCCTCTGCGCGGCGGTCCTGCGGTTGCCGTGCCAAGGCCAGCGACTGCGCCAGCATCGAGTCGGACGGCGCGATATTGCCTTCGGCACGCATGGCATGCGCGAGTGCGATCTGCACGAGCGCGCGCTGATGCGGCGCAATTCCGGCGAGCCGTTCCACCTGCAGGCCCAGCTTGACGGCCGAGTTGAACGGGCCCTGTGCTTCGAACACGGCCCACGCCGCGAGGAAACACGCCGCGGAAATCTCGGGATCATGGCGCTGGATTGCGCGCCGGCACGCGGAGACCAGATTCTCGAGTTCGAGCGCCAGTATCCGGCGTTTGACGATTCCACCATGCCTAAGCAACGCGTCGAGTGCCGGGTCGCTGCCGAACCCAGCAAAGTAGCGTGCGTGTCGCTGTTCGGCGTCCCCGGCAACAGGCCCGCTAAACGCTTGCAGCTTCTGGTTAGCGTATTCGTGGATGCTGAGGTACATGCCGAAGAACGGCTCTGCGATGTCCAGTCGTCCCACCAACTTGGGCAGCCAGGCACGCAACAGGCTCTTGTCTACCAGCGACTGGATCGTGTCCAGCACCGCAGGCGCCTCTGGCCAGGCGCTCAGATTGACCACCGCCTCGGCGGCTTCGAGCGTGAAGCCACCGTCGAACACCGCGCACTGCGCCAACGCTGCCTGCTCCCGTGGCGCGAGCAGATCCCAGCTCCAGTCGATCGCCGCCCTCAGGGTCGCCTGTCGGGCCGTGACGCCGCGGGCGCCGGTCAGGAGCGCGAAGCGGTCCTTCATGCGCACGACGATCTGAGCCGGCGACAGTACTCGCACGCGCGCCGCGGCCAGCTCGATCGCCAGCGGCAGGCCATCGAGCAGCCGCACGATCTCTGCCACGGCGTCATGGTTGCCAGCATTGATCGTGAAATCTGGCTGCTGCGCCCGGGCGCGGACCGCGAACAGCGCCATTGCATCGTCGGCGAGGGCAAGAGGTTCGAGCTCGGCAACCACTTCGCCGGCCAAGTGCAGCCGCTCCCTGCTCGTGACGAGGAAACGGGCCTGCGCCGCGCGGTCCAGCCACTGCCCGACAGTGGCTTGGGCGAGTGGCTGCACCTGTTCGAAGTTGTCCAGAATCACCAGGCAGCGCCCGCGACCGGCGATGGCATGGCCAAGCTGCGCACCGGCGTCGCCCTTGCCGAGCGGCACACCCATCGCCAGCGCCAACGCGAAGTGGATTCCCTCCGGGCTGCGTGCCTCCGACAGGTCGCAGAAGTACACACCGCCGGGCCACTCGCCAAGCCAGGCCATCGCGTAGCGCTGCACCAGCCGCGTCTTGCCGGTGCCGCCTGGGCCCAACACCGTCAACAGCCGCGCGCCAGATTCAAACTGTTCGGCGAGGTGATGCAACTCGGCCTGGCGTCCCACGAAGGCATCGCGCTCGGGAACGAGGTTGTGGCGCAACTCGCGCACCGGTCGCCACAGTTCGCCGACACGTACTACGCGGTAGGCCTTGTCGGTATCGGGCGGCGGTGTGCACGCCGCGGAGGGCGAGGCCAGCTCGGCGACCTCGACTGGGTCCTCGATGCCTTTGAACCGGTAATGGCCGTGGCGGTGCAGGACCTGGCCTCCGAGCGCCGCCGCATCGAGTGACGCCGCGGCGTCGGCACTGAGCAGCGTCCGGCCGCCGCCGGCCAGGGCCATGATCCTGGCGGCCAGGGGCTTGGCCAGGCCTTCGACCTCCACCGGCTTGGCGCCTCGCGCCACGTCATCCGGCGCGTTGCGGCGAAGCGTCACCGATCCCATGTGTACGCCGACGCGGGCCGCCAAGCCGAGTTCGCCGACCAGGCGGTGGTACTCCGCGGCAAAACGAACCGCGCCTTCGGGGTGGTTGAAGAGCAGAAAGAAGCCGTCGCTGCGGTCGATCTCGAGCCCGTCGTGCTGGGCAAGCAGCTGCCGCGCGCGTCGGTCATGTTCGGTCCACAATTCGGCCGCTCGCGCGTCACCCAAGTGCTCGACCAGCGAAGTGCTGTCGACCAAATCAGCAAGCAGCAGGGTGTACCCGCCCATAGTCGTCCTCCTGGAGGCGACGCGCGAACTTGAGGATCGTAGCAGTGCGCAAGAACGTGGCACTTCGATGCTCCACGAACCTTGCCCCTTCTCACCTCAGCCGGTTGAAGAGCTCGCGATCTACGACATCGCTACTGGGGTCCGGGTGCGTTCAAGTGCTGCTTTCGTCGCGTGTGGGGTTCGAAGCGATTCGGCTGCGACCGGCGGCTGCATCCGGTGCGCGTTCAAAAATCTGGCGCCGTGCGAGTAGCCTGCGAGATTAAACCGCCAGGAAGCGGGCCGTCATGGATACCCGCTTGTGGCCGGGTGCGTGAGATCGCGAACGGCCTCTTCGTAGAGGCGAAACAAGAACAGCGATGGCTCGCCGTCCGGCTGCTTTGGAGCAACCCGGCTGGCAGGTTTGGGTCGAGGTGCGGCATTGGCGTCGCCGATTGCATCGCCACAAAGCAGGCCTACAAGTTGAATGCCGCCATGCTCGCAGCTCCCGCAGACCCATCGAAGCGACGACTCCAAGACGCCGCGCCTGGGTGAATTTGTGTAGAGCAGCCCAGAGGGCCGGCTCCGATATCGTTCACCGATGGGAACCATCGCGCCGATCCGATCGCCTCACGGTCGCTGGTGGGACACCGTCATTGGCGCTGAACCGCTGGTCGTCAACGTGTTGATCGCATTTGTTGGTCTGGGCTTGTAGGTGGCGATGGCCGCGTCGGTGTGCCGCTGTCGTACACCGATGAACTTGACGAACTCCGCAGCCACATTGCCTTGGGGTGCAACCGGCTTCTCGACCGCGCTACGGTCGGGCGCTGAGGTGGCCCCTCCGATCGTGCATATCGGTAGGACAATAAGATCGCTGACTTCGGGTGCTGGTTGTTCGCACGTCCGGCTGCAGTGAATGTTCGTCTGCGGCTGAGCACGCAACACTCGGCGGATCTGTCCCATTGACAGATCAATAGGGCAGACATACCGTCGACCAAATGCTCGATGCGCTGCCGCTGCCTAAGTACCACCAGATCTATCTGGTGCTGCGCCAGCAGCTGGACGAGGGCCGCTTCGAGCAGCGCTTGCCCAGCGAACTGGCACTGACGCAGGAGTTCGGCGTGGCGCGGGTGACCGTGCGCAAGGCTCTCGAACGCCTGGTCGCGGAAGGGCGGATCGTGCGCTCACCGGGTCGCGGCACCACACGAGCGCGAACACAGGTGTCGCGCGACATCACCGGTGCCATGCGGCCGGCGTCCAGCGCCGCGCTCGGCGGGCTGCTGCAAAGCATCGTCAGCGTGGGTCTGCACACCTCGGTCAAGGTGATCGAATGCGACACGGTGCTCGCACCCGTGGCGGTGGCGCAGGCGCTGCAACTGCCGCTCGACGGCCGTGTGCAAAAGGCGGTGCGAGTGCGCAGCACGCGCGCCGGCCCGCTGTCGCACATCACCACCTGGGTGCCGGAGGCCGCAGCGTGCGGCTTCGGCCGGCGCGAGCTGGCACGTCAGCCGATCCTGCTGCTGCTCGAAGCCGCGGGCGTGCGCATTGGGCGCTCGACACAGAGCCTTTCTGCTTGCCTGGCCGATGCCACCATTGCGCAACTGCTGCAGGTCGATGTCGGTTCGGCGCTGCTCGCGGTCAGCCGCCTGGTGCTGGACACCGACGAGCGGCCGATACAGTGGCTGCACGGCCTGTACCGGCCCGACCGCTACCGCTACGAAATGCAGTTGTCCCGCGTCGGCGACATCGACGCCAAAGTCTGGGTGGGCAAGGAATTGCACGCCCCCTTCCATTGATCGTTGATCCACAGTCCCTCAACTCGAGCAGGAGATGACCATGAACAACCGTCGCACCTTCATCCAGCAAGCGGCCGCCGCTGCGTCCACCCTGGCCTTCCCGCTGATCGGCGGCGCGCAGCCGGCGGCGGTGAAGATCGGCGTGCTGCACCCGGTGACGGGCGCGCTGGCCTTCTCTGGCCAACAGTGCCGCGAAGGCGCGCTGCTGGCCATCGAGGACATCAACAAGGCAGGAGGTCTGAAAGGCCTGGGCGGCGCCAGGATCGAGCCGCTGCTGGGCGATGCGCAATCGCAGCCGCAGGTCGGCGCGGCCGAGGTGGAAAAGATGAATGAGGCCGGCGTGGCCTCGGTGCTGGGCGCGTACGCGTCGGCCATCTGCCTGGCCACCACGCAGGCTGCGGCCAAGTACAACCTGCCGCATGTGGTGGACGTGGGCGTGGCGGACCAAATCGTGCAGCGCGGCTTGCTCAACACCTTCCGCTTCGGCCCCGGTTACGGCGTGTGCGCGCAAGTTGCGGTGATCAACCTGCACGTGCTCAACCGCACCGCAGGCAATCCAGCGAAGACGGTGATGATCATCCACGAAGAATCGCTGTTCGGCACCGGCACGGCCAACCTGCTGTCGCGCGAGCTGCCGGGCTACGGCTTCGAGGTCAAGGAGGTCATCAAGCACGCCAACCCGACGCGCGACTTCAACAACATCGTGCTGCGCATGAAGGCGCTCAACCCGGACATCGTGATCCCGGCCAACTACTACAACGAATACGCGCTGCTGGTGCGCACGATGCAGCAGCAGAAGGTGCAGCCCAAGGCCATCTACTCGGTGCTGGGCGGTGCGGCCTCGAGCTTCAAGTTCCTGAAGGAGTTTCCCGACGCGGCCAACGGCATCATCGACTGCAACCACTGGTTCAACCCGAAGGACGCGCGCGCACTGGCCTTGCGCAAACGTGTCGAAGCCAAGGGCCTGTTCTTCACCTACGAAATCTTCAACACCTACACGGCGATGATGTTCCTGGCCGACGGCATCGACCGCGCCAAATCGACGAACCGCGCCGCCATCAACGACGCGCTCGCCGCGTCCACGTTCTCCGACCACTTCATGCCCTATGGGCCGACAAAGATGATCAACGGCCAGAACGCCGGTGCACAGCCGTTGATGACGCAGGTGCTGGGCGGCGACATCAAGGTCATCATCCCGCGCGACTACCGGCAGGCCGAGCCGGTGTTCCCGATGAAGGGCTGAACCGCGCCTGCCGAGACATCGCATGTCGATGCTCGATTTCGACATCCTCTTCCCGTCGCTGCTCAACGGGCTGACGACCGGCGCGGTGTACGCGCTGGTCGCGCTCGGCCTGACGCTGATCTACGGCGTGCTGCACATCATCAATTTCGCGCACGGCGCGGCGCTGATGCTGGCGCTGTACGGCGTGTACCTGTTGAACACGCAGCTGGGTTGGGACCCCTATGCCGCGCTGCCGGTGATGGTGGCCGGCATGTTCGCCTTCGGCTATGCGCTGCAACGCGTCGTCATCAACCGCGCCAGCCACGGCAGGGACGAAAACATCCTGCTCGTCACGCTCGGCCTGGCGATCGTCATGGAGAACCTGGCGCTGCTGGCCTTCAGCGCGGACACGCGCAGCATCGACACGCCCTACACCCTGAGCACCGTGCCGATCCCGTCGCCCTTCGGCGGTGAGCCGGCACTGATCGCGTTGCCCAAGCTAATCGCCTTCGTCGGCGCGCTGGCGGTGGCCGCGCTGCTGCTGTGGATCGTGCGCCGCACCGACCTGGGCCGCGCCATCCGCGCCGTGGCCAAGGAAAAGCAGGGCGCCAAGCTGATGGGCATCGACGTCGAGCATGTCTATGCGATGAGCTACGGCATCGGCCTAGCCTGCCTGGGCGCGGCGGCGAGCTTCCTGCTGCCGGCGTACTACGTCAACCCACAGGTCGGCTCGGGCTTCGTGCTGGTCGCCTTCACCATCGTCGTGCTCGGCGGCATGGGCAGCTTCACAGGCGCGCTGATCGGCGGGTTGCTGATCGGCGTGGTCGAATCGATCGGCGGGCTGCTGCTTGGTGAATCGCTGGGCCAGGTCGGCATCTACCTCATCTTCATCGCCGTGCTGCTGCTGCGTCCGCAGGGCCTGTTCGGGGACCGCGCATGAAAGACCTGCTCGCCATCGCCGCTTTCGTCTGCGTGGTGGCGGCAGCGGCTTTCGCCACCGATTCGGGCGTGAGCCTGAACTTCATGATGATGGCGCTGTACGCCACCTTGATGGCGCAGGCCTGGAACATGCTGGGCGGTTTCGGCGGGCAGTTCTCTTTTGGCCATGCGGTGTTCTTCGGCAGCGGCGCCTATGTGCAGGCGATCGCGCAACTGCAGGGCGGCATCAACCCCTGGCTGGCGCTGCTGCTGGCCATTGCGGTGGCGGCCGCAGTGGGGCTGCTGATCGGCGCACTGGTGTTCCGCTACGGGCTGAAGGGTTCGTACTTCGCACTGGTGACCTTGGCCTTCGCTGAAGTCTTTCGCATCCTGGCGCTGTCGGCGCCTTTCACCGGCGGCGGCGTCGGGCTGATGCTGCCGCTGCGCGCGTCGGCCACCAACCTGCAGTTCGGCTCGCCGCGCGGCTACGTGCTGTTGATGCTCGGCTTCGTCACGCTGGCCTTGCTGTGCACCGCGTGGTTGCGGCACTCACGTTACGGCGCGCGCCTGCAGGCGGTGCGCGACAACGAGGACGCGGCGCGTGCGCTGGGCATCGATCCGTTTCGCACCAAGCTGGCGGCCTGCGTTTTGTCGGGCGCCTTCATGGGCGCGGCCGGCGCTTTTTACGTGCAGGTGTTCCAGTACATCGACCCGGCCATCGCCTTCGGCCCGACGACGTCGGTGGAGGCCTTGCTCGGCGCCATCGTCGGCGGCATCGGCACGCTGTGGGGGCCCGTGCTGGGCGCGCTGGCGCTGCACGTGCTGTCCGATCTGACGCGCAACCTGTTCGGCACGCTGCCTGGCATCAACATGGTCATCTACGGTGCGGTGCTGGTGCTGATCGTGATGTTCGTGCCGCGCGGCATTGCCGGCATCGGCCAATCGGTTCGGGCGCTTTGGAGAGGCGGGCGCGATGGCTGAGGCGCTGCTCGAGCTGCGCGGCCTGAGCATCGCCTTTGGCGGTCTGCGCGCGGTGGAGGATGTGTCGTTGAGCGTGCCGCGCGGCTCGCTGACGGCGCTGATTGGGCCCAACGGCGCCGGCAAGACAACCTTGTTCGCGCTGGTGTCGGGCTTTCTGCGCCCGGGGCGCGGCGCGGTGATGTTCGACGGCCGCGACATCACCGGCCGGCCACCTCACCTGAACGCGCGCGCCGGCATGACGCGCACCTTCCAGATCGTGCAGCCCTTTGCCGCGCAGACGGTGCGCGAGAACATCGCCGTCGGCGTGCACTTGCACGTCGCGGCGCGGCGCCAGGCGCTGGCCGAAGCCGAGCGCGTGGCCGAGCGCGTGGGCCTGGCGTCGCAGCTGGACAAGCCCGCGTCCGACCTGACCGTCGCCGGGCGCAAGCGCCTGGAGCTGGCGCGCGCACTGGGCACCCGGCCGCAACTGCTGCTGCTCGACGAGGTGCTGGCCGGGCTGAACCCGCAGGAGATCGGCGAGATGATTCCGGTGGTGCGCCACATTGCCGAGCAAGGCGTCACCGTGCTGATGATCGAACACGTGATGCAGGCGGTGATGAACCTGGCCGAACATGTGTGGGTGCTGGCGCAGGGGCAGCTCATCGCCGAAGGTACGCCGCAATCGGTGACACGCGATGCAGCCGTCATCGAAGCCTATCTCGGGCCGGGTGCGGCGGCCCGCTTGCAGCGGGTGCACGCGCCATGACGGCGCTGCTGCAGATCGAGCAGTTGCGCGGCGGTTATGGCCGCGTCGAAGTGCTGCGCGGCATTGATCTGCACGTCGATGCCGGCGAGGTGGTGGCGCTGCTGGGAAGCAACGGCGCCGGCAAGTCGACCTTGAACAACACCGTCTGCGGCCTGTTCCCGGCATGGTCCGGGCAGGTGCGCTTCGACGGCCACACGCTGACCAACCGGCACTACCGCGAGATCGTCAAGGCCGGGTTGATCCAGGTGCCCGAGGGCCGCCGCGTGTTCCCGAACCTGAGCGTGCTGGAGAACCTGGCGCTGGGCTCCTTCACCCGTGCGCGCGCACGCCGTGCCGACAACCTGGAGCGTGTCTTCGCGATCTTCCCCAAGCTGCGCGAACGCACGGCGCAGCCGGCCGGCACACTCAGCGGCGGCGAGCAGCAGATGCTGGCCATCGGCCGCGGGCTGATGGCCGAGCCGCGGCTGCTGATCCTGGACGAACCCTCGCTCGGCCTGTCACCGCTGCTGGTGGAAGAGCTGTTTGCGCTGATCGGCCGGCTGAACGCCGAAGGCCTGTCGGTGCTGCTGGTGGAGCAGAACGTGGCGCAGTCGCTGGCTATTGCGCGGCGTGCCTACGTGCTGGAAAACGGCGCCATCCGCTTCGCCGGCGCGCCCGACGATCTGCTCGCCAGCGACGAGCTGCGGCGCGCGTACCTGGGCCTGTGAGATGAGCTCGGCATTGGCTGCAACACCGGCACAGACCCTGGCCCAGAAGCTGGTGGCGCGTGCGGCGGGGCGCAGCCATGTGACACCGGGCGAGATCGTCACCTGCCGCGTCGATCTGGCGATGTTCCACGATTCTTCAGGGCCGCGCCGGCTGGCCCCCTTGCTGGCCGAACTGGGCGTGCCGATCTGGGACAAGCAGCGCGTGGTGCTGGTCATCGACCACTACGTGCCCGAGCAGGACGACGCATCACGCCGCATCGTGCGCATTGCGCGCGACTGGGCGCGCGAGCAGCAGCTGCCGCACGTGCACGACGGCCAGGGCATCTGCCATGTGGTGCTGCCGCAGCAGGGGCACCTGCGCCCCGGCATGTTCTGCGTCGGCGGCGATTCGCATTCGCCCACGGGTGGTGCCTTCGGTGCCTACATGTTCGGCATCGGCGCCACCGAGATGCTGGGCGTTGTCGTCAGCGGCGAGATCTGGCTGCAGGTGCCGCGCACGATCACGATGCGCTGGCACGGCCGGCTTGGCGCTGGCGTGACGGCCAAGGACATGATGCTGCAGACGATCGGTCGCTTCGGCTTGAACGGCGGTGAGTATCAGGCGGTGGAGTTCGACGGCGAGGCTGTGCGCGCGCTGTCGATGCCCGAACGCATGACGCTGTGCAACATGAGCGCCGAGCTCGGCGCGCAGACCGGGCTGGTCGCGCCCGACGACGTGACGCGCGACTGGTTGCGTGAGGCGGGTGTGACCGAGCTCGACGACACCGCGACGTGGCACAGCGACGCCGATGCCGAGCGCACGCTGCATGAGTTCGACGCCGCCGCGCTGGCGCCGCAGGTGGCCTTGCCGCACAGCCCGGCGCTGGCGCGGCCGATCGACGAGATCGCGCCGGTGCTCGTGCAGGTGGCCTACATCGGCGCGTGCACGGGCGCCAAGATCGACGACCTGCGCGCTGCAGCATCGGTGCTGCGCGGCCAGCAGGTGGCCACCGGTGTGCGGCTGATGGTGGCACCGGCCAGCCAGCGCGACTTGCGCCAGGCCCAGGATGAAGGTGTGCTGCAGGCGCTGCAGGCGGCCGGCGCAGAACTGCTGGCCACCAGCTGCGGCGCCTGCGCCGGCTACGGCAGCGTCATCCCCGACGGCGCGACGGTGATCTCCACCACCGCGCGCAACTTCAAGGGCCGCATGGGCTCGGCCACGGCGCGGGTGTATCTGGCCTCGCCCTACACCGTGGCGGCATCGGCGCTGCGCGGGCACATTGCCGACCCGCGCGAGGCAATGGCATGACAACCGACCCGCGCGAGGCGGTCGAGGCGACGACCCACCGAGTTTGGCGGCTGCCGGCCGACATCGACACCGACGCGCTGGCGCCCGGGGCGACGATGAAGTTCGGCATCGAGGTCACGGCGCGGCATTGCCTGGAAGGCGTGCGTGCCGACTTCGCGCAGCAGGTGCAGCGTGGCGATGTGCTCGCTGCCGGGCCCAGCTTCGGCATCGGCTCGTCGCGCGAGCAGGCGGCGTCGGTGCTGGTGCACCTGGGCGTGGCGGCGGTGATCGCGCCGTCCTTCGGCGGGCTGTTCTTTCGCAACGCCTTCAATGTCGGCCTGCTGCTACTGACCTGCGCCGAGGCCGAGTCGCTGCGCGAAGGCGAGCACATCGCCTTCGACGCGGCGGCCGGTGGCATCCGGCGCGGCGATGGTCGCACGCTACGCTGCGACGCCATTCCCGATTTCCTGCTCGAACGGGCCCGCGCCGGCGGCTTGCTCGCGCAACTCAGGCAACAATTACACAAGGAGACCTCATGAGCGCACCCGCCTACGAGCTGTTGATCAAGAACGTGCGTGTCGTGCGGCCGCACGGCAACGCGGTGCACGAAGCCGACATTGCCGTCGTCGCCGGCAAGATTGCCCGCGTCGCCCCGGCCATCGACGTTGCGGAGGCCAAACAGGTGTATGACGGCCGCGGCCGTCTGGCCTTTCCGGGTGTGGTCGATGCGCACATGCACAGCGGCATCTACGCGCCGCTGCAGGAGGACGCGGTCAGCGAAAGCAAGGCCGCCGCGATGGGCGGTGTCACCTCCAGCCTGAACTACTTTCGCACCGGCCAGTACTACCTGAACAAAGGCGGGCCCTACAGCAAGTTTTTCCCCGAAGTGCTGAAGCTCAGCAAGGACCGCTTCCACGTGGACTACGGCTTCCACCTGGCGCCGATGGACGCCAAGCACATCGACGAGATCCCCGAACTCATCAGCCGGCACGGGGTGTCCAGCTTCAAGATCTTCATGTTCTACGGTTCGCACGGGCTGCACGGCGCGTCCGATGCGCAGCGCGACTTTCTGATGATCGGCAAGGACGAGCGCTACGACTACGCGCACTTCGAATTCATCATGCGCGGCGTGCAGAAGGCGCGCGAGCTGATGCCGGACAAAGCGTCACAGATCTCGCTGTCGCTGCATTGCGAGACGGCCGAGATCATGACCGCCTACTCGAAGATGATCGAAAAGGACAAGTCGATGAAAGGCCTGACCGCGTACCACGCGTCGCGCCCGCCACACTCGGAAGGGCTAGCGGTGTTCATCGCGGCCTACCTGGCGCACGAGACGGCGCTGCCCAACATCAACCTGCTGCACCTGAGCTCGCGCAAGGCCGTGCAGGCAGCACTGATGATGGCCGAGACCTTTCCGCACATCGACTTTCGCCGAGAGGTGACGATCGGCCACCTGATGCTCGACATCAACAGCCCGGCGGCTGAGCTGGCGAAGGTGAACCCTCCCATCCGCCCGCGCGCCGACGTCGAGTTCCTGTGGGACGCGCTGCTCGCCGGCGAACTTGACTGGGTGTGTTCGGACCACGCCTGCTGCCGCCAGGAAACCAAGATCCCGAAGCGCTACTTCGGCAACATCTGGATGGCCAAGAGCGGCTTTGGCGGCACCGAGTACCTGCTGCCGGCACTCGTCACCGAAGGCAAGCGCCGCGGCATGAGCTACAACCACATGGCGCGTGTCACCAGTTGGAACCCGGCGCAGCGCTTCGGCCTGAACCGCAAGGGTGACCTGGCCGAGGGTTTCGATGCCGACATCGCGTTGGTCGATCCGGCCTGCAACTGGGTCGTCCGCGCCAAGGATTCACCGTCGACGCAGGGTTACACGCCCTTCGAAGGCTTGCCGATGTCGGCGCGCGTGGACACCACCTTCCTGCGCGGCATGCGCGTGTTCGAGGACGGGCAGGTGATCGGCAAGCCGCGCGGTGAGTACCTGCACCGGCCGACGGCCTGAGCGTGGGCATGCAAATGGCGCCGGGCGTCGGCGATGGCCGCTGAAGCGCGTGTGCAGCGCATCGATGCGCTGCCGGCGGGCACGCAAACCGTGGCGGTGGCGGTTGTCGGTGCGGGCGCCTGTGGCCTGACGGCGGCCATCGCGCTGGCCGACGCCGGCGTCGACGCGGTGCTGCTGGAACGCGATGCGCAACCGCAGGGTTCGACCGCGCTGTCCTCGGGCTTCATCCCCGCCGCCGGCACACGGGTACAGCGCGCGGCGGGTGTGGCTGACAGCCCGGCGGCCTTTGCGCGGGACATCGACGACAAGGCGCACGGCCGCGCAGCACCGCACCTGGTGCACGCCTACACCGAGGCGATCGCGGAAGCGTTGGACGCGCTGCAACAGCGCCACGGCATCGAGCTGGAACTGCTCGACGGCTTCTTGTACCCAGGCCACCGCGCGCGGCGCATGCATGCGCTGCCACAGCGCACCGGCGCTGCATTGATGGCGGCGCTGCAGCGCGCCGCTAGCGCGGCCGGTGTGACGCTGCTCACGCAAGCGCGCGTCACCGAGCTGCTTGTCGACGGCGACACCCGCGTGCTTGGCGTGCGCATCGAGCGGCCCGACGGACAGGCCGAGCTGCTGGGCTGCGGGCAACTGCTGCTGGCCTGCAACGGCTTTGGTGGCAACGCCGCATTGGTGGCCGAGCTGCTGCCCGAGATGCGTGGCGCGCTGTACGCGGGCCACGCCGGCAACGACGGCAGTGCGCTGCTGTGGGGCCGCGCGCTGGGCGCGCAACTGGCCGACCTGGGCGGATACCAAGGACATGGTTCGTGGGTCGTGCCGCACGGCGCGCTCATGACCTGGGCGGTGATGATGGAAGGCGGCGTGCAGATCAACCGCGGGGGCCAGCGCTTTCACGACGAGACGCAGGGCTATTCAGAGGCTGCGATGCAGGTGCTGTCGCAGCCCGACGGGCTGGCCTGGAACGTCTTCGACAGCCCGCTGCTGGCCCTGGCGCGCGAGTTCCCCGACTTCGTCGCCGCCGAGGCCGCCGGTGCGCTTCGCCGCGCCGACGATGCCGACGCGCTGGCCACGATCATCGGCTGCGACAGCGCGGTCTTGCGCCAGACGCTGCAGCACATGGCGCCCGGCGCGACAGATGCCTTCGGCCGCCACTTCCGCCGCGCACTGGCGCCACCGTACTTTGCGGTGCGCGTCAGCGGTGCGCTGTTCCACACCCAGGGCGGCTTGGCGATCGACGAACGTGGCCGCGTGCTGCGCCAGGACGGCAGGCCGCTGCCCAACCTGCTGGCAGCGGGCGGCGCTGCGCGCGGGGTGTCCGGCGACGCGGTGTGGGGCTACCTGTCAGGCAACGGCCTGCTCAGCGCGGTGGCCGGCGGCTGGATTGCCGCGCACACCGCCGTGCAACAGATCGAGGAGACCCAACCATGACCGCAGCCTTGCGCCAACGCCTGGCCCGCCCGGAGATCCTGCTCGCACCGGGCGTGTCCGACGCGTTGTCGGCCCTGCTGGCGCAGCAGGCCGGGTTCGAGGCGCTGTACCTGTCGGGTGCGTCGATCGCCTATGCCAGCCTGGGCCGGTCGGACGTGGGCCTGACCACGTTCACCGAAGTGCAGGACACGGTGGCGCGCATCTGCGACCGCGTCGAACTGCCGCTGATCGTCGACGCCGACACCGGCTTCGGCAATGCCTTGAACGTGCAGCGCACGGTGCGCGGTTTCGAGCGCGCCGGCGCGACGATGATCCAGATCGAGGACCAGAGCTTTCCCAAACGCTGCGGCCACCTCGACGGCAAGTCGCTGATCTCCGCGGCCGAGATGTGCGGCAAGCTGCGTGCAGCGGTCGACGCTCGCGCCGATGCCGGCACGTTGATCCTGGCGCGCACCGATGCCGTGGCCATCGAGGGGCTGGAGCCGGCGCTGGAGCGCGCAGAGCGCTATCTTGAAGCGGGCGCCGACGCACTGTTCGTCGAGGCGCTGCGCACGCCGCAGCAGATGGACGCCGCCTGCGCGCGGCTGGCCGCGCGCGCGCCCTTGCTGGCCAACATGGTTGAAGGCGGCAAGACCCCGGTGGAGGACACCACCAGCCTGCAACGGCGGGGTTTCCGCATCGCGATCTTTCCCGGTGGTACCGCGCGCGCCGTGGCCTTTGCGCTGGCCGGCTACTACGCCAGCCTGCACACGCACGGCAGCACCACGCCCTGGCGCGGGCAGATGCTGGATTTCGATGCGCTGAACCGCGTGCTGGGTACGCCCGAGTTGCTGGAGCGCGCGCGCACCTACGAAGCGCGATGATTGACAGGCAGTGCTCGCGTCAGCACTATTTGAGCGTGGCGTTCTTGGCGACCGATTTGGAGGTCGGAATTAGGAGCATCGGCTTCCCACCCTTCCAGGCAGAGGCAATCCGATCTGCACCCAGCCAGAAAATCAAGCCCAACGCGTAGATTTGACCGGCACATTGAGCGTTGCATCGGCCGGTGGGTCTCCAGGAGACCGGGCACGGCCGAGTTGGTTTCACGTGCTCTTGCCCGTAGGCGTGGTGGCGGCGCTCGGCGACATCCGCGCATGCACTGAGAAGGATTTCGCGTGCTCAAGAGTGCGTAGGTTCAGTAGACTTGGCTTCCGCCCGAAGTAGGAGTCGCGGCAAGAGCAGCGGTGATTAGCGCTTGCTTAAGAACGCGAGTCTTGTTGCCGCGCGTTGCGCAACGCTTTCTCGCCGCAGTCCTGGGTTTCGCGGCCGCCATCGTCACGACCGATTCGCTTCGGCTCCGGAATCACGCAGCCACGGCCCTGGTGCGATAAGTTCAATGATTTGGCTGTGCGTCGACAGACAGGTCTCCAACTTGCACGTAGCGGTGCGCTGCGGCACTGACGTCCACCAGGCGCTGGGCAAAGAGCGCATACATGCCAACGCCGCAGGTCAAGGCGATCTCAAGCTGAAGACGGTTTGGCGCGACGGCAACATGTACAAGAGGCCGGCGCCGCGGGACCGTGTGACACCGCTGAAACCTCTTGCGATAGTCAGCTTTGCGGTGGCGAAATGCTCGGTGTGTATGTCTCTTCTGGGTCGCTATGGAGAGCTTTGCATAGCGACCCCAACCCGACCTCGTGCTCCCGATTTGAGGTCCGCAAAGCCGCCGTTGGGGAGCGTGTATTCGCATCCACGCAGAGATGACCTGCCAGCGCGAGTCCAGCAGATTGCTCACATCGTTGTCCCGGATACTCTCGGGACCATGACAGGGGACTTATGCGCCGCTGGCTAGACATGATCGCCGCCCGTCAGTCCGTTCGACGGATCGCGGTGGATGCCGGCATGCACGCCGCGGCCGGCCTTGTCGACTTCTTGCCGCGCATGAAGCAGCGCATGGCCGGCACTCAACTCATTGAAGATCTCGAATACGCTCGCCATGGCGACAACAGGCTGCGACTGGACATCCTGCACCCGAAAGGGCCGGGGCCGTATCCGATACTGATGTACCTGCACGGCGGCGCGTTTGCCGTCGGATCCAAACGGACGCATCGGGCGCTGGCGGCCGCCTATGCGTCGCAGGGCTACCTCGTGTGCAATGTCGACTATCGGCTCGCGCCACGGTATCCGTTTCCGGCCGCGATTGAAGATGCCTGCGCCGCCTGGTTGTGGGTAACAGAGCATGCGGGCAGCTATGGCGGCGACAGAACCCGCATAGCGCTGGCAGGTGAGTCGGCTGGTGCGAATCTGGCCCTGTCGGTCGTGCTGGCGTGCTGCACCCCGCGACCGGAGTCATTTGCTGGGCCGCTTTTCGAGCACGGTGTGCGACCGGCAGCGGCGCTTCTGTACTGCGGCTTCTTGCAGACCAGCCGGCCCGCGCGATACCAGCGGGCGGGTGTGTCGGCACTGGCTGCGCAACTTGCCCAGGACGCTGCATGCTCGTACCTTGGACAATTTTCCGAGCATCCAAGGCCAGAGCACGCACTGGCCGATCCACTGTGCATCGTCGAGGCGATGCATGCGCCGTCGCGATTGCCCCCGCTGTTCATCGCCGCTGGCCTGAACGACCCGGTTGCAGCTGATTCCCAGCGACTCGAACGCGAACTCAAGCGGCTCGGGTCACCTTGCAGTGCGCACTACTACGCGGGCGAACCGCATGCGTTTCACGTCATGTTCTGGCGCGAGAACGCGATCCGCTGCTGGCGCGATAGTTTTGAGTTCCTCCGTCGCCATCTTCCCGTCAAAGCGTAGTCGGATCTGCTTGTGTGTGACCTGAGCTTTGCGGCCGCTTTGCAGCCGGCGGAATCAATGCGCGACGGGGGCTTGGCGACCCTGACCGGTCGATCAATCGCGCTATTTCGGCGCCGCCAAGCTAACCTTCAGCGTCTCGCCAGCGCTACGCGCTCGGGCATCACAACTGGCACGATCGGCGACGCTGAACGGCTCGGGGCAGCCCATACCTGCGGCGATTCCGAAGTACACAGCTGCCGAACGCCTTGCCTCATCGCGCGTACCTAATTCTCGCCGGAAGACACCGACAGCCGCTGCTGGTTGACCTGGACGAACGTGCCACCAACGCAGCCCGCGAACTCAGCCGGCGCGCGGCGTTGCCGCTGGTCGGCTGCCGCCTGATAGTGCCCGGAAGCGGGGCGCCGCCGCCGCCTGAATGGCACCAGACGCGTCGGTGCGGTAGATGCCACGCGCCAGGTTGTGGGGGTGGCTCACCGCTTCGGCCAGACTCAGAACCGGCGCGAAACAGACGTCGCTGCCTTCGAGCAGCGCGCACCAGTGCGCGCGCGGCTGGCTCGCAAACAGCGCGGTGAAGCGCGCCTTCAACGCCGGCCAGGCCGACTTGTCGTATTGCGCGGCCGGGTTCACGTCGGTCAGGCCGAGCTTCGTCAGCAGCAACGCATGGAACTGTGGTTCCAGCGCGCCGAGCGTGACGAAGCCACCGTCGGCGCAAGCGTAGACGTCATAGAACGGCGCGTCGTGGAAGGGGCTCGGCTCGGAGCCGTCGATCTGGCCGCCGGCGCGCACCATCTGCGCGATGCCGCCCAGCATCGCCACCACATCGACGATCGCACCGTCGACGACCCTGCCCTGCCCGCTGCGGCGCGCATCGAGCAATGCGCAGGCGATGCCGAAGGCCAGGCCGAGCGCGCCGGCGGCGTCGCCGACCACCGTCGGCGGCACGATCGGCCGCTGGCCACGGTGCGCCGACAGCGACAGCAGCCCGGTCAGCGCGACGTAGTTCAGATCGTGCCCAGCCGCCTGGGCCAGCGGCCCGGTCTGGCCCCAGCCGGTCATGCGGCCGTAGACCAGCTTCGGGTTGTGCACGGCGCAGTCGGCCGGGCCGAGACCCAGCCGTTCCATCACGCCAGGGCGGTTGCCTTCGATCAGCGCATCGGCGCCGGCCACCAGCGCCATCGCCTGGACCACGGCGGCGGGCTGCTTCAGGTCGAGCAACACAACACGTTTGCCCCGGCGCAGCGGGCTGTCGCCCTTGCCGCCAAGTTGTTCGTTCAGGGCCCCCTTCTGAGGCCGCGCGATCACGGTCACTTCGGCGCCCATGCCGGCCAGCATCTGGCCGGCCAGCGGGCCGGGACCAATACCTTCGAATTCGACGACACTGACGCCAGTCAGGGGCGAGTTCATGCAGCCCCCGAGGCGCTGCGCGCCGATCCCCCGAGGGGGATGGAGACCCCAGGGGGCGGCTTGACGGGCTTCATGCGAAAAGCTTCCGCGCGATCAGGTCTTTCATGATCTCGGTGGTGCCGCCGTAGATGCGCTGCACGCGCGCATCGGCGTACAGCCGGGCAATCGGGTACTCAGCCATATAGCCGTAGCCGCCAAACAGCTGCAGGCACTCGTCGGTGACCTTGCCCTGCTGTTCGGTGCACCACCACTTGGCCATGTAGGCGGCCTCGTCGTCAAGTGTGCCGTCGACCAGGCGTTGGATGCAGTCGTTGACGAAGCTGCGCACCACATGCGCCAGCGTGGCGCATTCGGCGAGCTTGAAGCGCGTGTTCTGGAAGTCCGCCACGGTCTGCCCGAAGGCCTTGCGCTGCTTCGTGTAGTCCACCGTCAACTCGACCGCGCGTTCGATGGCCGCGGCCGCCGGCACGCAGAGGAACATGCGTTCGTAGGGCAGCTGGCTCATCAACTGGATGAAGCCCCGGCCCTCCTGTTGGCCGAGCAGGTGGTCGACCGGCACGCGCACGCTATCGAAGAACAGTTCAGCGGTGTCCGACGCATGCTGCCCGAGCTTCTCCAACCGGCGTCCGACGCGAAAGCCCTGCAGGTCCTGGGTCTCCAGTACGACCAGCGACACGCCGCGGCTGCCCGCATCACCGGTGCGCACGGCCACCACCAGCAGGCTTGCAGTGAAGCCGTTGGTGATGAAGGTCTTGGCGCCGTCAATCTCATAGTGGTCGCCGTCGCGCCGTGCACGGGTGCGCAGCGACTTCAGGTCCGAGCCGCAGCCCGGTTCGGTCAGCGCGATGCCTGCGACCAGTTCGCCGCTGGCGAGCTTGGGCAGCCAGCGCCGCTTCTGCTCTGGCGTGCCGTAGTCCAGGATGTAGTGCGCGGCCAGGTTGTGCACGCCGGTGTTGGCCGGAACCTCGGCCTTGGCCAGCTCGTCCTGTACCACCAGCTGGTAGGCCAACGAGGCGCCGGCGCCTCCATATTCCTCAGGCAGTTCGGGCAGCAGGAAGCCCATCTGCCCGAACGGGTGCCAGACCTCGCGCGGGATGTAGCCCTGGCGGCGCCAACCGTCCAGGTGCGGCGACAACTCGCCGGCGACATAGCGGCGCACCTGCTCGCGGAAGGCCTCGATGTCCTCGTCCATCCAGCGATGGCGGAAAAGCTGCGGCAGCATGGCTCAGATCCCCGTCAGACCGCCGCTGCACATCAGCGTCTGGCCGCTCACGTAGTCCGACTCGGGGATGCACAACAGATACACCGCACCCGCGGCCTCCTCGGGCGTGCCGCCGCGGCCGAGCGGGATGCTGCGCTCCATCGCCGCCATCAGGTCGGGGTTGACGCCCACCTTGATCTCGCGGCCGTCGATGTTGGCGGTGCGATTCGCCCGCCGCACTGACCGTCAGCCGGGTCTTGATGAAGCCGTAGGCCACGCAGTTGACGGTGACGTTCATCCGGCCCCACTCCTTGGCCAGCGTCTGCGTCATGCCGACGATGCCGGCCTTGGCGGTGGAATAGTTGGCCTGGCCGGCGTTGCCGAACAAGCCGGCCACCGACGAGATGTTGACCACCTTGCGCACCACGCGCCGGCCGGCCTCGGTCTCGGCCTTGTTCAGGCTGCGGATCACCGGCTGCGCCGCGCGCAGGATGCGAAACGGCGCCGTCAGGTGGCAGTCGATCATCGCGTACCACTGCTCGTCGGTCATCTTCTGGATCACGTTGTCCCAGGTGTAGCCGGCGTTGTTGACGACGATGTCCAGGCCCTTGAACTCGCTGACAGCGGTGCCGACGAAGCGCTCGGCGAAGTCCGGTGCGGTGACGTTGCCGACGCAGGCCACGGCCTGGCCACCGGACGCCGCGGATCGTCGGCCACGGTTTCCTGCGCCGGCGCGTCGTCGAGGTCGTTGATGACGATGCGCGCGCCTTCGCTGGCAAGCTTGAGCGCGATGGCCCGGCCGATACCGCGGCCCGAGCCGGTGATGAGGGCAACCTTGCCGTCGAGTTTGCTGGTCATGGTGTGGGGCTCCTGGAGGGGTTCAGGGCAAGGCGACGAGCGCCTCGCCGACGATCTTGGTCTGGCCGAACTGGTTGGCGCTGTGCAGCTCGATGCGCACGCAGCGCTCGCCGCGCTGTTCGAGCTTCTCGACCACGCGAGCCGCTGCAGCGCATCGCGTTGCCGAGGTGGGTGATGCCCTGGAAGCGCGCGTCGAAGCGGCGCAGCCGACTTTGCGGCGCCCACCGCGTGAGCAGCCGGCCCACCCAGGCCATGCCCAGCATGCCCTGGGCAAACACGTCGGGCATGCCGGCGCGGCGCGCCACATCGATGTCGATGTGGATCGGGTTGTGGTCGCCCGAGGCGCCGGCGAACAAGGCCAGCGTGGTGCGGTCAACGGGCGGCAGCTCAAGCGGCGGCAGGTCGTCGCCGACGGCAACCGTGTCGAAGGTAGGTGTGGTCATGGTGATCTCCGATCGGTGGCGGTAGGTCAATGACGACAGACCAAGACCGAGCGCAGTTCGGCCACCAGCTCGTCGTGCTGGTTCGCGGCGCGCGAAGTCTTGACGACGAACTCGAGCGCGCCGTTCTTCTTGTCATAGATGTCGCTGATGGTCGAGCGCACCGTCACCGTGTCACCGGCGCAGGCTGCGGCGTGGAAGGTGAAGCTCTGCTCGCCGTGCAGCAGCTTGGTGATCGGGATCTGCAGGTCTTCGAGCAGCCGGAACGCGGCGCCCGAATCGAGTTCGGCCGCGAACAAGAAGGTGGGCGGCGCCGGCAGGTCGGGGTAGCCGGCGTCGCGCGCAGCAGCGGCATCGGTGTAGACGGGGTCGGTCTCGCCGATCGCCTTGGCGAAGAACTGCAGCCGGCTACGTTCGATCGGCAGCACCGACGCAGGCAGTTCGTGCCCGATCCATTTTTTATCGATCATGGGGTTGTCCTTGCGCTCAGACGCGTTCGTACAGGGTGACCACGCAGGCGCCGCCCAGGCCCAGGTTGTGTTGCAGCGCGAGGCGCGCGCCTTCGACCTGGCGCTTCTCGGCCTTTCCGCGCAGCTGCTGGACCAGCTCGGTGCATTGCGCCAGGCCGGTGGCGCCCAGCGGGTGGCCCTTGCTCAGCAGGCCGCCCGACGGGTTGGTGACCACTTTGCCGCCGTAGGTGTTGTCGCCGTCGCAGATGAACTGCTCGGCGCCGCCGACTGGGCACAGGCCCAGCGCCTCGTAGGAGATCAGCTCGTTCTGCGCGAAGCAATCGTGCAGCTCGATCACGTCGATGTCGTCGGGGCCGATGCCGGATGCCTCGTACACCTGGCGGGCGGCTGCCTGCGCCATGCCGAAGCCGACCACCTCGCGCATGTCCTGCGCCTCGAAGGTGACGGGGCGGTCGGTGGTCATGGCCTGGGCGCGGATGCGCACACTGCGGTTTAGCCCGTGGGCGCTGGCAAAGTCGGCCGAGCAGACGATGGCCGCGGCCGAGCCGCATGTGGGCGGGCAAGCCATCAGGCGTGTCAGCACGCCGGGCCACATCGTCGGCGAGGCCAAAACCTCGTCTTCGGTGACCACGTTGCGAAACAGCGCCAGCGGGTTGTTGGCGGCATGGCGGCTGGCCTTGGCGCGGATCTTCGCGAAGGTGGACAGCTGGGTGCCGTACTGCTGCATGTGGGCCAGACCGGCGCCACCGAAGTAGCGCAGCGCCAATGGCACCTCGCCGTGGCCAACCAGCGCGTCGGTGGCCGCATCGAAGCGCTCGAAGGGGCTGGGCCGGTCCTTGAACATCGCGCCCAGCGCACCCGGACTCATATGCTCAAAGCCGAGTGCCAGCACGCAATCGGCCGCGCCGCTGGCCACCGCCTGGCGCGCCAGAAACAGCGCGGTCGATCCGGTGGAGCAGTTGTTGTTGACGTTGACGATGGGAATGCCGCTCATGCCCACCTCGTAGACCGCACGCTGGCCGGCGGTGGAGTCGCCGTACACGTAGCCGACGTAGGCCTGCTGGATCTGCTCGTAACCGATGCCGGCATCGGCCAGCGCCGCGCGCGTGGCCTTGGCGGCCATCTGCGGGTAGGGCTCGTTGGCCCCGGGTTTGGTGAAGGGGATCATGCCGACCCCGGTGACGAACACGTCACGGCTCATGGAAAACTCCTGTGGATCGAGAAAGAAAGAAAACCAGGGCGAAGCAGGTCAGGCGACGCTGCGCTCACGGCCTTGCCAGAAGGGCTCGCGCAGCTTGGTCTTGAGCACCTTGCCGGCGCCCGAGATCGGCAGCGCATCGACGAAGTCCACGCTGAGCGGGCATTTGTAGCCGGCGATCAGCGACTTGCAGTGTGCGATCAGGTCGGCGTCCGAGACGTCCTGCCCCGGCTTGCGCACCACCACCGCGTGCACGGCCTCGCCCCACTGCTCGTTGGGGATGCCGATAACGGCGCAGGCGGCCACGCCAGCGTGCTGGGCCACGGCGTTCTCGACCTCGCCCGAGTAGACGTTCTCGCCGCCGCTGATGATCATGTCCTTCAGCCGGTCGGCGATGAAGATGAAGCCGTCCTCGTCCATCCAGGCGCCGTCGCCGGTGTGCATCCAGCCCTTGCGCACGGCCGCAGCCGTCAGCTCCGGCTTGTTCCAGTAGCCCTGCATCACATTGGGGCCGCGCACCACCACCTCGCCCACTGTGCCGCGCGGTACCTCGTGACCCTCGGTGTCGACGATGCGCAGTTCGATGCAATAGCCGGCCCGTCCGGCGGCGCGCAGCTTGCCCGCCTTGCGGCCCTCGACGGTATGGGTCCAGGCCGGGTTCACGGTGGCCAGTGGCGACAGTTCCGTCATGCCGTAGGCCTGCACGAAGCCCACGCCGGGTAGCGCGGCCATTGCACGCTCGAGCACCGCCTCGGCGATCGGCGATGCGCCGTAGATGATGGTCTTCAGTGCGCTCAGGTCGCGCGGCTTCTTCATCGCCGGGTGGTCCACCATCATCTGGATCATGGTCGGCACGAGCAGCACGCAGGTGACGCGGTCTCGCTCGAGCGTGTCGAGCACAGCCTCGGGGTTGAATGCCGGAATGAAGCTGTGCGTGTTGCCCTCGATCGAGTGCACCATGGCCATGGCCATGTCGGCCAGGTGGAACATCGGCGCGGCATGCAGGTAGGTGCCGCCAGGCGTGGCCAGCCCCTCGGCGTGCAGCGCCAGGCTGGAGCTGACCATGTTGGTGTGGCTCAGCATCACGCCCTTGGGGAAGCCGGTGGTCCCGCCGGTGTAGAAGATGCCCGCAAGATCCTCGCCGCGGCGCGCGGCGTCGGGCACCGGGGCGGTGGCGGCGATCAGTGCCTCGTAGCCATGCATGCCAGGCGGCACCTCGGCGTCGCCGCAGTAGATCACCTCGCGCAGCGTCCGCGCATCGTGGCGGAACTGCTCGACCATCGGACGGAAGGTGTCGTCGACCAGCAGGATGCTCGAACCCGAGTCGTCCAGCGAATACAAAATCTCGGCGGCCGACCAGCGGATGTTGCAGGGGTTCATCACGCCACCTCCCCAGGGCACGGCCATCTGGTACTCGAGGTAGCGATCAGAGTTGAGCGACAGCATCGCGACGCGGTCACCCTCCTGCATGCCGAGCTTGCGCAGTGCGCCGGCAAGGCGCGCCACCCGGTCGGTGAATTCGGCGAACGTGCGCTGCCGGCTGCCGAAGCGCACCGCGATGCGGTCGGGATGCTGCTGGACGGCGCGGTGCAGGGATTGCGTCAGGTACATGCTTGTCTCCGTGGGTTGCGTCGCGGGCAGGATGGCGATCGCTGCCTGCATGGTAGAAACTGACGGCCAGCGACACGATGGCGCATTGCATCGATCGCATTGCAGAAAGCCGCAATCCACGACCCGGTCCGCCAACGATGCTCGCCCCTCCCGTCACGATCTCGATCGCCTTCGTGCACGGCATGCTGTCGGGCGTGCGTGCGCGCGGCGCGGCGTGCGATCCCTTCCTGGCCGACGCGGGCATCGACCCGAAGCTGCTCGAGCAGCCCGGGGCCCGCGCCACCGCGGAACAGTACGTCGGTCTCTTCCAGTCACTGACCGACCGGCTCGACGACGATCTGCTGGGCTTCCTGTCGCGGCCTCTGCGGCGCGGCAGCTTTGCGCTGATCGTTCGCTCGGCGGCGGGTGAGGACACGCTCGAGCGGGCGATGCGCCGCACTGCCCGCACCTTCGGGCTGCTGCAGACCGAGGTGGCGCTGGAACTCGTGCAAGCGGGGTCGCTGGCCGGATTCACGCTGCGCTTCGCCGACACGTCGACCGCGCGCCTGGTCTTCCTGCACGAACTGCTGCTGCGCGTCTTCTGGCGCCTGTTCGCCTGGCTGGCCGGCGGCAAGCTTCCGGCCGAGCGGTTTGACTTTGCATTCCCGAGCCCGCCGTACGCGAGCAGCTACGGCAAGATCTTCACCGCGCCGCATCAGTTCGAGCAGCAGCAATCCGGGTTCTGGATCGACGCCGGCCACCTTGCGCAACCGGTGCGGCGGGACAAGGACGCGGTCAGGGCGTTCCTCGCCGACGCGCGATCCAACGTCATCGTGCCGCCGCGCGGCGACGATCTGGTCAGCGCGCGCGTGCGCACGCTGCTGCAGGCGGCCCAACCCGCCTGGCCTGACCTCGCCGCCGTCGCCGACGCGCTTCACATGGCGCCGTCGACACTGCAGCGGCACTTGGCCATCGACGGCACTTCGTTCCAGGCCTTGAAGGACCAGCTACGCCGCGACCTCGCGATCGTCCGCCTGAACACCAGCACGGTGCCACTGGCGGCGCTGGCCGACGAATTGGGGTTTGCCGACAGCGCGGCCTTCCAGCGTGCGTTCAAGAGCTGGACCGGGAGCGCGCCGGGCGCATATCGCCGTGGCGGGTCGTGATGCAGCGTGGAGATCAAGGTTCAATTCATGATGCAAAGTTAGCAGCAATAGCCAAAGCGGCCGGTCGCAAGCGCCTGCTGGCCGAGTGCCGCCCGCCGCCACTCAGCGACGAGCTACCGCTCCGGCCGCACACCAGACTGTCATGTACCCGGCTTCCATCACGGCGTTGGCAACGCGTTGGAGGCGTCCGCTGCGATGAGCGAGAGCGGGCAGGTTCCGGGTCAGGCCCACTGCGAGCGGATGCGCTCGGCGATGTCGACCCGCACAGGCGCTGGCGCGGTCGACGCCGGGGTTGCAATCGCGTCGCCATTCGGCGCCGGCGCTACGGCTTCGAACTTGGCTGCGACCTCTGCTGTGATGAAGCGCGACAAGGTCGCGTACACATGCCGGTCGCCGTACTGCGCCTGCTGATGCACGTAGAAGCGTTGCGGCACGAGCAGATCGAGGTGGTCGCGTGCGCGCGTCATTGCGACGTAGAGCAGCCGGCGTTCTTCCTCGATCTCGGCGCTGCTGCCGGTCGCCATGTCCGATGGCATGCAGCCGTCGACGACATTGAGCACGTAGACTGCGTTCCATTCCTGGCCCTTGGCCGAGTGGATCGTGGACAGGATGGTGTAGTCCTCGTCGAGCAGCGGTACGCCTGATTCGTCGCTGCTCGCGCCGGGCGGGTCGAGCGTCAACTCGGTCAGGAAGCGCTCGCGCGTTGCGTAGCCGGCGGCGATGCGCGCGAGCTGGGCGAGGTCGGCGGCGCGCATCGCCGCGTCGTCGTGCAGACGTTCGAGCTGCGGCACGAGCCACTGCACGACGCCTTCGATTTCGGCCGGCCACGGCGAGGCGTCCAGCCGCAGGCTTGCGTAGAGCGCGACGAACGCGCGCCAGTCGCCCGCTGCGGCGGGCGGGGGCACGAAAGTCTGCAACGCGGCCGAAGGGGCAGGTGACGCGTCCATCGCGTCGAGCAATCGGCGCGCCGATGCCGGGCCGATGCCCGCGACGAGTTGCGCGACGCGAAACCCCGCCAATCGGCTGCGCGGGTTCTCGGCCCAGCGCAGCACCGACAACAGGTCCTTGACGTGCGAGGACTCGAGGAACTTGAGCCCGCCGAACTTCACGAACGGGATGTTGCGCCGTGTCAGTTCGAGCTCGAGCGCCGCGCTGTGATGCGCGGTGCGAAACAGCGTCGCCTGGCGTTTGAGCGCGAGCCCCGCTTCACGTTGCTCGAGCAACGCATCGGCAACCCAGCGTGCCTGCGCCGATTCGTCCTCGACCGTGACGAGCCGCGGCCGGGCCGACGAGAGCTTGTCGGTCCACAGGTTCTTCGTGAAGCGCTCCGCGGCAAGCGCGATGACGGCATTCGACGCGTCGAGGATCGCCTGCGTCGATCGGTAGTTGCGTTCGAGCGTGACAATGCGTGCAGGCGGCGCGAAGTGCGATGGAAACTCGAGGATGTTGCGCGCCTCGGCGGCGCGAAACGAATAGATCGATTGCGCGTCGTCGCCGACCACCGTCACGCCGCGGCCATCGGGTTTGAGCGCCTGCAGGATCTGCGCCTGCAATCGATTCGTGTCCTGGTACTCGTCGACCAGCACATGATCGAAGCGATTGCCGACCGCGTTCGCCAGCGCGGCATCGCTCATCATTTGATGCCAGTAGAGCAGCAGGTCGTCGTAATCGAGCACGTGCTGCTGGAGCTTGCTTTCGACGTAGGTGCGGAACAGGCGTTTGAGTTCGTCCTCCCACGCCGCGCACCACGGGAAGTGCCGCTGCAGTACGTCGCGGAGCGGCGTCTGGCTGTTGACCGCGCGCGAGTAGATCGCGAGGCAGGTGCCCTTTTGCGGAAAGCGCTGCTTGGTGGCCGCGAGGCCGATCTCCTGGCGCGCGAGGCCGATCTGGTCCTCGGCGTCGCCGCGGTCGTGGATCGTGAAGGTCGGTGGCAGGCCGAGGCTCGTCGCGTGCTCGCGCAGCAAGCGTGCGCCGATCGCGTGAAAGGTGCCGGCCCAGTGCAGCACCGGTGGCGCGGTCGTCGAGCCGAGGCCGAGCGCCTCGTGCATCAGGCGGCCGGCGCGGCGCGCCATCTCGTGTGCCGCGCGGCGCGAGAAGGTCAACAGCAACAGGCGCTGCGGGTCGGCGCCTGCGAGCACGAGCCGGGCGACGCGTGCGCTGAGCGTCAGCGTCTTGCCCGATCCGGCGCCAGCGATCACGAGCAGCGCACGCGCGTCGCCACTGTCGCCATGCTCGACAGCGGCGCGCTGCGCGTCGTTGAGCGACGCGAAGATGTCGGCGCGTCGGGCAGTCCGCGGACTGGGGGATGCAGGTGGAGCGGCGAGACTGGGCATCGGGATGGGGCGGCGCGCGTGCCGACGCGCGGCCACGGTACGTGACTGTACATGCATCCAGTTGTGGCGGAAACGTGCGCGATATGCGGGCGGCGTCGGGACGATCGCGACCGCGGGTGCATTCCGATTGCCGCGGTGCGTGCAGATCGGGCATCATGCGCGGGCCGCAGATGCGGCGCTGACCGACCCACGCACTCACTCAGGGCGCAACATGAAGATCCGAACTGCCATCGCGACGCTCGCAACTCTTGTCTCGACGGCTGCGTTCGCCGTAGGTCCGGACTACCTCTTCGTCGACAAGTCGTCCGCGGCGCTGATTGACGCGGCGACCGCACAGTCGATGTTTACCGATGCGACGACGAAGCGTTTGGCGAAGCTCTACCCGCCCAATATCTGGGGCTTCGCGACGCAGGTCGAAGGTGGCATCACGCCCAATGCCACCTGTGTCGTGACCGCTCGCGTGATGCTGCTGCCGCGCAACAACCCGCGCAACACCAAACTGCTGCTGTTCAAGCCGGACAAGATGGCGACTGCGTTCGACGCCAAGCCGCAATCAACTGAGCAGCAGTGCCGGGAAGTCGCCAAGGTCAAGCTGCAAGAGGCGATCGACGCATTGACTTCTTCGCTGGCGCCAAATTGATATCGCCCGGATTCGCTGCAGCGTTATTCGGCAGACGCGTGGGGGGTAGAGCGCAAGGGGTCGGCCCATCTGCGGGGCCTTTCAACTCCACCGTGTTGCCTTCCGGATCGTTGATGTAAAGCGACGGCCCTTCGCCCTGCGCCCCGTTGCGCGTTGCCAGCGGCCCGACAGCGATGCCCAGACGCGATAGCCCGGCGCGTATCGCCGGTTCATCGAACGGCTCGACGCGCAGGCAGAAGTGATCGAGGTTTCGTCCCTCGCTTCCCGGCGCCGCGCCGCCGGCCTGCCCCAGCCTCCCGCTGACGGGGACCAGATCGATGAGCGAACTGCCGGCGCGCAACTGCACCAGGCCGATGTCATCGTTTCGACGCTCGATGCTGCAGCCCAGAGCGCCGCAATAGAACTGCAGCATCGCGTCCAGGTCGATGACCCGCAACACCAGATGATCGATCGCCTGTATGTGGATCATGATGGGCGCTTCCGGCGGGCGGCTACTCGGCGTGCGTGTTCTTGTGGCCCAGCCATGCCAGGCCGACTAACAGTGCGAGCCAGACGACGCTTCGCAGTGTCATCGCGCGAACGCTCTCGACGGCGACGGCACCCCCCGTCACGAACAGCGCGCCGATCGCTGCCAACACGAGCAGGTTGAGCATGGAGATCGCGGCCGCCGCCTGCCTGCCTTGAATGAGGCTGCGCCAGGCCAAGACGCCGGCGGCGAAGTAAGCGAATCCCATGGCCGTGTTGTAGATCAGCAGCGGCCTGAAAACGACGTAGCCCGGGTCGGCGCCGAGCAGGACACGAGCGCCCGCGAAGACCGTCACGACACCGAACAGAATCGCGACGAGAGCGAGGAAGTTCTGAAGAAGGCGGCTGTATCGCATTCGATCGACCTCGCGTGGCTGGCCCGCTTGGCGCCGAACCTGTCTGCGGCAGCTGAATGTCGAAGCTACCCGCGCAGCCTGCTGCCGAATCTACCCATGCAGCCTGGTGCCGGACCTACCCATGCAGCCTACTGCTGCGGGGCACGCTCGCGAGCAGGAACTCCATCTGGTCAGCGAGGATGCGACGGCCGCGCAGGATCATGTCTTCGTGCAGGCTCGGCACGTAGGGCAGGTAGAGGAGCGTCATGTGCGCCTCCTCGGGCATGCGGCTGCCCTTGTGGCCGTTGCACGGGCGGCATGCGGTGATGCAGTTCATCCAGCTGTCGAGCCCGCCGCGCGAGGTGGGCACGATGTGCTCACGCGTCAGCAGGTCGTCGTGAAAGCGCCCGCCGCAATAGGCGCACACGCGGCGGTCGCGCGCGAACAGCTTGGGGTTCGACAGCGCCGGCGTCTGGCGCCAAGCGCGGCTCGGAATGTGGCCGCGCACGGCGACGATCGGGTGCACCTCAATGCGCGACTGCAGCCCGGTGCGTCGCTGCATTCCGCCGCGCAGGACGTAGAACGGATCGCCGAGCGTCCAGGCAACACCGTCGCTGGCGTAGATGATCGCCGCTTCCTTGGCCGAGATCCACGACTGTGGCCGGCCACCGACATCGAGTTGCAGCACTTCCACGCTGAAACCTCCATGTCCGCGAGCGTAGCCGATTCTGTGCTGCTGCTCAAGAGCCGAGACTTGCGTGCTTTGGATTGCCGCTTCGAACGCCGCCGCGAACCTCTATAGTCCCACGCACCGCATCGACCGAGAGCTGAACTGAAGCAGCCTGCAAGCATTGCATTTCTGCGTGGCATTGCTCGCCCCGCGCAGGCTGGTCGCCACGCCAGGATCGCGTGCGTGGCAGTCGCGTTGGCGGGTGCTTCGCTGGGCGCCGCCGCCGCGGACGCCGCCTGCGCGTCGATCGATGGTGACGCTCAGCGCCTGACCTGCTACGACCGGGCTGCGGGGCGGCTCGCGCCCGCGCCCATGTCGGCGCCGGACGCCTCGCAGCCGAAGGTATCGATGCCGGCGACGCCAGCATCGACGCAGGCATCGCCGCCGATGACGCCCGCTTCGGCGCCAGCAGTTCACGGCACATCCACGTTGCAAGCCGCAACGCAAGACAGGGACACGACGCTCTCCATGGTCTGGGAACTCGATGCCGCGGACAAGCAAGCCCCCTTCAGGCTGCTGACCTACAAGGCGAACTACCTGTTGCCTGCGCGCTATTCGACCAGCCCGAACACGCTGCCGCACAGCCCGAACCCGAACAACACCGTCACGACGCCGATGGACCTGGACGCGACCGAGGCCAAGTTCCAGTTGAGCGTCCGGCTCAAGGCTGCCGATAACCTCTTCGGCGACAACGGCGCACTCTGGTTCGGCTACACGCAACAGTCGAACTGGCAGGTCTACAACGCGGCGCAATCGCGGCCGTTTCGCGAGACCGACTACGAGCCGGAAGCGATCCTGTCGTTTCGCACCGATGCGGACGTCCTCGGCTGGCGCTGGCGATTGCTCAACTTCGGCTTCGTGCACCAATCCAACGGCCGCTCCGACCCGCTGTCGCGCAGCTGGAATCGCGTCTACGCGCAGTTCGGCCTCGAACGCGGCGACTTCACGCTGCTCGTGCAGCCTTGGTACCGGCTGCCGGAGCGCGCGAGCAGCGACGACAACCCGGACATCCAGGACTACATGGGGTCGGGCGAATTGCGCCTGATCTATGCCAACGACGGTCACGCGCTCTCGGCGCAGGCGCGCTACAGCTTCTCGGGCAACGCGGGCGGTCTCAAGCTCGAATGGGCCTTCCCGCTGATCGATCAGTTGAAGGGCTACGTGCAGATCACGAGCGGCTACGGCGAAAGCCTGATCGACTACAACCACAAGCAGAACACGATCGGCCTTGGCGTGCTCTTGCTGCCTTGGTGATCGCATCATTGCAAAGCGCGTCGATGCATAGTGCGGCACCGCGCGGCGCAGGTCGAGCGCTTCTTGCTGCCCGCTGGGGCCGCAGTGCACGGGCTTGACAATTCCTCAACTCAATCTGGATCCTTCGATGACGATGACACCTTTCACTGCCACCGCCAGAGCGCGGCTGTTCCTCCGCCTTTGTGCGATCGCCTGCGCCGGCGCCGCAACGATGGCCAGCGCGCAACCGCAGCCACCCGGTCAGACGACGACCACGATCGGCGCAGTGGGCATCAGCCAGAGCAAGGCCGATCTCGACGGTGGCGGCAAGGCCGGCTGGAACAGCCTTGGGGTGACCCTGAGCGTGGTCGCATCAGTTCAGTCCCGCCTTCTCGGCGAGCATCAATGCCGGTTACGCGGCGGAGGACTGGCGTTTCGATACGCCCACCGCCTTCGGGCCCAGCGCGCCCTGGGGGCGCATCAATCGCCCGAGCCTCGGCTTCAACATCAGCTACGCGACGTCGGCCGACGTCGCGTGGTTCGTCGCGCCGCAGTTTCAGTGGGACTACGAGTCGGGTGCGAGCGCCTCGGACGGCCTGAGCTACGGGGCAGTGTTCGGCGTGACGAAGGTCTTCTCGCCGACGCTGGTCATGGGCTTCGGCCTCGGCGTCTTCCGCCAGATCGACGACACGAAGTACTTCCCGTTCCTGATCGTGAACTGGCAGATCAACGACAAGCTGCGCCTGTCCAATCCGCTGCCCGCCGGGCCCGCGGGCGGCGCCGGCCTCGAACTCGTCTACGCGTTGGATCAGGGCTGGGAATTGGCCGGCGGCGCTGCCTATCGTGACTATCGCTTTCGCCTCGAACGAAGACGCCGCTGCGCCGGACGGCATCGGTCGCAACACCGGCGTGCCGGTCTTTGCGCGCCTGACGCGCAAGTTCGGCCCCGCGGCGCGGATCGACTTCTATGCCGGGTTGGTCGCCGACGGCAAGCTGCGACTGCTCGATACGAACGGTGAAACGCTGCGATCGGCCGACTACGGCACCGCGCCGCTGCTCGGCATCACCGGGTCGTACAGCTTCTGAGCATGACGACCGCAAACGCCTTGCGGCCCGCCCTGCAGTGATCGGCTTTCACGCCGGGTAAAGGCCGCGCCCGCGCGCCATCAGCCGCACGAGGCCGAGCAGCGCGCCGATCGCCGGTGTCTCGACGCCGAGGCGGGTGCCGATCTCGTGCACCGCGCCGACGAGAGCGTCGATCTCCAGCGAGCGGCCGGCCTCGGCGTCCTGCAGCATCGAGGTCTTGAACGCGCCGAGCGAGCGCGTGACGATCATTCGGTCCTCGCCCGACTGCTCGATCGGGCAGCCGATCTGCGCGCCGATTTCGCGCGCCTCGGCCATCGCCTGCAGCATGAAATCGTGTACCTGGGGATCGTCGAGGATGCGATCGACCGTCGCGCCGGTGAGCGCCGAGATCGGGTTCGTCGTCATGTTGCCCCACAGCTTGAACCAGATGTCGCGTCGGATGTCCTCGCTCGCCTCGACGACGAACCCGGCATCGCGCAGCAGCTCGGCCACGGCCTCCGTTCGCGCGGACGCGCCGCCTGCCGGTTCGCCGACGATCAATCTCTCGCCGAAGCCGTGCAGCACCTCTCCCGGCGCCGGGCAACTGCAGGTGAAGTGAACGACGCAGCCAAGCACCTTGGCGAGCGGCATTGCGGCGCTGGTTGCGCCATCCGGATCGACGCTCGCCAGTCGCCCGGCGGCGCCGCCAAAGCGCGCAGCCAGCGCCGGCGTCTGCAGGAACCACCACGGCACGCCGTTCATCGCCGGCATCACGATGGTCCGCGCACCGATCAGCGGCGCGAGCGACGCTGCCAGTGCCGGTAGCGACTGCGCCTTGACGGCAACGACGACGAGATCCTGCTCGCCGAGCTCTCGCGGGTCGTCGGTCGCGTCGATCGCGAGCCGATGTTTCTCACCCGCCATTTGCAGCGTGACACCACGCTCGCGCAGCGCCGCCAGTGTCGCCCCACGCGCCAGCGCGCGCGGCGGTGTGCCGGCGAGCGCGAGCCGCGCGGCGACGAATGCGCCGACGGCGCCCATTCCAACGATCGTGATCCGCTTCATCTGCGCTCCTCTCGCCACGATGGTACGGCCCGCGCGACGACGGGCGCCACTGCGCCAGAGCGCTTGCGCGTTGCGCGCGAAATCCAGAGCGTGCGCCGCTCTACGTGCACTTCTAGGCAGCAAGCCCTAGAAACAATGCCCGAGGCGCGTGTCAGGTGCGCTCTATTCCTGCAAAATAGCACGATCGTTCGTTCATTTTGTTGCGATCTCGATGAGCTGAAACCAACCCACGACGTGACCGACCTCACCATCCCCTCCGGGCGCCGGACAAGAGACGACGGCGCGCAAGTTCGCAGCCTGCACAAGGGCCAGCAGACGCGCGCGACGATCCTTGATGCTGCGCTCGCGCTTGCATCGCATATGGGTCTCGAGGGGCTGTCGATCGGCGCGCTCGCCGAGGTGACACATATGAGCAAGTCGGGCGTGTTCGCCCACTTCGGCTCGCGCGAGGAATTGCAGATCTCCGTCATCCGTGAGTACCACACGCGCTTCGAGGCAGAAGTGTTCCGCCTTCGCTGCGCCAGGCGCGCGGCCTGCCGCGATTGCGCGCGATGTTCGACGGCTGGGTGCGCCGCGTCACGCTCGAGATCGATTCCGGCTGCATCTACATCAGCGGCGCGGTCGAGTTCGACGACCGGCCAGGCCCGGTGCGCGATGCGCTGCTCGACATGGTGCGGGCTTGGCAATCGGCGCTCGAACGCGCGATCGCGCAGGCGATCGCCGAAGGTCATTTGCGCGACGACACCGACGCGATGCAGATGCTGTTCGAGATTCACGGCCTGATCCTTGCGCTGCACCACGATGCGCGCTTCCTGCGCCTGCCCGGCGCGGTGGACCGGGCGCGCTGCGGCTTCGAACGCGTCGTCGGCAACTTCATCGGGAACTTCGTCGGCAGTTCGGCCGCGAGCCCGCCTCGTTCCACACCGGCACGCGCCCGCGTCGCACGCCGCTGAACCGACCTTTCATCAGGAGTCCACCCCATGGCCAGCTACACCCCGCCCTTGCGCGACATGCACTTCGTTCTGCACGAGCTGCTCGACGTCACCACCGAACTGAAGGCGCTGCCCGTGCACGCGGACATCGACGTGGACACGATCAACGCCATCCTGGAAGAGGGCGGCAAGTTCGCTGCCGAGGTGGTGGCGCCGCTCAACGCGAGCGGCGACGCCGAGGGCTGCAAGCTCGACCCCGAGACGCACGAGGTGCGCACGCCGAAGGGCTTCAAGGAGGCCTTCGCGACCTTCGTCGAAGGCGGCTGGCCGTCGCTCTCCGCGGACGTGAAGTTCGGCGGCCAGGGCCTGCCACTGGTCGTGAACCAGGGCTTCAACGAAATGCTCAACTCTGCGAACCAGGCCTGGACGATGTACCCCGGCCTCACGCACGGCGCGTATGAGTTGCTTGCGCGAGCACGGCTCGGACGAACAAAGGGCGCTCTATCTGCCCAAGCTCGTGAGCGGCCAGTGGACCGGCACGATGTGCCTGACCGAAGCGCAGTGCGGCACCGACCTCGGCATGCTGCGCACCCGGGCCGAACCGCAGAGCGATGGCAGCCACAAGCTCACCGGCAGCAAGATATTCATCAGCGCCGGCGAGCATGATTTTGCCGAGAACATCATCCACCTCGTGCTCGCGCGCTTGCCCGATGCGCCGTCCGGCTCGAAGGGCATTTCGCTCTTCGTCGTGCCGAAGTTCCTCGTCAACGCGGATGGCTCGCTCGGCGCGCGCAACCCTATCTTTTGCACCGGGCTCGAGCACAAGATGGGTATCCACGGCAATGCCACGGCGCAGATCAGCCTGGAAGGCGCGAGCGGCTTCATGGTCGGCCTTCCGAACAAGGGGCTGGCTGCCATGTTCGTGATGATGAACGCGGCGCGCATCGGCGTCGGCATGCAGGGCCTCGGGCTGACCGAAGTCGCCTACCAGCACGCGGCGGCGTATGCGAAGGAACGCCTCCAGATGCGCAGCCTGACCGGCCCGAAAGCGCCGGATCAGCCTGCCGACCCGATCATCGTCCACCCCGACGTGCGCAAGATGCTGCTCACCGCGCGTGCGTACGCCGAGGGCGGGCGGGCGCTTGCGATGTGGACGACGCTGCAGGTCGACAAAGAACTCGGCACGAATGACGATGCCGTGCGCGCCGATTGCGCCGACCTCGTCGCGCTCGTCACGCCGATCGTCAAGGCCTTCCTGACCGACAACGCGTGGATCGCGACCTCGCACTGCCTGCAGGTCTTCGGCGGCCACGGCTACATCCGCGAGACGGGTGTCGAACAGTTCGTGCGGGACGCCCGCATCAACATGATCTACGAGGGCACCAACACGATCCAGTCGCTCGATCTCCTCGGGCGCAAGGTGCTCGGCGACAACGGCAAGAAGCTGAAGAAGTTCGGCAAGCTGGTCGCTGATTTCGTCGAGCAGGAAGGCACGAACGAGGCGATGCAGGAATTCGTCAACCCGCTCGCCGATCTCGGCGAGAAGGTCACCAAGCTCTCGACCGAAATCGGCATGAAGGCTTTCGGCAATGCCGACGAGGCGGGCGCGGCGGCGGTCGATTACCTGCGCATCTGCGGGCACCTCGTGTTCGCTTACTTCTGGGCGCGCATGGCGAAGATCGCGCTCGAGAAGCAAGGTGGCGACGATCCGTTCTACACAGCCAAGCTGCACACCGCGAGGTTCTACTTCGCCAAGCTCCTGCCCGAAACGGCTGGCCTGATCCGCAGTGCCCGTTCCGGCGCGGCGCCGTTGATGGCGATGGACGCGGCATTGTTCTAGAGTTCATTCCCCCCAACGTTCATTCCCCCAACGACAACGGAGACACGCATGAAATCAATCCTCGCTGCGCTGCTGCTCACCGCCGCTTCCGCCACCGCTTTCGCGCAGGCCTCTCCGGTCGGGCTCTGGAAGACGATCGACGACGAGACCAAGCAGGAGAAGTCGCTGGTTCGCATCACCGACAACGGTGGCGTGTTCACCGGCAAGATCGAGAAGCTCGCCAACCCGGACAAGCAGGACGCGAAGTGCGACAAGTGCACCGACGCGCGCAAGGACCAGAAGATCCTCGGCATGACAATCGTCGAGGGCGTGAAGAAGGCCGCGGGTGAGGACTACTGGGACGGCGGCACGATCCTCGACCCGAACAAGGGCGAGACCTACAAGGTGCGCATGACACCCGTCGACGGCGGCAAGAAGCTCGAAGTGCGCGGCTACGTCGGCATGCCGCTGCTCGGCCGCACGCAAACCTGGATTCGTGTGGAATGACGACCCCCAAGACGCCTGCGGCCCGGCGCCGGGCAATTACCTGCAACTGCGAGGAGTGACGATTCAATGAACCGATTCAATGTGCGCAAGGTGGCCGTGCTCGGCGCCGGCGTGATGGGCGCGCAGATCGCGGCCCATCTGGTCAACGTCAAGGTGCCGGTCGTGCTGTTCGATTTGCCTGCCAAGGAAGGCGCCAAGAACGGCATCGTCACGAAGGCGATCGAGGGGCTGAAGAAGCTCAAGCCGGCGCCGCTCGGCATCCCAGATGATGCGGTGCTGATCCAGGCCGCGAACTACGAGGAGCACCTCGCGCTGCTCGGCGAGTGCGACCTCGTGATCGAGGCGATTGCCGAGCGCATGGACTGGAAGCTCGACCTCTACCGCAAGGTGGCGCCGCACATCGCACCGCACGCGATCGTCGCGAGCAACACTTCGGGCCTGTCGATCACGAAGCTCGCCGAGGCGGTGCCCGACGCGATCCGGTCGCGCTTTTGCGGCATCCACTTCTTCAACCCGCCGCGCTACATGGCGCTGGTCGAGCTGATCGCAACGCCGACGACCGACCCGCTGGTGCTCGATCAGCTCGAAGCTTTCGTCACGAGCACGCTCGGCAAGAGCGTGGTGCGCGCCAAAGACACGCCGAACTTCATCGCCAACCGTGTCGGCATCGCCGGCATGCTGGCGACGATGAAGGAGGCCGAGACCTTCGGCCTGACGTACGACGTGGTCGACGACCTGACCGGCAAGAAGCTCGGCCGCGCCAGCAGCGGGACGTTTCGCACCGCTGACGTGGTGGGCCTGGACACGATGGCGCACGTCATCAAGACCTTGCAGGACACGCTGTCAGCCGAGACCGATCCGTTCTACGCGAGCTTCGGCACACCGCCCGCACTCGCCGCGCTGATCGCCAAGGGCGCGCTCGGCCAGAAGAGCGGCGCGGGCTTCTACAAGAAGGTCGGCAAGGACATCCTTCGCCTGGACCCTGCCAAAGCCGACTATGTACCCGGCGGTGGCAAGGCCGACGAGATCGTTGCCCGCATGCTCAAGAAGCCGCCTGCAGAGCGCCTGCAGCTGCTGCGCGGATCGACCAATCCGCAGGCGCAGTTCCTGTGGGCGATCCTGCGCGACAGCTTTCATTACGCAGCGGTGCATCTGGCCGACGTCGCCGAGACGGCACGCGACATCGACTTCGCGATGCGTTGGGGTTTCGGCACGAGTCAGGGGCCGTTCGAGCTCTGGCAGCAGGCCGGCTGGAAACAGGTCGCCGAGTGGGTGAAGGCGGACATCGACGCCGGCAAGGCGCTCTCCAAAGCGCCGCTGCCGGCCTGGGTGTTCGACGGCCCGGTTGCCGCGAACGAGGGTGTTCACACGCCCGAAGGCTCCTGGAGCGCGAGCGCCGGCAAGTATTTGCCCTTGCGTGACCTGCCCGTCTACGCGCGCCAGCACTTCCGCGAGAACGTGTTCGGCTCGGGCGCTGCCGCGCCGCTGGCGAGTGGTAACGAGCTCTTCAAGAACGAGGAAGTGCGCGCCTGGACGCTGGACGGGGAAGTGGTGATCGCAAGCATCACCGCCAAGCTGCACCTGATCAGCCCGACCGTGGCCGAGGGCCTGCAAGCGGCGCTCGAGATCGCCGAGCGCGACCGCAAGGCGCTCGTGATCTGGTCGCCCGACGACGTGTTCTCGGCCGGCGCGAACCTCGAAGCGCTGATGCCGATCTTCATGAAGTCGGGCGCCAAGGGTATTGCGCCCGAGCTGAAGAAGTTTCAGGACTTCATGCTGCGCGTGCGGTACGCGCAGGTGCCGGTCGTGAGCGCCGTGCGTGGCATAGCGCTGGGCGGCGGCTGCGAGTTGGCGGCGTATACCGCCAAGCGCGTCGCGGCGATGGAGAGCTACATGGGCCTGGTCGAAGTCGGCGTCGGCTTGGTGCCTGGCGCAGGCGGCCTGACCTACATCGCCCGCCGCGCGGCGGAGATGGCTGCCGCAGGCAACGCCAACGCCGACATCCAGAAGTTCCTGTTCGATGGCTTCACGAACGCGGCGATGGCCAAGGTAGGCACGAGCGCGATCGAGTCGCGCAAGTTGGGCTACCTGCTGTGGAGCGATGTGATCGTGCCGCACAAGGACGAGCTGTTGTTTGTGGCGATCCAGCAGGCGCGCGCGATGGCCGACAGCGGCTGGCGTGCGCCCGCGAGAAAGCCCTTCCCGGTGGCCGGCCGCAATGCGATCGCGACGATCAAGGCGCAGCTCGTGAACATGCGCGATGGCGGCTTCATCAGCGCGCACGACTTCCACATCGCTGCGCTCATTGCCGACGTGGTGTGCGGCGGCGATGTCGATGCCGGCTCGCTCGTGACCGAGGAGTACCTGATGGCGCTCGAGCGCAAGCACTTCTGCGCGTTGCTTGAACACCCGAAGACCCAAGAGCGGATCATGGGCATGCTCTCCACCGGCAAGCCCGTCCGCAACTGATACGGCATCGACAAGGAACACGACATGAGCAAGCAAGTGCAAGACGCCTACATCGTTGCCGCCACCCGCACGCCGATCGGGCGCTCTGGGCGCGGCTACTTTCGCAACACGCGGCCTGACGATCTGCTCGTCGCCGCGATCCGCAGCGCGATGACGCAGGTGCCGTCGCTCGACCCCGGCGCGATCGAGGACGCGATCGTCGGCTGCTCGTTTCCCGAGGCCGAGCAGGGCATGAACATGGCGCGCATCGCGGTCGCGCTGGCGGGTTTTCCGAAGCCGGTCGGCGGCGTCACGGTGAACCGCTTCTGCGCTTCGGGGCTGACCGCAATCCAGATGGCGGCCGACCGCATCCGCGTCGGCGAGGCCGACGTGCTGATCGCCGGCGGCGCGGAAAGCATGAGCCTGGTGCCGATGGGGGGCAACAAGCCTTCGTTCAACCCCGAGGTGTTTGCCAACGACGAGAACGTCGGCATCGCCTACGGCATGGGGCTGACGGCCGAGAAAGTCGCCACGCAGTGGAAGGTGAGCCGCGAGGCGCAGGATGCGTTTGCGCTCGAATCGCACCTGCGCGCGCTCAAGGCGCAGGCGGCTGGAGAGTTCGCCGACGAGATGACGCCGATCGAGGTCGTCGAGCGCTTTCCCATGCTCGAGACCGGCGAGCAGGGCACGAAGAAGCGCACGGTGTCGCTCGACGAAGGCCCGCGCCCCGACACCTCGCTCGAAGGCCTGGCCAGGCTGCGGCCTGTGTTCGCCGCAAAGGGTTCGGTGACGGCCGGCAACAGCTCGCAGACGAGCGACGGCGCAGGCGCGCTGATCCTCGCGAGCGAGAAGGCCGTGAAGCAATTCAACCTGAAGCCGCTCGCGCGCTTTGTCAGCTTCGCCGCGCGCGGCGTGCCGCCCGAGATCATGGGCATCGGCCCGATCGAGGCGATTCCGGCTGCGCTGCGCTATGCCGGCCTGTCGGTCGACGACATGGGCTGGATCGAGCTGAACGAGGCCTTCGCCGCGCAGTCGCTGGCCGTGATGAACACCATTGGCCTCGACCCGGCCAAGGTCAATCCGATGGGCGGCGCGATCGCGCTCGGCCATCCGCTCGGCGCGACCGGCGCGATCCGCGCCGCGACCGTCGTTCATGCGCTGCGCCGGCGCAATCTCAAGTACGGCATGGTGACGATGTGCGTCGGCACTGGGCAGGGCGCTGCTGGCATCTTCGAGAGGGTCTGATCATGAGCATCAAGACCGCCACCTTGAACGGTGTCGCAACGATCGAGATCGCGCGGCCGGAGAAGAAGAACGCGCTGACGATGGCGATGTACAGCGCGATGGCCGATGCGCTGAACGCGGCAATGGCCGATGCATCCGTGCGCGCGGTGCTGATCACCGGCCAGCCGGGCATCTTCACGGCGGGCAATGACATCGAGGACTTCATGCAGCGCCGCGGCGATATCGCCGAGTCGCCGGCGTTCGTCTTCATGCGTGCGCTGCTCGCTTGCGACAAACCCGTCATCGCGGCCGTCACCGGGGCGGCGATCGGCATCGGCACGACGCTGCTGCTGCACTGCGACTTCGTCTACGTATCGGACGAGGCGCGCCTGGCGATGCCCTTCGTCAGCCTCGGCCTGGTGCCCGAGTTCGGCTCCAGCGTCGTCGTGCCGCAGTTGATGGGCAATGTGCGCGCGGCAGAGAAGATCCTGCTCGGTGACCCGTTCACCGCCGCCGAGGCGGTGGAGTGCGGCATCGCAAATGCCGTGCTGCCGGCCGGCGAAGTCGTGAACCACGCGCGCCGGGTCGCGGAGCGATTCAACGCGCTGCCGCCGGGCGCCGTGCAGGAAAGCAAGCGGCTGTTGCGCCGGACGAGAACGCCGGCGGTGCTGGAGGCGATTGCGATCGAAGGCGAGCAGTTCGCGAACCGACTGCGCAGCCCCGAGGCGCAGGAGGCCTTCATGGCCTTCTTCCAGAAGCGCAAGCCGGATTTTTCGAAGTTCTGAGCGACGCGCTCGGGCTCCGCCTTTGTTTCGCCTGCGCTTCGCATGTCCTTGGCGCTCAAGCTCGTCCTCGCGCCGGTGCTGATCGCGCAGGCCGTCGCGACACGCAGACGGGCGCCGATCCTGCCCGAGGCCGCAGGCGACCGCGAAGGCAGCCTTGGCGCCGGCGGCAACCGTTTGCACGTGCTGATCGCCGGTGATTCATCGGCTGCCGGTGTCGGCGTTGCGCACCAGGATCAGGCGTTTGTTGGCCACCTGAGCCGCGCGCTGTACCGGCGCCTCGACCGGCCGATCCGTTGGAGCCTGCAGGCACGATCGGGCCTGACGACGCGACAGGTACACCAGATGCTGCGCGAGATGTCGGGCGACAAGACGCTGCCCGCGGCGCAGCTGGCGGTGGTGCTCACCGGCGTCAACGACGTCATTGACCAGATCGGTGTGCGCAGCGCCATGGCCGAGCGCGTTGCGCTGGCGGATTGGCTGCTCGGCGAGCGCGGCGTCGAGCACATCGTCTTCGCGCCGCTGCCGCCGGTCCACCGATTTCCACTCTTGCCGCGGCCGTTGCGCGACGTGATGGGCAGCGATGCGCGCCGGCACGACGAAGCGATCGCCCGCTGGGCGGCGACGCGACGCGACGTGTCGCACACGCCGATCGAGTTCGACCTTTCCACCGACGCGATGGCAAGCGACGGTTTTCATCCCGGCGAGCCGGTGTATCGGGCCTGCGGGGAAGCGCTCGCAGCCCATATCGTCGGGCTCCCTCGGTTCAAACTGGAGACATACAAATGACCAACCTGAACGGCAAGACCCTCTTCATCACCGGCGCATCGCGCGGCATCGGCCTTGCGATCGCCAAGCGCGCCGCGGCGGACGGCGCCAACATCGTCATCGCGGCCAAGACGGCCGAGACGAACCCCAAGCTCCCCGGCACGATCTACAGCGCCGCCGAGGAGATCGAGGCCGCTGGCGGCAAGGCGCTGCCGCTGCAATGCGACATCCGCGACGAAGCGAGCGTGCTGACGGCCGTGGAGGCGGCGTTGACGCGCTTCGGTGGCATCGACATCCTCGTCAACAACGCAAGCGCGATCAGCCTGACACCGACACCGGCGACGCCGATGAAGCGCTTCGATTTAATGTTCGGCGTCAACGTGCGCGGCACTTATTTGTGCACGCAGGCCTGCCTCGCGGCGCTGACGAAAAGCGCGCAGGCCGGGCGCAACCCGCACGTGCTCAACATGAGCCCGCCGCTCTCCATGCGCGAGCACTGGTTCAAGGGCAACGTCGCCTACACGATGGCCAAGTACGGCATGAGCGAATGCACGCTCGGCCATGCGGGTGAGTTCCGGCCGCTCGGCATTGCCGTCAATTCGCTCTGGCCGCGCACCGCGATTGCGACCGCCGCGCTCCAGATGATCCCGGGTGTCGACCTGAACATGTGCCGCAAGCCCGAGATCCTGGCCGATGCGGCCTACCTGATCGTGACGAGCGACGCGAAGACGACGAGCGGCAACTTCTTCATCGACGACGAGCTGCTCGCGCAACACGGCGTGACCGATCTCGAGAAGTATTCGGTGAAGCCGGGGACGAAGAACTTCATCCCTGACTTCTTCGTCGACTGAAAAAGCGGTGACGAAGCGCGCGCTCGCGCGCTACTGGCGCCAGCCACGGCTATGCGATGGCGTAGCGCAGGCCATGTTCTCGCTGCGCGGCCAGCTGCAGTGTGCTGACTGGTGGTAACGGCGGGCTGCTGCAGTGCGCTGCGAGGCCGGGGAAGGCGCGGTGCGAGCAAACGCCCGGCTGTGCCGAGTCTCCCGGATCCTCACCATCGGCCGATCATGCGTCGCGATCAACAGCGGGCGACGAAGCAGGCGTTGACGGAACACCGATACCGGTGAGGACGAGTTGCGCGAGTTCTGCGTCGCGAAGCCCGGTCGCAATACGACGCCGAAGAGATTGCGCTTCGTCGCCGGCCTGCCGCGCAGTCCGTCGGGCAGGGTGCATCGTCTGAAGGCGGCGGGGTCCGGTGCAGTGCTGGCGCGGCAGGCGCGCCGCGGGTACAGTGGGCGCGCCAGCATCGCCTGCGATGAACCTTGCACTGACCGAAACCCAAGCATCCGAGCGCGACAGCCCGCTGCGGCAATCGCCGCAGGAACTCGACACCGCGCCGAACGACGATCTTAAACGCTGCGCCTCATGAGTCTTCACGCCAAGCTGCGACAACGCGCCGCCGAGCGCCGCCCGATCCGCGTCGGACTGATCGGCGCCGGCAAGTTCGGCTCGATGTACCTGGCGCAGGTGCCGAACACGCCGGGTGTGCATCTGGCAGCAATCGCCGACCTCTCGCCGGCTGCCGCGCGCGCCAATCTGAAGCGCGTCGGCTGGCCCGACGATCGCAGCAGCGCGCGATCGCTCGACGCCGCGATCGCCGACGGCAACACCCATGTCGGCGACGACTGGCGCGCGCTGGTTAGCCATCCGGCGATCGACGTCGTCGTCGAATGCACCGGCCACCCGATCGCCGCGGTCGAGCATTGCCTCGGGGCCTTCGCGCAACGCAAGCACGTCGTCAACGTCACGGTCGAGGCCGACGCGTTCTGCGGACCGCTGCTGGCTCGGCGTGCGGCCGACGCCGGTGTCGTCTATTCGCTGGCCTTCGGCGACCAGCCGGCGCTGATCTGCGACCTGGTCGACTGGGCGCGCAGCTGCGGCTTCCCCGTGGTCGCCGCCGGGCGCGGCCACAAGTGGCTGCCGCACTTCAGCCAGTCGACACCCGACACCGTCTGGGGCCATTACGGCCTGACTCCCGAGCAGGCCGAGCGCGGAGGGCTGAACCCGAAGATGTTCAACAGCTTCCTCGACGGCAGCAAGCCGGCAATCGAGTGCACCGCGGTCAGCAACGCGACCGGGCTGACGGTGCCGAGCAACGGCCTGCTCTACCCGCCGGCGAGCGTCGAGGACATCCCCTTCGTGACCCGCCCGATCAGCGAGGGCGGCGTGCTCGAGCGCAAGGGAATGGTCGAGGTGATCTCATCGCTGGAAACCGACGGCCGCGTCATCCCCTACGACATCCGCATGGGCGTGTGGGTCACGGTCGAGGGCGAGACCGAATACATCCGCAACTGCTTCGAGGAATACAACGCGCACACTGATCCGAGCGGGCGCTACTTCACCTTGTACAAGCGCTGGCATCTGATCGGCCTGGAAGTCGGCGTCAGCGTCGCCAGCGTCGCGCTGCGTGGCGAAGCCACCGGCGTCGCCGGCGGCTGGGACGCCGACGTCGTCGCCACCGCCAAGCGCGACCTGCAGCCGGGCGAAATGCTCGACGGCGAAGGTGGCTACACGGTGTGGGGCAAGCTGCTGCCGGCGTCGACCTCGCTGCGCCTGGGCGGCTTGCCTCTCGGGCTGGCGCACCAAGTGAAGGTGCTGCGGCCCGTGAAGCAGGGCGAGTCGCTGAGCTGGGCCGACGTCGCGATCGACACCGGCACCGCTGCGTACCGGCTGCGCCGCGAGATGGAAGCGACCTTTGCCGCGCCGTCGATTCGCAGCGGCTGACGAGGCGGCGATGTCCAAGATCGGCGCCTGGCCGGGGCGATCGGCCTCGTTCCCTACACCGCGACCTTCGACGCGCTGGGGGTCGCGCTGAGAGACCGCAGGCGTGGTCGTCGCTCGCCATGGCGGCGCCGTTAGCGACTTCTCCCACCGTCGGCGACGCGCTCAAGCTGGGCTCGCGCCTGGCGGCGCTGTCCGCCCACCGCGTCGACCCACCGCGTCGAGATCGGTTCGGCGCACATCTAACCAAGCCGGTGTCGGTGCCGGGACTGGCCGAGACCATTGCCCGGCTGTTGCCGGCGGGCTGAATCGATCGCGCCGGGCGACACCCGGCCTCGAAAGGATTGGCGATACGCGCCGGCTTTCCGTCGCCGACCGACCCCGTGCCCCAAGATGGCACCTCAACTCCCCGGAATCTCGCGCGGGATTCCGTCTTCGTCGATCGCGACGTAAGTGAGATTGGCCTCGGTCACTTTCACCACGCGCAGATCGGCCGGGTTGCGTTCGGCGTAGACCTCGACCCGCACCGTGATCGAGGTGCGGCCGATGCGCACGATGTGTGCGTAAAAGCTCAACAGGTCGCCGATCGAGACCGGCTGCTTGAAGACGAATTCGTTGACGGCAACGGTGGCGATACGGCCCTTGGCGATGCGCGACGGGAGCACGGCGCCGGCGAGGTCGACCTGCGCCATGATCCAGCCGCCGAACACGTCGCCGTTGGCGTTCGAATCCGCCGGCAGCGGCATCACGCGCATCACGAGTTCGCGATCGGTCGGCAGGGACAGCGGCGCTGCGGTATGGTTCGGCGTCGCCTCTTGCGGCCGTGTCGATGTTGTCGTCGCTGTCACGGTCGTCGTCGCTGCTGATGCGCTGCTGCTTGATTGTTCAGGCATGTGCCCCACCTCTGGCTGTCACGAGTCGCCCGATTCTTTCACGAGTCCCAACAGTCCATCATTTCGATGCGAGCCCGCGCTTCTGCCCTGCCGCTGCCTTCTGATTCCGTGCCCGGCGCGCAGCGCTCGGACTGGGCGACGCTCAGGAAGCTGCTGCCCTATCTGTGGTTCTATCGTTGGCGGGTGGGGATCGCGCTGGCATTCCTCGTTGGTGCCAAGATGGCCAACGTCGGCGTGCCGATCCTGCTCAAGACGCTCGTCGACAGCCTGTCGATCCCGCCTGGCGATCCGCGTGCGCTGCTCGTCGTGCCGGCAGGCCTACTGATCGCGTACGCAGGGCTGCGCCTTTCGACGACGGTCTTCACCGAACTTCGAGAGATCGTGTTTGCCAAGGCGACCGAGGGTACGGCGCGCAGCATCACGCTGTCGGTGTTCCGCCACCTGCACGCGCTCTCGCTGCGCTTTCACCTCGAGCGACAGACGGGGGGCATGACGCGCGACATTGAGCGCGGAACTCGCGCCGTTCGCTCGCTGATCTCGTACTCGATCTACAGCATCATCCCGACATTGGTCGAGGTGGGCCTCGTGCTCGGCTACCTGGCGTGGAAGTTCGATGTCTGGTTCGCCGGCATCACGGTCGTCGCGCTCGTCACCTACATCACCTTCACCGTCTCGCTCACCGAATGGCGCACCAAATTCCGGCGCCAGATGAACGAGTTCGACTCGGTCTCGCACAGCCGTGCGATCGACTCGCTGCTGAACTACGAGACGGTCAAGTACTTCAACAACGAGGAGTTCGAGGCGCGGCGCTACGACGAGAACCTCGAAAAGCTGCGCCTTGCGACGCTGAAAAGCCAGCGCACGCTTTCGATACTCAACACCGGCCAGCAACTCATCATCGCGAGCGCGCTCGTCGCGATCCTGTGGCGCGCGACGCAGGGCGTGGTCGACGGCCGCCTGACGCTCGGTGACCTGGTGATGGTCAACGCCTTCATGATCCAGCTCTACGTGCCGCTGAACTTCCTCGGCACGCTGTACCGAGAGATCAAGCAGAGCCTGACCGACCTCGACAAGATGTTCGGCCTCCTGGAGCGCGGGCGCGAGGTGGCCGACACGCCGGACGCGAAGCCCCTGCAGGTCGAGCACGGCATCGTACGCTTCGAGCATGTGAGCTTCGCCTACGACAGCGACGTGGCCAACGCGCGGCCGATCCTGCACGACCTCGACTTCGAGATCCCGGCGGGCAAGACGGTTGCCGTCGTCGGTCCTTCGGGCGCCGGCAAGTCCACGCTCGCGCGCCTGATGTACCGCTTCTACGACGTCAGCGCCGGGCGCATCTCGATCGACGGCCAGGATCTGCGCAGCGTGACGCAGGCGAGCCTGCGCGCGGCGATCGGCATCGTGCCGCAGGACACGGTGCTCTTCAACGACACGGTCGAATACAACATCGCCTATGGTCGACCGGGTGCGAGCCATGCCGAAGTTGTCGCCGCAGCGCAGGCGGCGCGCATCCACACCTTCATCGCATCGACGCCCGCGGGTTACGAGACGATGGTCGGCGAGCGCGGGCTGAAACTCTCGGGCGGTGAGAAGCAGCGCGTCGCCATCGCGCGCACGCTCCTGAAAAATCCGCCGATCCTGATCTTCGACGAAGCAACCTCGGCGCTCGATTCGGCCAACGAGCGCGCGATCCAGGCCGAGTTGCAGGGTGTGGCGCGCAACAAGACGGCGCTCGTCATCGCGCACCGGCTGTCGACCGTCGTTGACGCGCACCAGATTCTCGTCATGGAGCACGGCCGCATCGTCGAGCGTGGCACGCACGGCGAGCTGCTGGCGCGCGCTGGGCACTATGCCGAGATGTGGCGATTGCAGCAGAGCGGCGAGGCCGACGCTGCCGCCAATGAAAACGCCCGTCAGACCTTATCGGTCTGACGGGCGCTATGCGGGAATAGCGCGGGAGCAACGCGGGCGCGAGGCGCCCGGGCGACTTTCTGGTTTAGCTACGCTGGCGACGGCGCGCTACGAGGCCGATATCAGCGAACGCCGGCAAAACGGCGAGGCACGCGTCTCGCGATGCGAGAATGAAATCATGACCGCGTCCCTCACGATCACCCGTCCCGACGACTGGCACCTGCATCTGCGCGACGGCGCGGCGATGGCGGCGGTGCTGCCGCACACGGCGCGCCAGTTCGGCCGCGCGATCGTGATGCCCAACCTGAAGCCTCCTGTCACGACGACGGCGGAGGCGCTCGCCTACCGGTCGCGCATCCAGGCCGCGCTGCCGCCGGCCCCGAGCTTCGAGCCGTTGATGACGCTGTACCTCACCGACACGCTCGCGCCGGACGAAATCGTCCGCGCACAGACGGCGGGCGTCGTCGCGGTCAAGCTCTACCCCGCGGGTGCGACGACTAACAGCGATGCCGGCGTGACCGACCTGCGCAAGACGTATCCGACGCTCGAGACGATGCAGCGCGTCGCCCTGCCGCTGCTCGTGCACGGTGAGGTGACCGATCCGGCGGTCGACATGTTCGACCGCGAGGCGGTCTTCATCGAGCGCGTGATGACGCCGCTGCGGCGCGATTTCCCGGGCCTGCGCGTCGTCTTCGAGCACATCACGACGCGCGAGGCCGCGCAGTACGTGGCCGAAGCGGGTGAGTTCACGGCGGCGACGATCACCGCGCACCATCTGCTGTTCAACCGCAATGCGCTATTCGTCGGCGGCCTGCGTCCTCATCTCTACTGCCTGCCGGTGCTCAAGCGCGAGGCGCACCGCCAGGCGCTGATCAAAGCGGCGACTTCGGGCGGCGCGAAGTTCTTCCTCGGCACCGACAGCGCGCCGCACGCGGTCGCGCTGAAGGAGCAATCGGTCTGCGGCGCGGGTTGCTTCACCGCGCTGTGCGCGCTCGAGCTCTACGCCGAGGCCTTCGACGCGGCAGGAGCGCTCGACAAGCTCGAAGCCTTCGCCAGCTTCAACGGGCCGGATTTCTACCGCCTGCCGCGCAACACCGGCAGCGTCACGCTGCGTCGCGAGCCGTGGACGCTGCCTGAATCCATCGCTTTTGGCGACGCTCGACTCAAACCGCTGCTCGCCGGCGAAACCTTGAACTGGAAGATGCAATGAAATCCGCCCCGCGCGTGATGGTCCTGATCGATGCCGACAACGTTTCGGCCGACGTGCTCGAGCAGGCGCTCAAGGCTGTCGTCGAACGTCATGGCGCGGCGCATGTGCGGCGTGCCTACTGCACCGCCGAATCGGCCGTCAAGCATCTGGCGCTTTTCAAGCGCTTGTCGATCCGCCCGATCGTCAACGTCTCGACCGGCAAGAATTCGACCGACATTGCGCTGGCGGTGGACGCGATCGACTTGGCGATCGCCGAGCGGCCGGACGTGGTCGTCATCGTTTCGTCCGACTCCGACTTCGCGCCACTCGTGATCCGCCTGCGGGAAAAAGGCTGCCGCGTCGAGGGCATCGGCCAGAAGGGTAAGACGGGCGAGGAATCGACTCAGGTCTACGACGATTTCGTCGATCTCGAACATCGAGCCAAGGCACGCAATGCGTCGACAGCCGCGGCGCCGAAGCCTGCCCCCAAGCCAGCGACCAAGCGTGCCGGCCAGTCCGATCGGCGGACAACGCCCAAGCCCGCCGAGAAGCCTGCCAAGGTCGCGCCGCCGCCGGATGTTGAGGAGATCCTTGTCGCGGTGCCAGCCTTGCGCGGTGGCGCGTGGGTCGAGTTGCGCACCGCGGCCGAGCCTTTGCGCAAGGCCAAGCTGCTCGGCAAGACGGCGGCGTCGACCAAGGTTTTCAAGAAGCACGTTGACTTCTTCGAACTGCAGCCCGACAAACAGCCGAACCGGGTGCGATACACCGGTTCGGCCTGAGCGGCGCCAAGGGACATGCGTGGCGCCCGCGGCGGGCGACTCGACGCGCGGCGATAATCACGACCGTGAAGCGGGCCAGACCGCCGCTGGTGCAAGACCCGAAAGGGTGCACTGGAGGAAGGTCCGGACTGCACAGGGCGGCGCAGCAGCTAACGGCTGTCCGGCGTGAGCCGAGGATCAGAGCAACAGAGACGAGTCAAGGCGGGCAAAGCCCGCCTTGGGTGAAACGGGCAATCTCTGCGCGCAGCAACACCAAATAGGCCGGCGATGATGCGGCCCGCGGAGCCGGCGGGTAGGTGGCACCGAGCCGTGCAGCGATGCACGGCCCAGAGGAATGGCGGTCACGGCGGCGCCTTTGCAATGAAGGCACGCCGCACAGAATCCGGCCTATCGGCCCGCTTCACACTTTCGATTGCAGAGCCGAACCACCGGAGAACGATGAACCCCGACGCCCACACTCTGTGGCGTGCGCCGAAATGGACGCTCGCGCTGCTGCTCGCGTGTCTCGGGATGCTCGGGCCGTTCTCGATCGACACCTACCTGCCGGCCTTTGCCGGCATTTCGCAATCGATCGGCGCGACGCCGGTCGAGATGCAACAGACGTTGTCGGCCTACCTGTTCGGCTTCGCTGTCATGAACCTCTTTCACGGTGCGCTTTCCGACAGCTTCGGTCGCCGCCCGGTCGTGCTGTGGGGCATCGCGCTGTTCACGCTTGCGTCGGCCGGGTGTGCGCTGTCCAACAGCATCGGCGCGCTCGTCTTCTGGCGTGCGGTGCAGGGCATGTCGGCCGGCGCGGGGGTCGTCGTCTCGCGCGCTGTGATCCGCGACATGTTCCACCCGGCCGACGCACAGCGCGTGATGTCGCAAGTGACGATCTATTTCGGTATCGCTCCCGCCGTTGCGCCGATGGTCGGCGGCTTTCTCTTCATCCACGTCGGCTGGCACGCGATCTTCTGGTTTCTGACGATCGTCGGCCTGGTGCTCTGGGCCGCCAACTACAGACTGCTGCCTGAGACGCTGCACCACGGGCACAGACAGGCCTTCAATGTCGGCAACCTGATGCGCGGCTACTGGGAACTGGCCAAGAACCCGCGCTTCATGCTGCTTGCGCTCGCGAGCGGCATCCCGTTCAACGGCATGTTCCTCTACGTGCTGTCGGCGCCGGTCTTCCTCGGCGACATTCTCGGTCTCGGGCCGGGCCAGTTCTTCTGGTTCTTCTGCATGACGATCGGCGGCATCATGTCGGGCGCCTGGCTGTCGGGGCGGCTTGCCGGCAACATCCGGCCCAAGCACCAGATCCGCCGCGGCTTCATCATCATGGTCTCGATTTCGATCGTGAACGTCGCGCTCAATCTGGCGTTCGAGCCGAATGCGTGGTGGGCGATGTGGCCGATCGCGATCTACGCCTTCGGCTGGGCGTTGATGGTGCCCGTCGTCACGCTGATGGTGCTCGACCTCATTCCCGAGCGGCGAGGCATGTCCTCTTCGGTGCAGGCGTTCATCGGCAGCATGGCCAATGGCTTCGTCGCCGGCGCGATTGCGCCGCTCGTGATGCACTCAGCCGTCGCGCTCGCGGTCACGTCGCTCGCGATGATGAGCGTCGGCGCGATCGCCTGGCTCTGGGTCAAGCAGCGGCTCGGTTGAATTCAACTGGCGCGCGCGCGCGCCGATATGAAGGCGAGGCGCCGCATTCGAGGCGCGGGCGGGGTGTTCACATGCGAGTGTCGATGGTCTGGCTGGGTACGCTGCTTCTGGCGGCGGCCTGCGCGCCGGTCCAGGCTTCCGGGCCGACATCGCAGCCAACGTTTGCTTCAGCCGCTGCGTCCGCGTCCGCATCCGCGCCGTCGGGTACGGCGCAGCGACCCGCTGCGCCGCGCAAAGGGCCGCAAGATCCGATGGAGTTCCTGCGCGAGCGCCTGGCCGCCAAGCTCGGCAACGATGCCTCGCTCGATTCGGCGCATCCGGGGATGATCCGCGTCCTCAATCGCAGCACGACGGTTGAAACGGCCATACCGCGTGTCGCGGTCGCTTCACCGTCTTCGAAGTCGACGGCGCGCCCGGCAACAGTATCGCGTGCCAACACGGCGTCATCGTCGCCACACGCTACCGTGGGCCCGAGGCACTGGGACTACAAGGGCGCGGCAGGCCCGGATCACTGGGCGGAACTCAACGCTGAATTCGCAACCTGTGGCCACGGCAGCCGGCAGAGCCCGATCGACATACGCGACGGCATCAAGGTCGACCTCGAGCCCATCGCTTTCGACTACCACCCCACCGGATTTCGCGTCATCGACACCGGACACACGGTGCAGGTCGACGTTGACCCCGGGAACGTGATCGAGGTCCTCGGGCGGCGCTATGAACTGCAGCAGTTCCACTTTCACACCCCTTCCGAAGAGCGCATCGACGGCCGCCAGTTCGCGATGGTCGCGCACCTGGTGCACAGGTCGGCTGATGGGCGTCTCGCCGTCGTTGCCGTGCTGCTGGAGCCCGGCAGCGCGAACGCAATCGTGCAATCTGTCTGGAACAACCTGCCGCTCGAAAAGGGCGAGCCGGTCGCCGCCCGCAAGAGCCTGGAGCTTGCCGCGCTGCTGCCCGAAGACCGCGGCTACTACACCTACATGGGGTCGCTCACCACGCCGCCGTGCAGCGAAGGCGTGCTGTGGATGGTGATGCGCCAACCGGTGCAACTGTCGGCCGAGCAGATCGCGATCTTCGCGCGCCTCTATCCGATGAACGCGCGGCCCGTGCAGCGCGCCAGCGGGCGCTTGATCAAGGCGTCGAACTGAGGCTTGCAAGTCGGGTCAGAGCGGTTCGACAAGACGCCCTTTGTTCTTCCGAGTTTCGTCCGCGCGCACCGCTTGCGACGGCGTCAGCGGCCGTCATGTAGCGTGCGCTACTCCTTGGTGCAGGCGATCTTCCACAGCAACTCGTTCGTAGACTCGGGCACGATTTTCGACCATGCGCCAGAGCCTTTCTCGGACGCCACCGCCTTGCCTTCGCCCTTCGGCTGCGGATAGGCGGCGATCTGAACGCCGCGCGTGCGTGGGTCCTTGCAGTCGAACTCGTCCTGCCGCTTGAGCGAGACGTAGGCCGCGCCGCCCGCCGATCCGGGCGTCTTGAGCTCTTGCAGCGTCCACATCGTGGCCATGTCGCCGGTGCGGACGATCGTCGTCTTGTCGACGAACACCTCTGCCGGCCCCTGCTCGCCGATGCTCACCCACTCGGCCATTGCCGGCACGCTCGTGGCCGCCGCCAACGCTGCCGTTACTCCCCATGCCCATCGCTTCATGCGCTTCCTCGCGTTGTGAAAGCTGCGGGCAAGGGCGCCCGCAGCGAAGCACGAATGCTACTGCCGCGGCAGGGATTTCCTCCGCTTGCGCGCGACCTTGCGCGTCGGTAGACTGATCCGACCGGTCGGTCAGCAATACTCTGTTCCGGCAAATACGCTGATCCGATAGATGCCTGCTGCCGACCACTTACGGAACTCCTTCACCATGTCGTCACCGCCCGCAGCCGAAGCGCTCGTGCTCGTCACCCAGACGGACGCAGTGCGAACGTTGACGCTCAATCGCCCGCAATCGCTCAACAGTTTCACCACAGCGATGCACGCCGAACTGCGTGCCGCGCTGGAAGCCGCAGCGGCCGACGCCGGTGTGCGCTGCGTCGTCGTCACCGGCTCCGGACGGGCGTTCTGCGCGGGGCAGGATCTTTCCGATCCAGCCGTCGCGCCCGACCTCACGCGCGGCGCGACGCAGCCTGATATCGGCGCGCTGATCGAGCGCTGCTACATGCCGCTCGCGTTGCGCATCCGTTCGATGCCGGTGCCGGTTGTCGCCGCGGTGAATGGCGTCGCGGCGGGAGCGGGCGCGAACTTCGCCCTCGGCTGCGACATAGTGCTCGCGGCACGCTCCGCGAGCTTCATCCAGGCGTTCTCGAAGATCGGCCTCGTCCCCGATTGCGGCGGTACCTGGCTGTTGCCGCGGCTCGTCGGCCGCGCCCGCGCGTTGGGCCTGGCGATGCTCGGCGACAAGCTCGGTGCCGAGGAGGCCGAACGCATCGGCCTCGTCTGGCGCTGTGTGGACGATGCCGAACTCGCGCCACAGGCTGCAGCGCTTGCCGCGCGGCTGGCCGCGATGCCGGTCAAGGCGCTCGCGCGCACGCGCCACGTGATCGACGCCGCGGACCAGCTTGACTACGCCGCGGCGCTCGCTGCCGAGGCGCTGGCGCAAAGCGAAATGGGCGCATCGGCCGACTACCGCGAGGGCGTGGCGGCCTTCATGGCCAAGCGCAAACCCGAGTTCAGCGACCGATGAGAGCACCTGGTTCCGCCACTGCGGTCGCTACGGCGGCCACCACTCAGCCGCCCTCACGCCGCAGCAGATCGCAGACGCCGTTCGCGTCGGCATGTACGCGGTCGATCGCGCGACGCAATCGCTCGGCATCACGATCGACGCGATGGCGCCCGGCAGCGCGACGCTGCGCATGACGGTGCGCCCCGACATGCTCAACGGTCTTGCCGGCTGTCACGGCGGGCTGATCACGACGCTCGCCGATTCCGCGTTCGCGTTCGCCTGCAACTCGTACAACGAGCTCACCGTCGCTTCAGGGCTGGCGATCGAGCTGATGGCGCCGGCGCGCGAAGGCGACGTGCTCATTGCCGAGGCGAGCGAAGTGAGCCGGCGCGGGCGGCTCGGCCTCTACGACGTCGTCGTCACCAACCAGCGCGGCGAGCGCGTCGCGCTGATGCGCGGGCGCTCCTATACCGCCAAGGGCAAACGCACCGTCGAGTTGCCCGATACCGCCACTCTGATGCCCGCTCGAGACACGAACATGAAACGCCCCCTCAGCCCCGTCGAGCTCGATCCGATCGAGCGTGCCAGTCGCGACGAACTGCAGGCCCTGCAGCTGCAGCGCCTGCGCTGGAGCCTGCAGCACGCCTACGACAACGTCGCGCACTACCGCAAGGCGTTCGACGCCCACGGCGTGCAGCCGTCGGACTGAAGCAGCTCGCCGATCTGGCGAAGTTCCCATTCACGACGAAGAAGGAACTGCGCGACAACTACCCCTTCGGCATGTTCGCCGTGCCGCGCGAGCAGGTGATGCGCATCCACGCGTCGTCGGGGACGACGGGCAAGCCGACCGTCGTCGGCTACACCGCGGCCGACATCGATCACTGGTCGAATCTCGTCGCGCGCTCGATCCGCGCTGCCGGCGGGCGCGCCGGCGACCTGGTGCACGTCGCCTACGGCTATGGCCTCTTCACCGGCGGCCTCGGTGCCCACTACGGCGCCGAACGCCTGGGCTGTACCGTGATTCCGATGTCGGGCGGGCAGACCGAGAAGCAGGTGCAACTGATCAACGACTTCAAGCCCGACATCATCATGGTCACGCCGAGCTACATGCAGGTGATCGTCGAGGAGATGCTGCGCCAGGGGCTCGATCCGAAGGCGTCGTCGCTCAAGGTCGGCATCTTCGGCGCCGAGCCGTGGACGGAGGCGATGCGGCGCGACATCGAGGCGAGCGCCAACATGGACGCAGTCGACATCTACGGCCTGTCGGAGGTGATGGGCCCGGGCGTGGCGAGCGAATGCGTCGAGACGAAGGACGGCCCGGTCGTCTGGGAGGATCACTTCTACCCCGAGATCATCGACCCCGAGACCGGCGCCGTGCTGCCCTATGACGAATCGAAGGGCAGCGAGGAAGGCGAACTCGTCTTCACGACGCTGACGAAGGAGGCGCTGCCGGTGATCCGCTACCGCACGCGCGACCTGACGCGCCTGCTGCCGCCGACCGCGCGCAGCATGCGCCGCATGGGCAAGATCGTCGGTCGCAGCGACGACATGCTGATCATCCGCGGCGTCAACATGTTCCCGACCCAGATCGAGGAGATGGTGCTGCAGCAAGGACAGCTCGGCGCGCAATACCAGATCGTCGTCACGCGCGAGGCAAATCTCGACGCGGTCGAGGTGCGCTGTGAACTGGCGCCTTCCGCAGTGGGCACGGTCGAACCGAAGGCGGTCGGCGACGCCCTGCGCGAGCGCATCAAGACGATGGTCGGCGTGACGACGACGGTGAGCGTCGGCATGCCCGACAGCATCGAGCGCACGCTCGTCGGCAAGGCACGGCGCGTGGTCGACCGCCGGCCGCGCTGAAACCGCTGGCGCGCGGCACTGCAACAAGGAGCAAACGATGTACACCCAGGCGCTCGACGTGATGACCCCGCAGGAGCGGGCTGCCGACCGCGCCGCGACGCGCTCGGCCGAAGATGCCGCCGCCGACGCCGAACGCGAGGCGGCCTTCGAGGCGCGCATTGCCGAAGGCGGCTTTATCGAAGCCAAGGACTGGATGCCCGAGCACTACCGCAAGACGCTCGTGCGCCAGATCAGCCAGCATGCGCATTCCGAGATCGTCGGCATGCTGCCCGAGGGCAACTGGATCAGCCGCGCGCCGAGCTTGAAGCGCAAGTCGATCCTGCTCGCCAAGGTGCAGGACGAAGGCGGCCACGGCTTGTATCTGTACGCCGCGGCCGAGACGCTCGGCACCTCGCGCGATCAGATGATCGAGGCGTTGCATTCGGGCAAGGCGAAGTACAGCTCGATCTTCAACTACCCGACACTGACATGGGCCGACGTCGGCGCGATCGGCTGGCTCGTCGATGGCGCGGCGATCATGAACCAGGTGCCGCTGTGCCGCTGCTCCTACGGGCCGTACGCGCGCGCGATGATCCGCATCTGCCGCGAGGAATCCTTCCATCAGCGTCAGGGTTTCGATGCGCTGTTGACGATGATGAAACAAGGCACCGACGCGCAGCGCGCGATGGTGCAGGACGCGGTCGATCGCTGGTGGTGGCCGTCGATCATGATGTTCGGCCCGCCGGATGACGCGTCGCCCAACTCCGAGCAGTCGATGCGCTGGGGCATCAAGCGCATCAGCAACGACGATCTGCGCCAGAAGTTCATCGACGCCACGGTCGAGCAAGCCAAGGTGCTCGGCGTCACGCTGCCCGACCCGGAACTGAAGTGGAACGAAGCGAGCGGCCACTGGGATTTCGGCGCGATCGACTGGGACGAGTTCTGGAACGTCGTCAAGGGCCACGGGCCGTGCAACCGCCAGCGCCTCGCCGCGCGCGTGGCCGCGGCCGATGACGGCGCCTGGGTGCGGGAAGCGGCGATGACGCACGCAACGAAGCAGGCAGTGCGCGAGCGCGATGCGCGGCGTGCGGCCTGAATTGCCGGACGAGGGACAGACGATGACGACCGACACCCACACCGAAACAGACAGGGGCGTGCCTGCGGCCGCCGACATCAGCAGAGCCGAATGGCCACTGTGGGAAGTTTTTGTGCGTAGTAAGGCCGGCCTCGATCACAAGCACTGCGGCAGCCTGCACGCGACCGACGCCCAGATGGCGATCCAACTCGCGCGCGACGTCTACACCCGCCGTCAGGAGGGCACGAGCCTGTGGGTCGTGCGCTCGGACCAGATCGTCGCCAGCGACCCCGACGAGAAGGCGAGCTACTTCGACCCGGCGCAGGACAAGGTCTACCGGCACCCGACGTTTTACGTGCTGCCCGACGAAGTCGACCACATGTGATGCAGGCTTCCCTCGAGCTCGATCCCTCGCCGGCGCAGCAGTTCGTGCTGCGCCTTGCGGACACCTGCCTGGTCCACTCTCAGCGGCTCGCCGAGTGGTGCGGCCACGCGCCGGTGCTCGAAGAAGACATCGCGCTCGCCAACATGGCGCTCGACCTCCTCGGCCAGGCACGCGCGTTGCTGACACATGCCGGCCGGATGGCGGGCGAGACGTTCGACGAAGACCAGCTCGCCTTCCTGCGCGACGAGCGCGACTACCGCAACGTCACGCTCGCCGAGTTGCCGCGCGGCGACTTCGCTTTCACCGTGTTGCGCAACCTGCTGCTCGCCGTCTGGCTGGATGCGTACTGGCAGCGTCTCGCAACGTCGAGTGACACCGAACTCGCGGCGATCGCCGCCAAGGCGACGAAGGAGGCGCGCTATCACCTCCAGCATGCGGCTGACTGGGTCGTTCGGCTCGGCGACGGCACCGAGGAATCGGCGCGCCGCCTGCGTGATGCGCTGGATGCCCTCTGGCCCTACACCGCCGAGCTGTTCGAGGACGACGAGATCGACACACAGGCGGCGGCGAGTGGCCTCGGCCCGGCGTGCGGCGAGCTGCGCGCCGCGTGGCAGGCCCAAGTCGAGCCGGTGCTCGCGCGTGCAGGCTTGACGGCGCCGGCCTCGACGCCGTTTCGCAGCCACGGCAAGCACGGCCGCCACAGCGAGCACATGGGCTATCTGCTCGCCGAGTTGCAGCATCTGCCGCGCAGCTTCCCGGGAGCGGTGTGGTGACGGTCAGCACGGCGGGCAGCGCTGCGGTTGATGCCACGCACGATGCGGTGTCGGCCTGCGCTGCGCGCGAGGCCGCAGCCTGGACGGTGCTGCAACAGTGTGCTCGACCCCGAAGTGCCCGCGCTCTCGATCGTTGATCTGGGCATCGTGCGAGCGGTGCGGGCGTCGGGCGATGGGCTCGAAGTCGTGCTCACGCCCACCTATTCGGGCTGCCCGGCGACCGAAGTCATTCAGCAGAGCGTGGTGGACGCACTGCGCGAAGCCGCACTCGGCCCGGTCACGGTGCGCCAGCAACGCGCGCCGGCGTGGACGACCGACTGGATCAGCGCCGACGGCCGGCGCAAGTTGCGCGACTACGGCATCGCGCCACCGGCGTGCGCCGCGAACGCGCCCGCCGGCGTGCCGGTGCACATCATCGCGCGCAACGTCGAGTGCCCGCGGTGCGGCAGCGCGCAGACCGAACGCCTGTCTGCCTTCGGCGCGACGGCGTGCAAGTCGCTCTACCGCTGCCTTGATTGCCGCGAGCCGTTCGAGTATTTCAAGCCCTTCTGATTCGCGATGAGTGTCCACTTTCACGAACTGCGCGTAAGCGCCGTCGAACCCGACAGCGACGAGGCTGTGGTCGTCAGCTTCGATGTGCCCGACGCGCTGCGCGAGACCTTCGCCTTCGAGCCCGGCCAGTACCTGACGCTGCGCACGCGGGTCGGTGGCGAGGACCTGCGGCGCTCCTACTCGATCTGCGCCGGCGCCGACGACGCGATTGCGCGTCGGCGTGCGGTTGCTGCCCGAGGGCGTGTTTTCGCGCTGGGTGCACGACGAGCTCAAGGCCGGCGACGCGCTGCAGGTGTTTCCACCGCAGGGGCACTTTCGCATGCCGTTCGACGCCGCGGCGCGTCGTCATGTGCTGGGCATTGCGGCGGGCAGCGGCATCACGCCGATCCTCTCGATCATGAAGTCGCTGCTGGCGCGCGAACCGGCAAGTCGATTCACGCTCATCTACGGCAACCGGCGCCAGGCAAGCACGATGTTCCGCGAGGAGATCGAGGACCTGAAGAACCGCTACCTGACACGCCTCGCGCTGCACCTTGTGTTCTCGCGCGAACCGCAGGACGCGGCCATCTTCGAGGGGCGACTGGACCGCGAAACGCTCGGCTGCGTTCCTGGGCCCGCTGATCGATCCGGCGGGCATCGATGAAGCCTTCATCTGCGGCCCCTATCGAAATGAACGACGAGGCCGAGGCGGCGCTGCGCGCTGCCGGCGTCCCGCCCGAGCGCATCCACATCGAGCGCTTCGGCGCGCCGCCGCTCGGCGCGGCGCCCGCGCATCCGGTGCTTGCGGGCGATGCGCCGCTGGCGCGCGTCACCGTCATTCGCGACGGCCAGCGGCGCGAGATCGAGTTCACCGCTGCCGACCCGAGCCTGCTCGACGCCGCGGCACGTGCCGGCATCGACGTGCCGTTCTCGTGCAAGTCGGGCGTCTGCTCGACCTGCCGCGCGCGGCTGCTCGAAGGCGAGGTGCGCATGGACCGCAACTTCGCGCTCGAGCCGCACGAGGTCGACGCGGGCTTCATCCTGACCTGCCAGGCGCATCCGCTCACCGAGCGCGTGGTGGTCTCGTTCGACGATCGATGAGGAGACCTTGACGCCATGGCCCGCGGACGTGCCTCCGGCTACGAGAGTCAGCGCGAGTTGATCCTCGCGCAAGCGGCCGCGCTTTTCGCCCGGCAGGGCTACGCGGGCACCTCGATGAACGAGGTGGCGAAGGCGAGCGGCATCTCCAAGCCGGCGCTCTACCACTACGTGCGTGACAAGCAGGAACTCGCGGCGACGATCGCGCAAGAGCACGTCGCGCGGCTCGAGGCCGTGGTGCACGACGTCGGACGCCTGAAACTAGATCCCGAGCTGCGATTGCGTGAACTGATCCTTCGCTTCGTCGCCGAGTACGCCCACGCGCAGGACGCCCATCGCGTGCTGACCGAAGATGTGCGCTATCTCGATGCCGAGGAACGCGCGCGCGTGCTCGGCGCCGAACGCCGCGTCGTCGATGCGTTCGCCAATGCGGTCGCCGCTGTTCGCCCCGGTACGTCGGCTGCGGCGCTCGACAAGCCACTCGCGATGCTGCTGTTCGGCATGATCAACTGGATGTTTACCTGGATCAAGCCGGAAGGCCGATTGAGCTACGACGATATGGCACCCGTCGTGTGCGATCTGTTCTTCGGCGGTGTGGGTGCGGTACAGCTTTCGCAATCCGGGCGCCCAGCGCGCTCGGTCATCGAGCGCCTGAACCGGACCCGCGGCACGTCCGATTTCCTCAACCTTTGACAACGCCTGAAACGGAGACTTCCCCATGAAACTGCTCACAACCATCGCTCTTGGCGCGGCACTGATCGCCGCCGCCGTATCGGCTCGGGCCGATATCACTGTTGGCGTCACGGTCTCGGCCACCGGGCCAGCGGCCTCGCTCGGCATACCCGAGAAGAACACGATCGCGCTGATGCCGACCACGATCGGTGGCCAAAAGGTCAACTACATCGTGCTCGACGACAAGTCCGACACCACGGCTGCGGTGGCGAACACGAGAAAGCTCATCACCGAAGACAAGGCCGATGTCATCGTCGGCTCGACGGTGACGCCGAACTCGCTGGCGATGATCGACGTCGTCTCGGAGGCGAAGGTGCCGATGATCTCGATGGCTGCTTCAGCGAGCATCGTCGAGCCGGTGGACGAGAAGCGGCGCTGGGTCTTCAAGACCCCGCAGAACGACATCATGATGTCGATCGCGATCGTCCAGCACATGGCCAACGCCGGCATCAAGAAGGTCGCCTTCATCGGCTTCGCGGATGCCTACGGCGAAGGCTGGTACACCCAGTTCAGCAAGATCGCTGCGCTCAAGGGCATCGAGATCGTCGCCAACGAGCGCTACAACCGCACCGACACGTCGGTCACCGGGCAGGTGCTCAAGATCGTCGCCGCCAATCCCGACGCGGTGCTGATCGCCGCTTCCGGCACGCCCGCCGTGTTGCCACAAAAGACGCTCAAGGAGCGTGGCTACGCCGGCAAGTACTACCAGACGCACGGCGTTGCAAATAACGACTTCCTGCGCGTCGGCGGCAAGGACGTCGATGGCACCTTCCTGCCTTCGGGCCCGGTGCTCGTCGCGTCGCAATTGCCGGCGAGCAACCCGGTGCGCAAGTCGGCCCTCGAGTACATCAGCAAGTACGAAGCGGCGCATGGCAAGGGTTCCGTCTCGACCTTCGGCGGCCACGCCTGGGACGCTGGCGTGCTGCTGCAGGCGGCGATTCCGATGGCGCTGAAGAAGGCGCAGCCCGGGACGCCGGCCTTCCGTTCGGCGCTGCGTGACGCGCTCGAGCAAGTGAAAGAAGCCCCTGGCGCGCACGGCATCTTCAACATGTCGCCGACGGACCACCTGGGGCTTGATCAGCGGGCTCGCGTGATGGTGCTGATCGATAACGGCAACTGGAAGTACATCCCTTGATGCATCGGCGCCCGGCGCGCCCGCGCCCGACGCAACCGCGTTCGGACGCCGTCGCCCGGCGCCGCTGAAGTCAGGCCTATCGAGCCCACCCCGCGCCTGCCGATCGCAGTGCGCGGGGTTTCGTTTGGGCTCACAGCTTGGCGTGGCGAGCGATGCGGCGGCATGACGGCCCTGGCGATCGACCTTGGCGGCGGACACGTGCAAATCCTTGCCACCGGCGGAGCCGGGCCGCGTTCGGCGCGTGCGGACTCGATTCCCCCATAATTCGCATTGAGGCGCGCCGCGTCCTGCGGGCGTCGATTCACGAAATCCCTGAAGGAGAAACTTTGATGATGAGCCGAGTCCTCTCGCGCCTGATGGCGCCCGTGCTTGCGGTCTTGCTGGTTGCCTGTGCGTCGCCGCAGCCGGTTCCGGTCGAGATCAGGCAAGGCAAGATCGAGCAGATCACCGCGACGACGATCGCGAGCAACCAGCATCAGGGTGTGGGCGCCGTTCTCGGCGGACTGGCCGGCGTTGGTATCGGCAGCCTGATCGGTGGCGGTACCGGCCGCGACGTGGCGATGGTCGCCGGTGCGGTAGGCGGCGCGCTCGCCGGCAATGAGGTCCAGAAGCGGCACGCGCAGCCGATCCAGGCGCAGCAGATCTTCGTTCGCACCAAGTCTGGCGTGATCGTCGAGGTGACGCAGCCCGTCAATCCGGATCTTCGGGTCGGGCAGGAAGTCTTCATCCAGGGTAGCGGCGAGAGCGCCTTGGTCGTGCCTCGCTGACGCGTCCTGTTAGCGGCGAGGCCTCTTGCGCGCCGCGTCGCGCGCAACGCTAGGCGCGCGTCACCGCCTCACCGCGAAGCGAGTGCGATAGTGCCGCGCTGATCGTCACGTCGATCAGCTGCCCGATGCGTTCCGGCGGCGCCGCGAAGTTGACGCTGCGATTGCACTCGGTGCGGCCCGTCAACTCACTCGCATCCTTTCGCGAAGGGCCCTCGACGAGCACGCGTTGGGTGCTGCCGACGAGCGCTTCGCTGATGCACGCCGCGTTGGCATCGATCACCGCCTGCAAGCGTTGCAAGCGCGCAAGCTTGACCGCCTGCGGCGTGTCGTCGGCGAGCGATGCGGCCGGCGTGCCGGGGCGTGGGCTGAAGACAAAGCTGTAGCTCGCGTCGAAGCCGACATCGTCGATCAGTGCCATCGTGCGTTCGAAGTCGTCTTCGGTCTCGCCCGGAAAGCCGACGATGAAGTCGCTGCCGATGCGGATGTCGGGCCGCACCGCGCGCAGCTTCCTCACCGTGCTCTTGAATTCGAGCGAGGTGTAGCCGCGCTTCATCGCCGCGAGGATGCGGTCGCTGCCGTGCTGTACCGGCAGGTGGACGTGGCTGACGAGTTGCGGCACGCGCGCGTAAGCGTCGATCAGGCGCTGCGTGAACTCCTTCGGGTGGCTCGTCGTGTAGCGGATGCGCGCCAGGCCCGGAATCGCGGCGACGAGTTCGAGCAGCAGCGCGAAGTCGGCTATCTCCGACGTGCCGCCCATGTGGCCACGCCAGGCGTTGACGTTCTGTCCGAGCAGCGTCACTTCCTTCACACCCTGCTCGGCGAGGCCAGCCACTTCGGTGAGCACATCGTCGAGCGGGCGCGAGACCTCCTCGCCGCGGGTGTAGGGCACGACGCAATAGCTGCAGTATTTCGAGCAGCCCTCCATGATCGAGACGAAGGCGGTTGCACCTTCGACGCGCGCGGGCGGCAGGTGGTCGAACTTCTCGATCTCTGGGAAGCTGATGTCGACCTGGGCGCGGCCATCGGCCGCGCGCCGCGCCAGCATCTCCGGCAGCCGATGGAGTGTCTGCGGGCCGAAGACGAGGTCCACATAGGGCGCGCGTTCGATGATCGCTTCGCCCTCCTGGCTTGCGACGCAGCCGCCGACGCCGATCAGCGCGCCGCGCGCCTTCAGGTGCTTGACGCGCCCGAGGTCGCTGAACACCTTCTCCTGCGCCTTCTCGCGCACCGAGCAGGTGTTGAAGAGAATCAGGTCGGCCTGCTCGACATCCGGCGTCGGCGTGTAGCCGTCCGCCGCGCGGAGCACGTCGGCCATCTTGGCCGAGTCGTACTCGTTCATCTGGCAACCAAAGGTCTTGATGAAGACCTTCTTGCCCGTTGCGTGGGTGGTCATGACGACCGGCTCACGGTTCGGTCCAGGTTTGCGTCGGGGCATCGAAGCGCCAGCTTGCGGCTTCCTCACGCGTTCGCGGCCAGCGCTTTGCGAGCTCGTCGTTCGTCAGCACCCACACGTCCTTGATCTGGCCCTGCATGTCGATCGTGTAGTTGACGATGAAGCGCTGCCCGGCGAATGCGCCGGTCGTTGCGAGCATGTTGTTCTGCCCGCGGATGCGGGCCCCGGGCGCGAGCCGCACCGGTGCGCCATTGAGTTGTGCCTCGGGCGGATGCTCGATCGCGAGCGTGCCGCGCAGTGAGTCGGCCGGCAGGTTGCGCGCCAGTTGCGCGTGGACACTCGCGGTGGCGAGGCTCATGGCGGCAAGGAGCAGCAGGGTACGGCGGTGCATGGTGGCGATCCTGTAGTGATCTCGTGGCCGGGCGCGGACAAGCGTAACGGTGGGCGTACGGTACGCCCAATGCAAACCGGCCCCAAGTCGTTCGACAGGGAGCCGGGGGCGATGGTGGCGCTTCAGGGACTCGAACCCCGGACCTGCGGATTATGATTCCGTCGCTCTAACCAACTGAGCTAAAGCGCCCCGCGGCGCGAAGTATAGCGGCAGCCGCGCGCCGAACCGGCGAGGTGTCGAGCACCGCTCGGTTGTTGTGTCCATCTCGGCTTGACGGGCGTTCGCTGCGTCGGCCTGCCTAGAATCGGGCGGCCACCAGAGGACCCCATGTTTCGCTTCTTCAAGAAAAAGGCGCCCCCCGCCGATCCGGCCACCGCGACGCCCGTGACCGCCTCGGCTGCCCCTGCCGACGTTGCTCACGTTGCCGAAGTTGCGGCAAGCCGGGCGCCGATACCCGAGGTGCCGCGCCGGGCAGTTGAGCAGCCGGAGGGGACGCAACCGTCAACCCGACTGGCCGAAGTTCCGACCCAAGCGCAGAGCCCGGCCGAAGCGCCACCGACAGAGCTGCCAGTCGAGCCCGAGCGAAAGGGCTGGCGGGACAAGTTGCGCAGCGGTTTGCGCAAGACAGGCTCGAGCATCACTCAGGTCTTCACCAGCGCGCACATCGACGACGCGTTGTACGAAGAACTCGAGGCCGCGCTGCTGATGGCCGATACGGGCGTTGCGGCGAGTGAACACCTGCTCACGGATCTGAAACGGCGCGCGAAGGCGGCGCGCGCGACCGATCCGCAGGCGGTGAAGGCATTGCTTGCGGATGCGATTACCGAGCTGCTCACGCCGCTCGAGGGCGCGCTCGGCGTCGGGCACGCGACGCCAACCGTCATCATGGTCGTCGGCGTCAATGGCGCGGGCAAGACGACGAGCATCGGCAAGCTCACGCGACATCTTGCGCAGGCGGGGCAGAAGGTTCTGCTCGCTGCGGCCGACACCTTCCGCGCCGCGGCGCGCGAGCAGCTCGCGGTGTGGGCCGGGCGGAACAATGTGGAAATCGTCAGCCAGCACGACGGCGATCCGGCAGCGGTCACCTTCGACGCAGTGACTGCGGGCCGCGCGCGCGGCTGCGACGTCGTCATCGCCGACACCGCCGGCCGCCTGTCGACGCAGACGCACCTGATGGAAGAGCTGAAGAAGATTCGCCGCACGATCGCCAAGGCGCAGGCCTCTGCGCCGCACGAGGTGCTGCTCGTCGTCGACGGCAACACTGGGCAGAACGCGCTGTCGCAGGTGAAGGCGTTCGACGAGGCGCTCGGACTCACGGGGCTGATCGTGACCAAGCTTGACGGCACGGCCAAGGGCGGCGTCCTCGCCGCGATCGCGCTCTGGTCGCGCGGCCGCGCCAAACCGGTGCCGGTCTATTTCATCGGCGTCGGTGAGAAGCTCGAGGATTTGCAGACCTTCAACGCGCGCGAGTTCGCGCAGGCGCTGCTCGGCTGATATGACGGCCCGAAGACACCTACGGTGTCGTCCGCGAGGGGATCTCAGCCTTCTTGAGACGGCCTCCAGCGCGGGCTGAGGCGACCTACTCGCGCGGCTTCGGCCGCGGCAGCGGCACCGGGCGGCTGTCAAGATCGTCGAAGAAGGTCGAGGGCAGCGGCTCGGGGACGGGCGCTTCCGATGCCTGTGACGCGAACTCGCCGGGGCGAGTCTGCCGGCTTGCGGTTGCGGTTGTAGATGCGGAAGCTTCATCGGACGCAGCCGCCAACTCTTCAATCCGTTCGCGTCCGAACACCAGTTCCTGCACCAGTTCCTCGTCTGGAAGGGCGCCTTCGCGCCAATTCAGGACGCGCAGACCCGCCTTGCGCAACACGCGATCCATTCGGTTGTGCCGCTCGAGGCCGCGTTCCGAATCCTTGCCTTCGGTCGGCCGCACATTGACGACGGCGAGCACCTGAAAGGTGCTGTCGCAAACAATCAGGTCGGCGTTGAGCCGGCCCACGCGGCGCATCCACTCGCGATACGAATGGCGCGTGGGAACGCGCAGGAATCGCGACAGCGGCACCTGTGCAAGCACCGCGTAGCCGGGAGGAAGGTTGCGCACCAGCAGCTTGTAGGCGCGCTGCTCGGGCGTCGTCAGCACGCGCGACACCTCTGGTGGCCAAGCGGCGATCGTGTCGAGTGCATCCTCGGCGCCGGCCTGCGCGCTGCGCTTGCCGCCGCTGCGGCGGCGCCACCACAGAGCGATCACGAGCAAGACGACAAGTGCGATGAGCGCCAGTTCGGTGACAGGCATGGGTCAACCCTCGAATTGTCAGGGTCGCACCTTGTCACGAAAATCCGGCGGCGTCCAGTGACCTGAGGCTCTCCCCGGCTCGGCGGCCTGTCGATGTCAGCGCATGCCCGGCGGCATCATGCCCTTCATGCCGCCCATGCGCTTCAACATCTTCATCATGCCGCCGCCCTTCATCTTCTTCATCATGTCGCGCATTTGCTCGTACTGTTTGAGCAGGCGGTTGACCTCTTGCACCTGCACGCCGGCGCCGGCGGCGATGCGGCGCTTGCGTGTGGCCTTGAGCAGATCGGGCTTGCGCCGCTCGAGCGGTGTCATCGAGCAGATGATGCCCTCCATGCGCTTGACGTCACGCTCGGCGCGGTCCATGTCGGCTGCGCCGGCCTTGACAGCCATCTGCTGCGGCAGCTTGTCGATCAGGCCCGAGAGGCCGCCCATCTTCTTCATCTGAGAGAGCTGCGACAGGAAGTCGTTCAAGTCGAACGCGTCGCCCGACTTGACCTTGTCGGCGAGTCTCTGCGCAGCCGCGACATCGACGCCCTTTTGAACTTCCTCGACGAGGGCGAGGATGTCGCCCATGCCGAGCACGCGTGACGCGTGGCGTTCGGCATCGAACACCTCGAGGCCGTCGATCTTCTCGCTCGTGCCGGCGAACTTGATCGGCACGCCGGTTACCGCGCGCACCGACAGCGCGGCGCCGCCGCGCGAATCGCCGTCGGTCTTGGTCAGCACGATGCCGGTCAGCGGCAGTGCCTCCTTGAACGCCTTGGCGGTGTTGATCGCGTCCTGGCCCTGCATCGCGTCGACGACGAACAGTGTCTCGACGGGCTTCAAGGCCGCATGAAGATCGGCGATCTCGCGCATCAGCGCTTCGTCGATCGCGAGGCGCCCGGCGGTGTCGACGAGCAGCACGTCGAAGTAGTGCTTGCGCGCGTGGTCGAGCGCGGCCAGCGCGATCGCGACCGGCTTGTCGTCCGCGCTCGACGGGAACCATTCGGCACCCGCCTGCTGGGTGACGACCTTCAACTGCTCGATCGCCGCCGGCCGGTAGACGTCGGCCGACACCGTCAGCACCTTCTTCTTGCGTTTGGTCGTCAGATGACGCGCGAGTTTCGCGGTCGTCGTCGTCTTGCCAGCGCCTTGCAGTCCGGCCATCAGGATCACCGCCGGCGGCTGCACGGCCAGGTCGATGTCCGCGATCCCGCCGCCCATCGTCGCCGCCAGTTCGCGCTGCACGATGCCGACCAACGCCTGCCCCGGCGTGAGCGAGCCGACGACCTCGGCGCCGAGCGCCTTGTCCTTGACGCGGGCGATGAAATCGCGCACCACGGGCAGTGCGACGTCGGCCTCGAGCAGCGCCATGCGCACCTCGCGCAGCATGTCCTGCACGTTGTCTTCGGTGATGCGGGCCTGGCCGCGCATCGTCTTGACGAGCCGGCTCAGGCGTTCGGTGAGGGAGGATGCCATCGGGGCTTGGGACGCGGCGCGCCAGCGGCGTACGCGTCAGTACACTGTGCGGATGATTCTATCGTTCGGGTCCGCCGCGCCTGTGCTGGCCGTGCCCAGCGCGGTGGCGCTGGCCGGCTACGTTGCCGCGGCGTCGCTCGGCGAGCATTCGGCGAAGGCGCTTCGCGCCGCGCTGATCGTCGGCTGGATCGCGCATGCGCTTGCGATCTTTGCCGACGTGTCGGGCATCGGCAGCGGCTTGCCGGGAGCGCGTTTCGGCTTTGCGCCGGCGCTGTCCGCGACCGTCTGGCTCGTGCTCGCGGTGCACGCGGTCGAAAGCCGCTTCGTCCCGCTGCAGGGCGTGCGGCGGGCGCTCGCGCTTCTCGGCGCTCTGGTCGTGCTGCTCGCTTGGTGGTTCCCGGGTGAGTCGCGGCCACATTCCGGTTCGCCCTGGGAGCCGCTGCACTGGGTGCTCGGCATCGCGTCCTATGGCCTGTTCGGCGCTGCAGTGCTCCACGCCAGCTTGCTCAACAGTGCCGAACGCCGCATGCGCCTGATGCACACGCCGGGCGCTGCGGCCGTGCCGCCGCCGAGCGGTGCGGGCATGGCGCCTCCAGGCGGTGTGGGGATGGCGCCCCCAGGCGCCATGGGCCTGCCGCTGCTGCGCCTCGAGAAGCTGACGTTTCGCTTCGTTGCCGCGGGCTTCGCCGCGCTGTCGGCGACGCTGTTGCTCGGCTGGTGGTTCGCCAACCCGTGGCGCTGGGATCACAAGACGGTGTTCTCGATCCTCGGCTGGGTCGTATTCGCGGGGCTGCTCGTCGGGCGGCAGGCCTTCGGCTGGCGCGGACGCCGCGCCACCGGCTGGCTCTATGCCGGTGCGGCGCTGCTGATGCTGGCCTATGTTGGTTCGCGCTTCGTCCTCGAAGTGCTGTTGCAACGTGGCAGCTTGAACTGAGCCGGAGCGATCAATGAAATTCATCGTCCTGCTGGTCGTGATCCTCGCCGTCATATGGTTTGCGCGCAAAGGCAGCCGGCGCGCAGTCTCGGCGCGCGAAAAGACCCCGCTGCCGCCGCGCGAGGACATGGTCGCATGCAGCCAGTGCGGGCTGCACCTGCCGCGCAGCGAAGGCCTGCCCGGCCGTGGCGGAGTCTTCTGCAGCGATGCTCACCGCGCCGAATTCGAACGCGCGCACGAATGAAGCTGCAGCGCTTCCGACTTTGAAGACCGGCATCGGATGAGCCCGCCCGCGTCGCCCATGCAAGAGGAGGAGGCGCCGGCCTCCGAGCGTCGCGGGCCCGAACGGCGCGCGCGCGAACGCCGCTCGGCGGCACGGCCGGAGCCGCGCGAATCGTGGTTCGGCGCCCTGGGCGAAGGCGCCGACACGGCATGGCGCGAGGCGCAACTCGCCGGCGAAGGCGAATCGCGCTTCGACGGTGCCTGGCCGGCGGGTGATGGCGCCGCAACGGACTCGCGCTTTCTGACGCGCCAGGCGCAGCGCATCGTCGATGCCGGGCAGACCGCGTTTGTCCGCGTCTACCGCGCATTCCTCGCGGCCCGCGCTGCGATCGGCGTGATGCTCCTCATCACCCTTGGCGTCGCGGTGTTGTTCGGTGTGCAACCGAGCGCGGACGTGCTCGTCGTATGCCTGGCCTACGCGGCACTGTCGATCGGCGCCTGGCTCGTGCCGTTCTTCGTCCAGCCGGTCATGCGTCAACCGACCGATCGGCTGCGGGCCCGGCAATGGTTGATGACGATCGGTGTCGACATCGTGTGCTTCACGGCGCTGCATGTGCTGGCGCCGGTCGCGGGGCTGAATTACGTCGCTCTGTTCGTGCTGCCGGCGCTGATGGCGGGCGTGCTGACGCCAAGGCGGATCGCGCTCGCGACGTCCGCCGGCATCACGCTTGTGCTGCTCGGCGCGGCCTGGCACAGCGTGCTGGTGGGCGGCGAGGTGACGGTGTTGATGTCGCAGGCGGGGCTCGCCGGCAGCGGGATGTTCGTCATCACCGTGCTCGCAAGCGAGCTTGCCGGGCGCCTTGCGCGCGAGGAGCTGACTGCCCGTGGCAGCCTGGAGCTCGCGCGCCAGCAGGCGCAGCTCAACCGCCTGGTGATCGAGGAAATGCAGGACGGTGTCGTCGTCGTCGACCGACGTGGTCGGGTGCGCGCTGCCAATCCGGCTGCGTGTGCGCTGCTTGCGCCCGAAGGCGCCAGGCTGTCAGCGCCCTTCGCGTTGCGCGGCGTCGGAGCCTGGTCGGCGCTCGTCGACGCGGTCGAGCGCGCTTTCGTCGAAGGCGTTTGGCCCGAAGCCGGGCGCGACGTGCTGATCGATTTCGAGCCCGGGGCCTCGCGCACGCTGCGCACGCGGGTGCGTTTCACGCGGCGGCGCGATGCGCCCGGCAGCGAGGAGTTCTGCGTCCTCTTCCTCGAGGACGTTCGCAGCATGCAGGCGCGCACGCGGCAGGAGAAGCTCGCCGCGATGGGCCGTGTGTCGGCCGGTATCGCGCACGAGATCCGCAACCCGCTGTCGGCGATCGCACAGGCCAATGCGCTGCTCGCCGAGGACGCGGCGAGCGTCGAGCAGCGTCAGCTCACACGTATGGTGGCCGACAACGTCGCCCGCCTCAAGCGCATCGTCGACGACGTGATGGAGCTGTCGCCCGGCGCGGCGAGCGAAGCGCAAGTGATCGACGCCGGTGCCCAGGCCGCTGCAGCGTGTGCCGAGTGGGCCCGCATGAACGGCGTCGACTTCGGGGCGGATGGCACGCTGCAGATCGAAGTGCCGGCCGAGCCGCTGCATGTGCTGTTCGACAGCGACCATCTGCGCCGCGTACTCGTGAATCTTCTCGACAACGCGCTTCGGCACGCTTCGCGTGCGCCGGGTGCCGTGCAGATGCTGCTGCATGGCAAAGACGCCAACGTCGCCGTGCTCACCGTGCTCAACGATGGGCCGCCGATCGCGCCGGAGGTCGAGCGCTATTTCTTCGAACCCTTCTTCTCCACGCGCAGCCGCGGAACCGGGCTCGGCTTGTATATCTGCCGCGAGCTGTGCGAGCGCTACGGCGCGCGCATCAGCTTCCGGCTGCGGCCGATGACCCGGCGCCATCGCAACGAGTTCTCGGTCGCGATGCGGCGCCAGGCCTTGACGACCCTCGCCGAGCCTGCAAAGCTTTGAGCCCACGTCCATGACGACCACCTCCCCGTTCAGCCTGCTCGTGGTCGATGACGAGCCCGATCTGCGCACGCTCTACGAGTTGACGCTGCTGCGCGAGGGCTATGACATCGACACTGCGGGCAGCGTGGAAGAGGCGCTGGCGCGGCTCGAGGCGCGGCGCTACAGCCTGGTGATTACGGACATGCGGCTGCCGGACGGGTCGGGGCTCGATCTGCTGCGCCGCCTCGAAGAGACCGACCGCAGCGAGAAGGCGATCGTGATCACCGCCTACGGCTCGGCCGAAAACGCGGTCGAAGCGCTCAAGGCGGGCGCCTACGACTACCTGACGAAGCCGGTCGACCTGAAGCAGTTCCGCGCCGCCGTGGCGTCGGCGCTCGGCCGCGGTGTGCCCGGTGCGGCGGCGCCCGCTCTGCCCGCCACGCGTGCGACGCCGGAGCCCGGTACTGCAGCGCCGCGCGTTGCCCGTCCAATCGGGCCACTGCCGCTGCCCCCCGCTGCGGCGCCGAGCGCAGCGCTCGCCCGCATGGCCGGCCAGTCGCAGGCCGTGCGCCAGGTGCGCTCGCTGATCGACAAGGTGGCGCGCAGCATGGCGCCCGTGCTTGTCAGTGGCGAATCGGGTACCGGCAAGGAACTCGTCGCGCGCGCGGTGCACGAGACGAGCCCGCGCGCGGCGGGGCCTTTCATTGCCGTCAACTGCAGCGCCATTCCCGAGCACCTGCTCGAGGCCGAATTCTTCGGCTACCGCAAGGGCGCGTTCACCGGCGCGGCGGAGGACCGCGAGGGCTTCTTTCAGGCGGCCAACGGCGGCACGCTGTTCCTCGACGAGATCGGTGATCTGCCGCTGTCGATGCAGTCCAAACTGCTGCGCGTGATCCAGGAGCGCGCGGTGCGCCCGGTTGGCGCGGTGGCTGAAATGCCGGTCAACGTGCGCATCCTGAGCGCGACGCACAAGGACCTCGCGGCGGAGGTCCTCGCGCAGCGCTTCCGGCAGGATTTGTTCTACCGCCTGAACGTGATCCAGATCATCGTGCCGCCGCTGCGTGAGCGGCTCGAGGACCTGCCGGCGATCATCGACCGCGTGCTCGAGCGCATCGCGCGAGAGGCGAGCGTCTCGCCGCCGCCGCATCTGACGCACGCGGCCCTGGCGCACTTGCGCCGCTACGCGTTCGCGGGCAACGTGCGCGAACTCGAGAACCTGTTGCATCGCGCCGTGGCGCTGTCTGGCGGCGACACCATCGACGTCGCCGATCTGCACCTGTCCGATGACGCGCTTTCCGCCGAGCCCGAGGCGGCGGCAGATGCGCCGGCGGCGACGGGGACAGCGAGCGCGACGGCGATCGCGGTGGCCGAGGTGTCCTTGTCCACGCTGCCGGACGATCTCGCCGCCCATCTCGATGACGTCGAACGCGACATCCTGGTTCGCGCGCTCGAGCAGCATCACTACAACCGCACGGCGGCGGGCGCAAGTCTCGGGCTGACGCTGAGACAGATGCGCTATCGCATGGCCCGACTCGGCGTCGTCGCTGGCGGCGACGCGCCCGGCGACGGCGTTTGAGGATGCAAGACGACACGTCGGACCAGTGGCTTGCCGGCGGCTGGTTGCAAGGCGCACAGGCCTGTCCCAGCGCCAACTGCAATGCGCGTCCGCCAGGGGTTGCGGTCGAACTCGTGGTGATCCACTCGATCAGCCTGCCGCCGGGGCAGTTCGGCGGTGACGCGATCGAACGTCTGTTCACGAACCGGCTCGACATTGCCGGGCATCCCTACTTCGAACGCCTTCGCGGGCTCGCACTGTCGTCGCATTTCGTCGTCGGGCGCGAAGGCAAAGTGAAGCAATTCGTCGGTTGCGACGAGCGCGCCTGGCATGCCGGCCGCTCGATGTGGCGTGGGTGCGAGAACTGCAACGATTTTTCGATCGGCATCGAACTCGAGGGGCTCGAGGGTCAGGCGTTCGAGCCGCCGCAGTACACGGCGTTGCTCGAACTGTTGCCAGCCCTTGCGCGGCGCTACCCGATCCGCGGCATTGCCGGTCATGAGCACGTGGCGCCGATGCGAAAGGCCGATCCCGGCGCAGGGTTCGAATGGCACCGGCTCGCCAAATTGTTGCGTTGGCCGAGTGAGTACTTTCCCTCGGGCGTGCCAGGCGCTTGCTGAGGGCGCGCACCGCGATGCAGGCACGCCGCGCCGCAGCGCGACGTGACACGCATTGCCGAAGGCGGCGGTCTGCGGGGGCAAACCGCGCTGTAAGCCGCGTGAATTCGTAGCCTGAATTCGGCAAGCGCGCTCTGGTGCGCCGCTGCGCGAAGTGCGGCTGCCCCGGGTCGCACGAATCGACCGTGCCTGACATAGAAACGGGAAGGCTGGCATCGGGGATGACACGCTATCCCTAGTGCTTGAAGTGTCCGCTGGCCCCAGATATAGTGTGTCGACATGCTATTCTTTCAATCCATCGAACGTGTCCGGACACGCCACGCAGCGGCACGGGCCGCACGCCATGCGACTCGCCGATCGCCGCAATGTGAGCGCTCGAACAACAGGCATTGATCGGCAGACCGAGGCTCCGTGTGTTCGCATCGCCCCGATAGCTGCGGTCTGGTAACCGACGCCGAACGCAACCCTGATCACAACCTCGATCGCAAACGAAAGCGTGCCTTCTGGGCACATCAATCCTCGCCCCAACTGACTTCTCCACGCAAGGGAACGACATGCAAGCAGTTTCAACCGGCGCGTCCGCCGGCGCCCCCTCTGATTTCGCCGGTGCGGCGCGCCCCGCGGCGCCTGGCGCGAACGCGACGTCCGCATACCAGGGCTATCAGATCATTCGGCGCAACGGCTCGGTCGTGGTTTTCGAGCCGAACAAGATCGCGGTCGCGCTGATGAAGGCCTTCCTTGCTGTGCACGGCACGCAGGGCGCGGCCTCTGCGAGCGTTCGCGAGACGGTGGATGGGTTGACCGAAGTCGTCGTGCGCGCGCTGTTGCGCTCGCGACCGGGAGGCGGCACCTTTCCGATCGAGGACGTGCAGGATCACGTCGAGCTCAGCCTGATGCGCGGCAGCCACCACGAAGTGGCACGTGCCTATGTGCTCTATCGCGAGCGCCGCGCACAGGAGCGTGCACGCCAAGCAACGAGCGCCGTCGCGGCCGAACCGACCTTGACGGTGATCGATGGCGGCCAACGCGTCGCGCTCGACCTCGCGCACCTCGCAACACTGTTTGCGTCCGCATGCGAGGGGCTCGGCGTCGACGTGCGTCCCGAGCCGATCATGGCGGAGACCAAGCGCAACCTGTACGACGGCGTGCCGATCGAAGAGGTGCACAAGGCGGCGATCCTCGCCTCCCGCACCTTGATCGAGAAGGACCCGGGCTACACACGCGCGACAGCGCGCTTGCTAATGCACGCGATCCGCAAGGACATCCTGGGCGAGGAGGTCTTGCAGTGCGACATGCAGGCGCGCTATGCAGACTACTTCGCGGGCTACATGAAGCGCGGCGTCGCGGCAGAGTTGCTCGACGAAAGGCTGCTGCAGTTCGATCTGGAGCGTCTCGCGCAAGCACTCAAGGCCGAGCGCGACATGCAGTTCGACTACCTTGGGCTGCAGACGCTCTTCGACCGCTATTTTCTGCACATCGAAGACAAACGTATCGAACTGCCGCAGGCCTTCTTCATGCGCGTCGCGATGGGTCTGGCGCTCGGTGAAATCGACCGCGAGGCACGCGCGATCGAGTTCTACGAGGTGCTTTCGACCTTCGATTTCATGTCGAGCACGCCGACGCTCTTCAATTCGGGCACGCGCCGTTCGCAGCTCTCGAGCTGCTACCTGACGACGGTATCCGACGATCTGGAGGGCATCTACGAGGCCTTGAAGGAGAACGCGCTGCTGTCGAAATTCGCCGGCGGCCTGGGCAACGACTGGACCAACGTGCGCGCGCTCGGCAGCCACATCAAGGGCACGAACGGCAAGAGCCAGGGGGTGGTGCCGTTCCTGAAGGTCGTCAACGACACCGCCGTCGCAGTGAACCAGGGTGGCAAGCGAAAGGGCGCTGTCTGTGCCTATCTCGAGAGTTGGCACCTCGACATCGAGGAGTTCCTCGAGTTGCGCAAGAACTCCGGCGACGACCGTCGTCGCACGCACGACATGAACACCGCCAACTGGGTGCCCGACCTCTTCATGCGGCGCGTCATGGAAGGGGGCGACTGGACGCTGTTTTCGCCGTCGAACTGCCCCGACCTGCACGACAAGTTCGGCAAGGCATTCGAGGAGGCCTACACGCGCTACGAAGACAAGGCCGCGCGCGGCGAGATCAAGCTCTTCAAGAAGATGCGTGCCGCCGACCTGTGGCGCAAGATGCTGACGATGCTGTTCGAGACCGGGCATCCGTGGATCACTTTCAAGGATGCGTGCAACGTGCGTTCACCGCAGCAGCATGTGGGCGTCGTGCACTCGAGCAATCTGTGCACCGAGATCACGCTCAACACGGGCGAGAGCGAGATCGCGGTGTGCAATCTCGGCTCGGTCAATCTCGTGCATCACCTGACGGACGGCGCGGACGGGGCAAAGCGGATCGACCAAGCGAAGTTGCGCAAGACCGTCGCGACCGCGATGCGCATGCTCGACAACGTCATCGACATCAACTACTACGCGGTGAAGAAAGCGCGCGATTCGAATCTGCGCCACCGGCCGGTCGGCCTGGGCATCATGGGGTTCCAGGACGCGCTGTACGAGATCCGCACACCTTACGCGTCGGACGCCGCAGTCGAGTTCGCCGATCAGTCGATGGAAGCTGTGTGCTACTACGCCTATTGGGCCTCGACCGAGCTCGCCGCAGAGCGCGGCCGCTATTCGAGCTACCGCGGCTCGCTGTGGGATCAGGGCGTGCTGCCTCTCGATTCGCTGCGCTTGTTGGAAGAACAGCGCGGTGGCTATGTCGAGGTCGATACCGCGTCGACGCTGGACTGGACGACGCTGCGCGCGCGTATCGCCGAGCATGGCATGCGCAATTCCAACTGCGTCGCGATTGCGCCGACGGCGACGATCTCCAACATCGTCGGCGTCAGCGCGTCGATCGAACCTTCGTTTGGCAACCTGTCGGTCAAGTCCAATCTGTCGGGTGAGTTCACGATCGTCAACGAGTACCTCGTGCGCGACCTCAAGCGGCTCGGCCTGTGGGACGACGTGATGGTGATGGACCTGAAGCACTTCGACGGCTCGCTGCGCCGCATCGATCGCGTGCCCGAGGAACTCAAGTCGCTCTACGCCACCGCTTTCGAGATCGAGACCCAATGGCTCGTCGAGGCCGCGGCGCGGCGCCAGAAGTGGATCGATCAGGCGCAGTCGCTCAACATCTACATGGCCGGCGCGTCGGGCAAGAAGCTCGACGAAACCTACAAGCTCGCCTGGCTGCGCGGCTTGAAGACGACCTACTACTTGCGCACGATCGGTGCGACACACGCGGAGAAGTCGACAGTCAACGCCGGCCGCATGAATTCGGTTGCGAGTGGGGCGATTGGCGCGACCGGTGCGGCTGCGCATGGCGCACGTGCGAGTGCTTCGGATGCAACTGAACCCGGCAGCGACGTGAAGTTCTGTGCGATCGACAACCCCGACTGCGAAGCGTGTCAATGATCATGCATGCGATGACCCACACATCGTGCGTCTCGACGTTCGGTTGCGCGAGTCGACACGGGTCACGTCGCTTCACATGCGCGTCGCGTGCACCGAGATGTCGATGCGATCGCGCAACAAGTTTGATTGACGCTTACGAGCAGATGTCAAGAAGTCCTTGGTGTTGTCGCGCAACACTCAGATAATTCACACGTACTGGAAGTGCACCATGCTGGTCTGGGAAGACGAAGTCAAACCATCGAACTTTCACAATCTAAGTTCCGCGCAGAGCAGCGAGTCTGCGGCGCGTGTGGCGGCCCCGACGCCGCTTCCGGTTTCACGTGCCTCTGCCGCCGAGGCGGTGGGTATCAACGTCAAGCCAGGCATCGAACCCGATCGTGCTGCAAGCGCATCGACAAGCATTTCAGCGCAGAGCGAACGGCGCGTCCGTGCAGCCGACAAACGCATCATCAACGGCCAGACCGACGTCAACCAACTGGTGCCGTTCAAGTACAAGTGGGCTTGGGAGAAGTACCTCGCTTCGTGCTCGAACCACTGGATGCCGCAGGAGATCAACATGTCGCGCGACATCGCGACCTGGAAGGATCCGAACGGCCTGAGCGACGACGAGCGCCGCATCGTGATGCGCAACCTGGGTTTCTTCGTCACCGCCGATTCGCTTGCCGCGAACAACATCGTGCTGGGCAGCTACCGTCACATCACTGCACCCGAGTGCCGACAGTTTCTTTTGCGTCAAGCCTTCGAAGAGGCGATCCACACGCATGCCTACCAGTACATCGTCGAGTCGCTCGGCCTCGACGAAGGCGAGATCTTCAACGCCTATCACGAGATCAAGTCGATTCGCGACAAGGACGAGTTCCTGCTGCCCTTCATCGAGCAGATCATGGACCCGGCGTTTCATACCGGGACTCAGGAGAACGATCAGAAGCTCCTGAAGTCGCTGATCGTCTTTGCCTGTCTGATGGAGGGCTTGTTCTTCTACGTCGGCTTCACCCAGATCCTCGCGCTCGGTCGGCAGAACAAGATGACCGGTGCGGCAGAGCAGTACCAGTACATCCTGCGCGACGAGTCGATGCACTGCAACTTCGGCATCGATCTCATCAACCAGATCAAGCTCGAGAACCCTCAGCTCTGGACGTCGGCGTTCAAGTCGGAGATCAAGGCCCTGTTCCAGCATGCGGTCGAACTCGAGTACCGATACGCCGAGGACACCATGCCGCGCGGCGTGCTCGGTCTCAACGCATCGATGTTCAAGGGCTATCTGCGCTACATCGCCAATCGCCGCGCGACACAGATCGGTCTCGAGCCCTTGTTTCCCAACGAGGACAACCCGTTTCCCTGGATGAGCGAAATGATCGATCTGAAGAAGGAGCGCAACTTCTTCGAGACGCGCGTCATTGAGTATCAGTCGGGCGGTGCGTTGTCGTGGGACTGAGCCGAACCGGCCGATCGGAAGGCATCGATGATGTCCGGACGATCAAGAATTTCGCACCCGTGCTCGCCTCTGAGGGCAAGCGGGGTGTGTCTCCCCATTCACCGTATCGAGGCGCCCCTCCTGGGCAGACCGTCGGCCGGTGAATCGCCGCGTGGTGTCGACGCAATGTCGGCACCTGCGGTGTTCTTGCAACTTGATCAAGGAGAAATGTAATGGCAACTGCGAAAAAGGCTCCGGCCAAGAAAGCTCCGGCGAAGAAGGCGCCGGCGAAGAAGATGGCAGCGAAGAAGGCGCCAGCCAAGAAGGCTGCCGCGAAGAAGGCGCCGGCCAAGAAGGCACCGGCCAAGAAGATGGCGGCCAAGAAGGCGCCTGCGAAGAAGGTTGCTGCCAAGAAGGCGCCTGCGAAGAAAGCCGCGATGAAGAAGGCGCCAGCCAAGAAGGCTCGCCGCCAAGAAGGCACCTGCCAAGAAGGTTGCGGCGAAGAAGGCACCTGCGAAAAAGGCAGCTGCCAAGAAGGCGCCTGCGAAGAAAGCAGCGAAGAAGCCTGCTGCAAAGAAGCCGCCCCTGCTGCGAAGTCGGCTTCCTCCCTCCTCCCGCCAAGACGGTACTGAATCCGCAAGCGGCATGGCCATTTCCGACGGGCAGCAAGCCCTAATCGGTTGACGAGCTAGCAAGCAAGACCCGGCGCGAGCCGGGTCTTTTCATTTGGGTGCGCCCGGCAGGGCGCACTCACTCGGAGGTGGAGGTCCTCTACTCACCCGGCAAGGGGAAGAGTTAGCCGAACGGCAAGGGTGTCGTGGGCGACTGCGAATCTGAAGCAAGCCGAAGGCAAAGCACCGGCCTGACGAACAGGAAGCGGATAGAGGCGGCGCAGCAGGGTGAGGCGGCCCATACCGTCAAAGCCCAGTACTTGCACGGAATGCTGCGACGTAGATCCGACAGGCATAAGCGTGAAGGTGAGTGCGCAATACCCGGGGAGATCTAGCTTGCTGCCCGAGAGGGCTAGCGGCGTCGAGAGGCGCGGGGATGGTGGGTCAGAAGTCAGCAGAGGTCATAGTAGGTGTGCCGCGCACCGAAGGGCCGAACATGATGGAACGCGAGTAGGACCCGTGATCTCGATGGACGATGATGAAGCACAAGCACGTGAAGGGGCCGATACCCTGCGCGTGGCCGGTGCTGGATGCGGCGGGCGGAACCCGACTGCGGCCAGTGACGGTGCTGAGTCGGCCACGGCGACACGGGGGCGAACAAAAGCGGGAGTGGCCACGCAGCTCATGGAGCAGGTGGTAGAGCGCGGCAACATGTGGAAGGCCTACGAGAGAGTGCTGCGCAACAAGGGAGCGCCCGGTGCCGACGGCATGCGGGTGGATGACCTGAAGGCGTGGCTGCAAGCTCACTGGCCGACAGTGAAGGCGGCGCTGTTGGCGGGGGTCTACCTGCCACGGGAAGTGCGTGCAGTGGACATCCCCAAACCTTCGGGTGGGGTCAGAACCCTGGGCGTGTCGACGGTGGTGGACAGGCTTATCCAGCAAGCGGTGCTGCAAGTCCTGCAACCGATCTTCGAGGGCGGGTTCAGCCAGTCGAGCTACGGCTTCAGACCCGGGCGCAACGCGTGGCAGGCGGTGCAAGCCGCCCGAGACCACGTCAGGGGCGGCCGAGGCTGGGTAGTGGACATCGATTTGGCCAAGTTCTTGGATCGCGTAAACCACGACTTGCTGATGGCAAGAGTGGCCCGCCAAGTCGGGGACACCCGAGTGCTCGGACTCATCCGATGCTTCTTGGAAGCGGGCCTGATGCGAGGTGGGCTGGTGCAGCAAAGAACAGAGGGCACGCCGCAAGGCGGGCCGCTGTCGCTGCTGCTGTCGAAGATCATGCTGACGGACCTGGACAGGCAGCTTGAGCGGCGGGGGCATGCCTTCGCACGCTACGCGGATGACTGCAACGTGTACCTTGGAAGCCGCAAGGCGGCCGAGCATGCGTTCGAGACGACGAAGCGATACCTGGAAAGCGAACTCAAGCTGCAGGTCAACCGGGACAAGAGCGGAGTGGCGCCGGCAAACCGGCGCGACTTCCTCGGTTACGGGATGCTCGGACGGGACAAAGCGAGGCTGAAGGTGGCGCCCACGAGCGTGCAACGGCTGCGGCAAAAGGTCAAAGACCTGATGCGCGCGGGTCGAGGCCACAGTGTGGCGGCCACCATCGAAACGCTGAACCCGCTGCTGCGTGGCTGGACAAGCTACTTCAGGTGTGCTCAGGTCAAGGACGTGTGGCAGGACCTGGACGGGTGGATCAGGCGCAAGCTGCGCGGCCGACTGTGGCGCCAATGCAAGCGGCCCTATGCCCGTGCCAAGATGCTGAAGAAGCGAGGATTGACCGAAGTGCGCGCGTGGCGCTCGGCAACCAACGGGCGCAGTGCCTGGTGGAATGCCGGGGCCAGCCACATGAACCACGCGTTCCCAAAGTCGTTCTTCGACCACATGAGGCTGGTGTCGCTGGTGGACACTCACCGGCGCTTCCAGATCCAATCACGAACCGCCGTATGCGGCACCGCACATACGGTGGTGTGGGAGGACGGCGGGGGTGACCCCGCCTCCTACCCGATTGTGCCCGGTCACGTACGGTTTTCGAGGCTCCAGCGCGATCACTGTCGTTCGGTGCGGTGCGCTTTCAGTACATGCATCGCGAGGCACAGGTCATCCCAGGCGCGGGCCTTGTCGGGAGGGTTGCGCAGCAGGTACGCGGGGTGGTAGGTCACCACCAAGGGCACGTCTAGATAGCGGTGAACCTGACCGCGCAGGCGGCCTATCGGTTCAGAACTGCGTAGCAATGCCTGAACTGCGAAGCGACCCATCGCAAGAATGATGCGTGGCCGAACAAGCTCAATCTGACGCACCAGATAGGGTTCGCAGCGCGTCAATTCGATCGGCGTCGGGTTGCGATTCGCGGGGGGTCTGCATTTCAGCGTGTTGGCGATGTAGACCTGTTGCGCGGGCGGTGCCGGTTCCCGCGTCAGATTGATCGCCCGCAGCATCGCGTCGAGCAACTGCCCCGCTTTGCCGACGAAGGGTTCGCCGAGCAGATCTTCCTTCTCGCCAGGCGCTTCACCGACGATCATCCAATGGGCCTGGGCATTGCCGCAACCAAACACCGTCTGGGTTCTTGCTTCGCAAAGGGCACAGGCCCGGCACGAGGCGACCGTGTCCCGCAGCGTCGGCCAATCCATCCTCGAGACGTCTGGTGTGCTGGGCGGTCCGACCTCTGCGCGCGTTGACGACGGCGCGAGCGGATTTGCCAATCGACCGCCCGGACGCATGGCCCTTGTAGGCGCTGCCCTCGCCGCCAAAGCCACAGTTCGCCCTGTGTCGACGGCGTCTTCTGCCGCTACCGACCCTGCGGGTTGCGTCTGGGACCGTTCATCATCGCTTCCGAAAGGCGCCAGGGGCTCCCACAATCGCAGCCCCATCGCATCGAGCATCGCGCGTTGCCGCATCGACCAACGCATCATGCGGCCTCTTCGATATGAAGTTGCATCAGCACGGCGTCTTCGCCGCGCCGGCTGCCCGCCTCAGGTGATGCTGGATAGTAGGCGGGGCGCAGTCCGACCTCGCGCAGTCCGTATCCGCGATAGAGACGCCGGGCATTCTCGTTGCTGACCCGAACCTCCAACCAGAGTTGCGTCAGACGATCGGTGCGGCAACGTTCGACGAGTGCGTCGAGCATGTAGCGTGCATGCCCCCGCTGCCGCAGCGCCGGCGCGACGCTCAGGTTGAGCAGATGCATTTCATCGGCACCGGAGGCAGCGATGCAATAGCCGATGAGGGACTCGCGGGTATTGAAGAGTGCGTCGGCGAAATAGCCGCTCGCGAGCGAGTCGGCGAAATTGCCGCGCGTCCACGGTCGCAGATGGCTCGCCTGTTCGACCGCCATCACCGCATCAAGGTGTTCCACGGTCATCGGCCGCAGACAGACGCCTTCGCGACCGCTGGCGCGCCAGAGTGCGCTCATGTCTTCGTGGGGAAGAAAGCTCCCGCCTCGACAGGGTGTCTGCGCCGCGTCAACATGCGGCGCTACGTGCGGTCGCTTGGCGCTCGGCGGTCGTAAATGCCACCTTGTTGCGCAGATAGAGCGGGAGTGCGGCTGTGGCACTGATCGCCTCGCCGCGTGCCCAGGCCGCTTCGGCGCAGGTCAACAGCGCGCGTGCCGAGGGGCGGGCATAGGTGTCGATTTTGGCCGACGGATGTTGCAGCCGTTCGCCCAGCGGAGCTGACCCCGCGAGCCAGAGGGCGGGGTGCGCCTGGACTTGCGCGTGCAGCATGTCCGGCGCATATAACGCCGGGGTCACCAGCTTGATCCAGTCGACACCGGACCAACGGTATCGCGCCGCGTAGAGTTCGCCCATCCGCGCGTCCATCGCCACCCACACGTCGGCCGCGCCGACACGCACGCGCGCGTCTTCGGCCACCGCGACCAGGGTATCAAGCGGCAGCACCGGCAGGCCCGCACCCCAGGCCAGCCCCTGCGCCGCCGAACATGCGGCACGCAATCCGGTGAAAGCGCCGGGACCCTGACCGAAGGCGATTGCGTCGAGCTCGCGCAGGCCGATGCCGGCCTCGCGAAGCAGACGGCGCACACAAGGCAGCAGGCTCGCCGAGGCTCGCGCGCCACCCGCGTCCTCCGTCAGCCAGACGCTGCCGCGCGCCGAGATGCCGACCTGTATCTGCTCGCCCGATGTGTCGAATGCGAGGAGCGAAGCCATCAGCGCGAAGAGGCGGCATGCGCCGCGACTGTTGTGGCGATTCGAGCGGGTGTCGACACCCACAGCTGCGCTTTGGCCGCCCGCAAATGTCGCCCGCCCGGTATTTCGCGAGCGTGAAGCGCAGCTATTGATGCCTGTCGCGTACTCATCGGGCAAGTGTAGGCGAGCGCCGTCGGTCGCTCGACTCTGACGGTTATGGCCCGTGCCTCGCTATGCTTGTCACATGATGTCGGCTTCCTTGCTTCGCCGTGCCGTGCTCGCATGTCTTGTGGGTGGCGTCGCCCTTCCTTGTGTTGGGGCAGCGCCTCGCCTCCCGGCCGAAGTCGAGGCGGCACTCGCGCGCGCCAAGGTGCCGCCGGAGGCGCTCTCGGTTGTCGTGCAGGAAGTCGGCAGAGCGGCGCCACGACTAGAGTGGCGCGCTGCGCAGCCAGCGAATCCAGCCTCGGTCATGAAGCTCGTGACGACACTCGCGGCGCTCGATACGCTTGGCCCGAGCTGGACCTGGACGACGCCGGTCTGGCTCGACGGCACGTTGCGCAGCCCGCAAGGCGTGCTCGAGGGCAATCTGGTGATCAAGGGCAGCGGCGACCCGACATTGGTGCTCGAACGTATCTGGCTCCTTCTCAGACAGGTCCAACAGGCGGGTGTGCGCGAGATCGATGGTGACATCGTGTTGGATCGCAGCGCGTTTCGCGTTCCCGATCGCTCGCCGGGCGACTTCGATGGCGAACCGCTGCGGCCCTACAACGCGCAGCCCGACGCGTTGCTGCTCAACTATCGGTCTCTCACGCTCGCGTTCACGCCGCAACCCGCGCGCGGCGTTGCAAGCATCAGCTCGGATCCGCCCTTGCAAGGCGTCGCCATCGACCCGACGGTGGCGCTGCGCGATGCGGCAAGCTGCGGCGACTGGCGATCCGACCTTAAGCTCGATGCGAGCGATCCGGCACGCATCCGGTTTCGAGGCAAGCTTGCTGCCGGTTGTGGCGAAAAGTCGTGGCCAATGGCTTACGCGGAACCAGCCAGCTACAACGCCCGCGTGATCGAGGCGCTCTGGCGCGAAGCGGGTGGCAAGCTCACCGGCCGCGTGCGTGACGGCGTGGCGCCGTCCGGGCGGCCAAGTTTCGAATTCAGCTCACCGCCCCTTGCGCAGGTCGTGCGTGACATCAACAAGTACAGCAACAACGTCATGGCGCGCCAGCTGTCCCTGACGCTCGGGCTGGAGTTGCGCGGCGTCGGATCTGAGGCGGCTGCGCGCGACGCAATTGGCGCGTGGTTGCGCGACACGATCGGCGCGCGCGGCGCGGAGGTCGTGATCGACAACGGCGCCGGACTCTCGCGCGACGCGCGTATCAGCGCCGACGCGTTGGCCGCGTTGCTGCAAGCGGGCTGGGCAAGCCCGGTCATGCCCGAGTTTCTTGCGTCGCTGCCGATCCTTGGCCAGGACGGGACGCTGCGCAGGGCGCGCGGCCCAGCGGCTGCGCAGTTTGCCGGACGCGCGCATCTGAAGACCGGCTCACTGCAGGACGTGATTGCAATCGCCGGCTACCTTCTGGCGCCGGATGCGAAGCGATATGTGCTGGTCGCGATCATCAATCACCCGAATGCCATTGCGGCGCGGCCGGCTCTCGACGCCCTGCTCGACTGGACAATGCGGGAGGGACCGCCTTCGATGCTGCGCTGAACTCGGCTTCAGAACGGCTGGTTGTGCGCGCGAGATGAAGCCAGATTGCCCAATTGCAGGTGCGCGCCCGCGCTGAATTGCAGCGAATTTGCCCACAGCCATGTGAAGGCCGTGGCCGGTGTTTCATCGGGGTTGTTCTGGAGGGTGACGGCGGTGCAATTGGGCAAGGCGTACGCGGGCAGGCATGCGGCCTCGGACACATTGACGTAGCTGTAGACAGCAGGATTTGTCACGACAGCCACGAGATAAGGGTTGATCTCGATGAGGCCGGTCTTGCGCCCATCGTTGTCGATCGTGACGAGCAGCCTGGCGTTCATCCGCGCCGTCAGTGCTGAGAGAATCGCGCGGGCGTCGAGGCCCTTGTCGCGCGCGTACGGCGTCACGCCGACGTCGGGCACTGTCGCGATGATGACGCGGCCGCCAGCATCCGTAATGCGGCTGATTTGGGCCGCGACCGTTTCGCCCGCATGTTCGGCCAGGGCCGTCGCCTCCGGCCCGGTGATCTCGTCGCGCTCGTAGCGTTCGTAGATGGAGACCACGTCGTTGACGCCGATCATCAGCGACACCAGGTCGTTCGAATTGATGCCGCCGCCGTCGGCTGCAGGCGTGGCGAGCTGGCGCGTGATCTGCCCCGCGAGGTCGATATCGCGCGCGCCACCGGCCGTCGCACCTTCACGTGCGAGGATGCGGCCGTTGGGCACGGCACCATCCACGCTGCCTGGGCACTCTGGGAACGTGATGCCGTAGGAAGTCGCGAGCACCTGATTCCAGATCGGATTGAGGACGCAATTGATCGTGCCCGGAACGCCGCTGTCGGGCACGACGCCATTGATCGTGTACTTCTTGCTCTCCACCGTCATGACGCTCGATTCGTCGCCGAACGACAGTACGCGTGTGGGGACGAAGGCAACGAGTTCGGTGCCGCCACAGGAGGCGAGCAAGGTGGCGATCGTCGCCAGCGCGAGGCCGCGCACGACGCGTCGTGAGGTCTTGTCGAGAGTCATTCGGGTTCCAGTCAGCAGGCTATCGAAATCGCAATGAATGTCCGGACGGCGTTGCGGATTGTCGCCGGCGTCGCCTCAGGCTGCCGCCGCGCGCTCGAGCCGGTCCCGCACGCCTTCCCATTCGGGCGCGTCGGGGGGTTGCTCCACCCAGATCAGGTGCGCTTGTGTCGCGTCGAGTTCGCGCAGCGCGGCGAACAGCTCATGGCCGGCGGCGGCGGGTGAGGCCGGCATGCGCCGCACCAGGGCCCCGGACGGCGCCATGGCCGTGCGCGAATATACCGCCACGCGCTTCGCGTCCTCGCCCAGCAACGGCATCGCGGCACGCAAATCCGCAATGGACATGAGTCGCAACTTGGCGCGTGGCGCGTAATGGGCTGCGAGCGTGCCGGGCGCGGGGACGGCTCCGTCGTCGCGCGAGTGCAGTGTCTCGCCGGCGGCGGCTTCGATCTGTGCGCGCGTCAACGCCCCGGGGCGCAGCAGGACTGGCCTCGCACGCGTGCAATCGACGATCGCCGACTCGATCCCCAGCTCGCACTCACCGCCATCGAGCACGAACATGTCGGTGCCGAACTCATCCTGTACGTGCGAGGCTCGCGTCGGGCTGATCCGGCCGAAGCGATTGGCGCTCGGCGCGGCGACACCCGGGACGCCGAGCGCTTCGACCGCCTGCAACAGGACCTGCGCGACCGGATGGGCCGGGCAACGCAATCCGATGCTCGCGTGACCGCCCGCGGCGGCAATGGCGACGTGTTGCTGGCGCGGCAGGATCAGCGTCAGCGGCCCCGGCCAGAAGGCATCGATCAGGCGCGTGCGCGACGGCGGGAATGGCGCTTGCAAAGTGCGCCGCACCAGCAGGCGCCGCCACGTGCACGATCAGCGGATGATCGGGAGGGCGACCTTTGGCCGCAAAGATCGCAGCCACCGCGGTGTCGACGTCGGCACGAGCCCCGAGCCCGTAGACCGTCTCGGTCGGGAATGCAACCAGCGCGCAGTCTGCGAGGCGGATCGCTGCCTGCGTCACCGCGGCGGGGTCGCGCCCGTCATGGATCATCGCGATCAGAAGGGGTCGATGCCCAGCATCGCGGCCGCCTTCAATGCCACCGAACGCGCCGCGCCAGGTTCGGCCGCAGTGACTGTCAGGTGGCCCATCTTGCGGCCGCGGCGCGGTGTGAGCTTGTTGTACAGGTGCAGGTGTGCGCCGGGCAGGGCCAACACTTCGTGCCAGTGAGGTTCCTCTGGAAGCTCGCCGTGCGCGAACCAGAGATCGCCCAGCAGATTGAGCATGACCGCCGCGGAGTGCAGGCGTGGCGCGACGAGCGGCGCGCCGACCAGCGTGCGCACCTGCAAATCGAACTGGGACAGGTCGCAGGCGTCGATCGAATAGTGGGCCGAATTGTGCGGGCGCGGCGCCATCTCATTTGCGAGCAGGCGACCATCATTCAGGACGAAGAACTCGACGCACAGCACACCGACATGCCCGAGCCCGGCGGCAATTTGGCGCGCCGCATCGATCGCGCGTTGTTGCAAGGCCGCATCGAGGTCGGGTGGTGGCACTTGCGTCACGGCCAGGATGCCATCGCGATGCAGGTTCTGCTGCACCGGTAGGTGAACCATCTCGCCATCTGCGCCGCGCGCGACGACGACGCTCGCCTCATGGGCAAGCGGCAGCAAAGCTTCGAGCACGCAGGGCACGCGATGCATCGCATTCCATGCGGCGTCGAGCTCGTCGATGTTGGCGACACGTACTTGCCCCTTGCCGTCGTAGCCCATGCGAGCGGATTTCAGGATGCCGGGCAGCAGGTTCGGGGGAAGCGTGGCAACGCTTATCGCCGAGTCGATCACCGTGTACGGCGCGCACGGCACCCCGCAGCGCTCGAAGTGCGCTTTCTCGAGCGCACGGTCCTGGCAGATCGCAACGCTGGCAGCACCCGGTGCGACGATTCGGCTGGCCGCAAGCGTGGCAAGTGCTGCTGCCGGCACGTTTTCGAACTCGGTCGTGATCGCATCGCACAGCCGCGCGAGTTTCGTGAGACCGGCTGCGTCGATGAAGTCGCTCTCGATATGAAAGTGAGCGACCCGGCCAGCGGGGCTCGCCGCGTCCGGGTCGAGCACGGCTGTGAAATAGCCCATCTGCTGTGCAGCGTGGACGAACATCCGGCCAAGTTGCCCGCCGCCCATCACGCCGAGTGTGGCCCCGGCTGCGACGCGTGTCGGCACCGCAGCTTGTTCGATTGATGACTTGTCCGGCGAAAGGCGCAACGTCATGTCGGCTCGAACTTCGATGCGCGCGCGAGCTCGGTCTGGCGCACCCGGAAGGCATCGAGCCGGCCACGCAGCGCGTCGTCTTCGTTGGCCAGCATGGCGGCAGCGAAAAGCGCCGCGTTGGCCGCACCGGCTGCACCTATCGCGAACGTGGCCACCGGCACGCCGCGCGGCATCTGTACGATCGAGTAGAGCGAGTCGACGCCCTGAAGATGCCGACTCGCGACGGGCACGCCGAGTACCGGCACACTGGTCTTGGCCGCAAGCATCCCTGGCAAATGTGCCGCGCCACCGGCGCCGGCGATGATGACCTTCAGGCCGCGGTCACGGGCGCCTTCGGCGTAGGCAAACATGTCGTCGGGCATGCGATGAGCCGACAGCACCTTTGCCTCATGCTCCACCCCAAGCTCGACCAGCAGCTTGGTTGCCTCGCGCAACGTCTCCCAGTCACTCGACGACCCCATGACCACACCCACCAGCGGGCGTTGCTGATCCACGAGACTTTCTCCAGAATTTGGATGGCGGAAGGGAATTGTAGGTGGCTGTTGCCGACTGCTGCAGTGGCTAATGGGGTGCGCCGATTGCGGATATCAACAGGTCTAGCACCTGCGCCTGGCGATTCATATGCGCTCGCCATGCGCTGCCAGCCAAGGCGCGATGTGCCTTTGATTCATCCGTTTCGCCGATCGCCTCGTAGACCTGGGCGAGACGGCTGTGAGTCATCGCCACGTCGTCAATATGGGTGTCGTTGGTGACGCACTCTAGCGCCAATCCAGCATCCGATCTTGCTCCGTTGATGTCCCCCACCTGCACCCTGCACCACGCCGCGTCTGCGTACATGAGGCAAGCCATCCTATCCATCCCTTGCTTCCTGGCGCTTTCCATGTGCAGCGCGAGAATGTCGAGTGCCTGATCGAATTCCCCATCCAGGATGTGAACCTGAGAGCGAAGCAACGGAATCAAAGAGCCCAGCGATGCTGTTCCGATGAGTGCGTCATACCGGTCGATCGACTCGGTCCCGAGCAGCGCATGTTTCGTCTGGACCACGTCGGGCCCGTCGAACACGGAGTGCCGCCTGGCCTCCGCCGTGCGCAGCCACGCCATGTTGTGCATGAGCGCACTCAATGAGGCTTCGTCGCCTTCCGCGGTCGCATGTTGGCGCGCGAGGCCATACCAAGGCAGCGCAAGGTCAAGTCGCTCAGCCCAGTGATACGCCTCGGCGGCTACCAGGCTCGCGCGCGATCGGGCCGAATGCAAAGTGACCGGGGCGACCTGGAGCGCAGCTGCAAGGTGCCGAGTCATCGACTCGAAGTCCATGGCCAAATAGTCGGCTTGAGCCAGCCATGCTGCACTCAGCGCCTCGATCGCAGGGGACTTGTAGGATTGACTCAGCGCGAGCGCGCGCTTGAACTTGTCGAGTGCGGAAGCGTTGAGGTCCTCGAAAAAGGCGACCAGCCCTTCGGCCAGGCTCGCCCATGCACTTACTGCGGCATGGGGGCGACTGTCGAACCGGGCACGCAGGTCGCGGAGTTCGGCGCGGGCGGTGTCGAGTCGACCTTGGCGGGCGAGCAGTGCGGCCTTCTCGGCACGCAGGCAGGCGTTTTCGACGGGATCGCGGACGGTCTTGATGCGTGCATCGAGTGTGTTGAGCAGGCGCGAGTTCATGACAGCCCCTCGTCCGACGAGTACGTCGGCCGATCCCCAGGGGACACGAAGGGGCCCCTTCGTGTCCCCTGGGATGCGGGCCGGCCTGGGAGCGGCCAGGCGCTCGGCCCGCGGCACGAGCGTTGGCACAGGGGGTCTCATGCGATCAACCGATGGCGGGTGTTGTCCCGGTCAAACGCCACAAGGCTTCACCGTAGCGCCGCGCCGTTTGCGCGATCACGTCTTCTGGCAATGCGGGCGCAGGAGCATGCTTGTTCCAGGGTTTGCCGTCGATGCGTGCCTGCTCGAGCCAGTCGCGAACGAACTGCTTGTCGTAGCTCGGCGGGTTGCGGCCCTCGCGGAAAGCTTGCGCGTAGTCCTCGGCCGGCCAGAAGCGCGAGGAGTCAGGTGTCAGCACCTCGTCCATCAGCGTCAGCGTGCCGTTTGCGTCGAGTCCGAACTCGAACTTGGTGTCGGCGATGATGATGCCGCGGCCGAGTGCGAACTCGAACGCAGCTACGTAGAGCTGGATCGAGACGTCACGCACCTGCGCCGCGCGCTCGGCGCCGACGAGTTCGCACATGCGTTCGAAGTCGATGTTCTCGTCGTGATCGCCCATCTCGGCCTTGGTCGCCGGCGTGAAGATCGGCTTCGGCAATCGGCTGGCGTTCTTCAGATCCTCGGGGAGTGCAACTCCGCAGACCTGACGTCGATCCTGATACTCCTTCCAGCCGCTACCCGCCAGGTAGCCGCGCACGACGGCTTCGACCGGAAGTGGCTTGAGCCGCTTGACGAGCATCGCGCGGCCGCGAACCTGGTCTCGTTCGTTCGCCGCGACGACGCCCAGCGGATCGTCGCCCGTCAAGTGGTTGGGCACGATGTGCGCAAGGCGCGCAAACCAGAACAGCGCCAACTGCGTCAGGATCGTGCCCTTGCCCGGTATCGGCTCGCCCATCACGACGTCGAACGCGCTCAGTCGGTCGGTCGCGACCATCAGCAGCCGATCGTCGCCAACGGCGTAGTTATCGCGCACCTTGCCGCGAGCCAGTAGCGGCAATGAGGCAATCGACGTGCTCAGCAATCCAGCCGTCATCGTCTGAGACTCCAAAGACGCGGCGGCGCGTGCCGTCAGACGACTTGCTGCGCGAGCTCGCCGCGGGTGTAGCGCTGCGCCACGGCGGTGAGCGACTGCGGCTTGATCTTCGCGGCCTGACCCTCGCAGCCAAATTCGAGGTAGCGCTGCCGGCAGATTGCCTTGGCGGCTTCGCGCGCCGGTTTCAGGTAGTCGCGCGGGTCGAATTTCTCGGGGTTCTCTGCCATGTAGCGTCGGATCGCAGCGGTCATCGCGAGGCGGATGTCGGTGTCGATGTTGATCTTGCGCACGCCGAACTTGATCGCCTCCTGGATCTCGGCAACCGGCACGCCGTAGGTCTCCTTCATCGCGCCGCCGAATTCGCGGATCACGGCGAGCAGATCCTGCGGCACGCTCGACGATCCGTGCATCACGAGGTGCGTGTTCGGGATGCGCTTGTTGATCTCCTTGATACGGCTGATGGCGAGTATGTCGCCGGTCGGCTTGCGCGTGAACTTGTACGCGCCGTGGCTGGTGCCGATCGCGATCGCGAGCGCGTCGAGCTGCGTGCGTTTGACGAAGTCGGCCGCCTGCTCGGGGTCGGTGAGCAACTGATCCATCGTCATCGTCGCCTCGGTGCCGTGGCCGTCCTCCTTGTCGCCCTTCATCGTCTCGAGCGAGCCGAGGCAGCCGAGCTCGCCTTCGACCGTGACGCCCACCGCATGCGCCATTTCGACGACCTTGCGCGTGACGTCGACGTTGTAGTCGTAGCTGGCGATCGTCTTGCCGTCGGCCTGCAACGAGCCATCCATCATCACCGAGCTGAAGCCGAGGTCGATAGCGCCCTGGCAGACGGCAGGGCTCTGGCCGTGGTCCTGGTGCATGACGAGCGGGATGCTCGGCCAGGTCTCGATCGCGGCCGAGATCAGGTGCTTGATGAACGCCTCGCCCGCGTATTTGCGCGCGCCGGCGCTCGCTTGCAGGATGACGGGCGCCCCCACTTCTTCCGCTGCCGACATCACGGCTTGCACCTGTTCAAGATTGTTGACGTTGAAGGCCGGAATGCCATAGCCGTTTTCGGCCGCGTGGTCCAGCAACTGGCGCATCGATACGAGGGGCATGGTGGAGTCTCGCTGGTTGAATGAAGGGGTTTGCCGCATCGCGCCACGGCGCAGGCGGAAGTCGCCTCGATTCTAGCGAGGCACACTTCGCGGCCCCACGCCAGCGAAAGATACCTCAGCCGATGCGCTCGGCGCGGTAGCCGTGCTCGCACAGCGCGGCGAGGATCGCCTCGATATGCGACACCCCCCGCGTGTGCACGACGACCTCGATCTGCGCGCGCTCGACCGAGAGCGACGTGAACGCGCGCTGATGCTGGATTTCGTCGATGTTCGCGCCGAGCTGGCCGAGCAGCGTCGCCATGTCGGCGAGCGCGCCGGGCACGTCGCGCACGTCGAGTCGCAGCCGGGCGAGGCGCCCCGAACGCACCATGCCGCGCTCGATGATTTCGGCGAGCACCAGTGGCTCGATGTTGCCACCGCACAGGATCAGCCCGATGTTGCGGCCCGCGAAGCGTTCGCGGTGCTTCATCAGCGCCGCCAAGCCGACCGCGCCTGCACCCTCGACGACCGTCTTCTCGATCTCGAGCAGCATCAGGATCGCCTGCTCGATGTCGCCCTCCGACACGAGCATCATGTCGTTCACCCGCTCGAGGATCAGCGGCACGGTCAGCGCACCAGGTGCCTTGACGGCAATGCCGTCGGCAATCGTCGCCTGCGCGCACTCGCGCTGCTCGCCATGTGCGGCGTTCCACACGGCAGGGAAGCGCTCGGTCTGCACGCCGATGATCTCGATGTCGGGCCGCAGCGCGCGCGCCGCGGTCGCGACGCCGCTGATCAAGCCGCCGCCGCCGACGGCGACGATGAGCGTGTCGATCCGCGGCTGCTGCGTGAGCATCTCGAGGCCGATCGTGCCCTGGCCAGCTATCACGTCGATGTCGTCGTACGGGTGCACCATCGTCAGTCCGCGCTCGGCGGCGAGTGCGAGGCCATGTGTGCGTGCATCGTCGAAGGTGTCCCCTTCGAGCACGACGGTCGCACCGAAGCCGCGTGTGCGCTCGACCTTCACCGCAGGTGCAAAGCGCGGCATCACGATCGTCGCGGGAATGCCGAGGCGCTGCGCGTGATACGCGACGCCTTGCGCATGGTTGCCGGCCGACACCGCGAGCACGCCGCGCGCGCGCTCGTCAGGCGTCAACTGCGCAATCTTGTTGAGCGCGCCGCGTTCCTTGAACGACGCCGTGAACTGATGGTTCTCGAACTTGAGAAAGACGTTGCAGCCGGCGAGCTCGCCCAGGGTGCGTGACGGCAGGCAGGGCGTCTCGATCACATGACCGTGAAGCCGCGAGGCCGCGGCGCGGATGTCGTCAACGGTCAGACTCATGGGCCCGGATTGTCACTGCTCGCGCCAACCGATAAGAGTGTTGTGGACCTCGGACCAGCGCCGGGCCGCCCCAAGCGGCCCGAGCTCCCCTCGGGGGGCGACCCCGTAGGGGTCTTGGGGCCAACATCACCCTCCCACGCGGCACACCTTCAGCATGTTCGTGCCACCTGGGTGGCCCATCGGTTCGCCGCAGGTGATCGCATAGGTGTCGCCGCGCCGCAGCGCGCCGAGTTCGACGAGCAGCGCCTCGGCGCGGGCGAGTGCCTCGTCGCGGTCACCGTAGGCCGGCATCAGCAGCGGCCGCACATTGCGGTAGAGCGTCATCTTGCGCTGCGAGACGACCTGCGACGTGAGGCCATAGATCGGCACCTTGATGTTGTGCCGGCTCATCCAAAGCGCCGTCGAACCCGATTCCGTCAGCGCGAGGATCGCCTTGCAGCCGAGGTGATGCGCGGTGAAGAGCGCACCCATCGCAATCGACTGGTCGATGCGGCCGAAACGCTTGTTCGTGAAGTCGGTCTCGATGCTTGCGTCGTCGGCCGCTTCCGCTTCGAGCGCGATCGCCGCCATCTGCGCGATCGTCTCGACTGGATACTTGCCGGCGGCGGTCTCGGCCGACAGCATCACGGCGTCAGTGCCGTCGAGCACCGCGTTGGCGACGTCGCTCACCTCGGCGCGCGTGGGCACCGGGTGCAGGATCATCGACTCCATCATCTGCGTCGCGGTGATGACGACCTTGTCCATCTCGCGCGCCATCCGGATCATGCGCTTCTGCAGCGCCGGCACCGACGCGTTGCCGACCTCGATCGCCAAATCGCCGCGCGCCACCATGATGCCGTCCGACGCGCGCAGGATTTCTTCGAGCGCCGGGATCGCCTCGATGCGCTCGATCTTCGCGATCAACGCCGGGCGGTGGCGCCACTGCTCGCCGGCGACGTTGGCAAGCTGGCGCGCCATCTCCATGTCGGTCGCGTTTTTCGGGAAACTCACCGCAAGGTACTCGGCCTGCATCCCCATCGCGGTCTTGATGTCGTCCATGTCCTTGGCGGTCAACGCCGGTGCGGTCAGCCCGCCGCCGGCCTTGTTGATGCCCTTGTTGTTGGACAACTCGCCTCCGGCGACGACTGTCGTGTGCACTTCGTCGCCTCGGACCGCGTCGACGGTGAGCCTGAGCAGGCCGTCATTGAGCAGCAGCGTGTCGCCCGCCTTCACGTCGCGCGGCAAGCCCTTGTAGTCGAGGCCGACGCGCTCCGCGGTGCCGAGGTCGGTCGTCGCGCCGTCAAGGATGAACTTCGCGCCGGGCTCGAGATGCGTCTTGCCGCCCTCGAACTTGCCGACGCGGATCTTCGGGCCTTGCAGGTCGGCCATGATGGCGACCTCCTTGCCCGCCCGCCCGGCGACTTCACGCACCATCGCCGCACGATCGAGGTGATCCTGCGCGCTGCCGTGCGAGAAGTTGAGCCGCACGACGTCGACGCCCGCGAGGATCATGCGTTCGAGCACCTCGGGCGAGGACGAGGCGGGGCCGAGGGTGGCGACGATCTTGGTGGCGCGAGTCATGCAGGTCTTTCGGAAATCGTGTCTGGTGCGTTGTCTGGTGCGATCGGGACCGGGGATTATTCGCGCCAATCTCGTTGTCCGGCGCGCGACCACCGCATATGAGTTATGCCTCGGCGGCGCGGAGTCAGCCGTTGGCGCGTCGCTCGAGGATCTCGAACGCCGGCAAGGTCTTCCCTTCGAGCACCTCGAGAAACGCGCCGCCGCCGGTCGAGATGTAGCTCACATCGCCCGCGATGCCGTACTTCGCGATGGCAGCCAGCGTGTCGCCGCCGCCGGCAATGCTGAACGCGCTGGATGCGGCAATCGCGCGTGCGATCGTCTCGGTGCCATGCGAAAAGGCGTCGAACTCGAACACGCCGACCGGGCCGTTCCAGACGATCGTGCCGGCTGCCTTCAGCATCCCCGCAAGCTGCGCAGCGGTCTGCGGGCCGATGTCGAGGATCAGATCGTCGGCCCCGACGGCGTCCGCCGCTTTCACGGTTGCCGCCGCGTCGGCCTTGAATTCCTTCGCGGTGACGACGTCGACCGGGATCGGGACCGCTGCACCGCGCGCCTTCATGGCGTCGATCACCGCGCGGGCCTCGCCGACAAGATCTGCCTCGGCAAGGCTCTTGCCGATCGGCCGCCCGGCGGCGAGCAAGAAGGTGTTGGCGATACCGCCGCCGACGATCAGCTGATCGACCTTCGCGGCGAGCGCCTTCAGGATCGTGAGCTTGGTGCTCACCTTGGAGCCGGCGACGATCGCGACCAGCGGCCGCTTGGGGTGCGCGAGCGCACTCTGGAGCGCATCGATCTCGGCGGCGAGCAGCGGACCGGCGCAGGCGACCTTCGCGAACTGCGCGATGCCGTAGGTCGAGGCTTCGGCGCGGTGTGCCGTGCCGAACGCGTCGTGAACGAAGATGTCGCACAGCGCCGCCATCTTGCGCGCGAGCGCTTCGTCGTTCTTCTTCTCGCCCTTGTTCAGGCGGCAGTTCTCAAGCATCACGACCTGGCCCGGCGCGACCGCGACGCCATCGAGCCACTCGCTCACGAGTGGCACCGGTTGGCCGAGCAGTTCGGAGAGTCGAGCGGCAACAGGGGCGAGTGAATCCTCTGGCTTGAACTGGCCTTCGGTCGGCCGGCCGAGGTGCGAAGTGACCATCACCGCAGCGCCAGCGTCGAGCGCCATGCGGATGCACGGGACGCTTGCGCGGATGCGCGTGTCTTCGGTGATGTGGCCGGCGTCGTCCTGCGGGACGTTCAAGTCGGCGCGAATGAAGACGCGTTGGCCGGCGACCTTTCCGGCAGCGACGAGATCGGAGAAACGCAAGATGTTCATGGTGCATGTCCTTTGCACCGATTCTAAGGAGCGCCTCATGAGCGGCCGCTGCTTGACGGCGTCAGTGTGCCCGGCGGCGCGATCGCGCCAGCCGGTCTCAGGACGCGTGCGCGCCGGCCTTGGCTTTGGCTTCGGGCTTGACAGGCTTGTCGGCGGCGGCCTCGTCGGTCGCCTTGGCGACGGCTGAAGTCGGCGGCGCACCGAGTTGCGGCGCGACGGCTTCGATCTTGTTCTCGCGCATGTAGTCGTTCATGTCGCGCCAGCCTTCGAAGATCGCCGCGCGGTCGGACTTGCGGTTGAGCGCGTAGCAGTCCTCGATCGCGCGCCCGGCATGGCGGCAGGCGGCGCCGATCGCCTTGCCGTCGGCCTCGCGCACGGCGGCGATCTTCTCCGGTGATTCGATGCCCAGCATCTCGCAACCGGAGAGCAATCCGGCAAGGGTGAGGGCGACGAGGGATGCGCGACGCATGGCGAGTTCCACGTGGTTGTGGGCGGGTTATCGGCCGCCTGTGCCTTCGCTGAACCCCCAACTGCCATGCCGCGCCGGACCAGCCGGCGCGAACGTGGGGTCGAATCGACGGGTCAGGCTGCCGCGCCGCCGGCCATCGCAAGCAGCCGCTCGACGCGCTCCTCGGTCGAGGGGTGGGTCGAAAAGAGGCCGCGCAGCCCACCGCCCGAAAGTGGATTCATGATCATCATTTGCGCCGTCTCGGGGTGGCGCTCGGCAGTTTCGAGCCGGGTGCCGTGCGCGTAGGCCTGGATCTTCTCGAGCGCGCTCGCGAGCGCCCGCGGGTCGCCCGAGATCTCGGCGCCGCCGCGGTCGGCCTCGAACTCGCGCGCGCGGCTGATCGCCATCTGGATCAGCCCGGCGGCCATCGGCGCGAGGATCATGACCAGCAGGCCGACGATCGGGTTCGGGCGGTTCTCGCCGCGTCCGCCGAAGAACATCGCGAAGTTGGCGAGCATCGAGATCGCGCCCGCCATCGTCGCGCTGACGGTCGAGATCAGGATGTCGCGGTGCTTCACATGCGAGAGCTCGTGCGCCATCACGCCGCGCAGTTCGCGCTCGGACAGCACGCGCAGGATGCCCGTCGTCGCGGCGACCGCGGCGTTTGCCGGGTTGCGCCCGGTGGCGAAGGCGTTGGGTGCGTCTTCCTCGATCAGGTAGACCTTGGGCATCGGCAACTCAGCCCTCTGCGCGAGATCGCTCACCATTGCGTAGAACTGCGGCGCCGAGGACGCGTCGACCTCGCGCGCCTTGTACATCTTCAGCACCAGCTTGTCCGAGAACCAGTAGCTGAAGAAATTCATACCGAGCGCGACGATGAGCGCGATCATCATTCCCTGTTGCCCGCCCAGCATCGAGCCGATTGCCATGAACAGGGCGGTGATGGCCGCCATCAGCACGGCGGTTTTCATCAGGTTGAACATCTGGCGGTCCTCTTGTGGTCCTCTTGACGAGTGGCTTGCATGTTGGCGCGATCACGCGCCCTGACGTAGATGGCGACGGCGGCGGCAAGTTCAATCCCGGACGCCGAAGTGCGCGCCAGGCTCGAGCCGACGGCCGGCGAGAAACTGCGCCGCCGTCGCCCGTCTGCTACCCGGCCTTTGCAATTCCACGATGCAGAGCGCGCCTGCGCCGCAGGCGACGACGATACCGGCGTCCTCGGCCGCGAGGATCGCGCCCGGCTTGCCGTGACCATCGACCACGCGTGCGCGCCAGAGTTTGACGGCTTCGCCTTCGAGTTCACTGGCAGCGCCGGGAAACGGGTCGAACGCGCGCAGGCGCCGCTCGAGCACGGCGGCGGGTAGCGTCCAGTCGATTGCCGCCTCACGCTTGTCGATCTTGTGTGCGTAGGTCGCGCCGGTTTCAGGTTGCGCGATGGGTCGCGCTGCACCGGTTGCGGCAAGATCGAGCGCCTCGACGATCAGGCTTGCGCCGAGTATGGCGAGGCGATCGTGAAGCGTCGCAGCGGTATCGTTGGCCGTGATCTCGACCGCTTGGGCGAGCAACATGTCGCCGGTGTCCAGCCCGGCGTCCATCTGCATCACGGTGATGCCGGTCTCGTTGTCGCCGGCCTCGATGGCGCGCTGGATCGGCGCGGCGCCGCGCCAGCGCGGCAGCAACGAGGCATGGATGTTCAGGCAGCCCAGCCGCGGCAATTCGAGCAGCCAGGGCGGCAGGATGAGCCCATAGGCGGCGACGACGATCGCCTCGGGTTGCAGCCGAAGCAAGACGTCACGCGCGGTATTGGCGTCTTCCGCGAACCGGCCGTCAAGTTTCAGACTGCGCGGCTGGGCGATGGCGAGGCCGTTGGCAAGCGCGATCGCCTTGACCGGCGAGGCGGTCAGCTTCATGCCGCGACCGGCCGGCCGGTCGGGCTGGGTCAGCACGAGCACGATGTCATGTCCGGCGGCATGCAGCGCTTCGAGCGCCGCCCGCGCGAATTCCGGCGTTCCGGCGAAGGCGATTCTCATTCGGTGCCTGCGCGCCGCGCAGATTCAGTCGCCGCGCTCGGCGTCACGCGCCTGCTTCAGAAAGCGCGTGCGGATTCGATTGCGCTTGAGCGGGCTCAGGTACTCGACGAACACCTTTCCCATCAGATGGTCCATCTCGTGCTGGACACAGCGCGCGAGCAGCCCATCGGCCTCGAATTCGCGCGAATTGCCGTCGCGGTCGAGCGCACGCACCGTGACGCGCGCGTGACGCGTCACCTTGTCGAAGGTCTCGGGGACCGACAGGCAGCCTTCCTCGCCGAGCTCCAGCTCGTCGCTGCGCGCGATGATCTCGGGGTTGATCAGTACGCAGAGCTGGTCGCGCGTGTCCGAGGTGTCGATCACGATCACCCGTTCGTGCACATCGACCTGGGTCGCCGCCAGGCCAACGCCGTCGGCGGCGAGCATGGTCTCGCGCATGTCGTCGACCAGCTGGCGGATGCGCGCGTCGACCGTCCCCACCGGGCGTGCGACGGTGTGCAGGCGTGGGTCGGGATAGCGAAGAATCGTGAGCTTGGGCATGGAAGGGACGAAAACGCTGCCGCGCGGGTGACGCCATGGCGGACTGCCATGGTGCCTGGTCGGTTGGCGTGAAGGGTTGCACGCCGCCGACCGGGCCGGCCGCTTGAATTCGTTACGATATCAAGGACCTGGCGGCAAAATCTATTAAAGTGATTGAGCATTTTCGCCGAAGAATCGCTGCCGGCACGCGCGTTCGCCGGTAACCCCACCGTGTTGCGCCCCATTGCCGACGACGCCCGGAGACACTCGTACATGACCCGCAGCCCCTTCTTCGCCTTCCCCGTCCGCGCGACCGTCCTCAAGGCGGCCGTCTGCGGTGCGGTGTTTGGTCTTCCGATGGCGGCCGCGCTGGCCGCGACCTTCCCGATCACGCCGGAGCAACGCAGCACCGCGCAGGAGGTCGCTCAAGCCGGTGTTCCGCTGTCGGAACTCGCGCCGAACGCGCCGGATACGTACACGGTCAAGAAAGGCGACACGCTCTGGGACATCTCGGGCCTGTACCTGAAACGGCCCTGGCGCTGGCCCGAACTGTGGGGCATGAACCTGGAGCAGATCCGCAACCCGCACCTGATCTACCCGGGCCAGATGCTGTTCCTTGAAAAGATCGACGGCCGTGCACGGCTGCGCATGGGGCGCGCGGTGGGCGGCAGCGTCGAAGTCGAGCGGCTGTCACCCCAGGTCCGCTCCGGACCGGTCAATGCCGCGCTGTCTTCGGTCAACCTGAGTTGGATCGAGCCCTTCCTTAACGAGGCGGTGATCTTCGATACCGACGCCTTGCTGCGGGCCCCGAAGATCGTTGCGGGGACGGAAGATCAAGTGCTGCTCTCGCAAGGCAATCTGGCCTATGCGGTCGGTGGCGAGTTCGGCCCCGAGACCGAGTACCGGATCTTCCGCGAACCGCGGGCTTTGCGCGACCCGACGACCAATGAGGTGCTCGGGTTCGAAGCCGCGTTCCTGGGCACGGCCGACTTCCTGCGGCCCGGCGAGACGCGCGACCTCGGCAGCGGCAGGACTGAAGTCATCCCGGCCACCTTGCGGGTGACGAGCGCGCGCCGCGAAATCGGGGTCGGCGACCGTCTCTCGCCAGTGCCGCCGCGCCAGTTCGTCAACTATGTGCCGCACGCGCCGCAGGCGCCGACTGTCGGGCCAGATCGTGTCGATCTACGGCGAAGGGCTGACAGCCGGCAAGGGCCAGATCGTGTCGCTCAGTCGTGGCGCGCGCGACGGCGTGCAACTCGGCTACGTGCTCGCACTGTGGCGCGAAGGCCGATCGCTGCCGTCGAACGCATTCAGCAAGACCCAGGTCCGACTTCCCGACGAGCGCGACGGCATGCTGTTCGTGTTCCGCGTCTTCGACCGCATGTCCTACGCGCTGATCGTCTCGGCGTCGGAGCCGGTTCGACCCGGCGACCGTTTCACGCAGCCCTGATCGCCCGGCCGGATCCGGCATAAGCTGCCGGTCGTGATGATCGAGCGTGATGAACTCGCCGCCTGGCTGCAACTGTTGCAGACGCCGCAACTCGGGCGCGACACGGCCCGCCGGCTGCTGGCGGCCTTTGGCTCGCCACAGGCCGTGCTCGACGCCGGCGCCGAGGCGCTCGGTCAGGCCGGTGGCGCCAAGGTCGCGCGGCTGCTCTCAGAGCCACCAGACGATCTGGACGCCTTGGTCGAGCGCACGCTGGAGTGGCTGGCGCAAGGGCAAGGGCGACAAATCGTCACGCTTGGCGATCCGTTGTACCCGACGCCGCTGCTGGAGACGGCCGATCCGCCGCTGATGCTCCACCTGCAAGGTCGCGTCGAATTGCTCGCCGCGGAGTCGCTTGCAATTGTCGGCAGCCGCAACCCGACGCACCAGGGCGTCGACAACGCGCGCGAATTCGCGCGCCACTTGAGCAAGGCGGGACTGAGCATCGCCTCGGGCCTTGCCCTCGGCATTGACGGCGCGGCGCACGAAGGCGCGCTCGACGGCCCGGGCAGCACGATCGCGATCGTCGGCACCGGGCTCGATCGTGTCTATCCGAAGCGGCACCTGGCGCTCGCACATCGGATTGCCGAAGAGGGCTTGATGGTGAGCGAGTACTCGCTTGGCGAGCCGCCGATCGGGTCGCACTTCCCGCAGCGCAACCGCCTGATCGCCGGCCTGACGCGCGCCACGCTGGTGGTCGAAGCGACTTTGCAGTCGGGATCGCTGATTACTGCGCGAATGGCGGCCGAGGCTGGACGCGAGGTCTACGTGATCCCGGGTTCGATCCATGCGCCGCAATCGCGGGGCTGCCATGCGTTGATCAAGCAAGGCGCCAAACTCGTCGACGGCGCGCAGGACATTCTTGAAGACCTTCGGCCATCACTCGGCGTCGGGAGCGCGTCTACTGGAGCAGGCGACTGCAGGCCCGCGCCGATCGACGCGCTGCTCGAGGCGCTGGGCTACGACCCGGTGACGCTCGACGCGCTGGTCGCGCGCACCGGCGTCGCGCCGGCTGAATTGAGCGTGCGCCTGCTCGAACTCGAACTCGGCGGGCAGGTCGCACGCCTGCCGGGGCAGTTATTCCAGCGTGTTGCGCGCGGCTAGCGGAATGACCGTTTTCTGACGACCTGAGAATCGCTAAGGTATAGTGAACCCATGTTCGATGTGCTCGTATACCTGTACGAAAACTACTGGCGGCCGGATGCCTGCCCCCAGCATGAACAGCTTGCGCGCAAGCTGACGGCAGTCGGTTTCGAGACCGACGAAATCGAGGAGGCGCTCAGCTGGCTCGATGGCTTGGCCAACGCTGCGCAATCGCATGTCGGCCAGCAGGCCGCGCAGAGCATGCGCGTGTACTCACCTGCCGAGCAGGAACATTTGGGCGAGCATTGCATCGGCTTCGTCAGTTTCCTCGAGTCGGCCGGCGTGCTGCCGCCGCCGATGCGCGAGATGGTGCTAGATCGCGCGAGCGCAATCCCCGGTGCGCCGGTGGACCTGGAAGACCTGAAGATCATCGTGCTGATGGTCTTCTGGAGCCTCGGCGAAGAACCCGACGCGCTGATCCTCGACGAGCTCTTCGTCGACGAGGAAGACAGGCTGATCCACTAACCAGGCTCCGCCTCGCACCGGCAAGTCACGCCGGTGCGCTTGCAGCCAGGCTCAGTTCAGGAGCCGCTCGGGGTCGACATCCAGCTTGGCAAGCGCGCTGCGTGTTGCGCGCGTCGTGAGCGACTCGTCCTGCGCCGGCACCAGCAGCCCGGCCTGCAGGAAGGCCGCGAGGCGATGCCGCTGGAAGAGGATGCCGCGGCCGTGCGGCGAGACGAACAGCGTCAGCTGCTTGCGAAGGCCCTGCCACGCGAGTTGCACCTGCTCGTTGCGGTTGCGGTAGTCGAGCATGTACCAGCCGCCGACGTTCAGCTCCTTGGCCCAAGTCAGCATCGCCGGGGTCGGCATCGAGCCGCCTTCGCCGACGACCTCGAGCTCAGCGCTCTCGTGTCCTGACAAATCGAGCACGAGCGATTCGTCGATGTCGATGTCGAGCGCATCGGGCAGCAACTCCTCAAGCGTCTCCAGCCGCGTCATCAGCTCCTCGAGCCGTTCGTTCGAGATCGCTGCCGTCTTGGCCGTGAACGCCGCGGCGAGCGAGCTCTGCAGGCGCTGGATGTGATCGGCCTGCTTGTCCTGCGCCAGACCGGCCTCGCCCATGCCGTCGCGCAGCGTCTTGAGCAGCGGCGGCAGGCGACGGATCACCTCGGCGCGCTCTTCGCGCGAGACCTTGGCGCTCGCCGACCAGATGAGATCGGCTGCGGCACGCTTCATCGCCTTCGCGGCGGGGCTTGCCACGCCGTGCTTGACGGCCGTCATCGCGAGCACGTCGGCCCAGACCTGGAACAGGAATTCGCGCACGCCTTCTTGCACCGGTACCTCGTTGAGCATCTTGCGCAACTCGATCGTGTACTGGATCGCGAGCGTCTCGCGCTGCTCGACCTGCTGGGCGAGCGAGACGCCTTTGCGCGAGGCCTCGTTCTCGTTCCTGAAGAAGTGCTCGAGGAATTTCTCGAACTCGGTCAGCACAGTCTGGAACACGCGCCGCCCGGTGTCGGGATAGGCCTCGACGACCTGCACGACGCGCTTGATCTCTTTTTCGAGCGAGTCGCCGACCTCGCGTGCGCTTGCATCGAACCCCATCACGCAGGCGCCCATGCGGTCGATCAAGCGGCGCGCTGGATGATCCACCGTGGCGAAGAAGTCGGGCTCGCTCACCGCGACGCGCAGGACCGGCATCTGCAGCCGTGCGAACCAGACGCGCACCGCGGCCGGAATGCGGTCTTCGGTCAGGATGCTCTGGAACAGCAGGGCAACGATCTCGATCGTTGCCCGCTCGACCGGCGTCGCCGCCGCCTTCTTCAGCGCCTGCTTGCGCTGATGCAGTTCTTCGAGCAAAGCCGGCGTGCTGACCGGCCCGGCGAGCGTGCGGCCCGAGGGCGAGACGGCGAGCCGGCGCTGGATGCCCTGTTGCGCCTCGTTGATCGCTGCGCTCAGCGTGGGCGAGGCCGGCGCGGCCCGGGTCGTCGCAGCGAACTCGGGCAACTGGCGCCCGATCAGGCGATTGAGCCGGCCGAGCACCGCGCCCGCCTGTTCGCTCACGCGGCCGATGCCGTGGGCGCGCGTCATCATGCGGGTCTCATCGGCGACGCCGCCAGCAGCTGCCGGCCCGTACCCTCCGACGCCACGGACGGATGTCGGTCCGTGGCCGCCCATGCCGGTGCCGCCGCCCAGGCTGCCGCCGTAGCCACCGCCTCCCGATCCAGTGCGCGGTGCGCCAGAACTGCCACCAGGGCTGATCACGCCCGATGTGCTGCCACCCTGCGTGTTGCGCGAGCGGCGAATGAAGGGACGCAGGTCGACCTCGGGCAGCACGCGCTGCTGCACCAGCCAGCGGTTGGTGTCGTGGTAGGCCTCTTCGGTGAAATGCGCAAACTCGCTGTGCAGCACCTGTTGCAGCAGGCGCCATGTATCGTGGTTGAGCGCTGCGCCCTCCCAGGCCGAGGCGACGACGCGCGCCAGCACATGCGGACGCAGCACGTCGTTGGCGTCAAGCTCGTCGCGGCGTTCGAGCGACAGCATGCGCGAGCGCAGGTCGGTGAACTCCCAGGACGCGCGGTCCATCATCGCAAGCGCAAGCCGCGAGCTCAGAATCTCGCTCTCGATCGTGTCGTTGTCGACGAGCGTCATGGCCGCTGCGCGACCCGACGGCGAGGGCAGATCGCCGATACGCGAGGCTGAGACGACACCTTTCGACAGCGCGCCCTGCAACAGCCTCGTCATTCCCATCTGCCAGGCCGGTATGGCTTTTTGCAGGTCCATCACGACGTCGCGCCGCTTGTATTGCAAGGCCGGCTCGGCGGCCTGACTGAGCATCAGCCTCGCGCCGTCGGCGACCGCTTGCACGACGCCGGGCACGCCTCGCAGCAGATCCTCGACGTAGGTCTTTCGTGCCTTGGCGGCCAGAGCGAGCGGGTCGGCAACGGGCGCCATGTGGTTGTTATCGGCAAGAAGCAGTGTGGCCTTGCGGGCACTCTACACCACGGCACCCGCATTCGGATCGTTGGGATCGATGTCCTTTGCCGATGGCTGCACCAGGTCCTCGCGCTTGACACCCAGCCACATCGCGATCGCGGCGGCGACGAACACCGACGAGTAGATGCCGAAGAGGATGCCGATCGTCAACGCCAGGGCGAAGTAGTGCAACGTCGCGCCGCCGAAGATCAGCATCGACAGCACCATCATCTGCGTCGAGCCGTGGGTGATGATGGTGCGGCTCATCGTGCTCGTGATCGCATGGTCGATGACCTGCGGCGGCGCGAGCTTGCGCATGCGCCGGAAGGTCTCGCGGATGCGGTCGAAGATGACGACCGATTCGTTGACCGAGTAGCCAAGCACGGCGAGTACCGCCGCCAGCACCGACAGCGAGAACTCCCACTGGAAGAAGGCGAAGAAGCCGAGGATGATGATCACGTCGTGCAGGTTGGCGACGATCGCGGCGACCGAGAACTTCCACTCGAAGCGGATCGCCAAGTACAGCATGATGCCGACCACCGTAGCGGCCAGCGCGTAGGCGCCGTCGCGCGCGAGTTCGGAGCCGACTTGCGGGCCGACGAACTCGCTGCGCTGCAGCCGCACCGGCTCCGCGCCCGCCGCGCTGCACGCCGGCTTGCTGATCTCCTCGCCCTTGTCGCTCACGGTCTGCTGCGTGGCGACGGTGCCGCCTTCGGCAGCGCAAAGTCGTTCGAACACGCGTGCCACGACCTGTGCCTGCTTCACGTCCGCCGCGCAACGGCAGGCGGATCAGCACGTCGCGCGGCGTGCCGAAGTTCTGTACCTGCACGTCGCCGAACTTGAGCTCGTCGAGCGCAGCGCGCACCTTGGGCAGATCCGCCGCCTGCGTGTACGCGACCTCGACCACCGTGCCGCCGGTGAACTCGATCGACAGATGCAGCCCGCGCGAGATGAGGAAGAACACCGCCGCCGCGAAAGTGACGAACGAGATCACGTTGAACACCAGCGCATGGCGCATGAACGGGATGTCGCGCTTGATCCTAAAGAACTCCATGTCGTGCCTTTCTCAGCCCTTGACCGCGGGCGCTGTGCCGCCGTTCGGGCGCCAGATCTGTCCGATCGAGATCGACTTCAATTTCTTCTGCCGCCCGTACCAGAGGTTCACGAGGCCGCGCGAGAAGAACACCGACGAAAACATCGAGGTCAGGATCCCGAGGCAGTGCACGACCGCGAAACCCCGCACCGGGCCGGAGCCGAAGGTAAGCAGCGCCAAGCCGGCGATCAGCGTCGTCACGTTGGAGTCGAGAATCGTCGCGAACGCGCGCTCGTAGCCGATGTTGATCGCCGTCTGCGGCGCCGCGCCGCCACGCAACTCCTCGCGCACGCGCTCGTTGATCAGCACGTTCGAGTCGATCGCCATGCCGAGCGCGAGCGCGACGGCGGCGATGCCCGGCAGCGTCAACGTCGCCTGCAGCATCGACAGCAGCGCGACCAGTAGCAGCAGGTTCAAGGCCAGCGCGAGTGTCGAGAACACGCCGAACAGGCCGTAGTAGAGGATCATGAACACGGCGATCGCGCAGAAGCCGTAGATCACGCTGTCGAAGCCCTTGGCGATATTCTCGGCACCCAGGCTCGGGCCGATCGTGCGTTCCTCGATGATCTCCATCGGCGCCGCCAGCGAGCCGGCGCGCAGAAGCAGCGCCGTGTCGTGCGCCTCGTTGGTCGTCATCGAGCCCGAGATCTGAACCCGTCCGCCGCCGATTTCGCCGCGGATCACCGGCGCGGTGACGACCTCGCCCTTGCCCTTTTCGAACAAGATGATGGCCATGCGCTTGCCGATGTTCTCGCGCGTCACGTCGCGAAAGATGCGCGAGCCCTTGTCGTCCAGGGTCAGGTGCACCGCGGGTTGCTGCTGATCGTCGAACCCGGGCTGCGCGTCGCGCAGGTTCTCGCCGGTCAGGACGACCTGGCGCTTGACGATCAACGGACGCGCGCCGCGTTCCACGAAGCGCTCGCTGCCGAACGGCACCGGCCCGCTACCGCTCGCGGCAGCGGATGCTTCGGCGCTCTCGTCGACCATGCGCACCTCGAGCGTCGCGGTGCGGCCGATGATGTCCTTGGCCTTCGCGGTGTCCTGCACGCCGGGCAGCTGTACGACGACGCGGTCGCTGCCCTGTTGCTGGATCACCGGCTCGGCGACGCCGAGCTCGTTGACGCGGTTGTGCAGAGTCGTGATGTTCTGCTTGATCGCCGACTCCTGCACCGCCAGCGCCGCCGCCGGCTTGAGCGCGCCGCGCAGCCGCAGCTCGCCGCCAGGCGCATCGGACCACTGCATGTCGGGCAGCTGATCGGTCAGCAGGTTGCGCGCCGCGAGCATCGTATCGGGCTCACGAAACCGCACCTCGATCTCGTTGCCGTCGCGCGAGATGCCGGCGTGGCGGATGTTCTTGTCGCGCAGCATCGAGCGAATGTCGCCCGCTAGCGCTTCCGTCTTCTTCGTGAGCGCCGCCTTCATGTCGACCTGCATCAGGAAATGCACGCCGCCGCGCAGATCGAGCCCGAGATACATCGGCATCGCGTGCAGCGCGGTGAGCGCGGCCGGCGAGCGCGACAGCAGGTTGAGCGCGACGATGTAGTTCGCGTCGGCCGGGTCGGGGTTGAGCGCGCGCGACAGCGCATCCTTCGCCTTGCCCTGCAAATCGACGCTTGCAAAGCGTGCCTTGACCGAATTGCCGTCGAACTGGACCATCTCGGCCTGCAATCCCGCGTCGGCCAGGACCTTCTCGACCCGTTGCGTGAACGAGGCGTCGAGCTTGATCGTCGCGCGCCCGCTCGAGATCTGCACCGCAGGCGCCTCGCCGAAGAAGTTGGGCAGCGTGTAGACGAGGCCAATGAGCAGCGCGAACACGAGGATCGCGTACTTCCAAAGCGAGTAACGGTTCATGGCGCCTCTGCTGGATGATGCGGGCGCGGCGCCGCGCTGCGGGCCGCCGGATGCATCAAAGGTTCATCGGCCCCGTGCCCCGGCCAGCCTTCTGCGGGCGGCCGCGGGCGCGGGCGTCGCCTTACTTGATGGTGCCCTTGGGCAGCACCTGGACTACCGCGGTACGCTGGATGCGCAACTCGACGCCACTGGCAACCTCGACCGTCAGGTAGGTCTCGTCGAGCTTGCTGACCTTGGCCAGCATGCCGCCCGCGGTGACGACCTCGTCGCCCTTGGCGAGCGCCTGGATCATCGCCTTCGCTTCCTTCTGGCGCTTCATCTGCGGACGGATCATCACAAAGTACAGCACGACGAACATCAACACGAGCGGCAGCATGCTCGTCAGGCCGGACAGTGGCGACTCGCCGCCGGCCGCAGCGGGCGCGGCCTGGGCAAAGGCTTCGGATATGAACACGGCAAGGTCCTTTCGGGGTGGGAGCCGGCGGAATTCAGACGGCTCGGACAACCGGCGATTGTAATCGGCGCCCCGTGTCCCTCACGGCGCCGGTACGCGCACGGCGGCAACCTTCAGCAGCAGTTCGATCAGCAGCGCGCGTTCGGTGTCCGACAGACCGCGCAGGGCGTCACGTTCCATCGTTCGGGCGACGCTCTCGGCGCGCGCGGTCAGGGTCTGTCCGGGCGGCGTCAGTTCCAGCCGGTGCTCGCGGCGATCGACGGTGCCGCGTACCCTGCGCCACGAGGCCGCGCTCGGCGAGCCGGTCGAGGATCACCGCCAGGTTCGGCGCCGACAGATCGAGCGCGCTGCCCAGTTGCTTCTGGTTCAGCCGCGGGTTGGCGGCGACCAGCACGAGCACCGAGAATTCAACCGCTTTCAGCCCGAGCGGCGCCATGTGGGTGGCAAACGACTTCTTGAGCTGTACCGCCGCGCGCGACGAAGCGTAACCCACCAGATGCGCGAGGCGCGAGGCGTCCAGCTCCTTTTCGGACGAATGGGCGAGCGACAGGGGATTCGAATCGGCAAGCGAAGAGGACCGGTCGCGGGAGTCGGCGGGCATGCCCGTGGCCGGCATTTCAGGTCTTGTCGCGCGCCGCGCCGAGATAAGTGTCGATGACGCGCGTGTCCTGCGCCAGGTCGCTCGCAGCGCCTTCGAGCGCGATTTCGCCCATTTCGAGGACGTAGCCGTGGTCCGCCACCTCGAGCGCGGCGCGCGCGTTCTGTTCGACGAGCACGATCGTGACGCCGGTGGCGCGCAGGCCGTCGATCGCACGAAAGATCTCGCGCACGACGACCGGCGCGAGGCCGAGGCTGGGCTCGTCGAGCAGCAGCAGCGACGGTTGCGACATCAGCGCGCGGCCGAGCGCGAGCATCTGGCGCTCGCCGCCCGAAAGCGTGCCCGCGAGCTGCGCGCGGCGCTCCTTCAAGCGCGGAAAGAGGGAGCACACTTTCTCCATCGTGGCGCGTGTGTCGTCGCGGCCCTGGCGCGCCAGGCGGTAGGCGCCCAGCAGCAGGTTGTCCTCGACCGTCATCGTGCCGAACAGCGCGCGCGTCTCGGGCACCAGCGCCATGCCCTGCATGACCCGGTCCTCGAGGGCGACCCCGTGCAGGTCACGCCCGTCGTAGGAAACCCGACCGCGCGACGGCAGCACCCCCATCAAGGCGTTGAGCAATGTCGATTTGCCGGCGCCGTTCGGGCCGATGACGGTGATCACCTGCCCGCGCGCGGCGCGCAGCGTGATGCCATGCAACACCTCCGCCTTGCCGTAACCGGCGTGCAGATCGACGACTTCGAGCAGCGCAGTGTTCGTCACCATCGTGATCTCAATGCTCCGTGCCGAGGTACGCGGCGCGCACCGCGGGGCTCGCCTGCACCTGCTCAGGCGTGCCCTCGATCAGCAGCGTGCCGAACTCCATGACGACGATGCGATCGACCAGGCCCATCACGAGGTCCATGTCGTGCTCGACGAGCAGGATGCTCATGCCCTCGTCGCGCAGCTGGCGCAGCACGTCCGCCAAGGCCTGCTTCTCCAGCAGCCGCAGCCCAGCCGCGGGTTCGTCGAGCAGCAGCAACGCCGGGTCCGAGGCGAGCGCGCGCGCGATTTCCATCAAGCGCTGCGGGCCGAGCGCGAGGTTGCCTGCGAGTTCGTGCATGTGGTCGTCCAGGCCGATGCGCACGAGTCTGGCGCTCGGCCTCGCGCAACAGGCGGCGCTCTTCGTCACGATCGAGCCGCAGCATCGCGCGCACGACGCCACCCTGGCCGCGCCGATGCGCGCCGAGGGCGACGTTCTCGAGCACCGTCATGGTCGGGATCATCTTCACGTGCTGGAAGGTGCGCGAAATGCCGCGGCGCGCGATCTCGCGCGAGCGCAGGGCCTCGATGCGTTTGCCGCGCAGCCGCACCTCGCCGCGCGTCGCCCGCAGCACGCCGGTCACGAGGTTGAACGTCGTGGACTTGCCGGCGCCGTTGGGCCCGATCAGGCCGACGATCTCGCCCGCGCGCACCTGAAAGCTCACGTCGTTGACGGCGACCAGGCCGCCGAATTCCTTGCGCACCGCACGCACGTCGAGCACCACCTCGCCATGCGCGGGCCTGGTGCTCTCGGGCAGGCGCGGCGCGTCGCCCCAGTCGCGCGCGCGCACATCGCGCGGCAGGCGCTGCTCGACGAAGTCCCACACGCCGTCGCGCGCGTATTTCAGCACCAGCACGAGCAGGATTCCGAACACGATCACCTCGTAGTTGCCGCTCGCGCCGAGCAGCGTCGGCAGCCAGGCCTGCAACTGGTCTTCCATCACCTTCACGAGCGCCGCGCCGGCAAGCGCGCCCCAGACGTGGCCGACGCCGCCGATCACCGCCATGAAGAGGTACTCGATGCTCATCTTGATGCCGAACGGCGACGGGTTCACCGAGCGCTGGAAGTGTGCAAACAGCCAGCCCGAGACACTCGCCAGCAGCGCCGCGATCAGGAACGCGATGACCTTGTAGCGGAAGGTGTTCACGCCCATGGCCTCGGCCATCGTCACGCCGCCTTTCAGGGCGCGGATCGCGCGCCCGCTGCGCGAATCGAGCAGATGTGTCATGCCGATCGCGGCGAGCACGACGATCACCCACAGCAGGTAGAAGAAGTGGCGTCCCGTGTTGAGCTCGATGTTGAAGAAGTAGATCGCCGGCACACCCATCAGGCCGTCGTACTTGCCCAGCACGTCCATGTTGCCGAGCAGGTAGTACAGCGACAGGCCCCAGGCGATCGTCGCGAGCGGCAAAAAGTGTCCAGACATGCGCAGCGTGACCCAGCCCAGCACGAGTGCGGCGAAGGTCGTGATCACGAGCCCGGCGAAGACCGTGAGCCAGGGCGAGACATCGTAGGTGAGCGTGAGGTAGGCCGCGGTGTAGGCGCCGAGGCCGACGAAAGCCGCCTGCCCGAACGAGGTCAACCCGGCGACGCCCGTCAACAGCACGAGGCCGAGGACGACGAGCGTGTACAGGCCGATGTAGTTCAGTTGCGTGATCCAGAACTCGGGCACCGGCAACAGCGGCACGATCGCGAGCAACGCGACGAAGGCGATCAGGAACTTGCCGCGCATTGCGCTATTCCTCTTCCTCGTCGCCCGCATGCTGGAAAGATCGCCACAGCAGCACCGGCAGGATCAACGTGAAGACGATCACCTCCTTGAATGCGCTCGCCCAGAACGAGCTGAACGATTCGATCAGGCCGACGAAAAGCGCCCCGATCGCCGTCGCGGGATAGCTCGCCAAGCCGCCGAAGATCGCGGCGACGAAGCCCTTCAGGCCGATCAGGAAGCCCGAGTCGTACGACAGCGTCGTCGACGGCCCGATCAGAAGGCCCGACAGGGCGCCGATGAACGCCGCGAGCGCAAAGCTCTGGGTGCCGGCGCTGGCCGAAGAGATGCCCATCAGGCGTGCGCCAAGCCGGTTCACCGCCGTCGCGCGCAGCGCCTTGCCGCGCAGGGTGTGGTCGAAGAAGAGCTTGAGGCCGAGAATCAGCGCGATCGAGACCAGAAAGATGATGATCGTCTGGCCCGACAGCGTGAGTGCGCCGGCACTGAACCTCGCTTCCCAGAAGCTCGGGCTGCTGAAACCCTCGGCGCCGAACATGACGAGCCCGAGGCCGGTGAGCGTGAAATGCACACCGACCGAGACGATCAGCAGCACGAGCACGGTCGCATCGGCAAGCGATCGAAAGGCGAGGCGATAGATAAGCGGCCCCATCGGCGTGACGATCGCGAGCGTCAACAGACACTGAAAGACGAGGTTGAGATGGCGCGGCGCAGCCCACCACGCGAGCGCCGTGACGATCAGCGGCAAGCCGAGCGTTCGCAGCGCGGCGCGGGTCAGGGCGGCAGCGCCTCGGCGCGCGCCAATACCCTCCACGAGGTCCAGCAGTGCGGCGAACAAGGCCATCGCGAGCAGCAGCCAGACCGTGCCCGGCAGACGGCCGAGCTGCAGCATCGCCAGCGTGAGCGCGCCGTAGGCGACGAATTCGCCCTGCGGGATGAAGATCACGCGGGTGACGGCAAAGACAAGCACGAGCGCAAGTCCCATCAGCGCATAGATGGCGCCATTGGTCGCGCCGTCGAGGAACAGGATGCTGGCGATCGAGAAGTCCATGCGGGGGTCTCAGGTGCACAGCGCCCGGATGTCGTCGGGCACGGAGATGGCACGCAGGCGATCCGGGTTGTCGGCGTCGCGCTTGACGAAGGCGCGCACCTCGCGGCCCTCGCAGATGAGCTCGTCGGTGGCGCTTGACCCGGTGCCCTTGCCGCGCGTCACGCGATGCATCTGCACGAAGACCTTGGCGCGCCACTCCTCGATCCAGGTCGCGATGACGATCGTCTGGCCGTACGTCACCGACTTCAGGAAGCGGGTGTTGATTTCGAGCAGCGGCGTGCCGACGATGCCGCGCGTCTTCACCAGTTCGCGCCACGGCGGCACGCCGCACTGCATGAAGAACGACAGCGACGCCGCGTCCATCCAGCGCGAGAAATTCGGGAAGAAGACGATGCCTGCCGGGTCGCAGTCGCCGAACTGGACGTTGACTTCGTGCAAGGTGGTGCGGTGCGCCATCGCCCCTACGCCCGCGCAAGCAACACGTCGACGTCGCGCGCGATTGCGTCTGGGTCTGCGTTCGCATCGTAAAGCGCGTCCACCAGCGCCGCGCGCTCGGTCAGCATGGCGCGCTGGTTGATCGAGCCCTTGTCGGTGATCTCGCCGCGATCGATGTTGGGCGGCTCAGTGAGCACGAGCGCGCGCGCGACGCGTGTCGCGCTGCCGGTGCCCTCTGCAAAGAGCCGATCGACGAGTTGCTGGAAGAAGCCGCGCACCGGCGGCGCGGCCAGAACCTCGGCGAGGCAAGCGCCGGCGGGCAGGCCGGCGCGCGCGCGGCAGCTGTCAATGCGCGGGATGATCAGCAGGCCGACGTCGTCACGGTTCGCGCCGGTGACGACGACGTCCTGCACGCACGGGTCGCCGGCCGCGATCACGCGCGCGCGCAGCGGGCCGACCGAGACAAAGGTGCCCGTCGAGAGCTTGAAATCCTCGGCAATGCGGCCATCGAACTGCAGGCCGAGCTGCGGCTGCGCGGGGTCGATGAACTTCAGCGCATCGCCGCTGCAGAACCAGCCTTCAGCGTCGAAGTGCTCGCCGGTTTGCTCAGGTGCGCGCCAATAGCCGGGCGTGATGTTGGGTCCGCGGTAGCGCACTTCGAGCTTGCCATCGGCCGGCACGAGCTTCAACTCGACGCCCGGCGCCGGCAGGCCGACAACGCCCGATCGCACGATCGGGCCGTTGGCGCAGATCGCGAACGGCGAGCTCTCCGTCATCCCAAGGCCCGTGAGCATGCGGATGCGCTCGCCGCAGGCCAGTTCGGCCATGCGGTCGAGTTTGTCCCAAACTGGTTGCGACAGCCCCGCGCCGGCGAAGAACATCATCTTCACGCGCGAGAAGAAGCGCTCGCGCAGCGCGGCGTCGGTCTCGAGCGCGTTGGCGATTTCCTCGAATCCCTTGGGCACGTTGAAGTACACCGTCGGCGCAATCTCGCGCAGATTGCGAAGCGTTTCGCCGACGAGCGCGGGAACGGGCTTGCCGTCGTCGATGTAGAGCGTGCCGCCGTTGTAGAGCGTGAGGCCGACGTTGTGGTTGCCGCCGAAGGTGTGGTTCCACGGCAGCCAGTCGACGAGCACAGGCGGCTCTTCGCCGAGCGCCGGAAAGCATTGCAGGATCTGTTGCTGGTTCGCGCACAGCATGCGCTGCGTGTTGATGACGCCCTTCGGTGACTTGGTGGAGCCCGAGGTGAACAAGAACTTGGCGATCGTGTCAGGCCCGACGCGCGCATGCGCTGCATCGACGGCGTCCGTCGGCGGGGTGGCGAGCAGCGCGTCGAATGCGAGGGCCTTGCGCCCTGCGATGCCGCCCTCGGCGAGCACGACCGTCGTGTTGGCGTCGACCGTGGCGCTGATCGCCTTGGCATAGGCGGCCGATGCCGCGAACACGAGGCCGGGCGTGAGCGTGGCGAGGATCTGGCGCAGCTTGCCGTGGTCCTGCGACAACAGCGAGTAAGCGGGCGAGATCGGCGCGTACGGCACGCCGGCGAGCATGGCGCCGAGCGCGAGTTGCAGATGTTCGAGACCGTTGTCGGAGAGGATCGCGACCGGCCGCTCGGCGCTGAGCCCGCGATCGATCAGCGCCTGCGCAACCGCACGCGCGCTGGACAAGGCTTCGCGGTAGCTCAGGTGCCGCCATTCGCCGCCGGCCACGCGCCGCGCGGCAAGGGTTCGATCCGGCACGACGGCGGCCCAGTGCAGCAGGCGGTCGGTGAGGCGCGCCGGGTAGTTCGCGAGCGCCTCGGCCGACGTTACGAGCGTCGCACCATCGGCGCGCTGCTCGAAATGCGCTGCCAGCGAGCCACCCAGCCGTAGCGGCCGGTCGCGCGGGGCGGCGCGTGCCTCGGCCTGCGTCACGCGCGCTTCACCTTCGCGCGTGCAGTGGTGCGCGCATCAGCGGGCGCTTGTTCTTGTGCAGTCGCCGACATCAGCTTCTCGCCAGGCGGCCCGCCGACGCGCCGCATGCCGGCGAAGCGCGGCTCGCCGACGGACTGGGCTTGATGGGCAGACGTGGCACGGTGCACTTTCGAAGAATTTAGTTAGTATTCTTAAGTAAGTGCGCACGCCGGGGCATCGGGTTTCCCCGTGCGTCGCGGTACATTTCCTGACGCAGGTCAAGCATTTGTGCGCGGGTCCGCTTGGCCCTGTGTAAGCCCGGATTGCCAGGCGACGCCAGCCGAATACGATGCCGGCAACCGAACGGCAGCGCACGGCACTCGCCAGGCGAGCCTCGACGGCTGACAAATTCATCAACAAGTTCGGGGCCGCAGTTCGATCCACGTCCCTTCGCCCTCAGGAGAAAAGCATGTTTACAACGCCTCGTCTCACACTGCTCGCCACCGTCCTCTGCTGTAGCGCGATGGCCGCCCAGGCCCAGAGTTCGGCTCCGATCAAGGTGGGGCTGATGCTGCCCGCCACGGGCACCTACGCCGGGCTCGGCACTGCGATCGAGAACGGCTTCAAGCTCTACGTAACGGAGCATGGCGGCAAGCTTGCCGGGCGCTCGATCGAGTACTTCAAGGTCGATGACGAGAGCGACCCGTCGAAGGCGACCGACAACGTCAACAAACTGATCAAGCGCGACAACGTCGATGTGCTGGTCGGCACCGTGCACTCCGGCGTCGCGCTCGGCATGGCGAAGGCGGCGCGTGACAACAACACGCTGCTCATCGTGCCGAATGCGGGCGCCGATGCGATCACCGGCCCAATGTGCGCCCCCAACATCGTGCGCAGCAGTTTCTCGAACTGGCAGCCGGGCTACGCAACCGGCGTCGCTGCCGCGAAGAAGGGCTACAAGAAGGCGATGACGATCACCTGGAACTACTCGGCAGGCGCCGAGGCGGTGAAGGGCTTCACTGAGGGCTTCGAAAAGGGCGGCGGCAAGGTCACGAAGGATCTGAACCTGCCGTTCCCGAACGTCGAGTTCCAGGCGCTCCTGACCGAGATCGCATCGCAAAAGCCAGATGTCGTCTTTGCCTTCTTCGCCGGCGGCGGCGCGGTCAAGTTCGTCAAGGACTATGCCGCGGCGGGCCTGACGAAGGCCGTGCCGCTGATGGGATCGGGCTTCCTGACCGACGGTACGCTCGAGGCGCAGGGCGCTTCCGCGCAGGGTCTGCTGACAGCGCTGCACTATGCCGACAACCTCGACACGCCGCGCAACAACAGCTTCCGCAAGAATTACGCGATTGCATACAAGGCGAACGCCGACGTCTATGCGGTACAGGGCTACGACGCGGCGCAGATCCTCAACGCGGGGCTGATGGCTGCGAAGGGCGACCTCGCCAAGCGCGACGTGATCACGACCGCGATGCGTAAGGTCGTCGTCGACAGCCCGCGCGGCAAGTTCACGATTTCGGCTGCGGGCAACCCGGTGCAGGACATGTATCTGCGCGAGGTCAAGGGTGAGAACAACGAGATGATCTCGATCGCCGTGAAGGCCCTGGCCGACCCGGCGCGCGGCTGCAAGATGTAGGCTTCGAGTCTCGAGCTTCGCTGAAATCCAGCGGGCGGCTGTGCCGCCCTTTTCGGATACGGGCGGCATTCGCCGCCCGATTCGTTTCTGCCGTCAACGCCCTTGGACCTCGCGACCTTTCTCGTCCAGTGCCTGAACGCCGTCCAATACGGCCTGCTGCTGTTCCTGGTCGCGTCAGGGCTGACGCTGATCTTCGGCATCATGGGCGTTATCAACCTGGCGCACGGCAGCTTCTACATGCTGGGTGCGTATCTCGCGTTCAGCCTCGCGCCGCACTTCGGCCAGCAATTTCTTCTGATGCTCTTGGCCGGCGTGCTGCTGTCGGCGCTGTTCGGCTTCGTGCTCGAATGGGTGTTCTTCAGCTACCTCTATCAGCGCGAGCACCTGCAGCAGGTGCTGATGACGTACGCGCTGATCCTCGTCTTCGAGGAGGCGCGCAGCCTACTCGTCGACAACGATGTTCATGGCGTGGCGTTGCCGACCTGGCTCAAGGGCGGCTTCGCGCTCGGCGAACTGATGACGTACCCGTGGTACCGCGTGTTCGCGTCCATCGCCTGCATCGTCGTCGCGATCGCGCTCTATTGGGTCGTGAACCGCACGCGCCTGGGCATGATGATCCGCGCCGGCGCGAGCAACCGCGACATGGCGCGCGGCCTCGGCATCGACATCAAACTGCTCTATCGGATCGTGTTCGCTGGTGGCGTGGCGCTCGCCGCGCTCGCGGGCATGATCGCCGCGCCGTTGTCCTCCGTCTATCCGGGCATGGGCGGCAGCGTGCTGATCATCTGCTTCGTCGTCGTCGTCATCGGCGGCATCGGTTCGATCAGCGGTGCGCTCATCGCCTCGCTGTTGGTCGGCTTCGTCGACACCTTCGGCAAGGTGTTCTTCGCCGAGTACAGCGGCATCGGCGTCTACCTGCTGATGGCGATCATCCTCGTCTGGCGGCCCGAAGGGCTGATGCGTCGTGGGTATTGACGACCCCGAGGACGCCGCAAAGCGGCGCCCGCCCCCCGAGGGGGGTGGGAAAGCCTGGGGCGGCCCGGCGCTTCCCCCTGACGGCCCCGAGGACACCGCGAAGCGGCGCCCGTCCCCCGAAGGGAGTAAGAAAGCTTGGGGCGGCCCGGCGCTTTCCTCGGAACGCGCCTGGCTGTCGCCCCTCCTCGCTGCCGGCGTGCTGCTCGCGCTGCCGCTTGTGCTCACGCCTTACACGCACGATCTTGTCGTCAAGATCGCGATCTACGCGATCTTCGCGCTGAGCCTCGAACTGCTGGTCGGCATGACCGGGCTCGTGAGCCTCGGCCATGCGGCCTTCCTCGGCATCGGGGCCTATGTCGCGGTGATCGGCACCGGCGACGGTGGCGCCGCGTCGATCATCTGGTTGCTGCCGGCGGCGATCGCGGCGGCGGCGGCCTACGCACTGTTCGTCGGCGCGCTCAGCCTGCGCACGAAGGGCGTGTACTTCATCATGGTCACGCTCGCGTTCGCGCAGATGGCGTACTTCGTGTTCCACGACACCAAGCTCGGTGGCGGCAGCGACGGCATCTTCCTGTACTTCAAGCCGGTGCTCGAGGTCGGCGGGCGCACGCTGATCGACCTCGACGACAAGCTCACCCTGTACTACGCCGTGGCGGCTTCGCTGATCGCCACCTACGCGCTGCTCGCGGTGCTCGCGCGCTCGCGCTTCGGCCACGCGCTGACCGGCATCCGCGTCAACGAGCAGCGCATGCGCGCAGCGGGCTTCGCGACCTATCCATACAAGCTTGCGGCGTTCGTGCTCGCCGGTGCGCTCGCCGGGCTCGCCGGCTTCCTGCTTGCGGTGAAGGACGGCGCGGTGAACCCGGAACTGCTCTCGTGGCACGAGTCGGGCGCGGTGCTGTTGATGATCATCCTCGGCGGCATCGGCAGCCTGCGCGGCGCGGTGCTCGGCGCGGCGGCGTTCACGCTGCTCAAGGAGTTCTTCCAGTCCGAGGCGCTGCTCGGTTCGATCGCGTCGCACTGGCAGTTGACGCTCGGCCTGACGATCATCGCCTTCGTGGCCTGGCTGCCGAAGGGCTTGATCGGCGTCAGCACGCTGTTGCGCCGGCGACGCCATGGCTGAGCCGCTGCTGCGCGCCGTTGTCGTTGACCCGTCATTTCGGCGGGCTCACGGCGGTGGCCGGCGTCTCGCTCGAACTGCATGCGGACGAACTGCATGCGGTGATCGGCACCAACGGCGCCGGCAAGTCCACGCTGATCAACATGCTGTCGGGCGAGATGCCGGCGAGCAGCGGTCGCATCGAGCTTGCCGGCAGTGACATCACCGCCTGGTCTCAGCCCCGCCGCGCGCGTGCCGGCATCGGGCGCAGCTATCCAGCGCACGACGATCTTCCCGTCGCTGACGGTGTTCGAGAACGCGCGCCTGTGCGCACAGGCCGCGCTGCAACGCCCGTGGCGTCTCTGGGAGCCGGCCGCGCGCTGTGCGGACAGCGGCGGCGTCGCGCGTGAAGCGCTCGAGGCGGCCGGGTTGGCCGAGTTCGCGTCCCGTGCGGCGGGGTCGCTCAGCCACGGGCAGCAGCGCCAGCTCGAAATCGCGATGTGCCTGGCGACGAAGCCCGCGCGTGCTGCTGCTCGACGAGCCGCTCGCCGGCATGGGCGCGGAGGAGACCGAGCGCATGCTCGCCCTGCTGCTGGAGCTCAAGCGCCACCACGCGGTGCTGCTCGTCGAGCACGACATGGACGCGGTGTTTCGGATCGCCGACAAGATCACCGTGATGGTCAACGGCGAGGTCATCGCGAGCGACACGCCGGCGGCGATCCGCACCCATCCCGAAGTGCTGGTCGCCTACCTGGGCGAGGATCATGGCTGAGGCGACCCGCCCGAGTCGAAGCCACGCACGGCCCTGCTCTCGGCGCAGGGCGTGAACGCCTTCTACGGCGAGAGCCACATCCTGCGTGGCGTCGACTTGACCATTCCCGCCCGGGCCGCGGTCGGTCTGCTCGGCCGCAACGGCATGGGCAAGACCACGCTGATCCGCACGCTGATGGGCTTACGTGCGCGCCGCGTCGGGCCAGGTGCACTGGCAGGGGCGCGACGCGAGCGGCTTCCCGCCCGAACGCATGGCGCGCCTGGGCATCGGCTACGTGCCCGAGGGGCGCGGCATCTTCCCGAACCTTTCGGTGCGCGAGAACCTCGTGATGTCGGCGCGTGCCGGCGCCGACGGCCGGCGCGACTGGAGCTTCGAGCGTGTGATGGCGACCTTTCCGCGCCTCGCGGAGCGGCTCGCCCATGGCGGTCAGCAACTCTCCGGCGGCGAGCAGCAGATGCTTGCGATCGGCCGCGCGCTGATGACGAACCCGAGCCTCGTGATCCTCGACGAGGCGACCGAGGGCCTCGCGCCGCTGATCGTGGCCGAGATCTGGCGCGTCGTCGGCGACATCCGCAAGAGCGGCATCAGCACGCTCATCGTCGATCGCAACTACCGTGCGGTGCTCGCCCACACCGACCTCGCGGTCGTGATGGAAAAGGGCGTCATCGTGCTCGCCGGCGATTCGGCCGACCTCGCCGCGCGGCCGGAGGAACTCGCGCCCCTGCTCGGCGTCTGAGGTCGTAACCCGGCAGCTTGCACGTCGGCGAACGGGCTGCTTGGCTGGCGCCTCCTTCGGCGAGCGCGCCGCTCGTCTCTAAGTGAGAATGTGCATTTGTCGAACGCCAAGCCCCGGAGCCGCCACATGATTCTCGAGATCGCCGACATCCGCATCACGCCTGGCAAGGGCGCCGAATTCGAGGCCGCCTTGCGCACCGGCGCCGAGACTGTCATCGCGCAGGCGAAGGGCTTTCGCGGCTACAAGGTCAATCGCGGCGTCGAGTCGCCGGACCGCTATGTCCTGATGATCTACTGGGAGACGCTCGAAGACCACACGGTCGGCTTTCGCCAGGGCCCGCTCTTCGCACAGTGGCGCGCGTTCGTCGGCCCGTTCTTCGCCGCGCCGCCGACGGTCGAGCATTTCGAGCTGGTCTTGAAGTCAGCCTGAGGCGGCTCACGCGGCCGGTGAACAACTGATCTCCATGCGCAAGCTGAAGCTCTGGGGTCTCCTCGTCGTGCTGGCCGCGGGCGCGGCGGTTGGCGCGTGGTGGATGCAGGCACGCCCGAGCGCCGCACCGAGCGGCAGCGGCGCGCCGCTCAAGGTGCATGGCGGGGACGGGCAGGGGCGCGGACGGCCCGGTGAGCGTCTCGGTCATCGTCGCCGAGCGACGCGACTGGCCGGTGACGCTCGCGACGAGCGGCACGGTGAGCGCGCTCAACACGGTCGAGATCCGGCCGCAGATCGCAAGCGTCATCGCCAAGGTGCACATCACCGAAGGCCAGTTCGTGAAGGCCGGCGAGCTGCTGTTCACGCTCGACAACCGCGCCGACGAGGCCAATCTCGCGAAGGCACAGGCGCAACTCGAGCGCGACCAGGCGGCGCTCGCCGACGCCCAGCGCCAGCTCGCCCGCAGCCGCGATCTGCTGAACCAGAAGTTCGTCTCGCAGAGCGCGGTCGACACGAACCTCACGCTCGTCGACGGCCAGCAGGCGGCGGTGAACGCCGATCGCGCGGCGCTCGCCGCGGCGCGCGTGTCGCTGTCCTACAGCCGGATCGTCGCGCCGTCGGCGGGCCGCGCCGGCGCGATCAATGTCTTCACCGGCAGCTACGTGCAACCGAGCGGGCTGCCGCTCGTGACGATCACGCAGCTCGACCCGATCGCGGTCAGCTTCACGCTGCCGCAGCGCAACCTGCCCGATGTGCTCGCCGGGCTGAAGGCGGGCAATGCGCCGGTCAACGCCGAACTTCCGGACGGCCGCGCGTCGCTCACCGGTCGGCTGCAGTTCGTCGACAACGCGGTCGATGCGGCGTCGGGCACCGTCAAGCTCAAGGCGGTGTTCGACAACAAGCAGCAATTGCTCTGGCCGGGCGCCTACGTCAACGTGCAACTCGTCGTGCGCACGCTGCCGGGCGTCGTCGTGATTCCGCAAGCGGCGATCGTCCAGGGGCTGACCGCGAAGACGGTGTTCGTCGTCGGCGCCGACGGCAAGGCGGCGCAGCGCGAGGTCGAGTTGATCGCCTCCGAGGGCACGCGGGCAGCCGTCAGCGGCATCGAGCCCGGCACGCGAGTGGTCGTCGAAGGCAAGCAGAACCTGCGCCCGGGCAGCGCGGTGCGTGTGCGTGCGGTGGACGCTGCGGCATCCGGTGCCGTGGGTGACGTGGTGGGTGACGCGGCGGGAGGCGCAGCAGGTGTTGTGCGCGGCGCGGCCGCGGCCGATGGTGTGCGCGCCATGCAGGGCGCCGTCCCGCAAGGCTCGGCGTCGCAGGCCCGAATCTCGCCCTGAGCATTCGATGAACCTGTCCGAGCTCTTCATCCGCCGCCCGGTGATGACGGTGCTGCTGAACGCCGCGATCGTGCTCGCCGGCGTGATCGCGTATGGCCGTATCCCGGTCGCCGCACTGCCGAGCTACAACACGCCCGTCATCAATGTCTTCGCCGCGCTGCCGGGTGCGAGCCCGGAGACGATGGCGACCTCCGTCGCGCTGCCCCTGGAAAAGCAGTTCGCGACGATCCCGGGCCTGGCCGTCATCAGCTCGAGCAGCACGCTCGGCAAGACCTCGCTCACGCTCGAGTTCGACGAAGGGCGCGACATCGACGCCGCGTCGGTCGACGTGCAGGCGGCGCTGCTGCGTTCGCAGCGCTCGCTACCGCAGGACATGACGGTGCCGCCGTCGTACCGCAAGGTGAACCCGGCCGACGCGCCGGTGCTCTTCATCGCGCTGCAGTCGCCGTCGATGAACCTGTCGGACCTGAACGACTACGCCGAGCACCTGATCGCGCCGACGCTGTCGACGCTCGAAGGCGTGGCCCAGGTCAACGTCTACGGCCAGAAGCGCTTCGCGGTGCGCGTGCAGGTGCATCCCGATGCGCTCGCCGCGCGCAACATCAGCCTCGACGAGCTCACCAAGACGCTCTCCGCGGCAAACGCCAACACACCGGTCGGCACGCTCGACGGCAGCCGCCAGACGCTGACGCTGCAGGCGAACCGCCAGCTGCGCAATGCGGCCGAATTCGCCGACCTGATCGTCGCCAGCCGCGGCGGCAGCGAGGTGCGGTTGCGCGACGTCGCCACGGTGGAGGACAGCTTCGAGACCGTGAAGACGCGCGCCACCCTGAACGGCGAGACATCGATCTCGCTCGGCGTGTTGCGTCAGCCAGACGCGAATACGGTGAAAGTGGTCGACGCCGTGCGCGCCGCGGTGCCGGAGTTCGAATCGCAACTGCCGGCGTCGGTGAAGCTCACCGTCGTCAACGACCGTTCTACCTCGATCCGCAATGCGTTGCACGACGTGTCGCTGACGCTGATGGGAACGATCGTGCTCGTCGTCCTCGTCATCTTTCTCTTCCTGCGTCGGGTCGTCGCGACGCTGATCCCGACGCTGTCGCTGCCCGTTTCGCTGCTCGGGGCGATCGCGCTCCTGTGGGCCTTCGGCTACAGCCTGGACAACATTTCGCTGCTCGGCCTCACGCTCGCCGTCGGGCTCGTGGTGGACGATGCGATCGTGATGCTCGAAAACATCATGCGTCACGTCGAAGAAGGCATGGCGCCGTTCGAGGCGGCGCTCAAGGGCTCGCGTGAGGTCGGCTTCACGATCATCTCGATCTCGAGCTCGCTCGTCGCCGTCTTCATCCCGATCTTCTTCATGCCGGGCGTGATCGGTCTCCTGTTCCACGAGTTCGCGGTCGTCGTCTCGCTCGCGATCGCGGCCTCGGCGTTCGTCTCGCTCACGCTGGTGCCGATGCTCGCGAGCCGCTTCGTCAAGGACACCGCGCATCAGGCGCCGCCCGGCGCACTCGTCCGCCTCTTCGAGCGCGGCTTCAACACCACGCTCGCTGGCTACACGCGCACGCTCGATCTGGCCCTCCAGCATCGTCGTTTCGTGCTGCTCGTCGCGCTCGCCACCTTCGTGGCCACCGCGTGGCTGTTCGTCACCATCCCGAAGGGCTTCTTCCCCGAGGAGGACATCGGCCAGTTGCGGCTCAGCACCGAGGCGGCGGAGGACATCTCGTTTCCGGCCATGGTCGCGCTGCAGGACCGGGCGGCCGAGATCGTGCGCGCCGACCCGAACGTGCTGACGGTGAGCTCCTTCACCGGTGGTTTTGGGTCGCAGAACACAGGCAGGATGTTCATCAACCTGAAGCCGCGCGGCGAGCGAGCGCCGATGAAGCAGGTCGTCGAAGGGCTGCGCAAGAAGCTGCGCGAAGTGCCGGGGCTTGCCGCGTATCCGCAGCCGGTGCAGAACCTGCAGCTCGGCGGGCGCCCGAGCAAGAGCCAGTTCCAGTACATCCTGCAAAGCGTGAAGGCCGATGCGCTCAATGACTGGGCGGAGAAGCTGCAGGACAAGCTGCGCGCCGATCCGCTGTTTCGCGACGTGACGAGCGACTCGCAACTGAAGGGCCTGCAGGCGAGCCTGAAGATCGACCGCGATCGCGCGAACACGCTCGGCGTCGACATCGATGCCGTGCGCTCGAGCCTGTACTCCGCCTTCGGCGAGCGCCAGGTTTCGACCATCTACACGCCGGCCGACAGCTACCAGGTGATCATGGAGGTGGCCCCCGCGGCGAGGGCCGACGAGAGCGCGTTCAACGGCATCTACGTGCGCAGCAAGAGCGGCGCGCTGGTACCGCTGTCGAGCTTCGCGACGGTCGAGCGCAGCATAGGCCCGACGGCGGTCAATCACGTCGGCCAGTTACAGGCGGTGACGGTGTCGTTCAACCTCGCGCCCGGCGTGCCGCTCGGGAACGCGACCGATCGCATCGAGCGTTATCGCGAGGAGTTGCGCATGCCGGCGTCGATCATCACGACCTACGGCGGCGACGCGGCCGTATTCAAGAGCTCGCAGGCGAGCCAGGCGATCTTGATCGTCTCCGCGCTGCTCGTCATCTACGTGCTGCTCGGCGTGCTCTACGAGAGCTACATCCACCCGCTGACGATCCTCGCCGGGCTGCCGTCGGCGGCGGTCGGCGCGCTGCTCACGCTGCAGTTTTTCGGGCAGGACCTGACGCTTGATCGCGACGATCGGCATCCTGCTGCTGATCGGCATCGTGAAGAAGAACGCGATCATGATGATCGACTTCGCGCTCGACGCCCAACGCGAGCGCGGCCTCGCTCCCGAACAGGCGATCCGCGATGCCTGCACGCTGCGCTTTCGGCCGATCATGATGACGACGCTCGCCGCGCTGTGCGGTGCGATTCCGATCGCGCTCGGCCTTGGCGCGGGTGCCGAGTTGCGTCAGCCGCTGGGCCTGGCGGTGGTCGGCGGGCTCGTCTTCTCGCAGGCGATCACGCTCTACATCACGCCGGTGATCTACCTCTACCTGGACCGCTTCAGCGGCAAGGGGCCGGTGACGCGCAGCGAGCTCGTCGCGCCGGCCTGAGAACGTGCCGCGGTGCGCTCGCAACGCAGCGCTTGTTCGGCTTGAAGAGGCGATCGCCTCCACGCTAACATTCGCGGAGCCCGCGACCGCGGGACACAACGCAGAGGCGAGAGATTCCATGGCACACAACGCACCAATCATCGGAACCGACGGCAAGCCACTGCCTGTGATGCCGCCCGAGCGCGACCCGCGCCTCAGCATCCGCGTCATCCGCGTGATGTTCTACGTGCCGGGATTCACCGCGCTGCTCCTGCTGAAGACCGGTGAGCCGACCGGCTTTGGCATCACGATCGAATTCCTGATGCTGGCGAGCGCGGCATCGATCGTCGCCGGCATGTTCATCTCGGCGCAATCGTCCGGGGCGAACTCGGACACCGCGTCGCGCGTCGGTCTGTGGAGCGGCGCGCTGGTGCTCGAGCTGATGGGCATCGTCTCGCTGCTCAATGCGCTGCCGACGCTGTTTCATCAGCTCGCCAACAGCGAGTTGCTGCACAAGATCGTGCCGGGCGCGGCGCCGGTCGCGCTCGGTGCCTCGGAACTCATCCCGGCGCTCGCCATCGTGCCGTTTCTGGTCTACCAGCTGGCCGGCTTCGGCACGCTGCACTACGTCGTTTCACGTCAGGTGAACTGGCTGATCAGCCTGTCGATTCCGGTGCTCATCCTCACCGCCTATGTGGCCAACCGCGAGGCCATGTTCCTGCTCGAGCGTTTGACAGGCGGCGCGCTCGTGCTGCTCATGATGGGGACCGCGATCTACGGCATCTTCGAGCTCAAGCGCATGCAGGCCGACTACGATGCGCGCAAGCCGCCCAAGGTCGGCAAGCATGCGGCCGAGGCCGCAGCCGCGACATGAATATTCACGCCAGCCTGCACCGGTCAGTTCGTTTGGAAGCAACGATGGGGCACCCGCGATCGGGTCGCCGCAACGCTGCGGCGCGGCTCGTCAGTTCGGCGCTGGCGCTCTTGCTCGTCGCCGGCTGCGCATCGACCCAGATCGACGCGCAGTGGATTGACCCGCAGTACGCGAAGCAGTCGTTGCAGGGCACGACGGTTCTCGTCGCCTGCGACGCGCAGGACACGACCGTCCGCCTGTTGTGCGAAAGCAAATTCGCGGCGCGACTCTCGGCGCTGGGTGCAAAGCCGCTGAGTGCTCCGAAGCTTGCGGCCGTGACGTCGGCGGGTGAGACCCCTGTGGGTGCGACGCCTTCAAATGCGGCGCCTGGCGGGGAGGCCAACGCCGCCGCCCTTCGCGCCGCGGCGAAGGAGATCGGCGCGCGCTCGGTTTTGCAGGTCTCGCTCAGGCACGACTACTCGGCACCCAGCGCAACACCATCCTTCAGCTTCGGCATCGGCGGCTTCGGCGGCTCGGGTGGTGGCTCGCGCGGTGGGGTCGGTGGCGGCGTCGGTGTCGCGGTTCCGGTCGGCGCAACGGGTGGCGCCGGCATGGCGGGAAACAGCACGCTCGTCGATGTCGCCAGCGGCCGCGTGATCTGGAGCGCAAGGGCGACCGCGCCGGCATCGTCCGACATGTCGGCGCAAGTGGAAGAGCTGGCGGCCGTGTCGATCAACGCGTTGCAGCAGGCGGGACTCTTCCAGTAGTGTGAACAGGCCCAAGCTTCTTCACAGTCTGCCCTGTCGTCCCCAGCGCGCTTGTGCTGCCTTGGTTGAGAATTCTCAAGGTAAATGCCCCCCCCCGTTCATGGGGGTGAGATGAACAAGAAGGTGCTGCCGATTGCAAAATCGTGACGCAATTAACCCTTCGAGGAGACTCAGAATGACTTTGGCAACCCGTGCATTCCGGCTCGCGCCGATTGCTGCCCTGCTCGTTGGCTTCGGCTCGGCGCAGGCCATGTCCAACAATTCCAACCCGTCGAACTGGCGTTTCACTTCGGCATCGACTTTCAACGGCGTGAATTTCGACGGCGTCGCCCGCCTTTACTTCGACAGCGACGGCAGTATCGACAATGGCGGCTTTGTCTGCTCTGGCACGCTGCTGGCCGGTGGTCAGTACGTGCTGACCGCAGGCCATTGCGCCGACAATTTCAACATCATGCGGATCGATTTCGGACTCAACAACAATGTCGCGACCGCTACCCGCTCCGGCACCACGGCCTACCTCAAGCCAGGCTGGAACGGCACGCTCAGCACCGGTGCCGACATGGCCATCGTCAAGCTTGACGCGCCGGTCGTCGGCATTAAGGGTTTCATGCTCGACCCCAACAGCGCGATCGGCAAACAAGTCCTGATGATGGGCTACGGCACGACAACGGTCGGCAACACCGCCACCGCCCCGAACTGGAACGAATGGGGCCATGGCCACTATGGCTACAACACCTTCGACGTGACCTCCAAGGTCTTCGGCGACGCCTGGGACGGCACTGGTGACAACACCTACGGCGAGGAATACATGGCCGACTATGACGGCGGCCCCCCGAGTACGGCCCACCCCGAAGGCGCTAACAACACGCTGGGCATCGTCGCCGGCATGACGGGCAACCTGTGGACCAGCAACAACGGTGACAACATCGAATCGCTCATCACCGGCGGCGACTCCGGCGGTGGCGACTTCGTCTGGAACGGCAGCGAATGGCTGGTCACCGGCGTGCACAGCTGGGGCTGGCAGTTCTGCGGCGACCGCATCACCCCGAGTTGTGACTTCAGCAGCGCCAACAGCGGCAGCTGGGGCGACCTGATGGGTTCGACGGCGGTCTACAGCAATGTCGACTGGATCAACTCGATCGTCGCCGTGCCGGAGCCCGAGACCTACGCACTGATGCTCGTCGGTCTGGCTGCAGTGGCCGGCGTTGCACGCCGTCGCCGCAAGGCCGACTGAACCCGCTGCCTGGCCCACGCGAAACGGGCCGCCAGCGATCTTCGAGCCCCGCCTGACCGGCGGGGCTTTTCATTGGACGGGCTACCTTGACGTTTGCAGCGCGCGCTGGCGCAAAGCGAGTGCTGCACCGAGGGCTAGCACTGCCGCCGATGCTGCAAGCCCGGCGCGCAAGCCTCCCGCCCCGTCTGCCAGGCGACCGACGACGCTCGGGCCGACGATCTGGCCTACGGCAAAGACGATCGTGAACGCGCTGATGCCAGCTGGCCAAGTCGCTTGCGGCAGGTTGTGGCGCACGAGCGCGGTGGTTGACGCGACGACCGACAGGAACACGCCGCCGAACAACGCCCCCGAGACGAAGGCCGGCAGCACCTGGCCGAAGAGCACCGGCAACAAGGTGGCAAATGCGAGCAGCGCGCTCAGGATCGCCAACGCCTTGCCACCACGCTGGCGTTGCAGGAGTCCGGCCCAGAGCCAGGGCGACGCCATCACGCCGAAGCCGAGCAGCGTGTAGAAAGCGACGATCGCGCCGGTCGACATCTGTTGCTCCCTGAGCAACGTGATGATGAAGGTCATGTAGCCGATGTAGCCGAGGCCGAACATGAAGTACGCCGCCAGGCCGAAGCCGAAAGGCCGCCATTCGAAGCGCTCGTGGGCCGAGGGCGTGGCCGTCGCGTCGCGCAAGTCGGCGGTGCGGCGTGCAATCAGCACAGTCGCGGCGAGCGCCAACGCGGCAAGGGCGATCCAGCCCCATTGCCAGCCGGATCGGCCGGCTTGCGACGCCGACAGTGCGATCAGTGGCGGCAGCGCGAGCGCGCTGGCAACGATGCCAAGCCCCGTGCCGCCGTAGTACAAGCCGAGCACGAATCCCGGCGTGACGCGCGATCCGCTCTCCAGACGCGTGCCAAGCCGGGCTGCCAGCAAACCGCCGGCAACAAACACCGCGGCGCTTGCGACGCCGGTCAGAAAGCGCAGCGCGTACAGGGCCGCTTCCGAACTCGTGAGGCCATGCAGTGCGAGCAGCACGGTGACGCCGATACTCCCGCTGACCAGCGCTGTTCGCGCGCCGACCCGAGCAAGCAATGCGGGTGACGCCAACGCGCCGACAAGATAGCCGGCAGCGTTGACGGTGTTCATCGCGCCCGCGGTGAAGTAGCTCCAGCCGAGATCGGCGCGCATCGGCGGCAGCAGCACTGCATACGAAAAGCGCGCCAGGCCGAGCGACACAGCGGCGCCCAGGGCGAGCGCGAACGCGATGGCGAGCGTCTCGCGATCGGCGTGCGGCGCACTCAATGCGCGGCCTTCCACTGCCAGTCGCGAATTTCGGGCAGGTCCTGGCCGTGCGCGCGGATGTAGCGCTTGTGCTCGATCAGCTTGTCCTGCAGCCGACGCTTGAGTGCCAATCCGCGCTCGCCGGTCTGTGGCAGGCGATCGATCGTGTCCATCACGAGGTGGAAGCGATCCAGGTCGTTCAGCACCGTCATGTCGAACGCGGTCGTGATCGTGCCCTCTTCCTTGTAGCCGCGGACGTGGAAGTTGTCGTGATTCGTGCGCCGGTAGGTCAGACGGTGGATCAGCCAGGGGTAGCCATGAAAGGCAAAGATCACCGGCTTGTTTCGCGTAAAGAGCGCGTCGAAGTCGGCATCGGAGAGGCCGTGCGGATGCTCGGTGTGCGGCTCCAGGCGCATCAGATCGACGACATTGACGACGCGGATCATCAACTCGGGCAGATGCTCGCGCAGAATCGAGACGGCGGCTAGCGTCTCGAGTGTCGGCACGTCGCCGCAGCACGCCATCACGACGTCGGGCTCGGCCTCCCCATTGTTGGTCGCCCAGTCCCAGACGCCGATGCCTTTGGTGCAATGCAGGACGGCGGCATCCATCGCCAGCCACTGCGGCGCAGGATGCTTGCCGGCGACGACGACATTGACGTAGTGCCGGCTGCGCAGGCAATGGTCCATCACCGAGAGCAGGCAGTTTGCATCCGGCGGCAGGTAGACCCGCACGATCGCGGCCTTCTTGTTCACCACATGGTCGATGAAGCCCGGGTCCTGATGCGTGAAGCCGTTGTGGTCCTGGCGCCAGACGTGCGAAGCGAGCAGGATGTTGAGAGAGGCGATCTTGCGGCGCCACGGGATCTGCGACGTTACCTTGAGCCACTTGGCGTGCTGGTTGAACATCGAATCGACGATGTGGATGAAGGCCTCATAGCAATTGAAGAGACCATGCCGCCCGGTGAGCAGATAGCCCTCGAGCCAGCCTTCGCACTGGTGCTCACTGAGCACTTCCATCACGCGCCCGCTCGCCGCCAGGAATTCGTCGTTCGGCAGCGTTGCCGCGTTCCATTGGCGCGCCGTCACCTCGAAAAGCGCCGCCAGGCCGTTAGAGACCGTCTCGTCCGGGCCGAAGACGCGGAAGTTGCGCTGCGCGTCATTGAGCCGCGCCACGTCGCGCAAGAAGGGGCCGAGCACATGCGTGTCGCCGATGCCAGGCGCGCCCGGCGCGGGCACGTCGCTCGCGTAGTTGCGGAAGTCCGGCAGGCGCAGGTCGCGCAGCAGCGTGCCGCCGTTGGCGTGCGGATTCGCGCCCATGCGCCGCGCACCGCGCGGCGCGAGCTCAGCCAGCTCGGGTTTGAGCCGGCCGCTCGCGTCGAATAGCTCCTCTGGTTTGTAGCTTCGGAGCCAGTTCTCGATCAGCGCAAGGTGCTTCGGATGGGCGCCGGGGTCCGAAATCGGAACCTGGTGCGCGTGAAACGTGCCTTCGATCGGTGTGCCGTCGACGACGCGCGGGCCGGTCCAGCCCTTGGGTGACGCGAGCACGATCATCGGCCAGCACGGGCGCGTCGCATCGCCCGTCGCGCGCGCGTGCTGCTGGAAGGCGCGGATGCTCTCGACCGCGCTGTCGAGTGCGGTCGCCATCGCCTCGTGCATCGGCGCCGGCTCGTGGCCTTCAACGAAGATCGGGCTCCAGCCGTAGCCCCGCATCAGCTGCGCGAGCTCGTCGCGCGGGATGCGTGCCAGTACCGTCGGATTGGCGATCTTGTAGCCGTTCAGGTGCAAGATCGGCAGCACCGCGCCGTCGGTGACGGGGTCGAGGAACTTGTTCGAATGCCAAGCCGTGGCAAGCGGCCCAGTCTCGGCCTCGCCGTCGCCGACGACGCAGGCGACGATCAGATCCGGGTTGTCGAATGCCGCGCCGAACGCGTGGCTCAGCGAATAGCCGAGCTCGCCGCCCTCGTGGATCGAGCCCGGACATTCGGGCGACGCGTGGCTCGGAATGCCACCCGGGTACGAGAACTGCAGGAAGAGCTTGCGCAGACCTTCTTCGTCCGACGAGACATCGGGGTAGACCTCGCTGTAGGTGCCCTCGAGGTAGGTATTCGCGACCACCGCTGGGCCGCCGTGCCCCGGCCCTGAAACGTAGATCATGTCGAGGTCGTACTTCGTGATGACGCGGTTCAGGTGCGCGTAGATGAAGTTCTGCCCCGGCGTCGTGCCCCAATGCCCGAGCAGCATGTGCTTCACGTCGGTGAGCGCGAGCGGGCGCTTGAGCAGCGGGTTGTCGCGCAGGTAGATCTGCCCAACCGCGAGGTAGTTTGCGGCGCGCCAATACGCGTCCATGTGGGAAAGTAGTTCGGGCGCCAGGCGGTTGGTGCTCACGATGATCCTTGCGGTGCTGTGTATGGGACGCGTTGGAAAGACCGGCTGCGCGCGAGACGGTACCCTGCCGGCTCAAGGCGCGTTCAGCCCGGCGGCAACGAGGGCGCGCGCCGTCACGCATCGCGTGTTCATGCGTTCGCCAGGGCCTCGTAGCCGGCGGTCACGTCGAAGAGTTCCTCGTCGATCGCGCCTTGGCGCTCGCGGTGGAAGGCGCCCTGCAACGCCTCCAGCAGATCGCGGATGTTGCGGTCGGCGCGCTCCATCGCCGCGAGCCGGCTCGCGTTCTCGCTCGCGAGCGACTCAGCGCAGGCCCGAAAGAGCGAGATGAAGAGGTACTCGCGCACCAGTCCGCGCAGTGCCGACGCGCCACCGCCCAGCACTTCGGGCAGCGCGCTGCGAGGCCAGGCGGCGTCGGCCATCGTCTGCTGCCAGGCTGCGTCGAGCGGCAGCATGCGCTGGTCGACGTTCTCGTAAAGTGAGCCCGACTGGGGGCGGTTGTGAAAGACGTAGTGCCGCGTGTAGCCGAGTTGGGCGCGATGCGCCTCGGCATCGACTTCGATCAGGCCCACGAGCGGCGTGATCGCGTCGACCGAGTTCGGCACCGGATAGCTGCCTACGACCTGCAACCCAGCGTCGACGAGCCGCGCCTGAATGCGTTCGCCGACAGCCCAGACTTGGGGCGTGCCCGGCAGCGCGTCGAGCGTGCGTACTACATGCTCGACGAGCTGTTCGTTGAACTGCCCGACCAGTCCCTGGTCGGAGCCGAACACGGTCGCGCCCAGCCATTTGGCGTCGCTGCGCGGCGCCGCCTCCGGCGGAGCTGGCGCTTCGCGCGTCTGGCGCAGGCATTCGCCGAGGCCTATTCTCACCGCGCGATCGTAGTCGGCGAGCGCGCGAACCGAGCGCTCGTACTGGCCGATACTGGCTGCCGCAAGTGCCTTCATCGTGCGCACCACCGACTGCAATTCCCCTGCGCTCGCGATCTTGTTGCGCAGCGCGACGAGGGAGTCGCTCACGAGTCAGCCTTCGCCGTCGCAGTGAAGGGCGCCAGCGTCGCGGCAGCCAGGGCCGTGATCGCCGCGCGGTCTTCCTCGCTCAGCGCGCCGGCCGTGCCGAGCCGTTCGCGCACCGGCGCTGCAAGAGTGGACGCGGCCGCCTGCACGGCTTGCTCGGCGTCGGGCATGCGTTCGAGCGGCACGCTGTCGAACAAGCCGGCCGTCAGCGCCAACAGAACCGCCACCTGCGCCGGCACGGCCACCGGGCTGGACTGCGGCTGCTTGAGGCAGGCACGGATGCGCCGTCCGTGGTCGATGGTCTGGCGAGACGCGTCGTCGAGTCGGGCGCCGAAGCGCGAGAAGGCCTCGAGTTCCTCGAACTGCGCATAGGCGAGTTTCAGATCGCCCGCCACCGCGCGGTAGGCGCTGCGCTGCGCCTTGCCGCCGACGCGCGAAACCGACTGGCCGACATCGACCGCGGGCAGCACGCCTAGCTCGAACAGCGTTGGCGAGAGGTAGATCTGGCCGTCGGTGATCGAGATCAGGTTCGTCGGGATGTAGGCGGAAATGTCCTGCGCCTCGGTCTCGATGATCGGCAACGCCGTCAGCGAGCCGCCGCCGCGCTCAGGGCGCAGGTGCGTCGAGCGCTCGAGCAGGCGCGAATGGATGTAGAAGATGTCGCCCGGAAACGCCTCGCGCCCGGGCGGCCGGCGCAGCAGCAGCGAGAGCTCGCGATAGGCGCGCGCATGCTGGGTCAGGTCGTCGTAGACGATCAGCACGTCGCGGCCTGACTCCAGAAAGTGCTCGGCGATGCTCGTCGCCGCATAGGGCGTGATGTAAGCCAGCCCGGGCGGCTGGTCGCCTTCGCTGACGACGACGACCGTGTAGGCCAGTGCGCCCTGTTCGCGCAGCGTGGCGACGACCTTTGCCACCGCCGCCGCGCGCTGGCCGATCGCGCAATAAACGCAGACGACGTCTTGGTCGCGTTGGTTGAGGATGGTGTCGATCGCGATCGCGGTCTTGCCCGTTTGCCGGTCGCCGAGGATCAGCTCGCGCTGTCCGCGGCCGACCGGGATCAGCGCATCGATCACCTTGAGTCCCGTCTGCAGCGGTACGTCGACCGGCGCGCGCTCCATGATCGCAGGCGCCGGTCGCTCGATCGGCAGGCGCTCGACGGTGGCGATCGCACCGAGGCCGTCGAGCGCACGCCCGAGCGGGTCGATCACGCGGCCGAGCAGCGCCGGCCCGACGCCCACGTCCATCACGCGGCCGGTGCGCCGCACGCTGTCGCCCGCGCTCAGACGCCAGGATTCGCCGAGCAGCACGACACCGAGTTCGTCCTCATCGACATTGAATGCGATGCCTGCGAGACCGCCGGGGAACTCGAGCAGCTCGTCGTAGCCAGCGCCTGGCAAGCCGCTGACGTGCGCGACGCCGGTCCCGATTCGGGTGATCGTGCCGATCTCGCGCGGGACGAGTGGCGGCGAAAACGTCGTGCGGGCTTCCCGCATTGCCGCAAAGCCGCGCGTCACCGCGTCGGACAGCGGCCCGGGCGCCGGCTTCATGCGGTGCCCGCGCCTTCGGTGGGCGACGCCGTGCTGTCGGCACGGGTCTCGGTAGCGCCTGAGCTCGCGGCCATGGGGGTCTCGGCAACCACCGAAAACACTTCGGACGCCACCGACTCGAGAGACTCGAGATAGCTTTCAATGCTCCAGCTCAGTGCCTGGCCGCCGGCGCGCAGTTCGACGCCGGCCACGGCATCGGCCACGGTCTCGAAGCCCGGCGTCAGGTCGGTTGCGAAGGTCTCTCGTATTGCGTCGCGTATCGCGTCGCGTTGCGGCCCGGGCAATTCGATGCCGCTGCGAACCACCACCGGCCCGGCCTTCAGCGCCGCACCGAGCGTCGCCCGAGAGGCGTCGGGCAAGTCGCGCAGCTTGCGCGCAAAGACCTCGGCCATGCGCGCTTCCAGGCTCACGCCGGCCAGGTCGACAAGTGTCTTGCGTGCGATGGCGAAGACTTCGTGGCGTGACCGCGCGACCAGCGTCTGCGTAAGCTGCTCGGATTCTGTGCGCAGCGCGTCGCGCCGCTTGGCGGCGAGCGTGTCGGCCGCCTGGCGTGCCTCGCCGATCAGGCGTTCGCGCTGCGCGCTCGCGTCCGCCGTCGCGCGGGTGAGCAGATCGGCGCGCTCACGGTCGAACGCCGCACTGCGGTCGCGAAAGGCCTTGCCTTGCGCTTCGGCTTCGGTTTGCAACTTCTTGGCAGCGGCGATCTGGTCGGCGATGCGCTTCTCGCGCGCCGCGATGGCATCCTGCACCGGTTTGTAGAGAAAGCGCTTCATCAGCCACACCAGGATGATGAAGTTCAGCGCCTGCGCGCCGACCGTGAACCAGTCGATCAACATCGCTCAGTGGCCAGCGTGAGCCAGGGCCGCATTCCAGAAAGGGTTCGCGAAGATCAGGATCATCGAGACGACGAAGCAGTAGATCGCCGTCGACTCGATCATCGCCAGGCCGACGAACAGCGTGCGCGTGATCGTCGCCGAAGCGTCGGGCTGCTGCGCAAGCGCGGTCAGCGCGGTCGCGACGGCACGGCCTTCGGCGAAGGCCGGTCCCATGCAGCCGAAGCCGGTCGTCAGGCCGGCGATGATGATCGAGGCGACGGCGATGAGGGTCGAGCTGTCCATGCGATCTCCTGGCGAGGTTCAATGCGTGCCCCGGGTTCGCACCGGGCGCGTGGCTGCCGCGAGATAGACGGCGGCGAGGATGCTGAAGATGTAGGCCTGCACCATGCCGGTCAGCAGGCCGAGCGCGGTCATCACGATCGGGAACAGGAGCGGCGTGATGGAGAGCAGGATGGCGATGATCATCGCGCCGCTCATCATGTTGCCGAACAGGCGCACCGCGAGCGCGAGCGTGCGCGAGAGCTCGCTGATGATGTTGAAGGGCAGCATCAGCACGGTCGGTTCGAGGTAGGACTTCACGTAGCCGCCGAAGCCTTGCTCCCGGATGCCGAACAGCGGCACCGCGATGAAGACGCACAGCGCGAGCGCGACCGTCGTCGAGAGCGACCCCGTTGGCGGCTCGTACCCCGGCACGATGGTCGCGAGACTTGCGGCGGCGACGAACAGGAACAGCGTGCCGAGGAAGGGGAGATACCGCTCCGGCCGCGCGAGCCCGACCTCGCGGATCTGCTGCACGATGCCGGTCACGACGATCTCGAGCAGGTTCTGCCAGCGCGAACGTTCGTGGCTGTTCGACAGGCGTCGCGTGATCAGCATCGCGCCGAACGCCAGCACCGCCATCAGCACCCAGGTGTAGGCGATCGTCGCGTTGAGCTTGACGAAGCCATGCTGCCAGAAGATCAGTTCGTCCGGGCTCAGGCGCATCACGGGCTCGTCATCGGTGGGGCTTCAGCCCTCGTGCGGGCGCCGCCGCTGTGTCTCGGCGATGCGCTCCAGCGTTGTTTGCAGCGCAGCCTTGAGCTTGCCGGCGGCGCCGTCGAGGGCCTGATGAACACTGCCGGCGTGATGCGTCACCGCGACCGGCAGATGGTGCTCGAGGCGCGCTTCGATCAGGCAGCGCTTGTCACTCGCGCCCGATTTGCCGGCGTTTTCGTCGCTCAGATGCACCTCGACGCGCGTGATGTGGCTCTGCACATGGCGCAACGCGTCGCGCAGCGTTGTCTCGACGTGCGTCACGACAGCCTCGCGACCTTCGATATGTTTGTCGGTGTTGACCTGGATCTGCATCTTCTGTCCTTTCAGGTTGCGGTTTCGGTGATTGTGCGACGCCCGCCGAGCCGTGTGACGGCCTGGCGCGCGATCCAGAATCCAAGCAGGCAGGCAAGCACGCGTTGCCACTGGCCGGCCGAGACGAGTATGAAGCCACCCACCGTCACGCCGGCGCGCAGCAGAAGGCTGCCAAAGATCCATAGCGCCGGCCGGCGCGAGGCGAGCACGCGGCGCAGCGTCCACCACAAGCCGCCGAAGAAGAACAAGCCGAGTGCGCCGCCGGCCAGGGCGGCGAGCCCCCATTCGAGCAGCGGCACGTTCTGCAGGTTCATTGCGCTTCAGGCCTCGCCGGCATCGTCCTCGCCGATGCGCCGGTTTTCTTTTGCGACCCAGTGCCAGGCATTCGCGCAGCCGAGCACCAGGCCAGCGACCAGCAGCGCGAGCGTCCAGGAGTGGGTCGCATCCGGATGATGGGCGTCGAGCCAGATGCCGAGTGCCGTGCCGAGCAGCGTCGGCACGACGACCGACCAGCCGACGAGCCCCATCATGCCGAGCCCGAACCACACGCCTCGCGATCCGTTGCGCCGCGCGCGCAGCTTGCGCTCGGCCTTGTCGCCCACGCGATCCGCCAACGGGCGCTGCTCAGTCATGGCGGAAGCTCGCGAAGCGGCTCACGAAGCCGCTCTCCAGCTTGTCGCTGGCCGCGCGCGCGCCGCGTTCCTGCACGTCGAGGTGCATGTATTCGCGTTGCACCGCCTCGCGCAATCCGGCCAGGTCGGCGCCGGGCGTCGCGCGCCGCACGGATACCAGCACCTCGGCGCCGGACTTGATCAGCACGCCTTCGTCGATCGCGACGAACACTTCGCCGTCTGCTTCGGTCTCGTAGGTCAGGATGCCCGGCGCGAGGGCGGTGACGCAGTCGCGACGGCGTGGCAGCAGGCCGAACGCGCCCTCGGGCGTCTCGGCGACGATGCGTGTCACGTCGCGCACATCGGCGAAGACGCGAAACGGCAGCAGCAGCTTGAGATTCATGCTTCTGCGGCCCCTTGCGTTTCGGCGTCGGTATCGACGTCGGATTCGGTCGCAGTCGCAGTTGCAGTTGCAGTCGCGGTCACGGCGCCGGTCTTCACCTCGGAGATCGGGCCGATCATGTAGAGCGCGCTCTCCGGGTGGTCCTTGAACTCGTCGCGCAGGATGCGCTCGCAGCCGTCGAGCGCGTCGGCCAGACTGACGAGCTTGCCGGGCATGTTCGTGAACTGCTCGGTGGTGAAGAAAGGCTGCGTCAGGAAACGCTCGAGGCGCCGCGCACGGGCGACGACCTTGCGGTCTTCGGGCGAGAGCTGCTCGAGGCCGAGCATGGCGATGATGTCCTTCAGGTCGGCGTATTGCGCGAGTGTGCGCCGGATCGCCTGTGCGAGCGCATAGTGCCGCTCGCCGACGATCCCCGGCACCGCCATCTTCGAGTTCGATTGCAGCGGATCGATCGCCGGAAAGAGCCCTTCGCTCGCCCGCTTGCGCGACAGCACGATCGACGCCGACAGGTGCGAAAAGGTGTGCACCGCGGCGGGGTCGGTGAAATCGTCGGCCGGCACGTAAACGGCCTGGATCGACGTGATCGCGCCGTTGGCGGTGTTGGCGATGCGCTCCTCGAGGCTCGACAACTCGGTGCCCATCGTCGGTTGATAGCCGAGGCGTGACGGCATCTGCCCCATCAGGCCCGAGACCTCGGAGCCGGCCTGGATGAATCGGAAAATGTTGTCGATCAACAGCAGCACGTCGCGCCGCTCGTCGTCGCGAAAGTATTCCGCCATCGTGAGCGCCGCGTGCCCGATGCGAAACCGCGCACCGGGCGGTTCGTTCATCTGGCCGAAGAGCATCACCATGTCGTCTTGCACACCGGCCTGTCTCATCTCGCGGTAGAGCTCCTCGCCCTCGCGGCAGCGTTCGCCGATGCCGCAGAAGATGCTCACACCCTTCTGCTTGCCGACCATGTTGTGGATCATCTCGGTCAGCAGCACCGTCTTGCCTACGCCTGCGCCGCCGAACAGGCCGGCCTTGCCGCCGGTCTCGAGCGGGACGAGGACGTCGATCATCTTGATGCCGGTCTCGAAGATCTTGGACGTCGTGGAGCGCTCCACAAGCGGTGGCGGCTCTCGGTGCACCGATCGCCACTCGACACCCTCGGGAGCCGCCTTGCCATCAATTGCCTGGCCGAAGACGTCGAACATGCGCGAGCGGATGGCTTTGCCCACCGGCGCCTGCAACGGCGCACCGGTGTCCCTGACGGGCGCACCGCGTGCGAGTCCCTGCGTCGGTGTGAGCGCGATGCCGCGCACGCGCGTGTCGTCGAGCTGCGACAGCACTTCGATCGCGATCTCGTCCTTGGCGCCGGCACGCAACAAGGTGCGGATCACCGGCAGGTGCCCTTTGGCGAAGCGCACGTCGACGATACTGCCGCGCACCGCGGTGACCGCACCTCCGTCCGTCACGGGCGCATCGGCGTCGTGGGTCGGGGTGCAACGGGCGTCGTCGGTCATGGCGGGCGCCGCCGCGTTCACTCCTTGTCCTTGAACGGGATGCGCGCGTCGGCTTCGAATCGCTTCTTGCGCTTGCGGCCGAACGCCCAGACCACGACGCCGACGAAAAGCGCGATCAGGATCAGCAGGTAAAGCGTGCCGCGCATCGCCGTTTCCTCGCCGTGCCGAAACCCGCTATGGCTTGGCAGCGCTCAGCGCGGCCTGCAGCTTGGCCTCGTCCTCGTGCGTCAGCGATGTCTTGAGGATCTTGCCGCCGGTACCCTGAAGTTCTTCGAGCACCTTGTCGGGCGTTGCGCCATGCGCCAGCACGAAGAGCACCGAGCCGCCGGGCTGCATCTGTCCGGCCAGGTTCTTCATGAACTCGTCGTCGATGCCGAGGTCGGTCAGCGCGCCGGAGATCGCCCCCGCGCTCGCGCCAACCGCCGCGCCGAGCAGCGGCATCATGAAGATCAACCCGATCAGCGCACCCCAGAAGCCACCGCTCAGCGCGCCGGCGCCCGTCAGGTTCATCGCCTGATGCAGCTTGACCTTGCCTTTCGCGTCCTTCGTCGCCACCACCGCGTCTTCGAGGTCGATCAGATAGTCTTTCTGCAACTTGCGCAGCTTGAGGCGAACCTCTTCGGCCTGGAACTCGGTGTCGTAGCTCACCACAACCAATGTGCTCATGCTTCCTCTCCTTGTCGTCAGACGCAATGAAGTCTCGACTATAGCCAGCGCGGGCCTGGCAGTGGAGTGAGGCCTCGGACGCCGCGGCGGCAGAAGGCGCGAGGCCGGTGACCTGCCCGCGCGCTGCACCAATCGCGTCAGTTCCCGCCCATTGACGACTCGATCTGCTTTTGTATCTTTTCCAGATTGAATGACCCAGGGGTCTGGCTTGGCGGGAATTCCTTCATCGTCATCAGGAACTTGACTGCGTACTGCTGCATCGGCGCCCGCACGAACACGCGATCGAGGAACCAGTCGTTGTAGGTGTTGGCGTTGTGCTGCGCCTTCTCGAACGGGTCGCGGTGCAGGTTGAACAGCAGCGGCACGCGGAGCTCGGTGAACGGCTCGCGCCAGACGCCGAAGGCCTCGCCGCGGTTCTCGAGGAACACTGCCTTCCAGGCGTCGTAGCGGATGGCGACGATCTGGCCGTCGTCGTTGACGTACATGAACTCGTGTCGCGGTGACTCCTTGGCCTTGCCAGTCAGGTAGTCGAGCTGGTTGTGGCCGTCGATGTAGTTCTTGTACTTGCGGCCGTTGAGTTCGACCCCAGCGCGGAGCTTGTCCGTGATGTCCGGAGCCCCGGCGGCGGCGGCAAAGGTCGGCAGCCAGTCCTCGTGCGCGACGATGCCGTTCAAGGTTACGTTGGCGGGGAAGTGACCGGGCCAGCGCACGAAGGCCGGCACGCGATAGGCGCCCTCCCAGTTCGAATTCTTCTCGCTGCGAAACGGCGTCGTGCCGGCATCGGGTCAGGTGTTGTAGTGCGGGCCGTTGTCGGTCGAGTACATCACGATCGTGTTGTTGGCGATGCCCAGATCGTCCAGCAGCTTGAGCAGCTCGCCGACCTGCATGTCGTGCTCGATCATGCCGTCGGTGTACTCATCGTTGCCGGGATGGCGATGGTCCTTGCGCACGTGGGTGCGGAAATGCATGCGTGTGCCGTTCCACCAGACGAACAAGGGCACGCCGGCCTTGACCTGCCGGGTGATGAAGTCCTTGGCGGCGGCGACCGTCTCGTCGTCGATCGTCTCCATGCGCTTCTTGGTCAGCGGCCCGGTGTCCTCGATCTTCTGCCCACCCTTGCCGTCGGCCCAGGTGTGCAGCACGCCGCGCGGGCCGAACGTCTCCTTGAAGGTCTTGCCGTTGGCCATGCGCATGTTGGTCGGGTAGTCCTCGTTCTCCGGCTCTTCCTCGGCGTTCAGGTGGTACAGGTTGCCGAGGAACTCGTCGAAGCCGTGCACCGTGGGCAGGTGTTCGTCGCGGTCGCCCTGGTGGTTCTTGCCGAACTGGCCGGTGGCATAGCCCTGGCTCTTCATCACCGTGGCCATCGTGACGTCGGTCTTCTGCCAGCCTTCCTTGGCGCTGGGCAGGCCGACCTTGGTCATGCCGCTGCGCTCCGGCACGCTGCCGCCGATGAATGCCGCGCGGCCGGCGGTGCAGCTTTGCTGGGCGTAGTAATCGGTGAAGCCCAACCCTTCGTTGGCGACGCGGTCGATGTTCGGCGTCTGATACCCCATCATGCCGCGGTTGTTGTGGCTGATGTTCCAGGTGCCGATGTCGTCGCCCCAGATGACCAGCACATTGGGCTTGCCTTGTTGCTGCGCACTGGCCGGCGCCACGAGCGCGAGCGTTGCCAGCAACGCGCAGGTCGCAATGGCCAGCGCATGGATGATTCTTCGCATGTCGCCCTGCTCCTGTTGTTGTTGCGGAATCGCCGACGGAACTATATCGGGCGGTGGCAAGAGGCGTCGATCCCACATCTGGAGCCCTGGCCGCGACCAAGGTGCTCGCCCACCTGCACCACAATCCATCCATGCAACCGATCATCGACATCCGCGGCCTCGGGAAGACATACGACTCGGGCTTTGTCGCGCTGCACGATGTCGAACTGCAGATCCGCGCCGGCGAGATCTTTGCCCTGCTCGGGCCGAATGGCGCGGGCAAGACGACGTTGATCAGCATCGTCTGCGGCATCGTCAATGCAAGTGTCGGCACCGTCATCGCCGACGGCCACGACATTCGCGACAACTGGCGCGCCGCACGCAGCGCGATCGGCCTCGTGCCGCAGGAGATTTCGACCGACGCATTCGAGAGCGTGTGGAACACGGTCAGCTTCAGCCGCGGCCTGTTCGGCAAGCCGCCCAACCCCGCGCATATCGAGAAGGTGCTGCGCGAACTTTCGCTGTGGGACAAGAAGGATGCGCGCATCCGCATGCTCTCGGGCGGCATGAAGCGGCGCGTGATGATCGCCAAGGCGCTCAGCCACGAGCCACGCATCCTGTTCCTCGACGAGCCGACGGCCGGCGTCGACGTCGAGTTGCGGCGCGACATGTGGAACCTGGTGCGCGGCCTGCAGGCGACCGGCGTGACGATCATCCTGACGACGCACTACATTGAGGAAGCCGAGGAGATGGCCGAGCGCATCGGCATCATCAACAATGGCCGCATCATCCTCGTCGAGGAGAAGACGCGGCTGATGCAGCAGTTGGGCAAGAAGCAGTTGACGCTGCATCTGCAGCAGCCGCTCGCAGCGATCCCGCCGGCGCTCGCGCCTTACGGGCTCGAGTTGAAGGCCGACGGTTTCGATCTCGTCCACACCTACGACGCGAAGCAGGACAGCTCGATGATTGCCGAGCTCTTGCAGCAGCTTGCCGCCCAGGGCATCGAGGTCAAGGACTTACAGACCGAGCAGAGTTCGCTCGAGGACATCTTCGTCAACCTGGTGCATCAACCGAAATGAATCCCGAATGAACCGCCACGCCATCCTGGCCATCTACGTGTTCGAGATGTCGCGCACGCGGCGCACTCTGATGCAAAGCATCGTCTCGCCGGTGTTGTCGACCTCGCTCTATTTCGTCGTCTTCGGCTCGGCGATCGGCTCGCGCATGACACAGATCGACGGCGTCGGCTACGCGGCCTTCATCGTGCCCGGGTTGATCATGCTGTCGATCCTGACGCAAAGCATCTCGAACGCATCTTTCGGCATCTACATGCCCAAATTCTCGGGGACGATCTACGAAGTGCTTTCGGCGCCGGTGTCGGCGCTGGAGATCGTCGGTGGCTATGTCGGTGCGGCGGCGACGAAATCGATCGTGCTTGGCCTGCTCACGCTCGCCACGGCGCGGGTCTTCGTCGATTTCCATATCGCGCACCCGCTGTGGATGCTCGCCTTCCTGGTGCTCACGTCGATCACGTTCAGCCTGTTCGGCTTCATCATCGGCATCTGGGCCGACGGTTTCGAGAAGCTGCAGATCGTGCCGGTGATGATCGTCACACCGCTCGCCTTCCTCGGCGGCAGCTTCTATTCGATCAACATGCTGCCGCCGTTGTGGCAGCAGATCACGCTGTTCAATCCCGTCGTCTACCTGGTGAGCGGCTTTCGCTGGAGCTTCTACGAGGTGGCCGACGTCGGTGTCGGCATCAGCCTCGCGATGACTTTTGCGTTCATGCTGCTGTGCCTTGGCGCGATCACCTGGATCTTCAAGACGGGCTACAAGCTCAAGGCTTGAGGCGGAATCGAAAGCCCGGCGCGCCAAAGTCGCGGCGTCGGCTCAGCATCGGCGCGGAATTGGCGGGGCCTGCACTACGATGGCGCTCTGAACACTCCTACCGTGGAGCGCCCCATGCCGAACCTGCTGCACCGCCAGACCCTGGCTGACCTGTTGCGCCGCACTGCAGCGCGGACGCCGCACAAGACTGCGATCCGCTGCGGCGATACCGTCTGGACCTGGCGCGAGTTCGAAGCGCTGGTCAGCCGACTCGCCGCCGGCTTGCAGCTGGAGAACGTGAACGTGGGCGACCGCGTCGCCGTGCTGTCGCGCAACTCACACGCCTTTGCCGCATTGCGCTTCGCGCTGGCGCGCATCGGCGCGGTGCTGGTGCCCGTGAACTTCATGCTCAACGCAGAAGAGGCGGCCTACATTCTGCGCCACGCTGGCGCCAAGCTGTTGGCGGTGGACAGCGGCCTCGCGGCGCTGGGGCGCCAGGCGGCGGCGCTCGATACGCGCATCGACCGGCTGCTGTGGCTGCCGTCGGAGCACTCGAGCGAGCCGCCGCCAGAACCGCTGCAAGACGCGCTGAACTTCGATCAGCTTGCGGCCTGCACGAGGCCGCCGACCGACGCCGATATAGGCCGCGACGACCTGCTCCAGATCGTCTACACGAGCGGCACCGAATCGGCGCCGAAGGGCGCGATGCTGACGCACGGCGCCGTCATCGACCAGTACGTCAGCTGCATCGTCGACGGCGAGATGGCCGAGGATGACACGGTGCTGCATGCGCTGCCGCTCTACCACTGCGCGCAGCTCGACGTCTTTTTGGGGCCCTGCGTCTACCTCGGTTGCAGCAGCCAGATCACTGCGGCGCCGACGCCCGAGAACGTGCTGCCGTTGATTGCGCGCCATCGCATCAGCACCTTCTTCGCGCCGCCGACAGTCTGGATTGGCCTGCTGCGCTCGCCACTGTTCGAGCAATGCGACCTGTCGAGCCTGCGCAAGGGCTACTACGGCGCGTCGATCATGCCGGTGGCGGTGATGCGCGAGCTGACCGAGCGGCTGCCCCAGATGCGCTTGTGGAATTTCTATGGTCAGACCGAGATCGCGCCGCTCGCCACCGTGCTCAAACCCGAGGATCAGCTGCGCAAGCCGGGCTCCGCCGGGCGCCCGGCGCTCAACGTCGAGACGCGGGTCGTCGACGATGCGATGCAGGATGTGGCGCCGGGCGCAATCGGCGAAATCGTGCACCGCTCGCCGCAGCTGCTGCAGGGCTACTTCAACGACCCGGAGCGCAGTGCCGCTGCGTTCCACGGCGGCTGGTTCCACTCGGGGGACCTGGCGACGATCGACGACGAGGGTTACATCACTGTCGTCGATCGCAAGAAGGACATGATCAAGACCGGCGGTGAGAACGTCGCCAGCCGCGAGGTCGAGGAGGCGCTGTACCGCCTCGACGGTCTGAGCGAAGTGGCGGTCGTGGGCCTGCCGCACCCGCGCTGGATCGAAGCGGTGACCGCCGTCGTGGTGGCCAAGCCCGGCCGCACGCTCACCGAGGCCGAAGTGCTCGCCCACGCGGCCGCACATCTCGCGACGTTCAAGTGCCCGAAGGCGGTGGTCTTCGTCGACAGCTTGCCGAAGAACCCGAGCGGCAAGCTCCTCAAGCGCGAGCTGCGCCAGCGCTTCCAAGGGCAATACGATGGCGGGTAATCTCGGCGCCGGCTTGAGCTTCGATGCGGCCTGACCCGCGGCATGGCACTGCAAACGGTTGCCGGACCGCGCCGGGCGGAAGTTGAAGTGCGCCGTCGGCAGCGCGTCAACCGCCCACGGCGGCCAGGTTCAGCGTGTGCGACTTGCCCAGCCAGATCGCGCAATCCCGATGGTCGCGCAGCTCCTCGCCGGTGTTCGGGTGCACGAAAACGTCCAGCGCGCCGTGGTTCAGCGTCAGCCAGCCCGCGACTTCCGAGAAGTCCGCCGCGGGGATCGCCAACTGGTAGCTCCACATCGGGTGCGGGCCGACGGGCTTCTCGTGAAAGCGGCCCAACTCCATCCGACCGCCCAGCTCAACTGCGATGGTCTCGCGCAACGCCCACGCCGCGTCGCGGCTCGAAGCGTCGAAGTACACGTGGGCGTGCCAGCTCTCGATCGTGGACGGTTGCAAAGGATTCATGCGGGCTCGCTGCTCGATAAAGACGACATGCTACGACGCAGCGGGTCAGGCCAGCGACGACGGGTCCAGGTTCGCCCCGCAGACAACCACGACCACGCGCTCGTGCGCTTGCGGTGTCACCACGCCCTCCCACAGCGCCGCCAGCGGCAGCGCGGCGGCAGGCTCGACGGCCAGCCGCAGTTCGCGCCACATGCGCAGCTGGGCGCGGCGGATGGCGTCGTCTTCGAGCAGGTGCGCCGCCGCGACGAAGCGCTCGCTGATCGGCCAGGCCAGGCTGCCGATGCGCCGGGCGCCGAGCGAGTCGGCGGCGATGCCGGCCACCGTCACGTCGATCGGCTCGCCCGCCGCGCGCGCGGCGTGCAGCGTCGGCGCCAGGCGCGGCTCAAGCGCTTCGACGCGGCAGCGGCCGGCGCACCACGCGGCGACGCCGGCGATCAGGCCGCCGCCGCCGACGCTGACAAGCATGCGCTCGGGCAGGCCGGCCTCGGCCTCGATCTCGGCGGCGAGCGTGCCGGCGCCTGCAACGACCTCGGCCTGGTCGTAAGCGTGCATCAACAGCGCGCCGCTTTCCGCATGGCGCGCCAGGCAGGCGGCGAGCGCCTCGGCATAGGCTGCGCCCTGCACGACCACGGTCGCGCCCAGGGCTGTCAACTTGGCGCGCTTGGCGGCGCTCGACACTTCGGGCAGGAAGACTTCACATGGCACGCCCATCGCCTGCGCCGCCGTCGCCACCGCGATGCCGGCATTGCCGCCGCTGGCCACCACCACGCCGGCGGCCGGGATCGGCAGCGAGCGCATCCGGTTGAACATGCCGCGCGCCTTGAAGCTGCCGCCGAGCTGCAACTGTTCGAGCTTCAGCCAGACCTCGGCGACGCCAATCCCCAGCGCGCGGCCGGGCAGGCGCCACAGCGGCGTGTGGCGGACGTCGCCGGCGATGCGCCGCGCGGCGGCTTCAATGGTGCTGCAATCGATCTGCATGCGGCGATGCTAGCGGCTACAGTGCAGGCATGAGCGATGTCACTCCCGACGGCTTGGCCTGGGCGCAACGCCTGGTGCGTTTGAACACCGTCAGCCACGAGTCGAACCTGCCGCTCATCGAGTGCATCGCCGACCATTTGCGCACGCTCGGCGTGCCGCTGCGGCTGACCTACGACGAATCGCGGCGCAAGGCGAACCTGTTCGCCACGCTCGGCGAGGGCCGGGCCGGCGGCGTCGTGCTCTCGGGCCACACCGACACCGTGCCCTGGGACGGCCAGGCCTGGACGCACGATCCGCTCGGCGCGACGCTGAAGGACGGCCGCCTCTACGGCCGCGGCAGCGCCGACATGAAGGGCTTCATCGGGCTCGTCGTCGCGCAGGCGCAGGCGTTCCTGAACGCCGACCTGCCCTTCGCCGTGCACTACGCCTTCAGCTACGACGAGGAGGTGGGCTGCTTCGGCGTGCGCCACCTGATCGCTGACCTGAAGGACGCCGGCCTCGCGCCGCGCCTGTGCCTGGTCGGTGAGCCGACGAGCATGGTGCCGGCCATCGCGCACAAGGGGGTTTACCGCTGGCGCTGCTGCGTGAAAGGCAAGGCCGCGCACTCGTCGCTGACGCCGATCGCGGTCAACGCCATCGAGGCGGGCGCGCGGGTGGTGGCGCACGTCGCCAACCTCGCCGACGGCTTGCGCGACCACGAGCCCCGTTGCGCAGGCTTCGACGTGCCGTATTCGACCGCGGCGGTGTGCGTCGTGCAGGGCGGCATTGCGGACAACGTCGTGCCCGAGGACTGCCGCTTTCACTACGAGTTCCGCAACCTGCCGGGGGTCGACGCCGAGACCCTGCAGCGCCAGGTGACCGACTATGCGGCGACGCTCGAACCTGCGATGAAGTCCGTCGACCCGGCGAGCGGCTTCGACTTCGAGTCCCTCGCCGCGGTGCCGGCCTTCCTCGCCGCGGCCGACGATCCAGCGGTGCAGCTCGCGCAGCGACTGGCGGACACGCAGGCGACGACGCTGGTGGCCTTCGGCACCGAGGCCGGCTTGTTCCAGCAGGCGGGCATCTCCTCGGTGGTCTGCGGGCCGGGCTCGATCGAGCAGGCGCACCAGGCCGACGAGTACGTGAGCCTCGCCCAGCTCGCCGCCTGCGAGCGCTACTTGGCGGCGCTGCGGGACGCGGCCGTCTGACCCGGCGGGCGAACCCGGGCGGGCGCCGGTGATGCTATTGAGAAGAACTGTAAGCAGCTCGCCTGGGAGTTACAAATTTCGGAATTTCTGTAAATCGGCCCCTCCAGCCTCTCCACAGTTGACCGGTTTTGGAGAAAGTCTGTAAGAACGATTCAACGCAGTCGGTCGGGCCCGGCAAGTCCGCAGACTTGCCGTGGGTGAAGCCCAGATCTGGCAGTGCGTTTGGACCCACCAGCGCGCCTTGGTCTACCTCCTGGCTACGCGCGAACATTAGTTCCACTCGGCGCCGACCAGACTGACAGCAATGCAGCGTATCCGGTCGGTCGACCTCGACCGTTGTACTCACGGTTTGGACCACATACCGGACGCTGAAGACATCGGGGCCTTCACGGCGCAACGTCCGGTATATGAGGTGCTGCTGACTTTCACTACGCGGACGGCGCCGTGACGTGCCGTCGTCCGGCCGAATGTCTGCCTATCCCATTCGCCAGCACCGGCCGTCGACCCACGCTGTGTTCGCGCGGGTTCTGCGCTCGGCGCACTGAGCGCACTGGAGGCGCGCTGTTGATGCGGTCGGGTTGGCGCCGAGGCAGGGTTCACGCGTCGCGCCTGATGCGGTCTATGCGCCGATCGTGCCGCCCACCCCTTCTCGCTCCACGGCCGCAGTACGATTTCGACCGCCCAGGTCGACATACTGGCGATGCATCTGCAGATACCGGTTCGCCAAACGGCCCGCCAATCGCATCGAGGTGCTCGTGCACGACGGCATCCGCGTGTGGCTGGCGGCACGGCCGCCGAAAGCCGGCAAGTTCGTCTGACATCAACACCCGGCAAAGACCTCAGCGTCGCTTCAGCCCCGCAACGGCAGGGTCCCCGGCAGCGGCACCGAGCGGTGCAGCGCGTCCTCGGCCAACCACAGCGCGGCGCGGCGCGCCCGCTCGGCCACCACCGGCAGCGGCAATTGCTGGTAGTCATCGTTGAAGACCTCGAAGCTGTAGTCGCCGCGATAACCGAGGCGGTCGAGGTCGACGACAAGCCGGGCGAGCTGATCGCTGTGCACCCCTTCGCCCGGGAACACGCGGAAGGTCCGCGCGGTCGTCATGCGCTCCTTGAAGGTCGGCGTCTCCTGCCACATGAAATCCGACAACTGCACAAGGTAGATGCGCTGCGGGTCCAGCAGGCCCAGGTCGTCCAGGTTGTCCTGCGCGGCGAGCAGGTGGAAGGAATCGAGCCCGATGCCCAGGTTGGCGCAGTCGGCGGCCTCGATGATCTGCCAAGCCTGCGTGAAGCGGTTCACCGTGCGCCCCCACGACAGCGCCTCGTACGCGACTTTCACGCCGTGCGGCATCGCCAGCATGGCCAGCTTGCGCAGGTCGCGCGCCAGCGTGTCGAAATCTTCGACGGCGTGCCGCGAGGTCGAGGAGCACGCCAGCAGCACCTTGCAGCCCAGCGCCGCGCACATCTCGATCATCGACTTGGCGATGTCCACCTTGTAGGCATGCAGGTCGCCGGACAGCCCTTCGAAATCGCGCAGCACCTGGAAGCCGGTGCCTCGCAACGGGCTTCGCCTGACGCAATCTATCGCCGTCTCCAGCCCGTCGGGATGACCGACGATGTCACGCGCGCTCAGCATCACCTGCGAGAAACCGGCACCCTCGATCGCGCGCAGCTTGGCCTCGAGCGGGCCCGCCAGCGAGATCGTGTCCATGCCGAACTGGGCGATGTTCATGGCCGGGCGTCGTGCACGAGTTCGAAGCTCACCGTGTCCAGCACGCTGCGCGTCAGCGCACCCTGGGGCGCGACGTGCAGGTTGCCGCTTTCGACGAATTCGATGCCGCGGCCGCGCCAGGCGGCCACGGTGCCGGGCACGTCCGGCGTGCCGAAGCCGATGCGGTGGAACAGTTCCGGCGCTTCGTCGGCCCGGGTGTCCGGATCGGGCTCGATCAGTTGCAGGTAGAACCGGCTGGCGGCGTCGCCGGGGCTTTGCAGCAGCGTGCCCTTGGGCAGGATGCCGAAACGCGTGTCGTCGGCGAGGCGACTGAAGCCAAGCAGGCGGCCATAGAACTCTGCCCAATCGGCGGTGCGGCCGAGGCCGATGTACTGCACCAGGCCGAAGAAGCGCAGGCCGCTCTGCGCCGGCGGATGCGGGTCGGCGCCGGGGATGGCGATGAAGTCCACGCTGTAGATCGAGAACTCCCGGTAGCGGTCAACAAAGTAGATGTGCGAGCCGCCCGGGCCGTGAATGCCGGGGATATTGAGCTCCATCACATGGGCGTGCATCGGGACGTCCCAGGCGCCGAGTTCGAGCGCGCGTTCGTACGCGGCACGCGCATCGCGCACGCGCAGCGCCAGCGCGCGGATCGATGGCGCCGGCACCTCCGCCGCCAGTGCCTTGCGCAGGACCCCGGCATTGGCGTTGACGACGATGTTCATCGTGCCCTGCCGGTACAGCAGCACCTCGCGTGATCGGTGGCGCGCTACCGGCCGGAAACCGATCGACTCGAGGAGCTGGCCGAGTGCCTGCGGCTTGGGTGTCGTGAATTCGATGTACTCGATGCCGTCCAGCCCCAGTGGGTTGGGCGCGGGTTCGATCGATTCACGTGAGCGGATTTTGTCTTGCATGCGTCGCTCCTTGCGTGTGTCTTGCTGCGCTCATCGTTCGTGCGGCGCGCCCGGCTGACGCGTCAATCCGGCCCGCGCGCTGCCACGAGGCGGCGGAAGTGGCGGTCCATGCGGTCGGTGTCGGGCTCGATGCCGGTGATCAGGCGTAGCGCGCCGACGGCTTGGCCAACGGCCATCGTGCCACCGTCGACGACAGCGCAGCCCAGCGCCCTGGCGGCTTTCAGCAGCGCGGTCTCGAGCGGAAAGTAGACGACCTCGGAAACCCACAGCCCGGGACGCAACAAGGACTGCGGCAGCGGCAGTCCGGGCAGCTTGTCCATGCCAGTGGGCGTGGCGTGCACCAGGCCGCTGGCGCCTTGCATGGCCGCCGCCAGATCGGACTGCGCAATGACGCGCGTGCCGCCACGCGCTGCCAGCTGCGCCGCCAGCGCTGCTGCGCGCGCAGGGTCGCTATCGACGAGCACCAGCGTTCCCGTCTTCATCTGCGTCAGGGCGTGGGCAATGGCCGACCCGGCGCCACCGGCACCGAGCAGCACCACGCGCGTCATGTCCGCGAGCGGCAGCGTGCGCTTGAATCCCCAGCGCCAGCCGGAGCCGTCGGTGTTGTGCCCGGTGAGCCGGCCGTCACGACACACCACGGTGTTCACCGCACCCATCGCGCGGGCTTCTTCGGACAGCGCGTCGAGCAGCGGCAACACCGCCTGCTTGCACGGATAGGTGATGTTCAGGCCGGCGAAGCCCATGGTGCGGGCCGCGTCAATCAGCATGGGCAGCGCTGCTGCGTCACGGCGTTCGCGGTCGCGATCGAGGTCGATCAACTGGTAGTGCAGCCGCAACCCATGATGGGCGGCCTCTTCCTCATGGAGCGCCGGCGTGAGCGAGCGCTGGATGCCCGCACCGATCAAACCCACCAGTGTGCGCGCGCGCCACTCGACAGCAGGTGGCGTGACCGGAAGACTCATGGCATGCCGTGCGTTCCGGCGAGAGACATCGGAGACCGGCCCATGCGGATCAGTTCGTCTTGTCGCGGAGCATTTCCGATGCGGCCTTGATGGCGGCCCTGTACCCGCCGGGGCCGAGGCCCGCGATCACGGCAGTGGCCACCTTGGACATGTAGGAGCGGTGGTACATCTCTTCGCGGCGATGGATGTTGGAGATGTGGACCTCGATGATCGGCCCCGGAAACATCTTGAGCGCATCCATGATCGCCATCGAGGTAAACGAATACGCCGCCGGATTGATGATGATTGCGCTGCCCGCATCGATGGCCTCGTGAATCCAGTCGATGAGCTGCGTCTCACTGTTCGACTGGCGGAACTCCACCGCGATCGCGCCGGCTTCGTCGCGGCACTGCACCTCGATCTCGGCGAGCGTGGTCTTGCCGTAAATGGCGGGCTCACGCAGGCCCAGTCGGTTGAGATTCGGACCGTTCAGGATGAATAGCGGCTTGATCATGGGCGTGCACTCTTGCGGTTGAGACGGGCCTAACCTTTGTAGCCCATCACCCGCGGGAGCCACAGGACGGTTTCGGGGACGAGCACGATGATCGCCAGGACGACGATGGCCATGCCGATGAAAGGAACGGCCTCATGCACCACGGCCATGAGCGGCTGCTTGGTCATGTTGGCCAACACAAAGAGCAGAAGGCCAAACGGCGGCGTCATCAGCCCGATCATGATGTTGACCACCACGATCACGCCGAAGTGCACCGGGTCGATGCCGAGCGCCTTTGCTGTCGGAATCAATATCGGGACGATGATGAGCAGGACCGTGGAGCCCTCGAGCAGACAACCGAGCGCCAGCAGGATCGCATTCACGAGCAACAGGTAGGCCAGCGGCGTCAGATGGAAGCCGCTGATGAAGTGCTGCACCGACAGCGGGACCTGCTCGATCGTGACGACGTAGTTGAAGACGAGGGCACCGGCGATCAGCATGCCGACCGACGTGGTGGCCCGGGCGCTCCCGAGCAAGACGTTGTAGAGCTGCCGCCAAGTCATCGCGCGATAGATCAGCGCGCATGCCAGCAGCGCGTAGGCCGCGGCGGCCGCGGCGCCTTCGGTCGGCGTCATCACGCCGCCGTAGATGCCGAACAGCAACACCACCGGCAGCATCAATGCAGGCAACGCGTCGAGCGTGATGCGCGGGATCTCGCGCATCGGCACCGGTGGCTCAACCGGGTAATTGCGGAGCCTGGAGATGACGGCGTTGGTGATCATGAAGGCCACGGCCAGCAACAGACCCGGGCCAACCCCGCCGAGGAACAGGTAGCCGATCGAAGTATCCGAAACCAGCGCATAGATCACCATCGGAATGGACGGTGGAATGATCGGGCCGATGACGGCTGCCGACGCGGTGATGGCGCCGGCGTAGGCCACCGGGTAGCCGTTGCGCGTCATCATGCCGATGATCACCTTGCCGATGCCGACGGCGTCTGCAATTGCGGAACCGGACATGCCCGCGAAGATGACGTTGGCCGCCACGTTGACGTGGCCGAGACCACCGCGGAATCGGCCCACCAGCAGCAGGCAGAACTTGAGCAGCCGATCGGTCAGGCTGCCGCTGTTCATGAGCTCGGCGGCGAGGATGAACAAGGGCACTGCCAGCAGCACATAGCTCTGGTAGAGGCCATTGAGAATCTGCTCGGCGGCGGTTCCGAGATCGAGTCCGGATACGAGCAGGTAGAAGATCGAGGCGCCGATCATCGACAACCCGATCGGCAGCCCCAGGATCGCGAGCACGAGCAGGACAATGATGCAAAGCGTGAAATGGCCGGGCATGATCAGGCCGCGTTGTCCGACATGCTTCCGACCTCAGGGGCCGCGCCCTTGATCGCGCGCCAGGCAATGCGAACGTGCTTGACGATGATGGCCAAGGCGAAGATCAGGTAGACGGCGTAGAGAAAGTCGAACCGCATGTGCAAGTAAGCGGTGTGCTCGCGCTTCATGAACGTGACGTAGTTCCAAGTGGCAGGCAGCGAGATCAGGAACAGCACGACGATGGCGATGCTCGAGACCGCCGTGAACGCCCGCTGGGTGCCCGGGGCGAGCATTCCGTAGACGATGTCGAAGCGAATCTCGTCCTCGTCCGAGAGTACGAAGGACGCGCACCAGAGCACCACCCAGACCCAGCAGAGCACGGTCACTTCGTCCGTCCAACCCAGCGGCTCGTTGAGCAGGTAGCGAAAGCCGATCTGCAACAGGAACGACACGAACATCAGCGCCATGAGCGCCACGGCGACATCGTTCGCCCGCCTGCGCAGCCACGAACCTGCAGTGCTTGGTCGATCACGCATCGTCATGGCCTCCTGCAGCCGCAAGTTCGAGCCGCCGGGAAAGTCGAAGAAAAACGCGACAGCGCGCCGGTGAGGAGTTCGATCCTCACGCAAACACGCGGTGCACGATTTGCCGCCGCCAGATTACAGCGCGTTGATGCGCTCGAGTGCGCCCTTCGGCCACTCGCTGCCGTACTTGTCGAGGTACTTCTTCTGCGCGAAGCTGCGGAAGGCGGCGAGGTCAGGCGTGTAGACCTTCTTGCCTTCCTTCTTGAAGTATTCCATGACGTCCTTCTCCTGCGACACGAACTTGGCCGTGTAGTCGTCGATGGACTTTTCGGCAGACGCCTGCAGTTGCGCCTGCTGGGCAGGCGTCATCGCGTCCCAGATCTTGGTGGTGATCACCATCACGTCGTAACCCAGCACGTGGCCTGTGAGCACAAACTGCGTCGTCACCTCGTCAAACTTCATGAGGCGGCTGGCCACCAGCGGATTGTCCTGGCCGTCAATCGCACCCGTTTGCAGTGCCGTGTACACCTCGGCGTACGCCACTGGCGTGGGGTTGACGCCGATCGACTGGCCCAGGAACTGCCAGTATTCGCCCGGCGGCATGCGCAGCTTGATGCCGGCAAGATCGGCAGGCGTCTTGATTTCCCTGGTCGGCTTCAGGTTCACGTTGCGCGCACCGAAGTAGACCGGTGTGATGATCTGGATGCCGAGCTGGTCGCGCGCCATCTTGATGAACTCGCGGCCCACATCGCTCTTGAACGTCTTCTTGAGGTGATCAACGTCACGGAAGAGGTACGCCGAGGTCATGATCGACCAGGCCGGAATCTGCTTGCTGATATCGGCCGGCGCGAGATTGCACATCTCGAGATTGCCGCGCTGCAGTGCGACCAGTTCGGTGCCCTGCTTGAAGAGCGTGTTGCCCCAGAAGGGCTCGAAGTCGTAGCCGTTCTTGATGCCGGCGGCGAAATTCTTGTAGGCCTCGGTGCGCAGATCCTGCTCCGTGAATGCGGAGCTGAAGCGCAACTTGGTGCGAGACTGGGCGAATGCCTTGGGCAGCGCGCCGAGCGCCAGGGCCGAGGCGCCGGCGACGAGCGTCGTGCGACGCGAAATGGTTGAGCTCATGATGCCTCCTGTTGAATTCGCCCCGAGGGCGCCCGTTGAGCCGTTGCCAGCCCGTGACTGTGAGGAGTCACGGCGTCAATGTAGCATTGAATCATCAGAGCAAATACAATGTATATGATGATTAGGGTAATCTATGATTCGTGTCGACACAATCCGACTTGAAGCCAAGCAGTTCAAATCCGATGCCCTCAGGAGTGCCCAGTGCTAGCCGACTCTTCCCTAGATTCCGCCAATGGCGCCACTGTTGGCGAGGTGACCTATCGCCGCATTCGCTCCGACATCGTGCTGGGCCGGCTGACACCGGGGCGCCGGCTGCCGTTGGAGCGGATGAAGGAGGCCTACGGAACAAGTGTCAGCACCCTGCGCGAGCTCTTCACCCGGCTGTCCACCGAAGGTCTGCTGGTCGCCGAAGGCGCACGCGGCTTCCAGGTCAGCGCGGTGTCGTCGGCCAACCTTCGCGAAGTGGCAGCCATGCGGAACCTGCTGGAGTGCCATGGCCTCAAGGAGTCGTTTCAGCGCGGCGACCTCGATTGGGAAGGCCGCGTAGTGGCGGCATATCACAAGCTCGCCACGATGGAGAAGAGGATGGCGGCGAACGAACGCGATCCCGCCGAAACCTGGCGCCAGTACGACTGGGCGTTCCACGTTGCGCTGATATCCGCCTGCGGGTCCGACTTGCTGCTGCAGACCTACGCGTCGATCTGCGACAAGTACCTGCGCTACCAGATGATTGCCGCCGTCTTTCGCGGAAAGATGGCGGCCGACGAGCACCGGGTACTGCTTGAATGTGCGCTCGCCCGCGATTGGCAGCGCGCGCAGCTGACGCTGACCACTCACGTCGAGGATTGCGTTACTCAAATGGCGTCTGTACTGGACGCCGCGCAATGAGTCGTCGCCACGGCGTTGCGCCTTGAATCGACCGCCGAAGTCGAGGTAACTCAGATGTCGTTTCTGGGCCGTGCAGCGCTCGCCATGTGGTGGGACATGGCGCCCGAGATGAAGTCCGAGTTCGAGGACTGGCACTCTCATGAGCACTTTCCCGAGCGGCTCGGCGTTCCCGGATTCCGGCGCGCCTCACGTTGGACGAGCGCCACCGGCGACGATGGCATCTTCGTCTTGTACGAACTCTCGTCGTACGAGATCCTTTCATCGACGGCCTATGTCAGTCATCTGAACACACCGACTCCGTGGTCCACGCGGATGATGCCGCACCACAGGAACATGGTGCGCGGCCAGTGCCGCGTCCTGGAGTCGTCGGGGGGCGGCGCGGCCCGGCATGTGTTGACATTGCAAATCTCGCCGCAGCAAGACCGCGCTGACGAGCTGCGTGCGTTCTTTCGGACACTCGGCGTTGCCCTGGTCCGGCGCCCGGGGATCGTGGGGTCGCACCTGTTGCGCCACCAGACGCCACCCATCGCCGAAACGACCGAACAGCGCATCCGCAACTCCGCGGACCGCGTGGCTGACTGGGTATACGTGGTCCTGGGGTACGAGGCGTCGGTTCTTGAGGCGCTTCTGCATACCGATCTAGCCGGAGCCACCTTGCGAGCGTCAGGCGCGGCTGAGAGCGCACTCACCGGTCTCTACACGCTGTCGCATTCGGCAACGCCCGAGGACACTGTCAGCGTGAATCCGGCCTGACAGCTGTTCGATGGGTTCGGTTTCAGCCAATCGCCGCCGCTCGCCCACGCCCCTTTGCCGGTAGCGATGGCTCAGCTCAAACCGTGAGGCATCGCACCCGGCACCAGACCGGGTTCTTCGACAAGCCAAGGATCATCATGCCCGCTCAGGCCATTCATCACATCAACATTCGTGCACCCCGGACGCTTGTGGGAGAGCTGAAGGATTTCTACGAAAGCGTGCTCGGGCTTCGCGCTGGCTGGCGGCCGCCTTTCCAGTCGGCGGGGCACTGGCTCTATCTTGGCGACACGCCGATCGTTCATCTTGTTGAAGATGAACTGGTTGAAGGCCCAGCACAAGCCCGCGGCCCGATCGTTGACCATGTCGCCCTTTCATGTACGGGACTGAGAGAGTTCGAAGAACTGCTGCGGGCAAGGGAAATTGCCTTCCGGCGGACAGAAGTGCCGGCAACCTCGCTCGTCCAGCTGTTTTTCGTAGACCCAGCGGGAAATGGTGTCGAGCTTCAATTCCTGGACGACGGGGCCTGACCCTGTGCGTTGCCATGACGGGTGTGCGGTCGAGATAGTGACTACCAGAATCGAGGTCGACCGACCCGACACGGCTGCATAGCCGACCTACGTTTCGCAGCCGTGAACTGTTTAAGACTTCAATGATCTGTTCGCGACTATTTTTTGTCCGAACAGTCAGAACAGCTGGGCTCACCCTTCACTCGACCGTCACGCTTTTTGCGAGGTTGCGCGGCTTGTCGACATCGGTTCCCCGCGCGCAGGCTGTGTGATACGCGAGCAGTTGCAGCGGCACGACGTGCAATATCGGGGAGAGCGCGCCGTAGTGTTCGGGCATGCGGATCACGTGCATGCCGGGCGCCGGTTCGATGCGCGAGTCGCCGTCGGCGAAGACGTAGAGCTCGCCGCCGCGGGCGCGCACTTCCTGCAGGTTGCTCTTGAGCTTTTCGAGCAGCGTGTCGTTCGGCGCGACGGTGACGACCGGCATTTCGGCCGTCACGAGTGCGAGCGGCCCGTGCTTGAGTTCGCCGGCAGGGTAAGCCTCGGCGTGGATGTAGCTGATCTCCTTGAGCTTCAATGCGCCCTCGAGCGCGATCGGGTAGTGGCGACCGCGGCCGAGGAAGAGGGCGTGCTCCTTGCGCGCGAACTCCTCGGACCATGCGATCACCTGCGGCTCGAGCGCGAGCACGCCCTGCAGCGCGGCGGGCAGGTGGCGCAGCGATTTCAGATGCTCGGCCTCTTCTTCGTCGCTCAAGTGGCCGCGCACCTGCGCCAGTGCGAGCGTGAGCAGGAAGAGGCCGACGAGCTGGGTCGTGAAGGCCTTGGTCGAGGCGACGCCGATCTCGACGCCGGCGCGCGTGATGTAGGCGAGCTGGCATTCGCGCACCATGGCACTCGTCGCGACATTGCAGATCGTCAGGCTGTGCGGCATGCCTAGCGCGCGGGCGTGCTTGAGGGCCGAGAGCGTGTCGGCCGTCTCACCGCTCTGCGAGATCGTGACGACGAGGGTGCGCGGGTTGGGCACGCTGTCTCGGTAGCGATACTCGCTCGCCACTTCGACGTTCGTCGGGATGCGCGCGATGCCTTCGAGCCAGTACTTCGCCGTCAGGCCCGCGTAGTAGCTCGTGCCGCAGGCGAGGATGAGAACGGAGTCGACCTCCTTGAAGATGCGGTAGGCGCTATCGCCGAACAGCTCCGGCGTGATGCCGACGATGCCTTCGAGCGTATCGGCGATCGCGCGCGGCTGCTCGAAGATCTCCTTTTGCATGTAGTGCCGATACGGCCCGAGCTCGGCGGCGCCGGTGTGCGCGACGACGGTGCGCACCTCGCGCTCGACCGGTTTGCGCCCACCCTCGGGTGTGTGGCCGGTGATCCAGGTCTTGCCGAGCTGCAGATCGACGGCGTCGCCGTCTTCCAGATAGACGATCTGGTCCGTCACGCCGGCGAGCGCCATGGCGTCCGAGGCGAGGAAGTTCGCGCCGTCGGCGCCAAGCCCGAGCACGAGCGGCGAGCCTTCTCGGGCCCCGACTACGCGATGCGGCTCGTCGCGGCAGAACACGGCGATCGCGTACGCGCCGCGCAACTTTTGCATCGCCTGCTGCACCGCTTCGAACAGGTCGCCGTCGTAGCAGTGGTCGACGAGATGCGCGATCACTTCGGTGTCGGTCTGGCTGTCGAAGCGGTAGCTGCGCGCCTGCAACTCGGCGCGCAGTTCGTCGTGGTTCTCGATGATGCCGTTGTGCACGAGCGCGATGCGCCCGCGCGCGCCAGCCGCGTCGCCGACGCCATGCGAGAAGTGCGGGTGCGCGTTGTGCACCACCGGCGCGCCGTGCGTCGCCCAGCGTGTGTGGGCGATGCCGGTGCCGCTTTCGATTGCGTCCTTGTGCACCTGCGCGTCGAGCTCGGCAACGCGTGAGGTACTGCGCGCACGGCGCAGTTCGCCCCCCGCGTGCACCGCGACACCGCAAGAGTCATAGCCGCGGTACTCGAGCCGCTTCAGGCCCTCGACGAGGATGGGGACGATATTGCGCGTGCTGACCGCGCCGACGATGCCGCACATGGGGTGTTCCTTCTCTGGGTCTGGGTTCTTCGAATCAGGCGGCGATCGTAGGCAGGCGTGAGTGGAATATGGTTTCTACATTGGGTCATTTGTGAAAGAATACTTCGCCACTGAGATGTGGCGGTGAAATATTGCACAAGTGGAGCTGATATGAACAAGAATGACGACGCGATCAGACTGGATACGACCGATCTACGCCTGCTCGATCTGCTGCAGAACGACGCATCCTTGTCCAATCAGGCGCTTGCCGAACGCGCCCACGTCTCGCCCGCCACCTGCCTGCGGCGCGTTGCGCGGTTGACGGCGGCAGGCGCCATCGAGCGCCGCGTCGCGCTGCTGTCGTCCGAGCGGCTCGGCGCCGGGCTGACCGCGATCGTCGAGATCACGCTCGATCGTCAGGGCGCCGAGCACCTGGCCGACTTCGAAAGCCGCGTCACGATCGATGCCTGCGTGCAGCAGTGCTACCGCGTCTCGCCGGGGCCCGATCTCGTGCTTGTCGTCCAGACGCCCGACATGGCCGGCTACCACGCGCTCGTGCAGCGCCTCTTCACGCAGGACGCGAACGTGCGCAACGTCAAGGCGTTCTTCAGCGTGCACCGCGCGAAGTTCGACACCCGTATCGGGCTGCCGCCGCCGTTCACGGGTTGAGGCAACATCGGCGCGAAGTCGCACTCTGGCAATGCCCGGGTGTTCGCGCGTAGTGCTTGGCCCCGCAACCCGATGACCCTAGAAGTAGGGAGAGCGTCTGCGAACTTGCACGCTTAGGCTTCACATACCGTTCAACTTGCAGCGAGCGGAGAGGAGTGCGCCATGGCCGAGCCCGAAGCCCTTCTGCCGCCGATCGAAATTCCCTGGCGGTTGGTGGCAACTACACAACCGTTGAGTGTCGGTGAGCCGGCGCAGACAGCGATGTCTCTTTTCTTTTTCGAACCCCAGGACGCGGCCTTGGTCGGCGGTTTTCCAGACGATCGCCTCGTGTTTGTCAAGGTCACCGCCACAGTTGGGCCGGCATCGTTTCCCGCAGAGCTGTCGAAACTGGCGGCAAGCTTCCTCGGCGAAGGCATTCCCTGCCTGCACCTGTTGCTGGACTTGAAGGTGCGCAGCAGCAGCGGCGATCCGCAGGGCACGATCCGGCCTTACTTTCATGCCGCGGCGCCGTTGGCGCGACGCATGGTGCAGACCGGGGTGGTCGGCGCCGAGGCCTACGAGGGCGAGTCCGACGGTGTCGCCATCGGCAAGAGTGGCTCGCAGATGGACGAGTCGCTGCGCAGCCATTCGAACACGCTGTCGGCGAGTGGTTCGGTCGGCTTCAGCATCGGCCCCTTCGGCGCCAGCGGTTCGGTGCGCAACACCACGACCGACGTCGCCAGCGACCGCTCTGTGTCGCAGGTCGTCGACACGACCACGCGCCAGGCCTCGGACGAACGGCGCGAGCTGGTGAGCCACACCACGCGTGTCGAGAACATCATCTCGCTGTTGTCTGCCAAGTACGTCGGCACGCCGCATCTGAGTTTTTCGCTCTCGCCGCAGCCGCTGCAGCAGTTGTCTGTCGATCCGTCGGACCCGAACCTGTGGTTCCAGCAACTGCTGGCGCGGCGCTCCAGCGGCATCGAGGGCATCCAGGAGTTCACCGCGGTGATCGTGGTGCCCAAGGGCACCGATTTCTGCATCAGGGATGCGCCTGCGCCGGGTCTGCCTGCTTGACAGCCCGCCGGTGCCGCTGAGCTATGACGAGCGCTTCACGGGCTCGCTGTTGCAGTTCGCGCGCATGGTGAACTACCTGAACCGCACCTTCCCGCAGGGCACGCCGCTGGAGGAGCTCGACATCGACATCATCGGTGGCCTGACCAGCGGCACCTTCAAGCGCCCGGTGGTCGAGTTGTGGGGGCTGCGTTTGCGGGAAAGCCTGGTCGTCGCCTCGGTGGTCTCACCGGGCGCATCGGCCGGTGCGTCGCAGCGCGGCAGCGCCAACTACAAGCACTTTCTCGAAGTCTGGCTCGACACGCTGCGCGACGAATATGAGCGTGAGGCGGCACGCTCGCCTCTCGAGCGCGGTGTGCTGTTCGGCGAGAACCGCTCGCTCGATGCGTGTTTCGCCGTCAGCCCAGACAACGATGCGTTGACGGTGATCGGTAGCAATGCCTCGGTGAGCCCACTGTTCCAGGTGCCGTTGAATCGCGGCCTGTTCGACATCGGCGGCACTCGGACCTTGACGGCTGCCGCCAACGCCTCGGCGCGCACGCGCGCGCTGGAAGTCACGACCCGTTGGAACGCGATCGACAGGCAGGTGTCGACACTGCTGTCGAACAATGCCTCGGCCGAGCTGGAGAAGCCCCTCGTTGCCAGCGACCCGAAGGTGCTGGGCGTGTTCATCGACGCGCTGCGCAAGTTGCCTGCGGACGACGAGCGCAACGTCGGCTTCGACGAAGCGGCCAAGCTGTTGCAGCTGAGCGGCGCGCAGGCCAAGCAATTGAAGGCCACAGGTGCGGCCAACCTTGCCGACATCGCTACCGCGTTGCATACCGCCGGCGACATGGAGCGGCACGACGCCGACGTGACGCGGGTGCGCACGGTCTTCAGGAGTCGCAAGGTGGAAGGCACGCTGCCCGACCTGGTGAAGCTGGGGGTTGGCGCGAAGGACAGCAGCGCCATCGTTGCCAGCATCGGCAAGGCGCTGGCCGGCGGCGGCCGGCGCTGACGCCGGGCACGTCGATCGTCACGCCATGGCGACCCGCCGCGTGGTGCGCCGGTTGCAGTTGGGGCCGGTGGTCGGTCACACGGACGATCGCAGCACGCGCATCTGGATCCAGGTCGGTGACGACCCCTCGCGCTACGCGCTGCGGGTCGAGGGTGTGGGCCTGTTCCCGTTCGAAAGTACCGAAGGCGGCGCGCTCGAGTTCGGCACCGCGACAGCCGACGTGCGCGGCCTGCAGAGCGACCTGAGCTACCGCTATCGCGTCATACGCGCCGGCCGCTTCGTTCCCGGCGCCAGTGGCAGCGTGCGCACTCTGCCGCCGAACGCGTCGATGACGAACCTGCTGTTCTGCGTCATATCGTGCAACGGCGCCACCGAGATCGGTGCCTGGGAACGATTCGCCGAGTTCGTCGAACGCGCCAAGCCATCGTTCATCGTGATGATGGGCGACCAGGTCTACATGGACGAGGACGAGCCCGACATCTTCGCCAAGCATTTCGATTCGGATCCGACGACACGGCGCCGCGCGATGGCCGAGAAGTACCGATTCAACTGGTCGCGCGAGCCCGTGCGCAAGGTGCTTGCCAACACGCCGTGCTACATGGTCTGGGACGACCATGACATTCGCGACGGCTGGGGTTCGCTGGCGTCGGACAGCCCGACGCTGGCAGCGAAGTACACGCGCGGCGCGAAGATTTTCGCCAAGTCGACCGCCTACTTCGAAGACGCGCGCGACGTCTACTGGCACTTCCAGGGCTGCCACAACCCGCTGCCCGGCGATCACGCGAATCCGTTGGCGCCCTTGCAGCCGGACCCGGCGTTCCCGAACTACGTGGCGACGCCGATCCCGCGCGGGGTTCGCGTCGGCATGCCTTTCGTGTTTCGTTGCGCGCGCCTCCTGGTGATGGTGCTGGACAGCCGCGGCGAGCGCGATGTCTTCCGCAAGGGCAAGCCGATCCTCGGCGCCACGCAGTGGCAGTTCATCGATCAGGTGTTTGCCAACCTGCCGACCGACATCGATGCGCTGGCCGTCGTCACCGCAACGCCAGTGGCGTCACAGGACCCGGACGGCGGTACCCAGCGCATCATGGGCACGCGCACCGACGATGTCGAGGCCTTTAAGCGCGGCGACGAACAGGCGCTGCTGCATCCGCAGTCCAGCGACTCGAAAGTCGAACTGGTCAAGGCCATCATCAGTACGAAGATCTCGCGAGCGATCGGCCGGCAGCCGAATCTGGGTCACTTCCAGATCAGCAACCTCGATGAGGCGCGCGACCAGTGGTCGCACCGCTATGCGCGGCCAGAGCAGAAGGAACTGCTGCAGAAGTCATTCAAGGCGCGGTTCGCGAACCGTGATGCGGGTGCGGGACGCGAGCTCATGTTCCTGTCCGGCGACATCCACATCGGCTGCATCTTCGACGTCTGTTCGCGGGTGCCCAAGGCCACTGCCGTGTCTCTCACCTCGTCGGGCATCAGCCAGATCGACGACACGCAACCGCTGGTAGGCACTTTTGTCGACGAATCGTTTGCACTGGCGCCAGGCATCCACTCGACCTTGCGAGATGTCGTTAACAAGTTCAACTTTGGCGTGGTGCAGGTCCAGCCCGACGGACGCGGTGCGACCTCGAATGCGGTCCTCGCGCACGAAGGCAACGGCTTTGCCTTCGGCCTGGATGTGAAGGATCTCATATAGGTGCGATGCGCGGACGCGACGAGCGACGCGGGAGACACGTACCCGCCGCTCAGCGTTTGCGCGCCCGCGGATGCGCCGCGTCGTAGACCTTGGCCAGGTGTTGGAAGTCGAGCTTCGTATACACCTGCGTCGTGCTGATGTTCGCGTGGCCGAGCAACTCCTGCACGGCACGCAGGTCACCGCTCGACTGCAGCAGGTGCGAGGCGAAGGAGTGGCGCAGCATGTGCGGATGCACGTGGCTGGTGATGCCGGCCTCGATCGCGCGCATCTTCAGCCGCGAGCGGATCTGGCTTGCCGTCAGCCGGGTGCCGTTGCGCCCGACGATCAGCGCCGGCTGGTCCGGCTTTGCGAGCGTCGCACGCAACGGCAGCCACGCCGCGAGCGCTGCGCGCGCCGCGCTGCCGACCGGCACGCTGCGCCGCTTGCTGCCTTTGCCGAGCACGTGTGCCTCGCCGCCCGGCAAGTCGATCCAGCCGCGCGCTTCGGCGCTTGCGCGAACGTCGAGGCCGACGAGTTCGGCGATGCGCAGCCCGCTGCCGTACAGCAGCTCGACGACACAGGCGTCGCGTGCGGCAAGCGCCGGGTCTCCGGCTCCACGATGCTCCGCTAGCGCGACCGACTGATCGACCGCGAGCGCCTTGGGCAGCGGCTTGGCCGCCTTCGGCGCACGCACGCCTTCGACCGGGTTCGCAGCGACGACCGTGTCGCGCCCGAGCCAGCGGTAGAGCCCGCGCCACGCGCTCAGGTGAAGCGCGACGCTGCGCGGCGACAGCCCTGCGCCGTGCAGTTGCGCGGCCCAGCGCCGCACGTGTTGCGGCTCGACGGCGGTGATTTCGATTGCGGTGGTCCGGGCCTGTTCGGCCAGGCGCCGCAGCGCGTATGCGTAGATGGCGAGCGTGCGTGCTGCGAGACGCCGTTCGACGCGCAGGTGGGTCAGATAGCGTTCGACCAGCGGCGATGCCGTAAGGGCTTCGCCCGTCGGCCGAGCCTGATTCGCGACACGCGCTTCAGCCGTCACGAGCAGGCTGCCTGAGCCAGGCGCTCTTTATGCCGCGCTGCCGGCGCGCGTCCCGAGCAGTCGCGCGAGCCCGGCGCTTGCGATCTCGCCGACGCGCGCGAGGAAGTCGGTACCCATGTCCGCGCTGTAGCGCGTCGGGTCCGGCGAGCCGAGCACGAGCATGCCGAAGGCTTCGCCAGTTGCCGCTTCGCGCAGCGGGATCAGGGCGAGCGACATGATCTGCGCCGGTTCGCCCAGCCACTGCGCGGCCTCGAAACCGGCATTGACGCCGCAGTACGGCGCGCTCAGGCTCGACGCGAAGGTCTTCGCGTCGGCGCCCACAGGCTGCGCGAAGGGCAGCGCTGCGTAGGGCCCGTCGGCGCCCCACACACGAATGCCGGCCTGCGGGATCTGGAAGCGACGCATCAGACCATCGACCAGCACTTCCGGCACGTCGGCCGCGCTCTCGGTCCGCATGATCGAAATCGTCCACTGGTGCAGACGGTCGGCAATCACGAGGTTGTCCTGCCCATTGCGGATCATCTCGATGATCTTGGACTCCAGGCCCTTGATCTTGTCGCGCAGCATTTCCATCTGCCGCTCCTGCAGCGAGACGGCGCGCTGCCCGTGCGGGCTCGTGAGCTGCACCGCGCCGAGCAGTTCCGCATGGCGCTCGAAGAAGCCCGGCGTGTTGGCGAGGAAGTTCGCGATATCGGCTTCGGTGATGCCTTGGGTGCCGAGGTTGGTGTTCATAGCGTGAGGGTTCCTTCGAAGACTGTCTCTGCGGGGCCCGTCATCAGCACGTGCGCGTTGCCGCCGGCCCACTCGATGCGCAGCGCCCCGCCACGCGTGTGCACTTCAACCGTGTCGTCGAGCAGCCCGAGACGGATGCCGGCGACGACTGCGGCGCAGGCGCCCGTGCCGCAGGCCAGCGTCTCACCGACGTCGCGCTCGTGCACGCGCAAGCGAACCTCGTTGCGCGCGAGCACCTGCATGAAGCCGGCATTCACCTTGCGTGCAAAGCGCGGGTGCTGCTCGACTTGCGGGCCGACCGACGCGACCGGCGCGACATCGACATCGGCAACGAGTTGCACCGCGTGCGGGTTGCCCATCGACAGCACGGCGACTTCGACCGTCGCGCCATCGAGCGCGAGCGGCCACAACTCGAAGTCCGCCGACTTGCGCGAGGCGAGGCCAGATGCATCGAACGGAATCCTGGAGAGATCGAACACGGGCCGGTTCATGTCGACGGTGACGCGGCCATCGTCCTGCAGACGCAGCTCGAGCAGGTTGTTGACGGTCTCGACGCGCAGCGTCTTCTTTGCCGACAGCCCTTTATCGTGCACGAAGCGCACCAGGCAGCGTGCGCCGTTGCCGCAATGTTCGACCTCGTCGCCGCTGTTGTTGAAGATGCGATAGCGAAAGTCCACGCCCGGAGCGTCGCTGCCCTCGACGATGAGGATCTGATCGGCGCCGACGCCCAGGCGCCGGTCGCCGAGGCGGCGCAGCTGGTCTTGCGTGGCGTGAAACGGCGCGCGCGTCGCATCGATGACGACGAAGTCGTTGCCAGCGCCCTGCATTTTGGTGAAGCTCAATTGCATCGGGCGATTATCGGTCTCGGCTGACCATCGGCCGCTGCGCCGGCGGGGCGCCGAGCCTTTCGCGCGTATCGCGGCGCCGAGCTCATCCGGATGAAACGCGCGGGTCAATCTCCTGGCGCGGCCCCTTGTAGCGGTTGTAGCCCCACAGGTACTGCTGCGGCGCGCGCCGGATGAGCGCTTCCATTGCGCGATTGACGACACTTGCCGCGGCGAGCGCATCGTCTGCCGGCGGCGTTTCGGCGAGTGGCGAAAGGCGCACGACGTAGCCCCGCCCATGCGCCAATCGTTCGCCCCAGGCGATCAGGGGTGTGGCGCCGGTCTGCAGCACGAGGCGCGCGGCGAGCGTCATCGTGTAGGCCTTCTGCCCGAAGAACGGCGCCCACACGCCGAGGCCGGCGGGCGGTACCTGGTCGGGCAGGAGACCGACCGCCTCGCCGCGCCGCAGCGCGCGAATCATCTGGCGCACACCGGCCAGCGTCGCGGGGGCGGTTGCCAGACCGGGGCGCGCGCGGGAGGTGTCCACCAGCTCGCGCAGCCAGGTCTTGCGCGCTGGCCGGTAGAGCACCGTGATCGGCCCATGTGCTGCCGCATAGCGCTCGGCGTAGGCCTGTGCTGTGACTTCGAAGCTGCCCATGTGCGGTGTCAGGAAGACGATGCCGCGCCCCTCGGCGTGCGCGGCGTCGATCAGGGCGGCGCCCTCCCATTGCACGGGCGGCGAGATCGGTGCGTCGGGCGCGCGTAGCCACAGGTAGGGCAACTCGAGCAGCGCACGGCCCGCCTCGGCGACCGCGCCGCGCCGTGCCGAGGCCGAAATGCCGGCCAGTGCGGCGTTGCTCCGCACGCGCCGGCGATAGGTCGGCGACAGCCCATAGGTCAGCCAGCCGAGTGCGGCGCCGATAGCGTGCAGAAACCACAGAGGTCGGCGGGACAGCCAGCGGACGATGCGTTGCATGCTTCCTATAATGCGGCTATCGCCGAGTTATGAACTACTTGCGGGGCGATGCAGGGGCCGCGGCGCGGCGCCTGCCGGGCGGCAGCCGACAGGCTGCGCTCAACAAATCCTGCTAAAGCGTTCGCCGCATCTCCAGGGAAACCAGACCGGCAACGCGATCTGCAACCTGACTGGAGCATTTCCATGGCGAACGACTTTCTCTTCACTTCCGAATCCGTTTCAGAGGGCCACCCGGACAAGGTGGCCGACCAGATCTCGGATGCCATTCTCGACGCAATCGTCAAGCAGGATCCGCACGCGCGTGTTGCTGCCGAGACGCTGACGAATACCGGCCTCGTTGTGCTGGCCGGAGAGATCACCGCCCGCAGCGATGTCATCGTTGACTACATACAGGTCGCGCGCGACACGTTGAGGCGCATCGGCTACGACAACACCGAATACGGCATCGACTACAAGGGCTGCGCGGTGATGGTCTGCTACGACAAGCAGAGCAACGACATCGCGCAAGGCGTCGACCACGCGAGCGACGATCACCTGAACACCGGCGCCGGCGATCAGGGCCTGATGTTCGGCTACGCCTGCGACGAGACGCCCGAGCTGATGCCTGCGCCGATCTACTACGCGCACCGCCTCGTCGAGCGCCAGGCGCAGTTGCGCAAGGACGGGCGCATGCCCTTCCTGCGCCCCGACGCCAAGAGCCAGGTGACGATGCGCTACGTCGACGGCAAGCCGCACTCGATCGACACCGTCGTGCTGTCGAGCCAGCACAGCCCGGACCAGAGCGAGACGGCGACGAAGATGAAGCAGTCCTTCATCGACCAGGTGATCGAGGACATCATCAAGCCGGTGCTGCCCGCCGAATGGCTGAAGGGGACGAAGTACCTGATCAACCCGACCGGCCGCTTCGTCGTCGGCGGCCCGCAGGGCGACTGCGGCCTGACCGGGCGCAAGATCATCGTTGACACCTACGGCGGCGCCTGTCCGCACGGCGGCGGCGCGTTCTCGGGCAAGGACCCGAGCAAGGTCGACCGTTCGGCCGCGTACGCAGCTCGCTACGTGGCGAAGAACATCGTCGCCGCGGGGCTGGCGCGCCAGTGCCAGATCCAGGTCGCCTACGCAATCGGTGTCGCGCGGCCGATGAACGTCACCGTCTACACCGAAGGCACGGGCGTGATCTCGGACGAGAAGATCGCCGCGCTGATCACCGAGCACTTCGACCTGCGCCCGAAGGGCATCGTCCAGATGCTCGACCTGCTGCGCCCGATCTACGAGAAGACGGCAGCCTACGGCCACTTCGGCCGAGAGGAGCCCGAGTTTTCGTGGGAAAGAACGGACAAGGCGGCCACGCTGCGCGCGGCCGCGGGCCTGTAAGGCCCTGAGCGAAGCGAGCGTGTCCGCTCTTCGGCGAAGGCTGACTTCGCGAATGTGAAGTCGAGGCCAGCAGGGCCGGCCGCAGCCAAAGAACGGACAAGGCGGCCACACTGCGGGCGGCCGCGGGCCTGTAAGGCCCTGAGCGGAGCGAGCCTGTCCGCTCTTCGGCGAAGGCTGACTTCGCGAATGTGAAGTCGAGGCCAGCAGGGCCGGCCGCAGCCAAAGAACGGACAAGGCGGCCACACTGCGGGCGGCCGCGGGCCTGTAAGGCCCTGAGCGGAGCGAGCCTGTCCGCTCTTCGTTGAACGCTGACTTCGCGAATGTGAAGTCAAGGCCCGCAGGGCCGGCCGCAGCCAAAGGACGGACAAAGCCGCAGTGCTTCGCGCGGCAGGGGGGCTGGAGACCCCGCCGCGCAGTTGCTGACCTGAAGCTGCGGCCAACCTGGCCGCAGCGCCTCTTGGTTCAAGCTGCGTCTGCGACAACCTACCGCCCCAGTATCCCCTTCAGCAGGTTCGCCGGGTTCAGCGGGTTGCTTTCCTCCTTCTGCGGTGGTGGCGGGGGTTCGTCAGCCGACGGGGCTTGGCCGCCCGCGCCGCGCGTCATCTCTTCGATGTCCATCCCGAGCATCGCGTTTGCCACGCTCTTGACGCGGATCTTCACTGCCCACTCGGGTTCCCACGCGACCTTCGGGTCGGCAGGTCGCGGCGGATGCGCGAGGTTGAGCTCCGACCCGTAGGCGACCATGCGCAGCATCGCCCCGCCGCCGTCGCCGAAGATGCCCTTGGGCACCGCGCATTGCGTGACGCTCGGCGCGAGCAGCACGCCCTCCTTGAGCCAACGGTCGACGGCAGGGTTCGTCTGGTAGTCGACGAGCCCCATGCCGATCTCGGGCTGCTCGCTCGAGGTCCAAAACACCATTTCGTTCTCAGAGCCGCCTTTGGCGCCCATCGCAGCGATGAAGTAGGCGCGCGCTGTCGGCAACGAGTTCCACTCGAGTTTGGTCGCGCCACCGGATTCGCCCTGGCGCAGCTTGATCGGCGGCATCAGATCCTGCGCGGCACCGATCGCGAACCTGAAATTCTCGGGAACGCCCTGTCCGCTGAACGCGTGTTCGCCGACGAGCGAGGCGCTGGCCGGGACCATGCGCGTGTCGACCGCATTCGGCCAGGCCGGGCGACCCACGGCACTGTGCGCGCCGCGCTGCGTCGCGCGGCGCGAGACGAAGAACTTCTGGAAGTCCGCCGGGCTCGCGCTGGCCATGTCGAGCACCCGCGGCTGGCCGGCGCGCACCTTGTCGCCGCAGCCCCAGTAGAGGAAGATCTTGCCCTTCGGGCGCTCATAGTCCGGTTCATCCACCGACTCGTCACCCGGCGGCGGCGGCTTGCGCTTCTCGGCCTTGGGCGAGACGAGCCTCAGGCTCGGGGTGAGTTGGGTGGCGGCGGGCACCGCCTGCATGGCCTCGGCGAGCGACGGGTTGCGGCTCGTGTAGAGCGTCACGTCGAGCCAGCGGCCAGCCGACCCGACCTGCGTCATGCCGAACGTGTTCTTGCCGCCTCCACCGCCGCCGAACATGCTGCCCATCATCGCCATCGGATTCGCACCGCCCGCGCCACCCATGACCGGCATGCCTACGCCGGAGAAGGTCGCGACGTCGATCCAGGCCTGCGAAATCGGGGGCTTCGCGACCTGGGTCTGTGCCGATGCGCTGCCTGCGGCGGCGACCAGGGCGGCACCGAGTGCGGCGCCGAGCGTGGATCGGGTCTTCATTTGTGCGGGCTCCTGCTGCGGTTTCGACCACCTGGACGTGGCGGTCGTGAGCGGGAAGCATCGCATGACGCGGGCGGCTGGCAACTGCCCGCGATCAAAGGCTGAGCGCGCGATCGCGCGAGTTGTCGGCGTGTGACGGCAGCGGGCAAGGCGGTGGCCATTGATGTCTCCTTAGCGGATCGGGGTGTGGAACAGCACCATGCGCACGGTGCCAGAGGCATGCGACTGTCCGTCGTCGAAGGACCGGCTCACGTCCTTCGTCGCCATGATGTCGTTGTTGCCCGCGGAGGCCCAGGAGCGAACCACCGCGCCCGAGTCGGAAACGGTGATCTCGCTGAGCCACTGGCCGCCGAATGCGCTAAGCCAGCCCTCGTATTCGACGTAGCTTTGCGGCTTGTCCTCGCAGCCGCCGGTAGTCGCGTTGTAGTTGCGGTGTGAAACGGTGTGGTTGGACACGCCCGCCGAGCTGGCATCCAAGGCCAGGCTCAGTTTGAAGTCCTTGACCCGATTGGACCCGCCCGGATTGCCGGGCGCATCGACATCGGGTTCGATGCCCAGGAACGCGGCACCGAACAAGCCCCCGATGCCGTGCGGCGCGCTGTTCTCGTAGCAGGGTTCGGTGTAGCTGGCCGCGTAGGACTTGGAGACGAGTGGCACCAGTCCGCTGGCGCTGATCAACGCGTAGCTTTGCAGGATCTCGGGCGGCGTGTTGGGTGGCAGTTGCATCGTGTCCGTCACGAAGCCGAGCTTCAGCCGCGACGACATCGTCTCGCGCACCGTGTGGGCCGGTGTATTGACGGAGAGCGTCATGTCGCTGTCGAACTGCACCTCGAACTGCAGGCATTTGCGCGCGTATTCGCTGGCCATGGCCTCACGCTTGGGATTGATGATGCCGAGCAACGCGTCCTGGCGCAGCACGCCGAACAGCTTCCCGGCGATGCGCGTCACGATGTGTTCGTCGCGGCAGATCTCGTACTCCTCGCGCATGCAGACTTCGGTGACGCTGTCGCCGAGTGCGCCACCGAACTGGCCCATCGCGTCGAGATCGGACTCCTCATGCCCGAGAAGCTGATCCTGGCGCTCCTGCCCGAGCAGCGTCTGCATCGCGAGCTTGCCCGCAGCGCAACTGCTGCCGGCGGCAGCGATGCGCGGCTTGAGCACGGTGTCGATGAACTCCTTGCGCAGCGGGGCGAGTTCGCTCCAGACGTCCGACGGCGGCTCGCCACGCATCTGCCGTTGTCGCTCATTGGCCAGGACCTCCGCCGCGGCGCTGTTCAGGCGCCGCTCTTCGCTGCCGCCGATGCGCTTGCGCACGTCGGAAACTGAGGCGTCAAAGCCCTTCTCGGAGAGCAGCACGACGTAGCTGCTGAAGTGCAGCAGCTTGAAGGTCGGCGTCTCGAGCGCGGTGTCGAGCGCGGCGAGCGACAACTGGTTCTTCGCTCCGTCGAGCGTGACGGGAATCTGCTGGTCCAGCGGCCAGCTCATGCCGGTCGGAGGCTTGACGGAAAGCGTCACGAAGTTGAGGAACTGCTGTCCGTCGGGGCCGAGTTGCACGCCGTAGCTGCGCTCGCCGAAGGGCAGGCCCTTGACGCTTGCGAGCGGCGTCATCGTGATGCGCACTGGCAGCGTCAGCGCGTTTGCCGGTACGGTCAGCGTATAGCGAACGCCGTCGGCGTCGGTGGCCGTGAGCGTCCCGCCCTCGACGGGGAAGTCGGCCGATACCGCGCGCGCAGTGTCGAGCGATATCGTCGCGGCAAGCGGATGCGGATCGACGTTCAGATCGTAGACGGAGGGTGGCGGCGCCTCGTTGGGCGGCACCTCGGGACCGGTGCCACTGTCGCCGCCGCCACCACCGCCACCACACGCGGCGAGTGCGCCGGCCAGGCTCAGCCCAACGGCGAAGCGACCGCATGCCGCCTGAATCTTTCGAATGCGCTTGCGCATGGTGTTCTCCTGTTTGCGAGCCTGGGATGACTCGGCCCGGCGCGAACTGTGGGCCAGGCAGCGTTATCCGAGCGTTATGCGGTGACGGTTTCTCTGGCGGGCAGCTCGTTGGCGGGCAGCTCGTTCGTGCATCATTCGCAAGTGCCCGCTCCAAGCCTTGTCGACCTGCGCCGCCGTGCGATTGCGCGCAGCCTATTCAAGCCGACAACGCTGCCGGCGGCGATCCGCAAGCTCGGCTTTGTACAGGCCGATCCCATCCGCGCGCCGGCGCGCGCGCAGGATCTGACGCTGCGCCACCGCGTGGAGGGCTATCGCGCGGGCGACCTCGAGCGCCGCTACCCTCGCCTCGCGATCGAGGAGGACTGCTTCGTCAACTACGGCTTCCTGCCGCGCGCAACGCACGCGCTGATGCATCCGCGCACGCCGCGCAGTGCGTGGACGCCGGCGCGCTGGAAGCAGGCGCACGCGGTACTCGACTTCGTGCGCGAACGGGGTGTCGTGCACCCGCGCGAGGTTGACGTCCGCTTTGCACACGGCAAGTCGACCAACTGGTTCGGCGGCGCAAGCAACGCGAGCACGCAGTTGCTCGACGGCATGCACTACCGCGGCCTGCTTCGTATCGCGCGGCGCGAGGGCGGCGTACGGCTCTACACGGCGCGCAACGCCACGCAGCCGCCTGCAGACCCGGCCGCGGCGCTCGACACGCTGTTCGACATCGCAATTGCCAAGTACGCGCCGGTGCCCGCGCCCACGCTCGGATGGCTGCTGAGCGCGCTGGCCTTCGGTGCACCGCAATGGCGTGGCGATCATGCGGAGCGCACGCGGACATTGCGCCGCGCTAGGGAGCGCCTTGCGTCGACGCACGTCGACGGCGTGGAGTGGTACTGGCCCGCGGGCGAGCGCCTGCGCGCCGCCGAACCGGGCGACTGCGTGCGCTTGCTCGCGCCGTTCGACCCCGTGGTCTGGGACCGGCGGCGATTCGAGATGTTCTGGGGCTGGGCGTACCGCTTCGAGGCCTACACGCCGGCGCCGAAGCGCGTGCGCGGCTACTACGCACTGCCACTGCTGTGGCGCGACGCAGTGATCGGGTGGGGCAATTTGTCGGTCGATGCAAGGGGCGAGCTGAATGCCGACCTTGGGTACGTTGCTGGCCGCGCGCCGCGAGATACGGCGTTCAAGCGCGAGCTCGAAGACGAGCTCGAACGGATGCGCGTATTCCTGGGCGCCGCGAGCTGAAGGCGAATCGGTTCGCCCGGTCCTCGTGATCGACCTGACGTACCTGAGGCACCCGAAGTGGGAGTTGCTATACCGTGCCGCGCGCGGCGATCACGGCTCGCGCGAGTTCGGCAAAGCCCTCTCCGCGCTCGCCTTGCGTCACATAGGCCGGCAGCACGTCGAGCTCGGGCACGAAGCGCGCGATGTTGGCGACCGCGACCGACAACGGGATGTGCTCGAACATCAGCTGGTCATTCGTCGAATCGCCGACATAGAGCCATTCGTCGACGTTCAACGGCGCGCCGGTGCAGTGCCGCACGGCCCATTGCGCGGCGCTCCACTTCGAGTGTTCGCCGATCCAGCCGTTGACGTGGATCGAACTCACCGTCGCGCGCAAGCCGTGCTGCTGCATCACGGCAACGACCTGCGCGATCTGCCCCGCATCGAGATGCGCGAACTCGCTGTGATCGACCGCGATGTCGGTCAGCCGGCCGGCGCTGTCGGTCGCGAGCGTCGCGCCCGGCACTTCGCGCGGCACCGCGGCGGCGCATGCGGCGAGACGCCGCGTGTTGACCTGGCGCTCGGCCTCGGGTTGCGCGAACTCGCGCACGAGCCGACCGTTCTCCGCACGCAGCATCACGCCGCCGTTTTCGGCCACGATCGCCGCCACCGGCCAGGCGAGCGCGAACGGTTCGCTCCAGCCCGTGGGCCGGCCGGTGATCGCGAGCACCTCGATGCCTTGAGCGCGCAAGCGCTGCAGCGCATCGAGCGCGACGGACTCGATCGCGCCGTCGCGCGTCAGCGTGTCGTCGATGTCGGTCAACACGCCGCGCACGCCGCGCAGACGCTCGCGTGTCAGCCGTGGCATTTGGGCCAGGGGGATCATGCGTTCGCGGGGCATCGGCGCAGTCTCGCACACCATCGTCAGGGTAACCGCGAACATGATCGGGCTCAATTCGTCCTCAACGCGCGGCTTCACAATCGAGCGTACGAGGCCGGTGCCTCGAGGGATCAGCTTATGACCAGCAAGACCGCCGTTGCTCAGGACCAGGCCACTACCGCGCACAAGGCCAAGGCATCGCCGAGAGCGCGAAAGGCTTCGCAGCCGAAGTCGCAGCCGACGCCAAAGGCGAAACGGAACGGCAGTTCTGGCGCGGGCAAGCGTGACTCGGGGCGACCGGTACAGGCGGGCGACATCGCGCCGCGCCTGGGCGTGCGCAGCATCGAACGCCATGTGGTGAAGGAGTCCATGCTGGCGGCGCAGGAGGCGCAGGCCGCCGCATTGCGCGACGTGGTAGCCCAAGCGAGCGAAAGCGATCCGCATGAAGTACTGGCGCAGTTGAAGGCGGTGATTGCCGGGGCTTCTCCGGACGACGCGCTCGCGTTGCGGCACGCCTTGTTCAAGCGCGAGACGACGCTCGACCCGAGCAGCCCCGATCCTGACGCCGAACTTTCCGAGCATTGGCGAGAGGGTGCCTATCCGTACCGCAACCTGCTTTCGCGCAAGAGCTACGAGAAGCAGAAATACCGACTGCAGGTCGAGTTGCTCAAGCTCCAGGCCTGGGTGAAGGACAGCGGCCAGCGCGTCGTCATCCTGTTCGAGGGGCGCGACGCTGCTGGCAAGGGCGGCACGATCAAGCGCTTCATGGAGCATCTGAACCCGCGCGGCGCGCGCGTCGTGGCACTCGAAAAGCCCTCCGAGCTCGAGCGCGGCCAATGGTACTTCCAGCGCTACACGCAGCATCTGCCGACGCGCGGCGAGATCGTCCTGTTCGACCGCAGTTGGTACAACCGCGCCGGTGTTGAACGCGTGATGGGCTTTTGCAGCGACGAGGAGTATCTCGAATTCATGCGCCAGGCGCCCGAGTTCGAGCGCCACCTCGTCCGCAGCGGCGTGCACTTGTTCAAGCTATGGTTCTCGGTCAGCCGCGACGAGCAGCGCCGCCGCTTCAAGGAGCGCCGCACCCACCCGCTCAAGCAGTGGAAGCTGAGTCCGATCGACCTCGCCTCGCTCGACCGTTGGGACGACTACACGCGCGCCAAGGAAGCGATGTTCATGCACACCGACACGGCCGACGCGCCGTGGACGGTGATCAAGTCGGACTGCAAGAAACGCGCGCGCCTGAGCGGGTTGCGCTACATCCTGCATCGTCTGCCTTATTCGAACAAGGATCCGGTCGGCATCGGCGCGCTCGATCCGCTGATCGTCGGCCGCGCCGCGTTGACGTCGCAAGATCGCGGAGGCGACTTCGCGCCGGCCAACGGGTCGTAGCAAAACGCACGTACCACGTTCGAAAGGCCCGCCCGACGTCGCGGTTCGACCGGATGTGCGTGCCGCATCACACGACATGCACAAAGCACACAGCATGCGTGCGCCCTATAATCAAACCGGTTCCGAGGAGCGCTGCGAGACCCCCGCATTCGTGCGGCGTGCGTCCCAGGCTCGGAAACAGTTCCAACCGCGCTCGTCCCCACCATCCGGTGCGGCGAGCAGCCCCGAAGGCAGCGTCGCTCGCCGGCCGTGGTGTTCACACCACCAAAACGTAGTTTTGGTGGAGGCTGACTTGTAATCAAGTCATGTCGTAACCCAACCGGAGAAGCTCATGAGTGCCGTCCTGCAATCCACCACCGATCACATCGTCGCCGACCTTTCGCTTGCCGATTGGGGCCGGCGCGAAATCCGCATCGCCGAGACGGAGATGCCCGGCCTGATGGCGATCCGAGAAGAGTTCGCGAAGAGTCAGCCGCTGAAGGGCGCGCGCATCGCCGGCTCGCTGCACATGACGATCCAGACTGCGGTGCTCGTCGAGACGCTGCAGGCGCTCGGCGCCGAGGTGCGCTGGGCCTCGTGCAACATCTACTCGACGCAGGATCACGCCGCCGCCGCGCTCGCCGTCAAAGGCACGCCGGTGTTCGCCTACAAGGGCGAGACGCTGACCGACTACTGGGACTACACGCACCGCATCTTCGAGTTCGGTGGCAAGGGAGTTGACGGCGAAGGCCCGAACATGATCCTCGACGACGGCGGCGATGCGACGCTCTTGATGCACCTCGGCAAGCGCGCCGAGAAGGACGCGTCGGTGCTCGACAAGCCGACGAGCGAGGAGGAAACCTGCCTCTACGCCGCGATCAAGGCCAAGCTCGCTGTCGATGCGACCTGGTACAGCCGCAAGGGCGCGCAGATCATCGGCGTGACCGAAGAAACGACGACGGGCGTGCATCGCCTGAACGACATGAGTGCCAAGGGCGCATTGCTGTTTCGCGCGATCAACGTCAACGATTCGGTCACCAAGAGCAAGTTCGACAACCTCTACGGTTGCCGCGAATCACTGGTCGATGCGATCAAGCGGGCGACCGACGTGATGGTTGCCGGCAAGGTGGCGTGCGTCGCCGGCTATGGCGACGTCGGCAAGGGTTCGGCGCAGGCGCTGCGTGCACTTTCGGCGCAGGTCTGGGTGACCGAGATCGACCCGATAAACGCGCTGCAGGCGGCGATGGAAGGCTACAAGGTCGTGACGATGGAGTACGCCGCCGACAAGGCCGACATCTTCGTCAGTTGCACCGGCAACAAGAACGTCATCACGTACGCCCACATGGCGGCGATGAAGGACCAGGCGATCGTCTGCAACATCGGCCACTTCGACAACGAGATCGACGTCGCATCGCTTTCGAAGTGCGAATGGGAGGAGATCAAGCCGCAGGTCGATCACGTGATCTTCCCGGGCGAGGGCGGCAAGCCGGGCAAGCGCATCATCCTGCTCGCCAAGGGCCGGCTCGTGAACCTCGGCTGCGGCACCGGCCACCCGAGCTTCGTAATGTCGTCGAGCTTCGCCAACCAGACGATCGCCCAGATCGAACTCTTCGCGCACGCCGACGCCTACGACGTGGGCAAGGTCTACGTGCTGCCCAAGCATCTCGACGAGAAGGTCGCGCGGCTGCACCTGAAGAAGGTCGGCGCGATGCTGACCGAGCTCAGCGACGAGCAGGCCGCGTACATCGGCGTGCCCAAGCAGGGGCCGTACAAGCCCGCCACCTACCGCTATTGAGCACGCTGCCGTGCGTGCCGATCAGCTCGTGTTGCAACGCGCACTCGCGCCGACGCGATCCGCCGCGCAGCGGTTGATCGATCGCGGCGCGGTGCGCTGGCGCGTGCCGGGCACGGCCTGGGCGGTGCCGCGCAAGACGGGAGAGGACCTACCCGAGGATTGCGAGCTCGAGGTCACCGATGATGCCGAGCTGCGCTACGTCTCGCGCGGCGGCTTGAAGCTCGAGGCGGCGCTCACGCGCTGTGCTATCGGCGTCGAGGGGCGCTCATGCCTCGACATCGGCCAGGGCACAGGCGGCTTCACCGACGTGCTGCTGCAGCGCGGCGCAGCGAGCGTCGTCGGCATCGAAGTCGGGCATGGCCAGTTGCACCCCAAGCTGCAAGCCGACGCGCGCGTACGCTGCTTCGAGGGCGTCAACGCGCGCGACACGAGTGGCTCCACATTCGAGGCCGAGATGGGCGCGGCGCGCTTCGATCTGATCGTCGGCGACGTGTCGTTCATTTCGCTCACGCATGTGCTGCCGACGGTGTTGCGTCTGATGGCCGATGATGGCGAGTGCCTGCTGCTCGTCAAGCCGCAGTTCGAGTTGCAGCCCGAGCACATCGGCAAGGGCGGCATCGTCAAGCAGGCGGCCTCGCACGCGATCGTCGAGACGCGCATCTGGCAGGCCTGCAAGGCGCTCGGCTTCAAGGTCAACGCCTATTTCGAATGCGAGCTCGCGGGCGGCGACGGCAATCGCGAGTTCTTCGTCTGGGCCAAGCACAAGGGGGCGACTTGATTTCGCCCGGCCGCTTCCAATGCTTCAACCCAGAGCGCATGGCGCGGAGGGTCGTTCAGTGAACGTGCCGATCAGCTTCGAGTTCTTTCCACCCAACACGCCCGTCGGCGACGAGAAGCTCAAAGACGTGGTGCGCCAGCTCGGTGCGCTCGGCCCGGAGTTCTTCAGCGTCACGTACGGCGCCGGTGGTTCGACGCGTGAGAAGACGCTGCGCACCGTGAAGGCGATCGCCGAGGCGGGTCATGAGGCTGCGCCGCATCTGTCGTGCGTCGGGTCGACGCGCGACGGCCTGCGCGAGATCCTCACCACGTATCGCGCGCAGCGCATTCGCCGCATCGTCGCACTGCGCGGCGATATGCCGAGCGGCACCGCGAGCGCCGGGGACTTCCGCTTCGCCGCCGAACTCGTGCGCTTCATCCGCGAGACGCAGGGCGCCGACTGGCATATCGAGGTCGCCGCATATCCCGAGTACCACCCCGGCGAGCGCTATGCCGCGCGCGACCTGCGGCACTATGTCGACAAGATCGAGGCCGGCGCAAACTCGTCGATCACGCAGTTCTTCTTCAACCCCGACGCCTACTTTCATTTCGTCGAGCAGACGCGCGCGCTCGGGGCGCAGGCGCCGGTGGTGCCCGGCATCATGCCGTTCCACAACTTCGGGCGCATCGCGCAGTTCGCGGCGCGCGACGGCATCGAGATTCCGCGCTGGGTCGCGCTGAAGATGGAGGGCTACCTGGACGATGCGGCGTCGATCCGCGCCTTCGGGCTCGACGTCGTGACGGCACTGTGCCGCCGATTGATCGACGGCGGCGCGCCGGGGTTGCACTTCTACACGATGAACCAGTCGGCGCTCGTTGCCGAGCTGTGCGCGCGGCTGGGGCTGACGCCGCCGCCCTGAGGGACAGGGCCCAGCCGCTGAACTATGCGCGCTGCCACATCACGCCGTCCTCGGTCAGCAGGGCGTCGAGTTCGATATCCAGCGCACTCGGGCGCAGCAGCGGCAGGAAGCCGAGCGTAAAGCTCACGCCGACCGTCATCGGGTGCGGCGTCACGGCGCGCAGCGTGCGGTCGAAGAAGCCGCCGCCGTAGCCGAGCCGCACGCCACCGGGGCCGTAGCCGAGACAGGGGACGACGAGCAACTCGGGCGCGAAGGCTTCGGTGCCCTTGGGCTTGGGGATGTCGTAGGCGTCGATCTCCATAGGGCAGCCGGGAAACCAGACGTGCCATCGCAGCGACCCGGATGCGCGATCGGCGCGCGGCAGGCCGATGCGGCGCGTGACGCCGTCGGGCGCGCCTTCGGTCCATCGGTAGAGGGCCGGCAATGGATCGAATTCGCCCTTGATGGGCCAGTAAGCGCCGATGCTGGCCTCGCGCCGGCCGACGAGCCAGACGCGCAGCACGTCCTGCAGGGCCACCGCGCGTTCCAGCCGATCGGCGAGCGCTTCGCGCGAGGCGATCAGCTTGCGTCGCAATGTGGCGCGATCGGCGTCGGGGTACGTGGGCTGCATGGGGCTTGCGGTTGATGCGGTGTGTCGATTGTGCGCGACGGTGCTTTGTCCTTCGCTCTGTCCGGTGCCCTCAGGAAACGACGCCGCCTTCGGTGATGATCACTGTGAGCGGCCGATCGTGCGGCTGCGCCTCCCAGTCGGCCGGTTCGATTTGGCTCGAGGACCAGGCAACGCCGACCGCCGTGACGTGCGGATGCAAGCTGAGCCAGCGGTCGAAGTAGCCGCCGCCATAGCCGAGACGCCAGCCGAATCGCGTGTAGCCGACGCACGGCACGAGCACCACGTCGGGCACCACTTCCGGCCCGGCGTCGGGCGCCGGCACGCCGCATTCATCCACAGTTTCGGGCTGGACGCCGTCCCAGCGGCGATAGCGCATCCGGCGCGGCTCGCGTTGCGCGTAGGGCAACGCGAGCGCCGGGGCTGGGCAATCGGCCGACTCCAATGCGCCACATGGGTTAAATTCACCGCGAACCGGCCAGTACATGCCGAGCACCGCGGGTTCGAGTTCGCGCAGCAGGTGCGCGAGCTGCGCCGTCAACGAGTGTTGCGCCGCAGTGGCGTCCGTAGTGGTTGCGAAGTGATCCCGTGCGGCAAGCAGCCGTAGGCGCATTGCGGCCCGGCTTGCAGGCGGTCGGCTGCCGTCTTCGATGTTGGCGGTGGGCCGCGTTGCGGTCATGGCAGGGATGGACAATCAAGGCACATGAAACGATCGAATTCAGTATATGGGCGACTCGCTGTCACGCTGATGGTGGCCCTCGTCGCGACCGGCGCGTTGACGGTCGCACGGCCCGCCTGGGCGCAGTCCGGCGACGAGACCGTGCTCGAGGCGCGCGACGCGTTTCGCAAGAAGGACCGTAGCCGCCTCGCTGCGGCGCGCGCGGTGGCTCAGGTCGACCGGCACGCGCTCTTGCCCTGGGTCGAATATTGGGAGCTGACGAACCGACTAACGAGCGTGCAGCAGCCCGAGATCGACGCCTTCTACGCACGCTGGAACGGAAGCTACGTCGAGGACCGCCTGCGCAACGACTGGCTGCTCGAACTCGGCCGGCGTCGCGACTGGACGAACTTTGTGGCGGACTTCCCGCGCTTTCGGATGAACGACGATCGCGAGGTCACCTGCTACGCGCTGCTGACCGAGCATCTGGCAGGGCGTGAGGTGCGCGACGCTGCACTCAAGGCGTGGCTTGCACAGCGCGATACCGACGACGGCTGTGCGCTGATGGCGGCCACGCTCTACGACGCCGGCAAATTCACCGCCGCCGATGTCTGGCTCAAGGCACGTCGTTCGGTCGATGCCAATCGCCCGGCTGCAGCGAAGCAGGCGGCGGGGTTGATGGGCGCGCCGCTGATCAAACGGGTCGGCGACGCGCTCGATTCGCCGCCGCGTTATCTCGCGCGACACGCTTCCACGGCCACCCGCAATCAGGCAGAAATGGCAGCGCTGGCGCTGATCCGGCTGGCGAACAAGGACCCGGAGATGGCGGCGGCGATGCTTGGCGATCGCTGGGAACGCGACATGCCGGCCGATCTGGCCGCCTGGGCCTGGGCTTCGTCTGGCCGGGAGTCGGCGCAGAATCTCACGTCGCAGGCGCCGGCCTACTTTGCGCGCGCAGCAAGACTCGCGGCCAAGTCGAAGCAGCCCACGCAATGGAGTGACGACACCCTGGCCTGGAAAGCGCGGGCAGCACTGCGCAGCGACGGCACGGCGCGCTGGCCGCAGGTGTTGCAGGCAGTGGACGCGATGAGCGCGCAGGAGCAGGGCGAGGCGTCCTGGGTCTATTGGCGTGCGCGTGCAGTGCAGGCAACTTCACCCGAGCCGACTGTGCCCGATGCCGAAGCCAATCGCCTGCTTGCGTCGATCGCGGGGGAGATGAGTTTCTACGGGTCGCTTGCCGCGGAGGACCTGGGGCAGCCCCTCGTGCTGGCGCCGAAGCCCGCGCCACCGACAGCGACGGAACGGGCCGCAGCGCTGCAGAACCCGGGCCTTTCGCGCGCCTTGCTGCTGATCTCGATCGGCTTGCGCAGCGAGGGCGTGCGCGAGTGGAACTTCACGCTGCGCGGCATGGATGATCGGGAACTGCTCGCCGCAGCGCAACTCGCGTGCGAGCACGAGGTGTGGGATCGCTGCATCAACACGAGCGACCGCACGCGGGCCGAGATCAACATGGAGCAGCGCTTCCCGATGCCGTTTCGCCAGGATGTCGTCGCTCGTTCGCGCGAGATCGGGCTCGACCCGGCGTACGTCTATGGCCTGATCCGGCAAGAGTCGCGCTTCATCATGGATGCGCGCTCGGGCGTCGGCGCGTCGGGGCTGATGCAGATCATGCCGGCGACCGCGAAGTGGACGGCGAAGAAGATCGGCATGGACTACTCACGCGCAATGCTCCATGACAAGGACACCAATCTGCGGCTCGGCACCGCCTATCTCAAGCTCGTGCTCGACGACTTTGCCGGCTCGCAGGCGCTCGCTGCGGCGGCCTACAACGCGGGGCCGGGGCGCTCGCGGCGCTGGCGCGACGGGCCGACGCTCGAGACCGCGATCTGGGCCGAGAACATCCCCTTCAGCGAAACGCGCGACTACGTGAAGAAGGTGCTGTCAAACGCCGCCTATTACGAGGCCTTGCTGAATGCCTCGAAGGCATCGTTGAAGCACCGGCTCGGCCCGACGGTCGGTCCGAAAGACGCTTCGCCGACGCTCGACAAGGAACTGCCCTGAACGGCTCGCCCCCTGGGACGACGCACAATCGCATGAGCGCGCCGGGCCGCCCCAAGGGCGAATACCGGAGTGCGCAACACGAAGGTACTCCAACATCCATGAACAGCATTCTGATCCTCGGGGGCACCGGCTTTGTCGGCAGCGCGCTGTGTGAGCGGCTCGTGCGCCACCATGGTGGCGGCAGTCTGCGCATTACGGTGCCGAGCAGGCGGCGCGACCGTGCCCGGCATCTGCAGTTGCTGCCGACCGTCGACGTGCAGCAGGCCGACGTGCACAACGACGGCGAACTTGCGCGACTCGTCGCCGGACGCACCGTGGTCATCAACCTGGTTGCGATCCTGCATGGACGCGAGAACGACTTTCAGCGCGTGCATTTTGATCTGCCGCGGCGGCTGGCACAGGCCTGCAAGGTGGCCGGCGTTGCGCGTTTGCTGCACGTGAGCGCGCTCGGTGCGGCGCCCGATGCGCCGTCGCACTACCTGCGGTCCAAGGCGGCGGGCGAGACGGCGCTGCGCGACGCCTTTCCGGCGGCAACTGTGTTCAGGCCTTCGGTCATCTTCGGCGCCGGGGACCGCTTCATGAATCAATTCGCCAGGTTGCAGGCGGTCTTCCCGATCATGCCGCTGGCCTGTGCGGACGCGCGCTTCCAGCCCGTCTGGGTGGAAGACGTGGCCGAGGCCATCGTGCGCGCTCTGGACGATCCCGCAACCGTCGGCGAGACCTTCGAATGCGCCGGCCCGCGCATCTTCACCTTGGCGCAACTGGTGCGGCTTGCGGGCGGATGGTCGGGGCACGAGCGTCCGATCGTGCCGCTGCCCGCTGGGCTGGGCAGGCTCCAAGCCTTGGTGATGGAACTCATGCCGGGTGAGCCCCTGATGTCGCGCGACAACTTGCGCTCGATGCAGGTGCCGAACGTTGCGAGCGGCGAAGGCCTGGGCCTTACGTCGCTTGGCATTGTGCCGACGGACATCAAAGCGGTAGTGCCGGCGATGCTTCAACCGGGCGGCGAAGCGGGGCGCCTGAACCGCTGGCGCGCGGCGGTACATCGGCGCTGATGTGAAACTGCCGACCCCCGGCCGTCTGGCGGCCGCCCCCCCGCGGGGGCACCGATCCCGACCGGGGATTCGGATCGGGTTCGGTGCGCTATCAGCGCCGTACCCCCTGGTTGCCTGCGGCAACCTGTCCCCGAGGGGAAAGCGAGCGCGTTTCATGCGGCGCGGGTCGCGCGATGCGCGGTGGAGCAAGTGACATGCAGGAAGACGCCATGAAGCTCTACATCGGCAACAAGAACTATTCGTCGTGGTCGCTGCGGCCGTGGCTGTTGATGCGCCATGCAGGCATTGAGTTCGAGGAAGTCAATCTGCGCCTCGACTTCAGCGAGGGCTCGGTCTTTCGACGTCAGCTCCTCGCCGTGGCGCCGATTGCCAAGGTACCCGTACTCGTCGACGATGGCTTGGCCATCTGGGACACGCTCGCCATCGCCGAGTATCTGGCCGAAAAGTTCCCGCACCTGAACTTGTGGCCTCGGGCGCGGGCCGCGAGGGCGACGGCTCGCAGCCTGTGTGCCGAGATGCACGCGGGTTTCGGGGCGTTGCGAAACCACTTCCCGATGAACATCGAGGCTTCGTTGCCGGTCGTTGGCGCGAAGGTGCTTAGCGAGCAGCCCGAAGCCGTGCTCGACGTAGCGCGCATTGGCGACATGTGGTCGAGGGCGCTCGATGATTCCGGCGGTCCGTTCCTGTTCGGTGCGTTCGGCGTCGTCGACGCCTACTACGCGCCGGTTTGCACGCGCTTGCGGACCTACGGCATTGCCCTGCCGGCAGGGCCGCAGTGCTACGCGCAGCGGGTGCTCGCGCTGGACGCTCAGCGAGCCTGGGATGACGCGGCGATGCGCGAGGCCGACTTTCTGCAGTTCGATGAGCCCTACAGAAGCGAGAGAACCTGACTCCAGGGCGCACGACGAAAGAAAATGAAAAAGCGGGCCGAAGCCCGCTTGATCTGAAAGGCGAACTCGAAGCGAGAGTCTGCCTTTGTTACCGCTTTCAGAGCAGCTTGCGACGCTTCGCAATGAAGCCGACGGCGCCAAGACCTGCCAACAAGAGCGCGTAGGTCCCCGGTTCAGGAACTGGCGTGATCTGCAATTCACCCGCGAAGGCGGCACGTCCGGTCGCGCTGCCAATGGTGTGGATCTCATACGTGATGCCCGACGTCAGTGCCACCGGCGCCAACGACCACTGCTCGCTTGGATCGAATCCAGTCTGCGTGTAGTCGTATTCGGTTGCCCCATCAGTGAGGAAAATTCGAGAGAAGTCGACATCCTTCGCGCCGTTCACGAAGCTGGTGACGCTCGAGGTCAAGGTCCAAGGGCCGCCGCCGACCGAGAAGTCCCAATAGAGATCAAAGGCCCCCACCAAGCCGCCCTTCGCGAAGGTGGCGAATTCGGAGTCCACGACCGTAACGCCGCCCTGATAGTCCGACGCCTGAGCGATGCCGGCGCATGCCAAAGCGGCTGCCGCTGCGATGTACTTGAATCTGTTCCGCATGTGTCGCTCCTGAAGTGTGCCAATACGGTTCGCTAGTCAACCCGAGGTCAGAAACAACCAAATGGCCCCACTAGTCAACGCAACTCTAACGGCGATGATCTGGCGTGGGAACCCCCGATCCGCGGTGTTCGCGCACGTGACGGCTTCGCGAATGACCTGGGCCGGGTTGCGCCGGTGGCCATTGCTCTCCGCCAAGCCGAAGCGGTGGACGGCGCCAAACCCCTCGATGTAGTTGACGCGTGTATTGTTTATTCATAAAGTATCGCGATGCCCATCCGCAACCTGACAATCTGAAACAGGGCCGCACACCATGAAGATCGTCTGTATCGGCGGAGGTCCGGCCGGCCTCTATTTCGCGTTGCTGATGAAAAAGCAGGACGCGTCGCATGACATCACCGTCGTCGAGCGCAACCTGCCCTACGACACTTTCGGCTGGGGCGTCGTGCTGTCGGACGCGACGATGGACAACATGCGCTTGTGGGACCCGGCCACGGCGGCGACGATCGAGCACGCGTTCAACCACTGGGACGACATCGAGCTGCACTTCAAGGGCCGCACGATCCGAAGTGGCGGGCACGGCTTCGTCGGCATCGGACGCAAGAAGCTGCTAAACATCCTCCAGGCGCGGTGCGAGATCCTCGACGTCAAGCTCGTCTTCGAGCGCGAGGTGACGTCGGCTGACGAGTACCCCGACGCCGATCTGATCATCGCCTCGGACGGCATCAACTCGCGCATCCGCAACGAGCACGTCACGGTCTTCAAACCGGACATCGTCGGCCGGCCCAATCGTTACATCTGGCTTGGCACCCACAAGCTCTACGACGCCTTCACGTTCCTGTTCGAGAAGACCGAGCACGGCTGGTTCCAGGCGCACATCTACAAGTTCGACGAGACGACGACGACCTTTATCGTCGAGACGCCGGAAGAGGTCTGGAAAGCGCACGGCCTCGATCGTGCCGACCAGGACGAGTCGATCGCGTTCTGCGAGAGGCTCTTCGCCGACAACCTGCAGGGCGCGAAGCTGATGACCAACGCGCGTCACTTGCGCGGCTCCGCCTGGCTCAACTTTCAGCGCGTCAAGTGTGAGCAGTGGTCCTACTTCAACGGCAGCAGTCACATCGTGCTGATGGGCGATGCCGTGCATACCGCGCACTTCGCGATCGGATCGGGCACCAAGCTGGCGCTCGAGGACGCGATCGAACTCACGCGCCAGTTCAACGAACACGGCACCGCGCCCGAGCACATCCCCGAGGTGCTGGAGCGCTATCAGGCGCTGCGCAACATCGACGTGCTGCGGCTGCAAAACGCCGCGTGGAACGCGATGGAATGGTTCGAGGCGGTCGGCTATCGCTATGCCGACACGCTGCCGCCAGAGCAGTTCATGTACTCGATGCTGACGCGCTCGCAGCGCATCTCGCACGAGAACCTTCGGCTGCGCGACAGGGCCTGGCTCGAGAGTTTCGAGCGCTGGTTCGCCGATTCCGCTGCGGCGCAATCGGGCACGACAGCGCCCGCCGGCGACGCGCCGCCGCCGATGTTCACCCCCTACAAGCTGCGCAGCGTCGTGCTCAAGAATCGTGTCGTCGTCTCGCCGATGGCGCAGTACTCGGCGGTCGATGGCGTGGCAGGCGACTTCCATCTGGTGCACCTCGGCGCGCGCGCACTCGGGGGTGCCGCACTCGTGTTCGCCGAGATGACCTGCGTCAGCGCCGAGGGCCGCATCACTCCCGGCTGCGCAGGCCTTTACAAGCCGGAGCACGTGACGGCTTTCAAGCGCATCGCCGACTTCATCCACACCCACACCGACGCGAAGTTCGCGATCCAGATCGGCCACGCGGGCGCGAAGGCCTCGACCCGCGTCCCCTGGGAAGGCGCCGACGAACCTTTGGCGTCTGGCAACTGGCCGCTGATCTCGGCGTCGCCGCAGCAGTATCTCGAAGGTGTGAGCGACACCTCGCGCGCAATGACGCGTGCCGACATGGACGCCGTGACGGCCGATTTCGTCCGCACCGCCGTTTGGGCGGCCGAGGCCGGCGCCGACTGGCTCGAGCTGCATTGCGCGCACGGCTATCTGCTGTCGTCGTTCATCTCGCCGCTCACGAATCAGCGCACCGACGACTACGGCGGCAGCGTGGAAAACCGCCTGCGCTATCCGATCGAAGTCTTCAAGGCGATCCGCGCTGTCTGGCCCGATCACTTGCCGATCTCGGTGCGCATCTCGGCCCACGACTGGGTCGAAGGCGGCATCACGCCGGACGATGCGGTCGAGATTGCGCGCCATCTCAAAGCTGCCGGCGCCGACATGATCGATTGCTCGTCGGGCCAGGTCAGCGCGGCCCAGAAGCCTGTCTACGGCCGCATGTACCAGACACCGTTTGCCGACCGCATCCGCAACGAGGTGGGCATTCCGACGATCGCGGTCGGCGCGATCTCGGAGGCCGACCACATCAACAGCATCATCGCCGCCGGCCGTGCCGACCTGTGCGCCGTCGCACGGCCGCATCTGGCCAATCCGGCGTGGACGCTGCTGGAAGCCGCGCGCATCGGCTATCACGCGATGCCCTGGCCAAAGCAATACCTGTCGGCCAAATCGCAGCTCGAACGCAATCTGGAGCGCGAACGCGCGCTGGCCGAAGCCGCTGGAGCGACAGGCGCCGATCAGGCCAACCGCGCACTCGGGGTCTGAACGATGCGCCGCGGGGTGACGCAGTGAACGACGCGGAGCCCGCGGCCGCGTTGCAGCTCGACCTGCCGCGCCTGCTCGGCGACGACCAGATCGGCCACGAGGCGCGCGCCGCGTCGGGCGACCGGCTATCGCTCAAGGTCTGGCTGCGGCTGCTCGCATGCAGCACTCAGATCGAGACTGAAATCCGCAAACGCCTGCGCGCGCGCTTTGGCATCACGCTTGCGCGTTTCGACTACCTCGCGCAGTTGCATCGTCACCCGCAAGGGCTGCGGATGAACATGCTGTCGCGCTACCTGATGGTCACTGGCGGCAATGTCACGGGCCTGACCGACGAACTCGAACGCGACGGCCTCGTCACGCGCGAGGACGATCCGAGCGACCGCCGCTCGTTCCTCCTGTGTCTGACCGACGCCGGCCGGCAGGCCTTCGAGGCGATTGCGGCTGCGCACGAGGCCTGGCTCGCCGAGTTGTGTGCCGGCGTCGATACTGCGCTGCTGGAGGCGCTCTACGAGCACCTCGGCCAGTTGCGCGTGCAGCTCGCGCTCAACATATCGACGGCCAACGAGCGGGGCGCGACTGCGTGAGCCATTTGACTGCCTCGCACGAAGTCGCCCGTGGCACTTTCGCGGCACGCTCGCAGGCCCATCGCACTTGCCCATTGCGAACGCCGCGCGGATCATCACCTACGCAGACTGAACCCTCGACCGGAGACGCGTCATGACGTTCACCGCCCACATCGACACGTTCGCGCGCGACCACTTGCCGCCGCCTGATCAGCAACCCGAATTTCTGTTCGAGCGGCCTGAGTTGCAGTTCCCCGCGCAGCTCAACTGCGCCACTGAGCTGCTCGACAAGCGCGTCAGCGAAGGCCGGGGCGACAGGCTCTGCCTGCGTGCGCCCGGCGATCTGTCCTGGACTTTTGCCGACCTGCAGCAACGCGCCAACCGCATCGCCAACGTGCTCGTCAATGACATGGGGCTCGTGCCCGGCAATCGCGTGCTGCTGCGCGCGCCGAACAACCCGATGCTCGTCGCCTGCTGGTTCGCAGTCATGAAGGCAGGTGGGATCGCCGTCGCGACGATGCCGTTGCTGCGCGCGAAGGAATTGCGCAAGGTGCTTGCCAAGGCGCAGGTCAGCCACGCGTTGTGCGACTTGCGCCTCATCGATGAACTGCGCACGGCGATGCGCGACGAGCCTGTGCTCAGCCAACTGCGCTGCTTCCACGACGATAGCGCCGAGGGACTCGAAGCGGCGATGGCGCGTCAATCCGACCACTTCGACAACATCGCCACCGCCGCCGACGACACCTGCATGCTCGCGTTCACCTCCGGCACCACCGGTCAGCCGAAGGCGACGATGCACTTTCATCGCGACGTGATGGCGGCGTGCGCATCGTTTCCTGGCCACGTGCTGCGGCCTCGCGAGAGCGATGTCTTCCTCGGCAGCCCGCCGCTTGCGTTCACCTTCGGGCTCGGCGGGCTCGTGCTGTTTCCGATGAGCGTCGGCGCTTCCATCGTGCTGCTCGAGCAGGCCTCGCCACCAGCGCTGCTGGAAGCGATCCCCGCCTACGGTGTGACGACGCTTGTCACCGCGCCGACTTCGTACCGGGCGATGGCCGAGCCGGCGCGCAAGCTGCGCCTGAGCGTCGCCCAGGGCGGCACGCTGCGCCAATGCGTATCGGCCGGTGAGGTGCTGCCCGCGGCGACGCGTGCATTGTGGAAAAACGCGACCGGCATCGAGATCATCGACGGCATCGGCGCGACCGAGATGCTGCACATCTTTATCTCTGCCGACGAGGCCCATGCGCGTCCCGGCGCGACCGGCACCGTCGTTCCAGGCTACCGTGCCTGCGTGCTCGACAACGACGACAAGCCGGCACCGGTCGGCACCGTCGGCCGCCTCGCGGTCAAAGGTCCCACGGGTTGTCGCTATCTGGACGATGAACGGCAGGCGACCTACGTCAAGGACGGCTGGAACCTGACCGGCGATGCTTACCTGATGGACGAAGACGGCTACTTTCACTACCAGGCGCGCACCGACGACATGATCGTTTCGTCGGGCTACAACATCGGCGCGCCAGAGGTCGAGGAAGCCTTGCTGATGCACCCGGCGGTCTCCGAATGCGCTGTCATTGGTGAGCCGGATGAAGAGCGTGGCCAGATCGTCAAGGCCTTCGTAGTGCTGCGCGAAGGAAATACAGGTGATGCGGCGATGGCGCGCACCCTGCAGGATTTCGTGAAAGCGACGATCGCGCCCTACAAGTACCCGCGCGCGATCGAGTTCCGCACCGAACTGCCGCGCACTGAGACCGGCAAATTGCAACGTTTTCGCTTGCGCGAATCAACCTGAGGTGAATGCGATGACATTCGAGCGCGAACAACTAATCCGCTTCTCGCATTGCGACCCGGCGGGCATCGTCTTCTTCCCGCAGTACTTCGTGCTGTTCAACGGCCTCGTCGAGGACTGGTTCGACGACGCGCTTGCACTCGGCTATGAACGCGTCGTCATCGGCCAGCGCACCGGGCTGCCGACGGTTGCGCTGAATTGCGAGTTCCTTCGCCCGAGCCGGATGGGCGAGCGCGTGACGCTCGGCCTCGCGGTGCGCAAGCTCGGGCGCAGCTCGATCACGCTCGACGTGTCGTGCCGGCACGGCGATGAATTGCGCGTGCGCGTGCATCAGGTCATCGTCACGACCTCGCTCGACGACGGCTTGTCGCGGCCGATCGCGGACAACGTGCGCGCGGCGATCGAACGCTTCGGCATCGCGGGCGACCCGCGCGTGCCAGGCGCCGGCAAAGCAGCATGACGACACTGTTGCAACCTCCAGGCTGGGCCCGACCCAAGGGCTACGCGAACGGGGTGAAGGTCCGCGGGCAGATGGTGTTCGTAGCCGGCATGATCGGCTGGGACGCGGACGGGAAGTTCCGATGCGCCGACCTCGCGGGCCAGGTGCGCCAGGCGCTCTTGAACGTGCGCGCGGTGCTCGACGAGGCGGGTGCGAAGCCAGAGCACATCGTGCGCATGACCTGGTACGTGACCGACAAGCAGGACTACCTGGCGCAGGGCCGCGCGATCGGCGCCGCCTACCGCGAAGTCATCGGCAGCTTCAACGCCGCGATGACTGCGGTCGAGGTCAAGGCGCTGATCGAAGATCAGGCCAAGGTCGAGATCGAAGTCACCGCCGTCATTCCCGACTGAACCTCCAACTTTCATTTCACTTTTACCCGGAGCACGACATGGCCACGAAAAACGCAGCCTTCCATTGGGACGACCCGCTGCTGCTTGATGCGCAACTTAGCGACGACGAGCGCGCGGTGCGCGATGCGGCGTCGGCCTACAGCCAGGAACGGCTTGCGCCGCGCGTGCTGGAAGCCTTTCGAAACGAGAGCGCCGAGACGTCGGTGTTTCGCGAGATGGGTGAACTCGGCCTGCTCGGGCCGACGATCCCCGAGGTCTACGGCGGCGCGGGGCTGAACTACGTCTGCTACGGCCTCGTCGCGCGCGAAGTCGAGCGTGTCGACTCGGGCTATCGCTCGATGATGAGCGTACAAAGCTCGCTCGTGATGCTGCCAATCTTCGAGTTTGGCAACGAGGCGACGAAGCAGAAGTACCTGCCCAAGCTCGCGAGCGGCGAATGGATTGGTTGCTTTGGCTTGACCGAGCCCGATCACGGCTCCGACCCCGGCAGCATGGTCACGCGCGCGAAGAAGGTCGCCGGTGGCTACAGCCTCACGGGCAGCAAGATGTGGATCAGCAACAGCCCGTTCGCCGACGTGTTCGTGGTCTGGGCGAAGGACGAGGCTGGCGCGATCCGCGGCTTCGTGCTCGACAAGGGCGCGAAGGGCCTGTCGGCGCCGGCCATCCACGGCAAGGTCGGCCTGCGCGCAAGCACGACCGGCGAGATCGTGATGGACAACGTGTTCTGCCCGGAAGAGAACGCCTTTCCCGAGGTGCGCGGCCTGAAGGGGCCGTTCACGTGCCTCAACAGCGCGCGCTACGGCATTGCGTGGGGTGCGATGGGCGCGGCCGAAGATTGCTTCCACCGTGCGCGTCAGTACACGCTCGATCGCAAGCAGTTCGGCCGCCCGCTCGCCGCGAACCAGCTCGTGCAGAAGAAGCTCGCCGACATGCTGACCGAGATCAGCCTCGGCCTGCAGGGCTGCCTGCGACTCGGCCGCATGAAGGACGAGGGCACGGCGGCGGTCGAGACGACGAGCATCCTGAAGCGCAACAACTGCGGCAAGGCGCTCGACATCGCCCGCCTGGCGCGCGACATGATGGGCGGCAACGGCATCAGCGACGAATTCGGCGTCGCCCGCCACCTTGTCAACCTCGAGGTCGTCAACACCTATGAGGGCACGCACGACGTGCACGCGCTGATCCTCGGGCGGGCGATCACCGGGATCGCGGCGTTCTCGAACTAGCCCGAACCCCAACACGGCAGGACAACCCGCCGCCAGCAATGGTGGCGCGCCTCTGTTACCGTCGCGCACGAGTGGAATTGGAGACGGTTGGATGTCGGTCTTGCAGGAGCGATTGCGCGCGTTGACGCCCGAGGTGCTGGGCGGCATCTGCCGCGGCATCGAGAAGGAAAGCCTGCGCACGCGACCGAGCGGTGCGCTTGCACTCACTCCGCACCCGAAGGCGCTCGGCTCGGCGCTCACGCACCCGCACATCACGACCGACTACAGCGAGTCACAGCTCGAGCTCATCACCGGCGTGCACGCCGGCGTTGGCGCATGTCTCGAAGAGCTGACCCACGTTCACCAGTTCGTCTATCACGTGCTGCGCGAGCTCGGCGACGAGATGCTGTGGGTCAGCAGCATGCCGTGCGGCTTGCCGACCGATGAGACGATCCCGATCGGGCTCTACGGCAGTTCCAACGTCGGCCGCGCGAAGAGTGTCTATCGCGTCGGGCTGGGGCACCGCTACGGCCGGCGCATGCAGACGATCTCGGGCATCCACTACAACTGGTCTATGCCGGGCGTGACGAGCGAGCAGTACTTCGGCCTGATCCGCAATTTCCGGCGCCATTCGTTTCTGCTGCTTGCATTGTTCGGTGCCTCGCCCGCACTGTGTTCGAGCTTCGTCGCGGGCCGCGAGCATCAATTGCAGCACCTGTCGCAGCACACGCTATATCAACCTTACGCGACGTCCCTGCGCATGGGGCGGCTTGGCTACCAAAGTGATGCGCAGGCCACGCTCGCGGTCAGCTACAACAGCCTCGAGAGCTACGCCGCGTCGCTGCACGATGCACTCACACGCCCGTATCCGGCCTACGAGGCGGTCGGCATCAGGAACCCGGGGGGCGACTACAACCAGCTCGCGACCAGCCTGCTGCAGATCGAAAACGAGTTCTACGGCACGATCCGTCCGAAGCGCGTGATCCAACCCGGCGAGCGCCCACTGCACGCTCTGCGCGAACGCGGCGTCGAGTACGTCGAGGTGCGCTGCATGGATCTCGACCCGTTCGAGCCGGTGGGTATCGGTGAGCAGACGCTGCGCTTTCTCGACGTCTTCCTGCTGCACTGCCTGATGAGCGACAGCCCGCCCGACACGCCTCAGGAGATCGCCGCGATCGGCCGAAACCAGCTGCGCACCGCTGCGCGCGGCCGTGAGCCGGGGTTGAAGCTCGAGCGTGGCGCGGGCGAAATCGAGCTCGTGGCGTGGGGCGCGCAGCTGCTGTCGGAATGTGCGCCGGCCGCCGCGGCGCTCGACGCGACACACGACAGCACGCGCTATGGCGAGGCCCTGGCTGATGCGCAGCGTGTGTTGACGGACCTCGATCTCGCGCCGTCCGCGCGCGTGCTCGCCACGACCACGCGGGACTTCGATGCGTCCTATGTCGGCTTCATCCGCGCGCAGTCGGCGCAAACGCGCAACGCGCTGCTCGCGCTGCCGTACCCGGCCGCGCTCGCGCAGCGCTTCGCCGCGATGGCCAAGGCGTCGGTCGAGGCGCGCCGACGCATCGAGGCAGCCGACACGCTGCCGTTCGAAGAGTATCGGCAAGCCTATCTGTCCGATGAACGTCTCGGCGCTTAACGCGCATATTGTGCGCGGCGGCGCCGCGTGGCTAGTGCAGTGTTTCGTGCTGAGTGCGACTTAAGAAAACCGATGGATTTGTTGTCGTGGCGAGGCGCAAACCGCAGCGATACCCGTAGGTATCGCGAGGATTTGCAACGACTCCACGGCGACAAAGACGCGGTTTTCTGTAGCAGTCAGCGCGAAACACTGTACTAGAGGAAATACAGGATTAGATAGCCGAGCAGCAGCACGAGCACCCAGATCGACATGCTGCGCGTCGTCCAGGTGCGGGCGAGCCCGCCCTGCGGGCCGTGGTGCCGATAGATCAGCCCCGCCAGACGCGACGCCAGCGCGCGGACGACGAGGGCGCCGGCTGCCATGGCGCCCGACAACGCGGCGCCCCCAAGTGAGACGAGGCCGGGCAGCAGGCGGCGATAGAGCCAGTCGGCGTCGAGCGTGATCGTCAGCGTGCGCTTCAGATAGGGCAGCGCGACGAAGAACGCGAGCCCCGAGAACAGCAGCAGTTGCGTTTGCGTCAGAACGTGCGCGCCGGTGTAGGGCACGTAGTCCGCCGCGTAAGGCAGCATCGCGTAGAGCGGCTCGTACCAGATGCCGAGGCCGATGCACAGGATCGAGAAGAAGATCATCGCCCAGCGCATCGACGCCGGCGGCTCGGCGGGACGCAGTCCCGAGTCCTTCTGGAAAAACACGAACCACGGGAACTTGATGCCCGCGTGCAGGAAGACGCCGGCCGATGCGGCAGCGAGCAGCAGCCAGACGACAAGCAGATCACCGTCCGCAGCGGCCTGCGAGATCATCGATTTGCTGACGAAGCCCGAGGTGAACGGGAAGGCCGAGATCGCCAACGCGCCGATCGTGCCGCAGATCGTCGTCAGCGGCATGCTGTGAAAGAGGCCGCCGAGCTCGGAGCACTTGCGACGGCCCGTCATCATCATCACCGAGCCGGCCGACATCAGCAGCAAGCCCTTGTAGATGATGTGCGCGAAGGCGTGCGCGGCGGCGCCGTTGAGGGCGAGATCGGTGCCGATGCCGATGCCGACGATCATGAAACCGACCTGGTTCACGATCGAGTAGGCGAGGATGCGCCGCATGTCGTTTTCGAGAATGGCATAGACGATGCCGTAAAACGCCATCGCGAGGCCGACCCAAACGAGCAGTTCAGTTCCTGGAAATCCACGGATCAGCGCGTAGACCGCCGTTTTTGTCGTGAACGCGGAGAGGAACACCGTGCCGCTCCACGACGCCTCCGGATAAGCATCTGGTAGCCAAGCTGACATCGGCGTCGCCGCAGCGTTGATCAAGAAGCCGATCAGGATCAGCCAGTTCGACGTGGAGTCGAGCGCCATGCGTGTGAACTCGACACTGCCCGTCTGCGCGATGTGGCCGGTGATGCCGGCGAACAGGATCACGCCGCCGAGCAGGTGAATCATCAGGTAGCGTTGCGCGGCGCGATACGCCGGGCGCGTGCCGGCGCTCCACAGCACGAGCGTCGAGCCGACGGCCATCAGCTCCCAGAACACGAAGAGCGTGATGAGGTCGCCCGCAAACGCGGCGCCGATCGCCGCGCCGGCATACACGAAGGCGGCCGGCACCTCGATGCGGCTCTTCTGTCCGAGCGCAAAAAGGCCGCCGCCGGCTGCCATCAGCGCGAAGATCGTCGCGAACAGGCGCGACAACCTGTCGCCCCGCAGCGGAGTGAGCTCGTGACCGAGGAAGTGCAGTTGCCAGATCGCGCCGTCGCCGACCTGCCAGACCAGCCACAGCGCGAGCAGTGGCAGCAGGATGACGAGCACGGATCGCGCCGTGCCGCGCAGCCACGGCAGCAAGAAGGCGCCGAAGATCAGCACCAGGCCCGGGTGGGGCACGTGCTCAGTCATGGCGCTCGCCGCCCAGGCCGCCGTCGTTGCCGTCGTCGCTGGCAGCGCTGTCGTAGTAGGTGTCCGGGCGCTTGAGCAAGAGGGCGAGTGCCCTGGCAAAGGCAATCATCACGATGCAGACCAGGAAGCCATACCAGGCGTAAAAGCCGAACCACGATTCGATCTCGAAATGCGGATGCAGGTGAACGAAGGGCTCGACAAGCACGGTGAGCGCGAGGACGACGAGAAAGCCGCGCCACAGCAGCTTCACGTGCTTAGGGTCGTCGAGCCAGTGCGGATCGTTCATGGCGTCAGGTCCCTGCGAGCATCTGCCGCGCGAGGGCGAGCGGCAGTTCGGGCATGAAGAACAGCGCGACCGTGCCGGCCGCTGTGGCGACGAGCGCGAAGACCATCGGCCATGGCGCTTCGCCGTGCGCGGCGTGGCCCTCGTGGCCCGCGTGATGCTCTGCCTTCGGTGCAACGAAGAACGCACGATAGACGATCGGCGCGAAGTAGCCGGCGTTGAGCAGCGTGCTAGCGATGATCACAGTGACGGCGAGCCAATGCTCGGACGACATCGCGCCCGACAGCATGTACCACTTCGAGATGAAGCCCGCCGCCGGCGGCAGCCCGATCATCGACAGCACGCCGACGGCGAACGCGCCCATCGTCCAGGGCATGCGCCGGCCGATGCCGTCGAGCTGGCTGACTTCGGTCTTGTGCGCCGCGGTGTAGATCGCGCCGGCGGCGAAGAAGAGCGTGATCTTGCCGAGCGCGTGCGCCGCGATGTGCATCACCGCGCCGACGATCGACAAGGGCGCGAGGATCGCCATCGCGAGCACGACGTAGGCGAGCTGGCTGACGGTCGAGTAGGCGAGCCGGCGCTTCAGGTTGTCGGCGCGCAGTGCGACGACGGATGCCGCGATGATCGTGAAGCCCGCCACCGCGACGAGCCAGCTGGCATCGGTCGCGGTCGCAAGCTCGTCGACGCCGAAGATGTAGACGATCACCTTGACGACGCTGAACACACCCGCCTTCACGACCGCCACCGCGTGCAGCAGTGCGGAGACCGGTGTCGGCGCGACCATCGCCGCCGGCAGCCAGCGGTGAAACGGCATCAGCGCCGCCTTGCCGATGCCGAACATCATGAGTGCGAGCAGGCCGCCGAGCGCGGGGCCGGAGAGCTTGCCGGCAAGCACGCCGCCCGCGGTGAAGTCGGTCGTGCCGGCGATGCTCCAGACGAGGATCAGCGCCGGCAGCAGCAGCACCATCGAGGTGCCCATCAGCAAGCCCAAATAGACGCGCCCGCCGGCGCGCGCCGCATCCGTGCCCGCATGCGTGACGAGCGGGTAGGTGACGAGCGTCAGCACCTCGTAGAACACGAACAGCGTGAACAGGTTGCCCGCCATCGCGATGCCCATCGTCGCCGCGATCGCGAGCGCGAAGCAGACGTAAAAGCGCGTCTGCTTCGCCTCGCCGTTGGCGCGCATGTAGCCGATCGAATAGATCGAGTTGACGATCCACAGCCCCGACGCGATGAGCGCGAACAGCATGCCCAGCGGTTCGACACGAAACGCGATCGCGAGCCCGGGCATCATCTCGACGAGGGCCAACGCCGGAAGCTGGCCGGCGAGGACGAGCGGCAACAGCGATGCGACGCAATAGAAGAGCAAGCCGGCGGTCGCGAGCGTGACGCCTTCGCGCAGGTTGGGCGCCTTGCCGCACAGCGAAATCAGCAGCGCGCCGGCGAGCGGCACGAGCAACGCGGCGAGCACGAGTGCGTCGGCGCCCATCAGCGCGCCCCGCCGAGCAACTGGTTCGCCGCGAGAGCCGCCGAGTCCAGTGTGAATGAAGTGTCGATGCCGAAGTAGATCGTCGCCGCAACAAGCACGACCGACGGCGCGAGCAACTGCCAGCGCATCCTCGCGATCGGTGGCGCATCGGCCGGCGGCGTGCCGAAATAGGCCGCCTCGACGAAGCGCCAGACATAGACGATCGCGAGCAGCGAAGACAGCACGATCATGAACACGAGCCACCATTGGCCCCGCTCGATCGCCGCCTGCACCAGCACCCACTTGCTGATGAAACCCGCGGTGCCGGGTACGCCGATCAGCGACAGGCCGCAGATCACGATACCAAAGCTCGCGATCGGCATCGAGCGTGCGAGCCCCTGGATGCGTGCAAGGGTGACGCCGCCCGCAGACACCGCGATGCCGCCGAGCAGCATGAAGATCGCGCCCTTCGTCACCGCGTGGTTGAAGAGATGCACGATCGAGGCGGTGAGGCCGGTCGCGGTGCCGAGCGACAACCCGAGGATGATGTAGCCGACCTGCGCCACGCTCGAGTAGGCGAACAGACGCTTCATGTCGGCCTGGAAGATCGCGACCGTCGATGCGCCGAACATGCCCGCGAGTGCCAGCACGAGGAGCATCCCCTGCATCGGCAAGCGCTCGAACACCTGCGTCTCGCCGAACACGGTGAAGTAGTAGCGCATCAGTACGTAGAGCGCTACCTTGGTCGCGGTCGCGGCGACGAAGGCGGACACCGCCGACGGCGCATAGGCGTAGGCGTTGGGCAGCCACTGGTGAAGCGGAAAGACGGCCGCCTTGAGCGAAATGCCGACCGTGAGGAAAGCGAGCGCCGCGAGCACCGGCCGCGTCCCGCGCAGCGGCGCCAGGCGGTGCGCCATGTCGGCGAGGTTCAGGGTGCCCGTCATCAGGTAGAGCAGACCGACGCCGATCACGATGAAGGTCGCGCCGATCGTGCCCATGATCAGGTACTGGTACGACGCGAGCAGCGCGCGCCGGTCGCTCGACAGTGCGATCAGCACGTAGGTCGAGAGCGACGAGACCTCCAGGAAGACGAAGATGTTGAACGCGTCGCCCGTGATCGTCATGCCGAGCAGGCCCGTCAGGCACAGCGCGAACATGGTGTAGAAGAGGTAGTGCTGCTGCGGTTCGATCTCGGCCTCGATGCTCGCGCGGCTGTAGGGCAGCACGACCGCCGCGATGCCCGAGACCAGCACCAGCACGAAGGACGAGAGTCGGTCGACGCGGTACTCGATGCCCCACGGCGGCGGCCAGCTGCCGATCGCATAGGACAACGTGCCCTGGGCCTCGACTTGCAGGTAGAGGCCGATCGCGATCGCGAGCGAGGCCCAGCTCGCCGCGAGCACGATCGCGAACGCATAGGCGCGCCGCCGCAACAGGACAGTGAGCGGCGCGGCGAGCAGCGGCACCACGACCTGCAGCACCGGCAGGTGCGCCGCAAGGGTCATCGAAGCCTCCTGCGACGCTGGGTGCCGGTTTCCCCAAGAGGGAAAGATTGCCTTGGGAACAGCCCTTCAGCGCTCATCGGGCGGGCGGCGGCGCGCCGGCTTCGATGTCGAGCGCGATGATCTCGTCTTCCTCGATGCTGTCGTAGGCCTCGCGGATGCGCACCACCAGCGCGAGGCCGAGCGCGAGCGTCGCGACGCCGACCACGATTGCAGTCAGGATCAGGACGTGCGGCAAGGGGTTCGAGTACGACGTGAAGGCGTCGCTGATGATCGGCGCCGTGCCGCCGATGACCTTGCCGGGCGCGATGTAGAGCAGATAGACCGATGTCTGGAAGATGCCCAGGCCGATGAGCTTCTTGATGAGGTTGCCGCGTGCGATGACGATGAACAGCCCCGCGATCATCAGGAACACGGTGACGAAGTAGCTGAAATGCCCGGCAAGCGCCTCGGGCTCGACCGGCATCACGACTCGTCCGCCCGGCCGCGGTCGGCGAACATGTAGAAGATCTTGAGCATCACGCCCGAGACGGTGATCGCGACACCGGCTTCGACCCAGAAGATGCCGCGTTCCTGGCCGTGGATCGGGTCGGGGTCGAGGACGAAGTAGTCGAGGAAGTTGCCGCCGAGCAGCAAGCCGGCGACGCCGACGCCAGCGTAGAGCAACACGCCGATCGCCATCATCGACTCGACGACGGGCTCGGGGACGGCCTTGCGGGCGTCCGCGAGGCCGTAGATCAGCGCGTAGAAGATGACGGCCGCGGCCAGGATCACGCCCGCCTGAAAGCCGCCACCGGGGCCGAAATCGCCGTGAAACTGCACGTACAGCGCGAACATCACGATGAACGGAATCAGCAGCTTGGCAACGACGCGCAGGATGAGGTCTTTCCTCATGCCTTGGGCTCCTTGCGCCGCCGCCGCAGCAGCGCAACGACGCCCGCGCCGGCGGTGAAGACGACGGTCGTCTCGCCAAGCGTGTCGAAGCCCCGGTAGCTTGCGAGCACGGCGGTGACGATGTTGGGCACGCCGGTCTCTTTCATCCCTTCCTTGAGATAGCGCGGTGCGACGTGGGTGTGGATCGGCGCGTTCGGGTCGGCGAACTCGGGCAGACCGAGCGTGCCGTACATCAGCAGCACGCCGACCGCGATCGACGCCGCGAGTGGCGCCCACGGCTTGTGCAAGGGCCGGGCCTCTTCGCTGCGGCACAGGAAGAGCGCGCTGAGAAAGAGCACGGTCGAGATGCCCGCGCCGACCGAGGCCTCCGTCATCGCGACGTCCACCGCGTCCATCGCGACCAGCAGGGTCGCCATCAGGAAGCTGTAGATGCCCGAGAGGACGACGACACCGAACAGGTTGCGGCTGCGCGCGAGCGTGACCACGATCGCGACCATCATCACGAGCAGCACGTTGATGATCAGCGCTTCGATGACGTGTCCTCCTCCGGCGGCGCGAGCAGCGGCTCGAGGCCGCGTGTCATCGCGGCGCGCGCAAGCGCATGGGTTGCAGTCGGGCTAGCGAAGAAAATCAACAGGCCCATCATCACGAGCTTCGCGCCGACCAGCGTGAGCCCTGCCTGCAACAGCAGCCCGGCGAGCATCAGGCCCGCGCCGAGTGTCTCGGTCACGCTCGCGGCGTGCATGCGGGTGTAGAAGTCGGGCATGCGCAGCATGCCGATCGCACCGACGACACAGAAGAAGCCGCCACCGACGAGCAGCAGCCAGCTCAACGCATCGAGCAAGGCCGTCACGAAGAGGCCTCCTCGTTCGTCCCAGGGTCTCCCAGGTCGCCGTAGCGGAAGTACTTCAGCACCGCAATCGTGCCAATGACGTTGAGCAGCCCGTAGACGAGCGCAAGGTCGAGGAATTCAGGCCGCCCGGTCAGGAAGCCGATCACTGCCAGTAGCAGCATCGCCATTGTGCCCACCGTGTTGGCGGCCTGCACGCGATCGAACACGCTCGGCCCCAGCGCGGCGCGAACGAGCACGAGTGCCAGCGTCACGAGCAGCGCGATGGCGGCGGCGGCGAACATCACGCGGCGCCGCCGCCTTCAAACCATGTGACACGCCGGTCCATCTCGCTCGCCACGCAGGCTTGCGCGCCCTCACGCGTGAGGCCGTGGACGAGGAACTCGTAGGGGCCGGCCTCGATCGTCAGCGTGCCCGGCGTGAGGGTGATCGAGTTCGCGTGCACGACGAGCCCGAGGTCGGTGCGCTGGCCGGGGTTGAAGCGCACCAGCGTCGGGCTGATCGGCAGGCGCGGATCGAGGATGATGCGCGTCACGCTCCACGCCGATTTCGCGATCTCGAGCGCAAGCCAGGGCCAGTACGTCCAGGCGCGCACGCCCAGATGGATCGGGTGGCCCTCGGCATCGATCACGTCCATGCGCCGGGAGAACCACACCACCGCCAGTGCGCAACCGGCGCCCGCCGAAAGCAAGAACGCGGTGAAGTAGCCCGACAGCAGCAGCCAGAACAGGTACAGCGCGGCGAAGAGGCTGACGGATCGGAACACGGGCGTCGGTGCGAGAGGAGAGCGCCCGATTGTAGGAAGAATCAACGCGCTCCCGAACGCGCATCGTGGCTTGTGCACGTCCGGGTTTGCCCCGGGGCGATTAGGCGTCGGTCTCTAGCGAGCCGCGCGCGAATGGTGTGAAACTTCGCGCCTGCGATTCGGTCCGACGCCGCTCGGGCCGCAGGAAGAACACACGAGAACACGCGCGCGAATGAAACGACGAACACTTCTCAAACTCGGCATCGGCGGCGTAGCCGTGCTCGCCGTTGTCGGCGGCGGCCTCGCGCTGATGCGGCCGGGCGTCGTCAAGGGTCACCTGTCGGGCGACGCCCGCCTCGTCATGCGCTCGGTTGCACGCGCTGTGCTCGAAGGCAACCTGCCGGTCGACGCCGTCGAACGCGAGACCGCGCTGCACGCACAGATGGGGCGGCTGGACAGCGCGATCGCCGGCTTTCCCGCGGCGATGCAGGGCGAGCTCTCGCAACTGCTGGCGCTGCTCGCCTCGGCACCCGGCCGCGTCGCGCTGGCCGGGCTCACGACGGGGTGGGAGGAAGCGACGGTCGAAGATCTGTCGGCCGCGCTGCAGGACATGCGCGTGTCGAAGATTGCGCTGCGTGAGCAGGCCTACCACGCGCTGCGCGACCTTACCAATGGCGCCTACTTTGCCGACCCGAAAACGTGGCCGATGCTCGGCTACCCAGGGCCGATGGCGGTCTGAAACGAGATGATGAACGAATGAGCTCACTTCCCGATCCGATTCTCGACGGCCTTGCGCGCGGCTGGCAGGTCCATGGCGGGCGCCACGCGGCGTTGCCGGCGCAACTGAGCTGCGATGTCGCGATCGTCGGCACCGGCGCCGGCGCCGGCATCACGGCCGAGTTGCTGACGCAGGCGGGGCTCGACGTCGTGCTGATCGAGGAAGGCCCGCTCAAGTCGAGCACAGACTTCAATCAGTTGGAGAGCGAGGCCTACCCCAGCCTGTACCAGGAGAGCGCGTCGCGCAAGACGGCCGACAAGGCGATCAACATCATGCAGGGGCGTTGCGTCGGCGGCTCGACGACCGTCAACTGGACGAGCTCGTTTCGCACGCCGCCGTCGACACTTCGCTACTGGCAGCAGCACTTCGGCCTGGGCGAGATGACCGAAGAGGCGATGGCGCCCTGGTTCGCGCAGGCCGAACGGCGCCTCGCCATCCACCCGTGGCAGTTGGCACCGAACGAGAACAACGACCTGCTGCGCCGCGGCGCCGCCAAGCTCGGCATCGAAACCCGGGTCATCCCGCGCAACGTCAAGAACTGCTGGGACCTCGGCTCCTGCGGCCTCGGGTGCCCGACGAATGCCAAGCAATCGATGCTGCTCACGACCTTGCCGGTGGCGCTCGACAAAGGCGCGCGGCTCCTGGTGCAGACGCGCGCCGAGCGCTTCGAGTTTGCCGACAAGCGCGTTGCGGCCCTGCACTGTGTCGGCGTGAACACGGATGGCACGCCGACGGCCGGCGCGGCGACGCGCGTTGTCGCCAAACACTATGTCGTCGCAGGTGGCGCGATCAACTCGCCCGCGCTGCTGTTGCGCTCCGAAGCGCCCGACCCGCACGGGTTGTTGGGCAAGCGCACCTTCTTGCATCCGGTGGTCGTCATGGCGGCGGTCTTCGAGCAGCAGGTCGCTGGCTGGAGCGGCGCGCCGCAGTCAATCTACTCGGACCATTTTCTCGAAAACGTCGCGATCGACGGCCCGATCGGCTACAAGCTCGAGGTGCCGCCTATCCACCCGATCCTGTTCGCGTCGACGCTACCCGGTTTCGGTCTGCCGCAATCGAAGGCGCTGAAGGACACCCCGCAGACGCACGCGCTGCTGGCGCTGATGCGCGATGGCTTCAACGCGCAATCGATCGGCGGCAGCGTCGGCCTGCGATCGGACGGTAGCCCAGTGCTCGACTATCCGTTGAACGACTTTTTGATGGAAGGCGCACGCCGCGCCTACCTGAGCATGGCCGAAATCCAGTTCGCCGCCGGAGCGCGCTCGGTGCAGGCGGTGCACGAACTGGCCGACGCCTGGACGAGCTGGGCGCAGGCGCGCGAGGCGATCGGCTCGCTTCCGATGAGGCCGCTGGTGACGCGCGTCGTCAGCGCCCACGTGATGGGCGGCTGCCCGATGGCCGTCGCCGAAGGGCAGGGCGTCGTGCGGCCCGACGGCCAGCACTGGCAGCTTGACAACCTGTCAGTGCATGATGGCTCGCTGTTCCCGACCAGCATTGGCGCGAACCCGCAGCTTTCGGTCTATGGCCTCGCGAACAAGCTCGCGACCGGCCTCGCCAAGCGCCTCGCGGCGCGCGATGTGGTGCTCGCCTGACGCATTGGCTTATCCTTTGCACGACCCCAGATACAGGAGACAGAGAATGACCATCCCCGGACTGATGATGCAGCAGCCGCTGCTGATTTCCTCGCTGCTCGTGCATGCCGAACGTCATCATGGCGAGCAGGAGATCGTCTCCCGCCGCGTCGAAGGCGACATCCATCGCGAGACTTTCCGTGAGCTTGCCGCGCGTTCGCGCCGCATGGCCAATGCGCTTGCCGCGCTCGGCGTCAAGTCCGGCGATCGGATCGCGACGATTGCCTGGAACGGCTACCGCCACATGGAGCTGTACTACGCCGTCTCGGGATCGGGCGCCGTGCTGCACACGCTCAACCCGCGCCTGCACCCGGACCAGGTTGTCTACATCGCCGACCATGCCGAAGACTCTGTGCTGTTCTTCGATCTCACCTTCCTGCCGCTCGTCGAGACCTTCGCGTCGCGCGTCAAGACGATCAAGAAGTTCGTCGTCATGACCGATCGCGCGCACATGCCCAAGGAGAGCAAGGTCCCGGGCCTGCTGTGCTACGAGGAGTTGCTAGACGCCGCGTCGGACGACTACGTGTGGCCGAGCTTCGACGAGAACACCGCCTCGTCGCTGTGCTACACGTCGGGCACCACCGGCAACCCGAAGGGTGTGCTCTACAGCCACCGCTCGACCGTGCTGCACACCTACGCTGCGGCGCTGCCCGACGCGCTGAATTGCTCGGCGCGCGACGTCATCCTGCCCGTCGTGCCGATGTTCCACGTCAACGCCTGGGGTCTGCCCTATGTGGCGTGCATGGTTGGTGCCAAGCTTGTCTTCCCGGGTGCGGGTCTCGACGGCAAATCGCTCAACGAATTGTTCGAGACCGAGAAGGTCACGCTCTCGGCCGGCGTCCCCACTGTGTGGCAGGGCCTGCTCGCCTACATGGACGCGAACAAGCTGAAGTTCAGCACCATGAACCGCACCGTGATCGGCGGATCGGCCTGTCCACCGGCGATGACGCGCGCCTTCAAGGAGAAGTACCACGTCGACGTACTGCATGCCTGGGGCATGACGGAGATGAGCCCGCTGGGCACCGCCTGCACACTCAAGCCCAAGCATCTGGCGCAGACGCAGGAAGAGCGCTACGGTGTGATGGCCAAGCAGGGGCGCACGATCTACGGTGTCGACATGAAGATCGTCGGCGAAGACGGCGCTGAGTTGCCGTGGGACGGTGACGCATCTGGCGAACTGCTGGTGCGCGGCCCGTGGATCATGAACCGCTACTTCAAGGACGAAGGCGGCAACCCGCTCGTGACGGATGCGGACGGCCTCGGTTGGTTCCCGACCGGCGACGTCGCGAAGATCGACGCCGACGGCTTCATGCAGATCACCGACCGCAGCAAGGACGTGATCAAGTCCGGCGGCGAATGGATCGGCTCGATCGACCTCGAGAACATCGCGATGGCGCATCCTGCAGTCGCGATGGCGGCTTGCATCGCTGCGTTCCATCCGAAATGGGATGAGCGTCCGTTGCTCGTCGTCGTCAAGAAACCCAACGCCGAGTTGACGCGCGACGAGCTGATCGCCTTCTTCGACGGCAAGATCGCGAAGTGGTGGACACCGGACGACGTCGTCTTCGTCGACGCGATCCCGCTCGGGGCCACCGGCAAGATGCTGAAGAACCGGCTGCGCGAGCAGTTCAAGGACCACAAACTGCCGACGGCGTGAGACCGGCGCGGCGTCGGCGTTCCCGGCAAAAGTAAGAAGACGTTTCAGAACCCCCTTGATCGAGGGGTGGTCATTTCTAATGGTCCCTTCATCATTGGCAGCAGTCGCACTTGACGGTGCGGCGCTTTCCTTATGCTGCCAGAGGAGTACAACATGACATCACGTTTCCTGAGTTTCGCCGCAGCGTTTTTGCTGGCGGCAACCGGCTCCGCCATTGCCGGCACGACCGTCGGATCGTTCGCCGATCGCTCGTCGCCCAATGTCCGTGCGCCGTTCGAAGCGCCCCCTGCCGATGTGATCGTCGCGCACGGCGGAATGGAGTGGGTCTGGGCCGCGCCCTGTGCGTCGGTGGATCCGTCGTGTGGCGCGCCGACGCCGATGTACGGCTTCATGGACCCGACGCAGGGTCAATGGGCGGCCTGGGCCTCGCGTGCTGACCTGATCACCGCGTTCACGGATGTGAGCGGCGCCGCGATCTGTGCATCGTCGTATTTCGGCTCCGTCTACAGCCACTGTGACATGGGCGACGCGCAGATCGGCGCAATCTGGCACGCCTATGCGAATGGCATTTGCGACCCGGTGTACTGTGACAACCCGAACGCCGACACTTTCTACGTGCGCGCTGTTCCTGAGCCCGAAACCTATGCACTGATGCTGGCGGGCCTCGGCCTCGTCGGTTATGTGGCACGTCGGCGCAAGCAGCGCACCTGAGCCGCATTGACGATCCGCTCATAGCGGATGAATTGCAGGGCGCCTTCGGGCGCCCTTTGCATTGGGGCATGTCAATTACCGCCCTGAGCGATTCGCGACAATGCGATCTCCCAACAACCGAATCTCAAACCATGTCACTCAATCGAAAGCTGCGAACTGTCGCGTTTTGCGCGATGGCTGTCACTACCCATTGCGCTTCGGCCCAGACGACCGTCAAGGACGCTTGGGTGCGTGGCACGGTCGAGCAACAAAAGACGACCGGCGCGTTCATGCAAATCACATCCGCCCAGGGCGGCAAGCTCGTCGCCGTGCAGTCGCCCGTGGCGGGCGTCGTCGAGATCCATGAGATGTCGATGCAGGGCAACGTGATGAACATGCACGCGATTCCCGAGCTCGCATTGCCAGCCGGCAAGTCGGTCGAGCTCAAACCCGGCGGCTATCACGTGATGATGATGGACCTGAAGCAGACGATGAAGGCCGGCGAGATCGTGCCGCTGACACTCGTCGTCGAAGGCAAGGACGGCAAGCGCGAGACGATTGAGGTGAAGGCGTCGGTCAGGGCGCTTGGAGCGCCGAAGCACTGAGCCGCCACGCGGGCGCCTGACGGGGGGAATGCCGGGCGATTGCCGAAGGATCGCGCCCGGCGTGCGCGTCAAGCCGGGCTCACGCGGCGCGGCGGCAGGCGGCGCCGCGTGCGGGCGAGTAGCGTGAGCGCGATCGCGAGGTTCACCGCATTCCACGCCACGCCGTTGATGAACGCGGCGTGGTACGAGCCGGTGAGATCGAACACCTTGCCCGACATCCAGCCGCCGAGCGCCATGCCAAGCAGGGTGAACATCAGCACCGTGCCGACGCGTGAGCCGGCTTCGGCGGCGGGGAAGTGCTCGCGCACGATGATCGCGTAGCTGGGCACGATTCCGCCCTGGAACAGGCCGAAGAGTATCGAGATCACGTAAAGCGAAGCCAGGCTGTCGAAGGGCAGGAAGAGCAGCAACGCGATGCCCTGCAGCATCGAGCCGAGCACCAACGTGCGAAGGCCGCCGATGCGATCGCAGATGACGCCCGAGATGAGGCGGCTGACAATGCCGGCAGCGAGCATCAGCGACAGCATCTCGGCGCCTCGCGCCGCGCCGTAGCCGAGGTCGCCGCAGTAGGCGACGATGTGCACCTGCGGCATCGACATCGCGACGCAGCAGGCGAGGCCGGCGACGCACAGCAATGCGAGCGCATGCGCCTTGGGCAAGCCGAAGGGAAGGCTTCTGGCGTCGGTCGCGGCAGCATTCGCGACCTCCGTGACAGCGCCAGCAGGCACCGCCACGGGTGTCGGCAGCGGCGGGCGCGGGCGCATCAGCAGCGCAAGCAGCGACAGGCTGACGAGCGAGAACGCGGCGAGCCCGAAATAAGTCTGGCGCCAGCCGACGCCATCGACGAAATGCTGCACGACGGGCGGCCAGAAAGCGCCAGCGATGTAGTTGCCGCTGGCGCAGATCGCGACCGCGATGCCGCGCCGTCGCACAAACCAGAGCGAGGTGTCGGCGATCAACGGCACGAAGGTGGCGGAGCTGCCGACCAGGCCGAGCAAGAGCCCGTGCGCGAGCGCGAAGGTCATGATGTTGGGCGCGAGCGCCGCCGCCGCAAAGCCCAGGCCGAGGCCGACGGCGCCGATCAGGATCGGCACCATCACGCCGAAGCGATCGGCAAGCCGCCCCATCAGCATGCCGCCGACGCCGAAACCCACCATCATCATCGCGTAAGGCAGCGACGCGTCGCTGCGCGACACGCCGAAATCGGCCTGCACGGCAGGCAGCACGACCGAGACCACGTACATCGCCGCGCTGCCGATCGTCATCAGCGCGAGCGTCACCGCAAGCCGCGTCCAGGCGTAGCGTGAGTCCGGCGCGTGCTGCATCGTCAGAAATTTGGCGGCCGACGGTCGAACCACGGCGCCGCCCTCTCCAACGCGCCGGCGAGGCGGAACAAGAGCGCGTCGGCGCCGAACCGCGCGACGAACTGGACGCCGATCGGAAGGCCGGCGGCATTCCAGTGCAGCGGCACCGACATCGCCGGCTGGCCGGTCGCGTTGAAGAGCGGCGTGTACGGGATGTATTCGAAGGTCTTGGCGGCGAGTGGCTTGATGACGCCCAGCTTGTCGAGCAGCCAGCCGGCGTCGAGCGCATTGACGATGCGCATCAGGATCTGCTCGGCGCGGCTGGGCTGCAGGCTGCCGATGAGGGCAGGCGGCGCGCCGAGCGTCGGCGTCATCAAGACGTCGTAGCGCTCGAAGAAAGGCGCCATCGCGCGCGCGGCGAGTTGCAGTTGCTGCGATGCGGCGGCGCTGTTGGCCGCACTGATCGACTTTCCGAGCAGTCCGAGGCTGTAAGTGGCGCGCTCGAAATCTGCCGCGCGCGGTTTGCGGCCGAGCACGCGTGCGACGTGCTCGATCTCGGCGCGTGTCTCACCCGCAAGCACGGTGACGAAGGCGAGCGCGAGGGCGTCCGCATCCACCGGCGGTGCCGCCTCCTCGACGCGATGTCCGAGCGATTCGAGCAGCCGCGCGCTTGCCGCGAGGGCTTCGATGCAATCCGGGTGCACGCTGCCGTGGCCGAACAGGGGCTGATGCGTGAACGCGATGCGCAACGGCCGCGGATCGGCGGCGACCTCGTCGAGATAGGGGCGCTCGCGCGCAGGCGCCGCATACGGCGCGCCGGCATCGGCGCCGGCCGTCGCGTCGAGCATCGCCGCGCTGTCGCGCACCGAGCGGCTGAGCACGTGCTCGATCGCGAAGCCGTGCCACAACTCGCCAAAGTCTGGGCCGGTGGGCGTCATGCCGCGGCTCGGCTTGAAGCCGAACAGCCCGCAGCACGAGGCCGGGATTCGAATCGAGCCGCCGCCGTCGCCGCCGCTCGCGAGCGGCACCATGCCGGACGCGATCGCCGCCGCCGAGCCGCCGCTCGACCCGCCCGGCGAATGCGCGGCCGACCAAGGGTTCTTCGTCGGCCCGAAGGCGGTCGGCTCGGTGTAGGGTGTGAGGCCGAACTCCGGCGTGTTGCTGCGTCCGGCGATGAGGACGCCTGCGGCGCGAAAGCGGCGCACCAGTTCGCTGTCGCGCGGCATCGGCAGCGACGTGAGCAGACGGTTGCCGTTGCCCGTCGGCTCGCCGCCGATCGTCGCGACCAGATCCTTGACAAGGAAAGGCACACCGGCGAACGGCGCCGAACGATCGATCTGCGCTGCCTCGGCGCGCGCGGCGTCGTAGCGTGTGCGGATCACCGCGTTCAACGCCGGGTTGTGTTCCACAATGCGCGCGATCGCGGCATCGAGCAGTTCGGCGGGGCTCACTTCGCCGGATCTCACGAGCGCGGCAAGGCCCAAGCCGTCGTGGCGCACGTAGTCTTCAAATGAAATCATTGTGCGTACCTCTCGGGCATTCGCGCGATGAAAAAGGTCGAACCGCGAGCCGAACCACGGGCCGCGTCGCCGTCCTCAGAACCGCATCGACAGGCCGAGCAATGCGTCGCCCTGGAACATGCCATCGCCGCGGATCGACACCACGCAGCCGCCCGAGCAGAAGAAGCCGCCGCTGCTGTTGATCAGCGTCGCGTAGCCGCGCAACTCGCCGCGCAGTGCAAGCGACGGCGTGAAGGCATATTCGTAGCCGAGCGCAAGGCTCATCGACGGCCGGATCTCGGAACTCAGCCCGTCCTGCTGCGGCGCCATGAAAGTCGCGCCGAGGCCGCCTGCGATGTAGGCGCCGTGGCCGGCCTGCCCTTCGAAGAAGTTCGATCCACCCAGGTGCAGGTAGCCGATGTTGATCGGCACCGAGGGAGACGCGCCGCCGCCCGATGCCAACTGCAGGTGAGTGCGCTGCCCGCTCGCGAAGACCTGGCCGTTGCGCGCGGCGTCGATCGCCCATTCGATCGCAATCGCGGCAACGCCGCTGCCATCGAGGTCGTCGGTCGAGGTCTTCGATCCCACGATCTGCTCGAACGAACCACCGCCGCGATAGCCGCCGTAGAGCGTGATGGCGCCCTGGGGCGCGGCTTGGACCACGTTCTGGGCCGAAGCGGGCAGAGCCGCAAGCAGCGTTGCGGCAGCGGCGAAGGTGAGCAGCAGAGGGTGGAGTTTCATGCCCGAATCCTACTGTAGGCGTCCAGTCGCGAGGGCCGGCTGGTGTAGGGCTGCGGGCGAGCCTTGAAAGCGAAGCCAGCGTCCCCACTTACCGCGACTTGAACCGCCGCCACCTTCCAGGTGCGGCTTCGGAGCCCGGAGACCCCAGACCATGACCAAGCAGACCCTATCGTTCCAGGCCGAAGTGCAGCAGATCCTGCACCTCGTCACGCATTCGCTCTACTCGAACAAGGAAATCTTCCTGCGCGAGCTCGTCTCGAACGCGTCGGACGCGTGCGACAAGCTGCGCTTCGAGGCGCTGAACAATCCCGCGCTGTACGAAGACGCGCCGAACCTCGAGGTGCGGGTGCTGATCGACAAGGAAGCGAAGACGCTCACGATCCGCGACAACGGCATCGGCATGTCGCAGGACGAAGCGATTGCCCACCTCGGCACGATCGCCAAGAGCGGCACGCGCGAGTTCATGAGCGCGCTCGAAGGCGAGCAGAAGAAGGATGCGAACCTGATCGGCCAGTTCGGCGTCGGCTTCTACAGCGGCTTCATCGTCGCCGACCGCATCACGGTCGAATCGCGCCGGGCCGGGTTGACAGCGGACCAGGGCGTGCGCTGGGTCTCGCAGGGCGCGGGTGACTTCGAGGTCGAGACGATAGCCAAGCCAGCGCGTGGCACCGACGTCATCCTCCATCTGCGCGACGGCGAGGAGGAGTTCTTCGACCGTTGGAGGCTCAAGTCCATCATCGCGAAGTACTCGGATCACATCTCGCTGCCGATCCTGATGCGCAAGGAGGAGTGGGACGCCGAGAAGAAGGAGCAAGTCGTCACCGACGACTGGGAGACGGTCAACAAGGCTGCCGCGCTCTGGGCGCGCCCGAAGAACGACATCACGCCCGAGCAGTACGAGGAGTTCTACAAGCAGATCAGTCACGACAGCCAGGCGCCGCTCGCCTACACGCACAACCGCGTCGAGGGCCGCACCGACTACACGCAACTGCTCTACGTGCCGGCGAAGGCGCCGTTCGACCTGTGGAACCGCGACAAGCGCGGCGGCGTCAAGCTCTACGTCAAGCGCGTCTTCATCATGGACGACGCCGAGGCGCTGATGCCGGTCTACCTGCGATTCGTCAAGGGCATCATCGACAGCGCCGACCTGCCGCTCAACGTCTCGCGGGAACTGCTGCAGGAAAGCCGCGACGTGAAGGCGATCCGCGAAGGCTCGACCAAGCGCGTGCTCAGCATGCTCGAGGAACTCGCCAGCAGTGAGGATGCCGCGCAGCGCGACAAGTACGCTGCCTTCTGGAAGGACTTCGGCGCGGTGCTCAAAGAGGGCATCGGCGAGGACCACGTGAACCACGAGCGCCTCTCCAAGCTGCTGCGCTTCGCGTCGACGCACGCCGACGAAGGGGTCTCGTTCACCGACTATGTCGGTCGCATGAAGGAGGGCCAGGAGGCGATCTACTTCATCACCGCCGACACGCTGGCGGCGGCCAAGAGCAGCCCACAACTCGAAATTTTCCGAAAAAAGGGCATCGAGGTCTTGTTGCTCATCGACCGCGTCGATGAGTGGATGCTCTCGCACCTCTATGAGTTCGACGGCAAGCAGCTTCAAAACGTCGCCCGCGGTGCAGTCGATCTCGGCAAGCTACAGGACGAGGAGGAGAAGAAGCAGGCCGAGGCCGCGTCCGAAGCCTTCAAGCCGGTGCTGGAAAAGCTCAAGGAAGCGCTCAAAGATCGCGCGAAGGACGTGCGCGCGACGACCCGCCTGGTCGACTCACCCGCCTGCCTCGTCGTCGAGGAGGGTGATATGAGCGGCCACCTCGCGCGCCTGCTCAAGCAGGCCGGCCAGGTCGCGCCGCCGACACAGCCGGTGCTCGAAGTGAACCCCGAACATCCGCTCGTCAAGCTGCTCGACGGTAGCGCGCACTTCGATGAGCTGGCGAACATCCTGTTCGACCAAGCGATGCTTGCCGAGGGCGGGCAACTGGAAGATCCCGCTGCGTATGTGCGGCGGGTGAATGCGATGCTGGTGGGCTGAATTTCGCTCGCGCGACGCGGAATATCTCGTTAGCGTCGCGCGGGTTGGCCCTCGCGGGGGGATGCGGCGGGTCTTGGCGTGCGCGATCGGGCCGCTGGGGCGCACTGCTCCGTTCATGTCCCCCGTCGTCGGCCCATGGCCGACGCCTCCTCCTTTGCTTCACTGCGCAGTACGCCCCACCGACCCGATCGGTCGGCGGCGTGCATCGGCTGCGGGACTCGGTGCTACGCGCCGAGGGCGGCGGGTGGCTGACGGAGTGAAGTGGAGGGCCGGGCAAGGCCCGGGCCGGGGGACATGAACGCAGTCGACCACCCGCTGGCCTCGGCCCGCGCTACGGCGGGCGCTCGAAGGTACTCAGGCTTACTTGAAGCCGACACGCACTTTCGGATCGCCCGGCAGGCCCTGGTACTGGACTTCGATCTTCTGCCCTGCCTTCGGCGGCATCAGCTTCGAGAACGAGCCGACGCTGACGAGATCGCCCTTCTGCAGCTTCAGTCCCTGGCGCTGCAAATCCTGCACGAGCCAGACGACGGCGTTGAGCGGGTGCTCGAGCACGTCGCTGCCCTTGCCGCGGTCAAGCTCGCCATCCGGGCCGCTGACGACGACCGTCATCGTTCGCAGCGCTTCGCCGATCTGCGAATTCGGTGCGACCGGGATCGGCGTGCCCATGATGAAGTAGCGTGCACCGACGTTGATCGCCGTGATCGCAGCGCCGTTGAGCTTGCCTGGTGCGGTAACGACGAGGTCGGGCAATTCGATCGCCGGGATCACCTGGTCGATGTGCTTCAACACCTCGGCGGGCGTCTTTGCCTGGCTGATGCCGGCGTCGCGCACACGCACGAGCATGTCGGCCTCGAAAAGCGGGCGGGCGCCGAATTTCGCATCGACGGTGACGCCGTCCTGCAGCATCATCTGTTCGTAGATCACGCCATACACCGGTGCCGAGGCGTTGAAGCGCTTCTGTACCGCCGGGTTTGTCAGGCCGGCTTTGTACCCGATGAGCTTGTCGCCGGTCTGCTGCTGCAGGAACTTGTTGACCTTCGCGCGTGAACACTTGCCGTCGGCTTCCGAGAGCCCTTCCGGGTTCGCGGCCGGCGTCTTGGCGAGGTAATTGGCGACGAGCGTGGCGGCCTCGACGTCGCTCAGGCAGGCGGCGCGCGCAACGCCTGAAACCGCGACCGCGGCGACGAGCGACAGGGCGAAGGTGATGGACTTGCGGGACATGATCGTTCCTTCTACGCAGTTGACTCACGCAATTATGTACGTTCGCACCGCGTCGAATGACACCAATCGGCCGCTTCGGACAGCCGCCTGACGACGGCAGACAAGGCGGCGATCAGAGCGGCGATGAAAGCGGCGAACCGAGAGGCGCCTCGCGCATCGCGTCGATCTGCTCGTTCAACTGCGTCGTCTGCTGCGCCCAGTAGGCGCTGCCCTCGAACCACGGGAACGCGACCGGGAAGGCAGGGTCGTTCCAGCGCCGGGCGAGCCATGCGCTGTGGTGGATCAGGCGCAGCGTGCGCAGCGGCTCGACGAGGCGCAGTTCGCGCCAGTCGAAATCCATGAAGTCCTCGTAGCCGGCGAGTACGGCGCCGAGCTGGCGCGTCATGCTCGCGCGGTCGCCCGAGAGCAGCATCCACAGGTCCTGAACCGCGGGGCCGGTCAGCGCATCGTCCAGATCGACGAAGTGCGGCCCGGCGTCGCTCCACAGAATATTGCCAAGGTGGCAGTCGCCGTGCAGACGCAGCGTGCGTAACTCGGGCAGGGCGTCGAACGCGCGCTGCACCTCGCCGAGCGCGTTGTCGATCGTGGTGCGCCAGCCGGGCAGCACCTCGGGTGGAATCCAGTCGTGAGCGAGCAGATAGTCGCGTGCGCCGGTACCGAAGGTCGCGATGTCGAGCCTCCAGCGGTGTTCGAAGCGCCGTGTCGCGCCGACGGCGTGCATGCGGCCGATGAAACGGCCGATCCACTCGAGCGTGCCCGGATCCTCGAGCTCGGGCGCGCGCCCGGAGCGGCGCGGCGAGACGCTGACGCGCTGACCAACCACGTGCGCGAGCGTCGGCGGCTCGCCGCTGAGCGTGACCGGATCACGTGGCGGCTGTGCAATCGCAAGCACGAGCGGCGCGATGACTGGAATCTCGCGCGCCGCGAGTTCGGCCGAGAAGGCGTGCTCCTCGAGGATCTGGGCGTCGCTCCAGCGCCCGGGGCGGTAGAACTTCGGCACCACGACCTCGCCCGATTCGAGGAACACCTGGAACACGCGGTTCTCGTAGGAGTTCAGCTGGATCATCCGGCCATCGCCGAGGAGACCCACCGCGTCGAGCGCGTCGAGCACCGCCTGCGGCGTGAGGTCTGCGAACGGGGTTTCGTTGGCGGCGGGCGAGCCGGTGTCCGGTGCAGTCATGCGCGGATCGTACGCGGCAGCGCGGCGCGAGCAAGCCGCTTTTGGTTGCAAGGGTCGCACCGGCTTGCAGGCCGGGCCGCTGGCGGCGTGAAATCTCCGATTGCAGTGGCCTCTTCGTGGAGCTCGGTTGCGTTTCGCTGACGGACTTTCATCTGTAGCACATTTGCGTCGCGCCAGGCGGTGCCCGCCGAGGGCTCATGGTTGCGCGGTCGGCGCTGCGTGCCGACTGCACTTCGGTTCTCGGCCAGGGGCGCGTCGCAGAACTCGCTTCACTCACTTCGTTCGTTACGCTCAAACAATTGCGACGGGTCAGTTCACGAAGCGCGCTGCGCGCGCCGGCCCCTTGCCTGCGATCCTCGTCGCTTTACAAATCACCCCCGGCGGGTACCGCCTGCCGCGACGGTTCTTCTCGTTCGTCACGCACCACCACCTTGCATGCAAAGGCCTGTTCGGGCACGGCTTTGCCGCACCAATCACCGCAGGCGCGTTCGGCCGCATTTCGCTCGCGCAGGCTTTCCGATACGCCAGCACCTCTCGCCTCTGCGGAACAAGGCAAACGGGCGATGCAGCGTCTGCAAGCGCCTTGACGGTCGCAGCCAGTGGTTTCGCTTCAGACAGCGAATGCAACACCGGCTCAGTAACTTCGCCCGCCCTTGTACTGGGATTGCGTGCGTCGCACCCTCTGCGTCGCGCGCTCGATCGCGGCGAACGAGCGCGCCGCGTGCGCGTGGCAGACCGCGAGGCCGAGCGCATCGGCGGCATCTTTGCCTGGCAGCCCGGGCAACGCGAGCAGGCGCGAAACCATCTGCTGCACCTGCTCCTTGCGCGCCTGGCCGTGGCCGACGACGGCCTTCTTCATTTGCAGCGCGGTGTACTCGGCCACTTCGACGCCGGCCGAGACGAGCGCCGTGATCGCCGCACCGCGCGCCTGACCGAGCAGCAGCGTGCTCTGCGGATTGACGTTGACGAACACGATCTCGACCGACGCGCATTGCGGCGCATAGCGGGCGGTGATTTCGTGCACACCGTCGAAGATGATCTTCAGGCGCGACGGCAGGCTGCCGCTGTCCACGGCATCGGTCTTGATCGTGCCGCTCGCGACGTAGCGCAGCGTGGCGCCGTCGACGTCGATCACCCCCCAGCCCGTGGTGCGCAGCCCGGGGTCGATGCCGAGCACGCGCGAAGCCGTCACGGGATGAAGTACCAGCGCACCACGTGGAAGAAAACCGGCGCCGCAAAGCACAAGGGTGCGACGCGATCGAGCAGACCGACCGCGCCCGTCACCGTCGCCTTGCCGCCCCAGTGGCGCACGCCGGCGTCGCGCTTGAGCGCCTTCATCACGAAGTCGCCGAGCGTGCCGATCGCGCCGGCCAGTGCGCCCATCGCGACCGCCTGCAAAGGCTTGAACGGTGTCGCCCAATAGAGCAGCCCGCCGACGAGCCCCGCGGCGAGCGCGCCGCCGAGCCATGCGCGCCACGAGAATGTGCGGCTGATATGGCGCGCCACCGGGAGGCTGCGCAGTCGGCGCGAGATCGCTTCTTGCGCGATGTAGGCGCTGGCGACGACGGCGACGAGGTAGAAGACGAGGAACGCGCCGCGTCCGGTGTAGCCCGGGAACTCGAGCAGAAGGACGGCCGGCGCGTGGCTCATGCCGTAGACGCAGACCATGATGCCCCACTGGATCTTCGCGGTACGTTCGAGAAAGCGCTGCGGGTCGTCGCCGAAGGCGCTCACGACTGGAATCGCGAGGAAGCTGTAGACCGGGATGAAGACCATGAACAGGTTCAGGCTCTGCGCGCCGGCCAGCACGAACTGCGCCGGCAGGATGACGAAGAAAGCGAGCAACAGGCTGCGATGATCGGCGCGGCGCGTGTGGGTGAGGGTGATGAACTCGCGCAGCGCGATGAACGACAGTACGGCAAACAGCAGCGTCGCGCCGACAGGTCCGGACACCCAGGCGACCCAGAACGCGAGCGCGCCGATCCAGACAGCATTCAGGTCGCGCTTGAAGCGCTGCTGGCGTTCGCGCAGGCGTTCGTTGTCGGGGTCGCGTAGCGAACGCATCTGCGTGGCGACCGAGACCAGCGCGAGCAGGCCGAACAGCACAACGAACAGCAGCCCAACCTGCTGTGCAACGCTCAAGCCCCGTAGCGCGCCCATCAGCTTGCCACCTCGCGCAACGCAACCACGGCCGCGCGCGCACGGTCTAGAAAGGCGTGCTTGTTCTCTCCGGCGCCAAGCTGCAGCGGCGCGCCGAAGGTGACCGAGCACAGGATCGGCACCGGTACCACTTCGCCCTTGGGCATCACACGCTGCACGTTGTCGATCCAGGCCGGGATGAGTTGCACCTCGGGGAAGCGCTCGGCCAGGTGATAAAGGCCCGCCTTGAACGCCTGCGGCTCGCCCTTGTTGCTGCGCGTGCCTTCGGGAAAGATGACGATCGAGTCGCCGCCTTCGAGCGCCTGCGCGAGCGGCTCGAGCGGGTCTTCCTCAGCACCGCGGGTGCGGCTGACGTAGACGGCGTTGAAGACCTCGCGCGTCAGCCAGTGCTTGAAGCGGCTCGCGGTCCAGTAGTCCTTCGCCGCAATCGGCCGCGTGCGCGTGCGTAGGTCGCGCGGCAGCGCAGCCCAGATCAGCACCCAGTCGAAATGACTCTGGTGGTTGGCGAAGTAGATGCGCTGCTCGGCCTTCGGCGGGCAGCCGTACCAGTGACCTTGCGCGCCGGTGATCAGGCGTGTGAGGCCGACGAGAAAGACGCCGGCGGCGTCGGCGAGCTTCATCGCTTCGGGTCAGCCGTCACGCGGTGCCGCGGATTCATTCACAAGCGGTCAGTGCCGGAAGTGGCGTACGCCGGTCAGCACCATCGCGATGCCGCGTTCGTTCGCGGCACCGATCACCTCGTCGTCGCGCACGCTGCCGCCGGGCTGGATGACGCAGGCCGCGCCGGCATCGACGACGACATCCAGCCCATCGCGAAACGGGAAGAAGGCATCGCTCGCCACCGCCGAACCGCCGAGCGTGAGGCCCGCGTTCTCGGCCTTGATGCTTGCGATGCGCGCCGAATCGATGCGGCTCATCTGCCCGGCGCCGACGCCGAGCGTCATGCCACCGCCGCAGAACACGATCGCATTGCTCTTGACGTACTTGGCGACGGTCCAGGCGAAGAGCAGGTCGTCGAGTTGCTGCGGCGTCGGCTGCTTCACCGTCACGACCTTGAGCTCGCCGCGGTCTAGTTCGCGGTTGTCCGCGCTCTGGATCAGCAGGCCCGAGCCGACGCGCTTCACGTCGTGCATGTTGCGTCCGCGCGTCCAGGCCGTCTTGCCGTCGCGCTGGACGCCGTCGAGCGCAATCTGCAGCACGCGGGTGTTCGCCTTCGCCTTGAACACCTCGCGTGCTTCGTCGGTGAACGCCGGCGCGATCAGCACTTCGACGAACTGCTTGGCGACGCGCGCCGCCGCTGCGCCGTCGACCGTCGTGTTGAACGCGATGATGCCGCCGAAGGCCGAGGTCGGGTCGGTCTTCAGCGCCTTGTCGTACGCCTCGGTCGCGCTCGCCCCGATCGCGACGCCGCACGGGTTCGCGTGCTTGACGATCACGCAACACGGTGTCGCGGCGTCGAAGGACTTCACGCATTCCCACGCCGCGTCGGCATCGGCGATGTTGTTGTACGAGAGCTCCTTGCCCTGCAACTGCGTCGCGCTCACGAGCGAGCCGGGCGCGGGGTAGAGGTCGCGATAGAACGCGGCGCTCTGGTGCGGGTTCTCGCCGTAGCGCAGCTCCTGCAGCTTGACGAAGCGGCCGTTGCTCTGCGCCGCGTACTCGGCGCGCGTGCCATCCGGCTGGAGCGACGACAGGTAGTCGCTGATCGCGGCGTCGTAGTTGCTGATGCGGTTGAATGCGGCGACTGCCAACGCGAAGCGCGTTGTGCGGCTCACGATCCCGTCGTGCTGCAGTTCCTGGAGCACGCCAGCGTATTGCGATGCGTCGGTCAGCACCGCCACATCGTTCCAGTTCTTCGCCGCCGAGCGCACCATCGCGGGGCCGCCGATGTCGATGTTTTCGATCGCATCCTCCAAGGTGCAACCTGCCTTCGTGACCGTCGCCTCGAACGGGTAGAGGTTGACGACGAGGAGGTCGATGGCGGCAATGCCGTGAGTCTTCAGCGCCTCGATGTGCTCGGGCAGGTCGCGCCGCGCGAGCAGGCCACCGTGGATCACCGGGTGCAGCGTCTTCACGCGGCCGTCAAGCATCTCCGGAAAACCGGTGTGCTCGGCCACTTCCGTCACCGGCAGTCCGGCGTCGTGCAGCAACTTGGCCGTGCCGCCGGTGGACAGCAGCTTGCAACCGAGCGCATGCAGCGCGCGCGCGAACTCAACCACGTCGGCCTTGTCGGAGACGGAGATCAGGGCTTGCATGGTGTCCTTTGCATCGTGGGCGATCGCGTCGATCGTGCGGCCCTTGCGGTGAGGCTGTTCGTGGTCGTGGTTGGCGGCCGTGAGCGGCGGTCTTAGGCGGCTGCGCGCCTTCGGGTGCCTACTTGGTGCCTACTTGATCAGCCGGTGATCGAGCAGCTTGCGGCGCAGCGTGTTGCGGTTGATGCCGAGCCAGTCCGCGGCGCGCGACTGGTTGCCCTCGGCGTGCTTCATCACCACCTCGAGCAGCGGGCGCTCGACGACACGCTGCATCATTTCGTACATCGCGCTCGGCTCGGTGCCGTGCAAATCCCGGAAGTAGGTTTCCAGGCTGTCGCGAACGCATTCCTCGATGTGCTTCTTTGTCATGCGGCTTCCAGCAGAGGTTCTTCTTCGATGCCACTCATAGTCTCTGGCAGGCGATGGTGGGCCTGGCCGAGCGCGTCGAACCAGTCGCCTACGGCGCGAAGCTGCTGCTCGCAATCTTCGAGCGTGTTCATGCGCGCGCGAAACGCCTCGCCGCCGGGCAACCCGCGCACCGCCCAGCCGATGTGCTTGCGCGCCGTGCGCACCCCGGCGAATTCGCCGTACAGGCTGTAGTGATCATGCAGGTGTTCGATCAGCCAGTCCTTGACCTCGCGCACCTCGGGCGAAGGGCGATGCATGCCAGTGGCGAGGAAGTGCGCGATGTCGCCGAAGATCCACGGCCGACCCTGCGCTGCGCGACCGATCATGATCGCGTCGGCGCCGGTGCGCGCGAGCACCTCGGCTGCCTTCGCCGGGGAGTCGATGTCGCCGTTGGCGGTGACCGGGATCGCGACCGCTGACTTCACCGTGGCGATCGTGTCGTATTCGGCTTGCCCCAAGTAGCCCTGCTCGCGCGTGCGGCCGTGCACCGCGATCATCGCGATGCCCGCGCTCTCGGCGGCGCGCGCGAGGCGCACCGCGTTGCGTTCACTCGCACGCCAGCCGGTGCGCATCTTGAGCGTGACAGGCGCGCCGCGCGGCGCGCACACCGCAATAACGGCATCGATGATCGCGAGCGCGAGCGGCTCGTCCTGCATCAGCGCCGAGCCGGCCCACTTGTTGCACACCTTCTTCGCTGGGCAGCCCATGTTGATGTCGATGATCTGCGCGCCGCGGTCGATGTTGTAGGCCGCCGCCTCGGCCATCATCGCCGCATCGGTGCCGGCGATCTGGACCGAGATCGGCGCTGTCTCGCCGTCGTGATTGGCGCGCCGCGAGGTCTTCAGGCTCGCCCACAGGTCCTTGCGCGCGGTGACCATCTCGCTCACCGCATAGCCCGCGCCGAGGCGCTTGCACAACTGCCGAAACGGCCGATCCGTGACGCCCGCCATCGGCGCGACGAAGAATCGGTTGGGCAGATCGATGGCGCCAATGCGCATGAGAGGATGGTTTCGAAGGGTGCTGAAAAAGGAGGCAGCAGTATAGCGGCCACCTGCCGCGCGACGGCGGCGCACAGTGCGTGGAGTGGTGAAGCTGTCGACGCAGATAATGCGCCGCATGCCACCGTGGATGGAGTCGCTGATCGCGCTGCTCGCGCTGCCCAAGTTCGGGCTGAGCACGGTGTTCATCATCTCGTTCGTCTCGGCGACGTTGTTGCCGCTTGGCTCAGAGCCGGCGGTGATCGGCCTCGTCAAGCTCGACCCGTGGCTGTTCTGGCCGGCGGTGCTCGTCGCGACGGCTGGCAACACGCTCGGCGGTGCGCTGACCTACTGGATGGGCTACGGCGCCGAGCGCGCCTACGAACGGGTGTCACTGCACAAGCCGGAAGCGCGTGCGCTGCAGTGGCTGCGCCGCTTCGGCGCCAAGGGCTGCCTGTTGTCATGGCTGCCGATCGTCGGCGACCCGCTGTGCGCGGTCGCGGGCTGGCTCCAACTGCCGTTCTGGCCATGCGTGGTCTACATGGCGATCGGCAAGTTCGCGCGCTATCTGACGATGACGGCGGCCGTGATCTGGCTGTTTCCGGGGCAGTTCACGATCTGATTGCGGCGGAACTGCAATCGCAATCGCAATGCCAAGGCACCGCGTCGTGCGCGAGCGGGGCTACTGGATGCCGTCGCGTCCTGCCGAGGCGAAGCAGGTTGAGCCATCCTGGTCGGGGCACATCACGACGTAGGTCGCACGCTTGCCGCAACCTTCGACGCCGATCGTGTATTCGGCTCGCAGGATGCCGAAGCGAAACGAGATTGGTTGCAGTGTCTCGCTGCTCAACACCTGTGCTGTCGCTGCTGGGCAGTTGAACTCGAAGGCCGCGCGGCGCTGGGCGACCGCCATCGCTTCAGGCCGTGCCTGGTCGATGAACGGCGGGCCGGACGCGCAGCCTGCGAGCAAGACTGTCATCAAAAGCCATGAACCGGGGAGGATCTTCATGGGCATGCTCCTGTTGGGTATCGGGTGGACACGAGTCCGGTCGAATCTCTGTCGACGTCCAGATGATATTGCAGGCACCCCGCGCCCGCAGGAGGTGCCAGCGACCGCCCGCAAGCCTGGTCGCGCGAGGTGATCGCCGGAGACCATCAGGCCGCGAATTCGTCGAGCGCGACATCCAGGTCGTTGAGAACTTCCTCGAGTCGGCGCACCGCTCGCGCCGAGGGCTGGCGCTTCGCGTGTCGCTTGCCGAGCAGATGGCGATTGGGATCGTCGAGTGCGGCGTCGTCGAAGCAGATGCCGTGCGGCGCGAACTGACGCGCGAGCACGGTGCGGCGCGAGCGCAGCATGCGCCGCGTCTGCTGATACGCGTGCTCGGCTAGCGCGCGGCGCTGCTTGTAACCGAAGGTGTTGGCGAGGAAGAGCTCGGCATCGCGATGATCGGGCTCGAACAACACGATCGTCGTGTCCGGATGGCTGCGCTCGTAGCCCTTGAGGCCGAGCGCCAGGCGCGAATGAATCAGCGAGCGGAAGGTCTGCGACAGCACGACCGGCAGACCGCCATCGACGAGGCGCGGAATGCGCTCTTCTCCGCTGCTCATCACGCGGTGCCGTGGCGCGGCACTCGCATCGAAGGGCACGAGCGGATTCAGACAGATCAGCAGGTCGATCCCTTCATCGAGCAGTACGGTGGCATGCAGTGTTTTCTTCAACGCGCCGTCGACGTAGTGCTGGCCGTCGATCTCCACCGGCGGGAACAGGCCCGGCAGCGCCGCGCTCGCCTGAATCGCGTGCGAGATCGGCACATGGTCCCAGCCCGGTTGGCCGAAGGGCGCGGCCTCGCCGGTATCGAGGTTGGTTGCGACGAGCACCAGCTTGCGCGGCAGCTCGCGAAAGTCGTTGCTGCGGCCGGGGGCGCTGAAGACGCGGCGCATCTGCGCCTCGAGCTGGCGGTTCGAGAAGATGCCCGAAGGCAGCGCCCGCCCGAGATGCTCGAAAGCCTCCAGCAGCGAGCGCCGGCCCACGACGTAGCGCCAGGCCGCCTGCGCGAGCAGTGAGGGCAGCTGCGCAAGCCGATGCGCGAACTCGCCCCATGCGGGGCGCATCAGGCTGCCGGGATGCAGGATGTCGTCGTCCGCGCCCTCGTTCTCGATGAACGCGCGACACAACTCGCGCGGTGTGATGCCATTGGCCAGCGATGCCGCAATAAAGCCACCCGCCGAAACGCCGACGTAGCCGTCACACTGGGTCAGCTCGAGCCCCGCAAGCGATTCCTCGAGCGCGCACAGCGCGCCGATTTCGTAGATCGCGCCCAACGGGCCGCCGCCCGCCAGGGCCAGCCCGACGCGGGACCGTGCCTCAGCGGCGGACCGTTCGTCATGTCCGCCCTTGGGCGAGCGCTGCGCAGCAGCGCTTCGACCGCCGCCCGCCAGGGCGACGCCGATGCGTGATCTTGCCGCGGCGGCGGGCCGTTCGTCATGCCCGCCCTTGGGCGAACGCTGCGCAGCAGCGGTTCGACCGCCGCTGACAAGAGCCAGCCCGACCGGCGCCGGCTTCTTACGCGGCCGCGGTCTTGCGGGCGGCACGCTTCGCGGCAGGCTTGGCGGCCTTCTTCGCTACGGATTTCTTGGCTGGAGCCTTCTCTACCGCGGCGCTCTTGGCCGCAGGCTTCGAAGCGGCGGACTTCACCGGCGCGCCCGACAGCTTGGCGACGCTCGCGCTGAGCGCATCGATGCGCGCCATTAGCGCGTCCACGTCCTTCGCGGAGGGCACACCCAGGCGGTTGAGCGCCTTGGCGACGCGCTCCTCGAAGATCGTCTCGAGCTTGTCCCAGTGTTGCGTCGCCTTGCCCGACAAGCCGCCGGCCATGTTCGTCATCTTGCTCGTCACTTCGGTGATCTTTTCCTCGGCGACGGTCTGCGTCTTGCGCTGCAGCGAGACGCCTTCCTTCACCAGCGCGTCGAACACCTTGCCGCCTTCGGCCTGCGCCTTCGAGAACGCGCCGAGGCCGGCGAGCCAGATCTGTTGCGCCGAATCCTTGACGGTGTTCGCGAGCGGGCCGTCGAGCAGCCCAGCCGGGCCGGAGGCCTGTTTCTGGCTGAGTGACTTGAGTTTCTTGACCATGATCGATGCGCCTTTGTGTGTCGCCGCCACTCCCCCGTGGAGCGGCGAACCGGCTGTGACTATAGGGATTCGGCGTGGAGAGGACAGCCTAATTTCGGTGCGCGCGGCATGGGCCCACGTGAACCGATTCGTCGCCCCACAAGGCGAATCCGGGAAAGCGCGTGACGGGGTGCGCCGCGCTATGGGTAAGAATGCACGTTCGATCGCCAACCGCCCCAGGAGGCTCCATGCAGTATTTCGTCACCGGCGCGACCGGTTTCATCGGCAAACGACTTGTCAAGACACTGCTCGCGCGGCGCGGCGCGGTGGTGTACTACCTGCTTCGTCCCGAAAGCGAGGGCAAGGTGCCGGAACTGCTCGCGTATTGGGGCGTGACGAAGGCGCGCGCGATACCCGTCCTCGGCGACCTGACGAGCAAGAAGCTCGGCGCGAGCGCCGACGACGTCAAGAAGCTCAAGGGCAAGATCGACCACCTGTACCACCTGGCCGCCGTCTACGACCTGTCGGCCGACGAAGAGAGCCAGGTCAAGGTCAACATCGACGGTACGCGCAGCGCGATCGAATTCGCCAAGGCGATCGACGCTAAGCACTTCCATCACGTGTCGTCGATCGCCGCCGCCGGGCTGTACGAAGGGGTGTTCCGCGAAGACATGTTCGACGAGGCCGAGGGCCTCGACCACCCGTATTTCATGACCAAGCACGAGAGCGAGAAGATCGTGCGCAAGGAATGCAAGGTGCCGTGGACGGTCTACCGCCCGGCGATGGTGGTCGGCGATTCGACGACCGGCGAGATGGACAAGGTCGACGGGCCGTACTACTTCTTCAAGCTGATCCAGCGCATGCGCCAGATCCTGCCGCCGTGGATGCCATCGATCGGCCTCGAAGGCGGGCGCGTCAACATCGTCCCGGTGGACTTCGTCGTCGCCGCGCTCGACTACATCAGCCATCACAGCGCACGCGCCAGCGGCAAGTGCTTCCACCTCGTCGATCCGGTCGGCTACCGCGTCGGCGACGTGCTCGACATCTTCAGCAAGGCGGCGCATGCGCCGAAGATGAACCTCTTCGTCAACGCCGCGTTGTTCGGTTTCATCCCGAAGGGCGTGCGAAAGGGCATGCTCGCGATCGCGCCGGTGCGGCGGGTGAAGAACGTGGTGATGAAGGACCTCGGCGTGCCCGAGAGCATGATGGCCTTCGTCAACTACCCGACGCGCTTCGATTGCCGCGAGACGCTCGCCGCATTGAAGGGCAGCGGCATCGAATGCCCGAACCTGCGTGACTATGCGTGGCGCTTGTGGGACTACTGGGAGCGCCACCTCGACCCGGCCCTCTTCATCGACCGCTCGTTGCGCGGGACCGTTGCGGGCAAGGTCGTGCTCATCACCGGCGGCAGCTCGGGCATCGGCTTGTCGGCGGCGTGCAAGTTCGCCGAGGCGGGCGCGATCACCGTCATCTGCGCGCGCGGCGAGGACAAGCTGGCAGATGCAGTCAAGCACATCCGCGAGGTGGCAGGCAAGAATGCCCAGGTGTTCAGCTATGCGGTCGACATCGCCGACGAGGCGAGCTGTGCTGAGTTCGTGCGCCTGCTCCAGCAGGAACATGGCGGCGTCGACTATCTGATCAACAACGCCGGGCGCTCGATCCGGCGTGCGATCGAGTCGAGCTACGACCGCTTCCACGACTACGAACGCACGATGCAGCTGAACTACTTCGGCGCGCTGCGCGTGACGATGGGGCTGCTGCCGGGCATGGTCGCCAAGCGCAAGGGCCACGTCGTCAACATCAGCTCGATCAGCGTGCTCGTCAACGCGCCGCGCTTTTCGGCGTATGTCGCGAGCAAGGCCGCGCTCGACGCGTGGACCGCCTGCGCGTCAAGCGAGTATGCGGATCAGGGCATCACCTGGACCACCGTCAACATGCCGCTCGTGCGCACGCCGATGACGGCACCGACCAAGATCTACGACAACATGCCGCTGCTCGACCCCGAGGAAGCGGCGGCGATGATCGTCAATGCCTGCATCGACAAACCGGTGCGCGTCGCGACGCGCCTCGGCGTGTTCGGCGCGATGCTGCACACCGCAGCGCCGCGCATCACGCAGATCATCATGAACACCACCTTCCGCATGTTCCCCGACAGCGCGGCGGCCAAGGGCGACAAGAGCGGCAAGCCGCAGCTCTCGGCGGAGGCGATCGCGATGGCGCAGATGATGAAGGGCATTCACTTCTAAGTGCCCCAAGGGCTGGGCCCTGCCCAGCCCGCCCCCCGAGGGGAGCAAGGAAACTCGGGGCGGCCCGGCGTTTCCTTGAGTGCCCCCAGGGTCGGGCTGCTCCCAACCCGCCGCACCTTCCCGCGGCCTGGGGTCAGCCGAGTTCGCGGCCGAAGAAGCGCAGTGTGCGGTCCCACGCCATTTGCGCCCAGGCCGCGTCGTATTGCGTGATCGGAATGCGTCCGCGGCCGACGGCGGTCTCGTTGGCGAAGCCGTGCTGCGCCAGATAGCGGTGGCCCTCGTAGGCGATGCCGGCGGCGCGCAGCTTCTCTTCGAGCGCGTCGACGCTCGCGATCGGAAACGCGCCATCCTGCGTCGCCCAGTGCGCGAGCACTGGCGCCTTGATCTTGGTCGCGTCGATGTATTCGAGCGGCGGCAGGCCATACCAGACGACGCCGGCGTCCACCTCAGGCACGTTGGCGAGCGTCAGCACCGTCAACGCGCCGCCCATGCAAAAACCCGTCACGCCGACCTTCGGGCAGCGCGACTTGAGGTGCTGCACGGCGCCGCGCACGTCTTGCGACGCGGCGTCGCCGAAGTCGAGGTTCGTCATCAGGTGATTCGCCTCTTCCGCCTCGACTGTCGACTTGCCGCGATACAGGTCGGGCACGAGGGCGACGAAGCCGGCCTCGGCGAGCCGGTTCGCGACGCCGCGGATCTGGTCGTTCAAGCCCCACCATTCCTGGATCACGACGACGCCGGGGCCGCTGCCTGAGGTCGGCTCGGCCAGGTAGCCATTTACCTTCTTGCCGTCGGGGCGCTGGAAATCGATCATCTTTGCCATGGGGCTCTCCTCGCTTCGATTGGTCAAGTAGAAGCGAGCCTCCGGTGCGAGTCAAGTTGACGCGCTATCGCCTCGCGCGGACGAGCGGCAGTGGTTGATCTCGAGCGTCACGTGTTCGAGGCCCACCAGCCCGTCGAGCCGCGCGCGGTACGCATCGGCGCTGGCCGGCGCATCGGCGACGAGTGTCACGGCGCAGGCGAAAGCGTCGCTGCCGACGCGCCACAGGTGCAGGTCGGCCACCTTGGCGTCGCCGTCGCTTTCGAGCCGCTGGCGCAATTCGGTCGCGAGCGGATGGTCCATCTCGCGGTCGAGCAGGATGGTCGAGCTCTGCATGATCAGCCCTCGCGCCCACCACGCGATCAGCGCAGCGCCGACGAGGCCAACGAGCGAATCGAGCGCGAGCCAACCCATCCACTTGCCCGCGACGAGCGCGCCGATCGCGAGCACCGAAGTCGCGGCATCGGCCAGCACGTGCGTGTAGGCGGCTTCGCGGTTCAAATCCTTGGTGGCGGGTGGGGCCGCCGAGGTCGCGCCGACGTGTGGGTGCGGATGCGGGTGGGTCTGTGGAGCTGCTTGTCCAGCGGCTGGCGCATGGTCATGCGCGTGGGGATGTGCATGACCGTGCCCATCACCGTGCGAATGCCCGTCGCCCGCATGCAGCAGCCGTGCGCAGACCAGATTGACGATCAGGCCGATCGCCGCGACGACGAGCGATTCCGTGTAGCCGACCGGCTCCGGGCGGTACAGGCGCACGATGGATTCGGCCGCGACGCCGGCGGCCACCACTGCGAGCAGGATCGCGCTCGTGTACGCACCCAGCACCTCGACCTTCCATGGCCCGAGGCTGAAGCGCGAGTCGCGCGACCAGCGGCGCACGAGCCAGTAGCTGATGCCGGTCACGCCGATCGCCACCGCATGTGTGCCCATGTGCCAGCCGTCGGCCAGCAGCGCCATCGAGTTCCACCACCAGCCGGCACCGATCTCGGCCACCATCATCACGAGCGTGATCGCGACCACGATCCACGCGCGGCGCTCGGTCGCGCGACGATCGGTCGCGAAGTCGTGGCCGTGCTGCCAGGGGACGAGGTCGTGCTCGTGTTTGTGTGCGTGTTCGTGCATTGCGGTCGTTCGAGATCGGGGCCGACTGTAGCGCGGCGCTCGATCCAGCCGCTCGCAGAGCGATCCGCTTCGCCTTTCCGGGTAGAGGCCAACACCCGCGCCCTCGCGGCGCGTGCGATCCATCGCGCGGGGCGGGTTGTCGCGAGCGGCACGACGACCAGAAGCGCGTCCCGGCGTGTCAGACTCCGCTGCGCCGCCATGGAAACCCAGATCCTCGTCCTGCTGCTCGCGATCAACATGATCTGCTCGGGCGGTCTGTACTATTTGATCGTTCGCCAGATGCCACCCGGCAGCGGGTTTGGCCTGTGGTCGGCAGCGGCGATCCTGTTCGGCGGTGCCTACCTGACGCGGATGATCGAAGGTCTTCACCAGCCGACGCTCGCCTCACCGGTCCTCGACGTAGTCATGGTCGCCGCCGCGGCGATGTTTCTGGCCGGACTGCGCCAGTTTCTCGGCCGGAGCAGCGTCAACTGGAACGCGGTCGCGATCGGTGCCGCGGCGTACGCGGTGGTGCTGGGCTTGGCGAACCTGGCGTGGGGGCTGCAGGGCCGCTACGTGCTGCTCAACGGAACGCTCGGCAGCATCTGGCTCGCCTTCGGCGCGACGGCCGCCGGTTCGCTATGGCGCGGCGACGACCCGGCCATGCGCGCGCCGATGGCGGTCGCCGCGTTGCTGATTGGCACGCTCGGCGTGCTGACGCTGCTGCGCGGTGCGGTCATCGTGGTCGAGGGCACCGGGACGATGTACGGCCCAACACACGCCTCCGTGTATTACGTCTACGCCTCGATCGCCGTGATCCTGCAGACGATGAACTTTCTGTGGATGGTATTCCTGCGACTGCAGACGCGGCTCGCCGAGCTGGCAAGCCGCGACGCGCTGACGCGACTGCTCAATCGCAACGGGCTCGACGAGCAGCTCCAGCGCCACTTCGCGCGGCGCGAGACGCAGCCGGTGACGCTGCTGCAACTCGACGTCGACCACTTCAAGCGCATCAATGACGCATACGGGCACGCCGTCGGCGACGTGGTGCTGCAGGCGGTTGCGGGCGCGCTTAGCTCGCATGTGCGTGGCGGCGACTTCGTCGCCCGCGTTGGCGGCGAGGAGTTCGTGATCGGTTGCGTCGGCGGCGGCAGGGCGGCAGCCGAGGCCCTCGCCGAGCGTGTGCGCGCAAGCGTCGGTGAGCTGCGGATCGACATTCCGAACGCCGCGCTGCAGAGTGTGGGCTGCACCGTCAGCATCGGCGTGTCGCGAGTTCGCGTTGCTCGATCGCTGGGAGATGGCCTGGCGCGAGGCCGACAACGCGCTCTACAGTGCCAAGCAGGGCGGGCGCAACCGCGTTGCGATGTACGCGCCGGCCTGATCCCGGCCGATCGTCACTGTCGCGCCGGGGTGCCACCAAACGGTCGCGTGCTGCGGGCGCGTGGTGGGGTGAAACGGTGCGCTGGCAGCCGCAGGCGCCACTTCCTACAATCGACGCCGCCCCTCACTGCGGCAGACCCGACACCATGAGCACCCCTTCCCGCGACGCGAAAGACCATTCGCTGGCCCACCTCGCCCCGCGCGACAAGGCCGAGATCTTGGCCCAGGCCCTGCCCTACATCCGCCAGTTCCACGGCAAGACGATCGTCATCAAGTACGGCGGCAATGCGATGACGGACCCCGACTTGCAGCAGGATTTCGCCGAGGATGTCGTGCTGCTGAAGCTCGTCGGCATGAACCCCGTCGTCGTGCACGGCGGCGGGCCGCAGATCGAGGAGGCGCTATCGCGTCTCGGCAAGAAGGGCAGCTTCATCCAGGGCATGCGCGTGACCGACGCCGAGACGATGGAAGTCGTCGAATGGGTGCTCGCCGGCCAGGTGCAGCAGGACATCGTCGGCCTGATCAACGTCGCCGGCGGCAAGGCGGTCGGGCTGACCGGGCGCGACGGTGGACTGATACGCGCGCGCAAGCTGAAGATGGTCGACCTCAAGGACCCGAACATCGAGCACGATGTCGGCCAGGTGGGCGAGATCGAATCGATCGACCCGAGCGTCGTGCGTGCGCTGCAGGATGATCAGTTCATCCCCGTCATTTCGCCGCTCGGCTTCGGCGTCGAGAACGAGAACTACAACATCAACGCCGACGTCGTCGCCGGCAAGCTCGCCGAAGTGCTCAAGGCCGAGAAGCTGATGATGCTGACGAACACGCCGGGCGTGCTCGACAAGAACGGCAAGCTCCTGACCAATCTCTCGGCGCGTGAGATCGACGGGCTGTTCGCCGACGGCACGCTCAGCGGCGGCATGCTGCCCAAGATCGCGTCTGCCCTCGACGCCGCCAAGAGCGGCGTCAACTCCGTGCACATCATCGATGGCCGCGTGCCGCATTCGATGCTGCTTGAGATCCTGACCGATCAGGCGTACGGGACGATGATCCGGTCGCATTGATGTTGGCCCCAAAGCTTGCGGCTGCGCCGCTTCGCTCCGCCCGGGGCCCGGCAGGGAACCCTTCGTGGCCCTTGGGGAGCCGCCCGCCTTGGGGTGGCCCGGCGGCGGGCTGGTGTTGACCCCCAAGCTCGCGGCTGCGCACCCATCGTGAGGGCAACCCGCGAGCGCGTCTGGCTCTTCGACCTCGACAACACGCTGCACAACGCGTCGCATGCGGCGTTCGGCGGCATCAACGGCGCGATGACGGAGTACATCGTGCGCGAACTGTCGATGACGCCGCCCGAGGCCGACGCGTTGCGCCGCGGCTACTGGCTGCGCTACGGTGCGACGCTGCTCGGCCTTGTGCGCCACCACGGCGTACGCGCCGCGCACTTCTTGCACCACACGCACTTGCTGCCCGGGCTCGAAGATGCGGTGCATGGCCATCCGCACGACATCGCCGCGCTGCGTCGGCTGCCGGGGCGCAAGTACATCCTGACCAACGCGCCGCGCGCCTACACCGAGCGCGTGCTCGGCGTGCTCGGCATTGGCCGCTTCTTTGACGGCGTGATCGCGATCGAGGACATGCACATGTTCGGCGATCTGCGCCCGAAGCCCGACGCGCGCATGCTGCGCCGGCTCGCGGTGCGGCTGGGCGTGCAGCCGTCGCGCTGCGTGCTGATCGAGGACACGCTGGTGCACCAGAAGTCGGCGCGCAGCATCGGCATGGGCACGGTGTGGATGCAGCGCTGGGCGCGCCAGGCCTCGCGCACCCTGCCGACAGCGAAGAACCATGCAATGCGCCCGCCCTATGTCGATCGTCGCATCACGCGGCTGCGCGAACTGCTGCATCGCGCGAAATAAGTCCCGCCATCGCGCGGGGAAGTTGGTGTTTACCTGCACCGAGACCCATACCGGGCGTGTGCAAGAATTCATTCGGCCTTGCCGTCGGCCTCCAGACCGACCGCACCGCCGACCCCACAGCCCCCGCAGCCGAACCCACCGCCGCCTCTACCGCAGAAGCCCCGACGATGCCCGAGACGACCGAAGACGACACGCCCGACGACGTTGAAGCCGAGGGCGTCGCGACCGACGCGCCGGCGAAGCCTTCCCGCAAGCGGCCCAAGCCCGGCGAGAGGCGCATCCAGATTCTGCAGACACTCGCCGCCATGCTCGAGGAGCCCGGTGCGGACCGCGTGACGACCGCCGCACTCGCGGCGCGAATTCAGGTGTCCGAAGCAGCGCTGTACCGCCACTTCGCGAGCAAGGCACAGATGTTCGAAGGGCTGATCGACTTCATCGAGCAGAGCGTCTTCACGCTCGTGAATCAGATCGTCGAGCGCGAGGCTGACGGCCGTGCGCAGGCGCGCCGCATCGTTGCGGTGGTGCTGCAGTTCGGCGAGAAGAACCCGGGCATGACACGTGTGATGGCGGGCGATGCGCTGGTGTTCGAGCACGAGCGACTGCTTGTGCGCATGAACCAGTTCTTTGACCGCATCGAATCGCAATTGCGCCAGAGCCTGCGCGCCGCCGCCGACGCTGCGGGCTCGCAGACGCCGACGGTGGACGCCAACGTGCTGGCGTCGGTACTGACTGCGTTCTGCAGCGGTCGCCTGCAACGCTACGCGCGCTCCGGCTTCAAGCGGCTGCCGACCGAGCAACTCGACGCTGCGCAGGATCTGCTGATCGGTTGAGCGGGTCGATCGCTGTCAGGGCGCGCAACACGCGCGACTCGCGCGAGCCGGCGACAGGCTCGCACCGTCGCGTGGTTCACTACACTCGGCCCCCATGCTCGAGAAACACTCCATCGAAGGCCTGATCGCGCGCGCCGAGCACCTGCTCGCGCGGCTCGAAGCCGTGCTGCCGCATCCGCTCACGGCGCCCGACTGGTCGGCCGCGATCGCGTTTCGCTACCGCAAGCGCGGCGGCTCGGGCGTCGTCGAGCCGGTGCGCCATGTGGCGACGGTCCGCCTCGATTCGCTGGTCGAGGTCGAGCCGCAGAAGGAGCGCCTGCTGCGCAACACGGCGCAATTCGTCGCCGGCCAGCGCGCCAACAACGTGCTGCTGACGGGCGCGCGCGGCACCGGCAAAAGCTCGCTCATCAAGGCCTGCCTGAACGAATTCGCGCCGCAGGGGCTGCGCCTGATCGAGGTCGACAAGGCCGATCTCGTCGATCTGCCCGACATCGTCGATCTGGTCGCCGATCAACCCGAGCGCTTCATCATTTTCTGCGACGACCTGAGCTTCGACGAGGGCGAGCCGGGCTACAAAGCGCTGAAATCGATCCTCGACGGCTCTGTCGCGCAGGCGAGCGAGAACGTGTTGATCTACGCGACGAGCAACCGCCGCCACCTGCTGCCCGAGTACATGAAGGAGAACCTCAGCTACAAGCACACCGAGGATGGCGAGGTACATCCGGGTGAGGTGGTCGAGGAGAAGATTTCGCTCTCCGAGCGCTTCGGCTTGTGGGTCAGCTTCTATCCCTTCAGCCAGGACGAGTACCTCGCGATCGTCGCCCAGTGGCTGCGCCACTTCGGCGTCGGTGAATCGGCGATCCGTGATGCGCGCCAGGAGTCACTCGTCTGGGCGCTCGAGCGCGGTTCGCGCTCGGGCCGCGTCGCGTTCCAGTTCGCGAGCGACTACAGCGGGCGCCACGCCCGCGTGAGCCGCGAAAGAGGGGCCCCACGCAGTGGGGATCGAAGCGAGCGAACGCGGCAAGCTGCCGACCCCACGAACGCATGGATGCACTCCGGCGTTGCGGGGGCAGCCCCGTGATCGCACCGGCCGAGCGCGTACCCGTCGACGTCGCGGTGGGCGTCCTGATCGATGCCGAGGGCCGCTTCCTGCTGACGAGCCGGCCCGCGGGCAAGGTCTACGCCGGCTACTGGGAGTTCCCGGGCGGCAAGCTCGAGGTGGGCGAGTCGGTCGAGCAGGCCCTGCGGCGCGAACTGCACGAGGAACTCGGCATCACGATCGGCGCCGTCAAGCCATGGCAAGTCGAACTCGTCGACTACCCCCACGCGCTGCGTGCGTCTGCACTTCTGCAAGGTATTCGAGTGGACGGGCGAGTTCGAGATGCGAGAGCGTCAGGCCATGGCGTGGCAGTCGCTGCCGGTCGAGGTTTCGCCCGTGCTGCCCGGCACCTTGCCCGTGCTTCGTTGGTTTGCCCAGGAGCGGGGCTTTGCCGGCGCGACCTGCGTGCCGGCCTGAGGCCACCGCTACACTGACCGACATGGATTGGCTCGACGAGGTGAAGTGGGACGCGCACGGCCTGGTGCCGGTGATCGCGCAGGAAGCGACGAGCGGCGACGTGCTGATGTTCGCGTTCATGAACCGTGAGGCGCTGGCGCAGACGGCCGCGAGGCGGTGAGGCCGTTTACTGGAGCCGTTCGCGAGACCGACTGTGGCACAAGGGCGAGGAGTCGGGCCACATTCAGAAGGTGCACGAGATGCGGCTCGATTGCGATCGCGACGTGCTGCTGCTGAAGGTCACGCAGCTCGGTCACGGACCCGCGCAGCCGTCGATTGCCTGCCACACCGGGCGTCATTCATGCTTCTTTCGGCGCTTCGAGGGTGGCGCGTGGGTCGATGTCGAGCCGGTGCTGAAAGACCCGGAGCAGATCTACACATGAGTGATCCCGGCATGAGCGGCAACGACACCCTCGCGCGGCTGGCCGACGTCATCGCGCATCGCCGCGCGAGCGGCCATCCGGAAACGAGCTACGTTGCGCGCCTGTTCAGCAAGGGCAACGACGCGATCCTGAAGAAAGTCGGCGAAGAGGCGACCGAGGTCGTCATGGCGGCCAAGGATGGTGCGCCCGGCGCGATCGTCGCCGAGGTCGCCGACCTGTGGTTCCACACCCTGCTCGTCCTCGCTGCCTTCGATCTGCGACCGGCCGATGTGCTCGGGGAACTTGAGCGACGCGAGGGGCTTTCGGGGTTGGAGGAATTCGCGGCGCGCAAGGCGCAACAACGGGAGGATGGCGAGTCATGACGGATTCTTTAGTGCTTTCGCCGCGCGAGCAGTCGCTCAAGAATGTCGGCCATGTCAGCTATGCGCTGCACACGATCGTCGCCGTCAGCGCGGTGATCCCGGGCATACAGGCGAGCATCCTGCTGCTGCTCGTCGCCTTCGTGATCGACCTCGTGAAGAAGGGCGACGCCGCCGGCACCTGGCAGGAATCGCACTTCGGCTGGCGCATCCGCAGCGTGCTGTGGGCGGGGGTGCTGTATCTGGTCACCGTGCCGCTTTGGGTGCTGTTCGTCATCCCCGGCTGGATCGCCTGGTGCCTGATCTCGATCTGGTTCCTCTACCGCGTGGTGAAGGGCTGGATGGCCCTGAACGACAACCGTGCCGTGGCCTGACATGCATATGAAGCACGACCCTGACTGCATTTTCTGCAAGATAGCCGCCGGCAAGATCCCGAGCCGCAAGGTCTACGAGGACGACGAATTGTTCGTCTTCCACGACATCGCGCCGTGGGCGCCGGTGCACTTCCTCGTCATCCCTAAGCAACACATCGCGACGATGTACGACACGGGCGACGCGCACGCGGCGATGATGGGCCGCATGATGGCGCTGGCGCCGAAACTTTCGCGCGAACTGGGGATCGAAAACGGCTTTCGCATCGTCGTCAACACCGGCCCCGACGGTGGCCAGGAAGTCCAGCACGTTCACATGCATGTGATGGGCGGGCCGCGGCCCTGGCTCAAGGGATAGTTGCAAGGCGCGCTGACCTAAAATCACAGCTTCCTCCAGGAGTATCACCATGGGTTCATTCAGCATCTGGCATTGGCTGATCGTGTTGCTGGTCGTCGTGCTGATCTTCGGCACCAAGAAGTTGAAGAACATCGGCGCCGATCTCGGCGGCGCGGTCAAGGGCTTCAAGGACGGCGTCAAGGACGGCTCGTCCTCGGCTGCGGGCGAAAGCAATGCCGCCCCGCCGCAGCAGGTCAGCAATGCGCAGAAGACGGCCGACGGCAACACCGTCGATGTTGAAGCCAAGACCAAGGCCTGAGACTTTTAGCCTTGAATCCGGGCGCTGAATGATCGACTTCGGCTTCGACAAGATCGCGCTCATCGGCGCTGTCGCATTGATCGTCATCGGGCCTGAGAAGCTGCCGCGCGTCGCACGCACGGTGGGCCACTTCGTCGGCAAGGCACAGCGCTATGTCGCCGACGTCAAGGCCGAGGTGAACCGCTCGATCGAACTCGACGAGTTGAAGAAGATGAAGACCGAGTTCGAGGACGCGGCGCGCGATGTCGAGCGCAGCGTCGGCAACGAGATCCACCAGACAGCAAGCGAACTCGACAACACCTGGAAGGGCTTGGACGATGCAGGCCCCAACAGCGGCCACCACGAAGGCTGGACGCCGCCGCCACCGCAGTACAAGCACCCGAAAAAGAATTGGCGTTTGAAGCGCGGCGCGATGCCGCAGTGGTACAAGCAGCGTCACGGCGTTCGCGGCAAGGCGCAATCGGGCGCAGCGCGCGTGGCGCGCTTTCGGCCGCCACGCACCACGGCTTGAGATGTTGACCCCCAAGCTTGCGGCTTCGCCGCATCGCTGCCCCCCGCGGGGGTGCTCAGCGTCCTTGGGGCGGCCCGGCGGGCGCTGAGATGGCGGACAAGCCGAACAGCCCCGACGAGCTCGAGGGCACCGAGCAGCCTTTTGTCGAACACCTGGTCGAACTTCGCGACCGGCTGATCCGTGCCGCGATCGCGATCGGGATTGCGTTTGTCGCGTTGTCGATCTATCCCGGGCCGAGCGGCCTGTACGACCTGCTCGCCGCACCGCTCGTCGCGCACCTGCCGCAGGGGTCGACGATGATCGCGACCAATGTGATCTCGCCGTTCCTGGTGCCGATCAAGATCACGCTGCTCGCCGCCTTCCTGATCGCGCTGCCGGTCGTGCTCTACCAGGTCTGGGCATTTGCCGCGCCGGGTTTGTATTCGCACGAAAAGCGGCTCGTGCTACCGCTCGTGATCTCGAGCACGCTGCTGTTTTTCCTCGGCGTAGCGTTCTCGTACTTCTTCGTCTTCGGGCAGGTGTTTCGCTTCATCCAGAGTTTCGCGCCCAAGAGCATCACCGCGGCGCCTGATATCGAGGCCTATCTCGGCTTCGTGATGTCGATGTTTATCGCCTTCGGCGCCGCCTTCGAAGTGCCGATCGTCGTCGTCGTGCTCGCGCGGCTGGGCATCGTCAGCATCGAGAAACTCAAGTCCTTCCGCAGCTACTTCATCGTGCTCGCGTTCATCGTCGCGGCGGTGCTGACGCCTCCCGACGTCGTCTCGCAGCTCGCGCTCGCGATCCCGATGATCCTGCTCTACGAAATGGGCATCTGGGCGGCGCAAATCTTCATCAAGCACACGAAGGCGCCGGAAGAGGAAACGCCCGCGGCCTGATCCCGCTGCAGGACTTCGGCAGGTTGTTGCTCGCGCCGCTCCGACGGCGCCGCCACTGTTGCGCCATACCGGCGACGCCGCTATCGCTCGCGACGTGACGGCAACATCACTATCTTTCGCGCCGTGTCGGCGCTTTGGGCCGCTGTGCGACGACGATCGTGAGCTGCATCATTTGGGCGCCGCGCTGTACGCCGATCGACGCCTCGCTTTGCGGCTTGAGTGCGGCCACTGCGTTGAGCAGTTGCGACGTATTGGCGACTGGCCGGTCGGCAACGGCCACCACGACGTCACCCGGGCGCACGCCGCCGGCGCCGGCGGGGCCATCGCGCAGCACCCCGGTGATCAACGCGCCCTGCTGGATCGACAGGCCGACAGTTTCGGCGATCTCTGCCGTCAGGTCGCGCGACTCGACGCCGATCCAGCCGCGCGTGACGCTGCCGTCGCGCACCAGCCCTTCCATCACCTGGCGCGCGATCGAGACCGGGATCGCGAAGCCGATGCCGTTGTTGCCGCCGCTGCGCGAGAAGATGGCAGTGTTGATGCCGAGCAGGTTGCCGTTGGCGTCGATCAGCGCGCCGCCCGAGTTGCCGGGGTTGATCGCGGCGTCGGTCTGGATGAAATTCTCATAGGTGTTGATGCCCAGACGGTTGCGCCCGAGCGCGCTGACGATGCCCGACGTGACCGTCTGGCCGACGCCGAACGGGTTGCCGATCGCGAGCACGACGTCACCCACCTGCAGCGCGTCCGCATCCCCGAAACTCACGACCGGGAGCCGGTCGAGCTCGATCTTGAGCACCGCCAGATCGGTGTCGGGGTCGGTGCCGATCACGCGCGCCCGACCTTCGCGGCCGTCGGCAAGCTGCACCTCGATATCGTCGGCGCCGTCGATCACGTGGTTGTTCGTGAGCAGATAGCCCTCGGGCGAAACGATCACGCCGGAGCCGAGGCCGAACTGACGCCGACGCGGGTCGGCCGCCTCGCCGTCGTCGCCGAAGAAGAAGCGCGACCAAGCATCCTGTGTCCCGCGGTCTGGTGCCTTGCTGGCCGACACGCTGACGACGGCTGGCGCGGCGCGGCTCGCGGCGCCGCGATAACTGTGCGGGGCGCCGGGTGCGACAGCAGAAGCGGATGCGGGTGCCTGCGCGGCGGTGAGGGTGACGACCCGCGCGCGATCTGCGCCCGTGCGGTTCAGCCACTCGGGCTTGAGCGTCGCGACGACGAACAGCAGCGCAACGGCGACGGTCACGCTCTGCGAGAAGATCAACCAGGCCTTGCGCATGTGGTTCTCGGAGGGAGGAAACTGATTATCGGCGGCGACCCTGTCCGCGTTGGCAACGCGTGATGCAGCCGCGCGATGCTGATGGGTGATCCAGACCGACGATGCAAGCGGGTAGTGCAAGTTGGCGATGCACGCAACTGGGCGCCAAAACCTAGAATGGCCGCCGCACAAAGCCCACCGAGTCCGAACATGCGAATTCGCTTTGCCTGCCTGCTACCGCTGTTGTTGCCGATCGCGTTTGCTGGTGGCGCCGCGCGCGCCGAGCCGGCGGCCGACCGCTGGAACCTGGCCGATCTGTACGCGTCGCAGGTGGCGTGGGACGCTGATGCCGCGAAACTCGAGTCGCAACTGCCTCTGCTCGCCGCCTGCAAGGGTGAGCTGGCCCAGAGCGCAGCGCGGCTGCGCGAGTGCCTCGATCTGCGCACCGCGATGGCCAATCGCAGCAGCCGGCTCTACGTGTTCGCGAGCGAGCAGCATGCACAGGACATGGGCGTCGCGGCGAACGACGCGGTCGTGCAACGGATCGACGTGCTCTACAACCGCTTCGGCGAGACGGCGTCGTTCTTCGAGCCCGAACTGCTCGCGATCGGGCCGGCGCGCATCGCCGCGTTTGTTGCCGCCGATCCGGGCTTGAAGATCTACCACTTCCCGCTCGAGCAGACGCTGCGTGCGGCACCGCACACGCTCGATGCGGCGGGCGAAGCGATCGTCGCCCAGTTCGGGCAGATGAATGACAGCGGGGGCACGGCCTACGCGCTGCTGGCGAATGCCGACATGCCCTGGCCCAAGATCAAGCTCGCGTCGGGCGACGAGGTCACGCTCGACCAGACGGGCTACGAGAAATACCGCGAACTGCCAGACCGTGCCGATCGCGAGCGCGTGATGGATGCCTTCTTCGGCACATGGAAAACCTACGAGCGCACCGCCGGCGCGCTGCTGCTGTCTGAACTCAAGCAGGGCAAAACCTACGCCGCGGTGCGCAAGTACCCGGATTCGATCAGCCGCGCGCTCGACGGCGACAACATGCCCGTCAGGGTCATCGATACGTTGATCGCGCAGACGAACGCGAACCTGCCGACGCTGCACCGCTACTTCCGGCTGCGCGCGAAGCTGCTCGGCGTCGAGCAAATGAGCTACTTCGATGTGTATCCGCCGCTCGTTGGCGGCGACTACAGGTTCCCGCTCGCGCAGGGCAAGAAGCTCACGCTCGAAGCGGTCGCGCCGCTCGGTGCCGACTACGTCGCCACGCTTGGCAAGGCGTTCGACGCGCGCTGGATGGACGCCTACCCGCGGCCGCGCAAGCTGTCGGGCGCGCACATGGCGGGCAACGCGTACGACGTGCATCCGTTCGTGCTGATGAACTACACCGACGACTATTCGTCGCTGACGACGCTCGCGCACGAGTGGGGGCACGCGATGCACTCGGTGCTCACGAACCGCGCGCAGCCTTTCGTCACGTCTGACTACGCGACTTTCGTCGCCGAAATCGCATCGACCTTCAATGAGGAATTGCTGCTCGCGCGCATGCTCAAGACGGCGAAGACCGATGACGAGCGCCTGTTCTACCTCGGTAACGCGCTCGAAGACTTGCGCGCGACCTTCTTTCGCCAGGCGATGTTCGCCGAGTTCGAGCGCCAGATCCACGCCCGCGTCGACAAGGGTGAGCCGCTCACGGGTGAGGACATGACCGCTGCCTATTGCGAACTGCTCAAGCGCCATCACGGCACTGCCGAAGGCGTCGTTGCGATCAAGCCCGAATACTGCGTCGAGTGGGCCTACATCCCGCACTTCTACAACCCGTTCGACGTCTACCAGTATGCGACCTCGATCGCGGCGAGTTCGCTTTTCGCCAAGCAGGTCGAGGCAGGCGACAAGGGCGCGCTGGAACGCTATCTGACGCTCCTGAGTGCGGGCGGCGCGGGTTACCCGTACGAACTGGTGAAGGCCGCCGGCGTCGATCTTGCGACGGCGGCGCCCTATGAGGCGCTCTTTGCCCGCATGAACCACATCATGGATGAAATTGAGGCGATCCTCGCGCGGCGGCGCTGAGCGGCGAGCCCTACTTCACGCGCGCCTTCTCGGCCGCCATCTCCGCTGCGATCCATTCATCGATCTGCTTGTCCAGCACCGACAACGGTACCGGCCCGGTATCAAGCACGGCCATGTGGAAGCGCCGGATGTCGAAGCGCTTGTCAAGCGCGGCGTGCGCGCGATCGCGCAATTCGATGATCTTCAGCTCGCCGATCATGTAGGAGAGGGCCTGGCCCGGCCAAAGGTAATAGCGATCGACCTGCGCTTCGACATACTCGTGAGCGAAGCCGGTGCGCTCGGTCATCCAGTCGATGGCCTGTTTGCGCGTCCAGCCCAGCGCGTGGATGCCGGTGTCGACGACCAGCCGCGCGGCGCGAAATGCCTGCCCCTGCAGATGACCGAAGCGGCTGTACGGATCTGTGTAGAGGCCGAGCTGACCGCCCAGCGTCTCGGCGTAGAGCGCCCAGCCTTCGATGTAGGCGGTGTACCAGGCGCTGCGGCGAAAGCGTGGCAAGTCACCCAACTCGAGTGCGCGCGCAATCTGAAGATGGTGGCCGGGCACCGACTCGTGCGCCATCAGCGTTTCCATCTGCCACTTTGGCCGCTGCGCGAGTGCGACGACGTTGGCTTCGAACCAGCCCGGCGTCATGCCGTCGGCGCCCGGGTTCTGATAGCGCTCGGACACACCCGCGCCTTCGTGCGCTGGAATCGCGCGTACGCCGTAGGGCGTTCGCGGCAGCACGGCGAACAGCTTTGGCAACTCAGGGTCGATGCGCTTGCCGATGTCTCGGTAGCTGGCGAGCAGTGATTCGGCGTCCGAGTAGAAGAACTTCGGGTCGGTGTTGAGGAAGGCAACGAAGGCGTCGAAGCTGCCGTCGAAACCGGCGAGCTTCATCTGCGCCTCCATCTCGCCGCGCAGTCGCCCGACCTCGCGCAGCCCGATGGCGTGGATCTCCGCGGCCGTGAGCTTGGTGGTGGTGTGCGTGCGCAGCTCGTACTCATAGGCATCGGCGCCGCTGGGATAGCGGCTCATCGCGCCGTCCTGCGGCGCGATCGGCAGCAGGTCCTCGATGACGAAAGCGCGCAGCTTGCGCAGCGCCGGATAGACCTCTTCCCGCAGCGCACGCTGGCCGTCCAGCGACAGCTGCTCGCGCACCGGCGCGGCGATGCCAACGCCGAGGCGGGTGAAGGGGTCGTAGAGCGGGCTCTTCGTGACGTCGGCGCTAAGCACGCCGTCGATTTGCGCGGGGACGCGCTCGAGCGCGGGTTTGAACGTGACCCAGCCGAGCGCAATGCCCTCGCGCAGGCGCGCGATCGTTTGGTCGACCTGCAGCGGGAGCTGCGCCATGCGGGCGAGGATGTTTCGCACGTCGGTTTCGGTCGCCGCCGGGCTCGCGCGCATCAGGTTCGCGAAGTCCAGATGCGGCCCGTCCTGCGTCGTGACGACGAGCGCGTTCATGCCGCGAAACGGATGGCCTTCGATGCGCTCGCGGGTCTTCGCCAGCATCAGGTCGTAGGACACGCGATCGGTGGCGGAGAGCTCGTTGCGGTCGATGCGCTTCAACTGTACGAGCAGTTCGCGCTGGTGCGCCTCGATCGCGTCCTCGGCCTGGCGCGAGACATCGCTCAGCCGGTCGTCGTAGCGATGGTCGCCGGTGAAGGTGGCCCATTCGGGGAAGGTGCGCATTCCCCATTCCCACTCGGCATCGAAGAGGGCATGCAGGCGTGTGGCCTCGGGGGTCGTGGCGCTCTTTGATGGCGCTTGCTCAACCGGGGCGGCGGCGGCGGTTGCAGTGGCCGAGGCCAGACAAGCGACAAGTAGCAACGCGGAGGCAAAGCGCATCGGGCGATCCTTCGACAATTCGGTCTGGGCGGCGAAGTCAGTCGGCCCGCCGCAATGATTCAGATCATCGCCAGCGCGCTCTTGCGCGTCGGAGGGGGAAAGGCGCTGTCGATCTCCACGAGTGCCGTCGCGTCGAGCACGAGATCGGCAGCGGCAAGGTTGTCGCGCAGGTGCTCCGCGGTCACGGCTTTCGGGATGGCGATGACGCGATCGTCGCGCAGCACCCACGCAAGTGCAACTTGCGCCGCGCTTGCGCCGTGCCGCCGGGCCATGCCTTCGAGCACGCTGTTGCGGGCGAGGGCGGCCTGGTCGATCGGGCTGTAGGCCATCAGCGGCAGCTGGTGTTCGCGCTGCCAAGGCAGCAGGTCGAACTCGACGCCGCGCTGCGACGCGCTGTACCAGACTTGGTTCGTCGCGCAGTGACCTTGGCCGTCGACCCGCTGCAAGGCCCGCATGCCTGCAAGGTCGAAGTTGCTCACACCCCATTGCGTGATGCTTCCCTGCGCGCGAAGGGCCTCGAACGCATCGACTGTGTCGGCCAGCGGGTGCGCGCCCGGCCAGTGCAGCAGATAGAGGTCGATGCGATCGAGCCCGAGGCGCGCCAGGCTGCGCTCGCAGGCGGCGGCCGTGCCGCGGCGCGATGCATTGTGCGGATAGACCTTGCTGACGATGAACACCTCGTCGCGCGTCACGTCACCGGCGGTGAACGCACCGCGCAAGGCCTCGCCCAGCACGCTCTCGGCGCCGCCTTCGCCGTACATCTCCGCGGTGTCGAAGAGGCGGTAACCGAGTTCGATCGCGGTACGAAGCGCGGCAAGCTCGGCGGTGTGTGCCGCTTTCGATTCGCCGAGCCGCCAGGTGCCGAGGCCGAGCGCCGGAACCGAAGTTCCGCCGTGCAATTTCACGAGCTTCATCAGACGCTCCCGCAGTTCAATCCGCGATCCTATCCCCGGCCGGCGTGGCGAGCCCTGGGCCACCGCGATTCGGCGGCCCGGCGAGAATACGGGCCTCGCATCCGTCACGAGCAGCCTCATGAGCACGACCCCCGTCTACGACCAACTCGCTGCAACCCAGTTGCGGCTGCACCATTTCGGCCACCTCGGCTCGATCACGCACTGGGACCAGGAAACGCAGATGCCGGCCAAAGGCAGCGAGGCGCGCGCCGCGGCGCTCGCCGAGCTCGCCGCGCTGATGCACCGGATGCGCACCGAACCGGATCTGCGCGAGCGCATCGAGCGCGCCGGGCAGGAGCCGCTGGACCCAATGCAGCGCGCCAACCTGCGCGAAATCGATCGCGGCTGGCGCCAGGCCAATGCGCTGCCGGAGTCGCTCGTGCAGGCGCGATCGCTCGCCACGCTGCGCTGCGAACATGCCTGGCGCAAGCAGCGTCCGGCGAACGACTGGGACGGCTTCGTCGAAAACTTCCACGACGTGCTGCGCTGCGCGCGCGAGGAGGCCGAACTGCTGTCGCAGCAGATGGGCGTCTCGCGCTATGACGCGTTGATGGATGGCTTCGAGCCGGGGATGACGAGCGCCGAGGTCGATCGCGTGTTTGGCGATCTCAAGACCTGGCTGCCGGGGCTGATCGAGCAGGCGGTACAACGCCAATCCGAAACGCCTGCAAGCGATCCGGTCGGCCCGTTCCCGCTCGACAAGCAACGCGCGCTGAGCGAGAGCCTCGTGCGTATGCTCGGCTTCGACTTCGAAGCCGGCCGGCTCGACATCGCGACGCACCCGTTTTGCGGCGGCGTGCCGGAGGACGTGCGCTTGACCACCCGCTATCGCGAGGATGATTTTCAGCAGGCGCTGATGGGCACGATTCACGAGACCGGCCACGGCCGCTACGAGCAGGGCCGCCCGCGCGACATGCTCGGGCAGCCCGTCTCGGAGGCACGCTCAGCGGCGATCCATGAAAGCCAGAGCCTGTCGTTCGAGATGCAGCTCGGCCGCAGCCGCGGCTTCGTCGGCCTGCTCGCGCCGATGCTTGCCGACGCGTTCGGGGCGCAGCCTGCGTTCGAACCGGAGAACCTGTACCGGCTTTCCACCCGCGTCGCGCGCGGGTTGATCCGCGTCGATGCGGACGAGGCGACCTACCCGGCGCACATCATCCTGCGCTACGAGATTGAGCGCGCGTTGATCGAGGGCGAGATCGAGCCGAAGGACATTCCCGCGCTGTGGGACGAGAAGATGATGGCGCTGCTCGGCCTCGACACACGCGGCGACTACAAGGACGGGCCGCTGCAGGACGTGCACTGGCCGGCCGGCCTGTTCGGCTACTTCCCGAGCTACTCGCTTGGTGCGATGTACGCGGCGCAGTGGTTTGCCACGATGCGCCGCAAGATGCCCGATCTCGATGCGCGGATCGCGGCGGGTGATCTGGCGCCGGTGTTCGATTGGCTGCGCGACAACATCTGGACCCACGCGAGCCGGCCGACGACGGCCGAACTGACGCTCGCAGCGAGCGGCGAGGTGCTGAACCCGGCGCATTTTCGCGCCCACCTCGAGCGCCGCTACCTGGGCCGGCAGGGATGACATCGACGCCGGAGGGAATCAAGCCCCTGGCGCTGACGATGGGCGATGCCTGTGGCATCGGGCCCGAAATCCTGGCGAAGGCCTTCCGCGGTGGTTCAGGCAATGAGGCCGTGTGCGGCGCCTTCGTGCTCGGGGACCTCGCGGTGATGCGGCGCGCGGCGGCGCTCACCGGCGGCATGCTGCCGGTGGCCTTGATCGAGCACCCCTCGGAGGCGCTCGCCTGCCCGCGCGGCTGCCTACCGGTGCTGCAGGTGGATGGCTTGCCGGGCGACCTGATCGATGCACCGTTCGGCGCGGTCGACGCGCGTGCCGGCGCCGCGGCGGCGACCTGCATCCGCGCGGCAGTGGCGTGCGCGCTGGCCGGCGAGGCCGCGGGAATCGTCACCGCACCGATCCACAAGGAGGCGCTCGCCGCGGCGGGCGTGGACTTCCCCGGGCACACCGAGATGCTGCAGGCGTGGGCCGGCGCCGGCGCGGTGCGCATGATGCTCGCCAACGACGAGATCAAGGTCGTGCTCGTGACGATTCACATGTCGCTGCGGCGTGCAGATCGAGGGCGTGACCTTCGGTGCCGTGCTCGAAACCCTGCGCATCGCGCAGCGCGCCGCCGTGTCGTGGGGGCAGCACACGCCGCGCATCGCGGTTGCGGGGCTGAACCCGCACGCCGGCGAGGGCGGCTTGTTCGGCGACGAGGAGATCACGATCATCGCCCCGGCCATCGCCGCCGCGCGCGCTGAAGGCATCGATGCCAGCGGCCCGTTCGCGCCCGACACGGTGTTCATGCGCGCGCGCAACGCGCCCGGCCATCCTGGCGAGTTCGACATCGTCGTCGCGATGACGCACGACCACGGGCTGATTCCGGTGAAGTACCTCGGCGTCGAGCAGGGCGTGAACGTCACGCTCGGGCTGCCCTTCGTGCGCACGAGCCCGGACCATGGCACCGCGTTCGACATCACCGGGCGCGGCAGCGCCGATCCGTCGAGCCTGCTGGCGGCGATCCGCATGGCACGCCGACTGGGGCAACAACCGGTGTGCGAATCTGGAAGCCAACCGGGAAGCTGATGGCGCGCCGATGCGCTCGCGGCTCAGTGATGACTGCCCCAAGCGCGCTGTGCTCGCGTCCCCCGAGGGGAGCTGAACGCCTTCGGGCGGCCCGCGGCGGCTCAGTGCGTGGTCGACGCCGCTGACGGCGGTTTGAGTTCGGCGAGCTGCTTGCGCGCGCGAGCGGTCGCGCGTTCGAGCAGGTAGCTGCGCTCGAAGGCACGTATGCGTCCCGTCTCGCACATGCGCACGAGCATGCGCGAAGTGAGCGACAGTGTTTCCTGGTGACGCCGGCCGTGCGTGAAAGCGAAGAAGCTGCGGCCCTGGCTGACATAGGACAGTCGCACCTTCTTCCACTCGTCCTTCAGGTGCATCTGGTAGGCGAAGCCGACCTGCAGGTGATCCATCAGCCGCGGGCCGTGGGTCGGCTCGGGGGGCTCGGCGCTGGCGCTGAGGTCGATGTCCGGGCCGAGCCCGAGGTCGAGATCGAGTTCGGCCGGCGTGCTGCCGCCGTCGCCGTTCGCGGTCTTGTCGTCGGACGCCTCTTCCCCGAGGTCGATGTCGACCTTGCCGTCCCAGTCGACCGCGTTTTCCTTCACGAGGCCGATCTGCTCGATTTCCTCGGGCGAGAAATGCGGTTCGACCTGCGCCGCCAACGGGAGCGCTTTCGCCTCATTGGAAAGCAGCGGATCGCTGCGCGGCAACGGCGCGTTGAATGCGGTTTCGAGCTGTTTGGCGAGCAGGTTGCGGTCGAGGTCGCTCAGCGGCTGGCCGTTGAGTGATTCGGCATGCGCCGGCAGCAGCTTGCCGAAGAACGACTTCTGTGCTGCCTCGGGCCAGCCGATCATCGCCATGCCTTCGTGCAGCGTCTTCATCAGGCCCGGCAACTGCATCAGGAAGACCTTGCGCAGCGGCGGCGTGCCTTTGGGCTGCACGCTCATCACGAGCTCGACGGCCGCGCGGCGCATGCGTTGCGTCCGCTCGGCCGTCGGCCCGTCGCGGCGGACCGCGAGCGCGAGCGCCTGGCTCCAGACCTGGGCCAGGAAGTCGCGCAGATAGTCCTGGCCGACGAGTGGCGAGAGCGTCGTCTGCAGCTGGTGCATGTAGCGCTGCTGCACGCGCAGCTCGGACTCCTTGCCGTCGAGCAGCGACACCGCCTCGCCGTGCGATTGCACGTCGCTCTCGTTTTGCTGCTCGATGAAGGCCTCGAGTAGCGTCAGCTTGGCGGCATAGACGTCGACCTGGTCGAAGTCGCCTTCGATGATCTCCTGCACCAGATCGCGCACGCGGGCCAGGAACTGCTGGCCGGGGCCGTCATCGAAATCGTCGAACGCGCAGGCCAGCGACGCGATGCGGTTGACGAAGCGCCGCACCGGGTGCTTGCGGGACGAGAAGAAGCTCGGGTCGGCGAGCGCGACGCGCAGCACCGGGAGCTGCAGGCGTGCGATCTGGCGCGCCATCTGCGGCGGCACGCGGGTGTCGGACAGGATCTGATCAAAGAGGCTGCCGACAACGTCGATCACCATGTGATCGAGCGTGCCGCTCGACGCCTGGCGCAGTTCGTCGCGGTGGGCGCGGATCAGGTTGACGGCCATCAGCCCGGTCAGCCCATCGCCGCGCAAGCCCGCGGTGCCACCGCCGAGTTGCCCCAGCCCCGAGCTGGCGGAAAGCGCGCCCGACGCCGAGCGTGCACCGGGCGGCATGTGCTGGCTGTCCCCAACCTGTGACGAGGCAAAGCCAGGCGTGCCGGGATTCGCCGGTGTCGAGCCCGCCAGGGCGGCTCGTCATGAAGGTCAGGCGCCGGATCAGCGACATCAGTTCGGCGTCCGCCACCGCCTGCGCCTGGCTACCCGTGCCGGCCTGCCGGTCCTGTGGCCGCCGCCGGATCCGGTGCGCGCGCCCGATGTGCTGCGTCCCGACTCGGCGAAACGGCTGAGCGCGGCGAGATCGGTGCTGCGCAAGGAGCCCGCGCCGCTGCCCGGGAGGCCCGCGCCGCGCGTGGACAGCGAATCGCGATAGCTGTCTGCGCCGGAACCGGACAGGTCGCCGGCAAAACTCCCTGCGTTCCCGCTGGTCAGGCCGCCCGATGAGCCACCCGAAGTGCCGCTCGAAGTGCCGCCCGTCGTGCCGAAGTGGCTGCCATGCGCGCTCGACGGAGAGCCGTCGTCGCGCGGCAGGCTGGCGTAGCCGGAGGTGACGCGATCGTTGCCCGGGCCTTCGACACCGCGCACGGTCAGGTTGACCGGCTGCACGCCGCGCGCCTTCAGGTCGGAAAGGATTTCCGCGTAGCAAAGCCGCATGCCCTTGGCCGTCACGGGCCCGAGTTCGCGCGCCAGCAGCTTGCGCGTTTCGCGCTCTTGCGAGACGGCCTCGATCGCGCGGTAGAGCGCGGCGCCGACTGATTCGGGCCGAAACGGGTTGCGCTCCAGATCGGCGTGACCGATGCGCAGCAAGCCGCCCATGTAGGCGGCCAGATCGCGCAGCTCCCATTCGCACTCCTGCGAGATCGTCTGGCTGATGCGGTCGGAGAACATGCGCTCCTCGACCTCGTCGTCCTCGACCAGCGTGAGCGTCTCCCAGCTTGCGTTGGCGAGCTGGCGGCTGCGTTCGCTGTGCGGATCGAGGTCGCGCGCGACCCTTTCACGCAGCGATTCGCCGAAAGCACGGCAAAACGTCGGCATCTGGTGGCGCAGGTCGGACTGCGCCGTCAGGTAGGCGTCGCGCTGGTAGATGCGAGTCGCTGCCGACGCCATCCCGCCGAGCAACTCGGCCGCGCGCTCGGCCGAGGTCGCGACCGTCGACGCCACGTGTCCGAGCGCGGCGTTGATCGCGGTTTGCGTGCGGGAGTCGGTCGGGTTCATTTCAAACGGGCCCGCCCGGCACACGGCCGAACGGCCCGGAGATGCAGCGCCAGGAGGCGCCGTCGAAGAGCCAAGTATGTCGCGTTATCGGCTGTTCGCGATCGAAGCTGAAACCGGCTCTTGCGCGCCTATTTGCGCAGCGCGTCGCGAATCTCGCGCAGCAGCAGCACATCTTCCGGCGGTGCGGCCGGCGCCGGCGGTGGCGCTTCGTTCTTGAGTCGGTTGATCTGCTTGACCATGATGAAGATCACGAAGGCGAGGATCAGGAAGCTCAGCGCAGCAGTTGCAAAGCTGCCATAGGCAAACACCGCGCCGCCCTTCTTCGCTTCGGCCAGTGTGGTGGCGGTCTGGCCGGCGAGCGGGATGAAGTAGTTGGAGAAGTCGAGGCCGCCGAAAAGCCGGCTGATCACCGGCATGATCAGGTCTTCGACGATCGAGTTGACAATCTTGCCGAATGCGCCGCCGATGATCACGCCGACGGCCAGGTCGAGCGCATTGCCCTTGATCGCGAATTCCCTGAACTCCTTTGCCATGCTCATGCTGTGCGCTCCTTGTCGAATGGTGGGGTGTGGCATCGCCGCGGCCCGGCCGCGCCGACCGCAGTATTGCTCAAGTGGAACTGTGCGCGGCGAACTGCGCCGCCCGCCCTGTCGTTTGCGCTGCCCGGCGCGCGGGCCTGTCGTTGGCCAAGTCGCCAGGCCACTCCGCTAGAATCACCGGTTGCCCCTGAGCGAATTCGTCTAGAAAAGTCAGTATCGAGGATCCTCATGAGTGACCAGCCAGTTGATAAGAGCCGCCGTAACTTGGTTGCCATCACCTGTGGCGTCGGTGCCGTCGGCGGCGTTGCTGCCGCCGTGCCCTTCGTCAGCAGCTTTCAGCCGTCCGAGCGCGCGCGTGCGGCCGGCGCGCCGGTCGAAGCCGACATCGGCGGCCTCAAGCCGGGCGAGAAGTTGACCGTCGAATGGCGCGGCAAGCCGGTGTGGATCGTGCGCCGCACGCCTGAGCAACTCGCCGAGCTGCCCAAGCTCGATCCGGAACTGGTGGACCCGAATTCAAAGCGCCACCCCGACGAGTTCACGCCCGAGTGGGCGCGCAACACCTGGCGCTCGCGCAAGCCGGAGTATCTGGTCGTCGTCGGCATCTGCACGCACCTTGGCTGCTCGCCGATCGACAAGTTTCAGACCGGCCCGCAGCCTTCACTGCCGAACGACTGGGAAGGCGGCTTTCTGTGCCCGTGCCACGGCTCGACCTTCGACATGGCGGGCCGTGTGTTCAAGAACAAGCCGGCGCCCGACAACCTCGAGGTGCCGCCATACGCGTTCCTGTCGGACACGCGCCTGATCATCGGCCTGGACAAGGCGAGCGCATGACGCCCTGCGGTTGCCACGGGCCGAGCGGTCTGGTGGCGGCAAGGCAAGCGCGGGCCCAGCACCCGGCAGCACCCCTTTGACGAAAGCACCACATGGCTGAATTCAAACAAGCGAGCGCCGACGCCCCAGCGTTGGAAAAGGCTTTGACCTGGGTCGACAACCGCTTTCCGCTGACCAAGCTGTGGAACGATCAGTGGGGCAAGTACTACGCGCCGAAGAACTTCAACTGGTGGTACATCTTCGGCTCGCTCGCGATGCTGGTGCTGGTGATGCAGATCGTCACCGGCATCTTCCTGACGATGCACTACAAGCCCGACGCGGCGCTCGCCTTCGGCTCGGTCGAGTACATCATGCGCGACGTGCCCTGGGGCTGGCTGATCCGCTACATGCACTCGACGGGTGCGTCGGCCTTCTTCATCATCGTCTATCTGCACATGTTCCGCGGCCTGATGTACGGCAGCTACAGGAAGCCGCGTGAGCTGGTCTGGCTCTTCGGCTGCATGATCTTCCTCGCGCTGATGGCCGAGGCCTTCATGGGCTACCTGCTGCCCTGGGGCCAGATGAGCTACTGGGGCGCGCAGGTGATCGTGAACCTGTTCGCCGCCGTGCCGTTCGTCGGCCCGGACCTGGCCCTGCTGATCCGCGGCGACTACGTCGTCGGCGACGCGACGCTGAACCGCTTCTTCGCCTTTCACGTGATCGCCGTGCCGCTCGTGCTGCTCGGCCTCGTCGTGGCGCACCTGATCGCGCTGCACGAAGTCGGCTCGAACAACCCGGACGGCATCGAGATCAAGGCCAAGCGCGGCCCGGATGGTCATCCGCTGGACGGCATTCCGTCACATCCCTACTACTCGGTGCACGACATCTTCGGCGTCGTCATCTTCCTCACGATTTTCTCGGCCGTGCTCTTCTTCATGCCCGAGTTCGGCGGCTACTTTCTCGAGTACAACAATTTCATCCCTGCCGATCCGCTGAAGACTCCGGCTGCACATCGCCCCGGTGTGGTACTTCACGCCGTACTACTCGATGCTGCGCGCCGTGACGGACGACATGGTCAACGTGTTCGTCGGCGTCGTCGCGCTGGGGGCCGTCTTCGCGTTGCTGAAACTGCGCCTGCGGATGGTCGGCAAGGCGGCGGTCGTGATCGGGGCCCTCGTCGCGGTGCTGGTCCTCAAGAGCGTGGACGCCAAGTTCATCGGCGTGCTGATCATGGGTGGCGCGGTCGTCATCATGTTCTTCCTGCCCTGGCTGGACTACAGCCCGGTCAAGTCGATCCGCTACCGACCGGGCTGGCACAAGGGCGTACTGGGCGTGTTCGTCATCTTCTTCCTCGTGCTCGGCTACCTCGGTACGCAGCCGCCATCGCCGACCGGCAACTTCGTCTCGCAGGTCGGCACGATGGTGTACTTCGGCTTCTTCGTGCTGATGCCATGGTGGAGTCGCCTCGGCACGTTCAAGCCGGTGCCTGATCGCGTGACGTTTCACCCGCACTGACGCAACGCGCCCGACGGAATCGACACCATGAAGAAACTGCTCCTCTCCCTCGTCGCCGCGATCGGCTTCATTGGCGCGGCCGCCGCAAACACCGGCGGCCCGCAGTGGGACCGCTTCCCGACCGAAAAGCTGACCGATCTGCCCTCGCTGCAGCACGGGGCCAAACTGTTCGTGAATCACTGCCTGAACTGCCACGCGGCAGCGTTCATGCGCTACAACCGCATGCGCGACCTCGGGCTCACCGAACTGCAGATCAGGAAGTACCTGATGTTCGCGTCCGACAAGGTCGGCGACACGATGACGATTGCCATGAGCCCGAGGGACGCAAAGCAGTGGTTCGGCGGCGCACCACCCGATTTGACACTCGTTGCGCGCTCGCGCGCCGATTTCAGCAAGGGCTCGGGCGCCGACTATCTCTACTCCTATCTGCGCAGCTACTATCGTGACGACACCAAGGCGACCGGCTGGAACAACCTCATATTCCCCGATGTCGGCATGCCCAACGTGCTTTGGCAGTTGCAGGGCCAACGCAGTGCGACATTTGCCGAGCACAAGGATGCGCACGATCCGACGGTGACGACGCACGTCTTCGAGAGCTTCGAGCAACTCACACCGGGCACGATGACGACGGCGCAGTTCGACGAGTCGGTGGCCGACCTGGTCGGCTTCATGCAGTGGATGGCAGAGCCTAACCAGGCGCTGCGCGTGCGCCTCGGCGTCTGGGTGCTGTTGTATCTGGCCATCTTCACCGTGATCGTGTGGCGGCTCAACGCGTCGTACTGGAAAGACGTGAAGTAGCGCAGCGCCACTGGCGCCGGGGCCGCGGCCCCGAACTCGCGGTGCAGTGGGCGTCCAGTCGCTGCGCCGCGCAATTGTTTTCTGGCGACCTCAATACCCAAGGAGCCCACGAGCATGATGGTGCTTTATTCCGGAACGACCTGCCCCTACTCGCACCGCTGCCGCTTCGTGCTGTTCGAAAAGGGCATGGACTTCGAGATTCGCGACGTCGATCTCTTCGCCAAGCCCGAAGACATCGCGTTGATGAACCCGTACAATGAAGTGCCGATCCTCGTCGAGCGCGACCTGATCCTCTATGAGTCGCACATCATCAACGAGTACATCGACGAGCGCTTTCCGCACCCGCAGCTGATGCCGGGCGACCCGGTGGCGCGTGCGCGGGTGCGCCTGTTCCTGCTCAACTTCGAGAAGGAACTGTTCGCCCACGTGAACCTGCTCGAGTCGCGCGGCGTGAAGGCATCCGAGCGCCAGCTCGAGCGTGCGCGTTCGCAGATCCGCGACCGGCTGACGCAGCTCGCGCCGATCTTCCTGAAGAACAAGTTCATGCTGGGCGACGACTTCTCGATGCTCGACGTCGCGATCGCGCCGCTGCTGTGGCGGCTCGACTACTACGGCATCGACATGTCCAAGAATGCCGTGCCGCTGCTGAAGTACGCCGAGCGCATCTTCTCGCGCCCGGCCTACATCGAGGCGCTGACGCCGTCCGAGAAGGTGATGCGCAAGTAGCCACGATTCGCGATGACGCTGCCCACCGCGCCGGCGGAAGCTGGCACCTCGACCCGGCCGTACCTCATCCGTGCGTTGCACGAGTGGTGCACCGAAAACGGCTTCACGCCGTACATCGCCGTCTTCGTCGACACGAGCGTGCGCGTGCCGCCCGAGTACGTGAAAAACAACGAGATCGTCTTGAACGTCGGCCTCGACGCGACGAACGGGCTGCGCCTGGGCAATGAATTCGTCGAGTTCAAGGCCCGCTTCGGCGGCACGGCACGCGAGATCGCCGTGCCGGTCACGCACGTAATCGCGATCTACGCTCGCGAGAACGGGCAGGGCATGGCGTTTCCGGCGCCGAGCGCCGATGCACCGGGCGTGTTGGATGTGACGGGTCCAGGGGCCGACGCGCGCGAAGCGAGCGCTGCGCGCCGCGGGGCGCCGCATCTTGCGCTGGCAGATGACGTCGCGGCGCCGGCGCCGGCGCGCGGCGGGCGTGCGCCGACATCGGTGTCCGAAGCCACGGAGCCACCCGAACCACCGACACCCGGCCGCCCGTCGCTCAAGCGAGTCAAATAGCCGGGCCGTCCGACGCCCGAATCTATACTCGGGCCCGTCGTTGCACCGGCGCGCCCGATGCAATGCCAACCCGCCGGCTTAGCTCAGTTGGTAGAGCACCCGCCTTGTAAGCGGAAGGTCTTCGGTTCGATTCCGAAAGCCGGCACCATAATCCGCGGCCTGCGCCGTGAGGTCTCCCCCTAGACTTCAGGATAGCGAGCCAGCCGCGGACGCGACAGACTTGCGCACCCGGCGGACCCGGCCGCATGAAGGCCGGGAATGCCGTCGGGCACATTGCCGGAGGCGCCTTGATGGACAACAAACAGCGCGTTTACGGGGTTGTTGGCGGCGTCGCCGTCGTGACTGTTCTTGCAGTCGGCGCGAACCTGCTCCTGTCGCAGCCCGGCGAACTTTCCGCTCTTCAGTCTTGTCGCACTGGGGCCGTATGCAACGTTAAAGTCACAGTCGAGTCGACGGGACTCTTTGCTTGCCGGATCGTCGTGCCCTCGGATATTTCATTGCCTCTCGATGCGACGTTGGTGAAGTCGATCATCTGGGAAGTCTCTCCAGGCGGCTTCAGATTCAAGTCGACGAAGGCAAAGGGCGGCGTCGAAATCCTGGGCAGCCATGCCGGCGACTTCACCGCCGTGCCCTTGACGAATGCGCGGCAGTTCAAAGTCGATCGCAATCCGCCCACGACGATCACGTACGATTACGAGCTGCATATCGTCGGCTCGGCTGGATGGCCGGAATGCGAGGGACCCATCGGGAACCGCCCCCGCATCAAGAACGAGTGAGCTGAGCTTCCAGGGCCGCTAAGCGGTCGAGTCGGGTGACATGAGTTGACGCACGCGCCTGAGCGCAAGCGCCAATTCCGAGTCGGTCGCCGATTCGGCGTTGATCTCGGTGGCGATAGCAGTCGCCTCCTCAAGTGCGCCGAGTGCCGCGCCAGTGCTCCCGCCCAGGATTTCGGCCTCGGCACGGGCGCAAAGCAGCAAGCCCAGATCGAAGCGCGACGAGATGGCGCGCAGCAGCTCGGCACCGTTGCTCAGGTGATCGCGTGCGGCGTCGACTTGACCCTGTTTTGCCAGCATGAGCCCGAGATAACCGAGCGCCTGGCCTTGTGTCTGCCGATCGCCCACGGCCTGCGCCACCGTGACGGAGGCTTCGAAGTTGGCCTGCGCCGGCGCTGCCTGTTCCAGCGATTGATGCGCGAGGCCGAGGTTGCACAGTACTTTGCCCTCGAGTTTTCGATGGCCGATTTCGCGGGCAATCTGCAGCGCAGCTTCGAACTGAGGCAACGCCTCGTCGGGGCGTCCCTGCTCGTCATTGAGCAGGCCGAGATTCGACAAGGCATTGCCCTCCCAACGTCGGTCCCCGATTTCGCGTGCCGTGCGCAGGCCGTCCTCGTAGTCTGCGCGCGCGTCTTCGAACCGGCCGAGTGCGGCGTGAACGTTGCCGAGGTTGCCGAGCAGGCCGCCCTCCCAGTGGCGATCGCCAACTTCGCGCGCGATCAGGAGCGCGTCGCTGTAGTGCGTTCGCGCTTCGTCAAACCTGCCCTGGTCGACACACGCGCTGCCGAGGCCATTGAGTGCAGCGCATTCGACCAGTCTTCCGTTGACGCTTCGCGCCGCGGTCAGCGCGCGCGAGAAGCCCGCACGCGACACTTCGAAGTTGCCTTCGCTGGCCTCGATCTTGGCCAGGTCCACGTACAGCTGCGCTTTCAAGGAAGCGTCGCTCGCGCGCAGCGCACCCTCGAAGTGTTGTTTCGCGGCGGCTGAATCGCCGACAGCGTACTGCGCGGCGCCGAGTACCCGTTCGGCGCGCGCGCGCTCGCCCGGTGCGAGGTCGGCCAGGTTCCCGACCAGTTCGGCGAGGCTCACACCGACCCCGAACGGGCCACGCAGTTCGAGCGCTTCCCAAGCGCGCTCCATCGTTCTCACCGCGAGTCCGGTTTTGCCGCTCACGCAGGCCCTGCGACACGCACTCACGAGATTGCCGAGTTCGATGCAGCGGTCTGCAATCGCTTCCTGGTCGGTGATGGAGGCGAAGTACTCGAGGTGCCTGACTTGCGCAGACGCCAGTGCCTCGGGCCCGCTGCCTTCGTATCGATCGGGCGTGCGCAGGTGCTCGGCCGCATAGTCCTGCACGCTGGCGAGCAGGTCGAAGCGTCCGGCCGACACCGATCGCACGAAGGACTTGTCGACGAGCGACTGCAGGACATCGACTGCCCAATGCACCTTGTCCGCGCCGGACAGGTCCAGTACGGCTTCCGCAGATTCGATGTTGAAGCCGCCATCAAAGACAGAGAGCTGGGCCAGCGCGGCCTTCTCGGCCGCTGACAGCAAGTCCCACGACCAGTCGAAGGTGGTCCGCAGGGTGGCCTGACGGTCATGCCGTCCGCCGCTCACGCTCAGCAGCTTGAAGCGCTGGTCCATGCGGGACAGCAGCATTCGCGGCTGCATCACGCGCACACGCGCAGCGGCCAGCTCGACGGCGAGTGGCAATCCGTCGAGCAGTTTCACGAGCTGCGGAATCGCGGCCCGATCCTCCTCGTTGGGCGCGAAATCGTATTTCGCCGCGAGCGCGCGCTTGGTGAAGAGATCAACTGCGTCGACAAGCGGCAGCGGCGCGAGGGCGAGCGTTGCCTCGCCCGGCAGGCCCAGCACTTCTCGCGTCGTCACCATGAACTTCGCATGCGCAGCACGGTCGAGCCAGCGACCGAGTGTTTCTTCCGCGTGGCGCGCGACCTGCTCGAAGTTGTCGAGGATCACGAGGCAACTGCCGCGCCCGGCAATGGCGTAGGCGATCTGCTCGACCGGATCTTCCTTGCCGAGCGGCACCTCCAGCCCCAGCGCGACAGCGCTGACGATGCCGTTGACGTCGCGCGCTTGCGAGAGATCGCAGAACCAGATGCCACCTGGATATTCGCCCAGCTGTGCCCATGCGAAGTAGGTGGCCAACCGCGTCTTCCCGGTGCCGCCGATGCCCAGAATCGACACCAGCCTCGCACCACCTTCGAAGTGGAGCGCGAGCTCCCGCAGTGGTTCGCTTCGGCCGACGAAGGCATCGCGCTCGGCAGGCAGGCTGTAGCGGATGTCGCGCAACGGCAGCCACAGATCACCCTCTCGAATCACGCGATAGGCCTTGGCGCTATCCGGCATCGGCGCGAAGCTCGCGCCATCGGCGCCGAGCTCGAACAGCTCCAGGGGTTCGGGCACACCCTTGAGCTTCCAATGCCCATGGGTCTGCACGCGAAACTCCGGCTCCGCGAGGCCCTCGCGCGCCTCTGCCGTCAGCAGCGTCTGACTCCCGCGTGCCAGCGCCATGACGCGCGCCGCGGTGGGTTTGGCGATGCCGTGGACCTCCAGCGGCTTGGCGCCACGCGCCACGTCTTCGGGATCGTTGGTGCGAAGAACGACCGCGCCCACGTGCAATCCCGCGCGGGCCTTCATCGGCACGCTCAGCCCGGCCAGCGCCTGGTGATAGGCCATTGCGTAGCCGGCGGCGTCCGCTGCGGTGTCGAACAACATCAACATGCCGTCGGTCTTGTCGATTTCTCGACCCCGCCAGACTCGAAGCAAGTCGCGCGCGAGCCGGTCGTGGGCCGCGTTCAGCGCCGCCGCCTCGTCGTCGCCGAGGCGGCTGGCCAGTTCGGTGCTGTCGACGATGTCGGTCAACAGCAATGCACGCGTCTCGTTCATCGCCCCTCGTTCATCGTGTCTGGCTCATCTCGTCCTGCTGGGCGCAGGCTCGCTCGGTACACGTGCCCATTTCACGCCGGGTGCACCTTGATCCGCAGCACCAGCGCGGGCCATCCGCCATCGGCGAGGACCGCGTCCAGGCGTGGTTGCAGCTGGCGCAGCTTGGCCGCCACGGCCGGGTTGGCTGCGAGCAGCGACCAGCTTTCGGCGTCGAGCGGGCCTGGGCGCACATGCGCAGCCAGCGTAGGCGGGAGCGAGGAGCGAATCATCTCGAAGCGGTCGTTCGATTCGCGCATCCGCAGTTGAAGCGCAGCCAGCGGAGAGCTGCGCGCGAGCGCTTCGCGCAATCGAAGCGCATCCGGCGTAAGGGGCGCGACGGGGCGGGTGCTCACCCGCGCAGTCTAGCGATTCCGTCGCTTGCGTGACGGTTGCCCGTGCCCCGCGCGGCGGCCTGGCATGGACGGCAAGGCCATGCCCCACGCCGGCGCCAAGTCCAACACCAAAGGGGCCAAATGCTAAAATCGCGCGCTTTGCAAGGGTTGCCACGTCTTGGTTTCGAGGCGACAGGCCCCAGTTGCTGCACTCGCCCCGGGGCTTGCCCCGCTCGTGAGGCACATCCGACCCTCTCTCGGCCCTGACCCCGGCGCACGCCCGAATGGCGGGCGATCGGTCCGCGCCTTTGCCCCACAGTCAACCCCGCCGCCGAATGTTCCCCAAGATCCTCACCCAGATTTTCGGCAGCCGCAATGAGCGGCTTCTTAAGGGCTACCGGCGCGTCGCCCAGCAGGTCAACGCGCTGGAGACGAAGTTCGAAGCGCTTGACGACGCCGCGCTGCAGGCCAAGACGCTTGAATTTCGCGAACGAGTCGCGGCGGGCGAATCGCTCGACGCTTTGTTGCCCGAGGCCTTTGCCGTCGTGCGCGAGGGCAGCAAGCGAGTGTTGAAGATGCGCCACTTCGACGTCCAGTTGCTCGGCGGCATGACCCTGCACAACGGCAAGATCGCCGAAATGCGCACCGGCGAAGGCAAGACGCTGATGGCAACGTTGCCGGTGTACCTCAACGCGCTGACCGGCAAGGGCGTGCATGTCGTCACGGTAAACGACTACCTCGCCAAGCGCGACGCCGAGTGGATGGGGCGGCTCTACAACTTCCTCGGTCTGACTGTTGGCGTGAACCAGCCGCAGATGTCGCGCGCCGAGAAGCAAGCTGCGTTCGCCGCCGACGTGACGTACGGCACCAACAACGAGTTTGGCTTCGACTACCTGCGCGACAACATGGTGCAGGATGCGCGCGACCGCGTCGCGCGCGGTCTGGCCTACGCGATTGTCGACGAGGTCGACTCGATCCTGATCGACGAGGCACGCACGCCGCTCATCATCAGCGGCCAGGCGGAAGACCACACCGAGATGTACGTGCGCATCAACGCCGTCGTTCCGGGCCTGAAGAAGCAGATCGGCGAACTCGATCTGCGCACCGGCGAAGGCGTGATCGACCCGGGCGACTTCACGGTCGACGAAAAAAGCCATCAGGTCTTCCTTACCGAAGACGGGCACGAGAACGCCGAGCGCCTGCTTGGTGAAGCGGGGCTGCTGGCCGAAGGCGCGAGCCTGTACGACCCGGCCAACATCACGCTGATGCACCACGTGTACGCAGCGCTGCGGGCCAAGCACCTCTACAACCGCGACCAGCACTACGTGGTGCAAAACGGCGAAGTCATCATCGTCGACGAGTTCACCGGCAGATTGATGACGGGCCGGCGCTGGAGCGACGGCTTGCACCAGGCGGTGGAGGCGAAGGAGGGCGTGCAGATCCAGAGCGAGAACCAGACGCTCGCGTCGATCACGTTCCAGAACTACTTCCGCATGTACGGCAAGCTCTCCGGCATGACCGGCACGGCCGACACCGAGGCGTACGAGTTCCAGGAGATCTATGGCCTCGAGACGGTCGTGATCCCACCCAACAAGCCGACGATTCGCAAGGACGATCTCGACCTCGTCTATAAGACGGCTCGCGAGAAATACGACGCCGTCATCGAAGACATTCGCGATTGCCACGAGCGCGGCCAGCCGGTGCTGGTGGGAACGACCTCGATCGAGAACTCCGAGCTCGTCTCGGGCCTGCTCGACAAAGCCAAGCTGACGCACGCGGTGTTGAACGCCAAGCAGCACGAGAAGGAGGCGCAGATCGTCGCCCAGGCCGGCCGGCCGGGTGTGATCACGATTGCGACCAACATGGCCGGCCGCGGCACGGACATCGTGCTCGGCGGCAACGTCGAGAACCAGATCAAGTTCATCGACGCTGACGAGGCGATCAGCGCGGAGGACAAGGCCGCCCGCGCGAAGCAATTGCAGGACGAATGGCAAGGGCTGCACGATGCCGTGAACGCGCAGGGCGGGCTTCGCATCATCGCGACCGAGCGCCACGAATCACGCCGCATCGACAACCAGCTGCGCGGCCGCTCGGGCCGCCAGGGCGATCCGGGCTCGTCGCGTTTCTATCTGAGCCTCGACGATCCGCTGATGCGCATCTTCGCCGGTGACCGCGTGCGCTCGATCATGGAGCGGCTGAAGATGCCCGACGGTGAGGCGATCGAGGCCGGCATCGTCTCGCGCAGCATCGAGAGTGCGCAGCGCAAGGTCGAGGCGCGCAACTTCGACGTCCGCAAACAGTTGCTCGAGTACGACGACGTCAGCAACGACCAACGCAAGGTCATCTACCAGCAGCGCAACGACATTCTCGAGGCCGACTCACTCGTGGCGCAGATCGCGAGCCTGCGCGAGGGGACGATGGCGGATGTCGTGCGCACCTTCGTCCCCGCAGGCAGTGTCGAGGAGCAATGGGACCTCGATGCGCTGGAGAACGTGTTGCGCGACGAGTGGCAGCTCGAAGTCCCGCTCAAGACCGAGGTCGAGGCGAGCGACGCGATCACCGACGAGGACATCGTCGCCAAGGTCACCAAGGCGGCCGACGCGAGCTTCGACGACAAGCTCGAGCGTGTCGGCATCGAGCAGTTCACGCCCTTCATGCGCATGATCCTGCTGCAGTCGATCGACTCCCACTGGCGCGAGCACCTCGCCGCGCTCGACTACTTGCGCCAGGGCATTCATCTGCGCGGTTATGCGCAGAAGAATCCGAAGCAGGAATACAAGCGCGAGGCGTTCGAGCTCTTCAGCAAGATGCTCGACGTCGTGAAGATGGACGTGACGCGCGTGCTGATGACGGTGCGCATCCAGTCACAGGAAGAAGTGGCGCAGGCCGCCGAGGCGATCGAGGCGCAGGCCGAGCGCATCAGCAACGTCACCTACACCCATCCGAACGAGGACGGCAGCGTGGAGCAGGATGCCGACCCGGCGACCGCTCTTGCCAAGGTGCCCAAGGTCGGCCGCAACGATCCCTGCCCCTGCGGCAGCGGCAAGAAGTACAAGATGTGCCACGGGCGGCTTGCCTGAGGCGGGGCGATCCAGCGCGCGTCGAACTGACGCGGTTCAGGACGCGCGCGGGGGAATGTCCTCGTCGTCGCTCTCGATTGGCGGCGCTGCCGCCACTCGATAGGCCTCGCTCGCCCAGGCGCCGAAGTCGGTGCTCTTGCAGCGCTCGCTACAAAATGGCCTGAACGGATTGGTGCTTGCGTAGACGCTCGCGCCGCCACAGGTCGGGCAGCGCACCGTGCGCACGGGTGGCGTCGTCGTCACGTACGTTCAGGCGTTCAGGCGCACAGCGTGAGCTCGAAGCTCGCGTCGGCGCTGGTCGGCTTCAGCCGTCCGTCCGGGTCCTGGCGCATCAGCCGGACCAACACCATCAGGCGATGGCCGCTGATTTCCGGGACGAGTTCCAAGGCCGGGTCGATCTGCAGGCGCAGCAGCTGATAGCTGCGCCCCGGCGCAAGGCTTTGCTGGTACTGCCCGCCGCTTGCCGCAACCATGTGCGGCACGCCCGAATCACGCAGCAACGAGAGCAGCACGTGCAACGCCTCAGCGAGGGGCATGAGCGTCGCCGTCCACTGTGTCAGGTCGGCCTGACGCCGCTCGGTGTCGTGCTGCTGCCATGCGTAGTAGGCTGGCAGGTCGAACTCGCAGGTGCCGCCCGGAATGCTGATGCGGCTGCGGATGCTCATCAACCACTCATTGGTCGTCAGCGCGTGCCCGGCCTTGCCCTGCACCTGGTTGAGGCCGGCGAAGGCGTGTTCAATGCGGCCCGTCACCGCATCGAGCGCGGCCTCCGAGATCGAAGGATTGCCGCGATAGCTGGCGAGTTGCGCCTTGTGGCGCTCCAGATCCTTGAGCAGGTCGGACTTGAGGTCGGCGCGTGACGCGACGTCCATGATCTCGAAGATCGTCGCCAGCGCGTAGTGGTGATCGACCGGCGCCGTGCGCGCCATCAACTGCCCGAGCCGATCGAACAGATGCTCGAGCCTGAGCATCGTGCGGATGCTTTCGTTGAAAGGGTACTCGTACAGGACCAATGCAGGCTTTCCTAAAGCGGGGTCTGGAGTGCAATTGTTTCACACGCCTTTCGACGCCGCAGCCCTTCAGCGTGTGACCCCTTCAGCGCGTGACGCCCCAGCGACTGCAGAGCAGCCCGACCTCTTCGCGTAGTGCGTTGATCGTCAGCGCTTCGTTGTAGATCACCGCATCCGCGCACGTGCGGCGCGCCGCGCGCGTCGCTTGCTGGGCGACGACGGCGCGTGCTGCGGCCTCCGTCCAGCCGGGGCGCAACACGACGCGCGCGATCTGTGTGGCCTCTGTGCAGTCAATGACAAGCACGCGATCGACGCGGTCGCGCCAGTGCAGCGACTCGGCGAGCAGGGGCACATCGAACACCACAGAACCGTTCGCCGCCTCGGCCTGGCGCGTGGCGACGATGCCGATCATCGGGTGCAGGATGGATTCGAGTCGCTGCTTGGCAGCGGCGTCGTTGAAGACGCGTGCGCGCATCGCTGCGCGGTCGAGACCACCGTTGGCATCGAGCACCGTCGGACCGAAGGCGGCGATGATCGGATCAATCGCCTCGCCGTCTGGCAGTGTGATCTGACGCGCAATGGCATCGGTGTCGACGAGCGTGGCGCCGAACTCGACGAACATCGCGGCGACCGTGCTCTTGCCGCTGCCGATGCCGCCGGTCAGTCCGATGCGCATTGTTCGCGCTCCTACAGGCCCCAAAACGAGATCAGCGAGTCACCGAAGAAGATGGCCGCAATCCCGCCGCCGGCGAGGTAGGGGCCGAACGGAATCGGCACTTCCCGCTTGTGGCCCTTGAACGCAATCAGCCCCAGGCCGACCGCGGCGCCGACAAGCGATGCGAGCAGCAGCACCGCAGGCAACACCTTCCAGCCGAGCAGCGCGCAGATGCCCGCGAGCATCTTGAAGTCCCCTTCCGCCATGCCCTGCACGCCCCGCAGCAGGCGGTAGGCGAAGGTGATGAACCACAGACTGAAGTAGCCAAGCAGCGCGCCGATCACCGAACTGCGGATGTCGACGCCGCTCCAGCCGGCGAGCGCGGCGAGCAGGCCGAGGCCAATCAAGGGCAGCGTCAGGCTGTCGGGCAGCAACGTCGTGTCCAGATCGATCAACGCCATCGCGATCAGCAGCGCGATCGCGGCGCACCAGACGAGCGTCGCCGGCTGCGGGCCGAAGTGCCAGGCGCAGGCGGCGAAGAGCAGGCCGGTGGCAATCTCGACGAGCGGATAGCGAGCGGAGATCGCTGCGCCGCAGCCGGCGCATTTGCCGCGCAGCATCAGCCAGCCGAGGACCGGGATGTTTTCGTGCGCGCGGATGCGGTGGCCGCAGTGCGGGCAGCGAGAGTGCGGCCGCGATAGGCTCAGCTGTGGAAGTGCATCGAGCTGCGAGGCGATTGCCTTTCGGGTCGCGGCGAAAGCCGCCGGAGCGCTGGCCTTTGCACCGAACAGCGCTTGCCAGGCGCGCGGGTCGCCGAGCGTGTAGTCCACCGTATCCTGCCACCACTCGCGCGACATGATCTTCGGCAGGCGATGGATCACGACATTGAGGAAGCTGCCGATGCACAGCCCGAGCACAGCCAGCACCGCCGGCGACAGCAGCGCCTGCTGGAGGGTCGAATCCATTGGTCAGCGAGCGCCGCGCCGCGTCAGACGACCTGACCCAGCTTGAAGATCGGCAGGTACATCGAGACGACGATACCGCCGATCAGCACGCCGAGGATGACGATGATAAAGGGCTCCATCAGGCTCGACAGCCCCTTGACCGCTTCGTCCACCTCGTCCTCGTAGAACTCGGCGGCCTTGCCCAGCATCTGGTCGAGCGCGCCGGACTCTTCGCCGATCGCGCACATCTGCAGCACCATCGTCGGGAACACGCCGGTCGCCTGCATCGACGTGGACAAGCCCGAGCCGGTCGTCACGTCGCGCTGGATCTGCTCGGTCGCTTCGGCGAACACCGCGTTGCCCGACGCGCCGCCCACCGAATCGAGCGCCTCGACGAGCGGTACGCCGGCGGCGAACATCGTCGACAGCGTGCGCGTCCAGCGCGCAACGGAGGACTTGTTGACGAGCTCACCGAACACCGGGATGCGAAGCATCAATCGGTCCATGATCTTCTGCATCTTCACCGAACGCTTCCACGACTGCATGAAGAAGTAGCCGCCGCCGAACAGGAAGCCGAAGATCGCCCACCAGTAGCTGACGAAGAACTTGGACATCGCGATCACGACCAGCGTTGGCGCCGGCAGGTCGGCGCCGAAGGACTTGAACACGTCCTCGAAGGCCGGGATCACGAAGATCATGATGACGGTGAGCACGATGAACGCGACGACGAGCACAGCGATCGGGTACATGAGCGCCGACTTGATCTTGTTCTTGATCGCCATCGTCTTTTCCTGGTACGTGGCCAGGCGATCGAGCAGCGCCTCCAGAATACCGCCCGCCTCGCCGGCTTCGACGAGGTTGCAGTACAGCGCGTCGAAGTACAGCGGATGCTTGCGGAAAGCGGACGACAAGCTGGTGCCGGTCTCGACGTCCTCACGGATGTCGGTCAGCAGCTTGGTCATCTTGGGGTTCGTGCTGCCACGCGCGACGATGTCGAACGATTGCAGCAACGGCACGCCTGCGCGCATCATCGTCGAGAGCTGCCGCGTGAAGATCGCGATGTCCTTTTGCTTGATCGCGCGTCCGCCACTGGTGCGGCGCTTCTTGACTCGCGTGACCATGATGCCCTGGCGGCGCAGGCTGGCGCTGACCATCGCCTCGCCACCGGAGCGCAGTTCACCACGAACGACCTTGCCGTTCTTGTCCTTGCCTTCCCATTCGAACACCAGTTCCTTGATGCTCTTCGCGGCCATTGCAGTCGCCATCGTTTGCCCGGGAAGCTTTTAGTGCCTCCCGCCCCAGGGTTGAATTTGATCGTCGAATCGTTCGAGTTCGGCGCTGCTCACTCGTTGGTGGCGGCGATGATCTCCTCCAGCGTCGTGACGCCTGCGCGCACCTTGACGAGGCCGGATTGCCGCAGGTCGCGTACACCTTCACGTTGCGCCTGCGCGGCGATGTCCATCGACGTGCCTTCGGCAAGAATGATGCGTTGGATCTCTTCGGTTATCGGCATCACCTGGTACACGCCGACACGACCTTTGTAACCGTTGTTGCAGGAAGAACAGCCGACCGAGCGATACGGCTTCCAGGTGCCGTCGAGATCGTCTGCAGTGAAACCGGCCTTGATCATCGCCTCGCGCGGATATTCCGCAGGCTTCTTGCAGTTCTCGCACAGCTTGCGCACCAGCCGTTGCGCGGTGATCAATAGCACGCTGGAAGCGATGTTGAACGGTGCGACGCCCATGTTCAGCAATCGCGTTAGTGTCGTCGGCGCGTCGTTGGTGTGCAGCGTCGACATCACCATGTGGCCCGTCTGGGCCGCCTTGATGGCAATGTCGGCAGTTTCAAGATCGCGGATTTCGCCGACCATGATGATGTCCGGGTCCTGGCGCAGGAAGGACTTGAGCGCGGCGGCAAATGTCAGCCCCGCCTTGTCGTTGACGTTGACCTGATTGATGCCCGGCAGGTTGATTTCAGCCGGGTCTTCCACTGTCGAGATGTTGACGCCAGGCTGGTTCAGGATGTTCAGACAGGTGTAGAGCGAGACCGTCTTGCCGCTGCCGGTCGGCCCGGTGACGAGGACCATGCCATAGGGCCGGTCGATCGTTTTGAGCAGGCGGTCCTTCTCGATCTTCTCGTAGCCGAGTGCCTCGATGCCGAGCTTGGCGCTAGACGAATCGAGAATCCGGATCACGATCTTTTCACCGAACAGCGTCGGCAGCGTCGAGATCCGGAAGTCGATCGCCTTGCTGCCGAACTTGAGCTTCATGCGGCCGTCCTGCGGCACGCGCTTCTCGGCGATATCCATCCGCGAGATGACCTTGATGCGCGAGGCGAGCTTCTCCTTGATCGCGATCGGCGGCTGCGTGATCTCGCGCAACTCGCCGTCGACGCGAAAACGTACGCGATAGTGGTATTCGTAGGGCTCGAAGTGCAGGTCGGAGGCGCGCGCGTTGATCGCGTCGATCAGCATCTTCTGCAGGAAGCGCACGACTGGCGCGTCCTCGACCTCGGAGGCGATGTCGGTGGCTTCGGCGCTCGCCGTCGCTTCGTCGGTAACGTCGAACTCGAAGTCGCTCGAGACCAGCGCCTCGAGCGATTCGCCCGCGCTCACGCCCGCCGCTTCGAGCAGCTTGGCAAGCTTGTCGTGCTCGACGATCACCCATTCCGGCGAGAGCTGCGTCGCGAACTTGATGCGCTCGACGGCTTCCTGGTCGGTCGGGTCGGCGCCGCCGATGAAGAGGCGGTTGCCGCGCCGGCCGAGCACCAGGATCTGGTACTGCGCGGCGAGCTTGCCGTCGATCACGCCCTTCGGCAGACGCTGCGCATCGACCGCCGCAAGATCCAGCAGCGGCAGCGCGAGTGCGCTTGCGAGCGTGTGCGCCAGATCGGCCGGCGACACCGCGCCGGCACCGATCACCGACGAGATGAAGCTCGCGCGCTTCTCCTTGGCGCTGCGAACGAGCCCTTCGGCCGTCTTCGCATTGAGCTTGCCCGCGTGGACGAGGACGCGCGCAACGCCGGTCAGCGTTGAGTGAGGTGCGTCCGCCAAGGTATCCACAGTCGATTGCGCCGTTTCACGAGGTAAATCCTCGGGAATCATCGTCGATTCACCCTAGTGTGTAAACCGCGAACAGACGGCGAAAAGGCAACAATTCACACCCCGCCGGACACGCCATCGTGCAACCGGATGCAACGCTGCGAGAGTCTGCGATGGTGGCGCCGAGCGGCAACCCTGGTCGGGGTGAGAGGATTCGAACCTCCGGCCTCTACGTCCCGAACGTAGCGCTCTACCAGGCTAAGCTACACCCCGATGCAGGCAGGCACGAAGCGGCCCCACCTGTGGTCAGCGCGACTGCGCTGCGACGGCCAAACGTTCAGGACGAACGCTCAACCGATCGAACGCATAATTCTAGCAGAGCCTCCCGCGCGTCCGACGCCGGGAGCATGGCGAGGCACTTTGCGCGCGACGTCGGCCTCGGCTCGCGCGGCATCACGCGTGGCCTGCAGTGCGCCCGTCTTGCGCACGATCTCGACGATTTCCGGCAGGCGTGCCACCTCGCCCTGCTCGATCGCGTGGCGGATCAAGTCTCGCTCCGCCGGGTTGCTGCGCGTCATCGCCAGCAGCAATGGCAAGGTCGGCTTGCCTTCGCGCAGATCGTCGCCGACGTTCTTGCCAAGCTGGGTCGTCGCACCTTCGTAGTCGAGCAGATCGTCGACCAGCTGGAAGGCGGTACCGAGCGATCGTCCGTAGTTCGCACAGGCGTCTTCGACCTTCCGGCGCTGCCTCGGCCAGCACCGCGCCGAGGCGCGCGCTCGCCTCGAACAGCTTCGCCGTCTTGAAGCGGATCACGCGCAGATAGGCGTCGACCGCGAGGTCGGGGTCGTGCATGTTCATCAGCTGCAGCACTTCGCCTTCGGCGATCACGTTGGTCGCGTCGGCGAGGACGTCGAGTACACGCATGCGGTTGACTGACACCATCATCTGGAAGGCGCGCGAATACAAGAAGTCGCCGACCAGCACGCTCGCCGCATTGCCGAAGAGTGCGTTGGCCGTTTCGCGCCCGCGACGCAGCCCCGACTCGTCGACCACGTCATCGTGCAGCAGTGTCGCGGTGTGAATGAACTCGACGATAGCGGCGAGTTCGAGCCGCTCGGGCCCTTCGAAACCGAGCGCCCCGGCGAACAGCAGCACCAGCCGCGGCCGGATGCGCTTGCCGCCCGCGCCGATGATGTAGGCGGAGATCTGGTTCACGAGCGCGACGTCGGACACGAGCCGCTCGCGAATGATCGCGTCGACCTGCTCCATCTCGCCGTTCATGGGCAGCGCCGCCCCGGGCGCCGGGGACGTGAGGGACGCGGTCAGTGAGTGCAAGTGGTTCTCGGGAGAATGTGCGAGATTATAGAAACGCTTGGCATGGGCTTCGATCGACGGGGCCGCCGCAAGGTGCGTGGCCGGGCCGCGGCCGGATTCGAGAAGAATCGGGAGGGGCTTCGGGGCTGCGGACGCTTCGGTGCTCGGAGTACAAGGGGGGGCGGGCAGGTCATCGTGCTAGAATCTACGGCTCTGCGTTTGGCGCAGGGCTTTCGTGTCGGCGCTGCGCGTCGATACGTTGGGCAATTCCATTCGAAGGGGCTCTCAACATGTACGCGGTCATAAAAACCGGTGGCAAGCAATACAAGGTTGCTACCGGCGAGAAGATCAAGATAGAACAGATTGCTGCGGACGTTGGCCAGGAGATCGTGATCGACCAGGTGCTCGCCGTCGGAGACGGCGCGGCGTTGCAAGTCGGCACGCCTCTGGTCGCCGGCGCCACCGTCACGGCCACCGTGCTCGCACAGGGTCGGCACGACAAGGTGCGCATCTTCAAGATGCGCCGTCGCAAGCACTACCAGAAGCGGCAAGGTCACCGCCAGAATTTCACCGAGATCGAGATCGGCGCGGTCAGCGCCTGATTCGACGCATCTTCGGGCAAGGAGCACATAAATGGCACAGAAAAAGGGCGGCGGTTCCACCCGCAATGGCCGCGATTCGCAACCCAAGATGCTCGGCGTCAAGGTGTTCGGCGGCCAGGTCATCCCGGCTGGTTCGATCATCGTGCGTCAGCGCGGCACGCAGTTCCACCCCGGAACGAACGTGGCCTGCGGTCGCGATCACAGCTTGTTCGCGCTGGTCGATGGCAAGGTCGATTTCTCGGTCAAGGGGCCGCGAAATCGCCGGACGGTGTCCGTCACCGCGCTGTAGGTCGTCTGCCACGGCGGCGTTCGCCGCCAGACCTGGATCCCAGGCATCGAAGCCCCGGCGCGCCGGGGCTTTTCGTATTGGAACCGCTGCGACGGACCCTGAACGCATGGGTCTGCCGTCTCCCGTAACATCCCACGACCCATGAAGTTCGTTGACGAAGCCACCATCGACATCGCTGCCGGCAACGGCGGCAGTGGCTGCTTGAGCTTTCGGCGCGAGAAGTTCATTCCGTTCGGCGGCCCGAATGGCGGTGACGGCGGCCGCGGCGGCAGTGTCTTCGCGGTCGGCGACCCGAACCTCAACACGCTGATCGACTACCGCTACGCTCGCCGCCACGAGGCGCGCAACGGCGAGCAAGGGCGCGGCTCGGATCAGTTCGGCGCGGCCGCCGACGACATCGTGCTGCGCATGCCGATGGGCACGATCATCACCGATCTCGAGGCCGACATCGTGCTTGCCGAACTGCTCGAGCCGGGTGAGAAGGTGCTGCTCGCCAAGGGTGGCGACGGCGGTTTCGGCAATCTGCACTTCAAGTCGAGCACGAACCGTGCGCCGCGCCAGAAGACGCCGGGTTGGCCGGGCGAGGCGCGCAAGCTCCGGCTGGAGCTGCGCGTACTCGCCGACGTTGGTCTGCTCGGGATGCCTAACGCCGGCAAGTCGACGCTGATCGCGGCGATCTCGAACGCGCGACCGAAGATTGCCGACTATCCGTTCACGACGCTGCATCCGAACCTCGGTGTCGTGCGCGTCGCGGCCGAGCAGAGCTTTGTCGTTGCGGACATACCCGGTCTGATCGAAGGTGCGTCCGAAGGCGCCGGGCTCGGTCATCTGTTCCTGCGCCACCTGCAGCGCACCCACCTGCTGCTGCACGTGGTCGATTTCGCGCCGTTCGACGACAGCATCGACCCGGTCGCGCAGGTGCGGGCGCTCGTCGCCGAGCTGAAGAACTACGACACCGCGCTGCACGCGAAGCCGCGCTGGATCGTCCTCAACAAGCTCGACATGGTGCCCGCGGAGGAACGCGCGACGCGGGTGAAGGAATTCGTTCGCCGCCTGCGCTGGAAGGGCCCGGTGTTCGAGCATTTCGGCGCTGACGCGCGAAGGCTGCGAGCCGTTGATCCGCGCCGTTTACGGCCACGTATCGACGCTGCGCAACCCACCCGTCGCGCTACCGGACCCGCGCTTCGCCGAGGGTGTGGCGCCGTCCGCTGCTGAGTGAATCTCCGGTGAGTGCAATTGTGCAGCGCGCGCGCCGCGTCGTCGTCAAGGTCGGCTCGAGCCTCGTGACCAATGAGGGCCGCGGGCTCGACGCCGACGCGATCGGCCACTGGTGCCGCCAGATGGCGCAGCTTGCTGCGCAGGGGCGCGAGGTCGTCATGGTCTCGAGCGGCGCCGTTGCCGAAGGCATGCAACGCCTCGGCTGGAAGACGAGGCCGAAGGAAGTCCATGAGTTGCAGGCGGCCGCGGCTGTCGGGCAGATGGGCCTCGCGCACATGTACGAGACGCAGTTGCGCGCGCATGGCCTGCGCAGCGCGCAGGTGCTGCTGACGCACGCCGATCTGACCGATCGCGAGCGCTATCTGAACGCACGCTCGACGCTCATGACATTGCTTGCGCACAAGGTGCTGCCTGTCATCAACGAGAACGACACCGTCGTCAACGACGAGATCAAGTTCGGCGACAACGACACGCTGGGCGCGCTCGTCGCCAATCTCGTCGAGGCCGATGCGCTCGTGATCCTGACCGATCAGCGCGGCTTGTACGAGGCCGACCCGCGTCGGAACCCGGCCGCACGCTTCGTCGCCGAGGCGCAGGCTGGAGCGCCCGAGCTCGAGCGCATGGCCGGCGGCGCGGGCTCCGCCATCGGCCGCGGCGGCATGTTGACCAAGGTGCTCGCGGCGCGTCGTGCAGCACGCAGTGGCGCATCGACCGTGATCGCTTCCGGACACGAGCCCGACGTGCTGTTGCGGCTTGCGGCCGGCGAGTCGATCGGCACAGCGCTGGTTGCCGCGACACCCAAGCTCGCCGCGCGCAAGCAGTGGATGGCGAATCACCTGCAGTTGCGTGGCGCCGTGCTGATCGACGACGGCGCCGTGGCCAAGCTGCGTGACGGCGGCAAGAGCCTGCTGCCGATCGGCATGGTCGGCGTGCAGGGCGAATTTGCGCGTGGCGACGTGATTGCGGTTCGCAGCGCAGCCGGCGTCGAAGTGGCGCGTGGCCTCGCCAACTACGCGAGTGCCGAAGCTCGGCTGATCGCGCGCAAGCCCTCGGCGAGTTCGAGCGCCTGCTTGGCTTCACCGGCGAGCCCGAAATGATCCACCGCGACAACATGGTCCTCAGCTGACGGCTCGGTCGATGTGGGCGGCGCCCAGCCGCGACAAGACCCGACTCAGCCGCCTCCGGTCGTTGCGTGCGGCGCCTCCTGTGGCGTGTTGTCGCCGTCGCCACGGGCACTCGCCTGCGCGGGCGCATCGTGCCGCATCGGCCGCATGCCGGAGCGCAGGAAACGATTGTGGAATCCGTGGCGCGGCAGGAAGCGTGACAGTTCGGTGAGCGCCATCTCGTAGACGCCGCGCTTGAACTCGATCACCACTTCGAGTGGCACCCAGTATTCGTTCCAGCGCCAGGCGTCGAACTCCGGATGATCGGTCGCGCGCAAGTTCAGGTCGCTGTCATGCCCGGTGAGCTGCAGCAGGAACCAGATCTGCTTTTGCCCACGGTAGTGGCCGCGCGCGTCGCGCCGGATGAAGTGATCCGGCACCTCGTAGCGCAGCCAGTCGCGCGTGCGGGCGACGATGCGCACATGGTGCTCGTGCAGCCCCACCTCTTCATGCAACTCGCGGAACATCGCCTGCTCGGGCGATTCGCCGTGCTTGATGCCACCCTGTGGAAATTGCCACGAGTGGGTGCGCAGCCGTTTGCCCCAGAACACCTGGTTCCGATGGTTCAGCAGGATGATGCCGACGTTGGGTCGAAACCCTTCACGGTCGAGCATAATCAACCCCAGATTTTTCGTTGAAACAATTATTGCACCGGCATGACGGCTTGCAACCCTGCACTTTCCCGCAGGGATTCCGCTTGAGCTGCGCCCATCCGGTCGCGATCCATCCCAACTTGCACCCTCACTCGACCGGTAGAGACGCCGCGCGCCGATGAAAGCCTCCAACTTCTTCATCTCCACCCTCAAGGAAGCGCCCGCCGACGCGGAAGTCAAGAGCCATCAGCTCATGATGCGCGGCGGCTTCATCAAGAGGCTCAGCGCCGGCATCTACAGCTACATGCCGATGGGCTTGCGCGTGATCCGCAAGGTCGAGGCGATCGTGCGCGAGGAAATGAACCGTGCCGGCGCTGTCGAACTGCTGATGCCTGTGGTGCAACCGGCCGAGCTCTGGCAGGAAAGCGGGCGCTTCCAGCAATACGGTCCCGAGCTGCTGCGCCTGAAGGATCGCCATGACCGCGATTTCGTGATTCAGCCGACAAGCGAGGAGGTCGTCACGGACATCGCGCGTCAGGAATTGCGCAGCTACCGGCAACTGCCGAAGAATTTCTATCACATCCAGACCAAGTTCCGCGACGAACGCCGGCCCCGCTTCGGCTTGATGCGCGGGCGCGAATTCACGATGAAGGACGCCTACTCGTTCGACCGCGACGCGGCGGGCGCCGCCAGGAGCTATGAGGTGATGTCGCGCGCGTACTGCGCGATCTTCGATCGCTTCGGGCTGCGCTACCGCGCGGTCGGGGCCGATTCGGGCGCGATCGGCGGCGATCTGTCGCAGGAGTTCCAGGTCATCGCGGATACCGGCGAAGACGCGATCGTCTACTGTCCGGATTCGGACTACGCGGCGAACATGGAACTCGCCGAAGCCGTCGCGCCCGCCGCAGCGCGCGCGGCACCGTCGCAGGCGATGGCGCTCACGCCGACGCCCGGCAAGAGCACTTGCGAAGACGTTGCGCAGCTGCTCGGGCTGCGGCTTGCAGCGACCGTCAAGTCGCTCGTCCTCGCGACCGATGCGGTGAACGGCGCCGGGGACTCGGACGGAGCAGCGGCCGGCACCACGATCTGGCTGCTGCTCGTGCGCGGCGATCATTCGCTGAACGAGGTCAAGGCCGGCAAGCTCCCGGGTCTGAAGACCGGCTTTCGCTTCGCGACACCGGCCGAGATCGAGGACCATTTCGGCTGCAAGCCAGGCTACCTCGGCCCGATCGCGACCCGCAAGCCGGTCAAGGTCGTCGCCGACCGCACGGTGGCCGCGATGAGCGATTTCGTCTGCGGTGCGAACGAAGCCGACGCGCACTTTACCGGCGTCAACTGGGGGCGCGACGTTTCAGAACCCGATCTGGTGGCCGATATCCGCAATGTCGTTGCCGGCGATCCTTCGCCCGACGGCAAGGGCGTGCTCGCGATCCAGCGCGGCATCGAGGTCGGACACGTGTTCTACCTCGGCACCAAGTACTCGAAGGCGATGAACGCGACCTACCTCGACGAGAACGGCAAACCGCAGTTGATGGAAATGGGCTGCTACGGCATCGGCATCACGCGCCTGCTCGGCGCGGCGATCGAACAGAACCACGACGAGCGCGGCATCATCTGGCCGGACTCGATGGCGCCGTTCACCTTCGTCCTCTGCCCGATCGGCTACGACCGCTCGGCCGAGGTCAAGGCGGCTGCCGACGCGCTGCACGATGAGCTCGCGGCGCAGGGCATCGACGTCCTGCTCGACGACCGCGGCGAGCGTCCCGGCGCGATGTTCGCGGACTGGGAGCTGATCGGCATTCCGCACCGCGTCGTGATCTCCGATCGCGGCCTGAAGGACGGGCAGCTCGAGTACCAGGGCCGGCGCGACGCCAAGGCGACGCGCATCGCGCTGGCCGAAGCGGCGAGCTTCCTGAAAGCACGCCTGGTGGGATGAAACTGCCCCAAGCTCACTTCGTTCGCGGCCCGATGGACCCGAGGGGCGACTTCATGTCCCTTGGGGCGCGTCAACACCTTCGGGCGGCCGAGCGACACTGACATGATCAATCGGCGCAGCCTCGTCGCACTCGGCCTTGTGCCGTTTGTGCCTCGGCTCGCGCATGCGGGGGGTCAGATCGAGGAGCCGCTCGCCGATTCGGTGCGCACGGCGCTGGCGCAGGCGGTGGCCGATGCCGCGCCGCCGCGGGCCGCGTTCGAGACGATCGACGAGCGCATTGCATTCCTCGCCTGGCTCGGCGCGATGAGCGATCGCCTCAAGCGCCACAACCCGGAGCACCTGCAGCGCGTCGAATTCCTCGAGACGCTGTGGTACGAAAGCACGCGGGCCGGGCTCGAACCCGCGCTCGTGCTCGGGCTCGTGCAGGTCGAAAGCGGCTTCAGGAAGTTCGTCGTCTCGAGTGCGGGCGCGCGCGGCTACATGCAGGTGATGCCGTTCTGGACGCGCGTGATCGGCGACGGCGACCCGAGCAAGCTCTTTCACATGCAGACCAACCTGAGGTTCGGCTGCGTGATACTGCGCCACTACCTCAATGTCGAACGCGGCGACCTGTACTTCGCGCTCGGACGCTACAACGGCAGCCGAGGCCGCAACGAATACCCTGCCGCCGTGTTCGCCGCGCGCAAGCGCTGGGGCTACAGCGACAAGTCGCTGGGCTGAGAACCCGGTTACGCCCGAGCCTCAGTGTCCACCCCCCGCGCTTCAGCGCGGACGCCTCAAGTGCTCAGCAGCGTCTGCAACTCGCCTGCCTGGTACATCTCCATCAGGATGTCGGAGCCGCCGACGAATTCACCCTTCACGTAGAGCTGCGGGATCGTCGGCCAGTTCGCGTATTCCTTGATGCCCTGGCGAATTTCTTCGTCCTCGAGCACGTTGACGGTTGCGAAGTCTTCGACGTTGCAGGCCTTCAGAATCTGCACCGAACGGCCCGAAAAGCCGCACTGCGGAAACTGCGCCGTGCCTTTCATGAACAGCACGACGGGATGGGATTTGACGATGTCGTCGATGCGTTTGTGCACTTCGGTCATGGATTGATCGCTCATGGTCTGTGCTTCCCTAGTGGAAGCGCGCGTGGTACGGAAAGCTGAGGTTATACGGCAATCCGCAACGGCCCGGCCGCGGGCGCCGTCAAGCCCCTGCCGGCGCGCGAACAACTCCGCCGTCGTCGGTTCAGAACGAATACGAAGCGCCGAGCTGCAGCACCGGTGAAAGGCGCATCTCGCGCAGCGTGTCGTCCAGGCTCTGCCCATTGCCGAGCGAGCGCCCGAAGCGGACTGCGCCCGCCGGATTGAGTGCTAGCAGGCCCAGATCGGCGCTGAAGCCCCAGCCACTCTTGGCCGACGATCCACTGTAGCCGAGGCCGAAGTAGGGCACGGCGCCACTGTCCGCCGCGTCGTTGGAGGGGCCGACGACAGCGCTCGCGAGGCCGAACGTCTGCGTCTCGACGCTGAACGCCGCGCTGCTCAGCCCCTGCGCGCCGGTCCCGCCCCACATCCCGAGGCGCGACCCGAGGAAGACACCACTTGTCGCGCGAAATCCTGCCACGTCGCCGTCGCGCAGCGCGGTGCGGCCAAAGTAGTAGTCACCGAGAAGGCTGGCGCCTCTGATGCGGGAAGCGCTGTCGGTCGGGGCGAGCGGCGCTTCCGCCACGCTCATGCCCAGCCGCACACGACCCTGAAACTGCGGCAGCGACAAGCCGTCGCCTTGCACCGTCTGCGCCCATGCGGCACTCACGAGCCCGAGTGTTCCAAGCATCCAGCAGCCCAGTCGACGCATGATCACCTCCGTCGTGGCGACATGCAGTCGTCGCCGTCAAGCCAGCCCAGGATCGAGCTGTGGGCCCATCGTAGTCACCGCCCGTCGAGCCGGCGTAACGAAAAGCGCCCCTGAACGACCGCAGTTGCGCGTTTGCGCCCATTTCTCACGTTGCCGTGACGCGGGTTGACAGGGGCTTACATGGACGCGAGGCGTCGCCCCGCGGTGCAACGCGGCCGGCCGGCAAGGTCGTCCCGCGTTGCGACCTGGCGCAGGCCCGCCTCGCGTAGCAACGATTGCACTGCGCCGGCCTGGTCGTACCCGTGCTCGAGCAACAGCCAGCCGCCGTCATGCAGGTGCCGCGCGGCACTGGAGGCAATCGTGCGCAACGCGCCGAGGCCATCGCCACCGGGCGTCAGCGCGAGCAGCGGCTCGTGCGCGAGGGCCGCGAGATGCGGGTCGGCTCCGGCCACGTAAGGTGGGTTCGAGAGCACGAAATCGAAGCGCCGGCCGGCGAGCGTCGACCACCAGTCGCTTCGCAGCCACTCGACCGCAAGGCCGAGACGCACGCCGTTGGCGCGCGCGACTTCGAGGCCATCGCCGCTGAGGTCGGTCGCGCAGACGCACGCATCGGGGTGCGCGTGGGCGATCGCCAGCGCAATTGCGCCGCTGCCGGTGCCGAGGTCGAGCACCTTCGGATGCGGTGGCGCATCGCGCAGCAACTCGAGCGCCCAGTCGACGAGCGTTTCGGTGTCGGGTCGTGGCACGAGCACGTTGCGGTCGACGTGCAGCGTCAAACCGTGGAACTCCTTCTCGCCGAGCAGGTAGGCCAGCGGGACGCCTGCTGCGCGTTCGCTGCACCACGCTGCAAACCGCTGCGCCTGCTTGGGTTCGAGCGCCTCATCGCCGTGCGCAATCAGCCAGCGCGCGCGGGCGGTCGAGCACGGCAGCCAGCAGCAGTTGGGCGTCGAGCCGGTCGATCCCGCCGCGCGAGCGTCGCCGAGCGCTTGCGTGACCGAGATGCCCGCCACTCGGCTCACGCCCCGGCTTCCAGCGCCGCCAGTTGCTGCGCGGCGCGCGCTGCCTGCAACGCGGCGATCACTTCATCGAGGTCGCCGTCGAGCACCGACTGCAGCTTGTAGAGCGTCAGGTTGATGCGATGGTCGGTCAGCCGCCCCTGCGGGAAGTTGTAGGTGCGGATGCGGTCGCTGCGGTCGCCGCTGCCGATCAGGCCCTTGCGCGTAGCCGCTTCCTTCGCCGCGCGCTCGCTGCGGTCCTTCTCCTTGAGCCGTGCGGCGAGCACCGCCATCGCCTTCGCCTTGTTGCGGTGCTGCGAGCGGTCGTCCTGGCATTCGGCGACGAGCCCGGTCGGCAGGTGCGTGATGCGGATCGCGCTGTCGGTCTTGTTGACGTGCTGGCCCCCGGCGCCGCTCGCGCGGTAGGTGTCGATGCGCAGTTCGGCCGGATTGAGTGTCACCTCGTCAGCCTCGTCCGGCTCGGGCATCACCGCCACCGTGCACGCGCTGGTGTGGATGCGGCCTTGCGTTTCGGTCGTCGGCACGCGCTGGACGCGATGACCGCCCGACTCGAACTTCATCTGTCCGTACACCTCGTCGCCTTCGAAGCGCAGCACGCATTCGCGGTAGCCGCCGAGGTCGGACGCGCTCTCCGACATCACCTCGGTGCGCCAGCCGCGAAGCTCGGCGAAGCGCAGGTACATGCGCACGAGGTCGGCTGCGAATAGGGCAGATTCATCGCCGCCCGTGCCGGCGCGTACTTCGATGAACGCGTTGCGCGCGTCGTCGGTATCGCGCGGCAGCAATGTCGTCTGCAGTTCGGCGTGCAGGCGTGTGAGGTCGGCCTCTGCGGCGGCGATCTCCTCTTCGGCCATCGCAGCCATCTCGGGATCTTCGAGCAGTTCGTGCGCCGATGACAGGTCGCGCTCGCGCTGCTCGTAGCGGTCGAACATCGCGACCACCGCCTGCACCCGCGCGTGCTCGCGGCCGAGTTCGCGGTAGCGTTTCATGTCGCTGGCAACGCCGGGGTCGGCGAGCGTGGCGTCGAGTTCGGCAAGGCGCAGCGCAAGGCGCTGGAATTGCTGGCGAAGGGATTCTTTCATCGGAGCGCGGAAATCTGGGCTTGAGTAGGAGGGTCGACGTGCGCGCCGGGCTCGTGAGAGAGGCGGCGCCGGGGCCGAGGCAGGGGCGGCGAAAAGAAGCCGCAAGAACGAGCCGCCGCAAGGAACGGCAAGAAGGGAGCGCCGCTAACGCTCGTCGTCGGCCGGATTGCGCGTCGTCGAGCGCAGAAAGAGGCGCGACACCGTCTGCGCGAGTTGCGCGCGCTGCTCGCCGGCCGACGCATGCAATTCGGCCATCGCGCCGTGCAGCATCTTTTGCGTCAGGCCGCGCGACAGCGCATCGAGCACGGCGTCGACGTTCTCGCCGCGCGCGAGCAGCTTGCGCGCGCGGGCAATCTCGTGTGCGCGCCAGTCATGCGCCTGCGCGTTGAGCGCCTGGATCAGCGGCACGCTGCCGCGCTGGTCGAGCCAGTGCACGAAGCTTTGCACGCCGGTCTCGATGATCGCCTCGGCCTGCTGCACAGCAGCCTGGCGCTTCTCGCCCGCCGATTGCACGAGCGTCGACAGGTCGTCGACCGTGTACAGATAGACGTCGCCGAGCTGCGCGACTTCGGGCTCGATGTCGCGCGGCACGGCCAGATCGACCATGAACATCGGGCGGTGCTTGCGCGTCTTGAGTGCGCTCTCGACCGCGCCGAGGCCGATGATCGGCAGCGAACTCGCGGTGCACGAGACGACGATATCGAAGTCGGCCAGCCGATGCGGCAGGTCGACCAGGCGCAGCGCCTCGGCGCCGAGCCGCCCGCCGAGCCGCTCACCGCGCTCGAGCGTGCGGTTTGCCACTGCCATTGCCTGCGGCGAGCGCGCCGCGAAGTGCGTCGCGACGAGTTCGATCATCTCGCCCGCGCCGACGAACAGCACCTTCACTTCGCGCAAGTCCTCGAACAGCTGCGCCGCGAGGCGCACCGAGGCCGCCGCCATGCTGATCGAATGGGCGCCGATCTCGGTCGACGTGCGCACCTCCTTGGCGACCGCAAACGAGCGCTGGAACAACTGGTGCAGCGTCGTGCCGAGCGTGCCCGCGGTGTCCGCCTCGCGCACCGCCTGCTTCATCTGGCCGAGGATCTGGGGCTCGCCGAGCACCATCGAGTCGAGGCCGCTCGCGACGCGAAACGCGTGCCGCGCGGCCGAGCCGTCTTCGAGCACGTAGCTGTAGTCGCGCAGCGCGTGACTCGCGACGCCGCCGACACTGGCGAGCCAATCGACCGCCGGCTGCAACAGTGCCTCGCCCTGCGAAGCGGCGTCGGAGACATAGAGCTCGGTACGGTTGCAGGTCGACAGCAACGCAACCTCGAGACCGCCCTGCGTCGATTGACCGGCGATGCGGTCACGAAAACCATGCAGGGTCGGCGCCAGCTGATCGGACGTGAACGCGAAACGGCCGCGCAGATCGAGCGGCGCCGTCGTGTGGTTCAGTCCGAGCGCGAAGACACTCATGATGGAATTATAAAATTTGGCGGCCAAAGCCGGGAACGGTGCCGGGATCGGCATCGTTTGGCGCGGTAAACGCGCCCTGGCGCGCGGCCGAGCCGGCGCGCCAACGCAGAAGCGGGAGTCTCATTGGGTCCATTCGACGCTGTAAATCATGTGTTCGGGCTCCTGCTCCCGGCGCTCGTCGCCGGGCCGCTGGCAGCCGCGCTCGCGAAGTGGGTGTGGCGCAGCGAGTTGCGCAGCGTGCGATGGCGCAGGCTCGCCTCGTGGGCCGCGGCAGTTGCTGCGATTGTGCTCGTCGCCGGCTTCGTCGTCTTCGGCCACGATGGTGCGATGGCGACCTATGGCGTGATGGTCGTCGCGATGGCGTTCGCGCTGTGGTGGGCCGGTTTCGGGTCGGGCCGCAAGCGCTGATTCGCTGCAGTGTCGCCACCCTTTCAGCGATAAAACTCAACGAAACGTCCAGTTTCGGTTGATCGTGAATGTCAACAGCAGACTCGAGAGCGTCGCCACAACCTGCCCGATCAGGTAGTGCACGCCGAGCTGCACGGCGCCACCGACGATCAACATGCCGAACAGGGCGCCTAGCAGCGCTGTCGATTGGAACCGCAGCCACGAGGCGCCGATGGCGCCCCGATAGGCAAAGGTCAATAGCCGGTTGCCGAAGTAGGCCACCTGCGCGCCGATCACTGCACCGAAGCCGGACGCCAGCCAGGCCGGCCAACCGCCGATTTCGACGCACAACGCGAGCAACGCGTAGTGCGTCGCCGTGGCGACGGCGCCGACGACGGCGTAGCGAATAAGTTGATTCATGGGCTGGTGTGCGCGTCGGCTGCGCGGCAGGCAGCTCGCGATTATCGGCAGACGGTCGCCCGCGGTGCATGCTTTCGGCCTGACGGAGCGCGACCGCCGCGATGACCGTCGTCAAGCGCCTGGATCTTCATCTGCGGCATGATCGACACTTCGACTCGCTCTGAGCGCACGCACTCAACCCCACATGGAGTTCAAGGACTACTACAAGGTGCTCGGCGTCGAGCGCGGCGCAAGCGAAGACGAGATCAAGAAGTCGTTTCGCAAGCTCGCGCGTAAGCACCACCCCGACGTCAACAAGGCGGCCGACGCTGCGTCCCGAATGCAGGAGCTGAACGAGGCCTACGACGTACTGCGCGATCCGGAGAAGCGCGCCGCCTACGACCGCGTCGGCCAGGGCATGCGCGGCGGGCAGGAGTTCCGGCCACCGCCCGACTGGGACGCCGGCTTCGAGTTCAGCGGTGCGCCCGAGGGCGCGGGCTTCGGCGATCACAGCGACTTCTTCGAGACGCTGTTCGGCGCCGCGCGGCGCGCGCGTGGGCACGCCGCGGGTGGCCGCAGCGCGCGCGGCGAGGACCATCACGCGAAGATCGTCATCCCGCTCGAAGACGCGTTTCACGGCGCGACGCGCGGCCTGTCGTTGCGCGCGCCCGAGCTCGACGCGAGCGGGCATGTCGTGCTCCGCGAGCGTGAGCTGCAGGTGAAGATCCCGAAGGGCATACGCGCCGGCCAGCAGATCCGGCTCAGCGGCCAGGGCTCGCCGGGCCCGCGCGGTGAACCCGCGGGCGACCTCTATCTCGAGGTCGAGTTCGAGCCGCATCCGCGTTTTCGCGTCGATGGCCGTGACCTTTATGTGACGCTGCGCGTCGCGCCTTGGGAGGCCGCGCTCGGCGCGAGCGTGCCGGTGCGCACGCCGGATGGTGAGTTGCAGATGAGCGTGCCGCCCGGATCGCAGGGCGGTCGCAAGCTGCGCCTGAAGGGCCGCGGTATCCCGGGCTCGACGCCAGGCGATCTCTATGTCGTCCTCGATGTCGTCCTGCCACCGGCGACGAGCGACGCGGCGAAGGCCTTGTACGAACAGATGGCGCGCGACCTGGCGTTCGATCCGCGCGCCGGCGGGGAGGGTGGGCGATGAAGACGATTGCGAGCGGTGTGTGCATCGGCGTGGACGCCTGGCTCGATCTGGAAACGCTGGCGCGCGCCTGTGGCGTGCAGGTCGACTACGTTCGCACACTCATTGACGAGGGCTTGATCGAGCCGCCGCCGCAAGCGCCGCAGCTGCACTTCGGCAGCGTCGAACTCGCGCGAGTGCGGCGCATCCGGAGGCTGCAGCACGATTTCGAGGCCAATCTGCAAAGCGTTGCCGTGATGCTCGACCTGATCGACGAGGTCGAGCGATTGCACGCGCAGATGCGCCGGGCTGGCCTGGGCGACTGAGCGCCGCTGCCGAATGCACTTTCGACGGGCGAAATCGGAATCACGGCAGGCAGCGGGCAGCGCTACGCGCCTTCGCTGACTCACAAGGCAAGCCCGCGGCGCTGCCCGGCCGCTACCTGCATTCGATTCGTCAGACCTCGGTAAGCGCAGGGTCCAGAATGGAGCGTCGCCATTGCAAGGAGACCGCGCCATGTTCCAAGGCCTCGCCGCGCAGCGCCTGCTGGCCTTGTTCGCTTTCGGCTGGCTCGCGTTCACCTTCCCGCTGCTCGGCCTGTGGGATGTCGACGCGAGCGTGTGGGGCATCCCGCTGCTACCGGCCGCGATGTTCGCTGGCTGGGCGGTGCTGATCGGCCTTGTCGCCTGGGCCGTCGAGCGTGCGGACGACATCGACTGATGTGCGCGCCGCGCTGCGCACTGTCAGTCCCCGCGATATCAGTGGTGGACGGGCTGACGGTGCAATTTGCACCGGTCGACCGCACGTGAGCTCAAGTTAGCGATGCTTCCCGCCCCGGTCGTCGTCGTCGCCGCATTCCTGTACCTGCTGCTGCTGTTCGGGATCGCCGAGTTCGCCGACCGGCGCGCGCTCGCGGGCCGCTCGGTGATCGGCAACGCGTGGGTCTATGCCTTGTCGATGGGTGTCTATTGCACCGCCTGGACTTACTTCGGCAGCATCGGGCGTGCCGCGACACTCGGCCTGTGGTTCCTGCCGATCTACCTCGGCCCGACGCTCGCGATGGTGCTCGCGTGGATGGTCGTGCGCAAGATGATCCGCATCTCGCGCAGCTACCGCATCACGTCGATCGCCGACTTCATCGCCAGCCGCTACGGCAAGAGCCGGCTGCTCGCCGGGCTCGTGACGCTGATCGCGGTGATCGGCATCCTGCCCTACGTGGCGCTGCAGTTGAAGGCGATCGCGATCGGCTTCGAAGTGATGACGACGACGGTGGGCGCGCCGCACGCAGCGCCCGGCGCGTGGTGGAGCGACAGCACCTTCTACATCGCGCTCGTGCTCGCCGGCTTCACGATCGCGTTTGGCACGCGCCACCTCGACACGACCGAGCGCCACGAGGGCATGGTCGCCGCGATCGCGTTCGAGTCGGTCGTCAAGCTCGTCGCCTTCCTCGCTGTCGGCATATTCGTCACCTGGGGCATGTTCGACGGGCCGTCCGACCTCTTCGCGCGCGCCCGCGCCCTGCCCGAGGCGGCGCGCGTTCTGCGGCTGGAGACGGATTCGGGTTTCGCCGGCGGGCAGTGGTTCGCGTTGATGTTGCTTGCGATGTTCTCGGTCGTCTTCCTGCCACGCCAGTTCCAGATGCTGGTGGTGGAAAACGTCGACGAGCGGCATCTGAAGCGTGCGGTCTGGGTCTTTCCGCTCTACATGCTCGCGATCAATCTGTTCGTGCTGCCGATCGCGCTTGCTGGGTTGCTGCACTTCGGGCCGGGGCGCGTGAACGCCGAGACCTTCATTCTCTCGCTGCCGCTTGCGCAAGGCACGCCGGTGCTGGCGTTGGTGGCCTTCGTCGGCGGCCTGTCGGCGGCGACAGGGATGGTGATCGTCGAGGCGATCGCGATCTCGACCATGGTCTGCAACGATCTGGTCATGCCGTGGCTGCTGCGAACGCGGCGCTTCGGCGCAGCGGCGCAGCGCGACCTCTCGCGCGTGCTGCGGCCGATCCGGCGTGGCGTGATCGTCGCGCTGCTGTTGCTCGGCTACCTGTACTTCCGCCTTGCGGGTGAAGCGTATGCGCTCGTCAGCATCGGGCTCATCAGCTTTGCCGCGGTGGCGCAGTTCGCGCCGGCGCTACTCGCCGGCATGTACTGGAAGGGCGGCACGCGCGCGGGCGCGATCGCCGGCCTCACGGCCGGCTTTGCGTTCTGGACCTATACGCTGTTGCTGCCGTCGATCGCGAAGTCGGGCTGGCTGGCGGACCGGTTTCTGCACCACGGGCCGCTCGGCATCGGCTTGCTCAAGCCCGAGCAGTGGCTTGGCCTGACGGGCCTCGATGGGCTGACACACTCGCTGTTCTGGAGCCTGCTCGCCAACGTCGGGATGCTCGTCGGCGTTTCGCTGTGGCGCGCACCGTCGGCGCGCGAGACGAGCCAGGCGCTGCTCTTCGTCGACGTCTTCGAGCGCACCGCGACCGCCGGCCATGATCCGGTGTTCTGGCGCGGCCGCGCCAAGGTTGCCGATCTGCTCGCGACGGTCGGGCGCTTCCTCGGCCGCGATGCGGCGCAGCGCCTCTTTGCCGACTACGCCTTGCGCTCCGGCGCCGCCGGCATCGACAAGATCCGGCCCGACGCACAGCTCGTGCAGTTCGCCGAGACGCAGCTTGCCGGCGCGATCGGCAGCGTCTCGGCGCGCGCCGTCGTCGCTTCGGTCGTCGAAGAGGAAACGCTCGCGATCGATGATGTCATGCGCATCGTCGACGAAGCCTCGCAACTGCGCGCCTATTCGCACGCGCTGGAGGAAAAGTCGCTCTCGCTCGAGCGCGCCAGCGCTGAGCTTCGCGCCGCCAACGAGCAGTTGAAGAGCCTCGACCGGCTGAAGGACGATTTCATGTCGTCGGTGACGCATGAATTGCGCACACCCTTGACTTCGATCCGTGCGCTTGCCGAGCTGATGTTGGACGATGCGCAGATGCCCTCGGAACAGCGCCAGGAGTTTCTCGCCATCGTCGTCACCGAGACCGAGCGGCTGACGCGGCTCGTCAATCAGGTGCTCGACATGGCGAAGATCGAATCGGGCCACGCCGAGTGGCACAACTCCGAGATCGACCTGCGCGAGCTCTTGACGCAAACGGTGCAGACGACGCGCGAGATGTTTCGCGAGCGCGGCGCCGAAATCGTGCTGCAGATGCCGCCCTCGGTACCCCGACTGCGCGCCGATCACGACCGTCTGACGCAGGTGATGTTGAACCTGCTCGGCAATGCGGCCAAGTTCGTCCCGCACGAGGGCGGCCGTGTCGAGGTGCGTCTCGGCGTCGACGACGAGGGGGCAACGGTCGAGGTGCAGGACAACGGCGCGGGCGTCGCGCCCGAGTTGCAACCCGCCGTGTTCGAGAGATTCCGCCAGGGTGTCGACGAACGCAGCCGCACGCAGGGCACGGGCCTCGGGCTGCCGATCAGTCGGCGCATCGTCGAGCACTTCGGCGGCCGGATGTGGCTGCGCCAGGAGCCCGGGCAGGGCGCATGTTTTGGATTCACGCTGCCGTGGCGCGCAGCGCAAGTTGACGAGGAGGCAAGCACCGATGCACAAGATCCTGATCGCCGATGACGAACCCAACATCCTGATCTCTCTCGAGTACCTGATGAAGCGCGAGGGCTACGAGGTTCTGCTCGCGCGCGACGGCGACGAGGCGCTCGAGGCGATCCGGCGCGAACGGCCGGCGCTCGTGCTGCTCGACGTCATGATGCCGGGCAAGACTGGCTTCGAGCTGTGCGACGCGGTGCGCGCCGATGAGACGCTGGCCGCGACAAAGATCGTGCTGCTGACCGCCAAGGGCCGCGACACCGACATCGCCAAGGGCATGGCGCTTGGCGCGACCGCCTACATCACCAAGCCATTCTCGACCAAGGAACTCGCGCAGCGCGTGCGCGAGTTGCTGCAGGACGGCGCTTCGTGATGCGACGCGAGGCACGCGCCTGGATCGTTGCGCTTGCGCCGGGGGCGCTGCTTGCGATCGTCGCCTTGGCGGCGGCTTTTGGCCTCGCCGCGACACTCGAGCCGCCGGAACGTGCAGCGTTCAGCGCCATGCTCGCTTCACGCGCGGGCTTCGTCATGCTCGCCTGGCTCGTGCTGTCGGCGCTGCTCGGGGCCGCACTGCGCGCGGCGTACCGGCACTGGGTTGTCGCGCCAGCGCGGCTCGTCGAAGATGCGCAGACACTGCTGGCGTCGGAAGTCGGGCACGAGGTGGCGGCCGAAGGTAGCCCGCAAAATCTCGCGCTCGCGGCCGCTGTCAACGCCCTCGCGCAGCAGCGCAACGAGCTGCGCGCCGACATCGACCGCAAGGTTGCCGAGGCGAGTCGCGACATCGAGCAGGAGCGCAGCCGCCTCGCGGCGCTGATGTCGGAGCTGACGCAAAGCGTCGTCGTGTGCAATCTCGACGGCCGCGTGCTGCTCTACAACAACCGTGCACGCCTGCAGTTTCGCGCGCTCTCGGCGCAACCCGCACTGGCCGATGGGGCCGAGTTGATCGGGCTCGGACGCTCGATCTACGGCGTGCTCGATCGCCAACTCGTCGCCCATGCACTCGAAAGCGTTCAGCAGCGCCTGCAGCGCGGTGCGGCCAACCCGTCGGCGCAGTTCGTCACCAGCACGCGCGGCGGGCAGTTGCTGCGCGTGCAGATGGCGCCGGTGCGCGCCATCGCTTCAAAGGCGGCGCTGGCGCACGTCATGGCTTCCGAGGCGGCGCCTGCGTCCACTGATTCATCGGCCGCGTCCCCGGCATCGAGCAACGCATCGGCCCCAGCATCGACCCACGAGAGCGCCGTGCTCAACGGTTTCGTGCTGATGCTCGATAACATCACGCGCGACTTCGCCGACGAGTCGGAGCGCGACAAGCTGCTGCAAGGCCTGACCGAAGGCAGCCGGGCCTCGCTAGGCAATCTGCGTGCGGCAGTCGAGATGCTCGACTACGACGACGTGGATGCGGCCGCGCGCGAGCGTTTCCAAGCCGTGATCCGCGACGAGGCGCACGCGATGAGCGAGCGTATCGACGACCTGGCAAGCCACACGCTGCAGGCGCAAAAGACGCGCTGGCCGCTCGAAGACATGCAAGGGGCCGACTTCGCCGCTGCCGCCGTGCGCCGCATCGAGGCGCTCTACGGCCGCCGCACCAGCGCGAGCGAGGTCGACGCTTCGCTCTGGCTCAAGGTCGACAGCTATTCGCTGTTGCAGGCGCTCGCCTACCTCGCCGGCCGGCTGGTCGACGAATACAGCGTCAAGTCGTTGCGGCTGCGGCTCGCGCGAGCCGGCGCGCGGGCGCAGCTCGATCTCGTCTGGGCGGGGCAGGCGATGAGCACCGAGACCGTGATGGGCTGGGAGACCGACGCCATTCGGGTCGGCGCCGAGACGAGCGCGCTCACCGTGCGCGATGTCGTCGAGCGCCACGGCGGCGCGTTCTGGTTCGAGCGCGAGCGCGTGCGCCACGAGGCGTTCTTTCGCTTCCTGCTGCCGCTTGCAAGCGCGCACGAACAGCTTGCCGCGGCGCAGCTGCTGCATGGCGACAGCCGGCCCGAGTACTACGACTTCGACCTCTTCAAGACCTCGCCGCAGGTCGACGAGCTCGGCGAGCGGCGGCTCGTCGAGTTGAGCTACACCGTGTTCGACACCGAGACCACAGGCCTCGCGCCGTCACAGGGCGACGAGATCATCCAGATCGGTGCGACGCGCATCGTCGCCGGCAAGTTGCGGCGCGAGGAGTCGTTCGAGCAACTCGTCGATCCGAAGCGCTCGATCCCTGCCGCGGGCATCGCAATCCACGGCATCACGCCCGACATGATCATCGGCCAGCCGACGATCGACGTCGTGCTGCCGGCCTTCCATGCGTTCGCGCACGACACCGTGCTCGTTGCCCACAACGCGGCGTTCGACATGCGCTTCCTGCAACTCAAGGAGGAGGCGACCGGCATCGTCTTCGATCAGCCGGTACTCGACACGCTGCTGCTGTCGGCCGTGGTGCACCCGAACCAGGAATCGCACCGGCTGGAGGAGCTTGCCGCGCGCTTCGACGTCACGGTGCTCGGCCGCCACACGGCGCTCGGCGACGCGATGGTGACGGCCGAGGTGTTCCACAAGATGATCCCGCTGCTCGCCGAGAAGGGCATCCACACGCTCGCGCAGGCGCGGGAAGCAGCGCAGCAGACCTACTTCGCGCGCTTGAATTATTGAGTGCCCCCAAGGCCACCGCTTCGCGGCGTCCGCCCCCCGAGGGGGAGCAAGGAAACTTGGGGCGGCCCGGCGCTTCCTTGAACGCGCTGCCCCCGGCCGAAGTCAAGCGCAACCCGTTGCCGAACCTTGCCGCGATAATTCATCACCACCGTTGACTCGAGCCTCCATGCCTCACCTCGACCCTCTCCCTTGGGAAGCCAACCCACAGTTTCGCGAGCGCTTCGAGCACTACCAGAACACGCGCGGCTTCGTCCCCAACAGCATCCTGACGATGCAGCGCCGGCCGGCGATCGCGCAGGCGTTCATGGACCTGAACAAGGCCGTGCTCTACGAAGGCACGGTGGCCGAGGAGTTGAAGATGCTCGTCAGCCTGGTGACGAGCCAGGCCAGCGGCTGCCGCTACTGCCAGGCCCACATGACCAACCTGGCGAGCATCTACAAGGCATCGGACGAGAAGATTCGCGCCGTCTGGGATTTCGAGACGAGCGCGCTCTTCTCGCCCGCCGAGCGGGCCGCGCTGCGCCTGGCCTACCACGCTGCTCTGGTGCCCAACGAGGCGAGCGCCGAGGACTTCGACGAGCTGAAGCGGCACTTCGACGAGGGCCAGATCGTCGAGATCGTCGCCACGCTTGCGCTGTTCGGCTATCTCAACCGCTGGAACGACACGATGGCGACGACGCTCGAGTCGCGCGCGGTCGAGGTCGCCAGCCGGGCCATCGGCGCCGTCGGCTGGCAGGCGGGCAAGCACGGCGCCTGAGGGCGTATTCGCGTTGCTGCCCGCGCGCCTGCTCGCGCTGCCGATGAAAGGTGGTTCCCGCCGCCGGATTCCGATCGAGCGTTCGGCCGGGCACACCGATGCGCTCGGGCGCCGCACCCAGCGAGCGAATCGGCGAAACGATCATGGTTCGCAGCAACCGGCGAACCCGCGCGACGAGGTCATCGCCTGAGGTCGATCGCAACCCGCTCCCACGCCCCTCCATCGGCTCGTGCAGCGGGAAATCGGCACTTGGCACGGGTACGCGCAGCAGGCTGGTCTGGCAGGCGAAGCCCGTTGCACCGGAATCTTCGCGCGACGCGCCGGTCGATGTCTTGACCGCGGCCCTGACGCGACTGCCCGCAACGCTCCTTGCACCCGGTTCGCAGGCCGGCAAGCCGATGCGGCATGATGGTTCGCCGGCCCACGGGCGAGTGGGCCGAACGCACGAACAGGAGCATCCGATGCAGGGCCATGCGTACATTGACGGCAACTTCGTCGCCCTCGAGGACGCGAAGATCTCGATCTTCGACTGGGGCTTCCTGCACTCGGACGCGACCTACGATGTCGCGCATGTGTGGCGGGGCAGATTCTTTCGTCTCGACGACCACCTCGACCGTTTCGAGGCGAACCTCGCCGCGCTGCGCCTGAACCCGGGCCTGCCGCGCGCGCAAATGCGCGAGGTAATGCACGAGTGCGTGCGTCGCTCCGGCCTGGTCGACGCGTATGTCGAGGTGCTGTGCACGCGCGGCCGGCCGGCGCCGGGTTCGCGCGACCCGCGCACCTGCGTCAACAACTTCATGGCGTTTGCGATCCCTTTCGTCTGGATCGCCGACCCGGACAAGCAGAGCCGCGGGGTCGATCTGGTCGTTGGCACGCCGCAGCGCATCCCGCCCGCGAGCGTCGATCCGCGCATCAAGAACTACCACTGGATGGACTTCGTGATGGGGCTGTTCGAGGCCTACGATCGCGGCGGCGAGACGGTCGTGCTGACCGACGGCGCGGGCAACATTACCGAGGGGCCGGGATTCAACGTCTTCGCGGTCCTCGCCGGCAGCGGTCCTGGCGTGCCGGCGCGGCTCGTCACCCCGGCCGCGGGCGTGCTCGAAGGCATCTCGCGCCGCACCCTGATCGAGCTCGCACAGGCGGACGGCCTCGGCGTCGAACAGCGCCTGTTGCCGGTCGAAGAATTGCGCCGCGCTGACGAGATCTTCCTGTCGAGCACAGGTGGCGGCTTGATTCCGATCGCGACGCTCGACGGCGTGGCAGTCGGTGGCCGGCAGGCGGGCGACTTCGGCCCTGTCAGCGCGCTGCTGCAGCAGCGCTACTGGGCGTTGCACGACGACCCGAAGTACGCGCAGCCGGTGCGCCGCTGACGGCCCGCACGCTTGTCAGTTGCCGCAGAGGGCCGGCAACAGTTCGCCGATCGGGCCGCGCAGCACCGCGTCGGCGATGTCGTCGAACGGCGTCGGCTGGTCGTTGACGATCACGACCCGCGCGCCGGCGTCCTTCGCGCACGGCACGACGCCGGCGGCCGGATAGACGCTCAGCGTCGAGCCGACGGCGAGCAGCAGGTCGGCCTCGCCGGCGCGCTGCATCGCGCGCGCGATCACTTCCGGCACCAGCGGCTGGCCGAACGAGATGGTGTCGCTCTTGAGGATGCCGCCGCACGCCGTGCACGCCGGGTCGGACTCGCCGGCGCGCACGCGCGCGAGCGCCTCCTCCATCGGCGCGCGCCGGCCGCAGCCCCAGCACATCACGCGCCGCACCGTGCCGTGGACCTCGATCACCTCGGTCGCGTGGCCGGCGCGCTGGTGCAGCTCATCGATGTTCTGCGTGATCAGCGCGTGCAGCGCGCCGCGCCTCTCAAGCGCGAGCAGCGTGCGGTGGCCGGCGTTGGGCTCGGCCGTCCACGCCGGGTGCGCGAGCCGCGCCTGCCACGCCGCGCGGCGCACCACAGGGTCGGCCAGGTAGTGCTGCAGGGTTGACTGTGCCTCGGCCGCGGGGTTGCGCGTCCACACGCCCTGCGGGCCGCGAAAGTCGGGGATGCCCGAGTCGGTCGAGATGCCGGCGCCGGTGAGGACGACGATGCGCCGTGCCGCCCCGACCCAGCCGCGCACGGCGTCGACGCGCGCGACCTCGCGCAGGCAGGCCGGGCACAGGCAGGCGGCGCCGAACTGCGCTTGCAGCCGCGCCAGCGTTGCCGCGTCGAGCGCGACCTGCGCGCAATCGCAGCGCGCTTCGGCCGCGCCGCAATGGAAGGCGCTGCTGCAGCGCGCGCAGCGGGCGTTGATGTCGGCTTCAGCCAACGAACAGGCCCTTGTGCTGCTCGCGCAGCAGGTTCTTCTGCACCTTGCCCATCGCGTTGCGCGGCAGTTCGGGGACGATGAACATCTGCTTGGGCACCTTGAAGTTGGCGATCTTCGACTTCAGCGCAGCCGTCAGTTCGCCGGCATCGAGGGCGGCGCCCGGCCTGGCGACGACGACGGCGACGACCGCCTCGCCGAAGTCGGCGTGCGGCACGCCGATCACAGCACTTTCGTCGACGCCGGGCAGCTCGTTGAGGAAGCCCTCGATCTCGGCCGGGTAGACGTTGTAGCCGCCGCTGATGATCAGGTCCTTGTTGCGGCCGACGATCGTCACGTAGCCGTCGGCGTCGATCTTGCCGACGTCGCCGGTCTTGAACCAGAGATCGGTCGTGAACTCTTCGGCTGTCTTGTCGGGCATGCGCCAGTAGCCCTTGAAGACGTTCGGCCCCTTGACCTCGATGCCGCCGATCTCGCCGGCGCGCACAGGATGGCCCTTGTCGTCGCGCACGCGCAGGCCGACGCCCGGCAGCGGGAAGCCGACCGTGCCGCCGCGCCGATCGCCGTTTTTCGGGTCGCACGGATTGGAGGTCAGCATAGACGTTTCGCTCATGCCGTAGCGCTCGAGGATGGTGTGGCCGCTACGCTCGCGAAACGCGTTGAAGGTTTCGATCAGCAACGGCGCCGAGCCGCTGATGAAGACGCGCATGTGGCGGCAGACCTCGCGCGTCAAGGCCGGCTCGGCGAGCAGGCGCACGTAGAGCGTCGGCACGCCCATGAAGATCGTGGCGTCGGGCAGGCGCGCGACGACGGCGCGCGGGTCGAACTTCGAGAGCCAGATCATCTTGCTGCCGTTGAGCAGCGCTCCATGCGTGGCGACGAACAAGCCGTGCACATGAAAGATCGGCAGCGCGTGGATCAGGACGTCGCCCGGCTTCCATCCCCAGTAGCGCTTGAGCGTGAGCGAGTTGGACAACAGATTGCCATGCGTCAGCATCGCGCCCTTGCTGCGCCCCGTGGTGCCAGAGGTGTAGAGGATCGCCGCCAGGTCGTCCGCGCGGCGCAGCGCCGGCTCGTGCACGTCGCTCATCTGCGCCGCGCGTTGCAGCAGCGTGCCGCCGCGCGTGGCGTCGAGCGTGAACACATTGCGCGTGCCGGCCTTGAATGCGATCTTCGACACCCAGCCAAACGACTGAGGAGCGCAGACGACGACTGCCGGCTCGGCATTGCCGATGAAGTACTCGATCTCCGCCGCCTGGTACGCGGTGTTGAGCGGCAGATAGACGAAGCCCGCGCGCAGCACCCCGAGATACAGCATCAGCGCCTCGACCGACTTCTCGGTCTGCACCGCGACGCGGCTGCCGGCGGGCAGTTCGAGCGACGCCAGCAGGTTGGCGATCATCGCGGTGGCGCGCTCGAGGTCGCGCCAGGTGTAGAAGCCGTTGCCGGCGCCATCGATCGTCTCGATCGCCTCGATCGCGGTCGAGTCGAGGTCGGCAGGAAAGGCGTCGCGTAAGGCGACGAAGAGGTTGTCGTTGCTGCTCATCGGGGTTCAGCCGCGATCGAAGCGCGGCGCTCGTTTCTGGACGAAGGCCTGCAAGCCTTCGCGGTGCTCTTCGCTGTCGGCGTAGTCATAGTGTGCGCGACGCTCGGGCCCGCTCGGCCCGCCCGCGGTGATCTGACGCAACGTGCGCTTGTTGATGCGTGCCGCCTGGGGCGACAACGCCGCGATCTGCGCCGCGCGCTGGGCCACGAGCGCGGCCAACTCCGCAGCGGGTACGACCGCGTGCACGAGTCCGCTTTGCAATGCGCGCGCCGCGTCGAAGAGGCGCGCTTCGAGCAGCATTTCGCGCAGCACCGGTGCAGCGACGACGCCGTTCAAGAGCTTCAGCTCGCCGGGCGCCATCGGAAAGCCGAGCTTCGCGATCGGCGCGCCGAAGCGGCTGCCCTCGGCCGCGATGCGGATGTCGCAGCAGGCGGCGATCTCGAGCCCGCCGCCGATGCACGCGCCTTCGATCGCCGCGAGCAGCGGGATGTCGCAGGCGAGCACCGCCGCCAGCGCGGGGGCTACGATGTTCTCGTGGAAATCGTGCAGCCGCGCTTCGTCGAAGCGGAAGTCGACGAATTCGACGATGTCGCCGCCCGAGGCGAACTGGCCGCCCGCGCCGCTCACGACGACGACGCGCGGCGCCTCGTCCGCGGGCAGTGCCTGCAGACGTACGAAGATCGCGCGCAACTCGCGCCACATCGCGATGTCGATTGCGTTGTGCTTGCCGGGATTGGCCAACGTCAGACGCGCGACGCCTTGTGACGCCGCGCCTTCGGTGTTGAGGGTGATGCTTCCAGGCATGTGGGCTCGGGTTGGACCGGTTGGGGCAACGCCGCACCGCCCTGAGGCACTGACGGCGAAGCGGTGGTGCGTCGAAGTCGGCAATGCTGCCACAGCGCGCCGGCGTGGCCGGATGGCCGCGCGGGGCGGGATACCTGGAATGCGCCTGCGTACATCCGCACCACAGCGTCGTCCGAGTTGGCACGCCTGTGCTGGCCCGCCGCGCTGCCAAGGCGCAGATCGACCGGCTGCAAGCGCGAAGATCGCGTTTGTCTTGATGTTGGTCAAGATCGATTGCCGCTCCAACCCTAGAGTCCATCCATGTCCCGCACCCGCCACTGGAGCCTCGGGGGCAAGCTCACGCTTGCCGGCGTGCCGTTCCTGTTGCTGGCGTTGATTGCCGTCACGCTCACGCTCTGGGTGTCGTGGCAGCTCGACGGCGGCGCGGCGGCCGTGAACGAGGCCGGCCGGCTGCGCATGCAGTCCTGGCGCATGGCGATGTCGGTCGAACGGCAGGACGCAGACGCCATGCGCGTGCAGCGTGCGGAATTCGACCGCAGCCTTGCACTGCTGCGCGACGGCGACCCGGAGCGGCCCCTCTTCGTGCCCTGGGATGCGGTGGTGCGTGCACGTTTCGATGCGGTCGAGTCGCATTGGGCGCAGTTCCAGCGGCGCTGGCTTCAGGAGCGCGCCGACACGCCTGATGCGCGGGCCGTGGTGCCGGGCGACTTGCCAACGGACACAGCGGACTTCGTCGCCCGCGTCGACGCCTTCGTCGCTGCGATCGAGGCTCACATGTCGCGCTGGACGGCGCTGCTCTACTTGTGCCAGATGGGGATGCTGGCCCTCGCCGTCACGGCAGCAGTCGTGATCGTCTACGCGGGCTTCGTGCTGGTGATCGAGCCCGTCGGGCGACTCAAGGCGGCCACGCTGCGGATTCGCGAAGGCGATCTCGGCGCGCGCGTCGAGCGCGTGACGAGCGACGAGTTCGGCACCCTGGCCGAAGGCTTCAACCGCATGGCCGATCACCTGCAGTCGATGTACGGTCAACTCGAGGCGCGCGTCAGCGAGAAGACGGCCGAGCTAGAGGAAAAGCGCGAGCGGCTGCAGGCGCTCTACGAGGTGACGGCGCTCGTCGCGCGTGCGACGACGCTCGACGAGCTTGCGCGCGGCTTCGTCAGCCGCATCGCGCGCATTGCGCATGCGGATGCCGCCGTCGTGCGCTGGTCGGATGAGGCGAACCAGCGCTACCTGATGCTCGCCTCCGAAGGGCTGCCAGAGGCGATGACCGAAGTCGAGCAATGCGTCGACGCTGGCGAGTGCCACTGCGGCACGCCCGATGCTGCGTCGCAACTGCGTGTGATCCCGATCCGCGCGCAGGCGCCGGCCCTTGCCCATTGCACGCGCTTCGGGTTCGCGACGCTGGTTTCGGTGCCGGTGCGTTTGCACGCACGCACGATGGGCGAGGTCGACCTGTTCTTTCACAGCGAGCTGTCACTGTCGGAACCTGAGCGCTCGCTGCTCGAGGCGTTGGCCAGCCACCTCGCCGGCGCGATGGAGAATCTGCGCCTCAACGCGCTCGAGATGGAGGCCGCGGTGTCGCAGGAGCGCACGCTGCTCGCGCGCGAACTGCACGACTCGATCGCGCAGTCGCTCGCGTTCCTGAAGATCCAGGTGCAACTGATGCGCGACGCGCTCGACGGCGGCGATGCGGCGCAGATCCAGCAGGTGCTCGGCGAGATCGACGCCGGTGTTCGCGAGAGCTACGGCGATGTACGCGAACTGCTGATCCACTTTCGCACCCGCGCCAACGCCGAAGACATCGAGCCCGCGCTTGCGACCACCCTGCGCAAGTTCGAGCATCAGAGCGGTGTGCCGGCCAAGCTGCAGATTCAGGGGCACGGGCTGCCGCTGTCGCCCGAATGGCAGATTCAGGTGCTGCACATCGTGCAGGAGGCGCTCTCCAACGTGCGCAAGCACGCACGGGCGAGCCGCGTCTGGCTCGACGTGCAGCAGCAGCCGCGGTGGCGCTTCGAGGTGCGCGACGACGGTGTCGGATTCGTGCACGATGCGAGCTCGCTCCGCGAGACGCATGTCGGCCTGCGCATCATGCGCGAGCGCGCGGAACGCATCGGCGCAACGCTCGAGGTGATGTCCACAGTCGGGCGCGGCACTTCGGTCGTGCTGACGCTGCCGCCGCTGCGGGCGCAGCCGACACCGCCCGTACCTGGGCGCGCGGAGATCGTCGCGTGAGCGAAGTGCCGATCCGCATCGTCGTTGTCGACGACCACACGCTCTTTCGGCGCGGCCTGACGGCGTTGCTCTCGCGCGAGGCGCAGTTCCAGGTCGTCGGCGATGCGGCCGACGCCGGCGAGGCACTGCGCCGCGTCACGGAGCTGCAGCCCGATCTGGTGCTGCTCGACAACCACCTGCCTGGTGTGAACGGCGTCGATGTGCTTCCCGCGCTGCGTGAAGCGGCGCCCGAAGCGCGGGTGCTGATGCTCACCGTCAGCGAGGACGAGCAGGACCTGGCCGCCGCCTTGCGCGGCGGCGCTTGCGGCTACCTGCTCAAGACGATCGAGGGCGATGCGCTTGCAGCGGCGATACGGCGCGCCATGCACGGAGAAAACGTGATCGCCGACGAAATGACCGGCAAACTCGTCGCCGCCTTTCAGGCTGCGGGCACGGCAAGCGCCGCACCGGCTGCCGCCGCGCCGGAGCAGCCGTTGTCGCCGCGCGAGCTCGAGATCCTGCGCCTGATCGCGCAGGGCGCGAGCAACAAGGAGATCGGCCGCGAGCTCGGCATCGCCGAGACGACGGTGAAGATTCATGTGCAGCATCTGCTGCGCAAACTGGGCCTGAGCTCGCGCGTGCAGGCCGCCGTGTATGCGAGCGAACATGGGCTGCGTTGAAGGTTGCGGCGAGGGCTGCATCCCGTGCGCTCACGGGTTTCAGGCTGGTGCTTTGACGGGCATCAAAGATCCGGTCGCGCGTGGCCCCAGTAGTTCTTTCGAACGATGGCGCGCTGTGGCGCCATCGTTCTTCCGGCACAGCGGAAGATGCCAGCGAAGGATGTTCAAGCCCCGGGCGGGTTTCTACAGTCGCTGCATGAACAACGAAGGGGTTTTGTCATGACCAAGCAGAGACAGGCGCTGTCGGTGCTGATCGTCAGCACGCTCGCCTTTACGGTGTGCTTCATGGTGTGGATGATGTTCGCCGTCATCGGCATTCCGCTGAAGAAGACGCTCGGCCTGAACGCGACCGAGTTCGGCCTGCTGACGGCGATGCCGGTGTTGAGCGGCTCGCTCACGCGCGTCCCGCTCGGCATCTGGACCGACAAGTACGGCGGGCGCATCGTGATGGCCGTGATCATGGCGATCACCGTGCCGGCGATCTGGTTCATGGCGCTCGCCACCGAGTACTGGCACTTCCTCGATGATTGGCCTCGTCGTCGGTCTGGCGGGCGGGTCGTTCTCGGTCGGTACGCCGTATGTCGCGCGCTGGTTCCCGAAGGAGCGCCAGGGCTTCGCGATGGGCGTCTTCGGTGCCGGCAACTCGGGCGCGGCGGTCAACAAGTTCGTCGCGCCGGCGCTTGTCGTCGCCTTCGGCTGGACGATGGTGCCGCATGTCTATGCCGCGGTGATGCTCGGCACGCTGGTGCTGTTCTGGTTCTTCAGCTACAGCGATCCTGCGCACCTCGTGCCCAGCCACACGAAGTTCAGCGACCAGTTGAAGATGCTGAAGGATCCGAACGTGCTGAAGTACTGCCAGTACTACTCGATCGTGTTCGGCGGGTATGTGGCGCTGAGCCTGTGGATGGTGCAGTACTACGTCGGCGAGTACGGCCTCGACATTCGCATCGCGGCACTGCTCGCGGCCTGCTTCTCGCTGCCGGGCGGCGTGCTGCGCGCCTTTGGCGGTTGGCTGGCGGACAAGTACGGCGCACACAGCGTCACATGGTGGGTAATGTGGGTGAGCTGGATTTGCCTCTTCCTGCTGTCCTATCCGCAGACCGATTTCACGGTGATGACCGTGAACGGCCCGACGACTTTCCACATCGGCCTGAACGTCTACACCTTCACCTTGTTGATGTTCCTACTCGGCATCGCCTTCGCGTTCGGCAAGGCCAGCGTCTTCAAGTACATCAGCGACGAATACCCGACCAACATCGGCACCGTCAGCGGCATCGTCGGCTTGGCTGGCGGCATGGGCGGCTTCGTACTGCCGATCATGTTCGGCGTGCTGATGGACGTCACCGGCATCCGCTCGAGCGCTTTCATGCTGATGTATGGCGTGGTCTGGATTTCGCTTATCTGGATGTACTGGACCGAGGTGCGCAAGACCGAAACCATGGGCAAGAAATCGCCCGCCTTCAGCCTCGCCGGCTGATTCACACAAGAAACCGAGGAACACCATGAGCACCAAAGCAGGCACGATCGGCGCGCCGCCGCCGCACTCCAGCGGCGCCGATATCGCCGACTGGCGACCGGAAGACGAAGTCTTCTGGGAGACAACCGGCAAGAAGATCGCCTACCGCAACCTGTGGATCTCGATTCCCGCGCTGCTGTGCGGCTTCGCGGTCTGGGGCATGTGGGGCATCATCACCGTGCAGATGCTGAACCTGGGCTTCCCGTTCACGCAATCGCAGTTGTTCACGCTCACGGCGATAGCCGGCATCGCCGGGGCGACGATGCGCATCCCGGCGTCATTCCTGATCCGCCTGGCAGGCGGGCGCAACACCATCTTCCTGACGACGGCGATGCTGCTCGCGCCAGCGATCGGCACCGGCATCGTGCTGCAGCACAAGGACTGGCCGCTGTGGTCGTTCCAGTTGATGGCGCTGTGGTGTGGCGTCGGCGGCGGCAACTTCGCGTCGTCGATGTCGAACATCAGCGGCTTCTTCCCGAAGCGGCTGCAGGGCACCGGGCTGGGGCTGAATGCGGGCCTGGGCAACTTCGGCGTGACGACGATGCAGGTCGTCATTCCGCTCGTCATGACGGTCGGCATCTTTGGCGCGTGGGGCGGCGCACCCGAGACCCTGCTCAAGAACAGCGGCTGGATCTTCGGCAAGATCCCCGCCGGCACGTTGACGTGGATCCAGAACGCCGGTTTCGCCTGGGTGCTGTCGCTCGTGCCGCTGTCGATCCTGTGCTGGTTCGGCATGAACAACCTGAAGACGATCTCGCCGGATACCGGCAACCCGCTCGTCGCGTTCTCGAAGATCACCTACCTCTACACGCTCGCCTTTGTGCCGTCGATCTTCATGCTCTGGCTGTACCTGCCGGCGCCGACAGGGCTGGGCCTGCTCAACGTGTGGGTGGCAATCCCGCTCGACATCATCCTGATGGTGACGGTGATGAAGCTCGCTGCCTTCGGTGCGATGAAGGAAGGCGTGGCCAAGCAGTTCCAGATCTTCCGCAACAAGCACACCTGGTCGATGACGATCCTGTACATCGTCACCTTCGGCTCGTTCATCGGCTTTTCGATGGCGCTGCCGCTGTCGATGAAGGTCATCTTCGACGTCATCCACGTGTCCGATGCGAACGGCGTGATGACACACACACAGGTCAATCCGAACGCGTTGCCGGTGCTCGCCTATGCCTGGATCGGCCCCTTCGTCGGCGCGCTGATCCGCCCGGTGGGTGGCTGGATCTCCGACAAGGTGGGCGGCTCGATCGTCACGCAATGGGTGTGCGTCGTGATGGCGGCGGCCGCGGTGGCGGTCGGCTATGTGATGAAGCTGGCCTATCAGTCGGCGACACCCGAACAGTATTTCTTCATTTTCCTGGTGCTGTTCATGGTGTTGTTCGCCGCCACCGGTATCGGCAACGGCTCGACCTTCCGCTCGATCGGCGTCATTTTCGACAGCCAGCAGGCCGGCCCGGTGCTGGGATGGACATCTGCGGTCGCGGCCTACGGCGCCTTCGCCGCGCCGGTGGTCATCGGCGAGCAGATCAAGGCCGGCACGCCGCAGGCGGCGATGTATGGTTTTGCCGTGTTCTACGGGCTTTGCCTGATACTCAACTGGTGGTTCTACCTGCGCAAAAATGCGTATGTGAAGAACCCGTGATGCGAACGGACAAGGAATTTAAATGAGCCATTTTCTCGATCGCCTGAACCACTTCGCGATGCCCAAGGAAGCCTTCTCGGGCGACCACGGCGTCACCACCGGTGAAGACCGCACCTGGGAGGACGCCTACCGCAACCGCTGGGCGCACGACAAGATCGTTCGCAGCACGCACGGTGTGAACTGCACCGGCTCTTGCTCGTGGAAGATCTACGTCAAGGGTGGCATCGTCACCTGGGAAACGCAGCAGACCGACTACCCGCGCACGCGCTGGGACATGCCGAACCACGAACCGCGCGGCTGCGCGCGCGGCGCAAGCTACAGCTGGTACCTCTACAGCGCGAACCGCGTCAAACACCCGATGGTGCGCGGCCGGCTGCTCAAGCACTGGCGCGCCGCGCGCCTGCAGCACGGCCCGGTCGAGGCCTGGGCTTCGATCCAGGCCGACGAGGGCAAGCGGCGCGACTACCAGAAGGTGCGCGGCCTGGGCGGCTTCGTGCGTTCGAGCTGGGACGAGGTCAACGAGATCATCGCGGCGGCCAACGTCTACACCGCAAAGCTGTACGGGCCGGATCGCGTCGTCGGCTTTTCGCCGATCCCGGCGATGTCGATGATCAGCTATGCCTCCGGCGCGCGCTATCTGTCGCTCATCGGTGGCGTCTGCCTGAGCTTCTACGACTGGTACTGCGACCTCCCGCCGTCGAGCCCACAGGTCTGGGGCGAGCAGACCGACGTGCCCGAATCGGCCGATTGGTACAACTCGACCTTCATCATCGCCTGGGGTAGCAACGTGCCGCAGACGCGCACGCCCGATGCGCACTTCTTCACCGAGGTCCGCTACAAGGGCGCGAAGACGGTCGCGGTAACGCCGGACTACTCCGAGGTCGCGAAGCTGTCGGACATCTGGATGCACCCCAAGCAGGGCACCGACGCGGCGGTCGCGATGGCGATGGGCCACGTCGTGCTGCGCGAGTTCTTCTTTGGCGAGGACAGCGCGGCAATGCCGGGCGGTCGCTCAGCCTACTTCGACGACTACGCACGCCGCTACACCGACCTGCCGATGCTCGTGATGCTGAAGGAGGCGACGCTCGCCGACGGCAGCAAGACGCTCGTGCCAGATCGCTATGTGCGCGCGAGCGACTTCAATGGCAAGCTCGGTCAGGCCAACAACGCGGAATGGAAGACGCTCGGTTTCGACGCCGCAGGCAAGGTCGTGCTGCCCAATGGCTCGATCGGTTTTCGATGGGGCCCGGAAGGCCGCGCCGATAGCGGCAAGTGGAATCTCGAGGACAAGGAAGCGCGCCACGATGGCGAAGTGAAGTTGAAGCTCTCGGTGCTCGAGGATGGCGAGCAGGCGCATGAGGTCGTCGACGTCGCGTTCCCGTATTTCGCCGGCAATGCGTCGCCGCACTTCACGCCCAATGCGCAGCAGGGCGACGTCAACCGCGCCAGAGTGCCCGCCGTTCGCGTGCGCCTCGGCAAGGAGGGTGACGAACGCTACGCGATGGTGGCCACCGTGTTCGACCTGCAAGCCGCGCAATACGGTATCGACCGCGGCCTGGGTTCGGGCGCGAAGAGCTTTGACGACGACGCCGCCTACACGCCTGCCTGGCAGGAGGCGATCACCGGCGTCAAGCGCGAGCAGGTCATCACCGTCGCGCGCCAGTTCGCCGAGAACGCGCACAAGACGCACGGCAAGTCGATGGTGATCATCGGCGCGGCGATGAACCACTGGTACCACTCGGACATGAACTACCGCGGCGTCATCAACCTGTTGATGATGTGCGGCTGCGTCGGCAAGAGCGGCGGCGGCTGGTCGCACTACGTGGGCCAGGAGAAGCTGCGCCCGCAGACCGGCTGGACGGCGCTGGCCTTTGCGCTCGACTGGATTCGCCCACCGCGCCAGATGAACGGCACGAGCTTCTTCTACGCCCACACCGACCAGTGGCGCTATGAAAAGCTCGGCATGGACGAGGTGCTATCGCCGCTGGCCGACAAGACGATGTACGGCGGCAGCATGATCGACTACAACGTGCGCGCCGAGCGCATGGGTTGGTTGCCGAGCGCGCCGCAACTGCAGACGAATCCGCTCCAGGTGTTGCGCGACGCGCAGGCGGCCGGCATGGAGCCGAAGGACTATGTCGTCAAGAGCCTGAAGGACGGGTCGCTCGCGATGAGCTGCACCGACCCCGACAATCCGGCGAACTGGCCGCGCAACCTCTTCGTCTGGCGTTCCAACCTGCTCGGCTCGTCGGGCAAGGGGCACGAGTACTTCCTCAAGCACCTGCTCGGCACGAGCAACGGCGTGCAGGGCAAGGACCTCGGCAAGGAAGAAGCCAAGCCGACTGAAGTCGTCTGGCACGAACAGGCGCCGGAGGGCAAGCTCGACCTGCTCGTGACGCTCGACTTCCGCATGAGCACCACGTGTCTCTATTCGGACATCGTGCTCCCGACCGCGACCTGGTATGAGAAGAACGACCTCAACACGAGTGACATGCATCCCTTCATCCACCCGTTGTCGACCGCGGTCGACCCGGCGTGGCAGAGCCGCAGCGACTGGGAGATCTACAAGGGCTTCGCGAAGAAGTACAGCGAGGTCTGCGTCGGCCATCTCGGCGTCGAGCGCGAGGTCGTCCTCACGCCGCTGATGCACGACACCCCGGGCGAACTCGGCCAGCCGTTCGAGGTGACCGACTGGAAGCGCGGCGATTGCGATCTGATCCCGGGCAAGACGGCGCCGCAGATCATGGTCGTCGAGCGCGACTACCCGAACGTCTACAAGCGCTACACCGCACTCGGCCCGCTGATGAACAAGGTCGGCAACGGCGGCAAGGGCATCGCGTGGAACACGCAGACCGAGGTCAAGCAACTCGGCGAGTTGAACGGCAACGTGCGCGACGAAGGTGCAACGCGCGGCATGCCGAAAATCGAAACCGACATCGACGCCTGCGAAGTGGTGATGATGCTCGCGCCCGAGACGAACGGCCACGTCGCCGTCAAGGCGTGGGAGGCGCTCAGCAAAATCACCGGACGCGACCACACGCACCTGGCGATCCATCGCGAGGACGAGAAGATCCGCTTCCGCGACATCCAGGCGCAGCCGCGCAAGATCATCTCGTCGCCGACGTGGAGCGGGATCGAGAGCGAGACCGTCAGCTACAACGCCGGCTACACCAACGTGCACGAGCTGATCCCCTGGCGCACGCTGACCGGGCGCCAGCAGTTCTACCAGGACCACCCCTGGATGATCGCGTTCGGCGAAGGCCTCTCGACCTACCGGCCACCGGTGGACCTGAAGGCGACCGGCGCGATGCACAACCAGCGCGGCAACGGCAACAAGGAGATCCTGCTCAACTTCATCACGCCGCACCAGAAGTGGGGCATCCACAGTACCTACACCGACAACCTGATCATGCTCACATTGAGCCGCGGCGGGCCGTGCGTCTGGTTGAGCGAGGAGGACGCCAAGAGCGCCGGCATCGAAGACAACGACTGGATCGAGTTGTTCAACGTCAACGGCGCCATCGCCGCGCGCGCGGTCGTGAGCCAGCGGGTCAACCCCGGCATGGTGATGATGTATCACGCACAGGAGAAGATCGTGAACACCCCGGGGGCAGAGATCACCGGCGTGCGCGGTGGCATCCACAACTCGGTGACGCGCATCGTGCTCAAACCGACGCACATGATCGGCGGCTACGCGCAACTCAGCTACGGCTTCAACTACTACGGGACGATCGGCACCAACCGCGATGAGTTCGTCATCGTGCGCAAGATGAACAAGATCGACTGGCTCGACACGCCGGTCGGCGAAGAACGCGTTGCGCTCGTCCAGGCGCAAGGAGAGAACGCATGAAGATCAGAGCCCAGATCGCAATGGTGCTGAACCTGGACAAGTGCATCGGCTGCCATACCTGTTCGGTCACTTGCAAGAACGTCTGGACGAGCCGGCCGGGCATGGAATACGCTTGGTTCAACAACGTCGAGACCAAGCCCGGCATCGGCTACCCGAAGGAGTGGGAGAACCAGGACAAGTGGAACGGTGGCTGGATCAGGAAGGCCAACGGCGCGATCGAGCCGCGCCAGGGGGGCAAGTGGAAGCTCTTGATGAAGATCTTCGCGAACCCGAACCTGCCGCAGATCGACGACTACTACGAGCCCTTCACCTTCGACTACGACCACCTGCAAAGCGCGCCGGAGATGCACGCGACGCCGACCGCACGTCCGCGCAGCCTGATCACCGGCAAGCAGATGGACAAGATCGTCTGGGGCCCGAACTGGGAGGAAATCCTAGGCGGCGAGTTCTCGAAGCGCAGCGCCGATAAGAACTTCGATGGCTTCGAGGCGGCCCAGAAGGCGATGGTGGGGGAGTTCGAGAACACCTTCATGATGTACCTGCCCAGGTTGTGCGAGCACTGCCTGAACCCGGCATGTGTCGCGTCGTGCCCGTCGGGCTCGATCTACAAGCGCGAAGAAGACGGCATCGTGCTGATCGACCAGGACAAGTGCCGCGGCTGGCGCATGTGCGTATCGGGCTGCCCGTACAAGAAGATCTACTACAACTGGAAAAGCGGCAAGGCCGAGAAGTGCATCTTCTGCTACCCGCGGATCGAGGCCGGCCAACCTACGGTGTGCTCGGAGACCTGTGTCGGGCGCATCCGCTACCTCGGTGTGCTGCTCTATGACGCCGATCGCATCCAGGAAGCGGCAAGTGTCGAGCGTGACCGCGACCTCTATCAGGCGCAACTCGACATCTTCCTCGACCCGTTCGACCCGACGGTGATTGCGCAGGCGGCGAAGGACGGCATTCCGGACAAGTGGATGGAGGCTGCACGCAACAGCCCGGTCTACAAGATGGCGGTGCAGTGGAAGGTCGCGCTGCCGCTGCACCCGGAGTACCGCACGCTGCCGATGGTCTGGTACGTGCCGCCGCTGTCGCCGATCACGTCGGCTGCGAACGCCGGGCAACTCGGCGCCAACGGCCAGATCCCCGACGTCAAGCAGTTGCGCATCCCGGTGCGCTACCTCGCGAACATGTTGACCGCGGGCGATACGGCGCCGGTCGAGCGAGCGCTCGAACGCATGCTCGCGATGCGCGCCTACCAACGCGGCAAGCACGTCGACGGCGAGACGAATCACGAGGTGCTCAGGCAGGTCGGCCTGACCGAGCACGAAGTCGAGGACATGTACCACGTGATGGCGATTGCCAACTACGAAGATCGCTTCGTGATCCCGAGCACGCATCGCGAATACGCGGAGAACACCTTCAACGTGCGCGGCGGCTGCGGCTTCTCGTTCGGCAACGGCTGCTCGGAGGGCGTTGGCGAGACGAGCCTCTTTGGCTCGGAGAAGAAGCGCACCATTCCCATCAAGGCGGAGGTATGAAATGACGCCCCCAAGCTCACTATGTTCGCTGCCCCCCGAGGGGGCGCAGGCCACCCTTGGGGCGGCCGGGCGGGAGGCCTGATCATGTTCGCCACCAAAGCCACTTCCATGGCGCTCACGCTGCGCGTGTTCGGCCGCCTGCTGAGCTACCCCGACGCCGCGCTGCGCGAGCATCTCGACGAGATGCGCGATGCATTGCGGGCCGAGCAGGCGCTCTCGGCGCCGCGCCTGGCCGAGATCGAAGCGCTGATGTCGAGCATCGCGCGCCAGAGCGCTATAGACGCCGAGGCCGACTACGTGCAGCTCTTCGACAGCGGGCGCAGCACGTCGCTGCACCTGTTCGAGCATGTGCACGGCGACTCACGCGACCGCGGGCCGGCGATGATCGACTTGGCGCAGACCTACGAAAAGGCGGGCCTGTACCTTGGCGAGGGCGAGATGCCCGACCACCTGCCGGTCGTGCTCGAGTACGCCTCGACGCAACCGCCGCGCGAGGCGCGTGCCTTCCTCGCCGAGATTGCACACATCCTGAACGCGATCTTCAACGCGCTCGACAAGCGCGAGAGCCGCTACGCAAGCGTGCCTGGTGCCTTGATCGAGCTCGCGGGCGAGACAGCGCGACCGGTCGCGGTGCCCGACGATGAGCCGATCGACGAAGCCTGGGTCGAACCGCTCGCGTTTGACGGCTGCTCGTCGCAAGGGCAGGCCAGGCCGGGCGCGTCAGGTCAACCCCAACCCATTCAAATCGTCCGCCGCGGCGCGGACCAAGGAGTGCGTCCATGAGCGCCTTGCAAATCTATCTGCACAATTTCTTCTTCGAGGTATTCCCCTACATCGGCCTCGCGGTCTTCTTCATGGGCAGCCTCGCGCGTTTCGACCGCGATCAGTACACGTGGAAGAGCGATTCGTCGCAGCTGCTGCGCGCCGGCCAGTTGCGTTGGGGCAGCAACCTGTTTCACATCGGCATCCTGTTCCTCTTCTTCGGCCACATGATCGGCCTGCTGACGCCCCACTGGCTGTACGAGCCCTTCATCAGCGCGTCGCACAAGCAGATATTCGCAGTCGTCTCGGGCGGCATCGCCGGCTTCATCTGCTTCATCGGCCTCACGATCCTGTTGCACCGTCGCATCTTCGACCCGCGCATCCGCCTCACGAGCCATCGCACCGATCTATTCATCCTCGTCATCCTGTGGGTGCAACTCGTGCTCGGCCTCGTCACGCTGCCGTTCTCGTTCGCCGGTCGGGCGGATGCGCACGAGATGCTGATCCTCGCCGCTTGGGCGCAGAGCATCTGGACCTTCCAGCCCGACGCCTTGCCGCTCGTCGCGGTGGCGTGGCCGTTCAAGGTGCACATGGTGCTTGGCATGACGATCTTCCTGCTATTCCCGTTCTCGCGCCTCGTGCATGTGTGGAGCGGCTTCGGCTCGATCGCCTACATCTTCCGGCCCTACCAGGTCGTGCGCTCGCGGCGCCTGAACCTGCCGCCCGGCCACAACACGCCGCCGACGCGCATCTGACCAAAGTGAGGAGTTGCACCAAATGACCGCGACCGTGGAAGCCACCCTGGCAAGCGTTAACGGCGTTGCGCTGCACGCGCCGGGCGAGACGCTCGCCGACGAGATGCTGCGCCAGCGCGCATGCACCGAACTGCTGCGCCAGGCCGCGCAGCGCGCCGGCCTGCTCCCACTCGATGACCCGGCCCCGATCGACGGCGCGACGAGCGAAGCGGCGACTGCCGCGATCGAGGCGCTGCTGGCACGCGAAGTCAACGTGCCCGAGCCTTCGGACGAAGCGTGCCGGCGCCACTATGCCGCCCACGAATCGAGCTACCGCGTCGGCGACCGTGCCCACGTGCGCCATGTTCTCTTCGCCGTTACACCCGGTGTCGACGTGCGTCTGTTGCGCGATCGCGCGGAAGGCGCGCTGCTCGACGTGCGATGCCACCGCGAAGGCGAGGAAGATCGCTTCGCCGCTGTCGCCGCCGAACTTTCGAACTGCCCCTCCGGCGCGCAGGACGGTGACCTCGGCTGGCTGACGCGCGACGACTGCGCGCCCGAGTTCGCGCGCGAACTCTTCGCCGGCCCCGAGATCGGCGTCTTGCCGCGCCTCGTGCACAGCCGCTTCGGCCTGCACGTGGTCGACGTCATGGCGCGCGAGGCGGGTCACATGCCGGCGTTCGAATCGGTGCGCGGCGCGGTCGCGCTCGCCCTGCGGCAGCAGACCTTCGTCACTGCGTTGCGGCAGTACCTGCAACTGCTCGCCGGCGAGGTCGCGATCGTCGGCGTGCAGCTCGACAGCGCCGATACGCCGCTGGTGCAGTAGCCGCTGTGGCGCTTCGATCGATCAACCATAGGGCTGCCGTGGGCGGACTACCGGACTTTCAGCGGGCCGTGCCCGCAGCATCTTGAAATGAACATCACGAACTTCAACGATCTGCTGCAAGCCGCGCGCGCCCAGCCGGAGCCGCAGCGCCTGCTGTTCGTCTTTGCCGGCGCCGAACTGCCGGCCGACGCGAGCGCCGAGCAGCGCCGCGAGTTCGAGGCGGGCGAGGGCGGTGAGCTCGCGCCGCTGATGTGCGTGGACAAGTCGCCCGATGAACTCCCCGGTTTCGACGCGCTCGTCGCCGAAGCGGCGCAGGCCGGGCCGCCGTGGGCGATCGTCTTCACCGCGGCGCTCGCCGGCCGCGCCGGTGTAGCGCCGACGAGCGCCGATGCCGAAGCGCCGCTGCAGCGCATGGTCGAAGCGATCAAGGCCGGCCGCATCGACGACCTGCTTCCCTTCGACCGACAGGGCGACCCTGTTCGATTCGGCTGACCGGGCACGACCGACCCCGCCGCCGGAGCGAGAGCGATGCCCGACGAACTGCTGGTGCGCCTGCAGCGCTTTCATGAACACACCTTTCCGGGCGTGCAGGATACGTTCGAGACGCTCGTGAAGGACGGGCAGCACCCGACGATCCTTTTCATCGGCTGCTCAGATTCGCGCCTCGTGCCGTATCTGCTCACCGGCACCGGGCCGGGAGACCTCTTCATCGTGCGCAACGTCGGTGCCTTCGTCCCCCCACATGACGGATCGACCGGATATCACGGCACTGCGGCAGCGATCGAGTTCGCGGTGCTCAACCTGAACGTCTCGCGCATCGTCGTCTGCGGACACAGCCACTGCGGCGGTATTCGCGCTTTGTACGAAGGCGCGCCGAAGCAGGCGACGAACCTGGCCGCCTGGCTCGAGCTGGGGCGTGAAGCCGTGCTGCCGGTGCGCCTGTGCCCTGAGGCGCTGCGCCGCACCGAGCAACGCGCCGTCGTGCTGCAGCTTGAGCGGCTGATGGGCTACCCGATGGTGCGCGGGCAGGTCGAGGCCGGGCACCTCACGCTGCACGGCTGGCACTACGTGATCGAGGACGGCGAAGTCCATGTGTTCGACGTGCGCAGTGGCAGCTTCGTGCCGGCATCGAGCGCGACGCACAGCGGCACCGGGCCGTACCGCGACGCGGCGGACGACGCGATGTTCAACGAGATCGACGCCTCGTTCTACAGTGAGGCCCAGCGCGCGTAAACGAGTCGGCGTGATGTCCAACTTGGCATGGACTTGATCGCCGACACCTCGGTGCGCGTTGACACGGCTAGAGTTGATCGGTGTGCTGGCAACGGGTCGGCAAACGGAGGTAAAACATGTTCGAACATCTGCTGGTCCCGATCGACGGCAGCGATCTGTCGCAGCGGGCGATGGACGCGAGCATCGAGCTGGCGCGCAAGCTCGGCGCGAGCATCACCGGTTTCATTGCCGAGCCGTTTGCGACACCGCCGCCCGGCATCGGAATGGCTTATGTGGATGCCGTCAAGAAGCATGACACGTCTGCCTTCGCGCATGCCGAGGGCGTGCTGTCGGCCTTCGCAGCGCGCTGCGCGGAAGCCGGCGTTCCCTTCACACCTCACGCCACGCAGGCCGGTCAAATCGACGACGCGATTCTCGCCGCCGCGGCCAAGCATGGCTGCGACATGATCGTGATGGTCACGCACGGCCGCAGCGCGCTGGGTGAGTTGATGTGGGGCTCGCACGCGAAGACGCTGCTGTCGCGCTCCAAATTGCCCTTGCTTGTGCTGCATTGAGTTGACGCAGGCCGGGTCACGCAGTCGAGCTTGATCCCGGTCAAATCCATGCTCGGACTGCGAGAATAGCCTCGTCTTCTGTCCTGGGTGGCGTGAGCGTCGCCGTGCGTGCCATGTCTTTCCGCGATCCACCCCTCCCCCGCATCGACCCTGACCTCGCCGCAACCATGTTGCGCGGCGGCTTGACGCCGCTGCGCCTGCGCGACGTGACGCTGCTGCCGCTGGTGCAAGGCGGCATGGGCGTCGGCGTGTCGGCCCACCGGCTGGCGGGCAGCGTCGCCGCGATGGGCGGCGTCGGCACCGTGAGCTCGGTCGACCTGCGTCGCCTGCACCCGGATCTGATGGAGCGCACACACGCGCTGCGCGGCGAGGTGGCGAAGATCGAGATCAACGCCGCGAACCTCGAGGCGCTGGAGCGCGAGATCAAGGCCGCGCGCGAGCTGGCGAACGGGCGCGGGCTGCTGGCGATCAACGTCATGCGCGCGGTCGGGGAATACGCGCCGTCGGTCTCGAAGGCGCTCGAGTGCGGCATCGACGCCGTCGTCGTCGGCGCCGGCCTGCCGCTCGATCTGCCCGAACTGGCGCAGGATCATCCGCACGCGATGCTCGTGCCGATCCTGTCCGATGCGCGTGGGGTCGCGCTCGTGCTGAAGAAGTGGGAGCGCAGGAAGCGCCTGCCGGATGCGATCGTGATCGAGAACCCGCGCCTTGCGGGCGGCCATCTCGGCGCGGCCAAGGTGGCCGACCTGGCCGACTCGCGATTCGATTTCGAGAACGTCATCCCGCAGACACTGGTTGTGCTGCGCGCCGCAGGGGTCGAGCGTGAGGTTCCCGTCATCGCCGCCGGTGGCGTGCGCAGCTTCGCCGACATCGCACGCCTGCAGGCGCTCGGTGCAGCGGCGGTGCAGCTCGGCACGCCGTTCGCCGTCACCATCGAAGGCGACGCTTCGGCCGAATTCAAGCGCGTGCTCGCCGAGGCGCGCGACGAGGACTTGGTCGAATTCACGAGCGTCGCCGGCCTGCCGGCGCGCGCAGTGGCGACACCCTGGTTGCGCTCCTATCTGCGTATGCTGGAGCGGCTGCAGGGGCAGGCGCATGCAAAGCGCTGCCAGCTCGAGTTCGATTGCCTCGCGCAATGCGGGCTGCGTGATGGCAACCCGAGCTGGGGACAGTTCTGCATCGATACCCATCTCGCGGCGGCGCTGAGCGGCGAGGTCAACAAGGGCCTCTTCTTCCGTGGTGTCGGTGCGCTGCCCTTCGGCAGCGAAATCCGCAGCGTGCGCGAGCTGATGCAGCATCTGCTGAGCGCGCCGGTGCAGAGCGATGCGGCGGCGGTCGCCGCGATCGAGGCCGCTGCGGGTGCTGCCGCGCCGGTAGCCGGAGGCGGCACCGCGCCGTGACGTCGCGCGAGGCGCCGCCGCGCCCGTCGAGACCCGTGCCGCCCGGCGCGCAAACGCGCGATGGCTCGCTCGACGCTGAAGCCGCGCCCAACGCCGAAGCCGCGCCCGGCTGGCGCTGGCGGCGGCTGCTTGACGCGCCGCACCGGCTCGGTTTTTTCGCCGGCGCGCTGATCTGGGCTGCGGGCGGGGCGTGGTGGTTCGTCGTGCTCGGCGCGCGCCTTGGGCCATCGGCCTTGCCGTGGTCGGTCTCGCCAGGGCTTGCACACTCGTTGCTGATGACGTTTGGCTTCACGCCGCTCTTCTTCAGCGGCTTCCTGTTCACCGCAGGGCCGAAGTGGCTCGGGCAGGCGGACCAGCCGGCGCGAGCCTTGCTGCCGACCGTCGTTGCCGCGATCGCAGGCTGGGCGCTGTTCCTGCCGGGTGTTCATCTTTCGGTCGCACTCGCGGCGGTTGGCCTTGCGCTTGTCGCATTCGGATGGAGCGTTTTCGCACTGCGATTCACGCGCCTCGTCCTTGCGAGCCGTGTCGCCGATCGCATTCATGCGCGTTGGGTCGGCGTCGCGTGCGCCGCCGGCGCCTTCTCGCTGTGGTTCGCTGCGGCGAGCCTTGCCGCGCAGCGCGAAGACCTTGCGCGCGCGGCGGTGCAGCTCGGCCTTTGGGGCTTCGTCGCGCTGATCTTTGCGACTGTCGCCCATCGCATGATCCCCTTCTTCAACGACAGCGCAATGCCAAGCCTCGACCTGCGGCGCCCGGCATGGCTGCTGTGGCTGTTCGGCGCGACGCTCGCTTCGCAGGCAGCGTTCGGTGTGTGCGACGCGCTCGCCGGCCCGCTGCCGGCGACGGCGCGCTGGTTGCAGGTCGCGTTCGAAGCGCCGGTTGCGGTGCTGCTGCTGTGGCTCGCGCTGCGCTGGTGTTTCGTGCCCACCCTGCGACGGCATCTGCGCCAGCGTCTGCTGCTGATGATGTATGTCGGCTTCGCCTGGTTCGCACTCGCACTCACGCTGGCAGCCGTCACGCACGCGACGATCGCGATTGGGGGCGATGCGCGCGCGCCAAACCTCGCGCCGCTGCATGCGATGGCGATGGGCTTTCTCGGCTCGACGCTGATGGCGATGGCAAGCCGCGTCGCCTGCGGCCACAGCGGGCGCTCGCAAGTCGTCGACGCGCTGCTTTGGCGGCTGTTCTGGTTGATGCAGGGGGCGGTGTGGATGCGCCTGCTCGGTACGTGGTGGCCCGCACCGCTGCTGCTCGCGATCGCTGCACTGGCCTGGGCCGTCGTCGCGATCGGCTGGGCCTTGCGCTACGGCCGCTGGTTTGGCACGCCACGCGCGGACGGTCGCCCCGGTTGACGCTTGCGATTGGGTGGCGCGATTCAGGGCGCGATTGAGGCGCGCCAATGACATCGCAGCGGCGGCGGTGTATCGTTGGCGTCTAATTGACCCCGCTATCGACAAACAAGGAGAAGCTCGATGAACGACGTAACCGCCGCCCAGACCGACAAGCTCATGGCCGATTTGCGCCTTGTCGTTTCCGACGCCGAAGAACTGCTGCGCTCGACCGCCGGCCAGGCTGGCGAAGGCGCCGCCGAATTGCGCGACCGGGTGCAGGCGAGCCTCGCCCGCGCGCGCGCTGGCCTCGCCGATGCCCAGGATGCCGCGATCACGCGCGCCAAGGCCGCTGGCCGGGCTGCCGATGACTATGTGCACGACAACCCGTGGCGCTCGATCGGCGTCGCCGCGGGCTTCGGCCTCCTCGTTGGACTGCTGATCGGCCGCCGTTGAGTCGCCAGCGGGCGGCCCCAGGATGAAACTGCCCCAAGCTCACTTCATTCGCTGCCCCGTGGTCCTGGAGGGACCACTACGTGGCCCCTGGGCGCGTCAGCACCTTCGGGCGGCCGGGCGGCACTGACATGACCGATCCGCAGGCGCGCTCGGCTGCGAACGCCGGGCTGCTCGTCTCCTTGCGCCGCCTGGGAGCGACGACGATCGAGATCGCCCGCGTTCGCCTCGAGTTGCTCGGCACCGAGGTCGAGCGCCAGAAGCTCTCGATCCTTTCGGCGCTGCTCTGGGCCGCGCTTGGCAGCGTGTGCGTGGCCGTCGGTCTGGTGCTGCTCAGCGGCCTGGTCGTGCTGCTGTTCTGGGACAGTTACCGCCTGCAGGCGATCGCCGCGCTCGTCTTCGCGTATTTCCTCATCGGCGCTCTGATGCTGCGCCATGCGGTGAGCCAGATTCAGACGCCTTCGGGCGCTTTTGCAGCCAGTCGCGATGAACTGGCGCGCGACCATGCGGCGCTCTCGCCGCAAGAGCCTGGCGAGTTGCCCCCGGGCGCCGCGCCTGCGAAGTGAACGCCGAGACCGAGCTTGCGCTGCGGCAACAGCAGTTGCTGATCCGCAGTGCCGCACTGCGGGCCTCGCTCGTCGATCAGTCCGTGGTGCTCGAAGCGCCGTTCGCGCTTGCAGACCGTGTGCACGCAGCCGGGCGCTGGGTCTGGCGCGAGCGTTTTGCGCTGATCGGCGGCACGGCCGTCGCCATCGTCGTGCTGCGTCCGCGCAGGGTGTGGAAGCTGGCGCGATTCTGCTGGTGGGCGTGGCGCCGGACGCGTCGGGTGCAGGCCTGGCTGCTGGCGGCCGGCCTTGCCGCCAACCTCGGCGCGGAGACCTCGCGCGGCTGAAGCGTCGCTGCCCGGCCACCTGGCCACCCGGTTGCGCGGGTGCGGGGCTACCCAGATCTGCGCATTTGCGCCTCCAGCGCGTATACAGCATGCAAATGTCGGTGTATCCCTTGCTGCTGAAGCAGCAATAGCGCATCCGCATGCTGACGCGTTGATGCGCATCATCTCGTCGGTGTGTCGCACCCCCTTGATGGAGCACAAAGGCGGTGGCGGACTGGCCGGACAGAATGCAGTTCCTCATCAGTCGAGCTTGCGGCGGTCTCGCTTCTCCATGACGCTTTCATCACTCTCGTCCGCGCAGCGCAAGCCCGAACTCGTCTGCCCTGCGGGCTCGCTGCGCGCCTTGCAGCTTGCCGTCGATGCGGGCGCAGATGCCGTCTATCTCGGCCTGAAGGACGCGACCAACGCGCGCAACTTCGCCGGCCTCAACTTCGACGACGTGCAGGTGCGCGAGGGCGTCGCCTACGCCCACGCGCGTGGAGCCAAGGTGCTGATGGCGCTTAACACCTTCGCCGATGCGCGGGACATCGGGCCGTGGCAGCGCGCGGTCGATACCGCCGTCGCGATGGGCGCCGATGCTCTGATCGTCGCCGACACCGCGGTGATGGCCTATTGCCGTGACTACCATCCGTCGCTGCGCCTGCATCTGTCGGTGCAGGCCTCGGCGACGAGCTACGAGGCGATCGAGTTTTACCGTGAGCGTTACGGCATCCAGCGCGCGGTGCTGCCACGTGTGTTGACGATGTCGCAGGTCGGTCATGTGATCCGCCACACGGACGTGGACATCGAAGTGTTCGGCTTCGGCAGTCTGTGCGTGATGGTCGAGGGGCGCTGCGCGCTGTCGTCCTACGTCACCGGCCAGTCGCCGAACACGGCCGGCGTCTGCTCCCCGCCTTCGGCGGTGCGCTGGCAGGACACGCCCGCAGGCGTCGAATCGCGCCTCAACGGCGTGCTAATCGACCGCTACGCGAACGACGAGCCGCGCGGCTACCCGACGTTGTGCAAGGGGCGCTTCGACGTCGAAGGCCAGCGCGACTATGCGATCGAGGAGCCGACCAGCCTGAATACGCTCGCGATCCTGCCGGAGCTGATCGAGCTCGGCGTCATGGCATTCAAGATCGAAGGCCGCCAGCGCAGCCCGAGCTACGTCGAGCAGGTGACGCGCGTCTGGCGCGCGGCGATCGACCAGGCCTGCGCTGCCGACGCGCGCTACAGCGTGCAGCCGGCATGGACGGCGACGCTCGCACGCTTTGCCGAAGGCCAGCAGCAGACGCTCGGTGCCTACAACAGACCATGGCGATAGACGGGGCTGAATTGACGACCACTTCGAACCCGATCTCTTCCGGCGTGGTGCGCGCCCTGCCCGCCGGACGCGTTGCTCTGACCGTCGGGCCGCTGCTCTACCACTGGCAGCGCCAGGCATTGATGGACTTTTACGCGTCGATCGCCGAATCGCCGGCCGACACCGTCGTGCTCGGAGAAACCGTCTGCTCGCGCCGCCGCGAGCTCAAGGCGGACGACTGGATCGATCTCGCGCGCGACCTCGCCGCCGAGGGCAAGGAGGTCGTGCTCGCGACCCAATCGCTGATCGAATCCGAGGCCGATCTGCGCCTCGTGCGCCGGATCGCCGAGCAGGGCGATTTCCTCGTCGAAGCGGGCGACGCGTCGGCACTGCACGCGCTGGCCGGCACAGTACCGTTCGTGCTCGGCCCGCACATCAACATCTACAGCCGCGCAGCGCTTGTCGAACACGCAGCGCTCGGCGCGACGCGCTGGGTCGCGCCGGTCGAGTTGAGCATCGACGCGATTGCGCTCGTCAACCCGCCCGGCGAACCGGTGCGCGCTGCCAACGCCACGCCGATCGCGACCGAAGTGTTCGCTTTCGGCCGTCTCCCGCTCGCGTTCTCGGCGCGCTGCTTCACGGCGCGCCATCACCGGCTCAACAAGGACGAATGCGAGTTCCGCTGCATGGCCGACGCCGACGGCCTGCTGCTGTCGAGCAGCGAGGGCCAGCCCTTCCTCGTCCTCAACGGTACGCAGACGCAATCGGCGGCGACGCAATGCCTGATCGGCGAGGCCGCAGCGCTGCGTGAAGCGGGCGTCTCGCGCCTGCGGCTGTCGCCTTGCTCGACCGGATTCACCGACGTGCTGTCGCATTTCGAGCAGGTCATGAACCAGGGCGCGAACGCGCGCGATGCGATGCAAGCGATCGAAGCCCTCGCACCACCCGGCGGCCTGTGCAACGGTTTCGCGCATCGCAAACCGGGGTTGGAGCTGGAACTGGAAGTCGCAACCACTTGAACCAAAAGATGAACACCACGACTTCCGCCACGCCAAAGCTGCCGCCTTGGGTCGACCTCGCCGCTGCGCGCCTGCGCGGCATCGTCGCGCGCCTGCCGGTGCAACCTCCGTCCTTTGCGCTTGCGCGCGTGCTCGATCGCGTGCTGCTGCCGAAGTTGCCCGCCGATGCGCGCGCCGCGCTCGGCAATCGAACCGTCGAGGTCGCGATCAGCGATCTCGGCCTGCGCGTGCGACTGCAACTCGCCGCAGGTGGCTTTCGCGTCGCCGCGTCGCGCAGTGAGACGGCGCTGCGCATCGTCGCGCCGCTCAACAGCTTTTTGCGCCTGCTGCGCGGCGAGGACGACGCCGATCGGCTGTTCTTCGAGCGCGCGCTCGTGATGGAGGGCGACACCGAGATGGGGCTCGTACTGAAGAACACGCTTGACGCAATCGGGCCGCTTTGGCGGTGAACGCAGGCGCATTGCCCTGTTGGAGTCGAGCCTGTTCAAGGCCCGCGCGCTGAGTTCGCTACCATGTCGACCTGCGTGATCGAAGCGAGCCGCGCGATCGACCCGAAGCAGGCACATCGGCAGGGGGCACGCTGGTCGGTCGGGCGATTCGAAGTCTCGAGAACTGACCAGCGCGCGTGGTCTGCGAGTAGTGCGCACCACGCGCCTGCCACCCTTCGACCAGTCAGAGAACGGCCGCGCGCCCGTTTCAACAATCAGCCGCAGCAGCGTACGTCACGCTCGCTGCCGCACAACAAGGAGATCCAGTGACGGACACCCAAACTCGCAAGCTTTCTGCAGCAACGGCACCAGTCGCTCTCGGCACCCAGGCCATCACCGAAGAGGTGCTACTCGAGAAGTACGCAAAAGGCGACGAGAAGAGCGCCGATGACATCCGGCGCCGTGTCGCGCGAGCGCTCGCGCAGGCCGAGGCGCCCGACGCGCGCGGCACCTGGGAAGCGCGCTTCCTCGATGCTCAGCAGCGCGGCTTCGTGCCCGCGGGGCGCATCAGCTCGGCGGCCGGCACGGCGCTGTCCGCGACGCTCATCAATTGCTTCGTGCAGCCGGTTGGCGATTCGATTGCCACCGAGGAAGACGGCTATCCCGGCATCTACACGGCGCTGACCGAAGCGGCCGAGACGATGCGCCGCGGCGGTGGCGTCGGCTACGACTTCTCGCGCATCCGCCCGCGCGGCGCATGGGTCGGCAGCACGCAATCCAACGCCTCGGGGCCGGTGAGCTACATGCGCGTCTTCGACCGCTCGTGCGAGACGGTTGAGAGCGCCGGCAGCCGGCGTGGCGCGCAGATGGGCGTGCTGCGCTGCGACCATCCGGACGTGGAGGAATTCATCCACGCGAAGGACCGCGGTGATCTGAAGAACTTCAACATCTCGGTCGGCGTGACCGACGACTTCATGCGTGCCGTGCGCGACGGCGGCGACGTCGAACTCGTGCACCGTGCGGAGCCCGGACCGGCGCAAAGGGAAGACGGCGCGTTCCAGCGCGCGGACGGCATGTGGGTCTATCGCAAGCTGCCGGCACGCACGCTGTGGCAGCAGGTCATGCAGTCCACCTACGATCACGCCGAGCCGGGTGTGCTGTTCCTCGACCGCATCAATACCGACAATAACCTCGGCTATTGCGAGACAATCTCGAGCACGAACCCGTGCGGTGAGCAACCGCTCCCGGCGTACGGCTGCTGCTGCCTCGGCTCGATCGACCTCACGCGTTTCGTACGTGCGCCGTTCGAGGCGGATGCCGGCTTCGACGACGCGGCGTTCGCTGAGGTCGTGCGCGTCGCGGTGCGCATGCTCGACAACGTGCTCGACGTGAGCGTCTGGCCGCTGCCGCAGCAGTTGGCCGAGGCACGCAGCAAGCGGCGCATCGGCCTGGGCTTCACGGGCCTGGGCGACGCGCTGGTGATGCTCGGCCTGCGCTACGACGAAGCCCCGGCGCGCGCGTTCGCCGCAAAGATCGCGGAGGCGATGCGCAACACCGCCTACGACGCATCGGTCGAGCTGGCGAAGGAGCGCGGCGCGTTTCCGCTCTTCAATGCCGACCTTTATCTCGCGAGCGGCAACTTCGCGTCGCGCCTGCCCGCCGCGCTGAAGGAGCGCATCCGCGCCCATGGCCTGCGCAATTCGCACCTGCTGTCGATCGCACCGACCGGCACTATCAGCCTCGCGTTTGCCGACAACGCGAGCAACGGCATTGAGCCCGCGTTTAGCTGGAGCTACAAGCGCAAGAAGCGCGAGCCCGATGGCACCTTCAAGGAATACGCCGTCGAGGATCACGCCTGGCGGCTGTACCGCCACCTCAAGGGCAAGGACGCGGCGCTCACGCCCGCCTTCGTCACCGCGCTCGAGATGAGCGCACAGGCGCACGCCGAGATGGTCGCCGCGGTCGCGCCCTTCGTCGACACCGCGATCTCGAAGACGGTCAACGTGCCCGCAGACTATCCGTTCGAGGACTTCAAGAACCTCTACATGCAGGCGTGGGAGAAGGGCTTGAAGGGCCTCGCCACCTACCGGCCGAATGCGGTGCTCGGCTCGGTGCTGAGCGTCGAGGCGCAGCCTGCACCGTTGACGGCAGCCGACGCCAACCAGCGGCTCGCGCTAGACCGCCTGCCGGCGCCGGTGCTCGCCTCGCTGCGCTGGCCGGGGCGGCCGGACCTGTCCGCTGGCAACGCCGCCTGGACCTACATGATCCAGCACCCGTTCGGCGACTTCGCCCTCTTCGTCGGTGAGCTGCCGATCGAACGCCGCGATAGCGACCACATCGAGGGCGCTGCGCCGCAAGCGCGCAGCACAGAGAAGCGCGAAGGCACGCGCCGCCGCGAAGCGCCGACACGACCCTTCGAAGTCTGGGTCAACGGCGCCGAACAGCCACGCGGCCTCGGCGCGATGGCCAAGACGCTGTCGATGGATCTGCGCACCAACGACGCCGCCTGGCTGCGCCTGAAGCTCGACGCACTTGCCACCGTCGCCGAGGAGCGCGCCTTCGAAATGCCGATGCCGCCGTATGGCGAGCGGCGCATGTTCCCCGGCATCGTCGCCGCGACCGCGGCGGTCATCCGCTGGCGCTGCGAGCAACTCGGCGCACTAGCGGAAGGCGGGTCGACGCCCGTGATGGACGCACTCTTCAGCCTCGACGAGCCGCGCACCGGCCCATCGGGCACGCTCGCCTGGTCGGCCGACATCGACAACCCCGCGTCCGGCGAATCGCTCACGCTCACGCTGAAGGAAATCACGCTGCCGGGCGCCGACGGCAGCGCAATCACGCGGCCGTGCGCGCTCGCGTTTTCCGGCAACTACCCGCGCGCGCTCGACGGCCTCGCGCGCATCCTGTCGCTCGACATGCGGGTGGTCGACCCTGCCTGGATCGGCATGAAGCTGCGCAAGCTGCTGAACTACGCCGAGCCGCTAGGCCACTTCATGGCCTTCGTGCCGACGCTACCCGGCGGACCGCGCCGCCAGCAGGTCTGGCCGTCGACGGTGGCCTACATGGCGCGCCTGTTGATCCATCGCTACGCGATGCTTGGCGTGTTGAACGAAGAGGGTTTTCCGCTGCGCGAGATGGGTGTGCTCGAGTCACCGTCCGGCTCCGCGAGTGGCGCCAATGCGACGCAGGAGATCGCCGGTGCGCGCTGCCCCGAATGCGGTAACGCGACACTGATCCACCGCGACGGCTGCGAGTTCTGCACTGCGTGTGGCTTCGTGGGGCAGTGCGGCTGAAGTGTGCGTTGACGCATAAGGAGAAATCTTCTGACGGCATAAGCCGCAAGTCACGATGAGGTGATGTCCGGCGGCGCCAACTGCAGGCCCTTTCGAAAAGCAATTTTTCAAGGCGACTCCCGAAAGCGGAGTCGCCTTTTCTTGGGGATGAGAAGCGGCCAACATGAAGTGAGACATGCTTCGCACCCGTTGACCCTCTATGTTGGCGAGCCGCAAAGTGCTCGGCTTGTGCTGGACCTGGCGCGGATGCTGGCCGTGTTCCGCAGCTTGGCGCTCATGCATGCCGCGGCCACCGGCGGGGGTGCCACGGTCTCTCCTGCACGGCGCGCCGCACGGATGCTCGTGCAATGGCCGAACAACCTGCATGCAGCGCTTCGCGCAGTGGTCCCCTCAGCGGCCGAGGGCAGGGCGGCGGGACGCATGCGCCAACAGCTCGAGGGTGTCTACCGGACCTGGCTCAAGAACGTGTCGGCTGCGGCAGACATCGCGTTCCTGCGTGAGGCGCTCGCCGGCTTCGAGGACGCGCAAGACGCTGGCGCCGTCACTGGGCTGGCCGTCGAGGGGACGCAAGGGCAGGACCATGTGCCGGCCCGGGCCGCCAGCAAGAGGCGCGCGCCGCGCGTGGCGGCGAGCTCGCGCAGGAGCCTGCGTTGCAGCGAACCAGGGCAGCGAAGCTACGGTGCTCGCGATGCGGCGCGCCGCTTCGGAATGACGGTGTCGGTGCTGAAGTTCCTGCGCCAGGATGGGCACTTCGCGGTGCGCCACCAGGCCTCACGGGCGGCCGCGTTTCACGAGTTGGACATCGAGGCGTTCGAGTCAAGCTGGCCGCGCTTCGGCCAGGGCGGGGCGGCGGGGAGGCCGCCGGGCGAAGCCTGGGTTGGGTCTCTTTGCCCAGAAGCTCAAGTTCGCCGCCCAGCCGCCGGCAAGGGCGAGCTGCTGGCTGCGTGCTGGACGGGAGAATTGCCGTCGTTGGGATGGAAGGCCCGGCTCTGGGGGACCTCGTGCTCGATGCGGCGCAGGTGGACGCCTTCATCGCGAGGGCACGTTCTCAGGCGTTCGGTGGCGCGATGACACCGCGCGAAGTGGCGCAGCTGCTGGACTGCGACCCGCTGGCGGTGCCAGCGCTCGTCGCGGCCGGGCATTTGCGCGGGCATCTGTGTGCTGCCGGGCACCGAGTCGAGGCCGACTCCGTCGAGGAATTCGGGAGGCGGTATCCATCGGTGGCCGCGCTCGCCCGGGAGCGGGGACCAGTTCACGCTATCTGCTGCGCACGGCGCATGGCACCGGGTTGGTCTTCCTGAGCGTCCCGCGGCGACACAGCGGCTCGGCTCAGTCGTTTGTGCGGGCCGAGGCCGTGGAGGGGCTGGAACAGTCCGCTGCCGGTGCTTCGTAGGCTGCGATTTCGTCGGCGCGGGCTTGAGCGGGAGGGAGGGGGCCACCCAGAAGGAAGCGGCGCAGCACTGGTGTGCTGCGCCGCCCGAATCAAATGGGGGAGCGAAAGGGCCTACCAGACAATGGAGCACTGTCGCGCGAGACGGGCGCTCCAGTTGACGTGCTGCGCACGTTTGCGGGCATCTCCGACCCAGCCAATGCGCACATGTTCACGGCTGAGTCCGCGCGTAAGGCGTTCGCTGGCGTAAAGGTCCGCCACGCCCACGCTTAAGCGTCGCCTGAATGGCGACGCGCGCTACAGGCCCCCTCCACCTTCAGACTACCCCCGCGACAGGCCCACTTCCGTGCCGCCGCCGACACTCAAAGTATCAACGGCAGGCTTCCGCACCAGCGTCAAGTCTGCCGGATTCCGTGCCGGGAGGGGCATGGTCGAAAAGAGGCGTCTGAACGTCCCCTTCTCTGTGGTTCAGGATTTGCGCCGACGACGCACGACGGCGCCGATACCTGCCAAGCCGGCAAGCAGCATCAGATAGGTTCGCGGCTCGGGCACCGGGGCCGTAGAGCCGCCATAGACCGAGGCCACCGCATACATCTGCCCATCGACCGCCTGATCGGAGAGGTTTGCGAAGCTCAAAGAGAACGTACCCGAAAAGCTATTGCTTTCCGGAGCGCAAGTCGAATCGTCCCAGATGCAGGACGCGTAGGCCTGCCGCGAAGCGTAGTGTTCTTCGTATCCATTTTCGACGTACGCCACGAGCTCAAGCCATCCCTGCGCACCCGCATACTCCTGGCCGTTGCCGATGGTCGTCGTGGCCGTGCCGTCGAAGCTCAACGTCAGCTTCATTCCGGTCCACGGCGTCAACGTGACCCCGCTGCTCACACCATAGCCACCGGCGTTGAAGTAGCCGTAGCCGCCGTAACCCGGACCGGACACCGACCCCATCGCCGTCGCGCCAGTACTGTCCGTGCTGGCCTGTGACTGGCCGAAGCTCAGCATTGCCATCGCGCTTGTCGGCGACCAGTGGCCCGGTGCCGCAGAGGAATCGTAATCGGACTCGCTGTCCGAGTACACCTGCGCGTACGAAGAGGAACTCTCGTAGTTGAAGGTCAGCTCAGGATCAATTCCGTCAAACGGATCCAGGTCGTACAACGTGAGCCTGAAGCCGGTGACTGTTGCGGTCGCCGAGCGGTCGCCGCCGCGGGGCCGGCAAGCGCCATGGCCGCCGTGGCGAGCGCGACAGTGCTCAAGATATTAAGAAGTTATCCGTAAATAGTACACTGTCGTTCCGAGCCGCATCTCACGCGGTGATCGGACGGCGATATGGCTACACGCAAGCGGGTTAACTCATGGGTAGTGACCGACGACTTCTGGGAGCGAGTGGAGCCACTGATTCCAGTGCGTACGCGCATCAAGGGCAAGGAGTACCTGCGCAAGCCAGGTGCCGGGCGACCGCCCAAGCCGGCGCGACAGGTGTTCGAGGCGGTGGTGTATGTGCTTCGCACAGGCTGCCAGTGGAAGGCGCTGCCCAAGGAGCGATTTGGCAGCGCTAGCGCGGTGCACAAGCGCTTCTTGGAATGGGAGGAGGCTGGCGTGTTCGAGGCGATCTGGAAAGCCGGACTTGCCGAGTACGACCAGATGGAGGGCATCGCCTGGCGATGGCAAAGCATCGACGGGGCCATGTTCAAGGCGCCCTTGGCGCAAGAAGCGGTGGGGCGCAACCCGACCGATCGGGGAAAAAGGGGAGCAAGCGACATCTGCTGGTGGACGGCCGTGGCGTCCCGTTGTCGCTCGTCGTGACCGGAGCCAATGAGCATGACGTCACCCAACTCGATCAAGTGCTGCGCGTCATCATGGTCAAGCGCAAAACCCCGGCCACCAGACGCAGCAAGCATCTGTGCGCCGATGCAGGATATCGAGGCAGGCGCGCATTGGAGATCATCGAATCGCACGGCTACATCCCACACGTCGTCAGTCGCCCCAAGGAAGCCGCGGCCAAGCTGCGCGACACAGCGACGAAGGCACGCCGCTGGGTGGTCGAGGTCTGCCACAGTTGGTTCAACCGCTTTCGCAAGCTGCTGGTGCGATACGAGAAGCTCGAACGAAGCTTCCTCGCGCTCAACCACATCGCTGCGGGAATCATCGCGTTTCGCAAGGTCAAGTTGACAGTCAACATTATTTACGGATAACTTCTAAGTTTCATTGGGTTCTCCTCATACCTGGCGCGAAATTGTGTCGCAGGCGCAGTCTGAAACGTTGCCCGACCAGCCGCAAGCTTTCGCCGCCGTGCAATCTAGGGGGGGTACTGGCGGTCGCCGTCCATGCCGTGGCAGGGTCTCGCCAGAGTCCGCGGATCGTCGGGCAGCCGGGGCCGAAGTTCGTGTCCCCGCGCCCCTCGCGCGACCACTCCATGTTGCCCACACCTCTGGCAGTTCTCACCATGCCAATCTCCCTCAGGGGTTCTCGGCATGGCGGATATTGCTTAACTGAACTGGAAATGGAAAGGGTGCGCAAATTGCACGCGTGCTGCAGCCGGCAGGCATGCAGCTCAGCATGAACTCAACCCCTCGCGCTTTGCCTACAGGCCGCCGAGAAACTCCAGCAGCAACGCGTTCACTTCCGGCGCGCGCTCGCGCTGAATCCAGTGTCCGGCGCCTTCGAGAAGATGCGTGCCGCGCAGGCAGGGCAGCACGTCGGCGAGATGCTTCACGTTGTCGGCCATGCCGGGGAATTGCATCACGTCGTCGCGCGTGCCGCCGATGAAGAGCGAAGGCTGCTTGATGGCACAACCACGCCACGGTGCGAGCAGTTCGGTCGTGAGACGCAGGCTGCGATACCAGTTCAGCGCACCGCGAAAACCGGTGCGTCTGAATTCGGCGGCGACTTCGGCGATCTCCTCGGCATTCAGCCAGGCGGGCAGCACCTGGGGGTCCACCGTGTTGTCGAGAAATCCGGCGCCCGGTACCAGCACGGTTGCGACGCCGCCAGGCCCGTCGCCCGACAAGCTGAACCAGATGCGGCGAAGCGCGGCTTCGGGGTCGGCCTCTAGCTCGGCCTCGGCGACGCCTTGCGTCTGGAAGTACTGCATGTAGAAAGTTTTCACGCCCATCTGCTCGAGCGCGGTGAGCAGATCGGTGCGTGAAGGCGGCATGTAAGGCACGCTCATGCCGACGACGGCGCGGAACAGGTCAGGCCGCAAGAGTGCGGCATTCCACGCCGCCGGCGCGCCCCAGTCGTGGCCGACGATCACGGGCGGCGTCTTGTCGCCGTCCTTTTGCATCAGGCGCACCAGTTCAACCATGTCGCCGACGTGATGAAGCATCGTGTACTGCGCCGCGTCGGCCGGCGCATCGCTACCGCCATAGCCACGCATGTCGGGCGCGACAGCGCAGTATCCGGCGGCGGCAAGGGCGGTCATCTGCGCGCGCCACGAGCGCCACGACTCAGGGAAGCCGTGGCACAGCAACACAAGCGGCCCGCTGCCTTGCGAGGCGATGCGCATGCGGATGTTGCCGACTTGCAGTGTGTCGATTCGGGGTTCGTTCATGCTCGTTTTCCGATGAAATGCCGAATGGTGGAGTCCGTGGGCGCAATTGCTCGGCGCGGATTCGTTCGGGCCTACGCCTGTGCGGCCAGCAGCTCGGCCGCCCTGCGCGCCGCCGCACCCGCTTTGGCGCCGCTCTCTTTCAGGCGATCGGTCTTGGTCGTATCGCTCATGTCGACACCGCGCAGCATGGCGGTGAAGAAGTTCAGCCGGCACGCTGCGAGCCAGGCGCCGAGCTTCGGTTCCTTGCCCCAGCGCCCGCCGTTGGCGATGCTGGCGGCCAGCATGCGCAGCCAGTCGATCGGCTGCGAAGGGCTCGGCACCGGCGTGCACAACGCGTTCATCAGCGCCGGGTCGCCGTAGTGGCTTTCGACGAACGCGATCAGCGCCGCGCTGAACAGCGGCTGGCAGGTGCGCACCATCAGCAAATTGATACGACCGCCGTCGAACACCGGCACCGGTGGTGGCATTTGTATCGCGCCGGCGCTGCAATCGATGTAGAGGGTGTCGGGATCGGCCGCCAATTCGCCCCACTCCAGCACGATCCGCGACGGCTCGATCGCCTTCAAATGCCCCCGGCGCACGATGTCGTCAATGCGCCGCAATTGCGCCAGCTCGCCTTGCGACACGACGGCGCAGCGGTACGTGGTGGGCTCGACACTCGGGTCGATGCGCTGCAACTGGCCGCTCTTCTCTAGGCGTCCGAACAGATCGGCGACCGATGTCGCTTCGACGACGGCGTCGAATTGCGCGATCGTGCTTGCTATCGAGTAATCGAAGTCGTCGGCGCCAGGCTGGTGATTCGCACGGTCCATCAGCCATGCGTCGCGCGGCATGATCCAGCGGATGCGCTCGGGCGGCACGCCGTTCTGCAGCAGCCACAGGCAGGCGTCCATGCCGGTCTTGCCCGAGCCGACGACGGTATAGGCGGCGTGGGGCCGCTCGATGTTCGGCAGATCGTTCAGCGGCACGCAGCGCACGCCGGGCGCGATCGTGTACTTCGGTTTGCTTGTAGCCGGCACCTCCGTGCGCGCGTGGGTGGCGTCGACGAGCTTGCGGCGCACGTGAACCTCGCGCGTCTCCCCGCTCGTGAGCGAGTTGATCGTGTGTGCCGTGCCAGTGCCGACGCTGACTTCGCTCATCGGGTACCAGCGCACGCGGCCCGAGGGCAGGAAGCGCTGCTGCATCACCTGGTCGAAGTGCGCCAGCACCTCGGCGCCCGATGCGAGGCCGTAGAGGCCCTGGTTCAGACCGGTCGCGTCCTTGGTCCAGTTACTCAGCTCGCGCGAGGCGACGCCGTAGTAGGCGGCGGGCTGGTGCAGTCGCACGAAGGGGTAGGCATCGTTCCAGTGCCCACCGGGGCGGTGGTGGCGGTCGACGATGACGATGTCGGCATCGGACTCGGTGAGCAGCGTGTCGACGAAGGCCATCGCGGTGGCGCCTGCGCCGACGACAAGGTAGTCGGTCTCGATCGGGTCCGTTGGCATGGGGTCACTCCTCGGTAGAGGGTGGAGCGTACGCGGACTCGACGCCACGCATTGCAGGGATGTCCCTTGCCAGCGGTGGGCGTAGAGTCCACGGCGACCCAACCTGCAGCTATAGCGACCATGCCCAACCCGACGCCGTCCGGCGCTCCCCCGCTCGCACTGCCCGGTGACACCGACGGCATGCTCGCGCTCGCCGCGCGCAGCATGTTCGACAGCTTCGCGCGATCGGCAATGGGCATGATGGTGGTCGACCGTGCGCACCGCGTGGTCTGGATCAGCGAGGGCTACAAGCGCTTCCTGCCGGCGCTCGGGCGCGAAGAGGGCGATTTTGTCGGCCGCCGGGTCGAGGAGGTCGTTCCCAATTCGCTGATGGCGCAGGTGATCGACAGTGGCCAGGCCATCCTCGTCGATCTGCTGACCAACCAGGCCGGCACCTTCCTCGTCAGCCGCCTGCCGCTGCGCGACGCGCAGGGCGAGGTGATCGGCGCGCTCGGGCTGGTGCTGCTCGACCACCCGGAGACGACGATGCAGCCGCTGATCGTCAAGTTCAGCCGCCTGCAGCGCGAGCTCGACGACGCGCGCACGCAGCTCGCCGCGCAGCGCCGCCCCAAGTACACGATCGCGAGCTTCATCGGTGCGAGCGCGGCGGCGATGGAGGTCAAGCGCCAGGCGCGCCGCGCCGCGCAGACCGACGCGACGGCTTTGCTGCTCGGCGAGACCGGCACCGGCAAGGAGCTCCTCGCCCAAGGCATCCATGCCGCGAGCGCTCGCGCCGCACGGCCCTTCGTCGGCGTCAACATAGCCGCCGTGCCCGACACGCTGCTCGAGGCCGAGTTCTTCGGCGTCGCGCCCGGCGCCTTCACCGGCGCCGATCGAAAGGGGCGCGACGGCAAGTTCAAGCTCGCCGATTCGGGCACGCTCTTCCTCGACGAGATCGGCGACATGCCGCTCGCGCTGCAGGCCAAGCTCCTGCGCGTGCTCGAGGAGCATGAGCTCGAACCGCTTGGCAGCAACACCGTGCAGCGCATCGACGTGCGCATCATCGCGGCGACGAGCCGTGACCTGCAGGCGATGGTGGAAGCGGGCGAGTTCCGGGCCGACCTCTACTACCGTCTGAGCGTGTTGCCGATCCGCCTGCCGACGCTGCGCGAGCGGCGGTCCGACCTGGAGGCGCTGGCAGAGACGCTTTCGGAGGACATCGCACGCCGCAGCGGCCTCGCGCCCAAGAACCTGAGCGCGGACGCGCTCGACTACCTCGCCGCGCAGCCCTGGCCGGGCAATGTCCGCGAGCTGCGCAACGCGCTCGAACAGGCGGCGCTGATGACTGACGATCTGGTGCTGACCGCAGCGCACTTCAAGCCGGCGGCACTTTCAACGCAGCACGCAGCGGCGCACTTGTCCGAATCGCAGCGCCCGGCGGCGCACGAGGCTTCCCACTCACCGATCGAATCTTCAGAGGCAGGGCTCGATGTGCGAGAGTCCGCCCTTGTGGTGTCCGGACAGCCGCGATCGGCAGCAACGGTCGCACGAAGCGATGCCGGTGCAAGCCCCGGCGACGGAGTCGAAGGCAAGCTCAAGCCGCTGCCGCAGGCGATCGCCGAACTCGAGGCGCGCAGCATTCGCGAGGCGCTAGCGCTGACGCGCGGCAACAAGCTCGCTGCGTCGCGATTGCTCGGCATTTCGCGCGCGACGCTCTATGAAAAGCTCGCCGCTATCGGCGTATAGATGCGCGGCGCTGTCTCGATGTCGGGCAGGCACTGCTGGACAGCGCGTCGGAGCCTGCGTGGGCAGGCTGCGGTGAGAATTCAGCAGCCGTCGCCTGCAGGGATCCGGATCCCGAACGTACGGAAACGACCACTTTGAGGCATAGTCTCCTCATCCGGCCGCAACTTATCGAACGCTGAAGAAACGTTTGCCGGCAGGTCCGCTGCCTTGTCGATGAAGCTGTTCAAATTCACACGCTGCTGCAGATCGCCCTTCTGGCCTTTCCGCACGTGATGCACGACCTGCCTGACCCAAATGCGTGGCGCGCCTCTGACGTGGGCCGCGCAAACCGAAGGCGGCTAGTCTCATTTCTAAGCGTATTCGTTGTGGTTTTGTTGGCTGGCCTGCTGTGGTGCTTCCTTCGACCAGCGCAATACCGCGCCACGTCGCGTCTGCAGATCACGCCGGCCATCGCCGCGCTGCCGTCAGAATTGCCGGCATCGACGGGTGGCGAATTCAACCGCCCCTTCCTGACCGAGGTGCAGTCCCTGACCAGTCGACCCTTGATCGAGCAGGTCGCCAAGCGTCTGCGCGGTGCCGGTTACGATCTGTCGCATCTTGGTGTCGACCCGGTGCTTGGACTGCAGGCCACGCTGACTGCCACGCCGGTGCCCGGGACCAATGTGGTCGAGATGACTGCAGTAGGTCCGCAGCCCGAGTTGCCGGCTGCACTGCTGGTCGGCATCTCCGAGGCGTACCGCGAGCAAGTGGCGAGCAACTACAGGCGCGCAGCATCCGAGACGATCGCACTGGCCGTCGAGGAGACCACCAAGCTCGAAGCCGGTGTCGCCGAGAAGCGGCGCGAGATGGAGGCGTTCCGTGTCCGCTACAACATCGTGTCACCCGAGCGCGAGGAAAACAGCGCCCTTGCCGAGATGCAAGGGCTGGCGAAGAACACGAAGGATGCGCACAAGCGCGTTGCCGAAGCTGAAGGCAGGCTCAACGCGCTACACGCGGCGGCAGCGGAAGGCAAGAGTGTGGTGCGTGCCCGCGACGACCCGACGATCGCCAACTTGGAGCAACGTGCCTCGCAGGCGCGCGAAACGCTGCGCCAGCTTCAACGGCAATTCACGCCAGAGTATCTGGCGCTCGATCCGCAGGCGCGCAACCTGCGTACCAGCGTGGCAGAACTCGAGGATCAGATCAAGGTGCAGCGCGAGGTCGGCAGGCGCAATGCACTCAGCGAAGCCGAGGAGGAGCTGGCCAGCGCCCGCGCGTCCGAAGCACAGTTGCAAGGGCAGATCGCCGAAGGGCGTCAGAGGGTCGGCCAGTTCGCAGCGCGTTTCGGTCAGTACAAGTCGCTCAACGACGAGCTGAAGGAACTCGAAAAGACTTATCAGGCCGCGCTGCAACGCAAGGCACTGCTCGAGGCCACCGAACACGCGCGCATGCCCGCGATGCATGTGCTCGAGCAGGCCGCGGTGCCCACTGATCCCTGGCGACCACTGTACTGGCGCGACGCAGCGCTAGTCATCAGCGGATCGCTGCTGTTCGCGCTCCTCGCAATGTGGCTGGTCGAGCTATTCAACCGCAGCGAACCGCAGCCATCGGTGCTCGTGACCCAGCCCGTGTTCGCCGGTACGCTGGCCCACCATCCGCAGCAGACGATGGGTCTCGCGCACACGCGGCCCGAGTCGCTAACCGTCAACGAGACACCGTTGCTCACGCAGGCGCGTGGGCTCCCGCGAGAGCTGACCGAGGACGAAAGCGTCGCACTGCTGCATGCCGCCGACCGCAATACACGGTGCGCCCTTGCGCTGCTGTTCTCGGGCCTGTCACCAGAGGAGGCAATCGCACTGCGCTGGCAGGACCTCGATCTGGACGGGGGTACTGCGCGAATCGGCGGTGGCGCAGGCCGCACCGTGCAACTCGCCGCTGGCGCCACAAGGCTCTTCGAGCGCAAGGCCGGCGACGATGACCTGCTGGTGCTATCCGGACCTTCAAGCGGCGGCGCCACGCTTGAGTCGTTGAACGCGCAACTGCTGAGCGCAGCATACGACGCCGGCCTCGGCCGCTTGCAGGACTTTAGCCCCGCCGCGGTCCGGCACAGTTACATCGCGTTCCTGGTGCGTCAGGGCGTACGCTTCTCCGACCTCACCCGATGGGTCGGCCCGCTCGATGCGGACCTACTCTTTGCATACAGCGCGCTCGCGCCAACTGGCGCCCGCCTCGACAGCGCGTCGGTCCGTCGCGACTATCCGGCGCTCGACCGGATCGAGTCGACTTAGCCGGTTCGCCCTATTCGTCGTGCATGGCTCGCTGGACGCCGCGTCACGCTGCGTAAGAGCAGTCGTTGCTGACGAACTGCTGCTGGCCGTCATGCGAGTTTGAGGTCGCGCCAGGTGGCTACCCTCCGGCGCATGGACCGGGACCTGCCAAGGACAGAGTGATTCGCCGAGGCAACTTCGTATCTACGACGTTTTGTATTGAATTCGGTCACTGTATGAAAAACATACGATTGTGCTCGAGCGATCCAGTCTATTTGACTGAAAAGCAGACGGTTTGATCGGGCGGCATCGCCTTCTGCAGGCGCATGCAGCAGGAACACCCCCAGAAATCCACCGCTGATCAGGGATTGCATGGATTCAGTGTCGCCCGGCACGCGTATTGCGTAGCAATCGGTAGCGCCGCCCGTCCGTCCCTCGACGCGGCGGACCATCTTCGCAGGAGACCCATGACCATGAAGCGACTTCTTACCGCGGCCCTGTGCGCCGCAGCCCTCGTCGCCGGCGTGACCGGCGTGCAGGCGGCCGACTCGAAGGAAATCAAGATCGCGCTGATCGCGAGCAAGTCTGGCCCGCTCGAGGCCTATGCGAAGCAGACGATCACCGGCTTCCACATGGGGCTCGAGTACGCGACGGGCGGCACGATGATGGTCGCCGGCAAGAAGCTCGTCGTTATCGAGAAGGACGACCAGGGCAAGCCTGACGTGGGTAAGGCGGTGCTCGCCGCGGCGTACGCCGATGACAAGGTCGACATCGCCGTCGGTCCTACGGCATCGCCAGTCGCGCTCGCGATGCTGCCAGTGGCCGAGGAGTACAAGAAGATCCTGCTCGTCGAACCGGCGGTCGCCGATTCGATCACCGGCGACAAGTGGAACAAGTACATTTTCCGCACCGGCCGCAACAGCTCGCAGGACGCGATCTCGAACGCGGTCGCGCTCGACAAGCCGGGCAACGTGATTGCGACGCTCGCACAGGACAACGCTTTCGGCCGCGACGGCGTGAAAGCCTTCAAGTCGGCGATCAAGAAGGGCAAGTTCGTGCACGAGGAATTCGTGCCGTCGGGAACGACCGACTTCACGGCCGCCTTGCAGCACCTGATCGATGCGATGAAGGATCAGAAGGGCCGCAAGATCGTGTGGGTCGTCTGGGCTGGCGCGCCGTCGCCGTTCAACAAGTTCGCGGAGCTGGAACTGCAGAAGCGCTACGGCATCGAGATGGCGACCGGCGGCAACATTCTGCCGGCGATGGTCGCCTACAAAGCGTATCCGGGCATGGAAGGCGCGCTCTACTACTACTTCGGCATCCCGAAGAATCCGGTCAACGAGTGGCTCGTCGCGAACCACTACAAGCAGTTCAAGTCACCGCCGGACTTTTTCACCGCGGGTGGCATGAGCGCGGCGATCGCGGTCGTCGATGCGCTGAAGAAGACCAAGGGCGACACGAACACGAACAAGCTGATCGCCGCGATGGAAGGCATGAGCTTCGAGACGCCCAAGGGCAAGATGACCTTCCGCAAGGAAGATCACCAGGCGATGCAGGACATGTACCACTTCAAGATCACCGTCGATCCGGCCTTCGCCTGGGGCGTGCCCGAGTTGGTGCACGAGATCAAGGCGAGCGAAATGGACATTCCGATCCAGAACAAGCGCTGAGAAGCGCCGCAGGCGCCTCTCAGCGCTGCGCGCCGTCCGCAGCGCTCCCCCAAGCCCCCTCCGTGAGGGGGCTCCAGTCAGGACGACAAACGCGTCCTGCGTCCGCGCCCGATCCGCCGTGCTTGAAACCACCGATCTCACGATTCGCTTCGGCGGCCACGTCGCCGTCGATCATGTCTCGTGCCGCTTCGAACCGGGCACGCTGACGGCGATCGTCGGCCCCAACGGCGCTGGCAAGACAACCTACTTCAACCTCATCAGCGGGCAGTTGCCGGCGAGCGAGGGGCGGGTCGAACTCGACGGCGAGGACATCACGACGCTGCCGGCCTCGACGCGCACGCGGCGCGGGCTCGGCCGCGCATTCCAGCTCACGCAGCTCTTTCCGAACCTTTCGGTGATCGAGAATGTGCGGCTCGCGGTTCAGGCGCGGTGTGGTGGCGGACTGGCGCTCTTTAAGGTCTGGCTCGATCATGACGAATGGATCGCCGAAGCGGCAGACTTGCTGCAGCAGGTGCAGCTTGGAGACAAGCGCGACGTGCCGGCCGCCGCGTTGCCGCACGGCGACCAGCGCAAGCTCGAGGTGGCGCTGCTGATGGCGCTCGCCCCCAAGGTCTACATGTTCGACGAGCCCACCGCCGGCATGAGCGTCGACGACGCGCCGGTGGTGCTCGACCTGATCCGCGCGTTGAAGGCGCGCGGCGACCGCACGATCCTGCTCGTCGAGCACAAGATGGACGTCGTGCGCGAACTCGCCGACCGCATCATCGTGCTGCACAACGGCCAACTCGTGGCCGACGGCGAGCCCGAGGCCGTGATCGCAATGCCCGTTGTTCAGGACGCCTACCTCGGCGTGTCCGCGGACGAACCCGCATGAGACACCCTGTGTCAAGCTCCTCGCGGCGGGCCGAGTGCCGGGTCGCTCCCCAGCCGGCCCGCATTCCCTTGGGGGATCGGCCGACGTACGCGTCGGTCGAGGGGCTGTCATGACCGATCCGCTGCTCAGCTTGCGCGGCGTGCACACGCACATCGGCGCGTACCACATCCTGCACGGTGTCGATCTCGACGTGCCCGAGGGCGAGGTGACGATGCTGCTCGGCCGCAATGGCGCGGGCAAGACGACGACGCTTCGTACGATCATGGGCCTGTGGCGCGCGAGCGCGGGCGAAATCCGCTTCCGCGGCGACGTCATCCAGGTCCGCGAGACGCCCGATATCGCGCAACTCGGTATCGCTTACGTGCCCGAGAGCATGGGCATCTTCAGCGATCTTACGGTGCAGGAGAACATGGTGCTCGCGGCACGCGCCGCACCGCACGCGGACGCGCTTGACGCGCAGCGCCTGGCGTGGATCTTCGATCTGTTCCCGGCACTCAAGAAGTTCTGGCTCTACCCGGCCGGCAAACTCTCGGGCGGGCAGAAGCAGATGCTCGCCGTCGCGCGCGCGATCTGCGAGCCGCGCGCGCTGATCCTGATCGACGAGCCGAGCAAGGGCCTGGCGCCCGCGATCATCCAGAACCTGATCGCCGCGCTGCGCGAGCTGAAGGCGCAGCGCACGACGATCCTGCTCGTCGAGCAGAATTTCCCGATGGCCTGCGCGCTCGGCGACAACGTCGCCGTGATGGACGACGGCTGCGTCGTGCACCGCGGTGCGATGCGCCAGCTCGCCGAGGACGCGTCGCTGCAGCAGCGCTTGCTCGGGCTCTCGCTCGGAGCACACGCATGACGATCCCATCTCAGGTACTGTCAGTGGATGCCGCCGCGTCGGACATCCCGAAGGCGAGCTTCGACTGGCGGCCGATCGCCCTTGTCATCGCGCTCATCTCCATCGCGTTGCCCGCGATCGGCAGCAGCAGCACCTGGCTCACGCTGACCGTTGCAGGCCTCGCGATGGGCCTGATCATCTTCGTCATCGCCTCCGGCCTCACGCTCGTGTTCGGGCTGATGGACGTGCTCAATTTTGGCCACGGCGTGTTCATCGCGATCGGCGCTTTCGTCGCGACGAGCGTGATGGGGTGGACTACCGGCGCAGGCTGGGGCGGCCTGCCGGGCGTGTTCGCGGCGATGGTCGTCGCGATGGCGGTGGCGGCAGCTATCGGCTGGGCCTTCGAGCGCGTCATCATCCGTCCCGTCTACGGCCTGCACCTGAAGCAGATCCTGATCACGATGGGCGGCATGATCGTCGGTGAGGAGATAATCAAGATGATCTGGGGCCCGCTGCAGATCGCGCTGCCCCTGCCCGAGGAACTGCGCGGCGCATGGCTGATCGGCGACGCCGCGATCGAGCGCTACCGCGTGCTCGCGGCGGCGATCGGCCTCGTCGTCTTCGGTGCACTCGCGTTCACGCTCGCGCGCACCAAGATCGGCCTCTTGATCCGCGCCGGCGTGCAGGACCGCGAGATGGTCGAATCGCTCGGCTATCGCATCCGGCGCCTGTTCGTCGGCGTGTTCGTCGTCGGTTCGGGCCTGGCCGGCCTTGGCGGGGTGCTGTGGGGCCTGTACCAGCAAAGCGTCACGCCGCAGATCGGCGCACAGGTCAACGTACTGCTCTTCATCGTCATCATCATCGGCGGGCTGGGCTCGACGCTGGGTTGCTTCGTCGGCGCGCTGCTGGTCGGGCTGATGGCGAACTACACCGGATTTCTGGCACCGAAAGTGGCGCTGTTCTCGAACATCGCACTGATGGTCGCGATCCTGATGTGGCGCCCTCAAGGCTTGTATCCGGTGACGAATCGATGAACGGGTGCCTTCAGCGCGTATTTGAAGTTGCAGAGTCATCGGATGTCGCGTGCCGCAATGCTTGCAGGTGTTCGCGCAGCAAATGCGTGCCCGGACAGTCCACGGCGCTTCACCTACGCGGTCGGCGCGAAGCGCCGACTGCCCTGCGATGCTCGGTCTCGCGGCCGCGTCGCTCAACTCACTGCGCTCACTGCGTTCGCTACGTTCAGACAAGCGCGACGGGTCAGTTCACGAAGCGCGCTGCGCGCGCGGCCGCGAGCCCTGTGCTTCTCGGCGCTCAGCAGGCGCGCCGCAGCCTGTCCGAGGACGCCTTTGCTGTTGCATTTGCTCTTCGCAACAAACGAGAAGAACCGGCGCGGCAGGCGGTGCCCGCCGGGGGCGATTTGTTGAGCAACCATGAGCCCCCGGCGGGTACCGCCTGGCGCGACGCACAAGCGCTCCGGATTCACGATCATTCGCGAACCATCGTCGAGTCCCACTCTCAGCCTTGCGGTCAGCGGCACTTCGTGCGTCCGGAATCGCACATCGAGCGACGGAGCCACTGAGATGCTCGACCGCATCCTCTCCCACGATCGCCCGCGCAGCATCTGGCTCGCGCTGATGCTCGTCATCGTGCTCCTCGCACTCGCGTTCGCGCCGTTCCTGTTCCCGGGTGCGAAGGCAATGTCGGTCGCGGCCAAGATGCTCGTCTTCATTCTGCTCGTCGCGAGTTACGACCTGCTGCTCGGCTACACCGGCATCGTGAGCTTCGCGCACACGATGTTCTTCGGCATTGGTGCCTACGGGGTGGCGATCGCGAGCACGCGTCTCGGCGACGGCTGGTTGGCGCTCGTCGTAGGTGTCGCTGCCGCGCTGGCGATCTCGGTCGTGCTGTCACTTGTCATCGGCCTTTTCAGCTTGCGCGTGAAGGCGATCTTCTTCGCGATGATCACGCTCGCAGTCGCCTCGGCGTTTCAGACACTCGCGTCGCAGCTTTCGGTACTGACCGGTGGCGAGGACGGGTTGAGCTTTCGCACACCCGAATGGCTGAGCCCGTCGTTCGAACCCTTCGAGACCGAAGTCTTCGGCCTGCTGATCGACGGCAAGACGATCACCTACTGGCTGCTTTTCGCCGTTGTCCTTGCGCTCGTGCTGCTGCTGCTGCGTATCGTCAACTCGCCGTTCGGCCGTGTGCTGCAGGCGATCCGCGAGAACGACTTTCGCGCCGAGGCGATCGGCTACCGCACCGTCATCTATCGCACGCTCAGCAACGTGCTGTCGGCGCTGTTTGCGACGATTGCCGGCGTGCTGCTCGCGCTCTGGGTGCGCTACGTCGGGCCCGACATCACGCTGTCGTTCGAGGTCATGCTTGACGTGCTGCTGATCGTCGTCATCGGCGGCATGGGCACGATCTACGGCGCCGTGATCGGCAGCGTGCTCTTCATGCTTGCGCAGAGCTATCTGCAGGACGTGATGAAGCTCGTGTCGACGAACGGTGGCGTGTTCGACGGCGTGCCGCTGCTCGGCGCATTGTTCTCGCCAGAGCGCTGGCTGCTGTGGATGGGCATCTTGTTCGTGCTGTCGGTCTATCACTTCCCGACCGGCGTGGTCGGCCGGCTGCGCGCGCGCAGCCTCGCGAAGAAGGTCGCGCCATGAGCTTTGCGTCGAACTACCTGCGCTGCGAAGGGCGCGAAATCCACTACACCGAGTGGGGTGCGGAGCACGCGCAGACCGTGATCGCCTGGCATGGTCTGGCGCGCACCGGGCGCGACATGGACGATCTGGCCGAGCATCTCTCGACGCGCTTTCGCGTCATCTGCCCCGACACGATCGGCCGTGGCTTGAGCGAATGGAGCCCGGCCCCGGCCGCGGAGTATTGCCTCGACTTTTACGTGCGTCTCGCGCAGTCGCTGCTGAACCAGCTCGGCCTCGATCGCGTGCAGTGGATCGGCACGTCGATGGGCGGATCGATCGGTCTTGTTGCCGCGGCGACCTCGCTGCGCGGTCGGATCACGCGGCTGATCCTGAACGACAACGGGCCGCAACTTGCCGACGCGGCGATCGAGCGCATCCGCACCTATGCCGGCAACCCGCCTGCGTTCGCGACGGTGGGCGAGCTGGAGGCCTACTTCCGCACCGTCTACAAACCCTATGGCTTCCTGACCGATGCGCAATGGCGGCGCCTGACTGAAACCTCGACACGCCGCCTGCCCGACGGCCGCGTGACGCCCCACTACGACCCGGCGATGGTGCAGCAGTTCGTCACGCGCCCGATGGACTACGAACGCTGGACCGAATGGGACAGCCTCGACATTCCGGTGCTCTGCCTGCGCGGCGAAAGCTCGGATCTGCTGCTGGCGAAGACGGCAGACGCGATGCGCCAGCGCGGCCCGCGCGCCGTCGTCGTCACGATCCCAGGCTGCGGCCACGCGCCTGCGTTGAACGTGCCGGAACAGTTGGCCCTGGTGGAGCGCTTCCTCGTCGCGCAGGCTTGAATTGGGCCGCGCCGGCGTTCGTCTGCGAACTGCCGTGGCAAGGCGCACTGTGTGAATGGCCCTGTTCGGTGACGGCCCGGCGCGCTCTCTAGAATCTTCCGCTTCGCCCCCAGAAAGCCTCTCCTCCATGTCGGGAGTCATCCGCATCCGCGGCGCGCGCCAGCACAACCTGAAGAACCTCGACGTCGACATCCGCACTGGCGAGATGACGGTCGTCACCGGGCCGAGCGGGTCCGGCAAGTCGAGCCTCGTTTTCGACACGTTGTACGCCGAAGGGCAGCGTCGCTACGTCGAGACCTTCAGCGCCTATGCGCGGCAGTTTCTCGATCGCATGGACCGGCCGGCGGTGGACCGGGTGGACGGCGTGCCGCCGGCGATCGCGATCGACCAGACGAACCCGGTGCGCAGCTCACGTTCGACGGTCGGCACGATGACCGAGCTGAACGATCATCTGAAGCTGCTCTATGCGCGCGCGGCGCAGTTGTTCGATCGCCAGACTGCGCAGCCGGTGCGTCACGATTCGCCGGAGACGATTTACGCGGAACTGGTGTCGCGCACTGCCGGGGACGACCCAAGGTTGGTCGTGACCTTCCCTGTCGAACTGCCTGCCACTGCGACGGCCGACGAGGTCACGCAGTGGCTGAGCGCGAGCGGCTTCACGCGCGTGCAGGCCGAGCGCGAGGTCGCGTCGCCGACGGGCGCGAGAAAGCTGCTCGACGTGGTGGCGGATCGCTTTCGCATCCAGGGCATCGAAAAGGCGCGTGCGATCGAGGCGATCGAGACGGCGCTCAAGCGCGGCAGCGGGCGCCTGAACGTCTACGTGCTCGGCGACGAAGAAGGCGCTGCGCAGTTGTGGCGGTTCTCGACCGGCCTGCACTGCCCGGAAAGCGACCTGCGCTACGCCGACCCTCAGCCGGCGCTGTTCTCGTTCAACTCGGCCGTCGGCGCGTGCGAGACCTGCCGCGGTTTCGGCCGCGTGATCGGCGTCGACTGGGGGCTCGTGATTCCGGATGAGCGCAAGACGCTGCGCAACGGCGTCATCAAGACGATCCAGACACCGGCCTGGAAGGAGATCCAGGCCGACCTGCTGCAGTACGGCGGCGAGGCCGGCATCCCGCGTGACACGCCGTGGGCGCAGCTCACCGCGGCGCAGCGCGACTGGGTGATCGAGGGCTCGCCGAACTGGAAGGGCAACTGGAACAAGCAGTGGTACGGCATCCGCCGCTTCTTCGGCTACCTGGAGAGCAAGGCGTACAAGATGCACATCCGGGTGCTGCTGTCGAAGTACCGCAGCTACACGCCATGCCCGGCCTGTGGTGGGGCGCGGCTGAAGCTCGAAGCGCTGCTGTGGCGGCTCGGCAGCAAGGCCGACGCCGACGCGGCGATGGCACCTGGAGCGCGGCAGATGCCGGTCGGCGTGCCGTGGTCGCGCGATCAACTCGAAGCGCTGCCGGGGCTGTCGCTGCACGACCTGATGCAGCTGCCGATTGACCGCCTGCGCCGATACTTCGACGGCATGAGCCTGCCGAGCACGATGCTCGACGACGCGCTGAAACTCTTGCTGGACGAGATCCGTACGCGACTCAAGTACCTGTGCGACGTCGGCATCGGCTACCTCACGCTCGACCGCCAGAGCCGCACGCTCTCCGGCGGCGAGGTGCAGCGCATCAACCTGACGACGGCGCTCGGCACCTCGCTCGTCAACACGATGTTCGTCCTCGACGAGCCGTCGATCGGCCTGCATCCGCGCGACATGGGGCGCATCGTCGAAGCGATGCATCGCCTGCGCGACGCCGGCAACACGCTCGTCGTCGTCGAGCACGACCCGGCGGTGATGCTTGCCGCCGATCGGCTGATCGACATGGGTCCCGGCCCCGGCGAGCGCGGCGGGCAGATCGTTTTCGACGGCACGCCCGACGCCGCGCGCAACGCGGCGACGCTGACCGGCGACTACCTCGGCGCGCGCAAGCAGGTCGACATCGGCCTGCGCCGCGCGATCGAAGCCGGCACGCCGCGCCTGATCGTGCAGGGTGCGCGCGAGCACAACCTGACGAACATCACGGTCGAGTTCCCGCTGCAGCGGCTCGTCTGCGTCACCGGCGTCTCGGGCTCCGGCAAATCGACGCTGATGCAGGACCTGCTCTACCCCGCGCTGGCGCGTCACTTCGGCAAGCCGACGGAGACGCCCGGCGTGTACGACGCGCTGCTCGGCGCCGACTGGCTCACCGACGCGGTGTTCGTCGATCAAAGTCCGATCGGCAAGACGGCGCGCTCGAACCCGGCCAGCTACGTCGGCGCGTTCGACGAGATCCGCAAACTTTTCGCGCAGGCGCCGCTCGCGCTGCAGCGCGGCTATGGCGCCGGCATGTTCAGCTTCAACGCCGGCGACGGCCGCTGCCCGACCTGCGGCGGCTCGGGCTTCGAGCATGTCGAGATGCAGTTCCTGAGCGACGTCTATCTGCGTTGCCCGGATTGCGACGGCCGGCGCTACCGCGCCGAGATCCTCGACGTGAAGATCGACCGCCGCCTTCCCGGTGATCCCCTGCGTGACCTCAGCGTCGCCGACGTGCTCGAGCTCACTGTCAGCGAAGCGGTGCAACTTTTCCGCGACGACCGCGAGGTGCTGCGCGTGCTGCAGCCCATCGTCGACGTCGGCCTCGAGTACGTGAAGCTCGGCCAGCCGGTGCCGACGCTGTCGGGCGGCGAGGCGCAGCGCTTGAAGCTCGCGGGCTTTCTCGCCGAGACGGCGCAGGAGGCTTCGGCTTCGCGGCAGAGCGTTGCGCGCAAGGGGCGGCTTTTCCTGTTCGACGAGCCGACGACCGGGCTGCACTTCGACGACATCGCCAAGCTGATGCGCGCACTCAGGAAGCTGCTCAGCGCCGGCCATTCACTGATCGTCATCGAGCACAACCTGGATGTGATCCGTGCCGCCGACTGGGTCGTCGATCTCGGCCCCGAGGGCGGAGAAGGCGGCGGTGAACTGGTGTGCTTCGGCACGCCCGACGACGTGAAGGCGCACGCCACCTCGCACACCGGCAAGGCGCTGCGCGACTATGAACACGCGCTGCATGGCCATCGCGTCGAAGAAGGGTTGCCGCTGCAAAGCGTTCTGAAGCGCCGGCGCGACGCCGACGAATCGATCCGCATCGTCAATGCGCGCGAGCACAACCTGAAGTCGATGGATGTGTCGATTCCGCGCGGCAAGTTCAGCGTGATCACCGGCGTATCCGGGTCAGGCAAGAGCACGCTCGCATTCGACATTCTGTTCAACGAAGGGCAGCGGCGCTATCTCGAATCGCTGAACGCCTACGCGCGCAGCATCGTGCAGCCGGCGGGCCGGCCGGAAGTCGACGCGGTCTATGGCATCCCGCCGACGGTCGCGATCGAGCAGCGGCTGTCGCGCGGCGGGCGCAAGAGCACGGTCGCGACGACGACCGAGGTCTGGCATTTTCTGCGCCTGCTCTACGTGAAGCTCGGCCTGCAGCACTGCACGAAGGACGGCACGCCGGTGCGGCCGCAGAGCGCCGAGAGCATCGCCGCGCAGTTGCTTCGCGCGCCGGAGCAGGGCGGCCACAGGGGCCAGCATGTCGGCCTGCTCGCGCCGCTTGTCGTCAACCGCAAGGGCGTCTACACCGACCTCGCCAAGTGGGCAAAGGCGCGTGGCCATACGCACCTGCGCGTCGACGGCGAGTTCCTGCGGGTCGATCCGTGGCCGCGGATCGACCGCTTCAAGGAGCACACGCTCGAGCTGCCGGTGGGCGACATCATTATCAGCGTGGACAACGAGGCGTCACTGCGCGAAATGCTGGCGCGGGCGCTTGAGCTCGGCAAGGGCGTCATGCACCTGCTCGCGCCGCTCGATGGCTTGGCCGCAGCGATGGACGACAGCGGGACCGGCGCGGGCATTGGCAGCGTCAAGGTGTTCTCGACCAAGCGCGCCTGCCCGACCTGCGGCACGAGCTATGCCGAGCTCGACCCGCGCATGTTCAGCTACAACAGCAAGCACGGTTGGTGCAAGAGCTGTGTCGGCACCGGCCTTGCGCTGACGCGCGAACAGCGCAAGGCTTACGACGACTCGATCCGCGAGGATGACGGCCACGGCCGGGAACAGAGCTTCCCGTCCGAAGAGATGGAGGTCGAGGGCGTCGGCGACGCTGCGTGCCCCGACTGCCACGGCACGCGGCTCAACGCCGCCGCGCGTGCGGTGACCTTTGATTCGCGCGCGATCAGCGCCGTCGCCGCGGACGCCATCGACGACGCAGCGCGCTGGATCGCGACACTCGATCGCGACGGTGCACTCAGCGTGCGCGAGCGCGGCATCGCGCGCGACGTGATCAGCGAGATCCGCAGCCGGCTCGATTTTCTGCAGGAAGTCGGCCTCGGCTACCTGACGCTGGACCGCGCAGCGCCGACGCTGTCCGGCGGCGAGGCGCAGCGGATCCGCCTCGCGGCGCAGCTCGGCAGCAACCTGCAGGGCGTGTGCTACGTGCTCGACGAGCCGACGATCGGCCTGCATCCGCGCGACAACCAGGTGCTGCTGAACGCGCTTAAGACGCTCAGCGACAAGGGCAACACGCTGGTCGTCGTCGAGCACGACGAGGACACGATGCGGCGCGCCGATCACCTGATCGACATCGGCCCCGGCGCCGGCAAGCGCGGCGGCCGGCTGGTGGCCGAAGGCAGCGCAGCCGATCTGGCCGCCAGCGCGGAATCCGTCACCGGCCGTCTTCTCGCGCATCCGCCGCGTCACCCGTTGCAGGCGCGGCGATCGGTGAATGGCGACACGCCGATGCTGCGCCTCACCGGCGCGTCGGAGCACAACCTGCAGCAGCTTGATGTGTCGGTGCCGATCGGGCGCATGGTTGCCGTTACCGGCGTCAGCGGCTCGGGCAAGAGCACGCTGGCGCGCGATGTGCTGCTCACTAACGTGCACGCGGCGGTGGCGCTGCGTGCGACGAAGGCCGGGCGCGACCGGCTCGCCGCGGGCGAGCATCCGGCGTGGGTCGGCTGTACGGGCCTGCGTGGCTTCGAGGCCATCGAGCGCGTGCTCGAGGTCGATCAGACGCCGATCGGCAAGACACCGCGCTCGTGCCCGGCGACCTATATCGGCTTCTGGGACACGATCCGCAAGCTGTTCGCCGAAACGCTCGAAGCGCGTGCCCGCGGCTACGCGCCGGCACGCTTCAGCTTCAATACCGGCGACGGTCGCTGCCCCGCGTGCGAAGGCCAGGGCTTGCGCACGATCGCGATGAGCTTCCTGCCCGACGTGAAAGTGCTCTGCGACACCTGCCACGGCGAACGCTTCAACGCCGAGACGCTGGCCGTGAGCTGGCGTGGCAAGAGCATCGGCGACGTCCTGAAGATGGAGGTCGACGAGGCCGTCGAGTTCTTCGCCGCGCTGCCGAATATTGCACATCCGCTGCAATTGCTGAAGGATGTCGGCCTCGGCTACCTGACGCTCGGCCAGCCGTCACCGACGCTTTCCGGCGGCGAGGCGCAGCGCATCAAGCTCGTCAGCGAACTCGTCAAGGTCAGGGACGATCTGACGCGCCGCGGCCAGAAAGCGCCGCACACGCTCTACGTGCTCGACGAGCCGACCGTCGGTCTGCACATGGCCGACGTCGAGAAGCTGACCCGCGTGCTGCACCGCCTTGTCGATGGCGGCCACAGCGTGCTCGTGATCGAACACGATCTGGACGTCATCGCCGAGGCCGACTGGGTGATCGACCTCGGGCCAGAGGGCGGCGCGCTGGGCGGGCGCATCGTCGCCGAGGGGACACCCGAACACGTCGTCGCCACGGGCAGCCATACCGGTGTCGCGCTGGCGCAGGTGCTGGCGCGGCGGTAGCTGGGCGACCAAGAGGTTCCAGACCGTCTGGGGTCGCAAGTTTGGAAGCCTACGCGCGCAAACCATCGGTCGGCTGCCGCAGCGCGCGCACGATGGTGCGCTAGGGCCTGTTAACACATACGAAGTCCATCGGCGATCAGTGCGAAGCTGATGAAGCCGAGGAACATCACATCGAGCTTCTCGAAGCGAGAGAAGATTCGACGGTAGCCCTTGAGGCGGCGAAAGAGTCGCTCGACCTCGTTGCGGCGCTTGTACATCTCGCGGTCGTACTCCCAGGGTTCGATCCTGGTCTTGAGCGGCGGTACAACGGGTACGAACCCCAGATCGAGCGCCAGTTGTCGCGTCTCGTTGCCCTCGTAGGCTCGGTCCATCAACAGGTGCAGCGGGCGGTCGGGGCCGCCCAATCGCCGCAGCAGCGCACGGCCTTCTGGCGCATCGTGCGCTTGCCCCGGCGATAGCGAGAACGTTATGGCCGTTCGAGCATCCGCGGCAACCATATGAATCTTGGTGTTCCAACCGCCTCGGGACTTGCCGATGGCCTGCGGACCGTTTTTTTTAGCGCCCCAGTGCCGTCGGGATGCACCTTGATGCTCGTGCTGTCGAGCGACACGGCCTCGATCTTGATACGCACCACCTGAGCGCGCTGCAGCTGCTCGAAGACCCGGTCGAGCACCCCGGCCTTGGACCAACGGTTCATGCGCGTGTAGATGGTGTGCCAATTGCCGAACCGCTTGGGCAGTCCGCGCCACTTGCAGCCATGCTCTGCGACGAAGAGCACTGCGTTCAACACCGTTAAGTTGGACAGGCTGACGTTGCCGCGCTGTGTGGGAAGGCAATGTTCGATCTGCTCGAATTGGGCTTGCGTGATCTCCATGCATGAATTGTCCAGCGTTCTGCATGCTCGGATCAATTAGTGTTAACACGCCCTAGTCCAATACGAGCGTAACCGCTCGGGGCAGGCCACGCTGTACCGCTGGCTGCAGCAACACGCCGGGCCTTCATGGCCCAGGCCGAAGCCGCCGCTGCAAGCGATCTGCAGCAGTTCGTCAAAGATGCCCTCGACGCCTTCCTCGAATGCGCGATCCGGGCTCACGGTTTTCTGCGCTCGTGCTGCGGTGACTGCGGCCACGACTAGCTCGTAGCCTTCATCCGCAGGCGAAGCGGTTCCTGCCCGTCGTGCGGCGCCCGGCGCATGGGACAGCCATCCCGGCAGCACTGCAATCGTTGCAGCGTACCCACTGACCAGGGGGTTACCGAGGGGAAATCCCAGGGTGCGAACGAACCGCCCCGGCCAGGCACGACCTAGACTTTCCCGGTGGACAGTGAGCGCGGCAAGTTCTGCTAATCCTGGGGCGCTGCGATACCCAATCGACTCACGGAAGGCTCCGCACCATGTTGTCATATACGGTTCGTTCACTCTTCTTCGCCGCATGCGGCAGCCTGATTGCCCTCGCCCCTGCAATGGCGCAGGAAGCCAAGAGCTGGGGCTGGATTGAAGTTACGAACCTCGACATCTACTCACTCGCCGACCCTGGTACGGACGGCGACTTCCGTTTTTACAACGACGAGAGAAATCTCCGCGGCGTGGTGTGGGTGGGGGTCGACAGTGTCTCGAACTACGGCGGCGGCCAGTCCCGCACGACCGTGGTATTCACCAAAGACCCGAACTTGCCGTCCTCCAGCGACTCGCTCACCGACAGCAGCGCCAGCAGCTACGTCAAGGTGAATGGTGCCTACATTGAAGCCGGCGCGGAGGCGCTTCTGCCAGACCGCTACGCAACTGGCTTTGGCAGTGTCTCGACCACCGCCACAGAAGACGCGGGACCTGGGTTCTACAACCTCATCCTCGCCCCGCACACCGGCGTCGTGATCGAGGCGAATTCGTTTGTCGAGGCCTGGGTTAACGACCGCTGCCTCGTTACTTGTGGCAGCGCCTACGTGTCGGCCGGGCTGCAGCTGGTATTCGGCCCCAACGTCGACGCGTTTCCGAATCCTCCGACATTTCTCGATTCGGTCAACTTCTTGAAAATGGACGCGGGCGACTTTCCCGGCACCGGTAATCTGGTGCACGACTCGCGCGGAATGACGCTGAGTTTGACCTACGAAAACGAAACGGATTTCGAGGTGATTGGCCGCCTGCGCTGGGACACTGACGTGGAGGTGATGGCCGCTGTGCCCGAGCCGGCGACTTGGGCCACGCTTGCCGCGGGGCTGTTTTTACTCGCGTTGCGCAGGCGCAGGCGCAGTCAAGGCTGAGCCTGTTCGTTGCGGACGGGTTGTAGCCCGGAGCGGACTCCGGTCGACCTGCCCAGGTAAATCAAGCTGGTTGATCGAAATCGTCAGCACCTCAACTGTTTCGTCACCAGTTGGCGACAATGAAGCTTCGACGTCGATTCAAATATGCGCCTAAAGTCTGTTGTTTGGCCGGCCGGCGGGCTGTGAATGTCTCGCGATGTCGTTGCGGAGGCGTAGGCACGTCATCGCCGAAGCCGACTGGGCGATCGACCTCGGGCCCGAGGGCGGCGCACTGGGCGGACGTATCGTGGCGGAGGGGACGCCCGAGCAGGGGGTGGCTTCGGGCAGCCACACCGGTGTCGCGCTGACGCCGGTGCTGGCACGGCGGTAGCTGGGCGACCGGGAGGTAGCAGCCAGAAGGAGGGCGACTGAAACAGCCTCCTCGATCGATCCCCTTGATCCCCCCCTTCCCCCCCCCCCCGATCGGGGGGTGTGCATGCCCGCCAGGTCCGCTACATTGCAATCCACAGGCAAGCCCGTCTGTCACCACAGTTTCACCAATCTTCCGGGAGAGAGCCCATGAAATTGAAACAAGCCATGGTCATTGGCGCGATCGCGGCCCTGGCTGGCCCGGCATTCGCCGCCGATCAGAGCATCGATTTGTCCTCCATGGAAGCGTCGTTCGCCTACACGGCGCCGATTCTCGATGGCGGCTCGGATGTCATCACCTTCACGGGTCTGGCCGCCGGCACCTACGATTTTCTGTTGACCATCAGCGCGCAAAACATCAGCGGTTTGACCGCCGATCTCAATGGTCAAGCCGTCGGCATGACGAACTTCGGTAGCCGGGTCACCTTGGGCTACCTGGAGTCCCAAACCGTTACGCCGATGCTGCTGACGCTGATGGGCACGCCCAATGCCCAGGCGCAGTACTCGATCGACATGTCGGTTTCAGCGGTGCCGGAACCTGGCACCTACGCGTTGTTGCTGGCTGGGCTCGGCGCCATCGGTTTCGTCGCCAAGCGTCGCCGCGTGGTTTGAGGCGCCGCCGCAGTAGCGGCGTTTGCAAGAAAGCGGGCTCAGGCCCGCTTTTTTTCGCCTGCGCCAAGGCCACGTCAGGTCGCTTGACGACCCGCTGAATCGCTCCCCGTCACTGCGCCGCAGCGTTCGCCTCAAGACGGGATCGGCAACACTCTCCCCCAGTAACGCCGCAGTAACAACATCACTCTTAGAGTGCCCCTTCGGCGCGGCACCTTCTTGGCCGTGCCTCACACAAGGAGCACTGTTATGGCCAGAGCCGGTCGTCGCAATCCCCGCCACGCGCACTTCGCGCTGAAGTCCGTACCCGCCGTCGTGGCACTCCTTTGCGCCGGGATGCAAACACCGGCGCAGGCGCTGGAACTGGCCCGGTTCGACGCACTGAGCGACTGGGACATGGCGATGAACTGGCACGCGCCAGGCGCGCAGTGGCGCGCTGCGGATCGCGCGATCATCGAAGCGCGCAATGCGCAACTGTCGTTCGCCGCAGCGATCGCAGCATTGAACCCATCCCTCGGACGATTGGGCGCCCAACGGCTGCGCGCTTCACGTTGGGGTTACGGCGCAAAACCGGTCCCGTCGGACGACGCGATGACGCTCACCTGGTTCGGCGGCACCGGGGATTGGAGTGTTGGCGCGAACTGGTCGCCGGCCGGCGGGCCGCCGGGCGCCGATGACACCGCGACCATCAACGCCGGGAACGCCCAGTTGGGCGTCGATACCGCCATCGGCGGGCTCGTCATGGGCGGCGGCCAGTTGTCGGGCAGCGGCAAGCTCACGGTGAGCGGCGCATCGCAATGGACCGGCGGCGCACACAACGGCGTCGGCACGAGCCAGTTCGACGGCAGCCTGGCGATCAGCGGCGCGAACGACAAGAACCTGGGCGGCGGCCGCGTGCTCAATGTCGGTGACACGACCTGGAGCGGCAACACCGCGACGAACAACAACCGCATCCGCTTCACCGGTGCCACGCTCAACAGCAACGGCACGTGGACAGACAGCAATGCCTTCGACGCCTACACGTACAGCTACTCGGGCACCAACGCGTTCAACAACATCGGCGCCTACAACAAGCAAGGCAACACCCTGACCACGATGGACGTGGTCTACAACAACCTCGGCACGACCAACATCAACGCCGGAAGGTTGAGGACGACCGGCGGCGGCACGAGCGCGAGCGCGTTCAACGTCGCCAGCGGCGCGGTGCTGGACTTCAACTACGGTACGTACAACCTGAACGCGGCGAGCATCACCGGCTCGGGCACGACCGAGATCAGCGGCTCCAGCGGCTACAGCTTCGTCAACCTCAACGGCGGCACGATCAGCACCGCGATGTTGCTGAGCGGCGGCAATCTGCAAGGCGCGGACCACACCCTGCTCGGCCCGGTGACGTGGACCGGCACCGTCATTCGCGGCGCGGCGAGCACCACGGTCGCAGGCGACCTGGCGATCAGCGGCGCGAACGACAAGAACCTGGGCGGCGGCCGCGTGCTCAATGTCGGTGACACGACCTGGAGCGGCAACACCGCGACGAACAACAACCGCATCCGCTTCACCGGCGCCACGATCAACAATAGCGGCACCTGGACCGACACCAATGCCTTCGACAGCTTCGTCTACAGCTACTCGGGCACCAACGCGTTCAACAACGCCGGCACCTTCGACAAGCAGAACGCGACGACGACGACGATGGACGTCGTCTACAACAACCTCGGCACGACCAACATCAACGCCGGAAGGCTGAGGACGACCGGCGGCGGCACGAGCGCGAGCGCGTTCAACGTCGCCAGCGGCGCGGTGCTGGACTTCAACTACGGTACGTACAACCTGAACGCGGCGAACATCACCGGTGCGGGCACGACCGAGGTCAGTGGCTCGGACGGCTACAGCTTCGTCAACCTCAACGGCGGCACGATCAGCACCGCGATGTTGCTGAGCGGCGGCAATTTGCAAGGCGCGGACCACACTCTGCTCGGCCCGGTGACGTGGACCGGCACCGTCATCCGCGGCGCGGCGAGCACCACGGTCGCGGGTGACCTGGCGATCAGCGGCGCGAACGACAAGAACCTGGGCGGCGGTCGGGTGCTCAATGTCGGTGACACGACCTGGAGCGGCAACACCGCGACGAACAACAACCGCATCCGCTTCACCGGCGCCACGATCAACAATAGCGGCACCTGGACCGACACCAATGCCTTCGACAGCTTCGTCTACAGCTACTCGGGCACCAACGCGTTCAACAACGCCGGCACCTTCGACAAGCAGAACGCGACGACGACGACGATGGACGTCGTCTACAACAACCTCGGCACGACCAACATCAACGCCGGAAGGCTGAGGACGACCGGCGGCGGCACGAGCGCGAGCGCGTTCAACGTCGCCAGCGGCGCGGTGCTGGACTTCAACTACGGCACGTACAACCTGAACGCGGCGAGCATCACCGGCTCGGGCACGACCGAGATCAGCGGCTCCAGCGGCTACAGCTTCGTCAACCTCAACGGCGGCACGATCAGCACCGCGATGTTGCTGAGCGGCGGCAATTTGCAAGGCGCGGACCACACCCTGCTCGGCCCGGTGACGTGGACCGGCACCGTCATCCGCGGCGCGGCGAGCACCACGGTCGCGGGTGACCTGGCGATCAGCGGCGCGAACGACAAGAACCTGGGCGGCGGCCGCGTGCTCAATGTCGGTGACACGACCTGGAGCGGCAACACAGCGACGAACAACAACCGCATCCGCTTCACCGGCGCCACGATCAACAATAGCGGCACCTGGACCGACACCAATGCCTTCGACAGCTTCGTCTACAGCTACTCGGGCACCAACGCGTTCAACAACGCCGGCACCTTCGACAAGCAGAACGCGACGACGACGACGATGGACGTCGTCTACAACAACACCGGCACGACCAACGTCGAGGCGGGCACGATGACGGTCACTTCGGCGTTCACCAATCACGGCCTCGTGCAAACCGCCGCCGGCGCCACCTTCCTGGGCAGCAACGCCGCCTTCGTGAACGCCGGCATCCTGGCCGGCGACGGCACGATCGCGACGCACGTGAACGGCGACATCGTGAACCAGGGCGGCGCGATCGACCCCGGCATCGACGGCATCGGCCACCTCAGCATCACCGGCGCACTCGTCAACGCCGCGACAGGCAAGCTGAACTTCGAGCTCGCGAGCCTGGCAAGCTTCGACACGCTCGCAGTCAGCGACGATGTGAGCCTGGGCGGCGAGATCGGCGTCTGGAACCTGGGCTACACACCCGCGCTCGGCGACAGCTTCGTTGTCATGACCTTCGCTGCGCAGGCCGATGCGAATCCGTTCGATTCGATCGGCGTCTACGGCTTCGCACCGGGTACCGAATTCACCGCGAGCTACCACCTGCACGACGTGACGCTGACGGTGAGTGCGGTGGCGGCCGTGCCCGAGCCACAGACCGTGTTGATGATGCTTGCCGGTCTCGGCGTGCTCGGATTCGTCGCCCGTCGACGCCACGCCTGAGGGCGATCGCGGCGCGCAGACGCGGACCGGTGCGCGCCCGGCCGCGCCACCGGGTTCGCCGCTTGCAGCTACGGCGGTGGTTGCCTGCGCCGCAAGCTGGCATGAAACTCGCCGCATGTCCCAACCTGACGCTTCCCCACGTTCCAACGCCAGCGCGAGTTCGTCGCTCGACCCGGCGCGGCCAGACCTTGCGCGGCCGGATCTGACGTGGCCGGATCTAACGTGGCAGTTGCGCCTGCTGGGCCGGCCCAGCCTCGTGGCGCAACAACCCGCGCGGACGATTGTGCTGCGACCGAAGGATGCGGCACTGCTCGCGGTCGTCGCGCTGTCGGGCGGGATCAAAGCCGACCATCTCGCCGCCATGCTGTGGCCCGGTGCCAGCGCCCGGCAGGCCGACAACAGCCTGCGCCAGCGGCTGTTCCGTTTGCGGCGCGAAGCGTCGAACCCACTCGTCACGACCGACGCGCAGTTGCAACTCGCGAGCGATATCGGCACCGACATTGAGCCGACACTGAATCAGATTCTCGAAGACGAAAGCGCGGGCCAGGACGAGTTGCTCGGCGACCTCGAGTTCGACGATCTGCCCGATCTCGCGCAATGGCTGCGCGCCGAGCGCCGCAAGTGGCGCGAGCAGCGCACGAGCGCGCTGGCCGATGCGGCGGCGTCGTGTGAGAAGAACGGAGCCGTGGCGCGCGGCATCGTCTATGCGCAGCGCCTGATCGACGCCGACCCCTACGCCGAGCACGCGCACCGGCGCCTGATGCGGCTGAACTATCTGCGCGGCGACCGGGCGGCAGCGATCGCTGCCTTCGAGCGCTTCGAGCGCAGCCTGAAAGACGAACTCGGCACCCGCCCGTCGGCCGAAACGATCGAGCTGATGGCGACAATCGAGCAGGCCGGTGCAAGTCTGCCGGCACGTCGCGCGGTGGTACCGGCGAGTCTCTTGCGCCCGCCGCGGCTGATCGGCCGCGAGCGCGAGCTTCTCCGACTCGACGGTGCATGGTCGGCGCAACGCGTGTTCCTGCTCGTCGGCGAAGCCGGCATCGGCAAGAGCCGTTTGTTGCAGGACTTTTCTGCCGGTCGCCCGCATCTGGTCAGCGTTCAGGCGAGGCCGGGCGACGCCGGCATTGCGTATGCGATGTTGGCGCGGCTGCTGCGATCGGTCCTCGCAACCTGCAGCGCGCCGATGACGGCGACGCGCACACAAGAGCTCGCCTTGATCCTGCCCGAGCTCGGCCCCGCTGTCAGCGTGGCCGGCGAAGCGCAGCGGTTGCTGCTGCAACGCGCGGTCGAGCTGACGCTTGCCGACGCCTTGCGCGAAGGCCTGCAAGCCGTCATCGTCGACGATCTGCATTTCGCCGACGACGCGAGCATCGAGTTCGTGCAGTCGATGCTGCAGGCGGACGCGCTCGCCGCGCTGCGCTGGGGCTTTGCGCAACGACCGGCCGACGCCGGCGCAGCGGCTGGCGCGTTGCGCCGAGCGCTGGAAGAAGGCGGCCGCGTCGAAGCTGTCGAGCTGCAGCCGCTGGATCTCGCGCAGCTCGGTGCACTCATCGAATCGATCGGCGTTGCCGAACTCGATCCGGCACGTCTCGCCCCGGCACTGCTCAAGCACAGTGGCGGCAATCCGATGTTCGCGCTCGAGACCTTGAAGGATCTCGTGATATCCGAGCGCGGAGGCGCACTGGAAGCGCACGCCAGGTTGCCGCAACCCGTCACCGTAGGCGCACTCGTGGAGCGACGCCTTTCCCAACTGTCGGCGCCCGCGCTGCGTCTGGCACGCGTTGCGGCGCTCGCCGGCCCGGACTTCCATGCCGAACTCGCCGCCGCGGTGCTGGAGACGCACCCGCTCGACATCGCCGAACCGTGGCGCGAACTCGAAGCGGCGCAAGTGATTCGCGATCGGGGCTTCGCGCACGACCTGATCTTCGAGGCGACGCTTGCTTCCGTGCCGCAGCCGATCGGGCAGCTCTTGCACCGGCGCATCGCAACCTACCTCGAGCAGCACGACGCACCACCCGAACGCACTGCACCGCACTGGGCCGGCGCGAGCGAGTGGCAGCGCGCGGGCGAGTGCTACGCCGCGTCGGCGCGGCGCGCGCAGCGTGCGTCGCAGCGCAGCCACGAGGTCGAATGCTGGCGCCTGGCCGCCGACGCCTTCGACCGCGCGTGCAATCACGCGCGCGCGTTCGAGGCGCGCTGCGAGAGCATCCATGCGTTGATCGTCGTTCAGGGCGTGACGCGCGCGCAGGCGGCGATCGACGGCCTGCTCGCCGCTGCGAAGACCGACGCCGAGCGCGCAGCCGCGCTCACTGCCAAGGCCACTGCCGCGCTGATGGCCGCGGACCACCCGACCGGCATCGCCGCGGCGGTGCAGGCGCTGGAGCTGACACGCGAGTTGCCGTCACCCTGGCCGCGCTTTCAGGCCGCGCGTCTGCACGCGGTGGGTCTGGCCCAATCCGGCAGGTCTGCCGAAGGGCTGGCCGCGATCGAGCCGTACCGTTCGCTGATCGAAGCCGAGGGCACGCCCGAGCAGCGCGGCAATTTCTGGGCCGACTACGCGTATGTGCTGAACACCGCGCGCCGCCTGCGTGACACCGACTTCGCGCTACACAAGGCCATCGAGAATGCAAGCGCGCTCGGTGATATCGCCGAACTGGCGACGCTCACCTCGAACCTCGCCACCGTCAAGGGCAACCTGGGCCGGGTGCCCGAGGCGCTGGCGCTGGCGCAGCGCGCGCTTGCGATGCAGGCGCAACTCGGCGCCACCGATGGGCCCGAGGGTGCGGTGCTCGAAACCTACGTCGGCCTGTACTGCGGCATGGTCGGCCGCTACAGCGAGGCACTGCAGCGGCTGGACGCGGCAATCGCCTGCTTCGCGCGCGACAAGCAGCTGCTGTGGATCGCCCTCGCCTCGAATCACAAGGCGCAGTTGCTGATCGACCTCGGGCAGTTTGCGCGCGCGCAGCAGGCGCTCGCCTACGAACGACCACCGATCGACCATGTGCGCGCCCGGGGTGCGACGGTCGCGTCGCGCCTTGCGCGCGCGATGGGCCACTCGGACCGCGATCGAATCGATGAGGCCATCGCGCTGCTGACGCCGGGCGCCGATCCGCACGTGCGCATGCACGCGCTGCTCGATCACGCTCGCAGCGTTGACGACGCCGCCGATCTTCAGCGCTACGACGAAGTCCTTCAGCTGGCGCTGCAACTCGAGTTTGCCGGCGTCGCGATGAAGGCGAGGCTGCTGCGCGCGCACGCACAAAGCCGCGCAAGGCAAACCGCGGCGGCGGCGCAGACGATGCGCGAGCTCGCCGGCCAATTGCCGACCCTGCAGCCCTCCGATCTGTACTACGGCGAGGCGTGGTGGGTCGCGGCGCAGGTGTTCGACGCGAATGACGATCGCGAAGACGCCTTGATGGCGCTTGCATACGGCGCCAAGTGGGTGCGCCAGGTGGCGTTGCCGAACGTCCCGGAGCCCTATCGAGACAGCTTTCTTCAGCGCAATCCGAGCAATCGGGCCTTGCTCGCCGCGGCTGACGCGAAGCTTGCGCGATAGGGTGGCGCGAGCGTGATTGCCGACCGGGTGCGCGGCCGGCTATGCTGACGTGGCGCGAACGCCGATGGGCGCCGGTCGCGCGCTCGAAGCGTGCCGATTCGACTGCCAATGCGCCGGTTTGTAGAGACCCGAACATGCACCTCGACACCCCCAGAATCGGCGCCGCAAATCCGGCGCGGCCGAACAAGATCGTGAGCGCTGCCGAGGCCGTGCGCCTGATCCACGACGGCAACACAGTCGCCACCGGCGGCTTCGTCGGTATCGGCTTTGCCGAAGGCATCGCGGTCGCGCTCGAGGAGCGCTTTCTGGCGACGCAGGCCGAAACGGGGCAGGGCGCGCCGCGCGATCTGACGCTGTTCTACGCAGCCGGCCAGGGAGACGGAAAAGATCGGGGCTTGAACCACTTCGGCCATCCGGGTCTCGTCAAACGCGTCGTCGGCGGCCACTGGGGCTTGTGCCCGAAACTGCAGGCGCTCGCCGTGACAGGCGCGATCGAGGCCTACAACCTGCCGCAGGGCGTGATCACGCACATGTTTCGCGACATCGCCGCCGGCAAGCCAGGCACGCTGAGCGCGGTCGGGCTCGGCACGTTCGTCGATCCGCGCCACGGCGGCGGCAAGGTCAACGCGGTGACGACCGAGGACCTGGTGCGGCTGATGGAGATCGACGGCGAGGAGGTGCTGTTCTACAAGGCCTTCCCGGTCCACGTGGGCATCATCCGCGCGACGACTGCCGACGCCGACGGCAACCTGACGATGGAGCGAGAGGCCTTGACGCTCGAGGCACTCGCGATCGCGATGGCCGCGCACAACAGCGGCGGCATCGTCATCGCGCAGGTCGAGCGGATTGCCGAGCGCGGCTCGCTCAACCCGCGGCAGGTGAAGATCCCGGGCGTGCTCGTCGACTGCGTCGTTGTCGCCGAGCATCCCGAACATCACATGCAGACCTTCGTCACCCCCTACAGCGCGGCGTTTGCGGGCGAGATCCGGGTGCCGATGAACTCGTTCGCGCCGATGGCGATGAGCGCGCGCAAGTGGATCGCGCGGCGGGCGGCGCTCGAACTCAAGCGCAACGCGGTCGTGAATCTCGGCATCGGCATGCCCGAAGGCGTGGCCGATGTGGCGGCCGAGGAGGAGGTGATCGACCTGCTCACGCTCACTGCCGAGCCGGGTGTGATCGGCGGTATCCCGGCGAGCGGCCTGAACTTCGGCGCGGCGGTCAATACGCAGGCGATCATCGATCAGCCGAGCCAGTTCGACTTCTACGACGGCGGCGGGCTCGACATCGCGATCCTCGGCCTCGCGCAGGCCGACGCGCAGGGCAACCTGAACGTAAGCCGCTTCGGGCCGCGGCTCGCGGGTGCGGGCGGCTTCATCAACATCAGCCAGGCGGCACGCGAGGTCGTGTTCGTCGGCACCTTCACCGCGGGGGACCTGCGCGTGCGGGCGGAGGGCGGCAGGGTGCTGGTCGACAGCGAAGGCACGCAGAGGAAGTTCGTGCGCGAGGTCGAGCAACGTACCTTCAGCGGCGGGCGCGCACTCGCGCGCGGACAACGCGTGCTCTACGTGACGGAGCGCTGCGTGTTCCGGCTCGCGCCCGGCGCGGCGGGCACGAGCGGGCTGGAGTTGATCGAGATCGCCCCCGGCATCGACCTTGAGCGCCAGATCCTCGCAATGATGGATTTCGCGCCGGCAATCAGTCCGGACCTGCGCCTGATGGACGCGAGTCTGTTCGCCGACGCGACGATGAACCTGCGCGAACGCATGCTGTCAATTCCGATCGCCGAACGCATCGAGCTCGACCCGAAGGGTTTGCGGCTGTTCGTGAATTTCGAAGGCCTCGCGATCGACGCCGAAGCGGACATCGCCGAGATCGAAGCCGAGATCACGCGGCTACTCGCCCCGCTCGCCGATCGCGTGAACGTGGTCGTGAACTACGACCACTTCAGCATCCGGCCGGAGCTGATGGACGCCTATGGCGCGATGGTGAAGCGGGTGCAAGAGCGCTACTACGCGCACGTGACTCGCTATGGCGCGAGTGGTTTCGTCAGGGCCCGGCTCGAGGGCGCGGGCTGACGATGCGCCAGCTCACTTGGTAACGGTACGAAGCGCCGCGATGCGACGCGCTCGCGCGGCATGGACGACGCGCCAGCCGAGCAGCACAGCGACGATGACGGCGTAGACCGCGACCTCGGCGAAGTCGTTCTTCCCCGCGCGCATCCAGAAGAAGTGCAGCAACGCGAGCAGCGCGATCACGTAGACCAGCTTGTGCAGCGTCTGCCAGCGTTTCGCGCCGAGCGACTTGATTGCGCGGTTGAACGAGGTGGCGGCCAGCGGAATCATCAGCACAAACGCAGCGAAGCCGACGAGCGCGAAGGGCCGTTTCGGAATGTCGCGCGCGATCGCCTGCGGATCGAAGCCCATGTCGAGCCAGGCGTAGGACAGGAAGTGCAGCACGAGATAGAAGAACGTGAACAACCCCAGCATGCGCCGATAGCGCGCCAGCTCGGGGCGGCCGGTCAGCTGCCGCAGCGGCGTCACCGCCAGCGTCACGCACAGCCCGCGCAGCACCCAGTCCCCGGTGCCGCGGATCAGCGCCTCGGCCGGGTTCGCGCCGAGTGAATCGGTCAGTGCGCCGTAGAGCAACCATGCGAACGGCAGCAGGCAGACGGCGAACACGATGGGCTTGGCGGCTGCGTGCAGCAGCGGGCTCCTGCGGCGAGCCGCTTGCGCGGCATGCGCGCGTGAGCTCAGCACGTTTGCAGTGTTCATCCGTGGCAGGGCGCGCGAGCGTCAGTAGTACTTCTTCAAGTCCATGCCGGCATAGAGCTGGCCGACCTGCGCCTCATAGCCGTTGAACATCAGCGTCGGCCGCTTCTTCGCGAACAGGCCGTCCTCGCCGATGCGGCGTTCGCGTGCCTGGCTCCAGCGAGGGTGGTCGACGTTGGGATTCACGTTCGAATAAAAGCCGTACTCGTTCGACGCCGCCTCCTCCCAACTCGTCTTCGGCTGCTTCTCGACGAAGCGGATCTTGACGATCGACTTGCCGCTCTTGAAGCCGTACTTCCACGGCACGATGAGGCGCACCGGAGCGCCGTTCTGGTTGGGCAGCACCTCGCCGTAGAGACCGAAGGCGAGCAATGTGAGCGGATTCATCGCCTCATCCATCCGCAGGCCCTCGACGTACGGCCAGTCGAGGACGCGCGAGCCGACACCGGGCATCTGTTTCGGGTCGGCAAGGCTGACGAATTGCACGTACTTGGCGTTGCCGGTCGGTTCGACGCGTTTGATCAGTTCGGCGAGTGAGTAGCCGACCCACGGCACGACCATCGACCAGCCTTCGACGCAGCGCAGGCGGTAGATGCGCTCCTCCTGCGGGCTGAGCTTGAGCAGCTCTTCGATGTCGAAGACCCGGGGCTTCTTCACTTCGCCTTCGATCGCCACTGTCCAGGGTCGCGTCCTGAGCGAACCCGCGTTGCGCGCCGGATCGGACTTGTCGGTGCCGAACTCGTAGAAGTTGTTGTACGTGGTGACGTCCTGGTAGGCGGTGAGCTTGTCCATCAGCATCGCGCCAGGTACCGCGCTGTGCGCGCCGGGCAGTGCCGCCAGCTTTCCCGGCGCGGGCACCTGCGCGATTGCCGCGCGCTGCGCCCAGCCTGCCAGCACTGCACCGGCAGCGCCGCCGGCGACGAGCTTGAGCAACGCGCGGCGCTGTTCGTAGACGGCGCGGGGCGTGATTTCCGAACTGTTGCGGTGCTGGAATCCGTTGTCGAAGTGCGATGGCATGGCGTGGCCTGGAGGGGTTTGGCTCGATGTTGATGGAGTCGCTGGAGCGGGTGAAGTTCTTACGATGTCGGCCCGATTGCCGGCGCACAAAAGACAAAGGCCGGTACGAGACCGGCCTTTTGCAACTGCTTAAGCGATGCAGCGTCAGCGCAGCCCGGCCATGTAGTCGGCGAGCGCCTTGATTTCCCTGTCGCTCAGCCGCGCGGCGACGCCCGTCATCATCGGGCCGTTCTTGCGGAGGCCGTCGCGAAACGCGAGCAACTGCGCCTCGGCATATTCTGCGTGCTGACCTGCAAGGCGGGGGAATTGCGCAGGAATGCCCCCACCGTCGGGCGTGTGGCAGCCCGCACAGGCCGGAACCTGGCGCTCGGCGATGCCGCCGCGATAGATGCGCTCGGCCATGCGGACGGTGTCCTTGTTCGTCGCGAAGCCGGGCTTGGCCTGCTTGGACGCGTAGAACGCCGCCACATCACGCATGTCGGCTTCGCTCAGGGTCGAGGCCATGCCGAGCATGATTGCGTTCTCGCGCTTGCCCGCCTTGAACTCCATCAATTGCTTGACGAGGTACTCCGGATGCTGTCCCTGCAGGATCGGGTTCGCCGCCAGACCGCGCGAGCCGTCGGACGTGTGGCACGCGCCGCAGACCTGGCCTGCGATCGCCTCGCCTTTTGCCGGGTCGGGCTTGGCCGCTGCTTTTTCTTCGGCGCCGAACGCGGGCGCGGACATCGTCGCCGCGATGAGGACGGCCGCCAGCAGGCGGGGCAGCAAGGGGGCGATGGACTTCATGGATGGGTGTGCTCAGGCCGCAAAACCCGAAGATTTTACAATGACGGATTTGGCGCGCAGAGATGACCGAAAACAAGACCGAGACAATGTCATCACGCAAGCCGGCGAGCGCCGCTGCATCGGCCGCCGCCGCCGCGTCAAAGGCCGCGAAAGCCGCACTCGCGTGGACCCACACCGCGCGCTTCCTGACCACCGCGAGCAAGCTCGCCGAACTGCCTGCAACCGAATTGCCAGAGATCGCCTTCGTCGGCCGCTCCAACGCCGGCAAGTCGACCGCGATCAACCGGCTGGCGCAGCAAAAGCGCCTCGCGTTCGCCTCGCGCACGCCGGGCCGCACACAGCACATCAATCTGTTTGCGCTCGGCCCGAAGGACGCGGCCGACGTGCTCTTCGCCGATCTGCCCGGCTACGGCTATGCGGCAGTCGCGCGCGACGCCAAGCTGCGCTGGCAGAAGGTGATGACCGACTATCTCGAGCTGCGCCGAAGTCTCTCCGGCATCGTGCTGATGATCGATTCGCGTCTCGGCGCGACGGATCTGGACCGGCAACTGCTTGCCTTCATTGCGCCGCGTATTGCGAATGGCGCGGTGAAGCTGCTCGTCCTGCTGACCAAGGCCGACAAGCTCAATCGCCGCGAGGCGCAGGCTGCGCTCGCCGCATTGCAGGCCGTGCTCGGCGAGTACGCGACCGAAGAGGCCGATGTGGGCGTCACGCTGTTCTCGGCGCTGAGCGGCGCCGGTATCGACGACGCTGCGCTGGCGCTGCACGGATGGACGCACGCGCCGGCCGAGTGAACCCGCTTGCCCGGGACTTGGTTCGGAGGTCATCGATGATCGAGAAGTTTCAAGTTGATTTGCCGCATGGCATCACGCTGTCGTGCCGGGCCGCGGGGCCGCGCGCCGCGCCGCTCGTGTTCTTCCTGCACGGCTTCCCGGAGGCCGCGTTCGTGTGGGACGAGATGCTGTCCCGCTTCGGCGAACGCTACCGTTGCGTTGCGCCGAATCTGCGCGGGTTCGAGCAGTCGAGCGCGCCGGCGGCAGTGGACGCGTACCGGCCGAAGCAGCTCGTCGCCGACATCGAAGCGCTCGCCGCGCATTGCAACCGCGAAGCGGGCCGGGCGGATCGGGCGCCGCTTGCCGCACTCGTCGCGCACGACTGGGGCGGCGCGCTCGCCTGGAACCTGGCGGCGCAGCAGCCGGCGTTGCTTGAACGCCTCGTGATCATCAACTCACCGCACCCGGCGACCTTTCTGCGCGAGTTGCAGCACGCGCCGGCGCAACAGGCGGCGAGCGCCTACATGAACTTCCTGTGCCGCGATGATGCAGCGGAGCTGCTCTTGGCAGACGACTTCGCGCGCCTCTGGCCGTTCTTCGGCGCCAGGGTCGAACGCGGTTCGCCGGTCGTTGCGCCAGACTGGCTGACGGACGATGTGAAGGACAAATACCGCAGCGTCTGGCGCGCGGGGATGCAAGGCGGTCTCAACTACTACAGGGCGTCGCCACTGCGCCCGCCGAAGTCTGCGGACGACGCGATCATGACGCTCTCGTTCCCTCCCGAGTTCGTGACGGTGCGCGTGCCGACGCTCGTTATCTGGGGCGAGCGCGATGTCGCGCTGCCGCCTGCGCTGCTCGATGGGCTGGACGCGTATGTGCCGCGGCTGCGCGTCGCCCGTGTGCCAGATGCATCGCACTGGATCGTGCACGAGCAACCGGCGCTTGTCGCGCGCGAGATTGAAGCGGCGCTGAATTCCTGAGCGCCGATTGCTGCAACGTGATTGTTGTAACGCGATTACGAAAACGCGATTGCTGAAACGCGCTTCCTTGCGGGCGAGCGAACTCAGCGCGTCGTGCGCTTGTCGGCAAGTCGGCGGCGCACGCTCTCGGCCGCGCGCACGACGACGGCGCGCTCGACGAAAGGTCGAATCAACTTTTCGGCACGCAGCCGCAGCAGCGTTGCGTGCTCGAAAGCGTCGTTGCGTTGCGGATGCGGGCTCGCGAACAGCCAGCGCGTGCGCGCGTCGCTGCACCACAGCAGGCGCGTCACGCCCCAGCGCCCGCGCAGGAACATGCGGTACCAGGCGCCGGGTTGCTGCTCCGCGAGCCAGGCGGCCGCGGCCGTGTCGGCGTTTGTGTTGGCGTCGGTATTTCCATTCGCGGCGCGCGTTTCCGGCGCCGAAGCGATGAGCAGATCGGCCGGTACCGTGTCCATCGTGCCGAGGTCCATCGCGATCGACACCGGCGGGTTGCGCGCCAGCGCGTCGATGTCGCCCGCCGCCTGCAGCAATTGGGCGTTGAACTGCGCCGCTGAATAGGCATCGAGCTTGGCCACGCAGTCGCGATAGAGCTCGGCACCCTGCAGCGGCGCGCGCTGAAGCGAGGCAACCAACTCGGTTGCGTAGCCGACCCAGGCGCGCGATTGCGGGTCGGCGGCGTCCGGATGCGTCGCGCTCTGGTAGGCGAAACGATCGAGCAACGTCCAAAACGGGTGGCTCGCCGATTCGAGCAGCTGCGGATCGTGCGCGGCGAGTTCAAGCGCGCTCGCATGCAGCGAGGCGGTGAGTGCGCGTAACGCGGGGTGCATCTGACTGCTCTGCGCGATGGCGTCGAACAGATCGTGCAACATGCCGCGAGTAGGTGCGTCCAGTGTGGCCGTGGGACGCTGCGTTTGCGCCGCATGGGGCGGCGAGGCGCTCTCGAGCAGGCCCGTCAGCAGACTCGCCCGCGTCGACTCCGCCCGCGGTGGCACTGCGGTGCGATACAGGCTCGGTTGAATGCCCTGCGCTTCCAGGCGGGTACAGGCCGATGCGATCGCCTTCTTCAGCGCTTCGGCAAGAGGCATGCTGGCGTGGCGCAGCAAGAGCGCGGCGTCCTGCGCCGAACCGAGCGCACAACCGGCCTGCCACAGCGCATGCGCAAAGGCTTCGGGGTGCAGCGGATTGCTCGACACCGAGACGTAAGGCAGGCCGCACAGTGCCGATGTGAAGGTCTGCAACTCGCGCAGTTCCCATTCGGCGACGCCATCAATCTGCGTTGCGACGCGCGCGATCTCGATGTCGGCGTTGTGCGTCGATTCGTCCAACAGCGCAAGACCGCGCGCGGGTGCGTTCTGCGAAGCGACGGCGCTGTCTCCACCCTGCACGCGCCGCGCGAATGCGGCGACAAACGCCTGGGAGAATTCTCGCGATTGCGTCTGGAGCGTTTGCGCGAACTCGAACCGCTGCATTCGTTCCGCCGCGGTTAGCGCGCCCTGCGGCGCCTGACGCAGCGCATCGACAGTCTGGCGCAGTACTTGCTCGACAAGCATCGGCATGCGCGCCATTTCGTCGTCGACGAAACGTTGCAGCGGGGCGGCAAGGGTCATGGGGGATTGGGCAGCGGCGCGCCTGGTGCGCACCGCGGACGATTATCCGCCTGCCTCATTGAAGGGCTCGGCGGGGTGCACAAACGCGCTGGCTGAGTGCACGGGCGGGGCCCATGAAAAAGGGCCGCATCGCTGCGGCCCTTCTTACGCAAAAGCGATCCGGGCGCGAAGGCCCGAAGCGGACCTTACATGTCCATGCCGCCCATGCCGCCCATACCACCCATGCCGCCCATGCCACCCGGCATGCCGCCAGCCGCTTCTTCCTTCGGCGCTTCCGAGACCATGCACTCGGTCGTCAGCATCAACGCCGCCACAGAAGCTGCGTTTTGCAGCGCGGTGCGGGTCACCTTGGTCGGGTCCAGGATGCCCATCTCGATCATGTCGCCGTACTCGCCGTTCTGGGCGTTGTAGCCATAGTTGCCCTTGCCGGCCAACACGGCGTTGACGACCACGCTCGGCTCGTCACCAGCGTTCTGCACGATGATGCGGATCGGCTCCTCGACCGCACGCAGCACGATCTTGATGCCGGCGTCCTGGTCGTGGTTGTCACCCTTGATCTTGCCCGCGGCCTGCTTGGCGCGCAGGAAGGCCACGCCACCGCCGGCAACGATGCCTTCTTCGACGGCAGCACGCGTTGCGTGCAGCGCGTCTTCGACGCGCGCCTTCTTTTCCTTCATCTCGACTTCGGTCGCGGCGCCGACCTTGATCAGCGCAACGCCGCCGGCCAGCTTGGCCACGCGCTCCTGCAGCTTTTCCTTGTCGTAGTCGCTCGTCGCTTCCTCGATTTGCACGCGCACTTGCTTGACGCGCGCTTCGATGTCTTTCGCGGCGCCGTTGCCGTCGATGATCGTGGTGTTTTCCTTCGCCACTTCGACGCGCTTGGCCTGGCCCAGGTCAGCCAGCGTGACCTTCTCGAGCGTGAGGCCGACTTCCTCGGCGATCACCTTGCCGCCCGTCAGGATCGCGATGTCTTCGAGCATCGCCTTGCGACGGTCGCCAAAGCCCGGCGCCTTGACGGCGACGACTTTCAGGATGCCGCGGATCGTGTTCACGACCAGCGTCGCGAGCGCTTCGCCTTCGACTTCCTCGGCGACGATCAGCAGCGGGCGGCCAGCCTTGGCGACGGCTTCGAGCGTCGGTAGCAGGTCGCGAATGTTGCTAATCTTCTTGTCGAACAGCAGCACGAACGGGTTCTCGAGGATCGCGCTCTGCTTCTCAGGGTTGTTGATGAAGTAGGGCGACAGGTAGCCGCGGTCGAACTGCATGCCTTCGACGACTTCGAGCTCGCTGTTCAGGCTCTTGCCGTCTTCGACGGTGATCACGCCTTCCTTGCCGACCTTGTCCATCGCTTCGGCGATGATCTTGCCGACTTCGTCGTCGCTGTTGGCCGAGATCGTGCCGACCTGAGCGATTTCCTTGCTCGTCGTCGTCGGCTTCGATTGCTTCCTGAGCTGCTCGACGAGTGCAATGACCGCCTTGTCGATGCCGCGCTTGAGGTCCATCGGGTTCATGCCCGCAGCCACGTACTTCATGCCTTCGCGAACGATGGCTTGCGCCAGCACGGTTGCAGTGGTGGTGCCGTCACCGGCGATGTCGCTCGTCTTGGAAGCGACTTCCTTGACCATCTGCGCGCCCATGTTCTGGAGCTTGTCCTTGAGCTCGACTTCCTTCGCGACCGAGACGCCATCCTTGGTCACGGTGGGGGCGCCGTACGAGCGCTCGAGCACCACGTTGCGGCCCTTGGGGCCGAGTGTGACCTTGACTGCATTGGCCAGGATGTTCACACCCTCGACCATGCGCGCGCGGGCTTCGCCGCCGAAAACTACGTCTTTTGCTGCCATTTGAATTCTCCGGTATTGGGTTTACTTCTTCTCGACGACGGCGAAGAGGTCTTCCTCGCGCATGACGAGAAGTTCATCGCCATCAACCTTGACGGTCTGGCCGCTGTACTTGCCGAACAGGACGCGGTCGCCGACCTTGATGTTCAAGGCGACGAAATCTCCCTTCTCGTTGCGCTTGCCCGGGCCGACGGCCAGCACTTCGCCCTGGTCGGGCTTCTCGGCGGCGTTGTCGGGGATGACGATGCCGGAGGCGGTCTTGGTTTCCTGTTCCAGGCGCTTGACGATCACGCGATCGTGCAACGGACGAAGTTTCATGGTATCTCCTTAATTCAGGGTGAACAACAACGAACTTTGATTGGGAGCCCGCGGCACGGTTTGTAACCGCTGACTTTGCCGACTCGACGGCGTCTGCATGACACTATCCCGAGTCGTTAGCACTCATCAGATTCGAGTGCTAGCAATAAACATTATAGGGGCCGCGGCCAAGCTTTCAAGGGCTTACCTGCGAATTCAGGGCGCGAGAGCCGCAGCGGAAGTTGCGTTCCCATCGTCTTCGGGCTTGACCTGAGACAAGTCGCGTCGCTACCACCCGCGCTCAACCGAAGACGCTACGGACTGCGCCCTTGAGCGTCGCCAGGTCCGTCAGCGCGACGAACAAGACGCCCGCCACAGCGCCGGAGAGATGCGCGTCGTGGTTGATGCGGCCGCGGCCCTGCCGTGCGGCGTACCAGGTGTACGCAAGATAGGCCACCGCAAAGACCGGCGCCGGGATCGGCACGGGAATCGGCAGGATGAAGATCGACGCACCCGGAAAGTAGACGATCGACGCAAAAAGCACCGCCAGGATCGCGCCCGACGCGCCGAGCGTGCGATAGCCGGGATCGTGTCGATGCTTGAAATACGTTCCGGCATCGCTGACCAGCATGCCGAACAAATAGAGCAGCACGAACATCTTCGAGCCGATCGCCCGCTCGAGCGAAAAGGCGAATGCCCAGAACGTGAAACTGTTGAAGAGCAGGTGCGCGAGATCGGCGTGGACGAAAGCGCTCGTGATCAAGGTCGAGTATTCGTGCCGACGCACCAGCCAATATGGCCTGAAGAGACTGCGTTCGATGAACGCGGGGGACGCATACAACGCGACGAGGCTCACCGCGACGATCGCGATCAAGATCAGCGTCGCGGCGGGAGCGCCGCGGGTCAGTGCGAAAAATGCATCCACGGTTCGGGCGATTTGGTCAGAGGGCCGGCGGCCGACGACGTCCATTGTGACGATTGACGACTGACGACTGACGAGTGAGCGGTGCCCCGGGACGACGCGTGCCTTGTGAAATCTCGCCGCAGCGGAGAATGATGCCCTTTGAGCTTGCGGCGAACACCGAGATGCGCTGTCTCTGAATGACCCACGAACCTGGGACCGGCCCCGAAGCAATCCCCCGCGGCGCGATCATCTGCCTTGCGATGGCCGCGTTCGCGAGCGCCATGTCCCTGCGCGTGAACGACGCACTCTTGCCCAAGCTCGCGACCGAGTTCGGCGTCACTCTCGGCACGGCGGCGCAGGTCATCAGCTTGTTTGCGACCGCCTACGGCCTGGCGCAACTGTTCTTCGGCCCGGTCGGCGACCGCTTTGGCAAATATCGCGTGATCGCCTGGGCGACGCTGGCAAGCGCCGCCACGGCGCTGGTCTGCGCCGCAGCGCCCGGCTTCGATACGCTGCGCATCGCCCGCGCCCTGGCCGGCGCGACGGCAGCGGCGGTGATCCCGTTGTCGATGGCCTGGATCGGCGACGTGGTGCCGTACGAACAGCGCCAGCCTGTTCTCGCGCGTTTCCTGATCGGCCAGATAGTCGGACTTTCCGCCGGCGTCTGGCTCGGCGGCTTTGCGGCGGATCATTTGTCGTGGCGTGCGCCGTATCTCCTCATTGCCGCGCTTTTCATTGCGATCAGCGCAGCCTTGTTCGTCCTCGACCGCCGCCTGCCGCAGCGCGCGCGAATGATGAAGCACTCCAGCGGGCCGGTGCTGCCTCGCATCGTCGGCGAATTCGCGGGCGTGCTGGCGCGCCCGTGGGCACGCGTGATTCTGTGCCTGGTGTTTCTAGAGGGCATGTGCCTGTATGGGCCGTTCGCCTTCATCGCGGCGCATTTGCACCGCGCGTTCGGCCTCTCGCTGTCGGCGGCAGGCGCGATGGTGATGCTGTTCGGCGCCGGCGGCTTCGTCTTCGCGATCCTGTCGCGCCGGCTCGTCAAACTCCTTGGCGAGGGAGGGCTGGCACGCTGGGGCGGCGCCTTCATGGCTATCGCATTGCTGACGATCGGCTTTGCGCCAGCCTGGAGTTGGGCGCTCGCTGGCTGTCTTCTGCTCGGTCTCGGCTACTACATGCTGCACAACACCTTGCAGGTCAACGCGACGCAGATGGCGCCCGAACAGCGTGGTGCCGCAGTGTCGGCCTTTGCTTCGTGTTTCTACCTCGGCCAGTCGGTGGGTGTCTCACTCGGCGGACTCTGGGTCGGCGTGATCGGCACCGACGGCTTTCTTGCGTTCGGCGCGATCGGCGTGTCATGCGTGGCGATCGCGTTCAACGTGCTGCGCGGGCGACATCTGCGGGCGATCGCCCATCAGGTGTCGCGATGATGCGTGAGCAGGTGACACACTCCTTGCAAACCGGAGCATCCGTAGCGCGCCCCCGATCCGAAGCATGACCTTCTGGCGCACGGGTTGGCGTGTCGCGGCCTGCGCTGCGCAAGGGCACCTGGTGCAGCCGTTTGAACGAGGAGAAAACACATGGCCGAAAAGATGCAAAGCAGTCAATCCGTGCTCGTGCTCGTCGACTATCAGTTGCGGCTGTTGCCGGCGATCGTCCATGGGCCGCGCGTGATCGCAGAGGCGGCGATGCTCGCCGACGCCGCGCACGCGCTGGGCGTTCGCGTCGTGGGCACCGAGCAGAACCCTTCCGGCTTGGGACCCAATGCGCCGGACGTGCGTCGGCGTTGCGACGCGACGCTTGCCAAGATGCATTTCGACGCCTGTGAGGATGGGCTCGCCGAGGCGCTGATCGATGGTCGCCAGGGCGCGAACCCGCCGGAGGTCGTGATCGCCGGCTGCGAGGCACACGTCTGCTTGATGCAGACTGCGCTCGGGTTGCTGGCGCGGCGTTTCAAGGTCTGGATCGTCGAGTCTGCCTGCGGCTCGCGCCGGGTAGCCGACAAGCTCGCAGCGATGCAACGCTTGCAGCAGTCGGGCGCCACGCTGGTCACGGCGGAAATGGTGATCTTCGAGTGGTTGGGAAGTTGTGAGCATCCGTCCTTCAAGCCCGTGCTCCAGTTGGTGAAGAATCAAGACACGCACTGAAGCGGGGCCGGCGAAGAATGACGACACCGCGGCAAGGTGTCGCAGGGAGGCTTCCTACAATCGACGCCTTCTCTCATTTGCCGGGGTGCACGCCATGCCAGTCAATTTTGTCGCCGCATCACCGCAATCGATACACGCCGTGGCCGGGGTCAAGCTCGGCACGGCGATGGCCGGTATCCGGAAGGCAGGGCGGCGCGACGTGACGGTGATGGCGCTCGCCGAAGGCAGTCGCGTCGCCGCGGTGTTCACGCAGAACCGCTTCTGCGCCGCGCCGGTACAGGTATGCCGAAAGCACCTCGCCGCGGGGGCCGAGATCCGCGCGCTCGTCGTCAACACCGGCAATGCGAACGCCGGCACCGGTGAGCCGGGTCTGGCCGACGCCCGGGCAACGTGCGACGCGCTGGCGAAACACCTGGGCGTCGAGCCACGCCAGGTGCTGCCGTTCTCGACCGGGGTGATCATGGAACCGCTGCCGCTCAATCGCCTGGTTGCCGGGCTGCCGGCTGCGATTGCCGACCTCGACGCATCGCACTGGACGCAGGCGGCCGAAGCCATCATGACGACCGATACGGTGCCGAAGGCGGCGTCCCGCCAGGTGAAGATCGACGGCCGCACGGTCACGGTGAGCGGTATCAGCAAGGGCGCCGGGATGATCCGCCCGAACATGGCGACCATGCTCGGCTTCGTCGCGACCGACGCCGCGATCGACGCCGCCCTGCTGAATGCGCTTGTGCTCGAGGCGGCCGATCGCTCCTTCAATCGCATCACGATCGATGGCGACACCTCGACCAACGATTCCTTCGTTCTGATCGCGAGCGGCGCCGCGGGCAATGCGCCGATCACGCAGTTCGACAGCGCCGACGGCGCGCTGCTGCGCGACGCGGTGATCGAGGTCGCCGAGGAACTTGCGCAGGCCATCGTGCGCGACGGCGAAGGCGCGAGCAAGTTCATTACGGTGCAGATCGACGGCGGACGCAGCGTGGCGGAATGCCGCCTCGCGGCCTATGCGATCGCGCACTCGCCACTCGTCAAGACGGCGTTCTTCGCGAGCGACCCCAACCTCGGGCGCATCCTCGCCGCGGTGGGCTACGCGGGTATCGCCGACCTCGACCAGTCGTTGATCGACATGCACCTCGACGATGTGCTCGTCGTCGAGCGCGGCGGCCGCCACCCGGCGTACCGAGAAGAGGATGGCCAGCGCGTGATGAAGCAAAGCGAGATCACGGTGCGGGTCAATCTGAACCGCGGCGACGAGCAGGCGTCGGTCTGGACGTGCGACCTGAGCCTGGACTACGTTCGCATCAACGCCGACTACCGTTCCTGATCGTCGGCCTTGTTCGTGCGATCGCGAGGCCGCGAACCGCACGGCCGCACCGCCGTGCGCCGCAGCGCCAGTCCAAGCGTCGGTTGTGCGCAACGTCGACGCCAGGTTGTGCGAGTTCGTGCTTGAGCCTGACCTAGGCCCGCTGATAGCATCGCGGCCTTGACTTTCAAGAAAGCGCGACCGATGAAACCACGCCACCCCGATTGCCCGCTGCCCGCCCTGTGCGGCGTTGCCGGCGTCGGCCTGCGTGGGCGGCCGGCGCCGCGGGCCCGTTCGATGACGAATGCCCCGCTCGCAGCATCCCGCCTCGGCGGCATGGCTGCCCGAATCTAGCCCTCCCAGCGCCAAGCACCTTCGGGTCGCCCTGCCGCTGTGAGCACAGCGGAAGTTTCGGCGAACCCGATCCGCTGACTTGAATGCAATCCGGCCCGGCCCACAAGGCGCGCGGCCTGTCCGGTGCCCCAAAGGCGGGCCGGGCATGTTGGGAGAAGAGTGTGAACATCAAAGTTTCGACCCTGCGCTTCGCCCCCTGGTGGCTGGCGCTTTGGAACGCCGTGCCGACGGCCCTGCGCCGCCGCCTGCGCGTGCCGGCAGGCGACCTGCTGCGTGACGCGACCTACCGTCGCCTGTGGAGTTCGATCCTGATCAGTTCCTTCGGGGGCCAGGTCACGATGCTCGCGTTGCCGCTCACCGCGGCGGTGCTGCTGCATGCATCACCGACGCAGATGGGCTGGCTGACCTTCACCGAGATCCTGCCTTTCGTGCTGTTCTCGCTGCCCTCGGGCGTGTGGCTCGACCGCGTGCGCAAGTTGCCGATCTACATCGTCGGCGAAAGCGTGCTCGCGGTCATCGTCGCCAGCGTGCCGCTCGCGTGGTGGCTCGGCTGGCTGACGATGGGCTGGCTGTATGCGGTGGCCTTCGTCATCGGCAGCGTGTACACGGTCGCCGGTACGGCGGCGCAGATCGTGCTGACGCAGGTCGTCGCACGCGACCGCTTGGTGGAGGCGCACGCGAAGAACGCGCTCGCCTCGTCGGGCGCCGAAGTCGCCGGGCCGGGTCTCGCCGGGGTACTGATCAAGCTGCTCGGCGCACCGCTGGCGCTGCTTGCCGACGCGTTGCTGCTACTCGTCTCGGCCGCGATCCTGCGCGGCATCCGCATCGACGAGCGGCGCCTGCGCCGCAAGGATGCGCACTTCTGGCGCGACCTTCGGGCCGGCGTGCGCTTCGTGCGCGGACACCGGCTGCTGGTTTCGCTCGCGGCGGTGGTTGGCGGCTGGCAGATGTGCCACAACGCGGCGATCGTCGTCCAGATCCTGTTCGCGACTCGCACGCTGGGGCTGTCGGCGCAGGCGATCGGGCTGAGCTACGTCGGCATGGGCGCGGGCACGGTGCTGTCGAGCCTGTTCGGCAGTCGCATATCGCGGCGCCTGGGGCCGGGACCGTGCCTCGTGCTCGGCATCGGTGTGTGCGGTGTGGGCTGGCTCGCGGTGTCGATGGCGCCGGCCAATGGCTGGGGCGTGGCGATGTTCGCGCTGATGCTGGTGTGCTTCTCGTTCGGCGCGGTGCTCATCTTCATCAACTTCCTCGCGCTGCGCCAGGCGGTGACACCCGAGCCGTTGCTCGGGCGGATGACGAGCACGATGCGCTGGCTGATCCTGCTGCCGGCCGGCCCTGGCGCGCTGCTCGGCGGCTGGCTCGGCGAGCACTATGGCCTGCGCAGCGCGCTTGCCGTCGCCGGTGGTGCTGCGCTGCTGCTCGCACTCGCGGCGTGGCGGCATCCGGTGATCCGCGGCGTGCGCGAATTGCCGCGCGCCGAATCGCCGGAAGACGCGCTCGGCGCCGAGGCGGCGCCGGGCTCAATGCCGGTGTGAACAAGGGGCTGCCATGGACCCGCTGCTGATCGACGTCCCAGAACGCATCGAGACCGAACGCCTGCTGCTGCGCCGCCCGCAGTCGGGCGACGGCGCCCAGCTGAACGCCGCGGTGACCGACACGCTGGCCGAGCTCAAGCCCTGGATGCCGTGGGCGCAGGTGGCGCCGACCATGCAGGAGTCCGAGCTGAACTGCCGGCGCATGCATGCCAAGTTCGCGTTGCGCGAAGACATGGTGTTCTTTGTCTTCGAGCGCGGCGCAGGCGGCGCCCAGGGCGGCGAGGGCGCGTTCGTCGGCAGCAGCGGTCTGCATCGCATCGACTGGAGTGTGCCGCGCTTCGAGATCGGCTACTGGCGTCGCACCGGCTTCGAGGGCCGCGGGCTGATCGTCGAAGTCGCGCGCGCGTTGTCGCGCATGGCCTTCGACACGCTCGCCGCGCGGCGGGTCGAGATCCGCATGGACGCGCGCAACGAGCGCAGCGTGCGCGTCGCCGAGCGTGCCGGCTTCACCTTCGAGGGTCTGCTGCGCCAGGACAGCGTCGACGTGTCCGGCGGCGGCCGCGACACGCGCGTGTACTCCCGCGTGCGAGGCGTTGAGGAGCCGTGACTGGCGCTCGAGCTCAGTCGAGCATCGCAGCGCCCTCTGGCGCGAACCGATCGACGGCATCGGTGATGATGCCGTCGATGCCGAGTGCGAGCAGCCTCTGCCCTTCGGCCGGGTCGTTGACCGTGTAGCACAGCGCGCGCAGCCCGGCGTCGTGCAAGCGGGCGATCACGCCCGCATCCATCAGCGGATAGGCCGTGACGACGGCGGCGCAGTCGAGCTCCAGCGCCAGTTCGAACCATCCCTGCGCCAGCTGATCGAGCAACAGGGCGCGCGGCAACGCGGGCACTGCGTCTTTTGCGGCGGCAAGCGATGGCGCTTCAAACGAGCTCATCAGCGGCGGGACGGCACAGCCGCGCCAGAGTCGCTCGGTTTCGCGCGCGACAACGCGGCCGGTCTCGGCTTCCAGCCGCGGCGTCGGCTTGATCTCGATGTTGAGCGCATGGCCGTTGCGGCGCACGAAGGCGGCGACCGACTCCAGGCTCGGGATGGGTTCTCCAGCGAAGCTGCGGCTGTGCCAGCCGCCGGCGTCGAGGCGGGACAGCTCGGTCCAGGGCCGCGCGCCGGCGACGCCGCGTGCCGGCGTCGTGCGTTGCAGCGTATCGTCGTGCAACAGGAAGGGCACGCCGTCTGCGCTGAGCTTCACGTCGCATTCGAACGCGCGATAGCCGTAGCCCGCGCCGGCGCGAAATGCCGCCAGCGTGTTCTCGGGTGCGAGTTTGCCCGCCCCGCGGTGGGCGATCCACAGCGGATAAGGCCAGGGTCGCAATCCCTTCGCTTGCGCGCTCATTCGATGCGCGCTTGGGTTTGCGGGTCGAACCAGTGCAGGTGATCCGGCGCGGGGCGCAGCAAGAGTTGCAAGCCGGGTCGAGGCGCTATCAGCGTGCTGTCGACACGCAGCGTGAACGCCGCGCGGCCGATCGTGCCGTGCACCAGGCGCTCGGCACCGAGCATCTCGACGGTTTCGACCTGCATCGGCCAACCCGTCCCCCGCGCGCCTTCGAGTTCGACATCGCGACCACCATGCTCGGGTCGCAGCCCGAGAATCAGATCGCCCTCGCGGGGCGCGGCGTGTGGCAACTCGAGCGCCAGCGTACCGACCTGAAAGCGCGTGCCCTCGGCGCGCCCGGCAATCAGGTTCATCGGCGGTGAGCCGATGAAGCTCGCGACAAACGTGGTCGCCGGCCGCGCGTAGACGAATTCGGGCGTGCCGATCTGCTCGATATGCCCCGCGTTGAGCACCAGCATGCGCTGCGCAAGCGTCATCGCCTCAACCTGATCGTGGGTGACGAAGAGCGAGGTGATGCCGAGCTCGCGATGCAGCTTCTGAATCTCGAGCCTTGTTTGCGCGCGCAGCTTGGCGTCGAGGTTCGACAGCGGCTCGTCGAACAGGAAGACCGAGGGCTGACGCACGATCGCGCGGCCCATCGCGACGCGCTGGCGCTGGCCGCCGGAGAGCTCGCGCGGCCGGCGCTTCAGATACGGGCCGAGCTCGAGGATCGCGGCCGCCTTGTCGACACGCGCGCGAATCTCATCCTTCGACAGCTTGCGGATCTTCAACCCGTAGGCCATGTTGTCGAACACGCTCATGTGCGGGTAGAGCGCGTAGTTCTGGAACACCATTGCAATGTCGCGGTCCGCAGGTTCGACGTCGTTGACGACCTTGTCCTTGATCGCAATCTCGCCGCCGCTGATCTCCTCGAGCCCGGCGACCATGCGCAGCAGCGTGCTCTTGCCGCAACCCGAAGGGCCGACGATGACGATGAATTCGCCGCTCTCGATCTCGGCGCTGACGCCGTGAATGACTTCCACGGCCGAAGCCCCGCGCCCATAGCGCTTGGTGACATTGCGGATCGAAATTGCGGACATCTGATTGCTCTGGCTACTTCTCTGAATCCACGAGGCCCTTGACGAACCATTTCTGCATCAGCAGCACGACGAGCGCCGGCGGCAGCATCGCAAGGATCGCGGTGGCCATCACGAGATGCCACTCGGTCAACGCGTCGCCGCCGACGATCATGCGTTTGATACCGATGACGGTTGTGTACATCGATTCGTCGTTGGTGATCAGCAGCGGCCAGAGGTACTGGTTCCAGCCGTAGATGAACTGGATCACGAACAGCGCGGCGATCGTGGTTGCCGAGAGCGGCAGCAGCACATCGAAGAAGAAGCGCATCGGCCCGGCGCCGTCCATGCGCGCGGCCTCGAGCAGTTCGTCCGGCACCGACATGAAGAACTGGCGGAACAGGAATGTGGCCGTCGCGGACGCGATCAGCGGCAGCGTGAGGCCGGCATAGCTGTTCAGCATGCCGAGATCGGCGACGACCTTGAAAGTCGGGATGATGCGCACCTCGACCGGCAGCATCAGCGTGATGAAGATCATCCAGAAGAAGGTCTTGCGTAGCGGGAAGCGGAAGTAGACGATCGCGAACGAACTGATGATCGAGATCGCTATCTTGCCGACTGCGATGACGAGCGCCATCACGAGGCTGTTGAACATCATCTGCCCGACCGGCGCCGCCGAGCCGCGCGTCGACCCCGAACTCAGCACCTGGCTGTAGTTGGCCCAGAAGTGGTTGCCTGGCACGAGCCGCATCGGGACTTCGAGCACCTCTTCCAGCGTCAAGGTCGAGGCGACGAAAGTGACGTAGAGCGGAAACGCGATGACGACGATGCCGAGCGCGAGGCCGACATGCGTCAGCACGGTGAGCAGAGGGCGATGCTCGACCATGTCAGTGAGCGCCCATCAGTAGTTCACCTTGCGCTCGACGTAGCGGAACTGCACCACGGTGAGCGCGATCACGATCAGCATCAGGATCGCCGACTGCGCCGACGAACCGCCGAGGTCGGCCGACTTCACGCCATCGACGTACACCTTGTAGACGAGGATGTTCGTCGCGCCGGCGGGCCCGCCCTGGGTCGTCGCGTCGATCACGCCGAAGGTGTCGAAGAAGGCATAGACGACATTCACGACGAGCAGGAAGAACGTCACCGGCGAGAGCAATGGAAAGACGATCGTCCAGAAGCGCCGCAACGGGCCCGCGCCATCAATCGCCGCCGCCTCGATCAACGAGCGCGGGATCGACTGCAGCCCGGCGAGGAAAAACAAAAAGTTATAGGAGATCTGTTTCCAGATCGATGCAACGACGACGAGTGTCATTGCCTGGCCGCCTTGCAGCACCCAGTTCCATTCGATGTCGAACTGCTTGAGCCAGAAAGTGACGATGCCGATCGACGGCGCGAACAGAAAGCCCCACAACACGCCGGCCACTGCCGCCGCCACGGCATACGGCCAGATCAGCAGCGTGCGATAGATGAGCGCGCCCTTGATCACCCGGTCGGCCATGACAGCCATCAGGAGCGCGATCACGATGCCGCCGAAAGCGACGAGCAGCGAGAAAACGGCCGTCACCTCGAACGATTTGAGATAACTCTCGTCGTTCAACAGGTAGCGAAAGTTCTCCAAGCCTGCGAACTCGGCATTCATGCCGAACGCGTCCTGACGCTGAAAGGCAAACCACAGCGCCTGGCCCGCGGGCCAGAAGAAGAACACGATCGTGATCGCGAGCTGTGGCGCTACCAGCAGGTAGGGTAGCCACACCGACTTGAAGACGACGCGCTTTTCCATGCGGGATCAACCCGGGCGCGGGCGGCCGGCGCAGAGTGAAGCCGGCAGCCCGCGGGCGCTTCGGATCACTACTCTTTCACCGTCGCCTGGAACTTGCGCAGAATCTCGTTGCCGCGCTTGACAGCGTCATCCATCGCCTCCTGGGCGGTCTTCTTGCCGGCGAGTGCGGCTTCGATCTCTTCTTCGATGACGTCGCGGCCCTGCACGAAGTTGCCGAAGCGCAGGCCCTTCGAGTTCGCGGTCGGCGGCTTGAAGTTCAATTGTTTGACGGCGATGTCGGCGCCAGGAACCTTGTCGTAGTAGCCCGACTTCGTCACAAGTTCGGCGGCGGCATAGGTGATCGGCACATAGCCGGTCAACTCGTGCCACTTGGCCTGCAACTCGGGTTGCGAGATGTAGTTGAAGAACTGCGCGACGCCCTTGTACTCGACCGGCTTCTTGCCGCCGAGCGCCCACAGGGTCGCGCCACCGATGATCGAGTTCTGCGGCGCGCCCTTGATCTCGGCGTCATACGGAAGGAAGTTCACCGAAAACCCGAACTTCGCGTTCTTGCGGATGTTGGCCTGCGCGCCGGAGCTCGAGGTCAGCATCGCGCATTCGCCGCTGAAGAACTTGGCCTCGGCTTCGTTGCGCCGCCCGGCATACGTGAACCAGCCGTTCTTGGAATAGTCCACCAGCCTCTGGATGTGCTTGACGTGCAGGGGCGAGTTGAATTCGAACTTCGTCCCCAGGCCGCCGATGCCGTTTTCGAGCGTTCCGATCGGCAGGTTGTGCCAGGCGCTGTAGTTCTCGACGTGCACCCACGACGGCCAGCCGGTCGTGTAGACGCATTCCTGGCCACTCGCCTTGAGCTTGCCGGCAACGACGGAGAACTCCTGCCACGTCTTGGGCGCTTTCTCAGGATCGAGTCCGGCCTTCTTGAAGGCGTCCTTGTTGATGTAGAACACCGGCGTCGACGAGTTGAATGGCAGCGAAAGCATGTTGCCGTGCGAGTCGGAGTAGTAGAGGGCGACGGCGCTGATGTAGGCCTTCTGGTCGAACTTCAGCCCCGATTCCTTCATCAGTTCGTAGACAGGCTTGATCGCGCCCTTGGCGGACATCATCGTGGCCGTGCCTACCTCGAACACCTGCACGATGTTGGGCGCGTTGCCGGCGCGGTAGGCAGCAATCGCAGCGGTCATCGACTCCGGGTACGAGCCTTTGTAGACTGGCACGACCTTGTATTCCTTCTGGCTAGCATTGAAGCCATCGGCGAATTCATTGACGCGCTCGCCCAGCGCGCCGGTCATCGAGTGCCACCATTGGATCTCGGTCTGCGCCGACGCGGGCAGGGTGGTCAGTGCGGCGGCGGCGACCGCGGCCAAGGCAAGGGGTCTGAAATTCATGCTGGCTCCGTTTCGGGTGGAACTGGTGGAACTGAGGGGACGCGGGGATTCTCACCCACGTTTGCGGCAGCCCCGTTTCTCTCATCGAGCGCGCCCGCAGGGCAAGCGGGATAACCCGCTCGCGTCAGGGTTGACGCGGGGTGGAAATGCTGCACTGCGGTAGCATCTGCGTCCCCTCATGAACGCACCGCTTCCCTCTACAGCCGCTTCGCAAGCGCCGCCCGCGCCGAACGCTGCGCCCCGCCTGCGCGAGATTCCGTACAACTACACCTCGTTCTCGGACCGCGAGATCGTCATCCGCCTGCTCGGCGAGAAGGTCTGGGACCGGCTGAACTGGCTGCGCAACGAGCGCCAGACCGGGCGCTCGGCACGCATGCTCTACGAGGTGCTGGGCGATATCTGGGTCGTGCAGCGCAACCCCTATCTGCAGGACGACCTGCTGGACAACCCGCGCCGGCGTGCCGCGCTGATCGAGGCGCTGCACCACCGGCTGCGCGAAGTGCAGGCGCGCCGCCGACCAGAGACCGGTGCAGAGCGCGACGATGCGGTGGGCGAACTGCTGGCGGCCGCGACGCGCGCCGTGGATGACTTCGCGCAGCGCTTCGACGAGGTTGCCGAGCTGCGCCGCCGTGCGACGCGCGCGCTGCGCCGTGTGACGGCCAAGGACAACATCAAGTACGACGGCCTGTCGCGCGTTTCGCACGTCACGGATGCTACCGACTGGCGCGTCGAGTACCCCTTCGTCGTGCTGACGCCCGACACCGAGGCCGAGACGGCTGGCCTCGTCGCGGCCTGCATCGAGCTCGGCCTGACGATCATCCCGCGCGGCGGCGGCACGGGCTACACCGGCGGTGCAATCCCGCTCACCTGGCGCAGCGCGGTGATCAACACCGAGAAGCTCGAGGCGATGAGCGAGGTCGAGCACGTGCGGCTGCCGGGCCTCGAGCAACCCGTCGCCACTGTCTGGAGCGAGGCCGGCGTCGTCACGCAGCGGGTGGCCGATGCGGCCGAACGCGCGGGCTTCGTGTTCGCAGTCGATCCGACGTCGGCCGAGGCCTCGTGCATCGGCGGCAACGTGGCGATGAACGCGGGCGGCAAGAAGGCGGTGCTGTGGGGCACCGCGCTTGACAATCTCGCGTCGTGGCGCATGGTCACGCCGGACGCGCAGTGGCTCGAGGTCGTGCGCCTGGATCACAACCTCGGCAAGATTCACGACGTCGAGATCGCGAGCTTCGAGTTGCGCCAGTTCGAAGCCAAGGGCGGCCGAGCGGTCGACTGGTCGCGGCCGGTGCGCACCGAGCGACTGGACATCCCGGGCCGCGTGTTTCGCAAGGAGGGTCTCGGCAAGGACGTGACCGACAAGTTCCTCGCCGGGCTGCCGGGCATCCAGAAGGAGGGCTGCGACGGCCTGATCACGAGTGCGCGCTGGATCGTGCACCGCATGCCGGCGCACGTGCGAACCGTGTGCCTCGAGTTCTTCGGCAACGCGAAGGACGCGGTGCCGTGCATCGTCGAGATCAAGGACTACATGTTCTCGCTCGCCAAGAGCGGCACCAACACCGAGCGCGGCGCGCAGCCGGTCCTGCTGGCCGGGCTCGAGCATCTGGACGACCGCTATCTGAAGGCCGTCGGCTACGCGACCAAGAGCAAGCGCGGCGGGCTGCCGAAGATGGTGCTGGTCGGCGACATCGTCGGCGACGACGCCGATGCCGTCGCGCGTGCGGCGAGCGAGGTCGTGCGGATCGCCAATTCGCGCAGCGGCGAGGGCTTCATCGCGGTGAGCGCCGAGGCGCGCAAGAAGTTCTGGCTCGACCGCAAGCGCACGGCGGCGATCAGCCGCCACACCAACGCCTTCAAGATCAACGAGGACGTCGTGATCCCGCTGCCGCGCATGGGCGAGTACACCGAGGGCATCGAGCGCATCAACATCGAGCTCAGCCTGCGCAACAAGATCGCGTTGACGGATGCGCTCGAAGCCTTCTTCGCCGCCGGCAGCCTGCCGCTCGGCAAGGGCGACGATGCGGGCGAGGTCGCTTCGGCAGAGTTGCTCGAAGATCGCGTGCAGCAGGCGCTCGTGCTGGTGCGAGACGTGCGAGCGCAGTGGCAACACTGGCTCGCGAACCTCGACGTGATCGAAACCGCGGATCCGGCGGACCCTGCCGAGGGCCACAGCTACTTCACCCGCCTGCAGGACCACAGCCTGCGCGCATCCTGGAAGACGCAACTGCGCGCCCCGCTGCAGGCGATCTTCGTCGGCTCCGCATTCGCGCCTGTCGTCGAGGCCTGTGTCGCCATCCACAAGCAGGTGCTGCACGGCCGTGTCTGGGCCGCGCTGCACATGCATGCGGGCGATGGCAACGTGCACACCAACATTCCCGTCAACAGCGACGACTACGAGATGCTGCGCACGGCGCACGAGGCGGTCGCGCGCATCATGGCGCTCGCGCGCTCGCTTGGCGGCGTGATCTCGGGCGAGCACGGCATCGGCATCACGAAGCTGCAATTCCTGAGCGACGACGAACTCGCCGGCTTCACCGACTACAAGCAACGCGTCGACCCTGAAGGCCGCTTCAACAAGGGCAAGCTGCTGCGACAGTCGGAGCTGAGCGCCGACCTGAACCCTTCGGACTTGACGCAGGCCTACACGCCGAGCTTCGGGTTGATGGGGCACGAATCGCTCATCATGCAGCAGAGCGACATCGGCGCGATCGCCGATTCGGTCAAGGACTGCCTGCGCTGCGGCAAGTGCAAGCCGGTCTGCGCGACTCACGTGCCGCGCGCCAACCTGCTCTACAGCCCGCGCAACAAGATCCTCGCGACGTCGTTGCTCGTCGAGGCCTTCCTGTACGAAGAGCAGACACGCCGCGGCATCTCGGTCAAGCATTGGCGTGAGTTCGAGGACGTCGCCGAGCACTGCACCGTCTGCCACAAGTGCCTCGCGCCGTGCCCGGTCAACATCGACTTCGGCGATGTGACGATGAACATGCGCAACCTGCTGCGCAAGATGGGGCAGAAGAGCTTTCGGCCCGGCAACGCGGCGGCGATGTTGATGCTCAACGCGACGAATCCGCGCACGATCAAGCTCCTTCGTGCCGGCATGGTGGGCGTCGGCTTCAAGGCGCAGCGCTTCGCGAACAGCCTGCTGGGCGGGCTTGCCAAGCGGCAGATGGCAGCGCCGCCAGCGACGCTCGGGCCTGCGCCGCTGAAAGAGCAGATCATCCACTTCATCAACAAGAAGCTGCCGGGCGGCCTGCCGACGAAGACGGCGCGCGCGCTGCTCGACATCGAAGACAAGCATTACGTCCCGATCATCCGCGACCCGGCCGGGACGAGCGCCGACAGCGAGGCGGTGTTCTATTTCCCCGGTTGCGGGTCGGAGCGCTTGTTCTCGCAGGTCGGCCTCGCGACGCAGGCGATGCTGTGGCATGCGGGCGTGCAGACGGTGCTGCCACCGGGCTACCTCTGCTGCGGCTACCCGCAACGTGGTAGCGGCCAGTTCGACAAGGCGGAGAAGATGATCACCGACAACCGGGTGCTCTTCCACCGCGTCGCAAATACGCTGAACTACCTCGACATCAAGACCGTCGTCGTCAGTTGCGGCACCTGCTACGACCAGTTGGCGGGCTATCAGTTCGACAGGATCTTTCCTGGCAGCCGCCTGATCGACATCCACGAATACCTTCTGGAAAAGGGGATCACGCTTGAGGATGCGGGAGGCGGTGGCTATCTTTTTCACGAACCCTGCCACAACCCGATGAAGCTGCAGGAGCCGATGAAAACGGTGAAGGCGCTCGTCGGCGACAACGTGATCGAGGCCAAGCGCTGCTGTGGCGAGAGCGGCACGCTGGGCGTGACGCGCCCCGACATCGCGACGCAGGTGCGCTTTCGCAAGGTCGAGGAGTTGCGTGCGAACGAGGTGGCGCTGCGCGATCTCATGAATGGCGCTGAGGCCGGTGGCGGCGCGGCCGGCGCGCAAGGCCCCATCAAAATCCTGACCTCCTGCCCGAGCTGCCTGCAGGGCTTGACGCGCTATGGCGAGGACTTGAAGGGCGGCTTGCTCGAAGCCGACTATGTCGTCATCGAGATGGCACGGCTCATTCTGGGCGAGAACTGGCTGCCCGAGTACGTTGCGCGTGCGAACGCCGGAGGCATCGAGCGCGTGCTTGTTTGAACCTATGGCCCCGGGCGGGGTCGGACCGCGCGGTTCCCAATGATGCGGTACTACACTGCGCGTTCCCTCGAAACGCAACCCACAGCAACGCCATGGCCGGATTGAACGCAAACTCCCTGCAACCGACGACGATCACCGTGCACCAGGAATCGCACGTGCTCGAGGTCGGTTTCGACGACGGCACCCTGTTTCGCATTCCGTTCGAGCTGATGCGCATCTATTCGCCGTCGGCCGAGGTGCAGGGCCACGGGCCTGGGCAGGAAGTGCTGCAGACCGGTAAGCGCCAGGTGGGCGTCGATGCGCTCGAGGCCGTCGGCAACTATGCCGTGCAGCCGACTTTCTCGGACGGCCATTCGAGCGGCATCTTCTCGTGGGAGTATTTGCACTACCTGGGCACGCAGCAGGACACGTTATGGAAGCGCTATGAGGAGCGCCTCGCCGCCGCGGGCATGGACCGCGACGCGCCGATGGGTGGCGCCCCGACGAGCGGCGGCAGTTGTGGGCACAAGCACTGATCGCGTAGCGGCCACGATGACGCAGACCCACTTCGGGTATCAGACAGTCGACGAGCGCGAGAAGGTCGAGCGCGTGCGCGGCGTGTTCGATTCGGTCGCGTCGCGCTACGACGTGATGAACGACCTGATGTCGGCTGGCATGCATCGCGCATGGAAGGCCTATACGGTCGCAGTGGCCGCGGTGCGCGAGGGCGAGCGCGTGCTCGACATCGCCGGCGGCACCGGCGATCTTGCACGTGCCTTCGCGCGTCAGGCCGGCAGCAGCGGCGTGGTCGTGCACACGGATATCAACGAGGCCATGCTGCGCCAGGGGCGCGACCGGCTACTCGATGAGGGCCTCGTGCTCCCGACTGCGCTGTGCGACGCCGAAACCCTGCCGTTCGCCAGCGCGAGCTTCGACCTCGTGAGCGTCGCTTTCGGGCTGCGCAACATGACCCACAAGGACCGCGCACTGGCCGAAATGAACCGTGTCTTGAAGCCCGGTGGCCGCCTGCTGGTGCTCGAGTTCTCGACCGTCGCCAAGCCGCTCGCGAAGGCCTACGACTGGTACTCTTTCAACGTGCTGCCGCTGATCGGCAAGCTTGTCGCCGGCGATGCCGACAGCTACCGCTATCTGGCCGAGTCGATCCGGATGCATCCGGACCAGCAGACCCTCAAGCTCATGATGAAAGAGGCCGGCTTCGGCCACGTCGATGTGCACAACCTGAGCGCCGGTGTCGTCGCGCTGCATGCGGGCATCAAGTGCTGAAACATGTTCGTCTGCAGGCACGTGATTTGCGCACGGATTGACGTGGGTTTTCGGCCTTGCGCCCCGGGTTTGGGGGCTGCCGATGAGTCATGCTTCGCCGCTACACTCATGCAGCTTTGAGTGGAGTGTCGGCAGTTCACGTTCGATCCGATGGGAAAGAGGCCCGTATGACTACAAGAATTCAAGCGCGTGCTGCTGGCACGAGCAGGCTCGTGCTGATCGCCGCAATGGCGGCAGCATTGCTGCTCGCCGGTTGTGGCGACAAGAAGTCCGACAAGGCTTCGCAGACCGCCGCCAAGGTCAACAAGGAAGAGATCACCGTCCACCAGATCAACTTCGTGATGCAGCAGCAGCGCGGCCTCAAGCCTGAGCAGGCCGAAGCCGCGAGCAAGCAGATCCTCGAGCGCCTGATCGACCAGGAACTCGCGCTGCAAAAGGCGGAAGAGCTCAAGCTCGACCGCGACCCGCGCGTCGTTCAGCAATTGGAAGCGGCCAAGCGTGAGATCGTCGCCCGCGCCTACATCGAGAAGACCGGGGAGACGGCGGCGAAGCCAACACCCGAGGCTATAAAGGCGTACTACGACGAGAAGCCGGCGCTCTTCAAGGAGCGGCGCATCTACAGCATCCAGGAGCTCTCGATCGAAGCCACGCCCGAACAGGTGCCGGCACTTCGCGAGCACCTGCAGGCAGCGAAGTCGATCAGTGACTTCGTCGAATTCCTCAAGACCAACAATTTCAAATTCTCGGGCAACCAGGCCGTCCGCGCGGCCGAGCAACTGCCGCTCAACATGCTCGATGCCTTCGCAAAAATGAAAGACGGACAAGCCATCCTGGCGCCGACCCCCACCGGCGCGCAGGTGATCGTGCTCGCTGGCTCGCGCACTGAACCGGTCGATGAAGTACGTGCGCGTCCCGCGATCGAACAATTCCTGTGGAACGATGCCAAGCGCAAACTGCTCGAATCCGACCTGAAGTCGATGCGCGCTGCGGCGAAGATCGAATATGTCGGCAAGTTCGCCGAGAGTGCTGCGTCTGCGCCTGGGGCCGCTTCAGCGCCGGTTGCAGCGGCGCCCGCACCAGCGGCAGCGAGCGCGGCTAAGCCAGCGACGGGCGCGCTTGGCGCGGATGACATTGCAAAGGGAATGGGGTTGAAGAAATGACTCGAATCAAGTTCCTGACTGGCTTGGCCATCGCGGCCTGCGCATTCGTCGGAGCCGTGGGGCCGGTTGCTGCGCAATCGATCAGCCGCTGTGCCCGACGCTGCCATCGCCGCTGCGAAGGACTATCGGCTTGGCGCCGGCGACGTCATCCGCATCTCCGTCTTTCAAAATCCGGACCTCACGCTCGAGACGCGCGTCAGCGAATCCGGCGTGATCAGCTTTCCGCTCCTGGGGCCCGTCAAGATCGGCGGCATGGCCGCGGGTCAGGCGGAGAAGCTCATTGCCGACGGGCTTCGCAACGGCAACTTCATCAAGCAGCCGCAGGTGAGCGTGCTCGTCGTGCAGGTGCGGGGCAACCAGGTGAGCGTGCTCGGGCAGGTTAACCGTCCCGGGCGTTTTCCGATCGAAGTCGCCGACATCCACTTGACCGACATGCTGGCCAACGCCGGCGGCATATCGGCAGGCGGCGCGGACATCGTCACTGTAGTCGGGACGCGCAACGGGCAACCCTTTCGTACCGAGATCGATCTGCCCACGGTGTTCGGCGCTCAAGGTCGTACAAACGACATCGCACTGCAAAACGGCGATGTGATCTGGGTCGATCGCACGCCGGTCGTCTACATCTACGGTGAAGTGCAACGGCCCGGTGCGATGCGGCTCGAGCGCGACATGACGGTGTTGCAGGCGCTCGCCGCCGGCGGTGGCCTCACGTTACGTGGGACCGAAAAGGGTATCGCCGTGCACCGCAAGGGCGCCGACGGCAAGATAGAGGTGCTGAAGCCGACCATGGACCAGTTGGTTCGCCCCGGCGACGTGGTCTATGTGCGCGAGAGCTTGTTCTGACGGAGCCCCGAAATGACTCTTGGCCAAGTTCTAGCCGTTCTGCGGGCACGCTGGAAGATCGCGTTGCTGATGTTTGTGCTCACCGTTGGCGTCACGCTTGCGGTGAGCCTTTTGCTACCCAAGCAATACACGGCGACCGCGAGCGTCGTCATCGATGTGAAGCCCGATCCGGTGTCCGCGATGATGTATGCCGGCCTCGCGTCGCCAGCATTCATGGCCACCCAGGTGGACATCATCCAGAGTGATCGCGTCGCCAATCGCGTGGTGCGCAACTTGAAGCTGGCCGAAAGCCCGCAGGTTCGTCAGCAGTGGCTGGATGAGACGGGCGGTGACGGGAACATCGAAGTCTGGCTGGCCGACTCTTTCTCGAAGAAGCTCGATGTCAGGCCGTCGCGCGAGTCGAACGTCATCAGCGTTTCCTATACGGCGCCGGATCCACGCTTTGCAGCCGGCCTGGCGAATGCGTTCGTGCAGGCCTACATAGAAACATCGCTCGAATTGCGCGTGGATCCGGCAAAGCAGTATTCGACCTTCTTCGACAAGCGCGGCAAAGAGGCACGCGAAGCGCTCGAGACCGCGCAAGCCAAGCTGAGCGCTTTTCAGCGTGAAAAGCGCATCGTCGCGACCGATGAGCGCCTGGACGTGGAGAACGCGCGACTGAATGAACTGTCATCGCAGTTGGTCATGATCCAGGCCGTCGCTGCGGAGTCGAACAGCCGTCAGGGGCAGGCTTCGGGCAACTCCGCGAATCAGATGCAGGAGGTGCTAAGCAATCCAGTCATCAACAGTTTGAAGTCCCAGATGTCGAGTCAGGAAGCGCGATTGAAGGAACTCAGCGCGAGGTACGGCGCCGCCCATCCTCAGGTCGTCGAACTGAAGGCGAATATCGCTGAGCTTCAAGTCAAGATTGCCGAGGAAACCAAACGTGTGACAGGCGGCGTCGGTGTGACGAGCACCATCAACCGTGCACGTGAAGCGCAATTGCGTGCTTCGTTGACAGCCCAGCGTACCAAGGTATTGGATCTGAAACAGGTGCGGGACGAAGGCATGGTTCTGGCCCGGGAGGTCGAGAATGCACAGCGTACGTACGACAGCTTGATGGCGCGATCCAACCAGACGAGCCTTGAGAGCCAGACCACGCAAAGCAATTCCAATGTGCTGACACAGGCTGTGGCGCCGTTGCTCCCCTCGTCGCCAAAGGTCGTGCTCAACACGCTGCTTTCGGTGTTTCTGGGGGCTCTGTTGGCTCTGGCGGCCGCCTTCTTGCTCGAGTTGCTGGATCGACGGGTACGCAGCGTGGAAGATGTAGCAGTCGCGCTGCAGTTGCCGGTATTGGGGATCATGCCCAAGCCAGGCGCCAAAGTTCGCCGTGGCCGCCTGCAGGGCCCCAGCATGCAGCAGCGCTTGATGGCGCCGCTGCCCCAGCCGAACCAGGGGGCATGATGGCCAAGTTCCGAGATTCGACGCCGGACGCTGCCGCAGTACTCGAGGCGGTGTTACACAGTAGTAGCGCTAGCGCGCAACCTGCGCCGCGTTCTGCAGACGCTGCAGGGCACGACCGCAGCATCGGGGACATCCTTGCCGAACTGCGCAGCTTGACCGCCGAGCAGGTTGCGAAAGTGCTGCAGCGGCAGCAGGAGACTGGCATTCGGTTTGGTGAGGCAGCAGTCGCGCTGGGCTTTGCCAGCAAGGACGACGTGCTGTTCGCCCTCTCGCAGCAGTTTCACTACCCCTACGCGCCCGAAGAGCAGCGCAAGGCAAGCCCCGAGTTGGTGGCGCTGAACGAACCCTTCTCGCCGCGGGCCGAGACTTTCCGTAACTTGCGCAGTCAGCTGATGATGCGGCTGTTCAACGATACGACGCCGCGCCACGCGATTGCCATCATCAGCCCCGACGCGGGTGACGGCAAAACTTATTGCGCGGCGAACCTCGCGGTCACACTTGCGCAATTGGGCGGGCGTACGCTGCTCGTGGATGCCGATATGCGCGGCCCGAGACTGCACGAGGTGTTCAAGCTTTCGAATCGAGCGGGGCTCTCCGGAATCCTCTCCGGCCGCAGCGACAACCAGGTCATCCAGCAGGTGCCGGGGGTGCCGAGCCTGTTCGTACTGCCGCTGGGTACCACGCCACCCAACCCGCTGGAGTTGGTAGAGCGCCCGGCATTCGGATTGCTGATGCGCGAGCTCGTCAGCAAGTTCGACCACGTGGTGGTCGACACGCCTGCCGCAGCCTACGGCGCCGACGCGATGGTCATTGCCGCACGCTGTGGGGCGGCCCTGCTGGTCGCGCGCAAGGACGCGAGCCGAGTCGCCATGCTGCAGGATCTGGTAGATAGCCTGGCCGGCAGCCCGGCAAAGGTTGCCGGGGTGATCTACAACGAGATCTAGCCTTGTCAGCGACTCTTCCCCGCGGCCCGGGAGCGCCGGCACCGCGCATCGTACCGGCCGGTTTCGATTGGCCGGCGTTCCTGTTGCTGGCGGCCGGTTTTGCGCTGCTCTACCTGCCGACCTACGCCGAGCTCGCGACGACGGTGTGGGCTACCGACGAGCAAGGCCACGGCCCGATCATCCTGGCCGTGAGCGCGTGGTTGCTTTACATGCGTCGGCATGCCATCGCAGCGCTCCCGTTCAAGCCCATGCCGGCATTGGGCTGGCCCCTCCTGGTTTTCGCGGCGCTGCTTTTCGCGTTCGGCACGTCGCAGCAGATCTACTTGTTCCAGGTCGGCTCGCAGATCGTGGTGTTGGCCGCATTGCTGCTTCTGTTCAGAGGCTCCTCCGCGTTGAGGGTCGCCTGGTTTCCGCTCTTCTTCCTGATCTTCATGATCCCGCTGCCAGAGGCACTCGTGGCGGCAGTAACCGCTCCCTTGAAGTCGGCTGTCTCGGCGGTCGCCACCAATTTGCTCTACATGTTGGGTTACCCTGTCGGTCGCGCGGGCGTCGTGATGACTGTCGGCCCTTACGAACTGCTCGTCGCCGATGCCTGCGCTGGATTGAACAGCATGTTCACGCTCGAAGCGCTTGGCATGCTCTACATGAACTTGATGAAATACACCAATGTGGCACGCAATGTGGCGTTGGCGCTGTTGCTGATACCGATTTCATTTGCAGCGAACATTGTGCGCGTCATGATTCTCGTCATGGTCACCTACCACTTCGGGGATGAAGCCGGGCAGGGATTTGTCCATGGATTTGCGGGCATGGTGTTGTTCGCGGTTGCGCTCGCGATCATGCTCGTCGCGGACAAACTCCTGGGCTATGTTCTGCCCAGCGGAAAGTCTAAGCGGCCGTGACTTCGCTCCGTATCAATGCGCTCGTGGCGCTGTTCATCATGGTGCTCGCCTTTGCGGGCGCGCACGCGTGGAAGCCCACCAAGCATCTCTCCGACATGCGGACCGCGATCAATCTCGAAGAGATGTTCCCGAAGTCGTTCGACGGATGGGAGGTGGATACCCGCGTCCCGGTACAACTGATCTCGCCCGACGTAGCGGCCGTGCTCAACCGAACCTACAACCAGACACTCAGCCGCATCTATGTGAACCGCAGCGGTGACCGCATCATGCTCTCCGTCGCCTACGGGGGGGATCAGTCCGACGGCACGCGCGCGCACCGGCCGGAAGTCTGCTATCCGGCGCAAGGCTTCCAGATCTTGTCGAGCCAGATGCGCGAACTCGACGCGCCTCCGTCCCCGTCGCGCGTGCGGCAACTTGTAGCCAAACTGGGGGGGCGAGTCGAACCCATCACGTACTGGGTCGTCGTGGGTGACCGGGTTGCGTTGAGCGGCACTGAGCAGAAGTTCGAGCAGTTGTCATACAGCGTGAAGGGCGTCATCCCTGACGGCATGCTCGTTCGGGTATCGAGCATCGATCGCGAGTCTGCTCGAGCTTTCAAGATCCAGGAGTCGTTCATCGCCAGCCTTGCAAAGGCGCTTCGCGCTGCTGACTTGCCCCAGGTAATGGGCAGCGCTGGAACCTGAGAGCTCAACGAATACATGCGCGCGCTGACCCTGCGAACTCGACCCCAACTGCCGTTGGGTCTTGCTGCACTCCTGCTCTTCCTGCTCTTGTTTGCCGTCCTCTCAGGGGCGGCGACGGCGCTGGCCGGTACGTTGGCTGTCTTTGTTTTCGGCGGAGTCGTGCTTGGCGCCGTGGCGCTGATGTTGCCCTTGCGCTGGCTGGTGGTGGGGCTTGTCTTCCTGTCGTTCGTGGTTGTCGGTCAACTCATGTACTTCGCTCGCATCGACAAGGCAGCGTGGATACCGTTCGTGATGGGCCTACTGTTTCTCGTGCGCTATCCGCTTGACATCATGAACCGCGACCGTGGCAGAGCGGAACGGCCCACAGGAGCTTCAGGCACGCTGCTGGCAACGAAGATTTGCATCGGTCTCTTCTTTGCGACGCTTGCCGTATCGACGCTGATCAATGCGGCCCCGGTGTACCAAGTAGTGGTCAGCTCGAAGGAATACGTGTTTCTTTGGGGCCTGTATCTGGTGATTGCGGCCGGCTTGGTCCAGCCGAACCTCGTGGAGCGCATTTGGGCTTGGTTGCCCTGGCTGATGCCCTTGCAGTTGCCGATCGTCCTCTACCAGCGATTCGTTGTGATGCCGCGGCGCATCAGTGGAGCCGGCTGGGACACCATCGTGGGTGCATTCGGCGGCAATCCGGAGGGCGGAGGCGCAAGTGGCGCGATGGGACTGTTTTGCGTGATTTGTATGGTTACCGTCATCACGCGCTGGCGCAACGGCCTGTTGCCGGGCTGGCAAGCGTTGTTGCTCGCGCTTGCGGGCCTGCTTTGCATCGCCTTGGCAGAGATCAAGTTTATGCTGATGCTCTTGCCGGTCGCCTTCGGCCTGATGTTTGCGCGCGAGCTCGTACGCAGGCCGCTCAAGGGGATCCTGCTCATTGGTTCAGGCTTCGTCCTCGCATTTGGAATCCTGGTCGTTTACACGCATCTGTATGGCGTGAAGGGTGACAAGCAATTGACGCTTGCAGAGTATGTCGACAATGCGGTTGAGGCGAACACCAATCCTTCCCTGCGGTCCAGGGAATTGAGTCGCGTCGCGTCGGTATTGTTCTGGTATCGGCAGCACACGATCAACGAACCGGTGCATTTTCTGGTCGGGCACGGCGCGGGCTCGAGCCGGACGGCACTGAGCTTCGTCGGCGAGGCGCAGAAGCGATATCCGTTCAAGCTCGTTAGACACTCCTTATCGGCGCTTCTCTGGGATACTGGCGTCGTCGGAGTGCTCGCCTACACGGCGATGCTGGGCTTCGCAATTGTCACGCTCGCTCGCAAGGCGGCGGAACCCTGGCGTACCAACGACTCAAGAGCGACCTTGAGTTCGATGGCGGTTGCGGTTGTGCTTCTGGCAGCGACCATTCCCTACAACGAGGATCTGATGTTCACCCACCAGATCCAGGTGTTGTTGATGCTGTGTCTCGGCTACATGGCTGGCGTAGGGTCCAACTCAAAGAGGGCCGACCCGGTTCGGATGGCCGCGGGGCCAACCGCAAGTCGGCTTCGCAAGTGATCGGGTCGACCGTTTCCGCTGCCAAACAGGACTTCGGCCCAAATTCAAAGTCCTGACGACCTGCCTACGATCTCGATCGTCATCAAGTCCTTCAACGAAGAGGCGAAGATCGGTCGGTGCATCGAGTCAGCGCTTGCCGTGCTGCGCGAACTCCCGAACCCGTCGGAGGTCATCCTTCGCCGACTCGGTGTCGAGTGACCGTACCGTCGAAATCGCGACACGATATCCAGATCACGATCGTCCAGTTCGAGAATGCGGCGGAGCGGGGCTGCGGCGCGGCAGTTCAGCTCGGATACCAACATTCTCGGGGCGACTTCGTCATGCTGCTCGACGGCGACATGCAGTTGCTCCCTGGCTTCCTGCGCTTGGCGCTGGCAAGGTTGGACGCCGAGCCCAGGCTGGCGGGGGTGGCGGGGCTCGTGGAAGACACATCGATCGTCAACGCGTTCGATCGTCGACGCGTCAACAGGGGCCCGAGCAGCAGGCCTCAGCGATCCGCTCGCTGGCTCAATGGTGGTGGCCTCTACAGGCGTAGCGCCATTGTGGAAGCCGGTGGCTATGCGGCCGACCGCAACCTCAAGGCCTGGGAGGAAGCCGATCTCGGCATGCGACTGACCGCGGCAGGCTGGTCACTAGAGCGGATCGACTTTCGTTCCACGCTGCACACCGGGCATGCAGCGGACACATCCACATTGTTGCGGTCCATGTGGCGAAGCCGCCGAGCCATGGCCAACGGTGTATTGATCAAGCAGTCGATAGGCAAGCCCCTGGCGACTCGAGGCGCTCGCGCTCGTTGAAGCACCCGATACTCTTAATTCTCACCTGGATCGGAGCACTTGCGGCCGTGGGCGCCAGCTTTTCTCGCAGCGTGGGGTTGGGCTGCGGGATACGGCGTGGCCGTCGCCGCACTTATGCTCGTGCTTGCTTTCCACAAAGGAAGCCTGTGGCAGGCGATGACTTCCCTTGGAATGTGGCATTTCATGGCTGCAGGCCTGCTCGCCGGTCTGCGTGACCGCATCGTGGAACCCAACAGCAAAATCGCCAGTGTGGCGCTCTTGTCCGCCGCAGCCACTCAATTGCACTACGACCCGCCCCCCGTTCACGAGGGCGTCGAGCGTCACGTGCGTGAACAGCATGCGCCCCTGGAGCTCAAGCAAAGATGAAACTCGTCGGCCCCGTCCTCCGCGATCTGAACGATCGTGCAACGCTTTCGGTGCATATCACAAGTGAACGCTTCGGTGAGGTGGAATTGTGGTTTGCTGTACCAAAGGAATATCGACCCTACTTCTGCACGGATCGAGCTGACGGTTTTGTAGTTGGCCTTCTGTTCACCGCAATGCAGTATGGCGAAGATATTCATGTCATTGGCTGCGTATCCGAAAAGCTGCTGTTTGATCTCAATAACTACGTTGTTCCTTTGCTAAAGGCATTCTCACCTGGATCCTCTTCAGTAAAAATTACGGCGGACCGAACCAGCAGTGCCGGTACCACGGGTCAGGGGTAGGCTCCGGGTTCTCAGGTGGCGTGGATTCATTTTGCACAATCTTTGACAGACTTCAGAGCGAGACCTCAGCAGCGCATCGCATCAGCACTTTATTATTTTTCAATGTGGGTTCACATGGCCCGTGGTCGGAGGGAACTTCCGCAACAGCTACTAGGCGGAACTTCGAAGAAAGATATATCCGCTTGAAGCGGTTTCCAGATGAAGTCGAATTAGCCTACTACCGATAGATTCAAACCTGCATGCCTTTCATCCGTGGGGTCACCAAAAGACGCACACGTTGACAAGTGCGGCCGGTATTCTGGTAATGCAGAAGCACTTCTCGAAGTACTACTATTCATCAACTGGAATAGATTATGCCGGCTTCCCGGGAAGCGCGGATTACTATCAGGATAGAGATATAGGTATATACTGCGAGCCTATATTACTTCCGTTGTTGTCAACTGAATCTATCGCACTCATTCCAGATGGTTATCAATATACGAGGACCAAAAAGACGCAAACAATTGCGGATTATGAGCCAGCGCGCAGGTACCTGAATGTCTGCACATCTCCTGTCGAAGGATGGCGTAACTGCTCAATTTGTCCGAAATGCTGTCGGACTCAAATGGCGCTTAAGTCAATTGGCAAACTAGATTATTTCACGCAGGTCTTTGACATTGAGAGATACAAACGCATCGCCGAGCGGAGATATATTCGACGACAAGTAAGTCGGTATGGATACGATCCGTACGCCCGGCAAAACGTTGATCTGGCACGCGAGCGAAATATCGCCTTGCCTGGTTATTTGAGCAGTCGTCTGATCTGCGCGCTGGAAGATGTTGCCAGACAATTGCCGAGGTCAATTTTGCCGAATTCGTTGTTGGCAGCTCTTGGCAGTCGGAGAACTATATCTTATTGAATTGCCTGCTGTATGTTTCGAAGCCATGCGGAGGGAATTACACTGCCAAAAACATACCTGATTAGCAATGAGCCTCAGCCAATCGGATCGACCGTTGCGGCTGCGGCCCGCAGTTGGCGACGGCGACGAGCAAGCGGTGGTGCAGGGTTCGCAGATCGAAGCGGCGGTTGAAGCGATACGAGAACGCCGCGAGGTATCGGTTCGCATACTTTCGGAAGTCAAACGCATGGTAGCTGCCGCGCAGGCTGGTCTTGAGGTTGCCAAGGACGGTGTTGACCCACTCGAACTCGGGCATGTCCTTCGGCTTGCGTCCTCCCACGACGACCGGGTGGTGTTCACTGCCCGCTGCGGTGACGGCGCTGAAGCAGGCCAGACCATCGCAGGAGACCGTGGCGCCAGGCGCAAGGTGCTCGCGAGCCCAGTCTTCGACGGCCTTGAGCGTAAAGCCTGCGACGGGCGTGAGCTTGACGCGCAAGGGGTGACCCTCATCGCTGAGCGAGACGGCCGCCACGAAGGGGATCTTGTTCTCCGAGCCACGGCCGACCTTGCCGCCGCTGCGCTCACCGCCGAGGTAGGCGTCGTCGAGTTGGACCTGACCTTCGAGCACGTAGCGATCCTCGCGCTCAGACATCGCCTGCATCAGTTTGTGGTGCACGAGCCATGCGGTGGGGTAGCTCACGCCCAGGTGCCGCTTGAGCGCCAACGCAGACAGGCCGGTCTTGGCCTGGCTGACCAGGTAAATCGCCAGAAACCAGACCGTCAGTGCGAACTTGGTGCCCTGCCAACGGTGCCGGCGGTGAGCGAGGCTTGGTGCCGACAGGCGTTGCACTGAAAGACCTTGCGAGTGCCGCCGCGCAGCACGCAGTGCGAAGCGTTGCCACAGCGGGGGCAGGCAAAGCCGCCTGGCCAGCGCGTCGCCTCCAGCGATGCTGCGCACTGCGACCTTCCGTGCCGTAGCGCTTGAAAAACTCGGGCATCGACAGCCCGGGCTGAAATTGGATTCGATTCATCGCCATGGTGCACTCCTTCTCGATGAGATGGAGTGCAGGTTAGACAGTCAGTGGCTCACCAGTTGAGCCTGGCTGACGTTCATTGCTAATCAAATTGCCGTTGCAACTATGACCAAAAAGGTACCGCCAGCTCACAAGCTATAATACAATAACGGTAGGACCAAAGTCGGCCCCTGGGAGGTGTGGGCGATGCCTGACGTGAGCATCATAAGTTTCAAACTCATATAAAGTTCTGTTCCAAATGAGCCGACGGACTATCTTGCGCAAGCGAAGAAGCCACTCAACTAACCCGATCGGACTTTGCGCTCGCACGTTCTAAAATCATGTCGAAGACAAATCATGGGAGGCTTGCGAAGAACACTCTATTTTTCGTATTTTCGACTTGTACTGACACTTGCGATTCTACTCTTTACCTCACGGCAAGTGCTCGCTGTGCTTGGTGTCGAAGATTATGGAATATACAACGTAGTCGCTGGCGCGATAGTGATGTTGTCTTTCCTGAATGGTGCAATGACGGCTGGTACGCAGCGTTTCCTGGCATTTGAGTTGGGGGCGGGGCGAAATGAAGAGATTAGAAATGTATTCAATGCCGCCCTGGTACTGCATCTGGCTATTGCCGCAATAGTAATAATTCTCGCAGAAACGGTTGGGATTTGGCTCTTGCACAATGTGCTGACAATTCCTGAGGACCGTCGCAGTGCTGCTTATTGGGTATTTCAGTTTGCGGTTCTAGCGTTTGTCTTTAATATTATCCAAGTTCCCTATATGGCGACGATTGTCGCCCACGAGAGAATGGGAATCTACGCTTATCTCAGTATATTCGAGGTGAGCATTAAGCTCGGCAACGTATTCATTTTGATGTTTGTGGATTTCGATAAACTCGTACTTTATGGTATCCTAAATGCATGTGCGAATCTTGTCATAGTGGCGGTATATGTTGGTATTTGTCGTAAACATTTCCCTGAATCTAGGATCGCAATCCGAAGTTCGCTAAGTAAGATACGGGAGATGTCCGAATTTCTGGGTTGGAACGCCTTTGCAAGTATGGCAGTCGCTGCCGGTGTTCAGGGGGTTAATGTACTCCTGAATGTATTTTTCGGGCCAGTCGTCAATGCCGCTAGAGGTGTTGCCATGCTTGCTTCGGAGTCCATCAAGCAGTTCGCCAATGCGTTTCAGATAGCGGCGGCACCTCAGATTACGAAAACATACTCGGGTGGTGAATTCGAGGAACAGAAGACCCTGATCCTATTTGCGTGTAAGAGTACTTTGTTTTTGATGCTTTTGGTAGCGCTTCCGATATTTATGGAGACGGAAGCTATCTTGGGTTTGTGGTTGAAGGATCCACCTGTCGATTCGGCGCTGTTTCTGAGACTTATAATTTGTGATGCATTGATCTGCAGCTCCGCGAATCCGATGTACTATGCGATCATGGCGACAGGGAATATTAAAGGATATCAACTGATGGGTGCAATAATTAATATGTGCAATTTTTCTTGTTGTTGGATGATATTGAGTCTTGGAGCGCCAGCATATTCTGTCTTTTGCGTATTGATTGTGGTATCTGTTCTCATGCTTGTCCTTCGGCTTGAATTCCTTAGACGTATGATTTCGTTTTCGGCTGGTGAGTATGTTCGTGCGGTTGTGATTCCCGGAGTGCGTGTCGTCGTTGCAAGTGCAAGCTTGCCGCTGATTGCGCTATGGTATTTAGCTGCGGGCTTGCCGCGCCTTCTTGCAGTTGGTCTTCTCGGCCTGTGTTGCACCGTCTCCGCAATTTATCTACTAGGGTTGAATGTAGGGGAGCGAACCTTCGTCAGGGAGAAGGTCATTGCGGGTTTTGCGCGACTAAGGGGATGAAGTGACTGGAAATTCAAAGTCTGGGGGGAGGTTGGTTTCGGGGACGAGGCGAAATACCGGCGGCGGGGCGATCGCCATGCCGTCGGCGCCTAGGCGAGATGTCTCGGTTAGATGTAGAGAGTTGTAGTCGATGGTTTCCAATCCGACCTTCTACTTGGCCAGCCAGACAAACTTCGGCAATCGGGGCTGCGAGGCCTTAGTGCGATCCACCGTGACATTGCTACGGGATGTCTTCGGCTCAGTTACGGTGTTGGTTCCTTCGCTTGACCGAGGTCGTGACAGATCGCAGTGGCCTGAAAGCTCGCAAGTGGGGGTTGAATTCGTCGATGCGCCCGGGATGCCTTCGATTCTGAGCAAATGGGGTGGCGCTTACCGCCGACTCCCTTGGTTAGCTGCCCTGCCTCACCCCAGGGTATCGCTCGCGGTTCCGATCATGGCGGACATGCGGCGCGCGGACGCCGTGCTGTCGATTGGCGGTGATGCCTATTCACTGGACTATGGATTGAGTGGTCTTTATTTCAATGTCGGGATTGCCGAGGCCGCCCTGTCGATGGGCAAGCCGACCTTGCTGTGGGGTGCCTCGGTGGGACCGTTCGGGAGCGAACCACGGGCCGAACGGCGCCTCATTGAGCATCTACGCCAGCTCACGCTCATCTCCGTTCGCGAGAGCCACAGTGTCGGGTACCTACGCAGCATTGGCATTACCGACAACGTTGTGCAGGTGGTGGACTCCGCGTTCGCGCTTCTGCCCCAGGCCGTGGATATGCGATCCTGGTGGCCGGCGGAAACCGGCGACGGTGTACTCGGCTTGAACATCGGCTGGCTCATCGACAACCTCCGCCGGCGAGCCGGTCAGCCCGAGGGCGTGATCGGCGAAGCGGCCGACTTCGTGCGCGACGTGATTGCGCGCACCCGGCTTGCAGTGCTTCTGGTGCCGCATGTGGCGTCGTTGAGCGGTGATCCGTACAACAACGACGAAGTGTTCAACCGTGAGCTGATGCAGGCACTCGGCGGACCTACGCCGCGCTTGGCCGAGGTGCCGGGCGGGCTGAATGCTGCCCAGCTCAAGCACGTGATCTCGCAGTGCCGCTTTCTCATCGGCGGACGCACGCATGCCACGATCGCTGCCTTTTCGTCCGCCGTGCCTACAATTTCGATCGCCTACAGCGTCAAGGCCAAGGGCATCAACCGCGACCTGTTCGGTGACGAGCGGTACGTGCTCGAAACCCCAAGGCTTGCGCGGGACACGCTCTGGTCGGGCCTCGAGCTGTTGCAGCGTGACGAATCAGCGATCCGCGAGCGGTTCAGGGAGGCTTTGCCCACGTGGCGCGAGCGTGCTCATGCGGGCGCACGCAGGTTTGCCCAATTGATGTCCACGGCGCGTGGTTAAGTGCATGACAGCCTGGAAGATCATTGCCGCCGACGTCTACCGCGTTCGCGGCAAATCTGGTTTGCTGCCCTTGCTTTGGTGCCTGTTCGTAGTCCGCAACTTCCGCCCGCTCTTGACGATGCGCCTAGTGCAGGCACTCTCGAGCTTTGGGGCCGTCGGTAAATTGTCGGCGCTTCCGTTGAGGGCGCTACACAAACTCTTCTGCTGGATGGCATCGATTGACTTTCCGCACCAGACCCGCATTGGTCCTGGGCTCGCCATCACCCATGGCTGGGGGCTGGTGATATCGCCCAACGCGCAAATCGGCGCCAACTGCACACTGTTTCACGGTGTCACTATTGGACGCAAGGACGATATCGATACGGCGGGCCGCCGCAGTTCGGGCTACCCAATCATCGAGGATGAAGTTTGGATCGGTGCACATGCGATCGTGATTGGCGCGGTGAACATTGGCCGCGGTGCGCGGGTAGCCGCCGGCGCGGTGGTTACCAAGAGCGTCCCTGCAGGCTCCATCGTCGGCGGCAACCCTGCGCGCATCTTGCGCGAAACTGCGGTACCCGATGTCGGTAACCGGGCGCCGCTCGAACGCGCCGTCGTCGAGAACTAGGGAGTCTGAATCGTGCAGACGATGTCGGCCGGCGATATGGTGGTACTGCCGCGGCCGCACTTCCAGCTGCGCGACAGTGGCCTTTACTTTCTGCTTTCGACGCGACCGCTCGCCGAACTCGACGCCAACGACGCGGCTTTGTGGGCGATGCTTGATGGCGCCGCGACAGTTGGGCAGCTCGAGCAACGGCAGCCGGGTGCGAAAGAGCGGCTCCAGAGGCTCTGGGCGCTGGGCGCTTGTGAATTCGCGGCGGCCGACTTTCCGGCGAATCGCAAGCGCATCCTCGTCATCGAGCCACACATGGACGACGCAATACTCAGCGTCGGCGGCCTCATGTGGTCCCTGCGGGAATCTTGCGAATTCATGCTCGTGACCGTGGGCGGCCGATCGAACTTCACGAGCTACTACATGCTGGAGCGGGACTTCTTCGACGTCCAGCGCGTTTCCGCACTCAGAAAGGCGGAATCCGCGCTCGTCATGCGCTTGCTGGGCGGGCACCACGCTGACCTGGGACTTCCGGATGCGCCGCTTCGCTATCACGATGGCAGTTGGACACTCGACTGGTTCAAGCAGCATCGCCGGGTGATCAGCGCATCCATCGGCTGCACCCCGAGTGCGTTGCAGGTCGACGCATGGACGGGTGCCATTCAACGCGCCGTGGCGCAGGCGGAGGCGGAAGAGATTTGGATGCCCCTCGGGATCGGAGGGCATGCGGACCATGAGATGACCCGCAATGCATGTCTGCGGGCCTTGGCGCGGATCCCGGGCATTGCGGATCAATGCCAAATCTTCCTGTACCAGGACGTGCCGTATGCGAGTCGCTTTCCCTGGCACACGCCACAAGTCCTTCGTGCGCTGACTGAAGCAGGCGCGGCGCTCGAGCCGCGGCTCGAGAACATCGCAGATGCCTTTGAAGCCAAACTGCGTCTGCTGGCCATATTCGGCTCGCAGTTCAAGATGAGCTACATGGCGCCGCGGGTCGAAGAGGCGGCCCGGATGGCAAGTGTTAGCGGCGAGGGCCGATCCGAGATTCTCTTCAGGCTGGCGCGCATGCCGGGCGCGGTCGACTCATTTGCCGTCTATTCCGCTCGAGGTACCGTTGAAGAAATTGCTAATCGCCTCGCTCCGTGGCTTCGTCGCCATCAGTCAACGCAACGTCTTCGGATACTGACGCCAGTCCCGGTGGGCAGTTGGGCGGATGATCTTTCTCTGTTGCTCGAAGTGTTTCCGAGGGCGACTATCGAAGTGCATGTCGCAAAGAAAAACCGTGCGGAAACGGATAGCCTGACTTCGCCCAGGATCGAGGTCCATTCTGTCGAAGGCTCAGCCGCAGCATGGATGCTGCGACTGTTACGGCATATGTTCGAACGATCCAGCCCCTTGATCGTATTTACTGGTGTGGGCCGACCGGCGGTGTCCAGACTGATGGCGGTCGTTTGCGCAGTGTTCGATACCTTGGCAGCGACGACGATGACTCACTTGGTAATGGCCATCAAGCGAGTAAAGTAATTGCAAGAGTGACGTATTCGATCGTCCGTGCGCTGGCGTCGAAGCCAGTCTCGGCCGAAGCTGGAATGTAGCTACGGCAGTTGCACACAAATCTTGTCCGAGTCGCTTTGCATTCGATGGAAACCAATATTTGTAAAATATTGGTGCATCGTAAAAAGGAAGGCAAATGGGTTTACTTCAAAAATTGCAGCGGCGCTTGATAAATTACAGTGACCCGGACACACTCGGGTATAAAATCCGTCAGCGGCGGATTGAAAATTTGAAAGGGTTGATTGAGCGTATTGCGCACCTTCACGGTAGGGTCAGGGTATTGGACGCTGGTGGCACAAAGGTCTACTGGACAGTCGTGGGGCGGGAGTTCCTGCTGCGGCACAACGTCGAGATCACGGTTCTGAACTTGCCAGGCACGGTAGCCGAACCGGATGATGAAATTTTCACGTTTGCAACGGGAGACGGATGCAATCTGCCGTTTTCAGACAACAGTTTCGACTTGGCGCACTCGAATTCGGTTATCGAACATGTAGGTCGTTGGCGAGATATGCTTGCATTTGCGCAACAAGTGCGAAGGATCGCGCCGAGTTATTATGTTCAAACGCCATATTTCTGGTTTCCGATCGAACCGCATCTTCTTGTACCGTTTTTCCATTGGTTACCTGAGTCACTTCGGTTGAGTATCAACATGCGGTTCGCAATGGCCTCGGTGCGTCGCCCCGACGTATCCAAGTGCATGGTGGAGTTGGTCGAGGGCCTGCGGCTGTTGGATTATAAAATGATGAACGCGTTGTTTCCTGATGCAACAATCCAGTGGGAGCATTTCATGCTTTTACGCAAGTCGATGATTGCTATTCGGGACGATACGAAATGCTCGGCCTGAAACAAGGCACCATCGATGCGCGTACTCGTTGTGACAAACATGTATCCGTCCGTGGAGTTTCCGACCGACGGCATATTTATTCGCCGGCAGATCGACGCCTTGGTTGCGAACGATCCGACGTTGCTGGTTCGAGTTTGCCACTTGGACACCGTGCGCCGCAAGAGTCGATACCTTACTGGCCCAGCCCGAGTACTGGGGGAGTTCTGGGCATTCCGGCCTGATTTGGTCCACATCCACTACGGGCTTAGCCAGTTGTTCTGCTGGCCCCTGTCCCTCAAGCCGACGGTTGTCACATTCCACGGCTCGGATCTCACGATTCCATGGCAACGCCGAGTGAGTCGCTGCTTGCTGAGACATTCGTCGCGCGCCGTGGTTGTGACGAAGCGGCTGCGTGCATATCTGCCTGGGCGACAGGACGCTGCGACCGTACCCTGCGGAGTCGAGGCGGCAGCTTTCAACCTGGACCGCGAAGAGGCGCGTACCAGGCTTGGGATAGGCCCGGGGGACTTGATCGTGCTGTTCGGCTCGCATCCGGCCCGTCAGGTCAAGCGCTACGATCGCTTTCTGCAAGTGGCAAGCGAGATGAGCCGAATCGCGGAAGGCATCAGGATCATGCGCTTGTCCGATGTGCCGGTGCAGGACGTTCCGACGCTCATGGTCGCCGCCGACATCTTGGTGCTCACTTCGGATCGTGAAGGCAGCCCCGTCGTCACCAAGGAAGCGTTGTGCGCGGGCACGCGTGTCGTGAGTACTCCTGTCGGTGATGTAGATGAACAGTTCGCTGGCCTTGCCGGTTGTGCGGTGGCAGGATGGGGCGCCGATGCACTGGCGACCTCGGCATTGCGTTTACTCGCGGGGCCGGCACCGGACCGCGTGCACGCTAGCAGACGCTTTGACATTGCGAACGAGGCGACGGCCTTGATAGCGATCTATCGATCCATGGTGGACGGGTGAGAGTGCTATTCGTTGTTCTAGAGGACTTTCCAGGAGGCGATACCCGGGTGCGCAGGCAGGCGGCCGCCCTTCGGCGTCGGGGTCATGCAGTCGATGTGCTGTGCGCTACCGCCTATTCCGAGCAGGTCGAATGGGAGGGGTGCCGCATTACTCGCACTTGGACGAAGCGTGTCAAGGCCGGAACCGTCTTGCGCAGACTTGCCGAGTATCTGTTGTTCACTCTTGAGTGCTTGTTCCGCGTGACCTTCATTGGCATTCGAAGCAAGATCGACGTCGTTCAGGTTGCAAACATGCCCGACATACTTGCCGTCGCCGCGGTGCCCTTGCGGCTTCTGCGCGGCTGCCCGATCGTGCTGGACTTGCACGATCTCATGCCCGAGTTGATGGCGAGCAAGGTCGGGAATGCACGCGCACTGACCAAGCTACTGCAGTGGCAGGAAGCAGTTGGTGTTCGCACTGCGGACGCCGTGATGACAGTCAACGAAAACTGCGCCAGGTTGTTGCGGCAACGGCACCCCGGGGTTCCGATCAGCACGGTTCCAAACTCCCCGGACGAAGGTACTTTCTCCCGCAGGGCGCCGCGTTTGCGGACACCCGGCGGGTGCGTCCGCATCGGGTATCACGGGACCGTGGCGAAGCGATTCGGTGTCGCAACCTTGCTTTCGGGCTTTCGACGCCTGCGACAAGAAGGTGTCGAGGCCACGCTCGATGTGTGGGGTGGCGGTGATGACCTGGACACTGTCAAGTCCCTCGCAAGCACGTTGGGTATCGAAGAGTATGTTAGCTTTCACGGGCAGACGCCGGTCGATCGACTTGTCGAGATGCTGCAAAGCTTGGATGTCTCTGTCGTTCCTTACGAAGCTGACGCCTATATGGCGATCGCCTACTCAACGAAGGCCTTCGAACTGGCAGCGATTGGAATTCCGATTGTGATATCCGATTTGCCGGGAATCAGAGAGCAGTTCACGGACAAAGCTGTAGCATATTTCTCTCCTGGTGATGAAAATAGTTTATCGTGTGCACTTATCAAAGTAATCGGCGATCCTGAGAGCGCACAGTATATGGCACTCCGAGCCCAATCTGAATTGGACAAGTTCTCATGGTCACATATAGCAAGAAGATATGCTGAAGAGATAGAGAACACCGCCGCGATCGGGCGTAAGTAGTCGGCCTTTATATGGGCGCCTCCCGGATCGCAAGTGGTTTCTTCGCTTGACCTGATTCGAAATGAAACTAAGCTTGGCTCATCTGGTGAGCTACCGCCCTCATAGGCTGGTGGCACCTCACCAAGGAGTCCAGGCTATGGCTTACAACCCCATCCAGTTCCAGCAAGGCATGTCGCTGCCCGAGTTCCTTCAAAGCTTCGGTACGGAAGGCTCCTGTGCCGAAGCCGTGCGGCGCGCTCGTTGGCCGAACGGGTTCGTGTGCCCGCGCTGCAACTCCGGCGCCCACTGCGTCATCGTCAGCGGCTGCCGCCGTCTGTACCAGTGCCATGCCTGCCATCGCCAGACCTCGCTGACCGCCGGTTCGCTGTTCGGCAGCACCAAGTTGCCGCTGACGAGGTGGTTTCTCGCGATCTACCTTATCAGCCAGGCCAAGACTGGGCTGTCTGCCTTGGAGCTCAAGCGCCACGTCGGCGTGAGCTACCCGACAGCCTGGCTGATGCACCACAAGATCATGACGGCGATGGCCACGCGCGAGGCCCAGCACCGACTGTCGGGCACGGCACAGGTTGACGACGCGTACCTTGGTGGGGAGCGAGCCGGCGGCAAGCCTGGCCGAGGCTCGGAGAACAAGATCCCCTTCGTCGCGGCGGTCTCGCTCAACGAAGCAGGCAACCCACTGTACGTCAAGGTGACGCCTGTGCAGGGCTTCACCAGCGATGCGATTTCCAAATGGGCGCGGTCCAACCTGGCGCCGGGCGCCGACGTGCTCAGCGACGGTCTGGCATGTTTTGCAGCGGTGACCGAAGCTGGGTGCACTCACCGAGCGGACGTCGTCGGCCAACGCAAGCCCAGGGATTTGCCTCAATTCAAGTGGGTCAACACTGTGTTGGGGAACCTCAAGACGATGGTGTCGGGTGCCTACAAGGCGTTCGGGTACCGCAAGTACGCAGACCGCTACCTCGGCGCGTTCGCCTACCGATTCAACCGACGCTTCGACCTTGCCGACTTGGTCGTAAGGCTCGTTGCCGACGTCTGTCGGGGCAAGGCCGCACCTGAACGCATCATTCGACATGCTTAGTTTCGTTTCGAATCAGGTGCGCCGAAGTGGAGGACGCCGACACCAAGCGCGCGCCACGGCAAATTGACTCGGATCATCTGCGGACCTCCGGCAATGAGGCTACAAGTTCTCTTCCGGCCGGCGCGCATGGTCGGGGCGTCGACCATGTCCCCCTCGCGCTACAGACTGGGCACAGCCACTGCGCGGCGATCCATCACGAGCGGTGCGGCGCCGTTGATTCGCGACCGAAGCCGAAGTTGCGTTGACTGCAACGGTGACCGGCACGCTTCGGCAGTCTTCGCGTATCACTGTAACTGCGACCAGATCCGTCGAGGGCCTAGATGCCGAGTAGCGCGCCTGGTATTGATCGGGCAGGCCGTTCTCAGGGGCCACCGGGAAGCCCTTGGTCACTTTGAACGCACCGGGTGCGTTGTATACGTCGACGCAGCCCTGCGCACTGCCGTTGGTGGCACGCAGCGTCGACGCGTTGATCGTGGGTGCGTTCAACATCTGGAAGTTGAGTTCCCAGGTGCGAGGCGTACTCGCTCGTCGCCCAATCGTAGATGACAGCGACCTTTTCCTGGCGGTTGTAGGCAACCGTGCGCACCGCGTTGCTGAGCAGCGGCGTCCACGTGTGGGTCGGGCAGGTCATATCCGCGGTAGGCCAATGTGGCGTCACCAGTCGTGACCGCCCAAGACTCCGTTGTCGTAGAAGTTGATGAGTTGGCCACGAGCATCCATCGAATTGCAGTGGGCTTGCCAGGGCTGGCCGGTGTGCTGCTGGGTTCGGCCTGACCGATGCCGCCGTCGAACGTCAGCGCATTCTTGAATCGCGTGGCGCGCCCGACCAAGGCGTGGTGCGGTGACATGAAGTACGGGTAGTAGCCACCGCTGATGAACAAGGGCTGGCCCTTGGAAACGAACACGAATGCGTTGTTGTCGGCCGTTCGCATGGTTGTAACTGCCGAAGCGGCTCGATCGGAAGAAGAGGCTGCTGCGATAGGGGTCGGCGGTACTCGAGTGGATCGCGACCTGGCCCTGCATCTTCGAATACCCAGGAGTTGGCAGTGGGTGCTGCAGGCGCGACTGGCCGGCAGCTTGAGGCCCAGCATCAGATAGTGCAGCGCCGTCAGCGACTCGGCCTTGTTGATGTTGCCCGGCGTCGCGCGCCAGTACCACTCGTGCGCCGGCGTCCGCGTGACCGCGGCGTACAGACGAAGCGCGTTCCAGCTGTTGGCTGCGTAAAGCGTGGTGGTCTCCAGCCGAGTCGCCGAAGGGTGTCGAGTAGGTCGACCGACGGCGCCACGAGGGCAATCATGTTGTTGCCGAACTGACCGATCGCTGGCCAGCGCGACAGGTCGTTGCCCGTAATGAGACGTACGGTGGCCGCCGTCTCGGCCAGCGATATGCCGGCCCACCAGCGTAGGCGGTTGAGTCCGCAAAGCCTCCATCGGCGCCCCAGGTGGCTGCAACCGTAGTCCACGTGTCCCAAGCCTGCGCGCAACCAGTCCTGTGCCTCCGGAAACCCGGTCGCGCCGACGGAGTGAAGCAGTGCAATGACGAGGAACTTGCACGGAGTTGAACAGGTGGCTCTGGTAGGGCGATGCGTCGAGTGAAGGCAACTTCTGATATGGCTTGCTGCAGTCGGTCCTTCAGCGCGGAGACGATGGCAGAAGTCTGGGTCTGGGGTCAGGCTGCGTCGGATAGAGATCAAGGCCAAGCGCCAATGCAACGTAGATCTCGCGATTGGCCTGGTCCTGAACCGCCTCGCTGGTGGCACCTCGCGTTGGCCACGCAGCCAAATTCACAAGGCGGGCGACGCCCGCGAGCGCGTAACTAGTATCGCCGGAGAAGCGCGCTGCGTAGCCGAGCGTTTCGATCGCCTTGTTCTCGCGCTCTGCAATCCTCGCCAGCTGCAGCTTCCAATTGTTGTAGTCAATGTCACTCGCGAAATTCGCGCGCGTCAGGTCGGCCGGCGGTGCCGGTCGGCGCTTCGCGCGATAAGTTGCGGCGGCCTTCATGTAGGCACCGAAGGACGCGCTGTATTCGCCGCCGAGCGCGTGCAGCGGCGATCTCGGAGAACGACGCACCGGCCGGCAGCGCGCGCGGGTGCGGCTTGCGCATTGCCAAGTCCACGATCGACGCGCCGCTCGGGATCGTGACACCGACGCTTGCCGCGGACACGTTGAACCGTCGGCTGGCACTCGTGATCGTTGCCCCTGACTTGTTGCGGTAGGAGACAGCCCAAGTGTAGTTGCCCGGTGTCAAAGGCGTTTCGGCCAGAAGCAATCGCGGAGTGCGGGTGCTTCTCGAAGCCACCATACTGCCATCGGCGCTGCGCAACTCGAAGGTATACGCGACCGAGAGATCAGCGTCGAACGGCTGCTTCCAGGAGAAGACCGGCGTCGAAACCTTGACGATCGCGCAATCACGTGGCTCGACGTGGCGATTGTTCCAAGTGAGCGTATCCATGAAGTCCGTGAACACGGTCGGTCTTGCAGCCGGCGGCATAGGTTCCAGGCACTCCGCTGCCGTCGAGAACAGTGCCCAGCGATGGCTTTGGCGGCTCTTCCTCGTGCGGGCGTGGCGGCGCGGTGCGGTGGGTCAGCGGGTGGTGTCTCGGGCGCAGGGACGGGCGGAAAGGCCGCGGGAGGAATCGGTGCAGGCGTCGGTGAAGCGTCGCGGGAGGCCGGGGGCGTAACCGTCGTTTCGGGTGAGGTTGCAGGCATTGGCGCAGGCGCGAGTACTTTGCCAGTGCTGGGCAGCGCCGAGGGGTGGCCGGCCACCGGGATCAGCGTCGGTGAATTGAATCCAAGCTTCGTTGCCGGCCCCGACTCGGCGAGTTGCTGAACGTCGACCACTGCGGTCGGTGTCATCGATATCCTGTCTACGCTCAACGCGGCGGCAGTGTCGAAGTTCCCCGTCGCCGTTGGGGCTGCAGCGATATCCGCAGCCGTGTCCGCACCGCCGCATGCAGCCAGCGAGATACAAAGCGAGAGCACGCTCAATGACATGAAGCGGGCGGGTAGCGGGGTAGGCGTGATCATAGGTGGCCAGTGAAAGCAGGACGAGGCTGCCGACGATGGCCCTTCGAGTGGCCATGCGTGACGCGAACTTCCGTGCGTTGGGTGAGCGGACCGACGGTGTCGGCGCTACGCGATGCGTGGTGCATCACCTGGGCACTGCCTACCGCCAAGCGTCAGACGAGGGGTCTGCGGTGCGAAGCCGGTAGTCTGCCTAGTTGTCGTCCCTGAAACGTTTCAGTGAACCGCTGCCTTGTAAGGCAGCCTTCGTGTTCGTAACTGCCTGCAAGCTTCGGCGCTGTTCCGGTGATTGTCTGGGCCGCTTGATGCGCTAGCTGTGAGCTTGGCGTGTCGGCGGACGCGCTGGCACGATCATTACCCCGGCAACTGCAGTTTTTAGGGTCAATCCTGAAGAACGCGCTATTGGCGTTCGCCGCCAGAGAGCGAGCCTTCATGCGGGTTGTGAGGGCTTTGCAGTATTGCAGGGCTGACTCCGTAGTTCGCGCAACCCAGGGCGATACAGTTGCGCTCGAAGCGTTGCCGTATAGCCGTAGCAATCTGGCTCACGGTGAATGAGCCATTCTTTGGGGAGTAGCGTTTCGCATCAGGGATTTGCGCCCAAACTGGAACCTGCCCGAAGCGGCGTCGGTAGGTGTCTCGGATGGCTTGGTACAGTGCTTCCTGTTCCAACTGCGGCTGGCCGGCCAGCGCTTGGAATCGGGCCACAGCCTGCGCATAACTGCCGGCGGCAGGCCGTGGTGACTCGATATGTTCGCGCTTCGAGGGGCGGTAGTTCGTGCTGCAGGGCCAGCAGCAATGCGCGCGCGGCGTTCGGATTTCATGCGGGTTCCTGGCGGTAGTTCGTGCCCGGCGAGTTGGGCCGCCTGCCGCAGAATGGCGGCGTCGCGGCAACCCAGCACACCCAGCCAGAGGTCGGCCTCGACGAAAGCGGCGGCGTCCGGCGTCAGTGGACCTCGGCTGCGTATAGACCCGGATGTACGGCGCCATTTGCCTGACGCCGTAGTACACCCCTGCTGCCCGCGTGTAAAGAAGCGCGCGGGCCTGCAACTCGTCGATGACCAAGGCCATCGGCGGCCGCCAGCCGTACCGCGGCAGCGACGCCGACCTGCAGCGGGCCGACGGTCTGCAGAACCGCGCCATCGACCAAGCGCTGGCGCCAACCAGGAGCCGCCGCCAGTGCGGCGCGCAGCACCAGACCCAGCGGACTGGTTTCTGAGGCAAGCGTCAACAGATCATGGGTCACGATGTTTTCGATCGCCCATTCCGTAGTCACGCGCTGCCAGCCGAAGCGCTGGTAGGTACGGTCGAACAACGCGCGCAATGGCGCTTCCCGCAGCAGACCCAGTTGATCCAGTGCTTTCGTGACGGACAAGATCACTCTTGCGGCTGTCTGTTGGCCCATCTGCCGCTCCATCTCACTGCTTTCTCCGGCCAACAGATCGTGGATCAGTCGGTAGCCAAGCTTGCGGAACGCCTCGGGTGGGTGAGGTAGACGTCCGTGCGGGTCGAAGCCGGATTCCTGCTCGACCAGGGCCAAGATCAGTGATGCATGTTCGGCGTCCAGTGGTAACTGGCTGACACACAGCGCAGTGAGCACGGCCTCCGCCCAGGCTGCGGACCCCTGCACACCTCGGCCGTTCAGGAGCGTCATGGTCTTGTCGTGCAATGCGGCCACCTGTTTGTCGTCCAACATCTGGGCGCACCGCTCCGCTGCACCCGGGGGAAGAAAACGCCCAGGCGGGGGCGTTGAGCTCACTGCGGCGGGCGCCGAAGCCCATGCCATCAGGACGCTGACAAGCAGTGCCTTCAGCGGAAGCCTCATCCTGATCAACCGACCGCACCGGAACATACCCATGCGCAAAAGCTAGCCGAGCTCGGGTGTTTCGTACATGACGGTGGTCAATCGGTGGTCAAGGCGAGCAAACGCCTGGGAGCGTGTTCTCGGTGCGTTGGGACCAGCGAGGCAGCGCGACGGCGCCGAGTCAGTTGTCCTTCTTCGCCAAATACCTGCGAGCCACGGGGCTGTTCGAGTGGTGGCTGGAGAGCGGACCGTTGAGCTACACGAGCCCGAACACCACCGAACTCGTCGACGTGCTGGGCACGTGGATGCTGTCGACCCTGCGCATTCCGATACGCCCATGTGGGCGCTTCGCGCGGCGACGGTGTGGCGCCGAGTGTTCCGGGGATGAACAAGATTTTTGGCGACGACAGTTTGCGTCGCGCTGAGGGCCATCGCGCCAGCTTCGTTCAGTTCGCATGCATGCGGCCCGGGAGCTTCGTGACAAAGTCGTCGGTTCAAACAGAGACTACGACGCTGAGGCAAACCGGAGCGATCAGCACCGCCACGTGTCCTCTCTACAATGTCAGTTCGGGTTCGTTGCAGGCGCGGGGATCTCGGCACAGGAAGGGACACGGGCCGATTTGTGGCCGTCCGCCTACCTCGGGAAACAAATATTCCGAACGAGTCACCCTCGCATTTGAGGCAAGAGATGCAACTGAACCGCCCTCCAATTGTTGACCGTCCAATCCGCTTTGCCGTCGTCGGCTGCGGCCGCATCGCGCAGAACCACTTCGAATCGATCGCCAAGCATTCGAGCCGAGCCGAACTGGTGGCGGTGTGCGACACCGACCTGGCCGCGCTGGCCCGAGCCACAGAAAAAACCGGCGCCCGCGGCTTCGCCTCGCTGACCGAACTCCTGGGCGAGAAAGTGGCCGAGGCCAGGCCCGACTGCATCGTACTCACCACGCCCAGCGGCCTGCACCCTGCGCAGACGATCGAAGCGGCGCGTTCAGGCTTCGACGTGATGACCGAAAAACCGATGGCCACGCGCTGGAGCGATGGTCTGGAGATGGTGCGCGCCTGTGACCAGGCCGGCGTCAATCTCTTCGTCGTCAAGCAGAACCGCCGCAACCGCACGCTGCAACTGCTCAAGCAGGCAATGGACAGCGGCCGATTCGGGCGAATCTACATGGTGAGCGTGAACGTATTCTGGACGCGTCCGCAGTCGTACTACGAAAGCGCGGACTGGCGCGGCACGTGGGAGTTCGACGGCGGCGCGTTCATGAACCAGGCGAGCCACTACGTGGATTTGCTCGACTGGATCTGCGGCCCGGTGGAGAGCGTGATGGCCTACACCGGAACGCTTGCGCGCAACATCGAGGTCGAGGATACCGGCGTTGCAGCACTCAAGTGGCGCAACGGCGCGATGGGAACAATCAACGTGACGATGTTGACGTGGCCAAAGAACTTCGAGGGCTCGATCACAATCCTCGGCGAACGCGGCACGGTGCGCATCGGCGGCGTCGCCGTCAATGAGATCAAGCACTGGGAGTTCGATGCGCCGGACGCGATGGACACGCAGATCGGAGCCGCAAGTTACGAGACGACATCGGTCTACGGCTTCGGCCACCCGCTGTACTACGACAACGTGATCAAGGTCTTTCGCGGCGAGGCGCAACCGGACACTGACGGCCGCGAGGGGCTGAAGTCGCTCGAACTGCTGATTGCGATGTATCTCTCCGCGCGCGACGGCAAACGAATCAATCTGCCGCTGGCCTATTAAGGCGAGCGCCGTGAGCAAGCCTGTCACCATCCACCCGAGCGCGATCGTCGACGCCGGCGCGACGATCGGCCCCGGCTGCCGCATCTGGCACTGGGTGCATGTCAGCGGCGGCGCGCGCATCGGCGCGCGCTGCAGTCTCGGCCAGGGCGTGTTCGTCGGCAATGATGTAGTGATCGGCGACAACGTGCGCATCCAGAACAACGTCTCCGTGTATGACGCAGTGACGCTCGAAGACGATGTGTTCTGCGGCCCGAGCATGGTCTTCACAAACGTCTACAACCCGCGATCCGCCGTGCCGCGCAAGGACGAATACCGGCGCACGCTCGTGAAGCGCGGTGCCACGCTCGGCGCCAACTGCACGATCGTTTGCGGCACGACGATGGGCGCCTACGCCTTCGTCGGTGCCGGCGCCTTGGTGCAGCGCGACGTCGCCGGACTTCGCGCTCGCCGTCGGCGTCCCGGCACGGCAAATCGGCTGGATGAGCCGCCACGGCGAGCGCCTCATGCTGCCGCTCGAGGGCCACGCTGAAGCCTCCTGCCCCCAGACCGGCGACCGCTACCTGCTCGAAGGCAGGAGCGTCCGCCTCGAAGGAGGCGAAATCACTGCATGAACGCACCCGAGCGCATCCAGACTATGGACTTCATCGACCTCAAGTCGCAGTACGCCGCGCTGCGCGAGAGCATCAATGCGCGCATCCAGCGCGTGCTCGACCACGGCCAGTACATCATGGGCCCCGAGGTCAAGGAGCTCGAAGACAAGCTCGCCGCCTTTACAGGTGCGAAACACTGCATCACGGTTGCCAGCGGTACAGAGGCGCTGCTGATCAGCCTGATGGCGATAGGCTTGAGACCGGGCGACGAAGTCATCACCACACCATTCACGTTCGCGGCCACGGGCGAGATGATCGTCCTCGCCGGCGGCAAGCCCGTTTTCGTGGATATCGAGCCCGACACGTGCAATATCGACGCGTCGAAAATCGAAGACGCCATTACGCCACGCACGCGGGCCATCATGCCCGTGAGCCTGTACGGCCAGGTTGCCGACATGGACGAGATCAACGCCATCGCCGCGCGCCACGGCAATATCCCGGTGATCGAGGACGCGGCGCAGAGTTTCGGGGCTTCCTACAAGGGCAAGAAGAGTTGCAACCTGAGTACCTTCGGTTGCACCAGTTTCTTTCCAAGTAAGCCGCTCGGTTGCTACGGCGACGGTGGCGCGATCTTCACTAATGACGATGCGCTGGCCATGGCCTGCCGCGAGATCCGGGTGCATGGCCAGAGCAAACGCTACCACCACACACGAGTGGGTGTGGGCGGCCGCATGGATACGCTGCAGTGCGCGGTCGTGCTGGGCAAACTCGAGCGCTTCGAATGGGAGTTGGCGCAGCGGCAGACACTGGGCAGACGCTATGCCGCGTTGCTTGCCGACGTGCCTGGGGTCCGGTTGCTGGCTGTTCGACCGGACCGCGATTGCGTCTGGGCTCAGTACACGGTGTTTGTGTCACAGCGCAACCAAGTACAGGCAACGCTCAAGGAACTCGGCATTCCGACGGCCGTTCATTACCCAAAACCGCTACATCTGCAACCGGCGTATGCCGAATACTGTTGCCCGGATTGCTGCCCCGCCAGCGTGGCTGCGGGCGCACAGGTCTTGAGCCTGCCGATGAGTGCCGACCTCTCGGAATCTCAGCTGACGCAAGTTGTCGCAGCGCTCGCCAATGTCGCAAGTCGATGACGGCGGTGCTGGCTCTCGTTGGCGGCAGCGTGCCGTGAACCTGGTGGGCTCGGAGTCGATCGCGCACGGCGCGATGTGAGAGCCTTCGCATCGACGGGCAGAATGTGGCACGCCGACGTTGTCCCGCTGCGCCAGCCCGACGCGTAGCTCAACGCCGTGACGTCGCTGAAGGAGCTGCAGCGCCGCCTTCCTGGCCGGAACATCACCAGCTGAGGGCCAATCAGGCCAAACACCTGAGCTGGATGCGCATGCAAAGCATCGTCGCAGGTTGCCAGCCCGCGAACAGCTTGGTCGGTGACGCTGACTGTGCGGCTCAACAGGTGAGCCTATCGAGAGCGGCGAACCATGGAATGGGACATCGCCGCCGGCCACGCGGTTCTTCGCAGACGCAGGTCTCGGTTGATGACCGTTTCAGCGAATCGCTCGGGCGAGGTGACGTCACCCAGGTGAACGCCCATAGTTGTCCTCGAACCGCACGATATCGTCCTCGCCCAGGTAGCTGCCCGATTGCACTTCGATGATCTCGAGCGGCAACTTGCCGGGGTTGGCCAGGCGGTGCACGGTGCCGATCGGGATGTAGGTGCTCTCGTTCTCGCTCAGCAGGATGACGCGCTCGCCGTTTGTCACTTCGGCCGTGCCGCTGACGACGATCCAATGCTCGGCGCGGTGATGGTGCTTCTGCAAGCTGAGCGACGCGCCGGGCTTGACCATGATGCGTTTGACCTGAAAGCGTGGGCCACGATCGATGCTGTCGTACCAGCCCCAGGGGCGGTGCACCTGGCGATTCAGCGTGTGTTCGCTGCGGCCAACCTGGCCTAGCATCGCGACGACGTGCTTGACGTCCTGGCTTCGTTCGCGGTCAGCGACGAGCACGGCGTCGGGTGTTTCGACGACGACCACGTTGTCCAGGCCGACGACGCTCACCAGTCGATGCGTGGCATGCACCAGCGTGTTGTGGCTGTCGCGCAGCAGCGTGTCGCCGCGATGCGCGTTGCCGTCGGCGTCCTTGGCGCTGACCTGCCACACGCCGTCCCAGGCGCCGAGGTCGCTCCAGCCAGCGGCGAGCGGCATCATGCGAATGTCGAATTGCTTCGAGCCGGGGCATTTCTCCATCACGGCGTAGTCGATCGACTCGGCCGGGATCGCTTCGAACTCCACGCGGCCGGGACGCACGAACGGCGCGTCGACGGCCCTCGCTGCCCACGCGGCGCGTGTCGCGTCGGCGATGTCCTTGCGGAAGGCGTCGAGTGCTGCGAGCCAGGTCGAGGCGCGCATCACGAACATGCCGCTGTTCCAGAAGTAGTGACCCTGCTCAAGGTAGCCCTTCGCTGTTGCCAGGTCGGGCTTCTCGACAAAACGCTGGACGGCGTAGGGCGCCGCGCCGGAGGCTTCGGCCTGGATGTAGCCGAATCCGGTTTCGGGCCGATCCGGGTGGATGCCGAGGATCACGATGCCGCCGCGCGCAGCGCTGCGCACCGCTGCCTGCAGCGCTTGCGTGAAAGCGGCGTCGTCGGTCACGGTCTGGTCGGCGGGCGTGACGACGAGCACGGGATCGGCGCCGGCCTCTACGGCATACAGCGCGGCGAGCGTCACCGCCGGTGCGGTGTTGCGCCCCATCGGTTCGAGCAGAACGGTGCAGGTCTCGCGCTGCGCTTCACCTGAAACCTCACGCAATTGATCGAGCACCAGGAAGCGATGCTCTTCGTTGCCGACGATGCACGACGGGGCGACGGCGATATCGTCCGCAGCCAGCGCGTGCAGGCGCAGCACAGCCTGCTGGAAGAGGCTCTGGTTGCCTTGCAGCACGAGGAACTGCTTGGGATGCTGTGCACGCGAAAGTGGCCACAGCCGCGTACCGCTGCCGCCCGCCATGACGACGGGAAGGACTGTGATCGGTTGTTTCGGGTGGGTCATGTTGTGCCTCGCGTTCTCATGCAGTGCGGCGCTCTGAATCGGCGGTGAGGAAATCGCGGTAAGCGATTTGCAGGCCTTCGGTCAGCGTGGTCGTCGCCCTCCAGCCAGCGCGTTCGAGCAAGCCGACGTCGAGCAGCTTGCGCGGCGTGCCGTCGGGCTTCGTGGTGTCGAACACGATCCCGCCCTTGAAGCCGGTGATCTCCTTTACGAGCAGGGCAAGCTCGCCGATGCTCAGGTCCTGGCCGGTGCCGACATTGACGAGCGGTGGCTCGAAGCGGCCAGTCAGCGATTCGTCGCTGCCGAGCAGGGCATCGAACTTCGCTTCGGGCAGGTTCATCAGAAAAACGCAGGCCCCTGCCATGTCGTCACTGAAGAGAAATTCGCGCCGCACGCGGCCGGTGCCCCAGACGACGACCTGATCGGCGCCACTCTGCGCGGCTTCGTGAAACTTGCGCAGCAGGCCGGGGATCACGTGGCTGTTTTGCGGGTGGTAGTTGTCGCCTGGCCCGTACAGATTGGTGGGCATCGCCGCCATAAAGCGCGTGCCGTACTGGCGGTTGTAGCTCCAGCACATCTCGATGCCGGCGATCTTGGCGAGGGCGTAGGGGCGGTTGGAGGGCTCGAGCGGGCCGGTCAGCAAAGAAGTCTCACGCAGCGGTTGCGGTGCGAGCTTCGGGTAGATGCAGCTTGAGCCGAGAAACATCAGCCGCCGAACGCCGGCCCGCCACGCAGCGTCAATCACGTTCGTCTGGATCGCGAGGTTGTCGCGGATGAATTCGGCCGGGTACGTGTTGTTGGCGACGATGCCGCCGACCTTCGCCGCGGCGAGGAACACGTATTCGGGACGCTCGGCGTTGAAGAACTCGCGCACCGCGCGCTCGTCGGTCAAGTCGAGTTCAGCGTGCGTACGCAGCAGCAGATTGGCGTAACCCGCGCGCTTCAGGTTTCGCACCAGGGCCGAGCCGACGAGCCCGCTGTGCCCGGCCACGTAGATGCACGCATCGCATTCCATCGCGCACCCTACTCGTGGTAATCGTAAGCTTTGAAGCCGGCCTGCTTGACGAGGCTGTCACGGCGCGCTGCCGTGTAGTCGGCCTCGACCATCTCGCGCACAAGTTCGGCGAAGCTCGTTGTCGGCGTCCAGCCGAGCTTGGCCTTCGCTTTGCTCGGGTCGCCGAGCAGCGTCTCGACTTCGGTCGGCCGGAAGTAGCGTGGGTCGACGCGCACGATCACGTCGCCGACCTTGCACTTCGCCTGCAACTCGCCGCCGACGGAATCGACGCGCGCAACGGTGCCGATCTCTTGCTCGCCCTGCCCACTGAAGGCGATCGTGACCCCGAGCTCGCTTGCCGCGATCTCGACGAACTGGCGCACGCTGTACTGCACGCCGGTGGCGATCACGAAGTCCTCGGGTTGATCCTGCTGCAGCATCAGCCATTGCATCTGCACATAGTCGCGCGCGTGGCCCCAGTCGCGCAGCGCCGCGAGGTTGCCGAGGTACAAGCAGTCCTGCAGTCCGAGCGCGATGCGTGCGACGGCGCGCGTGATCTTGCGCGTGACGAAGGTCTCACCGCGCAGTGGGCTCTCGTGGTTGAACATGATGCCGTTGCAGGCGTATATGCCGTAGGCCTCGCGGTAGTTCACCGTGATCCAGTAGCTGTAGAGCTTTGCCACCGCATACGGGCTGCGCGGATAGAACGGCGTCGTTTCCTTCTGCGGCGTTTCCTGCACGAGGCCGTAGAGCTCACTCGTCGATGCCTGATAGAAGCGCGTCTTCTTCTCAAGACCGAGGATGCGGATGGCTTCGAGCAAGCGCAGGGTGCCGATCGCATCGGCGTTGGCCGTGTACTCCGGCGTTTCGAAGCTCACCGCGACGTGGCTCATCGCCGCGAGGTTGTAGATCTCGTCGGGCTGCACCTGCTGGATGATGCGGATCAGGTTCGTGCTGTCGGTCAGGTCGCCGTAGTGCAAGGTGAAGCGTTGATGGTCGACGTGCGGGTCCTGGTACAGGTGGTCTACGCGGTCGGTGTTGAAGAGGCTCGCGCGGCGCTTGATGCCGTGCACTTCGTAGCCCTTGTCGAGCAGCAGTTCCGACAGATAGGCACCGTCCTGACCGGTGACCCCGGTGATCAGCGCAACCTTGGGCCTCGTCGAGGTCATAGCGAAATCTCGGTGTCGAGCGGGGCCGATTCGAAGCCTCGGGGGTTCATGCGTTGCCAGCGCCAACTGTCTTCGCACATGGCGTCCAAGGTGCGCGTGGCCTGCCAGCCGAGCGCTTCGCGCGCCAGCGCCGGATCGGCGTAGACGGCGTCGACATCGCCCGTGCGGCGCGGCACGAAGTGATGCGCGATCGGCCGCCCGCTCGCCTGCTCGTAGGCGCGCACGACTTCAAGCACGCTGTAGCCGCGGCCAGTTCCGAGATTGACCGTGAGCGACCCGCTGTGCGCAAACAGCCAGCGCAGCGCGGCGACATGGCCTTCGGCCAGGTCGGTCACGTGTATGTAGTCGCGCACGCCGGTGCCGTCGGGCGTGTCGTAGTCGTTGCCGAACACCTGCAGCGAGTCGCGACGGCCGATCGCGACCTGCGCCACGTACGGCATCAGGTTGTTGGGCGTACCGCGCGGATCCTCGCCGATCAGGCCGCTCTCGTGTGCGCCGACCGGGTTGAAGTAGCGCAGGCAGGCGGTCTGCCACTCGCTGTCGGCGGCGTTCAAGTCGCGCAGCAGCGTTTCGCCGACGAGCTTGGTCGAGCCATAGGGGTTGGTCGCTGAGAGCGGTGCATCCTCGCGGATCGGCAGGCTTTGCGGCTTGCCATACACGGTTGCGCTCGAGCTGAACACCATGCGCTTGCAGCCGTTGCGCTGCATCGCGCCACAAACCGTCATCAGCCCACCGACGTTGTTCGTGTAGTAGGCGAGCGGCTTCGCGGCGGATTCACCGACTGCCTTGAACGCGGCAAAGTGGACGACAGCGGCGATCCGGTGCGCGCTGAAGATCCCGTCCATCGCCTGCGCGTCGCAAACGTTGGCGCGCTCGAAAACGGGGTCGTGACCCGACAGGCGCTGCAGGCGCTCGAGCACCTCGGGTGAACTGTTGGAGAAATCATCGACGCCGACGACACGAAAGCCGGCCGCGAGCAGAGCGAGCCAGGTGTGCGACGCGATGTAGCCGGTCGCGCCAGTCAACAGGATCGTCGACGTCGACAATGCGTGCCCCTACGTGCGGCACCAAAGCGACCGTATCGCAAGGCTCGCCCGATCCGAGGTCATTGATACACCAACTGCCCCGAGCACGTGATGCTCGACCCGGTGTACGCGTAGGACATGCGATAGCGTTCGGCGGTATCTGAGACCGTGCGATCGGTGTAGGAAGCGTTGCACGACAGTACGCTGCTGCGCGTCGGTGCGTAGCTCACGCCAAGCGTCCCGATGGTGACGAGGTCGGACCCGTTTTGCGTAAACCCGAAGATCGTCTGCGTCAGGAAGTCCTTTGTCACGCCGAGGCTTGCGGTGAACGTTGTCTTGCCGGTAGCGAGATAGGTGCCATTCCAGCGGATGGTTCTTGTGAACCTGCTGTTGTCGACTCGGACCGGACCGCCGTCAAAGCCGTAGAACGTCGTTGTATAGCCCGGGGCGCTGATGAACGCAAGGTTGGACTGGATCTTGCCGGTGGGCAGCCATCTCCAGCTTATCGAACCGTTGAAGCCGTTGAAGTCGCGCGCGGTGTTGACGTCATAGGAAATGTCGCTGTAGCTCAGGCGCACATCCACCGTGCTCAGCCCATTGGGAATCCACTTGGCCGTCAAGTCGAAGTTCTTGCCATCGCCCTGATCGCCGAGTTCACGACTCGGGAACTGATGGGGGTAGTAGGGGTAGTCCGTGCGCGTGAAGCGAAAACCAGCACCGAAGTTCCAGATTCTGTTGCGACCGTATGACAGGCCGATGGTCGCGCCGTTCTGGTTGTATTCCTCGTAGGCATACGAAGGTGCAGAGAAGTTCACCTTGCGGTAGGTGTAGCCGAGGTTGAATCCGATGTCGGGCGAGATGCCGTAGCGCCCCGTCAGGTCAACCTGGCTGACGTTCTGAATGTTCTTCTGACCCCTGTCGCGCGGCGAACCAGAGATGTTGTAGTAGACGAGACTCTGGTTGGACGTCAGCCTCGCGGTGCCCGACAGCCGCTCGATCGTTTGCCAGTCCCAGCCCACATTCACGCCGTAGCTGTTGTTGTTCAACAGCCGGGCGTCCGGATTGAAGAAGTAGTTGTAGCCAAAGTTGCCGCTACCGTAGAAGCGCTGGCGCCCGACGGGTTGATCGAACCCGGCAACGATGCTGGTTGTCGAAAGCGGGCTCGCAAGCGGGTCAAACTCCGACGAATACAGATTCGAAATGTAGCCGAATGCCTGATTGACGCCGATGTAGTAGGGACTGGTCTCGGCCACTGCCGCGCCAGCGAAGGCGAGGCCGATGCCGATGCCGATACCGACACCGACGCTCAAGCTCAGGGTACGGACGGTGCGTTGCTGCATGCGATAAGTCTCCGCGTGTTTGGCTGGGGCGGGTACAAGCCGGCTTCAATAGGCATGCCGGTCGAAGAAGACGAGACGAATGGTACGCACAATGATCTGCAGGTCCAGCCCGAGCGACCAATTGCGCAGGTACTCGAGGTCGTACTCCACGCGCGCCTTCATCTTCTCGAGCGTCTCCGTTTCGCCGCGATGGCCGTTGACCTGCGCCCAGCCGGTGATACCGGGCTTGACCTTGTGACGCACCATGTAGGCCTTGATGATCTCGCGATACTGCTCGTTGTGCGCCACTGCATGGGGGCGCGGGCCGACGATGCTCATCTGGCCCTGAAGCACGTTGATGAACTGCGGAAACTCGTCGAGCGAGGTGCGCCGGATAAAGGCGCCGAAGCGGGTGATGCGCGGATCGCCCTTGGTCGCCTGAGCGACGACCGAGCCGTTGTCCTGCGTTGTCATCGAGCGGAACTTGTAGACGATGATCTCCTCCCCGTCGAGGCCATTGCGCCGCTGCTTGAAGAGCACCGGGCCCGGCGAACTGAGTTTGACGCCGATTGCGATCGCGAGCATCAGCGGGGAGATCAGCACAAGGATGATCGTCGCCAGCACGACGTCGCTCACGCGCTTGACGAGTTCGTTCGCTCCGGTGAATGGCGTCTCGCAGATGCCGACCACCGGCACGCCGTTCATGTCCTGCAGCCGGCCCTGGATGATGCTGATGCCGAACACGTCGGGCACGAAGTAGAGCGATGCCGTCGTGCCCTGCACCTGCTCGAGCAGCGCGACGATGCGTGGCTGCGACCCGAGCGGCAGCGTGATGAACACTTCGCGGATGCCGTGCGCGCGGACGTAGTCGGCCACTTCGGCGAGGCCGCCGAGGCGCTGACCCGCGGCCTCTGCGTCGACCCGGCCATCGGTGCGATCGTCGAAGTAGCCGACAAAGTCGATCCCGCTTTCCGGGCCACCGATCGCCTTCGCGACTTTCACGCCAAGCGCACCGGCACCGACGATGATCGCGGCGCGCCGGTTGCTCGGCCGCGCTGCACTTGCGCGCACTATGCGGCCGCCAATCCAGACCGCCGCCCATTGCAGGAAGGGCGTGACCACCGCCCAGGCGAGCAGCACCTGTTCTTCGAAGTACTTGAAGCTGAAGGTCGCGTAGCCACACAGCGCAAGGATCGCGAGCAGCGTCACCCATGAAGTGACGATGTCGACGCCGGCGGCGATCAGGTTGTCACGGAAGCGATTGCGCCCCGGGAAGGTGAGCGCGAAGACGAGCAGGCACAGCGTGAGTGCGGGGCGCTGGATCGGCTCGTCGAACTCCAGGCTGATTGCGATATACGCGAGCACGATGATCGTCGGCTCGAGAAACGCCGCGACGAGCGACGTCACCGATTGGGGTGCGCTGTAGAACGTTCGCTTGTAGCTGCGATCTTCAAACATGAAGGCGGGTGCGGCAGGCTGGCGTCAAGGCGGTTGGCCGGATTCGTTCGCTACCGATCGAGCGCGGCGCAAACTCCGTAAACAAATTGTCGACTCGGTGCTGTCGTCGCCTCGGGCATTCCAGAAAAGCAATTCGTGCGCCGCACTTACGGCGCGATCGTGTGCGCCGAAGTGTGCGTGGCATTCTCCCCCATAAACGGCGCCTTTCTCGACCCCGAGGCGCGGGGTGTGCGCCGCAGCGTTGCCTACAATCCGTGCATGCTTCACGCACTCACTTCGTCTCTCGGCAATGCGCTGGCGGAGCGATTGACGCTGCTGCTTAACCATGTGCTGGCGTCGGAGCCTGTCGCAACGCGCAAGCTGCACGTGCATGCTGGCCGCCTGCTGCGACTGCAACTCGATGGCTGGCCGGCCCCGTTGCCGCCGTTGCCCGATCTGACCTTTCTCGTCACGCCCGCGGGGCTGCTGGAGTGGTGCGGCGCCGAAGCACCGACCGAGGTCGACCTTCGCTTGAGGCTGGATGCCTCGAACCCGGCGCTGATGCTTGCGCGCATGGCTGCGGGCGAACAGCCTCAGGTCGATCTGCAAGGCGACGCGCAGTTCGCCGCTGACCTGAGCTGGCTCGCCGACAACCTGCGCTGGGACGTGCAGGACGACCTCGAGCGTCTCGTCGGACGCGCACCGGCGCACGAGATCGCACGCATTGCCCGCACGCTTGCGGCCGGACTGCGCCAGACGCTGCGTGGCGTCTCCGGGCTGGCCGCGCGAGGCGCGCCGGGCGGCTCGACCGGCAATGCGCGAGAGCCGCAGCGCGCGCCGGGGCCTGGCCCCCGATGAGGCACTTCACCCGGCTCGTCTTCATCGTCTTCACCGTCCTGCGCTACGGCATGGACGAGCTTGCACTGTCTGGTTTTCGCCAGCGCTGGGTGCGCGCACTGGTGCGCGTGATGACGATTGGCCGCCGGCTCGACGCGCCGCGTGGCGAGCGCATGCGCCTCACGCTCGAGCGCCTCGGGCCGATCTTCGTCAAGTTCGGGCAGGTGCTTTCCACGCGACGTGACCTGCTGCCGACCGATGTCGCCGACGAACTGGCCAAGCTGCAGGACCGCGTGCCCCCGTTCCCGGCGGCGCAGGCGCGCAGCCTCGTCGAGCAGGCCTTCGGCAAGCCGATCGAGGCCTTCTTCTCTCATTTCGAGGCCGAGCCCGTTGCCAGCGCGTCGATCGCGCAAGTGCACTTCGCGGTCCTGAAGGATGGCCGTGAAGTCGCGGTGAAGGTGCTGCGGCCGGGGATGCTCGATGTAATCGAGGACGATCTTTCGCTGCTGCGCACACTCGCGCGCTGGGTCGAGCGGCTGAGCGTCGACGGCAAGCGCCTGAAGCCACGCGAGGTCGTTGCCGAATTCGACAACTATCTGCACGACGAGCTGGACCTCGTGCGCGAAGCGGCCAACGCCGCGCAGTTGCGCCGCAACATGCAGGGCCTGAACCTGATCATGGTGCCGGAGATGGTGTGGGAGCTGTGCACCAGCGGCGTGATCGTGATGGAGCGGATGTATGGCGTGCCGATCAGCCAGCGCGCACGGCTGCGCGAGGCCGGCGTCGACATCCCCAAGCTCGCGCGTGACGGCGTGACGATCTTCTTCACGCAGGTGTTTCGCGACGGCTTCTTCCACGCCGACATGCACCCCGGCAACATCCAGGTCAGCATCGCGCCCGAGACCTTCGGCCGCTACATCGCGCTCGATTTCGGCATCGTCGGCACGCTGACCGAGGTCGACAAAGAGTACCTGGCGCAGAACTTCATCGCATTCTTCCGGCGGGACTACAAGCGCGTCGCCGAACTGCACGTCGAATCCGGCTGGGTGCCGTCGACGACGCGCGTCGACGAGCTCGAAGGCGCGATTCGCGCGGTCTGCGAACCGCACTTCGACCGGCCGCTGAAAGACATCTCGCTCGGTAACGTGTTGTTGCGCCTGTTTCAGACTTCGCGCCGCTTCAATGTGCACATTCAGCCACAGCTCGTGCTCTTGCAGAAGACGCTGCTCAACGTCGAGGGCCTCGGGCGCGATCTGGATCCCGATCTCGACCTGTGGAACACGGCCAAGCCCTTCCTCGAGCGCTGGATGAACGACCAGGTCGGCTGGACCGGTTTTGTCGAGCGGCTGAAGAACGAGGCGCCGCGATACGTGCAACTCATCCCGGACCTGCCGCGCCTGGTGCACCGCGCGCTGCAGCAGCCGCTGAACACCGATCCGCGCCTGCTCGAGGCGCTGCTCGTCGAGCAGCGACGTACCAACCGCTTGCTGCGCGGTATCACCTATGCCGGCATCGGCTTCCTGCTCGGGCTCGTCGCGATGGAGTTGTTCGTCGCGTTGCACTGAACGGCGCGCGCGCTCAGCGCCCCGCCTTGAAGCTCGTGAAGGTGCGTGTCTGCACGCGCCGGATGTCCTGCGGCAGGCTGTCGGGCGCCGTCATGCCGGCCAGTTCGTCGGCGCTGAGGAAGATCGTCTTGTTCTCGGCCACATCCTTCTTGACGAACTTCATCGATGCCTTGTTCGGGTTCGCGTAGAAGACCTTGTTCGTCAGCGACGCGTGCACCTCGGGGCGCAGGATGTAGTTGATGAACATGTGCGCGTTCTTCGGGTGAGGCGCATCGGCAGGAATCGCCATCGTGTCGAAAAACAGCGTCGCGCCTTTCTTGGGCACGAGCGCTTCGATGTTCTGCCCGTTCTTCGCGTCGATCGCGCGCGCGCGGGCGATGTTGATGTCGCCGGAATAGCCCATCACGACGCACAGCGCGCCGTCGGCGAGGTCGTTGATGTAGCCCGACGACGAAAAGCGCGTCACGTAGGGCCGGATCTTCTTGAGCATCGCGGCGGCCGCCGGGTAGTCGGCCGCATTGCGGCTGTAAGGAGGCTTGCCGACATAGCCAAGCGCAACCGGTAGCACTTCGGATGCCGAGTCTAGAAAACTCACGCCACAGCTTTTGAGCTTGGATGCGTACTTCGGATCGAATATCAGCGACCAGGGGTTCTCCGGCATGGGCAGATCACCGAGCGCCTTCTTGACCTTGTCGACATTGATGCCGACCGTGACGTAGCCCCACATCCAGTCGACGAGGTATTGGTTGCCGGGGTCCACCTTCGCGAGCTGCGCCAGGATGGCGGGGTCGAGGTTGCCCCAGTTCGTCAACTGCGCGCGATCAAGCTTTTGCAGCAGGCCGCCCTCGATCTGCATCTTCGCGAAGTGCGCGCTCGGCACGACGATGTCGTAGCCCGTCTTGCCGGCGACGAGCTTGGCGTGCAGCACCTCGTTGTTGTCGTAGTTGTCGTAATGGACCTTGATGCCGGTTTCCTTCTCGAAATTCTTGATCGTGTCGTCGGCGATGTAGTCGGACCAGTTGTAGACGTTGAGCACCTTCGGCTCGGCATCCGCCGCCGACGCGGGCCACGCGGCGCCAAGGCCAACTACCAATGCGGTCGCGGCGGACAGGAAGCTCTTGAAAGGTCGGAACATGACATCACTCTCCAGGATGGGCTGCGCGGCACGCAGTGATGGGGTCCTGGCGGACCGATGCGGCGCGGGCCGCTCGCAGCGTGTGCATTTTAAAGTCTGCTTGCTGGGCCGCGTAAGCCCGAGGAAAGAGGCTGCCGGCAGCGCACTGAGGCGACCCGGCGATTCACGTCCCGCCTCGTATAATCGAAGGTTTTCCTTTTGAATCAAAGGCTTAGCCATGCCGATCTACGCCTATCGCTGCGACGCGTGCGGCCACGCGGTGGACGTGTTGCGAAAGATTTCGGACCCGCCGCTGTCGATCTGCCCGGCGTGTGGCGCCGATGCGTTTCGCAAGCAGGTCACTGCGGCCGGTTTTCAACTGAAGGGGTCGGGTTGGTACGTGACCGACTTCAAGGGTGGGCAGCAACCCTCGAAATCGGGTGGCAAGTCAGAGGAAAAGTCCGAAGCCAAGCCCGATGCCGAGACAAGCAAGAGCGCGAACGCCGCCCCGGTGGCCGGAGCCAAGTCCGACGCGCCGGCATCGGGCACGTCCGCACCGGCCGCGGCACCGTCTCCAGCGCCCGCATCCGCACCCACCAAAGGCGGGTCGTCGGGCGCTGCGAAATAGCGCGAGCCTTGCCCAAGAAAAGTGAAGAAGTACCTCATCACCGGCCTGCTCGTGTGGCTGCCGCTGGCCGTCACGATCTGGGTGCTGCACTCCGTGCTCGGCGTGCTCAACGGCGTGTTCGACGCCGTGCTGTCCGCGACGCAGGCGCTGTTGCCTGCGGCGGCGAGCGCGCCGATCGAATCGATCCGCCGCATTCCCGGGCTCGGGGTGTTGGTGTTGCTCGCTGCGCTGCTGCTGACGGGCGCGTTTGCCGCCAACATCTTCGGCCAGTGGTGGTTGCGCCAGGGCAACCGCGTGCTCAACAAGATTCCGATCGTCAAGTCGATCTACAACTCGGTCAAGCAGGTCTCGGACACATTGTTCTCGAGCAGTGGCCAAGCCTTTCGCGAGGCCGTGCTGGTGCAGTACCCGCGCCAGGGCGCGTGGACGATCGCCTTCGTGACCGGCAAGCCTAGCGGCGAAGTGGCGAGCCACGTCGGCCCCGATCTGGTGAGCGTCTATGTGCCGACGACGCCCAACCCGACCTCGGGCTTCTTCCTGATGATGCCTCGCGCCGAAGTCGTGACGCTGCGCATGAGCGTCGACGATGCCTTGAAATACGTGATCTCGATGGGTGTTGTCGCGCCCGACAATCCGGGAGTTGGCGTCAGCGCGAGCGCTGCCGCGGCGCTGCCGACGCCGCGAAATCAGCCCGGTTGACGCCTGGCAAGCGATCAACCTGCGCGGCAGATGCCGCCACCAGTGCCCAGAAATCAATGCCGGCGGATCTCGCATCCGGCCGCCAACCCATGAGTTGAAACGGAGTCGAGAGCATGAGAACCACTTACTGCGGCCTTGTCAGCGAAGGGCTGATGGGCCAGAGCGTCACGCTGATGGGTTGGGCGCACCGCCGCCGCGACCATGGCGGCGTAATCTTCGTCGATCTGCGCGACCGCGAAGGCCTGGTGCAAATCGTCTGCGATCCGGACCGCGCGGAGATGTTCGCCATCGCCGAAGACGTGCGCAACGAATTCTGTCTGAAGATCACTGGCGTCGTTCGTGCGCGCCCGGCGGGCACCGTCAATGCCAACATCACGAGCGGCAAGGTCGAGGTGCTGTGCCACGAAATCGAGGTCTTGAACCCGAGCGTGACGCCGCCGTTCCAGATGGACGACGACAACCTGTCGGAGACGACGCGCCTGACGCATCGTGTGCTCGATCTGCGCCGCCCCGAGATGCAGCGCAACCTGATGCTGCGCTACCGCGTCGCGATGGAAGTGCGCAAGTTCCTCGACGCCAACGGCTTCATCGACATCGAGACGCCGATGCTCACGAAGAGCACGCCCGAAGGCGCGCGCGACTACCTCGTGCCGAGCCGCGTGCATGAAGGTGCCTTCTTCGCGCTGCCACAGTCGCCGCAGCTCTTCAAGCAGTTGCTGATGGTCGCCGGCTTCGACCGCTACTACCAGATCGTCAAATGCTTTCGCGACGAGGACTTGCGCGCCGATCGCCAGCCCGAGTTCACGCAGATCGATATCGAGACCTCATTTCTCACGGAAGGCGAGATCCGCACCATGTTCGAGGGCATGATCCGCAGCACCGTCGAACATGCGATCGGCGTTGCGTTGCCGGCCTTTCCGGTCATGACGTATGCGGAGGCGATGCGCCTCTATGGCTCGGACAAACCCGACCTGCGCGTCAAGCTCGAGCTCACCGATTTGACCGACGCGATGACCGACGTCGACTTCAAGGTCTTCTCGACTCCGGCGACGAGCAAGGACGGTCGTGTCGCCGCGCTGCGCGTCCCGGGCGGCGGCGAGATGACGCGTGGCGAGATCGACGCCTATACCGAGTTCGTCAAGATCTACGGCGCCAAGGGCCTCGCGTGGATCAAGGTGAACGACGTTGCCAAGGGCCGCGAGGGCTTGCAAAGCCCGATCGTCAAGAACCTGCACGACAAGGCGATCGCCGAAGTGATTCAGCGCACCGGCGCACAAAGCGGCGACCTGATCTTCTTCGGTGCCGACAAGGCGCGCGTGGTGAACGACGCGCTCGGCGCGCTGCGGGTGAAGGTCGGCCACAGCGACTTCGGCCGTGCCAAGGGCCTCGTGCAAGGCGAGTGGGAGCCACTCTGGGTCGTCGACTTCCCGATGTTCGAGTACGACGACGCGGCGCGGCGCTGGAACGCCGTCCATCACCCTTTCACGAGCCCGAAGGACGGCCACGAAGACTGGCTCGAGACCGACCCGGGTCGCTGCATCGCCAAGGCCTACGACGTGGTGCTGAACGGCGTCGAACTCGGCGGCGGCTCGGTGCGTATCCACCGCGAAGAGGTGCAGAGCAAAGTGTTTCGCGCGCTCGAGATCGGTGCCGAGGAGGCGCAGCTCAAGTTCGGCTTCCTGCTCGACGCGCTCAAGTACGGCGCACCGCCGCACGGCGGCATCGCGATCGGACTCGACCGTTTCGTGATGCTGCTGACAGGCGCCGAATCGTTGCGCGACGTCATCGCCTTCCCGAAGACGCAGCGTGCGCAATGCCTGTTGACGAGTGCGCCGAGCGCGGTCGACGAGAAGCAGTTGCGCGAGTTGCACATCCGCTTGCGCAATGCGCAGGCGGTCGCGGCAACGGTCTGAGCCGCGGGCGAGGCGGACGCCGGCAGCGGATCGAAGACGCATGACGACGGCCGCTGCCACGGCGCCACGGCCGTTCAAGATCCCCGAGTCGGTGCTGGTCGTGATTCACAGCGCCGAAGGCGAAGTGCTGTTGCTCGAGCGCGCCGACATGCCCGGGCATTGGCAAGGCGTCACGGGCGCCAAGGACAGCGCGGACGAGCCGCTCTTCGAGACCGCGATCCGCGAGGTGGCGGAGGAGACGGGCATCGTCGTCGGCTCGGCAGCCGTGCCGCGCACCTGCCTCGTCGACTGGCAGATGCGCAATGTCTTCGACATCTACCCGCACTACCTGTATCGCTACGCGCCCGGCGTGACGCGAAACGTCGAGCACGTATTCGGCCTGCGCGTGCCACGCGACGTGACGATCACACTCGCGCCGCGCGAACACACGCGCTGGCGCTGGCTGCCGGTACTTGCGGCGGCCGACGCCTGCTTCTCGTCGTCGAATGCCGAGGCGATCTTGCAACTGCCGCGCCGGCTCCAGGCTGGCACGAAGGAGCCCGACCGTGCGTAGCCCCGGCCGGGGCACCGGGGTGCGCCCGGCTGGGGGATCGCGCCATCGGGGCCCTAGTTCAGGACCGAGCGCAGGACCGTGTAGGCCTCGCCGTACTCCACGCCGATCTCGCTGCCGCGCAGGTAGGCCAGCGCCCGGACGTTCTCGATCGAGCGGATGTGCGGCGGCTCGCGGAGCTGGGTCGGGTAGAGCCGGACCCCGTCGAGCTTGATCTCGATCACGTCGCTGATGTCCACGTAGAACGCGGGCTTGAACGGCGCGTCGGACCAGATGATCTTCGGGATCTCGTAGGTCCAGATGTTCTTGGGGAAGAACTTCTCCAGGTTCTGCGGGATCGGCCGCGCCGCGGCGAACGCGGCCCGGTAGGTCGCCCGGTGGTCCTGGTCGAAGTCCTCGCCGTGCGGGAGGAGCAGCAGGTCGGGGCGGTGCTCGTTGAACGCCGCCTCGAACAGGTTGACCATCTCGCGCTGGCTGACCGTGTCGAGCTGCTCGATGAGGTCCTTGCCCGCGAAGAAGATCTCGTAGGTGAAGCCCACCCGGGCCGCGACCGCGTCGATCTCCGCGATGCGCTCCTCGAGCGTGGTCACCACGGGGTGGCCCCAGTGCTTGAGACCGTCCACCGCCATGAAGATGACGTGGACCTTGGCGCCCGCACGGGAGGCCTGAGCCATCAGGCCTCCCGCTCCGAGCACCTCGTCGTCGGCGTGCGGCGCGACGACCAGCAGGGATGAGAGCGACTTAGAGTCGAGCATTCGCCCCACGAAGGTCCGCGTTGGCCTTGTAGTAGTCGATCGTCTCCTGGATCAGGGCGTCGAGGTCCATCCGGGGCTGCCAGCCGAGGGCGGCCGCGTTCTTGAGCTCGGGGAGCTTCTCGAAGCTCTCGGCCTCCTCGTACTGCGGGCCGTAGATCTTGGTGGCGTCGGCGTAGATGATGTCCGACTCGCTGCCGGTCATCTCCTTGATGCGGACGGCCAGCTCGTAGATCTCCGTGGTGTTGCCCGGGTTCCCCACGTTGTAGATCTTGGGGTCGTCGAACGCCTCGTCGGTGAGGTGCTCGTCGATGAACCGGCAGAGGTCGAAGACCGACAGGAAGGCGCGGCGCTGCTGGCCGGATGCGAAGACCGTCATCGGGAGGCCCTCGAGGGCCTGCTGGACGAAGGTCGGCATGACGAACCCGCCGTAGCGCGACTGCCGCGGGCCGGCGACGTTGAACGGCCGGATGGTGGCCGAGCGCAGCCCGTGGACCTTGCTGTTGATGCACATGGCCTCGGCGGTGAGCTTGCCGAGCGCGTACTCGATGCGCGGGTTGAAGTACGGGGGGACGCGGATGTCCCCGTCCTCGCGCAGGATGCCGCTCTTGCCGTAGATCTCGGCGGACGAGAAGTTGACGAGCGGGATGTCCGCGGCGATGCACTTCTCGATGACCTTGGCGGTGGTGCCCACGATGGCCGGGCCGAGCTGGCCCGCGAAGCCGAGGATGCTGGCCGGGCCGACGTAGCTCGCGCAGTGCACGACCATGTCGAAGTCGTCCAGGGATCCGGCCTCGACGAGGTAGTCCTCGACGGTCTTCTGCACGACCTCGATCGCGCCGACGGGACCGCGGAGGTCCTCGGGCTCGATGACGCTGGAGACGCACGAGTCCACGACGGTGACGCGGTCACCGCTCTCCACCAGAGCTTCGGTGACGAAGGAACCGATGAATCCGAGCCCTCCGGTCACGAGCACGTGGCGACTCGCCCTGCCACTCTTGTGATCGGTCACATCTACCTCCGTCTGTCGTTCCGGTGACCCGGCGTCCAAGCCGGTCAGACCGCCCGTTCGCGGCCCGCAGCCAAGGTAAGGCTTCCCCGCGATCTCGCACCCCCCCCGGGAGGTCAATCGCGTTTCGCCGGAGGTCTAGTTGAGGTCGAGGGGATTCTGACGGCGCGCGCGGACGCCGTGCGCACCCAGGGAGTCATCGGCAGCGGCGTGGCCGCTCGATAGGGCCGGGTCAGGCGGGGCGGGGCGTGGCCCTCCAGGGGCGGGCGCTGCGCAGGCAGCACTCCCTCTCGACCAGCTCGACGCGCTCGCCCAGCTCGATCGCGCCCTCCGCGATCAGGGGCGACATCGTCTGCTCGGCGTCCTCCTCGGTGAAGCCGAGGGGCGGCAGCGCCCGGACGGGGACGTGCTCGGGGACGGTCCAGACGTCGCCGGCCAGCCCGCAGACCGGGCAGCCGGTGAGGCTGACGAGGTCGCCCGACCGCGCCAGCGCGTCCAGCTCGGCCGCGATCTCCGGCGAGGGCTCCTGCCCGAGGGTGCCGACGGCGCCCTGGCCCAGGAGCACGCTGATCGCCCCGGGCGTCATGACCTGGGTCCTCGAGCGCAGCAGGTTGAGGATGGCCTCGGTCACGCGCGGTCCCCCTCCTCGTTCAGCCGTCACACCCGATCACCCTTTCCGCAAGCATGCTAGCGCCGCGTCCGGAGGCCCCCCCGCTCAGAGCGACAATGCGGGGTGACACTGGGGGGTGACAAGACCCCCCTTCGGGACAGAAGGTACGTGGGAGCGAAGTCTCGTGTCCCCGTTGGAGGGGCGAAACCTCCCACCCCGGATCGCGGCCCTCACGCACAGTGCGTGACATAGTGGGCGCCGCCGGTGGGGTGGGGCGTCACCCTTTCTGCTTCTCGAGTACATCCCCAGGCCCTGGGAGGTCATGTCGATGCAGCTTCACCCACTCAGAACGAGGCGGCGCGCTCATCGCGTCATCACCGCCGTGCTCACGGCGATCGCCGCGATGCTCGTTCTGCAGATGTCGTCGGCGCTGGGCGCCCCACAGGCCCAGCAGTGGACCGGCCAGGCGAACGGCAGCACGCCGGACATCGAGCGGACCGACCTCCTGTACTTCCTGCCCAACGGGGCCCAGGGCCCGGGCGGCGCGGCCGGCACGATCAACCTGACCCTCGACGGCACGCCCGTGGTGGCCTACTGCATCGAGACGACCAAGTTCCTCAACCAGAACACCCCCGGCCCCACGGCCGACGTGACCGAGGTGCCCCTCGCCACCCCCGCGGACCGCGCGGTGCTCTGGATCCTCCAGAACCGCACCCCGACCGGGCCGGTCACCCCGGCCAAGCAGGACGAGGCGGCGGTCTCCCAAGTCGCGGTCTGGGTGCTGCGCGGCGAGCTGCGGGCGACCAACCCCACCAACTCGGCGTCGGTCAACGCCGCGGCGGCGGCCCTCGTCACCGAGGCCCTCGCCGAGAGCGCCACGCCCCGGACGATCGCCCTGACGGCGGCGGCGCCGGCGGCCGGCGCCACGAGCGCGACGATCACGATCGCCGCGAAGCCGGGCTCCGTGGTGCAGCTCGCGGTCACCTCCGGCCCGGGCACCCTGTCGGCGCCCTCGGTCACGGTCGGCCCGAGCGGGACGGCCACGGTCACGCTGACCGGCCCGGGTCCCGGCACGACGACCGTCTCGGGCACCACGGCCGGCGACGGCGTCCTCTACTCCATCCAGCCGACCTCGGATGACTCCCAGAACACCACGACCTCCGGCAAGAACACGATCAGCGCCAACACGACGGTCACCTTCACGGCCGCCACCACGCCGACGACGCCGACCACGCCCGTGACGCCGCTCACCCCGGTGACGCCGGCCGGCGCGGTCACGGCCAAGGCCAGCCTGTCGATCAGGAAGTCCGCGCCGGCGACCGCGAAGGTCCTGACGCGGGTCAAGTACACGATCGTGGTCACGAACACGAGCAAGGTCACGGCGAAGAACGTCACGCTCCGCGACACGCTTCCGGGCGGGCTCTCGTTCGCGAAGTCGAGCCGCAGCGGGACGCTCTCCACGGGCCGGATCAGCTTCAACCTCGGCACCCTGAAGGCCGGCCAGAGCCGCACCGTCAAGGTCTGGCTGGTGGCGAACGCCTCCGTCCGGGGCAAGAGGACGAACACCGCCACGACCCAGGCGACCGGCGTCGCCGCCGTCCGGGCCAGCGCGGTCACGATCTTCCGGCCGATCGCGAAGCGCATCCAGCCGGCGGTCACCGGCTGATGATCCATCCGCCCGGGCGCCCCGCGTGGGCGCCCGGGCCCGGAGGACCCTCGGTGGCTGACACCCGGTTCACGGCGTTCTAGCATCGCGCGGTGGTCACGACCCCCCACCGCACACCGAGCGCGCGCCTGCTCATCGCGCTCGCCGCGATGGTGGCGCTCCTCGCGCCCGGGCTGGCCGCGGCCGCCCCCTCGCTGCCGTCGTCGCCGGCGCCCAACGCGGTCGTGAGCGCCCGTCCGACGTTCACCTGGACGGCGAGCTACGACGTCCTCACCGCCCTCGGTACGACGTGTACGTCAACCGGCCGCGCGGCGGCCCGACCGTCGTCGCCACCGCCGCCTGGCCGGCCGCGCCTCGGCCACGGCGACGGTCGACCTCCCCGAGGGCGTCGTGCTGACCTGGTGGGTGCAGCGGACCGACACCGGCGGCCTCACGGAGGTGACCCCCGACGCGAACCGGACGACCATCCGGGTCGCGCCGCCGCCGCCGACCCTCGTCGCCGCGCCGCCGGGCCTGTCCAACAACACGGCGCCGGCGTTCTCGTGGACCGGCGACCGCACCAGCTCGCGCTGGACGATCCTGAACGCGGCGGGCACGGCGGTGCAGAGCGGCCAGGTGGCCACCGCGAGCGGCCAGGCCACCGCCCTCCTCTCCAGCGGGACGTTCCAGCTCCAGGTGGTCCAGCGCAACGCCGTCGGCGCCGAGAGCGCGCCGGCCTCCGCCACGTTCGCGATCGACGCCACGCCGCCCGCCCCCCTGGCCATCGCGGCGAGCCGCCCCTCGCCGAGCGTCGGGGTCACGCCGAGCTTCTCCTGGAGCGGGGTCGAGCCCGGGGCGCTCTGCTGGTGGCGCGTGATCGGGGCCGGCGGCGCGATCCTCCAGGGTCCGACCAGCACCGGCGCGACCTCGGTGGCGCCCGCCGCGCTCCCCGCGGGGTCGTACTCGTTCGAGGCGCGCCAGGTCGATGCCGTCGGCAACCCGGGCCCCTGGGCGACCGAGCCCTTCGCCATCCTCTCCACCCCCGGGACAACCCCGGCGTCGCCGTCGGTCGCCGCGCTGCCGGCCAGCAACTGGCGCAAGCTGACCCCCCGCAAGGGCGCCACGATCCGCTCCACCCGCCCCACGCTGCGCTGGGCCGCCGGCCCCAAGGGCACCCGCCTCTACAACGTCCAGATCTTCGTGGTGGGGAAGAACAACGCCCTGAAGAAGGTGCGCAGCGCCTTCCCGCGCTCGCGCTCCTTCACCCTCCCCAAGCGCGGCGCCCTGAAGAAGGGGTCGTGCTACGTCTGGCGGGTCTGGCCCTACCGGGGCTCGAGCTTCACCTCCACGCCCCTCGGCGTGAGCCACTTCTGCATCCGCAAGTGAATCGGCGCAGGACCCCCCGACGGGGGCGGTCCGAACTGGCCGAACGGGTGGCTCAGGACGCCCGCCGGCGTTCTAGCGCGAAGTAGGATCGGGGCGACAGATGCGCACCCGCCTCACCTTCTCGCGCCTCGTCGCGACCTTCCTGATCGCCTGTGCGGCGGCGGTCCTCACAGGGGCGCCCGCCGCCCTCTCCGCTCGGACGGCCCGCCGAAGCGGGCCGGCCCGTTACACGAACGCCCCAACGGCACGGTCTCAGCTGGTGCGCCGTAACTCCCGGAGCCTGCTCGGCACGACACGACGCTACGACGGCGATCTACCAGGTGCCCTTCCCGCTGTCCTTCGCGACGCGCACGTCCGTCGCCCTGGCGGTCGGTACCCGCCGGCGACCGTACACCCTCCGAGTCCACGCGACCGAGCGGACTCTCTCGGATCCTGCCCCCCAGCAGGGCCTACGGCAGCGGTGCTCGGTCATCGTGGACCGCACGCCGCCGACGATCGCGCCCGTCCTCACGCCGGCCGTGCCGAACGGCGACAACGGCTGGTACCGCTCCCTCTCGGTCGGCTGGACCTGCGACGGCACCGGATCCCCCGTGGTCTGCCCCGCGACCGCCGCCGTCACCACCCAGGGCCTCGGCCAGACGCGCACGGCCCAGGTGACCGACGCCGCGGGCAACGTCAGCGCCGTGGCCACGACGCCGATCTTCAACTTCGACGGCGCCGCCCCGCGGTCCGCGGCCCTCCAGGCGCCGACCCCGCGCGCCGTCGTGACCGCCGAGCCGGTCTTCGTCTGGGGCCCCTCCACGGGCGCCGAGACGTCGGGCTTCAACCGCTACGAGCTCTACGTGCGCGTCTCGGGCACCTACCGGCTCGTGGCCTCGGTGCCGCACGTCGCCGGCCAGGCCGAGTACCGGGTCGCCCGCAACCCCTCGCTCTGGCCCACGGTCTTCCCCAAGGGCGTCTCGACCTCCTGGTACGTGCGCACGATCGACAACGCGGGCAACGGCGGCGGCGGCACGGGGCAGGCGCGCACCTTCACGATCAACCCGAACGCCCCCGCGGCGCCCAGCATCACCGGGGGCCCGGCCGGCCTGACGAACCAGATGAACCCCACCTTCACGTGGGCCGGGGACCAGCCCGGGTTCACGTGGCAGCTGTTCGTCCGCGACAACGACACCGCGCTGCAGTCCGGCTCGGGGGCCGCCACCCAGGCGACCACGACGGGGCTGGCCGACGGCGAGTACACGTTCCGCGTCTCCCAGGTGAACGCCTTCGGCGACGAGGGCGCCGAGGCGGTCCGCTCGTTCACGGTCGACACGTCGCCCCCGGCCGCTCCCGCGATCACCGGGCGGCCCCCCTTCCCCACCAACAACCCGTCGCCCTCCTTCTCGTGGGCCATGGAGGCCGGCGCGTCGGCGCGCTGGCAGGTGCTGGGCAGCGGCGGCAACGTGATCCAGACCTCGGACACCCCCGCCTCCTCGGCGACGGTGAGCCCGCTGCCCAACGGCGCCTACGTCTTCCGCGTGGTCGCGATCGACCCGGCGGGCAACGCGTCGGCGCCGACCTCCGACCCGTTCTCGATCGCGGGCCTCGCCGCCCCGGCGAAGGTCGCCTCGCTGACCTCCCTCCTGCCGCTCCAGAACGCCAGGCGCCTGAAGCCCCGGGCGGGCAAGACGCTCCTCACGCGCACGCCGGTGCTGCAGTGGACCAAGGGGCCCAAGGGCACCACGGTCTACAACCTCCAGCTCTTCAAGGTCGTGCGCAAGCGGCCGAACCTGCCACCGGTCGTGACCAAGGTGTACTCGGCGTTCCCCAAGGGCACCCAGTTCCGCGTCCCCGCGAGCAAGACCCTCCCGGGCACCTGCTACGTCTGGCGCATCTGGCCCTACACGGGCAGGAGCTTCACCAAGTCGCCCCTCGGGATCAGCAACTTCTGCATCGCGAGCAAGTCCGCTCTGGCCAAGGCCGCCAGGGCCGCCGCGAAGAAGGCCGCCAAGTAGGACCCGCACCCCCGTCGGCGGGGGGGAGCGTCCGGTAGACTCCCCGCCCGTGGCGACGATCTCCTTCGCGCGGGGCGCTCCGTGCCCCGAGGCCCTGAACGGCGATCTGATCGCCGAGTGCACCGCGAGCCGCCCTCGAGGCGGACCGGGTGCGGATCCTCTCCTACGGCACCGGCAACGGCTACCCGCCGCTGCGCGAACTGCTGGCGGCCGAGCACGGGGCGAGCGCCGGACCAGGTGTTCATCACCAACGGGTCCCTGCAGGGCTTCGTGTTCCTGCTGGAGACGCTCCTCGAGCCCGGCGACCTCGTCGCCGTCGAGGCGCCCACCTACGACCGCGCGCTGCTCCAGCTGCGGCTGCACGGCATGGACGTCCTCCCCATCCCCGTCGAGGACGACGGCCTGGACGTGGACGCCCTCGCCGCGGCCTGCGGCTCCGGCCGCGTGCCGCGCCTGATCTACACGATCCCCAACTTCCAGAACCCGTCGGGCGCGACGATCTCCCTCGAGAAGCGCCGGGCCCTGGTCGAGGTCTGCGAGCGCCACGGGATCCTGATCCTGGAGGACGACCCCTACGGCAAGCTGCGCTTCGAGGGTGAGCCGATCGCCTCGATCGCCGAGCTCGCCCCGCCGGGGCGCGTGCTGTTCACGTCCTCGTTCTCGAAGACCGTGGCGCCGGGCCTGCGGGTCGGGCTACCTGGTCGCGCCCCCGAGATCGCGGGGCCGCTGGCCGCCGCCGCCTCGCGCACCTACATCTCCCCGGCGCTCCTGGCGGAGGCCGCGGTCCACCAGCTGATCGCCTCGGGGGGCCTCCCGGCCAACATCGCGCGCGTCACCGAGCTCATGCGCGAGCGCCGCGACGCCATGGTCGCGGGCCTGGGCGAGCTGCCCGAGGGCACGCGCTGCGTTCCGCCGGCGGGCGGCTTCTTCATCTGGCTCACCCTTCCCGACGGGCCTGTCCGCGGACGCGCTCTTCGACGAGGCGGCCGCCGCGGGCGTGGCCTACGTCAAGGGCAGCGACTGCTTCGTCGCCGGCGGCGAGCGCACGCTGCGCCTCGCCTACAGCGGGGTCAGCCCCGCCGAGATCGACGAGGGCATGCGCCGTCTGGGCGGCGTGTTCCGGGGAGCCGCCGTCAGCTCCTAGGCGCCGCGGCGCGCCTGTGGGCCGCCCGTGCCTTTCATGAGAGCCGGTCCCGAATCTCTCAGAACGGGTGAATTCCCCGTCGCGGGGGGGCGCCGGCCGATACGGTCCGGGCATGTGGAGAGGCGCCGTGGAGACGGCAACCCCGCGGGCCCCCTCCGGGCCGGCGGGCACGTGCGTGCTCGTGCTCTGGGTCGGCCATCGCGCCGGGCCGTGGACCTGCCGCTCGCTGGAGCGCCAGGGCTACCGGGTGCTGCGCGCCCACCCGGAGGGCGCGCACGGCGGGCGATCGTCGGCGTGCGTGCGCCCGCTGCGCTACCCCTCGGCCACGACGACCCCGACGCATTCGTCGCCTCCGTCACCCGCACCTGCCGCGAGCGGGGCGTCGACGTGGTGCTGCCGCTCCGAGGACACGGCAGCTGCTCGCCGAGCGCGACCCGGACCTCGGTCCGACCGTGATCGTCGGCCCGGACGCGGCCCCGTACGCGGCGCTCTGCGACAAGGGGCGCTCGCGGAGACGGCCGAGCGGGCCGGCGTCGATCATCCGGAGACCATCGAGGTCGCGGACGAGCTCCCGACGGCCCGTGGCCGGCGCTCCCGTGCATCGTCAAGCCGCGCATCTCCGGCCGAGCGGGATCTCGGCGAGCCATGCCCGCCACGACGGCCGCCGAGCGCGACGACGCGGTGCGCGGCCTTCGCCGCCAGGGTGCCGGTGATCGTCCAGGAGCGCGTGCTGGGGCCGCGATGGGTGGGGCACTCCGTCCGCGACGAGCACGGCTTCGACTCCTGGGCTTCCGCGTCGACCGCGACTACCCGCGCGGGGCGGGGCTGGCGTCGGTCATGAAGACGGCGGAGGTCCCGCCGAGGTCGTCGACGGCACGGCCGGCTGCTGGACGTCGCCGACTACCGCGGCCCCTGCAGCCTGAGCTTCATCGAGCGCGACGGGCGCTTGGTGGTCCACGACGTCAACCTGCGGCTGGGCGCGACCGTCGAGGCCTCGATCCGCAGCGGCTTCGACATCCCCGGGCGCTCGGTGGAGGCCGCGCTCGCCCGGCCGACCCGCCGCTGCCGGCGCTCACCGCGACGCGCTACGTGCGCTTCGACGGCGAGCTCAAGCAGCTGGTGCGGACGCTCCGCCACCGCGGGAGGGACGAGTCGGCGGCGACGCTGGTGCGCTGGATCGCCACCGGGTGGTCCGCGCCGGACGGTCCTCGACCCCTCGCCCTTCGACCCCTCGTGGGTGCTGGGCCTCCTGTCGCGCAAGGCCCAGCACCTGGGGTCGAGCATCAGGACACGGACGCGCTGAGCTAGCTGTTCCGCCCACACACGTTGTGAACGCCTGAAGGCATCCGGGCCTCCAAGAGAAGCTGTGGGTCTCGACACCTACGGCGTCTTCCAAGGAGGCCCGGATGAAGCTTCACCGTAACGCGGCGCTCGGCATCGCCGGGCGCAGGCGGCTGGTCATGTTGATCGAGGCGGGGCTCAGCCAGCGCCAGGCCGCGGCCGAGGTTGGGCGTGTCGCCGGCGACGGCCCATCGCTGGGGCAGGCGCTGGAGGGCGGCCTCGGGCAGCGAGCGCGCTTCGGGCAGGGCCCTGTGGGACCGCTCGAGCCGCCCTCACCGCTCGCCGCGTCGGCTGAGCGCCGACCAGGAGGCGCCGATCCTGGCCGCCCGCGCGGCCACCAATCTGGGCCCGGGGCGCCTGGCCCACATCTGTCGCCGGGCCCGCTCGACGATCTGGAAGGTCCTTTGGCGCCACGGCCTGTCGCGTCGGAGTCGGGGGCCGCGCCCGCTGGCGCGCCGCTACGAGTGGGCCCGCCCGGGGGCGCTGCTCCACGTCGATACGGCCCGCCTGGCGCGCTTTCGCTCTCCGGGCCACCGCACCCGCGGGCGCAGGGGCGTCGACATCCACGCCAACGAGGGTATGGGCCATGTCTTCCTCCACGTCGCCGTCGATGATCACTCGCGCTACGCCTACGTCGAGCAGCACACCGACGAGCGCGCGCCGACACTGCGCGGCCTTCCTCGAACGGGCGCTGGACCACTTCGGCGAGCTCGGCCTCGAGCCGGCCGAGGCGGTGATGACCGACGGGGCGCGCTGCTACCGCACCGCCACCGTCTTTCGCGACGCCCTGGCGCGCTGGGGCGCGCGCCACATCGTCACCCCGCCCTACACGCCGCGCTGGAACGGCAAGGTCGAGCGCTTCATCCAGACCATGAAGAACGAGTGGGCCTACGCCCACGAGTGGCCCTCCTCGGCCACCCGTGCGCGCGCCCTCTCATCCTGGCTCCGCACCTACAATCGACACAGGCTCCACAGCTCGCTCGGAGACCGGCCGCCGATCAGCCGCGTTCACAACGTCCGTGGGTAGGACAGCTAGCCCAGCATCTCCTGGACCGTCTCGCGCTCCTCGACGAGCTCCTTGTTGGTCGCGGCGATCTTGGTCTTGGCGAAGTCGTCCATCGCGTAGGACTCGTGATGACCTCGTAGGTGCCCGGGGTCGTGGTGCGCACCGGGCATGCCGGCCCAGACGTTGGCGTCGAACCCGTAGCGGCCGTCGGATCTTCACGGCGACCGAGTGGATCGCGCCGCGGCGTCATGAGGCTGCGGCACGTGGTCGACGAGCGCGTTCGCGGCGGAAGCGGCCGGACGAGAGGCCGCGGGCGGCGATGATGGCCGCGCCGCGCTTGCCGACCGTCTCGCAGAACGCGCCCTGCAGCCAGGCGAGGTCGGTGATCACGCGCGTGGCGGGCTTGCCGTCGATCGTCGCGTGTGCGTAGGCCGGGAACATCGTCGGGCTGTGGTTGCCGTAGATGAAGATGTCCTTCACGTCGGTGAGGTCGACGCCGGCCTTCTTGGCCAGCTGGGTCTGCGCGCGGTTCTGGTCGAGGCGGACCATCGCGGTGAAGCGCTCGGGCGGGCAGGCGCTTGGCCTGGCGAGGCGGCGATCATGCAGTTCGTGTTGGCGGGGTTGCCGACGACGGCGACGCGGGCGTCGGCCGCGGCGACCGCGTCGATGATCTGGCCCTGGGCGATGAAGATCTTGCCGTTGTCCTTGAGCAGGTCGGCGCGCTCCATGCCGGGACCGCGGGGCTTGGCGCCGACGAGCAGGCACCAGTTGGCGTCCTTGAAGCCGACCGCGGGGTCGTCCGTGAGGACCATGCCCTTGAGCAGCGGGAAGGCGCAGTCGTCGAGTTCCATCGCCACGCCCTCGAGGGCCTTCATGGCCTTCTCGATCGGGGCTTCGATGAGCTGGAGGATGACCGGCTGGTCGGGGCCGAACATCGCGCCGGAGGCGATGCGGAACAGGAGGGAGTAACCGATCTGGCCGGCGGCGCCGGTGACGGCGACGCGGAGGGGCGACTTCTCGGCGCTCACGCCTTCACCCCCGAGAGCTTCTCGACGAGGGCGTCGGCGACGCCGGACGTCCCGACCGCGGTGGGGTCGTTGCGGTCGTCCTTCATGTCGTAGGTCACGGACTTCCCTTCACGGATCAGCTCGGCGATGGCGTCCTCCATGCGATCGGCGGCCTCGGTCTCCTTGAGGTACCGGAGCATCATCACGCCGGACAGCATCATCGCGAGCGGGTTGACCTTGTTCTGGCCGGCGTACTTGGGGGCGCTGCCGTGGGTGGGCTCGAACAGGGCGGCCTGGGTGCCGATGTTCGCGCCGGGCGCTACGCCCAGTCCGCCGACGAGGCCGGCGCCGAGATCACTGAGGATGTCGCCGTACAGGTTCGGGAGCACGATCACGTCGTACAGCTCGGGCTTCTGCACGAGCTGCATGCACATGTTGCTGACGATGCGCTCCTCGAACTCGATGTCCGGGTAGTCCTTCGCGACCTCGGTGGCCACCGCGAGCCAGAGCCCGTCGGTGTACTTCATGATGTTGGCCTTGTGCACGGCCGTGACCTTCGAGCGGCCGTTCTCCACGGCGTAGTCGAAGGCGTACTTGACGATCCGGCGCGTGCCCGCGACCGAGATCGGCTTGATCGAGATGCCGGTGTGCTCGTTGATCGTCGCGCTCGGGTCGAGCTCGCGGATCACCTCGGCGAGCCGGAGCTCCTCGGGCGAGTCGGCCTCGAACTCGATGCCGGCGTAGAGGTCCTCGGTGTTCTCGCGAACGATGACGATGTCGATGTCCTCGTAGCGCGAGCGGACGCCGGGGTAGCTTGCAGGGGCGGACGCAGGCGTACAGGTCGATCGCCTTGCGCAGCGCGACGTTGACGCTGCGGAAGCCGTGACCGACCGGCGTCGTGATCGGGCCCTTGATCGCGACCTTGTTGGCCTTGATCGACTCGATCGCGCCGTCGGGCAGCGGCGTGCCGGCCGTCTCCATCACGTCGACGCCGGCCTCCTGGACGTCCCAGTCGAAGTCGACCCCCGTCGCGTCGAGGACGTGCTTGGTGGCTTCGGCGATCTCCGGCCCGGTGCCGTCGCCGGGAATGAAGGTGACGCGGTGTGCCACGGGTCCGACTCCTTCTAAGGCGTTCTCTGACACGCGGCCACCCTGGGCGGCCGCAAAACGCACTGAGCATACCGAAGCGGCCCCGCCCCACTCCCGGTTCAGGAGAGCGGCCAGGCGATCGGGATGAACACCATGGCGACGATCACCATGACGATCGACAGGGGCAGGCCGAGCCGGGCATAGTCGCACCGAAGCGATAGCCGCCGATCCCGTACACCATGGTGTTGGTCTGGTAGCCGATCGGCGTGAGGAACGACGACGACGCCCCGATCGCGATGGCGATCGCGAAGGGGCGCGGATCGAGACCCGCCTGCGTCGCGGTGGTGAGCGCCACCGGGAAGAGCAGCACCGCCGCGGCGTTGTTGGTGATCAACTCGGTGAGCACCATGGTCGCCAGGAGCACCCCGAAGAGCAGCCCCAGGTCGCCGAACGTCCCGAACGGTTCCACGAGCACATCGGCAAGGTTGGCCGCCAGCCCGCTGGACTCGATCGCGGCCCCGATGCCGAAGCTGGCGGCGATCACGACGATCACGTCGATGTCCACGGCGTCGCGGCGCCTCGGTCGGCGAGAGGATCCGCAGCGCCACGACCGCGAAGGCCGCGAGGAACGCCGCGAGCAGGATGTCGACGAGCCCGGTGCCCGCCACCACGAGGAGCCCGAGGATGATCAGTCCGACGAGCGGGGCCTTCTCCTCCCGCGGCGGCCCGTCGCCCCCGAGGGGGGCGACCACCAGGAAGTCGCGCCGGTCGAGGGCGCGCGGACGGAAGGCCGGTCCGGAGAGCACCAGGAGGACGTCGCCCGCGTGGAGGGGCACCTCCCCCAGCTTCCCGGCGACGCGCTCGCCGGCGCGGTGGATGGCGATCACCGCGCCGCCGTAGCGCCCCCGGAAGCCCGCCTGCTTGAGCGTGTGGCCCACCAGCCCCGATGCCGGGGCGACGACGGCCTCGTAGAGACGGCGGTCGATGGCCGAGCCGGCGGCCGAGAAGTGGCGCTCCTGGGCGGAGGCCAGGCCGCGCATCTCCTGCAGGTCCAGGACCCGCGTGACGTTGCCGGCGAACGTGAGGCGATCGCCCACGGCGAGGATCTCGTCCGGGCGGACCGACGAGATCCGGTGACCGTCGCGCTCCACCTCCACCAGGAACACGCCCTGGAGGCTGCGCAGTCCGCCCTCGGCGACGCTGTGGCCCGCGATCCCGGGCTCGTCGGTCACGATCATCTCGAGCGTGAACTCGCGCGCGTCGGCGTCGGCGGTGGCGTCGCTCGGGGCGCGCCGCTCGGGCAGGAGCAGGGGGGCGAGCGCGATCATGGTGACGAGGCCGGCGATGGCGAACGGCAGGCCGACCTTGCCGATCTCCCACAATCCCAGCGGCGGATACCCCGCGTCCTGGAGCAGGCCCGAGACCACCAGGTTGGTCGAGGTGCCGATCAGCGTGACGGTGCCGCCGACGATCGCCGCGAAGCTGACCGGCATCAGGTAGCGCGAAGGCGAGCGGCCCGTCCTGCGCGACCACGAGACGACGCCCGGGATCACCATGGCGACGATCGGGGTGTTGTTGAGGAACGCCGAGGCGGTCGCCGTGGGCACGAGGAGCCGGGCGAGCGAACCGCGCTCCCCGGGCTCGCGCCGGCGGGCGCGGGCCCCCGGGGTGACGCGGGCGACGAGCGTCCGAGCACGCGCGTGCGCCCCGCGGCGGCGGCCAGCACGTAGAGGGCGGCGACCGTCAGGGGCGCGGGGTTCGCGAACCCCGCGAACGCCTGGTCGGTGTCGATCACGCCGAACGCCAGGAGCGCGATGACGCCGGCGAGGATGGTCAGGGCCGGCGACAGGCGCTCCGTCACGAGGACGGCCACCACCGCGACCACGACGATCAGGGTGATGACGGCGTCGGCGCTCATGACCGGGCATCATGCCGACCCTCCCGGGGCGGGCGCGGCGGCGACGCCCGGATCCGGGCCCCACCGTCGCCTCGGAAGCGACGAATGACCCGGAGGAAGCGGTCGTCCGTCCGATAGAGTTCGAATGAGGGCAATCAAGAGCGGAGGGCACCAACATTGCTGAGCCATGACGTCGTGGTTGTCGGCGCGGGCCTCGCCGGCATGAGGGCGGCAATTGCCGCGCACGAGGCCGGTGTGGACGTCGCGCTCGTGACGAAGCTGCATCCGACGCGAAGTCACTCGGGCGCCGCGGAAGGTGGCATCAACGCCGCGCTCGGCAACACGGCCGAGGACAGCCCCGAGAAGCACGCGTTCGACACGGTCAAGGGCTCGGACTACCTCGGCGACCAGGACGCGATCGAGATCTTCACGCGCGAGGCCCCCGGCGACATCTACCAACTCGAGCACTGGGGCGCGGTCTTCTCCCGCAACGCCGAGGGCCGGCTCGATCAGCGTCCGTTCGGGGCCGCAGGATCGCCGCGCACCGTCTACGCCGCGGACATCACGGGCCACGTCCTGATCCAGGTGCTCTACGAGCAACTCCAGCGCCGGATGGCCGAGGGCATGACCGTCTTCGAGGAGTACTTCGCATTCCGGCTCCTCGTCGAGGACGGACGCTGCACGGCGTCATCTCCTGGGATCTGATGAACGGCGGCGTCAAGCTGATCACCGGTAAGTCGGTCATCCTCGCCACCGGCGGCGTCGGGCGGCTCTACCGCGCGACCACGAACGCGTACGCGTGCACCGGCGACGGCATGTCGATGGCGCTCCACGAGGGCTTGCCGCTCAAGGACATCGAGTTCATGCAGTTCCACCCGACCACGATGTACCCGAGCGGGATCCTGATCACCGAGGGCTGCCGCGGCGAGGGCGGCTACCTGATCAACAAGACGGCGAGCGCTTCATGCAGCACACGCCCCGAACGCGCTCGAGCTTGCGTCGCGCGACGTCGTCTCCCGCTCCGAGACGACCGAGATCGAAGCGGGCCGCGGCGTCAACGGCTCCGTCTACCTCGACCTCCGCCACCTCGGCCCCGAGAAGATCCTCACCAGCTGCCCGGCTCGCGCGAGCTCGCGATGACCTACGCCGGCGTCGACCCGATCGACGCGCCGATCCCGGTCCGGCCCGGTGCCCACTACCACATGGGTGGTGTGACGAGACGGACAACTGGGGCTCACGGAGATCGAGGGCCTGTACGCCGCCGGCGAGGTCGCCTGCGTCTCCGTGCACGGCGCCAACCGCCTCGGCGGCAACTCGCTGATGGAGACGATCGTGTTCGGCCGACGCTCGGGCGGCGCCGCGGGCGATACGCGATCCGAGTCCCACAACGGCCGGGGCTAGCAGGCCCGCCCGCGGCCGTGCGCGACGACGAGCGCACCCTCCGGGCGATGCTTCGCCCGCGCGGCCCCGAGCGCCCCTGGAAGCTCCGCGAGAGCTGGCGCCGACACATGCACGACAAGGCGGCATCTTCCGCACCGGCCCCGAGCGCCTGACCGAGGCCCAGACACGGTCGACGAGCTGCGCGAGCGCGTACACGAACGTCGTCGTGACGACAAGGGCCGCACCTTCAACCCGACGCTCACCTCGCGTCATCAAGACCGAGTACGATGCTCGAGCCGCGCCGCCTCGCACGACGTCGCGCGCGCGAGGACCGCGTGGGCGCACTCGCGCACCGACTTCCCCGAGCGCAACGACGAGAAGTGGATGAAGCACACGCTGTCGTACCTCGACGACGACCAATCCGGCTGGACTACTACCCGTCACCGTCACCACGTTCCAGCCCCAGGTCCGGAGGTCCTGACCAATGGTGCGACGACCTTCAACATCCGCCGCTACGCCCGATGGCACGGAGACGCGCTACCGGCAGCACGTACACGGTCGAGTTCGCGAGACCGCACGCTGCTCGACGTGATCGATGCCGGTCCAGGACCGAGCAGGACGGCACGCTCGCGTACCGCTACTCCTGCCGCATGCGCGATCTGCGGGTCGTGCGGCCTGCATGGACGACGGCAGACCGTCCTGGCCTGCATGACCGCGGAGGAGTCCGCGCGAGAACGACGGCCGGCCACGTGTCGAGATCGACCCGATGGGCAACCTCGCCACCATCAAGGACCTCGATCGTCGACTCGACCCCTTCTGGGACAAGATCCGGCGGTCAAGCCTTACCTCCAGATCCCCGACCTGCCGACTCCCGAGAAGGAGTTCCGCGTCGATCCCACGGTGGACAGACCGAAGCATCGGCAGCGAGGCCGCCTGCGTCGCCGCGCTGCTGCTCTCCGAGTGCAACTCGATGGCGGCCGACGACGACTTCGTCGGGCCGGCGGCGCTCGCCTGGCGCTGCGCTTCGCCGGCGACCCGCGCGACAGCCAGCGCAACGGAGCGCCTGCCAGGCCCTGCCCGGCGAGCACGGCGTCTGGGACTGCACGCGCTGCATACTTCTGCAACGAGCGCTGCCCAAGGGCGTCAACCCGCGGGACGCGATCGAGAAGCTGGGTGCCGGCATCGCCTTCCGCCACGGGCGCACGCGCGACGGACCCGGGCGCCCGCACGCCAAGGTGTTCGTCACTCGACGCGCACCGGCGGCTACCTCAACGAGATCGACCTCGTGCCGAACACGATCCGACCAATGGCCGCGCTAAGGACCTGCCGTTCGCGCTTCGCCTCGCGCGAGTACGGCAAGGTGCCATCCCGCTCCCGGACACAAGACAGAAGCACAACGACAGTCAAGCAGCTGAGGAAGAACGTCAAGGAGCACGACAGGCCCACGAGGTTCCGCGACCCTTGAATCCCGCCCAGGAGCAGTGACTCGTCGATGCAGGATCGCTACGCGTACTACCCCGGTTGCCTCGCCTCCCTGTCGGCCCAAGGAGCTCGACGCCTCGACCACGAAGCGCCGGGCTCGGCGAAGCTCGACGTCGAGTTCGCTACCCATGCAGCGACCACGTGCTGCGGCGCGGGCGACATCCCGAGGCGAAGCCCAACCTACTACCTGCACGCTGAACGCCGAATCCTCTCGCAGGCCGAGGCGATCGGCTGCGACACCTGCTCACGATCTGCAACGTCTGCACGCTCAACCTGCGGCGGGCGAACAAGATGGTCAAGGAGGACGCCCGGCTGCTGGAGCAGGTCAACGAGGAGCTGGTCAAGGTCGGCGCCCGCGCGTACGAGGGCACGAGCGACGTCACCCACCTGCTCTGGTACCTCTCGACCGAGGAGGGTCTCTCCCTCCTCGAGAAGCAGGGCCCGCGCGGCCTCAACGGCCTGCGAGTGGCGCCGTACTACGGCTCCAGCTGCTGCGTCCAGTCCTCGGTGATGGGCTTCGAGGACCCCGACAAGCCCCAGTCGCTCGAGCGGCTGATCACCGCCCTCGGCGGAGAGGTCGCCGACTACGAGGCCAAGTCCTCCTGCTGCGGCTTCCCGATCATCCTCGCCCGCACCGAGGTGGCCCTCAAGGAGTCGCACCACGCGCTGTCGCAGTCGCGCGACGCGGGTGCCGACTGCATGGTCACCCCGTGCCCGCTCTGCCACCTCGCCATGGACGCCTACCAGCGCAAGGCCGAGGCGGCGAACGCCACCGAGTACAACATGCCGGTGCTCCACCTGCCCCAGCTGATCGGGCTGGCGCTGGGCATCGACAACAAGATCATGGACTTCAAGCGCCACCTGGTGCCGGTCAACCGCGTGCTCGAGGCGGTCGGAGCCTGATCCAACCCCCCGGGTGGCCGGCGACGGCCGCCCGGGGGCCCCGCGGGGAACGGACACCTCCCTGAGCCAGAATCACCCCACTCACGGCCGGTACGCGCTCCACCCTTCCAGACCGTGCGTCAGCTGCGTGTTCTGGCAGCACGACCGGCTGATCTCGGACGAACGCCACAAGGACGCATGGGTGGAGTCGTTCGGGCGCCGCCACGGCGCCTTCGGACGCGTGCTGCGCGACGGCATGACCTTCCGCGGCATGGTCCAGTACGGACCCGCCCGGGCCTTCCCGCGGGCGCTGGCCGTGTCCGCCGGCCCTCCCACCCGCGACGCCGCCCTCGTCACCTGCGTCTTCCTCGAGGGCGACGACCCGCGGGGTCGTGCGAGCACCTGCTGCTCGAGGCGCTGGCCGACCTCAAGCTGCGCGGGATCGCGCGGGTCGAGGCGTTCGCGCTCAACTACCCCGACGAGGTCCCCGTACGGACGAGCGCTTCCTCGGCCACCACACCCTCTTCGACCGCGGCTTCCTCGAGCGGCTCGGCTTCCGCCCGTCCGCGCCACCGGCCAGGTCTCGCTCATGTCGATCGAGCTCGGTGGCCTCGTCCCGAGCCCTCCCTGCTGCGGCGGCGACCGGCCTCGCACCCGCGGACCACCCCGCCGAACCTGCGAGGAGCCCCCGCCTGAGCACCCGCCGCGGTGACGGGCTGCCCTCCTCGTGCTGGCGCTCGCCCTCGTGTCGCCGGTGGCGGCGCGGCCGCCGACCCGGCGAGGAGGCCCTCGCCACCCGCGACGCCTACGTCAGCCCGCGCGTCCTGGGCCGGCCGCCGCCCGGAGCAGCGCCGCTGACGGACCGGCCGCGCGGCTGAACGCGCAGGACCGGCCGGTGAAGCTGGCGATCGTCCTCGGACCGGTCGGCGCCCCACCGCTGCAGGTGTACGTCCGGACCTCGCCGGCCGCTCGCCTACGACGGGACCGTCGTCGTCGCCGGCTGCCGACCGGGCCGTCGCGGCGGTCGGGCCGCGGCTCGCGGCCGAGATCACCCTGCGCGATGCGGGCGCGGGCGTGCGCGGCATCGCGAACCCGGTGGACCCGCGCTCGCGCGCGCGGCCGTCGTCGCCGCGCCGTCGCCGTCGACCCCGGCGGACGTCAGACCCGCACGATGGTGATCCTCCTGCGGTCGCCCTCCTGGGCGGCCTGTGGGCGCTCGCCCTCGGCGCGGGCGCAACGAGCGGCGGGCCCGGCGCGAGGTGGCGGAGGCGCGCGCGCGCACCCGCATCTGCCTGGACGCCCTGCGCGCCCGCGCGACGGCCCTGATGCGCCGCGACGACCTCCCGGCGCCGGCGCGCGAGAGCGTGGGCCGCGCCCTCAAGACCTACGCGGACGCGGTCACCTCACTCCAGGAGATGCGGGGCGTGGGGCAGGTGGACGCCCTGGCCCCCGCCGTCCACGACGGCATGGACGAGCTCGCGCGGGCCGCGGAGCGTCGGCGAGCGCGTGCCGACGACGACCCGTTCGCCGGCCTCTGCCCGCTGGACCCGGCGCACGGGCCCGGCACGGAGGACGAGGGCCTGTGCCCGGCCTGCCACGAGGCCGCCGAGGAGGGCCGCCGGCCCCGCCCCCGGATGCTGCCCGAGCAGGGCCGGGCCGTCCCCTTCGACCTCGCCACCTACGGGCCGGTGCTGCGCCCCTCAGAAGGTCCCTCCCCTACAACCAGCCCTTCGTGACCAGGGACTCGGCGATCTGGACCGCGTTCGTGGCGGCCCCCTTGCGGAGGTTGTCGCTCACCACCCAGAGGGCGAGGCCGCGGGGGTGCGAGGAGTCGTTGCGGATCCGCCCGACGAACACCTCGTCGCGGCCGGTCGCCTCGCGCGGGAGCGGATAGACGTTGAGGGCGGGCTCGTCCTGGAGGATGACCCCCGGCGCCGCCATCAGCAGTCTCCGGGCCGCGTCGGCGGTGATCGGGTCGGTCGTCTCGATGTGGACCGCCTGGGAGTGCGACTGCACCACCGGCACGCGGACGCAGGTGGCGCTCACCGCGAGGTCGGGCATGCCGAGCATCTTGCGCGTCTCGGCCGCCACCTTGCGCTCCTCGCCGGTGTAGCCGCTCTCGTCGAACACGTCGATGTTGGGGCAGCACGTTGAACGCGATCGGGTGCGGGTAGACCTCGGGCTCGGGCTCGTCGCCGGCCAGCAGCCCGGCCGTCTGCTCGCGCAGCTCGCGCACCGCCGCCTGGCCGGTCCCGCTGACCGATTGGTAGCTCGACACGATGACGCGCTCCAGGCCGACGGCATCGGCGAGGGGCTTCAGGGCCACGACCAGCGGCGCGGCCACGCAGTTGGGGTTGGCGACGATGCCGGCGTGCCCCTCGAGGTCGCTCTCGTTGACCTCGGGGACCACCAGCGGGACGGCGTCGTCCATCCGGTAGGCGCTGGAGTTGTCGATCACCACGGCGCCGGCCTCGACGGCCGCCGGCCCGAACTCCAGGGCGCGGGAGCTGCCGGCCGAAAAAAGGGCGATGTGGATCCCCTCGAAGCTCTCCTGCGTGAGGCGGCGCACCGTGCGCTCCTGGCCGAGGTAGTCGATCCTCCGCCCCTCGCTGCGCTCGGACGCCAGCGGGCGGAGCTCGGTGACGGGGAAGCCCCGCTCCTCGAGCACGCGCAGCATGGTGCCCCCGACCGCGCCGGTGGCCCCGACGACGGCGACGTTAAACATCGGCGCGGCTCACGGCGCCCAGGTCGAACGCCTGGTCCAGGGCGCGGACGGCCCTCTCGACCTCGTCGCGGTCGATCACGACCGTGATGCGGATGGTGCTCGTGTCGATCATCTGCAGGTTGATGCCCTCGTCGGAGAGGACGCGGAACATCTTCGCCGCGACGCCGGGCTCGGACTTCATGCCCGCGCCGACCAGCGTCACCTTGCCGATCTTGTCGTTGCTCGAGACCGCGCGGTAGCCCAGCTCCTCGCGCAGCCCCTCGATCGTCGCGAGGGCGGGGCGCAGCTCGTCGAGGGGCACGGTGAACGAGACGTCGGCCGCGTCGGCGGCGCCCACGTTCTGGATGATCGTGTCAACGGCGAGGTTCGCGTCGGCCAGCGAGCCGAAGATCAGCGCGGCCACGCCGGGCCGGTCGGCGATGCCGGACACCGTGATCTTCGCCTGGCGGCGCTAGGTGGCGATGCCCGAGACGATCGCCTGCTCCATACCGGGGTTCTCCTTCGTGATCCAGGTGCCCTCCTCCGGGAGGAAGGAGGACCGTACGTGCAGAGGGACATCGTGGCGGCGCGCGAACTCCACCGACCGTAGCGCGAGGACCTTCGATCCCATCGCCGCCATCTCCAGCATCTCCTCGTGGCTCACCAGGGGCAGCTTGCGCGCCGCCGGCTCCACCCGAGGATCGGCGGTGAAAACGCCGGTGACGTCCATGCTCGATCTCGCAGACGTCGGCGCCGAGGGCGGCGGCGAGCGCGACGGCGGTCGTGTCCGAGCCCGCGGCCGAGCGTGGTGACGTTGCGGTGGTTCTCCGACATGCCCTGGAAGCCGGCGACCAGCACGATCTTGCCGTCGTCGAGGGCCGCGCGGAGCCGCTCGGCGCGGATCTCGACGATCTTCGCCTTGGTGTGGGCGTCGTCGGTCAGAATGCCGGCCTGCGAGCCCGTGAAGGAGCTGGCGTCGTGGCCCAGGTCGTGGAGCGCCATGGCCATCAGGGCGCACGAGATGCGCTCGCCGGTCGACAGCAGCATGTCCCATCTCGCGCGGATCCGGGGTGTCCGAGATCTCCTGGGCCATCGCGACCAGGCCGTCGGTGGTCTTGCCGCGGGCCGACACGACGGCGACGACGTCGTCGCCGGCGTCGCGGGCCGCCGCGATCCGCCGCGCCACGTTCTTGATCTTCTGTGCGTCGGCGACCGAGCTGCCGCCGAACTTCATCGTCCTCAGGCCGATGGCCGATCTCCTCCCGACATCATGAGGGCCAGCGAAGGATGGTAGCTACAACCACCGCCGTCGGCGGAACAGCTCCCACAGCCCGAGCACCGTCAGGACGGGGAGCGCCAGGCCGAGGAGGACGAACGCCCAGGCGCTGCCGACGTAATCGAGCCTCCAGCGAAGTTCTGACCGAAGAAGCCCGTGAGGAAACTCAAGGGGAGGAAGATCCCCGCGACCACGGTGAGCTGCTTTCCTCACGTTGAGCCGGTTGTTGACCGTGCCCAGGTAGACGTCCGTGGCGGCCTGGGCCGCGTCGCGGGCGCCGTCGAGGGCGTCCACCACGCGGACCATTCGCTCGTAGTCGCCGCGGAAGCGCCGCGAGACGGCGCGGGTCATCGCGTGGACGTCCTCCTCGTCGGCCTCCGACAGGCGTCCGATCACGTCGCGCTGCGGCATCGCCACCCGGCGCAGCGCGATCACCCGGCGGCGCGTCTCGAGCAGCTGGCGCTGGACGTCGGAGACCGAGTCCTCGAGCACCGCGTCCGCCAGCTCGTCGCCGCGCGCGTCGAGGTCGCTGATGAGCGGCAGCAGGCTCTGGACCAACGGGTGCACCACCCGGTGGAGCGCCCCCGCCGCGGTGGGGGGCGGCTCGTGCGCGTGCGGCTGCCCGCCGGCCGCCTCCTGCAGCGCGCGGCAGGGCTCATCGTGGATCGTCACCAGGAAGCGCGCGCTGAGGAGGCAGTGCACCTCGATCAGCTGATCGACCGGCCCCCGGTCCGGCGTCGTCGGGCTCGGCGGCGCCGTAGAGGGTGATGAGGTCGAAGTCGTCGAAGTCGTCGTACGAGGGCCGCCGGCCGGTGTGGTCGAAGCCCTGGTGGGCCATCTCCGTGATGCCCAGCGTCTCGCGGACGAGTGCCCGCTCGGCGTCGCCGGGGGCCTCGATGTCGAGCCAGAAGAACTCGTCGCGCGCCAGCAGGTCCGCGATCGCCGCGTCCGTCGGATCGGCGACGGGGCCGGACAGGGGACTCCAGGCGCCGTGTCACAGGTCCCGGCGGCCGAGGAGGGCGCGGCCCAGCGTCAGCTCGTCGGCGTGCTCGAGGTCGGCGCCGACCGGCAGGCCGCTCGCGAGACGGGTCACACGGACGCGGCCCCGCAGGAGATCGGCGAGGTAGAGGGCCGTCGCCTCGCCCGACATCGTGGGGTTGGTGGCGATCACCAGCTCGGTCACCTCGTCCTCGCCGATCCGCGCCACGAGCTCGTCGATGCGCAGGTCCTCGGGGTCAACCCCGTCGATCGGCGACAGGGCGCCGCCGAGCACGTGGTAACGGCCGCGGTACTCGTTGGTCCGCTCGATCGGGAGGATGGCCGAGGGCTCCTCCACCACGCACAGAGCGACGCCGATCACGGCGGGGATCGGCGCAGATCGGGCACAGCTCGGCCTCGGCGAAGCTGAAGCAGACCGAGCAGGGGCCGCAGCTTCTCGACATTTCGACGATCGCCTCGCGAGGCCCCGCGGCCGCTACGGGGGCGCCTGCAGCATGTGGAAGGCCAGCCGCTGGGCGCTCCGCGGTCCGATCCCGGGCGGGCGAGCGAGTCGCTAGCGACCAGCCGCTCGATGGAGGGCGTGAGCACGGTGGGTCGGCGCCGCCCTCGTCCCTAGAGCCCCGGAAGCCCCAGCCCGGACAGGCCGCCGGCGACGGTGCCGAGGCGATCCTGGGCCAGCTGCTGCGCGGAGCGCATCGCCTCGTCGACCGCCGCGACGATCACGTCCTGGAGGAGCTCGACGTCCTTGGTGACAACCGCGACGGGTCGATCGTGAGCTCGAGCAGCTCGAGGCCCCGCTGACGCGGGCGGTCACCGCCGCCGGCCGACGCCGTCACCGACTCCTGCTGGAGCTCGGCCTGCACGCGGGCCATGTCCTCCTGCATCTTCTGCATCTGCTTGAGCATCTTCTGGGGGTTCATCCCTCGGGCCATCGCTGTCCTCCCTGCTCGGTCCGCTCGCCGTCCTCCTCGACGGCCCGGAACATGGTCTTGAACTCCTCCAGGAGCGCCTCCTGGTCGCGCGGCGGCGCCGGCTCCGAGGACTCGGCGCCGTGGGGCGCGGGCGCCCCCGCGACGAAGTCGATCGCCAGCTCGCGGCCCGACACGGTCGCGATCGCAGCACCCGCTCGCGGTGCTCGTGGCGGCCCAGCATGTCCGCGCGCATCGCGCTGGTGACGGTCACCTCCAGCGCGCCCTCATCCACGCGGGTCGGCCGCGACCCGTCGAGGAACCCCCGGGTGGGCGGCGTCTCGCGCTCGAGGATGTCGAGCACCTGGGTCCACAGCCGCTCGAAGTGCTCGAGGTCGGCCGGGGTCGGCTCGTACGCCGGCTCGGGCGCGGGGGCCACGGCCGCGGGGGGCTCCGGCGCGGCCGCATCGGGCGCGGACTCCGCCGCCCGATCCGGCGCGGGTGCGGCGGCCTCGGGCGCGCGCGGGGGCATCGCGGCGGGGGCGGGGGCGGCCGGGCCCGGAACCGGGGCGGGGGGAGCGGCCGGGGAACGGGGCGCGGCCGGGCGCCCGCCTCGAGGGCCTCCAGGCGGGCGGCGAGCGCGGCGGTCAACGGATCGAGGGCGGGCCGGCTGAGGCGGGCGGCGACCAGCTCCAGCTGCAGGCGCGGGTCGGCGTGGCCGTGGTGGATGCGCACCTGGGCGTCCGAGAGCAGCTCGAGGCCGCGCACCACCTGGGCGTCCGAGAGCTGGTTGGCCTCGGCCTGGAGGCGCGCGATCTCCTCCGACGAGAAGGCCCACTCGTCGCGGGCCCGGGCGCCCTGCTGCAGCAGGCAGACGTAGCGGAGGTGGGTGACCAGGCCGCGCAGGGCCTGCTCGTGAACCGGCCCGTCGAGGGTCTCCTGCAGCAGCTCGAAGGCGCCCGCGGCCTCGCCGGCGGCCATCAGGTCCACCAGCTCGAAGATCGTCTCGCGCGCCACCGCGCCGAGCAGCTCGAGCGCATCGGCCGCGTCCACGCGCCCGCCGGCGTAGGTCGCGATCTGGTCCAGCAGCCCGAGCGCGTCGCGGTAGGACCCGTCGGCCGAGCGGGCGAGGATGTCGAGCGCCTCCTCCGAGGTCTCGATGCCCTCGGCGCGCGCCACGCGATCGAGCACCTTCACCAGGGCGGGAAGGCCGGGCTTGCGCAGCACGTAGTGCTGCAGGCGCGAGCGGATGGTCCCGAGGATGTCCCAGGGGTGGGTGGTGCAGAGGATCACCACCAGATGCGGGGGCGGCTCCTCGAGGGTCTTCAGGAGGGCGCTCGCGGCCTGCTCCTGGATCTGGTGGGCCTCGTCCATGATCGTGATCCGGTAGCGGCAGGCCACCGGGGCGTAGCGGACGGTCTCCAGCCACTCGCGCATCTCGTCGATGCGCCGGGCGCTCGAGGCGGCGTCAACCTCGACCACGTCGAGCCAGTCCTGGTGGCCGGTGCGCCGGCGCCGGTGCCGCACGGCTCGGCCGTCGGGCCGGGGCTCGACTGGCAGTTGAGGCAGCGGGCGAGGATCCGCGCCGTGGTGGTCTTGCCGGTCCCGCGCGGCCCCGAGAAGAGGTAGCCCTGGGCCGGATGGCCCGAGCGCAGGGCGTTGCCCAGCGCGCGCGCCACGTGGTCCTGCCCCACCATGTCGCCGAAGACGGCGGGACGGTGGCGGTTGTAGAGGCTCGCGCCGGGCTCGCTCATTCGGCGGCCCGGCTCAACGAGATGAGAAAGACGTGACCGTGCACCCGTCGTCGAAGCGCGATTCCAGGGTTGATTCCGGGCCGCTGGCTCCGGCGAGGTGGCCCCACTGCGCGTACGCGGATCCGCTTAAGGCTGCTTCCTTCCGGACCTGACCTGATTCGCGGTCGCCCACCGAATGGGACCTCGCCATCACTGCTGCTCTGCTCGGAACCGAGCCAAGGGATCGGCCC
>CAVZFV010000008.1:0-190277 GCA_963774675.1 uncultured beta proteobacterium | reverse complement strand
GGCTTCTGCTCGGTCAACATGGCGGCCGGGATGATCTACACGATCGGCGGTTCGTTCTGGGAGTTCGGCGGGCCGGATCTCGAGCGCGCGCGCCTGTTCGTGATGATCGGCACCGCGGAAGATCATCACAGCAACCCCCTGAAGATTGCGATCGCCAAGTTCAAGCGCGACGGCGGGCGCTTCATCTCGATCAACCCGGTGCGCAGCGGCTACTCGGCGATTGCCGACGAATGGATTCCGATCCGCCCCGGCACCGATGGCGCATTGCTGCTTGCGCTGATCCACGAGTTGATCGCGCTCGGCCTGTACGACCGCGACTTCCTCGTGCGCTACACCAACGCCGGCCAACTCGTGAACCTGGACGACGTGCACGATGAGTTCGGCATGTTCGTGCGCACCGAGGTGCCGAAAGAAGAGGGCTGCTTCGACCCGCAGAACAAGCTGTGGTGGGACCGTGCGAGCAACCGGCCGGTCGTCACGCACACCGAAGGCTGCGATCCCTTCTTGCTCGGCGAATTCAAGCTCTCGGACGGCACGCCGGTCAAGCCCGCGTTCCAGTTGTTGAAGGAACGCGTCGACGCCTACACGTCCGAGTGGGCCGAAGGCATCACCGGCATTCCGGCCGAGGCGATCCGCCGCCTGGCGCACGAGATGGGCATCACCGCGCGCGACCAGAAGATCGAGTTGCCGATCCCGTGGACGGACGTCTGGGGTCACGAGCACGACACCGTCACCGGCAACCCGGTCGCGTTTCATGCGATGCGTGGCCTGGCGGCGCATTCGAACGGATTTCACACGATCCGTTCTCTCGCGATCCTGATGAGCCTGCTCGGCACGATCGACCGGCCCGGGGGCTTTCGCCACAAGGCGCCTTTCCCGCGTCCGATTCCGCCCTGCGCGAAGACGCCCAACACGCCGCTCGCGATCCGGCCGAACACGCCGCTCGACGGCTTGGCGCTCGGCTGGCCGGCTGAGCCGGACGACCTCTTCGTCGACGACGACGGTGCGCCGGTGCGCATCGACAAGGCGTTCTCCTGGGAGTACCCGCTGTCGGTGCACGGCATGATGCACAACGTCATCACCAACGCGTGGCGAGGCGACCCGTACCCGATCGACACGCTGATGATCTTCATGGCCAACATGGCGTGGAACTCGACGATGAATACGTCCGAGGTCCGCAAGATGCTCAACGACAAGCACACCGAAGGTGACAAGCGCGGCGAGTACAAGATTCCCTTCCTCGTCGTCTGCGACGCGTTCCAGTCGGAAATGACGGCGTTTGCCGATCTCGTGCTGCCCGACACCACGTATCTTGAGCGGCATGACGTGATGTCGATGCTCGACCGGCCGATATCCGAGTTCGAAGGGCCGGTCGATTCGGTGCGCATCCCGGTGCTGCCGCCGACGGGTGAGTGCAAGCCGTTCCAGGAAGTGCTGATCGAGCTCGCCGGGCGACTCGGCTTCCCCGCCTTCGTGCGGCCCGACGGGACGCGCAAGTTCCGCGACTACCCCGACTTCGTCGTCAACTACGAGACCGAACTGGGTTCAGGTATCGGCTTCCTGGCCGGCTGGCGCGGCAAGGGCGGCGAGAAGTTCATGCGCGGCGAGCCGAATCCGCGCCAGTGGGAGATGTACGCGCAGAACAACTGCGTCTATCAGTACAAGCTGCCGCCGTCCTACCAGTTCATGCGCAACTGGAACAAGGGCTATCTCGAATGGTCGCAGCGCAACCGCATCCAGCGCTACGCCGAGCCGATCCTGATCCACCTGTACTCCGAGGTGCTGCAGAAGTTCCGCCTCGCGGCGCAGGGCCGTGGTATCTCGCGCAAGCCCCCCGAGCACCTGAAGGCGCGCATCGCCGAGTTCTTCGACCCGCTGCCGTTCCACTATGAGCCGCTCGAGGCGCAGCGCACCGACCGCGCGCGCTACCCGCTCGCGGCGGTGACGCAGCGGCCGATGGCGATGTACCACGCGTGGGATTCGCAGAACGCCTGGCTGCGCCAGATCCACGCGCACAACCACCTGCACCTCAACCCGGCGGTGGCACGCGCGCATGGCATCGCAGACGGCGGCTGGATGTGGGTCGAGTCGCCCTGGGGCAAGGTGCGCTGCATGGCGAGTTATTCCGAGGCGGTCGAGCCGGGCACGGTCTGGACGTGGAACGCGATCGGCAAGGCCGCCGGCGCATGGAATCTCGCACCCGATGCCAACGAGTCGCAGCGCGGCTTCCTGCTCAACCACCTGATCAGCGAAGAGTTGATCGGCGACGACGGCGCGCGCGTTTCGAATTCGGACCCCGTCACCGGGCAGGCCGCGTGGTACGACGTGCGCGTGCGCATCTATCCGGCCGAAGCCGGCGAGCCGCAGCAGACGTCGCCTCAATTCGACCTGCTGCAACCCGCGCCCGGCATGAGCGCGGCGCCGAAGAAACGCGGCTGGATGGCTGGCCGCAAGGTTACGCCATGACCCAGCTCGTGAAATGGGAAGGCTCGCTGTGACGCAGTTCGTGCAATTGGAGCGCTCGCGGTGACCCAGCTCGTGAACTTGGAACGCTCGCTGTGACCCAGCTCGCGTTGGTCATCGACCTCAACGTCTGCGTCGGCTGCCACGCCTGCGTGACGAGCTGCAAGCAATGGAACACGTCGGGCTCGGCTGGCGCGCTCGTCGATCTGAACCCGTACGGTGCGGACCCGAACGGCACTTTCTTCAATCGCGTGCAGACCTTCGAGGTCGGCGAGTACCCGAACACGCAGACGGTGCACTTCCCGAAGAGCTGCCTGCATTGCGAAGACCCGCCCTGCGTGCCTGTGTGCCCGACCGGCGCGAGCTACAAGCGGGCCGAGGACGGCATCGTCCTCGTGGACTACGACAAGTGCATCGGTTGCAAGTACTGCAGTTGGGCCTGCCCCTATGGCGCGCGCGAGTTCGACGAGGAGCGCAAGGTGATGACGAAATGCACGCTGTGCGTCGATCGCATCTACGACGCCGCGTTGCCCACTGCCGAGCGGCGCCCGGCTTGCGTCATCGCGTGCCCGACAAGCGCGCGCTTGTTCGGCGACATCCACGACCCCGACTCCAACGTGTCGGTCGCCATTCGCGACAACGCCGGTTACGCCCTGATGCCCGAGTGGGGCACCCATCCGGCGAACCACTATCTGCCGCGGCGCAAGACGCCGGTGCACATCCACGAGGACGAGCTCGCGCGTGCCGATAACCCGCTGAAGAAGGATGGCCTGCTGCCGAAGCCGGCGAAATCCGAACCGTCGCTCGACGACGTCATGTCCTGGTAGCGAGCCCAGCACGATGAACCCTGCCTGGTCGGTGATCCTGCTCACGACGCTCGTCGGCGCCGGGCAGGGGCTGTTTCTCGCGCTCTTCACTGTGCAGGTCTATGTGCTGTTCGGCCTGCTGCCAGCGCCAGACGCGCATTTGTTCTACGCGCACGGCAGCCTCGCTGCGCTCGTCATCTTGGTCGCGGGCCTGATTGCGTCCTTCTTCCACCTCGGCCGGCCGGAGCGCGCGTGGCGCACGGCGACCATGTGGCGCACCTCGTGGCTGTCGCGCGAAGTGATCGTGCTGCCGGCGTTCATCGGCCTTGTGTTCGCGTACGGCGTTGCGCACTTGCTCGATATCGCGCCTGCGCTGGTGACCCTGGGCAAAGGCATCGTGATCGACGCCAGCTTCGCGCTCGGTGTGCTCGCAACGCTCGTCGCCGCGGCGCTGTTCGTCTGCACCGCGATGATCTATGCGAGCGTGCGCTTCCTGCGCGAATGGGCGACGCCGCTGACGGTGGTGAACTACACACTGCTCGGCGCGGCGTCGGGTTTCACGCTCGCCGCCGCGTTCGCGTCATGGGTCGCGCCGGAGCTGCTGCGCTTTCTTGCCGGCTGGGCGATAGCGCTCACGCTGCTCGGCGGCGCGGCGCGCATCGCCTCGCTCGTCGCGCAATGCGCGGCTCAAGCCGATGTCGAACCTGCAGACTGCGATCGGCATCAAGCATCCACGCATCGCGCAGAAGTCGATGGGTTTCATGGGCGGCTCGTTCAACACGCGCGAGTTCTTTCACGGACGCAGTGCGGGCGCGCTGCGTGGCGTGAAGTGGGTCTTCCTGCTGTTCGCCTTCGCGCTGCCGGTGCTGTTGCTCGCGGTCGGGGCGTGGCGCGAGTCACCCGCTCCCCTCGCACTCGCGTTCGCGACGCAGTACGTCGGCTTGATTGCCGAGCGCTGGTTCTTCTTCGCGCAGGCCAACCATCCGCAAAATCTCTATTACCAGGCCGTTGCCTGACTCCACCTGACAACTTGCGAAAGGAAGGACAAGATGGCTCTGGTCGATCCTCATGGCGGCGGCGCGTTGCGGCCGCTGCTGCTCGAAGGCGAGGCGCGTGCCGCCGAATTGCGCCGGGCAGCGTCTCTGAAGCGCTTGCCGGTCAGTTCGCGCGAGAAGGGCGATCTGCTGATGCTCGGCATCGGCGGCTTCACGCCGCTCGAAGGCTTCATGACGCACGCTGACTGGCGGGGCGTATGCGACCGCATTGCGACCGCGTCGGGACTCTTCTGGCCGATCCCGATCACCCTGTCTGCCGACGCGGCGCGCGCAGAGGAGATCGCGATCGGCGACGACATCGCGCTGGTCGATGCGGACGACGCGTCGATCCTCGCGACGATGCGGGTGTCGGAAAAGTACGCGATCGACAAGGCGCACGAATGTGCGTCAATCTTCAAGACGACCGACACCGCGCATCCGGGCGTCGCGCTCGTCATGGCGCAAGGCGAGGTGAACCTGGCGGGTTCCGTGAAGGTGCTCTCCACTGGCGGCTACCCCGAGAAGTACGGCGATCTCTACAAGACGCCGAAGCAGACGCGCGCGCTGTTCGAGTCGCTCGGCTGGTCGCGCATCGCCGCCTTCCAGACACGCAACCCGATGCACCGTTCGCACGAATACCTCGCCAAGATTGCGATCGAGGTCTGCGACGGCGTGCTCGTGCATTCACTGCTCGGCGCGTTGAAGCCGGGCGACATCCCGGCCGAGGTGCGAACGGAAGCGATCGGTGCGCTGACGGCCCACTACTTCGTCGGCAAGACGGTGGTGCAGGCGGGCTACCCGCTCGACATGCGCTACGCCGGCCCGCGCGAGGCGCTGCTGCACGCGCTCTTTCGCCAAAACTACGGCTGCTCGCACCAGATCCTCGGCCGGGATCACGCCGGCGTCGGCAGCTACTACGGGCCGTTCGACGCACACCACATCTTCGATACGATCCCGAAGAATGCGCTGCAGACACAGCCGCTCAGGATCGGTATCGCGTTCTGGTGCTACCGCTGCGGCGGCATGGCAACCGGGCGCACCTGTCCGCACGACGATGCAGATCGGCTGCAAGTCTCGGGAACGCAGTTGCGCAAGTGGCTGTCCGAGGGCTCCGAAGTGCCACCTGAGTTCAGCCGGCCCGAGGTGCTCGAGATTCTTCGCGCGTACTACACGGCGTTGGACAAACCCGCTTAGGCGGCGGCGACGGCCGTCGCTGCGGGCTCATTGCGCTTGCGGGCGGTCGAGCATTGATCGCGCCGCTTCAGGCCCGGCCGCGATCCGGAGCCCGCTCACACTCGACTTCGGCCAGCGGCGTTGCGCCGAGGCGCTCCTTCGCGAAGTTCAAGAAGCTGTTCATCAGTTGCGAGTGAATTCGCTCCTTCGGATAGACGACCGACATGCTGCGAATCAGGCGCGGCGCGAGGGGGACCTGCACCAGTTGCCCGAGGCGGATCTCGTTGACGACCGTCGCGCGCGACATTATCGAATAGCCGAGCCCGGTTGCGAGCAGACCCTTCAACGCCTCCGGGCTGCCGAGCTCCATCACGCGCTGCAGCGAATCGGGCGCGACGCCGGCAGTCTGCAGATAGTGATCGATGACCTCGCGCGTACCCGAGCCCGGCTCGCGGCTGATGTTGGCGTGGTGCGTCAGCGTCTCGGGCGTCACCGATTCAAGTTTGGCGAGTGGATGCGAGGGTGCGCAGGTAACCTGCAGTTCGTCCTCGGAACAGACGTCCGCCGCGAGCAGCGGCAGGTGCGAGTCGCCTTCGATGAAGCCGATGTCGAGACTGCGCTCGGCGACACGGTTTTGCACCGATTCGGAGTTGGCGACGAAGAGCTGCGGCACGACGGCCGGATAGCGCGCCTTGTACGCGCCGAGCACACGTGGCAGAAGGTAGTCGGCGATCGTCGTGCTGGCGCCGATCAAGAGCGACCCTGCGATCTGCCCGCTCATCTCCTGCAGCCGATGGTCGAGTTCGGCAGAAATATCGAGGATGCGCTCGGCGTATTCGACCGCCAGTCGACCGGCCGCGGTCAACGCGATGCGTCCGTGGCCACGGTCGAAGAGCCGCGTGTTGAGTTGCTCCTCGAACTGACGGATCTGCGACGTGACCGCCGGCTGGCTCATGCAAAGCGCCTCGGCCGCCTTGGTGAACGAGAGGTGCTTCGCAACAGCGTGAAAGACTTGAAGACGGCGATCTGCCATCGATGCACCCCGAGAATTGAAGACCGACGAATTGAAGCACAGCGCCCGCCGCAGTGGAAAATGCGTGCATGAAAGCACCCAAACGTCTGCAGATCCTGATCGATGAAGGCCTTGTCGACAACGTGCAGCGCCAACTGATGAGTGGCAAGGAGGCGATGGTCTTCGTCGTCCGCTGCGGCGACGAAACGCGATGCGCCAAGGTCTACAAAGAGGCGACGCACCGCAGCTTTCGCCAGGCGGTGGACTACACCGAGAACCGCAAGGTCAAGAACTCGCGTCAAGCGCGCGCGATGGCCAAAGGCACGCGCTTCGGGCGCGAGGCGCAAGAGGCGGCGTGGCAAAGCGCCGAGGTCGATGCCTTGTACCGCCTGGCCAGCGCTGGCGTGCGTGTGCCGAGGCCCTACAACTTCTTCGAGGGCGTGCTGCTGATGGAGTTGGTGACGGACGAGCACGGCGACGCCGCACCGCGCCTGAACGACTGCAGCTTCACGCCCGACGAGGCGCGCCGGCACCATGCGTCGCTGTTGACCGAGGTGGTCCGCATGCTGTGTGCCGGCGTCGTGCACGGCGACCTGTCGGAGTTCAACATCCTGCTCGGCGCCGATGGGCCGGTGATCATCGACCTGCCGCAGGCGGTGGACGCTGCCGGCAACAACCATGCACAGCGCATGCTGCTGCGCGACGTGGGCAACCTGCGCAATTTTTTCGGCCGCTTCGCCCCCGAATTGAGAACCACCGCTTACGGCCCCGAGATCTGGACTTTGTATGAGCGTGGCGCGCTGGCCCCGGCGACTGCGCTTACCGGCCGCTACGAGCGTCCGGCGGGTGCCGTGGACCTGATCGCAGTGATGCGCGAGATTGACGACGCGCGTGCCGACGAGGCAGCGCGCGTGTTGCGAATGACCTGACGCGATGAACATCGAGGCGTGCGCCGAGTGCCAGCTTCCGTCCGGGGCCAATAGAGAAGGTTGGCCGCTCCGCTGACACTGCGGATCGCGTCATGTGTGACGTGAGCCCGCCCTCGACGCGCTGTTTCACCAAGCCTGGGCGTAGGTCGCAGCCTGGCATTTAAAGGAGCCGCTGGGATCTCCAGGAATGCAACCCGAAGCCTGTCGCGGCTGCGAGGTGGCCGCGCAACCAGTCAGCAGAACGAGGAACGCGAAACAGGACAACTTGAACATGCGAATACGAGGGGCAACGTTCGACGGATTCTGCTCCAGATAGAGCTGCTTCGACGAATCGACTATCGACGAGCTTCGTCTGTCCGCACCTTGCTCGAAAATGAGGCGCCCCCGCAATTGCGCCAAACGGCACTACGGCCGCTTTGGCGTCTTGTATTCGACTTCCTTCTGGAATGGCTTCCAAACGGTTTCGTAACCGACAAAACCCTTTTCATTCGGCACCATCGGACGCGTCGTGAAAAAGCGCGTCTTGCCGTCCGGAACTTTGGTGTCGGGTTTCTGCTCGCTCATGGGTCGCCTCTTTGCGTGAAGTCAGAATTGTGAGTGCAGGGTACTGCAGTCGACATGAACCGAGGTCATTCAGAGCCAGTGCTCAAACCGACCTCATGAGTGATGGGTCGATGGCCGCGTCCGCGACGATCGGCCCTCCCGCTCTCGTCTCTTCATCAGTTGCGTCGCGCACGGTGAGTATCTCGAGCGTGAACACGACCGCTCTGCCGCAAAGCGGGTTGTTGCCGTCGACAGTCAGCTTCTCATCGTCCATCCACGTCACGATGAAGCTACGTGTCTGGCCCGTGTTGCTTTCCATGAGGATGGAACCGCCGAGCTTTCGGTACTCCTCGGGGACGTTCTCGATGTGATCGGTAACCACAAGCGACTCGTCCCTGGGGCCGAAGATCTGATTGCCATCGATGGGCACTTCGATTACATCGCCGACGGACTTGCCTTCGAGCTCCTTGTGGACGCTCGGGGCCAGTATTTCGTTGTGTCCGTGGACATAGCCGAGCGGGAAATCGACCCGGGTGAGGACGTGCTTCGACTTCTTGTCGGTCACCTTGTAGGTCAGCTCGACGAACTTGCCGTCCTGGATGGTTTCACTCATGCTGAATCCGAAGGAAATCAGAAGATGGAGGCACCGAAGATCTTGACCTCGTCGCCTTCATAGCCGAGCACAAGCCGGCCTAGCCATTCGCCCTGCTTCTTGGTGCTGCGCTGCCGGTAGAGAACCGTTACGTGTTCGCCCCGGCGGATGATGCCGAGCGGGTCGAGGTCTTCTGACAGGCTTCTCGCCAGTTCACTGTTTGCGAACTGGTGGCCCGCCACGACTTGATTCATGGCCAGCGCCAGGGACGTGGAGAAGTTCTTTACGAAGTCGCCGTACTTGCCTTCGTTCGAATGCTTGACGAGGTCGCGCCACAAGAGGTCGGCGATCGCCCGAATCTCCTCGTCTGTCTTCTCGATGATGTTCACGCGCGGCTCTGCACGGCCGGAAGTGGCCGGATTCTCGGGGCTCACGACAGACGACATGGCGGCTCCTCTTGCGGCAAGCAGGCGGATAGCGCGAGCATCTGATTGGGGATGCTGCTATTCGTCATCCGAAACCAGGTGATAGCAAGGCGCCTTCTCCATCGTGTACTCGCCGGTCTTAGGGTCACGGCGCGAAACGGTCAGCACGTGCCAGTTCTCGTCGTCGACCTTCATGGCGTCGCCGCGGTAGTAGTAGCCTGGCCAACGCGTCTCCTTGCGGAACAGCGTGTGCTGCGTAACGCACTCTGCAGCGCGATGACGGTGCTTCAGTTCCCACGCACGCAGCAATTCGTGAACATCCTCGGCGGCCAATTTCTCGAGGTCTTCCTCCATGATCGCGAGCTTCTTGAGGCCGATGTTCAGAAGCTTCTCGTTCGTCATGTAGTTGACGGTCACACCGCCGCAATACTCGTCCATCAGCTTTTGCAGGCGATCCAGGCCCTGCTTGGGATTGATGTAGTGCGGGTTGACCGAGCCGGCCACGATCGCATTGCGGTACGTCTTGTAGTGCTCCATGGGCTTGTAGATTTCAGCCCCTCGGCGCTTGACCTGCTCATCGGACACGACGATGCCTTCGGCCTTGCCGTCGTCGATGTACTTGCAGGCCGCCTTCGCGGCGAGACGACCTTCGGTGAACGAACCGGACGAAAATGCGTGCGGCGTGCCGCCGACCGCGTCACCGGCACCGAACAGGCCCTCGATCGACGTCATGCGGTTGTAGCCCCAGAAATACTCGGGCGGGGAGACGTCCTCGGGCCCTGAGCACCATGCGCCCGAGCCGGTCGCGTGGGAGCCCATGACGTAGGGCTCGGATGTCGTCAGCTCGGGGTTCTCGTGCTTGGGGTCGACGTCGGTGGCGGCCCACAGCACCGCCTGCCCGACGGTCATGCCGAGAAAGTTCTCCCAGCCGACTTCTTCCAAATGCGGGTCCTGGAAGGCGCGCATGGTCACCATGTGAATCGGTCCGCGGCCGGCATTCACCTCGCTGATCAATGCATGGTTGCGCAGACAGGTCGGGATCGGCCGATGAGTCAAATGCGATGCTTCCGGGTCGAGGTATTCCTTGCCGACCATTTTTTGCAGTTCGGGGAACCACTTGGATTCGTACTCTTCGCCGAGGCCGTTTTGCGTATACGTCTTCAGGTGCAGGAAGTACGCGCCGACCGGGCCGTAACCATCCTTGAAACGCGCCAGCACGATGCGGTTTTCCATCTGCGTCATCTTCGCGCCGGCGTCGATCATCAGCCCATAGGCAGACGCGGACGACCACGGCGCATACCAGGTGCGGCCGGAGCCTTCGCCCACCGAACGTGGTTTGAAGATGTTGGAGGCGCCGCCCGCGCCGCAGATCACGGCCTTGGCCTTGAAGACGTGGTAGTTGCCCGTGCGGACGTTGAAACCGACGGCGCCGGCAATCCGGTTCTCCTTGCTTTCGTCCATCAGCAGGTGGGTGACGCAGATGCGGTTGAAGACCTTGTCCGCCGATTTCTTCGCGGCCTCGGCCACGATGGGCTTATAGGATTCGCCGTGGATCATGATCTGCCAGCGACCTTCACGAAGGTATTGCCCGGTCTTCGGGTCCTTCATGATCGGCAGGCCCCACTCTTCGAACTGATGCACCGTGGAGTCCACGTGGCGCGCCATGTCGAACAGCAGGTCTTCACGCACCATCCCCATCAGGTCGATGCGGGCGTAGCGGACATGGTCCTCCGGCTTGTTCTCGCCCCAGCGGGTGCCCATGTAGCAGTTGATCGCGTACAGACCCTGGGCGACGGCGCCGGAGCGGTCGATGTTGGCCTTCTCGGCAATCACGATCTTCTTGTCCTGCCCCCAGAATCTGGCCTCCCAGGCGGCACCCGTGCCGCCAAGGCCCGCACCGACGATCAAAATATCGATGCCGTCTTCGACGATCGTTTCGTAAGCCATCAGTAGTACACCCCTTGCTTCATCTTGAGGCCAGCGGACTCGAGCGTATGCAAACCGCCGTCATCCATGCGGATGTATTTCGGCTCGCTGTACAGCAGATGCCCCTCGCGCATTTCCTGGGTCGGCCCCGGAACATCCGCGAGCTTGGGGATCGCCGTGCCCCAGGGTTTGGTCGTGATCGGTGACAGGAAGCTCTTTTCCGCACCGTTGCGGAACTTGATCTTCCAGGCGATCGTGCCTTTCTCCTCGTCGCGGTGGACGCGAACGCTGTGTCCGAGCGGGGCGAAGTCGGCGTAGCCGCGTACATCGATCGCATGCTGCGGGCAGGCCTTGACGCAGGAGTAGCACTCCCAGCACATGCTGGGCTCGATGTTGTACGCACGTCGATACGTCTTGTCGATGTGCATGATGTCCGAGGGACAGATGTCGACGCAGTGTCCGCATCCGTCGCACCTTGTCATGTAGACGAAGGTAGGCATTGTTCAGGCTCCTTGTTTAGCCCAAGAGAACTTGCGGGCTGCTTGTCAATTCAGTAGTGGCGCGGTGCTTCGCGCTTGATGCCGAGCCCCATGTTCATCGGGGCGTCGCGCAGCAGCTCCATCGAGTGTCTTTGCTGCTGCTCGGGATCGTCACGCGTCTGCGTTGGCAGGTTGGCGGCAGTGCCATTCGCTTCGGAGACTCTCTTCTCGAAGGCCGCCGCGGGCTTGAAGAACATGTGCGCGAACTTCGACCACGGCACGCCGGCGAACAGCACTGTCGTCGCGATGATGTAGAGAACGAAGAACAGGCCGGCGGCAGCGCTGCCATTCACCTGCAGGGCCGCCCAGATCAGGCCGAGCGTTGCGCTCACCATCAGCGAGATGACGAACAGGTCGGCGCGCATGACGCGCAGCGCTGGTTTGCCCTCCGCTGCAACGTCAACACGGATGAAGAACCAGAACCAGTAGCCGCCGACGCACACCATCAGCGCGCCGAGCCACCACAGTGCCGCGACGATCGCAGGCGCTGGTGTCGCCGGCGTCGGATAGCCAAAGATCATGATGATCGTCGTGACGAGGTACAGCACGAAGCCGTACATCGTCAGCAGGTGCGCAAGGCGACGGCGCTGATTGCAGAACTCTCCAGAGGTGAGGACATCGACCACGCCGGTCTGGACAGCGATCGAAATCAACTCACCACCGCCCACTGGGCGTGCGCCCTTGCCCTTGGAACTGCGCATGTTCTCAAAGAAGTACTTTGCGCTGCCCTTGTGGATGACGTCGAAAAGTGTCCCCGCGATGACGAGCACGATCATCGCAACGACATACCACTGCATCACGGCGGGTGCAATGGAGGCCGAGATCTCGGCAAACGGATTGCTGGCGAACATCGTTTCCTCCCTGCGCCGAGATCGGGACTCGTGCGCGCGACCAAGTGGATGAGCCCGCCCGGGGCTGCTCGCGGTCGATGCTACAGGCGGCCATCACGTTCGCCGGCAAAAAGTATCTATGCCTCCATAAGCTGAGCTGATCCTGGTGCGATCCGATCGGTCGAATATTGGGGCTGAAGCGATTGACCGTGCTGCGCGGTTGGGGGACGATGTCGAAAACAGGTCGCGCCAACGGCGGGAGACATTGACTCGCATCAACGGCCCACGCTTCGACACGGTCTACAAACATGACAACAGAGCACACTCGCATTGCCCGTCGACTGAAGTGAAGGAAAGAGGCGCCATGGAAGCCAGCAAGATCAACATCGTCGTCGTTTCCGGAACGCGCGAACGGTTGCAGATGGCGGCGATGTTCGCATCGGTCGGCGCTGTCAGTGGCAACGAGGTGAGCGTGTTCCTGTCGATGAACTCGCTGGCCTTTTTCGTCAAGGGCAGCGACGAGACGCCGCCGGCTGAAGGCTCCTTCGGCAAGATGATGGAAGGCAAGAAGATTCCCGGCTTTCGAACGCTGATCGAGCAGGCGGTCGAACTCGGCGACGCCAAGGTGTATCCGTGCTCGATGGCGATGGACGTGCTGGAGATCGCAAGCGACATGTTGCCGTCCTACTTCGGGCCGTCGCTCGGTCTCACCAAGTTCATGCACGACGCCAAGGGCACGCAGGTCTTCACTTTCTAGAGCAAAGGCAGGTACGCGACATGGCGGAGAAAAAGGTGATCGATGCGCGTGGCAGCTACTGCCCCGGCCCGCTGATGGAACTCATCGGTTGGATCAAGCTCGCCGAGATCGGCGACGAACTCGAACTGCTGTCCACCGACAAGGGCTCGGCGGACGACGTTCCTGAATGGGTGAAGAAGGTCGGGCACGAATACCTCGGTTCGCGCGAGGAGGCCGGCGTCTGGCACATCTCGGTGAAGAAGACGAAGTAGCCCAGCAGCGGCGTGTCTGCTTTGACAAAAGGAGAGGCAATGAAGATCCTGATCATCGGCGGTGGCATGGGTGGCACGATCCTCGCGAACAACCTGGCGCGCAGGCTGACGCCCGAGCTTCGTTCCGGCAAGGTGAAGATCACGATGCTCACCGCGTCCGAGAAGCACATGTACCAGCCGGGCCTGCTCTACCTCGCGTTCGGCCGCGTGACGCCGGACGAGTTGTACAAGGATCAGGCCTCGCTGCTCGAGCCCGGCATCACGCTGCACGTCGATCCGGTCGAAGAGTTCATGCTCGACGACAACCGCGTCAAGACCAAGAGCGGCAAGACGTTCGACTACGACGTGCTCGCGATCGCGACCGGCTCGCGCGCGGTGCCCGAGCTGATCCCCGGCCTGGCCGAGAACTCGCACACCTTCTACACCGAAGAGACGGCGCTCAAGATGTTTCGCGCGCTGCGCGAGTTCCAGGGCGGGCGCGTCGTGATTGCGGTCGGCGTGCCGCACAAGTGCCCGATGGCGCCGCTCGAGATCACCTTCATGCTGCACGATTACTTCAAGGATCGCGGCATGGCGGACAAGGTGAAGCTGCACTACACCTACCCGATCGGCCGCGTGCACTCGCTCGAGAACGTCGCCAAATGGGCCGCGCCCGAGTTCGATCGCCTCGGCATCACATACGAGACGCTCGTTCAACCTGAAAGAGGTCGACGGCGCGGCGAAGGTGATCCGCGGCGAGGAGGGCACCGAGACGCCATACGACCTGCTGATCTCGATCCCCGCGCACCGTGGCATGGAGGTGATCGAGAAGAACAAGCTCGGCGCCGGCGGCTGGATTCCGACGAATCGCCAGCAACTCAACATGGAAGGCCGCACGAACGTGTTCGTGCTCGGCGACACGACCAACATCCCGATCAGCAAGGCCGGATCGACCGCGCACTTCGAGGCCGACACGCTGGGCGAGAACATCGCCGCGCTCTACAAGCTCGGCGCGCCGGTACGTGACTACGACGGCAAGGTGTTCTGCTTCATCGAGGCCGGCAAGGACCGCGCGACCTATGCGATGTTCGACTACCTGAACCCGCCTGACCCGAAGCCGCCGACGAAGGCGGTGCACTGGTTCAAGATGGCTTACAACAAGCTCTACTGGATCTCGGCGCGCGGCCTGCTGTGAAGGAGCCGACATGAACGCACAACCGGAATCGACTCACGCGGTCGATGTCGAGGTCGAGCGCGTGATCGCCGCGGCGCGCGACGCGCTGAGCGACGAGATGGTCGGCCGCCTTGCGTCTTCCGCGAGCAGCACGATGGAGTTGCTCGACCAGGTGAACCGCGCCGGGCTCGGGCGCGCGATCCCGGCGTTGACCGAACTCGTCAACAACGGTGATCTGGATCGCCTGGCCAAGCTCGCGCGTGTCTATGGCGCGTCCGAGGACGCGTTGACCGACGAGATGATCGGCCGCCTTACGCAGGCGGCGGGCGACGGCCTCGCGCTGATGGATCAGGTCAACCGCGCCGGGCTCGACCGCGCGATTCCGGCGATTGCCGAGATGGTCAACAACGGTGACCTGGACCGCCTCGTCAAGCTCGCGCGCGTCTACGGCTCGGCCGAGGATGCGCTGACCGACGAGATGGTCGGCCGCCTGACCGACACCTTGGGCAACGGCCTGTCGCTGCTCGACCGCTTCAGCCGCGGTGGTGCCGAAGCACATCGTCAAGATGCTCGAAAACCTGCAAGGCAGCGGCGCGCTGGAGCGGATTGCGACGACGTTGCCGAAGCTGGAGAGCCGGCTCGCGATGGTGCAGGAGACGCTCGAGTCGATCGACGCTGCGGCGAAGGCAAGCCGCGCTGCGCCGGCTTCACCCGGTGGCTTCGGCGGCCTGTGGAGCATGCTGCGCGACCCGGAAGCGCAGGACACGCTGCGCTTCATGCTGACCGTCGGCAAGCAACTGCGCAAGGATCTTGGCAAGCCAGGTTAACCGGGGGCGGGCGTGCTTGTCGGTGTTGCCGTTGCAGCGCTCGATGAAACGCCCGCGTGCGACTTCAACCTGGAACGGGCCTCACCTCGAATCGCAGTTGCTCGAGGTCGGCAAGCATCCACGTCGCGGGCGCGCCGAGCGCGGCGACCGTGCCGGGGTTCAAGCAGCCATGTCTTGCCGCCCTTCACGTTGGGTTGCTCTGTGATCGACGCTTCGTGCAGATGACCGCAGCAGACGATGTCGTACTCGCCGGTGCAGGCAATACCTTTCGCATAGTGCGGGTAATGCGTTGCGAACAGGCTGCGGCCGCCGAGCACGAGCATCGCATCGGCGCCGTGATAGGTGATGAGCCCGTTCGACTCGCGGCACAGCGACCAGAGCGCCTGCGCGTCACCCAGGTTGTTGCCATGCACGAGGTGCACCGGCAAGCCGAGCGCGAGCAGCGGGCGCAGCGTCATCGCACCGATCAGGTCGCCACAGTGGAGCACGGCCTGCGCGCCCGCGTCGCGTCCGGCAGCAACAGCCGCTTCGAGCATCGGCGCGCGGTCGTGGCTGTCCGAAACGATGCACAGCTTCATGCCGGGGCGCCGCATCGTTCGCGCGGAAATCGTGCGACGCGTTCGTGGTCGGCGGGTTCGATTTTGTGCACGGTCGGGAGGGTCGCAGTGCGAGTTGAAAAGACGGGCGCTGCAGTATCGCAAAGGGCTCCGCGTGCTGCATAGCCCGAATGGGCTAGAGCCGCCACTCCTTCGCGGTAATAGACGCTTTCGGGACGATGACCGCTAATGCTGGAGAATCCCGCGCCGTTCGCGCCGACCTGGTTCACGTTTCTCAGCAAGGGGTGACGACCGCATGAGCGACGCACTGAACTACCTCGTCAAGGCCCGTCCCGAGGCGATGGGGCACTACTTCGCGTTTCTGAAAGACTGCGGCAAGCAACTCGATCCGAAGACGCGCAACCTGATCTCGATCATCACGAAGGTGCACGCGCAGACGGAGCGCGGCTTCCGCCAGTACCTCGGGCGCGCGTTGCGCGAAGGCTGCACGCCGGCCGAAGTGCTCGATGCGTTGCTGATGGCGTTTCCCGCTCTCGGCCTGGCGAAGATCGTCTGGGCGGTGGACATCATCCTCGCGATGGGCTTGCCCGCATTCCAGCCGGCCGCCCTCGGCGCCACCGGCGAATGGCACGATCTGCTGGCGACCAAGGGCTTCAAGGTGGACGAGACGCGCCGCGTCGAATGCGACGGCCGGGGCCTCTTCGTTCACCGCCACGGCAAGGGTTGGCGCGTCTTCGACAGCCGCTGCCCGCACCAGACGACCGACATTCCGCACCTTGCGCTCGAAGGCGTGACGCTGACCTGCCCCAAGCACCAGTGGGCCTTTGACATCCGATCCGGCGAATGCATTCGCATCGGCGACAAGGCCCTCACGCAGTGGGAATGCAAGGTCGTCAAGGGGCGCCTGATGGCGCGCTGGTAGTTCGCGCGCGGCACAAAGCTTCACTTCATCGCGCCGGCGATATTCCGGCGAGCGTAATCACTCAAACCAGGAGACCTGCCATGAGAGACAAACGAAACATGAGACATCTTCTTCGCTTTCCCGGTGCGCGCCGCCTCGCGATGGCAAGTGCCGCCGCTGCCGCATGCGCTGCGGCAATACCCGCCCACGCCACCAATGGCTACTTCGCACACGGCTACGGCGTGAAGCAGACCGGCATGGGCGGCGTGTCCACCGCACTCGCGCAAGACAGCTTCGGCGGCGCCAACAACCCGGCGAGCATGGTCTGGGTCGGCCCGCGAATGGATCTCGGGTTGACCTGGTTCCGCCCGGAGCGCGATGCCGAGCGCAGCGGCGCGGGCATTCCTTCGTTGAACGGCCAGGTCGACAGCGGCAGCGAGAACTTCGCGATGCCCGAGTTCGGCTACAACGCGATGATCAACAGCGCGCTGTCGCTTGGCGTCTCCGTCTACGGCAATGGCGGCATGAACACCAACTACCCGCAGGGCAACTTCAACTGCGGCGCGGGGCCGGCCAACATGCTGTGCGGCAGCGGCACGCTGGGCGTGAACATGTCGCAACTCATCATCGCGCCGACGATGGCCTACAAGATCAACGACAGAAACGCGATCGGTGCATCGGTGCTGCTCGGCTACCAGCGCTTCAAGGCCTACGGGTTGCAGGCCTTCGACAACGCACCGGGCTTCCCGCCCTTCACGAGCAGTCCGGGCCACGTCACCAACAACGGCACCGACACCGCCTACGGCGCCGGCCTGCGAATCGGCTGGCAGGGCCATGTATCGGACATGGTTGCGCTCGGGGCGACCTATTCGACCAAGGTCTACATGGGCAAGTTCGACAAGTACAGCGGTCTCTTCGCCGAGCAGGGCGACTTCGACATCCCGATGAACTTCAGCCTCGGCATCGCCTTCACGCCCAACAGCCAGTGGACGATCGCCGCAGACTACCAACGCATCTACTACAGCCAGATCGCGTCGGTCGGCAACCCGAGCGCGCCGAACCCGCCGGCGCCGCTCGGCGCCGACAACGGGCCGGGGTTCGGCTGGCAGGACATCAACGTCTTCAAGCTCGGTGTTGCCTACGCGATGAATGAAAAGTGGACATTGCGCGCCGGCATCGACATCGGCGAGAACCCGATCCAGTCACAGGACGTGACCTTCAACATCATCGCGCCGGGCGTCGTGAAGAACCACTACACCCTGGGCTTCACCTACGCGCCGAGCAAGGCCGACGAGATCAGCGGCGCGTTCATGTATGCGCAGCGCAATTCGGTCACCGGCTCATCCCTCTTCAACAACGTGTTCCCGGCGCCGGTTGCCGGGTCGGAGACGATCAGCATGCGCGAGTTCTCGCTCGGCATTGCGTGGGGGCGCAAGTTCTGACGCGCGACGTGATGCTTCAGGGCTTGGCGTCACCTGATCAACAAGCAGGCCTTGGAAGTGGAGTCAACCGGCGGCCGTGGGCCGTCCGGTTGAACGCGTCTGGCGCCTGCGTTCGGCTGCGGCCGATGGCTCCCTTTCCGCGAGCTTGCCGGTCACGTACTTGTGCAGAACGCTCGCGATCAGCGTCTGGTACGGCATGCCTTCTTCGAGTGCCTTGGCCTGAATATCCAGCAGGTCGGCAGACGATAGGCGGATGTTCACCCGCCGGTCCTTGATCGCGGTGGCCCTCGCCGCGGCGCGCAGGCGCTGCAACTGCGTCTTGCTCGCTGTCGGTTTGAGCTTGCCCGATTCGTAGGCTTCAAGAACTTCGAGTTCGTAGGGATCGAGCTTAGACATCGTCAGACTCCTTCGCGATGAAGTCGCGTGTGGCTTTGCGGCTGGGGATGATGGTCTTGAGAAAGAAGCACTCCTGCTCCTCGACGAACGGAACCAGATACGCGTAGCCGGCGACTTCGACGACCATGATGCTCTGCCGCGGATACCTTGCCGGGCTGGGATGCGGCACGATCTCGAGCAGGCCGCCGGCCTCTACCGCCACGGTGATCTCCTCGAACGAAACGCCGCGCTCATGCTTGAGCAACTCGTTCTTCGCGGGCGCCCAACGAAACGGCTTCATGGGCCACGATGGTAGTGGAAAGTGTGCCTATGTCTTCAGAGCCGCGGCGAGGTTTTGAGGCCCTGCGATGAGTTCCGACGCGCTGACCGCGCTGGATCCCCGAGGCGCGACGCCGGCCCGTGGATTTGCGTGCGCGCGTCGCCGACAATCCATCTGGCGCCCGCCCGGGTGGTGAAACTGGCAGACACAGCGGACTTAAAATCCGCCGCCTCTCGAAAGAGGGCATACGGGTTCGATCCCCGTCCCGGGCACCATTGTCAGATTTGAGAGGGCGCTGATCGAGAGATCTGGCGATGAGTTCGTGCCCTCCGATCGATCGCTCAACGTGCCAGCCGTTGAAGAGGGGCCATCGACGACAAGGCGGGCATGGACATCACGTTGGCGCTAGCGAGCGCACCACTGCTGCTCGCACGGGACCCCATTCCTGTCACCGTCCATCTTCGCCCCGGGGCAGTTGGCGAGGAAGTACTTTGCTTCGGCACATGACTTCATCTGCGAGCAGTACTGTCGCCCGTCGCAACTGAACCCGCTGGGCACGCGCGGAGCCGCGGGAGCAACCTTCTCGGGGGTTGATTGCGCCGCCGCTGCACGTCGCGTCTTCTCTTCGGCGTTCAGCTCTTGAATGGTGGGAGGCTTTCGAACTTGGTCAGATGGACAGGGGCTTTGCTGATAGGTCACCCTGCCGTTGACCACGCACTTGTTCGCGGGGGCAGCTCCGACACCCGAGGCGGCGAATACAAGACCCGCAACCACCCTCAGGAAGAATGAAGTTCTGAGCATTGTTGTGCGGAGGAGAAGGGCTGAGGTGGCGGTTTGCGAGTGCATATTGCTTGCCTTGCGGCGCAACATTTGCTTTCCGCGGCAGGCGCGGGCTTGCCAGCGCCTATCCGCTGGAGGAGGGTAGCTGGGCGTCACGGCGCTTCCCGCACGACGATCTTGAACTCGCGTTCGTCGATCGATGCCTCGTAGACCTTGACGTCGCTACCGCGCCCTTTCAACCAATCGAGAACAAGCATTCGATCTGACTGCGGCATTCGCAAACCCAAGGTCACACATCTGAGCAACTCGGCAGGATAGGTGTGGAGACCGGCGCCGGACTGAAGGTCAATGATGCGATATTCCTGCTCATACTCCCACCCAGCGAACTTGGTCAGGAAAATCAGGTCGACTTGGATGTCGTTCGGCGTACGGAAGAAGTCGACTGCAGGAAACTCGGTCGCGTAGTTGACTCTTTGGGCTTCACCAAAGAACGGAGTGTGATCGGTTGCTTCGAACTCCAAGCAGTAGCCGATATGTTCGGCGGCGTAGTGTGACCACATGAGGATATCGGTGTTGCTTCTCGTCAGGCAGCAGAGACCAATGTTCTTCGCCAGCATGGCGACAACATCTTGTCGGAAATGCGCCCAGAAGGATTGGTTTCGGTGCCGGCCGTTTCTGTGAATTTCAAGAGCCTGGGCGAGTACATCCGTTGTTCCCAACTGTGGCTGGTGGCGCTGCAAGACACGTGCGATTACGCCGACGATGTCGTCGTTGGTCCCATCGAAGGTGAACCACGGCCTACATTCGAACGGATCGTTCAGCGAGGGTGGGGAAGCGAACCAAATCGTAGGAGTGCAGAACGCCGCCTCGGAGTGTTCGCCGAGCTTGCCGTACTTGTAAAGAGTGTCGATGGTCATCGGAGACTTCGTGACGGCTAATGTGGATGTAGGGCGCAAGAGTGACGGATAACTTGGCGAGGTGGTGCCAAAACTGGCCGGCTCGGCTGGCCTGCAGGCGGCATGAAAGCTTGGTTTTCGGGTCGACGGCGGCACTTTCATCCTCTGCTAAACAGAAGTGAGAAGCGGCAGCCGTTTGCGCTGGAGGCGGTCGGCCTGAAGCGACATTGCTGCGAGGTGCGCTCCACTTGTTCCTGCAAATGAGAGGTTGCCTCTTCTGACGCAGTCGCGCGCGCGGATTGAGGTGGCGAGATTGCGCGTGCGCAGATGATGCCCATCCTCCGCTGCAGATCGGGGACGGGATAACCCGCAACGCTCGCTCAAGGTGGTGACCGCGAGTCTGCCGCTGCCGATCAACGCGCATATTCGAAGCTCAGCGACGTGATCGCGCCGCGCCAGTAGGGCTTGCGACCCTGCGGCGTCAGCCATGCGACTTCGCCCTTCATCGGCACGCGCATGCCGTCGTGGGTCTGTAAGTCGGACCAGCGGCCTTCCCAAGGGGTCATGACGGTCTTGCCTGCGACCGTTCGCCCGCGCGCTTCGGCGCGCACGCTGCGCAGCGTGCCGTCGGCCTCGAAGCTGAAGATCATGGTCAGCGGAAGATCGCCGTCTGCAAGGGTTGCGCGCGCCGAGTGCTCGTTCACTGCCTCCCAGTGCACGCCCTGGCTGGGCAGCAGCGCGGTCGGGTACCACGCCGCCTCGGCGAAGAAGCGCATCAATTCGTTTCGCGCAATCGCGCCGGTGCCGCGCAGGTCGAGCAGCGTGAACAGGCCAAGCATCGCGGGATGCAGGATGCCCTCACCGGCGACGTACGCATCGTGCACGAGCACGTTCAACCCCGGCAGCATCGCCACCTTGCCGTTCCAGACGAACCCTGACCGGCGCATCACGACACGCTGGCGCGATGTGAAGGGCTTCCATTGGTCAGTCGCCTCGCCGATATTGAACGTACCCCGGTGTTCGACCGTGGCGGCTGCCAGCATTGCCTGCCCGTCGGTGAGCACGGTGCGAAAGTAGCGCTGCACGGGCGCCGGCAGGCCATCGAGTTCACGCGCCGCGTCGTATCGCGCGGGTAGGGGCTCGACGCGCGCGGCCTCCAGCCGGGCGAGGAGGCCGCGTGTTCCTGCTGCCCAGCGCCAAGTCCCGTACGCGGCCAGCGCCGCGGCCAGAATGACCAACGCTGCGACGGCGAGCGCAGCCCACGTCAGCCACATCATTGCCGTACTTCCTTCGCCGTCACGCGTGGATGCATTTGGGTTCCGGTGCGCAGGCACGGGTAAGTCCGGTCGCGTGCATCGCGAACTCGCGCCGAGTGAATGGAACGCGACGGTCGTTCATGTCACCGGATTCTCCAAGGCAGGACGGACTTGGCCTTGCGAAGCATCAAGAGCGAAGGCAGGCGAGGTGGCGAGTACGGCAATTGGCGATGGATCGATAGCAGGTGCACGATGCGGATGTCGGCTCGGCTACCATCGCAAGTCTGTTCCCAGGGCCGGCGAAGGAGTCACCGGGGAACATGCCGACAGAGCGAACGGCATCCTCTTCATGCGGGTTGGCGTTTTTACTTCCGCCCCCGTTTCGGCACCATTTCGGAACCACCTGCGCGTTTCGTATCGGATCTGCCATGGCACTGTTCCCCCAGTCCGCGCTGAACCCGGGCGTGCGCAAGCGCGAGGTGTTCGGCTGGGCGATGTACGACTTCGCCAATTCGGGCTACACGACGGTCGTGCTGACGGCCGTGTTCAACGCCTACTTCGTCGGCGTCATCGCCAAAGGGGCGGATTGGGCGACGCTCGCCTGGACGCTCGTCGTTGGCGCGTCGAGTGCGATCGTGATGTTGACGATGCCGGCGATCGGCGCTTACGCTGATCTGCGGGCGGCGAAGAAGCGGCTGCTGGTGGCGACGACCGCCTGCTGCGTCGCCGCCACCATCGCGCTCGCCGCGACCGGCCCGGGAGACCTGTGGCTCGCCGCGCTCGCGATCGTCGCCTCCAACACCTTCTATTCGTATGGCGAGTCGCTCACTGCGGCTTTTCTGCCTGAGTTGGCGCGGCCCGACGCGATGGGCACCGTCTCGGGCTGGGGTTGGAGCTTCGGCTACTTCGGCGGCATGCTTTCGCTCGGACTGAGTCTCGGCTACGTGCTGTGGGCGCAGGGGCGCGGCCTGCCGGCGACGCACTTTGTGCCGGTGACGATGCTGATCACGGCTGGCGTGTACGGCGTCGCATCGCTCGCGACGTTCGCGCTGCTGCGGGAGCGCGCGGTGCCGCAGGCGCGCGCCATCGAGGACGCCGGCGTGCGGTCCGCACTGCAGCGCCTGGGGTCGACATTTCATCGCGCACGCGCCTATCGCGATTTCATGTGGCTGCTCGCCTGCGGTGCGTGCTACCAGGCGGGCATTGCGGTCGTCATCGCACTCGCCGCGGTGTATGCCGAGCAGGTGCTCAACTTCAAGCAGACCGACACGATGGCGCTCATCTTCATGGTCAACATCGCCGCCACGATTGGTGCATTCGGCTTCGGCTATGCGCAGGACCGCATCGGGCACAAGCTCGCGCTCGGCGCCACGCTGGCGGGCTGGATCGTGATGACGGTGCTGGCGGCGATGGCGACCGGCGCCGCGCTGTTCTGGGTTGCGGCGGTCATCGCGGGGCTGTGCATGGGGTCGAGCCAATCGGCCGGCCGGGCAATGGCCGGTCTGTTCGCGCCGGCCGCGCACCGCGCCGAGTTCTTCGGGCTGTGGACCTTCGCGGTTCGGCTGGCCGCGATCGTCGGGCCGGTGACGTATGGCCTGATCACGCTGCTGTCGGCGGGCAATCATCGGCTGGCGATCGTCTCGACCGCGCTGTTCTTCGTCGGCGGGCTGGTGCTGCTGGTGCCGGTCGATATGGCGCGTGGACGGGCGGCTGCGGGGGAGGGCGACGCTGCTCCGAGCTGATGCTCGGCGCGCGTTGCGCGCGTCGGTCGCACGCGGTGCGCATAAAATAGCACGATCGTTCTATTCAAGTTCCATCGGTCGCGGCGGCGGGCTGTGCGCCGAGGCGGCCGATGTCACCCCACTAGAATCGTCCCGATCCATCGATTCACAGAATGAGCGCCGAGTCGGCGCCAATTGCAGGAGCCTGTCGCCGTGAAAATTCTTGTCCCGGTCAAACGTGTGGTTGACTACAACGTGAAGGTGCGCGTCAAGAGCGACGGCACGGGCGTGGACATCGCCAACGTCAAGATGAGCATGAACCCGTTCGACGAGATCGCGGTCGAAGAGGCCGTGCGCCTGAAAGAGAAGGGCGTCGCGACCGAAGTGATCGCCGTCTCGTGCGGCGTGACGCAGTGCCAGGAGACGCTGCGCACCGCGATGGCGATTGGCGCCGATCGCGCGATCCTCGTCGAGTGCGCAGACGAATTGCAGCCGCTGGCCGTCGCCAAGCTGCTCAAGGCGCTCGTCGACAAGGAGCAGCCCGGCCTCGTGATCCTCGGTAAGCAGGCGATCGACGACGATTGCAACCAGACCGGCCAGATGCTCGCCGCGTTGGCTGGCCTGCCGCAGGCTGCCTTCGCGAGCAAGGTCGTCGTCGCCGACGGCTCGGTCGCGGTGACGCGCGAGGTCGACGGCGGCATGGAGACGCTCAAGCTCAAGCTGCCGGCCGTGATCACGACGGACCTGCGCCTGAACGAGCCGCGCTACGTGACGCTGCCCAACATCATGAAGGCGAAGAAGAAGCAACTCGATGTCTTCAAGCCGGCCGATCTCGGCGTAGATGTCGCGCCGCGCATCAAGACCCTCAAGGTCGAGGAGCCGCCCAAGCGCAGCGCCGGCATCAAGGTACCCGATGTCGCGACGCTGGTCGACAAACTCAAAAACGTTTCGAAGGTGATCTGACATGACCGCACTCGTCATTGCCGAACACGACAACAAGTCGATCAAGGGCGCAACGCTCAACACCGTGACCGCGGCGGCCGCCTGCGGTGGGGATGTGCATTTACTCGTCGCCGGCCACAACGCGGCGGCGGCGGCGCAGGCCGCGGCGCAGATTGCTGGCGTCACGAAGGTCTTGCACGCCGAGGCACCGGCCTTCGAGCACGGCCTCGCGGAGCCAGTGGCGGCGCAGGTCGTCGCGCTGGTGGGTGACTACAGCCACCTCGTCTTCCCCGCCACCGCGGCGGGCAAGAACGTTGCGCCGCGCGTTGCCGCACTGCTGGACGTGGGGCAGATTTCCGATGTCACGAAGGTGCTCGCCGCCGACACCTTCGAGCGTCCGATCTATGCCGGCAATGCAATCGCGACGGTGCAGACGGCCGATGCGGTCAAGGTGCTGACGGTGCGCACGACCGGTTTCGATCCGGCCGCGGCGACTGGTGGAAGTGCCGGCGTCGAAACTGTGACGGCCGCCGCCGACCCCGGTCTGTCGAGCTTCGAGGGCAGCGAGATTGCGAAGAACGACCGCCCCGAACTCACCGCGGCGAAGATCATCGTCTCTGGCGGGCGGGCGATGGGCTCGTCGGAAAAGTTCGACGCCGTGTTGACACCCCTCGCCGACAAGCTCGGCGCCGCGCTCGGCGCGAGTCGTGCGGCGGTCGACGCGGGCTACGCGCCGAACGACTGGCAGGTCGGCCAGACTGGCAAGATCGTCGCGCCGCAGCTCTACATTGCCTGCGGCATCAGCGGCGCGATCCAGCATCTGGCCGGCATGAAGGATTCGAAGGTCATCGTCGCCATCAACAAGGACGCCGAGGCGCCGATCTTCTCGGTTGCCGACTACGGGCTTGAGGCGGATCTGTTCGTAGCCGTGCCCGAACTTGTGAAGGCGCTTGGCTGAACTGCTCTGCTGAACATTCGCGCCGCTTGAATTCGCAAACCCCGAGGGCGCGCAACGCACGTTGACGCGCCTTTTTTTCATCAGGAGACCGCCATGAGCTACCGTGCCCCAGTCAAGGACATGTTGTTCTGCATGACCGAGCTCGCCCGGCTCGATGAAGTCGCGCGCCTTCCCGGCTTCGAGGATTTCGGCGCCGACACGGCGCAGGCGGTGCTGGAGGAGTGCGCGAAGTTCAACGAAGGCGTCGTCGCGCCGCTCAACGTGGAAGGCGACAAGCACCCCTCAACCTGGAAGGATGGCGAGGTGAGAACCACGCCGGGCTTCAAGGAAGCGTTCAAGCAGTTTGGCGAGGGCGGCTGGCAGGGCCTGCAGCATCCGGGAGAGTTCGGCGGCCAGGGGCTGCCCAAGACGATCGGCGCGGCTTGCATCGAGATGCTCAACAGCGCCAACATGAGCTTTGCGCTGTGCCCGCTGTTGACCGACGGCGCGATCGAGGCGCTGCTCACCGCCGGTTCGCCCGAGTTGCAGGCGACCTGCCTGCCCAAGATGATCGACGGCAGCTGGACCGGCACGATGAACCTGACCGAGCCGCAGGCTGGCAGCGACTTGGCGATGGTGCGCAGCCGCGCCGAGCCGCAGCCCGACGGCACGTACAAGATCTTCGGCACCAAGATCTTCATCACCTATGGTGAGCACGACATGGCCGAGAACATCGTCCATCTCGTGCTCGCGCGCGTGGCGGGTGCGTCCGAGGGCGTGAAGGGCATCTCGCTGTTCGTCGTGCCCAAGTTCCTCGTCAAGGCCGACGGCAGCCTGGGCGCGCGAAACGACGTGCACTGCGTCAGCATCGAGCACAAGCTCGGCATCAAGGCGAGCCCGACCGCGGTGCTGCAATTCGGGGATCATGGTGGTGCCGTCGGCACGATCGTCGGCCACGAAAACCAGGGCTTGGCCTACATGTTCGTGATGATGAACGCCGCCCGCTACGCCGTCGGCGTGCAAGGCATCGCGATTGCGGAACGCGCCTACCAGAAGGCAGCAGCGTTCGCGAAGGAGCGCGTGCAGTCGCGCCCGGTCGACGGCTCGCTGCCCGGCAGCGGCCCGATCATCCACCACCCCGATGTGCGGCGCATGCTGATGACGATGCGCGCACTCACCGAGGGTTGCCGCGCGATGGCGCTCACGGCGGCGGCCGCCTACGACGCTGCGCACGTACACCCGGACGCCGAGGTGCGCAAGCAGAACATGACCTTCTATGAATTCATGGTGCCGCTCGTGAAAGGCTACAGCACCGAGATGAGCCTGGAGGTGACGAACCTCGGCGTGCAGGTGCACGGCGGCATGGGCTACATCGAGGAGACCGGCGCCGCGCAGTACTACCGCGACGCCAAGATCCTGACGATCTACGAAGGCACGACCGCGATCCAGGCAAACGACCTCGTCGGCCGCAAGACCGCGCGCGATGGCGGCCACACGGCGCTCGCGATAGCCAAGCAGATAGCAGAGACGGAAGCGCAACTCGGCGCCAGCGACAACGTCGCCGCGCACGCGATGGCGCGAAGGCTCGAGGCCGCGCGCATCGCATTCGAGCAGGTCGTCGTGTTCATCGCCGGGCAGACGAAGTCGAACCCGAACGCCGCCTTCGCGGGGTCTGTGCCTTACCTCATGCTGGCCGGCAACCTGGTTGCGGGCTGGCAGATGGCGCGCGCCATGTTGGTCGCGATCGACCGTGTTGCCGCGGGTGAAGACGCCGACTTCATGAAGGCCAAGATCGCGACCGCCCGGTTCTATGCCGATCACATCCTGTCGCGCGTGCCGGGTCTGCGCGACAGCATCGTCGATGGCGCCGACAGCGTCACCGCACTCGCCCTCGAGGCTTTCTGAAGAAGAACACACACATGCCATTGCCCCGCGTCCTTCAACACCTGCCGCTGCCAATCATCGGCGCACCGCTCTTCATCATCAGCAACCCCAAGCTCGTCATCGAGCAGTGCAAGGCCGGCGTCGTCGGCGCAATGCCGGCGCTCAATGCGCGCCCGGCCGAGCAGCTCGACGAGTGGCTGGCCGAGATCACCGAAACGCTGGCGGCTTACAACAAGGCAAATCCCGACAAGCCGGCCGCGCCGTTCGCGATCAATCAGATCGTGCACAAGAGCAACGACCGGCTCGAGCACGACATGCAGATGTGTGCGAAGTACAAGGTGCCGATCATCATCTCGTCACTCGGTGCGCGCACCGACATCAACGACGCGGTGCATGCCTGGGGCGGCGTCGTGCTGCACGACATCATCAACAACTTCTTCGCGAGGAAGGCAATCGAGAAGGGCGCCGATGGCCTGATCGCGGTTGCCGCCGGCGCCGGCGGCCATGCGGGCGTGAAGAGCCCGTTCGCACTGGTCCAGGAGATCCGCGACTGGTTCGACGGCCCGCTTGCGCTGAGCGGTGCGATCGCAACCGGCGAGGCGGTGCTCGCGGCGCAGGCGATGGGCGCCGACTTCGCCTACATCGGCTCGGCCTTCATCGCGACCGACGAAGCGCGTGCGAGCGAAGCCTACAAGCAGGCGATCGTCGAGTGCACCTCGGACGACATCGTGTACTCGAGCCTCTTTACCGGCGTGCACGGCAACTACTTGAAGCCGTCGATCCGCGCGGCCGGGCTCGACCCGGACAACCTGCCCGAGAGCGACCCGAGCAAGATGAACTTCGGCGGCGACGCGAAGAAGGCGTGGAAGGACATCTGGGGCTGCGGCCAGGGGATCGGCGCGGTGCACGGCATCGGGCCGGTCGCCGAAATGGTGGCGCGGCTTCGCACCGAGTACGCAGCGGCGCGCGAGCGTCTCGCGCTGCGCGGCTGAGCGCGTGCCGCCGACCACACACGGCTTGCCCCGACCTGACGGCCGCCCCGATTCGTCGCACGCGCACAATCGCCTTTTGGCGGTCGCGACGGACGGTGCTAAATTGCGCCACTTGAACCCCCGCAGGCTGCGGCCCGCGCCGTAGCTGCCGGGGCGTTCGCTGATCCGCCAATCGGTGCAGCCGTAACGCGGAAGGTTTTTCAACCCATCGAGGCGTCGCAGACCGGCGCGAAAGGTGAGCGAGATGATGGAGCAGTCGCGGTCGAATTCGTACCTCTTCGGAGGCAACGCGCCGTATGTCGAGGAGATGTACGAGTCGTATCTCGACAACCCCGGCTCGGTGAGCGACAGCTGGCGCGCGTACTTCGACGCGCTGCAAAACGTTCCCGCGACCGACGGCAGCACAGGGCGCGACGTGGCCCACGCGCCCGTCGTCGAATCCTTCGCCCAACGTGCAAAGGCGAACGCCTTCGGCAACCGGGCGAGCAGCTCGGATCTGGCGATCGCTCGCAAGCAGGTCCATGTGCAGTCGCTGATCTCGGCGTATCGCTTCCTCGGTGCGCGCTGGGCCGATGTCGATCCGCTCAAGCGCTACGAGCGGCCGAAGATTCCCGAGCTCGAGCCGGCGTTCTACGACCTGACCGAGTCCGACATGGACATCACGTTCAGCGCGACGAACACGTACTTCTCGACCGCAGAGCATATGACGCTGCGCGAGATCCTGCAGGCCTTGCGCGAGACGTATTGCGGCTCGATCGGCGCCGAATACATGCACTGCACCGAACCGGTGGAGAAGCGCTGGTGGCGCGAGCGGCTGGAGTCGGTCCGCTCCAAGCCCAACTTCACCGCGGAGCAGAAGACCCACATCCTCGAGCGCCTGACGGCGGCCGAGGGGCTGGAGCGCTACCTTCACACCAAATACGTCGGCCAGAAGCGCTTCTCGCTCGAAGGCGGCGAGAGTTTCATCGTGGCGATGGATGAACTCGTGCAACGCTCGCCAGAGAGGAGCGTGCAGGAGATCGTGATCGGCATGGCGCATCGCGGGCGCCTGAACGTGCTCGTCAACATCCTCGGCAAGAGCCCGGCGATGTTGTTCTCCGAGTTCGACCACACCGCGCCGGAAGAGCTGACGTCGGGCGACGTCAAGTACCACCAGGGTTTCTCGAGCGACGTGACGACGGTGGGCGGCCCGGTGCACCTGAGCCTTGCGTTCAACCCCTCGCACCTCGAGATCGTGAATCCGGTCGTCGAAGGCTCGGTCAAGGCGCGGCTCGACCGGCGCGGCGACAAGGAGGGCGATTCGGTGTTGCCGGTGCTCGTGCACGGCGATGCGGCTTTCGCCGGCCAGGGTGTCGTGATGGAAACGCTGGCACTCGCGCAGACGCGAAGCTACTACACCGGCGGCACGGTGCACATCGTCATCAACAACCAGATCGGCTTCACGACGAGCAACCCGCGCGACAGCCGTTCGACGCTGTACTGCACCGACATCGTCAAGATGGTCGAAGCGCCGGTGATGCACGTGAACGGCGACGACCCGGAGGCGGTGGTGTTCGTCACGCAGCTGGCGCTCGACTATCGACAGGAGTTCAACAAGGACGTGGTGGTCGACATCGTGTGCTTCCGCAAGCTCGGCCACAACGAGCAGGACACGCCGGCGCTGACGCAGCCGCTGATGTACAAGCGAATCGGCGTCCACCCCGGTACGCGCAAGCTCTACGGCGACAAGCTCGTCACCCAGGGTGTGTTGCCGGCCGACGGGCCTGACGCGATGGTCAAGGCCTTTCGTGCCGCGATGGACCAGGGCAAGAACACCTACGACCCGGTGCTCACCAACTACAAGAGCAAGTACGCGGTCGACTGGTCGCCGTTCCTCAACCGCAAGTGGACCGACGCTGCCGACACCGCGCTGCCGTTAGCCGAGATCAAGCGCCTCTCCGAACGCATCACGACGCTGCCGGAAGGCTTCAAGGCGCACTCGCTGGTCGAGAAAGTGCTGGCCGATCGCGCGGCGATGGGGCGCGGCGAGATCAACATGGATTGGGGCATGGGCGAGCACCTCGCGTTCGCGTCGCTCGTCGCCAGCGGCTACGCGGTGCGCCTGTCGGGTCAGGACAGCGGGCGCGGCACCTTCACGCACCGCCACGCGGTGCTGCACGACCAGAACCGCGAGAAGTGGGGCGAGAACGCCTACACCCCGCTGCAGCACGTGGCCGACGGCCAGGCGCCGTTCGTCGTCATCGACTCGCTGCTGTCCGAAGAAGCGGTGCTCGGCTTCGAATACGGCTATGCGAGCGCGGACCCGAATACGTTCGTCATCTGGGAGGCGCAGTTCGGCGACTTCGCAAACGGTGCGCAAGTCGTGATCGACCAGTTCATTGCCTCCGGTGAGGTCAAGTGGGGCCGCGTCAACGGCCTCACGCTGATGCTGCCGCACGGCTACGAAGGCCAGGGCCCGGAGCACAGCTCGGCGCGCCTCGAACGCTTCATGCAGCTTGCGGCCGACAACAACATGCAGATCGTGCAGCCGACTTCGGCGAGCCAGATCTTTCATGTGCTGCGCCGCCAGATGGTGCGCATGTTCAGGAAGCCGCTCATCATCCTCACGCCCAAGTCGCTGCTGCGCGCGAAGGACGCCGGTTCGCCGATCGGGGAGTTCACGCGCGGCGAGTTCAAGACCGTGATCGGCGAACGCCAGGCCGACATCGTCGCGGAAAAGGTCAAGCGCATCATCGCCTGCTCGGGCAAGGTCTACTACGACCTCGTGAGGAAGCGCGAGGAGCGCAAGGCGAGCGACGTCGCCGTCCTGCGCGTCGAGCAGCTCTACCCGTTCCCGCACAAGGCGTTCGCGGCGGAGATGAAGAAGTACCCCAATGCGACCGAAGTCGTCTGGTGCCAGGACGAGCCGCAGAACCAGGGTGCCTGGTTCTTCGTCCAGCACTACGTGCACGAGAACATGACCGAGGGGCAGCGCCTTGGCTATGCGGGGCGCGCGGCATCGGCCTCCCCGGCGGTGGGCTACGCGCACTTGCACCAGGAGCAGCAGAAGGCGTTGCTCGACCAGGCCTTCGCCAAGCTCAAGGGTTTCGTATTGATCAAGTAGGGGTATCGCGGACGCCGTTGGCGCCGCGATAGCTCCGCTTGATCGAGCGGTCGCAGTGGGCGCCGTTCGTCTCGCGGGATTTGCAGGACATCGAAAGATTCAAATGGCCATCGTTGAAGTCAAAGTTCCCGAGCTCTCCGAATCCGTTGCCGAGGCCACGCTCCTGACGTGGAAGAAGCAGCCCGGCCAGGCAGTGGAGATCGACGAGATCCTCGTCGAGATCGAAACCGACAAGGTCGTGCTCGAAGTGCCCGCGCCGGCGGCCGGAGTGTTGGCGTCGCTCGTCAAGAATGACGGCGAGCAGTGCGTCGCGCTGGAAGTCATTGCGACGATTGACACCGAAGGTGTTGCGTCGTCGGCCGCTGCGCCCGTTGCGACCGCGCCCGCGCCGAGCGCAGCGTCGCCCGCGCCCGCCGCGGTCGGTGGCGCCAAAAGCGGTGTTGCCATGCCTGCCGCGGCCAAGCTGATGGCCGACAACCAGCTCGCCGCCGGTTCGGTCACCGGCACCGGCAAGGACAGCCGCGTGACGAAGGGTGATGTGCTCGGCGCGATCGCGTCCGGCGCCAAGCCAGGGGCACCGGCGCCTGCCGCTTCGCCGGCCAGGGCGGCGGCCGCGCCGCTGCCCGCGGTCGCCGCCCCTGCTGCGGCGAACCTCGGTGATCGACCCGAACAGCGCGTGCCGATGAGCCGGCTGCGCGCGCGCGTCGCCGAGCGGCTGCTGCAATCGCAGTCCACCAACGCGATCCTGACCACGTTCAACGAGGTCAACATGGCGCCGGTGATGGAGATGCGCAAGCGCTTCCAGGATAAGTTCGAGAAGGAGCACGGCACCAAGATCGGTTTCATGAGCTTCTTCGTCAAGGCCGCGGTGCACGCGCTGAAGAAGTACCCGGTGATCAACGCGTCGGTGGATGGCAACGACATCGTCTATCACGGCTATTTCGACATCGGCATCGCCGTCGGCTCGCCGCGCGGCCTTGTCGTGCCGATTCTGCGCAATGCCGATCAAATGAGCTTCGCCGACATCGAGAAGAAGATCGCCGAATTCGGCGCGAAGGCGCGTGACGGCAAGCTCACGCTCGACGATCTGACGGGCGGCACCTTCTCGATCAGCAACGGCGGCGTGTTCGGCTCGATGCTGTCGACGCCGATCATCAACCCGCCGCAAAGCGCGATCCTCGGCGTGCATGCGACCAAGGAACGCGCAGTGGTCGAGAACGGCCAGATCGTCGTGCGCCCGATGAACTACCTCGCAATGAGCTATGACCACCGCATCATCGACGGGCGTGAGGCGGTGCTCGGGCTGGTCGCGATGAAAGAGGCGCTGGAAGACCCGGCACGGCTGCTGTTCGACATCTGACACCCTGCCGCTGGCAGCGCTCCCGGCCATGCCATGGCGCAGGCCCATACCCCCCGAGGAGGTTTCACATGACCATCGCCGACGAAATCACCAAGCTCGATGATCTGCGCACGCGCGGTGCGCTCTCGAACGAGGAGTTCGAGCGCGCGAAGGCACGCATCCTCGATGGTGGGCCGCAGCCCGCGCCGGCGATGGAAGCGATTAACAGCCTGCGCCGCAGCATCACCGACAGTTGGGTCGGCGGCGTCTGCGGCGGCCTGGCGCGCGCCACCGGCGTCGAAAGCTGGATCTGGCGCCTGATCTTCGTCGTCCTGTTCCTGTTCGGCGGCACCGGACTGCTGCTCTACATACTGCTGTGGGTATTTGTGCCGAGCGAGTGAGCTGGTTGCGGCCGAGTTCTCCAGCGCTGCGGCGCAGGCGATACGGCTGTGGCAAGCTACGTCGCGTCGTGCGACTGCCACATCGGAGATTAGCGTGAGTACAAGCCTCGAAGTCCTTGAAGCGGAAGTCCTACAGTTGCCCCCCGCCGACCGCTCGCATCTGCTCGAGCGTTTGATCGCCAGCCTGGATTCAAACCCCGAAGTCGAAGCCGCTTGGGATCAGGAAGCCGATCGAAGGGAGGCCGAACTTGACTCGGGTGCCGTCACTGCGGTTTCTGGACATGAGGCCATCGCACGGCTCAGGGCAAGACTTGGGAAATGACCTACTCGCTCCATCCAGGAGCGGAACAGGACGTTGCCGCCGCCCTCGATTTCTACAGCGAGAAGGCTGGACAAGCAGTTGCCGAACGCTTTCTCGAAGAGTTCGAACGGGTCGCCAAGCTCTTGAGGGAGTATCCCGGCCTCGGTACGCCGACAACGCGTGGGCGGAGAGCCTTCCCGATGGGAGTCTTTCGGTACTCGGTCGTCTATCGGAGTCACGGAGGGCGAATTCGCATCCTGATCGTGCGTCATCAGCACCGCAAGCCGGGTTTCGGTGCTGGCAGACGGTAGAGGTGACTCGGTGCGCAAACCTGCAATGCCCATCCCGCAGCCGAATGCAATCGCGGCGGGGTGTTTTGGAGAGGCGACGACGGTCGTCGGCGTCGTTGGCCTGAAATTGTCGCAATGAGGCGCTCGGACCCGCCACTGGAACTTGAACCACTCGTCAACTACGTTTACGCATCATGAGCAAATCATTCGACATCGTCGTCATCGGCGCCGGCCCCGGCGGCTACATCGCGGCGATCCGCGCGGCGCAACTCGGCTTCAACGTGGCCTGTATCGACGAGTGGAAGAACAGCGAGGGCGGCCCCGCGCCGGGAGGTACCTGCACCAACGTCGGCTGCATTCCGTCGAAGGCGCTGCTGCAGTCGAGCGAGAACTTCGATCACGCAGGGCATGCCTTCGCCGAGCATGGCATCAAGCTCGCGAATCTCGAGATCGACGTCGCGCGTATGCTCGCGCGCAAGGACGGCGTCGTGAAGCAGAACAACGACGGCATCCTGTATTTGTTCAAGAAGAACAAGGTCGCGTTCTTCCACGGCCGCGGCTCGTTCGCGAAGGCGGCGGACGGCGGCTACGAGATCGCGGTCAAGGGCAAGGTCGACGACGTGTTGCAAGCGAAGCACGTCATCGTCGCAACCGGCTCAACCGCGCGCGCGCTGCCGGGTGCCGCGTTCGATGAAGACCGGATCCTGTCCAACGACGGCGCGCTTCGCATCAGCGCGGTGCCCAAGCGGCTCGGCGTCGTCGGCTCGGGCGTGATCGGGCTCGAGATGGGTTCGGTGTGGCGTCGGCTCGGCGCCGAAGTGACGGTGCTTGAAGCACTGCCGGCCTTCCTCGGTGCGGTGGATGAAGGCGTTGCGAAGGAGGCGTTGAAGCTCTTCACCAAGCAGGGTTTGAAGATCCAGCTCGGCGTGCGTATCGACGCCGTCAAGTCCGGCAAGAAGGCCGTCACGGTGAGCTTTGTCGATGCGAAGGGCGATGCGCAAGCGCTCGAGGTCGATCAGCTGATCGTCTCGATCGGCCGTGTGCCGAACACCGAGGGGCTGAATGCAGAAGCCGTCGGGCTTGCGCTCGACGAGCGCGGCGCGATCGTCGTCGACGCCGACTGCAAGACCAACCTCGCCAACGTCTGGGCGGTGGGCGACGTCGTGCGCGGCCCGATGCTTGCGCACAAGGCGGAGGAAGAGGGCGTCGCCGTCGCCGAACGCATCGCCGGCCAGCACGGGCACGTCAACTTCAACACTATCCCGTGGGTGATCTACACCTCACCCGAGATCGCCTGGGTCGGCCAAACCGAGCAGCAGTTGAAGGCCGAGGGCCGTGCCTACAAGGCCGGGCAGTTTCCCTTCCTCGCCAATGGCCGCGCGCGCGCAATCGGTGACACCAGCGGCTTCGTGAAGTTCCTCGCCGACGCCAAGACTGACGAAATCCTCGGCGTCCACATCATCGGCCCGATGGCGAGCGAGCTGATCGCCGAGGCCGTGGTCGCGATGGAGTTCAAGGCCAGCAGCGAAGACATAGCGCGCATCTGCCACGCGCACCCGTCGCTGTCGGAAGCGACGAAGGAAGCGGCACTCGCCGTCGACAAGCGCACCTTGAACTTCTGAGCGTGCGCCGGCTCCGCGACGCGCGCCGATCGTGAGCGTCACCGACGCCTATCAGCGGCTGCTCGCCGAGCGCGGCTACACGAGCGATCCGGCGCAACTGCGCGCCGTGGCCGCGCTGCAGCGCTGCTACGACGAATGGGTCGACTACAAGGCGCGCCGCGCGAACGCAGTCACCAAACTGCTGCGCCACCCGGCGATCCCGCGTGGCGTCTATATGGTCGGCGGCGTCGGTCGGGGCAAGAGTTTCCTGATGGACTGCTTCTTCAACGAGGTGCCGCTGCTGCGCAAGACACGCCTGCACTTCCACGAGTTCATGCGCGAAGTGCACCGCGAGCTGCAGGACCTCAAAGGCACCGTCAATCCGCTCGATGAACTCGGGCGGCGCATCGCGCGGCGCTTCCGGCTGATCTGTTTCGACGAGTTCCACGTCGCCGACGTGACCGACGCGATGATCCTGCACCGCCTGCTCGTCGCGCTGTTTGCGAACCGCGTCAGCATCGTCACGACCTCGAACTTCCACCCCGACGATCTGTATCCGAACGGGCTGCACCGCGATCGCATCCTGCCCGCGATCGAACTGCTGAAGGAGAAGCTCGAGATCGTCGAGGTCGACAACGGCACCGACTATCGGCGGCTCACGCTGCAGCAGGTGCAGCTCTACCATTCGCCGCTCGGCGCTGCGGCCGACGCCGCGATGGAGCAGGCTTTCGCTTCGCTCGCCGAGGTGCGAGAGGACAGCCCGGTGCTCAACATCGAGCATCGCGAAATCCGCTCACGCCGCCGGGCCGGAGGCGTCGTCTGGTTCGACTTCGCGCAACTGTGCGGCGGCCCCCGTTCGCAAAACGACTACCTCGAGATCGCGAGCCGCTTCCACACCCTGCTGCTGTCGGACGTACCCGAGATGTCGCCGCGCCTGGCGTCGGAGGCGCGCCGCTTCACCTGGCTAATCGATGTGCTGTATGACCGACGCGTCAAGCTCATCATGTCGGCCGCGGTGAGACCCGTGGGCTTGTACACGGAAGGTCCGCTCGCGCATGAATTCCCGCGCACGGTCTCGCGCCTGAACGAGATGCAGTCGGCCGCATTCCTCGACCTTGAGCGACGCGTGGTCGATACTTCGCTGACATGAGTCGCCGTCATCTGGCCATCGCAATCGCCGCGCTCGCGTCGTGGAGTGCCGCGTGCGTCCGCGCCCAGGTACCGGCCGATGAGGCTGAGCAACGCGCCGCGATCCGTGCCGAGCGCGAAGCGGCCGAGGCGCTGTACAGCGAGCGCGAAGCAGTTTGCGCCACGAAGTTCATTGTGTCGTCCTGCGTCGAGGCGGCGCGCCTGGAGCGCCATGACACGATCAAGCAGCTGGACATGCGGCAGGCTGCGCTTGACGATGCGCAGCGCGAGGCACGCGCAGCGCAGCGCCGTGCGGAGATCGCCAGCAAGGAGAGTGGCGAGGAAGCGCGCCAGCGCCAAGCGCAGGCTCGGGAGCGCAGCGCGGACGCGCAGCGCGGCGGTGTCGTCAAGCAGCCCGCACCGCCCGCTGCAAAGCCTGCGACGCCCCCGCGTGCCGGCAAGGCGCAGCCGTCACCCCAGCAGCGGGCGGCGGAGGAAGCCCGCGCGCGTCACGCCTACGCGCTCAAGCAACTGGAAGCCGAGGCGCGGCGCCAGGAAGCGGCTCGCCGCAACGCAGAACACGCGCGCAAGACGAAGCAGGCCGCGCCACTGCCGGTGCCCGGCGAGGAGACGTCGTCGTCAGTGAAGTCTTCGAGCGCCGCCCCTCAGCGCCCCGCAAGCGGCGCGACAACGCCCTGAGGTGCCGCGGCGATCAGCGCCAGTGGAATTCCAGCGTCGCCGCGAACTCAGTCGGCGAGCGCCTCGATGCGCACAAGTGCCAGCGACGCGTTGTCGCCGGTGCCGCGCGCGCGCTGGCGCGCCTTGGAGATCAGCATCTCGCTCGCTTCGCGCGGCGGCAGCGCATGCACGATCGCGCCGATCTCGCGCGGCGTGAAGTAGTGCCAAAGGCCGTCGCTGCAGGCGAGCAGGCTGTCGCCGAACTCGAGGGGGTCAATGCGCTTTACCGCCAGCGGCGGGTCCGCCTGCGTCCCGAGGCACCCCGTCAGCAGGTTGGATTGCGCATGCGCATTGGCGTCAGCCTCCGCGACCGTGCCTTCGTCGACCAGACGCTGGACGTACGAATGATCGATCGTGCGACTCAGCATCTCGGCACCGCGAAAGTGATAGACACGAGAGTCGCCGGCGTGGATGACCTCGCAAGCACGCGACGGGCCGACCAGAAAGGCCGCTGCCGTGCTGTGCGGTTCTTCCTCAGAGGTAATCGCCGTCAACTTGATCATCAGGTGGGCTTCCATCACGATCTGCTTGAGCAGGCTTTGCGCGTCGTCGCGGTTCGGCGCGTAGCGCTCGAAGAGTTGCTGCGCGGTGAGGATGACCTGATCAGCCGCTTTGCGACCGCCACTCTTGCCGCCCATGCCGTCGGCCAGCACGGCGAGTGCGCAACCGGCGACGCGCGCATGGCCGAAGATCTGAACCTGATCCTGCTGGTACGCACGGTCCCCGCGATGCATGCCGGTTGCGGCCAGCAGTCGATAGCCGGCGTCGCTCGCTAGTTGGGCGTTGGACATGTCGTGTCGTGCGCGCTATCCGCGCCGAGGCTCGTGTGATTTACGAGCATCAAGGATAATCGCAATGCGCCAACTCCCGGCGCCGACGGACCCCCGCGAATCAATGGAAGACAACCTGCATTCGCCCCATCGTCGACTGATCGAACTGCGCATCGAGCACGCCGACCTCGACAACCTGATCGACCGCACGGTGGCCGAGTATCCGGACGACGAGCTCACGCTGCGGCGCCTGAAGAAGCGTCGCCTGCTGTTGCGCGACCAGATCGCACACATCGAGAGCGAACTCGATCCGCCCGAGCCGGCATGACGCCGCCGGAGCCAGACGCACTCGAAAAGGCGGTCGCAGCGAGCTTTGCATGGGATGGCGCGCTCGCGCGCGCCGACCACGGCTACGTGGAGCGCAAGGTTCAGCTCGACATGGCGCAGGCCGTCGCGCAGGCGATCGAGGCGCGTAGCGTGCTCGTCGTCGAGGCCGGCACCGGCGTCGGCAAAACCTTCGCCTATCTGGTGCCGACGCTCTTGTCGGGCGCGCGTGCGCTTGTCAGCACTGCTACTAAGAGCCTGCAGGATCAGCTCTTTCTGCGCGACTTGCCGCGCCTGCGCAATGCGCTGCAACTGCCGGTGACGCTCGCGTTGCTCAAGGGGCGCGCGAGCTACTTGTGCCTGCACCGCCTGACGCTCGCGCGCGAGTCGGACCAGCTGCCCGATCGCTGGGCGGTTCGCGCGCTGGCGCGCATCGAACGCTGGGCGCAGACGACCGCGAGCGGCGACCTGGCCGAGGTGGATGGCCTCGACGAGCGATCAAGCCTGATCCCCCTCGTCACGTCCACGCGCGAGAACTGCCTCGGTGCCGAATGCCCGCAATACCGCGACTGCCACGTGATGAAGGCGCGGCGCGAGGCGATGGCGGCCGATCTGGTCGTCGTCAACCACCACCTGTTCTTCGCCGACATGAGCCTGCGTGATACCGGCGTCGCAGAGTTGCTGCCGAGCGTCGAGGTCGCGGTGTTCGATGAGGCGCACCAACTTGCCGAGGCCGGAATCGCCTTCCTGGGTACGACGCTCGGCTCGGCGCAGGGCGTCGATCTCGCGCGCGACGTGCTCGCCGCAGGGCTCCAGCATGCGCGCGGCCTGCAGGACTGGAGCACGCTCGCCGGCGCGTGCGATCGTGCCGCGCGCGAACTGCGCATCGCCGCTGTCGGGCCCCTGCGCGAGGTGCGCGGTGCCTTCAAGCTGCGCTGGGACGAGCGCGCCGGCCAAGCCGGATTCGCTGCCGCGCTCGCCGGCGTCGAGAAAGCCTTCGCCGCGGCCGCCGATGCGCTCGACGAGGTCGCCGAGACCGCGCCCGATCTTGCCAAGCTGCAAGAACGTAGTGCCGATCTGGCCGTGCGAGCGCGGCAGTTCGCGCAGCCGGCGCCACCGGGTAAGGTGCGCTGGATCGACCTCAGCCCGCATCAGGCCCGGCTTGTCGAATCGCCGCTCGATATCCGCGATGCACTGCGTGAGCAGATTGCGCGCGCGCCCAAGGCCTGGGTCTTCACGTCCGCGACTCTTGGTGACGACGAGCGCCTGTCCTGGTTCACCGAGCCCGCAGGCCTTGACGACGCACTGACGCTGCGAGCCGGGAGCCCCTTCGACTACGCCGCGCACGCGCGCCTCTACATTCCGGCCGGGTTTCCGAAGCCGAACGAGGTGTCGCATCCCGATGCGGTTGCGACACTCGCGGCGCGCTGCGCGCGCCAGCTGGGCGGACGCACTTTCGTGTTGACCACCACGTTGCGCGCGTTGCGGACGATCGGCGATCGTCTGCGCGAATTGCTCGACGCCGAAGGCGATCCGATTCAGGTGCTGATCCAGGGCAGCGCGCCCAAGCGCCAGCTGCTCCAGCAGTTCCTCGACCGGCCGGAGTCGGTGCTCGTCGGCTCTCAGAGCTTCTGGGAGGGCATCGACGTGCCGGGCGAAGCGTTGCAGTGTGTGTTGATCGACAAGCTGCCGTTCCCGCCACCCAACGATCCACTCGTCGAGGCGCGCGTGAGGCGGCTCGAGGCCGAAGGCCGCAACGCGTTCGCCGACTATTTCGTTGCCGAAGCGGCGGTGTCGCTCAAGCAAGGCGCCGGTCGATTGATCCGCAGCGAGACCGATCGCGGCCTGCTCGTCGTCTGTGATCCACGCATGGCTGGCATGAACTACGGACGACGGCTGCGCGAAGCGCTGCCACCGATGACGCGGTTGGCCAATGAGGCTGAAGCGCTGGCCTGGTTGCAGACACTGAGAAGCTGAATCGATCGGCCGCGATCAGTCGCCATCGGTCCGGTTCGGGTGCAGGCTGCCTAGGGACCGTCATTCTGCGCAACGTCGCGCGCCCTTGTCAGGGCGCCAAGTGTGCTACCAGAACTGCCACCACGCCGATTGGCGCCGCCCGAGCCCGCCGGTGATGAACCGGCTGTTGGGGAAGTTCTGCTTCAGAACGCGTTCGGCATCGGCCTGGAGATCGGTCAAGCCGAGCTTTTCGTAGCTCGCCGCCATCAGGTAGAGCGCCTCCTCGACCGCGGGCGACTGTCGAAAATCGATCACTGTCGATTGCGCCCGACTTGCGGACGCGACATACGCGCCGCGCCGGAAGTAATAGCGCGCCACGTGCACTTCATAAGACGCGAGCGCGTTGATGATGTAGTTCATGCGCAACTGCGCATCGGGTGTGTACGGTGAGTCCGGGAAGCGCTCGACGAGCTGGCGAAAAGCCTCGTAGGATTCGCGCGAAGACTGCTGGTCGCGCTCGGAGAGATCCTGCGACGCGATGTTGCTCAGGAAGCCGAGCGTGTCGTTGAAGTTGATCAGCCCGCGCAGGTAGAAGGCATAGTCGAGTGCCGCGCTGCTCGGGTTGTTCTTGATATAGCGGTCGATCGCGACCAGCGCGCTGGCCTTTTCGCCCCCCTTGTAGAGTGCCCAGGCACGCTCGAGCTGCGCCTGTTGCCCGAGCAGCGTACCCGCCGCGCGGCCCTCGAGCTTCTCGTAGAGCTTGGCCGCCTTGTCGTAGCTGCCGAGTGCGGCCTCTTCCTTCGCCTCTGCATACAATTTCTCGGTGCTGACGTTGACGTCGGACTCCGTGGGTGTCGATTTGCAGCCGAACAGCAACGCCGTCAGCAGCAGGGCGAGGGTCAGGAGCGGTCGGTGGCGCGTCGCATGGGTCGGGATCATGAACCTCGCGGGCGCTGCCTGCGCAACGCGTGTCGGAAGAGAGAAGGCGCCGATTTTATATGCCAGCACTGCCGCACGACGTGATGACATCCGCGCCCATCGATCGACGCGAAGAGGGAGATGCGGAGTTCGACAGCGCGCCGTGGGATGAGCCCGCCGAGCGCCGAGAGGCGCTGATCGACGTCGCACAGCACGGCGCGCGGCTGGATCGGGCCTTGGTGGCGCTGGTGCCGGAGTTCTCACGCAACTATCTTCAGGGTCTCATCGCGCAGGGCCACGTGCGGGTCGATGATCACGTTGCCGACAGCGCGTCGCGCAAGGTGCTGGCCGGGCAACGCGTCTCGGTGGAGCTCGCGCCGACCGCCGAAAGCCGTGCTTTCCGGCCCGAGGCGATGGTGCTCGCGATCGTCCATGAGGATGAGGATCTCTTCGTCATCGACAAGCCGGCCGGCCTGGTCGTCCACCCCGCCGCCGGTAACTGGCAGGGCACGCTGCTCAACGGCCTGCTCGCCCGCCACGCAGCGGCCGCGACGCTGCCACGCGCCGGCATCGTGCACCGGCTCGACAAGGACACCTCGGGGCTGATGGTGGTCGGCAAGACGCTTGCTGCCGTCACGGCGTTGACGCGTGCGATCGCGGCCCGCGAGGTGCATCGCTGCTACCTTGCGCTCGCGCACGGCACGTGGCCCAAGGGCCTGACCTACATCGACGCGCCGCTCGCGCGCGACCCGCGATCGCGCGTGCGGATCGCGGTCGTCGTCTCGGGACGTACGGCGCAAACAGACGTGCAGTGCATCGCCACGGCGGACGTGGAGGGCGCGAAGTTCAGTGCGCTGCAATGCACGTTGCACACCGGGCGCACGCACCAGATCCGCGTTCACCTCGCGTCGCGCGGTCATCCGCTGGTGGCCGATGCGCTTTACGGCGGCGCCCCGGCGCTGGGCATGCAGCGCCAGGCGTTGCATGCGACGACGCTCGCCTTCGCACACCCGCGTACCGGACAGGAAGTGTCGTTTCACGCCCCATTGCCAGCGGATCTCGCACAGGCCTGGCAGCGCGTTGCGGGAAACCTTGCCGGAGTTTGAGGGCTTCGTGCCGCGCTTCGGTACAATGCAGCAAAGCCCTCGCAAGGCACGGTCAGGATGGGGAACTGCGAAGTTCGCAGCCCGTTAACCGCAGTCCATGCGAACGATGGCGCCCTGATGGTGCAAGGCAACGGGCGCGCAGCAACGGTTGGGCATGTGAAGCGGGCGAACAGCGTCAGGTTTGGCAAACCGCAGCAGGGTCGATGCGCCGCAGCAAGTTGTCGCCGACATGGCGTTGTGCTCGGGCCGAACGCGACCCGAACGCGACCTGATTGAGCCCCGACGCGGGCAGACCCGAAAGCGAGCCGGCGCCACCGGCCGAGTACAAATTGGTCAAGTCATGAATACACAGGATGCGAAGCGCGTCCTCGAGGCGGCCCTCATCTGTGCGCATCAGCCGATGCCGCTGCGCGACATGCGCACGCTGTTTGCCGACGAGATCGGGCCCGACAGCCTGCGCGCCTTGCTCGACCAACTTGTGCGCGATTGGCAGGGCCGCGGCATCGAACTCGTCGCCCTCGCGAGTGGCTGGCGCTTCCAGAGCCGGCCCGAGCTGCGCGAGTACCTGGACCGGCTCAACCCCGAAAAGCCGCCGCGCTACTCGCGCGCCGCGATGGAGACGCTTGCGATCATCGCCTACCGCCAACCCGTCACGCGCGGCGACATCGAGGACATTCGCGGCGTCACGGTCAGCACCCAGATCGTGAAGCAGCTCGAGGACCGCGGCTGGATCGACGCGATCGGCTACCGCGAGGCGCCCGGCCGACCGTCGCTGTACGCGACGACGCCGCAGTTCCTTGACGATCTGGGGCTCGCGAGCCTGGCGCAGTTGCCGCTGCTCGACGAACCGGGCGCGGGACCGCAGGCCCTCACCGAGCGGCTCGCGGCCCAGGGCGAGCCGCTTCAAGCGCGGCTCGGCCTCGACGAAGCGCCCGATGCCGAGCCCTCCGCCGCATCAGATTCCGATTCACCCCCCGAGACCGCCACTTCCATGGAACCGCAAGCATGAACAACCCGACCGAGGCACCGACGCCCGACAGCCCAAGCGCGGAGACCGAGCCGGTCAAGCCGGTGCGACGCCGTCGAACGGTGAAGGCGCCCGGTGAGGACGGCGCGGTCGCGTCGCCGACGGCTGAGGGCGCGACCGAAGTGACGGCAGTATCTGCAACTTCTGCGTTCCCCGAGACGGATGAGCCGGTCGCTGCCAAGCCCGTGCGCAAGCGCCGCGCAGCTGCAGTGGCCGACGCCCCTGCACCCGAGGCTGGACCGGCGGAGCCCGGGCCTGCTGCAATGTCGAATGCAGCGGCGGTCGAGGCAAGCGTCGCGCCGGGTGAAGTTGCGTCGTCCGGGACTGCGATCGCGGAAGGGGCCGACGCCGCAGCCACCGGCGAATCCGGCGAAGCAGCGAACGGAAAAGCCGGCGCAGCGGCGGGCGAAGGTGCCGGCGGCGACCCCAGCGATACCCGACCCGACCGTAGCCGACGCCGGAACCGGCGCGAGAGGCAGCGCGCAAATCGCGCGGCCGAAGCCGAGGGGCAGGCCGTTCAAGGCGCGCAGGGCAGATCGCCACAAGTGGCGCCCTTGCCTCCGCAGGCCGCCGAGCAACTCGGCGCGCTGTTTGCACAAGTCCTGTCGGGTGACTTCGACACGGAAGAGCCGTCGGTCATGAACGTGCCTGTTGAAGGTGGCGAGCGGGTCGAACTGGCCTCTGACGCTACTTCTGCTGCCGGTCCCGATGTGGTGGCGGATCCGCTGGCAGAACCGGGAACCGATGCGGATTCCTCCGATTTTTCGGAAAGCGCCGCTCACAAGCGCGTGCTCGCACCCGATCCCGACGCGCCGAAGCTGCAGAAGGTGCTTGGCCAGGCGGGCGTCGGTTCCCGCCGCGACATGGAAGAACTGATCGCGGACGGCCGCGTCACCGTCAATGGCGAGCCGGCACACACCGGGCAGCGCATCTCGTGGGGCGATCGCATCGAGGTCAATGGTCGGGCGATCAAGTACCGCATTGCGCCGCCGCCGGCGCGCATCATTGCGTATCACAAGCCGGTTGGTGAAGTCGTCACGCACGACGATCCACAGCAGCGGCCAACCGTGTTTCGCAGCCTGCCACGACTGCAGCACGGCAAGTGGCAATCGGTCGGTCGGCTCGACATCAACACCGAAGGGCTGCTGCTGTTCACGACCTCGGGCGAATTGGCCAATCAGTTGATGCACCCGCGCTTCGGCGTCGAGCGCGAGTACGCGGTGCGCGTGCTCGGCACGCTCGAAACCGAAGCGCGCGAGCGCTTGCTGCAAGGTGTGATGGTCGAGGGCCAGCAGGCGAGCTTCAAGGCAATCGAGGACGGTGGCGGCGAGGGCGCGAACCATTGGTACCGCGTCGTCATCACCGAGGGCCGCAACCGCGAAGTGCGCAAGCTCTTCGATACGGTGGGCCTCACCGTGAGCCGCCTGATTCGCATCCGCTACGGCAGTGTCGTGCTGCCGCGGGGCTTGAAGCGCGGTGTGTGGGTCGATCTTGGGCAGGACGATGTGCGCTTGATCCGGCAACTCGCAGGCGGCGCGCGCAACGGTGAGCGGCAACAGCAACAAGACGGCGGCGCCCAGCGCGGCGGCCGCGGCCCGCAGGGCGGTGATCGTGGCCCAAGGCCGAATGACCGCGGCGGGCGCAACGATCGCGGCCCGCGACGCGACGCGCCGGCGGGGCAGGGTCACGCGCAAGGTCACGCGCAGGCGGGCCCCAAGGTGGATCGCGACGTGCGCGACCCGGATGAGGATCTGGACTTCGATCCGATGCGCATTCCGAATCCGCTCGAGCAGACCTTCGATCGCCGGTTCGCGAAGAACCAGCGCTCGCCATTCAGCGGGCGCACGATGGCGCACGGCGGCGGCGGCTTCGGCGCTGGCGGCAGTGCGCCGGATGCCGCACCCCGGCAAGGCGGTGGGCCCAAGGAGCCCGATCCGCTGCAGACCTCGCTCGGTTTCATCGGCGGCGATGCGTTTCATCGCAAGAGCGGTCGCGGCGGGGGTGGGGGCGGCCAGGGCGGTGGCAACCGCGGCGGTCAGCGCGGCGGCGGCAAAGGCGGGCAGCGCGGGCGCTGAAGGCATCGGTCGCCGGGCGCCCGCCGTCTGCCGACGCCAAGCGTTTCGGCCCGGGACGACGGACCGGCGCCGGCTCTGCACAAGGCCCGGCACAGAAAGGCCGCCCGCTACAATTCAAGGCTTTGCCCAGATGGGTTTTCCGGAGTTCCCCCATGTCGCTCGAACGCACCCTTTCGATCATCAAGCCCGATGCCGTGGCGAAGAACGTGATCGGCCAGATTTATGCCCGGTTCGAGGGCGCTGGCCTCAAAATCGCCGCCGCGCGCTTGGCCCAACTCTCGCGTGCAGAGGCCGAGGCGTTCTACGCGGTGCACAAGGCGCGGCCCTTCTTCAACGACCTGGTGTCGTTCATGATCTCTGGCCCGGTGATGATCCAGGTGCTCGAAGGCGCCAACGCGATTGCCAAGAACCGCGAGCTGATGGGCGCAACCGACCCCAAGAAGGCCGACAAGGGGACGATCCGCGCCGACTTCGCCGACAGCATCGATGCCAACGCGGTGCATGGCTCCGATGCGCCCGAGACGGCGGCGGTCGAGATCGCCTTCTTCTTCCCCGCGATGGCGATCCACAGCCGCTGAGTGCGCGGGAGGCTGCCCCACCGATGACGCTCGTCAACCTGCTCGACCACGACCTCGACGCGCTCGCCGCGCTGTGCGAGCAGCAGGGCGAGAAGCGTTTTCGCGCGACGCAGTTGTTCCAGTGGATCCATCAGCGCGGGGTCGCCGACTTCGACGCGATGAGCGATCTGGCGAAGTCGTTGCGCGCCAAGCTCGCGCTGATCGCGGAAGTGAGGCCGCTCCAGGTCGTCTCCGAGCAGGTCTCGGCGGACGGCACGATCAAGTGGCTGTTCGATGTGGGCGCCGGCAACGCGATTGAGACTGTTTTCATTCCGGAGAGCGACCGCGGCACCTTGTGCATCTCGTCGCAGGCGGGCTGCGCTGTCGCCTGCCGTTTCTGTTCGACGGGTCATCAGGGCTTCAGCCGCAATCTGACGACGGGCGAGATCATCGCGCAGCTCTGGCATGCCGAGCACGCGTTGCGCGCGCGCGGCCTTGCGACGGGCAAGGGTGAACGCGTCATCAGCAACGTCGTGATGATGGGTATGGGCGAGCCGCTGCAGAACTACGCGGCGCTGGTTCCCGCGTTGCGCGTGATGCTCAGTGACCATGCCTATGGCCTGTCGCGCCGGCGGGTGACGGTCTCGACTTCGGGCGTCGTGCCGATGATCGAACGGTTGCGCGATGACTGCCCGGTTGCGCTCGCAGTCTCGCTTCACGCGCCGAACGATGCGCTGCGAGATGATCTCGTCCCGCTCAACCGCAAGTACCCGATCGCGGAACTGCTGGCGGCGTGCAGGCGCTATCTCGAGAAGGCACCGCGCGACTTCATCACGTTCGAGTACTGCATGCTCGACGGCGTGAACGACGGCCTCGAGCAGGCGCACGAGCTGGTTGCGCTGGTGTCCGAGCGACCGGAGACGCGTATCGCATGCAAGTTCAACCTGATTCCGTTCAATCCGTTCCCGCAGTCCGGTCTGCACTGTTCACCGCGCGAGCGCGTGCTCGCGTTTGCCGAAGTGCTGCGCACGGCGGGCATCGTGACCACCGTGCGCCGCACGCGGGGTGACGACATCGCTGCCGCGTGTGGACAACTCGCGGGCGAGGTGCAGGATCGCACTCGCCTGCGCGAGCGGGTGACAAAGCGCTCGGTGCACATCCACGCCGAAACATCCGCGCGGTCCGCGCACGCCAAGGAGAGCGCATGACCCCCCACTTCGTCCTGTACGGGCGCGGCCTCGTAGTAGCGGTGCTCGCCGCGCTGCTTGCCGCTTGCGCCACGACGCCTGGCGACTCGCCCGGCAAGGATGTGAAGACGGCGTCGGACCAAACCGATACTTCGCGCCGTGCCAACGTGCGGCTCGAGCTTGCGAGCGCCTATTTCGCCAGCGCGCAGTACACGACTGCGCTCGACGAGGTGAAGCAGGCCATCGCCATGGAACCGAAAATGAGCGAGGCCTACAACCTGCGCGGCCTGATCTACGCCGCGATGGGCGACGACCGGCTGGCAGAGGACAGCTTCCGATTCGCGCTGCAGCTCGATCCGCACAGCGGCGACGTGATGCAGAACTACGGCTGGTATCAATGTCTGATGAAGCGCTATGCGCAGGCCAACGAGTTGTTCGAGCAGGCACTCGCCCAGCCGCAATACCGCGACACGACGCGCACATTGCTGACCCAGGGTGTGTGCCAGGCGCGTGCGGGCCAACTACCGGACGCCGAGCGCACGCTGCAGCGCGCGTTCGCGCTCGATCCGGGCAACCCGGCCATTGCGATCAACTACGCGGACGTGCTGTATCAGCGCGGTGAAACCGATCGTGCGCGCTTCTATGTCAAGCGCGTCAACGCGGACCCGAAGCAGGTGAGCGCGCAGTCGCTCTGGCTTGCCGCACGCATCGAGTACCGGGCCGGGAATCGACCGGGCGCGAACGACTTCGGCCAGCAGCTGCGCGACAAGTTCCCGAAGTCACGTGAAGCGAACGCGTTTGAGCAAGGCAAGTTCGATGAGTGAGGCGCCGGGCGAATCGACGGCGGCCGAGGCTCGCGCGACCCCGAGTTCTAGTTCGAGCGCGGGGGCGATGTTGCGTGCAGCACGCCAGGCGCAGGGTTTGCATATCGCCGCGCTCGCAGCATCGATCAAGGTGCCGCAGCAAAAGCTTGAGGCGCTTGAAGGCGACCGCCTCGACGAGTTGCCCGACGTCACCTTCGCGCGGGCGCTTGCCAAGACAGTCTGCCGAGCGTTGAAGATTGACCCGCAGCCGGTCCTCGCGCTGATGCCCCAACTCGGGGGCCAGGGTCTAGAGAAGGCACACCAGGGCCTGAACACGACGTATCGTGACCGACCCGCTCGCGCCATGCCGACCGACCTCGGCGTACTCAAGCGCCCCGCGATCTGGGTTCCGCTGCTGATCGTGCTGGCGGCTGGCTTCGTGTTCCTAATGCCCCAGCAGTGGATCGTGCAGACCCATCCCAACGTTGACCCTGCGACCCTGCCTGCGTCCCCGCCGGGCGACGTCGCCGCGTTGGTGTCGCCGGCGGCGTCGGCAGCCGCTGATACGGCGAGCGCGGTCGCAACGATGCCGACGGCTGGCGTTGCGGAGTCTGTGGCGGTCCCGATTGCCGGGCTGGCGTCAGCACCCGCTGCGTCCGACGCGCCGGCGTCGGCGAGTGCCACGCCCGAAGGCCTGATCGAACTCAAGGTCAGCGGCGAGTCCTGGGTCGAGGTGCTCGATGCGAACGGCGCCATGTTGTTGCAGCGCAAGCTCGAAGCGGGTGAATTTGTTGGCCTCGACGGGACGCCGCCGTTCCGGCTCAAGATCGGCAACGCTGCCGTCACGCGCCTGTCCTTCCGCGGCCAGCCGGTCGACCTGGTACCGGCGACGCGCGACAACGTCGCGCGGCTCGAGTTGAAGTAGTTCCCCATGGCCACCCTTGATTCCGACGATTTCATCGTGCCCGCTGCGCCGGCGGCGCGCCGGTCGCGACAGGCGGCCGTCCGCTGGCAAGACCATGTGGTGACGATCGGCGGCGACGCGCCGGTGCGTGTGCAGTCGATGACGAACACCGACACGGTGGATGCGATCGGCACCGCGATCCAGGTCAAGGAGCTTGCGCTCGCCGGTTCCGAACTGGTGCGCATCACGGTCAACACGCCCGAGGCGGCGGCCGCCGTGCCCTACATCCGCGAGCAGCTCGACCGCATGGACATCCATGTGCCGCTGGTGGGCGACTTTCACTACAACGGCCACCGCCTGCTTGCCGACCATCCGGCCTGCGCCGAGGCGCTCAGCAAGTACCGCATCAATCCCGGCAACGTCGGCAAAGGCGACAAGCGCGATCGGCAGTTCGGGCAGATGGTCGAGATCGCTGCAAAGCTCGACAAGGTGGTGCGCATCGGCGTCAACTGGGGCAGCCTGGATCAAGAACTGCTCGCGCAGATGATGGACGAGAACGGCCGGCGTGCCGAGCCGCACGAACCGCAACAGGTGATGTACCGGGCAATCATTACCTCCGCGATCGAATCCGCGCGCTTCGCCGAGGAGATCGGCCTGGCGGCGGACAGCATCATCCTGTCATGCAAGATGTCGGGCGTGCAGGATCTGGTGAGCGTCTACCGCGCGCTCGCGCGGCGCTGTGACAACGCACTGCATCTCGGGCTGACCGAGGCCGGCATGGGCACCAAGGGCACGGTGGCGTCGACCGCCGCGCTGGCGCTGTTGCTGCAGGAAGGCATCGGCGACACCATTCGCGTCTCGCTCACGCCGCAACCGGGAGAGCCGCGCACGCAGGAGGTGGTGATTGCGCGCGAAATCCTGCAGTCGCTCGGGCTGCGCGCGTTCAATCCGAGCGTCACCGCGTGTCCGGGCTGCGGACGCACGACGAGCACCACGTTCCAGGAACTCGCCAAACAGATCGACGACTTCCTGCGCGCGCAGATGCCGGTATGGATCGAGCGCTATCCGGGCGTCGAGAAGCTGAAGGTCGCTGTGATGGGCTGCATCGTCAACGGCCCGGGCGAGAGCAAGCATGCCGACATCGGCATCAGCCTGCCCGGCACCGGCGAGGCGCCGGCAGCGCCCGTCTTCATCGATGGCGAGAAGGCGCTGACGCTGCGCGGCGCGACGATCGCGACCGAGTTTCAGGCGCTGGTCGAGACTTACATCGAGAAACGTTTCGCCTCGGCTGCGGCCTCGCACGACGGGTAACGGCTGCCGGGGGAGTGCCGCGAGGCGATCTGCCGTGCAGAGTCCACGCCCAAAGGGCTTTCCTCGCCACGCGGTGCGCCGGAGCCGGCTAAGCTAAAGCTCTGCCGCAAGCGGGCGACAACGCACACATGGTCACTGTCTATCGAAAGAGCGCGAAAGGTCAACTCGAGATCGAGACGCGGGTGAACCGGCTCCATCCGCGGCTGCGCACCGTGCTCATCCTGGTCGATGGTCGGCGTAACGACGACGAGTTGCGCTCGCTGATCCAGGTCAACGCGGACGCGACCTTGCTCGGGCTGCTCGAGGCTGGCTACATCGAAGTTTCTCCGGGCGCCGCGCCTGCCGGCGTGAGCCCGCTGCCGCCAGCGCAGGCGCCGGCAGCCGTTGCGGATCAGGCTCGGGCCGCGCCGGCGATGGCTTCGCCCGCGGTCGCCGCGCCCGCAGCCCACGCGCCCACACCGGCACCCGCACCCGTGGGCGCCAGCCCCGCGGGCCTTGCCGAGCGGCGTCGTCTGGCGGTGCGGCACCTGACAGACAGACTCGGGCCGGTCGCCGAACCAGTCTCGCTGCGCATCGAGAAGGCGCGCAACTGGGACGAGCAGCGCGCCGCGCTCGAACTCGGCCAGCGCTTGCTGCAGACCGCGCGTGGCGCCAGCGCCGCCGCCGAGTTCGCGTCGCTCTTCCTCAGCGCGCCGCCCGGCTGAACCGTGAGCCTGCGCCGCGACGCCGAGGGCCGGCGTCTTGCGTGCACCCGGATAGAACTCTCGCTCGCATGCGTGAGCATCAGTGGGCTTGCGAGCCCGGGCATGAACACGCGTGCGTGTGCAGCCACGAGCGCGCGCACGTGAATACCTGGGACGTGTCGCTGTGAGGCGTCTCGCTTGCCGCACTCGATAATGGCGCCCTTCCGACCTGCCGATCGCTACCGCCATGCCCCCAGCCTCCCGCCCCGACACGCTGAAAGCCGTGAAGGGCATGAACGACATCCTGCCACCTGATTCAGCACGCTGGGAGTGGTTCGAGGCCAAGGTGCGCGCCCTGATGGCGCGCTACGGTTACGCGAACATCCGCACCCCGATCGTCGAGCCGACTGCGCTGTTCGTGCGCGGCCTGGGCGAGGTGACTGACATCGTCGAGAAGGAGATGTACTCGTTCGAGGACGCGATGAACGGCGACAAGTTGACGCTGCGGCCGGAGGCGACGGCCGGTATCGTGCGCGCCGTGATCGAGCACAACGCGCTCTACAACGGGCCGTTGCGGGTGTGGTCGCACGTGGCGCTCTTTCGGCACGAGCGTCCGCAAAAGGGGCGCTATCGCCAGTTTCACCAGATCGACGTCGAGGCGCTCGGCCATGCCGGTCCCGATGTGGATGCCGAGCAGATTCTGATGTGCCGCGCGCTGTTGCGCGACCTGTGTCTCGTCGAGGGTCGTGATGTACGCCTCGAGATCAACAGCCTCGGTCAGGCGAGCGAGCGCCTGGCCCACCGCGCCGCGTTGATCGCGCACTTCGAGCAGCACGCTGAACTACTCGACGAAGACGCGCGGCGTCGCCTGCACACCAACCCGCTTCGGATTCTCGACAGCAAGAATCCCGCGATGCAGGCGATCGTCGAGGCGGCACCGAAGCTGATGGACTTTCTCGGTCCAGACTCGCTCGCGCACTTTGACGGCGTGCGCGCGGTGCTGGACGCCGCCGGTCTACCGTACCGCGTCAACACGCGCCTGGTGCGCGGCATGGACTACTACAACCTCACCGTGTTCGAGTGGATCACCGACCACCTCGGCTCACAGGGCACGGTGTGTGGCGGTGGCCGCTACGACACGCTGATCGAGCAGCTCGGTGGCAAGCCCGCACCTGCGGTCGGCTGGGGCATGGGCATCGAACGCATGCTGTTGCTGCTCGAGGCGATGGGCATCGAGGCCACGGGTTCGGCCTTGGATGTGTTTGCCGTCGTTCCGGGCCCCGATGCGCTGGCGGTGGCCATCAACACTTGCGAGGTGCTGCGTGCCGGCGGCGTTGCGGTGCAGATGCATGGGGCGGGCGCTTCCGGCTGGGGCAGCATGAAGGCGCAGTTCAAGCGCGCCGACGCGAGCGGTGCGCGCTTTGCGCTGATCTTCGGTGCCGACGAACTGGCTCGGGGGGAGGTGGCGCTCAAGGCACTGCGCGATCCGAGCGCGCCGCAGCGCAGTCTGCCGCTGAGTGGTGTGGCCGGGTGGGCGGCCGAGTGGGCAGCGAATTTGCGCAACGCATAATCGCAGCTTCGTCCAAAGCACGCCCCGCACTCAATGGCCACCCATCTCGACCTCGAAGAACAGGAACAGCTCGACCAGCTCAAGGCCTTCTGGAAGCGCTACGGCAATCTCATCACCTGGACGCTGATCGCCGTGCTCGGCAGCTACGCGGCGTGGAATGGCTGGAATCTGTGGCAGCGCAACCAGGCGGCTAACGCCGGCGCCATGTACGACGAGCTCGATCAGGCAGCGCAGGCCGGTGACGCCGATCGCGCGGCGCGTATCTTCGGTGACCTGAAGGAACGTTATCCCGGCACCGCGTACGCGGAGCAGGGCGGGCTGCTGACGGCGAAAACGCAGTTCGACAAGGGGCAGATCGACAAGGCCCGCGGGTCACTCGAGTGGGTCGCGGACAAGGCCGCGCAGCCCGAATACCAGGCGATTGCGCGATTGCGGCTGGCGGGCATCCTGCTCGACGAGAAGAAGTACGACGAGGCCCTCAAGCAGGTCGATGCCGTCAGCGCGAAAGAGTTCGAGGCGCTCGCCGCCGACCGGCGTGGCGACATCCTGCTTGCCCAGGGCAAGAAAGACGACGCCAAGGCCGCCTATCAACGCGCCTGGAAAGCGATGGACCCGGGCGTCGAGTACCGCCGCCTGATCGATGCCAAACTGACCGCGCTCGGCGCCGCGCCCGATGCGCCGGCCCCGGCGACAGGCGCCTCGGGAGAGGTGGCCAAGTGAACTCGTGGCGACGCGTCGCCGGCTGGCTCGCGCTTGCCTTCGCGGCGACGCTCGTGGCCTGCTCGGGAACGCCCAAGCCCAAGCCGACGCCGCTCGAACCGCTGACACCGCAGATTGGCGGGCGTCAGGTGTGGAGCCAGCGCGTCGGCAAGGTCGATTTCGATCTGCAGGTGGCCGTCAACAACACTGCATCGAGCGGCGGCGTCTTCACCGTCGCGAGCTCCGATGGCACGGTGATCGCGTTGCAGGCCGATTCCGGGAGCGAGCTCTGGCGCGCGAATGTCGGCTCGCAGCTCAGCGCCGGCGTCGGCAGCGACGGCCGCTACGCAGCGGTCGTGACGCGAAGCAACGAACTGGTCGTCATCGACGCCGGGCGCATCGCCTGGCGCGCGAATCTCGGCGCACGCGTCGCGACGGCGCCGCTCGTGGCCGGCGAACGCGTCTTCGTGATGAGCGTCGACCGCGTCGTCTCGGCCTTCGATGTGCTGGATGGTCGCAGCCTGTGGGTGCTGCGCCGGCCCAGTGACCCGCTGACGCTGGCCAAGGCCGGGGTGCTCGCAAGCTTCAAGGACACCTTGCTCGCCGGCCAGGGCCCCAGGCTCGCGGGTGTCGATCCGCTTCAAGGCACGATGCGCTGGGAGGTCGCGGTGGCGACGCCGCGCGGCGCGAATGAGGTCGAGCGCCTGTCGGACCTGCTCGCGCCGATTTCGCGCGTCGGCAACGTGGTCTGCGCACGGGCGTTTCAGAACGCGGTCGGCTGCGTCAACGCCGATCGCGGCACGATTGTCTGGACGCGCAATGTCGGCGGCAACCAGGGGGTTGCGGGCGATGCGCAGGTCGTCGTCGGTGCCGACGGATCCGACCGCATCACCGCCTGGAACGCGACGACGGGCGATGTCGTCTGGACCAACGAAAAGCTGCTCTACCGCGAGTTGAGCGCGCCGCTGCTGGTTGGCCGCACGGCGGTCTTCGGCGATCTCGAAGGCAACTTGCACTTCCTGGCGCGTGAAGACGGCACGCCGCTGCTGCGTCTGACAACGGACGCCAGCGCGATCACAACCGCGCCGGTCCTGTCGGACAAGACCATGCTCGTCATGACCCGAAGCGGCGGCCTGTTCGCGTTCAGACCAGAATGACGGGCGCGCGCGGGCGGCCACCGATGGGCACATGAAACCCGTCATCGCCATCGTCGGCAGGCCCAACGTCGGCAAGTCGACGCTCTTCAATCGCATGACGAAGAGCCGCGACGCGATCGTCGCCGACTTCGCCGGCCTGACCCGCGACCGGCACTACGGCGACGGGCGGCTTGGTGATCGCGAGTTCATCGTTGTCGATACCGGCGGCTTCGAGCCCGACAGCACGAGCGGCATCGTCAAGGAGATGGCACGCCAGACGCGCCAGGCGGTGGCGGAGGCGGACGCGGTGATCTTCGTCGTCGATATTCGCAGCGGCCTGTCGGGGCAGGACGCCGACATCGCGCGCTACTTGAGGTCAGTCAGCAAGAAGGTGTTTCTCGCCGTCAACAAGGCCGAGGGCATGGTCGATTCGCCGCTGCTCGGCGAATTCCACGAACTCGGGATCGGCGAGCCGCATCCGGTGTCGGCGGCGCACGGGCAGGGCATCCGCAGCCTACTCGACGCAGTGCTCGAGGGCTTCGAGCCCGACGCCGAGATCGAACCCACGCCCGACGGTTCGCCGATCAAGCTCGCCGTCGCCGGGCGGCCCAATGTCGGCAAGTCAACGCTGATCAACACATGGCTCGGCGAGGAGCGCTTGATCGCCTTCGATCAACCCGGCACCACGCGCGACGCGATCAGCGTGCCGTTCGAGCGCAACGGGCAGATGTTCGAGTTGATCGACACCGCGGGCCTTCGTCGCAAGGGCAAGGTGTTCGAGGCGGTCGAGAAGTTCTCGGTCGTGAAGACGCTGCAGGCGATTGCCGACGCCGACGTCGTGCTGCTGCTGCTCGACGCGACGCAGGGCGTGACGGACCAAGACGCGCACATCGCCGGCTACATTCTGGAAAGCGGCCGCGCGGTCGTGCTGGCGGTCAACAAATGGGACGCGGTCGACGCGTACCAGCGCGAGATGCTGGAGCGCTCGATCGCGCAGCGCCTCGCGTTCCTGAAGTTCGCGCCGATTGCGCACATCTCGGCGCTCAAGCGCCAGGGTCTCGCGCCGGTGTGGAGGGCGATCGCCGATGCGCACGCCTCGGCGGTGAAGAAGATGAGCACGCCGATCCTCACGCGCCTGCTGCTGGAGGCGGTCGAACACCAGGCGCCCAAGCGCGCAGGTGCGTTTCGGCCCAAGCTGCGCTATGCGCACCAGGGCGGCATGAGGCCGCCGCTGATCGTGATCCACGGCAACTCGCTCGAGCACGTGACGGACGTCTACAAGCGCTACCTCGAAGGGCGGTTTCGAGCCCACTTCAAGCTTGTCGGCACGCCGCTGCGCATCGAGATGCGCTCGTCGAAGAACCCGTTCAAGGAGCGTGCCTGAGCCGGGTCAGCGTGGGCGTCCTTGCGCGAGGTGCTGTGTTAACGTGCAAGGTCGTTCTTAACTCATCACGGAGCATATCGTGAGCAACAAAGGTCAGCTGCTGCAGGATCCGTTCCTGAACCTCCTTCGCAAGGAGCATGTGCCGGTCTCGATCTACCTCGTCAACGGTATCAAGCTGCAGGGCCACATCGATTCGTTCGACCAATACGTGGTTCTGCTGCGAAATACCGTCACGCAGATGGTCTACAAACATGCGATCTCGACTGTCGTGCCCGGCCGCGCCGTGAATTTCCAGACGACCGAAGCGCCCGAAGCGCCCGAAGCGAGCTGAAGCCGCAAGCTACGCGCCGCGCGGACGCGGCCCCATCAATCGAAGCGCCACCCGCCGGTGCGCGTGCGCGAGCGATCCTGGTCGGGGTTGATCTCGGCACTGCAAGTTTCGACGCAACTCTCGACGAGCTTGCGCAGCTCGCCGAATCGGCTGGCGACGAAGTCGTCGAACGCGTCGTCTGCCGTCGCAAGGCACCCGACGCCGCGCTCTTCATTGGCTCCGGCAAGGCCGACGAGATCAAGGCGCTCGTGCTCGGTCACGGCGCCGAGGCAGTGCTGTTCGACCAGGCGCTCTCGGCGGCGCAGCAACGCAACCTCGAACGGCACCTTGGCGTTGCGGTCGCGGATCGCACGATGTTGATCCTCGAGATCTTCGGCGAACGCGCGCAAAGCCACGAGGGCAAGTTGCAGGTCGAACTCGCGCGGCTGCAGTACCTCTCGACACGCCTCGTGCGGCGCTGGAGCCATCTGGAGCGTCAGCGCGGCGGTATCGGTGCGCGCGGCGGGCCTGGCGAGGCGCAGATCGAGCTCGACCGGCGCATGATCGGCAGCCGCATCAAGTCGGTGAAGGAGCGTCTGGAAAAGGTCAAGCGCCAGCGCGGCACGCAGCGCAAGTCGCGCGAGCGCAACGGGGCGTTTCGGATCTCACTCGTCGGCTACACGAATGCCGGCAAGTCGACGCTGTTCAATGCCCTCGTCAAGGCTGGCGTCTATGCTGCCGATCAGCTGTTCGCGACGCTCGACACGACCACGCGTGCGCTCTACATCGAAGGCGCCGCGCGCTCGGTGAGCCTCTCGGACACGGTCGGCTTCATCCGCGACTTGCCGCACAAGCTCGTCGAAGCCTTCGAGGCGACGCTGCAGGAAGCGGCCGATGCCGATCTGCTGCTGCACGTGGTCGATGCGTCGAGCCCGCGGCGCGACGAGCAGATCAGCGAAGTGCAGCGCGTGCTGCGCGAGATCGGCGCCGATCGCGTGCCGCAGGTGCTCGTCTTCAACAAGCTCGACAGCCTGGAGCCGACGCAGCGGCCGCGCAATGCGAGCGACGCGGTGGTGGCGGAGGGCGGCGTGCGAATGCCCCGCGTGTTCGTCGGCGCGCGCGACGGCGAAGGGCTTGACACGCTGCGCGCGTTGCTCGCCGCCGTGGTCGCTGGCGCGGCGCTCGAGACCTTGAACGTTTCGGAATCGGCCCTATCTGAAGGGCTCGACGGCGCCACGTCGCCCATCGTGGACAATCCGCCGGCGCGCCTACTTCAAACACAAGCATGAGCATGAGTTCACCTTCCCCGGCCTTGCCGGCCCTGCCGGTAGCTCCGGGACCCTGGTCAGCGCTCGCACGGGCGACGCGCGCGTTTGTCACAGGGTGGGCGCGCCGCATCCAGAACCGCATGTTCAACACCGGCCGCGGCGATGGCCCGCCCGACCTGGACGAGCTCTGGCGCGATTTCAACAACAAGCTCGGGGGCTTGTTCGGCGGCAAGAAGTCGCAGCGTCCGAACGGTAGCGGCGGTGACGGCGGCGGCGGAGGCGGAGGAAACTTCCAGCCCGACATGAAGAGTGCCGGCATCGGCCTCGGGCTGATCGGCGGCGTCGTGCTTTTGATCTGGCTCGGCAGTGGCTTCTTCATCGTGCAGGAAGGCCAGCAGGCGGTAGTCACCTCGTTCGGCCGTTACACGGGCACCGTCGGCGCCGGTTTCAACTGGCGCTTTCCGGCGCCGTTCCAGGCGCACGAAACGGTGCCGTTCACGCAGTTGCGCACAGTCGAGATCGGCCGCAACACGGTCGTGCCGGCGACTGGTCTGCGCGAGTCGTCGATGCTTACGCAGGACGAGAACATCGTCGACATCCGTTTTACCGTGCAGTACCGCCTGACGAATGCGCGCGACTATCTTTTCGAGAACCGCAATCCGGATGAGGCCGTGGTGCTCGCGGCAGAGTCGGCGGTGCGCGGGATCGTGGGGCGTAGCACGATGGATTCGGTGCTTTATGCGGGGCGCGATGTCCTCGCCGCAGACATGCTCAAATCGATCCAGCAGCAACTCGATCAATTGAAGGCCGGCATCCTGATCGTCAACGCCAACATCCAGAGCGTGCAGGCGCCCGAGCAGGTGCAGGCCGCGTTCGATGACGCCTTCAAGGCTGGTGCCGACCGCGAGCGCCTGAAGAACGAAGGCCAGGCCTACGCAAACGACGTGATCCCCCGGGCCAGAGGCGCCGCGGCGCGGCTGAGCGAGGAGGCCGAGGGCTACAGGTCGCGCGTCATCGCGCAGGCGCAGGGTGATTCGCAGCGCTTCAGCAGCGTGCTTGCCGAATACAAGCGCGCGCCGACCGTCACGCGCGATCGCATGTACATCGACGCGATGCAGCAGGTGCTTTCGAACGTGAGCAAGGTGATGGTTGACGTGCGCAACAACTCCAATCTGCTCTATCTGCCTCTCGACAAGCTCCTGCAACAAACCGGCGCGACGACCGCCGCGCCGGCGGCCGAAGCAACCCCGGCGCCAGCGCCGGCGCCCGCTGCCGGCGGTGCGATCGACATCCGCTCGCGCGATGGGCAGCGCAGTCGCGACCGCGACGGCCGCTGATTGACGCGCAGGACATCCACGCCATGAATCGAATTGGACTCATTGTTGCCGGCGCGCTGATCGCGCTGATGGTCGCCTTCTCGACGATGTTCATCGTCGATCAGCGGCAGTACGCCGCGATCTTTGCGCTCGGCGAGATCAAGACCGTCATCACTGAACCCGGGCTCAATTTCAAGCTGCCACCGCCGTTCCAGAACGTCGTCTTCCTCGACCGCCGCATCCAGACGCTCGACAGTCCCGAGAGCAAGCCGATCTTCACCGCGGAGAAGAAGAGCCTTGTGATCGACTGGATGGTCAAGTGGCGCGTCACCGAACCGCGGCAGTTCATCCGCAACAACGGCGTCGACATCCGCAACGTCGAAGCGCGCCTGAGCCCGATCGTGCAGGCCGCGTTCAACGAAGAGGTGACTCAGCGCATCGTGCAGGCCATGCTCGCTACTGAGCGCGAGCTGGTCGTCAAGGGCGTTCGAAAGCGACTCGAAGACGAAGCGAAATCCTTTGGTATCGAAATTCTCGACGTGCGCATCAAGCGCGTCGATTTCTCGGCCAACATCACCGACGCCGTCTACCGCCGCATGGAATCCGAACGCAAGCGTGTCGCCAACGAACTGCGTTCGACCGGTGCTGCGGAGGGCGAGAAGATTCGCGCCGACGCCGATCGGCAGCGCGAAGTGATCGTCGCCGAAGCCTACCGTGACGCGCAGAAGGTCAAGGGCGAAGGCGACGCGAAGGCGGCCGCGACCTTTGCCGACGCCTTCGGCCGCGACCCGCAGTTCGCGCAGTTCTATCGCAGCCTGGACGCCTATCGCGCGAGCTTTCGCAGCAAGTCCGACATCATGGTTCTCGATGCGAACAGTGAGTTCTTCAAGGCCATGCGCGGCGCCGGGTCGGCCGCGCCCGCGGTGCCGAAGAAGTAGCCGGGCACGCCCTTGGGCGATATTCTTTTCGCAGCGCTGGCGCTGATGCTCGTCATCGAAGGCCTGCTGCCGTTTCTCAGCCCTGGAGCCTGGCGCCGCGTGTTCGAACGCGCCACGCGCATGACCGATGGGCAGATCCGGTTCCTTGGCCTTACGAGCATGATCGCGGGCGTTGCCATGCTGCTGTTGTTCTGGCCCTGAGGCAACGGGACGCGGCTGGGGCGGTCGATACAATCACTGCTTTAACCGCTGACCCTTTTTCAATGCCGTCTGCGTGGCTCCTGCCCGAGCATGTCTGCGATGTACTGCCCACCGAGGCCAGGCGGATTGAAGAAATCCGTCGCGCCCTGCTCGATGTTGCGCGCGGCTACGGTTGCGAACTTGTCATGCCGCCGTTGCTCGAGCACCTCGAGTCGCTCCTGACGGGCACCGGCCGCGAACTCGACCTCAAGACCTTCAAGCTTGTTGATCAACTGAGCGGCCGCACGCTCGGCGTGCGTGCCGACACGACACCGCAGGTTGCGCGTATCGACGCCCACCTGCTCAACCGGCAGGGCGTCACCCGGCTGTGCTATTGCGGCCCCGTGCTGCACACGCGTCCCGCCGGCCTGCGTGCGACCCGCGAGCCCTTGCAGTTCGGTGTCGAGGTGTACGGGCATGCCGGTCTGGAAGCCGAACTCGAGGTGCTCGAGTTGTCGGTCGATGCCTTGCAGTGTGTCGGCGTCGAGGGCCTCGTTGTCGATCTCGGCGATGCGCGCATCCTGCGCGGCGTACTTGCCGGCTCTGGCGCCGACGACGCCTGCGCCGCGGCCCTGCACAGCGCGCTCGCGGCGAAGGATGCGACCGAAGTGAGCGAACTCGCGCGCAGCCTGTCGCAGGCCGCGCGTGTTGCCTTGCAGGCCATGTTGCGCCTCTACGGCGGCGACGAGGTGATCGCTGCAGCCCGCGAGGCACTGCCGCAGCAGCCGGCGGTGACGGCCGCGCTCGACGATCTGGCCTGGCTTGCGAAGCACCTGCGGCTGGCTTACCCCCGGTTGACGGTCGGCTTCGATCTGGCTGACCTCGGCGGCTACGCGTACTACAGCGGCGTGCGCTTCGCGATCTATGCCGGCGCGACGAGCGACGCTCTGGCGCGCGGCGGGCGCTACGACGAGGTCGGTGCGGTGTTCGGTCGCACGCGGCCAGCGGTCGGGTTCTCGATGGACCTGAAGGAACTGGCCGAACTTGCGCCGCGCCGCGAGTTGCCGGCTGCGGTGCGTGCACCATGGAGCGAGGACGCCGGGTTGCGCGCCGCGGTCCGGCAGTTGCGCCAGCAGGGCGAAGTCGTGGTGTGCATGCTGCCGGGGCACGGACACGAGGTCCAGGAATTCGATTGCGACCGCGAACTCGTCTCTGTCGCGCATGAATGGGTGGTGCGCGCACTGTGAAGCAGCGGCGCAGCATAAAGCAAAGGGAAAAGTCGAAGCATCATGCATAGCGCAGTCAAGACGGGCAGCCAAGATGGCGGCAATGACGACGGCAAAGACGGCGGCCGCAACGTCGTCGTCGTCGGTACCCAGTGGGGCGACGAGGGCAAGGGCAAGGTCGTCGACTGGCTGACCGACCATGCGCAAGGCGTGGTGCGTTTCCAGGGCGGCCACAACGCTGGGCATACGCTCGTCATCAAGGGCGTGAAGACGGCGCTGCAGCTTATCCCGTCCGGGATCATGCGCGAAGGTGTGGCCTGCTACATCGGCAATGGCGTCGTCGTCGATCCGGTGCACCTGCTCGGCGAGATCGAGCGGCTGGAGGCGATCGGCGTCGAGGTGCGCTCGCGTCTTTTCATCAGCGAGTCGTGCCCGCTCATCCTGCCGATCCATGTCGCGCTCGACAACGCGCGCGAGGCGCTGCGCGAGTCAAGCGGCGCCGGCAAGATCGGCACCACGGGCAAGGGCATCGGCCCGGCCTACGAGGACAAGGTCGCGCGCCGCGCGCTGCGCGTGCAGGACTTGAAGCACCCGGATCGGTTTGCAGCCAAGCTGCGCGAGTTGCTCGAATTGCATAACGCCGCGCTGACCGGCATCCTCAAGGCCGAAGCACTCGCGTTCGAGCCGATCTTCGAGCTCGCGATGCGGGTCGCCGAGCAGTTGAAGCCGATGCTCGCCGATGTCGGCTACCTGATCCACAACGCACAGCGCGGTGGCGCCAACATCTTGTTCGAGGGTGCGCAGGGCACGCTGCTCGACATCGATCACGGCACCTACCCCTATGTCACGTCAAGCAACTGCGTGGCCGGCAATGCCGCGGCGGGTTCGGGCGTCGGGCCCGACATGCTGCATTACATCCTGGGCATCACGAAGGCCTACACGACGCGGGTCGGCTCCGGGCCGTTCCCGACCGAGCTCGACATGGACGAGCCGGGCAGCGTCGGCCATCACCTCTCGAGCGTCGGCCAGGAGCGCGGCACGGTGACAGGGCGACCGCGCCGCTGCGGCTGGCTCGACGCAGCGCTGCTCAAGCGCTCACGAATCATCAACGGCCTGTCGGGGCTGTGCATCACCAAGCTCGACGTGCTCGACACGCTGCCCGAGATCAAGGTCTGCGTTGGCTACGAAATCGACGGCCGGTCAGTGGACATCCTGCCGCTCGACGCCGACGAGATCGTCGCCTGCAAGCCAGTGTACGAAAGTTTTCCGGGTTGGGAAGGCTCGACCTTCGGCGCCACCCAATGGGACGCGCTGCCGACCAACGCGCAGCGCTATCTCAGACGCGTCGAGCAGCTCATCGGCGCGCCGATCGACATGGTTTCGACCGGCCCGGACCGGGACCACACGATCCTCTTGCGCCACCCCTACACTGCCTGAAACCACCCTGCGGAGCCCCCTTCATGCTGACCGACGACGGCAAACATCTCTACGTGTCCTGGGACGAGTACCACATGCTCACCGAGCGCCTCGCGCTCAAGGTCAGCTCCTCGGGTTGGGAGTTCGACCAGATCCTGTGCCTGGCACGTGGCGGCATGCGGCCGGGGGACGTGCTCTCGCGGGTCTTCGACAAGCCGCTCGCGATCATGTCGACGAGTTCGTACCGGGCCGACGCCGGCACTATCCAGGGCCGGCTCGACATCGCCAAATACATCACCCTGCCACAGGGCGAGCTTGCCGGGCGGGTGCTGCTGGTCGACGATCTGGCGGACTCGGGCGTCACGCTCAAGGCCGTCGTCGAGCGGCTGCGCGGCATGCCGGCGATCACCGAACTGCGTTCGGCCGTGATCTGGACCAAGGGCGGCTCGTCCTACACGCCCGACTACTTCGTCGAGATGCTCCCGACGAGCCCCTGGATCCATCAGCCGTTCGAGGAATACGACGGCTTGCGGCCCGACGGGCTGGCCAAGAAGTTCGCGATTTGAAACTTCGCGACGCTACACACAACAAGTCAGCGCATCACTGCGCTTCAAGAAACAAAAATGGCCGCGATTGCGGCCTTTTGTCTGGTGCCCAGGAAGGGACTCGAACCCCCACGGAGTTACCCGCTAGTACCTGAAACTAGTGCGTCTACCAATTCCGCCACCTGGGCATTTCAGGAAGATTGAAATTCTATCATTGCAAAAATCATGTCCGACACAAAACCACCCACCGACGGCGCCGCACTTCTGAGCGAGGTCGAAGGCGTGGTCCAGGGCCATCGCGACGGCCACGGCTTCGCGCAGCGCGCCGATCGCCAGCCCGACATCTACCTGTCACCGCAGGAGATGCGCTCGGTGCTGCACCGCGACCGCGTCAAGCTGCGCATCATCCGCTATGACCGCAAGGGCCGGCCCGAAGGCCGCGTGCTCGAAATCCTCGAGCGGCGCAAGGCGCCGATCATTGGCCGCCTGCTGCACGAAAGTGGCATCTGGCTCGTCGCGCCGGAAGACAAGCGCTATGGCCAGGACATCATGGTGCCGAAGAACGGCCTCGCGAACGCCGCCGCGGGGCAGGTCGTCGCGATCGAATTGACCGAGCCGCCTTCGTTGTACTCGCAGCCGATGGGCCGCGTGACGGAGGTGCTCGGCGAGATCGACGACCCTGGCATGGAGATCGAAATCGCGGTGCGCAAGTACGAGGTGCCGCACCGCTTTTCTCCCGAGACGCTGGCGCAAGCGGCCGAACTGCCCGAGCAGATCCGCGCGAGCGATCGCAAGGGCCGCATCGACCTGACCGACGTGCCGCTCGTCACGATCGACGGCGAGGATGCGCGCGACTTCGACGACGCCGTCTACGCCGAGCCGTTCAAGCAGGGGCGCGGCAAGACCGCGGTTGAAGGCTGGCGGCTGATCGTCGCGATCGCGGACGTGAGCCACTACGTCAAGCCGGGCGAGCCGATCGATGACGATGCGTACGAGCGCGCGACCTCGGTCTACTTTCCGCGGCGCGTGATTCCGATGCTGCCGGAGAAACTCTCCAACGGCCTGTGCTCGCTCAACCCGGACGAAGACCGCCTGGCGATGGTGTGCGACATGATCGTCACCACAAGCGGCGAAATCCACGCCTACCAGTTCTACCCGGCAGTGATCTGCTCGCACGCGCGTTTCACTTACAACGAGGTGGCTGCGATTCTCACCAACACCCGTGGCCCGGAGGCCGCCAAGCGCGAGGAGCGGGTGGCCGACCTGCTCAATCTCAACGATGCCTATCGCGCGCTGCTGAAGGAACGCGCGCGGCGCGGTGCGATCGACTTCGAGACGACCGAGACGCAGATCGTGTGCGACGAAAGCGGGCGCATCGAGAAAATCGTTCCGCGCACGCGCACCGAGGCGCACAAGCTGATCGAGGAAGCGATGCTCGCGGCCAACGTGTGCTCGGCCGATTTCATCGCACTCGCCAAGCATCCGGCGCTGTACCGCGTGCACGAAGGGCCGACGCCCGAGAAGCGCACCTTGCTGCAGAACTACCTGCGCGCACTCGGCCTCGGCCTTGCGCTCAGCGACGATCCGAAGCCGGGCGAATACCAGGTGATAGCCGCTGCGACGAAAGAGCGTGCGGACGCGCAGCAAATTCACATGATGCTGCTTCGCTCGATGCAGCAGGCGGTCTACACCGGCGAAAACAACGGCCACTTCGGCCTCGCCTATCCGGCCTACACGCACTTCACGAGCCCGATCCGACGCTACCCCGATCTGCTCGTGCATCGCGTGATCAAGGCGCTGCTGTCGGGGAAGCGCTATTCCCTCATCAGTGGCACGACCGAGCCCGCGGGCAAGGCGAAGAAGGGGGCCCCCGCCGAACAGGCACAGTGGGAAGCGGCAGGCGTGCATTGCAGCACCAACGAGCGCCGCGCCGACGAGGCGTCGCGCGATGTCGAGGCCTGGCTCAAGTGCCGCTACATGCGCGAGCATCTCGGCGAGGAGTTCGGTGGCACGGTGAGCGCGGTGACGAGCTTCGGCCTGTTCGTGCAACTCGACGGGTTGTATGTCGAGGGTCTCGTGCACATCACCGAACTCGGCGGCGAGTACTTCCGCTTCGACGAGGTGCGCCAGGAACTCCGCGGCGAGCGCAGTGGCGTGCGCTACGTCGTCGGTTCGCGCGTGCGGGTGCAGGTGAGCCGGGTTGATCTCGATGGGCGCAAGATCGACTTTCGCCTGGTCGAGGACGATGCCGAGCAGGCCTTGCTGATGCGCGCCCGACGCGACAAGTTCGGCGACAAGCCTGACAAGAGCGCGGGCAAGCCGGGCAAGTCCGGCAACAGCGCGCTGGCCGAGCTCGCCGCGGTGAAGGTTGCCGACCGGGCGTTGAAGGCTTCGGGTCGCTCGCGCGGCGGCGCTGGCGTTCACCCGGTGCGCGCCGCGAAGGCGGCGGCGCGCAAGGGTTCGTCGGGCAAGGCGCCCAAGCGTCGCTGACTCGCTAGGTCTCCAGGCAAGCCGATTCGATGCAAGCTCACGCATTCAACGCCGATCTTCACTGCCATTCGTTCGTCTCCGACGGCACGCTGAGTCCGACGCTGCTCGCGCAACGCGCGAAGCACAACGGTGTCGAACTCTGGGCGCTGACGGATCACGACGAGATCGGCGGCCAACGCGAGGCGCGCGACGCGGCGGCGCAACTGGGCCTGCCGTTCCTGAGCGGTGTCGAAATTTCGGTCAGCTTTGCCGGTACGACCGTGCACATCGTCGGCCTCGGCATCGATGTCGACGACGCGGCGCTGGGTGAAGGCCTGCGCGCGACACGCGGCGGCCGCGAGATGCGCGCCCGGGGAATGGCGGCCGGCCTCGCGCAGGCGGGCATCGAAGGCGCCTACGAGGGTGCGTTGTGCTACGCAGGCAACCCGGCGCTGATCTCGCGCATGCACTTCGCGCGCCATCTGGTCGAGTCCGGTGTCTGCCGAGACACGCAAGCGGTGTTTCGCAACTACCTCGTGCGCGGCCGACCGGGCTACGTCGAGCACCGCTGGGCGAGCCTCGGCGACGCGGTGCGCTGGATCACGCAGGCCGGCGGTGTCGCGATCGTCGCGCACCCGGGGCGCTACAAGTTCTCGGCGAACGAGGAGTTCGCGCTCTTCTCCGAGTTCAAGGCGCACGGCGGCCTTGGCGTCGAGGTCTTGACGGGCAGCCACTCAGGCGCCGACGCCCTCAAGTACGCCGCGCTTGCGGTTGAACTCGACCTGCTCGCGTCGCGCGGATCTGATTTTCATGCACCGGGCGAAAGCCGTATCGACCTCGGCGGCCTGCCCGGCCTGCCCGGCGCGCTCAATCCCGTATGGGAAGCGCTCGGCGACCGCGTCTTGCGTTACTGATACCGTCTTGCAATCAATCGAATAGAAGTCGGCGAACCGAACGTACGGGCGGCGTGCTGCCCTCGGAGCGGCAAAGGCGCGTACGGACAGTCTGCAGCGCTTCGGTGGTGCGGTCTACGCTGCGCTTCGACTGCCCTGCGATGCTCGGTCTCGTGGTCCCGTCGCTCAACTCACTTCACTCACTGCGTTCGCTATGTTCAGACAAACGCGACGAGTCAGTTCACGAAGCGCGCTGCGCGCGCGGGCCACGAGCCCTGCGCTTCTCGGCGCCCCACAGGCGCGCCGCAGCCTGTCCGTACGCGCCTTTGCGTTCACCGGCAGAGGGTCCACCACGAAGAGACGCAAACGGTACCAGGAGGCCTTGTTGTCCGGCACGCACGCCACCAACGCTTGACTGGCCGCGGGCGAGCGGCACCCGGCGGGGGCGATTTGTGTGGCGACGAGAAGCGCAGCGTCGAGGTCGGCGCGCGCAGCGCGCTTCGTGAACTGACTCGTCGCATGTGTTTGAGCGCAGCGAACGCAGTGAGCGTAGCGAGTTATGCGACGCGACCTCGGCGCGAGCATCGCAGTGCAGTCGGCGCGAAGCGGCGACCGCCACACCATGAGCTCCTGCCGGGTGCCGCCCGTCTGCGGCCTCGCGCGGCGGCTCGAACGCGCCCAACACACGGAAGGCAACTCGAAAGGCCGCTATGTGCCGCAAGCCGTCGCCGTTTTTTGCGTTTGAACGCGATGCCGTCCGAGGGGTTCGAGCGTGCCGTACCGCTACTTGGCCGGCAGGGCGTCGGCGGGCGGGATGACTTCTGGGGGCTCGTGCGCCACAGCGGCCGCCGCCACCTTGGGCTTGCGCACGAGGTAACTCCACAGCACCGGCACGACGACGAGCGTCAGCAGGGTCGAGGTGATCACGCCGCCGATGATCGCGCGCCCCATCGGCGCCTGTATCTCGCCGCCGTCGTTGAGCGCGAGGGCGAGCGGCATCATGCCGAACACCATCGCCGCAGTCGTCATCAGGATCGGGCGCATGCGGATCTGGCCGGCCTGCAGCAGTGCCTCGGGCACGGACAAACCCGCCTTCAGGCCGTGGTTGGCGAAGTCGACGAGCAGGATCGCGTTCTTCGTCACCAGGCCCATCAGCATCACGAGGCCGATCATCGAGAAGATGTTCAAGGTGCTGCCCCACAGCAGTAATGCGAGCATCACGCCGATCAGCGCGAGCGGCAGCGAGGCCATGATGGCGATCGGCTGCACGAAGCTGCCGAACTGGCTCGCGAGCACGATGTAGATGAAGATCACCGCGAGCGCCATCGCGCCGACCATCGCGGCAAAGGCTTCCTCCTGGTCGCGCGTCGCGCCGCCGACGTCGAAGCTGAAACCCGGCGGCAGCGTCGTCGCCTTGACGAGCTTTTGCACGTCGTCGCCGACGTCGCCCGCGGGCCGGTCCTTGACGCCGGCGAAGATCGCCTCACGCCGCTGCAGGCTCTGGCGCCGGATCACCGCGGGGTTGTCGACCTTCTCGATCGTCGCCACCGAGGCGAGCGTGATCGGCGTGCCGTCCTTCGCAAAGGCAACCGGCAGGTTGCCCATCTGCTCGACCCGTTCGCGTTGTGCTTCGGGCAGGCGCAGCAGCACCTCGATCTGCTCGCCGTCGGGCGTCGTCCAGTAGGTCGCGACGTCGCCGGTGACGTAGGCGCGCAGGCTCGCCGAAAGCTGCTGCGCGGTGAGGCCGATCTCGCGCGCCGCGCCGGGTTTGACGCGAACCGCGTAGGTGGGCAGCCCGGGCTTGTAAGACAGCTCGATGTCGGTCGTGCCGGGGATCTTCCTGATCTTCTCGGCGAAGTCCTGTGACAGCTTGGCGAGCATGACCGGGTCGCTGCCGAGGATGGTCACGAAGATCGGCCGGTCGAAGCCTACCGAGACGTCGATGCCCGGGATCTTGGCGATCTTCTCGCGGATCGCGTCCTCCACCTGCTTCTGAGATCGCTTGCGTTCGCTGCGATCGACGAGACCGATGTTGAGCGTGGCCTGATTGCGCCCGACCGACAGGCCCGAACCTTCGCCGCCGACGCTGGTCGCGATGTTCTTTACCTCGGGGAAGGTGGCTACGATCTCCTCCACTTGGCGCACCTTGGCGTCGCTGCGTTCGAGGCTTGCGCCTACCGGCATGCGGATGCCCAACTGCGTGAAGCTCTGGTCGGTCTGCGGCACGAACTCGCTGCCAACGAGCGGTGCGAGGCCGAGCGCGACGGCGAAGCTCGCCACGCCGACCCACAGGATCACGCCGCGCGGCGTCAGCGTCGCACGGCGAAGCACGCGCGCTTCGGCCTTGTCGCGTTTGCCGTGATCGTCGAAGGGGTGACCGTAGGCCGGCAGCCAGAGGCGAAAGCGCGTCTCGCCGAACGCCCAGCGGATCAGACCCTCGTAGATGGCGTGCATGCGATCGAGCCCGCGATCGGTGGCGCGGATCAGATGGCCGATGCCCCACATCGTCTTCAGGTGCGTCGACGGCGGGTCCTTCCAGACGCTCGAGAGCATCGGGTCGAGCGTGAAGCTCACGAACAGGCTGACCAGCACCGCGACCGTGACGGTGATGCCGAACGGGAAGAAGAACTTGCCAACGATGCCGCTCATGAACGCGACCGGCACGAACACGGCGCAGATCGCGAACGTCGTCGCCATCACTGCAAGGCCGATCTCGTCGGTGCCCTCGAGCGCCGCGCGGTGATGGTCCTTGCCCATGTGGACGTGACGCACGATGTTCTCGCGCACCACGATTGCGTCGTCGATCAGCAGGCCGATGCATAGCGACAGCGCCATCATCGTCATGAAATTCAGCGTGAAGCCGAAGGCGTAGACGGCGATGAAGCTCGAGATGACCGAGATCGGCAGCGTGAGGCCGGTGATGATCGTCGAGCGCCAGGAGTGCAGGAACAGAAACACGATCGCGACCGTCAGCAGCGCGCCTTCGACGAGCGTGTGCTGCAGGCCGGTCAGCGAGCCCTTGACGAAGTCGCTCGACGCGTAGATCAAACGCAGTTCGACATCCGACGGCAGGCTCTTGCGGATCTCCACCATCTGCGCCTTGACCGCCTCGCCGGTGGCGACGACGTTGGCGTCCTGCTGCTTGAAGATGTTGAAGTTGACCGCGCGTTGGCCATTGATGCGCGCCATCGAATCGGGCTCTCGCTCACGCTCGATCACCTGCCCGAAGTCGGAGAGCGTCAGCGCGAGGTCGCCACGGTGGGCGACGACGACGTCGCCGAAGCGCTTCGGGTCGCGCACCCGGCCCTCGACGCGCAGGATCGTGTCCTGCTTCGCGTTCGTAAGCAGGCCGACCGGCTGATCGGCGTTTGCCGCGGCGAGCGCTGTGGAGATTTCGCCCGGCGTGATGCCATAGGCACGCAGCCGCGCAGGGTCGAGATCGATGCGCACCTCGCGCGTCGCGAGACCCGAGATGTCGACGCGCGCGACACCCTCGACGCTTTGCAGCCGCTTGCCGACGATCTGTTCGCCAAGGATCGACAGCTCGCGCGGGCTGCGCGTCGGCGAAACGAGCGCCATCGTCACGACCGGCTGGCTGTTCTCGTTGTCGAAGCGCGCGATCGTCGGCGCCTTGGCGTCCTTCGGAAAGGCTGCCTGCACGACCGCGATGCGGTCCCGCACGTCCTGCATCGCCTTGCCCATGTCGGCGTTCAGGCTGAACTCGACGCTTGTCTGGCTGCGGCCCTCGAAGCTGCGCGAGGTGATGCGCTTGACACCGGCGATGCTGTTGAGCGCCTCCTCGACGATCTTGGTCAGCTCACGCTCGACCGCCTCGGGCGAAGCGCCGGGGTAGGCGATGTCGACGAAGGCGACCGGCGGGCTGACGTCGGGCAGCTGCTCGACGCCCAGGCGCAGATAGGAAAAGACGCCCAGCACGCACAGCGCCACCATCACCATGGTGGCGAAGACCGGGTTGTTGATCGATACGCGGGTGATCCACATGCTGGAGTTCTCAGCGCACGGCGGTCGATGCGGCGGCGGAGGCGGTCGGCGCAGCGCGCTCGACGACAACTGCCTTCGCGCCTTCGCGCAGGTTGTCATAGCCTGCGGCGAGCACCTGCGCTGACGCGGTCAACCCGTCGAGTACCTCGACGCGGCCTTGCGCCTCGTCGCGTCGGCCCGTCGTGATGGCGCGGCGCGCCAGCGCGCCCTTGTCGATCACCCAGACGTGATCCTGTCCAGAGTCGTTGACGATCGCGAGCGTCGGCACCGTCAGGTGCAGGCCGCTGTCGTGCAGCAAGACGCTGCCAAGCGCGTACTGCCCGGCGCGAAACACTTCCTGCGGGTTCTCGATCGAGACAGTGACGCCGATCGCGCGCGTCCCGGGTTCGGCAGCCGGGGCGATCCGCACGAGCTCTCCAGCGACCGGTTTGGTGACGCCCTCGACCCGCACCTCGACCGGCATACCCGGCCGGAGCAGCGAAACCTCGTGCGTGCCGACCGCGCCGGCCAGCTCGAGTGAGCTCAGATCGACGATCGTCAAGATCGGCTGCTCGAGGCTGAGCTTCTCGCCCGGCACGACACTGCGCTTGGAGACGACGCCGCTGATCGGCGCGACGAGGCTGGCCTCGCGCATGCCGATGCGCGCCGTCGCCAGCTGCGCCTGCGCGGACTTCAGCTGCGAAGCAGCGGCGTCGAGCTTGGACTGGGAGGTCTGTAGCGCGGTCGGGGAGATGAACTTCTGCGCCGCCAGGCCGACGGCTGCCGTGTGCTGGCGCTGCGCTTCGTCGAGCGCCGCCTGCGCCGCTTCTACTGCCGCGCTGCGGTCCGTGACGCGCGATTGCAAGTCCGCGAGGTCAATCGTGCCGAGCACCTGCCCGGCTCGCACCCGGCTGCCTTCGCCCACCTTCAGGTCGAGCAGGGTGCCCGACGCCTTCGAGCGGACGATGGCGGTACGCGGCGCCACGAGCGGCCCGGAGAACTCGATCCGCGTCGGCAGCGCGACGTTCTGCGGATGAACGACCTCGCGGGTGGTGAACTCGAGCGTCGCAGGCGGCGGTTTGCCGTCTTTCTTATCGCCACCGAACGGGCTTGTGGCCCCGGACAGCATTACGAGGGCGGCCCCCGCAGCGATCACCACGGCAGCGCCTCCCAACAGCCACAGCTTGCGCATGGGCTTCCTTTCCTGTTTCAAGTCAAGCCGGCAAGTGTAAGCAGTCGGCGTGTCGCGGCAATGGGGCTGCGACGAACTGCTGGAAGCGGGGGGTCGGTTGCAACTTCGTGCGATACGCCGCGTTCATGGGCGGCGAATCGGGAGTGCGGTTACACATTGGCCCGAGCGCCCGTGAGGGGTGCCTAGAATCGTGCCCTCGCTCGAAGGCCGGAGAGGCTGCGAATGAAAATCAAGAGTCAGCGCGATTTCTGGTCGGGCCTGCTGTTCGTCGCCGCGGGGCTTGCTTTCGCCTGGGGCGCGACGTTTTACCGCCTCGGCGACTCCGCGCGGCCGGGACCAGGGTTCTTTCCGCTCGGCCTCGGGCTGTTGACTGCCTTGCTCGGCCTCGTGATCCTGTTCAAGGCGCTGACTGTCGAGCGCGCCGATGGCGACCCGATCGGCAGCATCGCCTGGAAGCCACTCGGCTTCATCGTCGGTGCGGTCATGTTGTTCGGCTGGGCTGTGCCGCACCTTGGTCTGTTCCTCGCGCTGCCGCTGCTCGTGATCGTCTCAGCGCTCGCCGGCGACGAGTTCCGGTGGCGCGAAGTGCTCGTCAATTCGACGGTGCTGACGGCCCTGAGCTGGGCGATCTTCATCTGGGGCTTGAATCTGACGATTCCCCTGCTGCCGGCGGTGATCGGCCACTGAACCGCTGGGCATGGATCTGCTTGCCAATCTGGCGCACGGTTTCGAGATTGCGTTCACGCTGCAGAACGTTCTGTACGCGTTCAGCGGTGCGGTGCTCGGCACGTTGATCGGGGTGTTGCCGGGGCTCGGTCCGGTGGCGACGATTGCAATGCTGCTGCCTTCCATCTACGCGCTCGACGCAACGCCCGCGCTCATCATGCTGGCCGGCATCTACTACGGCGCGCAATACGGTGGCTCGACGACCGCGATCCTTATCAACGTGCCCGGCGAGTCGAGTTCGGTCGTCACCGCGATCGACGGCTACCAGATGGCGCGCAAGGGCCGCGCCGGCGCCGCGCTCGCCGCTGCGGGCCTCGGGTCGTTCTTCGCTGGCTGCGTGGCGACCGTCATCATCGCCGCGTTCGCGCCGCCGCTCATCGCGCTCGCGTTCGAGTTCGGCCCGGCGGAGTATTTCTCGCTGATGGTGCTCGGGCTGATCGGCGCCGTCGTCCTCGCGTCGGGCTCACTCATCAAGGCGATTGCGATGATCCTGCTCGGGCTGCTGCTCGGGCAGGTCAACACCGACGTCATCTCGGGCGTCGCGCGCTACAGCTTCGACATACCGGAACTCACCGACGGCATCAACTTCGTCGCCATCGCGATGGGCGTGTTCGGCTTCGCCGAGATCATCGGCAACCTCGGCAAGCCCGCCGAACACCGCGAAGTCTTCACGAAGCGGGTGTCCGGCCTGTGGCCGACGCGGCAGGATTTCAGGGACGGTTGGCCTGCCGTTGTTCGCGGTACGGCGCTCGGCTCGGTGCTCGGCGTGCTGCCGGGCGGCGGTGCGCTGCTCTCATCCTTTGCCGCCTACACGCTGGAAAAGAAGATGCCGGGCCGGCCCGGTGAGGTGCCATTCGGCGAGGGCAACATCCGCGGCGTCGCCGGGCCCGAATCGGCCAACAACGCCGGCGCGCAGACCTCGTTCATCCCGATGCTGACGCTTGGCATTCCGCCCAACGCGGTGATGGCGCTGATGATCGGCGCGATGACGATCAAGGGCATCCAGCCCGGCCCACAGGTGATGACGAGCAACCCCGATCTGTTTTGGGGGCTGATCGCGTCGATGTGGGTCGGAAATGCGATGCTTGTCGTGCTCAACCTGCCGCTGATCGGCATCTGGGTCCGGCTATTGACCGTGCCCTATCGCTTCCTGTTCCCGGCGATCGTAGTGTTCTGCTGCGTCGGTCTCTACACGCTCAACAACAACCCGTTCGATGTCTACGTAGGCGCGGCCTTTGCGCTCGTCGGCTACCTGTTTCACAAGCTCGGTTGCGAGGCGGCGCCGCTGCTGCTCGGGTTCATCCTCGGGCCGATGATGGAGGAGCACCTGCGCCGCGCGCTGATCATCTCGCGCGGCGACTGGGGCGTGTTCGTCACACGGCCGCTGTCAGCGAGCCTACTCGTCGCGGCGGCGCTGCTGGTCGTCATCGTCATGTTGCCGTCAATCAGGAACAAGCGCGAAGCCGTCTTCGTCGAGGAGGCGTAGCGCGCCGAGGGGCACGGGATAATCCGAGCCAGGAGGCCCCGACGCTGACGCCGCCGCGCCTCACGCCAACAAGGAAATCTCATGTCATCGAACTTCGACTGGACGCAGGGCTATCCGAGCGTGCGCCAACCCGTCTTTGGCCGCAACGTCGTCTCCACCTCACACCCGCTCGCCGCGCAGGCCGGGTTGCGCATGCTGCTCGCGGGCGGCAACGCGGTCGATGCCGCGATCGCGACCGCGGCGGCGATGACGATCGTCGAGCCGTGCAGCAACGGCCTGGGTAGCGACGCTTTCTGCATCCTGTGGGATGGCAACGCGCTGCACGGGCTGAACGCCTCGGGCCCGGCGCCCGCCGCATGGACGCCCGACTACTTTCGCCGCAAGCACGGCGCCGACGCCCAAAGGCCGCCGATGCGGGGCTGGGATTCGGTGAGCGTGCCCGGGGCAGTCGGCGGCTGGGTGGCGCTCAGCAAGAAGTTCGGCAAGCTGCCGTTCGGCGATCTGCTGCAGCCGGCGATCGAGATCGCGAAGCGCGGCTATGCAGTGCCCGTCGTCGTGCAGCAGAAGTGGGCCGCCGCGGCCGCATTGCTGGCGAATCAGCCGGGCTACGCGCAAGCCTTCATGCCGCAAGGGCGGGCGCCTCAGGTCGGCGAGCGCTTCCGCTTCGAGGCGGCGGCGCGCGGGCTCGAGCTCATTGCCGCGAGCGAGGGCGAGGCGTTCTATCGCGGTGAGATCGCCGCTGCCGCCGAGTGCCATGCACGCGAGCACGGCGGGGCGATGACGGCGGCCGACTTCGCCGCCTACGCGCCCGAATGGGTCACCCCGCTCGCGAAGGACTATCGCGGCCATACATTGCACGAGATTCCGCCCAACGGGCAGGGCATCGCGGCGCAGATCGCGCTCGGCATCCTGTCGCACTTCGACCTTGCCGCGCTGCCGATCGACAGCGCCGCCTGTCAGCACCTGCAGATCGAGGCGATGAAGCTTGCGTTCGCCGACGTCTACCGCTTCGTCGCCGAACCGGCGAGCATGGAGGTCACACCGGCGCAGTTGCTCGACGATGCCTACCTCGCATCGCGCGCGAAGCTGATCGACCGCAAACGCGCGCAGGAGTTCGGCGCCGGCAACCCGGTCCGGGGCGGCACGATCTACCTCACGACGGCGGACGAGAGCGGGATGATGGTGAGCTTCATCCAGAGCAACTACATGGGTTTTGGCTCGGGCGTCGTCGTGCCCGAGTTCGGCTTGTCGTTGCAAAACCGTGGGCACGACTTCTCGCTCGACGCGACGAGCCCGAATGTCGTCGCGCCAGGCAAGCGCCCGTTCCACACGATCATTCCGGGCTTCCTGACGAAAGACGGCGCGCCGGTCATGAGCTTCGGCGTGATGGGCGGCAACATGCAGCCGCAGGGTCACTTGCAGACGCTCGTTCGCATGCTCGACCATGCACAGCATCCGCAAGCCGCGTGCGACGCGCCGCGCTGGCGCTTCAACCACGGGCTCGAAGTCAACATCGAGCCCGGCATGAATGCGGACACGGTGCAGGGTCTTGCCGACCTCGGACACCACTTCAACGCGATCGAGGACAGCTACATGGACTTCGGCGCCGGCCAGTTCATCTGGCGCCTCGGCGACCCCGCCGAAAAAGGCTACGTCGCCGCGAGCGATGCGCGGCGTGATGGGCAGGTAGCAGCGTTCTGAAGCGGCCTACCCGGGCGGTGCAGCCGACCGTCTCGCCTGCGCCTTGCGCCATTTCAGATACGGGATCGTGACGATCGCCGACGCGACGATGTAGGCGCCGATCAGCACCGTCGTCTTCGGGCCGGGAAAGGCCGAGGCGACGAGCACCGCAAGTCCGACGTGGCGCGTGGCACAGGCGATGGCGAGCGCTGTGCGCTCGGCAGGCTCGGGCCCGCCGAGCGCGTGGCCGATCGCAAGTGCGGCGACGAGCATCAAGCCAAGCGCCGCATAGCCCTGCCAATGCACGCCGATGAAAATGTCCCAGTGCAGGACGAGCAACGTCAGCGCGGCGACGCTCAGCACGACACCGGCGACGGCCATCAGGCGGTCGGCCCATCGATCGGCGAGCGTCGGGATCGCCATGCGCAAGCCGAAGCCGACCGCAAGCGGCAGCAGGAAGGACTTGGCGATGACGCCGGCGACGACAGCCGGATCGAGCTCGGTGTCGACGCCGAGGTGGCGCCCGACGAAGGCGATCCAGGCCGGCACGAGCCCGATCGCCAGCAGCGACGACGTGACGACGAGGCTGAAAACGTAGCCGTCGCTGCCTACCGCGCCGAGCTTGCGTGGCAGCAGCGGCGCACCGGCCGATACCGCAAGCACGAGCAGCGCCGCCTTGACGCCGGCCGTGAGCGGCGCCAGCGAGACCAGCAGCAACGCCACTGCGGGCACCAGCACCACCATCGCGAACAGCGAACGCACGAGCAGGGCAGGGCGGCGCCACAGATAACTCAGGTCGGAAAGCGTCGAGCCGAGGCCGATCGCGAAGATCAGCACGCCGACTGAGATCTTGAGCGAAACGAGCAGCGCTTCAGTCATGACCGGAACGCCGTGACGCGCGCGCTGTCAGCCTCGGCTGGCTGTTGCGACGGTGGATTGCCGCGCTGGGAACGAACACCATGCTCTGCGCGTGCGTCGCCTCGACCCGCGGCCCCGGCACGGGCACAAGGCGGAGCGTCACTGGTGCGGACGCAGGGCCTATTCGATTCCGGCGTTCGGCGTTGCATTCATCGCTTCGGCTGCACCTGCTCGCGCGCCTTGGCGCGCTCCGCCTCCTGCGCTTCGAGCAGCTTGTAGGCGGTGTAGTACTTGTAGATGTTGGAGACGTAGGTCACCGTCTCGGCGCCGATCTTGTCGGCGGCGACGAGCTCGACGTTGCCGAACCAGCGGTTCGGATCGAGCCCGCGCTTGACCGCTTCGCGCCGCAGGCTCGCGACGCGCGCCGGGCCGGCGTTGTAAGACGCGAAGGTGAAGAGCCCCTTGTTGAGCGCCGTCATCGGTTCGTCCTTGTAGTACCGATCGATCATGAAGCGCATGTACTTCACGCCGCCCTGGACGTTGTTCTCCAGCAGCTTGATGTCGCCGACCTTCAGGTCCTTGCCGGTCGCCGGCATGATCTGCATGATGCCGATCGCACCCACCGCGCTGCGGGCGTTGTGGTCGAGGCCCGATTCCTGGTAGGACTGCGCCATCATCAGCAGGTAGTCCATGTCGTAAGCATCGCCGTACTTCTTGAACAGCGAGACCACCTGCCCGAAGCGCGCCACGTCGTCGCGACTGACGGCGTTCTTTACGAACTTGTCGCTCTTCACGTAGCGATTCACGGCCGAATTGCCGAATTGCGTGCCCTTGCGGTGGGTTTTGACGAAGGCGTTGAGCGCGGCCATCAGCTGCGGGCTGTCCTTGCGCAGCATGAAGGCGTCCTCGCCGCCTGCCTGCAGCACCGCGCCCTCTTTGAACTGGAGCTTCGTGAACACCTAGGACCACATCTCGGCCTTGTAGCGATTGACAATGGTGTGCGGCACGAGGCTCGCGTTGACCATCTCGAGGATGTCCTCGGACTCGAGTTCCTCCGGCGCGTCGTGGATCACGACCGGCTTCTTGCCTTCGGACTTGAAGCGCGCATTGAGCGCGATGAGGTGCTCGTGATAGCTCGTGCCAGGCCGAACAAAGACTTCCTGGCCCGACAGCTGCTCGACGGAGGTCACCTGCGGCAGGCCGGGCGCGGTCACGACGACCTCGCGGATGTCTGTGTACATCGGGTCCGAGAAGTCGACCCGCTCGCGGCGCTCGGGCGTGATCGACATGTCGGCGAAGAAGACATCGCCCTCGCCGGCGACGAGGGCGTCGATGATCTCGTCACGCGGTGTCGGCAGGAACACCACGCGCACCTTCAAGGCCTTCGACTTGATCGTCTTGTTCACCTCCTGCTCGAAAGCGGTGAACACGTCGTAGCTCATGCCGCTCGGCCGGCCCTTCTCGACGTAGTAGAAGGTCTTGGACGACGGGACCAGGGCGCGGATCAGGCGGCGCTCGACCATGGCGTCGAAGTCCCCCTTCCAGGGCCGCATGCCGATCGCCAGGCTGCCGGATGGCGCCGAAGCTGCAGTTGCGGCGAGCGTCGCTGACTTGGGTGTCGGCGGTGGCGCAGCGGCCCGTACCGACACGGCCCAGGCCTACATCAAGCTCGACAAGGCAAGGAGGCGGCGCGTGAGTACGTTCATGGCGAGTGACCCGAACAAGATGACGGCGCATCTTATCGACCGCCAGTGCGCTCCGCAATTGGGGGCCTGGGCCTGACTTCAGCGCGTGCGTGAGGCGCGGGACTGCCCCTGGCGCTGACGTTTGCAGCTTGCGTTGATGACGCGCAGTTCAGCCAAAGATTCGTCGATCTGTGCGCGCTTGGCTTCAAGCTCGGCGATGGCGGTGTCTGTGCGCGCGATCACGTAGTCGAGCTGCTGCTTGCGCCCTTCGCCGTGGTCGCCGTAGAGGTCGAGGTAATGCTTGATCTCGGCCAGCGGCGAGCCGATCGCCTTGGCGCGCAGGATCAGCGTCAGGCGCGCGCGATCACTGCGGGTATAGACGCGCGCACCGTTGACGCGCCTTGGCGAGAGCAGGCCCTTGTCCTCGTAGAAGCGCAATGCGCGCAAGGTGATGCCGAACTCCGTGCACAGCTCGGTGATGCCATAGAGCTCGGTGCTGCCATCGCTGCGGTGCGAGTCGACGAAGGCCTGCGCGTCACGCGCCGCTTTAGCGCCGCCGCGCGCAGCGCGACGGGTCGAGGCCGGTTGCGCGCTGGTGCTCACGAGGGCGCCCGCGGTTTCAGATCACGCGCTGCAGGCGCATCGCGACGCCCATGTCGCCCGACACCTTGAGCTTACCGACCATGAAGCCGGTCGCGGGCTCGAGCTCGCCCGTGAGCAGCGCGTTCAGGTTCTCGAGCGTGATGCCGACGGTGCAATCGGCGTCGCCGCTTGCGTTGGTCACGCTGTTGGGCGCGCTGCGGCCGTCGATGTAGATCGTGCCTTCGTCGCCGCAGTCGAACTTGAGCGTCGCGCAGAGGCCGCTGTCGTCGCCAACCTTGGTGCGGATCGCCTGGGTGCATTCATCGAGGGTCATCGGCTTCGTCCTTTGTCATGTCGGGGCGGGGAGGAACACGTCCGGCGCCAATGCTAGGCACTCAGGGTCACGCGCGCCACCGTATATTCACCAATACGATATCAGATTGACGTTAACGTCATGCTGCGGTCCAATGCGGTCGCCATGCCACAGATCGCCTCCGCCCTCGATTCGCGCTCGGACGCCTTCGCCGCCAACGCCGCGCGCATGCGCGAGCGGCTCGGCGAAGTCGAGCGCTTGCACGCGCTCGTGATCGCAGGGTCGCAGTCCAAACGCGAACGCTTTGACAAACGCGGCCAGTTGCTGCCGCGCGAACGCGTCGCGCGATTGATCGACCGGGGATCGACCTTCCTCGAGCTGTCGCGCCTCGCCGGCCTGAACATGCACGACGACGATGGCAAGAAGGCCGTGCTCGGCGGCGGCTCCATCGTCGGCATTGGTGTCGTCGCCGGCAGGCGCTGCCTCGTCTCGGCGAGCGACAGCGCCTTGAAGGGCGGCACCGTCGCCCCGATGGGTCTGAAGAAGGCACTGCGCGCGCAGGAGATTGCGCGCGAGAACAAGCTGCCTTTGATCTACCTCGTCGAATCCGGCGGCGCCAATCTGATGTATCAGGCCGATATCTTCATCGACGGCGGGCGCAGCTTTGCGAATCAGGCGCGGCTGTCTGCCGCCGGCATCCCGCAGATCGCCGTCGTGCACGGTTCTTCGACGGCCGGCGGTGCCTACCTGCCGGGGCTGTCGGACTACGTCGTGCTGGTGCGCGGGCGCTCCAACATCTTCCTCGCCGGCCCGCCGCTGGTGAAGGCGGCGATTGGCGAGGACGCGACGGAGGAAGAACTCGGCGGCGCCGAAACGCACGCCGAAGTGACGGGCCTCGGCGAATACCTGTGCGAGAACGACGCTCACGCGATCGCGATGGCGCGCGAGGTGATGGACAAGCTGCTGTGGGACAGCGTGCCGGCACCGGCGAGCGGCGTAATAGCGCCGCTGTTCGACGAAGAGGAGTTGCTCGGCATCGTCCCCGCCGACGAGCGCGAGCCCTACGACGTGCGCGAGATCGTTGCGCGCCTCGTCGACGGCTCCGACTTCCTCGAGTTCAAGGCGCGCTACGGATCGGAGACGGTTTGCGGCCATGCCCGCGTCGATGGTCACCTTGTCGGCATCCTCGGCAACAACGGGCCGATCCAGCCGGCCGGCTCGACCAAGGCTGCGCAGTTCATTCAGTTGTGCGACCAGAGCGGCAGGGCGCTCGTCTTTCTGCAGAACACGACCGGCTACATGGTCGGTTCGGTCGCCGAGCGCGGCGGCGCGATCAAGCACGGCTCGAAGATGATCCAGGCGGTCGCGAACGCGCGCGTGCCGAAGTTCACCTTCGTCCTCGGTGGTTCCTACGGCGCCGGCAACTACGGCATGTGCGGGCGCGGCTTCGACCCTAGATTCATCTTCGCCTGGCCATCGGCGCGCACCGCGGTGATGGGTGGCACGCAGGCGGCGAAGGTGATGGACATCGTGAACCGCGCCAAGCTCGCGCGCAGCGGCGCCGAGGCGAACGACGAAGCGCTGCGGGCGATGTCCGACGCGCTGAAGAACCGGCTGGACCGCGAATCGACGGCGCTCTTTTCCACCGCGCGCCTGTGGGACGACGGGATCATCGACCCGCGCGACACGCGCCGCGTGCTTGCGCTGTGTCTGGCGATCGCGCGCGAGGCCGACGCGCGCGTGCTGCGGCCCAACACCTTCGGCGTCGCGCGCTTCTGAGCGCTGCGTCGCCCGTCACGAGCAAGAGGACCCCCATGCAATTCACACCCGAACACGAACAGATCGCCGACACCGTCCGCAAGTTCGTCGCCAAGGAACTCAATCCGCATGTCGCCGCGTGGGAGGCGGCGCAGCAGTTTCCGGCGCACGAAGTCTTCAAGAAGCTCGGCGACCTCGGCCTCCTCGGGCTGAAGTACCCGACCGAGTTCGGCGGTATGGACCTCGACTTCAGCTACTCGATGGTGATGGCCGAGGCGCTCGGCGAATGCAACTGTGGCGGCGTGCCGATGGCGATCGGCGTGCACACCGACATGTGCACGCCGGCGCTCGCACGTTTCGGCTCGGATGATTTGCGGCGCGAATTCCTCGCGCCGTCGATCGCCGGCGACATGGTCGGCTGCCTCGGCGTGAGCGAGGTGGGTGGCGGCTCCGACGTAGCGGCGGTCAAGACGCGCGCGCGTCGCGAGGGTGACGACTATGTGATCGACGGCTCGAAGATGTGGATCACGAACGGCATGCAGGCCAATTGGTGCTGCCTGCTCGCGAACACGTCCGACGGCGCGGCGCACAAGAACAAGTCGCTGATCGTCGTGCCGATGGATGCGAAGGGCATCACGCGCCAGAAGATCCGCAAGATCGGCATGGACTCGTCCGACACCGCGCAGCTCTTCTTCGACAACGTGCGCGTGCCCGCGCGCAACCTGATCGGCCAGGAAGGCATGGGCTTCACCTTCCAGATGCTCCAGTTCCAGGAGGAGCGGCTCTATGCGGCCGCCGGGTCGCTGCGTTCGCTCGATCGGCTGATCGACCAGACCATCGAATACACGCGCGGGCGCAAGGCGTTCGGCGCGAGCATCCTCGACAACCAGGTCGTGCACTTCCGCCTCGCCGAGCTGCGCACCGAAGTCGAGGCCTTGCGCGCGCTGACCTACCGTGCCGTCGAGATGTACGTCTCGGGCAAGGACGTGACGAAGCTCGCATCGATGGCCAAGCTCAAGTGCGGGCGCCTCTCGCGCGAGGTGACCGATGCGTGCCTGCAGTACTGGGGCGGCATGGGTTTCACCTGGGACAACCCCGTTTCGCAGGCGTATCGCGACAGCCGCTTGATCTCGATCGGCGGCGGTGCCGACGAGATCATGCTCGGCATCATCTGCAAGCTCGAAGGCACCTTGCCCGGCCGGGCGAAGTGAAAATGACGACCCCCGGCCGTCTGGCGGCCGCCCCCCGAGGGAGCACCGAACCCAACCGGGAGACCCGGATCGGGTTCGGCGCGCTAACACCGCCGAACCCCCTGGTTGCCTTCGGCAACCTGTCCCCGAGGGGAAGGCAAGCCCGTTTCATGCGTCGCGGGTCGCGCCAGGCGCGGTGGAGCAACTGAAGTGAGCGACGCGAAGGTGCTCGATCTGCCGACCTTCGAGACAGTCGCCGCGCGCGTGGACGGCGACCACGGCGCGGTGCTGCACCTGACGCTGAACCGCCCCGAGGCGCGCAACGCGATGTCGCTGCGCATGGTGACGGAACTGCGCCTTGCGCTCGCTGCGGCACAAGAGAGCGGCGCGATCCGCGTCGTCGTGCTACGTGGCGCGGGCGGGCACTTCTGCGCCGGTGGCGACATCAAGGACATGGCCACGGCGCGCATACAGCCCGCCGACGAGGGCGAGGACGCGATGGCGCATGTCAGCGCGCAGTTCGGTGCGCTCTGCGCCGCCTACGCGCGTACGCCGCTTGCGCTCGTCGCGGTGCTCGAAGGCACGGTGATGGGCGGCGGCTTCGGCCTCGCCTGCGCCGCCGACGTGGCGATCGCCGGCGACAGCGTCACCTTTCGTCTGCCCGAGACGAGCCTCGGTGTCGTGCCGGCGCAGATCGCGCCCTATCTCGTCGAGCGCATCGGCTATTCGCAGGCGCGGCGGCTTGCGGTTACCGGCGCAAAGATCGATGCGCAGGCGGCGCTCGCGATCGGCCTCGTGCATGAAGTCCATGCCGGCGACGCGCTCGACGCGGCGCTGGCGCGCGTGCTGAGGGACATACTGCAATGCGCGCCCGGAGCATTGGCCGAGACCAAGCGCCTCGTCGCGCGGGCGCGCTTCAAGGAGCCGGCCGATCTGATCGACGAAGCGGCGACGGTTTTCGCACAGGCGGTTCGCGGCGCCGAAGGCATCGAAGGCACGACGGCCTTCGTGCAGAAGCGCAGGCCGTCATGGGTGCCGCAGTGATTGGGCGTGCCACTGTCGAGCGAGCCCGGGCCATCGGGTGGCCGACTGCGCTCATGTCCCCCGGCTCGGGCTGCGCCCGACCCTCCTCCCTTACTTCGCTCCGTCAGCCACCCGACGCCCCTGGCGGGAGATGCGTAGGCTTGCCGGCAAATGCAACGCTCGGGCGTTGGCAGATCGGGTCGGTGGGGTGCCCTGCGCAGCGAAGTAAAGGAGGAGCCGTCAGCCGAAGGCTGGCGGCGGGGGACATGAGCGAAGCAGGGCGCCCCGGCGGCCCGATCCCGCGCCATCTGTCGCGTGCGGCGCCCAAGACCCAAGGAAGTCGACCGCGATGATTGACAAGATCCTCATAGCCAACCGCGGCGAAATCGCCTGCCGCGTGATGCGTACCGCACGCGCGCTTGGTTATCGCACGGTCGCGGTGTTCAGCGATGCCGACGCCGATGCGCCGCATGTACTGCAAGCGGACGAGGCGGTGCACATTGGCGCGTCGCCTGCGGCCGAGTCCTACCTGAACATCGCCGCGCTGCTCGACGCCGCACGTCGCACCGGTGCGGACGCGGTGCACCCGGGCTACGGCTTCCTGAGTGAGAACGCCGGGTTCGCACAGGCCTGCGGCGATGCAGGCCTCGTGTTCATCGGCCCGCCGCCGGCCGCGATCACGGCGATGGGCGACAAGGCGCTCGCCAAGCAGCGCATGATCGCCGCCGGCGTACCGTGCGCGCCGGGCTATCTGGGTGCGGAGCAGGGCGACGATCACCTGGCGGGTGAGGCAGCGGCGCTTGGCTTCCCACTGCTCGTCAAGGCGGTCGCGGGCGGCGGCGGGCGCGGCATGCGGCTCGTTCGCGAAGAGGCCGAAATGACAGCGGCGATTGCCGCCGCGCGGCGCGAGGCGCAATCCGCCTTCGGCGACGGCACGCTGATGCTGGAGCGTCTGATCGAGGACGGCCGCCACATCGAGATCCAGGTCTTCGCCGACGCGCACGGCAACGCGATCCACCTCGGCGAGCGCGACTGCACGGCGCAACGGCGGCGGCAGAAGGTGATCGAGGAGTCGCCGTCACCGGTCGTGAGCGCGGCCATGCGCGAGGCGATGGGGCGCGATGCCGTCGCCGCGGCGCTCGCCGTCGGCTATGTCGGCGCGGGCACGGTCGAGTTCATTGTCGATGCGCAAGGGAAGCACTACTTTCTCGAGATGAACACCCGGCTGCAGGTCGAACATCCTGTGACCGAATGCGTGACCGGGCTCGACCTCGTCGAGTGGCAGTTGCGTGTTGCCGCCGGCGAGGCGTTGCCGCTGCGGCAGGAAGAGGTTCGCATGCAGGGCCACGCGATCGAGGCGCGGCTGTATGTGGAGGACCCGTACGCTCGGCCGACGCCGTTCGCGCCGCAGACCGGGCGCGTTCTTCATTGGCGGCCCGAAGCCGCAGCGTCACAGCCGGGCATGCGCATCGACCACGGCATCGTCGAGGGCGGTGCGGTGTCGCCCTACTACGACGCGATGGTCGCCAAGCTGATCGCGCACGGCCGCGACCGTGACGATGCGATCCGCCGCCTGCGCGCCGCGCTTGCCGACGCGCCGCTGCTCGGCCTGCGAAACAACGCGCGCTTCCTCGGCGACCTGCTGGATTGCGATGCGTTTCGCAGCGCGACGATGACGACGACCCTGATCGACAGCTGGTTCGAGCACGACGAACCGATCTCGCAACGTCCGCAACCGCCGACCGAAGCCTGGTGCCTCGCCGCCGCGCTGCTGGCGCACGGCGACGGCTGGCGCGCCGACAGCGTCGCCGCCTACGACATCGAGCTCGCATGCGATGGCGCGCCGCCGCAGCGACTGCGCGTCGACACAACGGCGCGCGACGGCACGATCGCCGTGACGCCCGCTGGCCAACCGCATGTCGGCGAACCGCATGCCGGCCAAGCACACGCCGTGGGCGTGCTGGCGTGGCACGACGGCCACGTGCGCTACCGCTTCGACGGCGTCGAGCGTCGCGTGGTCGCGCTGCATGTCGGCCGCGACGTGAATCTCGCGCTCGGTGCCGACAGCTTCGTCTTCGCCGAGCCGTCGGCTTTCGCCGCCGCCGATACCCGCGCCGACGCGAGCCGCCTGCGCGCGCCGGTGGCGGGCGTGCTCATGCAACTGCTCGCGCAGCCCGGCGATGTCCTCGCCGCCGGCCAGCCGGTAGCCTGCGTCGAGGCGATGAAGATGGAGATGTGGCTCGCCGCGCCGTTCGCCGCCCGTGTCGTCGCGGTGCATGCGTGCGCAGGCGATCAAATGGCGTCGGGGGCGGTGATCGCCGAGCTCGAACCGATCCAGGAATCGACATGAACGACAAGGCCATCCTGACCTGTGCCCTGACAGGGGTGCTGACCAATCCGAAGCAGCATCCGGTGCCGGTGACGCCGGCGCAGATGGCGGCCGAGGCGCGCGACGCGTTCAACGCCGGCGCGGCCATCATGCACGTGCATCTGCGCAACCAGGAGGAGGGCTTCGGTCATCTGCCGAGCTGGGACCCGAACGTTGCATCTGCCGTCTGCGACGCGATCCGCGCCGCCTGCCCCGGCGTCGTCATCAACCTGACGACCGGCGTCATCGGCAAGGACATCTCCGGCCCTCTCGAATGCATCCGCCGCGTCCGGCCCGAGATCGCGGCGTGCAATGCGGGCAGCCTCAACTACCTGAAGCTCAAGGACGACGGCAACTGGGCGTGGCCGCCGATGGTGTTTGACAACCCGGTGGCGAAAATCGAGCAGTTCCTCGATGTGATGGACGAGTGCGGCGTGCACCCGGAATTCGAATGCTTCGACGTCGGCATCGTGCGTTCGGTCGCGATGTACGTGAAGGCGGGCATGCTGCGCCCGGAAATGGGGCGTCCGGAGGTGAACCTCGTGATGGGTGTGGCCTCAGGCATGCCGTGCGATGCCGAGTTGCTCGCGCTGCTGCCGCGCTACATGCCGCAAGGCGCGGTGTGGCAGTCGACGCTGATCGGGCGCGCCGATGTCTGGCCGGTGCACCAGAAGACGGCCGAACTCGGCGGCATGCTGCGCAGCGGCCTGGAGGACACCTTCTACCTGCCCGACGGCACGCGCGCGCCGGGTAACGGCGCGTTGATCGCCGAACTCGCCGCCTGCGCGCGCCGCGCCGGGCGCGAAGTCGCGAGCCCGGCCGAGGCGCGCGCGATGCTCGGTCTGCGCGCTGGCGCGGCCGCCTGAATCGGGGCATGCTCGTCGCCTGAGGGCGGGTCCGTCGACGCTGCCCCGTGCACATCGACCGAAGGAGAGGACCATGCCTGACCCTGCTGCCGCTGCCGCCACCCAGTTGCGAAACATCGAAGCCAAGACCGGCAAGAAGCTCGAAGCGCTCTTCCGCATCGTCGCCGAGAGCGGCCTCGCGAAGGTCGGCGAACAGCGCACGATGCTGATGGAGCGCTTCGGCCTCGGCTATGGCGACGCGAATACCGTGGCGTTGCTCGCAAAGGCCGCCGCCGCGCCCGCGCCGGCAAGTGACGACCCGCTCGACGCGATCTACAGTGGCGCGAAGGCGCACCTGCGTCCGCTGCATGAGGCCTTGACGGCGGCGATCGACCAACTCGGCCCGTACGAGAAGGCGCCGAAGAAGTCCACCGTCAGCCTGCGGCGCAAGAAGCAGTTCGCGCTGATCGGGCCGGCGACCAAGGAGCAGATCGAACTCGGCCTGAACGCCAAGGGCCTGCCACCGTCACCCCGCTTGAAAGCGCTGCCGCCGGGCGGCATGTGCCAGTACAGCCTGCGCCTGTCGGGCGAGCGCGAGATCGATGCCGAGCTGCTCGGCTGGGTGCGCGCGGCCTACGACGCTGCGGGCTGACGCGGTCGGCGGGCGGCGGCGCGTCCGGGTCGCGGGCAATTCGCCGAAGCGCCCGCCAGGGATCGCATCAAGGATCACGCGGGAGATCACCCAAGGACGGGCGCTCCGTAGAATGCCGCGCAGATGAACGTTCGCGCCGACGCGGCAGAGGCCGCCGCACCAACGCTTTGGCCCGGCCTGCTGCTCGCGATGTTCGGCGCGATCGCGTTCTCGGGCAAGGCGATCATCGTCAAGCTCGCCTATCGCTACGGCGTCGACGCGGTGACCTTGATCACCTACCGCATGCTGTTTGCGCTGCCTATGTTCGCGCTGCTCGCGTGGTGGTCGGGGCGCGGCAAGCGGGCGCTGACCCGGCGTGATCACTGGACCATCCTCGGTCTCGGGTTCTCGGGCTACTACCTCGCGAGCTTTCTCGATTTCGCCGGCCTGCAGTTCGTCAGCGCCGGGCTCGAACGGCTGATCCTGTACCTGAACCCGACGCTCGTGCTCGGCCTCGGTGTGCTGTTGTTCGGTCGCAAGGTGGGCCGCAAGCAACTCGTCGCGCTCGGGGTGAGCTATCTCGGCGTCGCGCTCGTCTTCGGTCACGAAGTCCGGCTCGAGGGTACGGATGTCGCGCTCGGTGCGGGCCTCGTCTTCGCGAGCGCGGTGAGCTATGCGATCTACCTCGTCTACAGCGGCGAGGAGGTCAAGCGCCTCGGCGCGCTGCGCCTGACGGGCTGGGCGACGAGCGTGGCCTGCCTGCTGTGCATAGCGCAGTTTCTGCTGTTGCGGCCGCTCTCGGCGCTCGATGTCGCGCCGCAGGTGATCTGGCTCTCGGTGCTCAATGCGACGCTGTGCACCTTCGCGCCGGTGCTGATGATGATGATGGCGATCGAGCGCATCGGCGCACCGCTTGCCGCGCAGACGGGCATGATCGGGCCTTTGTCGACCATCACGATGGGCGTGCTGATCCTCGGCGAACCTTTCACCGCCTGGGTCGCCGCGGGCACGGTGCTGGTGCTGGCCGGCATCTGGCTGCTGGCGCGCTCGCGCACCTGAAGAGGTGGACTATCGGGCGCCGGGCGGCGGTGACCGGCGCAGGGAGACGATGAAGATGAAGCGACTGACCCTGCTGCTCGCGTTTCTCGCCCTCGCGGCCTGCGCACACGCCGCCGAGGTGCGCTACTACGATGTGCCGCGTGGCGCACGGCCGCACGACGTGGCGCCCGACCCGAAGGCGGGCGGACCCGTCTGGTACACCGCGCAAGGGCAAGGTGCGCTCGGCCGGCTCGACCCGGCGAGCGGCAAGGTCGAGCAGATCGCGCTTGGCGCGGGCTCGGCGCCGCACGGCGTGATCGTCGGGCCGGATGGCGCACCGTGGGTGACCGATGGCGGCCTGAACGCGATCGTGCGCGTCGATCCGGTGACGCGCGAGGTCCGGCGCTGGCCGCTGCCCGACGGCGGCTACGCCAACCTCAACACCGCGACCTTCGACCACGCGGGCGTCCTCTGGTTCACCGGCCAGTCGGGCATCTACGGCCGACTCGACCCGGCGAGCGGCAAGGTCGAGGTCTGGAAGGCGCCGCGCGGGCGCGGCCCCTACGGCATTGCGACGTCACCGTCGGGCGAGGTCTACTACGCGTCGCTCGCCGGCAGCCACATCGCCCGCATCGACCGCACCAGCGGCGCGGCGACGACGATCGACCCGCCGACGCCGGATCAGGGCGCGCGTCGCGTGTGGAGCGATTCGACCGGCCGCGTCTGGGTCAGCGAATGGAACAGCGGCAACGTGAGCGTCTACGATCCCGCGGCCAAGTCCTGGAAGCACTGGAAGCTGCCGGGCGCGTCGCCGCACGCTTATTCGGTCTGGGTCGATGAGCGCGACGGCGTATGGTTGACCGACTTCGCTGCGAACGCGATCCTGCGCTTCGATCCGAAGTCCGAGACGTTCGCGAGCTTCCCGAGCAGCAAGAGCGGTGCGATGGTGCGGCAGATGCTCGGCCGCAAGGGCGAGGCCTGGGGCGCCGAATCCGGCAACGACCGTCTGGTCGTGGTCAAACATTGAAACAGAGGAGTCCAACACATGGACATGGGCATCGAAGGCAAATGGGCGCTCGTCTGCGCCGCGAGCAAGGGGCTGGGCAAGGGCTGCGCGAGCGCGCTCGTGCGCGAGGGCGCGAATGTCGTCATCACCGCGCGCGGCATTGAAGCGCTCGAAGCGACGGCGGCCGAGCTGCGCGCATTCAACGGTGGCGAAGTGCGGGTCGTCCCCGGCGACATCACGACCGAGGCCGGCCGCGCGGCGGCGCTGGCCGCGTGCCCGCAGGTCGACATCCTCGTCAACAACGCGGGCGGGCCACCGCCGGGCGACTTCCGGAGCTGGGATCGCGACGCCTGGATCGCCGCGCTCGACGCCAACATGCTGGCGCCGATCGCGCTGATGAAGGCGACGGTCGATGCGATGGCCGAGCGCGGCTTTGGGCGCATCATCAACATCACTTCGGCCGCGGTGAAGGCGCCGATCGACATCCTCGGCTTGAGCAACGGCGCGCGCAGCGGGCTGACCGGCTTCGTCGCCGGCCTCGCGCGCAGCCCGCTCGCCGCGAAGGGCGTGACGGTCAACAACCTGCTGCCCGGCGCGTTCGACACCGACCGCCTGCGGGTGACCTTTCAAGGTGCTTCCGCGAAGACCGGGCGCAGCGTCGAGGAGCTCGCCGCGCAACGTGCCGGCACCATTCCATTGCGCCGTTTCGGCAACCCCGACGAATTCGGCGCCGTCTGCGCCTTCATGTGCAGCATGCACGCGGCCTACCTGACGGGGCAGAACATCCTCCTCGACGGCGGTGCCTATCCGGGCACGTATTGACATTTGTCGCTGCTACGCTCGGTGCGAGCGGAGCAGAATCAAGGGATGGATTTGCTCGACTTTGCGCGCGGACCGGCGCTCTCCATCGCGGTCGCAGTGTTCGTCTTCGGCAGTGCCTGGCGGTTGATCGCCGTCGCTCGCCGGCCGCGCATGCCCGACCTCTCGCCGCCGCGCGAGGGCGCGCCGTCCAACGCCGCCTCCGCATTCGGCGGGGTGCTGCGGGGGCTGTGGCCGCACAAGGGGATTTCCAGGGCGCACCGCACGATGGCGCTCAACGCCTACGTCTATCACGTCGGCATGGCGCTCGTGGTGTTCGGCTACGCGCCGCACATCGCCTTCGTCCGGCGCCACCTCGGCTTCGGCTGGCCGGCGCTGCCCGACGTGGTGATGTACGTCGCGGCGGGCGTCACGTTCGTATCGCTGCTGCTCGCGCTGTTGTTTCGCTTCTCCGATCCGGTGCGTCGGCTGATCTCGAACGCCGACGACTGGATCAGCTGGACGGTGGTCTTTCTGCCGTTCATCACCGGCATGGCGGTGTTGGTCGAGCCTTCGGCGCAGATCCTCGCGCGCGATCACACGCTCTATCGCGGCCCGCTCGCGGTGCATCTGCTGGCGTTCCTGCTCCTTCTCGTGTGGTTCCCGTTCGGCAAGCTGATGCATGCGGTGTTCTTCGCCTTCTCGCGCGGCGCGACCGGCGTGCGCTTCGGGCACCGCGGGGTGCGCGTATGAGCGCGGTCGCGGCAACCCGGCCCGGGTTTGATCAGCAGGGCGAGCGCAGCGACAGTGAGCGCCTCGAGGCGGCGATGACGAGCTTCGTCTCGGACTTCGGCGTCACGGCCGCGTTGCACATGGAGTCGTGCGTGCGCTGCGGTGCGTGCGCGGATGCCTGCCCATTCCAGATCGCCACGGGTGAGGCGAAGTACACGCCGATCCACAAGCTCGAGCCGTTCCGCCGCGCCTACCTGCGCGAGGCGAGCCCGTTTGCGCCGTTCGTTCGCGCGCTCGGCCTCGTCAAGGCGCCGACGATTGCCGACCTGCAGGAATGGCAGGAACTGATCTACGACTCCTGCACGATGTGCGGCCGCTGCACGCTCGTGTGTCCGATGGGCATCGACATCGCAGAGCTCGTCCGGTCGGCGCGCCACGGCATGTTCAAGGCGGGCCTCGATGCCTGACCGCCTCGCGCTGATGGACCGCACGGCGCGCCAATGGGGCAGTACCGCGACGCCGGGCGACGATCTGCCCGACATCCTGGCCGAAGTGTCCGAGCAGTTCGGCGTCGAGATCCCGTGCGACCTCGAGCACGCCGACATCCTCGTCACCGCGGCACCGGCCGAGCTCGACACGCACACCAAGGCGCTTGCCGACGCCGCGCGGCTGCTCAACCGCATGGGTGCCTCGTGGACGATGCACCAGGGTGGCTTCGACGCCGCCAACATCGGCTTCAACAACGGCGACGCTGAATTGCAGGAGAAGCTGACGCGGGCCATCATCGACACGGCGGTCAAGATCGGCGCTTCGACCGTGATCCTGCCCGAATGCGGCCACGCCTACGGCGCTGCACGCTGGGAGGCCGCCAGGTGGTACGGCAAGGCGCTGCCGGTGCGCATCATCCACATGACGGAGTTTCTCGACGAAAGCATCGCGAGCGGCAAGATCCGCGTCAAGCCCGTCGGTGACTCGGCGACGTACCACGACCCGTGCCAGATCGTGCGGCGTGGTGGGCTCGAGGCGGCGGCGCGACGCGTGCTCGCCGCGCTCGGCCTGCAGCTGATCGAGCTGCAGGATCACGGCGTCGAGGGCCAATGCTGCGGCGGCGGGGGTGGCGTGATCTCGAATCAGCGCGCCGCGCCGTTGCGCTACCGATGGTTCGAGATCAAGAAGGCGCAGGTCGAGGCGACCGGCGCGAAGCGCTTCGTGACGAGTTGCGGCCAGTGCCGCATCACGCTCGACACCGGCGCCAAGCAGGCCGGTTGGGATCGAAGGACCGAAAGCCTGCTGGAACTCGTCGCGGACAACCTGGTGGATTGACGCTCGGCGGCTGGCGCGCGGGCGGCACCTGCGCGCCCGTAACGCCCCTGCTCAGCGCCTGCGCGTACCGAGCCACATCACGGTCGCGACGACCAACAGGCCGCCGGCGACCTGCACCGGCGCGATCGACTGTCCGAGCAGGGCCCAGGCCAGCACGAGCGCGAAGATCGGCTCGATGTTCATGATCGCCGAATTGCCGACCACGCCGAGCTTTGGCAGCACGGTGAACATGATCGTGAAGCCGGTGCCGTAGAGCAACGTCAGCGCCGCCAGCCCCCACCAGCCGGGCGCCGCCTGCGGCATGTGAAAGCCGCCCTGCGTCGCGACGCCGGCGAGCGCGAGGACGGCGACCATGGCCATCGTCGTCGCGTGCGCAGGCGGCCGTCGAGATCGCCTGCCTCGTGCTGCGTCAGCACCAGCGCAAGGCCGAAGGTCGCCGCCGAGGTGATCGCGAACGCGACGCCGACGCCGATCTGCGCCCATTGCCCCGCGGCGCCCAAGCCCGAGGCGGCGCCGAACACGTCGAGCGCGAGCGTAAGGCCGAGCAGCATGACCGGCATCGCGCGCAGCACGCGCGGCTCGGCGCGATGCTTGTAGACGATGCGCGCCCACAGCGCCGTCCACAGCGGATAGGTGTTGAACGCGAGCAGCGCGAGCGCCACCGGCAGGCGCGCGACCGCCGAGTAGATGCACAGGCTCTGGATGCCGACGAGCAGCCCGATGACCGGCAACACGCGCTTGTGGCGCGGCGTGAGGCGCACGGGCACGTGTTGCAAGAAGAGCAGCGCGCCTACAGCGAGCGCCGTGACGCCGCTGCGAAAGGTCACCGCGGTCGCGACGTCCACGCCATTGTCGAACGCGAGCCGCGCGGCGACATGGTTGGCGCCCATGATCAGCGCGATCAGCAGCAGGGTGGCAAAAGCGGCGCGCGAGAGCGCAGTCGGAGATGGAGGCGAACGGGTCATGCGCCATTGTCGCGGCTGGCGTCGAGAGCGATCGCTCGCCACGCGTTTCGCGAGCGAGTGCCGGCGCCATGCGGACCGCCTGTCGCTTGAGGTACGGTTGGGGCCGCGCGAAAGCATGGCGCGCGTAGGACAGGAACTACGTTGCGTTGCGGCCCCGTCCGCTTACCCCCGGGGCTGGCATGGCCAACACTTCAGGCGTGATCAGCACGCCGTCGTGCACCTCAGGTTGGCGGAAGTGCCGAGCATTTCAACGACGAGATGAACCCATGAAAGATCAACACATGAATACGACGAATCGAATCGCGACCGCAGCAGTGTCGCTCGCAGTCCTCTTCAGCCTGGGTGCATGCGAGAACATGTCGTCGCGCGACAAGAGCACCGCGATCGGCGCCGGCGTGGGCGCGGTCGGCGGGGCGGTGCTTACCGGTGGCAGCGCGGTCGGGACGGTCGGCGGCGCCGCGGTGGGCGGCGTCATCGGCAACCAGGTCGGCAAGGACAAGAAGTAGGGTCAGGGCGCACGGAGGTTCGGGGTGCATACTGCAATGAAGCTGCTGATCGTCCCGATCCACCGGCGCGCGGCGATCGCAGCACGTTTTCACTGGACCCACCATGTCGCAAGCCTACTTTCACAAAGACAGCGCCGCAGTGCGCTTCTCCGTTCTCTGCGATGGCGTCGATGTGGGCGCGACGGTCAGCAGCCGGGCTTTGCACTACCGCTTTCGACCCGACGCAGTCGACGATGATCCGCTTGAAACCTATGCTGCGCACGCCGACGAGATTGGCGAAGCGGTGCGGCGTCGCGTGGCGGCGGGCTCGATCGAGCCCGTGATGCTGCGCGAACTCGATCTGCGCGCACCGTAGCGGCGTAGCGTGCTCAGCCGGGGCGGCTCCCCGACGAGACGACTATGCCGGCGACGATCAGTGCGAACGCGAGCATGTGAAACGCGTGTGGTGCTTCGCCCAGCAGCGCGGCCGACATCAGCGCCGCGAAGACCGGCGCGAGGTTGCCGAAGAACGCGGCAAGCGCCGGCCCGCCGGCGGCAATGCCCAGGCCCCAGCAGCGGTAGGCGACGATCGAAGGGCCGATCGCCACGAACCCGAGCGCGGCGATCACCCAGCCGTTCCACACGATCGGTGCGGCACCGCGAAGCTGCTCGACGCCGGCCGCAGCGCCCGCCGCGAACAGGCCGAAGAGTGTCTGCAACAGCAGCAGGCTCGCCCAGTCCCAGTCGGGCCGCAACGGCGGGCGCATCGACGCCGGCGGGCGGGCGAGCATCCAGCTGTAGAACGACCACGCGATGACGGCGACGACGACGTACAGATCGCCGGGCACGAAGTGCAACGTCGCGAGCGCCGTCGGATCGCCGCGGACGAGCACCGTCAGCGACGCCGAGCAACGACAGCGCGGCGCCGAGCAACTGGCGTCGGCGACGGGTGCTCGCCGAAGGCGAGCGCGCCCACGGCCAGCATCCACACCGGCGTGCTGGCCGCGATCAGCGTGACGTTGATCGGCGTCGAGGTCACGAGCGCGAGGTATTGCAGCGCGTTGTAGGTGCCGACGCCGAGCACGCCGAGCGCGGCGAGGTAACGCCAGCGGGCGAAGATCTCGCGCGGCCGGCGCAGCGACTGCCATGCGAGCGGCAGCAGCAACATCGCCGCCAGCGCCCAGCGCAGGAAGTTGAGCGTCACCGGCGGCACGCTGCCGACGAGCAGGCGGCCGACGATGGCGTTGCCCGCCCACAGCAGCGGTGGCAAGCGTCATCAGGAAGATCGTGCGGCCGGCGAGGCGCACTGTCATCTGGAGACGCTCCGGGGCATGTTCGTGCCGCAGTTCCAGCACTGCTCGAAGGGGCCGTCGATCGACTCGTGGCAACCGGGGCAGATCCAGCGCCGGCGCGGCGGATGGCGCAGTTCTTCGAGCAGAATGCGCGCCGCATCGTACTGCGCGGCATCTTCGATCCAGATCTCTGGCAGCGCTTGGTCGGGCGGAATCTCGCCCGCGATGCTGCTCGCGAAATAGCGCTGCACGGTCGACTTGACGCCGCCGCTGGTGAGCATGTCCGCCCAGAGCGTCGCGATCGCGATGTTGGGGGCTGTTGTGAGGCGCCTCATGAAACGAGAAAGGGGATGTAGCGCGTCAAAGACTGGATCGGCAGACTGCTGGCACGATACCCTATTGCAATTCTTTCTTCGCCCTTCCCGGAGACCTCAGCCATGAACCTGACCAGCCCCACGATCCAAGTCGAAAAGTACGGCGACGCCGATGCGATGCATCTCGTCGACCTTCCTGTCGGCGACCCCGGCCCCGGCCAGATCCGCATTCGCCATCACGCCTGCGGCCTGAACTTCATCGACGTCTATCAGCGCTCCGGCGTCTATCCGCTGCCCCTGCCGCTCTCGCTCGGCATGGAAGGCGCCGGCGTCGTCGAGGCGGTGGGCGAGGGCGTGACGCATTTGAAGGCCGGCGACCGCGCCGCCTATGCGAGCAACCCGCCGGGCAGTTACTGCACGCTGCGCGTGATGCCGGCGAAGTGCGTCGTCAAGCTGCCCGATGCGATCGACTTCGAGACCGGCGCGGCGATGATGTTGAAGGGCCTGACCGCCCAGTACCTGCTGCGAAAGACCTTGCCGCAGGGCGGCTTGCAGGCCAGCGACTTCGTGCTCTTTCATGCCGCGGCCGGCGGCGTCGGCCTGATTGCCTGCCAGTGGGCGAAGGCGCTCGGTCTGCAACTGATCGGCACGGCAGGGTCGGAAGAGAAATGCGCGCTCGCCGCGGCGCACGGTGCCGCGCACATGATCAACTACAACAAGGAGGACTTCGTGGCCCGCGTGCGCGAGATCACCGCAGGCGCGGGCGTGAAGGTGGTGTACGACTCGATCGGCAAGGACACCTTCGACAAGTCGCTCGACTGCCTGCGCCCCTTCGGCCTGATGGCTAGTTACGGCAATGCGTCCGGCGTCGCGGCGCCGGTGGCAGTCGGCACACTGGCAGCGAAGGGGTCCCTCTATCTCACGCGGCCGACGCTCTTCACCCACATCGCAACGCGCGAGGCAACGCAGGCAATGGCCGACGAGCTGTTCGAGGTCGTGACGAGTGGCAAGGTCAAAATTCGCATCGACCAGCGCTATGCGCTCAAGGACGTCGCCCAGGCACACCGCGACCTGGAAGCGCGCAAGACGACGGGGTGCAGCGTGTTGCTGCCGTGAGGCCGCGTGCCGAGCCGCAAAGCGAGCAGCGCGCCAAGGTGTGGCAGGGCGTCGGAGAGGTGGATGCTCGTGCCGGCGGCGGCGCCAGCGATGCCGGCTTTCGTCAGCGTGCTGGCACCTCGAACACCAGGCAGGTAGTGGTGCCGTGCGCGCACAGCCTACCGTCAGGGCCGACGATGGGTCCCTCGGCGGTGGCGAGTTGGCGGCTGCAGTGCACGACCGTGCCGATTGCTCGTAGCGGTCCGCTGCGCGCTGACGCGGCGCGCACGATGTGCACGCTGAGTTCGGCTGTGGTGTAGCCCTGGCCCGCGGCGAGCGCGGTGTGCACCGCGCAGCCCATTGCCGAGTCGAGCATCGTCGCGTACCAGCCGCCGTGCACGCTGCCCAACGGGTTGTAGTGCTTCAACTGCGGCGTGCCCTGGAAAACGGCCTTGCCGTTCTCGACCATCAGCAGCGTGAAGTCGAGCGTCTCAGCGATATGCGAATAGGGCAGGTCTCCGTTCAGCGTGCCTTGCATGATCTGCAGGCCGGTCTTGCCGTGCAATGCTTTCGGGTCAGCCAGTCCGGCCTTGCCACCGCTCGCATGCATGTGCTTGCGCACGGTCTCGAGTTCACGGTTCCATGTTTCAGCGGTGGGGGTGAGTTCTGGCACCGTGACTCCGGGCCGATGGTGGATTTGGCGACATCCGATCGAGGCTCGACCGCCAAGCGCGCTCAGGACGTCGGTCGGCGTGGCACGACGACTTTCATCACCGCCACCTGCACGGGTTCACCCGCGGCATTGAACGTCGTCACACGTGCCTTCAATGTGCCTTGACGGGGATTCCTTGTCGAAGGTTTGACGTCGAGCACTTCACAGCGCACGCCAAGAATATCGCCGGGGCGCGTCGGTCGGGGCCAACTGATCTCATCGCTTCCGGCGCCGATGATGCCGCCCGTGGGTCGAAAGTCGCTCTGCAACAGGAGCGTCATCGTCAGCGCTGCGGTGTGCCATCCGCTCGCCGCGAGGCCGCGGAAGATGCTGGCTTCGGCCGCGCTCTCGTCGAGGTGGAACGGCTGGGCATCGAACTGCGTGGCGAACGCCTTGATGTCTGCGGCCGTGACGGTCAGGGTTTGCGGCCCCGTCAAGATCTGACCCACCGCAAAATCCTCGAGATATTGACTCACTGTGCTTGCTCCGGTTACGCGAGAAGAAACCAACTCGGCGGCTGACGATGGCTGCACGTGGCTCATGGTGCTTGGAATCCACTTGTCGCCCCACACCGCGCAACAGCTGGCGGCATGATAGATTGCATATACAACAAATGCATATACAATAATATCATGAATCGACCAAACGCCACCAGCGACGCGCCTGCCGACCTGCCGCGTGGCTGCACGAATCTGCAACTGCGCCAGCTGACGCGACAGGTGACGCAGCACTACGACGCCCGAATGAGCGCCGCGGGGATGAAAACGACGCAGTACTCGCTACTGTCGACCGTGCTCAAACTGGGGCCTGCACGGCCGGCCGATCTGGCAGCTACGCTGAAAATGGATCCGTCGACGTTGACGCGCAACCTGAGGCCGCTGATTGCGGCGGGCTGGGTCGAAATGACGATGGGTGACGACGACCGTAGCCGGGCGGTTTCGATTACCGCTGCCGGGCGAGCCAAGCGCACCGAGGCGCAGCGCCATTGGAAGGCGGCGCAGGAAAGTCTCAATCAGGCTCTGGGTGTGCCGCGCGTTGTAGCGCTGCACGCTTTGATCCAGGAGTCCCTCGCGCTACTGGCTCCGTCGGCGCCCGAGGAGCCGGTCGATGACTGAGTCGAAGCCGTCGAACGATGTCCGGACCTGGGGGGTCGCGGTCGTGCTGTTGGCTGCGGCTGGCACCTTCGCGCTGACGATGGGGACGCGTCAGACGATGGGGCTGTTCCTCGGATCGTTGAACACTTTGACCGGTCTGGGGTTGGGCAGCATCAGCCTCGCGTTTGCCTTCGGCCAGCTGTGGTGGGGGCTGACTCAACCCTTTGCAGGTGCGATGGCCGACAAGATCGGCACCGCGCGGGTCTTGACGATCGGTATCCTGTTGATCGCCGTCGGCACCATCATCACGCCGTACATGACGAGCACAGCGGGCCTGATCCTGGCAATTGGTGTGCTGTCGGCGGGTGGCGCGGGAATGGCCGGGCCGGCCGTGCTGATGTCGGCCGCCGCCCGGCTGATTCCGGCCGAGCGTCGTGGCATGGCCACGGGCATCATCAACGCGGGCGGCTCGTTCGGTCAGTTCGTGATGGCACCGGTCGCGGGCGTGTTGATCGCCGGTATGGGTTGGGTCGCTGCGCTGCAAGTGATGGGCGTGCTGGTGCTGCTGTGCCTGCCCGCTGCATTCGTGCTGAAGGGCAATTCAAGGCTGGCGGTGGTGCCAGGGCAAAAGGTGGCCGGCACCGGCGAGGCGATCCGCGTCGCGCTGGGCGACCGCAGCTATCTCTTGCTGGCCACGGGCTTTTTCACCTGCGGCTTTCACGTTGCCTTCCTCGCCACTCACCTTCCGGGTGTTGTTGCTTCATGCGGGCTGCCCCTGCAGTACGGCGCCTGGGCGCTGGGCATCCTGGGCCTGTTCAACATCGTCGGCAGTCTCACGATGGGCTGGGCCGTTGGACGGTGGCGAATGAAGTCGCTGCTGTCGCTGGTCTATGCGGCACGCGCGCTGGCCGTGCTGATCTTTGTGTTTGCGCCGAAGACGGGCACCGTCGTGCTGGTGTTCGCGGCGGTGATGGGCCTGACCTTCCTTTCCGTGATCCCGCCGACGGCAGGACTGGTGGCCAAGTTCTTCGGGCTGTCCAACATGGCAACGCTGTTCGGCCTGGTGATGCTGACTCACCAGGTTGGCGGCTTCCTGGGTGCGTGGCTCGGAGGCAAGGTGTACGAAGTCACCGGCAGCTTCGACTGGATCTGGTACGTCGACATCACCCTCGCCATTGCCGCCGCGATGATTCACTTGCCCATTCGCGAGGCCCGTCTGCCGCGGAGAACCGCGGCCGCGTACTAACCGCTAGGCGCCGCTCAGCGCCGCTTTCAGTCGGCGTGCGCTTGCGCTTCGACGGCGGCCCGATACGCATGCCACGTCGCATGCCCGAGCACCGGGCCGACGACGAGCAGGCCGAGGAAGCCGGGCAGCATCGCAAGCACGACGAGCAGCGTGATCAGCACGCCCCACAACAGCATCACCTCCGGCTGCGTGAGGCACAGGCGGATGCTCGTCAGGCCCGCCGAGATGGCGTCCGTCTGGCGGTCGAGGATCATCGGTATCGAGACCACGCTGACGGCATAGATCATGCTGGCGAAGATGCTGCCGACGCCGGTGTAGGCGACGATGAACTCGATGTTCTGCGGGTCGATGAGCTTCATCAGCGAGCCCTTGAAGTCGGGCATGCCGTCGAAGCTGAGTGCGAACACGACGAGCGATGCGCGCGCCCACACCATCTCGAGCACGAGCAGCACGGTGCCGAAGATCGCCATCGTGCCCATGCGCGTGTCCCACGCGGTGAGCGAGGCGCCGAAGTCCGGCCGCTCGCCGCGCTCGAGCTTGCGGCTGACGTCGTACAGTCCGAGGCAGAGGAAGGGCCCGACGAGCAGGAAGCCGGCGGAGAGCGCAAGCGTCCATGCGGGCGAGTACTCGAACACTTTCAGCAGCAGCCAGCCCATCGCCGTGAAGCAGCCGCCGTAGAACAGGCCGATGCCCGGTGCACGCCGAAAGTCGCGCCAGCCGGCGGCGAGCCAGCGAAACGGGTCTGACATGCCGAGCGGGTTGAGTCGGATGTCGAAAACGGTCGGTGGTGGCAGCGGTGGTGGCGCCTCGCCGTCGGCTGGGGCGGGCGCGACGGGTTCGGGCGCTTCGCTCATTGCGCGATTCTGCCCTGCAACGCAGGTTTCAGCGTGCGCGCCGCACGCGCAGCACTTCGTCGAGGATTAGGCACGCCGCGCCGATCGTGATCGCGCTGTCGGCGATGTTGAACGATGGGAAGTACCAGCCCGCGTAGTGCAGCTGGACGAAGTCCACCACGTGACCGTGCAGCAGACGGTCGATCACGTTGCCGACCGCGCCGCCGAGGATCAGCGACAGGGCCCAGGCAAAGAGCCGCTGCCCACCGTGGCGCGACAGCATCCAGACGATGAAGACGGCCGCCACGGCGCCGAGGCCGACGAAGAACCAGCGCTGCCAGCCCGATGCTCCCGCCAGGAACGAGAACGCTGCGCCGGCGTTGTGCGCGCGCACGATGTTGAAGAAGGGCGTGACGGTGAGGTTGTCGCCGAGCGCGAAGCGGGCGACGATCAGCGTCTTCGTCAGCTGGTCGAGCACGACGACGATGAGCGCGATGCCGAGCCACGGCAGCAGGCTGCCGGACCGTCGCGTGGCCATCAGGCGACGGCCCGCGCTTCGCCGGACCCGTAGAGGTTGCTCGTGCAGCGGCCGCAGATCGTCGAGTGGTCGGGGTTGTGGCCAACGTCATCGCGCCAGTGCCAGCAGCGCTCGCACTTTCTCGCGGCGGTCGGCGTGACGTCGATCGCGAGCTCATCGCCACCGGCGATTGTCGCCTGCGAAGTGATCGTGACGAAGCGCAGATCGTCGCCGAGCGACGCGAGCAGCATGTGGTCGTCGGCAGCGGCCGTGATCCGCACCTCGGCCTGCAACGACGAGCCGATGCTTCCGGCGGTACGCAGCGTTTCGATTTCCTTGTTCACGGTGTCGCGAATCTCGCGGATGCGCGACCACTTCGCGAGCAGCGCGGCGTCAGGCGTGCCAAAGCTCCAGTATGTTTCGGTGAAGATCGACCGCGATGCACCGGGCGCGAACACCTGCCACGCCTCCTCGGCGGTGAAGCTCAGGAACGGCGCCATCCAGCGCAGCATCGCGTGCGTGATCTGCCACAGCGCGGTCTGCGCCGAACGCCGCGCGAGCGACCTCGGCGCCATCGTGTAGAGCCGGTCCTTCAGGATGTCGAGGTAGAACGCGCCGAGGTCTTCGCTGCAGAAGAGCTGCAGCTTGGCGACGACGGGATGGAACTCGTAGACCTCGTAGTGCGCGAGCACCTCGGCCTGGAACTGCGCCGCGCGGGCGAGCGCGTAGCGGTCGATCTCGAGCATCTCATCGAGTGGCACGGCGTCGGTCGCGGCGTCGAAGTCGCTCGTGTTCGCGAGCAGGAAGCGCAAGGTGTTGCGGATGCGGCGGTAGGCGTCGACGACACGCGCGAGGATCTTGTCGTCGCCTGCGATGTCGCCCGAATAGTCGCTCGCCGCGACCCACAGCCGGATGATCTCGGCGCCGAGCTTCTGGCTCACGGCCTGCGGCTCGATGCCGTTGCCGAGCGACTTGCTCATCTTGCGGCCCTGGCTGTCGACCGTGAAGCCGTGGGTCAGCAGCCCGCGGTACGGCGCGCGGCCCTCGAGCGCGCACGCGACGAGCAGCGACGAATGGAACCAGCCACGGTGCTGGTCGTGGCCCTCGAGGTAGAGGTCAGCCTCGGGGCCGCTCGCGTGATGGCTCGGCTGGTCATCCGTGCCCCGGTGCGTTCCACGCAGCACGTGCCGGAAGGTCGAGCCGGAGTCGAACCAGACTTCGAGGATGTCGCTGCTCTTGTTGTAGTGCGCGGCGTCCTCGGCGCCGACGATATCCTCGGCCGTCACGCGGCTCCAGGCCTCGATGCCGCCTGCCTCGACGATGTCGGCCGCCTGGTCGAGAATCTCCATCGTGCGCGAGTGCAGGTCACCCGTGTCCTTGTGCAGGAAGAAGGGCAGTGGCACGCCCCAACTGCGCTGGCGGCTGATGCACCAATCGGGCCGGTTCGCGATCATGTCGCGCAGGCGGGCACGGCCGTTCTCGGGATAGAAGTTCGTCGCGTCAATCGCGGCAAGCGCGGTCTGACGCAACGTCTGCTTCGCCTTGTCCTTTGTGAATACACCTTCGCCCGCGTCCATGCGGATGAACCACTGCGCCGCCGCGCGGTAGATCACCGGCGATTTGTGTCGCCAGCAATGCGGATAGCTGTGCGTGATTGTCTCGGTCGCGAACAGTCGACCGGCGTCGCGCAGCGCCTCGACGACGACCGGCGCGGCTTTCCAGATGTTCTGGCCGCCGAACAGCGGGAAGTCGACCGCGTAGCTGCCGTTCGCCTGCACCGGGTTCAGGATGTCGTCATAGGCAAGCCCGTGGGCGACGCACGAGTTGAAGTCGTCGACGCCATAGGCGGGCGACGAGTGCACGATGCCGGTGCCGTCCTCGGCCGTCGCGTAGTCGGCCAGATAGACGGGGCTGAGCCTGTCGAAGCCGGGATCGACATACGCAAGCGGATGCCGGAAGTTCAGCCCGCCGAGCTTGTCGCCGCGCGTGGTTGACAGCACGCTGCCTTCGAGGCCGTAGCGCTTCATGCACGAATCGACGAGCGTCGCGGCAACCAGCAACACACCACGCTCGGTATCGACGAGCGCGTAGTCGAGCGCCGGGTTGAGATTGAGCGCCTGGTTCGCAGGGATCGTCCACGCCGTCGTCGTCCAGATCACCGCGAACGCGTCCTTCGAAAGCGCAGGCAGGCCGAATGCGGCGGCGAGCTTTTCGGGTTCGGCGCACGGGAAGCCGACGTCGAGCGTCTGGCTTTTCTTGTCGGCGTACTCGATCTCGAATTCGGCGAGCGAACTGCCGCAGTCGAAACACCAGTACACGGGCTTCAAGCCGCGATAGACGAAGCCGCGTTCGATCACGCGCTTGAAGGCGCGGATCTCGCCCGCCTCGTTGCCGGGGTCCATCGTCGCGTAGCCGTGCGCCCAGTCGCCGAGCACACCGAGGCGCTTGAAGTCGGCCATCTGCAACGCGATCTGCTCGGTTGCGTAGGCGCGGCTCTTCGCTTGCATGTCGTCGCGGCTCAGGTGCCGGCCGAACTTCTTCTCGATCGCGTTCTCGATCGGCAGGCCGTGACAGTCCCAGCCCGGCACGTACTGCGCGTCGAAGCCTGCCAGTTGGCGCGCCTTGACGATCATGTCCTTCAACACCTTGTTGACGGCGTGCCCCATGTGGATCTGGCCGTTCGCGTACGGCGGGCCGTCGTGCAGCACGAACAGCGGCGCGCCGTGGCGCGCGGCGCGCAGTTGCCCGTAGAAGCCCTCGTCGTCCCAGGCCTTGACCCAGCCCGGCTCGCGCTTGGGCAGGTCGCCCCGCATCGGGAACGGCGTGTCGGGCAGATTCAGCGTCTTGCGGTAGTCGGCGGCGGGCTTGTCAGCCATGGTGTGTCCTTGCGAGCGGGTCGCTTGCGGATCGCTCCGGAAGGGGAGTGCGGGTGCGGGTGGTGCGCTTGGAAAGCATCCTCGACCCGCGCGGCCGGCGCCGGAATACCGGGCCGGTTCGAGATGCAGGATCAAATTCGGTCGCGCGTCGTCTGGCGGCGCTCGGCCGCGTGGGCGGCGAGATGGGCGCGCGCGGCGTCCACGTCACGCCGTATCGCGGCGGTGAGCGCCTCGAGCCCCTCAAAGCGGGCCTCGTCCCGAATCTTGTGCAGCAATTCCACGCGCACGAGTTTACCGTAGCCCCCTTCGCGGCCGAGCGCGGCGGGCCAGTCGAGGCAGTACACCTCGAGCGTCACACGACCGGCCGATTCGATCGTCGGCCGGACGCCGAGACTCGCGACACCTGCAAGCGGTGCGTCGTCCAGCCCGAACACCTTGACGACGAAGATGCCCATCGCCGCCGCGCGTGTGTGCGGAAAGCGCAGGTTGAGCGTCGGAAAGCCGATGTCGCGCCCCAGCCGGCGCCCGTGCGTCACGTGGCCGCTGATGCTGTAGGGGCGGCCGAGCAGTGCGGCGGCGTCGTCCATGCGCCCGCTCGCGAGCGCGTCGCGTACCGCTGAGCTGCTGACGCGCAGGCCGTGCACCTCGTAGCTGTTCATGCGCGCGACATCGAATCCGCTGCGCGCGCCGGCGGCGTCGAGCATCGCGTAGTCGCCGGCGCGCCGCGCGCCGAAGCGGAAGTCGTCGCCGACGAGCACGTAGCGTGCATGCAGCCCGGCGACGAGCACGTCGTCGATGAAGGCCTGCGGCGACTGGCTCGCGAAGCGGGCATCGAAGCGCGTCACGATCGCCTGATCGATGCCGCAACGCTCGAGCTCGCCCAACTTGTCGCGCAGCGTCGCGATACGTGCCGGGGCGAGCTCGGGCTTGCCGGCGAGCGCGGCGAAGTGGTCGCGCGGATGCGGCTCGAAGGTCAGCACCGATGTGGGCAGCCCGCGATGTTTCGCCTCGGAGCGCAGCAGCGCGAGCATCGCCTGATGCCCGCGGTGCACGCCGTCGAAATTGCCGATCGTCAGCGCGCAGGCGGGCGCGATGCCAGGGTGATGGAAGCCGCGAAAGACCTGCATGCGCGGATTATCGGGCGCAGCGTTCAACAGCTCGGGGCGCCGCGATGGACGCGGCCGCTCGTCCACTTCTTGCTGCACTACGCCATAGAGGCCGCTGGCAGCCAGTGCACGCACGGTCTTCACGCTGTTCGGTGCATTCATGCTTGCGCTCCGAACGACGTGCGGGGACCGGCGCGATTGCGCGCTTCCGGCTTCATAAATCTTGTGACGGTGGCTCCGTGTGCCAGAAGCGTTCCATCGCGATGTAGGTGTAGGAAGCCGTCCAGCCGATCAGCAGCAGGCCGTTGAGTGCCTCGACCCCGCGAGAAGCCGCACCGGACCGACGGGAGTCAGATCGCCGAACCCAAGCGTCGTGCAGGTCTCGGCGGAGGAATACAGGCAACTGATGAACGAAAAGCCGAGTCTGCCTTTGAGGGTGCCCGCCGCGGGGGCAGCCGTCAAACGCGACGCTCCGGCAAAGGATGCCAAGGCGCCGACCCAGTGCCAGAAAAATTCGAACACGAAATCGCCATGTCTAAACTCCGGCACCGAGCCCGGCGTCCGCGAGGTCCTTTCATGCACTTCCAATGGCAAAGAGCCCCGACTGGGGCTCTTTGCCATAACGAAGCCTGATCGACGAGAAGATTAGACCTTGCGGCGGCGCGCCACGAATGCAAGACAGCCCAAACCGGCGAGCATCAGGGCGTAGGTTTCTGGCTCGGGAACGGCGCTGACGTCAAGCACCAGTTGCTGGCCGGCCGCGAAGCCTAGACTTGCCCAGTTGACCCAGATGTGATCGGCGTCAAACGAGACATTGCTAGCTCCGAAGCCGCTGCCCAGTGTAGTCAACGGATTGATTGTTACTGAGGCGAACGAAGCGATCGTGCCCAGAGCGTCGGTCAAGCGAAAGCCATTGAATGTGCCGGCTGAAAATGAAATATCCCCCGCGAACAGGACCGTGATCTGCGTATCGGACGCATCGAGCGTTCCTGCTCCGTCCACCACATTGGTGATTTCCACGCCCGGGCCGACGACGAAGTCCCCGTTCTGTGCATTGGAGTAGGGGGAGCTGAGGTCCGGGAAGAAGTATTGATAATTGAGCGTTTCGCCGGACAGCAGCGCCGCGTTCGCGCCGCCAGCCACGCACAATGTCGCTGCGGCAATGAGGGTCTTCATGTTCATATTCATGTGAATCTCCTTCGAGGACTATCGGTAAAGTGCATCGGAAACGCTCGATTTAATTCGCGTCACCAACGTAGTGTAGGAATTCGCACTCTTTCCGACCATCCCCGGAGCTGGGGGGGTTAGCGAAGTAATCGGCCCTCTGCGGCAAATCGCGCCGAAGAAACGCATTTTCTTCATAACGCGAAGTCATGTCATCGAGCCTTCTTCAGTGAGTTTCTTGAGCTGGGACCTTCTTCGATTCGTTGGCTTCATCTATCGGTCCAGTGTGCTGAATCGACTCAACCCCGCGCCAGCGTTGAAGAAAACTGTGATGGACAAGCCCAACTCCAGGACTTAGGCCGTTGGACGCCTCAATGCATGGTAGCGCCGTGGCGCCGCGCTGGATGCAGTAGTTCGTGCACCTCCTACTGCACTTCGCCTCGAGGAACAGAGATAACGAATACAGATTTCATAACTGGAAGCTGTAGTTCCTTCGTGAACGCCGGGTCCGCTTTCGGGCTTGGGATGCTCAAAGGCAACTGCCAGCCAGTGCAAGCTCGGTTTTTACGCTGTTCGGTGTCTTTATGATTGCGCTCCGAACGACGTGTGGAGGCCGGCGAGATTGCGCGCTTCAGGCTTCATACATCTTGCGACGGCGAATCCTCGCGCCAGAAGCGCTCCATCGCGATGTAGGTGTAGGAGGCGGACCAGCCGATCAGCAGCAGGCCGTTGAGGGCCTCGACGCCAGCGAGCAGCCGCACCGGGCCGACGGGAGTCAGATCGCCGAATCCGAGCGTCGTGTAGGTCTCGGCGGAGAAGTACAGGCAATTGATGAACGAAAAACCGAGCCTGCCTTCGAGCGTGCCCGCGCCGAGGTTTGCGACCAGCGTGTAGAGCGCACCGCCGTAGACGCCGATCTCCAGTGCGTGGGCGATGAAAGCCGAAAAGATGACGACCAGGAGCTTGCTGCGGTTCGGAATGTGCAGCGCCGGCAGGCGACGGCTCAGCCCGCGCAGGGCTTCGTAGTGGATCACCGTCGTCGTGGAGATCAGCAGTGCGCAGGCGAGGACGACGAGCAGCATGTCCGAGTTCAGCAGGGCGGGGATTGAGTGGCGGGCCCCAAGATCACGTGCGCGCCATCGAGCCACCGCCACTGTCCACTGGCGAGGTCAGGCGGCAGTTCGAGCGCGCCGAAGCGGCTGCGGTGCAAGCGCGCAACTGTGTTGTCGGCCGCTGCAACCATGCGTTTGACCTGGTGGTACTTGCCTTCGAGAAGGGTCATGCGCAGCGCGCGCTCGCCAGTCTGCTCGCAGGCTGCGGCGCGCACCGACAGCGGGTCATCATGCAGCACGACGCCGCGCATCAGGTCTTCGATCTGGCGCGCGCTCACCGGGTCGGTCGTCTCGATCTCGTAGACCTTGGGGACGTGCTTCTTCGGTGAGGTCAACCGGTGGATCAGCGCGCCATCGTCTGTCAGTAGCAGGAGGCCGGTCGTGTCGGCGTCGAGCCGGCCGATCGGTTGCACGCCGCGGCGGCGCAGCGGCGGCGGCAGCAGGTTCATCACGCTGGGGTGGTGTTTGGGCTTTTGCGAACACTCGTAGTCCGCGGGCTTGTGCAAGAGCACGAGCGCCTTGGCGTGCACGGGCCAGTCCTTGCCGTGGACGGTCAGCATGAGGCCGTGCGGGTCGAACTCGGCATCGGGATCATCGATCGTGCGCCCGTCGATGCCGACCACGCCGATCGCCACCAGCGATTCGCACTCGCGCCGCGTGCCGAAGCCCTGCGAGAAGAGGATCTGGGCGAGGAGCATGTGGGTGGGACGCGTGCGGCGCGCGAGCGCGAATGCGAACGAGAAGACGGTGAGCGTAGAGGGATGCGACCCGCATCAGCGAACCGCACCCGTGTCTCGCGTCTTACTTCGCCATCGCCTTGTCCCAGACGACGCTGGTCACCGCGTCGGGGCCCGGGTCCTTCTTGATCACCGGCGCGCTGCCACCCGAGAGCAGCACCTTGACCGTGCGCTTGTAGGCGGCAGGGTCGAGTTGGCCCATCTTCGGTGTACCGGCGTTCGTGATCAGCTTGGCGACGTTTTCCAACATGCGCTTTTGCACCGCGGGGGTCGAGCCGCCCGACATGTCGGCGGCAAGCACGATCTTCACCGCTTCGTCGGGGTTCTTGATCGCGTATTCCCAGCCCTTGAGCGATGCCTTCACGAAGCGCGCCGCCTTGTCGACGAAGGCGGGGTCTTTCAGCTTCGGACCGAGTGCGTACAAACCGTCTTCGAGCATTGCGACGCCTTGGTCTTCATAGTAGAAGGTGACAAGCTGGTCGGGCTTGACGCCGGCGTCGATGATCTGCCAGTACTCGTTGTAGATCATGGTCGAGATGCACGCTGCCTGGTTCTGCAGCAGCGGGTCGACGTTGAAGCCCTGCTTGAGCACCTTCACATCCGGGTTCGCGCCGTCGGTCTTGTAGCCCAGTATCGCCATCCATGCGAGGAAGGGGTACTCGTTGCCGCCGAACCAGACGCCGAGCGTCTTGCCCTTGAAATCTTTCGGCGTCGCGACGCCGCTCGACTTCTTGCACGTCAGCATCATCCCCGAGCGGTTGTAGATCTGGGCGATGTTGACGAGCGGTGCGCCGGCCTCGCGTGCGGCGAGCGCGCTCGGCATCCAGTCCACTGCCACATCGGCGCCGCTGGCGGCAAGCACCTGCGGCGGTGCGATGTCGGGGCCGCCCGGTTTGATCGTCACGTCAAGCCCCACGTCCTTGTAGAAGCCTTTCGCCAGGGCGACGTAGTAGCCGGCGAACTGCGCCTGCGGCAGCCATTTCATCTGCACCGTGAACTTGTCGGCTGCGTGGGCCGAGCCCATCACGCCGGCAAACGCCAGCGCCAGGCAGAACAATTGTTTTCTCATCGTCGTCTCTCCTCGTTGTAGTGCCTTGCGGCGGTTGCCAGAGCCCGCTTGCCGGGTGCGTGATCCTATCCTTTGCGCAGCGAAGGATGCCAGAACGTCAGGCGCCGCTCGATGAGCGCGAGCAACGCGAAGAAGATCGAGCCCGCCACCGCAGACACGAAGATTGCGGCCCATACGACAGGCATGTTCAGCCGCGCCGCCTCGGTCGAGATGCGAAAGCCAAGGCCGGAGATCGGCGAGCCGAAGAACTCGGCGACGATGGCGCCTATCAGCGCGAGCGTCGAGTTGATCTTGAGCGCGTTGAAGACAAACGGCATCGCGACCGGAATGCGCAACAGCGCCAGCGTGCGCCAGTAGGCCGCGCCGTAGGAGCGCATCAGGTCGAGCTCCATGTGGCCCGCAGATTTCAACCCGGCAAGCGTGTTGACGAGCATCGGGAAAAACGTCATCAGCGCGACGACGGCGGCTTTCGAGTGCCAGTCGAAGCCGAACCACATCACCGCAATCGGCGCGATGCCGACGAGCGGCACGGCGCTCGCCAGCGCCGCCAGCGGCAGCAAACCGCGCTGCAGAAAAGGGCTGCGGTCGATCAACACGCCAACCATGAAGCCGAGGCCGCAGCCGATCGCATAACCGATCAGCACGGCGTGGAGCACGGTCTGTATGAAGTCGACGGTCAAAGTGCCCCAGTTGCCGAACAGCGCCTGCCCGATCTGCAGCGGCGCTGGCAGCAGCACGCGCGGCACATTGAAGGCGTCGATCAGCAGTTGCCAGAAAACGAGCGCCCAGGCGCCGAACACTATTGCCGTAGCCTGATCGAGCAATGGCCCGTGCAGGTCGAGTGCCGCGACGCGACGCACGCTGCTGCCCGCGAGCAATGCGAGCGCGCACAGGTACAGCCACAGGCCAGCGTCCCACGCCGGTGGGGTTGCGCCGCTCAGCCCTAAGTCGGGCTGGTTGATCAGCAGGGCGAGCGGCGCGACGGCGGCGAGCCCCGAGAGCAGCAGATGCACCGCGACTGGGGCAGCGCTGCGCAGCGGCCACAGGCCGAGGACGGCGGCGGCGACTGCGGCAACCGCATACGGCAACAACGAAGCTTGGCTGCCCCATTCGAGAAGCTGCCCACCCGAAACTCCGATCGGTCGCCACAGCGCCTGCAGCACCAGAAAGAGCGGGAGCAGCGCCAGCAGGATCCGGCGCGGTGCGGGCAGGGTGCGCGCGGTGTCGCTCATCCGTTTTTGCCTTTGACGACGACCACGCGCTCGGCAAGCGAGACGAGCGCGGTCAGTACCAGGCCGAGCAGCGCCGCCATCACGAGTGCGGACCAGATCTGCACCGTGTTGCCATAGTAGGAGCCCGTTAGCAGCCGCGCGCCGAGGCCGGCCTGTGCGCCGGTGGGCAGCTCGCCGACGATCGCGCCGACGAGACCGGCGGCGATCGCGACCCGCAGGGAAGGGAACAGGAAGGGCATCGCCGCGGGCATGCGCAGCTTCCAGAAGGTCTGGCCCTTCGACGCGGCGTAGGTGTAGAGCAGCTCGCGCTCGAACACGCCCGGCGCACGCAGGCCCTTGACCATCGCGACGACGACCGGGAAGAAGCACAGGTACATCGAGATCAAGGCCTTGGGCAACAAGCCGGTGAGGTTGAAGTGGCCGAGGATGACGATCACGATCGGCGCGATCGCGAGCACCGGCACCGTCTGCGACGCGATGATCCAGGGGAACATCGCGCGTTCGAGCGTTGGCAGGTTGACGATCAGCGCCGCAAGCGCCACGCCGAGCAGCGAGCCGAGCACGAAGCCGAGCAGCGTCGCGCCGCTGGTCACCGCGGCGTGATAGAGCAGGCTGCGCGGCGAATCCGGCGGCCAGTCGAAGATCGACGACCACATGTCGAGCGCGATCTGGTGCGGCGCCGGCAGGATCGGGCGATCCATGCTCCAGGTGAGCGTGACGAGTTCGCGCCACGACCAGCCGGGCTGGCCGTCGAAGCTGCGTTCGATCACCTGCGGCGCGTTGAGCCAGACCGCGGCTGCGTACCAGACGAGCATCAACGCCGCAAGCACGGTAAGCACCGGCAGCACGTTCTCGGTGAAGAGCGTGGCGCCAGTGGACTCAGTCTTCATGGCTGGCCGCGAGCGCGACGCGCAGCCGGTGCGCGATGGCGAGGAACTCGGGCGTCTCGCGGATCTCGAGCGTGCGATCCGCAGGCAAGGTCGACTCGATGATGTCGACGATTCGTCCAGGCCGCGCCGACATGACGACGATGCGCGACGAGAGGAACGCTGCTTCGGAAATCGAGTGCGTGACGAAAACGACGGTGCGCTTCGCTCCGCCTTGGTCCCCCTGATCGGCACGCCATAGTCTCAGCAACTGCTCGTTGAGGCGGTCGCGCGTGATCTCGTCGAGCGCGCCGAACGGCTCGTCCATCATCAGCAGGCGCGGCTCGAAGCCGAGTGCGCGCGCGATCGACACGCGCTGCTGCATGCCGCCCGACAACTGCCATGGGTACTTGCGCTCGAAGCCGGCGAGGCCGACGCGCTCCAGGTGCTTCATCGCCGTGGCACGTGCTTCGGCGCGCGGCTTGCCGTGGATTTCGAGCGGCAAGGTGACGTTGGCGAGCACCGTGCGCCACGGGAAGAGGGCGGGCGCCTGGAACACATAGCCGTAGGCGCGCGCCAGGCGCGCGTCGTGTGAGCTCATGCCATTGACGAGCACCGTGCCCGAGCTCGCTTGCTCGAGGTCGGCGATCACGCGCAACAGCGTCGTCTTGCCACAGCCCGAAGGGCCGATCAACGAGACGAACTCCCCCTCGGCAATCGATAGGCCCACGCGATCGAGCGCAATGACGGGCTTGTCCTTGGCGGGGAAGACGACCGAGAGGTCGGAGACCTCGACGGCGTTGGCGGGCGTGGATGCGGAAGGTGGTGAACTCATCGGCGACGCGACTATGTGGCCTCAGCCGTCGCGGCCGACGGGTTGTTCGGGTGCGTCGTCCAATTTGCGTAGTCGCCGGAGACGACCTTGCCGGTGCGCGCGTCGACTTCGCCCGTCCCGAGCGCACGCAGCGTGATGCACTCAGGCACCGGGCAGACCGATACGCACAGGTTGCAGCCGACGCATTCGGCGTCGATCACCTCGAAGTGACGCTTGCCGTCCTTCATCGCGGTGATCGCCTGGTGCGAGGTGTCTTCGCAGACGACGTGGCAGCGTCCGCACTGGATGCAAAGACTCTGGTTGATCACCGCCTTGTCGATGTGGTTCAGGTTGAGGTACTGCCAGTCGACGAGCGAAGGCACGGCGCGGCCGACGAGGGCGTCGACCTTGGCCATGCCGCTTCTCGTCGAGGTAGTTCGACAAGCCGTCGATCATGTCCTGCACGATCCTGAAGCCGTACGTCATCGCCGCCGTGCACACCTGCACGTTGCCGGCGCCGAGCGCGAAGAACTCGGCCGCGTCGCGCCAGGTCGTGATGCCGCCGATGCCCGAGATCGGCAATCCCGCGGTTGCCGGGTCGCGTGCGATCTCGGCGACCATGCACTGCGCGATCGGCTTCACCGCAGGGCCGCAATAGCCGCCGTGCGCGCCGGTCTTGCCGGTGGCGGGGTTGACTAGGAGCGTGTCGAGATCGACGCCGATGATCGAGTTGATGGTGTTGATCAGGCTCACCGCGTCGGCGCCGCCGGCCTTGGCCGCGCGCGCAGGCTGGCGGATGTCGGTGATGTTGGGTGTGAGCTTGACGATCACCGGCAGCTTGCTGAACTGCTTGCACCAGCGCGTCACCATTTCGATGTACTCGGGCACCTGGCCGACGGCCGAACCCATACCTCGCTCGCTCATGCCGTGCGGGCAGCCGAAGTTGAGTTCGACGCCGTCGCAGCCGGTGTCTTCCACCATCGGCAGGATGCGCTTCCACGACGCCTCCTCACACGGCACCATCAGCGAGACGACGAGCGCGCGATCCGGCCAGTTGCGCTTGACGCGTGTGATCTCTTCAAGGTTCAGCGGCAAGGGACGGTCGGTGATCAACTCGATGTTGTTGAAGCCGATCAGCTTGCGGTCACCCGCGTAGAGCGCCGCGTAGCGCGGGCCGTTGACGTTGACGACGGGCGGGTCTTCGCCGAGCGTCTTCCACACGACGCCGCCCCAGCCGGCCTCGAACGCGCGGTTGACGTTGTATTCCTTGTCGGTCGGCGGCGCCGAGGCGAGCCAGAACGGGTTCGGGCTCGTGATGCCCGCAAAGGTGGTCGTGAGGTCGGCCATGGGCTGCGCTCCGTCGGTAGTGGGGTCAGGCCGCGCGCTGCGCCTGGTCGATCGCGCGGTGCATCGATTCAGCCGAAAGCTTGCCATGCTGTACGGCTTCTACCGTCAGGTCGCGCCCGCCGAAACGACAATCGCCACCAGCCCAAATCTTGGCGATCGACGTCCGGCCTTCGGCGTCGGTCTTGATGCGCCCGCTCTGAAGTTCGATGCCGGGTGCGCCGCTTGGGTCGAAGGTCTGGCCGATTGCCTTCAGCAGCATGTCGGCCTCGAGCGTCCACGTCTCGCCTGTTTCCACGAGCCTGCCGTCGCGCTCGGCAACCTCGGCGAAGGTCGCCCACGCGAGGCGGCCGTTCGCCGAGTGCAGCGCCTGCAGCACGCTCCAGGTGCGGATCAGCACGCCGTTCTTCTGCGCCCATTCCTGCTCATGCGGCGAAGCGGGCATCTGTTCCTGCGAACGGCGATAGACGATCGTGACCTGCTCGGCGCCGAGCTTCTTCGATTGCACCGCGGCGTCGATCGCTGTCATGCCCCCACCGAGCACGACGACATGTCGCCCCACGGGCAGCTCGCTCAGATCGTCGGCCTGGCGCAGCCGCGCGATGAAGTCGACCGCGTTCTCGACACCAGGTAGAGCCTCGCCATCCTGGCCGAGCGCGTTGACCCCTGCGAGGCCGACGGCCAGAAACACCGCTTCGTACTCAGCGGTCAGCGACGCGAGCGAAAGCGTCGCGCCCGAGCGCCTGTGCGTGGCGCACCTCGATACCGCCGATCGACAGCAGCCAGGCCACTTCCTTCTGCGCGAAGTCGCCCGGTGTCTTGTAGGCGGCGATGCCGTATTCGTTCAAGCCACCGGGTTTGGGCCGGGAGTCGAACACGACCACCTCGTGGCCGAGCATCGCGAGCCGGTGCGCGCACGACAACCCGGCCGGCCCGGCGCCGACGACGGCGACGCGCTTGCCACTCGGCGATGCACGTGTGAAGAGCGGCGCGCCGGGAACGGCCATCAGATGATCGGTCGCATGGCGCTGCAGCGATCCGATCTCGACCGGCTTGTCTTCATTCGTGTTGCGCACGCACGCCTGCTCGCACAGCACTTCGGTCGGGCAGACGCGCGCGCACATGCCGCCGAAGATGTTCTCTTCGAGAATCGCGCGCGCCGCGCCGCGCAGGTTGTCTTCCGAAATGCGGCGGATGAAGCTCGGGATGTCGATGCCGGTCGGGCAGGCCGCGATGCAGGGTGCATCGAAACAGTAGTAGCAGCGCTCTGACTCGATCTGCGCCTGCACGCGTGTGAGCGCGGGGTAGGCGTCGGTGAAATTGCAGGCGAGCTGCTCGGCCGCCAGGCGTCCGCTGCGGGCATCTCTTGTTGGCATCGGGCGCTCCTGCGAAGAATGCGGTATCAAATTCACGCCTTGCGCTCGACCGCCTGCGGCACGTGCAGCGCGGCCTGGCGCTTGAGCGCGTCGAACATCGGCGCGAAGGCGGGGCGCTTGAGATAGCGCCCGGCGCCGCGCTCGGCGCGCAGGTCGCCGCGGTCGTACACCACCTTGCCGTTGGCGATCGTCACGACTGGCAGCCCCGTCACGGTGCGCCCTTCGAACACGTTGTAGCCGACCTTGGAGACCGACTTCGCAGTCGTGATCGTCTTGCGCGCGCCCGCGTCCCAAACCACGAGGTCCGCATCGCTGCCGACCGCGATCACGCCCTTGCGCGGGTACATGTTGAAGATCTGCGCCGCGTTGGTCGAAGTCACGCGGACGAATTCGTTCGGCGTCAGGCGACCGGCGTTGACGCCGGCGTCCCAGACGACGGCCATGCGGTCCTCCACACCAGCGCAGCCGTTCGGGATCTTTGCGAAGTTGTCGGCGCCCATCGCCTTCTGCTCGTCGCAGAACGCGCAGTGGTCGGTCGCCGTCGTGTGCAGGTGCCCTGACTGCAGCCCGGCCCACAGGGCGGCCTGATGCTTCTTCTCGCGAAACGGCGGGCTCATCACGTGAGCTGCAGCGATGCGCCAGTCCGGATCGCGATAGACCGAGTCGTCGATCGTCAAATGCCCGGCGAGCACTTCGCCGAAAACGCGCTGGCCCGCGCTGCGTGCGCGGATGATGGCGTTCAGCGATTCCTCGTTCGACACATGCACGATGTAGATCGGGCAGCCGATCACCTCGGCAAGTCGGATCGCGCGGTTCGTCGCCTCGGCCTCGACTGCAGGCGGGCGCGAAGTCGGGTGCTGCTCGGGGCCGGTCAGGCCCATCGCGACGAGCTTGTTCTGCAACTGGAAGACGAGTTCGCCGTTTTCGGCATGCACGGTTGGTAGCGCGCCGAGTTCGAGTGCGCGCGCGAAGCTGTTCACGAGCACCTCGTCGTCGGCCATGATGGCGTTCTTGTAGGCCATGAAGTGCTTGAAGCTGTTCACGCCGTGCTCGTGCACGAGCGTGCCCATGTCGCGATGCACCGACTCATCCCACCACGTCACGGCGACGTGAAAGCCGTAGTCGCCGGCTGACTTCTCGGCCCAGCCGCGCCAGTTCTGGAATGCCTCCATCAGCGGTTGCTTCGGGTTCGGGATCACGAAGTCGAGGATCGAAGTCGTCCCGCCCGACAAGCCCGCCGCGGTGCCGGTGAAGAAGTCGTCCATCGTCACCGTGCCCATGAAGGGCAACTCCATGTGCGTGTGGGTGTCGATGCCGCCCGGCATGACGAGCGCACCGGCGGCGTCGACCACCGTCGCACCGGTCGGCGCGTCGATGTCGGCGCCGATCGCGCGGATCAACCCGCCCTCGCACAGCACGTCGGCGCGCACGCTCGCGTCTGCGTTGACGACCGTTCCACCTCGAATGATGACTGCAGTCATGGTGATGCTTTCCTCAGGCAGTTACCGCTGACGCGCCGGTGGTTGCGACCGCTGGAACTTCGTTCGCTTTCGTCAACATTGCGTGCAAGAGCACGTTGCCGCCGGCGACGATCCACTCGGGCTTCGCATCCTCGATCTCGTTGTGGCTGATGCCGCCGACGCACGGCACGAAGATCATCGCGGTCGGCGTCACCTGCGACATGTAGCAGGCGTCGTGCCCGGCGCCGGAGACGATGTCGCGCGTCACGTAGCCGTGCTTCTTCGCGCCGGCACGCACGACGCCGACGCAACTTTCGTCGAAGTGCACGCAGTCGTACTGGAAAATCTGTTTGAGATCGTGTTCGAGCCGGCTTGCGGCGGCGATGCGTGCCACGCCGGCCTTGAGTTCGGCATCCATGCGCAGCAGGTCGGCGTTGTCGGGGTTGCGGAAGTCGACCGTCAGGAACACGCTGCCCGGAATCACGTTACGCGAGTTCGGGTAGCTGTTGATCATGCCGACTGTGCTCACCGCATTCGGCGCGTGCGCGAGGCCGATCTCGTTTACGAGCTGGATCACTTTTGCAGCACCGAGCAGCGCGTCGCGTCGCACCGGCATCGGTGTCGGGCCGGCGTGGCTCTCCTGGCCGGTCAGCGTGAGCTCGTACCAGCGCTGACCTTGCGCGTCGGTGACGATGCCGATCGTCTGGCCCTCGTGCTCGAGGATCGGGCCTTGCTCGATGTGCGTCTCGAAGAAGGCGTGCACTGGACGGTTGCCCATCGGTTCGTTGCCGAGATAGCCGATGCGGGCAAGCTCCTCGCCGATCGTTTTGCCCTGCTGGTCGGTGCGCGAGTGGCCGTAGTCGAGCGTGAAGACGCCGGCATAGACGCCCGAGCCGACCATCGCCGGCGCGAAGCGCGAGCCTTCCTCGTTCGTCCACACCGAGGCTTCGACCGGGCGCTCGGTCTCGATGCCGTGATCGTTCAGCGTGCGGATCACTTCCAGCCCGGCGAGCACACCGTAGACGCCGTCGAAGCGCCCGCCGGTCGGCTGGCTGTCGAGGTGGCTGCCCGTGCCGACTGGCGCGAGCGCGTTGTTCTTGCCAGGGCGGCGGGCAAAGATGTTGCCCATCTTGTCGATCTTCACCGTGCAGCCCGCCTCCTTGCACCAGCGCACGAAGAGGTCGCGGCCGTCGCGGTCGAGGTCGGTCAGCGTCAATCGGCACACACCGCCCTTGGGTGTCGCGCCGATCTTCGCCATTTCCATCAGGCTCGCCCAGAGGCGTTCGCCGTTGATCTTGAGTTCAGCCATGGCAGTCTCCTGAAGCGATTCAAGGAACTGCCACTTTATGCGACTTCGCCGCCAGTAGGGAAGCGGACTTGCATCGAGTCGCGCTGTCGGGCTGACCCGGTCCGCGAGGTGAACCGGCTTGCCGCTCGGCCCGCGTCACGCCGGTCGCAACGCACAGGCGGCCATTGGCCGGGGCTGGCGCGCGGTTCAGGACCGCCGCTCAACGCGCCATTTCGCGTGCCGCGGGCAGCGTCGGCAGGCCCGCACCGGCGAGCCCCTGCGCTTGCCGAACGGCGCGCAGCACCGCGCGCGCCGTGACTTCGGCCGCGGCCACGCCGAGCAGCGTGAGGTGGGGCCGCGCCGTCGCACGGCCGGTGGCGAGCGCGAACAGCGTGTCGCCATCGCTCATCGTGTGTACAGGATTGATGCAGCGCGCCAGGCCGTCGTGCGCCATCTGTGCGAGCTTGGTCGCCTCGGCCTTCGTCAGCGCCGCGTCGGTGGCGATGACGCCGATCGTCGTCGCGCCGCCGGCATCGAACTGCGGCGGAAGCTCGCCGCGCAGCAGCGCCTGCGCGCTGCCGAGCAGGGCCGTGCCGTCGGCGGTGCGGGCGCCGGCGACGACGGCGCCGCTGGCCGGGTCGATCACGTCGCCGACGGCATTGACGGCGATCAGCGCTGCCACGGTCACGCCGCCAATCTCGATCGAGGCGCTGCCGATGCCGCCCTTCATCGCGCGCTCGATGCCGAAGAGTTTGCCGACCGCAGCCCCGGCGCCGGCGCCGACCGAGCCTTCGGCTGGCGGCGCGCTGCTCGCGGCCTGGCACGCGGCATAGCCGGCCGCCGCGTCGGGCCGGATCGTTGCGTCGCCGACCCACAGATCGAAGAGGATTGCCGCCGGCACGATCGGCACACGCACCGGGCCAACCGGCACGCCGATGCCGCGCTCGTCGAGCCAGCGCATCACGCCGCCGGCCGCGTCGAGCCCGAACGCACTGCCGCCGGCCAGCAGCACCGCATGCACCTGCTCGACGGCGTTGACCGGCGAGAGCAGTTCCGTCTCGCGCGTTCCCGGCGCCGCGCCGCGCACGTCGACGCCGGCCACCGCGCCGCCTTCGCACAGCACGACGGTGCATCCGGTCGGGCGGCGCGTGTCGGTGAAGTGGCCAACCTGGAGGCCGGCGATGTCGGTAAGGCAATCGGTGAGTGGCATGGCTGCAAGAGGCCGCGGGGGCGCAAAGCTTGGCGCTCAGTATGCCGCGCGGCGCGGCCCGCCTTGGTGCGCTGCTGGGTCGTCGTAGCGCCGCAACCTGCAACGGCTGACGAAGCAGGCCCCTTACCAGCGGCGAGGGCGTTACGTTCTCAGCCCGCGAGCCAGGTACTTGCTGCCAACCACAGCGCCGAACCGACGAGGATTGCGCCGATGGCGCGATCGAGGTGCCAGTTCGCGGGCGCGACCTTCTCGCCGAGCACCACCAGCGTGAACAGGCCCATCCAGACCAGGTTCATCGCGCCGACCACGAACATCACCGCCATCAGGGCCCAGCAGCAGGCGACGCAGTAGCCGCCGTGCTCGATGCCGAGCGCAAGCACGCCGCGCGTGCCGTCGCGCCACCTTGCCATGAAGAAGGCGAGCGGTGAGCGGCACTTGGCGAGGCAGGCTTGCTTCTGCGGCAGCCACTGGTAGATGCCCGCAGCGAGCAGCAAGCCCGCGCTCAATAGCGTGCTCGTGCTGCGCGCCATCGGGTCGAGCAGCAGGGCACGCGTAAGCCCCCATTGCATCAGCGCGGCGAGTGTCGCGAACGCGATCCAGCATGCGATGTAGCCTGTGACGTACATCGCACTGGCGCGGTTGGCGTGTGCGGCATCACGCCGTGCGGCCAGCTTCGCGAAGACCGCCGCGGACGGTGCGACTGTCGGCAGCATCATTGCCACCATCATGGCCGCCCACATCACGAAGGCCGCCACGAGGGCATCGGCGCCGCCACCGCCCATCGCCATCCCGGCGTGGGCGGACGCGCCGCCACCGGTCATCGCCGACATCGACCCATCCATTCGGCCGAGGTAGAGCCAGCTCGCGCCGGCGATGACCGCCATCGCAATCCAGACCGGCGCATGGCGCAGCCCGGCAGCGGTGTTCAGATTGACCGGGATGCGCATCTTGTCGTTCACTCGGATTGATAGGCGAAGGGCGACATGAAACCATTGCGGCCCGAGAACTTCCAATCCCAGCCCTGGTCGGCAAAGTCGAAGCGGCTCGAGCGCGCCACCGTCGCCGGCTGGCCGGGGGCGATGCACAGCGGGTGGCCTTCGATCGTGATCGGCTCGCCGCCCTGGCCCGCAAGGCTTTCGATCTGCGCTTGGGCGACGCCCGGGATGGACAGGCTGCGCTTGCGGCCATCGGCTTCGTATCGCATCGGCACGTTCTTCGCGCCGACCATCTCGCCGATGAACGACGCCAGCACGGCAGGGTGGCCCCCGGCCTTGCCGCCGAATATGGCGTGCAGGGCTTCGTTTTGCGCCTCGCTCGCCTTGTCGTCGAAATAGGCTGCGACCTGCCACTTGGTTGCCACCATCGTTCCCGGCGCATGCACCGCGAGGGCGACGTTCAAGCCGTCGAGCGCCGTGTCGGCGTAGCGCCCCTTGTCGATGTGCCAGGCGACGAGCGCCTTGCACTCGCCCTCGGTGGGCGGGCTGGTGAAGACGCACGGGCAGGCGGCCTCGCAGTTGCAGGTTTCGAAATAGGTTCCGCTGAGTTTCCATGGGGTCATGTCGTTGCTCCTGGTTGGGTGGCATGCCGGGTTCGGCGACAAATGCTGCGCCGATGCGCCCATACTGGGGGTCAGGCGTTTGCATCGCCGTTTGAACGGCCGTGGAAATCAGCGTCCACTGGCGTGACGCGGCAGCGACGCCTGCAAACGCTCGACCGGATCGCGCGAAACCATGGCACGCAACGCACCACCGCTCACCCTGCCGCTCACCCTGCACTTGCTCGGCGGCATTTCGCTGTTGTGCAACGGGGTGGCGCGCCCGTTGCCGAGGTCACGCAAGGCACGGGCCCTGCTGGCCTACCTCGCCATCGAATCCCGCCCTGCGAGGCGCGACGAGTTGTGCGAACTGTTGTGCGAGAACGCGGCCGACCCGCGTGCGGCGCTGCGCTGGTGCCTGAGCAAGTTGCGCCCGCTGCTCGAGTCGCCGCAGGGTCAGGCGCTGCGGGCCAATGCGCATTCCGTCGCGCTCGATCTGGCGCTCGTCGCCGTCGATGCACTGCAGGCCAAGGCGCTGCTCGGGCAGCCGGGCAGCGGAATCGCGGCGTCGCGTCTGAACGCGATGGAAGTGGCACTCGCGGCTGGCTACCCGGAGGACCTGGATCGCGCAGGCGGTAGCCGCTTTCAGATCTGGATGGAAGGAGAGCGCGAAACGCTACGAAGGGTGCACCGCCTGGTGCTCGACGAGCAGAGTGCGCGCGCCGGCAGCCCCGACCTTGCGCTAGCCGTGGCGCGCAGGCGCGTCGAGCTCGATCCGCTCGACACCGAAGCCAACGCGCGTCTGCTGGTGCGTTCGGTCGAAGTCGATGGCCATCAGCGCGCGCGGGCCGCGCTCGATGGCATGCGCGCGCGCTACCGGGCCGAGGGTTTGTCGGACCACGCGCTCGTGGCCATCTGGCGCGGGATCGAGCCCGCTGCGACGCTGGCGCTGCCCGACAAGCCCTCGGTGGCCGTGCTCGGCTTCGCCGATCTGGGCGGGCATGCTGACGGCCCGGTGCTCGCCGAGGGGCTGGCGTCCGACCTGACGCTCACGCTCGGCCGTTCGCGCGGGTTGTTCGTGACGGCGCGCGCCTCGGCGGCGCGCTTCGCCACCTGGCCAGTTGATCTGCGCCAGGCGGGGCGCATGCTCGGCGTGCGCTACCTCGTGCACGGCACGACGCAACGCCTGGACCGGCGCGTGCGCGTCACGGCAACCCTGGCCGATGCGCTGCGCAACGATGTCCTGTGGAGCGAGCACTTCGATCGCCCCCTGGGTGACCTGTTCGCATTGCAGGACGAGGTCTCGGCCGCGATCGCGTCGGCGCTCGAACCCGAGATCGAGCGCGCCGAGGCCGAGCGCGCACGGCACAAGGCGCCCGAGGACCTGAGCGCGTGGGAGTGCTATCACCGCGCGATGTGGCACTGCTTTCACTTCACCGCGTCGCACACCGAGCACGCGCATCGGCTGCTGCTGCGCGCGCTGGCGCTGGAGAAGGGTTTCGCGCGCGCTCACGCCGGGCTGTCGTTCACCCATTATTCGCGCGCGTTTCTCGACGCCGTGCCGGCGCCGGATGCGCAGATCGACCTGGCACTCGAACATGGCGAACGCAGCGTCGATCTCGATCCACGCGACGCCATGGGGCACTGGACGCTGGGGCGCGCGCACTTCCTCGCGCGCGAACACGATCGGGCCCTGCAGAGCGTCGGCCGGTCGGTCGCCCTGAACACGAACTTCGCCCAGGGGCACTATGCGCTCGGATTCATCCGCGCGCACACCGGCGAGCCGGCGCTGTCGTTGCCCGAACTCGCCGCGGCCGAACGGCTGAGCCCGCTCGATCCACTGCTGTTCGCGGTCGAGGGATCGCGCGCGATTTCGTTCGCCATCGAAGGGCGCCACGACGAGGCCGCCGCCTGGAGCGTGCGTGCGACGCGCGAGCCCAACGCCCACTTCCACATCTACGCGATCGCCGCCGCCTGCCTCGCACTGGCGGGGCGCCCCGACGATGCGCGGGCCTACGCGCGGCTCGCCCGCAACGCCCATCCCGGCTATTCGATCAGCGTCTACGAGCGCAGCTTTCCGCACAAGCTGGCTTCGCACCGGGAGTTGATGGCGCGCGCCTTGCGCAGCGTGGGTTTGCAGGCTGGCGAAGGCTGATCACCCCCAAGCGGTGGGCCGCCTTCCCCAAGTACCGTTGATGCGAGCCCGCAGTTTCGGTCCGACCCGGCCGGAGAACCTGCCTTGCGACACTTCCGATGGCTCGCTTGCAAGCAGCCATTGGCGATCATTCCGTCAGATCGACGCGTGGGCACAACTGACGGGCTGGGCATTCGCCCGCACTTGACCCGGATCAACGGTCCGGCGCACGGCGCTTGCATCCTGTTGGCGGCGTCTCCATCTTGGGGGTGGAGAAGTTTGCAAATGACAAGTCTGACCCTGGTCGAACGAACCCAGCGCTTGCCGCGCGAGCATCCGCGCTGGTTCCTGTTGCTGGCCGTGATGCTGTGGTGGACGCTGTACCAGTCGCTGATGCCTGCATCTGAAGCACTCGTGGCGACCTTGCCGGTAGATCGGCAAAGCCACCTGGGCGGGGCGCTGCAGTTCTTTTTCTACGACACGCCCAAGGTGCTGCTGCTGCTCACCGCCGTCGTCTTCATCATGGGGATGGTGAATTCGTACTTCACGCCCGAGCGCACCCGCGCCCTGCTTGCAGGGCGCACCGAGGGGCTGGCTAACGTGATGGCTGCAACGCTGGGCGTCGTCACGCCGTTCTGTTCATGCTCGGCAGTGCCGCTCTTCATCGGCTTCGTTCAGGCTGGCGTGCCCTTGGGCGTCACCTTCTCGTTCCTGATCTCGGCACCGATGGTCAATGAGGTCGCTCTCGCGCTGCTGTTCGGCCTGTTCGGCTGGAAGATCGCGCTGCTCTACATGGGGCTGGGCCTGGCCGTGGCCGTCATGGCCGGCTGGGTGATCGGCCGCCTGAAGATGGAGCGGTACCTGGAGGACTGGGTGCGCGACATGCCGCGGGTGCAGGCGGCCAGCGGCGGCGACACAATGACGCTGGCCGAGCGCATCGAAGCGGGCATGGGCAGCGTGCGCGAGATCGTCGGCAAGGTCTGGCCCTACATCCTGGCCGGCATCGCCATCGGCGCCGCTATCCACGGCTGGGTGCCCCAGGACTTCATGGCCTCGATCATGGGCAAGCAGGCGTGGTGGTCGGTGCCCCTGGCCGTGTTGATCGGTGTTCCGATGTACACCAACGCTGCGGGTGTGATTCCGATTGTGCAGGCACTGCTCGCCAAGGGTGCGGCGCTGGGCACGGTACTGGCCTTCATGATGAGCGTGATTGCGCTGTCGCTGCCCGAGATGATCATCCTGCGCAAGGTGCTCAAGCTGCGTCTGATCGTCACCTTCGCAGGCACTGTCGCGACCGGCATCTTGCTGGTCGGTTTCGTCTTCAACGCCATCGTCTGAGAATCACGACCGAATTGCCATTGCGCCGTCGCCAATGCGCAGGCACGGCGATCCGGCGTGCAGTGGCGCGCAGTGCACCTGCCCTGAGCTCGAACACGAATGAACCCTTCCCAAACCAAGGAGAACTCCATGGACGTCAAGGTCCTCGGCAGCGGTTGTGCCAAATGCAAGAACACCATTGCGTTGATCGAAGAGGTCGCACGCGACAAGGGTGTTTCCATCACCCTCGGCAAGGTCGAGGATCCGCGTGAAATCGCCGGCTATGCCGTCATGTCCACCCCAGGCGTGGTGATCGACGGCAAGGTCGTGCACGCGGGCGGCGTGCCGGGGCGTGCAAAGGTGGAGCAGTGGCTGGTTGACACCCCGAATTCCGCGGCCGCGTCGTAGTCGCAGATGGGCCGCGAGCCGGGCAGAGAGTGTCAGAAACTCCTATCGACTCGCGCGGGCTGAGTCTCAGAGCCACCCCGCGGCCCGCAAGATCAGGCCGAGCGCAAGCACTGCAAGAACGATCAGCACCGCGGTACGAAACGCATGCGGCGCAAGATGACGACTGAGGCGCCGCCCGATCCGGACCCCGAGCGCAACCAGCGCCAAGCCGCAGGCGGACACGGCCACGACCTGCGCCGTCATCAGACCTGCCACGCCGAGGCCGACGAACATGGCGACGCTCGAAAGCGTGAAGGACTGATTGCTGGCTTGAAGGAAGCGCACGCGGGCCATATCGAGCGAGAGCAAGTACGGGATCAATGGCATGACCTGCGATCCGGTCAAGCCGTTGACGAAGCCCGTCGCTGCGCCGATCACAGGTTCGAACTTGCGAGTCCTGGCCTCGGTCAACCGGAAGCGCGCGTTCGCAAAGGCAAAACCGACGTAGATCAGCAGCACGACGCCGAGGACGGCGGCGGCATTTTCGCCCCTCATTTTCGTCAGCGCCCAGAGGCCGGCAAATACCGACGCGGCTGCACTCAGAACCATCGGCCAGAAGCGTTGAGCGCTGGCGAGAAAACCGCCCGTGCTCACCATTACGACCAGGTTCGACGCGAGCGATGGAATCAGCACCAGCGGCAACGCCTCCTTCAATCCGAAGGCCAGCGTCAGAATCGGCAGGCAGGTCGAGGAATAGCCAAGGCCGGTCACACCCTTGACCAGCGCGGCAATGAAATACGCCGCGGCAATGGTGACGAGTTGAGTTGTTGAGAAGAAATTCAGAAGAAACATCGCTCAAGTCTCGTGAAAACCTCAAGCTCCGCTGTCATCACGGCCGGCGCCGAAGCAAGCGTAGCCGTTGCACCGGCCGACGATTCGTTCAAGGCGGGCAATCTCGGTCGTCAAGTGCCCGTTTTGGGTCGGCAGACGTCGATGTTTCCATACGGTTGAACGCGAGGGCGAATCGGGCGCCGCCACATCGCAGGTTTCAGCGGCGCGGCCGGCCGGGCGTTCAGCCCCTTCGGAGAACCTGAAGGAGTGCGGGCACGAGAAGCGTCAACGCGACCCCTCGGCAATCCCTCAGGCGAACACCCCAGCCGAATCCTGCAGACGCGCGCTCACCTCGCCGAGGTGATGCAGCGTGTCGCCGTAGGCCAGCTCGATCATCGTCAAGCGCTTGAAGCAGTGGCTGCCGAGATACTCGTCGGTCATGCCGATGCCGCCGTGCAACTGGATGCATTGCTGACCGACGAAGCGCATCGAGTGGCCGAGCTGCACCTTGGCCTGCGACAGCGCGCGGCGTCGCGCAGCGGGTGGCTCGCCGAGCTTCAAACTGGCGAAGTAGCTCATCGACCGCGCGAGCTCGAGCTGGATCTTGACGTCGGCGATGCGGTGCCGCAGCGCCTGGAAGGTGCCGATCGCGACGCCGAACTGCTTGCGCGTGTTCATGTACTCGACCGTCAGCGCTACGAACTTGTCCATCACGCCGACCGCTTCGGCTGCCGCCGCCGCAATGGCGCGGTCGATCGCGGCTTCGAGCGCGTCGAAACCTTGACCCGCGGGCAGCAGTTCAATGCCGGGCGACTGCGCCAGGGTTAGTTCGGCAGCGCACGCGCCGTCCTGTGTCGGGTAGCCGCGCAGGCTCACACTCGCGCCACGCTCGACGAGGAAGAGGGCGATGCCCTGCGGATCGTCCTTGCTGCCGCTCACACGCGCCGGGACGATGAAAGCATCGGCATGTTCGCCGGCAGGCACGATGCACTTGGTTCCGCTGATCCGCCACGCGCCGGAGGGATCGCGCTCGGCGCGCGTCTCGACTCTTGCCAGGTCATAGCGCGCGCCGCGCTCCTGGTGTGCGAGGACGAGGATCGCGCTGCCGTCGGCAACGCCCTGCGCAAGCTTCGCAGCCTCAGGTGCGGTGCTCGCTGCGAGCAGCGGTGCGGCGACCAGCGCGACGGCGGCATAGGGCTCGAGCACCATGCCGCGGCCGAGCTCTTCCATCACGACCATCGCCTCGACCGCGCCGAAGCCCATGCCGCCATTCGCTTCGGGCAGCGCGAGCCCGAGCAGGCCGAGCTCTGCAAGCTCGTCCCAGGCCTGGCGAGAGAAGCCGCCCGCCTTCGTGATCGCACGGCGGCGCTCGAAGTCGTAGCCCTTGTCGACCCAGCGCGAAACCGCATCGCGCAATGCGGCCTGATCGTCGTTGAACTCGAAATCCATGCTCAGACTCCCAGCGTGATCTGCGCAATGATGTTGCGCTGCACTTCGTTGCTGCCGCCGTAGATCGTCGTCTTGCGCAGGTTGAAGTAGGTGGAGGCAAGGGGCGCACAGTGCGCCGCGCCAACGTAGTCGCCCTGCCAGCCGGCTTCCATCGCCTCCGCGATGAAGGGCACCGCAAAGGGCCCCGCGGCGAGCATCATCAGTTCGGCGTAGCGCTGCTGGATCTCGCTGCCGCGCACCTTCAACAGCGCTGCGATGTCGAGACTTTGCTTGCCGCTCTTCTCGGCCGAGAGTACGCGCAGCACCAGCATTTCGAGCGCGACGACTTCGACTTCGAGCTGCGCGATCTGATCGCGAAAACGCATGTCGTCATAGACGCCTTCGGCCTTCGCGATGCGCTTCAGGCGCTCGAGCTCACGCTTGGTGCGGTTCACGTCGGCAATGTTGGTGCGCTCGTGCGCCAGCAGGTGCTTGGCGTAAGTCCAGCCCTTGTTCTCTTCGCCGATCAGGTTGTCGGCCGGCACCTCGACGTTGTCGAAGAACACCTCGTTGACCTCGGCACCGCCATCGAGCAGCACGATCGGCCGCACCGTGACGCCCTTGCTCTTCATGTCGATCAGCAGGAAGCTGATGCCGGTCTGCGGCTTGCCATCGGTGCTCGTGCGTACGAGGCAGAAGATCCAGTCGCCGTACTGGCCAAGCGTCGTCCACGTCTTCTGGCCGTTCACGACGAACTTGTTGCCCTCGCGCACGGCGCGCGTCTTAAGCGAAGCAAGGTCGGAGCCGGAGCCCGGCTCGCTGTAGCCCTGGCTCCACCAGACGTCGCCGCTCGCGATGCCGGGCAGGAAGCGCTGCTGCTGCTCGGTCGTGCCGAACGCCATGATGACGGGCGCGACCATCACCGGCCCGAACGGCAGAATGCGTGGTGCGCCGGCGAGCGCGCATTCCTCCTCGAACAGGTGGCGCTGCACCACGTTCCAGCCCGGGCCGCCGAACTTCTCCGGCCAGCCATAGCCGAGCCAGCCCTTCTTGCCGAGGATGCGCGCCCAAGCCTGCATGTCCTCGCGCGTGACGTAGCAGCGCGTTGTGCACCTTGTCGCTGATCGCTTTCGGCAGATTGCCGGCGACCCAATCGTGAATCTCCGCGCGAAAGGCGAGTTCTTCGGGGGTGAAATTCAGATCCATGCACTGTCTCCGGCGGCCAGCAGGCCCATTACGCTTTTTAGCACGACCGTTTCATTCTGCCCTGTCCCGGCAGTGACAAGGGCGCTGCTCTGTTCCGACAGGAAGCTGGCGTCGAACCGCCACCGCGCCGACGCCGCGCCGATCGGTAACGCTCGATCAGGGCCGCTCGACGCGGCGCTCGTCGGCTGGCAACGCGACATCAGCGGCCTCGAGCGCGCGCGCGGCGTCGCCGCGAGTCACGGGTCGGACCAGCAGCGCGTCGCAGCCCGCGAGCCCGGCGCGCACCCGGCCAGCGGCGGAATCGCGATTCGCCAGGAGAAACACCGGTGGCACCGCGCCGGCGAGCACGGCTCGCTGTTGCTTGATCTCCATGCACAGCTCGAGGCCGTCCATGTCATCCTCGCTGCCGGGCGCGACGTCGAGGAAGACAGCCGCCAGTGGCACTTCGGCGATCAGCGCAAGCACGTCGGCGCTGAATGTCGCGGGGTGCACCTGGAAGCCGAAGACCTGAAGCAGGGCGCCGAGTTCGGCATTGGCACGCTCGGGGCCGAGCAGCAGCACGTCGCGCAGGGATTTCGCGCCCGCCCGGCCGGCCTGCGCCAGCCGCGCGCGCCTCGACCTGCGCCGCGCTTCGGCCTTGGCCTCGGCACGCTCGGCGCTCGTCAGCAAGGGCTTGTGGGCGGCGGGTGGCGGTGCAGCGGCTGGCCTGGGGTCTGGCGTCGTCGTTTCGGCCGGGGCGGCGGTTTCGGGTTCCGCTTCGGTTTCGTTCTCGTGGTTGCGCTCGTGTTCGGGTTCGGGTTCGGGCTCGACGAGGGCCGGTGCCGGCTCAGCGTCGTCATCGGCGACAGGCGGCGGCGCACTTTGCGGGCGCCGGCGGGCGATCGGCTCGAGGTCGGCGAGGTTGAGCAGCACCGGCTCGTAGGGAAACGACGCGGGGGTCGTCTCGATGATGTCGAACTCGCTCAGCATCGGAAAGTCGCTGGCCGTTGGGTGCATGGGCAGCACGATGTCAGGCGGTTCGCCCTTGCGCTCCGGCTTGGGACCTGGTGGGGCGTCGCGCGCAGCCGCCATGTCGTCCAGTGCGCGCAGGATCTTTTCGGGGTCGATCGGGCGCTCGACGTGCGAACGAGCGCCTGGCGGCGCATGCTCGCCGACGAACAGCGTGTCGCGCATCCTTGGGCCGCGCGTCGCGCTCGTCGCGAGGACTTCGTGGCTCGCATCGGCGACGATGAAATCGCTGTCGGCGAGGCGGTCGACCTGCACATAGCCCGGTTCGCGCTGCGCGGCATGCTTCAGACAGAAGGTGAGGGCGTTGCGCTCGAACTCGCTGAAGCCGTGCAGCGCGACGCGGTAACTCGCAGCCGGCGTTGCCGATGGCTTGTTGGGCGGCTTCAGCGCGCGTCTCATCTCGCAGCGTCCCGGGTGTCGGCACGTCGCCGTGGGGTCGAGTTCGTCACAGCACCGCCTGGCATCGCGACGGCGCTTCCACCGGGGGCTTGAACGCAATGCGTCAGGGGCGGCTTCATTTCAATCCCTGAAATTGTTGAACGACAGCGGTACGTCGGGCAGTTCCTTGCGCAGCAGCGCCATCGCGGCCTGCAAGTCGTCGCGCTTGGCGCCACTGATACGCACGCTGTCGCCCTGGATCGCGGCCTGCACCTTCATCTTGCTCTGCTTGACGAGGGTCTGCATCTTCTTCGCCACATCGCTCTCGATGCCGCTCTTGACGACGACGACCTGCTTGACCTTGTCGCCGCCGATCCTCTCGATCTTCGCGCTGGTGTCGAGATAGCGGACGTCGACGCTGCGCTTGGCGAGCTTGGCGAGCAGGATGTCCGTCACCTGCGCGATCTGGAAATCGCTGTCGGCGAACAGCGTGATCTCCTTGTCCTTGTGATCGATGCGCGCCGACGAGCCCTTGAAATCGAAGCGGGTGCCGATTTCCTTGTTGCTCTGGTCGAGCGCATTGCGCAACTCGACGAGGTTGGGTTCGATGACGGCGTCGAAGCTGGGCATGATGTTTCCTGGGCCGGAAGGTATGCGGCCTCAAATCGACGAAAATTCTGCCATGCAAATCGAGACAGGTGTAAGCCTGCGACCCTACAACACTTTCGCGCTGCCGTCGTTGGCGCGCAGCATGGTGCGCGTGACGAGTGAAGGCGGACGTGCGCGCCGTCGTTGATCACCCGGAAATGGGGCGCGCGCCGAAGTTCATCCTCGGCGGCGGCAGCAACATCGTGCTCACACGCGACGTGCAGGCGGTCGTGCTCAAGGTCGAGGTAGCGGGCCGGCGTCTGCTCGAGGCGCGCGAAGACGCCTTCATCGTCGAAGCCGGCGCTGGCGAGAACTGGCACGATTTCGTCGCCTGGACGCTCGAGCAGGGCTGGCCGGGCCTCGAGAACCTGGCGCTGATACCCGGGCACGGTCGGCGCGGCGCCGGTGCAGAACATCGGCGCCTACGGCGTCGAATTGCAAGAGCGCTTCGAGTCGCTCGACGCGGTGGATTTCGTCACCGGGCGCACCGTGACCTTGACGCGCGACATGTGCCACTTCGGCTACCGCGACAGCGTCTTCAAGCACGCGCTGGCCGGCAAGAGCCTGATCACGCGCGTGCGCTTTCGCCTGCCGCGGCCGTGGCAGGCGGTGCTCGGCTACCTCGAACTCGAGCGCCGGCAGGCCGAGACCGGCATCGCCCATCCCGACGCGCGCCAGATCTTCGACTGGGTCTGCGCGATCCGGAGCGCCAAGCTGCCGGACCCGGCGCAGGTCGCCAATGCGGGGAGCTTCTTCAAGAACCCGTTCGTCAGCGAGGCGCAGTGCCGCGACATCATCGGCCGCGACCCGACGGTGGTGCACTACCCGATGCCCGACGGCAGCATCAAGCTCGCTGCGGGTTGGCTGATCGACGCCTGCGGCTGGAAGGGCAAAAGCGTCGGCCGCGCCGGCGTCTACGAGAAGCAGGCGCTGGTGCTCGTCAACCGCGGCGGCGCGAGCGGGGCCGAAGTCGTCACGCTCGCGCGGGCGATCCAGGAAAGCGTCTACGGGCGCTTCGGCATCCGGCTCGAACCGGAGCCCGTGGTCGTCTGACCGCTGACGCCAGCCCGCGATGGACGCCGCGCTTCGCGAATCCGGGTTCGAGACACTCAGCGCCACATTGCGGCGCGACCAGGGGCGGTGGGCGATTGCGCTCGACGGGCTTGTGCTCAAGAGCGTCTTCCAACCGGTCTACAGCCTGTCGCATGGCCGACCCGTCGGCCACGAGGCGCTGGTGCGTGCATTCGACGCGTCGGGCACGCGCATTGCGTCCGAGTTGGCGCTGCGCGGCAACGCCTCGTTCGCGCAACTGCTGCGCGGCGACCGCGCGGCGCGCATGATCCATGCGCTCAACTTCGCCGAACTCGTGGGGGCCGAACCGCACTGGCTGTTCTTCAACATGCAGGCGCTGGTCTTCGTCTCGCTCGCGAAACTGGTGAACGATGGATTTCAGCTCGCGCTGCAGGCGCGCTGCGGACTTCAAGGTCATCAGGTCGTGCTCGAAGTGCTGGAACAGGAGGTCTCCGCAGATGCCGACTTCGACAGCGCGTCGCGCGTCGTTCGCGCGAGCGGGGGCCTGATCGCGATCGATGACTTCGGTGCCGGGCATTCGAACTTCGACCGCGTCTGGCGCATCGCGCCGGAAATCGTCAAGCTCGATCGCAGCCTCGTGCGCCGCGCGGCGCTCGAGCCGCAGGCGCGCTGCGTCGTCACCCAGATGGTTTCGTTGCTGCATCAATGCGGCGCGCTGGTGCTGATGGAAGGCATCGAGACGCAGGAGGAGGCCTACGTCGCGCTCGATGCCAATGCCGACCTGGTGCAGGGCGAACTGTTCGGCAGCCCGCAGCCGACGCTGGCTGCGCCGGGCGACACGCCGTCGGCGTTGCACCTGTTGTGGGAGCAATACGAGGCGCGCCGCGCCGACGAGCAGCGCCGCTACCACGAGCGCATCAGACCCTACATCAACGCGATCGGCTACGCGTCTGCGCTGCTCGCCGACGGCAAGCCGTTTGCCGACGCGGTGGCGGCCTTCCTGCAGCTGCCGCTGGCCGAAGTCTGCTATCTGCTCGGACGTGACGCGATGCAGATCGGCGACAACGTCTGGGCGTCTCACCTGTACTACCGCGAACCGCCGGCCTTCGCGCCGATGCGCGACACGCGCGACGCGCACTGGGCGCGCCGACCCTACTACCGGCGCGCGATGGAGGCCTTCGGTCGGGTGCAAGTCACGCGGCCCTACCGGACGCTGCACGGCGCACACCTGTGCGTGACGGTCTCGGTCGCGCTGCGCACCAGCGAGGGCTTGCGCGTCGTGTGCGGCGACGTCGGCTGGTCCGGCGATCTGGCGTGAGCGCTGGCGTGAGTTCCGGCGCGGGTTCTGCCGAAACGCGCGCCAGGGACCTGCCGCTTGCCGGCGTGCGAGTGGTCGAATTCAGCCACATGGTGATGGGGCCGACCTGCGGCTTGATCCTTGGCGACCTGGGTGCCGAGGTGATCAAGGTCGAGCCGATCGAAGGCGACAACACCCGACGCCTGCTCGGTTCCGGCGCCGGCTTCTTCCCGATGTTCAACCGCAACAAGCTGAGCCTCGCGGTCGATCTCAAGGATGCGCGCGGTCGCGAAGTCGCCATCCGCCTCGCGGCGCGCGCCGACGTCTTCAGCGAGAACTTCAAGCCCGGCGCGATGGCAGCCCTCGGCCTCGACCACGCGACGCTCGACGGCGCTCAATCCGCGCCTGATCTACGTCTCGCACAAGGGCTTCCTGCCCGGGCCCTACGAGCACCGCACCGCGCTCGACGAGGTGGTGCAGATGATGGGCGGGCTCGCCTACATGACCGGCCCCGAGGGCCGGCCGCTGCGCGCGGGAAGCAGCGTGAACGACATCATGGGCGGCATGTTCGGCGCCATCGGCGTGCTCGCCGCGCTGGCCGCGCGCGCGCAGACCGGGCGCGGTCAGTAGGTGCAGAGCGCGCTGTTCGAGAACAACGTCTTCCTCGTCGCGCAGCACATGCTGCAGTTCGCCGTGACCGGCGTGCCGGCGGCGCCGATGCCGAGTCGCATCTCGGCCTGGGGCGTGTACGACGTGTTCACCGTGCGCCGACGGCGCGCAGGTGTTCCTGGCCGTCGTGACCGACACGCAGTGGTCGCGCTTCTGCGATGCCTTCGGGCTTGCGGACCTGAAGGCCGACGCACGACTCGCAGAGCAACAACCAGCGCGTGCAGGCGCGCGACTGGATGATGCCGCTGCTGCGCGAAAGGCTGTCCACGCTCGAGGTGCAAGACATCATGGCGCGCTTCGAATCGCGCGGGCTGCCGTACGCGCCGATCACGCGCCCGCAGGACCTGTTCGACGATCCGCACCTCGCCGCGACCGGCGGCCTGGCCGCGCTCACGCTGCCCGACGGCCGCCAGACGCGCGCGCCGCTGCTGCCGCTGACGCTCGACGGCGCGCGCCTGCCGTTGCGGCGCGATCCGCCAGCGCTCGGCGAGCACACGGACGTCGTGCTCGCGTCACTCGGCTACGCGCCGGACGAGATCGCAGGCATGCATGCCGCGGGCGTGGTGGCCGGCGTCGTCCCGCAGGAGACAAAATAGTTCCGCGCCCGGCGTGGTGCAATCGCGCGCATGCGCTGCGCCGAAGACAGCGCTGCTCGCGCCCGTCACCTGGAACCACAGAGGAGTCTGCTGCCGTGACCGAAACCGCTGTCCGACCCCATCACGCCCATTGGCCACGTCGACTGCCGCGTGAGCTTGTCGTTCCCGAAACCTCGCTCTGGTTCAACCTCGAGGTCTCGGCGACGCGCTTTCCCGCACAAGGCGGCCTACATCTACTGCGGGACAGGTGTTGACCTTTGCCGAACTCAAGCGCCAGGCCGAACGGCTCGCCGGCTGGCTGCAAGTCGTCGGCGTCGAGCGCGGCGACCGGGTCGCGCTCTTCATGCAGAACTGCCCGCAGTTCGTCATCGCCTTCTACGCCGTGATGCGTGCCAATGCGGTCGTCGTGCCGGTCAACCCGATGAACCGCGCCGACGAGTTCGCGCACTACATCACCGACCCGGACACGAGCGTCGTGATCTGCGCCGCCGACCTCGCCGGCATCGTGATGACTGCGAACGCCGAGGTGCCCAAGGGCCAGCGCCTGAAGCAGGTGCTCGTGACGCGCTATGCCGATGCGCTGCCGGCGACCATCCCCGACGACCTCGCGCCATCTGCCGCGATGCTGCAATGGCTGCTGGCCGACCCGCCGCTGCCGGAAGGCTGCACGCGCTGGGCCGATGCGCTCGGCGCCGATCTGGCGCCGGGGCCGCACCTCGCGCAGGCGGACGACCTCGCGATGCTGCCCTACACCAGCGGCACGACGGCGATGCCCAAGGGTTGCATGCACACCCACCGCACGCTGATGCACAACGCGGTCGGCGGCCAGTGGGGCTGGGCCGGCGCGGAAAGCGTCGGTCTCGCCGTGGTGCCGATGTTCCACATCACCGGCATGCTCTACGGCCTGCTCTCGCCGGTGGCGGGCGGGGCGACGATGATCCTGATGCCGCGCTGGGATCGCGAACTTGCGGGGCGGCTGATCTCGCGCTACCGCGTGACGCACTGGACCTGCATCCCGACGATGATCATCGATCTCTTCGGCAGCCCCAACTACAAGAGCTTCGACCTGTCGAGCCTGATCTACCTGAGCGGCGGCGGTGCGGCGATGCCGCAGGCCGTCGCCGAACGGCTGCAGCAGGAATTCGGCCTCACCTTCGCCGAGGGCTACGGCCTGACCGAGACGGCCGCGCCGAGCCACGCCAACCCGCCGGAGCGCGCCAAGCTGCAATGCCTCGGGATGCCGATCTTCGGCGTCGATTCGCGCGTCGTCGATCCGCTGACGCTCGAAGAGATGCCGGTCGGCGAGGTCGGCGAGATCGTGACCCACGGGCCGATGGTCTTCAAGGGCTACTGGAAGCACCCGGAGGCGACGGCCGAAGCCTTCTTCGAGATGGACGGCAAGCGCTTCTTTCGCACCGGCGACCTCGGCCGCATGGACGAGGAGGGCTACTTCTTCATCACCGACCGCCTGAAGCGGATGATCAACGCGAGCGGCTACAAGGTCTGGCCGAGCGAGGTCGAGCTCCTGCTCTTCAAGTGCCCGCTGGTGCAGGAGGCCTGCATCATCGCCGCCAAGGATGCCTACCGCGGCGAGACGGTGAAGGCCGTCGTCGTGCTGCGCGCCGAGGCGCGCGGCACCGCGACCGAGCAGGACATCATCGACTGGAGCCGCGAGCACATGGCGGCCTACAAGGTGCCGCAGAAGGTGCAGTTCGTCGAGTCGCTGCCGAAGTCCGGCTCCGGCAAGGTGATGTGGCGACTGCTGCAGGACGAGGAGGCGAAAGCCGCCGCGGGTTGACGCTGCCGCCGCCGCCGAGGCTGAAGTGACCGCCGAGCCGACCGACCCCGTTCAGAAGCTCGAACCCGGTTGCTGCAGGAACGTGAGTTCCTCGGGCGTCGAAGTGCGGCCGAGAATCGCGTTGCGGTGCGGGAAGCGACCGAAGCGCGCGATGATCGCGTGGTGGCGCTGCGCAAAGTCGAGCGATCCTTCGAAGCCTTTGGCGGCGGCCGCCAGACGGGTGAACAGGCGCAGCGACTCGTCCTGCGTCGCAAGATCTTCGGCGTGCTCGAAGGGCAGGTAGGCGAAAGCGCGCTGCTGCGGCGCCAGCGCGGCGTCGGCGCCGCGTGCGACCACCGCCCGCGCGGCTTCGAGCGCGAGGGCGTCACCGGCGAATGCGCGCGGCGTGTCGCGAAACACATTGCGCGTGAACTGATCGAGCAGCAGGATGCGGGCAAGCGCCGATCGCGGCGCGGCGTCCCACTCGCGCAGGCCGCCGGCGAGCGCGCGCTCGATCTGCGAGCGCGAAGCGCCGCTCGATCTCGCGGTCGAAGGCGTCGTCCTTGCGAAACCACTCGGCGCGCGCCTTGCCGTCGGTCGCCGAGCCCGGCGCGCCGAACCAGAAGTCGAGCACCGCGCGGGCGTCGATCGTCGATCGGAAGGTGTGTGGTCATGCCAGCAGGTCCTGTGTCTCCGGGTGGCGGCGCATGTAGACCCGAACATAGCTGCAGATCGGGTCCACTTTCAATCCGCTGGCGCGCGCGTGGCGGAGCGCCGCCGCGACGAGTTGCTCGGCGATGCCCCGTCCTTCGAGCGGCGGGCGGCACCAGGGTGTGCGTCGACTGCATCACGCCGCCCACGAGTTGGTAGTCGCAGACGCAGGTCTGGCCCTCGACGGTCGCCTGGAAGCGGCCGCGCTCGGGCAGGTGCTCGATCGTCAACTCGGGTGCTTTCATCGTTCAAGGCGTCGGGTTGAGGCGCTCGGGCGTGATCTCGACTGAGCCCGTCGTGTCGCTCAGGTAGACGGTACCGTCCTGGACGGACACCTGCAGTTGCATCGATCGCTGGGTCAACGCGGCAAGCGCCTGACTCTGCTCGGCGTCGATTCTCCACACGACGACGTTGCGTACACGTGTGATGCGGCTCGCGAGCGCGCTCCACCAGACGGGCATGCTGCTCGCGAAGCTATAGACGCTGACGCGCTCGGCGCGTGGGCTGGCGCGCAGGATGCGGCGTTCGTCGGGCAGTCCGACGTCGATCCAGTGCACGATCTGGCCGGTCAGGTCCTTCTGCCACAGGTCTGGCTCGTCGGTGTCCCACAGGCTCTTGGCGAGTTCGAGCGCGCCGTGGTTGGTGTCGGCCGGTGCGTTCAGCGCATACGCGAGGACACGGATCATCATGCGCTCGTCGGTCTCAGACGGATGACGCGCGATCGTCAACGCATGTTCGCCATAGACGCCGCGGTCCATGTCCGAGAGTTGCAGCTGCGCCTTGTAGATCGTTGCCTTGAGCGCCATCGGGTCCTTCAGGTTGCGCGACGATTAGATCACTGACACATGCACCGAGGCGCGCAGCAACGACAATCGAGCACGCAAACGACGAGCACGAAGACCCATGAGCATGAAGAAGACCGATCTGGAGAAGGCCAAGGCGAAGAAGATCGCCGGGCGCCTCGGCAGCAGCGTGGCGGCGCAGCGCTTCGGTGCTGGCGCGGCCGACGTGCCGGACCGCCGCGAGCAGCGCCGCCGTCGACGCTGCTGCGGGCCTCGTGCCGTTTGCCTGCAAGCTGCCGCAGGCGCTTGTCGACCGCCTTGCGCAACGGGCCGTGGGACACGACGGGCGGCATGAATGCGCTCGTTGCGGCCCTGCTCGCGGACGCGCTCGGCTGAGGCGGGTCGATCGCTGCAGATGGATCGCGGCAGGCGAATCGCGGCCGGGCGCGCGAGGCCGATCTGATCGAGGCGCGCCTCAGTTCTTTTCGGCAACCGACTTCAGGTTCGCCAGCCCGCTCTCGAAGTCCGGTCCCATCACCCGGTCCGCAAAGTAGGCGAACCAGTGGTAGAGGGGATTGCCTCCCATGTTGCCGTCCATCGTCCAGCTCACGCGCGTGCCAACGCCCTCGGGCGTGAAGTGCAGTTCGCCCCTTGAGCGCGCGTCGACGCCGGCCATCTCGAGGTCGAAGGCGACGCGCCGGCCCGGCTCGACCGAGGTGATCGTCATCTTGCCGTCACCCTCGGAACCGCTCTGCCACGACCAAGCCGCGCCGGTGCCGCTCGCCGGGCCGCTGTACGTGATCGCCATGGACGGATCGCGCTGGTTCCAGACCGACCATTGCTTCCATCCGCGCGGATCGGCAACGAATGCATAGACCATCTCGGGCGGCGCATTGACGAGCAGGCTGCGCGTCACGGTGAATGCCGGGGACAGCATCATGCCGCCGCCGACAAGGCCGATTGCAACCAGCACGACGATGACGGTGGTCCACTTTCCGAGGCGTTTGAGAAGATTCATATGGGTCGTTGAAGGTGAAGTCGGACGCCGAGTGTGCCGCTTGTTCGCGCCTGCGGGCAAGACCTTGCGACAGTGGCATCATTCACCCCCCAATCCGGCTCGGCGAGCGCTTTCCTACAGACTGGAATTCCCGATGACGAATTTCGAATCCCTGACCCGCATGCGATGGTCCGTGATTTTGGCGGGCTGCTTGGGCGCGTTTGCGCTGCAGTCCGCGACAGCGGCGGACAAGTCGACGACGGCCAGTCCGCCCGCCAAGGCAGCGGCGAAGCCAGCCAAGCCGACCAAGGCGCGCGAAGGCAGCCTCGGCACGGGTACGGCCAGCGGCCCGATGCTGACGAAGGACGAGCTTCGCCAATGCATCGCCGAGCAGGACCGGTTGAAGAAGGAGACGAGCGAAGTCGTGACGACCCAGCAAAAGCTGGCGAAGGATCGCACCGAGCTCGAGCGCGTGAGCGCCGAGATCGACGCCGACAAGCCGAAGGTCGACCTCAGCAACAAGGAGGCCGTCGACACCTTCAATGCCCGCCTGCAGGCCAAAGGCCAGTTCGTCACCGACTACAAAGCGGCCGCGTCGCAGTTCAATGATCGCGTAGACAAGCTAGATGCGGACGACAAGACGTTCACGAAGAACTGCAAGGACCGCAGGTACTTCGAGGATGAGTTCGACGAGATCAAGGCCGGCAAGTAGAGCGCCACATCGACGCCAAGGAAAACGCATGACGAATCCATTGCTTGAAAACTGGCAGACGCCCTACGGCTTGCCGCCATTCGAGACCGTCCTGCCGTCGCATTTCGAACCCGCGTTCGAACACGCGTTCGAAGAACACCGCGCGGAGATCGAACGCATCGCTTCGAGCGACGAGGCGCCCGACTTTGACAACACCGTCGCCGCGCTCGACCGCAGCGGCGCGCTGTTCACGCGGGTCGCCTTGCTGTTCTTCAACCTCGCAAGCAGCGAAACCTCGCCGGCCCTGCAGGCTGTCGAGCGCGAGATCGCGCCGCGCATGGCAGCGCACGAGAGCGCGATCTACCTGCACGCCGGGCTTTTCAAACGGCTCGCCGAGGTGCATGCAAAGCGCGACGTGCTCGGCTTGCAACCAGAGCAGCTGCGCCTGGTCGAGCGCATCCATCTGGACTTCGTGCGAGAAGGCGCGTTGCTGTCGCCGCCCGACAAGCAACGCTACGCGCAGTTGATGCAGAGCCTCGCGACACTGACGACACGCTTCGGGCAGAACGTGCTCGCGGACGAGTCGGCCTTCCGCCTCGAGTTGCGCAGCGAAGCCGATCTCGCGGGGCTGCCCGACTTCGTTCGCGCGGCAGCCCGCGAGGCGGCAGCCGCGCGCGGTGTGCAAGCCGAAGGCGTGATCACGCTTTCGCGCTCGTTGATCGTGCCGTTCCTGACCTTCAGCGAGCGCCGCGACCTGCGCGAACAGGCGTGGCGCGCGTGGACGACGCGCGGCGAGCATGACGGCGCGCACGACAACCGGCCGGTGGCGCGCGAGATCCTCGCGCTGCGCAGCGAGCAGGCGCGTCTGCATGGTCATGCGTGCTATGCCGACTATGCGCTCGCTGACACGATGGCCGGCACGCAGGCCGCAGTTCAGCGCCTGCTGGCGCAGGTGTGGGGGCCGGCGAATGCGCGTGCTGCCACCGAGCGCGAGGCGCTGCAGGGCTTGATGCTGTCGCGCGGCGAGACGCATGCCCTCGAAGCGTGGGACTGGCGCTTCCTCGCCGAGAAGGTCCGCCAGGCGCGCTACGACCTCGACGAAGCGACCGTCAAGCCCTACTTTCCGCTCGATCGCATGGTCGATGCGGTGTTCGATTGCGCCGGGCGCTTGTTCGGCCTGCGCTTCGTGCCGCAGCCGGAGGTGCGCGCCTATCACCCCGACGTCAAGGTCTACGAAGTGCGCTCCGCCGATGACGCGGTCGTGGGCGTCTTCCTGCACGACAACTTCGCGCGGCCGACGAAGCGCAGCGGCGCGTGGATGAGTTCGTACCGCAAGCAGTCACATCACTCGGTTACGGGCGTGCCGGGCCGCGTGCTGCCGATCGTCGTCAACAACAACAACTTCGCCAAGGGCGCGCCGGGCGAGCCGACGCTGCTGAGCTTCGACGACGCGCGAACGCTGTTCCACGAATTCGGCCACGGCCTGCACGGCCTGCTGTCGAACGTCGCCTTCGAGCGCCTGTCCGGCACCAGCGTGCTGCGCGATTTCGTCGAGCTGCCGTCGCAGATCTTCGAGCACTGGCTCGAGCAGCCCGACGTGCTGCAGCGGCACGCGCGCCACTACCAGACCGGCGAGCCGATCCCGCAGGAACTTGTCGCACGCCTGCTGCGCGCACGCCGCTTCAACCAGGGCTACGAGACGGTGCGCTACGCGGCGTCGGCGTTGGTCGACATGGCCGCGCATGCGCGCACCGACGGTGCGCCGGAGGATGTCTGTGCGTTCGAGCAGGCCGAGCTCGAGCGCATCGGTGCACCGCCGGAGATCGGGTTGAATCACCGGCTCGTGCACTTTCAGCACCTGTTCTCGGGGTCGAGCTATGCGGCCGGCTACTACGTATACCTCTGGGCCGAGGTGCTGGATGCGGACGGCTTCGACGCCTTCGTCGAAGCGGGTGATCCGTTCGATCCGGCGATCGCCGAGCGACTCAAGCGCTTCATCTACGCATCAGGCAATTCGATCGCGCCGGCTGCGGCCTTCCGCGCCTTTCGGGGGCGCGAGCCAACGGTCGACGCCATGCTCAGACAGCGCGGGCTGGTCGCGACGAGCGAAGACTGACGAGCGAGCAGTGACGGGGCGCATGCGCCGCGGCGTGACGCCGGGCTTAGGCCGGTCGCGCAGCCATCACACGTCGTCCGCGAGTTCGGCATCCAGCCCTGCCAGGAATCGCTTGAAGTCGATCGGCTTGGTCCAGTAGTCGGCGAAGCCGGCGGCGAGCGCGCGTGCAATGTCGTCCGGCAGGGCGTTGGCCGACAGCGCAATGCAGCGCAGCGTGCCGCCGCCGGGCGCTGCGCGCAGGCGGCGCAGCACCTCGAAGCCGTCGAAATCCGGAAGCTGCATGTCGACAAGGATCAGTTCCGGGCGCTGTTCGAGCGCAAGCCGCACGCCTTGTTGGCCGTCGGTCGCGCTCGAGAGCTCGATGCCTGGGCGCTGGGCGACGATTTCCTGCACCAGCAGCACGTTGACCGCGTTGTCCTCGATGTAGAGCACTCGCCCTTGGCGTGCCATGGGCGTAGCCGAATCCTCAGGCGTGGCTGCCGCTTGCGTGCAAGTCTGCGAGACGGCCGCTACAGATGCAGCTTCTGTTGCCGTTCGATCCCCGGTTGAAACGTCCGAAGCGCCTGGTAACGTGACCGTGAAGCTCGCGCCGCGCTTTGGTTCGCTCGTCACCGAGACGCTGCCGCCCATGCGCTCGACGAGCGCCTTCACGATCACGAGGCCGATACCGCTGCCTTCAATGCCTTCGCTTTCGACACCGAGCCGGTTGAACGGCTCGAACAGGTGCGCCAGTTGCTCGGGCGCGATACCGCGACCGGTATCGCTGACCTCGAGTGCCACGGTGGCAGCTGCCGCGGAGCGCGCTCGAATCGTGACGCTTGCCCTGCGGTCGGTTGTACTTGATGCCGTTCGTGAGCAGGTTGATTAGCACTTGGCGCAGCCGTGTGCGGTCAGCGAAGGCGACCCCTTCGACGCCGTCGACCTGCAAGGACACGCCGTATTGCGCCGCAAGGGGTTCGACCAGCGGCAAGGTCTCTCGCACCAGCGCGGCCAGCTCCACTGGCTGCGGCTCGAGTCTGAGTTCGCCGGTGTCGAGTCCTGTCAGATCGAGCATGTCGTTGATCAACAAAAGCAGGTGTTCGCCTGCGGAGCGGATCAACGCGAGTCGCGCCTTGTGCCCGGTCGCGAGCGCGTCGTCGGATTGCATCAACTGCGTGAAGCCGAGCACCGCGTTGAGCGGCGTGCGAAGCTCGTGGCTGACTCGCGAGAGGAACTGCGATTTCGCCAAATTCTCGCGTCGGGCGATCGCGCCGGCCTGGCGCTCGGCTTCGGCGAGCCGGCTCTCGGTGATGTCCCAGTTGACGCCGACGCGCCCCACCGGCCGGCCGTCGTCGTCGAATACCGCGATCGAACGCGATGCGAGCCAGTGCTCGCTGCCGTCCGGCCAGCGCACGCGGAATTCGTATTTCGCCGGCTTTCGGTCCGTCAACAGATCGGGACTCGTGTCGAAGACCGAGGCCCGGTCATCGGGATGCACGATCGCGAGGCGTTCCTCGCGCGTGGGTGGAGCGTCGCGCGGCTCCAATCCGCGCAGCCGGAACATCTGCGCATCCCATCGCTGGCCGGGGCCGACAAGGCTCAGCTCCCAGGTGCCGATATCGGCGCTGCGCGTGGCGAGCGCCGCGCGTTCGTCGGCACTGCGCAGGGCCGCCTCGGTCTTGCGCCGTTCAGTGACGTCGAACGCGACGCCGGACAAAAGCGGCTTGCCATCATGCACCTCGCGCCGCGCGCGATCCTCGATCCAGCGCGTCTCGCCGCTCGGCAGGCGCACGCGGAAACTGTGCACGAGCGTGCCCTGAGCGGAAGTTGCGAGCCCGGTCATCGCGGTCTCGATGTCTTCCCAGTCCCCTGGGAAGACAATCTGGTGCTTCAGCTTGCCCAAGCTTGGCGGCTGCAGTGTCTGTTCGCGGCCGATCAGCGCGAAGACCTGCGCGCTCCACTGCGCTTCGCGCGTGACGAGATCGAAGGTCCAGACACCGACGCCCACGGCGGCTGCGGCGAACTCCATGCGGCGCAGTTGTTCGGTCGCACGGCGTCGCTCCTCGGCCGGTTGCGTCACGTCGAGGGCGATGCCGACGAAAGCGTTGGGCGTGCCGTCCTCCGCGCGTTCGACAACGCGCCGCGTCATCAGCGTGCGCCAGTGACCTTCGCCGTCCGCAAACCGCGCCTCGATATCGATCGGCCGATCCGACGTGAGCGCCTGCGCGGCGGTGGCGGCGACGCGCTCGGCGTCTTCGGGGTGGATACGCGATCGCATGTCCTCGAGTGCGAAGTCGAGGATGCCGACGGGGAGGCCGAAAACCTGGTGCGCGCTTTCGTTGCAGGTGACGCGATCGCTGCGCATGTCATGGCGCCAGATGGCGATGTTGCCGAGCTCGATCGCAAGCTTGAGCTGGGCGCTCGTGCTCCCGAGCGCCTGCGCCAGCAGGTAGGCGTCGGTGTCGTCCACCAGAATGCCTATCGCACGCTCGTACGAGCCGTCCGGCGAAGTCTTCACCTCCCATTGCGATTGAAGCCAGCGCAGGCTGCCATCCGGGTGGATCAGCCGGTAGCGTTTATCGTGCCGGCCGGGCTGAACGTTCAACGAGCCATAGCTGTACTGCGCCCGATCTTCGGGATGGATGCGCGACACGGCCAGGTCGAGCGAAGGGACGCCGTCGGCGGGGTCGAAGCCGTAGAGGCGAAAGACCTGCTCGTCCCAGCGCGCGGCGCCTGTGCGCAGATCGCGTTCCCACATGCCCAGGCGACCGAAAGATTGCGCCAGCGTGAGCAAGTCCTGCAGTCGCGCCGCCTCCTGCGCGTGGCGCACCGATTCGCTCACGTCGCGCATCACGCACAGCCACTGCGGATTCGTCCCTGCCGCAGGCGCGTCGGTGCGGTGCGCCTCGACGCGCAGCCAGGCGCAGGCGTCAACCGCGGCGCGCACCTCGAGTTCGATTTCGCCGAACGGCTCGCCGCGTTCGATATTCTTCGCGGCCGCGCGCCAGATCGGCAAGCAGGCCTCGGCGACCGGGAGCAATTTCCACAAGGGTTCGCTGATCAGCGAGGAGAGGCCGCGCGACACGACGTCGTTCGAACGGCCCGTTGCACCATAGAAGCCTGCCCTTGCCGTCGATCAGCGCGAGGAGATCCCGCGTGCTCGCTGCCAGTGCCTCGACGACCCCGTTGGGCGGAGCGCCAGAGAGGTCGTCGCCATTGGACAAGGGCATAGGGATTGGAATGGGGATCGGAGTCGGCTCTTTGGTCGCGCTTCGAGTCAGTGTAGTCGGGTGGTCAGGCAATTCGCTGGCAAATCATCGGCAATGGACGGGCAATAGACGGGCGAAAAAAAACCGCGGCAAGCCGCGGCTTTCTTCACCACCGAAGTGCGAGCTTCAGAGCGGCTTGATGTTCGACGCCTGCAAGCCCTTTTGGCCTTGCTTGACTTCGAATTGAACGCGCTGGTTTTCGGTCAGCGTCTTGAAGCCGCTGCCTTCGATGTCACGAAAATGGGCGAACAGGTCGGCGCCGCCAGCGTCTTGTGCAATGAAGCCGTAGCCCTTGCTTTCGTTGAACCACTTCACGGTGCCGGTTTGGGTAGTCATCTAACGTTCCAATCAAAACAATAAAACTATGCGTAGCGAATGCGTGCGCATGCGGAAGGACACTCAAGCGACGGACCCGGGGGATTTCCAGCGAAACCCGTCGCGAGAACCGCGGCGGGGTACCAAAGAAGACCTCAAAGCACGAGGGACTTGCGTAACTCCGTGCGCGGATTGTACCTCAACGTTTCGAATTAAAGCGAGCGAAACCAGCGAGCGAGCACGCCCGACCTGATTCCGAGAGCGCAGGGTGCGTTATCGTGCAACGGACACATTGCCAGCCATCCGCAATCAGCCTCGTCGCCATGCAGCAACTCGACTTCGAACTTCGCGGCGACTTCATCACGCTCGATGCGCTCCTCAAGGCATGCGGCCTTGCGCAGAGTGGTGGCGCGGCCAAGGCGATGGTTGCCGCTGGAAAAGTCGAAGTCGACGGGCGCGAGGAACTTCGCAAGATCCTGCAAGCTGCGCGCCGGGCAGGTAGTCGCGCTGCACGGCGCGCGCGTACGCATCGTCGCCGGCTCGACGGCGCCTACTTCTTCTTCTTGCTGCGATCCGGAACCACGGTCGTGATCGGCGCCGACAAACCGGCGGTCGAGACCGGCTTCGGTGCTCGTGTCCTTCTTCGGTTTCTTCGCTTCCTTGTTGGTGCGCTGTTGTCCCTTGGCCATGCGATTGCTCCTTCGATGTTGCAGCCCAAAGTATCGCGCAGCGGCGGGGCGTCGGGACGATTTGTGCGCCCCATGCGACAGTCATGCGACAGTCATGCGGCAGCCATGCGACAGGCATCAAAGCAGCACTTCGAATGCGGCCACCTGATAGTCATCGCTTGACTGCGGCGCGGGCTAACCGCAACATCAAAGCACTGAGCGTCCTGGCCTGCAGCGCCAAGCCGTGGCCTCGAACGCCAAACGTCATCATTCACGCCTCAACTGAAGGACGGTCATGTACCAGAAGATTCTCGTTCCGATCGACGGCAGCGCGACCTCGTCGCGGGGCCTTCAGGAAGCGATCAAGCTTGCGAAACTCACCGGCGCGCGCTTGCGTCTGATGCACGTCGTCGATTCGATTTCGTTTGCTGCCGGCATGGAAGTCTCGATGTCGGTGACGAACGAGATGCTCGGGCTGATGCGCGAAAGCAGCGAGAAGCTGCTTGCCAAGGCGCGCGCCAAGGTCGAGAAAGCCGGCCTGCGCGTCGACACTGTGCTGGTCGACAGCATGTCCGGCCGGGTGTGCGACCTCGTCATCAAGCAGGCCGAAGACTGGGGCGCGGGCCTCATCGTGCTTGGCACTCACGGCCGCCGCGGCGTTGGCCGCATGCTGCTCGGCAGCGACGCCGAGATGATCACGCGCCTCGCGACGATGCCGGTGCTGCTAGTGCGCGCAGTCGAGACGCCGTCCGCAAACTGAACGACGCGCCGCTCTGCGCGGCGGTCCTCAGGCCGACTGCGCGATACCCGCGATAGCCCACTCGCGGCTGCCGTCGCTCGGTTTCACGAGGTGCCAGATCTCGTCGAAGGCTGCAGCCGGCGCATCCTTCTCCTCGCGGATCAGGCCGTGGAAGCGGACGCTAACCACTTGGCGCGCGTCGTCCTGCTCGAAGTCGACGAGCTCGGCGTTGAGCTGCACGACATCGGTCTGCTGCGCCGTTTCCTTGCGGTCCTGCAGGTCGAGCTTGAAGACGGCGAACATCTCGGGCGTGGAAAACTGGCGCAGGTCCTCGAGGTCAGCCTTGTCGTTGGCGGCCTGCATGCGGATGAAGATCAACTTGGCGATGCGCTCGAACGCCGCAGCGTCGAAGCCCGGCGGCAGCGCGAACGCGGGTTGGGACGCCAGCACCGGGGTGGCGCCGAACGCCGGAGCCGGGGTAGTTGTCTTGGCGTTGGCGGACGTCCCGGGCATCGGTGGCAGTTCGGGCTCGCGCCGGCCATCGACGCGTGCGTATTGCATGCCTCGCGGTGCGCCTTGGCCAGGTGCTGGCGCGAAACGGCGCGCCAGGAAGCGCACGAGCCAGATTGCCGCCACGGCGAGCAACGCGATCGTCAGGATGTTGGCCATCCCTTCGCCAAGACCGAGGTGGCTCATCAGCGCGGCCAGGCCAAGGCCGGCGGCAAGGCCGGCGATCGGGCCCATCCACGAGCGTCCCGCAGCGGCCGCGGGGGCTGCGCCCGCCGCGCCGGGTGCTGCGTTGGGTGCCTGCTGCGATGGCGGCGTGGCTGGCGCCTGGCGCGCTGGCGCCTTGCGTTGCATGCCCGAAAAGCCGCCACCGCCGAGCCGCTTGGCATCGGCCTCGGGAATCGCGATGCCGAACCCGGCAAGGGCCACGAACACGCTCAAGAAGAGGTTCTTCATCCAGATCTCCTGACAACTCACGAAATTCAACGACGCATCCCGCTCGCGCCATCTGTACAGCCCACCCCCGGATGCTACATGCGGACGTCGCCTACAGGGTCAAGGGGTTGCGATCCGGTGCAAAGACAGCGTTCGTCGCACAGGCCCCGACATTAGGGCTAGACGGTGTTGACAAGTTCCGTGTGGCCGATGGACACTGCGCGCCTTCGCGCCCGAAGGCTCACTTCGGGCGACTACGCAACCCAAAACGACGGGAGGTGCGCCATGAATCAATTCAATACCCCGCCCCTGTCGGCCGTCGCCTGAAGCGCCCAACCGCTCCCGACCGCTTGCGAAAGCTGCCGCCGCGCCCGAACTGACGGGCGCCGCTAGCGCAGCGAAGTTCCGGAAACGACCCCGCGGCAGCCCGCGGCCGACACCCTTGCCAAGCCAAGCAGGCTTGTCGCGCTGCCGCGCGTGCAAGCCATCGGCCCGCCACCGCGCCGCGGTGCGGGCGTCGAACCTGGATTCGAACCGAAAATGAAAGCAATCGATGCCGAGCGCTTGCGCTCGATAGGAATGACGCCGGTCTGCCTGCAGCATGTTCAGCAGGCGCCGCGCGGAGAAGACGTCGAACAAGCGCCAGAAGTCGAAAACCTTGAGTTGATGCGCCTGACGGAGGTGCATCGTCGAGACGGTGCAACTGCACGATGGCGCGATCGAACATGCGGCACGTGCGCTGCCGCGCTTGACGCGCGCGCTGTCCGATCGCGGTACGGCCCTCGCAGTGGGCGACTGGGTGTTCGCGCGGCGTGATGCTCATTGCGACTGGTGGGTCGAGCGACGCATCGCGCCCCTCACGCACCTCGTGCGCCGCGACGCCGACGGCCGGCGCCATCCGGTCGCGAGCAACGTCGACACCGCGCTGCTCGTGATGGGGCTGGACGACGACTTCAACCTGCGCCGCCTCGAGCGCTACCTGGTGTTCGTGCAGTCGAGCGGCGTGCTGCCGATCGTCGTGCTGACGAAGGCCGACGCGGCGCCGCCAGGTCGCATCGCGTCGGCGATCGAGGAGATGGGCGGTCGCGTTGCCGCGACCGTCGATCTCGTGATCGTCGACGCGCGATCGGAGGAGGCGGCGGCGATGCTCGCGCCCTATCTCCGCCCGGGGCAGACGCTCGTGCTGCTCGGCTCGTCCGGCGCCGGCAAATCGACTCTGACCAACACGCTCGCCGGCGCGCCATTGCAAGACACCGGCGCCGTGCGCGAACACGACAGCCGTGGCAAGCACACGACGACCTCGCGTTCGCTCTATCGCTTGCCGGGCGGCGCGTGCGTGATCGACACGCCGGGGCTGCGGGCCTTGCGTCCGGATGTCGACGAGGCGACGCTCGGCGCGAGCTTCGCCGACATCGAGGCGCTCGCGCTGCAATGCCGATTCCGGGATTGCCGTCACGGTGATGAACCCGGCTGCGCGGTGCGCGAAGGCGTGCCGCCGGACCGGCTGCGCAATTTTCAGAAGCTGCTGCGCGAGGCGCGCCGCGACACGATGACGGTGCTCGAACGTCAGCAGATCCTCGCCCAGTGGAAGGCGCGCGGCCGCGCCGGGCATGCGCGCGCAAAGGCCAAGCGCGAAGGCGCTTGAGATGCAACTGCCGACCCCCGGCCGTCTGGCGGCCGCCCCCGCGGGTTCGGCGTGCTAACACCGCCGTACCCCCTGGTTGCCTGCGGCAATCTGTCCCCGAGGGGGAAGGCAGGTCCGTTTCATGCGTCGCGGGTCGCGCGATGCGCGGTGGCGCGACTGAGATGAAACCTATATCAGGGGCAGTTGCAGCCCTTGTCGAATACGATGCGCCACACACCGGACGCCTCACGCCGCCAGATCGAGGTGAAGCTCGCGACCTTCTCGCCACCCGGTGCGAACACCGGCCCGCTGCTGATCGCAAGCGTCCCGGAGGGGAGCACCTCGACCTGATCCGGCGCCCACGCAAACGGTGCCTTCGGGCCCCCGAAATACGGCTTCCACGCTGCGATGACGGCGCCCTTTCCCCGGATCGCACCGGAGCGACCGAAGAAGACCGCCTCATCGGCGATGAAGGTCGAGAACGCCGCGGCGTCGCGGTCGGCCATGGTCTTCGCGAAGGCGCGCTCGGTCTCGCGCACCTGTTGTTGCAAGGCCTCGAGTTCGGCGCTCGTCGAAGGCGATGCCGCCATTGGCGCGTGAGCGCTTGGGGTGGTGGCCGGCGCGGGGCAACCTGCGATGAACGCCACTGCGCTCGCGAGCGCGATGACGGCGATCGCGTGCATCGCGCGCGCCGTCACGGTCGCCTCTGCCTCAGGCGTCGCGCACATCGGCGACGGGCTTGGCGCCGAAGTCAGCGCGCCGCAGGTAGGCGAGAACCTTGGCCGCGGCGGCGGCTGGTGAATCGAGTTGGCCTGCGGTCTTCATCTGCACGAAGCGGTCACGATCCGGGAACCGGGACGGATCGCCTGCGCGCAATTGCACCTGCATGTCGGTGTCGATCACCCCCGGCGCGAGCGAGACGATGCGCGCCGGATGCGCGGCGTGCGCCTGGTCGAGCGCAACCGAACGCGAGAAGTGATCCATGCCCGCCTTCACCGCGCAATAGCTCGCCTGGCTGGCCATTGCCGAACGGCCCAGCCCGGAGGAGATGTTGAGCACCTTGCACTGGCCCTCGCGCCGCGCGCGCCAGCCCTGCGTTGCACGCAGGAAAGCAGCCGTCAGCAGCAGCGGTGCTTCGAGGCCGACGCGCAGCGCGCGCGCAAGTTCCTCAGCATCGCTCGCTTCGAGCGGACCGATGCGCGTCAATGCGGCAGCGTTGTTGATCAGCGTCGCGCTGTCGAAGGTCTGCACCGACTGCGCGGCCAGCCAGTCTTCGACGCGCCGTGCCGCGGCCGGCGCGTCCGCCAGATCGATTGGCCACTGCTCCAGCGTTGCGCCGATGGAAGCCGCCTTCGCATCGAGTTCGGCGTTTGTCGCGCGAGAAATGCCGATGACGGTGTCGCCGGATTGCAGCACTTGTTCGGCGATCGCCACGCCCATGCCGCGCGATGCGCCGGTGAGGATCGTGAGGTGTTTGGCCATGAGTAGCAGTGTAGAGGCTGCGCAGTCGGGAAATCGCAGTCGGGAAGTCGCTGCGTCGCCGCGAATCAGAAGTCCGGCGTACTCGTGAACACCATGTGTCCACCATGTGTCGGATGCGAGAAAGCGAGCGAGCTCGCATGCAGCAGCAAACGCGGCGCGAGGGCGACCACCTCCGCGCGGTGCATACAGGGCGTCACCGGCGATCGGGTGCCCGATTGCCATCAGATGCACGCGCAGCTGATGCGTGCGACCGGTGAGCGGCTGCAACTCGACGCGCGTCGTGGCGTGTGCGGTGGCGTGTGCGGTGGCGTGCGCTACGTCGTGGGTCACGACGCGGTAGCGCGTGTGCGAAGGCTTGCCGCACTCTGGATCGACCCGCTGTTGCGGCCTGCGTGGCCAGTCCGCGGCGAGCGGCAGTTCGATGTCGCCCCAGCCATCGCTGCTGCTCGGTGCGACGAGCGCGCCGGCGACGACCGCGACGTAGCGCTTGTCGACCTCGCGTCGCGCGAAGGCCATGCTCAGGCTGCGCTGCGCAGCCGCGCCGATTGCCATCACCATCAGTCCGGAGGTCGACATGTCGAGCCGGTGCACCACGCGGGCCTCGGGGAACGCGCGCTGCACGCGCAGCGCCGCGCAGTCCTGCAGCATTGGGCCGCGCCCCGGCACTGCGAGCATGCCGCTCGGCTTGCACAGCAAGATCAGCGCGTCGTCACGATGGAGGATGAGCGAATCGTCACGTTGGACGAACAGCGAATCGTCGGGAGAGACGATCGGCGGATCGCAATCCGTTGGCGTCTCAGAACGAATCGACAAGTCCCGCCTGCAGCGCAGATTCCGGATTGGATCCGGCGGCGAGCACCAGCTGCCGAGCCTGCTCGCGCGGCACGCCGAGGCGTTTGAGCACGCAGGCGGCGACGGTGCCGGTGCGCCCGATACCGGCCGCGCAGTGCAGCAGCACGACCTCGCCGCCTTGCAAACGCGTGGCGATGTCGTCGATGCCGGCGCGGAAGTCCGCCAAGTTTTCCGAAAGCCCGAAGTCACGCATCGGCAGATGCAACCAGCGCGTGGGCAACCTGTCCTGGCGCAGTGCGGCGTCGTAGGCCGGCGACATCGAGGCGAGCTCATGGCGCGGCGTGAGGCAGACGGTGAGCGTCAGCCCGGTGCGCGCCGCTTCGGCGACGAAAGTGTCCCAACGTTCGAGCCGGCCCGGCATGGAATGCAGCCAGACGGCGCCTGGGACCGACGCGGGCAAGGGCAGGGGGCGAAACGGCATGGACGGGATGCGGGCAGGCCTGCATGCTACCGCCGCGGCGCGACCGAATGCTCAGGCGCGCCTTGGTAAAGGATCGGGCTCGCGGTGACGGGTTCCGGATGCCGCCCAGTGCTGCGGTCGGTTTTCAGCCTCGATGACGGGATTCTGATGCGTGTGTTGCCGCTTCGATCCTGGCAAAAGCGTGGCGTTTCGGGGCATTCGCGCGTGGCTGTCCGCGCGACTGTCCGTGCTGCCATGGTCACCACGAGCAACCCGCGCGCTGCCCGTGCGCCGCAGGCACGCGGCAAATTCGTTGCGGCTGCCGATAATTGCCCGATGGCTGCATCGCTGACTCCCCCGCCTGACACCGCGCCTGGCGCGGGCGGGCCGACGCTGCACATCGTCATCAACGCCGGCTCCGGCCGCCAGAACAGTGACGCGACGCAGGCGGTGATTGCCGGTGTGCTGGACGAAGCGCGGCGCGCCTACCGCTTCCATCGCGCCGACGATCCGAGCGCAACTCCCGGACATCGCGCGCAGCGCGGTGGCTGCGGCGCAGGTCGATCGGGGCGTCGTCGTCGCCTCGGGCGGCGACGGCACGATCAACGCCGTCGCGCAGGCCGTGCTCGGCAGCGGCTGCGAGTTCGGCGTCCTGCCGCAAGGCACCTTCAACTACTTCAGTCGCACGCACGGCATCCCCGCCGACACCGTGCAGGCGACGCGCGTGCTCGTCACCGGCACGGCGCGGCCGGTGCAGGTCGGCCTCGTCAACGATCGCGTGTTTCTGGTCAACGCAAGCCTCGGCCTGTACCCGAAGCTGCTCGAGGATCGCGAGGCCTTCAAGCGCCAGTTCGGGCGCAGCCGGCTGGTCGCCTTCGGCGCCGGGCTCGTGACGCTGTTCGGCGTGCATCGCAAGCTGCGCCTTCACTTCGAGTACGGCAGTCTCGCGCACAAGGTGCGCACGCCGACGCTCTTCGTCGGCAACAACCGGCTGCAGATGGAGCAGATCGGCGCCGCGGGCGCATTCGAGCGCGGCCACCTGGCGGCGATCACGCTGCGCCCGGTCGGCACTTTCGGCATGTTGGGCCTGCTGCTGCATGGCGCGATGAGTCGACTGGCCGACGCCGAAAATGTCGAGAGCTTCGGCTTCGATCACCTGTCCGTGCGGCCGGCGCGGCTTCGGCGCGTGAAGCCGATCAAGGTGGCCACCGACGGCGAAGTCGCCTGGCTCGAGCCACCGCTCGAGTTCCGCGTCTCGCCGGTGCCGCTGCAGTTGTTGATGCCGACACAGACGCCGACACCGACGCCGATGGCCGATGGCACGCGCGGCGCAGCATGACGCTGCTGGTGCAGATCTCCGACCCGCACTTCGGCACCGAGCAGGCGCCGGTGGTCGAGGCGCTCGTGCGTTTCGTGCGCGAGCAGTCGCCGTCAATCGCGATCCTGTCGGGCGACATCACGCAACGTGCGCGCCGCGCGCAATTCCATGCGGCGCGTGCCTTCGTCGAGCGCCTGTCGGTCCCGCACACGCTCGTGATCCCCGGCAATCACGACATTCCGCTCTACAACCTGGCGGCGCGCGTCGCCCGGCCGTATGCCGAATTCCGCCGCGCCTTCGGCCGCGATCTGGAGCCTGAGTTCGAGTCCGACGCCGTGCTCGTGCTGACGCTCAACACGACCCGCGCCTACCTGCATGAGAAGAGGCGCCGTCTCGCCGCGCAGATCGAGCGCGTCGCGCGCCGACTCGAGCGCGCGCAAGCGACCCAGCTGCGCATCGTCGTCACGCATCAGCCGGTGAGCGTGACGCGCCGCGAGGATCGCGCCGATCTGTTGCACGGCCATGCGCGCGCAGTGCGCCGCTGGACGGCAGCGGGCGCCGACCTCATCCTGGGCGGCCACATCCATCTGCCCTTCGTGCAGGCGCTGCAAGGCAGCTCGCCGCGGCGTCGCGCGCAAGTCCTGGGCGGTGCAGGCGGGGACGGCCGTGTCCTCGCGCGTGCGCAACGATGCCGGCAACTCGGTCAACCTGATTCGATGCGCGACGCGCCGCCACGCCGCGGTGCTGCAGCGTCGAACGATGGGACTACGACGTGGCGGAGGCTGCTTTCGCGCTGGTCGCGTGCGACGAATCTGGTGTTCGATGACGACGCCCGCTGAGCCCTCGCTCGCACCTCTCGTCGCGCTCACCGAGACGCTCGGCGCGCACGCGTTCGCCGGATTCTGCGTCCTGCTCGCGGTCCTGCTGGCAGCGGTCGCGCTGATCGACTTGTCGATGCGGCGTGTCTGCGCGACGGCGTCTGCTGCGCCCGGACGCGCATCCCTTCGCGCGAATCTTCTTGCGGCTCTTGATCGGCTTCGCACTGATCGTTGCCGCGGCCTTTGCGTTCGCGGAACTTGCCGAAGAGATCGGGCCGGGGGAAGAACTGGCGCATCTCGATCAGGTGTTCTCCGACGCGGTGCGCGCGAGCACGCCCGAGGCCGTGCGCGCGGTGTTCGGCTGGGTGACCCACCTGGGTGATCCGTGGACGATCGTGCTGCTCGGCGTGGTTGCCGTGCTGGGCTTGATGATGCGCGGCGAACGCGTGCTTGCGTTTGCGTTCGTCGCCGCGCTCGCCGGCAACGCCTTGCTCAACACGGCACTCAAGCACGCCTTCGAGCGCGCACGGCCCTTGCATGCCAATGCGCAAGCGCTCGAGCCGACGCCCTTCGTTGGCTACAGCTTTCCGAGCGGACATTCGTCAGGCGCGCTCGTCGCCTACGGCATGCTGGCCTACGTGCTGATGCGCACGCTGCCGCGCCGCTGGCATCTGCCTGCTGCGATGGTGTGTGCCGGGGTGGCGTTCTCGGTCGGCGCGAGCCGCATCTTCATTCAGGCGCATTTCGCGACCGACGTGATGGCCGGATTCGCGTCGGGCAGCGCCTGGCTGGCGATCTGCGTCCTGAGTATCGAGTGGGCGCAGCGCGAGCGGCGCGCGGCCTGAATCTGCCCTGACGCCAAGCCCTCCGAGTTCACGCATTCGATGACCTGAAGACGACATGAACACACTGCCTACTTTCGAAGATGTCACCGCTGCCGCGCAACGCCTCGCCGGCCAGGCGCATCGCACGCCGGTACTGCGTTCGCGCACCGCCGATGCGCTGCTCGGCGCGGAGGTGTTCTTCAAGTGCGAGAACCTGCAGCGGGCGGGCGCGTTCAAGTTCCGCGGCGCGTTCAACGCGCTCTCGCGCTTCGATGCCACGCAGCGCCGCGCCGGTGTCGTCGCGTTCTCTTCGGGCAACCACGCGCAGGCGATCGCGCTGGCGGGCCGCGTGCTCGGCATTCCGGCGACGATCCTGATGCCGCTTGACGCGCCGCAGGCGAAGGTCGAGGCGACGCTCGGCTACGGCGCCGAAGTGATCCGCTTCGACCGCTACCGCGAGGATCGTGAGGCGATCGGCCGGCGCCTCGCGCTGGAGCGCGGTCTCACGCTCATCCCGCCCTACGACCATGCGGACGTGATCGCCGGGCAGGGCACGGCGACGCTGGAGCTGATCGAAGAGGTCGGCGCGCTCGACGATCTGTTCGTCTGCCTCGGCGGCGGCGGCCTGCTCAGCGGCGCGGCGCTCGCGGCGCGCGCGCTGGCGCCGAACTGCCGTCTGCACGGTGTCGAGCCCGAGGCGGGCAACGACGCGCAGCAGTCGCTCGCGCGCGGCGAGATCGTTCACATCGAGACGCCGCAAACGATTGCCGACGGCGCGCAGACGCAGCATCTGGGTGCGCTGACCTTTGCGATCATCCGCCGCGATGTGGACGACATCGTCACCGCGAGCGATGCCCAACTCGTGCAGGCGATGCGCTTCTTCGCCGAGCGCATGAAGCTGGTCGTCGAGCCGACCGGCTGCCTGGGCTTTCGCCGGTGCGTGCCACGCGGGGTTGCCGCTCGCCGGGCGGCGCGTCGGCGTGATCCTGAGCGGTGGCAACGTCGATCTGACGCGCTTCGCCGAACTGGTTGCCTGAAGTCAGACACGCGTGACAAACGCGAATTCGAGAGCTGCGTCTAGACCGCGGCCGGGTTTTGGGTTTCGCTCTCTAGGGTTTGTACCGACACTGGCTTCATCGTCGGAACGCGCAACGCAGCAGAGATGCTGAGCGGACTGGACGAAGCCCTATTCACTTCAACCTGGAAAGCAGATCATGACCGTCCAAACCCTGAGCAGCGTCACGCTTCAAACAATCGAGAACTACCGCGCCGCCGCGAACTTCGCGGTCGACGCCTATCGCGTCGGCAGCCTGCGCCTGATCGACGCCGTCAACGGCGGGCTCGTGAAGAACGTCTATCCGCGCACCAGCAAGGTCGCGCCGCAATTGACGAAGACGGTCTCGCAAGTTCGCGGCGACCTGTCGGACATCATCGTCACGGGCGTTGGCGAAGTCGCCGCGCGCACTGACAAGGTGATCGAGGTGTCGTCCAACGCGATGGCCGGTGGCGTCACCAAGGTCGCCAAGTTCGCTTCGCCGATTGACAACCCGATCGTCGTCAACGGCCTCGAGGCTGCGGTTCGCTTCAGCCTGCCGGGCGCGCAAGTGGCGCGCACCGTGTCGGCCAAGGTCGCCGAAGGCGCTGACGCGCTGGCGCGTGTCGCCAGTGGCAAGAAGACCTCGGTGAAGAAGGCTGCCGCAACTGCGAAGAAGGCGACCACGACCGCCAAGCGCAAGGTCGTTCGCAAGGCCGCGGCGACGAAGACTGCCGTTCCCAAGGCCGCGGTTCGCAAGACCGCAGCGCCGAGCAAGGCAGTTGCAGCGACGAAGAAGCCGCGCGCCAAGCGCCAGGCGGCCGCCTGAGCCAGCAGCAACGCTGAATCGCAAGCGACGGCGCCTACCGTCGCCTGACATCACTGCGCAAGCAAGGGGTTCGACGAGAGTCGAACCCTTTCCTTCGTGGTGGGTTGCGTGGACACTTGCCAGGAGGCTTGCATGGGCGCGCCGCTTGTATGTGGTCGCCCGCCGCAACGTGGTTCGCCGAAACGTCGAGTGCCGATGACCGGTCTGGTACAAAGGCCGCTGCTGGCGCTTCCTGCGCGCAAGGATGAACCGATGAACCCACCCCGGATCGCAGCCCTACGGCAGTTGGCGGTCGCCACTTTCGGCGCGCGAGATTGCGGCCGGCTCGAAGCCGATCGGGTCGCCGCAGGTCGACGGCGATCAGATCTATTGGCTCGAAGGCCTGGCCGACGAAGGTGGACGCGTCGCTGTCGTACGCGCGACCGTGGGCGGTGGGCGCACGATCGTCACGCCGGCGCCATTCAACGTGCGCAGTCGCGTCCACGAATACGGCGGCGGCGCGTCGCTGGTTGTCGGCGGCGCGATCTACTTCTCGAACTTCGCGGACCAGCGTGTCTATGTGCAGCACGGCGACGCCGCGCCGCGTGCGCTGACGACGAACAGCGCGCATCGCCATGCCGATTTCGTGCTCGATGTCTCGCGCGAGCGGCTGATCGCGGTGCGCGAGGACCATACCCGCGACGGGCAGGAGGTCGAGCAACACGATCGCCGAGATCGAACTGGGCGCACCCAGTCGAAAGCAAAAGGCCGCGTGCTCGCAAGCGGCTTCGATTTCTACGCCGCGCCGCGACTCTCGCCAGACGGCCGGCGACTCGCCTGGCTGTGCTGGAACCATCCCGACATGCCGTGGAACGCCACCGAGCTGTGGCTGGCCGACATCGCCGCCGACGGCAGCCTCGCGGCCGCGCGGCGGGTCGCCGGCGGCGCGGGCGAATCGCTGTGCCAGCCGCGCTGGTCGCCGCGCGGCGAGCTGTTCGTCGTCTCCGACCGCAGCGGTTGGTGGAACCTGTATCGCGCCGACGCGCAAGGTCTCGTTGCGCTGTGCCCGATGGAGGCCGAATTCGGCCAGCCGCAGTGGGTGTTCGGGCAGTCGACCTATGCCTTCGTGGGCGACGACGAGATCGCCGCCTGCTGCATCGAGCGGGGGCAGAGCCGCCTGCTGCGCATCGATTTGCGCATCGGCAAGGCGGACGAGATTGCGACCCCGTTCACCAAGCTCGACGACATCGTCGCAGTCCCCGGATGCGTGCTCGCGATCGCGGCGTCGGCGACCGAGGCGGATCAACTGGTTCGAATCGATCTCGCGACGGGCGACTTCCAGGTGCTCGCCCGCAGCCTCGTTGGGGTGCCGGATGTGGGCTACCTATCGCCCGGCGAACGCATCGACTACCCGAGCGAGGGCGGGCGCACCGCGCACGCCTTCTTCTACCCGCCGCACAACCGCGACTTCGCCGCGCCCGCGGGCGACTTGCCGCCGTTGATCGTGTTCAGCCACGGCGGGCCGACGAGCATGAGCACGAGCGCCCTGCGTCTGGCCTATCAGTTCTGGACGAGCCGCGGCTTTGCCGTGCTCGACGTGAACTACGGCGGCAGCACCGGCTTCGGGCGCGCCTACCGCGACGCCCTGAAAGGCCAATGGGGCGTGGTCGATGTCGAAGACTGCGTGGCCGGTGCGCGCCACCTGGTGGCGGCCGGCCGCGTCGACGGCGAACGCATGGCGATCCGCGGCGGCAGCGCGGGCGGCTTCACCACGCTGTCGGCACTTGCCTTCCATCGCGTCTTCAAGGCGGGTGCGAGCTACTACGGCGTGAGCGACCTGAAGGCGCTCGACGACGACACCCACAAGTTCGAATCGCGCTACAGCGAATGGCTCGTCGCGCCGCCGCCCGAGCGCGACCGGCTCTATGCCGAGCGATCTCCCGCGCTACACGCGTACCGGATCGAGTGCCCGGTCATCTTCTTCCAGGGCATGGACGACAAAGTCGTGCCCCCAGCGCAATCGCAGATGATGGTCGCCGCACTGAAGGCGCGAGGCGTCCCGGTCGCCTACCTCGAGTTCGAAGGCGAGGGCCACGGCTTCAGGCGCAAGGAGACCGTGCAACGCGCGCTCGAGGCCGAGGCGAGTTTCTACGCGCAGGTGTTCGGCATCGAGCTTGCCGATGAGGTCGAGCCGGTGGAGATCACGGGCGGGCCCGCGACGGCGCGAGGGCACGAATGATCGGGCGGGAGACGGCTGACGCGATCGGACGGTCAGCGCAGGCGACGATCGCGGCGCAATGTCAACGCCATGTAGGCGACGACGCCGACGTTGAGGGCGAGCATGCCTAGCCTGAATAGCGTCACGCCGGAGGCGAGTTCCGCGAGTTCGAACGGGATGTAGATGCCGCCGCTCGCGACTGCCAGCCACTCGGCCCAGGATCGCCCTCGCCAAAGGCCGAAGGCCTCGATCAATCGCAGCGATGCGTAAACCAGCGCGCCGAAGGCCAGCCATTGGAGACGTCGATTCGACGTGTCGCTCATCAAGTCGATGAAGATCCGCGGCACGCCCTTGGCTGGGTTCAAGTGCATGTGTCGGACCAGTTCCTCGGCGAAATGCGCCGCACCTCGGTCGACGCCGACGAACAGGCCGAATCCGGCGAGCAGGACGACCAAACCCTTGCTCGCCTCGAGCATCGCGACAACGCGCAATCCGCGATGCAGGGCAGTCATTCGCTTGCGTACACGACGTTCGCCGGCGATGCGATGCGGCGGCGTCGCTTCACATCACTTCACGTCAGCGCGCGGGCGGGCGCAGCTCACTTCGCGAACGTCTCCCGCAGCGTCGCCGTCCGGTTGAACACGAGCTGCCCCTCGCGGTGATCGATGCGGTCAGCGACGAAGTAGCCGTGGCGTTCGAACTGGAACTTATCGTCCGGCCGCGCCGTCGCGAGCGAGGGCTCCACGATGGCCGAGACCACGCGCAGGCTGTCCGGATTCAGGCTCGCCTTGAAGTCGCGACCGCCGGCGTCGGGCTGCTCGTCGGTGAAGAGCTTGTCGTACAGGCGCACTTCGGCTTCGACGCCGTCGGCGGCGCCGACCCAGGTGATCACGCCCTTGACCTTGACCGCATCGGCGCCCGGCGTGCCACTCTTGGTGTCGGGCACGAGCGTGGCGTGGACTTCGACGACGCGGCCTGCATCGTCCTTCGTGCAGCCGGTGCATTCGATCAAGTGGCCGTACTTGAGCCGCACCCGGTTGCCGGGGAAGAGGCGGAAGTAGCCCTTCGCGGGCTGCTCCATGAAGTCGTCGCGTTCGATCCAGACCTCGCGCCCGATGCCGAAAGCGCGTCGCCCACGCTCGGCCTGCGCCGGGTGTACCGGCGCGCTGCAGGCGTCGATCGTGCCCGCGCCCATCAGTTCGTCCCAGTTCGTGAGGACCAGCCGCAGCGGATCGAGCACCGCCATCGCGCGTGCGGCCTTCGCATCGAGGTCCTCGCGCAGCGCGATGTCGAGGCTCGCGTAGTCGGTCCAGCCTCCCGCCTTGCTCGTGCCCGCGCGCTCGCACATCAGGCGGATCGACTCCGGGCGTGTAGCCGCGCCGGCGCAGGCCGGCGATCGTCGGCATGCGCGGGTCATCCCAGCCGTCGACGATGCCTTCGTCGACCAGCGCCCTCAGCTTGCGCTTGCTCGTGACGACGTGGGTGACGTTCAGGCGCGCGAACTCGTACTGGTGTGGGCGCGGCTGGGCGAGCAGACCGAGCGTGCACAGCGTGTCGAGCAGCCAGTCGTAGAACGGCCGCTGATCCTCGAACTCGAGCGTGCAAATGCTGTGCGTGATGCCTTCGAGCGCGTCCTCGATCGGGTGCGCGTAGGTGTACATCGGGTAGATGCACCATATGTCGCCGGTGTTGTGATGCGTCGCGCGCTTGATCCGGTAGAGCGCCGGGTCGCGCAGGTTGATGTTCGGGCTCGCCATGTCGATCTTGGCGCGCAACACGGCGGCGCCGTCGGCAAGCTTGCCGTCGCGCATCTCGCGAAGACGCGCAAGGTTCTCGGCCGGCGTGCGGCCGCGAAACGGGCTGTCGGTGCCCGGCGTGTTGAAGTCGCCGCGACTTGCGCGCATCTCGTCGGCGCTTTGCTCGTCGACGTACGCGTGGCCGGCCTCGATCAGGGTCTCGGCGGCGCGGTACATGAAGTCGAAATAGTTGCTCGCGTAATAGAGATGCTCGACACCGTTCGGCGGTCCAGTCGAAGCCGAGCCAGTGCACGGCGTCGAGAATCGCGTCGACGTACTCCTGCTCTTCCTTCTCCGGGTTCGTGTCGTCGAAGCGCAGGTGGCACACGCCGCCGTAGTCCTGCGCGAGGCCGAAGTTCAGGCAGATGCTCTTCGCATGGCCGATGTGCAGGTAGCCGTTCGGCTCGGGCGGGAAGCGGGTGCGGATGCGTGCGGCGTCAAGCGGCGCCGTCGCTTGATGCGCCGCATCGCCCGGCGTGCCGGCGAAATGACGCTGGGCGTAGGTGCCGGCAGCGAGATCGCGCTCGATGATCGCGCGCAGGAAATTGCCAGCCTTAGTTTCGTCTTTCGGGGCGTTCATTTGACGGAGCGTGCGACACGTGCACGCACCACTGGGGTGAAGCGCAGGATTCTATCGACGCCCTGCGCCGCGGCTCGACCCGCAGCGTCTCGACCCGCAGCGGCCCGGCTCAGCCCTTGCGGCGCAGGCGTTCGATCTCTTCCTTGAGCAAGCGCTCGCGCATGCCTTCGCCGCTCAGGTTGAGGAAGGTGACCACGCCGTGGATCGCGAGGCCGAGGCCCCAGCCCGCGAGCGGCCAGATCGCCCAGTGGTCGCCGCCCCTCACCATGTTGATGGCGAAGAGGCCGAGATTGACGAGGAGATATACGAGCAGGTGGATGTAGAAGCCCATCTTCATGCCGACGCGGCGGCGCGCGCGGGCCTCGATGTCGTCGGGCGGGGTGGACGTGTTCATGCGAGAACTCCTTGCGGGGATGGGTGACGGGTGGCGTGCGACGGGTGACTCGGAGCGGGGCGCTGTAGCGGCACCAGGCCCCTACATGGCCTTGAACAGGTGCGCATAGAGCCGGCTCGCGACGAGCTTGTCGGGCGAACCGCGCAGGGTCAGCGTGATCTTGCCGGTCTCCTCGCGTACCGCGGTCGCGATCGCGTCCGCGCGCACCAGCGTGCCGCGATGTACCTGCCAGAAGCGCGCGGGTTCGAGTTGCGGCAACAAATCACGCAGCGAGGTGCGAATCAGATACTCACGTTCGGCGGTGACGACGCGCACGTACTTGTCCGCAGCTTCGAAATACAGCACGTCACCGACCGGCACGAGGTGGATTGCATCGCCGATGCTTGCGCGGATCACGCTGAGCGGCCGCGCACCGGCCGACTGCGCAGCCGCGCCGGTGGCGGTGAGCAGTTCGCGCAATCGCGCGTACGTCTCGTCCAGCGCCGGCGGGGGGCCGTGGCGCGTGGCGAGTGCGGCTTGCAGGCGGCTGCAGCTCAGCGCCAGCCGTTCGGCCTGAACGGGCTTCAGGACATAGTCGAACGCCGCATGCTCGAACGCCTGCAGCGCGTACTGGTCGTAAGCGGTGACGAACACGATGAGCGGGAAGGAAGCATCGGCAGGCCAGTCCTCGGCCAGCGCCTGGGCCGCCTCGAGGCCGCTCATGCCCGGCATGCGCACGTCGAGGAACAACACCTGCGGGCGCAGCGCAAGAGCGTGTTCGACCGCTGCCGCCCCATGCGCGACGCTCGCGACGATTTCGAGCGCTGGCCACAGCCGTGCAAGTTCGGCCTGCAGCGCGCTGCGCAGCAGTGTTTCGTCTTCCGCGATCAAGGCGGTGGCGTGCATGGCGTGCATGGCGTGCATGGCTTGTATTCGGCGCGTCGACAAGGACAGATGTCTAAGCGGTGGCGGAGGGCTTCAGCGGCAGACGCAGCGTTGCCAGCGTGCCGCCTTCGGGGTCGGTTGCCGCAGTCAGCGTCAAGGATGCGGCCCGACCATGCAGCGCTGCAAGCCGGGCGCGAATCTGGGCCAGCCCGAAGGACGTGGGATCGCTCGGAGCGTCGGCCAGCCCGAGACCCGTGTCGCGCACGCGAAGCACGAGATGCGAACCCTCGCGCGCGGCACTGAGCTCGATGCGGCCACCGGCGACGCTCGGCTCCAAGCCATGTTTGATGCAGTTCTCGACCAGCGGCTGCAACAGCAGCGGCGGCACTTCGACCGCGGCCAGCACCTCGGGCAGATCGAAGCGGAATTGAAGCCGCTCGCCCATGCGCACCTGCATCAGGGCGAGGTAGTCGGCGAGGCGGGCGAACTCCGTGGCGAGCGAATGCGTGCCGGCGCGCGAAGCGTCGAGCGTCGCGCGCAGGAAGGCGATCAGCCGGTCGAGCATCGCCTGCGCGCGCGGCGGGTCGATACCGATCAGCACGCGCAGGTTGGCAAGCGTGTTGAAGAGCATGTGTGGCTCGAGTTGCGACTCGAGCAGCCGCAACTGGCTCTCCGCCGCTTCGCGCTGCGCCATCAGGGCGCGCGCCTCGGTCGCTGCGATACGTTCGCGCGAGTAGAAGAAATAGGTCGCGCCAACACCTGGCACGAGGGAGAAGGCTAGCATGCCCAAGGCGCGGCGCGGATCACTTGCGAACAGTCCGGCCGAGTCGAAGCCGAGCGCCCAGTTGGCGAACGCGTTGCCGGCGGAGTAGCCGAGCGCCGTGCCGACGACAAGAATGCCCGCCATCGGGCCCCAGCCCGGCCACCCACTGCGAAATCGTGCGTCCCGTTCGACGTTACGCCGATTCAACCAGCGGGCGGCGACAGCGCGGCCGCTGTCGATGAAGAACCAGCAGCCGACCCCGATCGACAACGAGTAGATAAAGCTGTTCCAGAAGTGTTGGGTGAAGGCGAAGGCGATGACGGCAGAGACTGTAATCAGCAGTGTCGCGATGCGAAGCCCGCGGCGCACGCCTCTACGTGCAAGCGGCCTGGGGCTGGCGGGCGAAGCGGCGGCGAAGGTCATGGTCGGGATTCTCGGGTAAGGGCGGTCGACGGCATTTCGTTAGGCGTTCATGAGGCGCGCGCGGCGCTACGGGTGAGAGGCGGGTCGGGTGCGGGTCAGGCACAGGTCAGGTGCGGGTCAGGCGCGAACGAGTCGGCGCAACGCAACCGCGCGCGCTGCGAACAGGCCGCTGAACGCGCCGTAGGCGAACGCGACGATCGCTTCGAATGCCTTGTCCGACGCCAGTTGCGGCGTCATCGCCAGGCTGACGCCGACGCCGTACTTCAGGCTGAAGAGGGCGAGGATCAACACCAGCGGCAACCAGCTGCCGGGCAGCTCGAAGCGCGCCACCTCGGGCAGCCAGCGCGCGCCCGTGGGGGCGACGCGCTCGACGCCGAGCACGACTGCGAGCGCGAGGCCGGCAGCCCACGCGGCGAGCGCGAGCGGCGCGACGCCGAAGCTGCTGACCACGCCTCCCGCGGACAGCACGAGCATCAGTGCCGGAAGCACCATGACGCGGCGCGCGCTGACGCGCCGGGGCATCGATTGCGAGAGACCGAGGGCAAGCAGCATCGCGAGCAAACCCCAGACCCAGACGGGTGTGCCTTGAATGATTCGTATGATCACGGTGGAACTCCAGTGGCGCGCCGGGATTGGCAGTGGCGCCACTTTGCCGGAGCGGGTCTGCCCCGCCAAGTGCGAAGCGACGCTGCGTCACCGGCGGTCGCGAAGTGTCCTGAAATCGGCGCGAAGTGTCTGACGGTCAACCGCGTTTTCTTTGGCCGCAAGGGCGGCAAGGGCCGCGATGGCCACATTGGCCACATTGGCCCCACAAAGCCTATTGCGTCTCGTGCGCCCGGATGCGGTCGAGCTTGGCGGCGTACAACTCGCGATCGTCGCGCGTCGAACTCGACTCCATCGCTTCCTCGAGTTGCTTGCGCGCTGCAGGTACGTCGCCCAGTTTGGCGTACGCCACCGCAAGCCAGTAGTGGAACTCGGGGTTGTACGGAGCGCGCTCGACTTCGCGCAGGAAGAGGTCGCGCGCGCTCTTCACGTCGCCCTGGCTCAGCGCGATGCGGCCACGATCGAAGTAGCCGAACGGTCGCTTCGGGCTGCAGTCGCGCAAGGAGCGTGCGCAAGCTCCGTGCCTCGGCGGCCTGCCCCTGGTCGGCGAGCACCTGCGCGAGATTGAAGACGATCTGCGGGTTCGACGGCTGCTTCGCGTAGGCCGTGCGCAGCGCCCGCTCGGCCTCGGGGAGGTCGCCGTGCCGGCGGTAGACGACGCCCAGGGTGTTGAGGGCGCGCACGAAGTCGGGCTCCTGCACGAGCGCCTCACGCGCCCACCAGTAGGCTGCATCGATGTGGCCCTGCGCGAGCGTCTCGGCAGCGCGATTGTTCATGTACATCGCAAGCACAGTCGCCTCAGTGATCACGTGTTGGCGCTGGCCGCGCAAATCCTTGGGTGGCAGAAAGTCGATCGTGACCGCGTCGGTGAACTGGCCCGCCCAGACCGCCCCTCCCATGCGCTGGCCGAGCGTGATGTTGACGTGGTCGATGACGAAATCGATGCCGCCATCGCGCCCCCACAACTCGTCGGTGACGACGCTCTGGTAGCGCACCGGCACGCCGAGCTCCTTGGCGAAAGCGGCGGTCATGATGACGAGCGACAGGCAGTTGCCGGAGCGCGCGGCAAAGGCCTGCGCGGCATTGCGCGTCATCACCGAGTCGTACTCGAGCCGCAATTCGCTCTTCTTGTAGAGCGCGTCGACCAGCACCTCGGTGCGACCCTGGCTATGCAGTCGACCAGCGATACCGCCGGCGAGATAGGCCTTCATCTCTGGGCTGACCGCGAACACGTCGGCGGCACGAATCGGCTCGGACGCGGGCTCGAACTTCGCGTCGGCGAACAACGTGGCATCCAGCTGCGGCGCGGGCGCCGTGGCGCAGCCGCCCAGCACCGCGCAGACCATCAGCATCGCGGAAAGATTTTTCATCGCGCTCTCCCGCAGCTACGGGGCGGCACGCGGTGCCGCTCCGTGTGTGACTCGCAAATAGTAGTCGCAATTCGGCGCGATGTCAGATCGGCACAGGTCGACACAGGCGGTCGATCGCAGTCCGAGCTGGCAGGGCGCCCCAAGACTCAGGGGTCAAGCCAGCAAGCGCCTCGGCGTTTGCGCTAGCGTTTGCGCGAACCGCCGAGCAGCGAGCCGAGCACGCCGCGCACGATCTCGCGGCCGACGGACGAGCCCATGGTGCGCATCGCCGAGCGGGCGGCTGATTCCGCCAACCCTTCGTGCTTGCCGCCGCGCGGGCCGGTCGATCCGAAAAGGACGTCCTTGAGCTCGTCGAACATACCGCCGCTGGCCGGCGAGCTGCCCGCGCTGGCCGCGCCGCTCGCAGAAGGCGATGCGCCGGCTCCGCGTCCGGCGTCGGCCGCGGCGCTGCCGGCGCCCGCAGCGCCACGCGCCTTGAGCATTTCGAATGCCGACTCGCGATCGACTGCTTTCTCATACGCGCCGGCGACGAGCGAGTTGGCGATCAGCGCCTGGCGTTGCTGCGGCGTGATCGGCCCGATCTGGCTGCCCGGCACGAGCACGAAGGCGCGCTCGGTCGGGCACGGCCGGCCCTTGGCGTCGAGAAAGCTCACGAGCGCCTCGCCGACGCCGAGTTCGGTGATGGCGGCGCCGATGTCGAGCCCCGGGTTCGGGCGCATCGTGTCCGCCGCCGACTTCACTGCCTTCTGGTCGCGCGGCGTGAAGGCGCGCAGGGCATGCTGCACGCGGTTGCCGAGCTGGCCGAGCACGGTGTCGGGGACGTCGAGCGGGTTCTGCGTCACGAAATAGACGCCGACGCCCTTGCTGCGCACGAGCCGCACGACGAGCTCGATGCGCTCGACGAGTGCCGTCGGCGCGTCCTTGAACAGCAGGTGCGCTTCGTCGAAGAAGAACACGAGCTTGGGGGCGGGAAGGTCGCCCACCTCGGGCAGCGCCTCGAACAGCTCGGAGAGCAGCCACAACAAGAAGGTCGCGTACAGGCGCGGTGCGGCGAGCAGCTTGTCGGCGGCGAGGATGTTGACGACGCCCTTGCCGTCGCTGGACTGGATGAGATCGGCGATGTCGAGCATCGGCTCACCGAAGAACTTCTCGCCGCCTTGCTCCTCGATTTGCAACAAGCCGCGCTGGATGGACCCAATACTCGCAGCGCTGACATTGCCGTAGCCGGTCTTGAACTGCGCCGCGTTGTCGCCAACGTACTGCAGCATTGCGCGCAGGTCCTTCAGGTCGAGCAACAAAAGGCCGTTGTCGTCGGCGACCTTGAAGACGAGCTGCAACACCCCCTGCTGCGTTTCGTTCAAGGCGAGCATGCGCGCGAGCAGCAGCGGCCCCAGATCGCTCACCGTTGCGCGTACCGGGTGACCCTGCTCGCCGAACACATCCCACAGCGTCGTCGGGCAGCCGACGGGTTGCGGGGCCTCGATGCCGCGCTCCTTCAGCACCGCTGCGAGCTTGGGTGCGATGCTTCCCGGCCTGGCTGATACCGGTCAGGTCGCCCTTCACGTCAGCCAGGAAGACCGGCACGCCGCGCAGGCTGAAGCCCTCGGCGAGCGTCTGCAGGGTGATCGTCTTGCCGGTGCCGGTGGCGCCGGTGATGAGGCCGTGACGGTTGGCGAGCGCTGGGAGCAGTTCGCACAGCGTTTGCTCGCGCTGCGCGACAAGGATCGGTTCGGACATCGCTGTAGCCTCTCTGTACCCTTCGGCCGGGAACGTAAAATTGCAGTCTATCGAGAAAACACCCGCCGCCACCGGCGCCGCACCCAGGAGCACCTTCGAATCATGGCGGGACATTCCAAATGGGCCAATATCCAGCATCGGAAAGGCCGCCAGGACGAGAAGCGCGGCAAGGTCTGGACCCGCGTCATCCGCGAAATCATGGTCGCCGCGCGTCAAGGCGGCGGTGATCTGGGCATGAATCCGCGCTTGCGCCTCGCTGTCGAGAAGGCGAAGGCCGCGAACATGCCCGCCGACACGATCAAGAAAAACATCGACAAGGCGACCGGCAATCTCGAGGGCGTGAATTACCAGGAGGTGCGCTACGAGGGCTACGGTATCGGCGGCGCGGCGGTGATCGTCGACTGCATGACCGACAACCACGTGCGCACGGTCGCCGAGGTGCGCCACGCATTCAGCAAGTACGGCGGCAACCTCGGCACGGATGGCTCGGTCGCCTTCCAGTTCAAGCACTGCGGTCAGTTCGTGTTCGCGCCCGGCACGAGTGAAGACGAGGTGATGGAAGTGGCGCTGGAAGCAGGCGCCGAGGACGTGCTGTCCGACGACGACGGCGCGGTCGAGGTGCTCTGCGCGCAGCCTGACTTCGAGGCCGTCCAGAGCGCGCTCGAAGCGGCCGGCCTGAAACCCGATCTCGCCGAAGTGACGATGCGCCCGGAGAATCCGGTCGAGCTCGCCGGCGACGACGCCGCGCGCATGCAGAAATTGCTCGACGTGCTCGAAGACCTGGACGACGTGCAAGAGGTCTATCACAACGCCGAAATGCCGGTATGAAGGTCCTCGTCATCGGCGGAGGCGGGCGCGAGCACGCGCTGGCGTGGAAGCTTGCCGGATCGCCGCGTGTGCAGAAGGTGTTTGTCGCCCCCGGCAATGGCGGCACGGCGCGCGATGTGCGCTTGCAGAATGTGCCGATCACCGACCCGCGTGCGCTGGCCGACTTTGCGCAGGGCGAGAAGATCGCGCTCACGGTGGTCGGGCCCGAGGCTCCGCTCGCGGCAGGGGTGGTCGACGAGTTCCGCTCGCGCGGGCTGCGCATCTTCGGGCCGACGCGCGCTGCCGCGCAGCTCGAGAGCTCGAAGGCGTTTGCGAAGGACTTCATGCAGCGCCATGCGATCCCGACCGCGCTGTACGCGACCTTCACCGATGCCGCAGCAGCGCACGCGCATGTGGACAAAGTGGGCACACCGATCGTCGTCAAGGCCGACGGCCTGGCCGCAGGCAAGGGGGTCGTTGTCGCGGCCACGGCGGACGAAGCGCACGCCGCGATCGACGCGATGCTGCAGTCGAGCCCGGCAGGCGGCATTCAACACAACGCGGACGGTGCACGCGTCGTGATAGAGGAATGTCTCGTCGGTGAAGAGGCGAGCTTCATCGTGCTGTGCGACGGCCAGCACGTGCTGCCGCTCGCGACGAGCCAGGATCACAAGCGCCTGCTCGGTGGCGACGCCGGCCCGAACACCGGAGGCATGGGCGCGTACTCGCCGGCGCCGATCGTCACGCCCAACGTCCATGCGAAGGTGATGCACGAGATCATCCTGCCGACGATTGCCGGCATGGCGCATGACGGCGTTGCGTTCACCGGCTTTTTGTATGCGGGCCTGATGATCGACGCGCAGGGCCAGCCGCGCGCGCTGGAGTTCAACACCCGGCTCGGCGACCCCGAGGCGCAGCCCATCCTGATGCGCCTGAAGAGCGATCTCTTCGACGTCCTGATGCACGCGACCGACGGCACGCTCGATCAGGTTGAGTTGCAATGGGACCGCCGCGTCGCGCTCGGCGTCGTGATGGCGGCAGCGGGCTACCCGCAAACGCCGCGCAGCGGCGACGTGATCACCGGCCTGCCAGCGGACGACGGCGAACAGATGGTGTTCCACGCCGGCACCGCGCGGCAAGGCAGCCAGACCACCACTTCCGGCGGGCGCGTGCTGTGCGTCACTGCGCTGGGGGACTCCGTCAAGGTCGCACAGCAGCGCGCTTATGAAGTGCTGGCCGGCATTCGCTTCGACGGCGCGCAATACCGCGGCGACATCGGCTACCGCGCGATCAAGCATTGAGCGGGATGCAGAGCACCAAGGGCCAAGCTTTAAAGTCGTACAACGGCGTTCGGAAAGAGAACGCGCTGCAGCGTCAGCTGCGCGAAGCGCAGACGGCGTCTGCTCAACGCCGACTTTTCGGTTGAATCATTGGTGATCCATTTGCCTTTCCTCAGGTGTCTAGGGCAAGCCGCCAACCCGCGGCTCAACTCGCCAGCCCGCAGCCGACTCGGCTGGCCGCGGTCTGCCGGTTGGTCGCAATGTCGGGCACCTCGACCGACAGACCCTCGTATTACGCAAGGGCGAACGATATGAGCTTCACGATCGCGGCAGTTGCCACATCCATCGCTGGCCGGCTTCTAGGGCTTGGTTGGCTTTTCGCCGGCAGCCTCGTGCTCAAGCGGTGGGGGCTTGAAGCAAACCCACTGGGACTATTGGTTGGCAGGCGCCTTGGCGCTGCGTATTTCGGCATCGCGATCATGTTGTTCCTTGGACGGTCGGTGCCACCATCGGAGTTTCGCTCAGGCGTCTCCATCGCGATGCTTGTTGCGCTTTCACTACTGGCGATCCTAGGTGTCGTTGAGTTGAGAGCAAAGCGAGCCGGCAAGGGCATCTTGGTCAGCGTAGTTCTCGAACTTCTACTTGCCGCCAGTTTTGCAGCGACCCTAACGGCATAGTTCCTTGCAACGGTGCGAGCAGACTGTTTCTTCGATGGAGGCGACAGCGCAAAGCCAGGTGCGCGTGCTTTGGGCGGCGCCTCATGTCGAACGTTGAGCGTCATAGAAGCAGTGCGCGCATTCACTCGTGCTACGAACCATGGCAGTGCATCTTGAGAACTTCTTCGAAACGCTGATGTACGAGCACGCCAAGCTCATTGCGGACCGCGCCGTCGAGAACCGCAAGCAAATCGCCCCGGCTGCACGGGTCGGAAAGGACTATTGGTCGTTCGTGATGCGCACTTTCAAGAAGCTCTGTCAGGGTGATATTGCTGCGTCAACCATTTTGCGAGAGAACAAGCTACTGGTCGCGAGTGGGCACTACTGCGCGTACTGCGGCGCTTCGGGCATCCTTCAATGGGAGCACATCGTGCCGCCAAGTCGTGGTGGGCCTGACAACATTGACAACCTGGTTCAGTCGTGCGGCAAGTGCAATCGCGACAAAAGTACCAGGAACCCGCTCGAGTGGTACGCGGCGCGGAATCCGGACCGAAAGCACGTGCCAAGACTTGTCATGGGAAAGCTTGTGAAGCTGATGCTCGATGAGCATCTCAAGCGTGGTTCGCTATTGGCTAGCGAGTTTCCGGTCGGCGAGGGCCTTCATCTTGCGAACGTTTGCCTTGTCTTCGATCGGCCAATCGCTACTGCGATGCAAGGCGTGCAACAGTAGCACCGGCAGAATGACGCCCAACCCGCTCAAACGAACTTTCACTGGCAAGCCGGTGGTTGCGGCTCAGTTCAAACGATGAACGTCGAAACCGCCCGTACCTATCTGCTCGCGCTTCAGGCGCGCATCGTCGATGCCTTGCAGGCGGCAGACGGCAAGCAGTTTCTGCGTGACGCGTGGACGCGTGCGCCGGGCGACAGGCTCCAGGGCGACGGCATCACGCGGCTCGTCGAGGACGGTGCGCTCTTCGAGCGCGGTGGCTGCAATTTCAGCCATGTGCGCGGCGAGGCGATGCCACCTTCGGCGACCCAGCATCGGCCCGAGCTTGCAGGGGCGCCGTTCGAAGCGCTCGGTGTCTCGCTCGTGCTGCATCCGCGCAACCCCTACGTGCCGACGGTGCACATGAACGTGCGGATGTTCGCTGCGATGCCGGCCGGGCGCGATGCGGTGAGCTGGTTCGGCGGCGGGATGGATCTGACGCCGTACTACGGCTTCGAAGAGGACGCGATTGCCTTCCATCGGGTGAACCGTGACGCGCTTGAGCCGTTCGGCGCGACGCTCTACCCGCGCTTCAAGCAGTGGTGCGACGAGTACTTCTATCTCAAGCATCGCGCCGAGCCGCGCGGTATAGGCGGCGTGTTCTTCGACGACTTCGCCGATGGCGGATTCGAGAATGGCTTCGCGCTGATGCGCGCGGTGGGTGATGCCTTCCTCGGCGCCTACCTGCCGATCGTGGAGCGGCGCCGCGACATGGCATTCGGCGAGCGCGAACGCGATTTCCAGGCCTACCGGCGCGGGCGCTATGTCGAGTTCAACCTGGTGTGGGATCGCGGCACGCATTTCGGGCTGCAGTCGGGCGGGCGCACCGAGGCGATCCTGATGTCGATGCCGCCGATCGCGAAGTGGCGCTACGACTGGCGGCCCGAAGCGGGCTCGGCCGAGGCGCGGCTCTACAGCGATTTCCTGCGCTCGCGGGATTGGGCGAACGAGCCCGAGGCGCAGTGACGAACGCGCCAGGGATGGCCGCGCAAGGCGAGGCGCAGATCGGCCTCCTCGGCGGCAGCTTTGACCCGGTACACGATGCGCACCTTGCGCTGGCGCGCAGCGCAATCCAAACCCTGGCGCTCGACGCGTTGCTCTGGATCCCGACCGGCAACGCCTGGCAAAAGGCGCGCGCGCTGACGCCCGCGCCGGACCGCATTGCGATGCTGCGGCTGGCAATAGCAGGGGATGACCGCCAGCGGATCGACACCTGCGAGGTCGATCGCGAAGGGCCGAGCTACATGATCGACACCGTGCTCGAGTTGCAGCACTGCAACCCGCACGCCCGCCTGTGGCTGCTGCTCGGGCAGGATCAGCTCTCGAATCTGCCGACCTGGCACCGTTGGCGCGAACTCGTGTCGCGTGTAGGGCTCGCCGTCGCCAATCGCGGGGGTGTCGCGGCGCTCGCGCCGGCTGATTTGCGCGCGGCCGGCGCGACGGTGGTCGACGTGCCGCTTGCGCCGATGACGATCTCCTCGACCGAGATTCGACAGCGTGTCGCCGCGGGGCTGGGCGTCAGCGCGCTGGTGCCAGCCGCGGTCGCGCGCTATATTGACGAGCACAAGCTTTACCGCAACCCCCACAGGAGCTGAATGGACATTCGAAAACTGCAACGCGCCATCGTCGATGGGCTAGAAGAAGTGAAGGGCCAGAACATCGTCGTCTTCAACACCGAACATCTGTCGCCGCTCTTCGAACGCGTGATCATCGCGTCCGGCACGAGCAACCGGCAGACGAGGGCCCTCGCGGCCAGTGTGCGCGATGCGGTGAAGTCGAATGGCTTCGGGCTGTCGCGCACCGAGGGCGAAGACAACGGCGAGTGGATCATCGTGGACTGCGGCGCCGCCGTCGTGCACTTGATGCAGCCGAGCATCCGCGAGTACTACTACCTAGAGGAAATCTGGGGCGACAAGCCGGTCCGGCTGAAGCTCGACAGCGCGCCGGCGCGGCTTGTGAAGGCGGCGGAGCCCGGTCGGAAGGTCGCTGCCGTGGCGCGCAAGTCGAAATTGGGTGCTGGATCGAAGGTGGCGACTGCGAAGGGCGCAGCTGCGAAGTCGAGGAGTGCGAAAGGCGCGACTGCGAAGTCGGTCGCTGCTAAGTCGGCCGCTGGGCTCAAACGTGCAGCCTCCGCCGCCCCGCGCAAACGGGCGGCCTCGACCGCCGGGCAGGCAGCCGCTTCGGCGCCGGCAAGCGCGAAGCGTCCAGCAGCGCCGCGCAAGACCGTCACGCGCAGCGTCGGCGTCAAGCGCGCATCAACGGCTACCACTGCTGCCGCTGGCGCCACCGCTGGCACATCCGCATCACGCAAAGCACCTGCGGCCAAGCGTGCTGGTGCTGCCGCGGCGACCAAGACCACCCGCCGCAAGGCATGAAGCTCTGGCTGGTCGCGGTCGGCCAGCGCCAGCCGGCCTGGGCCGACACCGCCTACCAGGATTTCGCCAAGCGCCTACCGCCCGAACTGCGGCTCGAACTCAAGGCCTGCAAGGCCGAGCCGCGCAGCGGGCGCAATGCGGCGCAGCTGATGTCGGCTGAGGCCGAGCGCATCGAGGCGGCCATTGCGCGCGGTGTGCGCCGCGTTGTGTTCGACGAACATGGGCAATCGGTGACGACGCAGCAACTCGCCGCGCGCCTGCGCGCCTGGATGGCCGACGGACGCGATGTCGCGCTCGTCATCGGTGGCCCGGACGGTCTGGCGCCCGCCATCAAGGCGAGCGCGGACGAGACACTCCGTCTTTCCGACCTGACCTTGCCGCACGCGTTCGCCCGTGTGTTGCTCGCCGAGGCGCTCTACCGCGCATGGTCGGTAACGGCGAACCATCCGTATCACCGCGAGTGAGGTGCTCCCGAAACCGCGCCCACCTCGGAGCGGCGCAGGTGCAAGTGCAGGCAAGCGCAAAGGCACAAGCTGGCGCACTGCGCGCGCGGCATTGGGTGCGTTCGTGACGTCCCAGGCTGCGCGCTTCGGCTTCATCTATCTCGCCTCGCAGAGCCCGCGCCGGCGCGAGTTGCTCGACCAACTCGGCGTGCGCCATGTGCCGCTGCTCGCAGATGCCGACGAGGATGTCGAAGCGCTCGAAGCGACACGCGCTGGCGAGCTGCCGGCCGCCTATGTCGAGCGCGTGACCCGCGCCAAGCTCGACTCTGCGCGCCGCCGCCTCGTTCGCCGCGGGTTGGCGCCCGCGCCGATCCTGTGCGCCGACACGACGGTCGCGCTCGGCCGACGCATTCTCGGCAAGCCGGCCGATGCCGCGGATGCGCTCGCGACGCTGCGCCTGCTGTCGGGCCGCAGCCACCGCGTGCTGACGGCAGTGGCGGTTGCCGAGGGTCGCCGCGTGCGTCAGGCCCTGAGCGTTTCGCATGTGCGGTTCTGTGACCTGAACCTGTTCGAACTGAAGCGCTACGTCGAAGGCGGCGAACCCTTCGGCAAGGCCGGCGCGTATGCGATCCAGGGCGGCGCGGCACGCTGGATCACGCGCATCGAAGGCAGTCACAGCGGTATCATCGGTTTGCCCCTGCACGAGACCGCTGTGCTGCTGCGACAGGCCGGCGTGCGGTTCTGACAAGGCCCCGGGACGACGACGAACGGACGAGACGATCGCCAGGCTCCCATGCAAGACATCCTCATCAATTGGACGCCGCAGGAAACGCGCGTCGCGGTCGTCGAGAACGCCGCGGTGCAAGATCTGCACATCGAGCGTGCGGCTGCGCGCGGCCGCGTGGGGAATATCTACACCGGGCGCGTCGCGCGCGTCCTGCCTGGCATGCAGTCGGCGTTCATCGACGTCGGCCTCGAGCGTGCGGCCTTCTTGCATGTGGCCGATCTGCAAGTCAACGGCACTGCGCGCGGCGCCGCCGGTGCATCGGCGCGGGGCGACAACGGCGCGACCAATGGCGTACCCCCGCTGCCGATCGAAAGGCTCGTGTTCGAGGGCCAGGCGTTGATGGTCCAAGTTCTGAAGGACCCGATCGGCAGCAAGGGTGCGCGGCTGTCGACGCAGATCAGCATCGCAGGGCGCCTGCTCGTATTCCTGCCGCAGGACGACCACATTGGCGTGAGCCAGAAAATCGGGTCCTACGAACTGCGCGAGGAACTGCGCGCTCGGGTGCAAGCGCTTGCCGGCGATGGCGGGGGCGGCTTCATCCTGCGCACGAATGCCGAAGAGGCCTCGGATGCGGAACTCGCGGAAGACATCCGCTACCTGCGCAAGACCTGGGCCGCGGTGCGCGAGCGCGGCTTCAAATCCCCGCCTGGTACGCTGCTGCACCAGGATCTGAGCCTGGCCGAGCGCGTGCTGCGTGACCTGGTGAACGACGCGACGCAATCCGTACGCGTCGATTCGCGCGAGCAGTTCGAGCGGCTGCACGCCTTCGGCGCCGAATTCACGCCGACTTCGGTCAAGAAGCTCGCGCTCTACAGCGGCGAGCGTCCGATCTTCGACCTGCACAAGATCGACGAGGAAATCGCGCTCGCGCTCGCGCGCCGCGTCGAGCTCAAGTCGGGCGGCTACCTGATCATCGACCAGACCGAGGCGCTGACGACTGTGGACGTGAACACCGGCGGCTACGTCGGCGCGCGCAACTTCGACGACACGATTTTCAAGACGAACCTCGAAGCGGCGCAGGCGATCACGCGCCAACTGCGCCTACGCAATCTGGGCGGCATCATCATCATCGATTTCATCGACATGGTGCGCGAGGACCATCAAACCGCGGTGCTCGCGGAGTTGCGCAAACAAGTCGCGCGCGACCGCACGAAAACGACGGTGAGCGGCTTCACGCAACTCGGCCTCATCGAGATGACGAGGAAGCGCACCCGCGAGTCGCTCGCCCACATGCTGTGCGAGCCGTGCCCGTCGTGCCAGGGCAAGGGGCAGGTGAAGACTGCGCGCAGCGTGTGCTACGACATCCTGCGCGAGATCCTGCGCGAGGCGCGCCAGTTCAACCCCAAGGAATTCCGCGTCATCGCCTCGGCTGCCGTTGTCGAGATGCTGCTCGACGAGGAGGGCCAGCATCTGGCCGGCCTCTCCGAGTTCATCGGCAAGCCGATCTCCCTGCAAGCCGAATCGACCGGGTCGCCGGAGAACTACGACATCGTGTTGATGTAGCGCGACGGTGGCGGCGCGCGATCGCGCTAGCCTCTCGGTGTCGAAGCACCTGCGTGAGGCTGCCATGACCTTCCCCGCGAGTGGGCCATGACGATGTCCAATGCAATGACTGGAGCGCAAGATGAATCGTGCGCAGGTACTCGAGCAGCTTGCCCAGAGCAAGCCCACGCTGGTGGCCCGATACGGCGTCACCAACCTCGCCCTGTTCGGGTCGACGGTGCGTGACGCTGCACAAGCGGACAGTGATATCGATATCCTCGTGTCGTTCAATGGCCCGGCCACGTCAGAGCGCTATTTCGGCGTCCAGTTCTTCCTTGAGGATCTTCTGGGCCGCCCGGTCGATCTGGTGACCGATAGAGCGCTGCGCGCTGAACAGCGCCCCTTCATCGAGAAGGAGGCTGTCCGTGTCTGACGCCGCCGCACGCGAGTGGCGCTTCTACATCGACGACATGGTCTCGTTCGCGGAAAAGGTCCTCTCGTACACCGATGGTTTGGATCAGCAAGGCTTTATCGCGAGCGGTCGCAACTACGACGCCACTTTGCGCAATCTGGAACTGATCGGCGAAGCTGCCTCCCATGTGCCCGATGTTGTTCGTGCGGCAAATCCGCAAGTACCTTGGCGACTTGTCAATGCTACGCGCAACCGACTGATACAAGGATATCTCGGCATTGACAACGACACCTTGTGGAGCATCTTCGTCACGGACGTGCCGGCATTGCTTCTCAGTTTGCGCGAGGTCAGCAGCGGATCGGCATGACGTGGCATGTCGACCATGTTCATGGCGCGAGGGTCGCAAGTGAATTGGCTTACTGAGTCGTCCGTCGTGCAACCAGACTGCTCCTGCGATGCGTCGCCAGACGGAAAGGTTGGCAGCGGATCCCTGTGGGTGGGGGCTGTGTGGGCGCCACTTTTGCGACTGCTACATTTCGCGCCATGACTGAACCGGAAGGGCGAACGCCATGACCGAGAGCACGGAACTCGCCGGCCGGCACATCGTGCTCGGGCTCTCGGGCGGCGTCGCCTGCTACAAGGCAGCGGAGCTGACGCGGCGGCTGGTGAAGGCGGGCGCGACAGTGCAGGTTGTGATGACGGCGGCGGCGGAGCAATTCATCACGCCGGTGACGATGCAGGCGCTGTCGGACCGCGCGGTCATCACCAGCCAGTGGGATCCGCGCGAGCCGAACAATATGGCGCACATCAATCTGTCGCGCGCGGCCGATGCCATCGTCGTCGCGCCGGCGAGCGCGGACTTCATCGCCAAGCTCGCGCGCGGTGCGGCTGATGATTTGCTGAGCCTGATGTGCCTGGCGCGGCCGATCCAACGCTGCCCGCTGCTGCTCGCGCCGGCAATGAACCGCGAGATGTGGGCGCACCCGGCCACGCAGCGCAATGCGGCGCAGGTGCGTGCCGATGGCGCACTGCTGCTCGGCCCGGCGAGTGGCGATCAGGCCTGTGGCGAAGTTGGCGACGGGCGGATGCTCGAGGCCGAGGAACTGCTCGAAGAACTGATCGCCTTCTTCCAGCCGAAGCTGCTCGTCGGCCAACGCGTGCTGATCACCGCGGGGCCGACCTTCGAGCCGGTCGATCCGGTGCGCGGCATCACCAATCTGTCGAGCGGTAAGATGGGTTTTGCGATCGCGCGCGCAGCGGCCGAGGCCGGCGCTGCCGTGACGCTCGTTGCCGGCCCGGTGCATCTGCCGACGCCGCGCGGCGTGCGGCGTATCGATGTGACGACCGCGCAGCAGATGCATGACACGGTATTGCCGATCGCGCCACGCCACAGCGTCTTCATCGCGACCGCAGCAGTCGCCGACTGGCGGCCGGTCGTGGCGGCAGAGCGCAAGGTGAAGAAGCAGGCCGGAGAGCCCGCGCCTGCGCTTGCGATGGTCGAGAACCCGGACATTCTTGCCGCCGTCGCGCGGCTTTCCGACGCGCCTTTTTGCGTCGGCTTTGCCGCCGAGAGCCACGATCTGATCCAGAACGCGCGCGACAAGCGCGTGCGCAAGGGCGTGCCGCTGATCGTCGCGAATCTCGGCCCCGCCACGTTCGGCCGCGATGACAACGCGCTTACACTCGTTGATGCGAACGGAGAGCGCGAACTGCCGCGTGCCGACAAGCTCACACTAGCGCGCGCGTTGGTTGCCGATCTCGCTGAACGTCTCGCGGTGCCGGCCGCATGACCATCATCGATGTCAAGGTGCTCGACGAGCGCATGGCCGCCGAGTTGCCAGCGTATGCGACGCCGGGCAGTGCGGGGCTCGACCTGCGCGCCTGCCTCGATGCGCCGCTCGTCCTCGCGCCGGGGCAGACGCATCTGATTCCGACCGGCCTCGCGATCCACATCGGTGACGCGGGACTGGCCGCGATGATCCTGCCGCGCTCGGGGCTCGGCCACAAGCACGGCATCGTGCTTGGCAACCTCGTGGGCCTGATCGACTCGGATTACCAGGGGCCGCTGATGGTGAGCTGCTGGAACCGCGGTGCGAGCGCGTTCACGATCCAGCCGATGGATCGCATCGCGCAGCTTGTCATCGTCCCCGTTGTGCAGGCGGGCTTTCGGCGCGTTGAGGAGTTCGACGCTTCGAGCCGCGGCAGCGGCGGGTTCGGCTCGACCGGCGCGGCTTGATCAGTGCCGCAGCGCGCCCTCTGCGCCGCCGGCCTGCACCATGAAGGACAGCTCGCCGACGCTGCGGCGTTCGATCTCCTCGCTGCTTGCCGCGCGCACGTCGCGCACCGTCAGGTCCAGGCGCAGTGCGATGCCGGCCAGCGGGTGGTTGCCATCGAGCACCACGTGGTCGGGGTAGAGCTCTGAGACGGTGTAGATCGTGTCGGCCGGCATGCCTTCGGTGGCGCAGCCTTCGGGCAGCGATTCGAAGCGCATGCCGACTTCGATTTCCTGCGGGAACAGCGTGCGATCTTCGAAACAGACGAGACTTGCTTCGTAGTCGCCGAAGGCGTGCTCGGGATCGAGCTGCAAGCGGGAGTGAAACCCCGCCTCTTGATCGGCGAGCGCCTCCTCGACCTTCTCGAGCAGGTCGTCTCCGCCGTAGAAGAACTCGACCGGCTCTTCTAGTTCGTCGATCAGGTTGCCCAGAGTGTCTTCAAGCCGCCAGCTGAGCGTGACGACGCAAGGTGCGGTGATTTGCATGCATTGATGATCGCACAGCGGGGTTGGCGGGCCCTGCGCCACGGCACAATCCCGGGATGGAAAACGACCATCCGAATGCGCTGCTCGGTGGGCTCACGCCGGCACAGTTCATGCGCCGCCACTGGCAGAAGAAACCCCTGCTCGTGCGCGCGGCGGTTCCCGGCTTCGCACCACCGCTTTCGCGCACGGAATTGCTTGCGCTCGCAGAGGACGAAGCGGTCGAATCCCGCTTGCTCGTGCGCGACGGCGCGCGCTGGCGTTTGCGTCACGGGCCGATGCCGCGCCGTGCGCTGCCGCCGCTGTCGCGCCCGGGCTGGACTTTGCTGCTGCAAGGCGTCGATCTGCATGTCGAAGCGGCGCGAGCCTTGCTCGACCGATTTCGCTTTGTTCCCGAGGCGCGTCTCGACGATCTGATGATCTCCTATGCCAGCGATGGCGGCGGCGTCGGCCCGCATGTCGACTCCTACGACGTGTTCCTGTTGCAGGCGAGCGGCCGGCGCCGCTGGCAGATTGCGCGCCAGCGCGATGCCAGCCTCGTTCCCGGCTTGCCGCTCAAGATTCTGCGTCGATTCGAGCCCGAGCAGGAATGGGTGCTTGAACCCGGTGACATGCTCTACCTGCCGCCGGGCTGGGGCCACGACGGCGTCGCGCTCGGGGCCGACTGCGTCACCTACTCGATCGGCATGCGCGCGCCGGGCCGCGAGGAACTCGCACGCAGCGTGCTGCAGCGCACGCTCGACGAGACCGAGGCCCCGGAGGACGACGTGCTCTACCGCGACCCGCGCCAGCCTTCAACCGACGCGCCCGGGCGCATCCCGCCGGCGCTGCTGGCGTTTGCGAGTGATGCGGTTGCGCGCCTCGTCGGGGATACGTCGACGCTCGCTTGTGCGCTCGGCGAAGTCTTGAGCGAACCCAAGCCGCGCGTGAGTTTCGAAGCGAGCGAGACCGCCGAGCTGGGCGGTGGCATCGCGCTGGACCGGCGCAGCCGCATGCTCTACGACGACGCGCGCATCTACCTGAATGGTGAGTCCTACCTCGCTGGCGGGCGCGATGCGAAGCTGATGCGCAGCTTGGCCGACCGGCGAAAACTCGGCGCAGCGGAGATGAAACGCCTGAGCCGCGAGGCGCGTCGCTTGATCGAGGAATGGGCGCGCGCCGGCTGGCTGCACGGCGCCATCGACGAAGGAGATTGAGGATGGAAGGCGCGAACCTGATCGAGGGACGCAAGGCATTCGAGGACGCGGTGCGCTCCGCACTCGCCGAGGCAGCAACGGCGGGCTGGCGCGAGCTGATCCTGTGCGACCCGGACTTCGAGCACTGGCCGCTGGGCGAACGCGCGGTGGTCGAGAGCCTGACGCAATGGATCGGCGGCAATCGACGGCTGACGCTCGTCGCGATGCACTTCGATGAAGTGGCGCGGCGCCATTCGCGCTGGGTGCGTTGGCGCAATCAGTGGGCCCATCTCGTGAGTTGCCGCACGGTCGTCGAAATGTCGGCCGACGACGTGCCGGTGCTGTTACTTGCAACGGGTACGCTCACGCTTGAACTCGACGACCGGGTGCGCTTTCTCGGGCGCGTCTCGCGCGATCCCACCGTCGCGCTGCGCGCACGGGAAAGAGTTGATGTTATTTTGCAACGTTCGGTAGAGGCTCTGCCTGTCACGACGCTAGGTTTATAGGGACTATCCCTTGCCTCGGTATACTCTCCGGCTGGATGCGGCGCGCCAAACGTGCGAGAGCTGCGATCCCTGAATGCTGGGCTCGATGCAGAAAAGAGTTCCACAACGGCCGCTAAACGTCTGCTTTTTTTGATTGAGGATGAATATGAACAAGTCGCACCTGTTGGCTTCCCTGGTTGTCGTCGTAGCCCTCGCGGCCTGCGGCAAGAAGGAAGAAGCTGCCCCGGCACCTGCGCCGGCTCCCGCTCCTGTCGCCGCCGCCGCTTCGGCCGTTGACATGGCTGCTTCCGGCGCCGCCGACACTGCCGCAACCGCAGCTTCGGGCGCGGCCGATATGTCGGCCACCGCGGCATCTGGCGTCGACGCTGCAGCAGCCGCTGCGGCCGCCGCTGCCGGCAAGGCTGTTGACGCTGCTGCGTCGGAAATGAAGAAGTAAATCCAGCCGCGCTGGGGGTTTACCGGATTGCGATCCGGTGCCCTTCTGGGACGTTTCAAGCCGCCTTCGGGCGGCTTGTTCGTTGTGCGCGTGTTTCAGGTTTGATGTGCGGGCCGGCGCCAATCAACTGAGCGCCAGCCAGGGCGTCCCGCCGAGTGCGGTGGCGACGACGACATCGTTCTCGGCCCCACCGCACGCCGCGGCGAGTGCACCGGCGGCGAATTGAGGCGTGTTGTTCTCGGTGCTCAGATGCGCCGCGACGACATGGCGCAGCCCGGCGTGACGACATTCGGCGAGGATCTGCGCCGCGGTGTCGTTCGAGAGGTGACCCAACGCGCCGCCGATACGCGCCTTGAGCGAGGCCGGATAGCGCGAGCGCGTGAGCATCTCGCGGTCATGGTTGCACTCGAGCGCGATCGCATCGCAGCCAGCGAGATGCGCCAGCAGGTGGGCGGTGCTTGAGCCGGCGTCGGTCAGGATGCCGAGACGACGATCGCCGTCGCTGCAGCTCAGTTGCAGCGGCTCCAGCGCGTCGTGCGGCACGGTGAAGGGGCGCAACTCGAGCGCGCCGACGGGGATTGCTTCGCCGTCGCGCGCGAAATGGAGCAGATCGTCGGGCCGCGGTTGTTCACCGAGCGCACGCCAGGTGCCGCGGCTCATCCAGAGTGGAATGCGCCGTCGGCGCGAGAGCCCGAGTGCGGCGCCGATATGGTCGCCATGTTCGTGCGTGACAAAGATCGCGTCGATGCCTTCGCTCGCGAGGCCTGCGCGCGCAAGGCGGGCATCGAACTCGCGCAACGAGAAACCGCAATCGATGAGCACACGGCTTGCGGATGCACCGCATCGCGCCTCGACCACCCATGCGTTGCCCGCGCTACCGCTGCCCAGGCTGCAAAAGCGCATCGCGCTACTTCAGGTCGTTCTGCAGCATCGAGAGAATGCTTTGTCCGGGCTCGCCGATCGCGGGCAGCCCCTGGTTGTCTGACACCGTGACGAGGCTCGTCTTGCCGTCGGTCTTGACCGTGACGCGGTAGCGCACCGGCTTGGCACCCTGTGCGTCCTTGCCGCTCGTGAACAGCTTGGTGAAGAAATTCGGCTCTTCCTTACCCGCCATCTTCGGATCGACGTAGCGAACAAAGTAGATGCCCTGTGCGCGGTCCCTGTCCTCGACCGTGAAGCCGCTGCGGTCGAGCGCAATGCCGACACGCCGCCAGGCACGATCGAAACTGTCGTCGACCTGCAATGTCGGCGTCGGTGCGTCAGCCACCATGCGCGCGCGCGGCGGCGTGGCCGGAACGCTGGTGACGAGCGCGGCGGCATTCGTCGGCGCCGAAGCGCTGGCCGCCTGCGGCAGCGGCTTGGCGGTGAGCTTGAGCAGCAGGCGGCCGAGCATCTCGGCTTCGATCTGCGGGTCCGCAGGCCGCGGCTGCCAGACCGTGTTGGTCTTGTCCACCGTGTTGTAGACCTCTTCCATGCTGCGCATGGTGATGAAGACGTCCGTACCGATCGGCGTGCGTTCGACGCGGGTGCGGAACTTGTCGCGCTCCCCGGTCGAATAGGCCGAATCGAATATCTTGCCGATCGTTCCGCGGATGATGTCTTGCGGGATCTTGGCTCGGTTCTCGGCCCAGTCGGTTTCCATCACGCCCGCCTCGGGGTTGTCGACGGTGAGCGCGAGCCCGCGCTCTTGCCAGAATGCGCGCAACTGAGGCCAGATCTGCTCGGGAGTGAGCGGCGACGATAGCCAGCGCTCGTTGCCCAGGCGCTCGATGCGCGTCTGGTCGACTTCGTTGACAGCAACCACCTTCGCCTTCGCGCCCCCGCCGACCGCTGCTGCCGGCGCGGTGCTCTGCAGCGCATTGGCGCTGACGGCGGCGCCCTGCGGCGCGTAGCGCGGGTCGCGTGAGAGCTGGGTCAGGTCGGGCGGAATGTCGAGCGGCGCCGTCTTGTTGCCCTGGGTACGGTAGTCGACGCTATCGCCGTTTGTCAGTTGATCGAACGAACTGCAACCCGCAAGGGCGAGTGCGATCGACAGACACAACGGCCGCACGGAAGAGGGAAAGGTCACGTTGGGGATCTCCGAAAGGGCAGGCGTCACGCGCCGAGGCAGTCAGGGCGCGCCGCGTCGGCCAGGCTCGGCGCAAGCAACACTACAGGACGCCGGCTTCGCGCATCGCCTGCTCAACGCGCGCCTGGCCCGCCGCGCTGAGCGGCGTGATGGGCAGACGCATCGCATTCGCGCCGTGGCCTAGGCGTGACAAGGCCCATTTGGTCGGCGCCGGGCTCGGCTCGACAAACAGCGCGCTGTGCAATGCGAGCAGGCGCATATGGATCTGCGTGGCCTCGCGTACGCGGCCCTCGAGCGCGGCAACGCACAACTCGCGCATCGCGCGTGGCGCGACATTGGCCGTCACGCTGATGTTGCCCTGGCCGCCGAGCAGCATCAGTGCGATTGCGGTGCCGTCGTCGCCGGAATAGACGGCAAACCCGGGCGGCGCATGCTTGATGAGGTAGGCCGCGCGCTCGATGTCACCGCTCGCCTCCTTGATGCCGACGATGTTCGGCACCTGCGCCAGCCGCAGCGCGGTGTCGGGTTGCATGTCGGCGACGGTGCGGCCGGGCACGTTGTAGAGCACCATCGGCAAGTCGCAAGCTTCGGCAATCGCCTTGAAGTGCTGGTAGATGCCTTCCTGCGAAGGCTTGTTGTAGTAGGGCACGACCGAGAGCGTGCAATCGGCACCGACCTTCGCCGCGTAGCGCGAATGCTCGATCGCCTCGGCGGTCGAATTTGCGCCGGTGCCGGCCATGATCGGGATGCGTCCGCGCGCGTGTTCGACGGCGACACGGATCACCTCCCAGTGCTCGTCGATATTGAGGGTCGGCGACTCACCGGTGGTGCCGACGACGCCGATGCAATCGGTGCCCTCGGCGACGTGCCAGTCGATCAGCGCACGCAACGCGTCGTGATCGACACTGCCGTCCTCGCGCATCGGCGTGACGAGCGCGACGATGCTGCCAACAATGGGTTTCATTCGGGTTCCTCTGAATCGAGCGATTTTAGCCGCGCTGTCATGCCTGGCCCGCGCTGACCCGCCCTACAGCGGGTAGCGCGCCAGCGCGACCGGCGACTCAGGCTCGCGCACTGCTGCGATGCGCTGCACGAAGCGCTGCGGCTCGACCGTGATGAAACCGTCCTCGTAGGCGACGACGCGCAAGCCCGCGGCGGCGCGAAGCAGTTCACCGGGTTCGAGCAGGAAGGCCGGATTCGACGGCTTGCCCACGCTCGCGTTGCCACGCGCGAAGGTCTCGTAGATCAGCACGCCGCCAACGGCGACGCTGGCGACGAGTGTCGGCAACAGCGGGCGCCAGAGATAGTTCGTCACGATGACGGCGTCGAAGCGCCGATCGGCGAGTGGCCAGGGCGCGTCCTCGATGTCGGCCTCGATCACCTCGATCGCGACATCGGACAGCGATCGCAGTGGCGCGAGCGCCGCCGCGTCTCGATCGACCGCCGTGACCTGCGCGCCGCGCGCCGCGAACCACCGCGCATGGCGACCCGATCCGCAGGCCACATCCAGCACCCGCGCGCCGGACGGCACGAGCGCCGACCAGCGTTGCACCCAGGGCGAGGGCGGCGAGCGTTGCGTGTGGATGTGGCATGCGCGTCGTGGGGTCTAGAAGCAGTTCCAGACCTGCGTCGCGAGCGCGAACACCAGGTCCGGGCGCAGGTAGAGCATGAACACGCCCACGCAGCACGGCGAGCACGACCGACCCAGATCGCGGCGCGAACGAGGGGTCGACGCGTCGTCATGCCGCGGCCAGTGCCGGGCGCACGATCGGCGTTTCGCGCACCGGCAGATTGATCAGCGCGGCGATCACGCCGAGCGCGACGGCGATCCACCACACCACGTCGTAGCTGCCGGTGCTGTCATAGAGCCTGCCGCCGAGCCAGGCGCCGAGAAAGCTGCCGACCTGATGGCTCAGGAAGACGAAGCCGCTCAGCATCGAGAGGTACTTGACGCCGAAGATCTGCGCCACGAGCGCATTGGTCGCCGGCACGGTGGACAGCCAGAGCACGCCCATCACGGCGCGAAAAGACGTAGACGCTTGCCGGCGAAATGCGGCACGAGCAAGAAGACGACGATCACCACCGCGCGCAGGATGTAGATCGACGACAGGATGAAGCGCTTGGGCATGCGCTCGCCGAGCGAACCCGGCGAGGTAGGTGCCGAACACGTTGAACAGCCCGATCAGTGCGAGCGCATAGGTCGCAACCTCGGGCCCGAAGCCCTTGTCCTTCAGGTAGCTCGGCAGGTGCACGCCGATGAAGACGACCTGGAAGCCGCAGACGAAGTAGCCCGCCGTCAGCAACCGGAAGCTCGGGTAGGCGAAAGCCTCGCGCACTGCGTGGCCGATGCTTTGCTGCGGCCCGCGTCGGCGCAGGCTGCGCGCGCTCCTTCAGACCGAAGGCGAGCGGCACGATCGCGAGCGCCGCGCAGCCGAGGACGATGAGCGCCGTCTGCCAGCCGAGCTGGCCGATCAGCGCGTTCTCGATCGGCAGCATCAGGAACTGGCCGAACGAGCCGGCTGCCGCCGTCACGCCCATCGCCCACGATCGCTTCTCAGGTGCGACATTGCGTCCGACGACGCCGAACACGATCGCATACGTCGTCCCCGCCTGCGCCATGCCGAGCATCACGCCGGCGCTGCCGGTGAAGCCGGCGACCGTCGACGACACCGCCATCAACGCCAGCCCGCCGCCGTAGAGCAGGCTGCCGACGATCAGCACGCGCCAGGCGCCGAAGCGGTCGGCGACCATGCCCGCGAACGGGCCGGCGAGGCCCCACATCAGGTTCTGCACCGCGAGCGCGAAGGCGAAGTTCTCGCGCGTCCAGCCGCGATCCATCGTCACCGGCTGCAGCCACAGCCCGAAACCGTGGCGGATGCCCATCGACAGCGTCACGATCGCGGCGCCGCACAGCAGCACCTGCGTCATCGACAGCCTGCGAGTCTGCGGCAGTCGCCATTGCCGCACTGTAGCCAATCGGCGAGCCCGGCCGGATGCGCCTGCCTAGAATCCCCGCATGGCGACCAAGCAAGGCAAATACGACGAAGCATCGATCCGCGTGCTGAAGGGCCTCGAGCCCGTCAGGCAGCGCCCGGGCATGTACACCCGCACCGAGAGCCCGCTGCACTGCATCCAGGAGGTGATCGACAACGCCGCCGACGAGGCGCTCGCCGGCTTCGGCAAGCGCCTCGCGCTGACGCTGCATGCCGACGGCTCGGTCAGCGTCGAGGACGACGGCCGCGGCATTCCGTTCGGCCTGCACCCCGAGGAGCAGGTGCCGGTGGTCGAGATCGTCTACACGCAGCTGCACGCCGGCGGCAAGTTCGACAAGGGCGCGGGCGGCGCGTACAGCTTCTCCGGCGGCCTGCACGGCGTCGGGCGTGAGCGTGACCAATGCGCTCGCGAAGCGGCTGCAGGTCACGGTCTATCGCGAAGGGCAGGTGGCGACGCTCGCCTTCGCGCAGGGCGAGGTGGCCGAGCCGCTCGCGCTGCGCAAGGCCGGCGCGGGCGACCGCAAGCAGGGCACGACGGTGCGCGTGTGGCCCGAGCCGAAGTACTTCGACAGCGTCGAGCTGCCGCGCCACGACCTGACGCACCTGCTGCGCAGCAAGGCGGTGCTGATGCCGGGCGTGAGCGGTGACGCTCACGCGTCGAGAAGGGCGGGCAGAGGACGCAGCAGAGCTGGCTCTACAAGGGCGGCCTGCGCGACTACCTGATGCAGACGCTGGCCGCCGACCCGCTGATCCCGCTCTTCGAAGGCGAGCAGTACGCGACCGGCAGCGAGACCGAGAACGTCGCCGAAGGCGAGGGCGCAGCCTGGTGCGTGGCCTTCACCGAGGACGGCGCGCCGGTGCGCGAGAGCTACGTCAACCTGATCCCGACGGTGGCCGGCGGCACGCACGAGTCGGGGCTGAAGGACGGCCTCTTCGGCGCCATCAAGAACTTCATCGACATGCACGGCCTGCTGCCCAAGGGCGTGAAGCTGATGCCCGACGACGTGTTCTCGCGCGCCTCGTTCGTGCTCTCGGCCAAGGTGCTCGACCCGCAGTTCCAGGGCCAGATCAAGGAGCGGCTGAACAGCCGCGACGCGCTGCGCCTGGTCAGCAACTACGTCAAGCCGCCGCTCGAGCTGTGGCTGAACCAGCACGTCGAGTACGGCAAGAAGCTCGCCGAACTCGTGATCCGCCAGGCGCAGACGCGCCAGCGCGCGATCGCAGAAGGTCGAGAAGCGCAAGGGCTCGGGCGTGGCCGTGCTGCCGGGCAAGCTCACCGATTGCGAGAGCCGCGACCTGAGCCTGAACGAGCTCTTCCTCGTCGAGGGCGACTCGGCCGGCGGCAGCGCCAAGATGGGCCGCGACAAGGAGACGCAGGCGATCCTGCCGCTGCGCGGCAAGGTGCTTGAACGCCTGGGAGGTCGAGCGCGACCGGCTCTTCGCCAACAACGAGATCCACGACATCGCGGTCGCGGTCGGCGTCGATCCGCACGGCGCGCAGACGACACACCCGACTTCAGCGGGCTGCGCTACGGCAAGGTCTGCATCCTGTCGGACGCCGACGTCGACGGCTCGCACATCCAGGTGCTGCTGCTGACGCTGTTCTTCCGCCACTTCCCGCAGCTGATTGCGCGCGGCCATGTGTTCGTCGCCAAGCCGCCGCTGTTTCGCGTCGACGCGCCGGCGCGCGGCAAGAAGCCCGCGGCCAAGCTCTACGCGCTCGACGACGGCGAGCTCACCGCGATCCTCGACAAGCTGCGCAAGGAAGGCTGCCGCGAAGGCGCGTGGAGCATCAGCCGCTTCAAGGGCCTGGGCGAGATGAGCGCCGAGCAGCTGTGGGAGACGACGCTCAACCCCGAGACGCGGCGCCTGCTGCCGGTGGCCTACGGACAGCTCGACTTCAGCGCCAGACGACCGCATCGCTGACCAAGCTGATGGGCAAGGGCGAAGCCGCCGCGCGGCGCGAGCTGATGGAGCTGCACGGCGACGCGATCGAGGTCGATGTCTGGGCGTTGATGCGAACGCTTCGGTTGGCAATCCGGGTGCCGGGGGCAAGCGTGCCGAGGCGTGCCGAGTGGACGCTGGCACACTGGGCGCGATGACGCATCGCCCCGCCCGTCGTTGCGCCTGCGCCCGACCATGCTGTCGGACCTCGACTTCGTGCTCGGCGTCGAGCGCGACGCCGCCAACCTGCCGTTCATCACGCCGTGGGAGCGCACGCAGCACGAGGGCGCGGTGCGCTTTCCCGGACTTCCGCCACTTCATCGTCGAGGCCGGCACGGGCACGCAGGCGACCGGCTTCGTCATCCTGCAGGGCTGCCGCAGCCAGCATCGCGCGGTCGAGCTGAAGCGCATCGTGCTGCAGCCCAAGGGCCAGGGCCTCGGCCGCGCCTGCGTGCGGCTGCTCAAGCAGATGGCGTTTCGCGACCTGCACGCGCATCGCTTCTGGCTCGACGTGAAGGCGAAGCAACCGCGCGCGCAGTCGCTGTACGAGAGCGAGGGCTTCGTCGTCGAGGGCACGCTGCGCGAGGCGGTGCGCCTCGACGACGGCTACGACTCGCTGTCGTGATGTCGATGCTCGAGGGCGAGTACGCCGGCCGCGTGGCCGCGGGCGCCGAGAATCCGCGCACGGCGCCGCATGACGTCGAGAACCTGACACCTGGCGACGCAGAGCCCGCACAATCCGCCGCCCCAATTCCCGATCCCGTTGACTGATGCCGACCTTTTCGATCCTCCGCCCGCCGACCCCGCCGACGCCATCACGCTCGCCCACTACGCCGAGCGCGCCTACCTCGAATACGCGCTGTCGGTCGTCAAGGGCCGCGCGCTGCCCGACGTGTGCGACGGGCAAAAGCCCGTGCAGCGCCGCATCCTCTTCGCGATGGAGCGCATGGGCCTCGCGTTCACGACCGCGAGCGGGCCGCAGGCGGTGAAGAGCGCGCGCGTCGTCGGCGACGTGCTCGGGCGCTTCCATCCGCACGGCGACCAGGCCGCCTACGACGCGATGGTGCGCATGGCGCAGGACTTCAGCCAGCGCTATCCGCTGATCGACGGCCAGGGCAACTTCGGCTCGCGCGACGGCGACGGCGCGGCGGCGATGCGCTACACCGAGGCGCGCCTGGCGCCGATCGCGCGCCTGCTGCTCGACGAGATCGACGAGGGCACGGTCGACTTCATCCCGAACTACGACGGCTCGACCGAAGAGCCGCGCCTGCTGCCGGCGCGCCTGCCCTTCGTGCTGCTCAACGGCGCGAGCGGCATCGCCGTCGGCCTCGCGACCGAGGTGCCGAGCCACAACCTGCGCGAGGTCGCCGCCGCCGCGGTGGCGCTGCTGAAGGACGACAAGCTCTCCGACGACGCGCTGTTCGCGCTGATCCCGGCGCCCGACTATCCCGGCGGCGGCCAGATCATCAGCAGCGCCGACGACATCCGCGCCGCGTACGCGAGCGGGCGCGGGTCGCTGAAGGTGCGCGCGCGCTGGAAGATCGAGGAACTCGCGCGCGGCCAGTGGCAACTCGTCGTCACCGAGCTGCCGCCCGGCGCGAGCAGCCAGCGCGTGCTCGAAGAGATCGAGGAGATCACCAACCCGAAGGTGCACGCGGGCAAGAAGGCGCTCTCGGCCGAGCAATTGCAGTTGAAGGCGAGCGTGCTCGCGGTGCTCGACGCGGTGCGCGACGAGTCGGGCCGCGAAGCCGCGGTGCGTCTCGTCTTCGAGCCGAAGACGCGCACGGTCGAGCTGCAGGAGCTGATGACGACGCTGCTCGCGCACACCAGCCTCGAGAGCTCGTCGAGCATCAACCTGACGATGATCGGCGCCGATGGCCGGCCGACGCAGAAGAGCCTGCGCCAGATGCTCGCCGAGTGGCTGGGCTTTCGCCAGCAGACGGTCGAGCGGCGCACGCGGCACCGGCTCGCGAAGGTGCTGGAGCGCATCCACATCCTCGAAGGGCGGCAGCTCGTGCTGCTCAACATCGACGAGGTGATCCGCATCATCCGCCAGGCCGATGAGCCGAAGCCGGCGTTGATCGAGGCCTTCAGGCTGAGCGAGCGCCAGGCCGAAGACATCCTCGAGATCCGGCTGCGCCAGCTGGCGCGGCTCGAAGCGATCAAGATCGAGCAGGAGCTGAGCAGCCTGCGCACCGAGCAGGGCAAGCTCGAGGACATCCTCGCCAGCCCCGCGGCGCTGAAGCGCACGCTGGTCGTGAGATCGAGGCCGACGCCAAGCAGCACGGCGACGAGCGGCGCACGCTGGTGCAGGCCGAGAAGCGCGCGGTCGCCGAGATCCGCCTCGTCGACGAACCGGTGACGGTCGTCGTCAGCGCCAAGGGCTGGGTGCGCGCGTTGAAGGGGCACGAGCTCGATCCGGCCAGGCTTCGCCTTCAAGGCCGGCGACGCGCTGTACGGCCACTTCGCCTGCCGCAGCGTCGACACGCTGGCGGTGTTCGGCAGCAACGGGCGCGTGTACTCGGTGGCGGTCGGCGCGCTGCCCGGCGGGCGCGGCGACGGGCAGCCGATCACGACGCTGATCGAACTCGAGACCGGCACGCAGCCGCTGCACTACTTCGCCGCCGGCGCCGAGCAGATGCTCGTGCTGGCCGGCAGCGGCGGCTTCGGCCTGCTCGCGAAGATGGGCGACCTGCTGACGCGCCAGCGCGGCGGCAAGACCTTCCTCGCGCTCGAGGCCGGGCGAGACGCCGCTCGCGCCGAGTGCGGTGCCGGCCGGCGACCTGCTCGGCCAGCAACTCGCCTGCCTGTCGACGGGCGGCCGGTTGCTCGTCTTCCCGCTCGACGAACTCAAGCACCAGCCCAAGGGCGGGCGCGGGCTGACGTTGATGGACCTCGACGCGAAGGACACGCTCGCGAGCGTCGCCGCGTTCACGCAGGCGCTGCGCGTGCTCGGCAGCGGCCGCGGCGGCAAGCCGAAGGAGGAGGTGCTCAAGGGCGACAGGCTGGCCGATCACGTCGGCCGGCGCGCGCGCAAGGGCAAGGCCGTCGCCGGGATGAAGGCGCAGCGCGTGCTGGCGGCCTGACGGCAAGCGCGGAGCAGAGCGGCACATGGGTCGAAACAAGAAGGGCGCTCGGGCGTCAAAGCCAACGCCACGCCAACGCCGCGGCGACGCCGACGCCACGCCAACGGCTACGCCGTCGCCAACGCCAACGCCAGCGCCAACCGGCGAGCGACCTCGCGCGACGGCCTCGCCCGCGCGGTCGCAGCGGGCTCGCATGAGCCGCCAACCCGCGGCGTGAAGGTTGCCGTCGGACGCGGGCCGTCGCGCATCTCGCGTGGGCGCTGGTGGCGCTCGTGGCGTGGCGGTGATCGTCGGCGGCGGGCTGTGGTGGCAGACGCGAGGTGAGGCGCTCCGTCTTCGCGCTGCCGACCTTGCCGCGTCACGCCCGGCCGACTCGCTGCAAGCGACGTTCGCCTCGTCCGCGGCCGCAAGCGCGCCGGCAGCGAACGCGGTCCAAGCCGCCTACGTCGACAACCAGCAATGCATCGGCTGCCACCAGGACGCCGCGCAGCAGTGGAAGCAATCGCACCACTTCATGGCGATGGCGCCGCCGACGCCCGAGACGGTGCGCGGCGACTTCGACAAGACGAGCTTCAAGCATCAGGGCGTGACGACACGCTTCTTTCGCCGCGACGGCAAGTACTTCGTCAACACCGACGGGCCGGACGGCAAGATGGCCGACTTCGAGGTGAAGTACACCTTCGGCGTCGACCCGCTGCAGCAGTATCTGATCGAGACCGCGGGCGGTCGCCTGCAGCCGCTGACGATCGCGTGGGACACGAACAAGAAGCGCTGGTTTCACCTCTACCCGCACGAGAAGGCGCCGCCCGGCGACGTGATGCACTGGACCGGCCGCTACCAGACTGGCAACACGATGTGCATCGCATGTCACACCACCGGCTACGAGAAGCGCTACGACGCCGCGACCGACAGCTTCGACACGCGCTGGAAGGAGCCGAACGTCAGTTGCCAGGCGTGTCACGGCCCGGGTTCGGCGCACCTGGCGTGGGCGCAGCACGCTGGCAAGGGCGGCAAGCGTGTTGGAGCGGGATACGCCGCGCTCGCCTCTGCCGACGCAGCATCGAGCGTGCCGGCCGCCAGTGCCGGAAAAGGCGCAAGCGGCGCAAGCGGCGCAAATACCGCAAGCGGCGGGAGCGCTGCAAGTGCCGCGAATACCGCCAGCGCTGCAAGTGCTGCAAGCGCTGCAAGCGCCGCCAGCGCTGCCCGTGCCGCCAGCGGCCCGCGCTTCGGCCTGACGATGGATTCCGCGGCCCGCGACCACAAGGCGCAGGTCGAGGTCTGCGCCGCCTGCCATTCGCGTCGCAGCGAACTGACCGGTCGCGCGACGGCGGGCGAGCCGCTGCTCGACAACTTCATGCCCGCGCGGCTCGACCGTGGCCTCTACTACGCCGACGGCCAGCAGCACGACGAGGTCTATGTGTACGGCTCGTT
>CAVZFV010000007.1:0-85740 GCA_963774675.1 uncultured beta proteobacterium | reverse complement strand
CAACGCTATCCTTGGCGCAATGCAACGCCTGCCCCACCCCGAACCGAGCACGATCGTCGATGGCACGCGCATGCGTGTGGCCACGTACAACATCCACAAGGGGGTGCGCGGTGTCGGGCCGAGAAAGCGGCTCGAGATTCACAACCTCGGTCTGGGCATCGAGGCGCTCGATGCCGACCTCGTCTTCCTGCAGGAGGTGCGCCACTTCCACCATCGCGAGGCGCGGCAGTTCAAGCGTACATCCTTCGGCTGGCCCGAGCAGCCCCAGGCGGACTTCCTTGCGCCGGAAGGCTACGAGGTCGCCTACCGCACGAACGCCGTCACCCGCGGCGGAGAGCACGGCAATGCGCTGCTGTCGCGCTGGCCGCTGGGCGAGGTCGGGCATCACGACGTATCGGACCATCGCTTCGAGCAGCGCGGCCTGCTGCATGTCGCCGTGCAGTGGAACGGCCTCAAGGTGCATGCGGTCGTCGCCCATCTCGGGTTGATGCATTCGGGCCGGGTGCGCCAGGTCGAGCGCATCGCCGACTACATCGCGGCCGAGGTGCCAGCCGGCGAACTGCTGGTCGTCGCCGGGGACTTCAACGACTGGGGCGTCAAGCTCGATGCGCCGATGCATGAAATCGGCCTGGAGCGCGCGATCGGCCCGGCGCAAGGCGCGCTTCAGCAGCGCACGTTTCCGTCGCGCGTGCCGGTGTTCTCGCTCGATCGCATCTACACGCGCGGGTTCGAATGTCGCGTGACGCTCGTGCCGCACGGGCCGGCGTGGGCACGCATGTCGGATCACCTGCCGCTCGTCGCGGAGCTGGAGCTGGTTTGAGCGAGGGCGACGCCGACGGGTCGTCGCCGGCGCCCGCAACGCGATCGCGCGAACACGAGGCGCACGGCCACGTTTTTTACAGTGGCGGTAACGAGGTGACGCTGCTGCGCGGCGGGGAAGAGTTGTTTCCGGCCATGTGCGTGGCACTCGCGGCGGCACGCCACGAAGTCTGGCTTGCGAGCTACATCTTCCGCCACGACGCGTCGGTCGAAACCGTTGTCGTGGCGCTCGCGAGCGCAGCGCGGCGCGGCTTGATGGTCAACGTTGTCGTCGACGGCTTTGGCGCCGACGGGACTTGGCCCGCGATCGAAGTCGTGCTGCGCGACGCCGGCGTGAACGCCGCGCTGTTTCGGCCACTTGACCGCTGGTGGAGCTGGTTCCAGCCCGGGCAGTTGCGCAGGCTTCACCACAAGCTGTGCGTGATCGACGGCAGCGTCGCCTTCGTCGGCGGCATCAATTTGATGGACGACCGCTTCGAGCCGCGGCGCGGCTGGAGCGATCAGCCGCGACTCGACTTTGCGGTGCGTGTGCGCGGGCCGGTCGCGGTCGCCGCGCATCGCACCGCGCGCGCGATGTGGATGCGGGCGACGATCGGCAAGGCCTGGCGCGAGGAGGTTCTCGCGATCGCGCGCAGCGCGCAGCCGGTGGCGCGCGCCCGGCGCCTGCTGGACCGCTTGCGGTCGAATCCGCGCCGGCCGGCCGGCGATCCCGATCTGAGCCCGGTGCGCGCTGCCTTCGTCGTGCGCGACAACCTGCGCCAGCGCCGCGGCATCGAGCATGGCTATCTGGAGGCGATCAACCAGGCACGTCAGAGTGTCGACCTGGTGTCGGCCTATTTCTACCCGGACCGCTCGATACGCCACGCGCTGCGCGACGCCGTGCGCCGCGGCGTGCGCGTGCGTCTGCTGCTGCAGGGCCGGTGGGACTACCGCATGGCGGAGATCGCCGCCTACGCCGTGTGCGACGAACTGTTGTCACACGGGGTGAAGATCTACGAGTACACGGCTGCCTACCTGCACGCCAAGGTGGCGGTGGTCGACGAAGAATGGGCGACCGTCGGCAGCTCCAACATCGATCCACTTTCGCTGTTGCTCAACCTGGAAGCCAACATCTTCGTGCGGGACCGGGCGTTCGCAGCGCAACTGCGCCACGAGATCGAGATCGCCTTCGCGGGCGCTGTCGAATTGACCTTGCACGGCGTCGGCGGCGACACGCGCCGTCTGCTGCGCCGCGGCTTCGTCGCCTGGTGTGCGCGCGCCTACCTGCGCCTGGCGGGCGCGACAGGGCGCTACTGAGCTTGTCGTACCTCCAGGACGGGCGCCTCAAGCCGACACGCTGCGCCGCTCGCTCGACGAGACCGTTGCACTGAGCGCGGATCCGCTCTGTCAAGGTCGCAGCGCAAGCGGCCGATGGTTGCCAACTACGCACGCATCGCGCGGCCCGGGGGCCGGACCGACCCCATAGAATTCCATGGCTCGCCGCGTTGCCTGCGAAGTAGTCCCGCCCGGCCTTGCACCTTCCCCGGTCGTGACCACATACTGAACACTCACGCTCAAACCCCACGCTGATGCAGCGCAAGACACTTCGACCTTTGCCCACGCAGGAACGCCGATTGGGCACCGATCGCCGGCGCATCGAACTCGAGCGCAGTGGCCGGCCGGAGAGGCGCGTCCGGGTCGAGGCGCGCAAGCCCGAGGTGACCGAACTCATCCTGTCGGATTCGGAATGGCAGACGCTCGATCCGGCGCCTGTCACGCGCAAGGTCAAATAGCAACGCCGCGGTCGGTGGCGCCGCGCGGCGCTCTCAGGCCGTCGCGTCCTGCGCCGCACGCACTTCGACGCGCACTTGTTCCGTCAGCTCGGCCTTCAGTTGCATGAACTCGGCGCTGGTCTTGATGGAGTAGTGTCGCGGGTGCGCAAAAGGCACCGGCAGATCGAGCTTGATGCGGCCCGGCCGCGCGCTCATGACGACGACGCGGCTGCCCATGAAGACGGCCTCGTCGATGTCGTGCGTGACGAAGAGCACCGTCTTCTTCTCCGCCTCCCAGATGCCGAGCAGGAGCTCTTGCATCAGCTCGCGCGTCTGGTGGTCGAGCGCGCCGAAGGGCTCGTCCATCAGCAGCATGCGCGGGTCGTTGGCGAGCGCGCGCGCGATCGCGACGCGCTGCTGCATGCCGCCCGAGAGCTGCTTCGGGAAGTGGTTCTCGAAGCCATTCAGGCCGACCTTGTTCAGGAACGCGTTGGCGGTCTCGAGCTGCTGCGCGCGCGGCAGCCCGCGTTCTCGCAGGCCGAAGCAGATGTTCTCGATCACCGTCAGCCAGGGGAACAGCGTGTAGCTCTGGAACACCATGCCACGCTCGGCGCCCGGTCCGGCGATCTTCTTGCCTTCGAGCAGCACTCCCCCTGCGGTCTGCGTGTCGAGTCCCGCGACGATGCGCAGCAGCGTGCTCTTGCCGCAGCCCGAGGGGCCGAGGATGGTGATGAAGTCGTTCTCGGCGACGGTGAGATCGGTCGCCTGCAGCGCGACAGTCGCTGTGCCGCCGGGCGCCGTCGACGGGAAGGTGCGCGAGACGCCGCGCACGCTGAGAAAGTCGACTGCGTCCATCCTCGTCCTCCTATTTGCCCAGCTGCGCCCACGGGAAGAGACTGCGGTTCGCCCACTTGAACCCGAGGTCGCTGACGAGCCCGATGACGCCGATGACGATGATGCCGAAGATGATCTGGTCGGTTGCAAGCAACGCCTGGCTGTCGGTGATCATGTGGCCGATGCCGCTCGAGGCACCGATCAGCTCGGCGACGATGACGTAGGTCCAGGCCCAGCCGAGCACCATGCGCAACTGCTCGGCGATCTCCGGCGCCGCGCCAGGGATCAACACGCGGCGGATCAGGTTGCCGTCGCTGGCGCCCAGCGTGTAGGCCGCCTCGACCAGATCGCGCCGCGTGTTGCCCACCGTCACGCTGATCATCAGCACCAGGCTGAAGAAGCTGCCGATGAAGATCACCGCGAGCTTTTGTGCCTCGCCGATGCCGGCCCACAGGATCAGCAGCGGGATGAAGGCGGAGGCCGGAAGGTAGCGCGCAAAGCTGACGAAGGGTTCGAAGAACGCCTCGATCGGCTTGTACGCCCCCATCAGCACGCCAAGCGGCACGGCGAGCACCGCGGCGATCGCGAAGCCGCCGAGCACGCGCCAAACCGTCATGCCGATGTCGTGCGCGAAGCCCATCTCGGTCAGCAGCGTCCAACCGCTCTTGAGCATCGTCCACGGGTCGGCCAGGAACAGCTTGTTGACGAAGCCGCTGTAGGTGACCGCCGACCAGAAGGCGACGAAAACGACGAAGAACGCGATGCCGAGCATGACACGCATGCCCGGCGCCACCGGGGTCAGTGGACGCATCATGTCAGTCGCCCGGCCGCCCGAAGGCACTGACGCGCCCAGGGGCCACGCAGCGGCCCCTGCGGGTCCACGGGGCGGCGAACGAAGTGAGCTTGGGGTCGTTTCAGCCCCCGGACCGTCGTGTACGCCGATCGACCCCCCGAGGGGGCGCGCTCCGGCTTGGGGCGGCCCGGCGCTCGTCCCGCGTCTACGCTCACTTTATGTACTGCGGATCGGCCAGCTTGCTCATGTCCGGCAGCTGCTTGATGACGCCGGCCTCAAGCAACAGCTCGGCTGCTTCCTTGCTGAATTCGGCATGTTCGGCGGTGAAGAATTTCTGGTTCGCCGCGCGGTCCTGCCAGCGCAGGTTCTTCTGGCTGGCCTCGAACTTGTCGGCCGACTGCTTGACGTCGGCGCCCATGATCTCGAAGCTCTTGGCGGGTTCAGCCTTGATCATCGCGACCGCGTCGAAGTACGCGTCTGCCAGCGCGCGCCCCGCCTTCGGGTTCGCGGCCAGCCACTTCGGCGTGCAGCCAAAGGTGTCCATGATCATCGGGTAGTCGAGCGTCGTCGCGATGATCTTGCCGGCTTCGGGCTTCTCGCGCACCGCGGAGAGGTAGGGCTCGTACGTCATCGCCGCGTCCAAGTTTGCGGTGCCCGCGATCATCGCGTTGGCGGCGGCCTGCGGCTCGAGGTTGACGACGTTCACGTCCTTCACAGACAGGCCGTTCTTCTTCAGCATCCAGGCCAGCGTGAAGTAGGGCGCTGTGCCCGGCGCACTGGCTGCCACCGTCTTGCCCTTCAGGTCACTGATCTTGGCGATGTTGGGCTTGACCACCATGCCGTCGGCGCCGTAGCTCTTGTCGAGCTGGAAAATCTGCGTCGTCGGGATGCCGGCGGCGGTCCAGGCGACCCAGGTCTCTACGGTCGTCGCCGCGCACTGGATGTCACCGCTTGCGAGCGCCAGATGCCGATCCTTCTGCGGGATCTTCTTGATCGTCACGTCCAGGCCGTGCTTCTTGAAGAGGCCTGCTTCCTTGGCCAGCGTCAGCGGTGCGAAGCCGGTCCAGCCAGACATGCCTATCGTGACGGGCGTGAGCGGCGCTTGCTGCGCGAGCGAAACCGTGGCGAGCGTGCCGGCGGCGATTGCAACGAGGGTCTTCTTCAACATGCGGTTCTCCAGGTGGGGTAGGGGATATCGGAAGGAGCGTGGAATCAGGCCGGAATCCAGAGCGCCGGCAGCGCGGAAAGCTTTCGCAGCACGCGCGCGAGCGAGCCGTCGGCGACGAGTATCGCCGCGCGTTCGATGTCGGGCGCGAGGTAACGGTCGCCCGGCATCGCCGGGCATTGCGCACGAAGCATCTCGTGCGCCGCTTCGAGCGCGGCGGAGCTCTTCAGCGGCCGCAGAAACTCGACGCCCTGCGCCGCAGCGAGCAGCTCGATCGCGAGGATGTGCGCGACGTTGCGGATCATCGGCTGCAGGCGGCGCGCGGCGAAGGTGGCCATCGAGACGTGGTCCTCCTGGTTCGCGGAGGTCGGCAGCGAATCGACGCTCGCCGGATGCGCCATCGACTTGTTCTCGGACGCGAGCGCGGCCGCCGTGACGTGCGCGATCATGAAGCCCGAATTGAGGCCGGCGTCTGCCGTCAGGAAAGGCGGGAGCCGCGAGACGCCGGCGTCGATCAACATTGCGATTCGACGCTCGGCGATCGCGCCGACCTCGGCGATCGCGCAGGCCATCGCATCGGCGGCCAGCGCGACCGGCTCCGCGTGGAAGTTGCCGCCGGAGACGATGGTGCCCCCAAGCTCCCGCTGGTCGCTGCCCCCCGAGGGGACGCGGTCAGGCTTGGGGCGGCTCGGCGCCTGACCGATCATTCCATCTTCCGCGAAGACAAGCGGGTTGTCCGTCACCGCGTTCGCCTCACGCAGCAACACGAGCGCCGCGTGGCGCAACTGGTCGAGGCAGGCACCGACGACCTGCGGCTGGCAGCGCAGCGAATACGGGTCCTGCACGCGGTCGTCATCGACCTCGTGCGACTCGCGAATCTCGCTCCCGGCGAGTAGCGCGCGGTAGTACTGCGCCACATCGATCTGCCCCGGCTGGCCGCGGAGTGCGTGGATGCGCGGGTCGAACGGGCCATCGCTGCCACGCGCGGCGTCCACGGTGAGCGCGCCGACGACGAGCGCCGCTTCGAGCACCGGCTCGAACGTGAGCAGCGCGTGCAGCGCGAGTGCGGTCGAGGTCTGCGTGCCGTTGATCAGCGCCAGGCCTTCCTTCGCGCCGAGCGTGAGCGGCGCGATGCCGGCGGCCTTCAAGAGCGGCGCAGCCGGCTTGCGAACGCCTTGGGCCGGCGAGCGGCCGGGCTCGACGGCGAGCATTTCGCCTTCGCCCATCAGCGCGAGCGTCATGTGGGCGAGCGGCGCCAGATCACCCGACGCGCCGACCGAGCCTTGCGCAGGCACCCACGGCACGAGCCCGGCGTTGTGCACGGCGATCAGCGTGTCGATCACGATCTCGCGCACACCCGAGTGGCCGCGCGCAAGGCTCGCCGCCTTCAGCGCGAGCATCACCCGCACGACTTCCGGCGCAAGCGGGTCGCCGACGCCGACGCAGTGCGAGCGGATCAGGTTCAACTGCAATGTGTCGAGCTGCCCCTGGCTGATGCGCTGGTTGGCGAGCTTGCCGAAACCCGTGTTGATGCCATAGACCGGCGCGTCACCCTGTGCCGCGCGCTGCACGACAGCCGCGCTCGCGAGGATCGCCGGGCGCGCCGCAGGGTCGATCTCAAGCACCGCGCCGCCAGCGTGAATCGCCTGCAGCTGCTCGAGCGAGAGCTGACCCGGATGCAGCGTCAAGGCTGGGTTCATTGGCCGATCATCGGCAGCTTCAGGCCCTGCTCGCGCGCGCAGACCACCGCATCTTCGTAGCCGGCATCGGCGTGGCGCATCACGCCGGTCGCCGGGTCGTTCCAGAGCACGCGTTCGATGCGTTTGGCAGCGGCGTCGGTGCCGTCGCAGACGATGACGACGCCCGCATGCTGCGAGTAGCCCATGCCGACCCCACCCCCGTGGTGCAGACTGACCCAGGTCGCCCCGCCCGCGGTGTTGAGCAGCGCATTCAGCAGCGGCCAGTCGGAGACCGCGTCGCTGCCGTCCTTCATCGATTCGGTCTCGCGGTTCGGCGATGCGACCGAGCCCGAATCGAGGTGGTCGCGGCCGATCACGATCGGTGCCTTCAGTTCACCCGACTTCACCATCTCGTTGAACGCGAGCCCGGCGCGGTGGCGCTCACCGAGGCCGATCCAGCAGATGCGCGCCGGCAAGCCCTGGAAGGCGATGCGCTCGCCCGCCATGTCGAGCCAGCGGTGCAGGTGTGCGTCGTCGGGGAACAGTTCCTTCATCTTCGCGTCGGTCTTGCGGATGTCTTCCGGATCGCCCGACAGCGCCACCCAGCGGAACGGCCCCCTGCCGCGGCAGAACAGCGGCCGCACGTAGGCTGGCACGAAGCCGGGGAAGTCGAACGCGTTCGTCACGCCTTCGTCGAACGCGACCTGGCGGATGTTGTTGCCGTAATCCACGGTCGGGATGCCCATCGCCAGGAAATCGAGCATGGCCTGCACGTGCACCACGCATCCCTTGGCGGCTGCCGCGCGCAGCTCGGCGTGCTTGGACGCATCCGCCGCGGCAGTCTGCCAGCGGTCGACCGTCCAGCCCGGCGGGAGGTAGCCGTTGACCAGGTCGTGCGCGCTGGTCTGGTCCGTCACGAGGTCGGGCTTCATGCCGCCAGCCTTGGCGCGCTTGACGAGTTCGGGCAGCACCTCGGCCGCATTGCCGAGCAGGCCGATCGATACCGCCTTGCCCTCCGCTGTGTACTTCGCGATCCGCGCGAGCGCGTCGTCGAGGCTCGTCGCCTGCTCGTCGAGGTACTTCGAGCGCAGCCGGAAGTCGATGCGCGACTGCTGGCATTCGATGTTCAGGCTGCAAGCGCCCGCGAAGGTCGCCGCCAGCGGCTGCGCGCCGCCCATGCCGCCCAAGCCTGCCGTGAGGATCCACTTCCCCTTGAGATCGCCGCCGTAATGCTGGACGCCGGCTTCGACGAATGTCTCGTAGGTGCCCTGCACGATGCCCTGGCTGCCAATGTAGATCCACGAGCCAGCGGTCATCTGGCCGTACATCATCAGGCCCTTGCGATCGAGCTCGGTGAAGTGCTCCCAGGTCGCCCACTTGGGCACGAGATTCGAATTGGCGATCAGCACGCGCGGCGCGTCCACGTGCGTGCGGAACACGCCGACCGGCTTGCCCGACTGGACGAGCAGCGTCTCGTCCTCGTCCAGGCTCTTGAGCGCCGTGAGGATCGCCTCATAGCAGTCCCAGTTGCGCGCCGCCTTGCCGATGCCGCCGTAGACGACGAGCGCGTCGGGGTTCTCGGCCACCTCGGGGTCGAGGTTGTTCTGGATCATCCGGTAGGCGGCCTCGATCAGCCAGTTCTTGCAGACGATCGCGCTGCCACGTGGCGCGCGCACGGGGTGCGGTTGGGCGAAATGATGAACGGCGGACAGATCGGTCATGGCGGCCTCGGCAACAGGTGAAACTGAAAAGCGCAGGTTGAAGCACTGCAGGTCGAAAAACTGCACTGTACTTGTCTAGACAAGTGAAGACAAGTAGCGTTCCTCATGGTTTTCCCTGGGGTTCAGCGGCCTGTGCATACTTGTCTAGACAAGTACTTCCAGCTAGCATCCTGCCATGTCCGCAAACGCTGCCGCACTTGCCCCCTACGGCCGCGTCAAGCAGTACCTGCTCGATGCGCTCGCTCGCGGCCGCTGGGCGCCCGGCGAGCTGATGCCTTCGGAGGCCGAACTCGTCTCCCAGTTCAGCGTCAGCCGCATGACGGTCAATCGCGCGCTGCGCGAGCTGCAGGCCGAGGGCCTCGTCGATCGCGTGCAGGGTGTCGGCACCTTCGCCGCGCCGCTGCATCGCGTCGCGTCGTCTCTGACGATCCGCGACCTGCACGCCGAGATCGTCGAGCGCGGCCATCGCCATCACGCCGAAGTGCAGCTTGCGCGTAGCGAGCGTGCGCCAGCCGCGCTCGCGCACCAGCTGGGCCTTGCCACGGGCGCGCCGGTCTATCACAGCCTGATCGTCCACTTCGAGGAGGGGGTGCCGCTGCAGTGCGAGGACCGCTACGTGAACCCGGCGTGCGCGCCGGGATACCTTGGCGTGGACTTCACGCAGACGACGCCGACGCACTATCTCTTCGAGGTCACCGCGCTGTGGCGTGCGCAGTACTCGATCGAAGCCGAACTGCCGACCGCGCAGGAGGCGGCGCTGCTGCGGATCGCGCAGACCGACCCCTGCCTCGTCGTCGTCCGCCGCACCTTCACGACCGACGCCGCGATCACGATCGCCCGCCTCGTGCATCCCGGCGCGCGCTATACGCTGCATGGCGAGTTCGCTCCATGATCGCGCCATGAACTCGCAAACCGTGCGGAAGCACGTGCGTGTCGCCGACACGGCGCCACAGGCGTGGCGAAACGGCGGTGGCATCACGCGCGAGCTGCTTGCGTGGCCAGCAGGCGCCGACTGGCGCGTGCGCATCAGCGTCGCCGAGATTGGTGCCGACGGGCCGTTCTCCGCGTTCGAAGGGATCGAGCGTTGGTTCGCCGTGCTCAGCGGTGCGGGGGTCGTGCTCGGCTTGCCGGGTAACGAGCATCGGCTCACGCCGGCGAGCGCGCCGTTGCGCTTCGATGGGGCCGCCGCCCCCGGTTGCCGTCTGATCGACGGCGCGACGAGTGACCTGAACCTGATGCTGCGCGCCGGCACGCGGGGTGTGCTGAAGCGCGCGCTGAGCGACGCGCCGTGGGCTGAGGGTTGGCGCTGGCGGGCAGCCTTCGTTGCGGATACTGCGCGACTCGAGGCTGCCGACGGCCTGCGCGTCGAGCTCGAAGCCGGTACGCTGCTGGCGCCGCTGCCAGCTGGACGGTGCCGGCTCTTCGCCACCAATCCCGCCGCGCCGATGTTCTGGATCGGCGTCGATGCGGACGTGGAGGTCTGAATGCCTGAGAAGGACGACGCGGTGACTTCGACCCCCGCGCGCACGCTGTGGCGCAATGCGAAGCTCGCAACGCTGAGCGGTGCGACGCCCTGGGGCCTGATCTCGCGCGGCGCGCTCGTCAGTGAAGGCGATCGCATCGTCTGGGTCGGAGAAGCGAGCGAACTGCCGGTGGGCCTCGACGTGACGATGGAGCGCGATCTGGGCGGCGTGCTCGTCACGCCGGGCCTCGTCGATTGCCACACTCACCTCGTCTACGGTGGGCAGCGTGCCGCCGAGTTCGAACTGCGGCTGCAGGGCGCGAGCTACGAGGAGATCGCGCGTGCCGGTGGCGGCATCCGCTCGACGGTTGCCGCGACACGCGCCGCGAGCGACGACACACTCTACGCATCCGCACGCGGTCGTGCGCTCGCGCTGATGGCGGAGGGCGTGACGACGCTCGAAGTGAAGTCGGGCTACGGCCTGTCGTTGGCGGACGAAGCGCGCTGCCTCGGCGTGGCACGGCGCCTCGAGCGCGAACTGCCGCTCACGGTGCGCGCGACCTTCCTCGGCGCGCACGCGCTGCCGCCCGAGTTCGACGGCCGTGCCGACGACTACATCGCCGCCGTCTGCGAGTGGATGCCCGCGCTGCACGTCCGAGGGCTGGTAGACGCGGTCGATGCGTTTTGCGAATCGATCGGCTTCACGCCGGCGCAAACGCGGCGTGTATTCGACGCCGCGCGCGCACTCGGCCTGCCGGTCAAGCTGCACGCGGAGCAGTTGAGCGACCAGGGCGGCGCCGCGCTCGCCGCCGAGTTCGGCGCACTTTCCTGCGATCACCTCGAGTACCTGAGCGATGCAGGCGTCGCCGCGATGGCGCCGCGTGCGGGTCATCCGGGCACCGTCGCGGTGCTGCTGCCCGGCGCGTTCTACTTCCTGCGCGAAACGAAGCTGCCGCCGGTTGCCGCACTGCGCGCCGCGGGCGTGCCGATCGCGATCGCGAGCGACCACAACCCGGGTTCATCGCCCGGGCTGTCGCTGCTGCTGATGATCAGCATGGCGTGTACGCTGTTTCGCTTGACACCCGAAGAGGCGGTGCGCGGCGTCACGGTCAACGGTGCGCGCGCGCTCGGCCTGGCCGACCGCGGCGTGCTTGCGCCCGGGCAGCGCGCCGACCTCGCGGTGTGGGATCTCGACCATCCGAACGAGCTCGCCTACTGGTTCGGCCACAACCCGTGCCGCCGCGTCGTCTTCGGCGGCGAGGAGAGAGTGCGATGAATGCCGACGCCGTCTTCACGCTGCACCGCGGCAGTGCGCCGCTCGTCATCAGTTTCCCGCACGTCGGCACGCTGATTCCGGCGGACATCCAGCCGCGCTTCGTACCCTTCGCGCTCGACGTTGCGGACACCGACTGGCATCTGGAACCGCTCTACGCATTCGCGCGCGAGATCGGCGCGAGTCTGCTCGTGTCGCGCGTTTCGCGCTACTGCATCGACCTCAATCGCCCGCCCGAGAACACGCCGATGTATGCCGGCGCGAACAACACCGAGCTGTGCCCGACGCGCGCCTTCACCGGCCAGCCGATCTACCGCGAAGGCGAGGCGCCCGACGATGCCGAGATCGCGCGCCGCCTGCAGCGCTACTGGCAGCCGTATCACGACGCGCTCGGCGCCGAACTCGCGCGCGTGAAGGCATTGCACGGCCACGCACTGCTCTTCGACGCCCACAGCATCAAGTCCGAGCTGCCTTGGCTGTTCGACGGCCGGCTGCCTGATCTGAACCTCGGCACCGCCGGCGGCGAGAGCTGCGGTCCGCGGGCGCGTGACGCGCTCGCGCGCGTCGTGCAAGGGCAGACGCGCTACACGCACGCAGTCGACGGGCGCTTCAAGGGCGGCTACATCACGCGCCGCTACGGCCGGCCAAGCGAGGGCGTGCAGGCCGTGCAGCTCGAGATGTGCTGGCGTTGCTACATGGCAGAGACGCCGCCGTACGAGATCGATGAAGCGCGCGCGCAGCAGGTGCGGCCGGTGCTGCGCAATCTGCTCGAGACCTTGCTCGAGCAAGGCGCGCCCGCTGCGTGATGGCAGGATCGACGATCTTCTGGACGCCACGCGCCTGGATCGCCGGCGCGTGGCGCGAGCACGTGCTGCTGGCCTGCGACGCGGCGGGGCAATGGGGCAATATCCGCGCCGGCGTCCCCGCCCCGGAGACGTGCACGCGGCTCGACGGGCCGGTGATCCCGTCCCTCGTCGATGCCCACAGCCACGCCTTCCAGCGCGCGATGGCGGGCCTGGCAGAACGGCGCGAGGCGGGCGAGGACGACTTCTGGTCCTGGCGCGACCGCATGTACCGCGTTGCGCTGCGCATCACGCCCGAGCAACTGGGCGCCATCGCTGCGCAACTCTATGTCGAGCTGCTGCGCGGCGGCTACACCCAAGTCTGCGAGTTTCACTATCTGCAGCACGACCGCGACGGGTCGCGCTACGCCGATCCGATGGCGTTGTCGTGGGCACTCGCGGACGCCGCCGAGACCGCCGGGCTGGGCCTCACGCTGTTGCCGGTTCTCTACGAGCGCGCCGGCTTCACGCAGCCCGCGCTGCGCGAGGACCAGCGACGCTTCGCGACGGCGCCCGCCGACATCGTTGCGATGCACCGCGCGGCGACGCAAAGCGGCCGCCGCCATCTCAACGCCGGTGTTGCGATCCATTCGCTGCGCGCGGCGTCGGCCGAATCCGTCCGCGCGTTGAAGGGTCTCGCCGACGGCCTCGAAGGCCCGATCCACATCCACGTCGCCGAGCAGATCGCCGAGGTCGACGACTGCCTTGCCGCCACCGGCGCGCGGCCGATCGAATGGCTTGCGCGTGAGGGCCTGCTCGACGCACGCTGGCAACTCGTGCACGCAACGCACGCGCAGCAGGGCGAGATCGAGGCAGTGGCCGCCAGCGGCGCCGGCGTCGTGATCTGCCCCGCGACCGAGGCGAATCTCGGCGACGGTCTGGTTGACCTGCCGCGATGGCTTGCCGCCGGCGTGCCGATCGCGGTCGGCTCCGACAGTCAGGTCACGCGCGGCTGGGTCGAGGAACTGCGCTGGCTTGACTATGGCCAGCGCCTTGCGCTGCGCCGGCGCAACGTGTCAGCATTGCCCGGGGGGCAGGCGTCGACGGCGGCGCGTCTCTTCGACGCCATCCTCGCGTCGGGCGCCGCGAGTGCGGGCCTGTCGAACTGGGGTTTGCAACGCGGCGCGCGCGCCGATTTCCTGGTGCTCGATGCGCAGGACCCGAGCCTGCTCGGCGTGCCGCCGTCGCATGCGTTGGACGCGCTCGTCTTTTCGAGCCCGGGCGATGCGATCCGTGACGTCGCGGTCGGCGGCACATTCGTGATCCGCAATCGTCGCCACGTCGATCAGGACGCAATCGCGCAGCGCTTCGCGCGGGCGATGCAGGCGCTCTGGACCGGCGTGGATTGAGTCTCGCGGCGGGCGCCGCAACACGCGTCGCACCATGCGTCGCGCCGATGCGTGAGTCTCGCAGCGCGTATCGCGCTGACCCGGCGACGCTGCTCGCAGGGCGATCTGCGAACTACCTGTGCTTGCCGACTCCCCAGCCGCGCGCTGCGAGGTGCTTCGTGCCGACCGCGACCGCCTCACTCTCCATCGTCGTGCCCATCGAGTCGTTCCAGCGGTTGAGGTAACCGAACAGCGCGACGACGCCGAGCATTTCGACGATCTCGTCGTCGCTCCAGTGCGCGCGCAGCCTGGTGGAGATCGCATCGTCCACCGCGTTGGGCACGCTCGCCGCGGCGAGCGCGAACTCGAACGCGGCGCGTTCGGCATCGCTGAAGAGCGGGCTGTCGCGGAACTCCCAGAGTCGGGCAAGCCGCTCGTCGGCCGCGCCATAGCGCTTCGCAGCGAGCACGGTGTGTGCTTCGCAGTAGCGACAGCCGGCGGTCGCGCTCGCGAGGTGGCCGATCAGGCGCTTCTGCTCGCTCGTCAGGCGCCCGCCGTTCGTCATCACCGCTTTGTTGAGCGCGATGAAAGCCTTCGCGATCTCGGGCCTTCGCTGCATCGTCAGCACGCTGTTGGGCGTGAAGCCGAGCGTCTCGTTGAAGAAGCGCGAAAGTTCGGCGACCTCGGGCGAATGGTCGGCGGGCAGCGGCGTGACGAGCGGCATGGCGGTCTCGAAGTCAGTGGAAGCACGGCAGCGTAGCGCAACGTATCGATGCTTGTTGTAAGGCTGCGGCCGACGACGCGACCAAGGAGTCAATTCTCACGGCGGCGGGACTTCCTGATGAGAAATCGGTGACGATCCCTTCCTAGCATCGTGGAGGCAGGCGAGCAAGAGCGCGTCTGTATCGGTTTCCAACCACCCTCGATTGCCAGGAGATCCTCATGCAAACAACTTCATTCAAGATCAAACCTCTCGTCGCCGCGGTGCTCGCGGCTGGACTGTGGAGCGGCGCCCAGGCGGCGATGCTCGACGTCACAGTCACGGTCGAGAATCTTGCGCCCGCCGAGGGCGTTGCCTTCGCGCCGTTGCATTTCGGCTTCAACAACGGGTCGTTCGACGCCTTCGATCTCGGCGGCGTCGCGACCGCGCCGATCATTTCGGTGGCCGAGAACGGCAGCGGCAGCGATTGGCAACCCGCCTTCGCGATGGCGGACCCGACGGCGGTGCGCGGCACGATCGGCGGCTTGCTGCTCTCGGGCGCAAGCGCGATGACGACGGTGCGCATCGACAGCGCGATGAATCCGTACTTCACCTTCGCGGCTATGGTGCTGCCAAGCAACGACTTCTTCATCGGCAACGATTCGCCGACGCGCTTTCGCATCTTCGACGACGCCGGCAACTTGCTCCTCGGCAGCATCGATCAGAAGGCGCGCAACGTGTGGGACGCGGGCTCCGAAGTGTTCGACCCGGCGGCCGCCGCCTTCGTCGGGGACGCGAGCCTGCACGCGCCGCAGAACTCGGTCGTCGCCTTCAACTTCGCCGAGCTTGCCGGCTTCGACGGCCTGATGACCGGCGCCGGCTACAGCTTCACGAGCAACCTCATGGCCGACACCGACATCTACCGCATCACCTTCAGCGCGGTGCCGGTGCCCGAGCCCGAGACCTATGCGCTGATGCTGTCCGGCCTGCTCGGCGTCGGTTTCATGGCGCGCCGCCGTCGCAGCGCTCGGGAATGAAAGGGGGCTGATGAACGAGAACCTGCTCCTCGTCGAGGACGATGACGCGGTGGCCGACGCCGTGAGTCTTCACATGGAGGAGGCGGGCTATCGCCTGCATCGCGAGGCCGACGGCCTGCGCGCGATCGTCGCTCTCGGGCGCGAGCGCTGGGACCTCGTGCTGCTCGACCTGATGCTGCCCGGCGCCGACGGCTGGGAAGTCTGCCGCCATCTGCGCGAGCGGCGCGCGCATGTGCCGATCATCATGCTGAGCGCCCGTTCCGCCGAGGCACATCGCGTGCTCGGCCTCGAGCTCGGCGCCGACGACTATCTCGCCAAGCCGTTCTCGATGCTCGAGCTGACGGCGCGCGTGCGCGCGCTGCTGCGGCGCGTCGAGCGGCTCAGGACGCCAGCCGCGGCACTCGCAGAGTTGCGTTTCGGTGCCTTCCGGCTCGACCCACTGCACCACGAGCTGCACAAGGGCGACGCCCCCGTCAACCTGACGCTGCGCGAGTTCGATCTGCTGTACTTCCTCGCCCGCTCTCCAGGTGAGGTGTTCAGCCGCGCGAGCCTGCTGCAGCGCGTCTGGGGCGCCGCGTTCGACGGCTATGAACACACCGTCAACTCGCATATCAACCGGTTGCGGGCGAAGGTCGAAGCCGATCCGCAGAGCCCGCGGCTGATCGAGACAGTGTGGGGCCTTGGCTACCGCTTCAATCCGGGGTCGTCGTCGTGAAGTCGTCGTTTTCGCTGCGCCTGATGCTCGCATTCGCGCTGCTGCTGCTGAGCTACGGCGCATTCGTCGCAGTGCTCGGGCGCCAGACGGCGATCGAGCAGGAGCAAGAGACGCAGCAGCGCCTCTCTCGCGGCCTGGCACAGCACATCGTCGAACACTGGCCCGAAGTGGCCTCGGCCGACGGCACGGGCCGCGCCGCGATCGACGAATTGCTGCGCATGCTCATGGTCGTCAATCCGGCGATCCAGGTCTATCTGCTCGACGCCGATGGACGCGTCGGCGCCTACGTCGGCGACCCCGCGCTGGTACGCACGCAGCAGGTCGATCTGGTGCCGGTGCGTGCCTTCCTCGCAGGTGCCGCGTTGCCGCTCGTCGGCACCGACCCGATGGGCGGTGTTGTGCCGCGCATCTTCAGCGCGGCGATGTTCCCGCCGCGCCCGGGCGACATCCAGCCGCCCGGCTACCTCTACGTCGTGCTGCAGAACCAGGCCCGCGCTGCAGTGGCCGGCAGCCTGAGCCAGTGGCCGGCGTGGCAACGTGCAGCGTGGGCGGCTGCGATCGGCCTCTTCGCGACGCTCGCGATCGGGGTTCTCGTGCTGCGCCGGCTTACCCTGCCGCTGGGTCGGCTGGCGCGCCGCATGCGCGACTTCCGACTCGAAGGCGGCGCTGGATCGAACGACACCACCACGACCGAGGTAGGCGCACCGCCGCGCGGCGACGAAGTCGCGACGCTCGCGACGTCGTTCGACGCCATGGCGCGGCGCATCACCGAACAGTCCGCGTCGCGCGAGGCCCAGTCCGCCGCGCATCGCGAGGTGATGGCCAATGTTGCGCACGATCTGCGCACGCCGCTCACCGCGCTGCACGGCCATCTAGAGGCGCTCGACGCCGCAGCCGACGATGTGCAGCGCCGACACAAGCTTGTCGCCACTGCGCTCGCGCAAAGCGACAAGGTGCGCCGGTTGTCGCAGCAACTCTTTGAACTTGCCACGCTGCAGTCGATCGACCATGTGCTGCAGCACGAGCGCTTCCGCTATGACGAACTGGTTGCCGACACGGTGCAGAAGTTCGAGTTCGCGTCGCCGCATCCCAGTGTCGCGTTGTCTGGTACGCCACCCGGCGCGGTCGACTTCGAGGGCGACCTGCACCTGATCGAGCGTGCATTGACGAACCTGATCGACAACGCGGTGCGTCATGCGCCCGGCGCCGAGCCGGTGCGCGTCAGCCTGCAGTGCGAAGCGGCGCAGGTGACGGTATGGGTCGAAGACCGCGGGCCCGGGCTGCCGGTCGAACTCGCGCGTCGGCTCGACGCAGGGCAGCCGCTGCGTGAACCGCCGCTACAGCGCCCGGGCGGCGGCATCGGCGGTCTGGGCCTCGCCATTGCACAGCGCATCGCTGCGCTTCACGGCGGCAGCCTGCGCACGCTGCCGTCTCAGGACGGCGGGACTCGACTCGCGTTCGCGTTGCCGCGCGTGCAGCCGCCGTGAGGCGGTCGGTGGGTCAGACGACGCCGACGTACTCGCCGCGCGCCGGGTAGTTCTTCGCGAGCGCGAAGTCGATCGCGGCGAGCAGTTCGTCAAAGTGCGGGCGCGCGAACGGCATGGTCTGCACCGCGCCGTAGTAGAGCGTGCCGTCGGGGCGAACGATGAAGACGCCAGGCTCGGCGAACAGGGCGGGTTCCTCGACGCCGATCGACGTCAGGCCGCGGCCGGTGCTGATGTACAGGCCCCATTCGCGCGCCGATGCGAGCGCGAGATCGTGGCCGACGCGCAGATCGGGCGCGTTCAGCTTTGTTGCCAACGCCTGCGCGCGTTCGACGTTGTCGGTCGAGACTGCGACGACGCCGACGCCGCGCTGTGTGAAGTCGGGCAGCAGGCGGCCTAGCTCGAGCAGGTACTTGAGGCAGATCGGGCAGTGCAGGCCGCGGTAGAAGACGACGAGCGTGAAGTTCGCTGGCTGCTCTTCGTGCAGCGCGAAGCCGCTGTGCTTCAGCGTCGGCATCTGCAGCGACGGGACGGGTTGGCGGGGGATCAGCATGGGAGCTCCAGTGGCGGGGTGTTGCGATCGGCACGTCATTCGGGATGCGCGTGAAGCGTGCGGGCCTGCGAGCGAGTTTCGCAGCGACGGTGTCCCCGTGCCTGCTCATGGCTTGCGGTGGTGCGGCTCGTCACCTCGGCGCCCTGAGCGAGACGCGCAGCCCTTCACTCGCTCGCAGCGCGCCGACCTCGATGCCGCGCCAGTTGCGAAGCGTCGCCTCGCTGAACCCGCGCATGAACGCGTGCTCGCCGTCGTCGAGTTGCACGAGCGCTTCGATCACCGCGGCGACCGCCACCTCCGCCGCGCGCGCGTTGTTGCCGTCGTCGATCTTGATCGCGACGCCGAGCCCCTGCGCCGGCAGCGCGGCACAGTACACGCCTTCAGCGCCGACCTTCATGAAGACGCGCTCGCCGAGGCGCTCCATCACGCGCGTATCGGTGCGGCCGTGCCCGGCCACGAGCAGCGGCTCGCGCGCGACGGCCTGGCGCAGCCGCAGCGCTGCACGGGCGTGTTCGGGCGAAAGACCGATGCCGCTGCCGACGCGCGCGAAGGCAAGCGCCAGTGCGCGCAGCGGGATCGCGTAGGTCGGGATCGAGCAACCGTCCGTGCCGCGCGGCGCATCGGCGAGTGCGCTGCCGGTGGTGGCTTCGATCGCGGCGGTGACTTCGCGCATCACCGGGTGATCCGGCTCGACATAGCCCTGCACAAAGCGGCGCAGATCGACGCCGGCGCCGGCCATCTGGCACGCCAGGCACATGAAGCCGGCGTGTTTGCCGGAGCAGTTGTTGTGCAGCGCCGAGGGCTCGCGGCCGGCGGCGGCGAGGGCGCGCATCGACGCCTCGTGATAGGGCCAATGCGCGCCGCATTCGAGGCAGTCCGCGTCGAGCCCTGCCCTCGCAAGCATCGCGGCAGCGGTGTCGGCGTGAACCGGCTCGCCGCCGTGCGATGCGCAGGCGAGCGCGAGTTCGGCATCGCTCAAACCGAGTGCGTCTGCCGCGCCGCTCGCGACGAGCGGCAGTGCCTGCAGCACCTTGATCGCCGAGCGCGGAAAGATCGGCCGGTCGATATCGCCGATGGCCGTGTGCACTACGCCGTCGGCATCGATGATCGCGATCGCGCCGCGGTGGAACGATTCGACAGCGCTGCCGCGCAGCACTTCGACCAACAAGGGGTTCATGGGTTGACTCCGGGAGACAAGCGCCACTGTAGCGCCGTCCCAGCTTGCGCAGGTCAGCGGCGTGCGCCCGCACTGAAAGGCGGTCCCGATGGGGGCAGCGCGGCGTGTGCCCGCAGCGCAAAGACGCGCGACTTGCTGAGTCGGGGCGCACCGTAGACTCGCGGGGCTCGAATCCCGAGCGCCAAGGGGACGCTCGTGAAACTGCGCATGGCCGAGAAGTCGCTCTTCGCGATCCTGCTGCGATCGCCATGGTGGATCAGCATCGCGATCGCGCTCGGGCTCGCGATGGCGGCCATGGCGCTGCTGCCCGTAGCCTATCGCGTCGTCGGTGCGGTGTCGGGCCTGCCCTTCCTCGTGATCGGCGCCATCGCTGCCGTGCGGCAGTGGCGCCAGCCGGGTGCGGCCCGGGTTGCGCAGACCGTGCAGGCGCTCGGCGCGATGTCATGGCCGGATTTCTCCAGCTTGCTCGAAGCCGCCTTCGCTCGTGACGGCTACGCGGTCACGCGCGGCACCAAGGCGCCCGTCGATTTTGAACTCGAACGCAAGGGCCGGGTCATGCTCGTCAGTGCGCGGCGCTGGAAGTCCGCCCGCATCGGTGTCGAAGCGCTGCGCGCGCTGCAGACGGCGCGCGAGGCGGCCGAAGCGCAAGACGCACTGTGCATCTGCCTGGGCGATCTGACCGACACCGCGCGCCCCTTCGCCGCAGCGCAGGGCATCACGATCTGGCAGGCGGCCGAACTTGCAGTGGCGCTGCGTGGGTCGGCGCTGCCGCCGATGAAGCGCGCCAACACGGGCTGACGCCCTGAAGCGCGGGCTGTCTCGCAAGCCCTGATCGAACGACGACACTCGATGATCGCCGCATGCGCCCGTCCAGCCACCGCCAGCCGGCGCTGCCCTGATCAACAAGCTGGCCAGGCACGGCCTGTCTTGCTGAGAACGGAAAACCATGACGACGCCACCGCACTCTGACTGAGTCGGCGGCGAGTAGCAAGCGTTTGCCTGATAGACCCACCCCGTACGTAGCCTCGCAGCTCGTGAAATTACCTACACGCGGCCTGGGCCACGTCTGGCACATTCGGCCAAGCGAAGTTGCGAATGGCCCCGCCACTTCGCGGCCGATCGGTGCGATCGGCTGTGGAGGTCATTCGATGAGAACGGTACTTCCTCTGATCGACGCCATCTACGAGGCGGTGCTCGATACCGACAAGTGGTCCGCCATGCTCGAGCAGGTGGCGAACTACTTCGCGGCGCGCGGCGCGCGGCGCGCGGCGCGCAGATCGGCAACTCCGACCTTGTCAACTCGCGGCTGTCTTTCAGCCTCGTGCACGGCTATGACTGGAGCGCGGATCACATCCTCCGCTATGAATCTCTCATGAGCGAGGGATCCGCGGCTGAAACACTTTAGCGCGAACCCCTTCAAGCCCGTGCATTGCCGCATGCTGTTGAGCATGGAGGAACTCCGCCGTCCACGCGCTTACAAGGAGGTCCTCTCGGTCGGCGAGGTGGATTGTTCGATGGGGGTGAACTTCATCGAGAACGAGCGTGCGATCAGCTGAACTGCCGTTGGCGTGGGCGTGCGCGGTATCAATCTGCGCAGCCCAGCATCGCCCCATCGGCGCGGGCCTGGGCCGTGATGTCACGGTCGAACACCGGCGGCAGACTCGGCAGGAAAACCGACTGGCACAGGTCGTTCTCCCATCGGATCCGATACACCACATCGGCAACGAAGTCAGCTTCGTCGAAGCTGCTGGGTCGGTGGTCGGTCTCGACCCGCTCGAGCCGACCCGCCGCATCGTGAAAGTGCCGGCGCATGTCGTCCTCGAAACCGTCATCGGTCTTGTAGGTGCGGATGTGGTGACCATTGAGGTCGTACTCGAGGTCGTACTGCACGAGATAGCCGACCGACAGGCTGAAAGCGGCTGTAGTGAGCTGACCGTCGGCCCGCCAGTTGTAGGTATCGACGCCCATGACGGAGCCACTGCCGCCCCGCCTCTCGATTTGCTCGACCCGGCCAGCCGCGTCGTAGTTCAGCCGGTACGTCGCTGGCGTTGAGCCTCCTTCCTGCCTGGCTTCGACGAGCCGCCGATCCTGCCAGGTATAAGTCGTGCGCAGCGAGAGGGGGCTGTCGTACCAGCGGAGCGTTGTCGAGGCCAGCAGCCCCTCGGTGCCATAGTCCGCATCGATGCTTCGCCAGCCGACGCCCGCCTCGCGCACCTCGCGCCGTTGCGCCAGCACCCGCGAGGCGCCATCGTAGACCCAGGTCTGCACCTCGACCGGTTCGCCGATGGGGATGCCACGGTCGGCAGTCCACGTGGTCTGGTTGATCCGCCGACCCAGCGTGTCGTAGCCGAAGCGTGTGATCGAATCCGCCAGCCCGTCACCGTCGTTGTCAGTCTCGAGAGCGGCCCAGCGCGAGCCGCTGGCCGGCGGTAGCGGCAATCCAGCCGCGGGCGGTTCGTCGTCGCCGCCGCAGCCCGCAAGCAGGGCCGATGACGTCAGCAGCGAAAGGGTGAGCTTGTGCACGGGTCGATCTCTGCAGAATCGCGAATGGTAATTCTGGCACTCCGCGCGAGCTACGTCTGCCGCCGTTGCGCTCAGCCCACCCCAACCGGCCGGCGGCATCGGCCGAATGCCCGCTGCGTGTGCCCTTCAGCCCACCGCTACGAACGCCCTCAACTCCCCGGCCATCCGCGCGCGCGACGGGCCGTGGATGTACATCATGTGGCCGGCCTCGAAGTAGCTCACGCTGAGCTTGCGGAACTGCGCGCCGCGCAGGCCGAGGTGCGAGAGCGTGTAGTCGCCTGCCGCGTGCGGGGTCGCCAGGTCGTAGTAGCCGCTCGCGACATAGACGCGCATGTGCTGGTTCGAGTGCATCGCGCGGCGCAGCGTCGCGCCGACGTTGACGTACTTGTTCTCGAAACCCTTCCACGTCCACTTGTCCCAGATCGGGGCGTGCACGACGTAGGGCGCATCGTCGTCGTACTTGAGCGTGTGCTTGAGGACGCGGTTGATGCCGCTCGCGTAGGCGCCGAGCAGGTTGCTCATCGCGGCATCGTCCTCGGGCTTCTCGCCCGCGTCGTCCCGGTCCGTCCCCAGGAAGCGCGAGTCGAGCCGGCCGACGGTCTGGCCGCGATGGCGCAGCAGCTCCTTGAAGTAGCGGAACTCGCCGAGGCGCAGGTCGCTGCGCAGCACGTACTCGGTCGTCAGGCCCGAGAAGCGCGCGACCTGCCCCGCCACATGCTCGCGCGTCGTGTCGTCGAGGCGCGAGCCCTGCAGCAGCGCGGTGCTGTAGTCGCCGAGCGCGAAGGCCTCGGCCTGCGCGATCACTTCGGCAAGCGGTTTCTTCTGCAGTTCGGGCGTGAGCGCCTTGTGATACCAGGCGGTCGCCGCGTAGGTCGGCAGGAAGAGCGCGTAGGGCAACTCGTTGCCGTGGTCGAAGATCAGCGTCTGCAAGTCGATGGCAAGCGAGACGAGCATCACGCCGTTCAAGAAGATGTCGTGCTTCTCCTGCAGATGCAGCGACAAGCCGGCGGCGCGCGTCGTGCCGTAGCTCTCGCCGATCAGATACTTCGGCGCGTCCCAGCGCGCGTAGCGCGTGAGGTAGAGGCGGATGAACTCGCCCACCGCGTCGAGGTCGCGCTGGTAGTCGTGGAACTCGGCGACCTTCTCGCCTGCGGCCATGCGCGAATGACCGGTGCCGATCGGATCGATGAAGACGAGGTCGCTGTCGGTCAGCAGCGTGTCCTCGTTGTCGGTCAGCGCGTACGGTGGTGGCGGCGCGTTGCCCATCTCGTCGGTGACTACGCGCTGCGGGCCGAGGATGCCGAGGTGCAGCCAGACGCTGCTCGAGCCCGGCCCGCCGTTGAAGCTGAAGGTCACCGGGCGCGGCTTGGCGCCCTTGTCGTTCTTCAGCGTGTAGGCGACGAAGAAAAGCGCAGCGCGCGGTTTGTCGGCGCTGCGCTCGCCGTCCTTGCTGGCCTCGTCCTCGCGCATCATCAGCGTGCCGCAGGTCGCGGTGTATTCGAGCGTGCGTTTGCCGAGCTTGAGCTTGTGCTCGGTCGCGACGAGGCGCTCCTGCAAGGGCGGTGGCGCCGGTGTGGATGCGGGCGCGGTGGCCGCAGTGGCCGCGCTGGCTGAGGTTGGGGCCGGTGGGGTGTCGGGCATGCGGGCTTCTCGATAGAGTCGGGTGAGCGCAATGTAACGTCATGCCACGCCCCACTTCGTACACCCCATGCACCCGACCCGCTTTTCGGCCGTTGCCGGCGTCGATTTCACGAGCCGGCCGCGGCGCGCCAAGCCGATCACGGTCGCCCTCGGCCGCGCGGCGCAGGGCGTGGTGCAGCTCGAGCGCATCGACGCGCAGGCCGACTTCGACGCTTTCGCGCGCTGGCTGCGCACGCCGGGCCCGTGGCTCGCAGTGCTCGACCTGCCTTTCGGGCTGCCGCGCGAGTTGGTCGTCGCGCTCGGCTGGCCAACGCGCTGGCCGGCCTTGATGCAGCACTACGCTTCGCTCACGCGTGCCGAGATTTGCACAACGTTCGCCGCGTTCTGCGATGCGCGGCCCAAGGGCGGCAAGTTCGCGCACCGCGCGACCGATATTCCGGCCGGCTCGTCACCCTCGATGAAGTGGGTCAACCCACCGGTTGCGTACATGCTGCACGCGGGCGTGCCGCTGCTGATCGACGCCGGCGTGCATCTCCCGCGGCTGCGCGCCGGTGACGAAGCGCGCGTCGCACTCGAAGGCTATCCGGGCCTGCTCGCGCGCGAGCTCGTCGGTCGGCGCTCCTACAAGAGCGACGACCGGTGCAAGCAGACGCCCGATCGGCTGATCGCGCGCAAGGACATCGTCGACGCGCTCGAACAGGGCCGCACCCGGCTCCGGCTGCGCCTGAAGTTGAGCCATGCGATGCGCGAACGGCTGATCGACGATGCTTCGGGCGACGCGCTCGACGCCGTGCTGTGCATGATGCAGGCCGGCTGGGCGAGCGCACAGCCGGCGTTCGGGCTGCCCGCCGAAGTTGATCCGCTCGAGGGCTGGATCGTCACCGCGCAGTGATCGCGCACGCCGCCTCGGGCAAGATGCGTTTCCATGTCTTGCCGAGCACCCACGCCCCTTGCCGCTTGTCGCGTGGCCGCGATGCTGTTGCTCGCGCTCGCCAGCGGCATCGCAGCCGGGGCGCAGGCTGTCGAGGGCATCGTCCGCCACGTGACCGACGGCGACTCACTCGTGCTAAAGCCCGATCGGCCAGGGGCCAAGCCGATCAAGCTGCGCCTGCTCGGACTCGACGCGCCGGAGATCTGCCAGGACGGTGGCGTCGAGGCACGCGATGCGCTTGCGCGCCGTGTGGCGGGAAAGCGGGTCATCGTGGTGGGTGCCGTTACCGATGCCTACCGGCGCAGGCTCGTGACGATCCTGCTCGACGGCGAGGACATCGGCGCGTGGATGGTGCGCGAAGGTCATGCGTGGAGCATGCGGTTTCGTGGCCGGCCCGGGCGCTACGACGCAGAGGAACGCGAGGCGCGCGCCGCGCGGCGCGGCGTGTTTGCGGCGCCCGACCCGTTGCCGCCGCGCACGTTTCGTGACATGCACGGAAGTTGCTATCCGCATCCTGCGGAAGGGCATGGCCCCGCGGTTGCCGTTCCGTGATCGACGCGCCGATGCGCGGCTTCAGCCTCGCGCCAGCTTTGCCGCCGCGGCAGCACCGGAACGCGCCGCGAGTTCTTGTCGAAACACGTTCCGCCCGAGAGGGTTGCCCCTCAGGTGGGCGCACTCATGGCGCGCCGCCGAACCGCTGCGCCGACCGCAACTGCGCACGCGCGGCGACTGCCTCGCGGTTGCGCGGCTCGGCACTCGTGACGAGCGAGCCGATCAGCTTGCGGGCGCTTTGCGCGACCTCGGCGACGGCTTGCTCGAAGGCCGCCTCGTTCGCGCGCGAAGGCACCGAGAACCCGCTGAGCTTGCGCACGAACTGCAACGACGCGTCGCGGATTTCGAGTTCAGTCGCCGGCGGGTTGAAGTTGAACAGCGTCTTGATGTTGCGACACATGGCGCTTGCTTTCGCGAAGAAACGGGCGTTCGCAGCCGGCGCTACTCGTGCGCGATCGGCTTTGCGGTGAAGAGGTACTCCTTGAGTTCCTTGGAGAAACGCGGATCCTTGCGCCGGATCCACTCGAGCACCATCGAGGCGTGCTCTTTCTCCTCGTCGCGGTTGTGTTCGAGGATCGCCTTCAATTCGGCGTCCTTGCAGGCGTCGGCGCGCTGGTTGTACCAGTCGACAGCCTCGAGCTCTTCCATCAGCGAGACGATCGCGCGGTGCATGTCGCGCGTGGTTTCGGACAGTTCTTCAATCGGTTCGTGGTAGCCAACGCTCGACATGGTTCATTCCTTCAGGTTAAGGGGACACGGTGTGAGTGTGCCAGCACTCGCGGTTCCACTTTCGCGAGGGCCGGGCGGTACGGGCCTGCGCCTTCCTCAGACCTGCTCGAAACCATCGAGCACGTTGACGGCGTTGACGCCGAGTTCGGCGCTTGCATAGCCGCCTTCGAGAATGAAGACGGTCGGCAGGCCGAGCCTCGCGATCTGCGTGCCGAGGCGCGAAAAGTCGGCCGCTTGCAGTTGGAAGTGCGAGATCGGATCACCCGCGTAGGTGTCCAGGCCCAGCGAGACCACGAGCGCGTCGGGCCGGTGGCCGGTGATGCGTGCGCAAGCGGTGTCGAGCGCGGCGAACCAGGCGCCGACCCCGGTGACGGCCGGCAGCGGCAGGTTCAGGTTGAAGCCGAGCCCGGCGCCTGCCCCCGTCTCGTCGGCATGGCCGAGGTAAAACGGATACTCGGTACGCGGGTCGCCGTGGAGGCTCACAAACAGCACGTCGGCGCGGTGGTAGAAGATGCTTTGCGTGCCGTTGCCGTGGTGGTAGTCGACATCGAGAATCGCCACCCGTTCGCAACTGCGAGCCCTGAACGCCTGCGCCGCGACCGCGGCGTTGTTCAGGAAGCAGTAGCCGCCCATGAAGTCCGCGCCGGCGTGATGGCCCGGTGGGCGCGTTGCGCACAACGCGCTGCGCGCGCCCGTCCCGACGAGCGCTGCAGCACTCGCCGCGGCATCCGCGGCCGCCTTCGCCGCCGCCCATGTGCCGGCGACCAGGGGCGTGCCGTTGTCCATCGAGTACAGGCCGAGGCGTGCGACAAAGTCCTCCGGTTCGACGTCGCTACGCAGGCTGCGCACCGGCCAGACCGACGGGAATGGTTGCACGTCGCTGTTGGCCGGGTCGAGCGCGAGCCAGTCGTCCCACGCGTTGCGCAGGAAGGCAAGGTAGCGCGCGCTGTGCACTTGTGCGAGGAGCGCGGTGCTGTCGTCGGTGGGTTCGCGGATCTCGTGGCCACGCTCGACCAACTCGGCATGAACGACATTTGCGCGCGCCGGGGACTCGAAGCAGGGCACGCGCTCACCGCGAAAGAACTCGGTCGCGGGCGCGTGACGTGCGTGCTGCGACGTGAAGAAGCTGATCATTCGGCCCCCTCGTGCGGCGGGGCGGATGCGGCGTGCCGTGTCGTTTCGCCCACGCCGAGCTTTGCGCGCAGGCGTGTGACGATGCCGCGCATGACGAGAAACACTGCGCCAAACGGCAGGATGCCGGCGGCGGCGCCGAGCACGAGCGTGAGCGGGACGATTTCGAGCGAACCGGTCCAGGTGGAAGCGACGACGCATAGCAAGCCGAGGTAGATCAAGAAGGCGATCCCGAGGCGCAGCGGTTCGGCACTGCGCCAGCCCGCGATAGCGCCGAACACGGCGCCGCCCGCGCCGCCGAACATCGCGAGCGTCTGCCCGAGCACGACCGCGGTGGATTGCGCATGCGCGTCTGCCGCAGCGACCGACAGCGCGAGCAGGAGCCACGCGTTGCGCCTTGTCCCGGGGGCGACTTCACTCATCGAGGAAGCCACCCTTGTAGAAGCTCCACGCGGTGCCGTCGTGCAGGTAGAAGTAGCCGTCTGCGCAGGCGTCCTTGCCCGGGAAGTCCGCACGGTAGGGTTTGGGCACCAGGCGCTCGAGCTGTTCGTCGCTCAGGGCATCGAACTCCTCCGGGCTGATCGCTTGCCCGGCACGCAGGCGTCTTCCTTGCATGGCTCGGTCCTTTGAGTGGAGTCGATGGGCAGCGGCGGCGAATCGCGTCGTCAGCGAACAGACTCGCACGCCACGCTGCCGGCCAGCACCTGTTGCACGCGCGCCTGCAACAGTGGCAAGAGGTCGCGTTCGAACCAGGGGTGACGCTTGAGCCATGGCGTGTTGCGCGGGCTCGGGTGCGGCAAGGCGATGGTGTGCGGCCAGTGCGTGCGCCACGCCTGCACGGCTTCGGTGAGCGTCGCGCCGTTGGCGGGCAGGTGCCAGGCCTGCGCGTAGCGCCCGATGGCGAGCGTGAGTTTGAGCCCAGTGAGGCGGGCCAGCAGCTCGCTGCGCCACCTGGGGGCGCACTCGGGCCGCGGCGGCAGGTCGCCGCCATGACCTGACCCGGGGTAACAAAAGCCCATCGGCAGAATCGCCACCTGCCGCGGGTCGTAGAAGGTCTCGCGCGACATGCCCAGCCATGCACGCAGGCGCTCGCCGCTGGCGTCGTCGAATGGAATTCCGGACGCGTGGACCTTGCGGCCCGGCGCCTGACTCGCAATCAGGATGCGGGCCGACGCGTGCACCTGAAGCACCGGCCGCGGCCCGAGCGGCAGCTGCGCCGCGCACAGCGTGCAGGCGCGCACGGCAGTCAGCAGAGCCGGAAGCGATGGTGCGCGTCGCGCAGGTGCCGCAGGCCCGATTGGCTGGACCGGCTTCGTGCCGAGGTCGGCGTGCGCAGCGAGGTGTCGCGCCGGCGCCGCCCTCGTCGCGCCGCCGTCCTGCGCTTGGCGTTGTCGCGCGCGCACCAACCCCTCGCGCGCGGCGGTCGGCGAGCGCACGCAGCTCATCCGGCAACTGCGGGCGGGGCCATGGGGTCGCGAGCTGCCGCGGGCGCGGCACTGTCGCCGCCGAGCAGGCGCCGGACGCAGACGGTGCCATCGCTCTCGGTGCGATGAATCGAGAAGCCGGCCGCCAGGTACAACGAAAGCGGCCCGTAGTGCGCTTGTGCGTCGGAGTCGGTCTGCGCGAGAGGTGTTGCCTCCGCGATCGAGAAGCCCCCGCCCTCGAACGATGCGCATGCCGCTGCGAGCAGCGCACGGGCGACGCCGGTGCGGCGATGTGCCTTCGCGACGACGAAGCAGGCGATCTGCCCGATGCGATCGGTCTGCAGATCGGCTTGTGGGTCGGTATCGCTGGTGAAGGCGTCCATCAGCGGGCGCGGCGCGGCATGGCACCAGCCGACCGGCTTGCCCGCGCGATATGCGAGCAGCCCTTGCATGCGGTGCGCGCCAATGCGCTCGCAGGCGGCCGCGCGGTTCTGTTCGGCAGTGCGCTCGGCCCAGACGACTTTCGCGTGGTCGACGAGCGGGTACTGGCAATAGCATGAGCGCCATTTCGGGTTGTCGGCGAACGCGTCGCCCTCGAAGTAGGCGAGAAAGCCGGGCAGCAGATCAGGCGTCAGGCTGCGTATCTCGACGGCTTCGTAAGTCATGGTCTCCCCGGCGCGCGACCGAAGTCGTCGTCGTCTTTGTACTTCAATTCAGTCGCTGCGGGGCGGCGTCCCGACAATGCCCGCATCTGCTGTCGGGACGCGCGAGAAGAGCATGAAGTCGCGCGGCACGCCGCGCACCATGCGGAAGTTGCGCAACCGCCCTTCGAATGCGAAGCCACACTTCTGCAGCACGCGAATTGAAGCCACGTTGGGCTCGAGCACCGTGGCCTGCACCCGCACCCAGGCGCGTTCGCGAAATGCCCAGTTGACTGCCGCTTCGCCCAGCGCGGTAGCGAGCCCGCGCCCCCACTGCTGTGGGCGAACCATGTAGGTGAGCTCGGCCGTTCGGTTGCGCGCCGAGATGGTGTGAAAGCCGAAAGTCGCCTCAAGTTCGAGTGTGAGCGGATCGCGCACCGTGAACAGGATCGGCGCATCGGGTGCGTCCGCGTCCGCTACCGTGCGTTCGATCATCGCCTGTAACTCCGCGCGGTTCGCTGAGTTGGCGCTCGTGAACCGCTGCATTTCGGGCAGCAACGCAAAAGCGGCCCAGTCGTCGGCATCGGTGAGCGCGAGGCGCCGCACGACGTGTCCGTCCACGACAGGGAGCGAAGCCGGCGCGTTCATCGCGTCGCGCGCCGCAGCGCGGCGCGTGCCAGCAGACGCGTCGAATCAAGCGTCGGCAGCGGTGAATTCGCATCGTTCATCAGCAGCGGAATTTCGGTGCAGCCGAGGATCACCGCGTCGCATCCCGCGGCTTTCATGCTCGCGAACACCTGCTGGAAGGACTCAACGCTTTGCGCACGCAGCACGCCCGGAACGAGTTCGTCCATGATGATGCGGTCGATCGCGTCGCGCTGCGCGGTGTCAGGTCGCACGAAGGACAGCCCGCGCGCTGCGAGCTTGTCGGGATAGACCTCACTGTCGACCAGCCAGCGCGTGCCCACGAGCCCCAGTCGCCCGAAGCCGCGCCGAGCAGCTTCGTCCGCGACGACGTCGGCGATGTGCAGCCAGGGCCGCGGTGAATGCGACGCGACAAGCGGGAACGCCTGGTGCACCGTGTTGTCGGGGCAGATCAGGAAGTCCGCGCCGGTCGCGGCGAGCTTGTGCGCCGAGTCGAGCATGAGTTCGGCGACGCCTTGCAGATCGCCCGCGTCGAGGCAGGCGACGTAGTCGGCAAGCGAGTGCGAGTGCAGCGACACCTCGGGATGTGCGCACGGGCCGAGCAGCGCTGCGCCCTCGGCGCAGATCGTCCGGTAGCACAGCGCCGCGCCCTCGGCCGAGCAGGCGACGATGCCGATGTGCTGCGTCATGCCGGCGAAGCGACAGCGCCGCGTCGGGCGCCGTGGCGTGAGCGACGTCGCATATCGCCGCGCTGTCTATGTTCGCGAACGGCCTGCGTTTCAGGTCGCTGCAGCCCACTGCACGGCTTGCGCCAGTTCGGCGTTCGGGAACTGCCGTACCGGGCACGGCACCGCAAATGAAAACAGGCGCATGGCCGCGGCGACCCATTCGACATCGGTGACGACTGCCACGCGCTCCCAGGCGCGCAAATGCGCGATGCCGAGTTTCATGTCGTCCCATGCCGCCCCGGCTGAATAACCGGTGAAGGCGGGCCCGATCTGGTAGACGATACGCACGCCGCCGAACTTCGCGAGCGCCGCCTCGATGGCTGGGACGAGAACGGTCTCGTAGTCACTCGCGATCACCTCGCCGGAGGCGACGACGCCGAGTACGCCGTCGGGAAGATTGGGCATGAGCTTGAGCATGGAGGTTCCTCATAGAGTGGTCGACGTCCGCCATTCTGAACCGCGAGACTGGTACGCCAACCCGGAGGCCCCGCGTTCAATCGGTGCGGATGCCGAACTCGAACTCCTCGGCGGTCGCCGAGCGGTTCGTGCGGCCCGGATATTCGAGCCAGGTCATCGCGATGTTCAGGTCGTCGATGACGGAGGCAGCCGTGATCTGTGTGCCGCCTTCGAGGGCCGTATCGCTCGTCGTGTGCGCATCCTTGACGAGGGTGAGGTCGTAGCCGCGCTCGAGCGCGGCGTAGGCGGTGGCGCGGATGCACCAGTTGCTCGCGGCGCCTGCGAGTGCAATGTGGCTCGCGCCGAGTCGTTCGAGTTCCGCTTCGAGCGTCGTCTGCTCGAACGCTGAATTGAAACCCTTGTGAATCCTGGTTTCGCCCGCAGCGGGCGCCAGTTCCGGCACCCACTGCCATTGCGGGCTGCCGCTCGGCAGTTCCTCGTTTGCGTGCTGCACCCAGATCACCGGCACGCCTTGCGCGCGGGCCCGCTCGACAGCGCGCGAGACGTTGGCGACGATGCGCGGGACTTCCCACGCTTCGGCGACGACGCCGACCTGCAGGTCGACGATGAGAAGCACCGATTTGTTGCCTTGGCGTACGGTGGCCATGTCGATTTCCTCCGCGTCGATGTTCGATCCGTTGCCGGCACTGCGCCGCGCTACCAGTAGGCGCCGGGCCGGTAGGTGCCGAAGTACCAGAGGTGGCCCTCCGGGTCGGCGATCATGTAGCCGCGCGCGCCGTACTCCTCGTCCTGCAGCGGCCTGACAAGCTTGGCACCTGCCTGCATCGCCTGCGCAAAATGGGCGTCCGGATCTGCGACATACAGGCTCAGCGCCTGCGGCAGACCCTGCGAGTGCCGAGGGCTCACGCGATCGAACTCCGCCTTCGGCGAACTGATCATCAGCACCGCATTGCCGAAGCTCAGCTCGCTGTGCTCGACCCGGTTGCCGTTGCCCGGCACGATGAAGCGGGGCTCGAAGCCGAATGCGCGCGTCAGCCAGTCGATGGCGAAGCGGGCGTCGTCGTAGGTCAGGCTCGGATAGACGTCGGAGGGCGAGGCGTGCGGTGTGGTCGAGGCGATCACCACTCCCGGGGCGCCCGTCGCCTCACGGAAGGTCGATGTCCATGTGTCGGCGCCGTCGAGCAGGCGCATGCGCGTGTTGTCGATCAAACGCGGATCGAAATTGCGGATGTTGACGCCGACACGGACGTCGTTACTGGTGCCGGGCTTCGCGTCGAGCGGCTCCCAGTGCGAGACGCAACCGCAGGTCTTGCAGCGCACGAGGCGCAGCGTGCGGTCCCCGTGGACGTAGGAATCGGTCGACTCGGGGTGACCCGACACCGTGACCTGCTCGGCCGGGTAGTACGCCCACAGCGTCCCCAATCGGCGGCAGATCGAGCAATTGCAACTGGTGATCTCGGTCGGCGGCGCGGGGATCTCGATCGTCAACGCGCCGCAGTGGCAGCTGCCTGAGAGTCGTTCGGTTGGGGTGTTCACGGTTTGGTCTTGCGTCCCTTGTCGAACTTGCGCCAATACTGGAACTCGTCCTCGTGAGTCTCGATATCGATTTCGGATACCCGAATCTGCAGCCTCTCCTGCACGTCCGCAACCGCCCGGTTGTAGACGACAGGCCCGATCTCTTCGAGAAAGAAGCCGAGAAGGCCGGCAGCCGCGATGTTGCCGATCTTCTGCTCCATGTTTTCGAGGAAGTAGCGCTCGATCGACTTCACGGCCTCGTCGCGAACCTCGCGTGACAGTTCGATCGTCATGGGGACTGGCTCCGGTAGCGCGGTTTTCTCATCCTACAGCCCAACGCGGCTTGACCCCAGGCCGAACGTCGGTTGCGGCGGTCGTTCTGGTTGCGAGGGTGCTGGCTGGCGAGACGCTCGTTGCCGTGCTTGTAGTTTCCCGTGACGCGCGCCATCACCTGCTGCGCGTCGGCCTCGCTTGCGCCCTGAAGTTCGGCGATGAAATCCGCGGCGTCCGTGCCGCGAAGCAGCGCGGCGCGGCGGCCGTGATGCAGGATCTCGACCTCGCCGTTCTTGCGCGTGCGGAAGGTGAACCCAAGGTCCATCGCTGCGGCGCTCATTGATCGGTGCGACGAGCGGCGCCCATCGCTAGAACATCGAATTGCCGTTTGCCGAAGCCGTGGGCACCACTTGCAGCACGTCCCAGTGCTCTACCACCTTGCCCTCTGTGTCGAGGCGGAAGATGTCGATGCCGGCCCAGTCACGGTCCTTGTCGTCGGGCCATTCCTGGTGGCAATGCAGGACGACGAGATCGCCTTCGGCGATCACGCGCTTGATGTGCACGCGCTTGCCGGGATACTCGCTCGCGATGCGCTCGAAGTAGTCGATGAAAGCCTGCTTGCCGTCGCCGACATGCGGGTTGTGTTGTGTGTACGTGGCGCCGGCGTAGCGCGCAATGGCTTCGCGCGGCCGGCAGGCATTGAACATCATGTCGTAGAAGGAGACGACGTTTTGCTTGTTGCGTTCGAGTATGGCGTCCATCGCTCGTCCGTAGGTTGAGCAGACCCTAATCCCGCGGCTGGAAGACGAGCAGCAAAGTCGCCGGCACGCGGCCATCCATGTCACGTGGCAGCACCTCGGTCTTGTCGATCGCGCGCAGCACGGCTTCGTCCCAGGTCGGGATGCCGCTGCTCTTGACGAGCCTGCGGCCGATGATCGTGCCGTCCGGCGCTGCGCGCACCTCGACCTCTGCGGTCGGGTTGCCAGCGACCTGGTCCGCGAACACGATATTGGGCCGCACGCGCGCCTTGATGCGCCCCGCATAGCCGGCCGACGGCCCCGCCGATCGCAATGCGGTGCCCGTCGCACCAGGCCCGCCGCTCGCGCCTGCCAAGCCCCGGATGCGCTCCATCTGCTTGGCGCGATCGGCCTCGCGCTGCTTGGCCTGTTGCGTCTCGAGGGCCTCTTGGAGCTTCTTCTTTTCCGTCGCCTGCTTTTCGAGGCGCTCTCGCTCGGCCTTTGCCGCTTTCTCCGCCTTGGCAGCCTTCTCGGCTTTCTCGAGCGCCAGCCTTTTCTTCTGCGCTTCGCGTTCGGCGGCCAGCTTGACCTTGCGCTCCTGCTCCTCGAGTTCGCGCGCCTTGCGCTCCTCGTCCTTGCGCGCTTTCTCGATCGCGATCTGGGCGTCAGGCACTGGCGTCGGCTTCGGGGGCTCGACCACCTTGGGCTCGGGTGGTGCGACCGGCACGGGCGCTGGCGGCGGGGGCGGGGTGGGCTGCACGATGGGTTCGACCTCGCGCGGCGCGGCGGCCTGCGGCACCGCGGCCCACAGCTCGGCCTGCTGCGCCTCGGGCACGCGGCTGCGCCAGTTCAGGCCGAACGCGATCGCGACGACGAGCCCGATGTGCACGAGCACGGACAGCGCGATCCCGCGCCGCGAGCCGCCGGGGTCCTGCGGCATCAGCAGATCGCGCGAAACCGCTTGGGAGTTCACTGGACGACCCTGCGCGCTGCGCGCTCCGGGATGAGCACTTGGGAGCGTTCCAGTGTGCTCATGCCCCGCTGTTCTTCACCGACAGGCCGACGCGCTGCACACCGGCGCGCTGCAGGGTGTCCATCACCTTGACGACGGCCTCGTACTTGACGTTCTTGTCGGCCGAGATGACGACCGGCGTCTGTGCATTGCCGGCCTGCGCTTCGAGCACGCGCGCCGACAGCCTGGTCAGCGCCAGCGCGGGCCCTTCGGCCTTGCCGTCGAGGCGCAGGCGCACGTCGCCGTCCTTGCCGACGATCACCTCGACGACATGCTCGGGGCGCTGGCTGCTCTTGCCGACGGAAGGCAGGTCGACGAGGCCGGTGGTGATGAGCGGCGCGCTGACCATAAAGATGATCAGCAGCACGAGCATGACGTCGATGAACGGCACCATGTTGATCTCGTTGATCGTGCGCCGGTGCGACCCGGCGCGGCGGCTGACGGAGGCCATGTCTGCGCGCTGCCGGCTAGCGCGGCGTCGCCGCCGCAGGGGCTAGCGCCTGGCTGGCGCTGCGTTGCAGGATGTTCGAGAACTCCTCGATGAAAGTCTCGAGCTGGATCGCGATGCGGTCGATGTCGCGCGCGAAGCGGTTATAGGCGATCACGGCCGGGATCGCGGCAAAGAGGCCGATCGCGGTCGCGACGAGCGCCTCCGCGATGCCCGGGGCGACCGTCGCGAGCGTCACCTGCTGCAGGTTCGACAGGCCGATGAACGCGTGCATGATGCCCCACACCGTGCCGAACAGCCCGACATAGGGCGACACCGAACCGACCGACGCGAGGAAGGACAGGTTCGACTCGATGACGTCGAGTTCGCGCTGGTAGCTCGCGCGCATCGCGCGGCGCGCGCCGTCGAGCAGCATGCCGGCTTCGGCCACGCGGCGCTCGCGCAGCTTCATGAACTCACGCATGCCGGAGGCGAAGATGCGCTCCATCGGCGACGATGCGGCTTTCTGAGCAGCGTCGGCATAGAGGTCGTTGAGGCTCTTGCCGGCCCAGAACTCGCGCTCGAACTCGTCGTTTCCGGCGCGCACTTTGCGCAGCGCAACGAGCTTGCCGAAGATTGCGCTCCAGCTCGCGAGCGAGACGATCAGGAGTCCAGCCATCACGATCTGGACAACGAGGCTCGCGTGCAGCACGAGCGTGAAGATGGAAAGGTCCTGGTTCATGCGACAGCGATGACGTGATCGGGCAGGGTGAGGGGGATGCGCCGCGGGCGCAGGCTCGCGGCATCGACGCAGGCGATGCGGATCGTGCCCTCGGCCAACAATGCGTCGCCGCGCCAAGCCCGCTGCGCGATGAGCATCGTCGCGCGGCCCGCTTCGCGCACCTCGACACTGACGCTGAGCAAATCGTCGAGCCGCGCCGGCGACAGGTAGCGCACCGAAGTGTCCGAGACGACGAAGATCGCGCCGGTCTCGTCGCGCAGCCGCTGCTGCGAATGACCGAGCGATCGCAGCCACTCGGTGCGCGCGCGCTCGAAGAACTTCAGGTAGTTGGCGTAGAACACGACGCCGCCCGCGTCGGTGTCTTCCCAGTACACGCGCAGGGCGTGGGTGAAGAGGGGCGGGTCGGAGGGCAGGGTCACGGGTGGTCGGCAGCGGGTACGCGGGGCATTATGCGGGAGGGAGTCTTCTTCGCTCTCAAAGTTCGAAGGGATCCACCCTTGCCGCGCTCCATTCCGAAGCGTTTCGCCGTCACGACCACACGAGCCAGCCGATGCTCAAGCCGAGCAGCAGCGCGGCGACCGCCGCGAACGCGATCCAGCGTCTGCTGCGCGGCCGAGGCGCGGGTGCGGAGCGCAACTTCGCGCGCTGCGAATCGGTGCTGTCCGGGCGATCGTCCTGATATTGGCGCAGCGCCCGCGCCATCGCAGCGGCCGAGGGGAAGCGACCGTCGGGGCTCTTGGCCATGGCGCGCGCGGCGATGCGCGTGAGCGAGAGCGGCACGCCGGCCACGATTTCATCGGCCGGCGGCGGTACGTGTTCGAGCACGGCGCGCTGGATTTGGGGCAGCTCGCGGCCTTTGAACGGCCGTTCACCGGTGAGCAGTTCGTAGAGCACGACGCCGAGCGAGAACACGTCGCAGCGTGCGTCAGTCGGCTGCTGCAGCACCTGCTCGGGCGCCATGTAGAACGGTGACCCGCCGCACAGATCGGTTTCTGCCGTGGCGTCGAGACGGTGCGTCATGCGTGCGATGCCGAAGTCGAGCACCCGCGGCTGCGTGCGGCCGACCATGAAGATGTTGGCCGGCTTGATGTCGCGGTGCACGACGCCGTGTGAGTGCGCATAGGCAAGGGCGTCGGCCACCTTGGCAACGAGCTGCGCCGCCTGCGCCGACGTCGGCCGCCAACCCTCGTTGCGCAACTGGCGCAGATCGACGCCCTTCAACAACTCCATCGCGATGTAGGCCGCACCGTCGCTCAGGCCCGCATCGAACACGGTGACGATGTTCGGGTGCGAGAGCGCGGCGGCCGCGCGCGCCTCGTTCATGAAGAGCGCGCTGAAGGTTTCGCGTTCCTCGGGCGGCACCTCGACATGCACGGTCTTGATCGCGATCAGCCGCGAGAGCACCGGGTCGTGCGCCGCATAGACGGTGCCGAGGCCGCCCTCGCCGATGCGGTATTTGAGGTCGTAGCGTGCTATCTGCCCAATGCTGGGCAGATCGCACGCGGCCACGCCCGGGGGATTGGTCGAGAACACCGCGCGCGGTCCGGCGACGAGATCGGCGTCACTGTCGCTCCAGCCGGCCATGCCAGGCAGACTCGCCTGCGGGCCAGGCGTGAGGTCTTCCGGCGGTGGCTCGGTTGCGGTGATCGGTTCGTGCGGTTTCACGGCGCCGGCAACTTGCTCACAGTGTTGCGGCCAAGCGCTTCACGGCCTCGTGCAAGTGCGCCATCGAATTCGCATACGACAAGCGCACGAAGCGCTCGGCCGTGGCGCGCCCGAAGTCGCGCCCCGGGGTGATGGCGACGTGCGCGCGGCGCATGATGTCGAACGCGAAATCCCAACTGTTCTCGGCGAGCGCCGAGACATCGGCCCAGGCGTAGAACGCGCCGTCGGGCATCACCGGCACCGTCAGGCCGAGGGCGTCGAGCGCGGGCACGAGGTAGTCGCGCCGGGCGCGAAAGGCCGTGCGACGGCGCTCGTACTCGGCGATCGACTCGGGCTCGAAGCAGGCGAGCGCTGCGCGCTGCGCGAGCGTCGAGGGGCAGATGAACAGGTTCTGCGCAAGCTTCTCGATCGGCGCGACGAGCACCTCCGGCACGACCATCCAGCCGAGACGCCAGCCTGTCATGCAGAAGTACTTCGAAAAGCTGTTGATCGAGATCACGTCGTCGGGTTGCGCGTGCGCGAGTGCACTGTGGCCGTAGTCGTCGTCGAAGCTCAGTGCGAGATAGATTTCGTCGACGATCGTGAAGCCGCCGCGTGCGCGCACCGTCTGCACGATGCGGCCCATTTCGGCGGCGTCGATCGAGGTGCCCGTCGGGTTCGACGGTGACGCGAGCAGCACGCCCGCGGTGCGCGCGGACCACGCCGCTTCGACGCCCGCCGCGCTGAGCTGAAAGCGGTCCTCGGCGGAGGCCGGTAGCAACATCGGCACCCCGTCCGCGGCGGCCACGAAATGGCGGTTGCAGGGGTAGCACGGATCGGGCATCAGCACCTCGTCGCCGCGCTCGACGAGCGCAAGGCAGGCGAGTTGCAACGCGGCCGATGCGCCGGCGGTGACGATGATGCGGTGCGCTGGAACGTCCAGCCCGAAGCGCTCGGCGTACCACCGGCTGATGCGCTCGCGCAAGCCCGACTCGCCGGTCGCCTGCGTGTAGTGCGTGTGGCCGCTTTCCATGCAGCGCCGTGCCGCTTCGAGCACGAGCGGCGGCGCGGTGAAGTCGGGCTCGCCGATGTTCAGGAAGATCATCGGCGAGTCGGCGCACGCCGGGCTGCGCGCGAGCTCGACCGCAGCCTTCGCGCACTCCATCACATAGAACGGCTCGATGTGGTCCAGCCGCTGGGCGAGCTTCATGGGCGCAGTGTTGGTGTCAGCGTCTGGCCTGGACTTCCAGCGGGCGCAGGTCGCTGGCAGCCTTGTCGAGCACGCCGTTGACGTACTTGTGGCCGTCGGTGCCGCCGAAGCTCTTCGTCAACTCGACCGCCTCGTTGATCGCGACACGGTAGGGGATGTCGATGCAATGCTTCAGCTCGAACACGCCGATCATCAGCGCGCCGTGTTCGATCGGCGAAAGCAGCGTCGTCTTGCGGTCGACGTGCCGCACCAGCACGGTGTCGAGATCGGCGGCCTCGCGTATGCAGCCGTGCAGCAGCAGGTCGAAGTGCGCCTTGTCGCACTTGTCGAAGCCGTCCTGCTCGCGCAGATGGGCTTCGATCACGCCAGCGTCCGACCCCGCGATCAGCCATTCGTAGAGACCCTGCAGCGCGAACTCGCGCGAGCGCCGGCGCGAGGACTTCGGCGCGGCTCGGCGCGGCCTGGGTGTCTTCGTCGCAGCGGTCACGACAAATCGTCCAGCAAGCGCGCCATCTCGATAGCGACCCGCGCTGCGTCGCGGCCCTTGTCCTCGGCGCGCGCCCAGGCCTGCGCCTCGTTCTCGACGGTGAGGATCGCGTTGGCGATCGGGAGCTGGTGGTCGAGTGCGACGCGCGAGACGCCGGCGCCACTTTCGTTGGCGACGAGTTCGAAGTGATAGGTCTCGCCGCGCACGATGCAGCCGATAGCGACCAAGGCGTCGAAGCGTTCGCTGCCGGCGAGCGCATCGAGCGCGATCGGCACTTCAAGCGCGCCCGGGACCGTCACGAGTTCGATGGCGTCCGCGGCGACGCCGAGCGCGCGCAACTCGTTGACGCAGGCTTCACGCAGCGCGTCCGTGACGGCATTGTTGAAGCGCGCCTGGACGATCGCGATCTGCAGGCCGCTGCCGTCGAGCTCGGGGCTGAGCCCGGTGTCTGCGTTGCGCATGTCTCAGTCTGCCGAGACGAAGGCGGCGACCTCGAGCCCGTAGCCGGCCATGCTCGGCATGCGCCGCGGGCTGCCCATCAACTTCATGCGGTGGACGCCGAGCTCGCGCAGGATCTGTGCGCCGATACCGTAGGTGCGCAGGTCGAACTGATTGCGCGGCGTTTCCGGCCGCTCGATGTCGGGCAGCACGCGACGCAGCAGCGCCGCGGCATCTTCACCGCAATTGAGCAGCACGACCACGCCTTGCCCCTCGCGCTGCACCTTCGCGAGCGCCGTGGCGAGTGGCCACGAATGGGCGCCGGATGCGGTATCGAGCAGGTCCATCACCGACAGCGGCTCGTGCACCCGCACCAGCACGTCGTCGGTCGGCTCCCAACTGCCGCGCGCGAGCGCAAGGTGCACGCCGCCGCTGCGATCGCGAAAGACGTGGCAATCGAACTCGCCTTGCGCGGTGGCGAGGCCGCGGCGCGCAACGCGCTCGATCAGCGATTCGGTATGGCTGCGCTGCTCGATCAGCGCCGCGATGGTGCCGATCTTCAGCCCATGCTCCTTCGCGAAGCGCTCGAGGTCGGGCAGGCGCGCCATCGTGCCGTCGTCGTTCATCACCTCGCAGATCACTGCTGCCGGCGACAGGCCCGCCATTGCAGCGAGGTCGCAGCCGGCTTCGGTGTGCCCGGCACGCATCAGCACGCCGCCGTCGTGCGCCTGCAGCGGGAAGATGTGGCCGGGCTGCACGAGGTCGCTTGCGCGCGCGTCGCGCGCCACCGCCGCCTGCACGGTGCGCGCGCGGTCGGCGGCCGAGATGCCGGTCGTGACGCCGGTCGCCGCCTCGATCGAGACGGTGAACGCGGTGCCGTGCTGGGCGCCGTTGCGCGAAGTCATCGGCGGCAGCTGCAGGCGCTCGCAGCGCTCGCGCGTCAGCGTCAGGCAGATCAGCCCGCGGCCGTAGCGCGCCATGAAGTTGATCGCCTCGGCCGACACATGCTCGGCCGCCATCACGAGGTCGCCTTCGTTTTCGCGATCTTCCTCGTCGATGAGGATCACCATGCGGCCGGCGGCGAGGTCGGCAACCAGCTCAGGAACGGGGGAAATGGCCATCGCAGGATTGTAGGCGGCGCCATGTCGGTGAACGGTGCGCGGAACGGCGCGCAGATCGGGTGCCGAGCCACTGCTGATTGCTCTGCGATGCCGGGCAGAATCCTACTCGACGTATCCCACGTCACGACGCACATTTCGACCCACCACACGCCTCACCGCGCGACCAAGCCATGCTGCTGCGCCTCACCCGCCTCGCCGCAGTGCCCTTGCTGCTTGCGACGCTTGCGCATGCCGAGCCCGGCGGGTCGGCCGTGAGCGCGGAGGCGTGGCAGGCGTCAGCGGGCAGCCATCAGCGGCCGCGCGTCTGCCTCGTGCTGTCGGGCGGCGGCGCGCGCGGCGCAGCGCATGTCGGCGTCATCCGGGTGCTCGAGGAAATGCGGGTGCCCGTCGACTGCATCGCCGGCACGAGCATGGGCGCGATCGTCGGCGCTGCGTACGCCTCGGGTATGAGCGTGGAGCAGATGACGGACGCGCTTGACGCGCTCACCCTCGAGCGCTTGTTCACCGACGCACCGCCGCGCGCACTCAAGCCGATGGCGGTCAAGGCGGACGACTTCCTGCCGCTCGCGAGGCCCGAGTTCGGCGTGACGAAGGACGGTCTGACGACACCCAAGGGCGTGATCAGTGGCGTGGCGCCGGAGGCCGAGTTGCGCCATCTGGTCAAGGTGCGCGGCGCGCATCGCTTCGACCAGCTGCCGATACCGTTTCGCGCCGTAGCGACGAACCTCGGCGACGGCACGATGTTCGTCTTCGACCGCGGCGAGTTGCCGACCGCGATGCGCGCGAGCATGGCGGTGCCGGCGATCGTCGCGCCGCTCAATCTGGACGGGCAATTGCTGGTCGATGGCGGGCTGGTGCGCAATCTGCCGGTGGATGTCGCGCGCGCCATGGGGGCCGACATCGTGATTGCCGTCAACCTCGGCACGCCGCTGTTCAAGCCCGCGCAGATCCAGGGGATCATGGGCGTGACCTTGCAGATGATCGGCATCCTTTCGGAGGAGAACGTGCGCATCTCGCTCGGGCAGATTCGCCCGGAGGATGTGCTCATCCTGCCTGAGCTCGGCAGCTTCTCGGCCGGCGACTTCGACCATATGGCCCTCGCGGTGCCTTTCGGCGACGCCGCGGCGCGCAAGATGGCCGACAAGCTCGCGCCGCTTGCACTGCCGCCGCGCGAGTACACGGCGCTCCGCGTGAGTCAGCGGTCCAGCGTCGCGCCGCTCAGCGGCAAGATTGACGCGATCGAGATCGTCGGCAACGAGCGCGTCAACACCCAGGTGATCGAGGACAGCATGCAATCCAAGGTCGGCGAGCCGATCGACCAGCATCAGATCGACCTCGACATGCGACGCATCTACGGGCGGGGCGACTTCGAGTCGGTGCGGCGGGACGTCGACACCATCGGCGGACGCCAGACGCTGAAGGTCGCCGTAACCGAAAAGTCCTGGGGGCCGACCTACGGGCGTTTCGGCCTCGCGCTGGAAACCGCGCTCGGCCAGGACGCCACATTCGACATCTACGGCAAGCTGCGTACGACCTGGCTCGACGCGCTGGGTGCCGAATGGCGCAATGACTTCGTGCTCGGCAACACCGTGCTGCTGGCGACGAGCTGGTAGCAGCCGTTGACGGCGACCCAGACCTTCTTCGTCGAGCCGCGCGCGAGCTACCTGAACACGCCGTTCGACGTCTACGTCAACAACGTCAAGTTCGCCGAGTTCAACGACCAGTTGATTGGCGGCGGACTGAATGTGGGCGCCAATTTGCGCGAGTGCGGCGAAGCGCGCGTCGGCCTGTACTTCGGCAGGCGCCGGTTCACGCTCACCGCGGGCCCGGCGATCTTCCCGCCGGCGGAAAACATCAATGTCGGCATCGCGCGCGTCTCGTTGCGCGTCGATCAACTCGACAGCGTGAGTTTTCCGCGCGGCGGCTACTTCCTTTCGTTCGATGGCGTGAGCTCGCGTACCGCGCTCGGCGCGACGGACAACTGCAGCCGCTATGAGGCGCAGGCGCGGACCGCCTTCTCGAGCGGCCGGCACACCGTGCGCTTGACCGCACGCGGCGGCGGTTCCCCCGACATCAACGCGCTGCCCGACTACGCCCAGATCCAGCTCGGCGGATTCCTCAACATGTCGGGCTATCGCACGCAGCAACTGCTGGGGCCGCGCTTTCTCCACGGCCGCGTGCTCTATCAGTACAAGATCGGCAAGATTCCGCTGTTCGACGGCGTCTACACGGGCGTCGCGTACGAAGCTGCGCAGATGCCGCAGCTCGTCGAATTGAACGACAAACCCATGTTCAATTCCGGCACCTTCTACTTCGCTGCCGACACGCCGCTAGGCGTCGGCTACCTCGGCTTCGGCTTTGCCTCGGGCGGCAACCAGGCGATCTACCTGTACCTAGGCAATCCGTATTGAGCGCCCCCAGAGCTGTGCTGCGCCCAGCCCGCCCCCGCGGGGGTCCGGGAAACTTGGGGCGGCCCGGCCTTTCCCTGAGGCCGGTGATGTACCCAGCACGGCCACAATCGCGTCCATGGCTACAAGCTCGCTGCCGTCGCGTCTGCCGCTGACCGGCGTCGTGATCATCGGCAATCTCGGTGGGGCGCTGCTCACCTTCGCCTACTTCCGTTTCGTCGATCCGACGCTCAACGAGGGCATCTCCTCGCTCGGGACGGCCGAGATCGCGTACTTCGTGCTCGGATTCGCGCTGCTCTCGGCCATCGTGCGTGCGCTGACCGCGCGCTGGATGCAACCCGTGACGCGCCGGGCCGCATCGAACCCGGTGCCCGCTGAAATGGACCCACGTGCACGTCGTCGCGCGCTGCTTGCACCGGCCGCAGTTGCCACATTCACGTTCGGCGGCTGGGTCGCCGCCGGTTTCGTCTGGGGCGTGCTGTGGCCGCTGCTCGCCGGGGGCTTCGAGCCGGGGCGCGCGTTGCGCCAGATCTTCGGGATCACCTTCGTTGCCGGGAGCTTCGTGACGGCGATCGTCTACTTCGGCAGCGAGCACGTGTGGCGCGCCGAGTTGCCCCGGTTCTTCCCGCAGGGGGACCTCAGTGCCGCGCGGGTGCCGCGGCTGCGCGTGCGCACACGCATGATCGTCGTGTTCCTGCTGTTGAGCCTGATGCCGCTGGCGGTGCTCTCGGTCGCGGCGTTGACGCGCGCGAACGCTTTGCTCGGCGCGGATGCGGCGGCAGCGGCAGGCATCGTGCGCAACCTGATCGTCGTCGTGGCGGTGCTGGCCGCGGGCGGCCTGGTCGCCTCAGTCGGTCTCGCCGCGCTCGTGGCCGACAGCGTCGCCGCGCCTTTGCGCGACGTGCAGCACGCCATGGGGCAGGTGCGCGACGGTGCGCTCGACGTGCGCTGTCGGGTCGTGTCGAACGACGAGATCGGCGCCGTCGCGGAAGGTTTCAACGGCATGGTCGAGGGCCTGCGCGAACGCGAACGCATCCGCGAGACCTTCGGCAAGTACGTCAGCCCCGAGGTGCGCGACGAGATCCTCGCCGGGCGCGCCTCGACCGAAGGCGCGCAGTGCGAGGTGACGATCCTGTTTGCTGATCTGCGCGACTTCACACCCTGGGTCGAGTCGCATCCGGCGGCCGAGGTGGTGGCCGACCTGAACGCCTACTTCGGCGAGATGGACGCCGCGATCCGGGCGCAGGGCGGCCTGGTGCTGCAGTTCATCGGCGACGAGATCGAAGCCGTGTTCGGTGCGCCGCTCGCCAACACGCGCCATGCGGATGCGGCGGTGGCTGCCGCGCGCGCGATGGGTGAACGGCTCGAGGCATTCAATGCGGCGCGCCGCGCCGTGGGCAAGGCCGCATTGCGCCACGGCATTGGCATTCACAGCGGCAGCGTGATCGCCGGCAACATCGGCAGCAGTGAGCGCATGTCGTATGCGCTCGTCGGCGACGCGGTGAACGTGGCCTCGCGCATTCAGGCGCTGAACAAGGACTTCGGGACCACGGTGCTCGTCAGCGGCGCGACGCGGAAGCTGCTCAGCTCAAGCGAGGGCCTCGCCGCGCTGCCCGCGGTGAAGGTCAAGGGACGCGGCAGCGAGGTGACGATCTACGCGCTCTCCGCACCGCCGGGCAAGGCGCCCGTACCCAGCATGCGCTCGACATAGCGCGCGATGAGGTCGATCTCGAGGTTGACGCGGTTGCCGGCGACGAGGCGGCCGAGCGTCGTGTGCTCGAGCGTGTGCGGGATCAGGTTGATGCCGAACTCGCAACCACCTTTGACATCGCAGACGTCGTTGACAGTCAGGCTGACGCCGTTGACGGTGATCGAACCCTTCACTGCCAGAAAGCGCGCGAGCGCCGCCGGTGCGACGATGCGCAGCGACCACGACTCGCCGACCGGCGCGAAGTGCGTGACCTGGCCGACGCCATCGACATGGCCGCTGACGAGATGGCCGCCGAGGCGATCGTTCGCGCGCAGCGCCTTTTCCAGGTTGACCGCGCCCGGCTCGGCCAGGCCCGCGGTCTTGGCGAGGCTTTCGGCGGAGATGGCGATCGTGAAGCTGTCGGTGGCCGCGTCGAGCGAGGTCAGCGTCATGCAGGCACCGTTGAGCGCAATGCTGTCGCCGGGTTGCGCATCGTCGAGGTAGCCTCGCGGTGCCTGCAGCGTGAGCCGCTTGCCATGCCCGGCGCCGGCGCCGAGCGCCTCGACCGAGACAATGCGGCCGATGCCGCTGATGATGCCGGTGAACATGGGCCGATTCTCGCAGACGGTGCGGGCAGCGCGCGCCGCCTCATAGCGGCGAAGGCTCGGCGTCGCGCAATGCTTCAGAACGGCAACGTGCCTGCGCCGCGCAGCAACTCAGAACGGCGAGGGCTCAGCGCCGCGCAGCAAAAGCCGCAGATCGTCGCCCACACGGTCCACCGCATGAAAGCGCAGCGGCACCGCGTCTGACAGCACCGCCAGAGGGCCGAAGCTGGCAAGATCGCGCCCCGGACCGAGCAGCCGCGGCGCCATGTAGACGAGCCATTCGTCGACCAGGCCTTCGCGCACGAAGGAGCCGTTCAACTTGCTGCCGGCCTCGACGTGCAACTCGTTGACGCCGCGGTCGCCGAGGTCGAGCAGCATGGCGTGCAGATCCACCTTCGCGGTCGCGCCGGGCATCAGCACGACCTGGGCGCCACGCGATGCCAGCGCGGCGATGCGGTCCTCGGCCGGCTGAGCGCCGTAGATCCACACTGCGCCCGGCGCGTCGAGAATGCGCGAGTCGATCGGCGTATCGAGCTTGGAATCGACGATCACGCGCTGCGGCTGGCGCGCCGTCTCGACGAGGCGCACGTCGAGCCGCGGGTTGTCGTCGCGCACCGTGCCGACGCCCGTCAACACCGCGCCGGCACGCTTGCGCCAGGCGTGGCCGTCGGTGCGCGCCGCTTCGCCGGTGATCCACTGGCTGACGCCGTTCGTGAGGGCTGTTCGCCCGTCTAGCGATATCGCGACCTTCATGCGCAGCCACGGCCGGCCGCGCAGCATGCGCGAGAAGAAGCCGATGTTGAGTTCGCGCGATTCGCCGGCGAGCAGGCCGACATCGACCGCGATGCCCGCCGCTCGCAGGCGCGCCAGGCCGGTGCCGGCGACGAGTGGGTTCGGGTCCTGCACGGCGACGACGACGCGCGCGGCGCCGGCGCGGATGAGCGCGTCGCAGCACGGCGGTGTGCGCCCGTGGTGCGAGCATGGTTCGAGGCTGACGTAGACCGTCGCGCCGCGCACGTCCTCGCCGTGCAGCGCGGCGTCCTGCATCGCCATCGGCTCGGCATGCGCCGCGCCCGCGGCCTGGGTGTGGCCACGACCGATGACGCGGCCGTTGGCGGTCGTGATCACGCAGCCAACGCGCGGGTTGGGCTCGCACAGCCCGACCGCCTGCCCGGCGAGCATCAGGGCCTCGCGCATCGCGGCGATGTCGGCATCGCTGAAGGCTTGATCGCGCGGCAATGTTGTCGGTGAGGTCATGGGGGTTGCTTGCGCGCGCGGGAGTGTGGAACTTGGCGCAATTCTGCGTCAGCCGGAAGTGCGGCCCCACAGCTTGCGGCCTTGCCGCCGCACTGCTCACGGTCGCGCGAATGCGAGTCGTGGCATCGTCATGACGCCGGCGAGCGCCGGATCATGGCGAACGATCTGCGTCTCGAGGCTGAACTGCCGCGGCTGTCCGCGCCGGTCGTTCCAGCTCAGCCGGACCTGGACCGTTTTGAGCATCAGTCTGTCGTCGGTCTGGACGATGCGTGTCAGCAGGTAGGTCGTCGGGCCGCCGGTGGGGGTGACGTCGAGCACCTCATCGGCGATGTCGCCCCAGGCCGACGTGCCGCCACCCGCGTCGATGACGGCGAAGCTGCGCAGCCGCTCGATCTCGATCTGCGCGAGGCGCGCCGCCTCGGTGCGCTGGCGCGCGATGTCGGCGTTGTAGCGTAACGCCCCCTGCAGCCAGATCAGCGCGAGCACGCTGGCCGCGACGACGAGGGCGGCGATCAAGACTTCGAGCAGCGCGAAACCGCGCTGAGAGCGGCGGAAGTTGAAGGGTCGCGGGTGGGTGTGCATGGGGTCTCTTCGTTGGGGTCGAGCGTGGGCTCAGAAATCGCGCCAGCTGCCGGGCACGCGCACGAAAATGCCGACCTCGCGATGCAGCCGCGCCAGCACTGCGCGGTCGTACTCAATCGTCGGCGTGCCATCGCCGACGACGTCGCCGGCCGCGAAAACGGCGCCGTTGATAAGCGCATCGTGCGTGCCGCTGGTGTCCCACAGCGGGCCCAGCTGGACAACGGCACCGTGAATCTGAATGCCGTCCGAAAGCCGCAGGGTGCCTCCGACGACCAGGAGCACGGGCCGATCCGCTGAGCCGATGATCGCGGGGCCGGCGAGGTTCAGATCGCCCGCGACGCGGATGCGTCGGTGCCCGGCGGCGAGCGCGTCTGCGATCAGCGCGCCGCAGTCCTCCGGGCACGCGACGGTTTGCACGCCGGGCAGCTGCCGCAAGCGTGCTGCATTGATACCGAACAGCCGGGTCGGTATACGCTCCGGCAGGAGCCCGGCGAGTGCGCCGTCGTGCTCGGCAAGCGAAAGTTCGGCGCTCTCGCCGGGCCGCGTCTGCAGCGCCGCATGGGCGAGCACGATGCGGCCACCAGCGTGCGCGGTCAGGCCGCTCGCGACCGGGTCGGTGTTGGAAAGCGCGATCGCGCCGTCGGCGACGATGTCGCCCTGGGAAGTCAGCGCAGCCGCGGGGACGGCGGCGAGCGCAGGGAGTAGTGCGAGCGTCACCTGCACGCGTGCCACGGCGACGCCCGGTACGTCGCCCGCCCAGCCGGGCAGGCAGTCCGCAGCGGCGCGGTCACAGCCGGTGGCGATCAGCTGCACCATGCCCTCACGCGCGGCGGCGACGAAGCGGATTGCGAACACCGGATGGCTGCCGGTGGTGGACGGCATGTCCAGCGCCGGATGGCCTTCGCGCGGGCAGCTTCATGACCAGCCCGTGCCTTCGCTTTCGTCGCGCATTCAGGCGGCCTGCAGCGCCACTTCGTGACCCGTGTCGCTCCAGGTACGGGGCAGAAAGCGCCCGCTGTCGGCGTCGTAGGCCAGCAGGCGCTCGCGCAACGACACATTGCCCGTCGTGGCGTCAGGTGCGCAATCTGCGCCGATCAAGGCGTCGCTCGCGAGCATCGCCTGGGCCCCTTCGAGTCCGGCCTCGGCAGCCTCGAAGGCCTGCGTTGTGCGCGCCTGATTGGCCGATGAACGTTGTTCGAAGATCAGGTTTCGGTTGGCGATGCTTGCCACGATCATCATCGCAAACAGCAGCATGAGCGTGATGGCAAGCGTCGCGGCGCCGCGTTGGGTTCGTGCGGGTGTCATGTTGGAGGACCTCGTTGTCATGCTGGGCAGGCGCCCGAAACCGCGTCGGCGCGCACACGAACCTGCGCCTGCACCGTGCGCACGACGGCGGCGTCTGCCACCGCGCGGGCGCCGATCTGCAATGCAAGGCCGCGCACGACCAGCTGCGGTGCACAGGTCATGTCGCCGGGCGGGCAGGGTGTCGGGCAGGCGGCTTCGAGCTCGATCACCTATTGCGTCGGTGTGATCAGGAAGTGCGTCACGGTGAGCACGGTGGAGTCGGTCAACGCCTGCCAGTTGCCGTTGCCGAGCTGGATCTCGATCGCGCCGTTGCGCAGCCGGAAGCCGAACTGCTCGTTGCTGTCGAGGACATGGTTCTCGAACACGTCGCGCGAGTAGCGCAGGCTTGCGGCGTCGGATGCCGCGCCGTCGGACGCGAGCGCGATGTACGGATTGGCGCGTGCCGGCTGCGCTTCGGCCCAGACTCCTGCGCCGGCATCGCCCCAGTGGCCGGCACGGCGCAGGTCGCGCGCGATGAGGTCTGCGGCAGTGCGCAGGTCCTGCGTCAGCCGAGCTTCGATTACGAGCGAGCGGTGTTCGCGGATCTGGCTCGTGAGGAGCGCCGCGCCGCCGGCGACGACGAGCAGCGCGAGTGCGAGGCCGACCAGCACCTCGACGAGCGTGAAGCCGCGGGCAGTGCGCTGACGGGCGGTGACCATCACAGGTTCCAGCACTTGCGGTTGACTTGCGTCGGGTTGTCGGCGGCGTCGGTCGCACCCGAGCGGTAGGCGACGTCACCGCCATCGAGGACGAGCACCATGTAGCGGCTGGTGGCGTCGCGTGCCTGCGCACCCGTCGCGACCGCCGTCGCTTCGTAACCATGGGCGGACGGTGCGTCCACGCTGAGGCGATAGCTTTGGCCGGCGATTTCACTCGCGACGCCGACCTCTTCGATTGAGCCATAGCGCCCGTTGTTCGAGCGCCAGCGGTCTTCGGCCTGCTGCAACTGGATCATCGACACCAGCGCCTCGGTGCGGCGGAGCTTCTGCATCGCGCCGCTGTAGCTCGGATAGGCGACCGACGCCAGCACGCCGGACACGGACGTGGCGATCATCAATTCGATGAGCGTGAAGCCGGCTTGGCGGCGAGACGGGGCGGACATGGCGGCTCTCCTGTGGCGTTGGGTTTGCGGTGGGGCTGGAATCAGCAAGCGCGATAGCCGGGCAAGGCCGGCGCCGGCGAGCACGAACGCACGCGGCCCATCACGTTCACGATGTGGTGAACGACCCCCGGCGTTCCGGTCACGCGCGCGGTGCCGGCGGGCGTGCTCGTGCCGTGCAGCGGATCGAAGAGGATCGAGCCAGCGCTGGCCTGCACCGACACGCGTTCGGCGACCGGCAGGTAGACCGCCTTGATGCGCTCGGCGCCGTCAATGCAGGCCGCGGCTTGTGCGCTGGCGCAGCTGCACTGGGCCTTGGCGACGGTGTGGATCAGGTAGCAGCTGCCGTTGCCGTCTGCGAAGAAGCTGACGCGCAGCGGCAGGTTGCGCGCGACTGCTTCGGTGCGGACGAACTGCAGGTCGGTCGCGAGTTGTGTCGCGACGCCTTCGAGCCGCTTGCGTGCGACGAGGCTCTGGAAGCCCGGTGCGACTGTCGACAGCGCGATCGCGCCGATCGTCATCGCGACCGCCGTTTCGATCAGCGTGACGCCGCGCTGGAGGCGTCGCCGTGAACGTGAGAGCGGGTGGGTTTTCATCGGTGCCTCGTCGTGTCGTGAACGATGGGCACACTGTAGAAAACCGATGCGCTTCGCGCGTCCCCTTCAGGTGGGAAGCGCGCGGGTCGCGATGGGGGACCCCCGTTCGGGGGTGGTCCGAGAGGTTGAGAGGCAATCCCATGCACCCGCGTAAGCCCCCAGAAGAGGCTCGATCAAGGCGCAAACCGGAGCTGGGTTTGGGACCCAGCGAGGATTTGCAACGCAGAGTGAGCCTGTTCCGGGGCCTTACCCGCAGGGCCGGGGTACCCAAGGGCCCTGCGCGGCGTTGCATCGCTTGCCCGCACGCGAGTGCGGGCCGCGCGCTGCGCCTTGCTCAGGGCGCTTGGCCACCCCGGCGCGGGCGCATTGGATCGCCTCTCAACCTCTCAAATGTCGCGGATCAACTGCCTGAACTCGTCCACGTCCTCGAAGCTGCGATAGACCGATGCGAAGCGGACGTAGGCGACCTTGTCGATGCGCTTCAACTCGCGCATCACGAGCTCGCCGAGGCGCGTCGTCGCCACCTCGCGCAAGCCGCTGTTGAGCAGCTTGTCCTGGATGCGCTCGACAGCGGCGTCGAGCTGCTCGACGCTGACCGGGCGCTTGCGCAGCGCGAGCTGCATCGAGCCACGCAGCTTGTCGAGCTCGAAGTCCTCGCGCGTGCCGTCCTTCTTGACAACCGAGGGCAGCGCGATCTCGGCGCGCTCATAGGTCGTGAAGCGCTTGTCGCATTTCTGGCAGCGGCGCCGACGGCGCACGACATCGCCTTCGTCGGACTCACGCGTCTCGACGACCTGCGTCTCTTCGTGGCTGCAGAATGGGCAGCGCATCGCGCGCTCCGGTTCAGTTATCGGCGGGGCGTCTCGCCCGCTGTGCCTTACCCGAGCACGCCGCGGCAGCCCGAGGCTGGACTTCGCGGCGCGAGGGCAGCTTCACCGGTAGACCGGGAAGTCGCGTGTCAACGCGGCGACCTTCGCTCGCACTGCGGCGATGTTCGCCTCGTCGTGCGGCTTGTCGAGCACGTCGGCGATCAGCTGCGCGGTCAACCGCGTTTCGCCCTCGCCGAAGCCGCGCGTCGTCAGCGCCGGCGTGCCGAGGCGGATGCCGCTCGTCACCATCGGCTTTTGCGGGTCGTTCGGGATGCCGTTCTTGTTGCAAGTCATGTGCGCCGCGCCGAGCACCGCCTCGGCCTCCTTGCCGGTCAAGCCCTTGGGACGCAGGTCGACCAGCATCATGTGGCTTTCGGTGCGGCCGCTGACGATGCGCAGACCGCGCTCGATCAGCGTCTGGGCGAGGACGATGGCGTTCTTCGCAACTTGCTGCTGGTACGTCTTGAACGCGGGCTGGAGTGCCTCCTGGAACGCGACCGCCTTGGCCGCGATGACGTGCATCAGCGGCCCGCCCTGGATGCCGGGGAAGATCGCGCTGTTGATCCTTTTCGCGATCGCCTCGTCCTTCATCAGGATGATGCCGCCGCGCGGGCCGCGCAGGCTCTTGTGGGTGGTCGAGGTCACGGCGTCGGCGAACGGCATCGGGTTCGGGTACTCGCCGGCCGCGATCAGCCCCGCGTAGTGCGCCATGTCGACCATCAGGTAGGCGCCGACTTCCTTGGCGATCTTGGCGAAGCGCTCGAAGTCGATGCGCAGGCTGTAGGCCGAGGCGCCGGCGATGATGAGTTTGGGCTTGTGCTCGCGTGCGATGCGCGCGACGGCGTCGTAGTCGATCGCCTCGTCGGCGTCGAGCCCGTAACTGACGACCTTGAACCACTTGCCGCTCATGTTGAGCGACATGCCGTGGGTCAGGTGGCCGCCCTCGGCGAGGCTCATGCCCATGATCGTGTCGCCCGGCTGCAGCAGGCCGAAGAACACCGCCTGGTTCGCTTGCGAGCCGGAGTTCGGTTGCACGTTGGCGTGTTCGGCGCCGAAGAGCTTCTTCACGCGGTCGATCGCGAGTTGCTCGACGACGTCGACGTTCTCGCAGCCGCCGTAGTAGCGTTTGCCGGGATAGCCTTCGGCGTACTTGTTCGTCAGCTGGCTGCCCTGCGCCGCCATGACGGCCGGCGAGGCGTAGTTTTCCGACGCGATGAGCTCGATATGCGCTTCCTGGCGCTGATTCTCGGCCTGGATCGCGGCCCAGATGTCGGGGTCGGTTCGCTCGATGGTGGATTGGGTGCGGTCAAACATGGTGGCAGTCCTCTACGGTGCGCGGAGCGGGGGACCCTCGCTGCGCAGCGGTGCAAGCGCGTCAAGGGCTGCCCAGGCGAACGGCGGATCGGCGGCGGGCGCCGTCCGCGCTCCCTGGTGGTTCACCACCTCGGGCCTGCCTTCGGGGCGGCCCTGTCGCCAGTCGCGCGGCGTTTGAAGTGTAGCGCCAGCGCTGTGGCGCGCGAGGAGCGGCGCGGGAGGATTCGCGCGTCAGCGCGCGAGAATCAGCGCGCCAGAGCGACGAGCTGGGGCTGCTCGGCGCCGCCGACCTTCACCTGCGTCGGCTCCGTCGGTTTGGGCGCAGCTACCGGGGGCTCAGCGGGGGTCGAAACGACGGCCGTGCGGATCGTCGCCGACACCGACTTGCCGCTGGCGACGTTCTTGAGGTAACTCTGTTCGGCCAGCACCTTGCCGGCGTAACCGTTGTCGTCTTCCTGGTTGCCCGCGCCGACGTAGTAGCGCAGCCCGGCCTCGACGCTGCCGGCGCGCTGGATGCATTCCTTCAGCACCTGCACACCGACCTTCAGGTTGGCGACCGGGTCGAACGCGGCGAGGATGCCGCCGAAGCGTTGGTACTTCTCGTCGTGCACCCGCGTCATCACCTGCATCAGCCCCTGGGCGCCGACGGGGCTCTGGGCGAACGGGTTGAAGCTCGACTCGATCGCCATGATCGCGAGAATCAGCGTCGGATCGACGCCTACCTTCGGGCCGACCGCCCAGGCTTCCTGCACGAGGCGGCTGACCGGCTCGGGCGCAACCCGATAACGCCGCGCGAGCCACATTGCCACCGCAGCCTGCTGGCGCGTCAGGTCCTTGGGGTGCGCCGCGGTTGCGCGGATCACGGCATCTGGATCGGCCAGCGTCGCGGCGGTAAGTTCGGCCGGATCGGCGCGCTCCTCCTGACGGGCCTGCAACCAGCCGTAGATCTGTGCCTCGACGCCATGGCGCAGTTCGGTCTGCCCGGCGACGAAGGCGGCTCCTGCCACCACGATCAGGCCGACCAGTGCCAAGCTGTTGTGGCTGACTTCGAGCAGGCCATTGCCAACATCACGCAGGAAGACCGACGCCGAATCGGCGCAGGCCTTGCCCGCGGCGCGGGCCTTGGCGATCAAATGTTTTCGATGCGTTGCCATGAAGGACGCTCCTTTCAAGCCCGCAGCGCCACTCGCTCGCCTCTCGTGAAGGCGCAGTGATGTGGGCGCGACGGCGATAATCCAAAGCGAAAGCGAGGCAGCGTGTGACGAGGCGCAAGCCATGACGTCGACGCAGCCGCCGCGATCCAGTGTCCCCTGCACCTGCCATCGTGCAGGTCCGGGGATGCGGGTAATCCCTGTGATGGAATCAAATCTGGGCGGATTCTAGGAACGCATATCATAACCGGTCAATACTTAAGAGTTGCTCTCTAACTACTTATTTGTATGAAATACCGCGACTTGCGCGACTTCCTGAGAGGGCTCGAATCCTCCGGAGAACTGCGTCGCGTCGCCGAGCCAGTGTCTCCGCGGCTCGAGATGACGGCGCTCAGCGACCGTGTGCTACGTGCATCCGGCCCGGCGCTGCTGTTCGAGCAGCCCACCAGTTACAAAATTCCGGTCTTGACAAACCTGTTCGGCACGCCCGCGCGCGTCGCCCGCGGCATGGGCGCGGCCGATGTCGGTGCCCTGCGCGACATCGGCCACGTGCTTGCGAGCCTGAAGGAACCCGTGCCACCCAAGGGCCTGAAGGACGCCGGCCGGCTGCTGCAGATGGTCAAGGCGCTGTGGGACATGAAGCCGGCTTTGGTACGCAGCCCCGCCTGCCAGGAGGAGGTGCTTGTCGGGCCGGAGGTCGACCTCGGGTGCCTGCCGGTGCAGACCTGCTGGCCGGGCGATGCCGGGCCGCTGATCACCTGGGGGCTCGTCATCTCGCGAGGGCCACAGAGCGTGGCGCATGCGCGCAAACGGCAGAACCTCGGGATCTACCGCCAGCAGGTGATCGGCCCGCGCCAGGTCATCATGCGCTGGCTCGCGCACCGTGGCGGCGCCCTCGACTTTCGTGACTTCGCGCTCGCCCATCCAGGCCGGCCGTTCCCGATTGCGGTCGCGCTCGGCGCCGATCCGGCGACGATCCTCGGCGCGGTGACGCCGGTGCCCGACACGCTGTCCGAATATCAGTTCGCCGGTCTGCTGCGTGGCAGTCGGACCGAACTCGCCGAAACCGGCGTCGGTGAGGAGGCGTTGAAGCTGCAGGCGCCTGCAAGCGCGGAGATCGTGCTGGAAGGTTGCATCCCACCCGCTGCTGCCGGATTCGAAGGCGTCAGCGAACACGGCGTGCGGCTGCGCGAGCAGGGCGGCTACCTGCACGCGCTCGAGGGGCCGTTTGGCGATCACACCGGCTACTACAACGAGCAGGACTGGTTCCCGGTGTTCGAGATCGAGCGCCAGACGCAGCGGCACGAACCGATCTACCACTCGACCTACACCGGCAAGCCGCCCGATGAACCGGCGGTGCTCGGCGTGGCCTTGAACGAGGTGTTCGTCCCGATCCTGCAGAAGCAGTTTCCCGAGATCGTCGACTTCTATCTGCCGCCCGAGGGCTGCAGCTACCGGATGGCGATCGTCTCGATCCGCAAGGCCTACCCGGGGCATGCCAAGCGGCTGATGTTCGGCGTCTGGAGCTTCCTGCGCCAGTTCATGTACACCAAGTTCATCGTCGTCACCGACGACGATGTGAACATCCGCGACTGGCGCGAAGTGATCTGGGCCCTCACGACCCGCGTCGATCCGGTGCGCGACACGACACTCGTCGCCAACACGCCGATCGACTATCTGGACTTCGCCTCGCCGGTGAGCGGCCTCGGCGGCAAGATGGGGCTGGACGCGACCAACAAATGGCCCGGCGAGTCCGCGCGCGAGTGGGGCCGCCCGATCGTGATGGATGCGGGCGTCGAGCGGCGGATTGCCGCGGTCTTCGACAAGCTCATGTCGGGGTCGGCCCTCGGTTGACGAGGCGTCTTGCGCCACCATGCGCCACCGGCACACTCCGTCGCGCTTGACTCAGCCGGCAGCTGAACGCTGTTCGTTAGCCGGCAATTGACCGGTTCGATGATGCATCGGGAAGCCTCGCAGATGCCGACTCCCCATGCGGGCTCCGTCTTGGAAGTGTTCACTATCTTTCTCAAGCTCGGGCTGACTTCGTTCGGCGGACCTATCGCGCATCTCGGGTATTTCCGACGGGAACTCGTCGAGCGGCGCCACTGGGTCGGCGAAAGCCAGTACGCGCAACTGCTCGCGCTGTGCCAGTTCCTGCCCGGTCCGGCGAGCAGCCAGTTGGGATTCAGCTTGGGTCTCTTGCGGGCTGGCTGGGCGGGTGCGATCGCGGCTTTCATCGCGTTCACGTTGCCGTCGGCAATGCTGCTGTTCGCGTTCGCCGCGTTGTTGCCGCAAATTTCCGGCACGGCCGGCGACGCCGCGATTCACGGGCTCAAGCTCGTTGCGCTGGCAGTCGTCGCGCAAGGCGTGCTCGGTATGACTCGGCAGTTGTGCCCCGATGTCCCCCGCAAGACGATTGCGACACTCGCCGCGGTAGTCATCCTGGTGTCTGGCCACGTGTGGGTGCAGCTTCTTGCCGTCGCGCTCGGCGGGGTCGCGAGTCTTGCGTTCTGCCGCGACGTGCAACCTGTCGCCGATGGCGGCTTGCACCTGCGCTACGGCCCGGCGCTCGGCTGGATGCTCCTCGCGGTGTTCGCGCTGTTGCTCGTCGGCTTGCCGCTTGCCGCATACGGGCGCGACGGCCTCCTTGCAGTCGCGGGAGCGTTCTACCGGGCAGGCGCGCTGGTATTTGGCGGCGGCCATGTCGTCTTGCCCCTTCTCGAGGAGGCCGTCGTCAATCCCGGCTGGATTTCCTCCGACGACTTTATGACCGGATACGGTGCCGCACAGGCAGTGCCCGGGCCGATGTTCACGCTTGCCGCTTACCTGGGTGCGCGCCTTCCGGGTAACGAAGGCGGCATCGTCGGTGCATCTGTCGCGCTCGGCGCCATTTTCCTGCCGGGGTTCCTCCTCGTCGCGGGCATCCTTCCTCTATGGCGTGCCATCGCCGGCCGACCGATTGCAGCGCGCGCTATCGCGGGCGTCAACGCCGCCGTGGTCGGGCTGCTGGGGGCGGCGCTTTACGACCCCGTCTGGACCAGCGCGGTGCGTGGGCCGGTCGATATCGCCGTTGCGTTGGTTGGTTTCACGCTCCTGGTTGCGTGGCGCCTGTCCCCACTCATCGTCGTGATCTGGTGCATCGTCGCGAGCGTCGCGGGTTCGATATTGCTCTAGGCATGAGGGCAAATTTGTCGTCGCGTAGCCCTTGTCAATCGAGACCGGCGGGACTATGCTGACTTCGCCTGCACGCAGGCATTCAAGCTGGCGCAGTCCCTGCGCTACAGGAGCCCCGGACCCAACATCCTCTGGAGCCCCGAACCGGTGGCGCGAGCCACCCACCCCTCCCGCCGCTTTGCCGGTTGGGAGGGGTTTCTGCTTTGGGCTTTCGGCTTTAGTGCCTGGCCGGGCGTGAGTTCCGTGGGGGTCAGTCGCCCGCCAGGCGCGCCAGGCCTTCGCGCAGCACCATTCGGACGCGTTCGAAGCCCTCGGCGCTTGGGAACCAGTCGAGCGCGCTCCCTTGCGTGATGGGCGCCAGGCCGATCGGTGCGGCGACGAACTCGATCTTGCCGCCGGCTGCCGCCTCGAACAGGCGCATCGCGCGCGGCATGTGCCAGCCGTGGGTGACGAGCACGGCGCGCGTCACGCCCGCCTGTTTGAGCAGCGCCACGGAGCGCAGCGCATTCTCGCGCGTGTCGCGGGATGCGTTTTCCAGCCACTTGAGCGTCACGCCGTAGTCCTTCGCGGCGATGTGCTCGGCGACCTCGGCCTCGGTCGGTCCGCTGCCATTGCCCCAGCCGGTGCCACCGGTGAAGCCGAGTGACGCGCCGGTTTCTCGCGCGAGCCAGACACCGTAGCGAAGCCGCTCGAGCGACCGCGCGCGCAGGCTTGATTGTCCGTATTCAGGCGCGAAGGCGTCGCGCCCGCCGCCGAGCACGACGATCGTCAACGGCTGATGCGACTTGACCTCGGCCTTGAGCTTGGCGATTGCATCCTGGCTCAGCGCCGGCGGCGGGTGCAGCACCATGCGTGTCAACAACTGGCCCATGCCGGCGCATGTGGACAGCCAGATGCCCGTCACGCCGATCAGCACGAACAGCCAGCCCAGGCCGCGCCGCGGCAGGATCATGCGCGCGCCGACGAGTATCAGCAGCAAGAAGGGCACCGGCGGCAAGGCGAGCGCCGTCAGCACGGGCTTCCAGGCTTCGATGCCGAGCAGGGAAAACAGGTTGTTCAAGATGGGCTAGCGGCTCATGTCCAAGGCTTGACGCGCATTCCACGCGTGGCCGCGATTGTGCCGCAGGGCTCTACAGTAGGGCATGCTGGTTACGAAGGGACGCATGTCATGGATCAGATCTCGCCACCTGCAGCCCCGAAGGACGCCGATGCGCTGCGCCGCACGCTGATTCGCAATTTCGATGACGCGCCGAAGACGTTCGAGCAGCGCGTGCCGCTCTATGAGAGCTTGTGCGCCAGACTTGGCGAGGGCACAGCGGCGAAGAAGTTGGGCATCAGCATCGACATTGTTGCGCCCGGGATGCGAAGCTGTCCCTACCACTCCCACTACGCTCGGGAGGAGGCGTTTGTCGTGCTCGAAGGCGAGGGCACTCTGCGCGTGGCGGGCGAGAGGCTCGCGCTGCGCGTGGGCGATATCGCTTTCATTCCGCCAGGCCCCGACTACCCGCACCAGATCATCAACACCTCAAGCGCGCCGCTGAAGTACCTGTCGATCAGCACGCTCGACAGTCCCGAGGTGGTGCTGTATCCCGACTCGGACAAGTACCTCGCGATGGCTCGGGACGACACCGGCACACGCCACTTCGGCGCTATGCACCGCGCGAGCGACGATTTGGACTATTGGGACGGCGAGCCCTGAGCCGAGTGTGTCCGTGCGGCGTGGCACGGTCGGCACTTGGGCGGCGCTGTAGCCGACCGACTCAGACGCCGAGCAGTTCGACCTCGAACATCAGCGTTGCATTCGGCGGGATCACGCCGCCTGCGCCGCGCGCGCCGTAGCCGAGTGCAGCCGGGATCACGAGTACGCGCGTGCCGCCGATCTTCATGCCCTGCACGCCTTCGTCCCACCCGCGGATGACCTGCCCACCGCCGAGGCCGAACTCGAACGGGTCGTTGCGATCCTTGCTCGAATCGAACTTCGCGCCCTTGACGCCGTCGTTGTAGAGCCAGCCGGTGTAGTGCACGCTGACGGTGTGGCCGGCTTTCGCTTCCGCGCCGGTGCCGGCGACGGTGTCTTCGAATTGCAGGCCGGAAGGGGTCGTGTTCATCTGGGAGTCTCCTTTGTCGTGATGCGTATCTTGACGTAAACGCGCATCATGCCATCCCTGGGTGACGGGCCGCGCTGCGGTTCATGACGACCCACTTGTCTCGCCACTGATCGACGGCGCTGGCGAGCCAGACGTCGATGTCGCTCGCTTCGCTGTTCAAGTCGAGCACGACGCCAGCCGCGCGCAGCGCGGACATCGGATCCGACAGGTTGAGCGCCGCCGCGCCGTTGTGCTTGGAGAGCTTCTCGCCGTTGGCGCCCAGCACCAGCGGCGTGTGCAGGTAGCGCGGTGTGGGCAAGCCGAGCAGGCGCTGCAACAGAATCTGGCGCGGCGTGTTGTCCGCCAGATCCTCTCCCCGCACGACGTCGGTGACGCCCTGCGCCGCGTCGTCGACGACCACTGCGATCTGGTATGCCCACAGGCCGTCGGCGCGATGCAGCACGAAGTCGCCGACGGCTTGGGAGACGTCTTGTCGCATCGACCCGAGGCGGCGGTCCGTCCAGTCGATCGTTGCGGATTCATCGACTCGCGAATCGACTCGCAATCTCACCGAGCGGCCCGGCTTGTCGCCCAGGCCGCCGCGCTCGGGGCGGCAGGTGCCCGGATACACCCATTCCTCGTGCCGCGCGTGGGGTCGGCCAGCGGCAGCGAGCGCGCGCGCGATGTCGCTGCGCGTGCAACCGCACAGGTAGGCCTCGCCGCTCGCGATCAGCTCGTCGAGCGCGGTTCGATAGAGCGCGCCGCGCTGCGATTGCCACTGCGGCGTCTCGTCCGGCGTCAAGCCGAAGGCCGCGAGCTGGGCCAGGATAAGTTCGTCCGCACCGGCTACGCAGCGCGGCCCGTCGATATCCTCGATCCGCACCAGCCAGCGCCCGCCATGCGCGCGCGCGTCGAGCCAGCTCGCGAGGGCCGCGACGAGCGATCCGGCGTGCAGCGGGCCGGTCGGGGAGGGGGCGAAACGCCCGACATAGGCTGAGGCCTGCGCATCGCCGCCCGCGTTCATATGAGAAGTCCGGCGTGGCGCTCGAGCAGTGCCTGACGCGTGGCCGGCGCTTCCAGCTGCTTCAGCCACCACGCGAGTGCGAGGCCGGGCGGCACTTCTCGGCCCTCGTCCGTTCGCTGGCTGCGCCAGGCGCTGATGAGCCGCGCCGGTGCGAGCTGGCGCTGCACCGGCCGCACGACGAGCAGCCCGGCGCGGATGTGCTCGCGCACCATCGGCTCGGCGAGAAAGCCGCAGCCGAGGCCACGCAGATGGGCCTCGATCTTGGCGGGTATCGAGGCGACCGTGAGCACGTCCTGGCCCGGCAACAGGTTGAAACTGAGCGGGGCGAGCTGCTGCGCCGAATCGGCGACGGCAATGGCGCGGTGGCGCAGCAACTCGGCGTCCGACAGCGGGGACGTGCCCTTCGCGAGAGGGTGATGCGGCGCGACGGCGAACACGAAGCACATGTCGCCGAGTGGCATCGAATTGACGCCAACCGGCAGCGAGGCGCCGAGGCCGCAGCCGATCGAGAGATCGGCCTGCCCGCTGGTCAGCGCTTCGAGCGTGCCCGCCAGCATTTCGCTTCGCAGGCGCAGGCGGGTGCCAGGGCCCTTCGGGGGTTCGAGCGCGTAGAACGCTTCGCACAGCTCGAACACCGTGATGCGCGAGATCACTCCGTCGACCGCCACCGTCAACTGCGTCTCCCACCCCGAAGCGACGCGCCTGACGCGGTTGGCCACCGCGTCCATCTGCAAAAGCAGGCGCCGACCCTCGGCGAGCAGTTCCGCGCCGGCGGCCGTCAGCCGCGCCTGGCGCGAGCTGCGGTCGAACAGCAGCACGTCGAGCGCCTCTTCGAGCTGGCGCACGTTGTAGGTCAGCGCCGAGGGCACCTTGCCCAGCTCGCGCGCCGCAGCGGCGAAGCTTCCGGTGCGCGCGATCGCGTCGACCATTGCGAGGGCGTCGGGCGTTAGGGCGTTGCGGGCATCAGCCATCGAAGGGCCATCGGTTGTGATTCTGTTCATCGTATTTGAACGTCGGCATTAATTCGCGTCGACCACCGGACCCGAGGCCATGGCTACAGTGGCTGCTCGATTGGAGGGTAACAATGATCACCACACGCAAATCGGCCGAACGCGGCCACGCCGACCACGGTTGGCTCAAGTCAAGGCACACGTTTTCATTTGCCGACTATCACGACCCGCGGCACATGGGCGTCGGCAACCTTCGCGTCATCAACGAAGATCGGATCGCGCCCGGTTCCGGCTTCGGCACGCACGGGCATCGGGACATGGAAATCGTCTCCTACGTGCTCGAAGGCGCACTCGGCCACCAGGACAGCTTGGGCAATGGCGCGACGATTCGCCCCGGCGACGTTCAACGCATGAGCGCTGGCCGCGGCATCCAGCACAGCGAATTCAATCACGCGCCGGGCGCCGAGACGCACTTCCTGCAGATCTGGATCGAGCCGAACGTGCGCGGCATCGACCCCGGCTACGAGCAGATCCACGTTCCCGACGCCGAGAAGCGTGGCCGCCTTCGCCGCGTCGCCAGCCCGGACGGCCGCGAGGGTTCGGTGCGTCTGCATGCCGACGCGTCGATGTACGCCGGACGCTTCGACGGTGCCGAAGAAGCGCGCATGGCACTCGATGCCGCGCGCAACACCTACGTCCAGGTGTTGCGTGGCCGCTTGGCCGTCAACGGCGTCGCGCTCGAGGCGGGCGATGCCGGCTGGCTGAAGGGCGAGAGCGAATTGGTGCTCGAAGGCGGCGACGATGCGGAAGTGATCGTGTTCGACCTCACGGCCTGACGACCCGAGGTCGCGTGGTGGCACACACGCAGAGGGACAAAAGGGACGAAGGGCACGTCGGCTCCGCCGTGTGACGGTCTGGCGTGGGGCAGTGGCCTCTCTAGAATGCCCTTCATGTCCTTCGTTCACCTGCGCACCCACACCGAATATTCGGTTGTCGATTCCACCTTGCGCATCGACGACCTGGTCGAGGCCGCGGCGGCCGACGGCCAGGGCGCGGTCGCGATCACCGACCTGTCCAACCTCTTCGGCGCGATCAAGCTCTACAGCGCGGCGCGCAAGGCGGGCGTCAAGCCGATCATCGGCGCCGATGTCTGGATGGCGCCGGTAGGTCGGCGACAAGCAGCCGAGCCGCCTGCTCCTGCTCGCGACCTCGCGTGCGGGCTACGCGAACCTGTGCACGCTGCTGACGCGCGCCTGGACGCCTGCGCCCGACTCCCAGCCGCGCGCCCAGGCCTGGATCGCCTGGGAGGCGTTGGCCGAATGCGCAGACGGGCTGATCGCGCTCTCCGGCGCCGATCAAGGTGCGGTCGGCCAGGCGCTGCTGGCGCGCGACGTCAACGGTGCGAAACGCATTGCGCGGTCGTCTGGCGGCGCTGTTCCCGCGGCGCTTCTATATTGAGCTGCAACGCGCCGGCGGCGCGACGAACGAGGCGCACGTGCGCGCCGCCGTGCCGCTCGCGGCCGAACTCGGCTTGCCGGTCGTCGCGACGCATCCGGTACAGTTTCTGACGCCGGACGACTTCGAGGCGCACGAGGCGCGCGTCTGCGTCGCCGAGGGCGAGACGCTCGCCAACCCGCGCCGCGTGAAGCGTTTCAACCCGCAGCAGTACTTCAAGACGCAGGCCGAGATGACTGCCCTGTTCGCGGACCTGCCGAGCGCGCTCGCCAACAGTGTCGAGATCGCGCGCCGTTGCAATCTCTCCCTCGTGCTCGGCAAGCCGCAACTGCCGGACTTTCCGACGCCGACGATCGATGGCGCGCAGCTCACGCCGGAGGCCTACTTCCGGCAGCTTTCGCACGAAGGCCTCGAGCGGCGCCTGCTCCAGCTGTATCCCGAAGCGCTAAGGCGAGACGCCGAGCGCGCGCGCTACGTCGAGCGCCTCGAGTTCGAGATCGCGACCATCCTGAAGATGGGCTTTCGCCGGCTATTTCCTGATCGTCGCCGACTTCATCGCCTGGGCGCGCGACAACGGCTGCCCGGTGGGCCCGGGGCGCGGCTCGGGCGCGGGCTCGCTGGTCGCCTATTCGCTCGTCATCACCGACCTCGACCCGCTGCGCTACAAGCTGCTGTTCGAGCGCTTCCTGAACCCCGACCGCGTCTCGATGCCCGACTTCGACATCGACTTCTGCCAGGGCAATCGCGACCGTGTGATCGACTATGTGAAGCACAAGTACGGGCGCGACGCAGTGAGCCAGATCGCGACCTTCGGCACGATGGCAGCGAAGGCCGCGCTGCGCGACGTCGGCCGCGTGCTCGGCATGAGCTATGGCCATGTGGACAGCGTCGCCAAACTCGTGCCGGCGCCGCCCGGCAAGACCGTGACGCTCGCGCGCGTGCCCGACGAACCCGACAGTGGCGTGATCTACGCGCGCCGCGAAAACCCGGAAATCGAGCGGCGCGAACAGGCCGAGGAGGAGGTTGCCGAACTGCTCGCGCTCGCGACGCGCGTCGAGGGCATCGTGCGAAACGTCGGCATGCACGCCGGCGGCGTATTGATCGCGCCGGGCCGCATCACCGACTTCTGCCCGCTCTACATGCAGCCGGGCAGCGACAACGCAGTCAGCATGTTCGACAAGGACGACGTCGAGGCGATCGGCCTCGTGAAGTTCGACTTCCTCGGCCTCGCGACGCTGACGGTGCTCGAGCTCGCGAAGAAGTTCATCCGTGAGCGTCACGCGGACAGGCGCGACTTCAGCTTCGACGACCTGGCGCTCGACGATCGCGCGACCTATCGGCTGATGTCCGAAGGCCGCACGGTAGCCGTGTTCCAGCTTGAAAGCGCAGGCATGCAGCGCATGCTGCGCGACGCCAAGCCCAACGTGTTCGAGGACGTGATCGCGCTCGTCGCGCTGTACCGGCCCGGGCCGATGGACCTGATCCCGAACTTCTGCGCGCGCAAGCACGGCCGCGAGGCGGTCGAGTATCCGCATCCGCTGATGGCCGAGGTGCTCAGCGAGACCTACGGCATCATGATCTACCAGGAACAGGTGATGCAGGTCGCCCAGCTGGTGGGCGGCTATTCGCTTGGCGGCGCGGACCTGCTGCGTCGCGCGATGGGCAAGAAGAAGCTCGAGGAAATGGTCGAGCAGCGCGCGATCTTTGCGGAGGGTGCGGGCCAGAAGGGCATCGGCGAGGCGAAGGCGAACGAGATCTTCGACCTGATGGAGAAGTTCGCCGGCTACGGCTTCAACAAGTCGCACGCAGCAGCCTATGCGCTGCTCTCGTACCACACCGCCTGGGCCAAGGTGCACTATCCGGCCGAATTCGCGGCCGCCAACATGAGCGTCGCGCAGGACGACACCGACAAGCTCAAGATCTTCCACGACGATGCGCGCGCGATGGGTGTCGTCTTCGAACCGCCCAACGTGAACCGAGGTGGCTATCGCTTCGAGCCGATCGCGGACCGTCTGGTGCGCTACGGCCTCGGCGCGATCAAGGGCACGGGGCACGGCGCGATCGAGGCGATCGTGCAGGCGCGCGAAGAGGGCGGGTCGTTCAAGAGCCTGTTCGACTTTTGTGCCCGCGTCGATCGAACGCGCATCAACAAGCGCGCGGTGGAGGCCTTGATCAAGGCCGGCGCGTTCGATGCGCTTGAGACGAACCGCGCCTCGCTCATCGCGAGCATCGGTCTCGCGTTCGACTTCGCCGACAGTCAGCTCGCACACGCCGATCAGGGCGGGCTGTTCGACGACGTGGACGACTCGCACGCCGCTTCGACGCAGGAGCCGCCGCTCGTCGCCGCCGACGAATGGAGCATCCGCGAACGGTTGAGTCTGGAAAAGACGGCGGTCGGCTTCTTCCTCTCCGGCCACTTGTTCGACCAGAGCGCCGAGGAAGTGCGCCGCTTCGCGAAGCGCCCGATTGCCGATCTGCTCGACAGCCGCGAGCCGCAACTGATCGCCGGCATCGTCAGCGACCTGCGCATCGTCAACGGCCAGCGAGGCCGCGTCGTCCTCTTCAAGCTCGACGACAAGACCGAGGTGATCGACGCGCGGGCGAGCGAGGAACTCTTCAACGCACACCGCGAGTTGCTCAAGGAAGACGAACTCGTCATCATGCAGGGCAAGGTGCAGCCCGATCGTTTCTCAGGCGGGCTGCTCGTGAGCGTGCAGCAGGTCTGGGATCTGGCCGGCGCGCGCTGCCGCTTCGGCAAGTTCCTGCAGGTCGATGTGAGTGGCAGCGTGCCGCCGGTGGCCGAGGTGCTGCGCGACTTCCCGTCGCGCTGCGTCGCGACCGAGCACGGCGAGCTCACCGAGGGCTTGACGGTGAGACTCCGGCTGCACCGAGACGAGGTGAGCGCCGCGCTCGACCTCGGCGCCGCGGTGCGCTTTTATCCGACCGATGCTGCGATCGCGCGCTGGAGCGCCGCGGCGCGCGACGGCAGCGCGCAGGTGGTCTACGAATGAACCGGGTGGATCAAGCGGGTCCGCGCCGCGCGCGTTGCCGAGGCGACCGCTAGGTTTCGCCTGACGAGCCGGGCTGATCCGCGAGCCATTGGGCGTAACGCCGAACGCCGGTTGCGACGTCGGCGAACGCGTGCTCGCAGCCCGTTGCGCGCAGGGCAGTCAGGTCGGCTTGCGTGAAGCACTGGTATTTGCCGACGAGTGCCGGGGGGAAATCGATGTACTCGATCAGGCCTTGCTGCACCATCGCCTCGAGCGTCAGTGCAGTCTCACCGGCGCGCTCGCGCGCTGCGTTGACGACGGCCAGCGCGACGTCATTGAACGGCTGCGCGCGGCCGCTGCCGAGGTTGAATATGCCGCTTCGGTCCGGGTGCTCCAGGAACCACAGGTTGACCGCGACGACATCGTCGATGAAGACGAAGTCGCGCGCCTGTTGCCCCGGCGCGTAGCCGCCGTATTCGCCGAACAATCGCACCTTGCCGGTCTCGCGCAACTGCTGCTGGTGATGGAACGCGACCGATGCCATGCGGCCCTTGTGCTGCTCGCGCGGGCCGTAGACGTTGAAGTAGCGAAACCCGACCACCTGCGTCGCGGCGGCGGGCAGCATGCGGCGCACGACGTTGTCGAACAGCAGTTTCGAGTAGCCATAGACATTCAGAGGCTGCTCGAATTCAGGCTCCTCGCGAAAGGTCGCGCTCGCGCCATAGGTTGCCGCGGACGACGCGTAGAGCAGCCGCGCGCCCTGCGCCTGGCAGGCGTCGAGCAGATCCTTCGAGCAGCGGTAGTTGTTGTCGAGCATGAAGCGCCCGTCGTGCTCCATCGTGTCGGAGCACGCGCCCTGGTGCAGCACGGCGTGGACATTGCCCAAGTCGCCGCGTGCGAAGCGGGCGTAGAAGTCGCGCTTGTCGAAATAGTCGCTGATCCGCGCGCCGAGCAGGTTGCGATACTTCGGGCCGTCGGTCAGGTCATCGACCGCGATCACGTCGTCGATGCCGATCCTGTTCAAGCCGAGCACGAGATTCGATCCGATAAAGCCGGCCGCGCCGGTCACTATCACGCGCATCGGTTCCTCCTGCGGGCTTTCATCCGAACAACTCCTCGTGGCTGACAGTCGCGGTGCCGAACTTGCCGACGACGATGCCGCCTGCGCGGTTCGCGATCGGCAGGGCTTCGCGTAGGCCGATGCCACAGGCGAGCATCGCGGCGAGAGACGCGATCACGGTGTCGCCGGCGCCGGTTACGTCGAACACCTCGCGCGCCTGTGCCGGCACCTGGGCATGGCCGGCCGCGTCGAACAGCGACATGCCGTCCTCCGACCGCGTCAGCAGGAGGCCGTCGAGCTTGAGCGATTGACGCAGGTTCTGCGCGCGCTCGTGCAGTTGCTCCTCGCTCGACCACGCGCCGATCACCTGCGCCAGCTCCACGCGGTTTGGCGTGACGACGGTCGCGCCCGCGTAGCGGCTGTAGTCGCTGCCCTTGGGGTCGATCAGCACCGGCCGCCCATGCTCACGTGCGAGCGCGATCATGCGCGGAATGTGCGTGAGCCCGCCTTTGCCGTAGTCGGAGAACAGCACTGCGTCATGCGCTGGCAGCGCTTGCTCGAAATTGCCCAACATGCCGGCGAGCACTTCGTGGTCGGGAAGGTTTTCGAAATCTACGCGCAGCAACTGCTGTGAGCGGCCGATCACGCGCAGCTTGACGATCGTGCGCAACTGCGGGTCGGTGCCGAGCAGGGTCGCGACGCCGGCTTGCGCGAGCAGTGTGTCGAGTGTGCCCGCGGCAGCGTCTTCGCCGACGACAGTCAGTAGCGTCGCGCGCGCGCCGAGCGCCTGCACATTGAGCGCGACGTTGGCCGCGCCGCCCAGACGCTCCTCCTCGCGCTCGACGCGCACGATAGGCACCGGCGCCTCGGGCGAGATGCGATCGACCGTGCCGAACCAGTAGCGGTCGAGCATCGCATCGCCCACCACCAGCACGCGAGCGGCCTGAAGTTGAGCGAGGCTCGGCGCAGCGCGCGTCACATCTCCTCCAGCCGCAGCGGCGGATAGCTGTCCCAGGCCATGCAGCCGGGGCATTGCCAGAAGTGGTGCTGACCCTCGAAGCCGCAAGCGGCGCAGCGGTAGCGTTGCAACGGGCGCGCGGCGCGGTCGAGCGTGTCGGCCAGCACCTGCACCTCGGGTGCTGAAAGCGGCTCGCCGCCGCCCTTGGGCAACAACAGCTGGCGCGCCGCCGACGGTGCAGGGTGCGTGTGCAGATGCGCCATCAGTCGCGCGCGCTGGCGCGGCGGGTCCGCATCGAGCCGGTCGATTGCGAGCAACAGATCGAGCGAAGGTTCGCGCTGGTAGATCGCGTCGAGATGCCCAAGCGCGGCGGCACGCTGATCGCATGCGATTGCGCTTGCGGCATATTCGGCGGCGACGAGATTGAAGCTCGCGCGCTGCGCGACGAGAAGTTCGCCGAAGGCCTGCATCGCGAGCGCGTGATCGTCGCGCCGTGCATGCCAGCGGCCGGACATGATGAGCGGGCGCGGCGCCTGCGGGTCGGCCTCGCGCGCCTGCCTCAAGGCTTCGGCGGCTGCCTCTGCCTGCTGACGCGCGTCGGCCTCCTCCGCGATCTCGCACCAGTAGTGCGCGATGCGCGAGGCAAATGATGCCGCACCACTGCGCTCGAGCTTGCGCGCGACGTCAATGGCGGTGCGCCAGTCGCGCGAGCGTTCATGCAGCGCGAGCAGCGCCAGTTGGGCCTCGATGTCGAAGCGGCTGCCTTCGAGCGCGCGGTAAGCCGCTTCGGCGCGGTCGAACAGGCCCGCCTTCATGAAGTCCTGCGCGAGGGCGTCCTGCGCGCGGTCGCGTTCGGCCTTGGGCAGGTCGGCGCGCCTTAGCAGGTATTCGTGCACGCGCACCGCGCGCTCGTACTCGCCGCGGCGGCGAAACAGATTGCCGAGCGCGAAGTGAAGGTCGGTGCTGTTGGGGTCGCTCTGCACGACCTCGATGAAGGCGTCGATCGCCTTGTCCTGCTGTTCGTTGAGCAGCAGGCTCAAACCCTTCAGATACGTCTGGGGCGACTCGCGCTGCTCACGCTTCCACTGGCGCAGGTCGATGCGCGACGCGAGCCAGCCGAGGGCAAACGCGACCGGCAGACCCAGCAGCAGCCACTGCAGGTCAAAGTCCATCGCGCACGGGCATCTCGAGCGGCGGCGTCGGCGCGAGCGGGGCGACTGCGCTGTTCGGCGGCGCTGGCTCGGGCCGGTGGCGGCGCGCGACACGGCGATGCCGCCACCAGCTCGGCACCATCGCAAACACGCCGAAGACGGCCCCGAACGCGAAGGCGGCAAGCACGATGAAGACCATCGGCGCGTGCCATTCCTGGCCGAAAAACCACTTCACGCTGGCATCGTGCTTATTGTTCAACGCGAACGCAAACAGCGAGAAAAAGACAGCGGCCCTGAACAGCCAGACGAAGATGCGCATCACGTCCCCCTGCGGCGATTCTAGGGCGGCGCTGGGCAAGTCCTTGCGGATGGGCGCGGGCCAAAGCCAGCCACGCGGCTCGCTGGCCTATCGCTCAGGCGGCCGGGGTTTCGTCAAGTGGCAGGTGCGCGTCCACCGATTCGCGCAGCGCCTTGCCGGGCTTGAAGTGCGGCACCAGCTTCTCGGGGATCACAACCTGCTCGCCCGAGCGCGGGTTGCGCCCGACGCGCGGTGGGCGCCGGTTGATCGAGAAGCTGCCGAAGCCGCGAATCTCGATGCGGTGCCCGCGCGCAAGCGCGTCGGACATCGCGTCGAGGATCGTCTTCACAGCGAACTCGGTGTCGCGGTGCGTCAGCTGCGAGAAGCGCTCGGTCAGCTGCGAGACAAGATCGGATCGGGTCATGCGGCGGACCTGGTTTCAGCGCGTCAGGAGTTGTCTTTCTGCGTGTCGAGCTTGGCGCGCAGCAGCGCGCCGAGGCTCGTCGTGCCGGCGTTCTCGCGCTCGCTCGTCTGCGACAGGCGTTGCATCGCTTCCTGGCTGTCGGCGTTGTCCTTGGCCTTGATCGACAACTGGATCGAGCGCGTCTTGCGATCGACGTTGATGATCAGCGCCGAGACTTCGTCGCCATCCTTGAGCACGTTGCGCGCGTCTTCGACGCGGTCCCGGCTGATCTCGGAGGCGCGCAGATAGCCCGTCACGTCGTCGTTCAGCTGGATCTCGGCGCCGCGCGCGTCGACCGTCTTGACCTTGCCGTTGACCACCATGCCGCGGTCGTTGACCGTGGTGTAGCTCGTGAACGGGTCGCTGTCGAGTTGTTTGATGCCGAGCGAGATGCGCTCGCGCTCGACGTCGATCGCGAGCACCACGGCCTCGACCTCCTGGCCCTTCTTGAAGTTGCGCACGGCGGCTTCGCCGGGCTCGTTCCACGACAGGTCGGACAGATGCACGAGGCCGTCGATGCCGGCCGCGAGGCCGACGAAAACGCCGAAGTCGGTGATCGACTTGACCGGGCCGCTGACCTTGTCGCCGCGCTGCACCGTCTCGGCGAACTCTTCCCACGGATTCGCCTTGCACTGCTTCATGCCGAGGCTGATGCGACGCTTGTCCTCGTCGATCTCGAGCACCATGACTTCGACCTCTTCGCCGAGCGTGACGGTCTTGCTCGGCGCGATGTTCTTGTTGGTCCAGTCCATCTCGGAAACGTGCACCAGGCCTTCGATGCCGGGCTCGATCTCGACGAACGCGCCGTAGTCGGCGATGTTGGTGATCTTGCCGAACAGGCGCGTGCCGTTCGGGTAGCGGCGCGAGACGCCGAGCCACGGGTCGTCGCCGAGCTGCTTGATGCCGAGCGAAACGCGGTTCTTCTCGGCGTCGAATTTCAGCACCTTGGCTTGCAACTCCTGGCCGACCTGCACCACCTCGCTCGGGTGACGCACGCGGCGCCAGGCCATGTCGGTGATGTGCAAGAGACCATCGATGCCGCCGAGGTCGACGAAGGCGCCGTACTCGGTGATGTTCTTGACCACGCCGTCGACGATCGCGCCTTCATGCAGCGTCTCGAGCAGCTTGGCGCGCTCTTCGCCCATCGAAGCCTCCACCACCGCACGGCGCGACAGCACGACGTTGTTGCGCTTGCGGTCGAGCTTGATGACCTTGAACTCCATCGTCTTGCCCTCGAACGGGCTCATGTCCTTGACCGGCCGCGTGTCGAGCAGCGAGCCGGGCAGGAAGGCGCGAATGCCGTTGACGAGCACCGTCAAGCCGCCCTTGACCTTGCCGTTGACCGTGCCTTCAACGAATTCGCCTGATTCGAGCGAATTCTCGAGCGACATCCAGGACGCGAGGCGCTTGGCCTTGTCGCGCGACAGGATGGTGTCGCCGTAGCCGTTCTCGATGGCGTCGATCGCGACGGCGACGAAGTCACCGATCTGGACTTCGAGTTCGCCCTTGTCGTTCTTGAACTCTTCGATCGGAACGTAGGCTTCCGACTTGAGGCCGGCATTGACCACCACGAAGTTGTAGTCGACGCGCACCACCTCGGCGGTGATGACTTCGCCGGCGCGCATTTCCTGCTTCTTCAGCGATTCTTCGAACAGGGCGGCAAATGAGTCCGGCCCTTGGGATGTGGTGGCAGTATGGAGTTGGGACATGAGGGATGTTTCCGAGGCAACCGGTGGGTTGCGGGTGAGTGACGTTGAACAACCGCTGCATGATGGCCATGCTGCGGGCGATGCGCTCGTGCGCGTGCTTGGTGACGAATCTCTTGGATGAAGTACCTCGCTTCAGCGAAACGGGGAACGCTCCTGCCACCAGACCAGAACCTGATCCACCGAGGCTTCGATGGTCAGGCCAGAGTTGTCGAGCAGAAGTGCATCCGTCGCCGGAGCGAGCGGGGAGACGGCGCGATTGCGGTCGCGCGCGTCACGATCCTGAAGATCAGCCAGCAAGCCTTCGATACTAGCCGAAAAGCCCTTAGAAATCAATTGCTTATGACGCCGCGCAGCGCGCTGTTCGGCACTAGCAGTGAGAAATATCTTGAGCGCCGCGTGCGGGAAGATCACGCTGCCCATGTCGCGCCCGTCCGCGACGAGGCCGGGCAGGCGCCGAAACGAGAGTTGCAGCGCGCGCAGGGCGTCGCGCAACTCGGGACACGCGGAGATCCGCGACGCCATGGCGCCGATTTCCTCGCGCCGCAGGGCCTCGGTCACGTCTTCGCCGTCGAGCAGCGTCGTGCCATTCGCGAAGCGCAAGTCGAGGCTGGCGCCGAGGCGCGCAACGGCTGCTCGATCGTCGTCCACAATGCCGGCCTTCAACGCGGCAAGCGCCGTCGCACGGTACAGCGCGCCTGAATCGAGATAGTGAAAGCCGAGCGCCGCAGCAAGCGCTGCCGCAAGCGTGCCCTTGCCGGACGCGCTCGGGCCATCGACGGTGATGATGGGGATCGTCGCCGGTTCGGCCTGCACGACGTCGAACAAAGTCTCGAAATAGTCGGGAAAGGTCTTGCCGACGCAACGTGGGTCGAGGATGCGCACCGGCACGCCCGGATCGGCGCCGGCGAGGGGATTGAGCGCAGCGAGCGACAGGCACATCGCCATGCGATGGTCGTCGTAGGTGCGAATCGACGCCGCACGCCACTGCGCGGGAGGTGCGACTTCGATGAAGTCGGCGCCTTCGACGACCGCCGCGCCGAGCTTGCGCAGCTCGGTCGCCATCGCCGCGATGCGGTCTGTTTCCTTGACGCGCCAACTCGCGATGTTGTCGAGCCGCGTCGTGCCGTCGGCGTAGAGCCCCATCGCGGCGAGCGTCATCGCGGCGTCGGGCATGTGATTGCAGTCGAGGCGGATCGCGCGCAGCGGCCACCGCCCACGCCGCACCTCGAGCCAGTTCGGACCGCGCGTGACGTCAGCGCCCATCGACTCGGCTGCATCGGCGAAGGCGATGTCTCCCTGGATCGATTCGCTGCCGACGCCTTCGATGCGGATGCAGTGGCCCTCGCTCGCGGCGATCGCACCGAGAGCGATGAAGTAGGACGCCGATGAAGCGTCGCCTTCTACATGGATGTCACCCGGCGATCGAAACGCGCCGCCGGCGGCGCGTGCCGGGATCGTGAAGAGCTGCCAGTCTTCGTGCTGGATCGTCACGCCAAAGCGCGCGAGCAGCCTGATCGTGATTTCGACATAGGGCCTGGAGATGAGTTCGCCCTCGACCTCGACCGACACGGCGCGATCGGTCGTGACGAGCGGCAGCGCCAGCAGCAACGCGGTCAGGAACTGGCTCGAGACGTCACCGCGCACGCGGATCGGCTGGCTCAGGTCGAGTGTGCCGCCGTGCACGCGCAGCGGCGGATAGCCGGCAACCCCGAGTTCATCGATCTGGCAGCCGAGCGCGCGCAGTGCATCCACCAGATCACCGATCGGGCGCTCGTGCATGCGGGCGACGCCGGCGAGTTCGAATTCGCCGCCCTGCGCCGCCGTCAGCAGCGCGAGCGCTGCGGTCAGCGGACGCATCGCGGTGCCGGCGTTGCCTAGGAAGAGCCTGGCCTGACGCACCGAAAGCCGCCCCGCCAACCCGGTGACGCGAACGCGCTCAGCCTCTCGCTCGATCGTGCAGCCGAGTGCATGCAGCGCGTCGAGCATCACCTGCGTGTCGTCGGACTCGAGCAGGTCGTGCAGCGTCGTCGTTCCCTCGCTCAGCCCGGCGAGCAGCAACACGCGATTCGAGATGCTCTTGGAGCCCGGCAGTCGCACGCAGCCATCAGCGCCGGTCAGCGGCGCAATATCGAGGAATGGCGTGCTGAACATGGCCCGCGCCCGTGGTGATCCGGCCCCGGCGCGGCGCGCCTCAGGAGCGCTCGCCAGACAGCTTCTGGGCGTTCATCTGCCAGTCGGCGCGCGCCTTCGACGCCTTGCGCACCAGGTCTTCAAGCGCCTCGGCATTGCCGCCGTGCATCACGTGCTCGATCGCATCTAGCGTGTGTCGAAAGCGCAGCGATTGGCGCAGGATCTCTTCGCGATTGCTCAGCAGGATGTCGCGCCACACGGCCGGGTCGCTCGCCGCGATGCGGGTGAAGTCGCGAAAGCCCGGGCCGGCGAGCGACAGGAAGTCGCGCCCTGCGGGCTGATTGGCGATCGAACTGAAGTACGCGAACGCAAGCAGGTGCGGCAGATGGCTGACGGCGGCAAACGCGGCGTCGTGGTTCTCCGCCGTCATGCGCAGCACCTGCGCACCGAGCGCGGACCAGACATCGGTCGCCTTTTGCACCAGCTCGGGCAGTGTCTGCTTGAGCGGCGTCAGGATGACCTGGCGTCCGTGGTAGAGCATGGCGTCGGCATTGGCGATTCCGGCGACCTCCTTGCCGGCGATCGGATGCGCCGGCACGAACGAGACCACGCGCTCCTTGAGCACGCGGCGCGCGGCGTCCACCACCTCGCGCTTGGTGCTGCCCACGTCCATCAACAACACGCCGGGGTTGACGAGGTGGCGGATCGCCTTGAACGTCGTCTCCGATGCCGCGACGGGTACTGCGAGCAGCACGATGTCGGCGCCAGTGACGGCCTGCAGCGCGGACTCGGCAATGTCGTCGATCACGCCGAGCTTCTTCGCCTTCTCGGTCGTCGAGGGCGACTTGCTGTAGCCGACCACGCGGCGCACGAGCCCGCCACGCTTGAGCGCGAGGGCGAACGAGCCCCCCATCAAGCCGCAGCCAATCACGCCGAGTTGTTGAAACATCAATGCACGTCGATCGGGTAGGTGCCGAGCAGCTTGAAGAAGGCGCAGACGCTGCGCAGCCCTTGCAGCGCGGCGGCGACCTGGGGCTCGTCGGGGTGACCCTGGAGGTCGATGTAGAAGTAGTACTCCCACTGGCCCGACCGTGCCGGACGGGACTCGAAGCGACTCATCGACACGCCGTGCTGCTTGAGCGGAACGAGCATGTCGTGCACCGCGCCGGGCCGGTTCGGCACCGAGACGACGAGGCTCGTGCAATCGTGGCCTGACGCCGCGGGCCGCGGATGCCGGTCCGGATGCGCGAGGATCGCGAAGCGAGTGCGGTTGTGGGCGTCGTCCTGAATCGCCGGCGCGACGACATGCAGGCCGAACTCGCTGCCGGCCCGTTCGCTGGCGATCGCCGCGAGTGTCGCATCGGCGCCCGCCAAGCGCGCACCTTCTGCGTTGCTGGCGACTGGCCGGCGCTCGGCGTGCGGCAGGTGATTGGCGAGCCAGCCGTGGCACTGGGCGAGCGCCTGCGGATGTGCGCAGACGGCTGCGATGCCCTCGAGCGCGCTATCCCTTCGCAGCAGGTTGTGCCGCACGAGGAGATTGGTCTCGCCGATGATGAACAGCGGCGTCGTCAGGAACAGATCGAGCGAGCGCGTGACGACGCCCTCGCTCGAGTTCTCCACCGGCACGACGCCAAAATCCGCAGCGCCGGCGAGCGTCGTGTGCAGCACCTCGTCGAAGGTGGCGCACGGCAGGCGCACGATCGACGAGCCGAAGAAGCCGAGCGCCGCCTCCTCGCTGAAGGTGCCGGCCGGGCCGAGGTAGGCGACGCGCGTGGGTGTCTCCAGCGTGCGGCAGGCCGACATTATTTCGCGCCAGATCGGCGCGACGCTGTCGTCGCGCAGTGGCCCCGGGTTGGCGCGCTTGAGCCCGTCGATCACCTGCGCCTCGCGCTCGGGCCGGAACACCACCGACCCCTCGGCCTTCTTCAGCCCGCCCACCTGCAGCGCCAGCGCGGCGCGCTCGTTCAAAAGCGCCATCAGCTTCAGATCGAGCGCGTCGATTCCTGCGCGCAGTGACTGCAGCGACGTGCCGGAAGCGTCCGAAGAATCGGCCATGTACGGTTCAACCACCTGCTCGACGACAGCCTACGCGACTTACTTGCGTGGCTTCGCGGCGGAAGCGGCAGGCTTGGCCGGTGTTGACGCTGCGGCGTTCGATTCTGGGATGCCGATCGTCGTGCGCAGACGCTGCTGAAGCGCCTGCAGCTTCGGATCGAGCAGCGGCGCTGCTTCGGCCGCGAGCTTCTGAACGAAGCCGTTCTGCATCTCGGGCCAGATCTGCTGGAATTTCTTGTTCACCGGCGACTCGAGCCACGCGATCAGCGTCTTCAGTTCGTCTTCGGTGAACTTCTCTTCCATCGTCGCGCCGAAGGTCGAAGGTGCGAGCTTGAGTGCACGCTCGCGCAGCAAAGGAACGGCTTCGTCGACGTACTTGCGGATCTCGACCTCGACCTGCTTGCCGATCGCCTCGCGCTTTTCGGGTGGCACTTGAGTCTGGAGGTACTGACCGGAAACCTGCATCAACTGGATTGCCGGGCGCTCGGCGACGCTGCGCGAGATGCTCTCGATGATGGGTTGCTGCAGCGCCAAGGCCTTCTGCACCAGTTCCTTTTTCGTGGTTTGGGCATGGGCGAGCGTGGCCGCGGCGCACAGCGCCGCAATGATCAATCTTTTCATCAGGAGTTTTCCTCGGGGTTGGGCGCGTCGTCGGACTCGCCGTTCGGGTCTATCGAAGCATCGATAGTCGGGTCTGCGTTGGCATCGTTCTCGACGATGCGTTGAACGCCGATCAGTTGCGAGCCAGCATCGAGCGCCATCAGCGTCACGCCCTGGGTCGCGCGGCCGAGCTCGCGAATCTCGGACACGCGCGTGCGCACGAGCACGCCTGTGTCGGTGATGAGCATGATCTCGTCCTCGGCGCGCACCAGCGTCGCGGCAACCACCTTGCCGTTGCGCGCGCTCTGCTGGATCGCGATCATGCCCTTGGTGCCGCGGCCATGGCGCGTGTACTCGAGGATGCTCGTGCGCTTGCCGTAACCGTTCTCGGTGGCCGTGAGCACGCTGACCGGTGCCGCGCTCAGTGTGTCGTCCTGCTCGGCGACGAGCATCGCGATCACGCTCTGCCCGATGTCGAGCTTCATGCCGTTGACGCCGCCGGCTGTGCGGCCATAGGTCGGTACATCGCCCTCATCGAAGCGAACCGCCTTGCCGCCATCGCTGAACAGCATCACGTCATGCTTGCCGTCGGTCAGCGCTGCGCCGATCAGGTAGTCCCCCTCGGCCAGGTTCAACGCAATGATGCCCGCCTTGCGCGGGTTGTTGAACTGATCGAGCGCGATCTTCTTGATCTGCCCCGTCGCCGTGGCCATCAACACGAAGTGGTCGGCCGGGAAGGTACGAAAGCCGTCCGTCAGCGGCAGCACGACATTGACCTTCTCGCCCTTTTGCAGCGGGAACATGTTGACGATCGGCCGCCCGCGTGAATTGCGTGAACCCTGCGGCACTTCCCAGACCTTGAGCCAGTAGACGCGCCCGCGCGTCGTGAAGCACAGGATGTAGTCGTGCGTGTTGGCCATGAACAACTGGTCGATCCAGTCGTCTTCCTTCGTCGCCGTTGCCTGCTTGCCGCGTCCGCCGCGCCGTTGTGCGCGATATTCGGCGAGCGGCTGGCTCTTGATGTAGCCGGTGTGGCTCAGCGTGACGACCATGTCGGTCGGCGTGATCAGGTCCTCGGTGCCAAGGTCCTGCGCGTTGTGCACGATCTCGCTGCGCCGGGCGGCGAGTTTCGACTGCCCGAACTCCTGCTTCACCGCGGTGAGCTCGTCGCCGATGATCGCCGTCACCCGCGCCGGCTTGGCGAGGATGTCGAGCAGATCGGCGATGCGCGCCATCACCTCCTTGTATTCGGTAATGATCTTGTCTTGCTCGAGGCCGGTCAGCCGCTGCAGGCGCATTTGCAGGATTTCGCTCGCCTGCTCGTCGGAAAGGCGGTACAGGCCGTCTGTTTGCATGCCGAGGTTGCGGTCGAGCCCTTCGGGGCGGAACGCCTCGCGCCCGCCGGGCGTCTCGCCCGCGGCGCGGGTGAGCATTTCGCGCACGAGCGACGAATCCCAGCTCTTGCTCATCAACGCCGCCTTCGCTACGGGCGGCGTCGGCGAGGTCTTGATCGTCTCGATGAACTCGTCGATGTTGGCAAGCGCCACCGCCAAGCCTTCGAGCACGTGGCCGCGCTCGCGCGCCTTGCGCAGGTCGAACACGGTGCGCCGCGTCACCACTTCGCGCCTGTGCTCGAGGAAGATCGCGATCAGATCCTTCAGGTTGCACAGCTTGGGCTGGTTGTCGATCAGCGCCACCATGTTCATGCCGAAGGTGTCCTGCAGTTGCGTCTGCTTGTACAGGTTGTTCAGCACCACCTCGGGCACTTCGCCGCGCTTCAACTCGATCACGACGCGCATGCCGGACTTGTCGCTCTCGTCCTGAATGTGGCTGATGCCTTCGAGCTTCTTCTCGTGGACGAGTTCGGCCATGCGCTCGAGCAGCGTCTTCTTGTTCACCTGGTAGGGGATCTCATCGACGATGATCGCTTCGCGCTGGCCGCGATCGATGTCCTCGAAGTGGCACTTCGCGCGCATCACCACCTTGCCGCGCCCGGTGCGGTAGCCATCGCGCACGCCATTCGTGCCGTAGATGATCCCCGCTGTCGGGAAGTCGGGCGCGGGGATGATCTCGATCAGCTCATCGATCGTCGCCTCGGGGTTCTTCAACAGATGAAGGCAACCGTCGATCACTTCATTGAGGTTGTGCGGCGGAATGTTGGTCGCCATGCCGACCGCGATGCCGCCCGAGCCGTTGATGAGCAGGTTGGGCAGCCGCGTCGGCATCACCAACGGCTCCTTCTCGGAGCCGTCGTAGTTCGGGCCGAAGTCAACCGTCTCCTTGTCGAGATCGGCGAGCAACTCGTGTGCGATCTTTGAGAGGCGGATTTCGGTGTAGCGCATCGCCGCCGCGTTGTCGCCGTCGACCGAGCCGAAGTTGCCCTGGCCGTCGACCAGCATATGGCGCAGCGAGAAATCCTGCGCCATGCGCACGATCGTGTCGTACACCGACTGATCGCCGTGCGGGTGGTATTTGCCGATCACATCGCCGACGATGCGGGCCGACTTCTTGTACGGCCGGTTCCAGTCGTTGTTCAACTCGTGCATCGCGAAGAGCGATCGCCGGTGCACGGGTTTGAGGCCGTCACGCGCGTCCGGCAGCGCACGCCCGACGATCACGCTCATCGCGTAATCGAGGTAGGAGCGGCGCATCTCCTCTTCGAGGCTGGTCGGCAGTGTTTCCTTGGCGAATTGGGTCATGCAGGCGGCGACGCTGGTTTAGACTTTCTGGGGGCGGCTGGCACGGGAGTCGGTGGCCGCGACGGCCCCTGGCGTTCCTGATGTTGCAATTCTAAGTGGCGCAAGCTGTAGCACCGGCGCAACACAGCGCATCCGACCGGCGCGGAGCGGCCCCAAAATAGCGTTGGCTGTGAGCCCTATGGCACAATGACGCGTCGGTGGTGAGCGCTCTGAAGCTGAGGGTTTGCCAGTACTTTCCGATTGCGATTCGGACGATTTGCAGGAACTCTGTACCTTCCCCCTGAGAGGAGAATCATGAAGAAATTGAACAAGGTGGCAATGCTGTTTGCAGTAGCAGCTTTTGCCGTCCCAATGGCCGCGAGTGCGCAGAATGTGCAGCCGTTCCCGGCAAAGCCGATTGCGAAGCCCACCGCTGAAGAGATGAAGGCCGCCAACGGCTCGGACCAATGGCGTACTGCTGACGGCATGCCGGTCGTGAACGGCACCAACGAACTCTGCTGGCGCGACGCAAACTGGACGCCGGCAACTGCCTATCCGGGTTGTGATGGCGCCGCCAAGCCACCGCCGCCGCCACCGCCGGCACCGGCACCGGCCCCGATGGCTGCACCGCCGGCGCCGCCGCCGCCGGCCCCAGCCGCTGCGCCGAAGGCAACGAGCGAGAAGGTGACCTATGCCGCCGACGCGTTCTTCGACTTCGACAAGTACGCGCTCAAGCCAGAAGGCAAGGCGAAGCTTGACGACTTGATCGGCAAGATGGCTGGCATGAACCTCGAAGTGATCATCGCTGTCGGCCACACCGACTCGATCGGTACTGAGGCGTACAACATGGGCCTGTCGATCCGCCGCTCCAACGCAGTCAAGGAGTACTTGGTGAGCAAGGGCGTCGAGAAGAACCGCGTCTACACCGAAGGCAAGGGCGAGTTGCAGCCGATCGCGAGCAACAAGACCGCCGAAGGCCGCGCGAAGAACCGCCGTGTCGAGATCGAAATGGTCGGTACCCGCTCGACCAAGTAATTGACCGTCAAGGTCTCTTGCGAAAACCCCGCTTCGGCGGGGTTTTTTGTTGTGCGCCCAGCATGGGCGCGATCTTCGGGGTGCAAGTCCGCGGCCGAGCTGGCCACAGCGAGGCAAGTGAAGCGCAGCTGCGTGAGGGCGACCGAGCGTGGGGAGGAAGCGTGGAGCGTAAACCGTGAGCCGAGGTACACGAATCGCATCCGAGGCGGCGCCGGCCAGGGCGAGCAGGCAACAAACTGCGAAGCTCTCGTGGCCAAGGGCCAGGCGACGTAAATGCGGCGGTTGTGCGGTGAAGGATCGCGAGCCCTTACCTGGGGAGATCTCGCCTTGTGTCTGAAAGGGCGACGGTGATGAACCGGAGCGAGAAGTCAGCAGACGCCGTAGTAGCGCAGGGCAGGCCGCCGAGGCCGTACACCCTGGCGAAGGGCTGAACGAGAAGGACAGTCACGAGACATGTCGCTTGGCGGGGCATTGCATCAGAAGCCTGGGCAACCGGGGCGCACGGAAACCGGGGGCGGTGAAGCCGCCCCTCACGCCGTGAGCGATGAAGCCACGCTGGCGCGGCATGCACAAACGGACTGGGGGGCCGACGACCTGCTGGGGCAGGCGCTGGCCAGAGAGAACATGGCCCGCGCGTGGAAGCGCGTGAAGGCCAACAAGGGAAGTGCCGGCGTCGACGGACGCACGGTGCAAGAAACGGGCGAATATCTCAAGCAAGCGTGGCCTGACATCCGAGCCAGGTTGCTCGACGGCAGTTACCGGCCTTCAGCCGTGCGCCGCGTGGGCATACCCAAGCCTGGGGGCGGGACGCGCGAGCTCGGGATACCCACGGCCGTCGACAGACTGATCCAGCAGGCGCTTTTGCAGGTGCTGCAGCCGCTCATCGACGCGACGTTCAGCGAGCACAGCCACGGCTTCCGGCCGGGGCGAAGCGCGCAAGGCGCGGTGTTGGAGGCGCAACAGTACGTGCAGGCCGGCTACAGGGTCGTGGTGGATCTGGATCTGGAGAAATTCTTGGATCGCACGTCATACTGCCCCCTGGTTTATGAGGTCGCCTCGAACAAGCTCGGTTGCTCGTCCAAGAGCTTGATTCTCAAGCCTTTTCTGCGCCCGTAGCAAACGAGGACGGCGTCGAGCTCGCCGCGCTTTACACGGTGCAACAGGGTCTGTCGTGTCACGCCCAATCGCTTGGTTGCTTCTTGCATGACGACGTAGCCGGCGGGAGCTTCTTCAACGAGGCGACGCCGCAGTGCATCGTTGACGCGAATGCGCCATGGTGCCCCTGAGGTGACCTGCTCGCCCGCGATGAATCCGTCGTTGAGCCAGCGGTGTATGGTCGACGGCGCAAGGCCCAGCGCTTCGGCGGCCTGCTTGATGCATAGAAGCTCACCGGACGGGACCTCCTCGGAAGGCTGGAAGCAGGGGATGCCCCAATGCCTGCGCAGATTGCCGACAAGCCCCTGAGTGAACCGCAAGCCGCGCGCCGTGGTGCGCTCCTGCCGGTTGAGGATGCCGGCGATCGTGGCGTCGTCGTGATGCAGCGCAAGGCGACGTACGAGTCCGATCGTGTCCTCGTCGGTGCGCACAGTTGCAGGTCGAGAGCGCGGCAAACTGACGTCGCATTCGGTGATCAGGCCACCGCGCCAGCGCAGCTTGAGCAAGGCGCGATATTGCTCGCGGAATACGCTGACGCCGACCTCCTCGAGCAGCGTGCGCAACAACTCCTTTTTATCCCGCAACGTAGTCGATGGCGAGCGCCAGAGTCGGGGAAGGTCCTTGCCCAGTTGCAGGACACTGGCCCGCTCATCGGCGGACAGCGCGCGCGGTCGAGATTGCTCTCTTTGCGCCAGTTCGTGACGGGATTGTTCCAGCGCCTGAAGGCATTGTTCCCAGTGGGCCTCGAGGCCGCGCGCCACCAAGCGGTTGTCAGGGTCGACAGCACGGTAGCGGCGCTCGGCGCGCTGAGCTTCGTAGTCGGCCCGCTCTAAGGCCAGGCGCCACTGCGTCATCGCACCATCGTGGTCGGATTGCAGGTGCTCGGCAGCGCGCAATGCAGCGTCGATGCCGGCGGGTTCGACCGCGGCCAAAAACGTCGCCGTTACAGCCTCATCGATTTGCACGCCACCGACGTTCAAACAGTAGACGCCGCGACCGTTGACGATTTCTTTGTTCGAGCAGTGGTAGCCCGGAGTCTGATGTCGGCCACGGTAATGCGTGTGCAGCTTGCGGCCGCAATGGCCGCAAGTGGCAAGCCCCTGAAGCAGCGCTGAGCCCTCTCTCACTGCGCCTCCTGCCTGATGGGGTCGGGGACGCGTATTGCTGTCCAGGCGCTGTTGATTGGCTTCATAGGTCAACCAATCGATGTAGCCCTCGTGATGGTCCTTGATGAGCACTGACCACTCGCGTTGTGGCAAGTGGCGCATGCGCGATTGGATGTTGCCGTCGCCATCCACGAACCGCTCGGTGCGCGTCTTGCCATACGTGTAGGCACCAGCATAAACCGGGTTGGACAAAATGCCGTGAATGGACGTGTATGTCGGCGCAGTCCAGCGCATCTGGGCCCGGCTGTGGGACATTGACGGGAACGTCAGACCCTCGCTGCGAAACCACAGCCAGACCCTGCGCGCGGAGCCGAATTCCGAGAAGCGCGCGAAGACGGCGCGCACGGCGGCGGTCACGGCCTCGTCGGGGTGTAGCAGGACTTCACCGTCGGCGTCACCCCAGACGAAACCTACAGGCAAGCCTCGCCGCAGCTCGCCACGGGCAGCCTTGTTGCGAATGCCGCCGTCGAGTCGGGCGCGCAGCACGTGCAGCTCCGCCTCGCTCATGGTGCCCTTCAGGCCGAGCAAGAGTCGATCGTTGAAGTGCGAAGGGTGGTACAGGCCATCGGCATCGCCGATGAGGGTGTCGGTCATCGAGCACAGATCGAGCAAGCGATACCAGTCGGCGTTGTTGCGCGCCAAGCGCGAGACCTCCAGTCCGAGGACCAAACCCACATGACCGAGCGCCACCTCGGCAGCCATGCGGGCAAATCCTCCACGCTGATGCGCGCTCGCGCCTGAGAGGCCAAGGTCCTGGTCGATAACGCTGATGCGTGGTGCCGACCAGCCCAGCGCCGCGGCGCGATCTGCCAGCGCGTATTGGCGCATCGTGGACTCGCGGTTTAGTTCGACCTGAGCGGCGGAGGACTGACGCACGTAGACCAGCGCCAAGCGTTGCAGGTGCGATGGCTTGATCTTGTCGCTCTCACTCATCATCGCTCTCCTCGTTGTGCTGTGACGGCACCGCCGCTGTTGCGATGGCCAGCGCGAGACGGTCGATGACGGCTTGGCGCGTCATCGGGTCGAACTGCTCCCACAGCATCGACGCGGTTGAGGGATGCTCCGACAGAGCCAGTTCGAGTTGCATCGTCGCTCTCCTTTGCTTGAGCCATATGGCCGAGCAAAGCGTCGACGAGGGCGCGGGCCTTGAGCAAGTCCGCCAGGGCTGCAAGAATCCCCGGTCCAGATGCAGCTAACGGCTTGCCGTGTATACGGACTGCCCAATCGGTCCAACTCGCTGGGATCAGTGATCGAGATTCGTCTGGAAGGATCAACAGCAACTGCAACTGGCGAGCACGCTTGCAACGACTGAAGACTTGAAGTTCCCGCCCGTCGAAGGCATGTCCGGGGCGCACGATGCGTACGACCGCGGGGAGCTCTTCGAGAGGGGTAGTGTGTCGCCGCTTCCTTCGACCGGGTCAATCACGACATCCTGATGGACCGGCTGGCCAAGCGGATAGCGGACAAGCGGGTGCTGCGGCTGATCCGCCGTTACCTGCAAGCCGGCATCCTGGCGCACGGGGTGCTCAGCGAGCGGTTCGAAGGCACGCCGCAAGGCGGGCCGCTGAGCCCCTTGCTGGCCAACGTGCTGCTGGACGAAGTGGATCAGGAGCTGGAGCGGCGCGGACACAGGTTCGTGCGCTACGCCGACGACTGCAACGTCTACGTCAGGAGCCACAAGGCAGGTGAGCGGGTGCTGCAAGCGCTGCGCGGCTGCTACGCGAAGCTGGCGCTGAAGGTCAACGAGTCCAAGACGGCGGTGGCGTCAGTCTGGGGGCGCAAGTTCCTGGGTTACTGCTTCTGGGCGTCGAAGGACGAAGCGAAACGGGCAGTGGCGACACAGGCCCTGGACAAGCTGCGCGAACGCATCCGCCAGCTGACACGCCGCACACGGGGCCGCAGCCTCGAACAGATCGCTGCTGACTTGAGGGATTACGTGCCGGGCTGGAAGTCGTACTTCCGGCTGGCGCAGACACCCAAGGTCATGCGCGAGCTGGACGAATGGTTGCGGCACCGGCTGCGGGCGGTGCAGCTCAAGCAGTGGCGGCACGGGACGACGATATTCCGTGAGCTGCGCAGGCTGGGCGCGAGCGTGGATTTGGCTGCACGCATCGCCGGCAATGCACGACGCTGGTGGCGCAACAGCCGCATGGGGCTCAACATGCTTCTGACTATCGCCTACTTCGACCGCCTGGGAGTCCCACGATTCTCCTGACCTCAACTTCTCGAACCGCCCGGTGCGGACCCGCATGCCGGGTGGTGTGGGAGGGGCCCGATCAGCGATGATCGGCCCCTATCCCTATTAGCCACCCCGCTTCGGCGGGGTTCTTCATGCCCGCCCCGTTTCGGTACCATCGACGCATGACCAACGCCGACCCGCAGGAACTCGCCAAATTCAGCGATCTCGCCCACCGCTGGTGGGACCTCGAAGGAGAATTCCGGCCCCTGCACCAGATCAATCCACTACGCCTTGATTGGATTGACGGACTGTCCCCGCTCAAGGGCCGACGTGTGCTCGATGTTGGCTGTGGCGGCGGAGTGCTATCCGACGCGATGGCGCGCCACGGCGCGCAGGTGCTCGGGATCGATCTCGCGTCCAAGCCCCTGAAGGTCGCGCAGCTGCACGCCCTCGAGGCCGGGACGCAGGCCGTCGAGTACCGCAAAGTCGCGGCCGAGACGCTGGCGGCCGAGGCGCCGGGCACGTTCGACATCGTGACCTGCATGGAGATGCTCGAGCACGTGCCCGACCCGGCGGCTATCGTCAGCGCCTGCGCGACGCTCGTGAAGCCCGGGGGATGGGTCTTCTTCTCGACCTTGAACCGCAACCCGAAGTCGTTTCTGTTCGCGATCGTCGGCGCCGAGCACGTGCTGAACCTCCTGCCCAAGGGCACACACGAATACGCACGCTTCATCAAACCTAGCGAGCTGGCGCGCTGGTGCCGCGACGCCGGGCTCGAACTGCAGGCGACGCGCGGCATGACCTACAACCCGCTCACGCGGCGCTACGGCCTCGGATCGGATACCGACGTCAACTACCTCATCGCCTGCACGCGCCCGTTATGAGCGCGGTGCCTGGCATGGTGCTGTTCGACCTCGATGGCACGCTCGTGGACAGCGCGCCCGATCTTGCCGGCGCCGGCAACGACATGCGGCGCCATCGCGGCCTTCCTGCGTTACCGTTCGACCGATTCCGGCCGATGGTCGGTAGCGGTGCGCGCGGCATGGTCGGAATCGCGCTGAACGTGACGCCCGACGACGCGGCCTTTCCCGCGCTGCGTGACGAGTTTTTGAGCCGCTACGAGGCCCGCCTCACGCGCGACAGCCGCGTGTTCGACGCCATGCTGCCGGTGCTCGGTGCGCTCGAAATGGCCTCGATTCGCTGGGGCATCGTCACGAACAAGATCGCTCGCTACACGCTGCCGTTGGTGGATGCGCTCGGCCTCGCGTCACGCGCCGCAGTGGTCATTTGCGGCGACAGCACGCCGCACGCCAAGCCGCATCCGGCGCCGCTGCTCGAGGCTGCGCGCCGCGCGGGCGTTGCGGCGACAGACTGCATCTACGTCGGCGACGATCTGCGCGACGTGCAGGCCGGCCGCGCGGCAGGTATGCGCACGATTGCCGTCACCTGGGGCTACCTCGGGCTAGGCGAGCCGGTGACGGCGTGGCAGGCTGATCTCGTGATCGACATGCCAGAGCAGCTCTTGCAATCCCTCGCGATGCCCTAAACTACTTGTCACCAGGGGCCGACCTGGCTTCGACGCGGGTTCGGAGTTGGAACAGGGCATGCCGAGCACCAGTTCGCTCGTAAATCCACTGGAAACAAAGTAACTGCGAACGATCAAACGTACGCTCTCGCCGCTTAAAACCGGTGAGCCTCGCAACAGTTGGCCGATGGGCTGGGCCTGAGGGGTAACCTGAAGGCTGCGAGGTCATTCACATTGGCTCGTTCCCGGTTGGGTCACTCAACCGGGAATCAAACTAAGTGACTCGGGACAGGGGTAGCGTGCTGCTGCGCGACCCACGGCCTTAAAAACAAATCAGTCAGCTACGCATGTAGATCTGCCCGATGATGGCTAGCGGACGGGGGTTCGATTCCCCCCGGCTCCACCAGAACGTAGTTTCAAGGCGTCTCAAGACGCATGAAAGTCCTAAGTAAATCAACGACTTAGGACTTTTTTTCGTCTCAAGAGATCTCACGAGGAACCCTTGAATCCCGGTCCAGACCGGATAACATACCGGATAACTGGCCGATCCTGACCAGGCTCCAGGAAAGTTATACGGTCATGGCGGTCATCAACATCCTCAGCGACAAGGCGATCAAGGCGATCAAGGCGGCCATCAAGGCGGCTGGAGCCGGCGGCAAGCCGTCGACCCTGAACGACGGGG
>CAVZFV010000006.1:0-160990 GCA_963774675.1 uncultured beta proteobacterium | reverse complement strand
CTTTCCTTGATCTGCCGGCCAGACGATGTCGGCTGGTGGCGCCTGCGGTACTGGATGGCCAGCCGGGAGAACCGGCTCAGCCTGGGGACCTACCCTGACGTCTCACTGCCCGATGCGCGAGCCCGGCGTGACGAAGCGCGCAAGCTCATCGCCGCCGGCGTCGATCCCGGCGCACCAATGTCGCCGGCAGGCCCATCGCCGGGCAGGGCGGCAAGGGCGTCGGCAAGCCGACATAGGTCGAACTTCCCCGGCGCAGACAAGGTGCCGATCGGCCGAGCACCCGGGTCGTGTCGGCGCACTCGGCTCAGCCTGGTCAGGGGCAATTGCGCTTCGCCGATGGAGGCGAGCACCCTCTGGGAAAGCTACACGCAGCACGACTTACCGGCCTAAATACACCCGGGTGATCTGCTCGCGCTCGTGTCCGAGCTCGCGCGAGATCGTCAACCTGGCCTGGCGATCGATGACCTTCTGCTCCGGGCTCAGTTGCTTGCTCGTCGGCCCACCCGCAGCCGGCGCCTTCCAGCCAGTCAGATCCGCATAGCGCGCCTGCGCGTAGGCATGTCGCAACCCGTGCACTCGGTCGATGCCCTCGCGCGCCGTCTGAGCCTTGAAGCGATTGAGCTGCTCCTTGTACGACATCTCGGTCGGGATCAGGCTGCCGGCGCCGCCAAGCTTCTTGGCTTGCCCCAACAACTCGCGCTGCACCTCGGTGCGAATCGGAAACTCGCGCTCCTTGCCGCCCTTGGTCCAGCTGGCCTTGAGGTGCAGCACCTCACCTTGATCCGCCCAGCTCGGTCGCAGCTTGATGCTCTCTTCGCGCCGCAGCCCGAACGCTTCCTGCAGCCGCAATGACATGGCCGTGTAGGGGTCCGAGACGGCAGCCAGCCGCTCGGCATCGAGTTCATGGGCCTTGGAGACGTTGGTGACATAGCGCCGCTCGGCGATGCCGTAGGCCGCGTTGTCGCGGAAGACGATGTTGCGCTTGTCGATCTTCTCGGCCAGCCAGCGCAGCGCGCTCATCCGGTTCTTGAACGTGCCCGCACTGATCGCTTCGCCGTGCCAACGCTCGACCAGGTGCTCGACATGCTTGGTGCGCACGCCGGTGGCGCGCAGATGCCGAAAGCCGTCCTCGCCCAGCTGGTTGGCGATCAGGGTCAGGATGCGTTCGCGGTCGCTTTGCGTGGCGAACGAGCCGTCGCGGTTGCGCCGGCACAGGTTCTTGAAATCGTGGTTGAGGTCACGCATGGCGTACCTCGGGTTGCATGGGCATGAGGTTCTCCATTCATCCGTTCACATTCATGGATCCAAAGAAAATCGTCGGTACTGCGCGGTGCCAAAGGGTTGGTAAGTGTTTCTGTCCATCCCGCACGCCGTAGCGCGTGGAAAGACAAGGGACGCGGGACTCCACTCCCGTTCGTGCAAGTTGCTTTACTGCTCGCCCGCGTTGCACGCGCTACTGGCGCCGCGCGCCGTGCCTGAGGGCACAGAACACGCGCGGGGACCATTGACCCAGGGTTCAAGGGGTGTGCTTCGCACACGTCTGGTTTTGATCCTCTGACGAGGGATCGGGCGGCGCTGCAACGGTCGGGCCGTTGCAGCGCAATGCAGGTGCGGTTCAAGACCGCACCGCTCGTATCGGGCTCAAGGCCCGTTGCAAGGATCGAAGGTCTGGCCCTCGATCCGCTCATCACTTCGCAGCGTCACTGCGCGCGGCACCGCCGTTGACGAGGCGTCATGCGGTGCTAGAGCGTCGTCACTGTCAGCAAGCCGCCAGTAACGACGCGCGCGTTTGACGGGCGTTGTGCTCGTGCTCGGGATCATGCTCATCGGCATGCGCGCCATGGGGCGATCTATGTCGCCGGCCATCGGCGGTGGCGTCGAGCGATCGGATGGCGCGATGTCGCGCAATCGAAGGGAATCGGTGGCCGCGGGTCAAGCCGAGCGGCGACGAATCACGTGGTGCAGGCGCACCAAAGCACTGGGGGAACTACCAAAGCGCGCCCTCTCGGGATCACGCAGTCCGATTCAGGATCGGACGACTCGAAGGGCGGGTAACGACCGCAACGCCTTTTGGCTCACCGATGGAGCAGGGCAAGGACCCTTCGCAGAGGAGCTTTGAGTTGACACCAGACAGACGTACCGGTCAAGAGGCAAACATCGCAAGCGCCGGCGTTTGACGGCCGTTGCGTGTGGCGATTGCCGTTGCGCGGGGGCGGGGTGCCTGCTGATACGCGTGGGAAAGCGCCTTCAGCCTAAGCCGACGCTCAAACATAGAACGTCAGGATCCCCAGCAAGCGGTCGTTCAATGACGGAACGTGATCGGCTGCAACCGACCCACTGCTGTCTTTCGCGTCGGCGAGATGGGTGTCAGCAATGTCAACGAAAGCGGCCGGTCACCTCCGGGCAGGTTCGCTGCGCCAGGGTCGCAAGAGTCGGGTGCCGGTCAGCCGTCCTTCCCGTGGGCCGGCAATCGACCCAAAGCAGGCTTCCGAACGCCGAGGCTGACAGCCTTGAAGCGGTCGTTTCCCGGGTAAAGGCTCGGCCGTGGCAAAGACGCGGCGGCCAAGCGACTCATGAACATCGGCAGCAAGTTCACGATGTGCGGTTTGCCATCGTGCCCTCGGGGATCAGTGCTTCCCCCTCTCCCGCTCGAACCGCGGACGTGGCGGCCCGGTCGAGCCTACTTCGCCATGTCCTGGTGGCGCGTCGTTTGATTGTCATCAATGCGAGCGATGCGCTCCTCGCGGGCGCCGTCGAACTGCCGGTACAGGACGCGGCCGTCGGCATGGTAGAAGGGGTCGACGGGAATCTCCGTAAGCGTCGGCAGTGCGTTCGGTGTGCCCGCGAGATAGCTCGACGCGTCGACACCCTTCGGCGTCCACCAGGGCCCCTTGTCCGTTTCCTTCCCGCCCTGGAAAAAACTCACCGCATAGCGGACGCGATAGCCGTCGCGCCATCGGCGGCTACCGCGGACAGGCGTTTTTGCGGCCCAACCGTCCGGATCGAGCGAGGGCGCGGTCGTGGGGGCGGCGTACGCCATTGAAATGGGGTTCTCGGCGATCTTGTCCCAGAACGCCGCGACGTCATAAACCTGTTTCTTAAGATTCAGATCCCTCTCGATTTTCGCCAGATAGGCCTTGCGCGCCTGCAGGGCCTGAGGCTTCGCGTCGTCGTGACTGCCCTTGCCGCCATCGACGTACGAATACTCCTTCGATTTGTACTTTGGCTTCGGGTTGTTGTCCTCGAACCAGTAGGACCAGATCGTCGTGCAGTGCGCCGCGGGACCGCCCTGACAATGAGTTTCGTGGGAGCTCTTGAGGCCCGTGACTTGCGCCTGGCGCAACTTCACCACTGCGGGAGCGGCGGCGCGCGCATATGCGGCGTACGTCTTCGCCAGGTTCGAAGCCGTGAGCGCATAGGGTGACTGGGACGGGTCGTCGCTGTATGCCGGATCCACCAGGGCGCGCTCCTGGTTCAGGGCGATGTGCAGGTTCGCGCCGATCATGAAGTTGGCGAGACTCGCCGTGGCGACGTCGCTGGTAGGCTTGTCCGCGAACATGAACCGGTTGACGATATCGAGGAAGAAGGCGGTGTCGTAAGGTTGCAAAGCAGCCAGCAGCTCCCCGGGCCGCTTGCGGGCGGACTTCTTCAGCTCGACGTACTCGTTCGCAAGGAAGGTTGCGAAGCCCCGCACCTTCACCGCAGCTTGCTTCACTTCGTTCTCGGCCAGCTGGTTCTTGATGATCAGCTGCAGATTGGCGTAGACCTCGTCCCAGTTGGTCGCGGCGCCGCTGCCGGTAGGCCAGAACGCGTTGATCAAGAACGCGCCGATCATGTTGAAGGGCGGCTCCGCCAGTCCCGCCAGCGCCTTGGCGAGTTCGCGGGCAGCGTTGCCGAACGCGGGCGTATATGCGGCGCCCAGGCCGCGCTCCCGGCCGACCGCCTCGGGCATGGCGATCTCGACGCGACGCCGCCGCAGGTTGACCACGGTGTCGTGCACGAAGTAGTACGTCGTTGCGAAATTGGTCTTCCTGCGCAGCGCAGCGGTGTGGCGCGGGTAGCCGCGCCAGGCGCGGCTCAGATAGCTCGCAAAATCTCCGTCGTCGAGCACATGCTCCCCGTCCAGCAGCGGGAACTGGGTGTTGACCGACTCGATCAGGCACCGAATGCGTCGATTGACTACGCGGCGCTGACCGGTGGTCAGGCGGCCCAAGTCGGGGCGCCGGGCGAGCGGGATCGAGCGAACGTCCATACGGCGCAATCCAGCCCTGATCCCGGCCGCGTATGCGGTGAGCTTCGGCTGCGTGAGTCGATTGCGGGCAGTCGTTCCGGGAATTCCATCCAGAGCGGCGAACATCGCGCGGATCTTCTGCTCGACATACGGGCTGTGCGTGCCGTCGGACACTTCGGCGAAGACGATGTCGATCGCTGACAAGGCTTTCCTCCAGAAATGGAGTGCAATGAGTGGAAGAGCAGCTTGTCCTGTTTAGTATGAGACACATCACCGCAGGAGACAAGCCCAGCCGGAACATGGGAAGACGCTCGGATTGGTCCTGCGCATGAATCGGAGTTGGTGCACGCGACGCAGCTGTCCAGCTCTGGGGCGGTCGGCCGACAGCTTGCGCGCGAGGCTCCGGAGGTGGTGAGCCCGGACGGTCTCAAGCCGCACACGGTGTAGCAATCGCTCTGTCGGGCGCCCACCTGCGGGTGCATGCTTGCCGGTGCCTACCTTCGGGTGGCTAACCCCACGCCGCCGCCAGCGTCAGCGTGGCCGGGTGAGATGCCGGGAAGCTGCCCTTCACCTACGGCACCGCTTGGCCGGGACCGTCTGCGGCGAGCGTCAGCTCTTGGGCAGCGCTACTCTGAGCGACGGGTTTGGGGCGGCGATTCCTGGCCCGCGACCAGCTCATAGCGACCCTTTGCTGACGGCCGGTCGTCCAAACTGGGCACCGCAAAGCTGTCATTGGCAACTGCAGAACTCAAACGTCAGTTTGTGTTCAGGGTCCAGTCGAAGAGCCGGAGTCCAACCGATCCGCGGGCGGCGTGCTCTCGCCCTTCTTCCAGGCATTCGGCGTGGAGCCGCGAGATGGACTGCGACCCATTCCTCACCCGTGAGTGCTATCAATGACTTCATTGAGTACAATGCAGCTGACGCAGGAGCTTCCACATGGCCACACTCACCATTCGCGATCTAGACGAGTCACTCAAGCGCGATCTTCGTATGCGCGCCGCGAGCCGGAACCGCTCTATGGAAGAGGAGGCGCGGCAGATACTGCGTGCTGCACTTCTCGAGTCACCTGTTCCCGCTATGGATCTGGCAACTCGCATCCGTGCTCGGTTTGTCGGTCTGGGTGATGTGGAGTTGAGCGTGCCCACGCGTGAGCCAGTGCGGACCCCGCCCAGCTTCGATGAAGATTCGAAGGCCGTTCGTACCGCGCCCTCCAAACGCCGGGCTCAAACAAAGCGGCGCGCATGAGTGTCCTCCTCGACACTAATGTGCTCTCCGAGCTCCTGCGCGCGCGGCCCGATTCGACAGTGCTCGCTTGGTTTGCCTCGCAGCCTGCGAACGGCCTGTTCGTGAGCGCGGTGACCCAAGCCGAAATGATGCTCGGGGCCCGTCTGCTACCTGCTGGCAAGCGACGTCAACGGTTGGAACAGGCGCTCGAAGCGATGTTCCTCGAAGACTTTGCCGGCCGCGTCCTGCCGTTCGACTCAGCCTCCGCGGCCGACTACGCCGCAGTCGTAGCTACCCGGCGCGGCGCAGGTACACCAATCTCCCAGTTCGATGGCCAGATCGCAGCGATTGCCCTGAGTCATCGTTTGGGCCTAGCCACACGCAACGTATCCGACTTCGAGGGCTGCGGCCTGGCCTTGACAAATCCCTGGGACATCGACGAGCACGCCGAAGGACTTCGTTATCCGAGAATCTGAGATCCACCTCACCGAATCTGTGAGAGGCAGCCGGTCGAGATCGGTTGGTGGCCGCGAACGTCGGCGGAGGGTGGCCGATGACCGGCAGCGGCAATCCAGGAGGCAGCTACCGGGCGATGATTTCGATGGAGCGGCTGACAAGCCTCGACCCACAGATGCCATTCCAACGCCCAGATCGTCTCTTTGCTAGCTGACGCTCATGCCGGCGTCCATCGAAAATGGTTGCGGCGGCCCGCTGCGCGTGCTGGCGCAGTGCGCCGCGTAGGTTCGGAAACGACTGGAGCCCCGAATGCCCGAAATGACCCCCAGCTGCTGCGAGTCCTGCGGCGTTGCGCCGCGCCCGTTCGATTCAGTCCTGTATGGCAGTTACGGTGGGCCCTCACGGCTGCTGTGCGGCCGCTGCTTCAACCTCGAGGCCGCCCGTCGCGGTGGACTGGTCGACTTCGAGCACGTCGAGTTCGCACCCTTTGCCATGAGCGACGCCCGTGGCCGCGAGCATGTTTTCCAGTTCCGCACCCGCTTGTTCGCTGCCGGCGTCACGATCGATGCGATCGAGCTCACCGAAGACCAGTCCGAGGGCTATTGCTTCAAGGTCATCGGGCACGAGGAAGGCGACCTGCTCGAATTGCTCGCTCGGCTCGTCACCAAGATGCGCCGGGGCCTCGCAAATTCGCACCTGGAAGAGGGCGCGCACGGGCTGCAAATCAGCGACCGTGGCATCGTTCGCGCCAGAATCGAGAGTGACCCCGAGGGCGAAACCGACATGCCCGTGGTCGTGATCGACGGCCGCAGTATCTCCTGGGACGAGTTCGGGCGCATGGTGGCGACCTACATGGGTTTCCAGTTCAAGCTCGAATTGCACGACCTCAGCGACGAGATTTGAGCGTTTCGCGAGGGGACTCAGCGATGGCAGGCAAGACTCGACGTGGCCCGGCGGCAAAAGGCACCCTGGACCTCGACACCATCCTGCAAGCGCTGCGCGGCGACGACGCGCTCGTCATCCTGCGCAGGCTTGTCGATCGCGATCCGGAATGGGCCAGGGTCATCGAGACCATGGCCAAGGACCTGCTCAGCGCGGTCGAAGCGGGCGATGTGGCGGCGGAAGTTCTGGCCGAATTGGAATCGTTGAGTGTCGAGGACGTGTGGGACCGCGCGGGGCCCCGGCGCGATGGCTATTCGGACCCCGGCGAGGTGGCCGCCGAGATGATCGACAAGGCGCTTGAGCCCCACGCCGACGAAATCGAGCATCTCATCGGCTTGGGTATGCAGGTGCAGGCCGATGCGTTGTTCCGCGGCATCCTTCGTGGCCTCTACGACTTCGGCACTGCGCCGGCAACGCCATTCCGCGATGAGGCCGAGGACTCGGTCGAGGAACGTTTCGGCGCCGATCTGTTGAGCTGGCGCAATCGCCTTCCCAATCACGCGACGCGACCGCGGCTCAACGCATTCCTGGCCCAGTTCTGTCCCAAGTGGGCGGATTGGGCGAGCGAGATGCTGCGGAGAATGCGCTGAGCCGCGAGATATCGCGCCGCAATGATGAAGAACCGGCATGGGTCAGGTGTAGGTCAGGTGTTAGACGTCGTTCTCGACGATCTCAGGCGGCGCCGCGCGGCACCTCGCCCCTCGTAGCGTGTACCGTGCAGTGCTCTCGTCGGAGCGTCTGCGGAGCGATCCGTTGCGCTGCACGCAGATCGACTGCCAAATTGCAGCGCAGCGAGGTAAGGGTATCGCGCCAGATAGCCGCCCGCTGCCAACGGCAGCAGGTGGCCGAGGGCTGCCCGCGAGCTGACGAAAATCAGCGGCGGCTGTATGACACATTGCCGTCATTGAGCCATCAAAGGTCCGGAATGCGACGCATAGCTGTCGACCCACGGCGCGACGCGAGCACCGGCACCCGACCCAAACCTGCCCGTCGGAATTCTCCAAAGCCGTCAGACGCTCAGCCTCGGCTTTTCGCATTTCACATCTACGAAGCAGCCGTTCGTGACCTCCGGCAGCCGGCCACAAGGGGACACTCGGCCCAGTTAAGAGCTGACTTTCGTCAAGACCATGTATTCGGACCCTGAAGCCAGGCCCGACGATTGTATTACCATATGGACCTCAGGTAATACTTCAGGAGCACCGCATGTCCACCACGCTGACCAGCAAAGGCCAGGTCACCATTCCCAAGCGGATTCGCGATGAGCTGCAATTGCTGCCCGGAGCACCGGTGCAGTTTTCCGTCAACGCCGCCGGCGAGTTGGTGCTGCACCGGCCGAGCCCGGCCAAGGGCCGGCGGCGCGCGCAGCGCGATCGATTCGACGCCGTACGGGGCCGCGCCGATGTGCGCTGGCGGACCGATGACCTGATGAAGATGCTGCGCGCCGACGACTGATGTTGCTGGTCGACACCAACGTCCTGGTGGACGTAGTTCAGAACGACCCGGAGTGGGCGGACTGGTCCATCGCCCAGATGCGCGCGCAGTCCAGCCTTCACGCGCTGGTGATCAACCCCATCATCTATGCTGAGATCTCCTTGTCCTTCTCGACCCTAGAAGCGCTGGACGATGTGGTGGGCACCCTGGCGCTGGAATTGCGCGAGATTCCGCGGCCCGCGCTGTTCCTGGCCGCCAAGGCGTACGCGCAGTACCGCAGGCGCGGTGGCAGCAAGCTGCAGGTGCTGCCGGACTTCTTCATTGGAGCCCATGCAGCCGTCGAGGGCTGGCCGCTGCTGACGCGCGACGTCAGCCGTTTCAGAACCTACTTCCCCACGCTCGAGGTGTTGTCGCCGTGAGGGCCGCTTACGGGCGCTGAGGCGAACGGCGGCACCGGGTCGGGTCCAGCCAACGAATCCGCTGAACTCGTTGCCCGAAACCTGCCGGTCGAGTTGGGCTGCCATACAGCTGACGTTCGTCTAGATCGGGTCTCGACCCAAACCCGACCCTCAGGCTTCTCCAAAGCCGCCCGATGCCGGGCCCGGCGGTCTTTGCGTTCCGCGGCCACGAAGCAGCCGCTCGTGGGCACCGGCGGTCGGCCAGGAACTGGCGTAGCCGAACGGCCGGTCTGCTGTGATTCACAGACCTCGGAAATCAGCGTGCTTTGCGCCCACCTGGCCGCGCCACAGCGTCCCACGGGTTGAGCAGGGGCGCTCCGGTCGCTGCGAAGTCGGCCACGTTGCGGGTGACCACGGTCATGCTGTGGACGATCGCGGTGGCGGCGATCAAGGCATCGCGCTCGGACCTCGGGTCGGGCACATGCAGGGCTGCGCATCGCTGTGCCACGGCGGTGTCCACGGGCAGTACGCGGCCGGAAAATGCAGGCAACACATGCTGATCCAGCCAAGCCCTGAGCAAAGCACCTTGCTTGGGGTCGCGGCGCTGCACCAACAACACGCCGGTTTCCAACTCCAGGATGGTGATGGCCGAGACAAAGAGCGCAGCGGCGGGCACACGAGCGGCCCAGGTAGCCACGTTCGGATCCGCCTTGCCCGCCTTGGCCTTGCGCAGTTCCGAGACGACGTTGGTGTCGAGGACAAACATCAGCTCAGATCGGCTGGCCGTGCGATGCGGCCCATGCGCGGGGCGTCAAAGGCGATGTCGACCACACTGGGCATGGCCAGCAGGTCGGCAATGCTGGCCGCTGTTTGAGTGAGCTTCTGGTAGGCCTCGATGGTCAGCAGCACATGCGCCGGGTGACCTCGATCGGTGATGATGACCGGGCCTTTGCTCGCGGCCCGCTTCGCACCGCTGGCGTCCTGGTTGAACTCTCGGCTAGAAACGGTGGTGATGGTCACGAGCGGGCTCCTGATGTAATGCGACGTAATGTATGTACGTTACTACATTGTGACGCGCCCGACAAGCGCTGGCGGTAGCTGCCATGGGTTTCTGTATGCTTCGAGCGGGAGGTTCGCGGCGAGGAATTCGCAGGCAGCTTCGACCGCTGTGGGTCGGGCTGCGACGGCCGACCAATCGGATTCATCGCCGGAAAGCCGGCGTTGAAGGCTCGATGCCCGCAAGCTGCCGCTCGCCGACGAGTCGTTTCGACCCTGAGCAGAACAAGGCGCTGCCCTCTTGGCAGCCCGAAAGCAGTCGACCAAGGACCTGGGCAGGAGACCACGCCGCAATGCATCGAGATCCGTGGGGATCTGCTGGAGTGCGGCCTCAGTGTCGCGCCAGCGTGCGACTTGGCGTTTCGCCAAAGCGGCGACGGTAGGCGCGCGAGAACTCGCCCAGATGGGAGAAGCCGTAGGAGAGCGCCGTGTCGACGACGCGGGTCGAAGCACTTGTCGCTTCACGCAAGTGGCGATGCACCGCGGCCAAGCGCTGCTCGCGCAACCATTGCATCGGGCCCATGCCGCACTGTGACTGGAAGGCCGCTTGCAGCGTACGACTCGCGACGCCACTGGCACGCGCCGCCATGCCCAGCGTCACCGGCTCGGTCAGCTGCGACGTAAACCAAGCCTGGGCCCGTCGCACCAGTTCGGCCACGGCGGGCACGGGAGCCGCCGGCGACGGGGCCAGCAACGGCGCGGCTTGCAGTAGCAGCGTCGTGAGCAGCAGGTCCTGCAGGCGCAACTGCACATGCGGAAGCACGCAAGGCGAATAGGCCCCGCGGGTGCAGGAAGCCACCATCTGCAGCACCGGCTCGAGCGCCTGCCAGGCTTCGCCCGCTAAAGGCAGCGCGGCTTGCAGCTTGAGTTCGTTCGGCGGCTCCGTGCCGGACAGTGCCTTCCACGCCTGGGCCAGCGCGTCATGCTCGAAGCGCAGAACGATCTGGTCGAACTGCGCGTCGGCCTCGAAGTGAAAGCGCTGTGTCGCGTCTATGACGCAGGCCTGGCGCGGCGAGACTTCGATCTGCTCGCCACCGACATGAAAGCGGGCACTGCCCCGCACCGCCAAGCTGATGAAGCCGTAGGTGCCGAGCCTGTCGGGGTCAACGCGCACGCGCGCGCCCCAGGTCAGGCGATTCAGCGACAACGGCCCGACTGGCAGGTGGTCCATGCGGGCACTCAGCGTCTGCCCGCGTCCCACCAGGCTGAGCAGGTGCGGGTTGAAGACGCGGCCGCAGATGTCGCGTGCCTCGTCCAGATCGGCCGTGTCGAACAGGCGGCCACGAGCGAACTCGACGCGGGCAAAGCAGCCGCGTCCTGGCAACTCCAAAACATCGGGTGATGCACGCACCATGGCCGCATACTGTGATGGCTGAGGCTGCCCGGTGTCAAGGCGAAGCCTTTGCGCGAAACCGTGGGCCGGATGCGCGAACCCGATTGCTGGGATCCGCATCGGCGGAGATCATCGGAGGGATTCCAACGATCCGAAAAGGAGACAACCATGAACATCGTACTCGTGCACGGAAGCTGGCACACCGGCGAGCTGTGGGGTCCCGTGGCCGAGGCCCTGCGCCGCGCCGGTCACACGGTGCACACCCCCACCGTCGCCGGCCACGGCGCCGGCGTCGATAAGCACGTGAGCCACGCCCAGTGCTCGCAATCCATCGTCGACCACATCGTGCAGCGCGACCTGAAGGACTTCGTGCTGCTGGGCCACAGCTATGGTGGAACTATCATTTCCAAGGTGGTCGAGGTGGTGCCCGAGCGGGTGCGCCGGCTGGTGTACTGGAACGCGTTCGTGCTGAACGACGGCGAATCACTGGACGACAACGTGCCGCCGCACTACCGCGCGCTGTTCCAGCAGATGGCCGCCGCAAGCGCCGACAACAGCGTGATGATGCCCTTCCCGATCTGGCGCGAGGCCTTCATCAACGACGGCGACCTGGCCACGGCCGAGCGCACGTATGCGCTGCTCTCGCCCGAGCCCTACCAGCCGTTCATCGACAAGCTGGACCTGAAGAAGTTCGCGACGCTGCAAACGCCGCGCAGCTACATAAACTGCACCGAGGACACCGCGTTGCCGCCGGGGCCGGAATGGGGCTGGCACCCGCGCATGTCCAGCCGTTTGGGGCTCTTCCGTCTGGTGCAGATTCCCGGCAGCCATGAGGTCATGTTCACCGCGCCGGAGCGGTTGGCTGGCGCCATTGTCGAGGCGGGCCGAGACTGACCCACCGAGCACGCGTTTCCAGATCCGCAGGTCCTGCAGGTCGGACGACGCGTTCACCAGCGTCGCCGTCTCGTGATTAACTGCTTTCTGGCTCAGGTCATTCTGAAGCCGGGAAGCTGTCGGAGGCGAGCGACTCCTGATGGCCGGGTCCAGCCAAACTGCGGTTCAGATTCGTCGCCGGAAACCTGCCATTCGTGGGCGCTCCGTGGCAAGAATTCCGAGTGCGCCGGGAAGGACGGCTTGTGGCCGAGTGCCGCCCCGGAGCGTCTCATGCTCAAGGTCAGCTGACCACTACCTTGCTGACCTTCGCACTGCCGGGCTCGACCGCTCCCAATAGGTCGGTATCCGGGCGCCCATTGCTTGACTGACCCTGAACGCGGGCAGTGTGCAAGCTATAGCTGACATTGGCGCAGCGGACGACCGCTCTGTGTCATTGACTTGACGTTCACATTCGGCCGCTGGCGATCCGGTGTCGGCCAGGATGGGACCGTCAAGGCGGATGGCGAAGGTTCCATTGAGACTGGGCAACGCATACAGGTATCGCTGATGGGTACCCGCATCAGACTCACTGGTGGACTCTGCCGGCAAGATGGCTCTGTTCGGCGTGTCTGCTGAATTGATCGACTTGGTTGATGCAAAAAATGATGATAAAGTACATCAAATATTTAATCAGCAGGATGCCATGAGAACGACAGTCACCATCGACGACGAGCTCTACCAGAGAGCGCTTGAGGTTGCGGAAACCGGAATGGACAAGGCCGAACTGTTTCGCGAGGCGATGAAGGTCTTCGTGCGCGTTCAGGCGGGCAAGCGGCTCGCGGCGCTTGGCGGCACCGTACCAACGATGAAGAGCATTTCTCGCCGCCGTCCCGATGGGGAGCCTGGTCGGTGACGATGGTCTTGGCCGATACCTCGGTCTGGGTCCGCCACTTCCGCCGCGCCGATGCGGCGCTTCAATCTCTCGTCTCAGCGGATCGAGTTCTGTGCCACCCGCTCATCCTGGTCGAGTTGGCGTGTGGCACGCCGCCCGCTCCGCGCGACCGAACGCTTCGAGACCTCAGTGCGCTCCAGCGGCCGGTCGTCGCAACAATCGACGAAACGATGGAGTTGATCGAGCAGGAGCGTCTCTACGAAACAGGCTGCGGCGCCGTCGACGTGATGCTGCTGGCGTCCACTATGCTGACTTCGGATGCCCTGCTCTGGACGGACGATCTCAAACTTCGCGCACTGGCCATCCGACTGGACGTAGCCTACAGCCCAGCCCGTCACTGATGCCGAAAGCGCCAGCGGCATCCGGTGCGCATGCATTTCGTCGTAGCTTCTCGAGGCCGACGATGTGGAGCGGATTTTCGATGGGGCGCGAGGTTCGCAGCGCGACTTGGGTGCCGGATGCCGCCGGCGCAGCGCCAGCAGGGGCCTGCACCGACCTCGATCGGTTGTCTCACCATGTCCCAACGTCGACCGGATAACTTTGCGGATAACTCGGTTGTCCAGATGTTCAGAGAGTGAGCATTCATGGGGGCTTGCAGCCCCGAGTGTGAGTGACCCCGGCCCACCATTCAATGGCCTGACGGCCGAAAGCCCCCAGCGTGGATTCACCTGGGGTCTTTCTTATGTGCGATCGCGATGGCGTCGGCAGTGGTCCTCGGGCCATACGGCTGCGTGAACTGAACCCGCGCTTGCCCGATTGTCATCAGGCGGTGGCCGAGCGCGGAAGCCCGAACACGCGATCGAAGGCCCAGGTGAATGCGACCGCATAGACAAAGAAGAAGACCAGCAGGCCGAGGTTCGCGACGAACGCGTTGAGTGCCGTCGTGCCGAGCCAGGCCGCCATGATCGGGACCAGCATGATCGTCAGGCCGCCTTCGAACCCAAGTCCATGGGCGAGACGGCGCCTGAGCGACCGCCCCTTGATCATCTGGCGTGCCTCCCAGCGCTCGAACAGCGCGTTGAAGACGTAGTTCCACGCCAGCGCGACGGACGACATGACAAACGCCAGCATCAGCGTGGACCCGATCGGCTCCCCGAAGGCCCACCCGAGCACGGGGCCGACGAACGCGATGGCGAAGAATTCGTAGAGGACCGCTTGAACGACGCGGCGCGTGACGGGTTTCATGGAATCGGCCACGGGCATGCCTCTAGCGCTGCACCCAGCCGCCGCACACCGGAAAGACCTGCCCGACAAAGCAGCTCGCCGCTTCGCTGCAGAGGTACGCGGCAAACTCGGCATCCTCGGTCGCGCCGACGAGCCGCCCCAGAGGCACCTCGCGCTTCAATCGCTCCTGGAACCGGGGGTTGGCCTGCACCTCGGCGGGGAAGTAGGTCGGGTTGTCGACGAAGTTCTGTGCGATCGCGTTGACTTGAACATTGTGGCTCGCCACCTCCACACCGACGGCCTGCACATAGGCCAACTGCGCGCCGCGCGCGGCACTGTAGGTCGAGGCGCGCTTCATGCCGCGCAGTGCCGACGCGCTGCCCATCAGCAGGATCTTGCCGGCGCGCCGCTCGATCATGGCCGGCAGCACCGCGCGACACAGGCGAGGCAGGGGATCGACAAGCGCGGCGAATGTGCTGCGCCACTCATCGTCCGACGCATCCACTGCGGCGGTCGATGGCGCAGGGATCGCGAGGTTGACGACCAGCGCATCGATGTGCCCCCCCGAGGCAACGACCGCAGCGGGCGCCTGTGCGTCGAGCAGCGCCCCATCGCTGGCGATCACGATCGCGCCGTGCCGCGCGAAAACTTCGCACAGCACCGGGCCCATGAAAGCATCCGCCTGGGTGATGAGCACCCGCCTGCCCTGAAGACTTCGATTCGACACGCCCGCACCTCTTCGACCGCAACTCCGGCACTGTAAGCGCAGTCGTCGGCCCGCAGCGGCCGGCGATCTGCCGCGTCCGGGCTGTGGCCGGCGCCTCTCGCAAGGGCGAGTTCCATTGCATTCGCCCTACGCTATGCGCGCTTCAGCTCGATCCTGACAAGCTTCAGGCGAGCGCCGCCACCCGATCTGATGGTGACTGCCGCTCTGCCGCAGCCGAACTGCTTGGCGATTAGGTTGACGAGCTCGGTGTTGGCCTTTCCATCCACGGGCGCGGACTTCAACTGCGCGAACCATGCACCGGATTCGTCCTGGTGCAACACACTGATACCCGCGTTCGGCTTGACCTTGACTTGAATGAACTGGGCGGTGGCCGACACCGTCACGCTCTTGCCGGCCGACTCGGCATCGGCAACGACGCCACCCGCGCCTCGCGAAGCAGCGCGTCGCGCCTGGCCCTGTCGGTCACGAGCAGCCACGGCACGCGCACACGCGGGCAACCGCGCGGCAAAAGACATTCACGGGCTCCCTGTGGCGCGTCACTTGCAACTTCAATCAGGCGCGGTGGGTATGCGCACTGTCTTGGTCGCGAGATGCACCTCGCGCAAGAAATAGGCGAGGCCGACAACAAGCGCCAGGGACGAGGCTGCGAACAGCACGCCGACGACTGGATTCAGGTCGACCTCGAGCAGTGCCTCCAGGAACAGGACCGTGACGACCATGCATACGAGGAGTGCCGAGAAAGTCGTGGCCGTGATGGCTGCACTCGCAAGTGATCGTCTGCGTTCCAGACCTCGTAACTCGTTCGCCACCTCTTCCCGCAAGCGTGCACCTGCGTCAGCTTCGGCAATGTGGCGCCCGCGATCGATGATTCGTGCGAGCCGACCCGTCATCACGTTCAAAGTGCCGGCGATGCCCGTCAGCAGGAAGACGGGCGCGAGCGCCAACTGAATCGCATGGCCAACATCGTTGAGTGCGGCGGGGGCAATGATCATCGCGTGGAAGGTGGTTTCTGCGACCGGGTTCGAGCTAGCCGTCGCGCGCAATGGCACGCTCGATCCGTCGATCCGGCACGAGCCACATGATCGCAACGCCGGCATAGATCGCTTGCGACAGCGCTGGAGCGTAGGCGGTCAGAACGATGCCGCAGAGGTAGAGGACCGGGGAGACCTTGCCCTTCCAGTCACTGCCGACGGCGCGCTTGAGTATCGACCCCTCACCGTGCAACACGATGATCGAATGCTGCAAGTACCAGTACGCGATCGCCGCGGCAAGCAAGACGACACCATAGAGCGCAGAGGGCACGGCGGCGAAATGGTTCTCGCCCATCCACCCCGTGGCGAATGGAAAGAGCGACAGCCAGAAGAGCAGGTGGAGATTTGCCCAGAGCACTCGCCCGGATACCGTCTTGCTTGCCTGCAACAAGTGATGGTGGTTGTTCCAGTAGATCCCGACGTAGACAAAGCTGAGCACGTAGCTCAGGAAGACCGGGAGCAGGGGCACCAGGGCTTCGAGCGATGCGTCGTGCGGCACCTTCATCTCGAGCACCATGATCGTGATGATGATCGCAAGCACGCCGTCACTGAACGCCTCGAGTCTGCCTTTGCCCACGCGCTGCCCTCCTCAATTCAGTTGGTGACATCGACCAAAGGCGCTCGCGCAACCTTCGACTGAGCCGGAAAACACGGCCGCCACAAAAGGTCAGCGGCCGCCGCTTGACCTTGTGGTGCATTCCTTCTGTTGTCGCGGCTGGCATTGCCAGCGGGTGCATCGGACGGTAACCATGCCATGTGGTCCCGTCAAGAATCGCAGGCAATTGCAGGCAAGGTTGCAAGCAGCAATACGTCGCTGGCTGGCATCTGGCGGAACGCCACCCCCAGCTCCGACACTTCTATTCGACGAGCTTGCCAAGCGCGTTGTCGACCACAAGCGGCGTATCGAAGTATCGGATCTGCGGCTCACTCCCGTAGGCCGCCCGAATGCGTTGGCGCCAGGCTTCGTCGTGCGCCGCCTCGGCGGAGGCTCGGTCGGCCCAGAGGTAGAACGCGCCGGCTTGATGGGCTTGCTCATCGAACACGAAGGTCTTGCGAATCAGGTTCGGCTCCTTCTGCCAGCGAGGAGCGACCTCGTGCATGCCGGCGACAACTTCTTCGCGCGAGATGCCGTGCCGCAGATCGAAGAGGACGTATTCGGTGATCACTTGTCGGGCCTCGGGAAGTGTTTGCGACGCGTGACGTTCGAGCTCAACTTGAGTGAAAGGCTAGACCGCATCGGCCGCTGCTTCGGTCGCGAAAGCGAGAACGTGGCCATCGGGATCGAGAGAATACGCGGCCCTGTGACCCCAGGAACGCAGGCTCAGCGGGCTGAGCTCGACCGCACCGGCGGCGACTGCGCGTGCGTGGTAGCTCGCCGCATCTGGGAAAACCAGATAGAGCTCGGCCCTCGGCACCCCGCGTGCCGCCGAAGGACTTGGCAATTTTGGCGCCAGCAGGCGCTCGATCGCAGCCTCGGGCATCAGGCCCAGGACTGCACCGCCTGGCAAGTCGAACTCGGTCATGCCGGGTACGTCGAGCCGCGGGGCGACGGCAAGCACGGCTGCGTAGAACGCAGTGGCGCGCAACTGATCGGCGACGTACAGGATGAAGTGCGACGTGCCGAGCATCGATGCTGCGCGCGGGTCACCCCACGGTGTCAAGGCCTGCGCCAGACGCGAAAGCCCGAGAACTGTTCACCGACCAACCCGTCGATGAAGTCCTCGCTTCCGGGGAACCGCAGGACGTTGGCTGATGGGTCCAGGATCAGACCCTGGCGCTCGAAGTGCTGGATGAACGCGCTGCGAGGGATGTCCACGGAGAAATCGTAGACGCGCCAGACCGGATGGTATTGGGCGATTTGCCTGGCCGTCTGTTCGACACGAAGCTTCGAGCCCTGCGGCAGCTTAATGCCAAGCTCCGCCGGGGTTGGAAGTCGTTGGGTGATCTCAGCTTGAATCGCGACCCGCTTCTGGTTGACGACGAACCCGCCGGAAGTCACCGTGGATTCCGCGGCACCGTCGATGATGCTGGTGAAGCGATCCTGCGCAAGCGTGACACTGGCAAGGCAGCACATCAGTGATGCGGTGATGAAGATTCTTCGCATGATGACGGTGAGCCTCCTGGTGACACAAACTATTAGTTCGTTCCATTAAATCAGATACATATCAAGCCACGCCGAGGTCGAACTTGTTCCAGCGAAACACCACAGGCGCGGCGTTGATCTCGGCGATGCCTTTGAGGATGCGCTGTTTCAGTTCGTCCTTTGAGGTGACGCGGATGTGTCGAAGGAAGGTACGCGCCATCTTCGAGAAGGCGCACTCGATCAAGTTGAGCCAAGAGCCATGTTTGGGCGTGTGAACATACTCGAAGCGACCGGGGCGCTCGCTGAGATAGGCCATGGTCTCCTTGGAGATGTGGGCCGAGTGGTTGTCCAGCACCACGCGGATGATGGCCTCGGCGGGGTAGTGCTCGTCAAGTTGCTTGAGCAGCGCGATGAACTCGACGCTGCGGTGGCGCTCCTCGACGTTGGCGAAGATGTGTCCGCTGTGCAGGTCGATGCCGGCCAGGATCGACACCGTGCCGTGGCGAACGTATTCATAGTCGCGCCCGACGCTCGGCGCCTTGCCGGGAACGGGTGGCAGATCGGGCGCGGTCAGTCCGATGGCTTGCACACCGGGCTTCTCATCGACGCTGACGGTGTAGATGGGGTTGGGCCGTGCGTCGTGGGCGGCACCCGCGGCATAGATCGAGACGTCCCGATAGACCATCAGCACTTCCTGCATCTTGCGGTCGAAGTCCGGGTCGCGCTTCTCGAGGTAGTAGCGGATCTTGTGCGGCTTGATGTCGTTGCCGTCAAGGATGCGCCAGATGGTGCTCTTGCCGGCATTGATCAGGCGGGGAAAGCCTGCCGCCGCCGTGTGCTCACTGACAAACCTTGCCAGCGCCGAGATCGACCACAGTTCGGCCGCCAAGCCATGGTCCTTCGGCTTGGTGCACGCGATGCTGACCACCCAGGCCTTGGCCTCGTCGCTGATCTCAGGCTCATGCGGCCGGTGGTATTTGTCCTTCAACCCCGTCTGCACGCCCGCAGCCAGCGCCTTGTCGATGCACCGGTAGATCATCGGCCGGCTGAAGCCGAGCCGACGCTGGAGTTCGGTGATCGAGATGCCATCGGCGTAGCCAAGCAAAATCTTGGCTCGCTCCACTTCGCGCGCCGAGGCCGTGCGCGAGCCCGACAAGTCCCTGAGCTTGACCCGCTGCTCCGGAGTCAACGCCAACGCCGCCCGCTTGGACTTCCTTGCCATGATCGCCGCCTTCCAAAGTTGAAAAAGTACGACGATTATCGCTCTATTAGTAACTGTATTGCTGGAACGAACTACTATTGGGCAAAGCGTCAGGCGAGTGCTCGGTGGTGGCTGTCGGCTTGCGCGAAGAGTTGAAATTCCAGCTCCGTTGAGCAGTGTCGCGAGGCCAACCGCTGCCGCGTCGAACGTGGTGGCACGCGGCTGAACCGCGACTACTTGAATGCCTCGATGACGTGCGCATACATAGGAAAAGAAACACTGCCATTCGAGGTCGATAGATCCACTACGTTTATGACGTCGGCGCCGACAGCCTCAACAAGTAGAACCCGCTGTGACGCGTCCAACGCAGCAAAGGCGGGGATTGCCGCCGCAGAGCTATTCACGGCGAGTTGTACGAAGCGCTGCGAATCCGGAAATGTTGCAACGATTGACTCCGCATGAAGTGTTGTCGACTCGAAGCCAGCCGAGGTGAACAGGTGCCGCAGCGATTCAACTTCACTCATGTCGAATGGCATGGCAGCCGCTCTTAGTGGGCACGACAGGTGGCGCGCGACGGATCGCATGATGGCGTCGAAAACGGGGTGCTGCTGCAGAGACTGCAGAACGATGGTCACGGCACGGCCGCCAGTCTTCAGTACGCGGCGCATCTCCCGTACCGCTTTGGGCCGATCGGCGAAGAATTGCAATCCGTGTTGGCACACCACAGCATCAAAGCTTTCGCCGGTGAACGACAGGGCCATCGCGTCCCCCTTGCTGCCAATCCACGCTCAAATCAGACGGAAGTTCGAACGCTCGCGCCACTTCGAGCATCGTTGGGTTCACGTCCAGCCCAACGACTCGGCCAGCCGATCCGACGCGCGATGCGACCTCGCGCGAGACGATGCCCGTACCGCACGCCACATCGAGCACATACTCACCCGGCGAGAGCGCCGCGCGGCGTAGACGAATACGAGCCCAGGGAGCGAACATGGCAGGCACGAAGTACTGCTCATAGGTCAACGCAGGATTAACTGAGCTCAACGGTGACATGAACTTCCTGTCGAACTTGATTGGGGAAATCGGCGGTCAGTTGGCTATTTTGTGCCGGACTTATCAGATTTCGTTGCGCAGCTACGCAGTCGCCCCTGCGAAATTCATCCAGCACCGATGACCATCACCGACGCGAGCTGAGGCTTGCGCCACTCGAAGCGTCGGCCTGCCGGCCCAGCGGCAAACGTGATAGTTCTCAGCGCATTCGCGATGAGTGCCGCATACAAAGCCAACTGCGACAAGGCCAAAAGAAAGGCCGCCAGCCCCTTGGCGGCGATGGCCCGCAGCAGCCATCGGATGTTGAACCCGGCCGCGCACAGCACCGCATGCAGCGCGTCACCACTGCTGCCGCTGAGCCAACAGCGATCCATGCGGTTGTCGCTCTTGGTGTGCCCGATGGCCGGCTCGATCGCCTGGCGCCGCTTCAGCCATTTGCGCTGCTGCACATCGAGCGACTTGAACTTGCCGCGGTGGATGATCTGCACCGGTGAGCAGGCTTCGTCCACGCCGCGGAAGCCGAGGTCAACGACCGCCGTAGTGGGCTTGACCCCGATGTCTTGCAGCAGCGTGTTCGTCTGCTCCAGTTGCTCGGCCAGCGTGTGCCCGTCATACGGGTTGCCGGGGAATGAACGCGCGCCGACCATCAGTCCACTCTTGTGCGTGACGGCCAGGCTGACCTTGACGCCGAACTCGTAGGGCTTACGTGCCTTGCCCTTGCCGATGCACTCGACCTCTGGTGCGTGCAGTGCGTAGAGCTTGTTCTTGCTGTGGCGTTGCTGGGTTCGGATGCGCTCGGCACGTTCGAGCCACATCATCAGTTCAGTGATCGCCAGGGCTGTGGGTTCATGCCCTGCAACTCCCTGCGAAATTGCTTCCAGCCCGCGCCGTGCATTGCGCATGAGCGAACCGAGCATCGTGCGCTGGCGCTTGATCGTGCGACGCAAGCGCTTGAACTGCTTGGCGTGGGCATAGCCACCGGCCTTGCGGCGCAACTCACGGCCCTCCTTGGCGAATGTCTGCTTGAGTGAGATGCCGCAGCGCTTGGCCGCACTGGCCACCTTGTGGCGCGCGATCTCCAGCAGACGGCTGTCGGTCGGGTGCGCGATGGCCTTCTCCTGCACCGTTGTGTCAACGATGATGCGTTCGAACTCAGTCTTCTTCACCGCGCCCATGGCCACAGACGCTTCGATGGTGGACTTGAGCAATTGCTCGACACCGGCTTCACCCAGCACGCGGCGAAAGCGGCCGATCTGGGTGGCGTCGCACGGCAGGCGTGGCTCGTAGTACGCCATGCCGCTGAAAAACTGCCAGACCACGTTCTCGCTCCAGCGTTCGCAGAGTTCTTCATCGCTGAGGTTGAAGGCGTGCTTGAGGTACAGCAGGGCGACCATGAGCCGCAAAGGCAAGCGCGGGCGACCGGCGTTGCTCAAGCCCGCGCCGGCGAGCTGCGCGGTCGGTCCGAAGAGATCGGCATCTTGGACCAGACGGCCGGTGCGATCCTTGTGCGCGAGCAGCGGGGCCAGCGACGCTTCGATCTCGGCCCACGGCATGCGCGTGGCCAGCACAGCCAGCGGGTGGCGCATGTCGATCATCGAGTCCAGGCGGGCGCGAAAAAAGTCGTCGGTGGCCATCAGATGCGCTCTCCAAAACTCCCAGGAACTGATACCAATTGGAATCAATCCCGAGAGTCCGCGCTATCGGCGTTCACCCCAGAGAACAAGCGTTTATGCGGGTTGCCGGAGATTCGCAGGGCCGACTACGCACTCATTTACCTGCCACATCGAAACGATAGGTCGCATGACACGCAACGCAGTTATTCATTGCAGTGCTTAGTTGTTTGATCGTCAGTTCTCGATCCTTCAGTTTTTCAGCGTCAATCGAAATTTCATCGAATTTTCTTCGTGTATCAAACCCCAGCGTCTTCATTTCGACAGGGATTTTTTGAAACAACGCGCCGGGAACGTCGGCTTCCGCTGCCATGCCCGATGCCCTTGCGATTCTGGCAATATTCGAGAAGTCGCTGGTAGTTGTCGCGGCCAATATACTCTGTGTATTTTGTAGCCATGTTCGCATTTCCAGCAATAGTGCATTGCGCTCATCATTGGTGAGTTGAAGCGCCAACCTGCCATCGGTAGACGGCTTTACCTCACCTATGGTGAATTTGTATGAAAATACAGCCACGACAATTGAAAGAACTCCAACCAACAGCCAGCTAATTCTGCAAGATTTCATGATCATCTCCGTCATTGCATCGGACTTAACCTAAGCCCACTTCCAGAAGAGCAAAACTGTAGCACCTTCAGGCCCCGCCTTCTCGTTGTGCAAAACACCCGGCTTGACTTCGCAGAATTCGCCGGGCCCATTGAATATATCCTGCAGCTCGAACTCGATTTTCACCGACTCACGAACAACAAGCCCAACAGAAGAAAAGTCATGAGTGTGCATCTCGCCGCCATTGTTCGGGTCCAATTCAACGATTCGCGACTCTCGATATCCTGAATGTTCGACATGCTCTCGAAAAGATTGTTCGTTCATACAAGTCTCGACCTGGTGATGAACCTGCAACAACGCCAGTCGTCGGTTCGAGCCAGCGCCCAGCTTAGCCCCCACCCAGAATGCGCAAGATATGCCGCCCAACGGCCGGCCAAAACTCGGAACCTGGATGGGCTGCGTTTAGCGCGGCGAAGTCGATCCAACCCTTGTGTAGAAGAAGAATGACGTAGGCGACGAGAGCCGTCGCCGCGAGGACTTGGCCTGCGGTCTTCAGAAGCTTAGACACGCCACAGACCGGGCTTGGTAGCCCGCTCTTGCTGTGCGCCGTGGAAAGGCGCTGTCTTCCAGCGGGTGCGAACCCCGCCCGGTAACTGTCGCTCCAACCGGTAGCAATCGGAGCAATCGAGGAGGTAACGAATCGGTTGAAGCCTTCGGTGTAGAGGGTCCTTCAAGGGACTTGGCGATCATGCAGGCCGTAACGAGTGAACGTCGAGCAGGCCTCGAAATGGGTAATGCGGAAGCCGACCCGGCGGCAATACGGGGAAGGCTGTCATCGATGGGGAAGCGAGCGAAACATGCACCCACCGACTCCGCCGGGGTATTGACGATGGCATGCATGAAAGAGGAAGACAGTGGCAACACGGGAAGCCCTGTGACGTGGCCGTGCGCACGGCCAACCGGCGCTGCGTGAGCAGCCGAGCCGGGCGCTGCGGGGTGGCGGAGGGGCTCGTACGACTGAGGACGCCGGGTAACGCCGGTCGAGGAAAGGAGCCCTGGTTCAAGACAGACGCAGGTAGCGACAAGGAGCCGGAGATTGGGAAACCTGACAACTCCACCAAGCGTTCAGAAGTTGCAGAGCGCGTTACATGCCAAAGCGAAGGAAGAACCCGGGTATCGGTTTTATCTTCTGTGCGACAAGGTGTACCGGGCCGACGTGCTGGAATTCGCCTACCGATGCTGCAAGGCCAACAAGGGTGCAGCGGGGGTAGACGGCCAGCGGTTCGAGGACATCGAGGCGTACGGGGAGGGCCGATGGCTCGGGGAACTGGCGGAAAGGCTGAGGACGAAGACCTACGAACCGAATGCGGTCAAGCGGGTTTGGATACCGAAGCCGAACAGCAGCAAATTGCGTCCTTTAGGGGTGCCCACGATCACGGAAAGAGTGGTCCAGACGGCGATGCTTCTGGTGTTGGAGCCGATCTTCGAAGCGGATCTGGCGCCGGAGCAATACGCCTACCGACATGATCGGGGGGCGCACGACGCAATTCGGGCGGTCCACAGCTTGCTGAACACGGGCCACACGCAGGTGATAGACGCGGATTTGAGCGGCTATTTCGATAGCATTCCCCATGCGGAATTGCTGCAAAGCGTGGCGCGTCGTATTGTCGATCGACACATCCTGCGCCTGATCAAGGCGTGGCTGGTGGCGCCGGTCGAAGAGGACGACGGCAAAGGGGGCACGACACGGAGTCGGGCCAACCGGGACAGCAAGCGAGGCACTCCTCAGGGAGCACCGATCTCGCCCCTCTTATCGAACCTGTACATGCGACGGTTCGTCGAGGGGTGGAGGCGACTGGGGTGTGAGCAGAGATGGTCGGCTCACATCGTCAACTATGCGGACGACTTCGTGATTTGCTGCAAACGCGGGGCGCCTGAGGCGATGGCCGCGATGCGCCGGCTCATGGAGCGGCTGAAGTTGACGGTGAACGAGGAAAAGACCCATCTGTGCGAGATACCGCGGGAGCGGTTTGACTTCCTGGGCTATACCTTCGGGCGATGCTATTCAAAGAAGGACGGTCACGCCTACATTGGCACCCGTCCCTCGAAGAAGAGCGTCAAGCGGATGGTGGCGAGCATCAGTGAAGTGACGGATCGCCGCATGGGGTGGCTGGATGCCGAGGAGATCGTGGGTCGGCTGAATCGCAAGCTGACGGGCTGGGCGAACTACTTCTGCCTGGGTCCTGTCAGTCCGGCGTATCACGCATTGGACGAACACGTTCGAGAACGGCTGCGCCGGTGGTTGTGCAAGAAACACAAAGTTGCGAGCACGGGGTCTTCGCGCTTCCCCGACCAATTCCTCTATGAGAAATTGGGGCTGGTTCGATTGGCGCCTCGCACGCACGACCTACCGTGGGCGAAAGCATGAGTGCTTGTCCGAGAGCCGAGTGCGAGCAAATCGCATGCTCGGTTCGATGAGCGGGATGTGGAAACGGAGCTACGGCAAGGGTACTCGGGCACCGCCAGACGAAAGGGGCGGAAACAGACAACCCGGACCTACGGCCACCGCGCCACATCTCGACTCTACACTCTGCTTGAGGGATGGGCGTCGCGGATGCGGCATGGCGCTTGTGCGTGTTGGTTGGCGTGTCGGCTGCCTGAAGTTCATGGCGATGAAGCCGGTATTTGCAAGAGGTTCTCCTCGGCAACATCGAGCGACGATCTCGCCGGTCAGCTCTCGGGGTCGTGCTGGAATTCGCGGAGTTCCTGCGAGCAGCGGCAGGCCTGGGCGATCTTCGCGGCCCACTGGACAGCGGCTTCGCGCGACGGCAGTTCCAGGACGCAGAAACCGCCGTCGAACTCCTTGGTCTGCGGGTAGGTCTCGTTCGTGACGGTGCCGTTGGCGGCGACCATCAGCGGCGCGGCGTCCTCGTTGATGCCGCCACCGAACACGTAGACGCCGGCGTCCTTCGCCTCGCGTATGACCGCGTGTGCCGCTTCGCCGACGGCAGCCATGTCCTCATCCGGGATGTCCATCGCCCGCCCGGGGAAGGAGACAAGATACTTCGTCATCGTTCAGTCCTTCGGGTGTGAGTTTCGGTATTGAATGAGGGTCAACGCTGGAGTCCAGCCGCCGCCGACGGCGGTCGGCTGTGCCGGATCAGCGAAGCAATCGGCCCGGTGCCGCAAATCGCGCCGAAGAAACTCTGGGTGCCTTGTTGCTGCAGGCCGCCTTGCGTGTTGGCGCAAGGCTGACTGCAACGCTCGCACGGGCTGCTGCGCTTGGCGGACCTTCACTTTGCCGATGCGAAGCGTGAGCGCGGTACACAGCTAGAGCATCTTCCACTTGAGGACGATGGCGACGAGAGCGGGCACACCGAAGAGCAAGAGAAGGATTGGGAGTTCTTCTGCCACCGAGTATCCCGCCTTGTTGACACCGACCCACATGTTTGCACTGGTGACAAGCAGCCAGAGCAAGACGAAGGCGACAGTTGTCCAGGTTGTCGCTGACGGGTAGTTCTCGGGAAACAGCCGCGCCAGGATGGAGAGTGCGGCAAGAAGGAAGAAGCCTGCGGCGAGGAGGAGAGCGGTGCGCATTCGGTCCTTTCGGTGCTACGGGGTGGCCATGCGGCCCCTGGGGCCTAACGAATTCAGCGGTCGCCGGAGCCGGTCCGCTGGAATGAAGGGTCGGGCGTCATCGCGTTGATTTCGCAATGGGCGGACGGTTCTTGCGGTAGGAATTCTTCATGAGGATCTTGCCGTCCCGAAAAGTGAACAGATCGCAGCCATGGACTTCGACACGAGCTCCGTCCGCCTTTGTACCTGTGAACGTCCATTCCGACACGCCCCTGTCTCCAAGGACAAAGTGGCGCGCATTCCCCCAGTGAGCATCGGGAAAGACTCCCCAGACCTCCGCGAATCCAGCGCGCACGGCTTGCGTGCCCACGTAGCGCGTTCCGCAAACATCAGCGCCAGCCGAGGACTCGAAGACACAGTCCTCTGTCATGAACGACATGAGAGCATCGACATCGTGGCGATTCCACGCGTCGGCAAACGCCTGCAATACCTCCGGGGTCACTTCAGGATTCATCGTCGGCATGATCGGGTACCTCCATGGTGGCGCAGTGCCGAGGTTCTCTGTACTGACGCCCAACGTTTGCGTTCAGCGACCGCCGAAGGCGGTCTGCTGGAACACGGGGTTCGGCGTCAACGTCATTGAATGTGATTGCTCTTAGTCAAGTTGTGTCTGGCGCAGAGCAACAGCACATTGGCGGCGGTCATTGACGTTCCTCCTTTTGCGAACGGGAGAATGCAATCAAAGTGAAGTTCGTCGACTGCGCCGCAAATAGAGCATTTCGCTGCGTCGCGCTTCCAGACTTCAAGCTTGACATGCGTGGGCACGACGCGCCGCCTTTGTGCGTTCACGTGAACGGGTTGCTCGAAGCTTTCATCGCCCTCGACGGCGGCCAACTTGAACTTGCAGACAGTGCGGAACTCGTCGCGATCCGTCCAGACATCTACAAGGTGGAAGACGCCGTTGTACGACCAAATTCCAGGGCGAATCTTTTCGTATACCCGTACTCACTCAGGCGGCCGACTGCCAGCTTTGGCGGCATGCGCCGCTGAGGCGAACTTGCCATTTTGTGTGGGCCCACCGCTGGGGTAGGTCAACGGCTGGTCTACGACCTTCGGATTGGGGCACGAAACACACTTGGGCATATCGTGGCCCTCATGGACCAATGGCGTTCCGGAGTCTTCCAGCCGATCACGATAGGGTGCATTTGGGCGAACCGACATCAGGATCACCGAATGGTCACCGCCGAGTCCGAAGTTCATGCCTTGTTAAAGACTGGTGCGCTCGCGCTGGCACATCTCGATGTAGGAAATGATGTTGCCGCTCACGGTGCCCTTCTTGACGCCGAACGTGTTATGAAGCGCAATGGTGACGGATAGGGCTGCTCCTTGATCTGACGGCCTTGAACTCGCCGGGAGGCGCTTGAAGTCTGGGCTAGCGGCGTGTATGCTGCATGGACATAATGGGTATCCACTTAGCTCCAGTTGGCGGCAGACAACTGGATATTCATCCAGTACATGCTACTCGCTCCGGGAGGGTGAAGACAGGCCCGTTTTGACGACGTTCTGGTAGGTCACCGGCGCGGTCACTACGGCCTGTTGCATCAGCCGGTAGAACAGCAAGCCGCGCGACGTAGCGGTGCGACGGTTGAAGCGAAAGACGAACTCGTCGAGGTAGGCGTCCAGGTGCTCGGGTTGAACCGAGCCATGATGGGTGCCCAGGATCCAGCGCTTGACCAGGGAGGCCACACGATGCACGCCAGGCATCGTCACATGGGCGGGTGACTTTGCGCCCAGCATGACTTGCCGGTTGTGCTCGAAACCGATCTTGCTCAATGAGCGGTAGGCCGCCGAACCATCGGTGCGCACATTTGCACCGGGCTCGATGTTCTCTTGCACGAACGGCACCACGCAGGCGTCGGATTCGTTTTCGATGCGGCGCAACCGGATTCGACCGAAGCCCTTGGGCTGGTGGATCTCCACGGCGATGGCCACCAGGATCTTGCTCGTATTGCTCTTGCGCCCCTCGCTGGACAGTGGCTTGTCGCGATCCGAGATGGCCAGATAGGTCTCGTCGACCTCCACCTCGCCGTTCAGCAGTTCGCGCTCCGGGCGCACCATCGCTCGGCGAAATCGGTGCAGCATCGTCCAGGCCGTCTGATAGCTGCCCAGACCGAGCACCCGCTTCAACCCCAGCGCACTGACCCCAAGCTTCTGGTTGGTCACGTACCAGGCCGCCGCCAGCCACACCCGCAGCGGTGTGCGGGTCTTGTCGAAGATGGTGCCGGCCGTCACCGAAGCCTGGTGCGCACAACTGCGACACATGAGTCGAGTCCGACTCGAGCGATACGGCTCGCCGACGACGCCGCAGGCCGGACAAACGAAGTCGTCCGGCCAGCGCAGCTTCTCCAGATAGGCCAAGCAAGCCTCTTCGCTGGCGAACCAGTCCAGAAACTCGCGCCAGTTTCGTGGGTAGTCTTTACCTGCGACCGGCCCTGCGATATGCTGGATGTCCATCCAGTAACTCTAGCGTAACTGGAGCTAAGTGGATACCCCTTATGGACATACAGAACTAAACACCCGTGAAAAGCAGCACTCGTTCGCTCCCGCCGTTGAAGGCCGCCAAGCTGCTCGACCAAGTGCGTGAGCGCATTCGCTACCTTCACTACAGCATACGGACCGAGCAGTCCTATGTCCATTGGGTGCGCGCGTTCGTGCGCTTTCACGAGCTGCGCCATCCGCGCGACATGGGGCAGCCCGCTCGATGCGTTGTTGTCGGTGTGACGCGCTAGTGCGTGCTCAGCCGAAATCCAGAAATGCCGAAGGCTTCAGGATGCGCACGCCATGAAACGGGTCGAGCACCAGCAAGTCGGCGTCGTCGGTGACGATCGCTTCGGCCTCGCCGTTCAGCGCCACGTGCAGGAACTTGTCGTCGCGTGGGTCGCGGCAGGCCTGCACGCGGTGGCTGACCACCACGCGCCGCGCCACGCCGCCCAGCAATGCGATGAAGCGTTGCCTGTCGGCCAGCGACACGTAGCGGTCGAAGCGCGGGCGTGCCAACACTTCGGCCAATTCATTCAGCGTTTCGTCCGATACCAAGGGCACGCCCAGGGCCAGCGCGCGGTCCACCGCGCGTGCGGCGGTGCCGCCGGGCATCAACAGGCGGCTGACCAGAGCGTTGGTGTCCAGCACCCAGCGGCGCTCAGGCATGCGCTGCGTCGTCCAGCAGCTTGGCCAGCCGCTTCTCGGTCAAGCCGGCGGCCTTGGCGCGCTGGCCCACCAGGTCGCAGAAACGCTGGAACTCGGCGCGGTTCAGCTGTTGCAGCCGTTCGTATTCCTGCATCGATAGCACCACGGCCACGTTGCGCTGCTGACGCTGGATGACGATCGGCTCGCGGGCGGCGGCGTCGATCACGCTGGCAAAAGATTTGCGGGCATCGCTGGCGGCAATGGTTTTCATGTGGAACTCCAGCATCGGCTAAGTTGCACGAATTGTACATAACGTACACAAATATTTGATCCAGACATTTCATGCTCCCCGCCTACGCCGAGCTGCACTGCCGCAGCAACTTCAGCTTTCTCACCGCCGCTTCGCACCCTGAGGAGCTGGTGTCGCGTGCGGCGCAGCTGGGCTATGCGGCGCTCGCGATCACCGACGAATGCTCGCTCGCCGGCGTCGTGCGCGCGCACGGCGCGGCCAAGCAGCTCGGCGTGCATCTCGTCATCGGCGCCGAGATGCAGCTCACGCTGCCGGCGCCGCCGAGAGCCGCCGATGCAGTGCATGCGGCGCATGAGCCAGGCCCGGCGCGTGCAGCCGATGCCGCACGCGCGTCGAATGCGGCGAATGTGGCGGGCACGCCGCACGCCCGCCTCGTGCTGCTCGCCCAGTCGCGCCGCGGCTACGGCAACCTGTCGCAGTGGATCACCGTCGCGCGCCGGCGTGCGGCCAAGGGCAGCTACCTCGCGCATCCGTCGGACATCGAGGGCAAGGTGCCGAACGCGCCGTATCTCGCCGGGCTGCCGGGCTGCTTCGCGCTGCTGCTGCCCGCCGCGTCGCAGAGTTTCGAGGCCACGTTCGCGCACGCGATGTGGCTCAAGACCTGGTTCGGACCCGAGCGCTGCGCGATCGCGGTCGAGCTGCTGCACCATGCCGACGACGATCAGTTGATCGATCTCGCGCAGCGCGTCGCGCAGGCGAGCGGCCTCGGCATCGTCGCCGCGGGCGGCGTGCGCATGCATCTGCGCTCGCGCAAGCCGCTGCACGACGCGCTCGTCGCCACGCGCCTTGCGCTGCCGGTCGCGCAATGCGGCTTCGCGCTCGAGCCGAATGCCGAGGCGCACCTGCGTTCGCGCGCGCCGGCTGCAGGCGCTGTACCCGCCCGAGTGGCTCGCGCGCACGGTGGCGATCGCCGGCCAGTGCAGCTTCTCGCTCGACGAGCTGCGCTACGAATACCCGCGCGAGATCGTGCCCGAAGGCGCCACGCCGGCGAGCCACCTGCGCGCGCTCACCGAAGCCGGCGCGCGCAGGCGCTATCCGGCGGGCCTGCCCGACGCGGTGCGCGCGCTCGTCGAGCACGAGCTCGCGCTGATCGCGCAGTTGCAGTACGAACCTTACTTCCTCACCGTCGCCGACATCGTGCACTGGGCGCGTGTGCAGGGCATCCTGTGCCAGGGGCGCGGCAGCGCGGCGAACTCGGCGGTCTGCTATTGCCTGGGTGTGACGGAGGTCGATCCCTCGCGCATGAACGTGCTGTTCGAGCGCTTCATCAGCGCCGAGCGCAACGAGCCGCCCGACATCGACATCGACTTCGAGCACCAGCGGCGCGAGGAGGTGATCCAGTACATCTACAAGAAGTACGGTCGGCATCGTGCCGCGCTGACGGCGGTCGTCATCAGCTATCGCTCGCGCTCGGCGTTGCGCGACATGGGGCGCGCGCTCGGCTTCGATCTGTCCGCGATCGACGCGGTGGCGAAGAGTCAGCAATGGTGGGATGTCGACCCCAAGACGCCTTCGGCGTCGCCCCCCAAGGGGAGCGAACCCGGCTTGGGGCGGCCCGGTGCCGGGTTCGGCAGGACCATCAACCCCGAGCGTCTGCGCGAGAACGGCTTCGACCCCGAAGCGCCGCTCGTCAAGCTGTGGGCCGAACTCACGCGCCAGTTGATCGGCTTCCCGCGCCACCTGAGCCAGCACCCCGGCGGCTTCGTCATCGCGCGCGACCAGATCGCGCAGCTCGTGCCGGTGGAGAACGCGGCGATGAAGGCGCCCGCTGGAGCGAAGGGCGAGGGGCCCCGGAACGGGGATCGACCAGCGCAAGCGGGCGGCAACACCGGGACCGCGGAGGTCGCACTACCTGGCGGACCGCTCCCGGTGTTGCGCAGCGTGATCCAGTGGGACAAGGACGACCTCGACACGCTCGGGCTGCTGAAGGTCGACATCCTCGCGCTCGGCATGCTGAGCGCGATTCGGCGTGCGCTCGAGTTCATCGGCGACAAGCTGGGCCAGGTCTTTGAAATGCAATCGGTACCGGCCGAGGACGTGGCCACCTACGACATGATCTGCCGCGCCGACACCGTCGGCGTGTTCCAGATCGAATCGCGCGCGCAGATGAGCATGCTGCCGCGCCTGCAGCCGCGCCGCTTCTACGACCTCGTCGTCGAGGTCGCGATCGTGCGGCCGGGGCCGATCCAGGGCGGCATGGTGCACCCGTATCTCAAGAACCGCGCGCTGCCCGCCGACGAGGTGATCTACCCGAGCGCAGAAGTGCGCCAGGCGCTCGAGCGCACGCGCGGCGTGCCGATCTTCCAGGAGCAGGTGATGCAGCTCGCGATCCTCGCTGCCGATTTCACGCCCGGCGAAGCCGACGGCCTGCGCCGCGCGATGGCCGCGTGGAAGCGCAAGGGCGGCCTCGGCCCGTTTCACGAGCGGCTCACCGGCCGCATGGTCGAGAAAGGCTATGCGCGCGAGTTCGCCGAATCGATCTTCAAGCAGATCGAAGGCTTCGGTGAATACGGCTTCCCCGAGAGCCATGCGGCGAGCTTTGCGCTGCTCGCGTATGTCAGCAGCTGGATCAAGTGCCATCACCCGGACGCCTTTCTTGCCGCGCTGCTCAACAGCCAGCCGATGGGCTTTTATGCGCCAGCGCAACTCGTGCGCGATGCGCGTGCGCACGGCGTCGAGGTGCGACCGGTCGATGTGCGCGTGAGCGGCTGCGAGGCGGCGCTCGAAGGCGCGGCGATGGGCCTGGTGGAGGTCGAGCGCGAACGCATCGGCGCCGCAGGGCGAAGCGGGGGTTTCGAGCCGCATGCGGCGAGCCCGCTGAGCGGTTCCGGCCTGCAAGCCGGAACGCGCACCGCAGGTGAAGGCCTGCCGCTGCGCGCCGTGCGCCTCGGGTTGAACCAGGTCAGCGGCCTCGGCGCCGAAGCGGCCGCGCGCATCGTCGATGCGCGCAATGCCGCGCCGTTCACCGACGCCGAAGACCTCGCGCGTCGCGCCATGCTCAACGCGCACGACTTGCAGGTGCTCGCACAGGCCGATGCGCTGCAGCACCTCGCCGGCCACCGCCACGATGCGGCGTGGGCGGTCGCCGGCATCGACACCCGACCCACACCGATGCTGCGCGCGACGCGCACGGCCGAGGCCGCGCCCGCGCGGCTCGCCGCGCCGAGCGAGGCCGAGGACATGTTGGCCGACTACCGCGCGCTCGGCCTGAGCCTCGAGCGCCACCCGCTTGCCTTGCTGCGCGACGAGCTCGCGGCGTTTCGTGTGCAGCCGGCGGCCGTGCTGCACGGCTACCCGAACGGGCGACTCGCGCGGGCGAGCGGCCTCGTCACGCACCGCCAGCGGCCCGAGACGGCCAAGGGCACGGTGTTCGTCACGCTCGAGGATGAGACCGGCGCGGTCAACGTGATCGTCTGGCCGCGGGTGGCCGAGGCGCAGCGCCGCGCGCTGCTCGCGAGCACGCTGATGACGGTCTACGGCATCTGGCAGCGCGAGGGCGACGGCGCGCATGCGGTGATGCATCTGGTTGCCGCGCGCATGGTCGATCACTCGGCGCTGCTGCAGGGGCTCGTGAGCCGCAGCCGCAATTTCAGGTGAGGCCCGACCACCGAGGCCTAACCACCGCGGCTTGGCCACCAATACCTGGCCACCGAAGGCGCCTGCGGCAAAATCCCGCGCATGAGCAATCAGATCATCACGCTCGATCTGCGGCGCTGGATCGACGAGCAGACTGCGGCCGGCGTGTCGGACGAAGCGGTGCTCGAGGCGATGGTCACGAGCGGCTGGCAACGCGAAGTCGCGCGCGGCGCGTTGCGCGAGGCGCTCAGGGCGCGACCCGCGCGCGCGACGGGCCTGCCCGAGCCGAAGCTGCCCGAAGGCGCGCACAGCGTGCCCGCCGGCGACCGTGAGGTGCGTATCGTCACGTCGGTGACGGCGCCGCGCGTGATCGTCTTCGCCGATCTGCTCGCCGCCGACGAGTGCGACGAACTGGTGGCGCTGTCGCGCGAGCGGCTCGAGCGCTCGGAAACGGTTCACATCGAAACCGGTGGCGCCGAGATCAATGCCGCACGCACGAGCGACGGCATGTTCTTCGAACGTGGCGAGAACCCGCTCGTCGCCCGCCTCGAGGCGCGCATCGCCGCCCTGCTGAACTGGCCCGTCGAAAACGGCGAAGGCCTGCAGATCCTGCGCTACGGGCCGAGCACCGAATACAAACCGCACTACGACTACTTCGACCCCGCCGAAGCCGGCACGCCAGTCATCTTGCGCCGCGGCGGCCAGCGGCTTGCCTCACTCGTGATGTACCTGAACACGCCGCTGCGCGGTGGGGCGACGGTCTTTCCCGACATCGGCCTGAGCGTCGCGCCTCAGCGCGGCCATGCCGTGTTCTTCAGCTACGACCGCCCACACCCCGACACGCGCACGCTGCACGGCGGCGCGCCGGTGCTCGAAGGCGAGAAGTGGGTCGCGACGAAGTGGCTGCGCGAGGGAAGGTTCACTTGATCCGATGCCCGAGGAGTGATGCATGACCGAAGCCGACCGCTTGCCGCTCGCCGGCATCCGCGTGCTCGATCTGACGAAGCTGCTGCCGGGGCCGCTCGCGACGCTGCGCCTGCGCGAGCTCGGCGCCGAAGTCGTGAAGATCGAGGGCCCGAGCGAACAAGGGCAGGACGACGGCGCGCGCCACATGCTGCGCACGCGCGAAGAGATGAAGAGTGGTGAGCCGGGCCTGATGTTTCGCCAGCTCAACGCCGGCAAGCAGTTGCTGCGGCTCGACCTGCGCAGCGATGCCGGGCGTGACGCGCTGCTTGCGATGGTGCGCGACGCGCAGGTGCTCGTCGAGGGCTTTCGCCCCGGCGTGATGGCGCGCCTTGGCCTCGGCTGGGACGTGCTGCACGCGGCCAATCCGAAGCTCGTGATGTGCGCGATCACCGGCTACGGCCAGCATGGGCCGTGGGCAGACCGCGCCGGCCACGACATCAACTACATCGCGATGGCCGGCGTGCTCGAGCAGATCGCGACGATTGACGGCGAAATCGCACTGCCGAACTTCCAGATCGGCGACCTGATGGGTGGCGCGCAGGCGGCGGTGTGCGGTGTGCTCGCCGCGCTGCTCGCCGTCGAGCGCGGCGGCGCGGGCCGCTTCGTCGACATCTCGATGACGCACGAAGTGGCGCGCCACAACGTGATCGCCGGCGTCATGCTCGACGCCACGGGCCGCACGAGCCCGCCGGCGCGCGACCTGCTGACCGGCGGTGCGCCGTGCTACGGCGTGTTCCGCACGGCGGACGGCCGGCATCTCGCGGTCGGCGCGCTCGAGCCGCAGTTCTGGGACCGGCTGTGCCAGGCCGTCGGCCGGCCGGAGTGGGGCGAGCGCCATCACACGCGCGGCCTGCTGCCCGGCAGCGACGCGGCCCTCGCGCTGCGGACCGAGCTCGCGGCACTGATCGAAAGCGAGCCGCTCGCTCATTGGGTCGCGCTGCTGGAGCCGGTCGACTGCTGCGTGACGCCGGTGCTGCGCCTCGACGAGGCGCGCGCGCATCCGATATTTGCGTCGGTTTGACTTGAGTCAGTCAACCGTTATGACGGCCGCTCGTTGAAGGTGCAGGCTCGAAGTGAGCCGCTCACCCCAACAAAGGAATTTTCATGACCTCGAAACTCGTTTCGGCGCTTGCCGCCGCCGCGTTCGTCACCACGTTTGCCCTCTCGGCGCACGCCGCCACGCCGGCGACCGATGCCGCGCCCGCCGCCGCGGAAGCCACCAAGAGTGCGGACACCGCGAAGAAGAGCAGCACGCACGCCAAGAAGAGCAGCAAGCACGCCAAGAGCAGCAAGAGCCACAAGAGCAAGTCGGGCTCGAAGGACAAGGCTGTTGAAGACAAGAGCGCCAAGCCGGCCGGCTGATAGCCAGCTGACAGGCACCGGGCCGCGACGCGACGCCGCCGCGGTTGCCCCGCATACGAGGCCGAACGGGCGCGCCTGCGCTCAGTGCAGGACGAGCGCCGTCGCCCACGCGGCGCCTGTGCCGAGCGCCAGGCCAGCGCCCACGCGCCACGCATAGGGCCGCCCGCCGGTCACCCACGCCACGATGACGCGCGTGAGCGTGTTCGCGCTGATCGCGAGCAGCACGCAGCGCACGAAGTCGGCCTCGGTCAGCTCGCCGCGGGCGAGCAGGCCTGCGGTCGAAAGCACGGCAGCATGCGAATCGCCGAAACCGGCGATCGTGGCGGCGGTGAACACGCCCGCTGCGCCGTAGTGCCGCTCGGCCCAGGCGATCGACGAGCGTCACCGCCGACAGCAAGGCGGCGACGAGCAGCGCTTCGCGCAGCCGCAGCGAGCTTGCGCGCTCGTCGGACAGATTCGCAGGCGCGTCCGACGCGGCGTCGCCCGTTGCTGCGCGGCCGCCACGCACGAGGGCGCCAGCGCACGCGGCGGCGACGAGCCCGCCAGCGAGCGCCACCGGCAGCAGTGCGAGTGCGCCGGCCGGCGACTGCGCTGCGCCCAGCAGCACCGCCTGCACCCATGTCGCGACGGTGGACCAGACGGCGCCGCCGGCCGTCGCGCGCAATGCCGCCGCATCGTTCGTCCCGCGCACGCGACCGCCGAACGAGGCGACGGTCGCGGTGCTCGACACGAAGCCGCCGAGAAATCCGCCGATCGCGGCGCCCGCCCGTGTGCCCAGCCAGCGCAGCGCGACATGGCCGACTGCCTGCAGCGCGAGGATCAAGCCGACGAGGGTGACCACGGTGCGCGGCACGAGGCCGGCGAAGGCTTCGGTCGGCATCAGTGGCAGCACGACGAGAAAAAGCGCCGCGAGCACCAGCGCATCGTGCAGTTCGGCATCGGTCAGCACCGACCCAGCGAAACGGTGCAGGCGCTCGCGCAGCGCGAGCAACCCGGCGACGGCGACGCCACAAGCCGCGCCGAGTGCGGGCTCGACGACGCACAGCACGCCCACCAGATAGGTGACGAACAGTGCCAGCTCGCTCGTCACGTCGCGCCCGGTCTTGCGCCGCCGCAGGATCGACACCGCGAGCATCGCACCCACCGCCAGGCCGCCGACCGCGACCAGCAGCGGTTGGCCCATCGTCTGCGCGAGCGCGCCTCCGAGCGCGAGTGATCGCGAAGCTGCGGATGCCAGCCTCCTCGGGCGCGTCGAGCTCTTGCTTGCGGCGTTCCCTTTCGAGGCCGATCAGCAGGCCGCAGCCGCCGGCGACGGCGATGCCGGCCCAGGCCGAGGGCAGGAGGTCGAGCGTCAAAGCGTCACCTTCTCCAGGTGGCCCGGCACGCGCACGCGCCATCCGAGTTCGTCCTGCACCCGGGTGCGCAGCGTGTCGGCCGCATGCGGCTCGCCGTGCACGATGTAGGTTGCGGCGGGCGGCGCCTCGAAGCCGCGCATCCACTGCATCAACTCGTCAGCATCGGCGTGGCCCGACACTCCTTGCAGATGACTCACCTCGGCCTTGACGGCGACGTACTCGCCGAAGATCTTCACGTCGCGTGCGCCCTCGACCAACTTTGCGCCGCGCGTACCCGCGACCTGGAAGCCGGGGAACACGATGTGATTACGCGGCTGCGGCGCCATCGCCTTCAGGTGGTGCAGTACGCGCCCGCCGGTGGCCATTCCGCTGGCCGAGATGATCACGCTCGGCCAGCGCGAACGCGTGAGCTTCGCCGAGTCGGCCGCCTTCGCGACGAGCGTGACGCCGTCGCACAGCGTCGCTGTCTCGCGCGGCTTGATGCGCAGCAATCTTGCGTGCCGCTGATAGAGCGTGGTCGCCTTCAGCGCCATCGGGCTGTCGAGAAAGATCGGCAGCTCGGACGGGATCTCGCCCGCGTCCTTCAAGCGCTGCAACACGAGCAGCAACGCCTGCGCGCGGCCGACCGCGAATGAGGGCATCAGCACCGATCCGCCGCGGCGGATCGTGGCGCGCACGATCGCGCCGAGGCGAGCCTGGAAGTCCTCGCGCGGGTGCAGGCGATCGCCGTAGGTCGATTCGATCAGCAGCACGTCGGCGCGCACCACGCGTTGGGGCGCGGGCATCAGCAGATCGTCCGACCGCCCGAGATCGCCCGAGAATACGAGTGTCGTGCCACCGGCCGTCAGGCTGACCGCGCACGCGCCGAGCAGGTGCCCGACCGGCGTGAGGGACACGCGCACCTGACCGACCGTCGTGCTGCGCCCGGGCGCGAGGGGCACCATGCGCGCAAGCGCGCGTTTTGCGTCGGCCACCGTGTAGAGCGGTCGCGCCGGCGCGTGGCGCGAGCTGCCGAGCCGGTTGTGACGGCGGGCGTCTTCTTCCTGCAGATGTGCGCTGTCGAGCAAGATCACCTCGGCCAGCGCCATCGTAGCGGGCGAGGCATAGATGCGGCCCGCGAAGCCCTGCTTCACCAGCGCGGGCAGATAGCCGCAGTGGTCGAGATGCGCGTGGCTGAGCACGACTGCATCGATGCTTGCCGGCCCGACCGGGAAAGGCGCCCAGTTGCGCTCGCGCAGCGTCTTGAATCCCTGGAACAGGCCGCAGTCAAGCAGGATGCGCGAGCCGGCTACGTCGACAAGGTGGCGCGAACCGGTGACGGCATCCGCCGCGCCGAGGAAGGTGATCTGCATCGCTGCCGCCCTTTGTTGCTGTTGGCGGTCGATGCTACAGGTGCAGTCGTGTCGCGGCGCGGGCTTCGCGGCGACGCTTGACACAACGCAACTCAGACATGGTGCACGCCGGTCGGCGTTTGCGCGACTGCGCGACTGCGCGGCGCCGCGGGAAGGCTCGAACGCGCCGCGGGCTCAGCGCCCGCGTTCTTGCATTTGCGCAGAGCTCAGCACGCGCACACCGGGTGCGTCCTCGAGCATCGTGCGCAGCAGCGAGCGCGCGACCTTGCGCGCTTCGATCGGCCGCACGCTCGCGGGGACGAGGCCCATCACCGGCCGCAGCAGGGTCGCCGCCCAGACTTCGCCCGCGCGTGTTGGCTGGCCGAGCGCCTCGCGGTCGCCGACCAGCAGCGATGGCTGCGCGATGACGACCGACTCGAAGCCGAGTTGCGCCACCGCGTCTTGCATCTCCCCCTTCACGCGGTTGTAGAACACGCGCGAAGCCGGGTCCGCCCCTAGCGCCGAGACCACAGCGATTCGGCGCGCACCCGCGGAATGCGCAGCGCGCGCGGCATCCACCACATGGTCGAAATCGACCTTGCGAAACGCGGCCTGCGAACCGGCGACCTTGATCGTCGTGCCGAGCGCGATGTAGATGTCGTCAGCCGCCGGAAGATCCTGCGGCAAAGCGCCGAAATCGACGATGTGTGTCGCGAGCTTCGGGTGCGTGGGCAAGCCGGGCGCTGCGCGGCGCAAGAGCACATGCACCCGGGCGTAGTCGGCGCTCTCGAGCAGCAGAGGCAGGAGCGCATGTCCGATGAGGCCGGTTGCGCCAACCAGCCAGGCGCTGCGGGGAGCCGTGCTTCGTGCCATCGCGTGAATGCTTGAATTCGCTGCGTGAATGCCGTAGTGCTAGCGCTTGGGCGAACCCGAGCGACCGGCAGGCGGTCGCCCGCCCCGCGATGCGCCTGAGCGCGGGCCCGCAGCAGGCCGTTGGCCGTGCGATGGCGCGGGGTGCGTCGCATCGCTGCGTCCGCGCCCGCCATGGCCACCGCCAGTGTTGCCGTTGCGATGGCCGCCTCCGCGGCCGAAGCCGCCGCGGCCGGCACCTTCGCCGATCACCATGCGGCCGAGCACGATCGGCTCGGCGCGCTCGCTCGTGTCGGGCTCGAAGCCGGGCACGATCTCGCGCGGGATCGAACGCTTGATGAGGCGCTCGATGTCGCGCAGGAAGCCTTCCTCGTCGACGCAGACGAGCGAGATGGCTTCGCCCGGCGTGCCGGCGCGGCCGGTGCGGCCGATGCGGTGCACGTAGTCTTCCGGCACGTTCGGCAGCTCGTAGTTGATGACGTGCGGCAGCTGGTCGATGTCGATGCCGCGTGCGGCGATGTCGGTCGCGACAAGCACTTCGAGGTCGCCATGCTTGAACTCCGACAGCGCCTTGGTGCGCGCCGTCTGGCTCTTGTTGCCGTGGATCGCCATCGCGCTGATGCCGTTCTTCTCCAGATGCTCGGCAAGGCGGTTCGCGCCGTGCTTCATGCGCGTGAAGACGAGCACCTGGTCCCAGTCGTTCTTCTTGATCAGATGGACGAGCACGTCCTTCTTTGCTTCGCGGCTCACTGGGTGCACCTTCTGCTCGATCAGCTCGGCTGTCTGGTTGCGCCGCGCGACCTCGATCAGGCCGGGGTTGTTGAGCAGCCGGTCGGCGAGGTTCTTGATCTCGTCGCTGAAGGTGGCCGAAAACAGCAGGCTCTGCTTCTTCTGCGGCAAGAGCGCGAGCACCTTCTTCACGTCGGGCAGGAAGCCCATGTCGAGCATGCGGTCCGCCTCGTCGAGCACGAGGATCTCGACGTGCGACAGGTCGAGCGTGCGCTGGCCGGCATGGTCGAGCAAGCGGCCGGGCGTAGCGACGAGGATGTCGACGCCGCGCCTCAGCTTGTCGACCTGCGGCTGCATGCCGACGCCGCCGAAGATCACCATCGACGAGAAGCGCATGTACTTGCCGTAGATGCGCACGCTCTCTTCGACCTGCGCCGCGAGCTCGCGCGTCGGGGTCAGGATCAGGCAGCGGATCGGGCTTCTTCCGCGCGCGTCTTTCGGCGGCGTAGTGAGCGACAGGCGCTGCAGCATCGGCAGCACGAAGCCGGCCGTCTTGCCGGTGCCGGTCTGGGCGCCGGCGAGCAGGTCGGCGCCGGTCAGCACCATCGGAATGGCCTGGGCCTGGATCGGCGTGGGTGTGTCGTAGCCGTGTTCGTGAACGGCGCGCAGCAGGGGCTCGGCGAGGCCGAGATCAGTGAATTTCATGGGGGATTTGATCGGGACGGCCTGTCGCGCATCTTATGCGCCAGTCGCAGGCGTCTGGGTGGGGACGAGCGCTGTCCGGGGGACGCGCTCAAGTCAGGGGTGACGGCAGCAAAGAGACTGGATCAGCGCTGCGTGGGTCGATTCTAGCAGTCGCGTGGTGAGCGGCCTCTCGTGTGGCCTCTTGTGAGCCACCGCTTGGATCGCCCTCGCGCGCACCGCACTGCGCGACTGAGCGTGTGGCGGGCAGGAAGTGCGACTGCTATGCAGCCTGTTCCAGTAGATGGGGTCGCGCCTGCAGCCGTTGCGCGAGTTGCTCCGCCGGCATCGGCCTGCCAATCAGATAGCCCTGCGCCTGGTCGCAGCCGACGCGTCGCAGGAAGTCGAGTTGCGCATCGGTCTCGACGCCTTCGGCGACGACCTGCATCGCCAAGCTGTGCGACAGCGCGATCACCGCCTGCGTGATCGCGGCGTCGTCGCGATCGGCAGGCAGGCCGCTGACGAACGAGCGATCGAGCTTGACGGTGTGCGCCGGTATGCGCTTGAGGTAGGCGAGCGAGGAGTAGCCGGTGCCGAAGTCGTCGATCGCGATGTGCACACCCAGCGCATGCAGCTCGTCGAGCGTCAGATTGGCGCGCTCGGGGTTGGCCATCAGCAGGCTCTCGGTGATCTCGACTTCGAGCATGTCGGCGACCAGTTCGCTTTGCTGCAGCGAGTCGCGCACGTCGTCGAGCAACGATTCGCTGCCGAACTGACGTGCCGATAGATTCACCGCACAGCGCGGCGCGTCCAGGCCGGCGTCACTCCAGGCGCGCAGTTGGCGGCATGCGGCGTCGAGCACCCAACGGCCGATCGGCACGATGAGCCCACTTTCCTCGGCGAGCGCGATGAAGTCTCCCGGCGGCAGCAGGCCGCGCGTCGGGTGTTGCCAACGCACAAGCGCCTCGACGCCGCGCAGGCGCCCGGTAGCCAGGTCGATCTTGGGCTGGTAGTGCAACACGAGTTCGCCGCGCTCGGCCGCGCCGCGCAGATCGGCTTCGAGCGCGAAGGCGTGCGCGGCCTGCGCGGCGAGTGCCGCGGTGTAGTAGCGAAACGTGTTCTTGCCTTCGGCCTTGGCCTGGTACATCGCGGCGTCGGCGTTCTTCAAGAGGGCGGCGGCATCTTCGCCGTCATCCGGAAAGCGCGCGATGCCACAGCTGCCGGTGAGCCACAAGGTGCGTCCGTCAATGACCATGGGATCACTCACCGCAGCCAGCATTTTGCGCGCGACCGCGGACAGCGACGTCGCGTCGGCAGGCCCTTCGAGCAGCGCGACGAATTCATCGCCACCCAGGCGCGCGACGAGATCGCTCTCGCGCAGCAGGCCGCGCAACCGGGCGCCGATCGTCGTCAACAGCACGTCGCCGGCGGCGTGGCCGAGGCTGTCGTTGATCGTCTTGAAGCGGTCGAGGTCGATGAAGCACAACGCGAAGCTTTCGCCCTTGCGCCGCGCGCGCCCGATCGCGAGCTCGAGCTCGGCGATGAACATGTTGCGATTGGGCAGCCCCGTCAGGCTGTCGAGGCTCGCGAGTTGCTGCACATGGCGCGCCGCGAGCGCGGATTGCGTCTCGTCGGTGCCGACGCCCCGGTAGCCCTGGAACCGGCCTTCGGCGTCGAAGATCGGCTCGCCGCTGACGCGGATGAAGCAGACGCTGCCATCGGGCCGGCGCATGCCGTAGCTGAAGTCGCGGAAGGGCTCGCGTGCCTTGACCAGCGCCAGGTGGTTCGCGATCGCCTCGGGCGTGGCGTCAATCTCGTCGGTGGCGACGCGCCTGCGCCCGATCAGCCTCGCCGGGTCGATGCCGGTCGTGTTGCGCAGCCCTTCGGAAAAGTACGTGAAGCGGAGATTGGCGTCTTGCTCCCAGATCCAGTCGGCTGACAAGGACACCAGATTCGCCAGCCGCCCTTCGCTCAATCGCAGCGCTTCCGTGCGCTCCCGCACGCGCGTTTCGAGCAGATCGCGCTCGGCCTGCAGCGCGGCATAGAGATCGGCCATCTCGCCCGATGTCTGCTCCTGCGAGCGTTCGAGCAGGTAGCGGTCCTGATCGCCCGCGCTGTAGGCCTGGCTCACGCGTTCCAGCAGCGCGTGCCACGCGGCGGCGGCGGGCGCATCGGCGACGTCGAGGCCGAGTCGGCGCAGTTGCCGCGTCAGCAGCGGATGCAGGGACTCGGTCAAGGCGTTCTGGTCTCGCAAGAGATGATGGCAGTCATCGTCTGATCCGCCCTTCCGCCATCACAGTCGTGCGCGACGTGCCAGCGTTCGCCCTGCGCAGGCGGTCGAGCTCGCCCGGCAAGGGCGCGAGCCAGCCGCTGGCGCGGCGATGGGTGAAGGTCGTTTGCAGCACGTCGTTTCCCGCGTCCCAGCAAAAGGCGGAGTTCCAGAGCTGCATATCGGCCGCCTGCCGCGTTGACTTGAGGCGGGCTGCGGGCGATGCGGCCTGAGCGCTCTTGGGCAACGCGATGGCCCTGCCTTTGAGCGGCCGCTGAACGCGAACGCAGGAGCGCGCCAAACAAGCACGTCAAAAAAATTCATGTCCTTGACGTTCTGTATCCACTTGGCTACAGAACTTGTTGGGTACACCGTTCGTCTGACCGAGGAGTTTGTTGCTTGGCTCGATAACCTGAGTGACAAGCCGGCGCAGGTCCGCATCGCTGCACGGATGCGTCAGGCTGAAGCCGGCAATCTGGGCGATTGGCAGCAAATCGAAGGCGATGTTTCGGAGATGCGGGTGCACTACGGGCCGGGCTACCGGCTTTACTTCGTACGGCGCGGTCGGGTCATCGTTGTCATCCTGAACGCAGGCGACAAATCTACCCAGAGGCGCGATGTTCGCCGTGCTGCGAGGCTCGCCGCTGAACTTGGAGAGGTTCAATGAGCAAGACCAGATCACCTATGAAGCTCTTCGCCTTTGACGCGGCGCGTTACCTGGATGACGATTCAGCTGTTGCCGAATACATGTCCGCTGTGTTGGAAGCCAATGATCCTGATTTGCTTCTCCTCGCGCTGGGCGATGTTGCACGGGCGAAGGGCATGGCGTTTGTTGCCAGAGAGGCCGGCCTTGTTCGCGAAAGCCTCTACAAAGCACTCGCGCCTGGCGCGAAGCCTCGGTTCGAAACGGTGATGTAGGTCGCCCACGCGTTGGGCGTTCAGTTCACGGCGCATCCCGCTGTCCCTACAGTGAAGGCACTGTCGCACCCGTCGATCAAGCGGACAGCCGCCGGCAAGCCAGCGTCTGCCGCACAGCATCAACGACAAGTCCGCAGAGGACGATCGCCCGCTGTGAATCCGCCGCTTCGAAAACCCAGACCTGAGGACGCCTCTGCGTTGGCACAGCTATTCACGCCCCGGGTATCCGGCAGTACCTCGGCGGCCCTCGCGACAAGCCGCAAGCTCAAACCAGTGCACTTGAACTTGTCGCCGCCCGGCGGGAGTTTCCAGCGTGGGTAGTGGTGCAACCGGACGCACCAGACCCAGTTGGCTTCGTCAGTTTGGAGCGCCACCATGATGGAGATGACATTGAGATCTCCTTCGTTCTCATGCCCGAAGCTCATGGTTTCGGCCTTGGAAGGGCGGCAGTCGCGGCTGCGCTTGCGGCAGCCTGGCAGCTTGGCCTTGAGCATGTCGTCACGGAGACTCAATCATCGAACACACGCCCCATTCACCTACTTACCGCGCCTGGCTTCTCAGTTCGGCGCGAGTTCGTCCGGTTCAGCGCAGCGCAAACCCTCTTCTCAATCCAGCGTCCTGGCACCAATGCGGTCCATGCTGCTCAAGCGAACAGGGACCGCGGCGCTTCGAGCGCCGTGAGCTCGAGCCATCCCCTCACCCAACCGCGTGAAAGCGCCGGCTGAATCGCAAGCTTGCGAGGCCGGCGAGCCCGAACGGCACGCCGACCCAGGCGAGGCGATCGAAACCCACGCTGGCGACGACGGCGCCGCCGATCGCTGCACCGAGCGCGGTACCGAAGTAAAGCATCGACGAGTTCAGCGACAGCAGCATCGGCGTGTGCGCGGCCGACAGCGCGGCAAGCCGCGATTGCTGCGGCGCCATCATGCCGAAGCCTGCGACGCCCCAGACGACGAAGGCCGCGACCGTCGCGATGTAGTGCCCTTGCGTGAGCGGCACGATCACCATCATCGCGACGAGCACGACGAGCTGCACCGGCATTGTTCGCTCGGCGCCGAAGCGGTCGGTCGCCCAACCGCCGATCAGGGTGCCGATGACGCCTGACACGCCGAACAACATCAGTGTCAGGGACAGGCGCTCCGCCGACATCGGCGACAGCGCCTTCAGCACCGGGCCGATGAAGGAGAAGACAAGGAAGATCGCAATGAAGTACAGCAGCGTCGTCGCCAGCGTCGTTGCAATCGCGGGCTGCGCCAGCAGCCGCGGCAGGCCGACGAGGCTTGCGCCGGGCGCTGCGATGTCGCGCGGCACCAGTTTGGCAAGCGCCACGGCCGCCGCGAGCGCGCAGCCGCCGATGAGCGCCACCGGCCACTGCCAGCCGAAGCGAAACCCGAGCCAGGCCCCGAGCGGCGTGCCGATGACGTAGCTCAGGCTGACGCCGAGGAAGACGAGCGAGAGGGCCCGCCCGCGCTGCGTCGGCCCGGCCAGCGCCACGGCGATGCCGCCCGAGATCGGCGTCGCCACCGCGCCCAAACCCATCAGCACGCGTCCGGCGAGCAACTGAACCAGCCCCGAGGCCGACGCGCAGACGAAGCTGCCGGCGGCGAACATGAGCAGGCCGAACATGAGCGCGTTGCGGCGCGGCCAACGCCCCGTCGCCACCAGGATCAGCGGCGCCAGCAGCGCGGTGGAGAGGGCATAGGCCGTCATTGCCTGCCCGGCCGCGGCCACGCTGACCTGCAGCGATGCGGCGAGTGGCTCGAGGATGCCGGCGAGCACGAACACCCCGGTGCCCATCACCAGGTTGCACAGCATCAGCAGGTACAGAAGGCGAGGCACGGTCAAAGACATCGGCAAACGAAGGCCGCACCCTAGCAGACGCGCTGTGCTTTCGAGGAGCGGCGACAATAGAACATTGGCTGCCTCGGCAGCCGTTCCCGCTTTCAGGACTCACGCCCCATGGCCCAGTATGTGTTTACGATGAACCGCGTCGGCAAGATCGTGCCGCCGAAGCGGCAGATCCTGAAGGACATCTCGCTGTCCTTCTTCCCCGGCGCCAAGATCGGTGTGCTCGGCCTCAACGGCTCGGGCAAATCGACGTTGCTGAAGATCATGGCGGGCATCGACCGCGATATCGAGGGTGAAGCCATCGCGATGCCCGATCTGAAGATCGGCTACCTGCCGCAGGAGCCGCAGCTCGACCCGGAGCAGACGGTGCGTCAGGCGGTGGAAGAGGGCATCGGCGGTGTGCTCGCGGCCAAGAAGCGCCTCGACGAGGTCTACGCCGCCTATGCCGAAGAGAACGCCGACTTCGACGCGCTCGCCGCCGAGCAAGCCGACCTCGAGGCCCAGATCGCCGCCGCCGGCAGCGAGAACACCGACCTGCAGCTCGAACTCGCCGCCGACGCGCTGCGCCTCGCGCCTTGGGACGCTGTGATCGGCAAGCTTTCGGGCGGCGAGAAGCGCCGCGTCGCGCTTTGCCGGCTGCTGCTCTCGAAACCCGACATGCTGCTGCTCGACGAGCCGACGAACCACCTCGACGCCGAATCGGTCGAGTGGCTGGAGGTCTTCCTGAAGCGCTTCCCCGGCACCGTCGTCGCGATCACTCACGATCGCTACTTCCTCGACAACGCGGCGGAGTGGATTCTCGAGCTCGACCGCGGTCGCGGCATTCCGTACAAGGGCAACTACTCGACCTGGCTCGACCAGAAGGAGCAGCGTCTCGAGACCGAGCAGAAGACCGAGGACGCGCGCACCAAGGCGATGAAGAAGGAGCTCGAGTGGGTGCGCTCGAACCCGAAGGGCCGGCAGGCGAAGAGCAAGGCCCGCATGGCGCGCTTCGAAGAGCTGTCCGACGTCGACTACCAGAAGCGCAACGAGACGAACGAGATCTTCATCCCCGTCGCCGAGCGGCTCGGCCACGAGGTCATCGAGTTCAATGGGGTCAGCAAGAGCTTCGGCGACCGCCTGCTGATCGACGACCTGTCGTTCCAGGTGCCGGCCGGCGCGATCGTCGGCATCATCGGCCCGAATGGCGCCGGCAAGTCGACGCTGTTTCGCATGATCGCCGGCACCGAGAAGCCCGACAGCGGCAGCGTGAAGATCGGCCAGACCGTGAAGATGGCCTTCGTCGAGCAGAGTCGCGATGATCTGCAGGGTGACAAGACGGTCTGGCAGGACGTCTCCGGTGGCATGGACAACATCACCGTCGGCAAGTTCGTGATGCCCTCGCGCGCCTATCTCGGTCGCTTCAACTTCAAGGGCAACGACCAGCAGAAGTTGGTCGGCAACCTGTCGGGCGGCGAGCGTGGGCGTCTGCATCTGGCGAAGACACTCGCCAAGGGCGCCAACGTGCTGCTGCTCGACGAGCCGAGCAACGACCTCGATGTCGAAACGCTGCGCGCGCTCGAGGACGCACTGCTCGAGTTCGCCGGCTCGATCATGGTCATCAGCCACGACCGCTGGTTCCTCGACCGCATCGCCTCGCACATCCTCGCCGCCGAGGGTGATTCGAAGTGGGTCTTCTTCAACGGCAACTACCAGGAGTACGAGGCCGACAAGAAGAGGAGACTCGGCGAGGAAGGCGCCAAGCCGCATCGGCTGCGCTTCAAGCCGATCCGCTGACAGGAGGGGCCGAATGAGCGCGACGCTGGCAGCCCTTTGGGCTGGGGTTGCGGGCATGGGCACGCGAGACGGTCGCTCGCGGCGCGCCCGAGCGTGGTGGGTGTTGCCCGCTGCGCTTGTCTTGCAGGCTTGTGCGACCCAGGGGCCGGCGCAATTCCCTGCCGCGCCAGGCACACCGGCGGCCGCTGCTGCTGCGACGTCGCCAGCGGCGGTCGTCGTCGCCACCGCACCCGCGCCGGGTGCCTCTGCGCCACGACCACCAGGAGCGCCGGCCGTCCCGCCGGCGGCGCCGCCGGGGCCGCTCAAACCCTTTGCCGAAGTGGTGAAGGACGCCAAGCGCAGCGAGGGCCTGATCGCGCTCTGGCGCAAGGATGACAAGGTCTGGCTCGAACTGCGGCCCGAGGACTTCGACAAGCCCTTCTTCCTGTCGCCCAAGCTCAAGACGGGCATCGGCGTCGGCTCGTTCTTCGGTGGCCTGATGAGTCACGACGACGGCCTGGTCGCGTTTCGCCGCATTCACAATCAGGTGCAGCTGATCCGCATCAACAGCGAGTACGTTGCCGCGGCCGGCACGCCCGAAGGCCGCGCCGTCCAGGCGGCGTTCTCGCCCAGCCTGCTTGCCAGCACGGTGGTGTTGAGCCTGCCGGAACCCGAACGCAAATCGGTGCTGATCGATGCCAACGCGCTCTTCGTCGCAGACCTGCTCGGCATCGGCGGGCAGTTGCAACGCAGCTTTCGGCAGGGCTATACCTTCGACGCGCGCAACTCGGCGATCAGGGACGTGCGCGACGCGCCCGATCTGCTCGTCGTCGAGGTGCTTTCGCACTATGCGACCGGCTCGATCGCGGTGCCGACGCCCGGCGCGCCCTCTGGCGCACCGACCCCGAGCGTGCCCAAGAGCGTGCCCGACCCGCGTAGCCTGTTCCTGACGCTGCATTACTCGATCGGCAAGTTGCCCGAGCAAGTCATGATGACGCGCAAGGCCGACGCGCGCGTCGGCCACTTCAACACCAGCGTGGTCGATTTCAGCGACGACCTCGAGCGCTCGCCGCGGCGCCGTTACGTCGACCGCTGGCGGCTCGAGAAGAAGGACCCGGCGGCAGCGATTTCCGACCCGGTCAAGCCGATCACGTTCTGGATCGACCGCACGGTGCCGCTCAAGTACCGCGGCGCGATCACTGCGGGCGTGCTCGAATGGAACAAGGCCTTCGAGCGGATCGGCATTTCGAACGCGATCGTGGTCGAGGTCCAGCCCGAGAACGCAGACTTCGACACGCTCGACTTCGGCCGCGCGTCGATCCGCTGGATGACGAATGCGGCGCCGACGTTCGGCGCGATCGGCCCGCGCCATGTGGACCCGCGCAGCGGCGAGATCCTTGACGCCGACATCGGCGTCGAGAGCCTGTCGTCGCGCAACATTCGCGCCCTGCGCGCACAGGTGCTCGCACCGACCGCCGCGGCCGCTATCGAGGCGAGCGGTTCGAGTGCGGTCGACCTTGCGAGCGGCCTCGCCTGCAGCTACGCCGATCAGGCGGCAGAGCAGATGAGCTACGCGCTCGACGTGCTCGAAGCGCGCGGCGAGATCGACCCCGACAGCCCCGAAGCCGAGGCCTTCGTCCAAGCCTATCTGAAGGACACGACGATGCACGAGGTCGGCCACGCGCTCGGACTGCGGCACAACTTCCGTGCCTCGCGTGCCTACACCGCACAACAACTCGCCGACCCGGCATTCACCGCTGCCAACGGCATCACCGCTTCGGTGATGGAGTACGCGGCGATCAACCTGAACGGCCCGAGCGAGCCGCGCTCGCACTACGGCACGCCGTTCAACACGACGCTCGGCCCGTACGACTACTGGGCGATCGAGTACGCCTACAAGCCGATCGCGCCCGGCGGCGAAGAGGCCGAACTGCAGCGCATCGCCGCGCGCAGCGACGAGCCCTACCTCGCCTACGGCACCGACGAGGACAACTTCATCGGCCTCGACCCGGAGTCGCTGCAGTTCGACCTCGGCGACGACGTCATCGCCTTCGCGCGCAAGCGCGTCGCGATCGCGCAGGATCTTCTGGCGCGCCAGGAGACGCGCCACTTGAAGCCCGGCGAGGATTACGCCGTGCTGCGCCGCTCGGTGCTTTATGCGGTGCGCGATGTCGGTCGCTCGGCGAATGCGCTCTCACGCCAAGTTGGCGGTGTGCGCACGCTGCGCGACGCCCCGGGCAGCGGCCGCGACCCGCTCACGCCGGTGCCGGTGGTGCAACAACGCCAGGCGTTGGAGCTGATCATGGTCGGCTTGCTGTCAGCCGACAGCTTGAAGATCTCGCCCGCATTGCAGCGCAAGCTCGGCGCCGACTATCTCGAGCGCTGGGACGCCGTGCGCAGCGGCGAGGGGGCGACAGGCACCGATTTCTCGCTGACCGTCGTCGTGCTCGACTTGCAGAAGAAGTTGCTCGAGACGCTGATGAGCGACGCCCTAGCCGCGCGCCTGCTCGACAGCGCAGAGAAGGCGCCCAGCGGGCCGCAGCGCGCGCTGCGCCTGGACGAACTGGACGCCCGGCTCACGAAGGCGGTGTGGAGCGAACTCGTGACCGGCGGCGATATCCCGCCGCTGCGCCGCGAACTGCAGCGCGACCATGTGAATCGACTTGCGAATCAGTTGCTGCGCCCGCAGACGCAAAGCCGTGCCGATGCGCGCAGCCTGTGGCGCATGCGCGCAAAGTCGCTCGCCGAGCAGTTGGACGTGGCTGCAGGCCGCCCTGGATTGAGCGAAGCCACGCGCGCTCATCTGCAAGACAGCGCCGACTCGCTGAACCAGGCGCTCGCGGCGAAGCTCGTCCGGCAGGGCGTGTAAGGGGTCGTGCGAAGGAACGTCGCATAGGGCTTGCGCGCGAGGTACCAGGCGCTTGTCAGCCGCCTGTGGCCGGCCCGAGGTGCCGCCGTTGAGCCGCGGCTTCGTGCCCCTATTCCGCCGGATGTGGCTGTGGACGCTTTCAGCGCAGTGCGGTGGCGCTTTCGGGGGCAGTGTTCGCGACGGTGGTCGCGGACGTCGTCGGCTCGCGCTTGGCGACGACCACGACACGTTCGAGCTGAACGACGTTCGTGTGGCTCGGCAGCGCCGCGCTGTGCATGGCATCGATCGCGAAGGCGCTGGTGGCGGCGACGAGGGCGACGAAGGCGAGTGCGGGGAGGAAGAGGCGGTCGAACATGGCGGGCTCCTTGGGTGTGCGCCCTGGGTGTGCCGGGGCGTTGAAGCGAACTCTAGGCAGCGAGGCTCACGCACGAAAGCAGCTTGCGACGGGCTGCGAGATACGCGGTCCGAAGCGCATGCAGCGCGGATGAATCAGGCGCTCAATGTCCGTTCGGCGACGGCCGGCCCCACAGCCACGCCGCGCCACGCACGCCCGAAGCGTCGCCATGCAGGCTCCTGACGAGCCGTGTGCGCAGCGGCTGCGCCGCGCCGGCGGTGAAGACGTGACGCGTCCACAGCCTCGGCACTTCGTCGAGCCAGCGATCGATCAGCGACAGGCCGCCGCCGAGCACGATCATGTCCGGGTCGACGACATTGATCACGCTCGCGAGCGCGCGTGCAAGCCGGGCCGCGTAGCGCCCGAGGCTGGCGTCGCAGGCGGCATCGCCACCAGCCGCGCGCTGTGCGATCTGCTGCGCAGTGAGGACCTCCCCGGTGTGCTTGGCATGATCGCGCGCGAGGCCGGGCCCGCTGAGCCAGGTCTCGATGCAGCCGCGCTTGCCGCAGTAGCAGGACGTGGCGTCGCGTTTCACATCTTCATCGGCATCATCCACGTCGCTCCACGGCAGCGGGTTGTGCCCCCATTCGCCAGCGAGGCCGTTCGCGCCCGTGAGCAATTCGCCATGGACGACGAGCCCGCCGCCGACGCCGGTGCCGAGGATCACCGCGAAGACGACCGCCGCGCCCGCCGCGGCGCCGTCGGTCGCTTCCGAAAGCGCAAGGCAATTGGCGTCGTTCGCGAGCCGGACCGGCCGCTGCAGCAGGGACTGCAGGTCTTCGCGCAGCGGCCGGCCGTTCAGGCAGGTGGAGTTGGCATTGCGGATCAGGCCCGCCGCGGTCTCGCTGCCCGGCGTGCCGACGCCGATGCGTGCAGCGCTCACGCCGGTGGCGGTTTCGGCGCCGGACACCAGCGCGGCGATCGCGGTGAGCGTCGCGCGGTAGTCGCCTTGCGGTGTAGGTACGCGGTCGCGCCACAGCGACCCACCGCGCGCATCGAGCAACAGGCCTTCGATCTTCGTGCCGCCGAGGTCTATCCCCAGCGCTGGAAGCGCCAGCCCGGCGTCGCTCAAAGCGGCTGCGTGCGCTCGGTGAGCCAGGCGAGCGCGTCGCCGCTCACGAGTGGCGCGAGACGCCGTCGGACTTCGGCGTGATAGCCGTTCAGCCACGCCACCTCATCGTCGCGCAGCAGGCCGCGATCGATGCAGCGGGTGTCGATCGGGCACAGCGTGAGCGTTTCGAATTCGAGAAACTCGCCGAACGTGCTGTCGGCCGCCGCGCCGCGCGCCGGAACGTTGAGCACCAGGTTCTCGATGCGCACGCCCCATTGGCCCGGGCGGTACAGGCCGGGCTCGATCGAGGTGATCATCCCCGGCTGCATCGCCATGTTGGTGTCGGGCACGGTCTGACTGATCGACTGCGGGCCTTCGTGTACGTTGAGGAAGTAGCCGACGCCGTGACCGGTGCCGTGGCCGTAGTCGAGGCCCTCGGCCCACAGCGGGGCGCGCGCGATCGCGTCGAGCATCGGCGAGAGCACGCCGCGCGGAAAGCGCGCGCGCGACAGTGCGAGCGTGCCCTTGAGCACGAGCGTGTAGTCGCGCTTCATGGCAGCGCTGACGTTGCCGATCGGCCAGACGCGGGTGATGTCGGTCGTGCCGCCGAGGTACTGGCCGCCGGAATCGATCAAGAGCATCCCGTCGCCCTCGATCACCGCATGTGATTCAGGCAGCGCACGGTAGTGCGGCATCGCGCCGTTCGCGTTGAAGCCGGCAATCGTCGGGAAGCTCAGGCCCTTCAAGCTGGCGCGGCGCTCGCGTGCCGCCGAGAGCCATTCGTCGACCGTCAGTTCGGTGAGCCGATCACCGCGCGCAAGCGCCGCCTCGAACGCGGCGTAGAACTCGCACATTGCGGCGCCGTCCTGCTCCATCGCCTCACGCACGTGCACTGCGTCCGCGTCGCTCTTGCGGCTCTTCGCGAGCGTGCTCGGGTTGATCGCCTCGACGACGCGTACGGCGGCGGGCACCTGTTCGCGCAAGCCGAGCGTGACCCGGCGCGGGTCGACCAGCAGCACGGCGTCGGCCGGCAGCGAAGCCACTGCGGCGGCGGCCTCGCCGTACGGCGCGAGGCGCGCACCGTCTGCGGCGAGCCGTTCGCGCAGCGCGGCATCGATCTTGCCGTCGGCGATGTAGAGCGTCGCGCCCTTCGCATCGATCAGCGCATGGGCGAGGAAGACGGGGTTGTAGCTGACGTCCGATCCGCGCAGGTTGAAGAGCCACGCCAGGTCATCGAGGGTCGAGATGAGATGGTGCGTCGCGCCGTGCCGCGCCATCGCGGCGCGCACTTGTGCGAGCTTGTCGGCGCGCGCCAGCGTTGCGTGCGGCGCAACGTGTTCGTAGACCGGCGCGCGCGGAAGCTCGGGCCGGTCGCCCCAGATGTCGGCAAACAGGTCGAGATCGGTGCGCAGCTTGACGCCGGCAGCGTCGAGCGCGCTGCGTAAGGCCTTGGCCGCCGCCAACCCGATCACCCGCGCATCGACCGCCACCGCACCGCCGCTTTTGACTTCGCGCGTGAGCCACTCGACATGCGCGGGCGAAGTACCGTTCGCGATGCGCTCGAGCACGATGCCGCTGCCCGCGAGCTGCGCCTCGGCTTGCGTCCAGTAGCGGCTGTCGGCAAAGAGCGCCGCCTTGTCCGCCGTGACGACGAGCGTGCCCATCGATCCACTGAAGCCCGACAGCCATTCGCGCGACTGCCAGTGCGCGGGCAGGTACTCCGACAGATGCGGGTCGCTCGACAGCACGAGCAGCGCGTCGACCTGGTGGCGTTGCATGGCTTCACGCGCCTGGGCCAGGCGCATGCGGATCGGGGAGGTGCGGGTGTCCATCGTGTGGCGTGCTCCGTGAAGCGCAGCGTCGGGTAGGGCCGCGCGAGGGAAGAATTGTAGGAGCCCGGTGGGTACTTCGTCGGCCACGGCGCGGGGCCGGGGCCGGGGTTTTGCGGCAGGGCTCTGCGGCTAGTTCGGCGCGTCGCCCGCCGCCGGTGCTTGCGGCGGCCCCGAACGATCGCGCCCCAGACGATCACGCACCAGGCGGATGTGGCTGCGCAGCGAATAGAGCTCGTCGGCGTACGCAAGGGGCACGGAGATGTGCCCGACGCGGTCTTCAAGTTCCGCCAGGTCGCGCGCGAGTTCGTCCGCCGGGCGGCGGCCGAGCATGGCCTCGACGTCGCGCAACTGCGCGTACCAGCGGAAGATGCGCGAGCGCACCCGCAGCTCGTAGAGCGGCGGCAGGATGCGCGACAAGGGGAGCAGCACTGCGATCAGCGTGACGAGCACCGGCCACATGCGCTCGATCAGGTTCGCCAGCCAGAACGGCAGGTAGCGCTGCAGAAACGGCACGCCGCTGCGGTAGAAGCGCTCGGCCTCGCTCGCGAGCCTGCGCTCGGTGGTGCGACCGTTCGGGAAGTCACCCATCTTGTGGAACCAGCCGGCGCTGCCGTGCACCTCCTGCGCGGCCTGCACGAAGAGTTGGATCAGCGCCGGGTGGGTGCTGTCGCGCGCGACGAGCGTGCCGGTCGGGGCGACGAGGTGCACGTCCTGCGGCGGCATGTCGCGTTCCAGATCGACGACGCCGCGCGGCAGCGTGACCGCGGCCATGAACGGGAACAGGCGCGAATACGCCTCGGCCTGGGCGAAGTTCATCAGCCCGATGCCGGGTGTCTTCAGCAGCATCTGCACCATCAGCGACTCGGGCGCCGAGACGAAGGCCATCGCGTCGACCGAGCCGTCGAGCAGCGCGACGACGGCGGGCGTCTGGCTCAGGCGCACGAGGTCGAGCTGCCCGCGTTCGACATGGTTCGCCTCGAGCATTTTCTCCAGCAGGATCGCGACGCCGCTGCCCTTGGCGCCGATGTTGATGCGCCATCCCTTGAGCTGCGCCAGGCTGTCGGGCGGCTTGTCGTCGCCCCGCAGGCGGCGCGCGGCGTCCTCGCGATAGAAGATCCACACCGGTTCATGGAACAGACTGCCGAGCGAGACCAGCCCGGCGTCGGCGACCTCATCGGGGCCGAACTTGCGGTCAGCACCGCCCTGCACGAAGGCGAGATCGACGCCCGAGTTCGGGTCGCGCAACAGCGCCAGGTTCTCGGCCGAACCTTGCGTGGCGCGCAGTTCGACCTTGATGCCGTGGCGGGCGAGTATCTCGACGTAGCGCAGGCCGAACTCCGCGTAGGCGCCTTGCTCGGTGCCGGTTGCCAGCACGACGCGGCGTGGCGGCGAGGGATCGAGCACCCAGTAGGCGATCGCGAGCAGGACGAGGCCAAAAAGCACAAACGGACCGACGGTGGCCAGCAGGTCACGCTTCTGTAGGCGCGGAGCATCGACGTCTGAGTTCATGGTTCCTCGTTGCAGCCAGCGCGAACGATACGCGATGGCGACGCTATGCTTCGGGGCCCCTCTCTCTGGTTCTGGCTCTGGCGCAAACGCCGGCGCCGACCCGACTTCCGACTTGACTACCCATTGCCACTCCGGGCGACGAGCGATCGCCGCTCTGCGCGTCTTGTGCCTCACCCTGGCGTTGCCGTCAGGTGCGGCGTTCGCCCAGTCCCTGCCACCCAATGCATGGGCGCGCACCAATGTCGATTGGCGCATCGGCTACGAGACCGTGACGCTGCCTGGCGACGAGAAGATGGGACTGGTCGGCGCGAGCTACCTCGTGGAGTTGCACGAAGGCCTTTGCGCGGGGCCGGCGGTCTACGGCGCAGCCAGCGGCAAGCGTGGTGGGCTCTTCACTGTCGGCGCCGAAGCGGCGCTGTGCATCCGGCTCGCCGGCCCGCTCGGCCTGCAGACGGGCCTCTATGTCGGCGGTGGCGGCGGTGGCAGGGCGCCCGTGGGGGGTGGCCTGATGCTGCGGCCCCATGCCGATCTGCTGTGGGATTTCGGCGGCTACCGGTTGGGCGTCTCGGTCTCGAACGTGCGCTTTCCGAGTGGTGAGATCAGCAGCACCCAGTTCGGTCTGGTGCTGGCGATGAACACGCAGTTCGTTCACCTGCCGGGGGGAAGCGACCCGATGCCGTACTTTGGTGGTCTGCGCACCGGCGTGGGCTTTGATCGCATCCAGGGGGTCGTGGGCGCGTATCGCCCGGCGTCGGGGGCGCAGGGGAACAGCGGCACGCCGCTTGGCACCACGATCGGCACGGTGGGCACACGCGCCGACCATTTCTTCACGCCCAACTTCTTCGGCGGCATCGAAGCCAACGCGGCAGCCAGCGGAGGTGCGGCGGGCTATGCCGAATTCCTCGGCACACTCGGACTGCAGTGGCCCGTAGGCACGGATCGCTTCACGCTAGGCGGCCGCGTCGCGCTCGGCATGGGCGGGGGCGGCGACATGCCAACCGGCGGCGGCCTGCTCGGCAAGGCGGCGCTGGATGCAGTGCTTCGACTGTCGCGCAACCTCAGCCTGAACCTCGAGGCGGGCTGGGCGCGTGCGCCGCAAGGCAGCTTCAGCGCGCCATTTGGCTCGCTGGCGCTGATGTGGGATCTGGACCACGAGGAGGGCGCACCTACCGTGGGGACGCGTGAAGAGTTCATCAGCGGCATCGAGACCTACCATCTCGCTGCGCGCAAGAAGGGCCCGCCGGCAACGCTCGACAACGTCACTCTCAAGTTCAATCGTTTCGTGAGTGAATCGGTCTATCTGACGGGCCAGGTTCACAGCGCGTATGCGGGCGGCGCGGGTGGGTTTTCTGTGGGGCTGATCGGTGTCGGTGCGCAGCAGATGCTGGGCGAGCATGTGCTGTTGGGCGCCGAACTGCTTGCCGGTGCCGCCGGCGGTGGCGGCGTCGACACCGGCAACGGTGCAGTCGTGCAGCCGATGGCTTACGTCGGCGTCAATCTCACGCGTTCCCTGTCACTGCGGGTCGGCGCTGGTCGGGTCATGTCCGACGGCGGTCTCGACAGCAACGTGCTCGATCTGACGCTGGCGTTCTCGTTCGGCGTCGCAAGTCGTCCCTGAGGCGCGCGGTATCCTTCGCGATCGTTCCCAACGATTGCACCCGGTTCCCATGCGACTACTGCTGGTCGAAGACGATCGCATGATCGGCGACAGCCTGCGCAAGGCGCTGCGCGACGAAGGCTACGCCGTCGATTGGGTGTACGACGCGCGTGCCGCGAACGCGACGCTGGCGTCGGAGCGCTTCGACCTCGTGCTGCTCGATCTCGGCCTGCCCAATGCGCAGCAATGGGGCGGCGGTCTTGACGTGCTGCGCACATTGCGCGAGCGGCACGACACGACGCCGGTGATCGTGCTGACTGCGCGCGACGCGCTTGGCGAACGCGTCGCGGGGCTCGACGCCGGCGCCGACGACTATCTCGTCAAGCCCTTCGAGCTCGATGAGTTGAATGCCCGCATGCGCGCCGTGCTGCGCCGCCATGCCGGGCGCGGCGAGCCGGCGATCGAGCATGCCGGCGTGCGGCTCGACCCGGCGACGCGTCAGGTCAGCTTCGACGGCGCGCCGGTCGCGTTGTCGGCACGCGAGTTCGCGGTGCTCGAGGCGCTGCTTGCGCGGCCCGGCGCGATCCTGTCGCGCGCGCAGCTCGAAGACCGCCTCTACGGCTGGGGCGAGGAGATCGAGAGCAATGCGGTCTCGGTCTACATTCACCAACTGCGCAAGAAGCTCGGCGCCGACGTCATCCGCAACGTGCGCGGTGTCGGCTACTACCTCGGCGCGCGCCAGACGCCGGGCAGCACGCCGGAAGCGAGTTGATGCTCAGTTCGATCCGCGCCCGGCTGCTGACGTGGATCCTGGCGACACTCGCCTTCGGCGCACTGTGGATGGGCGTCGGCGCCTACCGCAACGTGCTGCACGAGACCGAGGCGCTGTTCGACTACCAGTTGCGCCAGATGGCGCTGTCGCTGCGAGACCAGGGCGAGATCGCGCCGGCGCAGGCGAGCGCACTGGCCGACGCCGACTTCGATTTCGTTGTCCAGATCTGGAGCGTCGACGGCCGCGCGATCTATGCCTCGCGTCGGCACGACGAGCTGCCGGCGCGCGCCGTGCTCGGCTTTGCCGACATCTCGGTGCGTGGCAAGACCTGGCGCAGCTTCAGCGTCGCGACACCGAACCGCGTGATCCAGGTCGCGCAGCCGGTGCAGATTCGCCAGCGCCTCGCGGCCGAGGCTGCCTTTCGCAGCGTGATGCCGCTGCTTGCGGTGGCGCCGCTGATGGCGATCGCCGTGTGGTGGCTCGTCACGCTTGCCTTTCGGCCGTTGCAGCGCGTCGCGACGGGCGTGCGCGCTCGCGACGCTGAATCACTCGCGCCGCTGCCGCTGGCCGATTTGCCTGACGAGGTGACGCCGCTTGTGCAGGCGCTCAATGCGCTGCTGCAGCGCCTCGACGCATCGTTTGGCGCACAGCGAGCGTTCGTGTCGGATGCGGCGCACGAATTGCGCTCCCCGCTCACTGCGCTGCGTCTGCAGATCGGGCAGTTGCGCCGCTCGCCGGATGCCGCCGCGCGGGATGCGGCGCTCGAAGCGCTGTCAGCCGGTGTCGAGCGCGCGGTTCGCCTCGTCGAACAGTTGCTGACGCTCGCGCGCAGCGAACCGGGCGCGCGCCAGTCCACCCTGAAGGCGATCGATCTTGGCGAACTCGTGCGCCAGGCAGTGGCCGATACCGTGCCTTTCGCGGCGTCGCGCGGCACCGAACTCGAACTCGATGCGCAAGACGGTGTGATGCTGCAGGGCGACCCCGTCGCGCTCACCGCACTCGCCAGAAATCTGGCCGACAACGCGGTGCGCTACGCACCTGCGGCCTCGCAGGTGCAGATCCGCGTCGCGATTCAGAACGGCAGCCCGACGCTGCGCGTCGACGACGCCGGCCGGGGCATACCGTCCGCCGATCGGGAGCGCGTCTTCGACCGCTTCTACCGCCGCGAGGCGGATGGCGAGGGCGAAGCGGCACAGGGAACAGGCCTCGGCCTCGCGATCGTCAAGCGCGTCGCCGAGCGCCACGGCGCGAGCGTGACGCTTGGCGATTCGCCGCTCGGCGGTCTGCGCGTCGAAGTGCGCTTTGCGCCGGTCGGCTGATTGCGGGTGATAGGGCTCAGGCTTTCGCAGCGCGTCGCCGACGCACCACGGCGAGACCGGCCAGGCCCAGGCCCATCAGCGCCCATGTCTGCGGTTCGGGCACGACGGGGATTTGGCCGATCCCTGTCGGCGCTGCGAGGAAGAGGCCCATCAGCACATCCGGGTCGCCGCTGAAGCTGCCGCCCTTGGATACGTCCCAAGTGCCCACGATGGGGTCGCCGTACGAGCCATCGGACTTCTGCGGCCGATAGGTCATGGTCAGCCTGTTGTAGATCAGGGCTCCGGCGACATTGATCGAATAGGGGCCGCCGCTCATCTGCAGCGAGGTGAACTGCACGTCGTCGAACGACATCGTGAAAAACGACCCTGGTGGGGCGCCAACCGTTCGCACCGTCTCCATCGTGACGTTGTCGAAATGCTTGCCGCTGGCAACGGCGACGAACACTTTGGGCGTGCTCTTGTCGAGCGCCTGAGTCCAACCGTAGGGCATGAAGGCCGGCTTGCCGCCCGGGTTCGTCACGCCCCAGGAGAAACTGTCGATGTCGATCCAGTTCTCGTGCCCTTTGGTTACCGACTCGCCTGGGATGGTGTCGATATGCAGGAAGTAGTCGAGTGCGGCATGCGCCTGGGTCCAGAGACCGGCGCTCGCGAGTACCGCGACTTGTATCAGCCTTTTCATTGCGATTCCTTTCAACAGTGATTTGGAAAAACATGGCGCGGAATTGCGCCACGAATCTTGTAGCACTGCGCTGATCGAGCGACATCCCCCTCGAACCGTTGTTCGGGGGGTTTCACAACATCTTGGATTGCGTGTGCCGAAACTGCCGCGGTCGTGGGAGCCTCGCGGGCTTGGCCGACGCTATTGCGGCTCGGCGCGGGCCGTGCGCCGCTTCAGGCGGGGCTCGACATGCTTCCAGCGCCGGTGCACCCAGTACCACTGCTCGGGGTGGCGCACGATGAGCTTTTCGAGCGCTGCGTTGTAGGCGCGCGTGTTGAGGCGGATCGCCTCGGTCGTGCTCTCGTGCTCGATGGGTGCGAGTGGTGCCTCGAAGCGCAGCACGTGGCGGCCATCGGCTTCGCGCCAGCTCGAGGCGGGCAACACCGGTGCGCCGGTCGAGAGCGCGATGATCGCCAGGCTTTTGAAGGTCCACGCCGGGTGGCCGAGGAAGTCGACCGCAATCCCGTCTGGCGGCCCGGCGTGCTGATCGAAGGGCAGCACCACGGCATCGCCCTTGGCGAGACTTTCGAGCATGGCATCGAGCGAATCGCGTTTCGAGAAGACGCCGAAGCCGGCCGCCTCGAAGCGGCGCGTGACGAGCCGATCGAGCCACTCCGGCTTGATCGGACGCCGCACGAAATGGAACTTGCCGCGCATCTCGGGGAACTGCGCGATGCCGGCGGTCGTCGATACCTCCCAGTTGCCGAAGTGGCCGGTGAGGATCAGGATGCCCTTGCCCTGGTCGCGTGCGGCAATGAAGTTGTCGATGCCCTCGACGCGCACGAGCGCCTTCTTCTGCGCCGCGTTCAACCAATGGAAGCGGATGAATTCACCGAGCAACTTCCACAAATGACCGTAGTGCGCCGCGGCAAGCCGCTCGATTTCGGCTTCGTCCACGTTCGCACCGAAGACGCGTCGGAGATTGGCCATCACGATCTCGCCGCGCAGCGGCAGGAAGCGCCGGATGAAACGGCCCGCGCGCGACGGCGCTATCCGCGCCGGCACTGCGAGTGCGACCGCCGATGCACTCGCTCGATCGTGGGTCAGCGACAAGCCGACGCGCGCGATGCGGTGCAGGTCGAGCTGGTACTGCGCCGCTGCATTGCAGACGAGTTGTGGCGCGCCGTAGCCGTCGCGCGTGACTGAGAAATCGGTCGCCTCGACCTGGCCGAGTGCGGCGCTGCGCGGGAACAGCTTGAGGCACGCCTCCTTGGCGGCGAAGCGTGCCGCCAGGCTCGCCGCGCGGCCCGGGCCGTCGCCGGCGTCGGCGAGTTCCTGCGTCGAGAAGAACGCGTGCAGGCCCTCGGCAGGTGTCTCGCGCAGCAGGCGCTCGATGCGCGCGATCTCGACGCTGTCGATGCCACAGCGCTCGACGCCCGGCGCGCCATCGTCGTTCATCCGAACGCGGCGCCGGGCATCAATCCTTCAGCCGCGTGATCTTGTTGCCCTGAATGCCGACACCTGCCATCAGCCCCTTCTGGCCGAAGATGAAGGCGTAGATGTCGTCCTTGGCCGTCGTCGTTGTAAGGGACTTGCCCATGCCCTGATCGACGACGACGACGCTCGGCCCGACGCCGACCTCGAAGCCGTTGTTCTCGTCCAGCGCGGCGATCGCCTTGTCGTTCATCAGGAACATCGCGAAACCATACTGCTGCGCCCCCGCCTGCAAGCCGTAGGACGCACCCGACGTGTTGTAGTAGCCGACCGCCTTGCCGCCCTTGAACAGCACACCGTCGCCGTACTGGCCGCCGATGACGAGGCCGGCCTTGGTGATCTTCGGAAAGACGAGCACCGCAGAGGCACTGCCCGAAAGCGACTTCGCTGCAGGGACGCTGGCCGTCAGCTTTTTCAGCGCGCTTCGCGCGTCGCGTTCGAGGGCGGCATGGTTGGCGGCAATGGCGACGGTCGGCGCGATCAAGCCGGCGAGCAGCGCCACGGCGAAACGCCTAGAAAGGGAGCTTGAGGTTTGCACGGCCATTCTTCTTTCTTGCTCGGGGTGAATCAGAGGCTGCGCACCAGCAGCGCCGCGTCGGTGCCGGCAAAGCCGCGGCAGATGACGAGCGCGATATCGCTGCGCGGCGTCTGTGTCGCGCGTGACACCTTCAAACCGGCGCATTGCGGGTCGAGCGTATCGAACATCGCTGTGCCGGGCACGATGCCTTTTTTCAACGCGCCGAGCGCGAGCACCGTATCCAGAATGCCCGCGGCGGCAATCAGGTGCCCGAAAGACCACTTGAAGGCAGCGACCGGCGGCATCGCGTCGCCGAACACGCGCTTGAGCGCGGCTGCCTCGGAGCGGTCGGACTGCGGCGTGCCGTTGCCGTGGGCGACGATCATGCCGACGTGCTCAGGTCGCAAACCCGCATCGGCGAGCGCCGCTTCGACGGCACGCGCAACGCCGTCGCCATCGTCGCGAATCGCGAGCAGGCCCTCCGCCTCGCTGACGGATCCGCCGCCGAGCACTTCGCCGATCGCGGTCGCGCCGCGGGCGGCGGCCGATGCATCGGTCTCGAGCACGAGCGCGGCCGCGCCTTCGCCGAATTGACTGCCGTCGTGGCGCGCATCGAACGGTCGCAGTGACTCCGAGGCGACGAGGCCGACGCGGTGGTAGTACAGGATCATCTGCGGCTCGATCGGTGCGTCGTGGCCGACGGCGACGGCGCGATCACATTCGCCGTTACGCAGCGCTTCCATCGCCTCGATCACCGCGAGCAGGCCGCCGATGCTGTGGTTCGTGATGCACGCGTTCGGGCCTTTCAGCCCGTGACGGATGCCGATGTGGCCGAGCACGTTGTTGGGCAGCGTGCGCAGCAGCCACATCGGGTTGACGGTGTCGAGCAGCTTCTCGCCGAAAGCCTTCAGCTCGCCGTTCGCCTCGGTCAGCAGCGGCAGGTAGTCGTACTGGTTCTGGTAGTTGCCACCGCCCGCGCCGACGTAGACGCCGCTGCGGTCGCTGAACGTCGCGGCCGCGGGCGCGTCGAGCGTCGCGCGGTGGGTGAGCAGGGCCGAGCCTTCGATCGCGCGGCCGGCGGCGTAGAGGCCGAACAGATCGGTGCGCCGGATCAGTTTGTGCAGCTTGCGGTCCTCGACCAGCGCGCGCGGGTTGAAGTCGGGCACCTCGCCGGCGACGCGCACCGGCCAGCCGCTCGTGTCCCATTGCGTGACCGGGCCGATCGCGCAGCGCCCTTCGAGCAGCGCGCCGAGGATGGCCTGCCGGTCCATGCCGGCGGCGCAAACGGCGCCGCTGCCGGTGACGACGATGCGGGGATGGCTCATCGCCCGCCCCCGATCAGCGCAGCGGTCTCTTCGGGGTGGCGCAGCACCACGCAGCTGTTCGAGCCGCCAAAGCCGAAGGAGTTGGACATCGCCATCCGCACCCGTTGGCGTCCAGGTTCGCCGAGGACGAAATTCAGCTCGCAGTCGGGGTCTGGGGTTCGGTAGTTCGCGTTGACGGGCAACTCGCCGCGGTCGATCGCCAGCGCGCAGACGGCGATCTCGACCGCGCCGGCGGCGGCAATCAGGTGGCCCATGCTGCTCTTGGTCGAGCTCACCTTGAGCCGCTTCACGTCGCTGCCGAACACCGCGCGCGTGGCCGCGCTTTCGCTGCGGTCGTTCATGCCGGTCGATGTGCCGTGCGCGTTGAGGTAGTCGATATCACCAGGTACCGCGCCGGCGTCGGCGAGTGCCGCGCGCATCGACTGGATCGGCCCGTCGCCGTCGGGCGGTGAATCGGTGATGCGGTAGCTGGAGAGCGAATTGCCGTCGCCCGCGAGCTCGGCGTAGATGCGCGCGTGGCGTTGCTTCGCCGCTTCCCATTCCTCGAGCACGAGGAAGCCCGCGCCCTCGCCGAGCAGGAAGCCGTTGCGCGTCGCATCGAACGGGCGGCTCGCCCCCTCGGGCGCATCGTTGTCGGGCGAGACAGCCGACAACAGGCAAAAGCCCGCCATGCCGACCGGGCTGATCATCGAGTCGTAGCCGCCCGCGAGGACGCGATCGACCGCGCCGCGGCGGATGAGCTTCAGCGCCGTGCCGAGCGCCTGACCGCCGGACGCGCAAGCTGTATGCACCGCCGTCGCATAGCCGCGGATGCCGAAGCGTTGCGTCAGCAGCGACAGCCCGTTGTTGGCATTGCTGCGGCAAAAGATCATCGGGTCGTTCGCTCTCGGGTCCGTTAGCAGGCGATCGGCATGCAGTTCGCCGTCGGCGGCCGAATGTGCGTGCAGCGCAGCGAGGTCGACGTACTCCGACGTCATCATGCCGGCACCGACCGTGCAGCCCCAGCGCGTCGCGTCTTCCGGCGTCGGCCGGATGCCGGCATCGGCGAAAGCCTGCTCGGCGGCGACCAGCGCAAAGCGATGCGGGCGCGTCGTGTGCTTGAGCAGACGCCTGTCCCCCGCGAGCTCGTCGCGAAAGCCCTTCACCTCGGCCGCGATACGCACCGGGAAACCGCTCGCGTCGAACTGGCTGATCGTCGCGCCGCCGCTGCGCCCGGCGAGCAGCGCGGCCCAGGTCGATTCGACATCGTTGCCGACTGGCGTGACGAGGCCGATGCCGGTGATCGCGACACGGCGCTTGTGCGAAGTCATTGCGCCTCCGTCGAGGTTAGTTCGAGCCGCGCGGTGGCGACCGTCTTGCCGTCGGTCTCGGCACTCAGCTTGATGCGCTGCGCTTCGCTGCGCCGGGCCTCGATCTTCAACACCTGGCCGGGCGCGATGAAGGAGCGCATCTTCACGTGCGTCATGCGCGCCGGCTTCGAGCCCGGCGCGGCGAGTTGCATCGCGAGGCCGATCTGCGCGTCGAGCAGCAACGTCGCCGGAAATACCGGGCGGCGCGGGAAGTGGTCGCCAAAGAAGGGCGCTTCGGAGGGCACCGTGAGCGTGGCGGTGACGGCTTCGCCCGGCACGATCGCGTCCGGCTGCACCTGCGGCGCGACGACGCCGCGAAAGCGTCCAGGCTTCGCGCCGGGGCCGCGCAACTGCACGAGGCGTTCGGCGAGCGCCTCGGGTGCATCGAAGTCCGCCACCGGCAGCATCGGCCCTAGGCAGTCCTTCAACTCGATTACGCGCCGACCGCCGACGCTTGCCCAGCCGGCGTAGGCGACGGCGTCGTCGTCGCAGTGCTCGATCTCGACCGCGAGTTCGAGCGTGTCGCCGGGACGCACTTCGCCGTGAAAGGTCGTCTCATTCGCCAGCGCCGCGACCGGTCGGCCGCGAAATGCAATCTTGTCCATCGCGACCCACGCCGCAAGCTGGCCAACCGCCTCGGCGACGAGACAGGACGGAAACGCAGCAATGCCGTCCGGTACGGCGAACGTGCCGCGTGCGCGCACGCCAGGCTCGAACGCGGTGATGCGGTCGACGAACGAGAATGCGGCGAAATGGTCGGACATGAGGCCCGGTGGCGGAACGCGATCAGGTCGCCGCGGCGCGCGCCGGGCCGCCCCAAGGGCGCTGCGCGCCCCAAGGGCCGCGAGGCGGCCCCTGCGTGGCCGATGGGGCAGCGAACGTAGTGAGCCTGGGGGCTGGCATCAAGCGGCGTCGCGCTGCGCGGTGATGACGAGCTTGCAGAAGGTCTCGGGCGTGAACAGGCGCGGAATGTCCTTTGCCTTCATCGGCGTTTTGAAACGATCGGCCGGAATCTCCGAGAGATAGGCGCGCAGTTGCGCCATGCCGGCGTCGGTGACAACGCCGCCGGTCTCGAACTCGGCCTCCGTCAGCGCGCCGCGCGCGTTCTCGACAATCTTGCCGCGCGGGATCTTGATCTTGAAGGCGCGTTCCAGGCGGAACACCATGTCGAGGAAGTCGATCGACTCGGCGTCGAGCCCTTCGATCAGCGAGACGTCGAGCTTGATGTCTTCGACGTCGCAGCCGAGCGCGTCGGCCATGGTTGCGGCGACGGTCGGGTAGACCGCGTTGATTTCGTCCTTGGTGATCGGTGTCGTCATTTGTGTTCTCACTCCATTTTGAAGCCGCCATCGACGGTCAGGATCTGGCCCGTCACATAGCTGGCGTGGGCCGATGCGAGGAACCATACCGCATCGGCGATTTCCCTGGGCTGGCCGTAGCGGCGCAGCAGGATGCGCGCGAGCACCTGCTCGCCCGCAAGTTCGCGCACCTCGGACGACATGTCGGTTTCGATCACTCCGGGCGCGACCGCATTCACGCGAACCTTGCGCGGCGCGAGCTCGACTGCGAGCGCGCGCGTGAAGGCGTTGATCGCGCCCTTGCTTGCGGCGTAGTTCGTCTGGCCGCGCCCGCCCTTGTCGCCAGCGACCGAGCTCAGGTTCACGATCGCGCCGGCGCGTTGCGAGGTCATGTAGGGCACGACGGCGCGCGCCATGTTGAACACGCCCGTCACGTTCGTCGCGAGCACATCGGCCACATCAGCGTCTTCGAACGCGGCGAGCGGGTTGTCGCGCGTAACGCCGGCGTTGTTGACGAGGATGTCGATGCGCCCGCAGCGGTCTGCGATGCGCTCGACAGCCGCCGCGCAGGCGGCCGAATCGCGGACATCGAGCTGCTCGGCGCTGACCTTGTGTCCGGCTGCGGTCTCGGCAGCGATCACCTCGTCCGCAGCCGCCTGGTTGCCGCGGTAGAAGAAGACGACCTCGGCGCCATCGGCGGCGAGCCGCTCGACGATCGCACGCCCGATGCCGCGGCTGCCGCCGGTGACGATGGCAATCTTGCCGTCGATGTTGGAGGCCGCCGTCATGCCGGGTCTCCCGCCGGGCCGCCCCGAGGGAGGCCCGCTCCCCCTCGGGGGGGCGCGAACGAGGTGAGCTTGGAGGCCGTCATGTCATCCCGAGATCGCGAACCCGCCGTCGACGATCAGCGTGTGGCCGTTGATCATGTTGGCCTCGGGCAGGCAAAGCAAATAGACGGCGTCGGCGACGTCCTGCGGCGTCAGCACAGGGCCGGCGGGCGTGCGTGCGGCGTAGTTGGCGAGCACCTCGTCGCGGTTCGGGAAGTAGGCGAGGGCGTCGGTGTCGACAACACCCGCGCTCACCGTGTTGACGCGAATGCCGCGCGGGCCGAGCTCCTGCGCGAGCGCGCGGGCGAGCGCCTCGAGCGCGGCCTTGGACGCACCGATGAAGCCGTAGCCCGGCATCGCGCGCGACGCGCCGAGGCTCGACAGCGCGACGATGCGGCCACCGTTCTTCATCAGCGGCAGCGCGCGCTGCGTCAGCAGATTGAGCGCGAGCGCGTTCGTTTCCATGCACCAGCGCCAGTGCTTGAGCGTCATCTCGGTCGTCGGCTTCAAGACGCCGCTGGCGGCATTGCTGACGACGATGTCGAGTCGGTCGAAGTGCTTGCGGAACTCGGCGAAGAGTTCGTCAACGCTGTCCGGAATGCCGACGCTGGCCTGGATCGCGACAGCGCGCCGGCCCATGGCACGGATCTCGGCGCACAGCGCTTCCGCCTCGTCGGCGCTGTTGTAGTAGTTGGCTGCGACGTCGCAGCCCGCCGAGGCGAGCTTGAGCGCAATCGCCCGGCCGATGCCGCGCGCCGCGCCGCTGACGAGCGCAACCTTGTTGCTGAGTGCGCCTGACATGGTTTGGAAGGTTTTGCCGAGCCCGGCGTGGTGAGAGCCCGACGGGAACTGGGCTCGACGGACAGGGAGGCGCATTTTAACTGCCAGCCCGCGTTCTTCGACGCGCCTGGCCGACGTGCCTGGCCGACGTGCCTGGCCGAGGTGCCTGCCCGACGTGCAGGTTCGCACCCGGTGGCGTACCTGGGAGAGGCCTCGCCCTTAACCCTCGCTTCATCTTCAGCTAATCGAGGCCTAACCGCAGCGGCTTAGCTTTCGCATGTTGGGATGCGCCGTATCCCTCTCCAGTTCAATCCACTCAATCAAAGGATCACCTTCATGACGCTCAAGCCTCTCGCCTATGCACTGGCCGCTGCGGGCCTTGTCGCCGTCGGCTCCACCGGTGCGTTCAGCCTGAACCCGTCGCACTGGGTCGCGAAGGACACGACCGTCGCATCCGCCGCGCCGAGCGCGATGACTGCCGCAGCAGTGGTCGCGCCGGCAGCGCCGGTAGTGCCACTCCCGGCGGGAGCGACGCCGAACTTCCGTGCGATCGTCGAGCAGGCCGGCCCCGCTGTTGTCGGCGTCACCGTCGAAGGCATGCACAAGGCGGATGCCGAGGACATGCAGGACGACCCGCGCATTCCGCCGCAACTGCGCGGCTTCCCGGGCTTCCCGGGGATGCCTGGCATGCCGGGTATGCCGGGCCAGGGACGTGGCGGTGAGATGCCGTTTCGGGGCCAGGGCTCGGGCTTCATCGTCAGCAGCGACGGCCTGATCCTGACCAATGCGCACGTGGTGCGCGATGTGAAGGAAGTCACTGTCAAGTTGAGCGACCGCCGTGAGTTCAAGGCCAAGGTCCTCGGCGCGGACCCGGTGACGGATATCGCGGTGCTGCGCATCGACGCCAAGGGGTTGCCCACGGTGCGCCTCGGTGATCCGAAGCAGTTGCAGGTCGGCGACCCGGTGCTCGCGATCGGCTCGCCGTTCGGCTTCGAACAGACCGCGACACAGGGTATCGTCAGCGCCAAGGGCCGGTCGCTGCCGGGTGACGCGGCGGTGCCCTTCATCCAGACCGACGCCGCGGTGAATCCGGGCAACTCGGGCGGACCGCTGTTCGACGGCACGGGCGCCGTGGTTGGCATCAACTCACAGATCTATTCGCAGTCGGGCGGCTATCAGGGCCTGTCGTTTGCGATCCCGATCAACGTCGCACTCAAGGTGAAGGACGAGATCGTCGCCACCGGCAAGGCGCAGCATGCGCGGCTCGGCGTCACGATCCAGGACCTGAACCAGACGCTTGCGCAGTCGTTCGGGCTCGACAAGCCCGACGGTGCGCTGATCGCCAACGTCACGCCGGGCAGCGCGGCCGCCGCCGCCGGCCTGAAGTCGGGTGATGTGGTGACTGCCGTGAACGGCGAGCCGATCGTGCGTTCGGGAACGCTTTCCAGCCGCATCGGTCTCGCGACGCCGGGCGACAAGGTCAAGCTCACCGTGTGGCGTGATAAGACGGCGCGCGAGGTCGACGTCAAGCTCGGCAGCGCAGAGGAGTCCGACAAGACCTTCGCCAAGGCCGGGGGCGAGGTGCAACCGGGGCAACTCGGCCTCGCACTGCGCCCGTTGACGCCTGCTGAACGTGCGCAGGCCAAGATCGAGCAGGGCCTGCTGATCGAGGGCGTCGCTGGACCGGCGGCCCGCGCCGGGATTGCGCAAGGTGATGTCTTGCTCGCGATCAACGGCCAAGCGGTCGGGTCGATCGAGCAGGTGCGCGGCGTCATGGAGAGCAAGCCCAAGAGCGTCGCGTTGCTCGTCGAACGCGGTGGCGAGCGGATTTTCGTGCCGGTGAAGCTCGGCTGATCGATCACGCGACGGTAGGTCGCCGTCGCTTCCAAGTAGTGCGCGGGCCGCCCCAAACAGCGGCCCGCACTTGCATTCGCGACGCACTCGGCGCTACAGGTCGGTGCGCAGCTTCCAGATCTCCGGGAACAGCACGACGTCGAGCATCTTGCGCAGGTAGCCGACGCCGCTCGTGCCGCCGGTGCCGCGCTTGAAGCCGATGATGCGTTCGACGGTCGTCACATGGCGGAAGCGCCAGAGACGAAAGCTGTCCTCGAGGTCGGTCAACTCCTCTCCGAGCTGGTAGACCTCCCAGTGCGTTTGCGGCGCACGGTAGGCGACGAGCCAGGCAGCCTCGATCGCGTCGCTCGCGACATACGGCTGCGTCCAATCGCGCTCGAGGTGGCTCGCCGGCACCGGCAGCCCGCGCCGCGCGAGCAGGCGCAGCGATTCGTCATACAGCGATGGCGCGCGAAACGCGGCGTCTACGCGCGCCAGCACCTCGGGGTGATGCGCGTGGGGTTTCAGCATCGCCGCATTCTTGTTGCCGAGCATGAACTCGATGCAGCGGTACTGCCAGCTCTGGAAGCCGCTGCTGCTGCTCAGGTAGGGGCGGATCGCCGAGTACTCGGGCGGTGTCATCGTCGCCAGCACGTCCCACGCGTGAACGAGCTGCTCCATGATGCGGCTCACGCGCGCGAGCATCTTGAAGGCGCTGCCGAGCTCGTCACGTGCGACGCAGGCGACGGCGGCGGACAGCTCGTGCAGCATCAGCTTCATCCACAGCTCGCTCGTCTGATGCTGGATGATGAAGAGCATCTCGTCGTGCGCCGGCGACAGCGGATGCTGCGCGCCGAGGATGGCGCCGAGGTGCAGGTAGTCGCCGTAGCTCATATCGGCACTGAAGTCGAGCTTGGCGCCTTCGTCGGCGACGATTCTTTCCGTGCTCATGTGACTGCCGATCTCGCGTTGAACCGAGCGTCGCGCCATTCTTCCTCCTCCATCACCTGGCGCAAGTGCTCAACCGCATCCCAGGTGTCGATGAAGCGCGTGTAGAGCGGCGTGAAGCCGAAGCGAAGAATATCGGGCGTGCAGGCATCGCCGGCGCGGAAGTCGCCGACAACGCCGCGTGCGATCAATGCCTGCACGATCGCGTAGGCGTGCTTCGCCTCCTTGTCCGCGGGCGCCAGGCAGACCTGACTGCCGCGCTCGCCGGCGTCGCGCGGCGAGACGACGACCAGGTCCATGTCGGTGCAACGCGCATCGACGAGTGCCGCGAAAAGCTCGGTCAGCGCGATCGACTTCTCGCGCAGCGCGGCCATGCCGCCGTGCGATTCCGCGGCGAGCACGGTATCGACGCCGCACTCGAGCGCCGCGAGTGAGAGCACCGGCGGCGTACCGCACAGGTAGCGCGCGATGCCCGCCGCAGGACGGTAGCCGGGTGTGAACTCGAACGGCGCCGCGTGGCCCATCCAGCCTGACAGCGGCTGCCAGAAGCGCTCGGCGTGGCGCGGATGGGCCCAGACGAAGGCTGGCGCGCCCGGGCCGCCGTTGAGGTACTTGTAGCCGCAGCCGACGGCGAAGTCGGCGTCCGCCCCGCGCAGGTCGATCGGCACCGCGCCGGCGCTGTGCGCCAGGTCCCAGATCGCGAGCGCGCCCGCGGCATGCGCCTCGGCGGTGAGCGACTGCATGTCGTGCATGCGGCCGGTGCGGTAGTTGACGTGGGTGAGCATGAGCAGCGCCACATCGGGCCCGAGCCGCGCGCTGATCGCCTCGGGTTCGAGCAGCACCAGTTCCCAGCCGAGTGCGGCGCAGACGCTCTCGGCAATGTACAGATCGGTCGGAAAATTGCTGCGCTCGCTGACGATCACGCGTCTCTCGGGCGCGTCCTCGCACACGATCCGGGCCGCTGCCGACAGCACCTTGAAGAGGTTGGCCGACGTCGAATCCGCGACGACGAGCTCGCCCGCTTGCGCGCCGACGAGGCGCGCGATCTTGTCGCCGATGCGCTGCGGAAGGGCGATCCAGCCGGCGCTGTTCCAACTCTGGATCAGGTCACGCCCCCACTCGCGTTGCACGACGTCTTGCACCCGTGCGGCGGTGGCGCGCGGCAGCACGCCGAGCGAATTGCCGTCGAGGTAGATCAGGCCCGGCGGAAGGTCGAACTGCGCGCGCATGGGGGCGAGCGGGTCGGCGGCATCCAGCGCCAGGCAATCGTCACGGGTCATGCGGGTCATGCGGTTCTTGGCGGTCATGCGGATCGTGCGGGTTATGGCTTGGGGCCTCAGGGTCTCAACTCGCGCAGGATCGCGCGCACCGGGCTGGCGTCGGCGCTTGTCCACCGCAGCGGCAGCGCGATCAATTCGTAGTCGCCCTCGGACACATCGTCGAGGACGAGATTTTCGAGCACGCGCAGGTCGAGCTGATGCAAGCGTTGGTGGCTGTCGAGCGACTTGCTCGCTGCTGGGTCGACCGACGCGGTGTCGATACCGACGAGCTGGACGCCCATCGAGGCGAGCCATTCGATCGTCTCCGGCGCGTAGGCGCTGAACGCGTCGGTCCAGTCGGTGGGGGCACGCGCGAAGGTGCGCACCAGCACGCGCGGTGGCAGGCCGCGCGCCGCATGCGCGAGGTGTTTCACCTCCACCAGCGGCCCGCAGTCGATCGCATGGATCACGCGGCAGCGCCCGAGGTAGGGCTTGAGATCGAGCGTGCCCACCGCGGCGGCGCCGTCGGCGTAGTGCAACGGCGCGTCGGCGTGCGCGCCGACATGGGGCGACATCGTGACCGCGCTCACGTTGACAGGGCAGCCCGGCCCGATGCGCGCGACCCAGTCCTGCGCGTAGGCCGTGTCGCCGGGGAATACCGGCGAGGCGGCCGACACGGGCGGTGAGATGTCCCAGATTCGCATCGACGGCATGGTAAGCCCGGGTTGGAGTCGGCACGGTAGCATTCCCACCACCGGCGCGCTGTAACTGATCGCGCCACCGTCGCCGGCGCAGCGAAGGTTGGCAAAGATGGTTCCGGGCACGGTCCCTCAAGACGTCGCGACAACGATCATGTCAGTCAAGCACAGTCCGCCCCTGCCGCCGCCCGTCCCGCACCCGACGCCTGACGCGCGCGTGAGTGTGGACGACGAGGAGCGAGCGCTCTTCGGCAAGCCCGGCTCGGGCTGGCGGCTGCGCCTGTACACAATCATCTTCGAGGCCGACACGAAGGCCGGCAGGCGCTTCGATCTTGCACTGATCGCTGCAGTCCTCGCGAGTGTCGTGGTCGTTGTGCTCGACAGCGTGGCATCCATCAGTGCGCGCTATGGCGACCTGTTCAATGCGCTCGAGATCGGCTTCACCGCCTTGTTCACGCTGGAATACGTCGCGCGTCTCGCGTGCGTGCACCGCCCGCTGCGCTATGCGCGCAGCTTCTTCGGCGTGATCGACCTCGTCGCCGTGCTGCCGACCTATCTGGCGCTGCTGCTCCCTGGCCTGAACTCGCTGCTCGACGTGCGCATCCTGCGCTTGCTGCGCATCTTTCGCATCTTCAAGCTTGGCGCCTACGTGAGCGAGTACAGCGCGCTCGGGTTGGCGCTCGCGGCGAGCCGGCGCAAGATCACCGTCTTTCTGTTCTTCGTGATGATCGTCGTGCTCGTGATGGGCACGCTGATGTACCTTGTCGAGGGGCCGGGGAACGGCTTCACGAGCATCCCGATCAGCATCTACTGGGCGATCACGACGATGACGACGGTGGGTTTCGGCGACCTGACGCCCAAGACCGATCTCGGCCGTTTGATCGCCTCGCTGCAGATGCTCCTCGGCTGGGGTATTCTCGCGGTGCCCACGGGCATCGTCAGTGCCGAGTTCACCGCCCAGCGCGTGCGCCTGCCACCGACCACGCGCACCTGCCACGAGTGCCTGAGCGAGGGCCACGACGCCAACGCCGTCTTCTGCAAGGACTGCGGCGCGCGCTTGCCGGCGTATCAGCGTCAGTGACTTGCGCGCCTGGCCGCGAGCCTGGTCAAGCGCACGGCAAGAACGCGCGCCCAGCGCGCGGCGCCGCAGCGTCAGAGCGACCAGCCGCCGTCGACGAGCGCCGTTGTGCCGGTCGTGAAGCGGGATTCGTCGCCTGCGAGGTGCACCGCGAGCGCGGCAACTTCCTCGGCCGTGCCAAGGCGCCCCATCGGCTGGCGGCCGATGAACATCGCCTCGACCTGCTGCTCGCTCTGGCCGGAATTGCGCGCGAGCGTCGCGATGCGGTCGCGCAGTGAGGGCGATTCGATCGTGCCGGGGCAGATGGCGTTGCAGCGCACGCCCTTGGTGACGAAGTCGAGCGCGACCGCTTTCGTCAGGCCGATCACCGCTGCCTTCGTCGCGCCGTAGACGAAGCGATTCGCGGCGGCCTTGATGCTGCTTGCGCCCGAGGCGACATTGATGATCGAGCCGTTGCCGCGCGCGAGCATGCCGGGCACGAAGGCCTTGATCGTGCGGTACATCGCGCGCACGTTAAGGTCGAACGCGAAGCTCCATTCCTCCTCGGTGCAGTCGAGCACCGTGCCGTGGTGCACGAAGCCGGCGGCGTTGAAGAGCACGTCGACCTTGGGATGTTGCGTCGCCGCGGCCTCGATCGCTGCCGCATCGAGCACATCGAGCACTTGCGTGCGCAAGGCAAGGCCCTTGGCATCGGCGGCAAGCGCATCAAGCAGCTTGGCGTTGACGTCGGTCGCGATCACGGTCGCGCCCTCGCGCGCGAAGGCGAGCGCGACGGCGCGGCCGATGCCCTGGCCGGCGGCGGTGACGAATGCGGTCTTGGTTGCTAGGCGTTGAGTCATGGTTGTTCAGTGGTTGTCTTTCGGTACGAACGCGCCGCGTTTGCCGACGAGGAAGTCCAGATCGGTGCCTTGGTCGGCCTGCAGTACATGGTCGATGTAGAGCTTCCAGTAGCCGCTCGTGAGCGGCGGCTCGGGCGCCGTCCACTGCGCGAGACGGTTCGCGAGTTCCTCGTCGCTGATGTGCAGATGCAGGCGGCGGTTCGGTACGTCGAGTTCCACCATGTCGCCGTTCTGCACCACCGCCAGCGGCCCGCCAGCAGCCGCCTCGGGTGCGGTGTGCAGCACGACCGTGCCGTAGGCGGTGCCGCTCATGCGGCCGTCGCTGATGCGCACCATGTCGGTGATGCCCTTGCGCAGGACCTTGGGTGGCAGCGGCATGTTGCCGACCTCGGCCATGCCGGGGTAGCCCTTGGGGCCGCAGTTCTTCAGCACCATCACGCAGTTCTCGTCGATGTCGAGCGATTCGTCGTCGATGCGGGCGTGAAAGTCGTCGCTGCTCTCGAACACCACGGCGCGGCCCTTGTGAACCATCAGCGCGGGCGTCGCGGCGCTCGGCTTGATGACGGCGCCGCGCGGCGCGAGGTTGCCGCGCAGCACTGCAATCCCTGCCTTGTCCTTGAACGGCTCGGCAACGGTCATGATGACTTCGGGATTGAAGTTCTGCGCATCGGCAACGTTCTCGCGCACCGTCCTGCCATTGGCGGTCACGGTGTCGCCGTGCAGCAGCGGCAGGATCTCCTTCATCACTGCCGGCAGGCCACCGGCGTAGCAGAAGTCCTCCATCAGGAACTTGCCCGCGGGTTGCAGATTGACGAGGCAGGGCATCTCGCTCGCGAGCTTGTCGAAGTCGTCGATCGTGAGCTTCACGCCGATGCGCCCGGCAATCGCGATCAGGTGGATCACCGCGTTCGTCGAGCCGCCGATCGCGGCGAGGGTGCGGATCGCGTTCTCGAACGCCTCTCGCGTCAGGATGGACGACAGCTTCTGATCGGTGTGCACCATCTCGACGATGCGCCGCCCGGCGTTGCGCGCGAGCACGTTGCGCCGGCCGTCGACCGCCGGGTAGGCTGCGTTGCCGGGCAGGCCGAGGCCGAGTGCCTCGACCATGCTCGCCATCGTGCTCGCCGTGCCCATCGTCATGCAATGGCCGTGGCTTCGGTGCATGCAGCTTTCCGCTTCGAAGAAGTCGGCGATTTTCAATGTGCCGGCGCGCACCTGCTCGCTCATGCTCCAGACGCCGGTGCCGGAGCCGAGTTCCTGGCCGCGCCACTTGCCGTTCAGCATCGGCCCGCCGGAAACGCCGATCGTCGGCAGGTCGACGCTCGAAGCACCCATCACGAGCGACGGCGTCGTCTTGTCGCAGCCCATCAGCAGCACGACGCCGTCGATCGGATTGCCGCGAATGCTTTCCTCGACGTCCATGCTCGCGAGGTTGCGATACAGCATCGCGGTCGGCCGCAGCAATGTTTCGCCGAGCGACATCACCGGGAACTCGAGCGGGAAGCCTCCTGCTTCGTAGACGCCGATCTTCACTTGCTCTGCCAGGGTTCTGAAGTGCGAGTTGCACGGCGTGAGCTCACTGAAAGTGTTGCAGATGCCGATCACCGGTCGGCCGTCGAACTGGTCGTGCGGCACGCCCTTGCCCTTGACCCAACTGCGGTAGTTGAAACCGTCGCGGTCCTGGCGACCGAACCATTGTTGGCTGCGCAGTTCGGAAGGCTTCTTGCGGGGCTTGGTGGTCATGGCTGTCTCGATGGTTGCGATGAGTCGTGGTGGATTGGCGTGCGGTGCGACTGCGGGCCTCGACTTCGCACGCAGTGTTTCAAGCTTGCCACTTCAAGGCATTGAAGCAAGCTCGCGCTCGTTCTTGAAGAGCCGGCACGCTCAACCCGCACCCGGTTTCGCTGCGGCCGCCGGCGGCAGGCCGTTCTGGGCGGCGATGAAGTCGGCGAGCATCGGCACGTGGCGGTCGCCGCCGCCGACTGCTTCCATTGCCGCGAAGGCATTCTTCACGCCGGCCTGCAGCGTATTCACTGCGCCCGCCTCGTTGGCCATCGCGGCGAGGTAGCGCATGTCCTTGTGCGCGTTGCGGATGCTGAATTTGTGCGCGCTCTCGTCGCCTTCGAGTGTCCACTTCATGAACGTGTCGTAGAAGCCGCAACGCATTCGGCTCGAACCGATGACGGTGTGGAACTGCTCGATACTCAAGCCGGCGCGGCGCGCGATCGCCAAGCCCTCGGCATAGAGCGCGGCGTAGCCCATCGCGACGAAGTTGTTGACGAGCTTCATCTTGTGCCCGAGGCCGAGCGGGCCGAGGTGGTTGATGTTCGCCGCCCAGCATTCGATCACCGGCCGGATGAGCGCGAAGGTCTCGTCGTCTGCACCGACCATGGCGTCGAGCTTGCCGGCCTCGGCATCGGCCGGCGTGCGGCCGAGGGGCGCATCGACGAGCGTCATGCCGTGCTCTTGCAGCAACGCGCCGAGCGCGAGCGTCGAGACCGGATTCGACGTCGAGCAGTCGACGACGATCAGCCCGCGTCGCTTCGACGCCGCAATGCCGTCGGGACCTTGAATGAGCGATTCGACCTGGGGCGACCCGGTGACGCATAGGTGCACGATGTCGCACATCGACGCGAGTTCGCGCGCCGTACCGGCCTCGCGCGCGCCGAGTGACAGCAGATGATCGACCGGCTCGCGGTTGCGATGACCCATCACCACCAGCGGATAGCCCTTGGTGAGAATGTTCTTGGCCATGCCGTGGCCCATCAGGCCGACGCCGATGAAGCCGATCGTCGGTTTGCCGCTCACGGGTTCATCCCTTCTTCGTGCCATTGAGCGCGCGGTAGGCGCGGATCACCTGGCTGTCGTCGGCCGCGCCGTGGCCAAGGCCGGATGCAGCGAGAAACATCTGCATGGCCGCCGCCGCGAGTGGCAGGCCCTGGCGTGCGAGCTTGCCTTGATCAAGCACGATGCCGAGGTCCTTGACGAAGATGTCGACCGCGCTCGTCACCGGCGGGTCGTCCATCATCATGCGCGGCGCGCGATCGCCCCACATCCAGCTGTTGCCGGCCGAGACCGAGATGATCTCGTGCATGGTCTCGAGCGGTACGCCGGCGCGCTCGGCCACGTGCATCGCCTCGGCAGCGGCGGCGATGTGCACGCCGCAGAGCAACTGGTTCACCATCTTCGCCGTCGAGCCCATGCCAGCCTCGGTGCCGACATGAAAGACGCGTCCGGCGACGGCTTCGAACAGGAGTCGGGCTGACGCCAACGCGTCGGTCGGGCCGGAGCACATCACGCTCAGGCTGCCCGCCTTAGCGCCGGCGACGCCTCCGGAGACTGGCGCATCGAGCATCACGAGCCCGGCCGCCGCCAGCCGCTCAGCGAGCCGGCGCGCCTGCGCTGGCGCCTGCGTACACGCGGCGACGACGATGGCGCCGGCCGGCAGCGCAGCGGCTGCGCCGCCGTCGTCACCGCCGCTGCCGCTGCCGCTGCCGAACAGCACGGCCTCGGCCTGTTCGCCGTTGACGACCATCAGCCACAGCAGTTCGGCGCCTTGCGCCGCTTTGCGCGAAGACGTAGCCGCTTGCCCACCGGCGGCAGCCAGCGTATCGACCGCCGCGGTGCGCACGTCGAAGCCGCGCACAACGTGTCCCGCCTGCACGAGGCGTTCCGCCATCGGCGCGCCCATCGCGCCAAGCCCGATGAATCCAATCCTCATGCGCCTATTCCTTGACCGAGCCGGTCATGCCCGACACGTAGTACTCGACGAAGAACGAGTACACGAAGGCCACCGGCAGCGAACCGAGCAGCGCGCCGGCCATCAGCGGGCCCCATTGGTAGACGTCGCCCTGCACCAGTTCCGTCACCACGCCCACCGGCAAGGTCTTGACCTCAGACGACGAGACGAAGGTCAGCGCGTAGATGAATTCGTTCCACGACAGCGTGAAGGCGAAGATGCCGGCCGAAATCAGCCCCGGCACGGCCAAGGGCAGCACGATCTTCACGAGGATCTGCCAGCGGGTGGCGCCGTCAATCAGCGCGCATTCCTCCAGTTCGAACGGGATCGAGCGGAAGTACCCCATCAGCAGCCAGGTGCAAAACGGAATCAGGAAGGTCGGATAGGTCAGGATCAGCGCCCAGCGCGTGTCGAACAGGCCGAGCTTGAAGACGACGTTGGCCAGCGGAATGAACAAGATCGAAGGCGGCACCAGGTAGGCGAGGAAGATCGCCAGCCCGGTGTGTTTCGAGCCCTTGAAACGCAGACGCTCGATGGAGTAGGCAGCGAGCACCGAGGCCAGCAGAGAAGCGCCGGTGGCGACCACCGACACCAGGACGGTGTTCCACATCCAGGCGGGGAACGACGTGTTGAACAGCAGCTTGTGGAAGTGCTCGAGCGTCGGCGCAATGACCCAGAACGGGTTGCCTTCGCGCGACAGCAATTCGGCGTCAGGCTTCACCGAAGTGATCGCCATCCAGTAGAACGGAAACAGCAGCACGATCAGGAAGACGATCAGCGGCAGGTAGACGGTGACCGCACGGCGCGGCACCGACTCCAGAAAACTCATGCCCGTGGAGTCTTCGACCTTTTCGGCGGCTGCGCTCATTTGTCGGCCCCGCCTTGTTGCCACGCGCGACGCTGTAAGCCGAAGAAGCTGAACAGGATGCACGCCAGCAGGAACGGCACCATCGCGATGGCGATGGCCGCGCCTTCACCAAGCGCGCCGCCGTTGATCGCGCGCTGGAAGGCGAGCGTGGCCATCAGGTGCGTCGCGTTCAGCGGGCCGCCGCGCGTGATGACGTAGATGAGCTGGAAGTCGGTGAAGGTGAACAGCACCGAGAACGTCATCACCACCGCGATGATCGGCGTCAGCAGCGGCAAGGTGACATGGCGGAACTGCTGCCAGCGCGTGGCGCCGTCGATCGCCGAGGCTTCGTAATACGATGGCGACACAGTCTGTAGCCCGGCGAGCAAAGTGATGGCGACGAAAGGCACGCCGCGCCAGACGTTGGCGGCGATGACCGCGAAGCGGGCGTTCCAAGGCGAGCCGAGGAAGTCGATGTACTGGTCGATCAGCCCCATCTTCACCAGCGCCCAGCTGATGATCGAGAACTGCGAGTCGTAGATCCACCAGAACGCGATCGCCGACAGCGCCGTGGGCACGATGTACGGCAGTAGGATCACCGCGCGAAAGAAGGTCTTGAAGCGGATGTTGCGGTTCAGCAGCAGCGCGAGCCACAGCCCGAGCACGAACTTCAGCACGCTCGCCACCACGGTGTAGAAAAGCGTGTTGAACAGCGCCAGCCGGGTGACGCTGTCGCCCCACAGGAAAACGTAGTTCTCCAGCCCGATCCATTCCCCTGGCCGGCCCACCTTGGCATCGGTGAATCCGAGCCACACGCCCAGGCCCAGCGGGTAGGTCAGGAACAGCAGCAGCAGCACCGCCGCGGGCAGCATGAACAACAGGCCGAGGCCGTTGCGGCTGTTCTGGAGTCTGGCGAGCATCAGCGAGGAGCGTCAGGTATTTGCGCAGGAAACGGCCGGCGTGCGATCACACGCCGGCCGGGCAGCTGGAGTCGTTCAGACCTTGTAGTAGCGCTCGGCGCGCTTCTGCGCGCGCTCCATCGCTTCCTTGGGGGTCTTCGCGCCGCTGATCGCCTCGGCCACCATGTTGACGACGATGAAGTCCGCCGCGGCACCTGCCGAGGCATAGCCGAGTTGGCCCGCGTAGCCGGCCGGGCGCAGGTTCTTCACCGCGTCGCGGTACGGCAGGTTCTTCGGGTCGGCGGTCCAGATCGGCGCCTTCGAGTAATCGGCCAGTGGCGCCGCCACATAGCCCGCGCATCCGGTCAACCAGGCTTCGTACTGCGGCTTCTCGAACATGAACTGCAGGAAGGCCTTGGCCGCGTTCGGGTACTTGGTGTACTTCATGATCATCTGGTTGAAGTACAGGTGCGACTCGGTCGGCACGCCCACCGGGCCGATCGGGAACGACGCGTGCTGGATGTCGGCGGCCATCGCCTTGAGCTTCGGATCGGTCGAATGGTTGGCCGCGTAGTAGATCGAGATGCCGTTGTTGGTCAGCGAGATCTGGCCGTCGAGGAAGGCCTTGTTGTTGTTCGGGTCGAGCCACGACAGCGTGCCCGGGATGAAGGTGGCGTAGAGCTCCTTGCCATATTCCAACGCCTTGAGCGTCTCGGGGCTGTCGATTACCACCTTGCTGTCCTTGTCGACGAGCTTGCCGCCGAAGGCCCAGATCAGCCAGTTGCACCACAAGCCGTCACCGGTGGCGTTGCCCAGCGCCATGCCGGCCGGCGTGCCCTTGGCCTTGAGCCCCTGGCACAGCTTGAGGAAGCCGGCGGTGTCCTTCGGGAAGGTGTCGAAGCCGGCGGCCTTCATCATGCTTTCGCGATAGACCATCATCGAGCCGGCGGCGCCCAGCGGCAGCGCGATCCAGTGCGAGCCGTCGGGCCGGTTGTAGGCCTCGCCGGCGTCGTACCAGCCGCCATACTTCTTGCCCAGGTAGTTGGCGAGGTCGGTCACGTCGAGCAGCTTGTCGGGGTATAGATTGGCGTCGTCGTTCGTGGACAGGATGACGTCGGGCCCGGCGCCGGTGTTCGCCGCCACGGCCGCCTTCGGCCGCACATCCTCCCAGCCTTCGTTGTCGACGCGGACTTCGACGCCGGTCGCGTCGGTGAACCGCTTGACGTTGACCATGTAGGCGTCGATGTCGCCTTGCACGAATCGGCTCCAGCGCAGCACGCGCAGCTTGGCGCCGGCCTCGGGCTTGAACTGCAGCGCCTGCGCCAGCGCCGTCTGCGAGAACAGCGCGGCGCTGCCGCCGAGCGTGGTGGCCGCGGCGACGCCGGCGGTGCTTTCAAGAAACTTGCGGCGATTGACTTCGGACATGACGTGTCTCCTTTTGTGCGTGGGTGGAACGGGTAAGCGGATCAGGCCGCCAGGCGCTTGCCGCTGGCGGCATCGAACAGGTGTGAGCGCTGCAGGTCGGGAACCAGGTGCACAGTGCGGCCCGGGGCGAAATCATGGCGCTCTCGGAACACAGCGGACAGCTCGACGCCGTCGTGCCGGCAGGCGACGAAGGTGTCCATGCCGGTGGGCTCGATGAGCACCACGCGCGCGGCAATGCCGCCGGCGTCGGCCAGCGTCAGGTGTTCGGGCCGCGTGCCGAAGACGACCGGCTGGCCATCGACACCTGCGCTCGAGCGCGGCGCCGCGAGATGGGTGCCGTCGGTCAGCTCGACCGTCGCGTCATCGCTTCTGCGGCGCAAGGTGCCAGGCAGGAAGTTCATCGCGGGCGAGCCGATGAAGCCGGCGACGAATTGATTTTCCGGGTGGTCGTACAGGTCCAGCGGGCTGCCGGTCTGTTCGATGCGGCCGTCGCGCATGACGACGATCTTGTCGCCCATCGTCATGGCCTCGATCTGGTCGTGCGTGACGTAGATCGAGGTCGTCGTCAGCCGCTGGTGCAGTTCCTTCAGCTCGCTGCGCATGGCCACGCGCAACTTGGCATCGAGGTTGGAAAGCGGCTCGTCGTACAGGAACACCTGCGGGTCGCGCACGATCGCGCGGCCCATCGCCACGCGCTGGCGCTGGCCGCCAGAGAGCTGGCGCGGGTAGCGGTCCAGCAAAGGGGTCAGCGCCAGGATCTCGGCCGCGCGGCCGACTTTCTCGTCGATGACGGCCTGGCTTTGCTTGGCCAGCATCAGCGAGAACGCCATGTTCTTGCCGACCGTCATGTGGGGGTAGAGCGCATAGTTCTGGAACACCATCGCGATGTCGCGTTCCTTCGGCGGCAGATCGTTGACGCGCCGCTCGCCGATCCGGATCTCGCCGCCGCTGATTTCCTCGAGCCCTGCAATCATGCGCAGCAGTGTCGACTTGCCGCAGCCCGACGGGCCGACGAGCACGGTGAACGAGCCGTCGTCGATGTCGATGTCGACGCCATGCAGCACGGGCACCGCGCCGAAATTCTTCCTGACTGCCTGGATGGTGACGCTGGCCATGCTGTGCGCGAGATGCCGCCCCAAAGTCCGCGAGTTGAATGCAGTATCCGCATTGCGACGGTCACGCACCATAGGGCAAACCGGTAGGCGACGCGGCCATCTCAACTTGTATGATGACCCGATCACCATGCAGATCAAGCCCATTCCTGCGCGTGCAGCGCCGGTGCGTCTGCAGACCGATCGGCTGTCCGACCTCCTTGCGGCGAATCTCGCGCAGCAGATCGAGCACGACGCGCTGCGGCCGGGTGACCGGCTGCCGACAGAGCAGCAGCTCGCGCTCGCCCACGGCGTCTCGCGCACCGTGGTGCGAGAGGCGGTGCATCAGCTCAAGTCGCGCGGGCTGCTGCGCTCGCGCCAGGGCTCGGGCGTGTTCGTCGACGCCAATGCGTTGCGCCATTCGCTCGCGTTCGACCCGGCGGTGCTCGAATCGATGGCGGCGGTCGTACAGGTGGTGGAGTTGCGGCGCGTGCTCGAAGGCGAGATCGCTGCGCTCGCGGCAAGCCGCGCGACGCGAAGCCAGATCAGCGCGCTGCGGCGCGCACTAGTCGCGATCGATGCGGCGTCGCGTACCGGTCGGGACGGGCTGGACGAGGACATGGCGCTTCACCGTGCGATCGCCGAAGCCACCGGCAATCCGCAGTTCACGCGAATGCTTGCGTTCCTCGAACAGTATTTGCGCGAGGCGATGCGGGTGACGCGTGCCAACGAGGCCCGGCGCGCCGATTTCATGCAGCAGGTGCGTGCCGAGCATCGCGCGATCGTCGACGCGATTGCGGCGCACGATGTGCCATCCGCGCGTCGCTGCGCCGTGCGCCACCTGATGCGCGGCGAGTGGCGGTTGCATCAGGGCGGCGTGATCGCCGCGCCGGTGCCTGCCAAGGCGCGCGTCGCCAAGCCGCGCCGTGCGCGTGACGCCGCATCGTGATCGACAACTGCGACAGCGACAGCGACAGCACCAGCGATACCGACACCGACACCGACTGCAATCCCGCACGAAACATGGCCGCGATCGATCTCCTCACCCTGATGAAGCCGCCACCGATGCTGGCGCCGCAGTTCGAGGCCGCGTTTCGGCTGCATGTGCGCTTCCACGAGACCGATCCGGACGCGTTTGCGCGCATTGCACCGCAAGTGCGCGCGATTGCCGCGAGCGGTGAGTCGGTGCTTGCGTCAGCCATGATTGCGTTCGCCAATCTGAGCGGACACTTCGCCGGCCGTGCGCCACTGAAGCCGGTGCCGGAATGCCGGGAGGCGCAATGACGTTCGATTCATTCGTCAAGGTCTCACTCGTCACCGACGACGACGGCCGCGCCGCGTTTCGCGAGGAGCGCGTCGCCCTCGACCAAGGTACGCCGCAGTCACGACTTTCGGCACTGATGGCAAGCGGGGGCATGCAGTTGCGCTCGAGCCCGGTCGGCTTTCGCAGCGACTTTCACTGCACCGGATCGCCGCAGTGGGTGTTCATCCTCGGCGGCCGTATGGAGATCGGACTGCAGGACGGCAGTGTGCGCGTATTCGAGCCCGGCATGCACTTCTACTCTGCGGACACGCTGCCCGACGGTGCGGTGTTCGACCGGACGCTGCACGGTCATCGCAGCCGCCAACTGGGCGACGAGCCGCTGGTGACGCTGTTCGTTCGGACGTAACGGCAGAGGCGCGAGGCGAGAGGGGCAAGGCAAGAGGGATTCCGATGGACGCCGGCACGAGGTTCCGGAGCACGACAGGTCACAACACTTGGAGGGAGGTACGCACATGAAGATCCTGGTCACCGGCGGCGCCGGTTTTCTCGGCGCGCAATTGACACGCGAGCTTCTTGCGCGCGGCACGCTTGCAGGGCGGCGCATCGCGACCATCGTCGTGACCGATCAGATTGAGGCACCCGCCGATCTGAGAGCCGATCCGCGCGTGCAGTCGCGCGTCGGGCCGTTGCTGGAGCAATGCCGTGCGCTGGCCGACGAGCCCTTCGATGGCGTGTTTCACCTCGCGTCGGCCGTCAGCGGCGAATGCGAGACGGACTTCGACCTTGGTCTGCGCTCGAATCTGGACAGCACGCGGGCACTGCTCGATGCGCTGCGTGCCTGCACCGGCCGCGGCGCAGCGCCGGCGCGGCTCGTGTTCTCGAGCTCGGTCGCGGTGTTCGGCCCGGACGCCGCAGTGCCGATGCCTTCGATCGTGGCAGACGACACGCTGCCTGCGCCGCAGACGAGCTACGGCACGCACAAACTCGTCTGCGAGCATCTGATCGCCGACTACACGCGCAAGGGCTTTGTCGACGGCCGCGCCGCGCGCCTGATGACGGTCACCGTGCGGCCCGGGCGGCCGAACGGCGCGGCATCGTCATTCTTCAGCGGCATTATTCGCGAGCCGCTCGCGGGCGAAGAATCGATCTGCCCGGTGGCGCCCGAGGTCTCGCATCCGGTGTCGTCGCCGCGACGCACGGTGCAGGGTTTGATCGCCGTCTTTGAAGCGACCCGCGAGGCTTTCCAGGGCCGCATGGCGATGAACCTGCCGGCCTTGAACGTGACCGTGCGGCAGATGCTCGAAGCGCTCGAGGCCGTGGCAGGCGCGAAGGTGCGCGCGCGGGTGCGCTTCGAACGCGACGAACGCATTGCCGGCATCGTCGCCAACTGGCCGACCGGCGCATCTGCAGCGCGTGCCGAGCGGCTCGGCCTGCAACCGGAGCACGATTTCGCTGCGATCATCCGCCAATACATTGAAGACAGCGCGGCCACGCCGGCGGCGTTGAAGGGAATGCAATGAACCAGATCGATCTGAAAGGGCGCCGTGCGGTCGTGACCGGTGGCGCGCAAGGCATTGGCCATGCGATTGCGGAGCGCATGTTGCGCTCGGGTGCGGAAGTCGTGATCTGGGACGCGGACGCCGGCGCGATCGAGAAAGGCTTGGGCGCGCTCGCCGCACTCGGCAGCGTCAGCGCGCACGTCGTCGAATTGACGGACAACGAAGCGGTCGGCGCCGCGACGAGTGCTGCGGGCCGCATCGACATCCTCGTCAACAACGCCGGCATCACGGGCGGCAACGCGACGACCTGGGAGCTCGACCCGGCCGTCTGGCGCCGGGTGATCGAGGTGAACCTTGTCGCGCCCTACCTCACCTGCCGGCATGTCGTGCCGGTGATGCGCCAGGCGGGCTACGGCCGCATCGTCAACATCGCGTCGGTGGCCGGCAAGGAAGGCAATCCGAACGCAAGCCATTACAGCGCGAGCAAGGCGGGGCTGATCGCGCTCACCAAGTCGCTCGGCAAGGAGCTCGCGACGCAGGGCGTGATCGTCAACGCGATCGCACCGGCCGTCGCGCGCACCGCGATGTTCGAGTCGATGACGCAGGCGCACATCGACTACATGCTCGGCAAGATTCCGATGGGCCGCTTTGTCGAAGTGCAGGAGATCGCCGCGATGGCGGCCTGGCTCGCGAGCGAGGATTGCTCGTTCACGACCGGCTCGGTATTCGATATCAGCGGCGGGCGGGCGACGTATTGAGCGCCCCCAAAGGCCGGGCTGCGCCCAGTCCGCCCCCCGCGCTCTCAGGCAAAGTGGCAGAGCCACATTTGCTTGAGAGCGCGATGCCGTCGAGCGCGATGCCGTCTCCGCCGGCGCTGCTGCCGATGGCGCATATCGATTGCCAGGTCGGCGCACTCGTCACGCTTGGGGCTGGTCCGCGTGGCGAGCGCCGCTACGTGCCGCTTGGCGGCGGCATCGTCAGTGGGCCGGAGTTGAACGGCACTTTGGTCGAAGGCGGCGTGGATTGGCAGCTGAATCGCGCTGACGGCGCGCTCGAGATCGCCGCCCACTACGTGATCCGTGCCGATGACGGTGCGCTGATCGAAGTCCGCAGCGACGGCTTGCGCCACGGCCCGCCCGAGGTGATGCAGCGCCTGGCACGTGGCGAATCGGTCGGGCGCGACGAGTACTTCTTCCGCACCCTGGTTCGGTTCACCACCGGCGCGCCGCAGTGGGCTCATCTGAACAAGGTGATGGCGATCGCATGCGGCGAACGAGAGGCAAATTGGGTCCGGCTCGACCTGTACCGCATTCCGTGAGCGCAGCGCGCTACATATTCCGTCAGCGCCTTCTGCACGTGCATCCTGTTGTGGCTCCGGCCCGGCGCTGTGCGCCTTCACACCGCTGCGCGATATGAGCCTGCGCCGAAATCGCGTCCCGGCCCTGGCGGGCCACAGGATCGGCCCTTAGCCTATCCGGCCGAGCAGAAGGTACTCCATGAGTGCCTTTTGCACGTGCATCCTGTTCTCCGCCTCGTCCCAGACGACGGACTGGGGGCCGTCGATGACTTCGGCTTCGACTTCCTCGCCGCGGTGCGCGGGAAGGCAGTGCATGAAGAGGGCGTCCGGGCGGGCCGCGGCCATCATGTCGGCGTCGACGCACCAGTCGACGAAGGCCTTCATGCGGGCTTCGTTCTCTTCCTCGTAGCCCATGCTCGTCCAGACGTCGGTCGTCACCAGATGCGCACCGGCGCAGGCCTCCAGCGGATGGTTGAAGGTGCGCACGCAATCCTTGTTCGTCACGCCCGCGATTGCCGGATCGATCTCGTAGCCGCCGGGCGTGCTGACGTGCAGCGTGAAGCCGAGGATGTCGGCCGCCTGCAGCCAGGTGTTGGCCATGTTGTTGCCGTCGCCGACCCAGGCCACGACCTTGCCCGCGATCGAGCCGCGGTGCTCGATGAACGTGAACACGTCGGCGAGGATCTGGCACGGGTGGTACTCGTTGGTCAGGCCGTTGATGACGGGGACGCGCGAGTTCGCGGCGAAAGCCTCGAGCTTGGCCTGCTCGTAGGTTCGGATCATCACGATGTCGACCATGCGGCTGATGACGCGCGCACTGTCTTCGACCGGTTCGGCACGACCGAGCTGGCTGTTGTCGGTGGTGAGGTTCAACACCGTGCCACCGAGCTGGTACATGCCGGCCTCGAAGCTCACGCGCGTGCGCGTGCTTGCCTTCTCGAAGATCATCGCCAGCGTGCGGTCGATCAGCGGCTGGTACTTCTCGTAGTTCTTGAAGCGGCGCTTGATGATCGCGGCGCGCTCGAAGAGGTAGGCGTACTCCTCGGTGCGGAAGTCCTTGAATTGCAGGTAGTGCTTGATGAGGCTCATGCCGGGCTTCATGGTGTCGACGTGGCGAGGAAGTCCTTGATCAGCGGACACAGCAGGGCGACGATCTGCGCCGCCTCGTCGGCGGTCAGGATCAACGGCGGCACGAGACGGATGACGCGATCGGCCGTGACGCTTAGCAGCAATCCGGCTTCGGCCGCCTGGCCGAGCAGCACGCCGCAAGGGCGATTGAGTTCGATGCCGAGCATCAGCCCTTGGCCGCGGATGTCGACCACACCCGCAACCCCTGCGAGTTCGCGCGCGAGTCCCGCCTTGAGCGCGGCGCCGACGGTGGCGACGCTGTCGAGCAGGCGGTCCTCCTCCATGATGCGGATCGTCTCGACGCCTGCGCGCATCGCGAGCGGATTGCCGCCGAACGTCGTGCCGTGATTGCCTGGGCCGAAGACCTCGGCCGCGCGCGGCCCGCAGACCACGGCACCCACAGGCACGCCCGAGCCGAGGCCCTTGGCGAGCGGCATCACGTCAGGCTGGATGCCGGCCCACTGGTGGGCGAACCACTTGCCGGTGCGACCCATGCCGCATTGCACCTCGTCGAGCATCAGCAGCCAGTCATTGGCATCGCAGATGCGGCGCACCGCGCGCAGATAGTCGACGCTCGCCGGGTTGATGCCGCCTTCGCCCTGGATCACCTCCAAGAATACCGCCGTCACGTTCGGATGCGTGCGTGCGACCTCGTCGAGCGCCGCGGTGTCGTTCAAGGGCACGCGAACGAAGCCCTCGACGAGCGGGCCGAAGCCGGCCTGGATCTTCGGATTGCCGGTGGCCGACAGCGTCGCGATTGAGCGTCCGTGGAATGCGCGCTCATAGACGACGACCTCGGGCTTCTCGATACCCTTGTCGTGACCGAACTTGCGCGCGATCTTGAGTGCCGCCTCGTTCGCTTCGAGCCCGGTGCTGCAGAAGAACACCCTGGACAAGCCCGACATCTCGCACAGCTTGGCAGCGAGTTGCTCCTGAAGCGGCACGAAATAGTAGTTCGAGGTATGAATCAGCTTGGCGATCTGATCCTGCAGCGCCGGCACCAACTTCGGGTGCGCGTGGCCCAGCGTATTGACGGCAATGCCCCCGAGCCCGTCGAGGTACTTGCGGCCTGCGGTGTCCCACAACCAGCAGCCCTGACCGTGCGACAGCGCGATGGGCACGCGCGCGTAGGTCTGCATCACATGCGGTTCGCTCAGCGGCGTCGGCTTCTCGGCGGCGTTCATGCGGTCTCCGGCAAAAAAGAATGGCACGGTCGAGGCAAAAGCCCGAATCCGCGCCTGAATCATTCTAAGGGGCGAGGCGCGGCGGTCGAAAACAAGTCATGAGCATTCGCGCCGCTACCTTGGGTGATGCTGCGCCGCAACATCGGCAAGGCACAATACCGTCCGGTGCTCGACCGTTGGTCCGAGCGCTGTGGGCCCAACGGCCGTTCCGGGAGCTGAGAGCCCCCACTTCTGTTCGCATGACGCCGACTCTGCCTCGCCAGCTCTTCATCCAGGGCCTGACCCGCTCGGGCAAGCTGTTTCGCCCGAGTGATTGGGCCGAGCGGCTGGCCGGCGCGATGTCGTGCTTTCGGCCGGAAGGCACGGTGACCGGCATCGGCGCACGCATTGGCTACTCGCCCTACTGCGTGCCCAATACGATCAACGGCGTGAAGTGCGTGATCGTCAGCGAGGCGCTGCGCGATGTCGAACCGATGGCGTGGGACTTCGTGACGAACTTTGCGCGCGACAACGACTTGCAAACCACCGAGGCCTGTTTGCTGCCCGACCCGCCATTTCAATGGGCATTACGCCGCAAGTGACCCAACCTGTGTAACACGGTCGAGGGTCCGGCGCGCCGAACCCGGGGCTGCCCGATTTTGTGACACCTCTGGTCGCTTCACGAGCGTATGTTCAACGCATGTTCGCCCTCGTGAAGCGCCTGTCTTCGACCGTCCGTCAGCTGGCGGAGCGGCACGCCCGCCTGCAGGGCAAGGTCCAGCGTCTGGAGCGCCAAATCGCCAGGTGCACCGCCGAGCTCGAACGAGCCCGGGTTGAGCGCAAGGCGGTCGCCCTGCTGCTCCCCAGTTTCGACAGTCGCGTCCAACCCGCTCGGATTGCGCCCATCTCCGGCTGGGACGGCACCTATGGCAAGCGAGGCTCGCTGCGCGCGTCCGTGCTCCGCCACCTTCAGTCGGCCGGTGGCGAGTGGCTGACCACGGCCCAGGTAAGCATGCTCGTGCGCCAGCACTTTGGTCTGGACTTTGACTGCCGCGCCGATGGGCGCAAGTGGGTTACCGGCATCCTGCGAACAAGGCTGGTCGCCCTCGTCAGGGAGGGTCTGGCCGAACGGTCGAAGCTCGGGGCTTATCACAGTGCCGCGGCATGCTGGCGGCTCGCCCAGGCGCCATCTCAGCCTTCCCTGGACGCTCTGCGCGCCCAAGCCGAGGCCTCCGGCCTGGTCGTCACCGCGTAAGCACCCCGCCGCCATGCGAAGGCTCCCCACTACCACTCGCCAGCTCGCCGAACGCCGAGCTCGCCTCGCCGGCGAGGTGCCCCGCCTCGAGCGACTGGTGGCAGATGCGACCGAGCGGCTGGCCAAGGTCCGTGCCGAGCTTGCAGCAGTGGACCTCATCCTGCCGACATTCGATGCACGGGTCGACCCGCAGCAGATTGCGCCGGTCAAGGCACAGGGCGCCCGCTACGGCAAACGAGGCACCTTCAAGGAAGCGCTGCTGCAGGTGCTGCAGGACGCGGCGCCGAGACCGCTGTCGACTGTGGAACTGAGCCTGATGTTGCGCCGGCGATTTGAGCTGGAGTTCACCACGCCGGACGGCCTCAAGCACTGGACGGACAACGTCCTGCGCAAGCAGCTGCGCAGGCTCGCCGGCGAGGGAGTCCTTGAGAAGCTGAAGGTCAGCGACGGCCACAGCGACGACGCGTACTGGCGGATAGCGGTGGCGCCGGCGGAGGGGCCGTTGGATGAGTTGCGCGCCGTGCTGACGCCCGGTCAGCTGGCCGTCCGAGCGCCTGCCGGTTGTACACCGGACGAATGAGAGCCGCCCATGCGAGCCACAGGCGTCGTTCGGGGAAGGAGCGCACAAGGCGCCCCTCCGGTCTTAGTGAACGAGCAGCTCGACGTCCTTGCCAGTACGTAACAGCATCGTCACCAGCGTATCGAGCGAGAAGCGCCCCAGCTTGAAGTTCACCAAGTCGGAAACGCGCGGACGGGACACCTTCAAGATTTGTGACGCAGCCACCTGCGTCAACTTCTCTGACTGCATCCATTGAGCGATGGCCGTGGCGGCCTCTTCCTTCAACTTCTCCGCCTTGGCGATGCGAGCGTCTGCATCTGCGAGCAAAACCTTCGCTTCCTTCGCAGAGAAGCCCAAGTCAGCGAACACGTTTCCATCCGCGGGCGTGATACGGCTGCTCTTCAGGTCATCGGCTTGGCGAGTAGTCTTCATTTGGCTTTCCGTTCTTCCAAGACGCCCTTGTACCGACGCTTGGCTATGTCTTTGTCGGCTTGAGAGGTCTTGTTTGTCTTCTTCTGGAAGGAGTGCAACACGTAGACGGCCTCTTCAAACTTCGGGACGTACATCACTCTGAACCAACCGTCGGCAGTGTCTACGATGATTTCGTTCACGCCCGACCCAATCTCCGGCATTGGCTTGAACTCGTCCGGGTTGGCTCCCCGCTGCACCCTTCTCAGCTGGAAGCCGGCGACCTTCTTTGCGTCCTTCGGGAAGGCCCGAACGTCATGCAGCGCTACCTCTCCAATCAATCGGTTTCGACATTGGTATAAATAAGTGTACATCGCTTGGAGGCGTGTAGCAAACCCGTCAGGTTGGACGGGTTTCCGTGAGGTTGCTCACGGTATCTGGCCAGTCCGCTCGAATGGGGTGAGGCGCCTAGAACCGGCAACCTTGTCAGACCGGATTTGTTCGGAAAACGCCTGTCAAAGAAAGACCTTGCAGCAATCTTGGGTCAGTTGCGGCGTAATACCCACTTCAATGACAAAGGCCCGCGCTGGCGGGCCGGATGTGGAAAGGCCCGCGCTAGCGGGCCTTCGAGCAGGAGCGGGCGCCGAGTCCAGGATCAGGCGCCGGCCGAAAGCGCCTTGACCTTGGCCGAGAGGCGGCTCTTGTGGCGCGCGGCCTTGTTCTTGTGGAAGATGCCCTTGTCGGCAATCGAGTCGATGACCGGCTGCGCGGCCTTGAACAGCTCGGCGGCCTTGGCCTTGTCGCCTGCGACGACGGCCTTCTGCACGTTCTTGATCACGGTGCGGAATTTCGAACGCAGCGCGGTGTTGGCGGCGTTGAGCTTCACGTCCTGGCGGACGCGCTTCAGGCCCGATGCGATGCGGACGGTCTTCTTCTTGGCTTTGGTCGTGGTGGCCATGCTGCTATAGGTTTCAGTTTGGAGCTAAGCCAGCAAGTATAGCATTTCGCGTTCGGGCGGCTGGTGCCATGTGATATGGCGCGCTGCGGCGTCCCCGTGCTTCCTATAATCGCCGACACCGAATCGGACCGGCTCGTGCGCGGCTGCCAGCCAGGCCGCCAACCCTTCGGACGCTTCGTAGCGATTGCCGCAGGCGAAGGCAGCCGCGCCACCTCGGGGCGCCATCGCGTTGCCTCCACAAGGCTTGAATGAACCTGCTGCGCGCCGCCTCCACCGTCTCGTTGTTCACGCTCGTCTCGCGCATCACGGGGCTCGCGCGCGAGCTTTTCGTCGCCGCGACTTTCGGCGCCAGCGCCTCGACCGACGCTTTCAATGTCGCGTTTCGTATCCCCAACCTGCTGCGCCGCCTGTTCGCCGAAGGCGCGTTCTCGCAGGCCTTCGTGCCGATCCTCGCGGCGACGCGCAGCCGCGAAGGGGACGAGTCGACGCAGCGCCTGATCGATGCCGTCGCCACCGTCTTGTTCTGGGCGCTGTTGGCGCTGAGCATCCTGGGTGTCGTCTTTGCGCCAGCCGTCGTCTGGGTCATGGCTTCGGGCCTGGCGGCCTTCGACGACGCGGTCGTGATGACGCGCTTGATGTTTCCCTACATCGCCTGCATGTCGCTCGTTGCACTGTCGGCCGGCGTTCTCAACACGTGGCGGCGCTTCGCGATTCCGGCCGTCACGCCGGTGCTGCTCAACCTGTGCGTGATCGGTGCGGCCTGGTGGCTCGTGCCGCACTTTCGCACCTGGGGGATCGAGCCGATCTACGCCCTGGGCGTGGGCGTGATGGCGGGTGGCATCGCCCAACTCGCGCTGCAGGTGCCGGCGCTGATGCGCATCGGCGTGTTGCCGCGCATTGGGTGGTCGATCACCGGCATGCGCGCGGCGCTGCGCCACCCCGGCTTGCGCCGCATCCTGCGACTGATGCTGCCGGCGCTGCTGGGCGTGTCGGTCGCGCAACTGTCGCTGCTTATCAACACCCAGATCGCTTCGCATGTGGGCGTGGGTGCCGTCTCGTGGCTGACCTTCGCCGACCGCCTGATGGAGTTTCCGACCGCGCTGCTCGGCGTCGCGCTTGGCGTCGTGCTACTACCGCAGCTTTCGGCCGCGCAGGCGATCGACGACAAGGGGCGCTACTCCGGTCTGCTCGACTTTGGGCTGCGTCTCGTTGTGCTGCTTGCGCTGCCCTGCGCGATGGCATTGATCGTGTTTCCGAAGCCGCTTGTCGCGACTCTCTACAACTACGGCGCGTTCAGCGCGCTCGATGTCGAGCAGACGGTGCGTGCGTTGATGGGCTACGGTGTTGGCCTGATGGGTTTGGTCGGCGTCAAGGTGCTCGCGCCAGGTTTCTACGCGCGTCAGGACATCAGGACACCGGTGCGCATTGCGATCGGCATGCTGATCCTGACCCAGCTGTTGAACCTCGCCTTCGTGCCCCGGCTCGGGCACGCCGGGCTCGCGCTGTCGATCGGCGTCGCGGCGCTGTGCAATGCCCTGCTTTTGTTGATCGGCCTGCGTCGCAAGGGCGTCTATGTGCCGATGCCGGGCTGGTTGGGTTTCGGCTTGCGCGTCGGCGCGGCGACGGCACTGATGGGCGCCGGCCTTGCCTGGGTTGCGCAGGCCGTGGACTGGCTGGCCTACGGCGCGCAACCAATGGCACGCATCGGCCTGCTCGCGCTGTCGCTCGTCGGCGCGGCGATCGTGTATTTCGGCGCCCTGCTTGCACTCGGCCTGCCGCTCAAGCAGTTCCTCCGCCGCACATAGGCTCGACGCTCCGGTGGTGCTCAGGCGCTGCAGAGCGGCGATGCGGTGTGACCTACACTGGCACGATGCCAGGCCCGCTTCAATTCGATGTCCCGAGCGCGCTCGAGTACTTTGCCGCGCTGGTGGAGGAGGACGAGAGCCTGTCGCTCGTCGAGGCGGCGGTCTGCATCGCGCAGGATGAACATCCGCGGCTCGACGTGCAATCGGTGCTTGCCGATATCGACGCGTTGGCGGTCAAGTTGTGTCGCCGCGTTCCAGCCGACGCCGTGCCGCTGCAGCGCCTGCGGCTGCTCAATCGCTACTTCTTCCATGAGCTCGGTTTCGCGGGCAACGTGAACAACTACTACGACCCGGGAAACAGCTACCTGCACGTGGTGCTGAGTTCGCGGCGCGGCATCCCGATCACGCTCGCCGTGCTGTACATCGAGTTCGCGCAGCAGATCGGTCTGCGCGCGCGCGGTGTTTCGTTTCCCGGGCACTTCCTCGTCAAGCTCCGGCTCAACCAAGGGCAACAGCAAGGCGAGGTGCTGATCGACCCGTTCACCGGCCGCTCGCTGTCGCGCGAAGACCTGGCCGAAATGCTCGAGCCCTACCGCGAGCGTCACGGCCTAGCCGACGAAGAGGAGATGCCGCTCGGCCTCTTCCTGCAATCGGCATCGTCACGCGACGTAATCGCGCGCATGCTGCGCAATCTCAAGGAGATCCATCGTGGCAACGAGGACTGGGCGCCGCTGCTCGCCGTACAGCAGCGCCTCGTCGTGCTCTTGCCGCAGGACTGGGAAGAACAACGCGACCGCGGCTTGACCTACGCCGAACTCGGGCGCTCGGTCGAAGCCGCACAGGACCTCGCGTCCTATCTCGAGAACCGACCGACCGCGCAGGATCGTCACGCACTCGTCGATCGTCTCGCTGAACTGCGCCGCGCGGCGCCTCCGCGGCTACACTGAAGTCGGTTCAACGCTGAGCAAGGCCCTCGGGGCCCTCGCGGCCCTCGAGGCGCTCCGGACGCGAAGACTCAGATCACCTGTGTGGCGGCCTCGTCGCCATGCCGTGCCTCGATACGGCCGATGCGATGCACCGTCTGTCCTTGCGCCGCGAGCAGCGCCTGGGCAATCGCGGCGTCGCCTTCGGAGACGATGACGACGAACCCGATGCCGCAGTTGAAAGTGCGATGCATCTCCGCCTCGGCGACGCCGCCCTCTCGTTGCAGCCAGGCGAAGATCTCGGGCTGCGGCCAACTGCGCTTGTCGAGCACCGCCTTAAGGCCGGCCGGCAGGCAGCGCGGGATGTTCTCGACCAGCCCGCCGCCGGTGATGTGAGACATGCCCTTGATGCGCACTTCCTTCATCGCCGCGAGCACCGGCTTGACGTAGAGCCGCGTCGGTTGCATCACCCGTTCGCGAAACGCCATGCCGTCAAGCGTCGCGGGCAGGCCCGCGCCCGACGCCCCGGCACGCTCGACGATGCGCCGCACGAGCGAGTAGCCGTTCGAATGCACGCCGCTCGAAGTCAGGCCCAGCACGACGTCGCCGGCCAGGATCTCGCGGCCATCGACCATCGCGCTCTTCTCGACCGCGCCTACGCAAAAGCCTGCCAGGTCGTACTCCCCGGGCGGGTACATGCCAGGCATCTCGGCCGTCTCGCCGCCGATCAGCGCGCAGCCAGATTCCTCGCAGCCGCGCGCGATGCCACCGATGACGCGCGCCGCCACGTCGACGTCAAGCTTGCCGCAGGCGAAGTAGTCGAGGAAGAACAGCGGCTCGGCGCCTTGCACCAGCACGTCGTTGACGCTCATCGCGACGAGGTCGATGCCGACCGTGTCATGCGCGTCCCATTCGAACGCGAGGCGCAGCTTGGTGCCGACGCCGTCGGTGCCACTCACGAGCACCGGCTCGCGGTAGCGCTTCGGGACCTCGAACAGCGCGCCGAAGCCGCCCAGCCCGGCCAGCACGCCCTCGCGCATCGTGCGCTTCGCCAGCGGCTTGATGCGCTCGACGAGCGCATCGCCGGCATCGATGTCGACGCCCGCGTCGCGGTAGGAGAGGGGGGCTTGGGTCATGGCGAGAGCGGCCGCTCTGGCCGGCCGTTAGAATTTCGCGGATTTTACGGGTGCCGTCGTCTCGGCCCGCGGCGCGTGCCCAAGCGCCGAGACCGATTCGACTCCCCGATCCGCGGCCCGAATGCCGGCCCGGGCATGCAGCTCACTCTTCGTCGATCCCACTGGAAGCCCAACTGAACGCAAAGTCGTCCGGCGCCTCGTTGCGATGAGGCAGATCCCGCTCGCGATCGCGCCGCCGCCTGCGCGCAGCTTCGACAGCTACCTGCCGGGTCAGAATCGCGCTGCGCTCGAGCACTTGGAGCAGCTCGCGCCGCACGCCGCACCGACCTATCTGTGGGGCGCGGCGGGCTGCGGCAAGACGCACCTGTTGCGCGCACTCGCGTCGGCGTGGCAGAGCCGGGGTGAACGCGTCGCGTGGTTCGAGCCTGGCGTTTCGCTGCCGTGGGAGTTTGACGAGCGCGGCGCCCTCGTCGTGCTCGACGATTGCGAAGCCCTCGACGATGCGCAGCAGCACGCCGCTTTCGCGCTTTTCGTGCAGGCGAGCACGACGGGCATCCCCGTCGTCGCGACAGGCAAGTGGCCGCCGGTCGATCTGCCGCTCCGCGAGGATCTGCGCACGCGGCTCGGCTGGGGTCTCGTGTTTGCGCTGCAGCCGCTGTCAGAGGCCGAGGCACGTGCCGTGCTGCGCCGCGAGGCCGACCGGCGCGGTGTCCGCCTCGGCGACGAAGTGCTCGACTTCCTGTTGACGCGCTTTGCGCGAGACCTGACGCAACTCATGGCGCTTCTGGACAGGCTCGACGAATTCGCCCTCGCCAGTCAACGTGCGGTCACAGTGCCGCTGTTGAAAAAGATGCTCGAAGAGGAGGGCACATGAGCACCGCGAGTTTGTGCCTCTTCGATCTCGACGACACCTTGCTGCCGATCGATTCCGACCATGCCTGGGGCGAATTCCTGATCCGCCTCGGATGGGTCGATGAGGCGGCGTTTCGGGCCGGCAACGACGCCTTCTATGCCCAGTACAAGGTGGGACAACTCGATATCCACGCCTACATCGATTTCGCGACCGCGCCGCTCAAGGTCCGTGATGCCGCAACACTCGCTGACGCACAGGCGCGCTTCATGCGCGACGTGATCGCTCCGCAGGTGAGACCGGCCGCACTCGACCTCGTGCGTAGCCATCTGGACCGGGGCGACCTTGTTGGGCTCGTCACCGCGACGAATGACTTCATCACCGCTCCGATCGCGGCAGCTTTCGGCATCTCACATTTGATCGCGGTCCGGCTCGAGCGTGCCCCAGGCGGTACCATCACGGGCGCCATCGCGGGCACGCCGAGCTATCGTGAAGGCAAGGTCGCGCGGGTCGAGGAGTGGCTGCGAAGCCTGGGCCGTAGCTGGAAGGAATTCGACGCGATCACGGTCTACAGCGATTCGATCAATGACCTGCCCCTGCTCGAGCGCGCCCACCACCCGGTGGCCACCAACCCCACGCCGGCGCTCGAAGCGCTGGCCCGGGAGCGCCACTGGCGCATCTTGAGGCTCTTTGAAGGATGATCAGAAAATTCATCGACAAGCTGCTCGGCAAGCCGTCCGCCGCCGCGAGCACGAAATCCCCGCTCGGCAATCGCGTGGAGGTCGGGCGCGCGGAACACGGCATCGATCCGAAGCTGCTCGACGCCAATGCGATCAAGGTCGTGCAGACGCTCAAGGAGGCGGGCTACGAAGCCTACGTCGTGGGCGGCGCGGTGCGCGACCTGCTGCTCGGCATGCGGCCCAAGGATTTCGACGTCGCGACCAACGCGACGCCCGAGCAGGTCAAGTCCTTGTTCCGGCGCGCCTTCATCATCGGTCGGCGCTTTCGGATCGTGCACGTCGTCTACGGCCGCGGGCGCGACCATGAAGTGATCGAAGTCTCGACTTTCCGCGCGACGTTCACCGCGGCCGACGCCGAGCAGGTCAGCGGCAACGAAAAGACATCGCGCGCCGAACTCGCCGGCAAGGCGAACGTTGTCGATGCGGAAGGCCGCGTGCTGCGCGACAACGTCTGGGGCCCGCAGATCGAGGATGCCGCGCGGCGCGACTTCACCGTCAACGCGATGTACTACGACCCGCTGACCGAAACCGTGGTCGACTATCACCACGGCCTGCGTGATGAACAGAAAAAAATGCTGCGCATGATCGGCGACCCGGTGACGCGCTATCGCGAAGACCCGGTGCGTATCGTGCGCGCGGTGCGCTTTGCGGCCAAGCTCGGCTTCACGATCGAAGCGAAGACGCGTGCGCCGATCGGCGAGATGGCCGCGCTGCTCGCGAATCAGCCGCCGTCGCGTCTGTTCGACGAGATGATCAAGCTGCTGCAAACCGGCCACGCGCAAAAGAGCATGGACGAACTTCGCAAGCAGGGCCTGATCGGCGATCGTCAGGGCGTGTTTCCGATTCTTGACCTGGTGCTTGCCGAGGATGCCGGCAAGGGCCCGAGCCGTCTGGTGCAACTTGCACTCGCCGATACCGATCGCCGGGTTGGCGAGGGCAAGCCTGTGGCGCCGAGTTTCCTGCTCGCGTGCATGCTGTGGAACGAGGTGCTGGCTGGCTGGCAGAAGCACAAGGACCGCGGCGAGGCGCCGTTCCCGGCTTTGCAGCAGGCGGTGGACGCGGTGTTCGATGCACGTGTCGGCGACATCTCGGGCCGCGGGAAGCTCGGCGCCGACATTCGCGAAATCTGGCTCATGCAGCCGCGCTTCGAGCGTCGCTCGGGCAACGCCCCGTTTGCACTTGTCGAGCAGCCGCGATTCCGGGCCGGGTTCGACTACCTGCGCCTGCGCGCGGACGCGGGTGAGGTCGCGCCCGAGCTGGCCGAATGGTGGGAGGACTTCTCGCTCGGCAGCGAGGAGGATCGTCGGGCCTTGATCGAACTCGCGCGCGAGCAGAGTCAGCCGCGGCGCGCTGCGGGTCGCGGTAAGTCGGCACACCGCGCCGCAACGTCTGCAGATGTGACGGCTTCGCGCGATGGTGCTGTCGCTGCTTCGCAGCCGGCGGACGACGATGGGTCTGAAGCATCCGGCGAAGCGAGCCCAGGCGAGCCGCCGGCGCGCCGCAAGCGCCGTCGTCGGCGCAAGCCGGCGGGCGGCGAGGGCGTGCCGGCGCCGCCTGCTTCCACGTCCTGAGCGGCCATTGCGCCACAGGTGTCTGGCAACTCGGAGCCGGCGGCGAGCCGTCGGCGGTCACGCTGCAAGGCATGGATCGGGCTCGGGGCCAACCTGGGCGACACACGCGCAACGTTGCGCGCGGCGTTTTCTGCCCTCGCCGCGCTGCCGCGCACGCGGCTGCTTGACCGCTCGTCGCTGTATCGCAGCGCACCGGTGGATGCGGGCGGGCCGGACTACCTCAACGCGGTGGCGTTGATCGACACCGGTCTGGATGCACACGAACTGCTTGCCCATCTGCATTCAATCGAGAGGCAGCACGGCCGCGAGCGGCTCTATCCGAACTCGCCGCGCACGCTCGATCTGGATCTGCTGCTCTACGGTGATGCGCAGATCGAGTCAGCCACCCTGACGGTGCCGCATCCGCGTTTGCACATGCGCGCCTTCGCGCTCGCGCCGCTGGCCGAACTGGCGCCAGCGCTGTATATACCGGGGCGCGGTCCGGTCGCCGTCTTGCTGACAGGCGTCGCTGCCCAGCCGATCGAGCAGCTCGCGGGCACCGCCGGGCGGAGCAAACCCGCGCTCGCGAGGAATGCCACCGCGGCAAGGGTAGCCGGCACCCGCCACGAACCGCCGCGCGAGACGTAGTCGGCAGACACCGAGGTCGCCCCATGAACGCACCGCTATCCGTTTCCGTGCAGACCGTGCTGCTCCTGATCGGCTCGAATCTGTTCATGACGTTTGCCTGGTACGGTCATCTGAAGACGCTGTCCGACAAGCCACTGCTCGTGGCGGTGCTGGCAAGCTGGGCGATCGCGCTGTTCGAGTACCTGTTGCAGGTGCCGGCAAACCGGATCGGTTTCGCCGGGGGCTTCAGCCTGGCACAACTCAAGATCACCCAGGAAGTGATCACGCTCGGCGTGTTCGTTCCGTTTGCGATGTTCTACATGGGTCAGCCGTTCAAACTTGACTTCGTCTGGGCGGGGCTGTGCCTGGTCGGCGCCGCCTACTTCATCTTCCGAACCTGACGCGGTGCGCTGCTGAGGATCGCCACCGCCACGGTGCGCGTACTGCGGACGTGCTTCCGGCCAGCGCGCAGGGAGCGCCGCAGATCGGTGGCGATACACTCGTTCTCCGGCGGCTGGATGAACTGGGTCGCGCACCAAGGCCATCCCCGGGAGACCTCATGTTTTTTGGCAAGCTGTTGCCGCGCGAAGGCAACTTCTTCGAGCTGTTCGATCAGCATGGCACGCACATCATCGACGGCGCGCGTGCCTTCATGCTGATGATCAAGCACTATTCCGATCCCGGGCTGCGCGAGAAGTACGCAAATGAGGTGGGGCATGCCGAGCGGCAGGCGGACCGCATCACGGCGGAGATCCACCGCCTGCTGCACAAGACTTTCATCACGCCGATCGATCGCGAGCAGATTCATGGCCTGATCAACGCGATGGACGACATCCTGGACCTTCTGCAGGACGCGAGCGAGACGCTGCTGCTGTACGACGTTCGCGAGGTGACACCCGAGGTACTGAGCCTGGGCGAACTCAGCGTCAAGTGCTGCGAGCGGGTGCAGCACGCAGTCTCACTGCTGCCCAAACTGTCCACGTCGTCTGTGGCTGAGGCGGCGATCAAGACCTGCGAGGAGATCGACAGGCTCGAGTCCGATGCCGACCGCGTGATGCGCGCTGCGATGTCCAAGCTCTTTCGCGAAGAGACCGACGTTCGCGAACTCATCAAGCTCAAGGCCATCTACGAACTGCTCGAATCCATCACCGATCGCTGCGAGGACGTCGCCAACCTGATCGAGGGCGTCGTCCTCGAGAATTCCTAGGCTCGCCGTGGCGACGGCGCAGGTGGCCTTCTGGGTCGTCGCGATGTTGGTCGTGATCGCGGTCGCGTTCGACTTCATGAACGGCTTTCACGATGCGGCCAACTCGATCGCCACGGTTGTTTCGACCGGAGTGCTGAAGCCGCAGACGGCAGTCGCGTTTGCGGCGTTCTTCAACGTGCTGGCGATCTTCATCTTCCACCTGAAGGTGGCGGCAACGGTCGGCAAGGGCATCGTCGATGCGGGCGTTGTCGATCATCATGTCGTGTTCGGCGCGTTGATCGGTGCAATCGTCTGGAACATCGTCACCTGGTGGTATGGCATCCCGTCGAGCTCCTCGCACGCGCTGATCGGCGGCATTGTGGGTGCCGTTGTCGTCAAGGCGGGCGCGGGCGCGTTGATCGCCGGCGGGATCATCAAGACCGTGGTCTTCATCTTCGTCTCCCCGCTGCTCGGCTTCCTGCTTGGCGGGGCGATGATGGTCGCTGTCGCCTGGGCGTTCAAGCGTGCGTCACCGTTGCGGGTCGACAATTTCTTTCGCCGTGCGCAGCTCGTCTCGGCCGGGCTCTACAGCCTCGGGCATGGCGGCAACGATGCGCAAAAGACGATCGGCATCATCTGGATGCTCTTGATCGCAACCGGCCACACCGATGCGGCGGACGCCTACCCGCCGAGTTGGGTGATCTGGGCCTGCTACATCGCGATCGGCATGGGCACGATGTTCGGCGGCTGGCGCATCGTCAAGACGATGGGGCAGAGGATCACCAAGCTGCGTCCGGTCGGTGGCTTCTGCGCCGAGGCGGGCGGTGCGATCACGCTCTTTCTGGCTTCATCGCTCGGTATTCCGGTCTCGACCACGCACACGATCACGGGCGCAATCGTCGGCGTCGGTTCAGTGCGGAGGGCCTCGGCGGTGCGTTGGGGAACCGCCGGCAGCATCGTGTGGGCCTGGATCTTCACGATCCCCGCCTCCGCCTTCATCGCAGGCCTGTTCTACTGGGTCAGCCTGAGCCTGTTTGCTTGATCGAATGCCGGGCGTGAACCTCGGCCCGGGTCTCGACCTGCGCCTCAAAGTAGCGCTGCGCAGCGAAGGCGATCGTCGCCATCAGCACACCCGCGCCCAGCATCAGCGCGACGATGGCGCCGATCACCGTCGCCCAGTTGCCATGCGATGTGCGCCCGCCCGGATTGAAGCGCGCGTTCCACTTGTCGTCGCTGCCGAGCGCGTACACGAGTGCCGAGAGCATCGCGCTCGCGAGCGTCAAACCGAGCAAGGGAATCAGCACCCAGGCGAGCCGGTCGTCCTGACCGAGCAGTTGCATGCGCCGCACACCATAGAGGCCGAGCAGCGTCGGCACCGGGTACAGCCAGCCCCAGCCATCGCGCACGCCATGGAGATAGAAGCGATGCAAGCCGAAAGCGCCGGCGACGATCGCGATCCAGGTCGCGAGCGCCTTGGACTTGTGCGGCCGGGCCGTCATGCGCGGCACACCGCCGGCCGGCGGCACCAGTGCGAGGAGCGGGGCTTTGGGTTCACGCGGGCGTGGCCTTGGGTGAGCGTGTCGCAGCGCCGCTGGGAGGCTTCCGCTTCGTCCAGCGCTTCGACCTCGGAAGTGCGGCTTCGGTGCAGGACGCTCCAAGCGTAGATCGCCGTGATCCCGGTAATGTCGCAAACTTCGCTCGGTCGGATCAGCAAGCTTGAGCTCGGCAACGGCTGGTGCAGCGTCAGGGAGGCGGTCGAGTTTATAATGAAAAGTTGCAGCGCTGGCTGACGAGACGCGCGCATTCCGCACAGCGGGCGCGAAACGTCGGCGTATCTACGGTGCCTTACCTCGCGGCCGACGCCTTTGGCCGCCCACCTTTCGCTCGGCCTGGGTGTCTCCTGGTACGGTGAATGCTCTCAATACTGAAGGAAACATCATGGTCGTGATTCGACTTGCACGCGGTGGCGCCAAGAAGCGCCCGTTCTTCAACATCGTCGTCGCCGATTCGCGCACCCGCCGCGACGGGCGCTTCATCGAACGCGTAGGCTTTTACAACCCCGTCGCCTCGGGCGGCGAGCAGCCCTTGCGCGTGGCGTTCGATCGCGTCGAATACTGGGCCAGCACCGGCGCGCAGCTTTCGCCGACGGTCGCGCGCCTTGTGGCGCAGGCCAAGGCTGTCGCCTGATCGCTCGCTGCTTGCGGTCGCCATGACCGATGCGGGCGAACCGGCTTGGCCGGGCGATGCGGTCGAAGTCGGCAGCATCCTCGGCGCATGGGGCGTCAAGGGCTGGATCAAGGTCCAGGCCTATGCGGCTGATCCACAGGCGATCTTTTCGTCCAAGCGCTGGTTTCTGAAGCACGCGCCTGTCCAGCGCCTGCCGGGTGAAGTCGCCCCGTCGCCGTCGGTGTTGCGCGTCGTGCAGGCGAAGGAGCACGGGGACGGCATCGTCGCGCAGGTCCAGGATGTGGCCGATCGATCCGGTGCGGAGGCGCTTCGGGGTGCGCGCATTTTTGTCTCGCGCGAGAGCTTTCCGAGCACCGACTCCGACGAGTTCTACTGGGTCGATCTTATCGGCCTCGATGTCGTCAATCGGCAGGGCGACGCGCTCGGCACGGTGGCCGGGTTGATCGACACCGGGCCGCACAGCGTGTTGCGTGTCGCTCGCGCGGAACTGGCTCCCGGTGAAGACGCCGAGCGGCTGATTCCGTTTGTTGCCGCCTATGTCGACGAGGTCAAGCTCGCTGCGCGGCGCATCATCGTCGATTGGGGCCTCGACTACTGAGCCGTGTGAACAGATCCGGCGCGCCTGCGATGCGATTCGACGTCATCACGCTTTTCCCTGAACTCTTCGGCCCGCACCTGACGCTCGGCGTCACGCGCCGGGCCTTCGAGAGTGCGCAGGTGGACGTCAAGCTCTGGCCGCTGCGTGACTTCGCCGACACCGCCTATCGCCGCGTCGATGACAGGCCCTACGGCGGCGGCCCCGGCATGGTGATGCTGGCCGAGCCGCTGGAGCGCGCACTGCTGGCGGTCCGCGACGCCCGCGGTGACGCGCAGCCCGCGCCACTGGTGCTGTTCACGCCGACCGGGCGGCGCATCGACCAATCCCTCGTTCGCGAGTGGGCGACCGGCGACGGCGCGATCCTGCTGTGCGGTCGCTACGAAGGTGTCGATCAGCGCTTCATTGACCGCCATGTCGCGGTCGAGTTGAGCCTTGGCGACTTCGTGCTCTCGGGCGGTGAGTTGCCGGCGCTCGCGCTGCTCGACGCCGTTGCCCGGTTGCAGCCGGGTGTGCTCGGCGACTCCCAGTCGCACGAGCAGGACAGCTTCTCCGACGGCCTGCTTGACTGCCCGCACTACAGTCGACCGGAGAACTGGTCGTCATCCGGAGGCGAAGTTGCGGTGCCGCCGGTGCTTCTCTCTGGCCACCACGGTGAGATCGCGGACTGGCGACGCGAGCATTCGCTCGAACTCACGGCGCGCCGCCGGCCCGACCTGATTGCGGCGGCGCGTGCCGCTGGCGCCCTGTCCAAGACGGACGAGCACTTCCTCGCGGCACTCAAGCTATAATCACAGGCTTTTCGATCCTCTGCCCGGCTGTCGCGGCCCCTTAGCGCCGCGACCCATTCAAATTCGAAGCGCTGGCACGATCGCCTGGAGAAACATCGTGGATCTGATCCAAACACTCGAGCAGGAAGAAATCGCCCGCCTCGACAAGACCGTGCCGCCGTTCGCTCCCGGGGACACCGTGATCGTCAGCGTCAAGGTCGTCGAAGGCACGCGCAAACGGCTGCAAGCCTATGAAGGCGTCGTCATCGCCAAGCGCAATCGCGGGCTCAATTCGAGCTTCATCGTGCGCAAGATCTCGAACGGCGAAGGCGTTGAGCGCACCTTCCAGCTCTACAGCCCGCTGATCGCGTCGATCGAGGTCAAGCGCCGCGGCGATGTCCGGCGTGCCAAGCTCTACTACCTGCGTCAGCGCTCGGGCAAGTCGGCGCGCATCAAGGAAAAGCTCTCCTGAGCGCCGCCCACCGAGGGCAGTGACCCCGCGCCACAGAGCCGCCTGCAGCATCGCGCCCAGGCGGCTTTCTCGTTTTGCGCAGCCGGATCGATCCAACGCCATGTCGCTTAGCTTCAATCCGCAGGAACTGCCGGTGATCGGCGTCGACGATCACCTGCCGTCGGTCGCGCGCGAGATGCTGTTGCCCCCCGCGTTGCGACAGCGCTTCATCGCGCCGCCGCGCTGGACGCCGGAAAGCTCGAGCGAACCTCGCTTCATCGAGCGCGCGCCGACGCGCGCATCGGTGCTCGTGGCGATCGTCGATCGTGACGAGCCGACGGTGCTGCTCACGCAGCGCACCGACCATCTGAACGACCATCCCGGGCAGATCGCGTTTCCGGGCGGCCGCGCCGAGCCGTACGACGCTGACGAGACCGCGACCGCATTGCGCGAGGCGCAGGAAGAGATCGGCCTGCAGACCTCGCATCTCGACGTGCTCGGCGCGATGCCGCTGTACACGACGGGCACCGGCTTCGTCGTGACGCCCATCGTTGCACTGGTGCGGCCAGGCTTTCAGACCATGGCTGACCCGTTCGAGGTGGCCGAGGTCTTCGAGGTACCGCTCGCGTTCCTGATGAACCCGGCCCATCACCGGCGTCACGTAGTCGAGTTCGGCGGCGTGCGACGCGAGTTCCTGTCGATGCCGTGGCAAGGTGTCGACGGTCAGGGCCATCCGAGGCGCTACTTCGTTTGGGGCGCGACTGCCGCGATGCTGCGCAACCTGTATCGCTTTCTCTCTGCGTAGTGCGAGCAGGCCCTGAGTGCGAGTCACCCGGGCGCCGCAGCCAGGTGCGCCGGTATCATCGCAGCGCATGAGTTTCTTCGCTGTCCTGCTTGCCCTGCTGATCGAGCAGCTCAAGCCTTTGCCACGCGGCAACTGGGTGTTCGGCGCGCTCGTCGGCTGGATGCGATGGACCGGCCAGAACTTCAACGCCGGCCGCGATCGGCACGCCTGGGTGGTGTGGGGCATTACTGTCGTGCTGCCCGCGCTCGTGTCGTTCGGCGTCTATTTCGCCCTGGCGCGGGTCAGCCTGATCCTCGCGCTCGCGTGGAACGTCGGTGTGCTCTATCTGACGCTCGGTTTCAGGCAGTTCAGCCACTACTTCACCGACATCAGGGATGCGCTCGAGCAGGGCGACGAAGCCACTGCACGCCAGCGGCTGGCGGAATGGCGCCACCTCGACGCGAGCGAGCTGCCGCGCACCGAACTGCTGCGCCACGTCATCGAGCATTCGCTTCTTGCCGCCCACCGCCATGTGTTTGGCGTGTTCTTCTGGTTCGTGCTGCTCTCCGCTTTCGGCTTGGGTCCGGCGGGCGCCGTGCTGTACCGGATGTCGGAGTTTGCGAGCCGCTACTGGGCCTACAAGAGCCGAACGGTGGGTTTGCCGACCAACGATCGACTGATGCAGCTCTCGCGTCAACTCTTCAGCAAGGTCGACCATGTGCCGGCACGAATGACAGCCTTCGGCTTCGCCGTCGTCGGCAACTTCGAGGAGGCGGTGACGTGCTGGCGGCGCGACGCGATGCTCTGGAGGTATCCGAACGAAGGCATCATCCTCGCTGCTGCGGCCGGCGCGGTGGGTGTGCAACTCGGTGGCGTGGCGGCGCCCGGCGTGACGCCGGACCGCTCGCAGACCTTCGCGAGCGGCGCCTCGCCTGACGCGGTCGAGGCACAGGGTTCGACGCCCGGCATTGCGCCGGAGCTCGGCCATTTGCGCAGCGTGGTCGGTCTTGTGTGGCGCTCGGTCGTCTTGTGGATGTTGCTGCTGGCGCTGCTGTCGCTGGCCAACCTCGTAGGCTGAAGCGCCGCCGCGCTTTACAGTGCTCGGCGAGCTCAGCTCAGCTCGTCCCACAGTTCGCAATAGATGCGATGGCGCGATGCGCTGATCTCGCCGCGTTCGAGCGCCGCGAGCACCCCGCAGCCCGGTTCATGGCGGTGACCGCAGTTGTAGAACTTGCAAGCCTGCGCATGGGCGCGCAGATCCGGCATGCAGGCTGCTAGTTCGGCGGCGTCAAGCTGGCGCAAACCGAATTCCTGAAAGCCGGGCGAGTCGATGAGGGCGGTCGTGCGTGCGGCGTCGAGCCAGTACCACTGCGTCGTCGTCGTGGTGTGCCGCCCGGCGTTGAGCGCGCGCGAAATCTCGCCCACCTGCGCCTGCGCGCCGGGCGCGAGCAGGTTGATGAGCGTGCTCTTGCCCGCGCCGCTCGGCCCGAGCACGAGCGTCGCCTTGCCCGCGAGCAGCGCGGCAAGCCGCGAGCGCGCGGTATCAGGGTCGGCCTTCAGCGCGGCCTCGATGACGGTCACGCCCATCGCGGCATACGGGGCCAGCCGCTCGCGCGCGGCGCCAAACTGCGGCAGGTCGGCCTTATTGAGCAGGATGTGCGCGGCGATGCCTTGAGACTCGGCAGCGATGAGCGCGCGCGCGAGTTGCGATTCGCTGAACGGGGGTTCGGCGGCGACGAGCACCAGCAGCTGATCGATGTTGGCCGCGAAGGACTTGGTTTTCCATTCGTCCTGGCGGAAGAACAGGCTGCGCCGATCTTCGATGCGTTCAATCACGCCCTCGGCGTCGCCCGTGGGCAGCCAGCGCACGCGGTCGCCGACGACGCAATCGCTCTTCTTGCCGCGCGGGTGGCAGATCAGGCGGGCGCCTTCGGGCGTTTCAACGATGTAGTGGCGGCCATGGCCGGCGACGACGAGGCCGGTGTCGAGCTCGACGCCCTTGGTCATCGGACAACGGGGCGCATTGGCTTGCGCTCAATCCGCCGGGGGCAACAGCGCATTGGCCTTGGCAGCGCAGATGAAGTCGTTGATCGAGATGCCGCCGACCGAATGCGTGTTGAAGCGCACCACGCAACGATCGTACGAGAGCGCGACTTCGGGGTGATGGTCCGCGACATGGCAGATCCAGGCGAGCGCGTTCATGAACGCCATCGTCTCGTGGAAGTTGGCGAAGCGTTGCGTCTTCTCGATCGCGCCGTTCACAAGCTTCCAGCCGCTGACCTGATGCAGGTAGGTCGTGATCTCGTCGTCGCTCATCGGCTTCGTGCCTTCGAGCGGACGGCAGTGCAGTTGAAGCAGATTCGTCATGGCGATCCTTCAGGCCGTCGGCAGCGCCGCCAGCCGCTCGGAGGCAGGCGGATGCGAGTAGTAGAAGCGCACGTAGAGCGGGTCGGGCGTCAAGGTCGATGCGTTGTCTTCGTGCAGCTTCAACAACGCGGCGGCCAGGTCGGCGCCGCTCGCCTGCGCGCAGGCGTAGGCGTCGGCCTCGAACTCGTGGCGACGCGACAACTGCGCGAAGAGCGGCGAGACGAAGAAGCCGAACACCGGCAGTGCGAGCATGAACAGCAGCAGCGCGAGCGCATCGTTCGGTGCGGCCAGATTGGGCTGCACGCCGAGCCCGGCATAAAACCATGCCTCGCGCGTGAGCCATCCGAGCAGTGCGAATCCGAGCAGGCTGAGCGCGAACATCATCACTATGCGCTTCGTCACGTGGCGGTGCTTGAAGTGACCGAGCTCGTGCGCGAGCACCGCCTCGACCTCGCCCGGCGAGAGCTTGGCGAGCAGCGTGTCGAAGAAGACGACGCGCTTGGCGGCGCCGAGGCCGGTGAAGTACGCGTTGCCGTGCGCCGAGCGGCGGCTGCCGTCCATCACGAACAGGCCTTTGGCCTTGAACCCGCAACGCGCCATCAGGCTTTGCACGCGGGCCTTGAGCCTTTCGTCCGCGAGCGGCTCGAACTTGTTGAACAGCGGCGCGATGACGGTCGGATACAGCACCAGGATCGCAAGGTTGAAGACCATCCAAGCACCCCAGGCCCACAGCCACCACAGCGCGCCGGCGGCGTTCATCAGCCACAGCACGAGTGCGGCGATCGGCAACCCGATCATCACGCCGACGGCAATGCCCTTGACGAGATCGACGACGTAGAGCTTCCAGGTCATGCGGTTGAAGCCGAACTGCTGCTCGATCCGGAAAGTCGAGAACAGCTCAAGCGGCAGCTCGAGCAGACCGCCGATCAGCGCGAACGCGGCGATCAGCGCCAACTGGTAGGCCATGTCGCCGAAGCGCGGCTGCACGGCGTCGCGCAGCGTGACGTTGAGCACGTCGAGCCCACCGAGCAGTGTCCAGCCGAGCAGCACTGCGGCGCCGAACGCCATGCTCAGCAGGCCGAATCGTCCCTTTGCGAGCGTGTAGTCCGCCGCCCGCTGGTGCGCCTGCAGGGTGATGCGCTGCGCGAACGGTGCGGGCACCTTCCCGCGGTGCGCGGCGACGTGCCGCATCTGGCGTGTCGCGAGCCAGAACTTGATCGACATCGAGGCGACGAGCGCCAGTGCGAACGCGATCGACAAGGTGAGGGCGGGTGACGAAGCAGTTTGCATGGCCGCAAGTGTAGGGCTGCGAAAATGAGGCTCACATTCAATCTCGCAGGAACCCCATGACCGACACCGCCATTGCCACCGCGCCGACGCTGGCCCGCGACGACAACAATCTCGTCTGGATCGATCTGGAAATGACGGGGCTCTACCCAGACCGCGACCGCATCATCGAAATCGCCATCATCGTGACCGATGCGCAGGTCACGCAGCGCGTCGAAGGCCCCGTGTTCGCGATCCATCAAAGCGACGCGACGCTCGACGCCATGGACGCCTGGAACACGGGCACGCACGGCAGGAGCGGCCTGACCGATCGCGTGAAGGCATCGACGATCGACGAGGCGGCGGCCGAGGCGCAAGTGATCGAATGGCTAAAGCAGTACGTACCCGCCGGCAAGAGCCCGATGTGCGGCAACTCCATCTGCCAGGACCGCCGCTTCCTCGCCAACGGCATGCCGGCGCTCGAGGCCTTCTTCCACTACCGCAACCTGGACGTCAGCACGCTCAAGGAACTCGCCCGGCGCTGGAAGCCCTCTGTGCTCGACGGCTTCAAGAAGGCGCAGGCGCACACCGCGCTGGCCGACATCAACGAGTCGATCGACGAACTCATCTACTACCGCGCGCATCTGCTCGCGGTTTGAAATGACGGCCCCCAAGCTCACTTCGTTCGCGTCCCCCGAGGGAGCCCAGCCGCCTTGGGGCGGCCCGGCGGCGGGTGAGGACTGCGCGCTGGCGTCAGGTCGTCAGCCGCGAGCGCTCGCGCCACGCGCGCAGCAGCCAGCGCGTTTCGTCGTCAGGCCGGGCGGGCAGCTTTCGGTATTCGGAGCAGTCGCTCTTGCGCGTCAACAGCCGGTGGTTGATCAGCTCGCGGCGCAGGGTCACGTGGTCGCCCCAGGTGTTCCACAGCTTGATGATCTCGTTGACCTCGCGCTCGGTGTAGATGCGCTTGGCGTCGAAGTGAGTCCACAGGATCCACATCGCGAGGCGCTGCACCGAATACTTGTGTGGCCAGCGCACAAGGCGGCCGTTGGCGTCGAACTGGGTCAGCGCCTTGCGCGCGGTCGGCGTCAACGCGGGCGCAGCGGGCGCTTCATCGATCGAAGCAGCGGCGCGCGGCATCCGCGCCGCGGCGCGCAGGCCCTGGTAGCTGCGGTGGCCGGCGGCGCGGGCGAGCAGATTGAGCAGTTCGACGTGGCCGGGTGGCTCCGGCTTGGTGCTGTGGCGCACATCGAGCGAGCGGCCGAGCGCACGCGCGAAAGTGCCGATATCGGGCACCGCGAAAGGAATGGCTTCACGAGTCATCAAAGGTCTCCGTTGCCGCGTGCGCACGAACCCTCTCAAGGGCGCCGGGGGTTGTCGCCTTCCAGCCAGGCGCACGCGATGAACGTGACCGAACCGTGGGTTGCAACGGCAGGTTTAGCTCGCGAACGTGTCGCGCGACAACGCCTGGGTGAACTGCCGACCGGGGGCGAGTGTAGCGCCGGGCGACTTCGAGTTGCATGTTTCGAGTGGCATGTCTAGACAAGAAGCTTGAGTGAAAACCCGAAGTGAAATAGAATGCGCATTGCGGCCCGGAACGATCCGGGCCGCTTCGTTCATCCCCTTCGACCCCTTTCGGCAAGTTCGGTTGCTTCTTGGCTTCCAGCACGTCGAGTTCCTTCGGGTAGCGGCACCGTGAATCCACGGTGCCCACGGTCGGCGGCGATGCCGTCGCTTTGACTGTCCCGCCGGTGGTCCCTTTCTGGGGTGCCGGAACATTCTCCCAGCGACCTGTGTGATGCAGCCCCGAATTCAGGGCTGTGGGTGACTGCCTGCGCGCCAATTTGCGGCCGCGCGGTCGCCGCTTGTGAAAGAACTTGATGAGCTTCGATTCGAACTTTGCCTCGCTCAACCTGAACGAGAACCTGACCCACGCCCTCGCCGATGCCGGCTATACCGAGGCGACCGAGGTGCAGGCGCGCGCCATCCCGCCCGCGTTGGCCGGCAGCGACCTGATGGTCGCTTCGTCAACCGGCAGCGGCAAGACGGCGTCCTTCATTATTCCGGCGCTGGCACGCATCCTCGCTGCACGCGCGTCAGGCGAACGGCGCGACCGCGGTACCGTCTACGGCCCGCGCGTGCTCGTACTCACGCCGACGCGCGAGCTCGCGATGCAGGTTGCGAAGGCGGCGACTGTCTACGGCCGCCATGTGCAGGGGCTGCGTGTCGCGACCGTCGTTGGCGGCGTGCCCTATCCGCTGCAGTTGAAGGCGCTGCGCGGCCCGCTCGACATCCTGATTGCGACGCCCGGCCGGCTGATCGATCATTTGACGAGCGGCAAGGCGGTGCTCGACAACGTCGAGGTTCTCGTGCTCGACGAAGCGGACCGCATGCTCGACATGGGCTTCATCGAAGACATCCAGCTGATCGCCGAGCACACGCCGAAGACGCGCCAGACGCTGATGTACAGCGCGACCTTCGCCGGCCACGTCGGTCGGCTGGCGCAGCAATTGCTGCGCGATGCGCAGAAGATCGACGTCGCCTCGCACACCGACACCCACGCCAACATCGAGCAGCGCCTGCACTGGGTCGACAACGGCAGCCACAAGAACGCGCTGCTCGACCACATCCTGACGACACGCGAGATGGAGCAGGCGCTCGTCTTCACGAGCACCCAGCGCGACGCCGACTGGCTTGCCGATCGCCTCGCAGAACAGGGCCACGCCGTCGCCTCTTTGCACGGCGCAATGCCGCAAGGTCGCCGCACGCGCACGCTGACGGCGTTGCGCCGGGGTGAACTGCGCGTGCTCGTCGCGACCGACGTTGCCGCGCGCGGCATCGATGTGCGCACGATCAGCCACGTCATCAACTACGGGCTGCCGATGAAGCCGGAGGACTACGTGCACCGCATCGGCCGCACCGGTCGCGCGGGTAAGAACGGCCTGGCCGTGACGCTCGCCGATCGCGGCGACACCGGCATGATCCGTCGCATCCAGCACTTCACGACGCAGAACATCCCGGTCGCGACGATCGTCGGCCTCGAGCCGAAGAGCCCCGAGCCGCGCATGTTCCCGGCGCGCCCGGAAGGCCGCTTTGCGCCGCGCCCAGGCGGCCCTGGCAAGAGCCACGGCAAACCCTTCCAGCCGCGTGGCGCAGACCGATTCGCGCCCCACGGCGGCGAGCGCTTTGCCCCGCGCAGTGGCGACAACTTTGCCGCCCGCGAGCGCGCGCCTTTCCAGCCGGCGCGTGACGCCGGCGCTCGCGGACCCGGACCTTTCGACCGCTCGAACAACGAGCGCTCTGCCTTCGCGCCGCGCAAGGCCGCAGGCGCTGGCGTGAAGCCGCATGGCTTCAAGCCCAACCGACCGCGCAGCGGCGGCTTCAGCCGCTGACCGCTGCCGCTCGCGCTTCGCGAGTTGCAATTGGGCCCGCACAGCGGGCCCTTCTTTCGTGACGCCTACATGAGCCGCCCGCGTGTGTCACAGGCTTGAATCGCGCGTTTGTGCCATCCGCGTGTGCCCCCGTTGCCCAGGTCGTGTGCATGACGTGCCTCTCGCAGCGCCGGCCCATCGCCAAAGCATGGCAATATTGACGCGAGACTTCGGGGAGGCAAATGGTCTGGTTGCGACAACTGCTTTGGCTGTCCGCTGGGGTGTTGGTGCGGTGGTGCATCGCTAGGTTTGCCGTGCCGCTGCGTGCGGCGCCGCGCGCTGTGCCAGATAGCAAGCTCGATCAGAGCACGGCATGACGACGATCGACGCGAGCGCAGCGCACGTGCAGCAGTTGCCTCACGGCATCCACGTGATCGACACCGGCTTCCACAGGCCGCGCTTCGACGCCGCCTACCTGATCGTCGAGGGTGGGCGCGCGGCGTTCATCGATACGGGCACCAACCATGCCGTGCCACGTTTGCTCGATGCGGTGCGCGCGGTGGGGCTGACGCCGGGCGATGTCGAATGGCTGATCGTGACACACGTGCACCTCGATCACGCTGGCGGCGCGGGGCTGCTGCTGCAGTCGCTGCCGAATGCGCGCTTCGTCGTCCATCCGCGCGGCGCGCGCCACATGATCGACCCGAGCGCGCTGTTCGAAAGCGCGCGCGGCGTCTACGGCGATGCCGAGATGGCGCGCTCCTACGGCCGCCTCGTGCCGGTTCCCGCGGAACGCGTGCTGACGACGACCGACGGCATGGACATCTCGCTCGCCGGCCGCAAGCTGTACTTCATCGACACCCCGGGCCACGCGCGCCATCACCACTGCATTTGGGACGAACGCAGCCGCGGCTTCTTCACGGGTGACACGTTCGGGCTCTCCTACCGCGAGTTCGACGTCGATGGCCGATCCTGGCTGTTGCCGACGACGACGCCGGTCGCCTTCGAGCCCGAGGCGCTCGCCACGTCGGTGCGGCGCATCATGAGCTTTGAGCCTGAGAGCCTGTACCTCACACACTTCGGCCGCGTCGGCGATGTCGCGCGGCTTGGCGCGCTGATGCTCGAACAGGTGTCGGAAATGGCGACGCTCGCGCGTCAGGTGGCGGGCGATGCGACAACGCGCCAGGCCACGTTGGAGCGCGCGCTGGAGTCCCTTTACGTCGATCGTCTGCGGGCGCACGGCTGTAACCTCGCCGATGAAGAACTGCGCCGCTTGCTGGCGATGGATATCGAGCTCAACGCCCAGGGCCTGCTGATCTGGCGCCATCGCATGGAGCGCGCGGCGCGCCGCGAGCAGAAGGAAGGGAAGAAGCAAACATGAGTACAACCCGCTTCGACTTTAACGACAAGGTCGCGATCGTCACCGGCGCTGCCCAGGGCATCGGCGCGGCGTGCGCCGAGCGGCTCGCGCGCGACGGTGCGGCCGTCGCCTTGTGGGACGTCGACGACGGCCGCGGCAAAGTGCTTGCCGCGTCGCTCGTCGCGCAGGGCCGGCGCGCGATCTATGTTCACTGCGACGTGGCGCGCAAGAGCGAGGTCGACGCGGCACTCGCCGAGACGCTCGCCGCCTTCGGCCGCGTCGATGCGCTTGTCAACAACGCCGGCATCTTCAAGGCGGCGGATTTCCTCGAGATCACCGAGGCCGACTGGGACGCAGTGATCGGCGTCAACCTGAAGGGCGCGTTCCTCGTTGCACAGGCGGTGGCGCGCGCGATGGCGGCGCAAGGAGGCGGTGCGATCGTGCACATGAGCTCGGTCAATGCGGTGATGGCGATCCCGAGCATCGCGAGCTACAACGTCAGCAAGGGCGGCATCAACCAGTTGACGCGTGTGATGGCGCTTGCGCTCGCCGATCGCGGCATCCGCGTCAACGCCGTCGCGCCGGGAACGATCGCGACCGAGCTTGCGCAGCAAGCCGTGCTCGGCAGCGAAGAAGCACGCGCGCGCATCATGAGCCGTACGCCGATGAAGCGACTGGGCGAACCGGCCGAGATCGCCGATGTCGCGGCCTTCCTGCTGAGCGATGCCTCGAGCTACATGACAGGCCAGATCGTTTACGTGGACGGCGGGCGCATGAGCCTGAACTACACCGTCACATGACACCGAAGACACCCACGATGAAAGGCAAGCGATGAGACTACTTCACACCATGTTGCGCGTCGGCGACCTGCAGCGTTCGATCGACTTCTACACCCGGGTGATGGGCATGGAGCTGCTGCGCACGACGGAGCGGCCGGAGCAGAAATATTCGCTCGCATTCGTCGGCTACGGGCGCAATCCGGATCACGCCGAGATCGAGCTAACCCACAACCATGGCGTTTCGCGCTACGAACTCGGCAGCGCCTACGGTCACATCGCGATCGAAGTACCCGATGCCTACGCCGCGTGCGACCGTATCCGTGCCGGCGGCGGCGCCGTCACCCGCGAGGCGGGGCCGGTGCAGGGCGGCACGACGGTGATTGCCTTTGTCACCGACCCGGACGGCTACAAGATCGAACTGATCGAACGCAAGCCGTGATCAGCGAGGCGTGCCGGAGCGCGAAGCGTGCGGTACCTCGCGCGGCGAACAAGGCCGCAGCAAAGCCTTGAGCACGGAGCAGGCGGCGGGGCTTACGCAATGAAGGTACATGTACCGCTGCGCCCGCCGCGTGACCCCGAAGCGTCATTGCAACTTGCTCGTTCGCAATGGGGCGGGCAAGGCGACCTGTGGGTGTTCGGCTACGCGTCGCTGATCTGGCGGCCGGAGTTCGACGCTGCCGAATGCCGCCCGGCGCGAGTTCGCGGATTCCACCGTGCATTGAAGATGCGCTCGCGCGTCAACCGAGGCACGCCGGAGACGCCGGGTCTTGTGTTCGCGCTGTTGCCGGGCGGGTCGTGCCACGGCCTCGCGTTCCGGATCGTGCAAGAGCGAGCCGAGCACGAATTGACGCGCCTGTGGGCGCGCGAGATGCCCACCGCGGTCTACGACGCACGCTGGCTACCGTGTGAGACGACCAAAGGTCCGGTGCGTGCGCTCGGCTTCACGCTCAGGCGCAGCAGCCCGAATTTCACCGGAGTGCTCGACGATGCCGAGATGATCGCGATCCTGAAGAGCGCGCGTGGGCGCTATGGCACGACGCTCGAATACCTGCTGGAGACAGCGCGCGGCCTCGCCGCGCACGGCATCCGCGATCGGGAGATCGAACGCCTCGTGCGGCTTGCGCATCGGCACGCGCTGGCAACGTGAAGCGCCACTCGCGGCGCGCTCAGGGGGGCGGCTGCGACGTGAGTGGCGGAGTGCCGGCGCGAAGGCTCTCGAGATCGGCCTCGGTGTCGATGTCGATCAGCACGCCGGGGTCGTCGACCTCGACGCCGTGCGCGGGGTAGCGCGCGAGCAGGCGGCGCGCGCCGTCGTCGCCGCTGAGCGTCGCAAGTTCGGAGAAAAGCTCCGCGGCGAACCCCACCGGGTGGCCACGCCGGCCACGGTATTGGGCGTAGGCCACCGTGTGATCTTCGAGCGCGCGGGCAACCGCTTGCAGGGTTTCGGGCTTGACCATCGGCATATCGCCCGGGAGAATGAGCCAGCCCGACGCTTCGGGGCGGGCGCCGACGCCGCAGGCGATCGAATAGCCCATGCCCAGAGGCGGTGTGCGCGTCTCGCCAACCTCGGGGACAACAACGACATCGCGCGTTGCGACACTGCGGCCGGCGACTTCCGACATCGCCGCGGTCGCCACGACGACCATCGGAATTCGGCTTGCGAGCACCTTGCTGAGCGTCGTGCCGAGAACGCTCGACGCACCGAACGGCTGGACGAGTTTGTGCTCCGGGCTTTGGAATCGCGATCCGCGACCCGCTGCGAGCACGACCACCACTGGTCCCGACATGCCGATCTCCGAACCCGCCATCGCCCTCTGGGGCGCCAGCGAGTACTGTGTTGTTGTTGCGCCTAGGATCGGAGTTCCGCCGCCGACCGGCTAGTGGGGCCTTCACTTAAGGCATTGCCCTAGACGTTTCGCGGTGTAACCGGCGGGCAAGGCAGCTGCCTATACTGCCCGCATGAAGGATCTGGCCGGGTTGCGCAAGAGCTATGAGCGTGCTGCGCTCGACGAACAGGCGAGTGCGGCGGACCCGTTGCGGCAGTTCCGCGACTGGCTCGACCAGGCGTTGAAGGCGGAACTGCCCGAGCCGAACGCGATGACGCTCGCGACGGTCGGCGCCGATGGCCGGCCCTCGACGCGCATCGTGCTGATCAAGGGGGTCGATGAGCGCGGCATCGCCTGGTACACGAACTACGAGAGCCGCAAGGGGCGCGAGCTTGCGGCCCACCCCTTCGCGGCGCTGCAGTTCCACTGGGTCGAGCTCGAGCGTGTGGTGCGCATCGAAGGCCCTGTCGCGCGCGTCAGCGCCGATGAGTCGGATGCATATTTCGCATCACGTCCGCTCGATTCGCGACTCGGCGCCTGGGCTTCACCGCAGAGCGAGGTGATCGCATCGCGCGCGGTGCTCGTCGCCAATGCGGCGAAAGTCAGCGCGAAGTACCTGCTGAACCCGCCGCGCCCGCCGCACTGGGGCGGCTTTCGGCTTGCGCCCGAGGTCTGGGAGTTCTGGCAGGGTCGCAAGTCGCGGCTGCACGACCGGCTTCGCTACCGCCGCGACGCCTCGACGTGCTGGCTGCGCGAACGCCTCGCGCCATGAACCGCACGCACGGGCGGGATCAGATGCTCGAAAGCGCTTGCTGCGCCGGGTGCGAGCGGTCGAGCAGTGCGTCGAGCTGCGCGAGGAAGTGCTCGAAAGCGATCGGCTTGGTCCAGTAGTCGGCAAAGCCGGCGGTTCGCGCGCGGGCCATGTCCTCGGCCATGGCATTGGCGGAGAGTGCAATGCAGACGGTGTCGCGCAACGCCGGTGCTTCCCGCACCCGGCGCAGGACTTCGAGGCCATCGAAGTCGGGCAGATGCATGTCGACCAGCATCACGTCCGGCGCCGCATCTAGCGCGCAGCGCAGACCGGTCTCGCCGTCGGGGGCGGAACGGAAAGCGATCCGCGGGCGCAGGGCGATGAGCTCCTGCACCAACAACAGGTTGGTCGGATCGTCTTCGATGCACAACAGGTCGAGACGATCGGTCCGTTCACCGGTAGACGCCGGCGGCGCAATGACTGCGGCGTGCGTCGAAGGCGCGGGCGCAACGTCCACCACGCGGATCGCTCCCGGCAGCCAGACGCGGAACTCGCAGCCTGCCCCCTGAGCGCTGCTGATTTCGAGCCGCCCGCCCATGCGATCGACAAGGCGGCGCGCGATCGTGAGCCCGATGCCCGTGCCGGCCACGCCGCCGCGTTCCGCTCCAAGCCGGTTGAAGGGTTCGTACAAGCCGCGTTGCTGTTGCTCGGACAAGCCTGGCCCGTTGTCCGCCACAGCGAGTTCCCACCCTTCGACGCCATCGTGCGCGTGCGCGGTCGCATGCAGTTGTACCCAGCCTTGTGGGCGGTTGTATTTCACCGCGTTGCTCATCAGGTTGGTCAGCACCTGCCGCAAACGACGGGCGTCGGCGCGCACCGCGCCGTCGGTCGGCAACGTTGCTCGCAACTCGACCTCGGCCGCGCGTGCCTGCGGCTCCATCCACTGCATGACGTCGCGAAGCAAGTCGGCAAGGTCGACGCGTTCATCGGCAACCGGCAACGATCCGGCCTCGATCGACGCCAGGTCGAGCACATCGTCGATCAGTGCCAGCAAATGATTGCCGGCCGCCTCGATGCGCTCGGCGCGCTCGCGCTGCGCCGAGCTCGGGACATCAACGCCATCGTGCGCCAGCAGTTGCGAAAAGCCGATGACTGCGTTGAGCGGCGTACGCAGCTCGTGGCTCATGTGCGCGAGGAAGTCCGACTTGGCCTTGCTGGCCTGTTCGGCGGCCGCCTTGTCGCGAAGCGCCTGTTCGACCAGTTTGGCTTTGTGGATGTCCAGATGAATGCCGTACAGCGTCGGCCGGCCGTTTCGCAAGGTGCGCCGCGAGCGGCAGGCGACCCAGCGCCAAGAGCCGTCGGCCTGGCGGATGCGGAAGTCTGTTTCGAAGTCGATCTCGCCGGCATCGCGCGACCGCCTGCGCTCGCGCGCCACGCGGGTGCGGTCGTCCGGATGCGCGAGCGCCTCCATCCAATGCGCAGCGGGCGGAGGGGGCTCGTCACCGGGCAGTCCGTAGAGGCGGTACATCTGCGCGTTCCATTCGACGACACCTGAATCCAGGTCGAGCGTCCACAGGCCGACGCCGACGACGTCGCTGATCAGTTTCATGTTCAGCGCAAGCGCGTCGGCGCGCTCGCGCTCCTCTACTTCGGCACTGATGTCGAACGAGACGCCCAGCAGCGCCTGCACCTGCCCCAGTTCGTCGCGTTGCGCGACGCGGCGTGTGATGAGTGTGCGATAGCTGCCGTCGGCATTGACGTACCGGGCGCGGAAATCTACCGGGGCGTCGCTCCCCAGCGCGGCGACGGCCGCGGCAGCGAGACCTGCGCGGTCTTCGGGGTGTGCGAGCGCGCGGATCTCGTCGATCGACATGCCTTGCTCGGGCGGCTCCATGCTCATGGCGCGGTAGCCGGCATCGTTGAAGTTGATCCGCTTCTCTGCGGGATCGAGGCGCCAGGCTGACAGGCCTGTCATCTCGAGCGTCCTCGCGAGCTGCGCGTTCTCGCGCCCGGCGGCCTGCTGACGCAGGACTTCCTCGGTGTCGTCGATCAACACGCTAGTCATGAACTGCGGCGCGCCGTCTGCGCCATTGCTCACCTCGCTGAGCGAATGCACGTAGCGAATGTCTTCGTTCGGCAGAAGGATCCGAAAGCGTGTCTCGTAGCGGCCGGCCTGCGTGATGAATTGCATGTGGCCGGCAATCACGCGCTCGCGATCTTCGGGATGCATGCGCGCGGCCGCCGTGTCGAATTGCGGCGTGCCAAGCGCCGGGTCGAAGCCATACAAGGCATACACCTCAGGGCTCCAATGGCCGTGTCCGGTGCGGATGTCGCGCTCGATGATCGCCATCCGCCCGAAGGCCCGCGCCAGGGCAAGCTGGCGCGAAACTTCGGCAAGTTGGCGCTCGGTTGCCGCCAGCCGCTCGGCAATGTGTGCCTCGGCCCCTTCGGCCGGGGCGCCCGGCGGCGCGTCATGTCTCATGTCAACGCGCCTTGCGCACGCGTTCTGCGAACACACGCCGGAACTTCTCCACCTTCGGCGCGACGACGAACGCGCAGTACCCCTGGCCCGGGTGCTGCTCGAAATAGCGCTGGTGATAGTCCTCGGCGCGTGAGTAGTTCGCGAGCGGTAACACTTCCGTCACGACCGGTCGGTTCGTCTTGTCGCTCTCGGCAAGCTCGGCCATCACGTCGCGGGCAATGGCCTCGTGCTGCGGATCGTCGAAATAGATGCCGGAGCGGTACTGCGTGCCGACATCGCTGCCTTGCCGGTTCAGGGACGTCGGGTCGTGGATGACGAAGAAGATCGCCAGCAGATCGCGCAGCGAAATGCGTTGCGGGTCGAAGCTGATGCGAACGACCTCCGCATGCCCCGTATCGCCAGCGCAGACTTGCTCGTAGCTGGGGCGCTCGACGTGTCCGTTGGAATAGCCGGACTCGACTGCGGTGACGCCGTCGACGAGCAGGTAGACCGCCTCGAGGCACCAGAAGCATCCGCCGCCCAGGGTGATCGTCTCGAGTTGAGTTGCAGACATTTGAGGTGCGAAAGCCGGTGTCGCGACACTTTACACGCGCAGTACGCGCGCGCGAGATGTGGGCACGCGAAAGGAGACCGACAAAAAAGCCCGCCGAACGGATGCCGGGCGGGCTTTTCCTTCGAACGCGGCGCGGGTGATCAGCGCAGCTTCGTTTCCTTGTAGGTTACGTGCTTGCGCGCCTTGGGGTCGAATTTCATCATCTCGAGTTTTTCGGGCGTCGTCTTCTTGTTCTTGTCGGTCGTGTAGAAATGACCCGTGCCAGCCGACGATTCCAGCTTGATCTTTTCGCGTCCACCTTTTGCCATGATGCGTGCTCCCGGTTCAGATTTCGCCGCGCTTGCGCAGGTCGGCGACGACCTGCTCGATGCCGACCTTGTCGATCAGGCGCAACGCAGCGGCACTGATACGAAGGCGCACCCAGCGGTTTTCGTTCTCGAGCCAGAACCTGCGGTACTGCAGATTGGGCAGGAAACGACGCTTCGTGCGATTGTTGGCGTGGGAAACCTTGTTGCCCACCATCGGGCCCTTGCCCGTGACCTGACAGACGCGTGCCATGACGCTTCTCCGTGATTGATTCGTTGGAACGGGGTGCCGCACTGCGCGAGGCGAGGGGTCTGGCACCTTTTGTGCATGTTTGCGCCGAAGCACACCACGAAGGCGACACGGGCGCAGCAAAGACAGCGATTATAGCCCGAAGTGACGGTGCACGATTCCAGCGCCCCGAGACCGCCCGCCAAACTGACGATCGGGCCTCGTCACTCCTGCTCGAGAAAGCGCTGCGCGTCGAGCGCGGCCATGCAGCCGGTGCCGGCACTCGTGATCGCCTGCCGGTAGACGTGGTCCTGCACGTCGCCGGCGGCAAAGACGCCTTCGACACTCGTCATCGTCGCCAGCCCGGCGAGGCCGCTCCTGGTGATGATGTAGCCGTCCTTCATCTCGAGCTGGCCCTTGAAGATGTCGGTGTTGGGCTGGTGGCCGATGGCGATGAAGCAGCCCTGGAGCTTCAACTCGCGCGTCGTGCCGTCCTGCGTGTTTTTCAGCCGGACGCCGGTCACGCCGGTGGCGTCGCCCAGCACTTCGTCGAGCGTGTGCCACAGGTGCAACTCCATCGCGCCCGCGGCGACCTTGGCGTTGAGCTTGTCGACCATGATCGGCTCGGCGCGGAACTTGTCGCGCCGGTGTACGAGGTGCACCTTGCTCGCGATGTTCGACAGGTAGAGCGCCTCCTCGACCGCGGTGTTGCCGCCGCCGACGACGCAGACCTCCTGGCCACGGTAAAAGAAGCCGTCGCAGGTCGCGCAGCCGCTGACGCCGCGGCCCATGAACGCCTCTTCCGACGGCAGGCCGAGGTACTTCGCGCTTGCGCCGGTCGCGATCACGAGCGCGTCGCAGGTGTAGCTGCCTGAGTCGCCTTTCAACGTGAAGGGGCGCTTGGAGAGGTCGACGCTCGAAATGTGGTCCGACACGATCTGCGTGTCGAAGCGTTCGGCGTGCTGTAGGAAGCGCTGCATCAAATCCGGCCCCTGCACGCCCATCACGTCAGCCGGCCAGTTGTCGACGTCGGTGGTCGTCATCAGTTGACCGCCTTGGGCCATGCCGGTCACCAGCACGGGCTTGAGATTGGCGCGTGCGGCGTAGACCGCCGCGGTGTAGCCGGCCGGGCCGGAACCGAGGATCAGCAGGTGGGCGTGCAACGGGGGAGCGGTTGTCATGGTCGGCGTGTCGATGGAGAGCGTTGGTGTGGAGCGGGTGAGACAGATTCGGGCCAGATTGGGTCAACCGGGCCTGCCGCAAGGCGCAAGGCGGTGACGCCGGGCGCGAGCCTCGTCACAATAGGCCGATTGTAGGGAGCGTGAACTGTTCACGATCCCACGCGGAACCACCCATCAACGAGGAGCCACCCCATGACCATGCTGTCCAGCCTCGACCTGATCCGGCGCGTGCCGCTGTTCTCGATGCTCACCAACGAGCAGGCGCAAAGCATCGCCGACAGCGTCGTCAAGCGGCGCTTCCGGCGCGGCGAGATCATTGTCGAACACGGTCGCAAGTCGAATGCGCTCTTCATCCTGCTCAACGGCAGGGCGCGCGTGCTGACGGCCGATTCGCGGGGCCGCGAAGTGATCCTCGCCGCGCTGCACCCGGGCGACTATGTCGGTGAGATGAGCCTGATCGACGACGCGCCGCATTCGGCCACGGTGCGGGCCGAGGTGCAGACCGACATGCTGGTGCTCGGCCGTGCCGAATTCGCGCGCTGCCTGCCGGAGGGTTCGAGCCTCGCCTACGCGATCCTGCACGGCCTGGTGCAGCGCCTGCGTGCCGCCGATAGGCAGATCGAGTCGCTTGCGTTGCTCGACGTCTATGGCCGCGTCGCCCGCGCGCTACTGGAGATGGCCGAAGACGACGGCGAAAAGAAGATCATCCGCAGCAAGGTGTCGCGCCAGGACCTGGCGAAGGTCGTCGGCGCATCGCGCGAGATGGTCAGCCGCGTGATGAAGGACCTCGAGGAGCGCGGCATGATCGAGACGCTCGAGGGCGGCTCGGTCGTGCTCAAGCAGCGTCTGGGCTCCGAGTGAGGGCAGGCGAGGGGCCACGATTCGTTGGGCCACAATTCGTCGCATGACCTTTCCGCTCGGATCTCTCGGTAGCGGCACCTCGGCCGCCAGCGCCGAAGGCGCCTACACCCGCAAACCGGCGCGCAAGATCGCCACCCCGGCGGCGCCACCCGCCTGGCGCGCCCAGACAGTGGTACTGTTCGGCGCCGTGCTGTGGCTGCTCGCGTTGCTCGCGCTGGCCACCCACAACGCCGGCGATGCGGCGTTCTCGACCTCGGGCTCGTCGCTCGTGACGCAGAACCGGGCCGGCGTCATCGGCGCCTGGTTCTCCGATCTCGCCTATTTCGCGTTCGGCTATTCGGCCTGGTGGATCATGGCCGCCACGCTGCGCGCGTGGCTTGGCACGCTCGCAAGGCTGCTGCGTTCCGACGCCGCCATGCCCGTGGCAGAGCCGTCGCGCTGGCCCTTCTGGGTCGGCCTTGCGCTGCTGCTCGCCGCGAGTTGCGCGCTCGAATGGACGCGCCTTTACCGCTGGGAATCGCTGCTGCCCGACCATGCCGGTGGCGTGCTCGGCTATACGCTGGGGCCGCTCAGCATGAAGCTGCTCGGCTTCGCCGGTTCGGGCGTGTTGTGGATCGCGACATTGCTGGCGGGCCTCTCGCTCGCGTTCCGCTTCTCGTGGCTCGCACTCGCCGAGGCGATCGGCGCGCGCCTGGAGGGCGTGCGCGAGCAGCGCGTCGAGCGCATCGAACGCGCCGAGGATCAGCGCCTGGGCGCGGCCGCGCTGCGCGAGCGCGAGCACATCGTCGAGGTCGAGATGCAGTTGCAGGACGATCATGTACCGATCGTCATCGAACCTGCGGTGGTCGATGTGCCGAAGTCGGCGCGCATCGCAAAGGAGCGCCAGAAGCCGCTGTTCGTCGAGCTTGCCGACACCAAGCTGCCGCAGGTTGATCTGCTCGATGCCGCGCCGGGCCGAACTGAAAGCGTCACGGCCGACACGCTCGAAATGACCTCGCGTCTGATCGAGAAGAAGTTGAAGGACTTCGGCGTCGAAGTGCGCGTCGTCGCAGCGTCGCCCGGGCCGGTGATCACGCGCTACGAGATCGAACCGGCCACTGGCGTGAAAGGCGCGCAGGTCGTGAATCTGGCGAAGGACCTCGCGCGCAGCTTGAGCCTCGTCAGCATCCGTGTCGTCGAGACGATTCCCGGCAAGACGACGATGGCGCTCGAACTGCCGAATGCGCGGCGTCAGATGATCCGACTGTCCGAGATTCTCGGTTCTCAGGTCTACAACGATGCCACGTCGCAGCTGACGATGGGTCTCGGCAAGGACATCGTCGGCAACCCGATGGTCGCCGACCTCGCGAAGATGCCGCACTGTCTCGTCGCCGGCACGACCGGCGCCGGTAAGTCGGTCGGCATCAACGCGATGATCTTGTCGCTGCTCTACAAGGCCGAAGCGCGCGACGTGCGCCTGATCCTGATCGACCCGAAGATGCTCGAGATGAGCGTCTACGAAGGCATCCCGCACCTGCTCGCGCCCGTCGTCACTGACATGAAGCAGGCCGCCAACGCGCTCAACTGGGGCGTGGGCGAGATGGAGCGGCGCTACAAGCTGATGAGCAAGATGGGCGTGCGAAATCTCGCCGGCTACAACAAGAAGCTTGACGACGCGAAGGCGCGCGGCGAGCCGCTCACGAATCCGTTCAGCCTGACGCCCGATGCGCCGGAGCCGCTCGACCGTCTGCCCTACGTCGTGATCGTGATCGACGAACTTGCCGATCTGATGATGGTCGTCGGCAAGAAGATCGAGGAGCTGATCGCACGCCTCGCGCAGAAAGCGCGCGCCGCAGGCATCCATCTGATCCTCGCGACGCAGCGTCCGAGCGTCGACGTGATCACCGGCCTCATCAAGGCCAACATTCCGACGCGATTGAGCTTCCAGGTGTCAAGCAAGATCGACAGCCGGACCATCCTCGACCAGATGGGCGCCGAGGCGCTGCTCGGCCAGGGCGACATGCTGTATCTGACGCCGGGCGGCGGGCTGCCGGTGCGCGTGCACGGCGCCTTCGTCAGCGACGACGAGGTGCATCGCGTCGTCGAGTACCTGAAGACGCAGGGCGAGCCAAACTACATCGAGGGCATCCTCGAAGGCGGCGTGCTCGACGACGACGGCAGTGGCGCAGGCGAGGGCGGCGGCTCGGTTGACGGCGAGGCCGACCCGATGTACGACAACGCCGTCGCGGTCGTGCTGCAGCACAAGCGCGCGTCGATCTCGCTCGTGCAGCGACACTTGCGCATCGGCTACAACCGCGCCGCGCGATTGCTCGAGCAGATGGAGAAGTCCGGGCTCGTGACAAGCATGTCGTCGAGCGGCAACCGCGAGCTGATCGTGCCGAGCCGCGACGCATGAGCTGGCGCGCAACCTTCGCCTGCCTGTTGCTGGTCGCCGGCAGCTTTGCGGCACGGGCCGACGGCGTCGACGCGCTGCGTGCCTTCGTGCGCGATGTGCAGTCGGGCCAGGCGAACTTCACGCAGACCGTCACGTCGCCCGACGGCGCCAAGAAGAAGACCTCGAGCGGAAACTTCGAGTTTGCCCGCCCGAGCCGATTCCGCTTCGTCTACACCAAGCCGTTCGAACAGGCGATCGTCGCCGACGGGCAAAAGGTGTGGATCTACGACCGCGACCTGAACCAGGTCAGCAGCCGCAAGCTCGCGCAGGCGCTCGGCGCGACACCCGCCGCGCTGCTCGCCGGCGGCGACCTGGACAAGGATTTCGCGCTCAAGGCGCTGCCGGATCGCGACGGCCTGATGTGGGTCGAAGCGACGCCGCGTGCCGAGGGCGGCACGCTTCAATCGGTGCGCGTAGGCTTTCGCGGCAAGGAGCTGGCGGCGATCGAGATCCACGACGCTTTCGGTCAGACGTCACTGCTGCAATTCAGCCAGATGGTATCGAACCAGCCGCCGGTGGCCGAGCATTTCCGTTTCAGCGTTCCGCCGGGCGCGGACGTGATCGAGCAATAGGCCGGCCCCGACAGCAACGAGAGTTCGAATGACGCAACGCCACCCGCATCGCGGGCAACCGAATCTGCTGCACTCGGCCACCGAATGGCGTGCGCTGTTCGAGATCGCCTCGCTCAGCTACCTCTGGCCGACACTGCTCACTGCGCCGCGCGGCGACGGCCATCCGGTGCTGCTGCTGCCCGGATTCATGGGCGATGAAGGCTCGCTCATTGTCCTCAAGACCTTCCTGGCGCAGCGTGGCTATGCGGTCGAAACCTGGGGGCTCGGGCGCAACGTCGGCTTTCAGAACAAGCATGCGACCGCACTCGAGCAGAAGATCCGCTTCCTGCACCACAAGACAGGGCGCAAGGTCGGCCTTGTCGGCTGGAGCCTCGGCGGCGTGTTCGCCCTCTACGGCGCGCACCAGGCGAGCGAATGCGTGCGCAGCGTGATCACGCTCGGCAGCCCGGTCAGCGTCGACGCCGAGGGCAGCAAGTCACCTGCGTTCGTGAAAGCGATGTACCGCGTGATCGCGCACCCGATGGGGCCGAATGCGCACGTGATGCAACCGCGCGTGAAACGGCTGCGCGAAATGCGGCCGCCGCCGGTGCCCACGAGCTGCCTCTATTCGATCAGCGACGGCGTCGTCCCGGCGCAGGAGGCGACGATCACCGGCGACCCCGCGCTGCACGAGAACATCCGCATCCAGGGCAGCCACACCGGCCTCGGTTTCAACGCGATGGTGCTGCTCGTGGTCGCCGACCGGCTGGCTCAGGCCGAAGGGCAGTGGCAGCCGTTCAAGCCCGAAGGGATTTCGGGCGCCGTCTATCGGCTGATGACGCACGCGGCGCTGCCGATTTGACAGTGCGCGGTGCTCGCGCCGCGACGACAGCACTGACGACAGTACCGACGCCGACGTCGACGCCGACACGCGATGCCGCGCTCTTTCGTGCTCGCAGGAGTTTCGCCGAGGGTTTTGCTGTGGGTTTTGTCGCATGTTTCGTCGCCGCGGCGCGCCGGGCTGGGCACGGACTCTTCGCCGGCATCGCGCGCGCCAGCGCGTCCTGAAAGCTCTCGCGCAGGCATTGCGCGAAGAGTTCGGGGTCGGGCAGCAGCTCGCGGCACGAGGTCGGCGAGATGACGAGCTGGCCGTCGTAGCTCGTGACCGCGAACGCCAGGCCCATGCCGTCGGTGATCGGCATGATCGCCGAGAAGTAGGTCATGCGCGCGCCGCACAGGTAGAGCGGTATCGCCGGCCCCGGCACATTGGTGATGCTGCAGTTGGCAAGCGCCCGACGCCGGCCGATACCGAGCGCGGCCAGGCCGAGCATCTTGCTCGTCAGTGCGAGGGTCGCGGCCGGAATGTGCGCTTCGATGTCGCCCAGCTCGCGCACCGCGACGGCGCGCGCGACGGTGTCCGACGCGCCGGTCTGCGCGTGGATGAAGGCGAGCCTTTCGGCCGGGTCGGCGATGTGCGTGCCGAGTTGCACCTGCAGCCACGACATCGCAGGTCTGACGTCATCTGCCGACGGCTCCGCACCGCGCCGCTTTGCCCGCCGCTTTGTTGGCAGTTGTTCGTCGCGCACCAGGAAAGGCGCGAGCGCGCTCAGACTGATGTCGGGCAGCTCACCTTCGGCGTCGAGATAGCGGCGCAGGGCGCCGCCGCACACCGCGAACACCGCGTCGTTGACGGTCGCGCCCGGCGCCAGCGTACGGATCAGCTTGAAATCGTCGAGCTGGAAGCGGCGCGTCTCGAAAACGCGGTGCGCTGATACGACCGAATTGAAACGCGTCAGTGGCACCTCTGCCGCCGCCCGGCCACTCTCCGACGCGAGCGAGAAGGCGCTGGGTGCAAGCCTCGCCATCGCGCGCGCGACCGGCCGCGCCAGCCGGATCGGCGACGCCAGCGTGCTGACGACACCGCGCCACAGCATCGCTGCAGCCCCTGGCGCACGCGCCGCGAACCAGGGCGCGGGCGGCACCGGCACCGGTGGCGTTGCGCTCGCGTCATGCAGCAACGCCGTCAGCTCGTTGCTGAAAGCCGGGTCGACTGCAGCGTGGTGCGTCTTCGTCAATAGCGCGAAGCTGCCAGCGGGCAGGTCAAGGAAGCTGTCGAGCCCCTCGATGACGTAGATCTCCCACAGCGGGCGGTCGAGATCCAGCGGCCGCGCATGGATGCGCGAGACCTGGATGCAGAACTGGCGCCAGTCGCCGGGCTTGGGCAGCGCAATGTGCCGCACGTGGTACTCGAGGTCGAAATTCGCGTCCTCGACCCAGTAGGGGTAGTCGAGCTCGAGCGGCACGCGCTGCAAGCGGCGGCGAAAGACCGGCGAGCGGTCGAGCCGACTTTCGATGTGCGCGAGGAGCGTCTTGAAGCGCAACTTGCCGCCGGCGACGGTCGACTGATCGTAGATGTGAAGCAGGCTGACGTTGGCGTTTGCGCGCGCGGTGTCGGCGTACAGAAAGTTCGCGTCGTGACCGCTCAGCTGGCTCATCGAAATCCTCGGGTCGTCGGGTGGACGCAATATACACAGTCGTGCCGCGCAGCCGCGCCCGCGGAGCGGCTGCGACAATCGAGCGCATGAGACGCCCTGTGTCAACCCTGTCGCCGCGGGCCGAGCGCCGGACCGCTCCCAAGCTGGCCGAGGGGCTGTCATAACCTCGTTGTCATTGCCGCTGGACGATCCTGGCGACGCTGCACCGCTGGCCGAGCGGCTGCGTCCGCGCACGATCGACGAGGTAATCGGGCAGGCGCAACTGCTCGGTCCGGGCAAGCCGCTGCGAACAGCGTTCGCGTCGGGCCGGCTGCATTCGATGATCCTGTGGGGGCCGCCCGGCGTCGGCAAGACGACGCTCGCGCGGCTGATGGCGGACGCCTTCGACGCGCAGTTCATCGCGATCTCGGCCGTGCTCGGCGGCGTCAAGGACATTCGCGAGGCGGTCGAGCGCGCGCAGGTCGCACAGTCCCGTGGTCGTCACACGGTGGTCTTTGTCGACGAAGTGCATCGTTTCAACAAGGCGCAGCAGGACGCCTTCCTGCCGCACGTCGAGTCGGGCCTGTTCACTTTCATCGGCGCCACGACGGAAAACCCGTCCTTCGAGGTCATAGCCGCGCTGCTGTCGCGCGCCACGGTGCATGTGCTGCAAGCGTTGAGCGAGGACGATCTGCGCGAGGTGCTCGCACGCGGACGCGCGCTGCTCGGCGCGCCGGCGCTGACCGACGCCGCGACGCAGCGCCTGATCGGCTATGCGGACGGCGACGCGCGCCGATTACTCAACACGCTCGAGACCGTGGCGCGGGCGGCGGGCAAGTCGATCGATGCGATCGACGAAGCGGCGCTCGAACAGGCCCTCGGCGAGCAATTGCGTCGCTACGATAAGGGTGGCGAGCAGTTCTACGACACGATCTCGGCCTTGCACAAGGCAGTGCGCGGCTCGGACCCCGATGCCGCGCTGTACTGGTTCGTGCGCATGATCGACGGCGGCGTCGACCCGCGCTACATCGCGCGCCGCCTGGTGCGCATGGCGAGCGAGGACATCGGCCTTGCCGACCCGCGCGCGCTGCGCATCGCGCTCGACGCGAGCGAGACTTTCGAGCGTCTAGGATCACCCGAAGGTGAACTTACGCTGGCGCAGGCGGTCGTGTTCCTCGCGGTCGCGCCCAAGAGCAACGCGGTCTACGCCGCCTACAACGCGGCGCGCGCCTTCGTCGCCAAGGACGGCACGCGCGCAGTGCCGTTGCGGCTGCGCAATGCGTCGACGCGGCTTATGAAGGACCTTGGCTACGGTGATGGCTATCGTTACGCACACGACGAAGCGGCCGGCTTTGCCGCTGGCGAGCGCTATGGGCCGGACGGCGTCGAACTGCCGCGCTTTTACGCTCCGCGCGCGAGCGGCCTCGAGTCGCGCATCGCCGATCGGCTGGCGGAACTGCGCAGGCTCGACGCCGCCGCCGGCAAGCCAGGCTGACCTTCGATGTCAGCTTTGGAAACGCGAGGAAGTCGCGTGTTTCCGCACCATGTGTCGCATCACGCTGAAACCGGTGGGCGGGCGGCGAGCTGTTGTCAACGGCGTTCCTCCTAGGGTCCATACGCTGACAGCGAAGTGGTTTTTGCCACTAAAGTCGGGCACGCCCCTTCGCTGGGTTGCGCAGACCGAAGACCAAAGGCCACGAGCATGCCGAGAAACTGCGCCGAAACAGCCGGGGCTTGCGCTCAGGCCCCTGAGGAGACATACGGATGGACACTCTGATCCAACAGATCATCAACGGCCTGGTGCTCGGCAGCGTCTACGCGCTCGTCGCACTCGGCTACACGATGGTCTACGGCATCATCAATCTGATCAACTTTGCGCACGGTGAGGTGCTGATGGTCGGGGCGCTGACGAGCTGGACGATCGTCACCACCTTCAAGGACGCCGGGCTCCCCGGTTGGCTGCTGCTGCTGCTGTCGCTGATTGCAGCCATCATCGTCTGCTCGATACTGAACTACGTGATCGAGAAGGTCGCGTACCGGCCGCTGCGCAACGCACCGCGGCTCGCGCCGCTGATCACCGCGATGGGCGTGAGCCTGTTGCTGCAGACGCTGGCGATGATCATCTGGAAGCCGACTTACAAGTCCTTCCCGATCATGCTGCCGAGCGAGCCCTTCTTCATCGGCGGCGCGGTGATCAACACGACGCAGATCATCATCCTCATCACCACCGTGATCACGCTCGCCGGCCTGATGTACCTCGTCAACATGACACGCCTCGGGCGCGCGATGCGCGCGACGGCCGAGAACCCGCGCGTCGCCGGGCTGATGGGGGTGCGCCCCGACATGGTGATCTCGGCCACCTTCATCATCGGCGCCGCGCTGGCGGCGCTGGCTGGTGTGATGTACGCTGCCAACTACGGCTCGGTGACGCACACGATGGGCTTCCTGCCGGGCCTGAAGGCGTTCACCGCGGCGGTGTTCGGCGGCATCGGCAACCTCGCCGGCGCGATGCTCGGCGGCGTGCTACTCGGCCTGATCGAGTCGCTCGGCGCGGGCTACATTGGCGCGCTCACGGGTGGCGTGCTCGGCAGCCACTATTCGGACATCTTCGCCTTCATCGTGCTGATCCTGATCCTGACACTGCGACCGCAGGGCCTGCTCGGCGAGCGCGTGGCGGACCGGTCCTGACGCGGAGCATCGACCATGAACAAGAAGCTCCTAACCTTCCTCGCCGCCGCCGTCGCGCTCATGATCGTGCCGATCGCGGCGCAGTATTTCGGCAATGCCTGGGTGCGGATCATCGATGTCGCACTGCTTTACGTGCTGCTCGCGCTCGGACTGAACATCGTCGTCGGCTATGCCGGCCTTCTCGATCTGGGCTATGTCGCGTTCTATGCGGTCGGCGCCTACATGTTCGGGCTGCTCGCCTCATCGCAATTGACCGATACCTTCGGGTGGATCGCGGCCATCTTTCCGAACGGCATTCACGCCCCTATCTGGCTCGTGATACCGCTCGGCGCGGCAGTCGCGGCCACGTTTGGCGTACTGCTCGGTGTGCCGGTGCTCAAGCTGCGGGGTGACTATCTGGCGATCGTCACGCTCGGCTTCGGCGAGATCATTCGCGTCTTCCTGAACAACCTGGACGCACCGGTCAACATCACGAACGGGCCGAAGGGCATTTCGGGCATCGACTCGATCAAGATCTTCGGCCTCGATCTGGGCGAGCCACTGAACATCGGGTTCATGGAGTTGTCGTCCGTCTCGCTTTACTACTACCTGTTCCTCGCCCTTGTCGTCGCGAGCGTCGTGATCTGCTACCGGCTCGAGCGCTCGCGCATCGGGCGCGCCTGGATGGCGATCCGCGAGGACGAGATCGCCGCCAAGGCGATGGGCATCAACACGCGCAACATGAAGCTGCTCGCGTTCGGCATGGGGGCGACCTTTGGTGGCGTATCGGGCGTGATGTTCGCCACCTTCCAGGGCTTCATCTCGCCCGAGTCGTTCAGCCTGCAGGAGTCGATCATGATCGTCGCGATGGTCGTGCTCGGCGGCATCGGCCATATCCCGGGCGTGATCATCGGCGCGCTGCTGCTCGCCGCGCTGCCCGAGGTGCTGCGCTATGTGGCGAGCCCGCTGCAGGCGATGTCGGGCGGCAGGCTCGATGCGTCGATCCTGCGCCAGTTGCTGATCGCGCTGGCGATGATCGGCATCATGCTCGCCCGACCGCGCGGGCTGTGGCCTTCGCCCGAGCACGGCAAGGCGGCGCCGGTGCCCACGCCCGACCAGGGGCCGAGGAGCGCGGCATGAGCGAAGCCATTCTGAAAGTGGCGGACGTCTCCAAACGCTTCGGCGGCCTTCAGGCCTTGTCGGATGTCGCGGTCACGATCGAGAAGGGCCAGATCTATGGCCTCATCGGGCCGAACGGCGCCGGCAAGACGACCTTCTTCAACGTCTTGACCGGCCTGTACCTGCCCGATTCGGGCACGTTCGAGCTCGGCGGCAAGCCCTACAAGCCGAGCGCGGTGCACGAGGTCGCGAAGGCCGGGATCGCACGAACCTTCCAGAACATCCGCCTGTTCGCCGATATGACGGCGCTCGAGAACGTGATGGTCGGCCGCCATGTGCGCACGCACTCGGGCCTGATCGGCGCCGTGTTTCGCACCGGCGGCTTCAAGAAGGAGGAGGCTGCCATTGCCCAGCGCGCGCAGGAACTGCTCGACTACGTGGGCATCGGCGGCTACGCGGAGTTCAAGGCGCGCACGCTTTCGTATGGCGACCAACGCCGGCTCGAGATCGCGCGCGCGCTCGCGACCGAACCGAAACTGATCGCGCTCGACGAGCCCGCCGCTGGCATGAACGCGACCGAGAAGGTCGTGCTGCGCGAACTGATCGACCAGATACGCAAAGACGGCAGCACGATCCTGCTGATCGAGCATGACGTGAAGCTCGTCATGGGCCTGTGCGACCGCGTGACAGTGCTCGACTACGGCAAGCAGATCGCCGAAGGAACGCCCTACGACGTGCAGCGCAACGAGAAGGTCATCGAAGCCTACCTTGGCGCGAGCCACACGGCGCATTGATGACAACCCCCAAGCTCGCTGCGCTCGCGCCCCCCCGAGGGGGAGCTCAGGCCGCTTGGGAGCGGCCCGGCGCGGCCTGAGACAGGAGTAGCAACAACATGGCAGAAACACTGCTCAAGGTCAGCGCACTGAAAGTCGCCTACGGCGGCATCCAGGCGGTGAAGGGCATTACGTTCGAAGTTCACGAGGGCGAGCTCGTCAGCCTGATCGGCGCCAACGGTGCCGGCAAGACGACGACGCTCAAGGCGATCACGGGCTTGCAGCCGGTGGCTTCAGGCGACATCGAATACCTGGGTCATTCGATCAAGGGCCAGGGTTCGTGGGACCTGGTCAAGCAGGGTCTCGTGATGGTGCCCGAGGGGCGCGGCGTGTTCTCGCGCATGACGATCACCGAGAACCTGCAGATGGGCGCCTTCGTGCGCCGCGACGACGAGGTCGAGGACGACATTGAAAAGGTGTTCGGCATCTTCCCGCGCCTGAAGGAGCGTCGCGCGCAGCTGGCCGGCACGATGTCCGGCGGCGAGCAGCAGATGCTCGCAATGGGGCGGGCGCTGATGGCGCGGCCCAAGGTGCTGCTGCTCGACGAGCCGTCGATGGGCCTCTCGCCGATCCTCGTCGACACCATCTTCGAGGTCGTGAACGACATCCACGGCCGCGGCACAACGATCCTGCTCGTCGAGCAGAACGCGAGCCGCGCGCTGCAGATCGCCTCGCGCGGCTACGTGATGGACTCGGGCGAGATCACGATGAGCGGCGAAGGCAAGCAGTTGCTGAGCGACCCGCGGGTGCGCGCCGCCTATCTTGGCGAGTAGGTTCCACGCATGCGCGGAACTGCGTGGCTCGCGTCGTTGGCGGATCGGCGTTTCTCGTTGCGGCCGGCTTGAGTAGGATCAACGATCAAGGGTAAACCCATGCTTTGCTTTGTCGGCGCCAACCCGAACAATGCTCAGTTCCGGGGCCGCGGGCCCCATTCACCACGCAGGAGACTTTCGTGACCGCAATGCTTTCGCTCACCGTCAATGGCAAGGCCGTTCAGGCCAGCGTCGACCCTCGAACCCTGCTGGTGGATTTCATCCGCGAACATCTGCGGCTGACCGGCACGCATGTCGGCTGCGACACGGCGCAATGCGGCGCCTGCACGGTGCACATGAACGGCCGCGCGGTAAAGGCCTGCTCGATGCTGGCGGTACAGGCCGAAGGCGCGCAGATCACGACGATCGAAGGCCTGGCCAAGGACGGCGCGATGCATCCGATGCAGGCCGCGTTCCATGAGTGCCACGGCTTGCAGTGCGGCTTCTGCACACCCGGCATGGTGATGTCCTCGGTTCAGTTGCTGGCCGACAACCCGAAAGCGAGCGAACAGGAGATCCGCGAGGCGCTGGAGGGCAACATTTGCCGCTGCACCGGCTATCACAACATCGTCAAGGCCGTCCAGCAATGCCAGGCCGGCGACGTGCCGGCGAGCGCCTGAGGCCGGGAAGGAGAACACCATGAACGACATGACCCAAACCGAACTCGGCCCGATCGCCCAAAGCGTGCTGCGCCGCGAAGACAAACGCTTCCTGACCGGCGCCGGCCAGTACACCGACGACGTAACGCTGCCCGGCCAGACCTACGCCGTCTTCCTGCGCTCGCCACATGCGCACGCGCGCATCCTCTCGATCGACACCGCCGCCGCCGCCAAGGCGCCCGGGGTGATCCGCATCTTCACCGGTGCCGATCTGGCCGAGGCCAAGGTCGGCGGGCTGCCCTGCGGCTGGCTGATCCACAGTAAGGACGGTTCGCCGATGAAGGAGCCGCCGCACCCGGTGCTGGCGCAGGGCAAGGTGCGCCATGTGGGCGACCAGGTCGCGCTCGTCGTTGCCGAAAGCCTGGTGCAGGCGAAGGACGCGGCTGAATTGATCGTGGTCGACTACGAGGAACTACCCGCCGTCATCGACATCACGAAAGCTGACGGTGCGGCGTCTTCGGTGCATGACGACGTGCCGGGCAACGTCTGCTACGACTGGGGGCATGGGAGCAGCAAGGAGGATGTCGACGCCACATTTGCCAGCGCCGCGCACGTCACCAAGCTGCAGTTCGCCAACAACCGGATGATCCCGAACGCGATGGAGCCGCGCGCCGCGAACGCGCAGTACACCAAGCACGACGAGAGCTACACGCTCTACGTCGCGAACCAGAATCCGCACGTCGAGCGGCTGCTGATGTGCGCCTTCGTGCTCGGCCTGCCGGAATCCAAGGTGCGTGTGATCGCGCCCGACATCGGCGGCGGCTTCGGCGTCGAAGATCTTTCTGTACGCCGAGGAGACCGCGCTCGTCTGGGCCAGCAAGTTTGTCGGCCGGCCGATCAAGTGGACCGCCGACCGCAGCGAATCCTTCCTCGCCGATGCGCATGGCCGCGACCACGCGACGACCGCCGAGCTCGCACTCGACGCGAAGGGCAACTTCCTCGCGATGCGTGTCAGCACGATCGCCAACATGGGCGCCTACCTCTCGACCTTCGCGTCGAGCGTGCCGACGATCCTCTACGCCACGCTTCTCGCCGGCCAGTACAAGACGCCGGCGATCTACGCCGAGGTGAAGGCGGTGTTCACAAACACCGCGCCGGTCGACGCCTACTCGCGGCGCGGGGCGGCCCGAGGCGTCCTACGTCGTCGAGCGCCTGGTCGAGACGGCGGCGCGCGAGATGAAGATGGACCCGGCGGCGATCCGGCGCCAGAACTTCATCACGGCGTTCCCGTACGCGACGCCGGTCGGCCTGACCTACGACATCGGTGACTACGAGGCGCATCTGGCGAAGGCGATGAAGATCGCCGACGTCGCAGGCTTCCCGGCGCGCAAGGCCGAGTCCGCCAAGAACGGCAAGTTGCGCGGCCTGGGCTACAGCTGCTACATCGAAGCCTGCGGCCTCGCACCTTCGAACATCGCCGGCGCGCTCGGCGCACGTGCCGGCCTGTTCGAGGCGGGCGAAGTCCGCGTGCACCCGACTGGCACGGTGACCGTCTTCACCGGTTCGCACAGCCACGGTCAGGGGCATGAAACGACGTTTGCACAGGTCGTCTCGGCCAAGCTCGGCATCCCGATCGAGAACATCGAGATCGTGCATGGCGACACCGGCCGCGTGCCGTTCGGCATGGGCACCTACGGCAGCCGCTCGCTCTCGGTCGGCGGCACGGCGATCGTCAAGGCAGTCGACAAAGTTATCGCCAAGGGCAAGAAGATCGCGGCCCACTTGCTCGAGGCGGCGGACACCGATATCGAGTTCGAGAACGGCGAATTCAAGGTGGCGGGAACCGACAAGAAGGTGCCGTGGGGCAGCGTGACGCTTACCGCCTACGTGCCGCACAACTACCCGCTCGACAAGCTCGAGCCGGGGCTGAACGAAAACGCCTTCTACGACCCGACCAACTTCACCTACCCGTCCGGCACCCATATCTGCGAGGTCGAGGTCGATCCCGAGACGGGCAAGACGCGTATCGTGAAGTTCACCGCAGTGGACGACTTCGGCAACATCATCAACCCGATGATCGTCTCCGGCCAGGTGCACGGCGGCATCGCGCACGGCATCGGTCAGGCAATGTTGGAGGCCTGCCGCTACGACCCGGAATCGGGCCAGTTGCTGACAGGTTCGTACATGGACTATGCGATGCCGCGCGCAGACGATCTGCCGAGCTTCACGGTCGATCACACCGTGACGCCGTGCACCCACAACCCGCTTGGCGTGAAGGGCTGCGGCGAGTCCGGTGCGATCGCTTCGCCCCCCGCTGTCATCAACGCGGTGACCGATGCGCTCGGCGTCGCCGACATTGCCATGCCGGCCACGCCCGAGCGCGTCTGGCGCGCCGCCAACAAGATCGCCTGAAAGCCTGACGAATAGGAGTCACGAACATGTACACCTTCGACTATCAACGGCCCGCCAATGCGGCCGCCGCGGCCTCCGCCCTGCAGGGCGACGCGCGCTACCTTGCCGGCGGGCAAAGCCTGGTGCAGGCGATGAAGCTGCGCCTTTCCTCCTCCGATCGCCTCGTCGACCTGTCCGCCGCGGCCGACCTCAAAGGCATCAAGGTCGATGGCGGCAAAGTCGTCATCGGCGCGATGACGACGCATGCCACCGTCGCCCGCTCGGCCGACGTGCAAAAAGCGATCCCGGCGCTCGCCGAACTTGCCGGCGGCATCGGCGACCAGATGGTGCGCAACATGGGCACGATCGGTGGTTCGATCGCGAACGCGGACCCTGCCGCCTGCTATCCGGCGGCCGTCGTCGGGCTCGGCGCAACGGTGCAGACCAACAAGCGCACGATCGCGGCGGACGACTTCTTCACGGGGCTCTACGAAACGGCGCTGCAGCCGGGCGAACTCATCACTTCGGTGAGCTTCCCGGTGCCGCAGAAGGCGGCCTACATCAAGTTCAAGCAGCCGGCGTCGCGCTTTGCCCTGGTCGGCGTTTTCGTCAGCCAGGGTGCGGACGGCGTGCGGGTTGCGGTGACGGGCGCCAAGAGCAGCGTGTTTCGCGCCAAGCCGATCGAGGACGCGCTGAAGGCGAACTTCACCGCCGCCGCAGCGAAGGCCGTCAAGATGCCCGAGACTGACATCAACAGCGACCTGCATGGCTCGGCCGCCTACCGCGCTGCGATGATCAGCGTGATGGCCTCGCGCGCTGTCGCCGCCGCGCTCGCACGCTGAAGCATTCCGAACGGAACCCAGCGGGTCATGCCGGCGTGCGTCGGCATGACCCGTTTGCATTGCACATGACGACGAATTCAATCCCCAACCCGCCGCCGGCACTGCCCGCCTCGGTCGACGCCGTTATCGAGTTGCTCGCGACCGAGGGCTACATCTGCGACCGCCGGCTCGCGACGGCGATGTTTCTCAGCCTGACTCTGCACCGCCCGCTTTTCCTCGAAGGCGAACCTGGCGTCGGCAAGACCGAGCTCGGCAAGACGCTCGCGCGCTGCCTTTCGACGACGCTGCTGCGCGTGCAGTGCTACGAGGGTCTCGATGTTGCGCAGACCGCGTACGAATGGAACGTTGCGCGCCAGATGATCGAGATCCGCCTGGCCGAGGCGGCGCACGAGGTCGATCGTGCGGCGCTCGTCAAGAACCTGTACTCGCGCAGCATGTTGATCGAGCGCCCGCTGCTACAGGCGCTCACGCAGAAGCGTTCGCCGGTGCTTCTGATCGACGAGCTCGACCGCGCTGACGAACCCTTCGATGCCTTCCTGCTCGAAGTGCTGGCCGAGAACCAGATCACGATCCCCGAACTCGGCACGGTGCATGCCGACGCGCCACCGATCACGATCATCACGAGCAACCGCACGCGCGAAATCCACGACGCGTTAAAGCGCCGCTGCCTCTACCACTGGGTCGAGTTCCCGAGTGTCGAACGCGAGTTGGAGATCGTGCGCCTGAAGGCGCCCGGTGCGTCGGACAGGCTCTACGTTCAGGTCGTCGAGTTCGTGCAGCGCATGCGCACGGCTCGATCTGTTCAAGGCACCCGGCGTCGCCGAGACGATCGACTGGACGAACGCGCTCGTCGCGCTGAACGCGATCCGCCTCGATCCGGTGACGGTGCACGACACGCTCGGCGTGCTGCTGAAATACCAGGACGACATCGTCAAGCTGCAAAGTGGCGACCTGACCAAGCTGCTCGACGAATTGCGGGCGCGCGCGCTGCTGGAAGCCGAATGACGGCGCTGGCGCGACGCTGAGGCATCGGCCGTGATCGCCGAGAACATCGTCCACTTCTCGCGCATCCTGCGCACCGCGGGGCTGTCGGTCGGGCCGGATCGTGTGCTCGCCGCGATGGCCGCAGTCGAGGCGGTTGGCCTAGATCGGCGCGACGACGTGCATGCCGCGCTTTCTGCCGTGATGCTCGACCGTCATGAGCAGCAGGCGGTCTTCGACGCCGCGTTCGACGCCTTCTGGCGCGACCCCAAGCTGCTCGAACAGCTGATGTTCCTGCTGCTGCCGAAGGTGACCGGCCGCGGCGAGAAGCACCGCCCACCGCGCCCCAACCGCGTGGCCGAAGCGCTCGCGCCGCCGCGCGCGCCGCAGCCGCCGAACCCGGCCAACGACTCGGGGCAGGACGAGCTGCAGTTCGATACCAGCTTCACCTTCAGCGATCGTGAACGCCTGCAGCGCGCTGACTTCGAAACCATGACAGCGGCCGAATTCGAACTCGCCAAGAAGCTCGCGGAGGAGCTCCCGCTGCCAGTCGAGCCGGTGCGCCGGCGCCGCCACGAGCCCGCAGCGCGCGGCCGCATCGATCTGCGCGCGACGCTGCTGCGCATGGCGCGCCAGCCGCAGACGCTTGCGCCTGCGTTCACGCGCGCGCGCCGCGAACTGCCCACGCTCGTTGTCCTGCTCGACATCTCCGGCTCGATGGACCGCTATGCACGGCTGCTGCTGCACTACGTGCACGGCCTGACGCGACGCTATCTGCGCGTGCACACGCTGACCTTCGGCACGCGGCTGACGAACATCACGCGCGCGTTGAAGAACCGCGATCCCGACGAGGCGATGAAGCTCGCCGACAGCCAGGTGCAGGACTGGCGCGGCGGCACACGCATCGCCTCGTGCCTGGCTGAGTTCAACCAACACTGGGCGCGCCGCCTGCTCGGCGCGAACGCCGCGCTGCTGCTCGTCACCGACGGGCTCGACCGCGACGACCATGGCGATCTGGCGCATGCCGCAGCGCAGTTGCGCCGCCACGCGCACCAGATCGTCTGGCTCAACCCGCTGCTGCGCTTCGACGGCTTCGAGCCGCGCGCCGCCGGCGTGCGCGCGCTGCTGCCGCACGTCGACCGCTTTCTGCCGGTGCACAACCTGGCCAGTCTTGCCGACCTCGGGCGCGCACTGCGCGCGCCGCCACACAAGCCCACAACTCTTTTAAACTGACAAGATGGAACTGACCGGCGAACGACTCATCCCCGCCCCGCGCGACGCGGTCTGGGCGGCACTCAACGACCCCGAGGCGCTGAAGGCGTGCATTGCCGGCTGCGAGACGCTAGAGCGCAGCGGCGACGACGCCTTCGCCGCGTTGGTCGCGGTCAGGGTCGGCCCGGTCAGCGCGCGCTTCAAGGGTCATCTGAAGATGACAAACATCCAGCCGCCCACCAGCTACACGATCAACTTCGACGGGCAGGGCGGTGTAGCCGGCTTCGGCAAGGGCTCGGCCGACGTCACGCTCGAGGACGAAGGTGCGCAGACGCGGCTCAAGTACGCGGCGCGCGCGCAGGTCGGCGGGAAGATGGCGCAGATCGGCTCGCGCCTGATCGACGCCACTGCGGGCAAGATGACGGCCGATTTCTTCGACGCGTTCGAGGCGCGATTGCGGCCGGCGGAAACAGCGGCCGGTGCCGCCCCGCCGCCATCACCTGCCGCAGGTGGCAGCAAACTTGTCTGGTGGATCGTCGGCGCGGCGATCTTGATCGCCGCCTGGTACTTCCTCTCTCGATAGGACTACGGCCATGGACAGCCTCGACCTTCAGGTGCTGCAGCAGGCCCGCGACTGGCATCGCGAGGGCCAGAAAGTGTGGCTCGTGACTGTGATCGAAACCTGGGGCTCGGCGCCGCGCCCGCCTGGCGCGCTGCTCGCGATGCGCGGCGACGGGCTCGTCGTTGGCTCGGTCTCGGGCGGCTGCGTTGAGGACGACCTGATCGATCGCGTGCGCCACGGCGAGCGCGTCGATCACCCCTCACTCATCACGTATGGCGTATCGAAGGAGGAGGCCGCCCGCTTCGGCCTGCCGTGCGGCGGCAACCTGCGTCTGGTTCAGGAGCCGCTCGCGCGCATCGACTGGATCGACGAGGTGCTCGCGCGCACCGCGCGCCACGAACTCGTCGCCCGCACGCTCGATCTGGAAAGCGGTGCGGTGACGGTCGAAGCCGCGTCGCGCGGCGAGAGCTTCGAGTTCGACGGCAAGCGCCTGCGCGCGCTGTTCGGCCCGCGCTGGCGCATGCTGATCATCGGTGCCGGGCAACTCTCGCGCGTGCTCGCCGGCATGGCGCTCGCACTCGACTTCGAAGTCATCTGCTGCGATCCGCGCGAGGAATACCACCTCACCTGGGACGTGCCCGGCACGACCTTCAGCAAGGCGATGCCGGACGACCTGGTGCTCGAACTGCACCTCGACCCGCACTGCGCTGTCGTCGCCGTGACGCACGACCCGAAGCTCGATGATCTGGTGCTGCTCGAGGCGCTGAAGTCGCCCGCGTTCTACGTCGGCGCGCTCGGTTCGCGCAGCAACACGGCAGCGCGCCAGGAGCGCCTGGCGCTCTTCGATCTGTCGCGGGCCGAAATTGGCCGCCTGCACGGCCCGATCGGGCTCGACCTCGGTAGCAAGACGCCGGCCGAGATCGCAGTGTCCATCCTGGCCGAGATCGTCGCGGTGAAGAACGGCATTGCGCTGACGCAGAAGAAGGTCGGCTCGGCGATGCCGTTGGCAAGCGGCCCGTTGGTAATCGACCCGTTAGCAAGCGGCGTCAACGTGCGCTGACACGGCCGCGCGCGGTCACCACCGCAATAGCTGGAGTGCGCTCGCTTCAGCCCCCTCGGATTCACGATCGACCGCGTGAATCCACGCGCGGTCTCACGTTAGTCGGCGCACCAAACTGCCAAGCGGTACACATCGAGGGAAATCGTTGACTGCAGCTCACGGCCGCACGGCCCACTCCTCCGACGCGAATCGCTCATGCGCCGGCTGGGTTCGAGGCATGCTTTCTGTGTCGAGCCGCTTGCTGCTGTTGGCGCTGCTGCTTGTCTTGCCCTTCGCCACAGCCCACGCGGCAGCGCCCGAGCAGGTACTGGTGCTTTATTCAAACGGCCGGCCGTTGCCGGCCAACGCCGAATTCGATGCCGGCATGGCCGAAGTGCTGGGCGAACGCAGCGACGTGAAGGTATCGCTGTCAAGCGAGTTCCTGGATTTTCCGAACTTCAGTGGCGAAGCCTACGAGCGTACGGTGGCCGCCTACCTGCACGACAAATACGCGCAACGCCGGCCGCGGCTGATCATCGCCGGCGGCGACCAGGCGCTGGCCTTTGCGGTGCGCCAACGCGAGCGCATGTTCCCTGGTGTGCCGGTGTTCTTTGTCGCCGCCGAGCCTATCAGCGTGCAGCAACTCGGCCCGCTGCCCGCCGGTGTGTTCGGCGTGCCGAGTCGATACGACTTCATCGATGGCGTCGAGCAGGCCTTGCGCTGGCGGCCGCACACGCGGCAACTGCTGCTGATCACCGGCACTTCGGCGTGGGGCCTGGAGTGGCGCGCGCGGCTGCAGGAGCAAGCCAAGCGATTCGACAAGCGCCTGACCGTCGAGTTCATGACTGTGAATTCGACCGACGCCTTGCTGCAGCGCTTGCGTGGGCTCGGTGACGACTGGCTGGTCTTCACGCCGGGCTACTTCCGCGACGGCGAAGGACGAAGCTTCACGCCGCGCGAGTCCGTGCGCTTGATCGCCCCTGCTGCCACGGCACCGGTGATAGGTCCGTTCTCGACCTTCATCGGCACTGGCGTGCTCGGCGGCTACATTTCGCGCTACATCGACATGGGGCGTCTGAGCGCCCGTGTGGCCCTGCGTGTTTTCCGCGGCGAGGCGCCCTCATCGATCGAACTACCGATGACGATGCCAGCGGCCATGCACATCGACTGGCGGCAAGCGAAGCGTTTCGGCATCAGCAGCGCGTCATTTCCCCCCGATGCAGTTGTGCAATTCAAGGAGCCTAGCTTCTGGGAGCAATACCGTACGCAAGCGCTGACTGGTGCAGCCGTGCTGCTTCTGCAATTCGCGCTGATCGCGGCGCTGTTGTTTGAGCGCCATCGGCGTCGCCGCACTGCGGCAGCGTTGATGCAAAGTGAACGGCGCATGGGCCTGGCGGCTCATGCCGCACGTTTGAAGATGTGGGTCTGGGACGCCGGGCGTGCGCACCTCTGGATGGGGTTGTCAACGCAGCCCGGGTCCGGTCATGGCACTGAATCCGCTACCGACGCCGCCCAGGCGCTGGACCAGGTGCACCCACAGGATCGCGAGCTTGTCTCACGCGCGTTCGAGCATGCGCTCGCAAGTGGCGAGCCGCTGGACGTGGAGTACCGGGTGCTGGCAGACGACGGCGAGGTGCGCTGGCGCGCGGCGCGTGGCCGCGTCGAGGCCGACCAGCGCCTGATGGGTGTGGCGCTCGACATCAGTGAACGCAAGCGCGCCGAACTGCAGGCTGAGCAGGACCGCGCCGCGCTGCGCCACCTGTCGCGGGTATCGCTGCTCGGTCAGCTCTCGGCTTCTATCGCGCACCAACTCAACCAACCGCTGGCGTCGATTCTGAGCAACGGCGAGGCCGCCCAGCTGATGCTGCAGCAAGAGCCGCTCGACCTGGACGAACTGCGCGCGATCTGCGCCGACATCGTCGCCGAGGACCAGCGCGCCGCGGCGGTGATTCGCCAGCTCGGGTCCTTGTTCAGACGGGGCGAGCCGAGCCTGGCGCCGACCGATCTCAACCAACTGGTGCGCGACACGCTTGAACTGCTGCGCGCCAACCTGCTGAGCCGGCAGGTGCAGGTCGAGTTGCAGCTCACATCGGCACTGCCAACCGTGCACGGCGACCGCGTGCAGCTTCAACAACTGCTGCTGAACCTGATGATCAACGCCGCTGATGCGATGGCCAGCCTGGGCGCCGAGCGCCGCCGCATCGTGCTCAGTACCGAGGCGCGCGGCAGCTACGTACGCATTTGCGTGGCCGACAACGGCCCAGGCCTGAACGAAACGGACATGGACAAGCTGTTCGAGCCCTTCTGGAGCGGCAAGAGCGATGGCATGGGCATCGGCCTGGCGATCAGTCGCTCCATCGCCGCGGCGCACCAAGGTACGCTCGTCGCCAGCAACGGGCTGCACGGTGGTGCCGTGTTCTGCCTGCAGTTGCCGGTGCAGGCTGACAGCGTGCAGCCGATGGCGCAGGTGACGGCGTGATGCACATCCCGACAGACATCCACGCCCAAGCGCCGACGGTGCACATCGTCGATGACGACCCGGCCCTGTGCAAGGCACTCTCGCGTGTGTTGCAGGTGCATGGCTGGCCGGTGCGCCTCTTCGCCTCGTCCGAAGCGTTCCTGGCTGAGTGCGACGACAGCGCCAGCGGTTGCCTGCTGCTCGATGTGCAACTGCCCGGCCTCGACGGCCTGGCACTGCAGCAGCGGTTGATCGAGGCGCGCATCACCCTGCCGATCGTCTTCCTCAGTGGCCACGGCGATATCCCGATGTCGGTGCGTGCGCTGAAGGCGGGCGCACACGACTTCCTGACCAAGCCGGTGGCCGCGGCCGATTTGCTGGCGGCGGTCAGCCGGGCTGCGGCCCGGCACGCCGAGGCGCGTCTGCAGCATGGCGCGCTTGAGGTGCTGCGGCAGCGTTACGACGGGCTGACCGAACGCGAACGCGAGGTGCTGTCCGCGTTGTGCAAAGGGCGGCTGAACAAGCAGATCGCGAGCGACCTCGGCATCGTCGAGCAGACGGTGAAGTTCCACCGCGCACGCATCATGGAGCGCATGGGCGCAGCCACCGTGGCCGAGCTGATGTACCAGTCGGCACGCCTGGCGCTTCTGTCGCAGGAGCCGGCTTCGGTTTCGCTTTCGGTTTCAGCTTCGAACATCCGGCCCCCAAGTCGCGAGCACTGAACGAAAGCATAGTTCCCGCGTCGCGGGCAACGCGATAGGCTCGCCGTCGTGATGGCCGCAAAGTATCTGGCGCTGGTGGATGACGAGGGACCGGTGCGACATGCGCTGGGACGGTTGCTGCGCCTGGCCGGCTACGAGGTGCTGGGGTTTGCGAGCGGGCGGGAGTTCCTGGACTCGCTGCATGCACGGCTGCCGGATTGCGTGCTGCTGGACATTCACATGCCCGGCCTGGGCGGGTTGCAGGTGCGCGATGGGCTGAAGGCAGCCCATGCCAATCTGCCCATCGTCTTCATCACTGCCAGTGATGATGCCGAGCTCGCAGATCAGGCGCTGTGCGGCGGCGCCAAGGCGCTGCTTCGCAAACCGTTCTCGCGTAAGGTGCTGCTCGCTGCGGTGGATGCGGCGTTGCTCGGCAGGCCCAACCTGCACTGAGGCATTGCGCTGGATGGTGCGGGCGCCGGCCGAACTAAACCAAAGGATAGTTCCCGCGCCTCTTGCGGCCCATGAAAATGCCCAAGCGATGGCTTGCACAGGCGCTGCCGGCATCGAACTTTCAGTCCGAACGAAAAGGGAACTGCAATGAATGTCTTGAGACGATTCGCCACCATGCTGGCGGCCGCGATGCTGGCGGTTTGCGTCGCGCCTGCTCTAGCGCAGACGCCTGCCAAGCAGCCCAACATCGTGTTCATCATGGGCGACGACATCGGCTGGATGCAGCCCTCCATCTACCACCAGGGCGTGATGGTCGGCGAGACGCCGAATATCGACCGCATCGGCAAGGAAGGTGCGAAGTTCATGACCTACTATGCCGAGCAGAGTTGCACCGCCGGGCGCAATGCCTTCTTCACCGGCATGCACCCGCTGCGTACCGGCATGATCCCGCCGCAACTGCCTGGCAGCCCGTCGTGGCTGCGCCCCGGCACGCCAGCGCTCTCGAAATTCCTGCTCGATCTGGGCTACACCACCGGCGAATTCGGCAAGAACCACCTCGGCGACCACTTCGAGGCGCTGCCGACCTCGCATGGCTTCCAGGAGTTCTGGGGTTACCTGTACCACCTCGACGCGATGCAGGGCGTGAGCTTCGTCGACATCAACAAGACGCCGCAGGTGCAAGGTATCGCGCCGCCGTGCAAGAACACGCCGATCACTGGATTGTCCGAAGTCCCCGGTGCGATCGATCCCAAGACCGGCACCTGTCTGACGCCACCTCGCCCAGTCATCTGGTGCAAGTCCAGCGACGGCACTCAGAAGAACACGACCTGCCAGGACCAAGGCCCGCTGACGCTAGACAGGTCGAGAACCGTCGACGAGGAGATCTCTGCCAAGGTGATCGACTTCCTCGACCGCAACGACCCCAAGAAGACCAACAAGCCGTTCTTCGTCTGGTACAACCCGGCGCGCATGCACGTCACGACCATGCTGTCTCCGAAGTACGAAGCGATGGTGGGCGAGCCCGGCGGCAAAGACTGGGGCACCAACGAAGCCGGCATGAAGCAGATGGACGACAACATCGGCTACGTCATCAAGAAGCTCGAGGACATGGGCCAACTCGACAACACCATCATCGTCTTCACCACCGACAACGGCGCCGAAACGATCACGTTCCCGGACGGTGGTACCACGCCCTTCAAGGGTGGCAAGTTGACCACCTGGGAAGGCGGCATGCGCGCGCCGGCGGTCATGCGTTGGCCCGGCGTCATCAAGCCTGGCACGGTGCTGGACGACATCTTCTCGTCACTCGACTGGGTGCCCACCTTCGTCGACATTGCCGGCGGCAAGAAGGGCAATGCTCTGAACGAGGAGATCATGGCGGGCAAGTATCCCGGCATCGTCAAGACCAAGCTCGACGGCGTTGACCAGACCGACTACCTCAGCGGCAAGTCGGCGAAGTCGGCACGCGACGTGTTCTTCTACTACACCGGCTCGCAACCGTCGGCCGTTAGGTACAAGAACTGGAAGATGTACTACACGATCGTGCCGGACACAGCGACCGGCGGGCTGTTCGGTGCCACCAGCTTTCACTGGACCCAGTTGCTCAACCTGAAGCGTGATCCCTTCGAGACGACGGTCGGTGGCGACGCGAAGTCGCTACTCGGCTACGCGGGCGCGCTGGGCTCGCCAGGCAACGCCTACATCTACAACTGGAACATGCTTCCGATCGGGCAACTGCTCTGGGAGAAGGAGCTGTTCTCGTACAAGGAATTCCCGCCGATGCAGGCGCCGGAGACCTACAACCTGGACGGCATCCTCAAGGCCATGCAGCAGAGTGGCCACAACGGGCACGACTGAGTTGCGCGCCTGACGCAAGGCGTTGATCGGACGGGCGGCTGAAATCAGCCGCCCGTCCGTTTCTGATGAACCTCGTTGCCCGTGAGGGCGAATCTGTCGTTTCGCAAACGACACCTTTTCATTGGAGAGAACCATGATTCCCACCTTCAAGACATTGGGGAACCTGCCTCGACGGGTGCTTGCCGTGCTGGCTTGCCTGGCCCTTGCGACATCGGCTTGGGCGCAGACCGACCCGCTGCCGTCCTGGAACGACGGTCCGGCCAAGCAGTCCATCGTCGAGTTCGTCAAGACGACCACCACGCAAGGCAGCCCGCAGTTTGTGCCGCCGGGCGAGCGCATCGCCACCTTCGACCAGGACGGCACGCTGTGGGTCGAGCATCCGATGTACTCGTTCGTGATGTACGCGCTGGAGCGCGTGCCGGTGCTCGCCAAGGCCAAACCTGAGCTGAAAAACGTCGAGCCGTTCAAGACGGTGCTGTCGGGTAACCGCGAGGCCATGGCCAAGCTGAGCATGGCTGACCTGGAAAAGATCCTCGCCGCCACCTTCACCGGCATGACGGTCGATCAGTTCAGCGCTGAGGTGACGAAGTGGATCGCCGACGCCAAAGACCCGCGCTGGAAACGGCCGTACACCGAACTGGTCTATCAGCCGATGCAGGAGGTGCTGAAGTACCTCCGCGATAGCGGCTACAAGACCTACATCGTCACCGGCGGTGGCCAGGACTTCGTGCGCCAGTATTCGCAGGCGGCCTACGGCCTCGCACCGGAGCAGGTGATCGGCACCGCCGGCGTGCTGAAGTACGGCTACGACAAGACCGGAAAACCGATGCTCACCAAACTGCCCAAGCTCTTGCTGAACGACAACGACGCTGGCAAACCCGAAGGCATCCAGTTGATGATCGGCCGCCGCCCGCAGGCAGCGTTCGGTAATTCGACCGGCGACCAGCAAATGCTCGAATACACCAAGGCCGGCGACGGTGCGCGGCTGTCGATGATCCTGCTGCACGACGACGCCAAGCGCGAATACGCCTACGGCCCGGCGCAGCGATTGCCGAACACTAACGTCGGCACCTTCACCCAAGAGCTCTACGACGAAGCGAAGCAGCAGGGCTGGACCATCGTCAGCATGAAGGACGATTGGAAGAAGGTCTTCGCGTTCGAGCCGTAGCCCCGAAGCGTGACTGCCCGGGCGCTATACGAAAGGACAGTTACCGTTGCCAGCCTTGCCATCTACAGTAGGCGCCACAGTCACCCGCGGGTGGCGCTCGAAGGAGATTGCGCGATGTTGAAGATGCTCACGAGAACCCTGGCGGTGCTGATCATCGCCACCGCCCTGATGCCAGCCACGGCGCAGACGCCGCAGAAGAAGCCGAACATCCTGATTATCTGGGGCGACGACATCGGCTACTGGAACCTGAGTGCCTACAACCAGGGCATGATGGGCTACAAGACGCCGAACATCGACCGCATCGCCAAGGAGGGCGCGCTGTTCACCGATTGGTATGGGCAGCAAAGCTGCACCGCCGGGCGCGCCGCGTTCATCACCGGCCAGTCGCCGTTTCGTACCGGACTGCTGAAGGTCGGCCTGCCTGGCGCGAAGGAGGGCCTGCAGGCGCGCGACGTGACCATCGCCGAGCTGTTGAAGGCACAGGGCTATATGACCGGCCAGTTCGGCAAGAACCACCTCGGCGACCTGGACGAACACCTGCCTACAGCGCACGGCTTCCAGGAGTTCAAGGGCTCGCTGTACCACCTGAACGCCGAGGACGAACCCGAACACGAGGACTATTTCAAGGACCCGGGGCTGCAAAAGCGCTTCGGCACGCGCGGCGTCATCCACTCCTGGGCCAGCGCCGACGGCACGCAGCGCATAGAGAGCACCGGCGCGCTGAACAAGAAGCGCATGGAGACCATCGACGACGAGGTCACCGACGAAACCATTCGCTTCATGCGCGACGCGAAGAAGGCCGACAAGCCCTTCTTCCTTTGGTGGAACTCGACGCGCATGCACATCTGGACGCGGCTGAAGGACGCCTCGCGCGGCAAGACCGGGCTGGGCATCTACCCCGACGGCATGCTCGAACACGACGCCCATGTCGGCCGCCTGCTCGACGAGCTGAAGGCGCTCGGCCTGGACGAGAACACGATCGTCATGTACTCCACCGACAACGGCGCCGAGAAGTTCACCTGGCCCGACGGCGGTACCTCACCGTTCCGCGGCGAGAAGAACACCAACTGGGAAGGCGGCTACCGTGTGCCGACCTTCATCAAGTGGCCTGGCGTCATCAAGCCCGGCACGATCCTCAACGACATCTTCGCGCACGAGGACATGCTGCCGACTCTGTTGGCCGCGGCCGGCGTGCCGGATGCGAAGGAGCAGCTGCTCAAGGGCATGCAGGTCGGTAACAGGACCTTCAAGGTGCACCTCGACGGGCACGACGTGAGCGCGGCGCTGGCCGGCAAGGCGCCGAGTCCGCGACACGACTTCTTCTATTTCAACGACGACGGTCAGCTTGTCGGTCTGCGCTACGACCAGTGGAAGCTGGTGTTCGCGGAGCAGACCGCGCATGGCGCCGCTGTGTGGCGTCAGCCGTTCACGACGCTTCGCGCGCCGAAGATCTTCAACATCCGCGCAGACCCGTTCGAGATCGGCGATGTCGAAGGCATGGACTGGAACCGTTGGTGGGTCGAGCACATCTTCCTGCTCGTGCCCGCGCAGCAATACGTGGGGCGCTTCCTGGGCACCTTCAGGGAGTTCCCGCCAAGCCAGAAAGCCGGCACCTTCGCGCTGGATGCTGCGCTGGAGGCCTTGCAGACACCGGGGAAGAACGACTGATCCGGCGAGCTGCTACGGAACAGGTCGACGCGAATGAACACGCGTCGGTTCAGACGTTGCTCGTGGCCCGCACTTCCTCGATGCTGACGAGCCCCTGCAGCACCTTCTCGATGCCGTCTTGACGCAGCGTGTGCATGCCCTCGGTCAGCGCTCGGCGCTGCAGCGCTTCGGCGCGTTCGCCGGTTTGGATCATCTGGCGCAGCTCGCGCGAGACGATCATCAACTCGTGGATGCCGGCGCGCCCCTTCTGCCCGGTGTGGTCGCACTTGTCGCAGCCGGGGCTGTGGTGCGCCATCAAACTGCTGTTGCGGCCGAAGCGCGCGGTCCAGTCGGCAAGTACGGCGTCGCGCGCGAACGCAGGGTCGTCCTTCGGGCAGACCTGCAGATAGTCGTCGAGCAACTCGTTGATCTCGCTTTCGGTCGCCGGGCGCGACGTTCGGCAGTGGTTGCACAGACGCCGCACCAGGCGCTGCGCGAGCACCGCGAGCAGCGAATCTGCGAAGTTGAACGGGTCCATGCCCATGTCGAGCAGGCGGGTGACGGTCTCCGGCGCGCTGTTCGTGTGCAGGGTCGAGAGCACGAGGTGGCCGGTGAGCGAGGCTTCGATCGCCATCTGCGCCGTCTCGGTGTCGCGCACCTCGCCGACCATGATCACGTCCGGGTCGGCGCGCAGGAAGGCGCGCAGCGCCTTCGAGAACGTCCAGTCGATCTTCGGGTTGACCTGCACCTGGCGCAGCCCGGGCTGGGTGATTTCGATCGGGTCTTCCGCCGTCCAGATCTTGCGCTCGGGGACGTTGATGAACGAGAGCGCCGAGTGCAGCGTCGTCGTCTTGCCCGAACCGGTTGGCCCGACGCACAGCACCATGCCGTAGGGGCGCTCCATCGCGAGCTTGATGCGCTCGAAGTTGGCGTCGCTCAGGCCCAGATCGTCGAGCGGCATCGGCTTGGCGGATGCGAGTAGGCGCATCACGACGTCTTCGAGGCCGTTGTTGGTCGGGATCGTCGCCACGCGCAGCTCGATGCGATGCTGCGGCGAGAACTTGGCAAAGTTGATCTTGCCGTCCTGCGGCTTCCTGCGCTCGCTGATGTCGAGGTCGCACATGATCTTGATGCGCGCGATCACCGCGTTGCGGTAGTTGTGCGGCAGCTCGAGATGCGTGCGCAACAGCCCGTCCTTGCGAAAGCGGATCTTGATGCGTTCGCGTCCGGGGTGGCTTTCGATGTGAATGTCGGAGACGCCATCCTTCCACGCCTCGACGATCATGTTGTTGATGAGACGCACGAGCGAGTTGTCGGACTGCTCGATCTGCTGATCGTCGTCGGTGCTCGGCCGGTCGTTGCGCTCTTTCTCAAGTGTCTCGACGAGCTTGTCGGTGTCGTTCAGGTCGAACTCGAACGGCATGCTGGCATCCATCGGCCCGAAGCCGGCGTTGGTCGCGATGCCGAACTTGTCGTACGCGGCGCGCAACACGTCGTCCAGCGACGCGCACTGCGCGAGCACCGGCACGCATTTCATCTGGGTCAGGAACTCGACCTCTTCCATCGCCTCGCGCCGGCGCTGCGGGTCGGCCAGCGCGACGACGAGGCGCGTGTCGCGCACCAGCAGCGGCATGAGCCGCAGCCGCAGCGCCATCGCGTAGGGCAGCTTCCTGAGCGCTTCGGCCTCGACCGGGAACTGGGCGATGCTGACGATCGGGAAGCCCATCTTGCGCGCGAGCGCGACCTGCAGGTCCTGCTGCGAGACGGCACCCATGCGCACCAACAGTTCGCCGAGTGGCACGCTGCGGTCGCTCGCCTGCTGCGTGAGCGCTTCGTCGAGCTGTGCCTGTGTGACGAAGCCAAGCGACTTCAGCGCGTCGCCGATGCGCACCAAGGGCATGCTCGCCTGCTTGTTGATGGCTTCGAGAAGCTGGTCGGGCGTCAGGGCCTGGCGCAAGACGAGGATGTCGCCCAGGCGCTGCGCGCGCATCTCCTGCTGACGCGCGACGGCCTGCTCGATCTGGCGCGGCGTGGCCGAGTCGTCCTGCACCAGCACATCGCCAATGCGCTCGCCGATGTCGAACGACGCGTAGGCTTCGCGCGGCACGAACAGGCGACGCACGCTGTCGGTGTCGTCTATCGGTGGAAACAGGAACAGCCCGGCTGCGCTTTCGACATGGCCGATCGTTTCGCCCTTCATCTCGCCCTTCATCTCGCCACCACTCGCGAGCACAACGCGATACGTGCTGCGCGGCCGGTGGTCGAGCACCAGCGCTTCGGCGTCGCCGAGGCCCGGCTTCGCGATCGAAGCGTGGTGCGCGCTGACGGTGATCGGCGGCAGCACGGTGAGCGACTTGAACTGGTTGAAGCGCAGCGCCATCGTCGTGCGCGCGGGCGGCACCTGTACGTGCGCGACGTGCTCGTCGGGCACGAAGAAGCTCAGCCGTCCCTGCATCTCCTTGTCGTTCAAGCCGACGATCACGCAGGGCTCGCTCGGCTGCTGCTCTACGGCCTGCGGATAGGAGGCAAAGGGCGGCGTCGGCCAGGCGAACATGGCCGGCTGCGCCTTGCCGGCATCGACGGCCTGTACCGCCTCGACCTTGCGCCCGGTACCACTGCGGCTGAATTCGGGCAGCGCGTCGCGCTCCGATGCGGACCATGCGAGTGGCGTCAAGAGGTCGGACATGCGAAGTCCTCGTTCGCGGGCTGAAAGACGCCTGCAGTGGATGTACAGGCGCACGGTGACACCGTCATGCTAGGCGAGCAGGGCGGGCGCGATGCGCGGAAATGGGCCGCGAAGGTCTGCCAGATCGGAGGCCGCGAGGTCGGATACTTGTTGGATTCCGAGATTGGATGCCGAGATCGGACGGCGAGAGCGGATGTCGGTCGGCGCGGGTACGATCATCGCGTTGCAAGGCCCGCGACTCCTCGCGGGCATGATCACGAGTCATGAACAAGGCCTTCACACGCGAAGTCGAATCCGACGACGAAGACGGCGACGACGATGCACCCGGCTTGCCGGCGCTGCCGGCGGGCGCACGCAACTACCTGACGCCGCCGGGCTATGCGCGGCTGCGAAAGGAATTGCTCGATCTGCTCGATGTCGAGCGTCCGAAGATCGTCGAAGTCGTCTCCTGGGCGGCGAAGAACGGTGATCGCTCTGAGAACGGCGACTACCTCTACGGCAAGAAGCGCCTGCGCGAGATCGACCGGCGCATCCGCTTCCTCACCAAACGGCTCGACATCGCCGAGGTCGCCGACCCGTCGGCGCACCACGGAAGCGACCAGATCTTCTTCGGCGCGACCGTGACCTACGCCAATGCGCAGGGCGAAGAGCGCACGATCACGATCAAGGGCGTTGACGAGGCCGACAGTCTGGCGGGCGAGGTGAGCTGGGTTTCACCGATCGCGCGTGCGCTGCTGAAGGCGCGCGAAGGCGACGAGGTGCAGCTCGCGAAGCCGGGCGGCGTCGAATCGATCGAGGTGATCAAGGTGCGCTACCCGGAGCCGACATGAAAACGCCCCGCCTGCCCTTGCGGGCCGGCGGGGCGCGACGCCTGAATGCGTGCGTGGGCGTGTGCGTGGTTCAGCGAGGCACGATCACGGTGTCGATGACGTGGATCACACCGTTGTCGGCGACGATGTCGACGGCGGTCACCTTCGCCGCATCGACCGTCACACCGCCTGCAGTGCCGACGGTCAGCTCATAGCCGCTGGCTGATTTCACCTTGCCGGCGGTGACGTCCTTGGACATCACTTTGCCCGGAACCACGTGCGCGAGCAGCACGGCGGTGAGCTTTTCCTTGTTCATGAGCAGCGCGTCGAGATCGGCCTTCGGGATCTTGGCGAAGGCCGCGTCGGTCGGCGCGAAGAGCGTATACGGGCCTTTGCCTTTCAAGGTGTCGACGAGGCCGGCTGCCTTTACGGCGGCCACCAGTGTCTTGAAGTCACCGGCAGCAATAGCGGTGTCGACGATGTCTTTCGCCTGGGCCGAGATGGCAGCGAGAGCGAGCGCGGAGATGGCGAGGAATTTTTTCATGGCAGGTACTTTCAGGGTGGTGGAAGAAGGGAAGTGATTTCGTGGGGGGAACGGGCAACCGCTCCCCATCCGTTCACTGGGGCGGCAGCAACACCTTGTCGATGACATGGATGACGCCGTTGCTGCCGATCACGTCGGTGGCGACGAGATTGGCAATACGGCCTCGGCCGTCGGTGATGCCGAGCGCTGAATCGACGCTGAAGCTCGCGCCCTGCAACGTCGTGACCGCAGCGGGCTTTGGCAGCGCGACAACATCCGCGGCGCGAATTGCACCGGCAACCACGTGGTAGGTGAGGATGCTGGCAAGCGCCGGGTCTGCGAGCAATGCTTCCTTGGTCGTACCGAGTTCGGCAAGGGCCGCGACGAAAGCCGCATCGGTAGGCGCGAAGACCGTGAACGGGCCGCTGCCCGAGAGCGTCCCGGCGAGATTGGCGGTGACGACGGCCTCGACCAACACCGAGAAGGTCGCGTTCGTCTGCGCCATTTGCACCACGTTCAGCACGCCCGGCGGCACGAGCACCCGGTCGATGACGTGAATCACGCCATTGCTGGCGCCGACGTCCGCACTCGTCACCATTGCCTGGTTGAGCGCAGCATCGGTGATCTTCACACCGCTACTGGCATCAACCGCGAGCGTTGTCGGAGTCCCAACGGGGAATTCGTACAGCGTCGCTTGCGGCGCTCCAGACGCGAGGGCACCAGAGTCCTTGAAGCCGGGCAGCACGTGATAGCTCAGGATCTTGGACAGCGTCGCAACGTCTAGCGCGGCCACCATGGCACTGCCGTCGGCGAAGCCGAGTGACTTGGCAAGCGAGGTGAAGGCCGCGTCAGTGGGCGCAAAGACGGTGAGGCTCGCGTCCGGATTGGACAGCGCGTCCGCGAGGCCGGCCTTGTCCGCCGCCGTTACCAGTGTGCTGAAGCCGTTGGCGCTGGCAACTTGAACCAGGTTGCCCGGTGCCGGCGGGTCGTCGCTGCCGCCACAGGCAGTGAGGAAGGCCGCGCAAGTCGCGACCAGCAGCGTGTTGAACCAGGTTGCCATCAGGGATCCTTTCGTTGCCGAGGTGTTCGGGAAGGGGCTGACGGAGAGTTCCGAACAGCTTGGTGCGAACTTTAAACGAAACAGTATTCAATGAGAACTTAAAGGTCTTTCAAAAAGACTGACAAGTATCTAGAAGAAACCGATTCGTATGACGAAGAATGAACACGAGGCCATCTGCAAGCCGGGAGCAGCTGCGACGCGGCGAGGCGGCCCGGTGGGGGCGTCCCTTGAGCGCAACCAGGGACGAGCCGCGCCTTCATCGGACGAACGACGATCAGCGCGCCGAGCACCCGCAAAGCGTCGACGTGATCAGCGTTGAACGGGGCCGCTCGGCTGTGCCGGCCCAGGCCGGGAGCCCCCACGCTTGCTACGGGCCGCTGTCAGCCCGTCGGAGCGCGCCGCGACAGCAACGGTACGGCGGGCGCGATTGCCGCCATCACGAGCACGACGACGGCGCCGGAGGGGAGGTCGAAGCGCGCCGACAGTGCGAGCCCAAGCGCATAGCCCACCGCACCGAGCGCGTAGGCAAGCGGCAGGCGCAAACCCGGGCGCACGCTGCGCACCGCGAGCGCCGGCACGATCAAACTCGTGAAGACGAGATAGACGCCGACGAGTTGCACCGACGCCGTCACCGCGAGCGCAAACAACAGGTAGAAGCCCACGCGTCCGAGCCGATCGCGCGCGCCGAACCACAGCGCAACGACGATCGCGGTCAGCACCGCCATGCCGATCAGTTGCGTCGTCGAGACCCACAGGATTTGCCCGACCAGCAGATCCTTCAGGTGTTCACCCCCGTGCGGGTTGCCTGCAAGCAGCAGCAACGCGGTGCACGAGGCGAGCACGAACAGCACGCCGATCAGCGCCTCCTGGATCTGCGGCCAGCGGCGTTCGGTCCAGGTCAGCAAGAGGGCACCGAGCAACGCTGCCGACAGAGCAGACACCTGCACCGCCCAGCCCTGCGGTTCGAAGCCGAGTGAGTCGGCGGCGATGACGCCGATGCCGGCGATCTGCGCGATCGCCAGATCGATGAACACGATGCCACGCTCGAGTACCTGCGCGCCGAGCGGCACGTGGGTCGCGAGCACGAGCAAGCCGGCGACGAGCGCAGGCAGAAGAATCTGCCAGTCGAACGCCTCCGGCGTCATTGCAGCCCCTTCAAGAGGCGCTGCACGGTGTCGTCGAACAACGAGAACAGATCCTTCGCTTGCTCGTCGCCGTCGACGGTGAAAGGCAGCACGACGACCGGCAACTTGGTTCGCTCGGCCAGCCACTCGGACCCTCGACCGTCGTTGTAGGTGGCTCGCACGATCATCTTCGCGGGCCGCAGCTTGAGGCCGGCGAGCACCTCGCTCAGGTGCGCGCTCGTCGGATCGATACCTGGCTTGGGTTCGAGCGCGGCGACCTGAACGAGCCCCAGCCACTGCTCGAGATACGGAAACGCCTTGTGCTGGACGATGATCGGCGTTCCGCGCAGAGGCGCAGCCTCCTTCTCCCAGCGCGCAATCGCTGCGTTCCAGCGTGCCATGAAGTCCGCCGCGCGCGCTTGGTAGCGCGCCGCGTTGGCCGGATCGATCTCGGCGAGTCGTTTCGAGAGCGGGCCGGCAACGAGTGCGATGTTGCGCGGGTCGGTCTGGATGTGCGGGTTGCCTGCGGCGTGTACGTCGCCGTCGGCGCGATCCAGCCGATCCGGCACTTCGAGCTTGCGCACGAAGTCCGCGGCGGCGAAGTTGCCCGGCTTGCCAGGCTGGATCGCGTTGTTGCCGGATTGACGGATCAGCACCGGCAGCCATCCAACCTCGAGTTCGGCGCCGGTGCACACGATCAGATCTGTCGTGCGTGCCGCGGCGACGAGGCTGGGCCGCGCCTGGATGTGGTGCGGATCCTGCACGCCGGTCGTCGCGACATAGACGCTCGCCTTGTCGCCCGCGAGTTCCTGGACCAGTGCGCCCCATTCGGGTTCGCAGGCGAGCACCTTGATCGCGGCATTTGCCGAGAGTGTGAAAAGCGCCGCGAGCAGTGCCATCGCAAATTGAATCAGTCGATTGTTCATGGTGTCGTTGTCCGTTGCATCAGTAGTTGTGTGCGCCGTGCGAACCGAGGCTCATCTGGTACTGCACGATGATCTGGTTGTCTGTCAGGCCGTAGCGCGCGTGATCGCTCGCAAACTGCAGCCGGATGCGGCTGAATTCGCTCGGCGACCAGTCGAGCATCACGGTCTGTCGCGTCGGCGAGTAATCAGGCAGGTAGAGGCTTGTGGTGTTGCTCGCCGCGTCAACGTTGCCGATGTCGAGCCGGTCGTAGCGCAGGCCGACGCGCCATGCCGGCATGAACTGGTAGACCGCCTGCGCGTACCAGCCGGACTGCGTCGAGCTGAATCTGTCGATCGACGCTGCATTCGCGATGTCGTAGTTCAGGTCGCCCGATTCCCAGCGGCGCATGTACTCGCCCTGAAGCGTGAGGTTGGTGCGTTGCGGGTTGCCGTTAGGCGCCCACTTCCACACGGCGTCGACGATCAGCAGGCGGCTGTTGCCGTTGAAGCTGTTGGTCACGCTGTCGCCGTTAGCGTCGAGGCCCCACGACTCGCGATCGTTGGCCTTGGCCCACAGGTACGACACGCCGGCGCGCCAACTGCTGCCGGTGCCGACGTCACCGCCGGTGTGCGCGAACAGGGTCGCCGTGCCGGGCTGGTTGTCGTTGCCGTTGCCGCTGGGGAACGGACCTGCGGCGCCGAGCTCACCGCCGAGTTCGACGAACTGCGTCGTTGGCAGCAGGACGCGAAGCTGCAGCCCGTCCACTTTCAACTGACCGTCGAGGAACGCCTGGTAGACGAGCGGCACATCGGCGAAGTCCCAGGTGTGTGCGTGCTTGTCATTGAGGTAGCCGATGCCCGAAAGGGTGCGGCCGGCGCGCAGCGTGAGGCCATCGGGCAACGCGGTGGTCTGCACGAAGGCCTCTTCGATCGAGACATTGTTGTCAGCGTCGACCGAGAGGTTGAGTGCGCCGTAGAACCAGGGATCAACGTTCGCCGAGATGTTCAACTCGGTCTCGCCGAGCGAGAAGCCCTGCGGCGCCGGACCAACCTCGTTGCCGGTGAGGAAGCCCGAGAAGCGGTAGTTGGCCGGGTCCTGCGACAGGCTCGCATAGCTGCCCGAAAGTATCAGCGCGATGGCCGGGTTGAATGCGTTCGCCGCAGCGGCGGCGGCCGCGACCGGCGCTTGCGCCACCGGGGGCGGGGGCGCGCTCGCGGTGGCTTGCGCCGGAGTGCCTTCGGGCGTACCGCCTCCCGCTGGCACCGCGACCAGCTCCGCGGCAGGTTGCGCGGGTGTGGATGTCGGTGCCGGTGTAGCTGCGGATGCGGGGCGGGCCGCGCTGGTGGCCTCGGCCCGCTCCAGTCGCGCTTCGAGCGCCTTCAGTCGCGCTTCGTAGTCCTTGCGCATGGTGTCGATTTCTTTGCGCAGTTGCTGAAGTTGTGTGTCGTCGTCGGCGGCAAGTGCCGGCGCGGTTGCGCACACCATTGCGGCGACGAGCGCCGCGGGTGCAATTTTCTTGAACACGGTTGTGATGCTCCGATACGGCGCCGGGCAGGCCGAGGCGTGCGGCGCCGTGCGCCCGCAGTGCGGGCGAGGTCCGGGGACGCGGCGCAAACGCGGCCGCCCCGGATGCGACGGGACTCAGGTCTGCCGCGGTGGAGCGCGTGACTGGTAAGCGGTGAACGCGAAGGCGTGCCACGCAAGGGCGACAGTCTTCGGTGTCGGCAAGGCCTCTTCGACATGGGCGACGTCGATCGCGCGCGAGGGCAGTGCGGCGTCAAGCGCAGTGAACAGCAGGCACTGCTCGCACACCTGTGCGGTCTGCGGCAGTTCGTCGGTGCGCTGCTTCGCTTCGGCAACGGCTTGGCGCGCGTGCCACAGTTTGTGCAACTGTGCTTCCCACGGCAGCAACAACGCGACAGCCGCGCAGAACCATGCGACGCGCCGCCGCTGACGTTGCGTCCAGCTGTTCAAGGCTTGACCCGCGCGACCCGCTGCACCGGCGGCGAGCGCTTGAGCAGGCGCATCACCTCGGAGAGATGGAAGCGGTCGCGAACGCTCAGCACCATGCGCATGTCGGTCGAGTTGCCGGTGCGTTCTTCGCCCATGTCGATGTGAATGATGTCGGCCTCCGCCGTGCTCACTGCGGAGGCAACCTGCGCTAGCACGCCCTTGCCGTTGCGCAGCAGCAGGCTTACGGCGGTCTCGAAGGGGCGCGTCATCTCCTCGGCCCATTCCACACTCATCCAGTGTTCGCGATCGCGCTCGAACAGGCGGCGGCCGACTGAGCACTCGGCGGTGTGGACGACGAGGCCTTCACCGCGGCCGAGGTAACCGACGATCGCATCGCCCGGAATCGGGCGGCAACATGGCGCCATCTGGACCGACGTCCCTTCGCTGCCATCGACGACGACGCGCTGCGTCGGCGCAGCTTCGGCGTCGTCGCCGTAGCGGCCGAGCGTCAGCATCACCGCATCCGGCCGCATGCCGCGTTCGATCATCAGGTGCGCCAGGTGCTTGGCGACGATGTTCGCGATCTTGCGACCAAGGCCGATGTCGGTCAGCAAGTCTGCGCGCGAGCGACTGTCGCTCCAGCGCGTGAGTTGCTGCCAGATGGCCGACGCGTCGGTATCGGCAGGGTCGGCCGAAGGCAGCACGAGCCCTTCGGCGCGCAGCGCGACGGCGAGCAGTTTCTCGCCGAGCTGCTGCGACTCCTCCTGCTCCATCGTCTTGAGGTAATGGCGGATGTGCGAGCGCGCGCGGCCGGTGCGCACGAAATTGAGCCAGGTCGGATTCGGCCGCGCGCCGGACGCGCTGATGACCTCGACCACGTCGCCACTGCGCAACTCGGTCTTGAGCGACACCGCTTCGCCGTTGACCTTGGCGGCGACGCAATGATCGCCAACATCCGAGTGGATCGCGTAGGCGAAGTCCACCGGCGTCGCGCCGCGCGGCAACGAGAGGATCTGCGACTTCGGCGTGAAGACGTAGACGGCGTCGGGGAAGAGGTCGATGCGCACGTGCTCGAGGAACTCGTTCGCGTCGTGAGTCTCGTCCTGGATGTCGAGCAGCGACTGCAGCCACATCGCACCCAGGCGCTGCGCCTCGGCCGCGCTTGCCGGGGCGGCGCCCTTGGCCTTGTACATCCAGTGCGCCGCGATGCCTTTCTCGGCCACCGCGTTCATCTGCTCGGTGCGCACCTGGAACTCGACCGCCGTGCCCAGCGGGCTGACGAGCGTGGTGTGCAGCGACTGGTAGCCGTTCGCCTTGGGGATCGCGATGTAGTCCTTGAAGCGGCCCGGCATCGGCTTGTAGATCTGGTGCAGCACGCCGAGCGCCAGATAGCACTCGGGCAGCGTCTTGACGACGATGCGAAAGCCGAAGAGGTCGTTCACCTGTGCGAAGCTCAGGTGCTTCTCGCGCATCTTGCGGTAGATCGAGAACAGTGTCTTCTCGCGTCCGCTGACCTGCACCGCGAGCTTAGCGCCAGTGAACGCTTTCGCGACTTCGCGCTCGATCCGATCGACGATGTCACGGCGCGAGCCGCGCACCGTCTGCACCGCTTTCGCCAGCGCTGCATGCCGCCACGGGCGCAATTGCTGGAACGACAGCTCCTGCAGCTCGCGATAGGTCTGGTTGAGGCCGAGCCGGTGGGCTATCGGCGCGTAGATCTCGAGCGTCTCGCGCGCGACCCGCATGCGCTTTTCGGGCGCCACGGCGAGCATCGTGCGCATGTTGTGCAGGCGGTCGGCGAGCTTGATGAGGATGACGCGCACGTCGCGCGTCATCGCCAGCAGCATCTTGCGGAACGACTCGGCCTGCGATTCCTCGCGCGTCGAGAAGCGCAGCCTATCCAGCTTCGTGAGACCGTCGACGAGGTCGGCGGTCGGCGCGCCGAAACGCTCGATCAGCTCGGCCTTCGAGATGCCGCAATCCTCCATCGCGTCGTGCATCAGCGCAGCCATGATCGCCTGCGCGTCGAGCTTCCACTCTGCGCACAGCGCGGCGACCGAGATCGGATGCGTGATGTAGGGCTCGCCGCTGGCGCGGAACTGCCCGAGATGAACCTCGTCGGCGAAGCGATAGGCCTCGCGCACGCGTTTGACGTCGCGCGAACCGAGGTAGTCGAGCTTCGCCGCGAGCGCAGCAAACGACGAAGCGGCCGCTTCGTCAGGGCCGAGCGTCGGTGCCTCGCCCGCGGCGGGGCGCGGCTTGGGCGACTTGGAAAGCGCCTTGCCCAGGACCGACCATACGGAGATCGTGCGTTCGCCCATCTCCGTGATTATCTTGCTTTGTGCCGCGCGCCGCGGCGGCAACGCGCTCAACGCGCGGCCTTCGGCGCGTCGCAGCGGGCGCGCGAGGCGCTTTGACGCGCGCGTTTGCGCCTTGGGGCGGCGCCTTAGACCGGCACCTTGCGAAGCATCTCGATGCCGATCTCACCGGCGGCAATCTCGCGCAATGCGGTCACGCCGGGCTTGTTCTTGCTCTCGATCTTCGGCGTGTGGCCCTGGCTCAGCATGCGCGCGCGATAGGTAGCGGCGAGCACGAGCTGGAAGCGGTTCGGGATCTTGACGAGACAGTCTTCGACGGTGATGCGGGCCATGAACGGTGCTCCAGGGGCGTCGGGGGCGACGCGTCAGCTGAGGTTGAGGGCGGCGAAGACAGCGGGCTTGCTGCGTGCCTGCGCAGCGTACTTGAGGCGCTGCGAGTGGACGATCGCCTTGAGGTCGAAAAGCGCCGTCTCGAACAAGGCATTGATTATAACGAAGTCGAAGTGCCGGGCCTGTGCCACCTCGATGCGCGCGTTCGCCAGCCGCTGCGCGATCACCGCCGGAGGGTCCTCGCCGCGGCGCGTCAGGCGCTGTTGCAACTCGTCCCAGCTCGGGGGCAGGATGAAGATCAGCACCGCGTTCGGGAACAGCTTGCGGATCTGCAAGGCGCCCTGCCAGTCGATCTCGAGCATCACGTCCTGCCCGCCGCGGATGCGCGATTCGACCTCGGTGCGCGAGGTGCCATACAGGTTGCCGTGCACCTGTGCCCATTCGACGAAACCATCACGCGCCACCATCGCGCGAAACGCCGGCTCGTCGATGAAGTGATACTCGCGCCCGTCCTGCTCCTGGCCACGTGGTTCGCGCGTGGTGTGCGAGAGCGAGACGACGAGATGCGAGTCGAGCTCGAGCAGCGCATTGACGAGGCTCGACTTTCCCGTGCCACTCGGCGCGGCGACGACGAACAGGTTGCCTGGGTAATCCATGCGCGCTACTCGATGTTTTG
>CAVZFV010000005.1:0-81550 GCA_963774675.1 uncultured beta proteobacterium | reverse complement strand
AGTGCAGAGATAGGCGCAGTGGCGCCGGTTGTCTGACACGCTGCGCATGTCGGGAGGCTCGGGATTGGCACCCTCGTCGAGAGATCGAATCAGCGTCGACTTGCGCGGCCTGAAGGCCGCGCTGTTCGAGCGGGCGCGAACCCGCGGAGTCTCGCCATCGGGGCTGGTCCGCGACGCCTTGGTTGAGGTACTCGGACAGTCCGAGTCGTCAGGAGTTGATTGCCTTGCGAAGGACGCGTCATTGCCGATCGGGGACCGAGTGAGGTTATCGCTACGCATGCAGCCGCGGAGAGGCCTTGGCTGTTCTTGCGGCTGCTCGCAATGCCGAGCTGTCACCAGGCGCCTTCGTCGCTGGCCTGGTGGCCGGTGTGCCCGCGCTGACGAACGGTGCCAGCCGCACCGAGCACCTGGCCGCACTGATCGCGTCCAATGCCGAGCTCTCGACCCTGAGCCGCAACATCCATCGGCTGACGGCGCTGCTGCGCCAAGCCAATGTAGAGCCGGCCAGGCCCTACCGCGAGATGCTAGACACGCTGGCCGGCGACGTGCGTGCGCATCTGGTGCTGGCATCGGGCGTGCTGGCCAGTCTGCGTCCTAACCGCAACTTCGCGATGGCCCCACCGCAAGCCGGCAGGTGACGAACTTGGCATTCGGGCGCCACCTGCCTTTCCATCAACACTCGAAAGCGGAAGGCCTTGACGGGTAAGCCTAGAATGGGATATCTTCAAGATATCCAAATCAGAAGTGTACCCATGGCCGGCCGCGTTTCAGTTGATCAGATCGCATTTCGGTACCGTCCTGCGGACAGCGCGACCGGTGTCACCCGCGACACTGCGAAGCGCATAGCTGAGCAGTTGGGCGTAGACGAGACGCAGGCGATCCATCTTGCGTTGCACGAGATGGCCGTCAAGCTGCTGCCGCAGTACGAGGCCGACGACGGACCGCTGACGGCTGCTCAACTACGCCAGATCAGGAAGAACGCCCCGCAACGGAAGATGCGGTCGGTTCGTTCTAGCCTCTTCGAGGTGGAATCCGCTTGACTTCGCCGTGGTGGCCGGAACCCACGGCCGGTGAGATTGTCTGGTGCCACTTTCCCGATCGAATTAACCCGCGACCCAAACCGCGCCCTGCGCTGGTTCTTGTTGTCTTTGATGACAAAGCGCCGGAATTCAATGTGCGGGTTGCCTACGGAACGAGCCAGCGAACGACCACGCTGTACAGGGGAGAGTTTGCAATCCTGCGGGATCGCAATCGTGCCGCCTACGAAGCCGCTGGCCTGAGCTACGACACAAAGTTCGACATGAAGCAGGCGCTTGATCTGCCCTATACGATCGAGTGGTTCTCTGTACCACCGGCCGCACCGCATGGGCAGTCGCCAAAGCTCGGGACCCTACATCCCTCGCTGGTGCGTGCCGTCCAGGCGGCGTTTGAAGCCGCCAAGTCTGACTGACCCTGGTAGTGCTGCGAGTGCCGCGCCTCGATCGTCAAGGGCCTCGACGCCGGCCCCACACAAATAATCCCGGGGCGGTTCTCAATCCAGTGCCAACTGAACTCGTCCATGCCAAGGTCGATTGTGATCGGCATCCCTTGAGCCCCGGAAAGGTCCAGAAAGTGGTCACGACACGAAGTGCGTTCTTATATGGGGGTAGGTAAGGGGTATGAATTAGAAATCGCCAGGAGAGCCTTGAATTGCTTGATGTCTCGGAAGACTCCGACTCCGCCAGAACCCCTGAGCCCTCGGCGATTGAGGGCTTTGTCAATTCTGGCCAGAGCGTTCGCTCGCATGGCCCATGAAAAGGCGGTGCAGTCGAGGCACGGACCGCCCAACAACCTTGCGCGACGCGGCTTCGCGCATTGCAGGTATCCTGCGCGCGATCCCGCTTCGGCTGACGCGGACTCGCTTCTGCAAGTGTCTGGCGGAGCCTCTTCCGAGCGCCCGCGTTGGCACCTGTTTCATCAGAAAACGAACAAGCATGTCGATCCCCAACACGCAACGAATTTCAGCGATCGCCGCACTTTCGATGGCCGGCTTGCTTGCCGGCTGCAGCCCACAGGGTGGCGCACCCGCGGGTGGCGGCAAGCCGGGTGGTGGTGGGCCGCCGCCGGCGGAAGTCGGCGTCGTCATCGTGACGCCGCAGAGCGTCGGCCTCGCGACCGATCTGCCAGGGCGGCTCGAGGCGACGCGCGTGGCGCAGGTGCGCGCGCGCGTTGCCGGCATTCTGCAAAAGCGACTGTTTCGCGAGGGAAGCGACGTCAAGGCCGGGCAGGTGTTGTTTCAGATCGATGCCGCGCCGTATCGCGCGTCCTACGAAAGTGCGCGCGCCGTGCGTGCGCGCGCCGAGGCCAATCTGACGCAGACCAGCGCGCAGGTCAAGCGATTCGAGCCCCTGATCAAGGCCAACGCGATCAGCCGGCAGGAGTACGACAACGCGATCGCCGCGCAAGCGCTTGCCGAAGCCGATGTGCAGACCGGCAAGGCCGCGGTGGAGACGGCCAAGATCAACCTCGGCTACGCGACCGTCACGGCGCCGATTTCCGGCCGCATCGGCCGGGCGCTCGTCACCGAGGGCGCGCTCGTGGGGCAGGGCGAGGCGACGCAACTCGCCGTCGTGCAGCAGATCGACCCGATGTACGTGAACTTCACGCAGTCCGCGACCGATGTGCTGCGCCTGCGCAAGGCCGTCGAAAGCGGTGAGTTCAAGCGCGCCGGCAGTGGCGGCGCCAGTGTTCGCATCGCGTTCGAGGATGGCACGATCTACAAGCTGCCCGGCAAGCTGCTGTTTTCCGATCTGAGCGTCGACCCGAGCTCGGGCCAGATCATGCTGCGTGCCGAGATTCCGAATCCGAACGGCATTGCTGCTGCCCGGGCTGTATGTGCGGGTGCAACTGGAGCAGGCGCGCGCGGAAGCCGGCATCGTCGTGCCGCAGCAGGCCGTGCAGCGCGGCACGAGCGGGGACACCGTGATGGTCGTCGGTGCCGACGGCAAGGTGTCGCCACGCAAGGTGACGATCGGCCGCTCGGTCGACGGGCAGTGGATCGTGCTCGATGGCCTGGCGGCCGGTGAGATGGTGATGGTCGACGGCTTCCAGAAGCTGCGCGGCAATGTGCCCGTGAAGCCGGTGCCGTGGAAGCCGGCCGCGGCTGGCACGGCGCCTCAGGCTGCGTCCGGCGCATCAGCCAGCCTATCCGCATCCGCATCCGGCGCGCCCGGGGCCTCATCTCCGAAGCCCGCAGCAACGCCTGCCTCCGGCGGCTGAGGGGCGACCTGCCATGCCACGTTTCTTCATCGACAGGCCGATCTTTGCCTGGGTGATCGCGCTCTTCATCCTCGTGCTCGGGGGTGTGGCGGTGACTCGCCTGCCGGTCGCGCAGTACCCGACGGTCGCGCCACCTTCGATCGTGCTGACCGCGGTCTATCCCGGCGCGTCGGCGCAGACGCTCGAGAACAGCGTCATCAGCGTCATCGAGCAGGAAATGAACGGCTCGCCGGGGCTGATCTACATGGAGTCGGTCAGCCAGGCAAACGGTGTCGGCTCGGTGACGTTGACCTTCGAGGCAGGCACCGACGCGAGTCTGGCGCAGGTCGATGTGCAAAACAGGCTCAGCCGCGCCGCGCCGCGCCTGCCGTCGGCCGTCACCCAGCAGGGCGTGCGGGTCGACAAGGCGCGTTCGAACTTTCTGCTTTTCACGATCCTGTCGAGCGACGATCCAGCCTACGACCCGGTCGCGCTCGGCGACTTCGCGTCACGCAACGTGCTGCCCGAACTGCAGCGCATTCCGGGAGTCGGCCAGGCGCAGTTGTTCGGCACCGAGCGCGCGATGCGCGTCTGGATCGATCCGGCCAAGCTCGTCGGCTTCGGGCTGACCCCGGTCAACGTCAACAACTCGATCCGCTCGCAGAACGCGCAGGTTTCGTCGGGCAGCATCGGCGACCTGCCCAACATCGCGGGCCAAGGCATCTACGCGACGGTCGTCGTCAACGGCCAGCTCACCACGGTCGAACAGTTCGGCAATATCGTGCTGCGCGCCAACACCGACGGCTCGAGTGTCAAGCTGCGCGACGTGGCGCGCATCGAACTCGGCGGCCAGAGCTACGGCACCTCGGCGCGGCTGAACGGCAAGCCTTCCACCGGCATCGGCGTGCAGCTCTCGCCGACCGGCAACGCGCTCGCCACCGCAACGCTCGTGCGCCAGCGCATGACCGAGCTCGCCGCCTACTTCCCGCCCGGCATGAAGTGGAGCATTCCCTACGACAGCTCGCGCTTCATCAAGATTTCGATCAGCCAGGTTGTCGAGACGCTGATCGAGGCGGTGATCCTCGTCTTCCTCGTGATGTACCTGTTCCTGCAGAACCTGCGCTACACGCTGATTCCGACCATCGTCGTGCCTGTCTCGCTACTCGGCGCGTTCGGCGTGATGTTCGTCGCGGGTTTTTCGATCAACGTGCTGACGATGTTCGCAATGGTGCTCGCGGTGGGCATCCTGGTCGACGATGCGATCGTCGTCATCGAGAACGTCGAACGCATCATGAGCGAGGAGGGCCTTTCGCCGCGCGATGCGACAAAAAAGGCGATGGGGCAGATCACCGCCGCGCTGGTCGGCATCACGACCACGCTGGTCGCCGTGTTCCTGCCGATGGCCTTGTTCGGCGGCTCGGTCGGCAACATCTATCGCCAGTTCTCGCTCGTGATGGTGAGTTCGATGCTGTTCTCGCTGTTCCTCGCCAACTCGCTGACGCCGGCGCTGTGCGCGACCTTTCTGAAACCCGTCGAGGCCGGGCACAAGCACAGCAAGCGAGGCTTCTTCGGATGGTTCAACCGCGGCTTTGCCAGGACGACGCACGGCTACGAAAGCCTGGTCGGCAAGATTCTCACGCGCACGACGCGATTCATGCTGTTGTTCGTCACAATTGTCGGCATCGTCGTCCTGCTCTTCATGCGCATGCCGTCGTCCTTCCTGCCGAACGAAGACCAGGGCTACATCATCGCCAACGTGCAATTGCCACCGGGCGCGACGCAGCAGCGCACGCTGGAGGTGATGAAGAAGGTCGAGGGTTTCATGCTCACGCAGCCCGAGGTCGACCAGATGGTGAGCGTGCTCGGCTTCAGCTTCTCGGGCAGCGGCCAGAACGCCGCGCTCGCCTTCATCACGCTCAAGCCGTGGGACGAACGCAAGGGGCCAGAGCATTCGGCGCAGGCCCTCGCGGGGCGTGCTTTCGGCGCGCTGATGGGTGTGCGCGACGCGTTCATCTTCGCGGTGAGTCCGCCGTCGATCCCCGAACTCGGGAGCGCGACGGGCTTCACCTTCCGCCTACAGGACCGCGGCGGCAACGGCCACGAGGCGCTGCTCGCGGCGCGCAACCAGATTCTCGGCATGGCGTCGCAAAGCAAGGTGCTCGCCGGCGTGCGCCCCGACGGGCTGGAGGACGCGCCGCAATTGCAGATCGACATTGATCGCGACCGCGCGAGCGCGCTCGGTGTGTCGTTCGACAGCATCAATACGGTGCTGTCGACCTCGCTCGGCTCGGCTTACGTGAACGACTTTCCGAACGCCGGCCGGCTGCAGCGTGTCGTCGTGCAAGCCGACGCGCCGAACCGCATGCAGCCCGACGACCTGCTCGAGCTCAACGTGCAGAACAACGCCGGCAAGCTCGTCCCGCTGTCGGCCTTCGCGACGACGCGCTGGATCACTGGCCCGATGCAGAGCATCCGCTACAACGGGTTTCCGACGATGCGCATTGCTGGCGATGCGGCGCCGGGCTTTTCCACCGGCGACGCGATGAACGAGATGGAGGCGCTCGCCGCCAAACTCCCGCCAGGCTTCGCGTTCGAGTGGACCGGGTTGTCGCGCGAGGAGCGACTGTCGGGCTCGACCGCTGGCATCCTGCTCGCGTTCTCGCTGCTCGCGGTGTTTCTGTGTCTGGCCGCGCTCTACGAGAGCTGGTCGATCCCGTTTGCCGTGTTGCTCGCAGTGCCACTCGGCGTGCTCGGCGCCGTGCTCGCGGCCAATTTGCGCGGCTTGCCCAACGACATCTTCTTCAAGGTCGGGCTGATCACGGTGATCGGCCTGTCGGCGAAGAACGCGATCCTGATCATCGAGTTCGCGAAGGACCTGCACGCGCAGGGTATGGGGCTGCTCGAGGCGACGCGCAAGGCGGTGCACCTGCGCTTCCGTCCGATCCTGATGACCTCGCTCGCGTTCATCCTCGGCGTGCTGCCGCTCGTGCTATCGAGTGGCGCGGGCTCCGCCAGTCAGCGCGCAATCGGCACCGGCGTCATGGGCGGGATGATCACCGCAACGCTGCTCGCAGTCTTCTTCGTTCCGGTCTTCTTCGTCGTCGTGCGAAGTCGCTTCAAGGGCAGCGAACGACAGCGCAAGCTTTATACGCATGAAGGCGACAAGCCGGCACCGGCAGCACCCGGGGAGGCGGCATCGTGAAGCGGCTCGCTTTCTTCTGCCCTTTGTCGACGCTCGCCTCGGTGTTGACGCTCGCCGGTTGCATCTCGCTCGCGCCCGACTACGAACGCCCGGCGCTGCCGGTGGCCGACCACTACCCGGCGACGCCGGCCGCTGTCGCGGCATCTGCTCCCGCGTCCGCGCCCGCGCACGCGTCAGCTGCGCACGCGACGCCAGATGCTTCCAATGCATCGGCGCTGCCGGCGTCAGATATTGCCTGGCAGACGTTCTTCACCGACGCCAAACTCAAGGAGTTGATCGCGCTTGCGCTGCAGAACAACCGCGATTTGCGCGTGGCGGTGCTCAACGTCGAGCAGGCGAGGGCGTTCTACCAAATTCGCCGCGCCGATCAGGTGCCCAATGTCAATCTGGGTGCCACTGGCAACCGGCTGACCAACGCCAATGGCGGCATCACCGGTTCTTACATCGCGGGTCTGTCGCTGGCGTCGTTCGAGCTCGACTTCCTCGGCCGCGTGAAGAACCTGAGCGACGTTGCGCTCAGCCAGTACCTGGCGACCGAAGAGGCGCGCAAGACGGTGCAGATCGCACTCATCGCATCGGTTGCCAACGCCTACTACAGCCTGCGCGCGGACGATGAACAGCTCGAGCTTGCGCATCGCACGCTCGAGACGCGCGAAACCTCGCGTCAGCTCACGAGACTCAAGTTCGACAACGGTGTGGCGTCTGAGCTCGACATTGCGCAGGCCGAGTCTCTCGTCGAGGGTGCGCGCGTCGTGCAGGCGGCGGTTCGACGCTTTCGGGCGCAGGACGAGAACGCGATCGTGCTGCTCGTCGGCCGTCCGGTGACGATCGAACTCGCACCCGGTGCGACGCTCATCGGCGAGAGGATCGGCCCCGACCTGCCGGCCGGACTGCCATCCGATCTGCTGACGCACCGTCCCGACATCCGCCAATCCGAACAGCAGTTGCGTGCCGCCAACTACAACATCGGCGCCGCGCGCGCGGCGTTCTTCCCGCGCATCAGCCTGACCGGCGCCGCCGGCATCGCCAGTGGCGACCTGCTGGGGCTCTTCAATTCCGGGTCTCTCGCTTGGTCGTTCACCGGGCAGATCATGCTGCCGATCTTCGACGGCGGGCGCAATCAGGCGAATCTCGATGCTGCCCGGGTCGGGCGCGACATCACCGTCGCGCAGTACGAGAAGACGGTGCAGACGGCGTTTCGCGAGGTGGCCGATACGCTTGCCGGCCGCGCCACACTCGGCGATCAACTGCGGGCCCAGCGCGCGCAAGCGAAGGCCGAGCAGGCCCGCTTCGATCTGGCCGACCTGCGCTACCGCAACGGCGTTTCGAGCTTCCTCGAGGTGCTGGAGGCGCAACGCTCGCTCTTCACGGCGCAACTCGCCGCAGTGCAGGTGCAATTGACCCAGTTGCAAAACCAGGTCACGCTCTACAAGGTGCTGGGCGGCGGCTGGACCGAAGCGCAGACGTCGAATTGATTCGGCACCGCACCACACCCCGAGGCCAGGGTTCAACCGCAGTTGACGCCCTCGCGCCGGCCATGCAAGCTCCCGGCGGTTGAACTTGATCGCGCAGCGCGCGTATTTCGGATGCCTCATGACTGAAACCGGCGCATGCGGAGCCAAGAGTGATGTGCGCGATTTGCGCCATGTGCGTATCGAGCACCGCTCGGCCGTCGCCTGATCGATGGACGCAAACACCCGACGCCTGCTGACCGGCTACGGCTGGTTTGACCACCGCGAGGATCTGCTGGCGCACGCGCCAGTGCGACCCGATCTCGTCGTCTGCGACGAATGCGACGCCGTTTATTCGCGGCGCTCGCTGGCGCCCAACGAAGTCGCGCGTTGCGCACGCTGCGGCGCGATGCTCGGTCGTGGGCATGTCTTGACGGTGGACGGGCAGCTTGCGCTTTCACTTGCAGCGCTGCTCGTCTTCATCACGGGCAACCTGTCGGACATCGTCGCGCTCAATCTCGGCGGCGCGCATTCACAGGTCACGCTGCTCGAATCGATCCAGTCGACCTGGCAGACAGGCGAGCACGTCGTGGCCTTGCTCGCGGGAGCGACAGCTTTCGCATTCCCGCTTGCGGTGATCCTGCTGCGCCTGTACGTGTTGCTGCCGCTCACGGCGGGCCGGCGGGTGGGCGGCTTCGTGCCCGCGATGCGCGCGCTGCGCTGGGTGACGCGCTGGAGCATGGTCGAGGTGTTCCTGTTCGGTGCGCTGGTCGCGATCGTCAAGAGCGCGGGCCTGGCCAGCGTCATCCTTGGCGTCGGTCTCTTCTCGTACGCGGTGCTGACCTTCCTGTTGGCCGCCAACCAGGCCGCCGGTTTGCACGGCCTGTGGCGCCGCGCATCGGAGTTGCCGTCGTGAGCGCACAGGCGGCGTCGGCGCCGACGCAGTCGCAGGTGCCAGCGCAAGTGCCGTCGCAGGTACCAACAGCGCGCACGCTCGGGCTGCTGGGTTGCGAATGTTGCGGCCTCGTGAGTGAGGCGGCGCGGTCCACGGGCCGTTGCCCGCGATGCCATTTCGCACTTCATGCGCGCAAGCCCGACAGCCTGCAGCGCTGTACCGCCTACCTGATCGCGGCGGCCTTGCTCTACATCCCGGCCAACGTGCTGCCGATCATGAGCACGGCGAGCTTTGTCTACGGGCGCGAGCAGCACACGATCATCGGCGGCATTCTCGAACTGTGGCAGACGGGGTCTTGGGAGTTGGCCCTGATCGTCTTCATCGCGAGCATCGCGGTGCCGATCCTGAAAATCGGTGCGCTCGCGCTCCTCGTCCTGACGGCTCGACGCCAATCGCGCTGGCGTCAGCTCGAGCGGGCGAGCCTGTATCGTCTGCTCGAAACCGTTGGCCACTGGTCGATGCTCGACGTATTCGTCGTCGTGTTGCTCGTCGGCATGGTGCGCTTCGGCGCACTTGCCACCGTCGAGCCGTTGGCTGGGCTGCTCGCATTCGGCGGCGTCGTCGTCCTGACCATGCTAGCTTCGGCGAGCTTCGACCCTCGCCTGATCTGGCCCGAAGATGACTGAAGAATCCGAACCGACGAAGGACATCCCCGCCACCCCGCCCGAGGTAACAGTCGTGCGCCGCAAGCGCATGCGCCTGTCGCTCGTCTGGCTGGTGCCGATTGCCGCGCTCGTCGTCGGCGCGGTGCTCGTCGTGCGCGCGCTGACCTCGGTCGGCCCCGAGATCACGATCACCTTTCGCAGCGCCGAGGGGCTCGAGCCGGGACGCACCGAGGTCCGCTTCAAGGAGGTCGTCGTCGGCAAGGTGAGCAGGGTGGCGCTCAGCCCGGACCGCGAGCGCGTGAGGGTGTCGGTCAAGCTCGACAAGAGTGTTGAAAGCCTGGCCGTCGAAGACACGCGATTCTGGGTCGTGAAACCGCGCGTCGGGCTGGCCGGCGTAACGGGTCTGGGCACGCTGTTTTCGGGCTCTTATATCGGCGTGGATGCTGGCGTTTCGGCCGAAAGCCGCACCCATTTCACCGGCCTCGAGGCGCCGCCGCTCGTGCTGCGCGACGAGCCGGGCCGCATCTTCAAGCTCGTCGCCAAGGATCTCGGCTCCCTCGACGTCGGGTCGCCCGTGTACTACCGTCGCGCGCGGGTCGGCAGGGTGGTGGGCTATGCGCTGGACCCGGCCAAGGACACGCTGGATGTTCAGGTCTTGATCGAGGCGCCCAATGAGCAACTGGTGACGAACCGATCTCGCTTCTGGAACGCGAGCGGCATCGACGTGACGCTGGACGCGAGCGGGTTCCAGATCAACACCGAATCACTCGCGTCGCTGATCGCCGGCGGCGTCGCGTTCGGGAATGCGGAAGGCGAGGGCGCTGCTGCCTCAGCGCCAGCCGAGTCGCAGTTCGAACTGTTCAAGACGCGCAAGGCAGCACTCGCGCCGCCCGATGGGCCAGCGCAGCGCGTGCGGATGGTGTTCGACCAGGCTCAGCGTGGGCTCGTCGTCGGCGCGCCGGTGGACATGCTCGGCCTAGAGGTCGGCAATGTGCGCAGCGTCAAACTGATGCGCGCGCCGGAAGGCGGCAAGTTCCCGGTCGAGGTGACTGCCGATCTCTACCTGCAGCGCCTGGGCAACGTGCGCAGCCAGTTCAAGCCCGCGGCGGGTTCGAACAAGAAGGTGGATTCGCTGTTCCTCAAGCAACTCGTTGATGCCGGCATGCGGGCACAGGTGCGCACCGGCAACTTGCTGACCGGACAGCTCTATGTGGCGCTGGACTTCCCGCTGCAAGACGACCAAGGCGACGCTCGACGCTGAAAAAATGCCGCCGACATTGCCAACCATCCGTGGCACGCTTGCCGATTTGCAGCCGCAGCTCGCCGAGATCGTGGCGAGGCTGGGCAAAGTGCCCTTTGACGAAATCGGCAACGACTTACGTACGACCTTGCGCAGCGCCGGCGCGGCGACAGACGGACTGAAGGAAACCGTGGCCAGCGCGAACGACGCGATCAAGCGGCTCTCACCGGATGCGCAACGCGCGCTGGTCGATGTGCAAAAGACGCTCGTCTCGGCCCAAGCGGCGATCGCCAATCTGGACCGCAACGTCACACAGTCGAATGCTCCGCTGCAGCAGAACGTCAATCAGGCCTTGATCGAGATGAAGCGCGCAGCGCAGGCGCTGCGCGTGCTGGCCGACTACCTGCAGCGCCACCCGGACGCGTTGCTGAAAGGCAAACCCGCCGACCCCAACCCGGCCAGCCTGAACGAGAGCGGACGATGAAGAGACAGCATTCGCCACGACGTCAGCCCGTGACAACGGCCACCGCGATCTCGAGTTCGGCGCTTGCTTTGTTCATCCTCGGCTGTGGTTCGGCGCCTACGCCGACTCACTTCCACACCTTGATTCCACCTGCCTCCGCCAACGCAGAGCGCAGTCACGCAGGCGTGGTGATTGATTGGCAACTCTTGCCCGTCAAGATCCCGGCCCAGGTGGACCAGCCGCAGTGGGTCCTGCGTTCCGCAGATGGCAGCCTCGTCGTCCTGGAACAGGAACGTTGGATTGCGCCGCTCGCAGATGAAATCCACGCTGCCGTGGTCGAGCGTTTGACCCAGACGCTCGGCCCACCGGGAACAGGCGAGGCCGCGAAACCATGGCTCGTCCGCATCGACATTCGGCGCTTCGATCTGGTCGCAGGAGGCCAGGCGACGCTCACCGCTGATTGGTCTGCAGCGCGGGATGGGACCGCGATCAACTGCCATGCAACAGTCGTCAGCCAACCCACCAGCTCAGGCTACGCCGCACTTGCAAGCGCCCAGCGCCAAGGGATCTCCGAGCTTGCCGACGCTATCGGTGCTGTGCTCAAGCGTTCTGGCAAGGGGCAGGTGCTCGCGTGTTCATGATTGCGTGCCGCGGTCAATTCTTGCAACCCGCATTTTAGTTAACATAATATACATTGTCGCAAGTATATGGCAGACGCTCCGATTCATTCCCCTCTTGGAAACGGCAGCGATCGCCCTTTGTCGCCGCCCCAAACTCAACTTGCACGCGGATGTATCAAGGCCGTCGCTCACGTCACCGTGCAAGGACGTGATCAAGTGCGGTTTTGAGTCGACATCAAACGCTGCGCAAGGTGCGTGACGCTCATCCAGCGCACCAAACGGAACCCGACGGGATGTCGAAGCGCGATTGCCGACGACGGCGTCGACAAGAAACCTCTTTATTATCAGAGGCTTAGCTGATCAACTTAAAGTGCAACGCATGGCAATGAGAGTTCAACCATCCAACTCAGACGCGGTTTGCGCGTCGACAGTCTTGTCGAACTCCTCGGTGTCAAGTCCAGCCTTCGCGATGACTGGTTTGTCCAGCGGTCGGCAAATACGACGCTGCAGACGCTCGAGACGATCGGACCGCGCAAGTGCCTGGAGCACCGCTTCCGGGTTCATCATCAGCGCGAACGGGTTGGCAACTGGTGTGGTCTCTTGCATGTTGCGCTCCTAGGCAAGGCTTGCGTTTAGACACAAGCCCACTTTAGTTCTCTCGCAACGATTGGGGAGTCATCCATTCCCCAATAGCAACGTCAGGGAAAGGCCGACAACGCCACTGCGTCACACTTTGCTGAGCGTCCTCGCCTAGCCGCCCGGCTTCGACAAGAGAACCGCGAGCCATTCGCGCCCGCCGCCCCGGGCGAAGTCCGCTGCGTTCATGTTGCGATCATTGGTGCGCTTCGGGTCGGCGCCGCGCGCCAGCAACAGGTTCACGCTGTCCTCTTTGCCATAGCGCGCCGCAAGCATCAATGGGGTTGTGCGGTCTGGCGATTCAGCATCGACGACGGCGCCGCGCTCGAGCAGGAGTTGCACCGCCTTCGGCTCCGGCCCCGTGGCCGCATAGTGAAGCGGCGACCAGCCTGCCTTGTTGATGTCTGCGCCTCGCGCGATCAGGCGCTCGCTCCAGGCAAGATTGCCGCGAAGCACAGCCATCATCAATGGCGTTTCGCCCGCCTGGTTCGTCGCGTTGACATTCAGGTTCGGTCGCGCCATCAGCGCTTCGGCAACGGCGAAATTCTCTTCCTGTATGGCAAGAATGAGCGCGACTTTGCCGTTCGGATCGAGTGTGTTCGGGTCGAAGCCCTTGTTCAAAAGCTCTGTGACGGTGCCACCGTCATTGCGCTTCACGGCGACGAAGAAGTCTTCGTACGAGCCGGCCTGTGCCGACAAACTTATAAGTAAAACAATTAGATAGAACGGTTTATTAATCCATGACATGAGAAGACTCGCGGCCGATACCGCCCTCGTTGACGCGCGCAAAGAGGCGCTCGAAATTGGATGAAGTCGCCTCGGCGACAGTCTGAACGCTGCAGTTCTTGAGTGCTGCCAACTGCTCGGCGACGAACACGACAAAGGACGGATTGTTGGTCCGCCCGCGGTGCGGCATCGGGGCGAGATAGGGGCTGTCCGTCTCGATCAGGCAACGGTCCAGCGGCACGAAGCGAGCCACGTCACGCAACTCGCTCGCGTTGCGAAAGGTCAGGATGCCGGAGAAAGAAATGAAGAACCCCAGATCGAGTGCCGACCGGGCGACTTCCATTGTCTCGGTGAAACAGTGGAACACGCCACCCGCGCTTTCCGCGCCCTCCTCGCGCAGGATGGAGAGCGTATCCGCCGACGCGCTGCGCGTGTGCACGACCAAGGGCAGATCGACGGCCCGCGCCGCTCTGATGTGCACCCGAAACCGCTCGCGTTGCCACGCCATGTCCTCGACGCTGCGCCCGGCGAGCCGGTAGTAGTCGAGCCCGGTTTCGCCGATCGCGACCACGCGCGGACGACGCGCCAGGCCGATCAGATCTTCCAGCGAGGGCTCCTGCACGCCCTCGCTGTCCGGGTGAACCCCGGCGCTGGCCCAGAAGTTGTCGTAGCGCGTCGCGAGCGCATGCACCTGAGGGAACTCCTCCAACGTGGTACAGATGCACAGCGCGCGATCGACCTGCGCCGCACTCATCGCAGACCGGATCTCGTCGACGCGCGCCGCAAGCTCCGGAAAACTCAGGTGGCAGTGTGAATCGACGTACATGCGGAGGCGAACTTGACGCCAGTCACCGGGCGCGTGAGCCCGGCTTCAGATCGTCTGCGTCGGCTTGGACGACGAGATCGAGGTGCCCAGGATCTCCTCGATCTTGAGCTTGAGCCCGCGCGTCTTCTCGTCACCCGGAAACCGAACCCCGACGCCCTGCGTACGGCCGCCCGAAGCATTCGCCGGCGTGATCCAGGCGACCTTGCCCGCAACCGGGTAGCGCTGCGGGTCGTCAGGGAGCGTCAGCAACAGGTAGATGTCCTCGCCGAGCCGGTAGTCCCGCGTCGTCGGGACGAAAAGGCCACCGTCGGTCAGCATCGGCATGTAGGCCGCATACAGCGCGCTCTTCTCGCGGAACACCAGTTGAATCACGCTCGGTCGCGCGCCGCCGACGGGCGCTGGCGCGGAGGGTCGGCCGGTGGGTTCGCTCATCGGCGCGAGTGTACCGAATCGCGCGGCGCGGCGGACGCGGCCGGCCCACGCTCGCCGGCCAGTGCGCGTTGCCCCTGCAGCACGAGCGATTCGACCATCAGTCCCACATTCCACGGATGATCGGCATGGCGGGCGGAACGCCGCAGTGCCTGACCCCATTCGGCGAGCCGCGGCAAAGCGGCATGCGCCGGTACGCTCGCCGCCGGAAAGTAGCGTGGTGCAACGCCGCATGCGGCGAGCATTGCGTCGTGACACAGCTTTTGCAGCGAATCGATCACGAGCCATACCGGAAGCCGCGACAGCGCCTGTGCGTCGCCCGCCGCGACGAGCGAAGGCAGGCGCGTCCAAAGCGCCGCGTCGAGCCCCATCGCATGACGCTCGATGGCAGCAAGCGGCGCGCCCCCGCTTGACGCAATCAGCACCGGCGCATCGGCGACACCGGCATCCGCCAGCCAGCGTACCGCGAGCGCCGCGTCGGGGGCCTGCAGCGTGAGTGCATGACAGCGGCTGCGAACGGTCGGCAGCAGCGAAGCGGCGTCACCGCAGCCGAGGACGAATCGCTGCCCGCCCTGGGGCTCTTCGAGCAGTTTGAGCAGCGCGCTCGCCGCTGCCGGTGGCATGCGCTCGGCAGGGTAGACCACGACGACCTTGAGGCGCCCTCGCCCGCTGGTCAGCATCGAAAATTCGATCGCCTGGCGCACCTGCCTGATCGAGATCCATTCGCTCGCCTTCTTCTTGCCTTCACCCGCTTCCGCCGCATCGCCAGGCCGTTGCCAGCCCAACGCGAAGTGCAGCGCCTCAGGCAGCAGAACGCGCAAATCCGGGTGGACCTGATCGGCCGTCGCCAGATGACAGCTCTCGCAATGCCCGCAGGCCAGACCGTCCGGCCGTTCGCTCTCGCTCGTCTCGCACAACCATGCGCGGGCCAGCGCGATCGCGAACTCGAACTGCCCTGCCCCCGGCGCGCCCTGCACCAGCAGCGCGTGCCCGCGCTGGGTGCGCAGCGCCTCGGCAAGCGGTGTCGCCAGCCACGGCAGCACGCCGGTCGGCATCAATCCCGCGATCGGCAGCGGAAGGTGTGGTCACGTCGCTCACAGTCCGCGCCCCGCCAGCACTTCGGCGATCTGCGCTGCGACCTCTGCAGGCGGACGCAGCGCGTCGATTCGGACAAAGCGCACCGGGTCCGCCAGCGCACGCCGACGGTAGCCTTCGATCACGCGTTCGAAAAAGGCTTCGTCCATGCGTTCGAATCGGTCGGGCGCACGGTCCGCGCCGCGCCGCTCGGCGGCAACAGACGCCGGCAGGTCGAACCACAACGTCAGATCGGGTTGCAGGCCCTGCTGCACCCAGCCCTCGAGCGCGGAGAGCACAGCCAGATCGAAACCGCGTCCACCGCCCTGGTAGGCAAAGGTGGAATCGGTGAAACGGTCGCACACGACGCATGCGCCGCGCGCGAGCGCCGGCCGGATCACCTGGCTCAAATGGTCGCGTCGCGCCGCGAACACGAGCAGTGCTTCGGTCAACGCGTCCATCGGCGAGCCCAGCACCAGCTCGCGCAGTTGCTCGGCGAGCGCGGTGCCGCCGGGTTCGCGGGTGATGACGAGTTCACCGCCGGCGCGTCGAAAGCGCTCGGCGACGGCGTCGATGTGGGTGGACTTGCCGGCCCCGTCGATGCCCTCGAAGGTGAGGAAGCACCCGGTCGTCACTTGCCGCGCTGGTATTGGTTCACCGCCCGATTATGCGCAGCCAGGTCATCGCTGAACTCGCTGCTGCCGTCGCCGCGCGCGACGAAGTAGAGCGCCTTCGTCGGCTCGGGCCGCACCGCGGCGTCGAGCGATGCCTTGCCCGGCATCGCGATCGGCGTGGGCGGCAGCCCGGGACGGATGTAGGTGTTGTAGGGCGTGTCGGCGAGCAGATCGCGCTTGCGCAGATTGCCGTCGAAGCCCGCACCCAGGCCGTAGATCACGGTCGGGTCGGTCTGCAGCGGCATGTTGAGGCGCAGCCGGTTGATGAAAACGCCCGCCACCTTGCCGCGGTCGGTCGCGACGCCGGTCTCCTTCTCGATGATCGAAGCCAGCGTCAGCGCCTCATCGGCGCCGCGCAGCGGCGTGTCGGGCGTGCGCGCCGCCCACGCGGCCGCAAGCCGTTGCTGCATCGCGTGGTGGGCGCGCTTGAGCACGGCGATATCGCTGCTGCCCTTGCTGTAGGCATAGGTGTCTGGAAAAAACTGCCCCTCGGGCGAGACGCCCGGCGCGCCGATCAGCGCCATCACCTCGGCGTCGCTGAGCGCCGCGATGGTCGGCTTGAGCCGCTCCGCGCGTGCCAACTCGGCGCGCAGCTGGCGGAAGTTCCAGCCTTCGATGATGCGCGTGACGGCGAGCGTCTCGTCGCCCATCACCATCTTCTGCAGCAGGCGCTGCGGCGAGACCTGACGATCGATCTCGTAGCTGCCGGCACGGATCCGGCGCGCCTGGCCGGACCAACGGAACCACTCGTAGAGCATCCACGGTGGCGCCTGCACCCCAGCATCGACCCAGGCCTGCGCGATCTGGCGCGGCGTCTCGCCGGGCTCTATCGACAGCTCCACCCTGTCGCTCGCGAGCGGCAGCGGTCGCTGCAACCACCAGGCTGTGGCGCCGGCCATGGCAGCTGCCATGACGACGATGCCCAGCAATGCGCCGCCCCAGAGTTTCATGCGTGAACGTCCTTTGCTTCGCCGCGCGCGCGCCGCTTCATGCCGGACTCACACGGCGCGGCGCAGGAAATTCCCATGAAGAGGTGGCGAACATGGGCGCTGATGATAATCAGCGCATGAATCCGATTGACGAACTCGACGGCGTTTGCAGGCTCGACGACTGGGGCTTGATCCGCGCCAGTGGCCCCGAAGCTGCTGGCTTTCTGCACGGCCAACTGACGAACGACGTTAGCAACCTTGCGCTCGCGCAAGCTCACCTCGCGGGCTATTGTTCGCCAAAGGGTCGCCTGCTTGCGAGCTTCGTGATCTGGCGCGAGGTGTCCGGCGACGTGATGCTCGCGTGCAGTGCGAACCTGCTGCCGGCCACGCTCAAGCGCTTGCGCATGTTCGTGATGCGCGCGCGCTGCGTGCTGAGCGACGCCAGCGAGGAATTGCCGTTGTACGGCCTCGTCGGCCCGCGCGCCATCGCCTGGCTCGGCGATCTCGCGCCGGAGGCACAGTGGGTCAAGCATGAGCGTGAAGGCCTGACTGCCGTCGCCCTCCCCGATGCGGCGGGGCTTCAGCGCGTGCTGTGCGCGTCGATCCGCGCGCCCGAGTTACCGCCGCTCGCGCACGACACATGGCGCTGGCTCGAGGTACGAAGCGGGATCGCGCGCATCGAGCAGGCCACAGTCGAGCAGTTTGTGCCGCAGATGCTCAACTACGAACTGGTAGGCGGCGTCGACTTCCAGAAGGGCTGCTATCCGGGACAGGAGATCGTCGCCCGAAGCCAATACCGCGGCAGCATCAAGCGCCGCAGCGTGCTCTACGAGGTAGACAGCGCGTGCCGCGCCGGCGTCGAGGTGTTCCACAGCGACGATGCAGCGCAGCCGGCAGGCATGATCGTGAACGCCGCGCCCCAGCCGGCCGGCGTCGCGCCGGGCAGCCTCGCGCTGGTCGAGATCAAACTGGCGGCGCTTGCCGGCGGCAGCGTCCACCTCGGCCGCGCCGACGGCCCTGCCCTGCGGCGCATCGACATGCCGTATGCGTTGCCGATCGAGCCGATTGAGCCGCCTGCGGCCGACTGAAGCGCGGCCGCGCGCCGCCGGCGCCCATCGCGCTACTTGAACCAGGCCGTCAGGTTCACGCCGACATAGCGCCGCCAATAGCCGGTGCCGCCATTGCCGACCGCGAAGCTCGACCCCGAGCCGCCCGCAAAAGCGCTCCAACGCAGGCGCGGGCCGACGTCGTAGGCGACGCCGACTTCGAGCAGGTTCGGGTTGCCGGTCGTCGTGTTGCCGTCAGCATCGGTCTCACGCGACGTGCCGAGGGCGACACGCCCGTACCACTCCCAGGGCTGGTTGTCGCCCCAAATGCCTGCGAAGGCGCGGCCTTCGGCGTATCGCTTCGGATTCCAGTAGCCGTGCGGCGCGAGCGTGCCGGGCGGCGGAATCGGCGCGAAACTCGCCGGCATCGAATCCTCGAACGCGGCGCCTTCGATGCCGACGACGACTTTCGGATTGAAGCGCACCGCATAGCCGGCGCTGCCGTTGACGCGCGAACGGTCGTTACCGTCGCTGAACCGAAGGTAGGACAGTGCACCTGCGAACTCCCAGTGCGGCGGCGCGCGGTATTCCACGCCAAGCGAAGCGACGTCGAGCGTGATCCGGTTGGCGACCGCAAGCGGCGTCTCGACGAGTTCGCGCCCCAGATCGGCGGCAATGCGCCACAGATCGACAGGCATCCAGCGCAGGCTCGCGTTGCCCGTGATCGGCGTCCAGCCGTTGTAGTCGTTCAGGCCGATACTGATCGCGGGGATGAGCAAGCCCGGTGGCGTCACGCCCGGTTCGCCCCAGGTTCCGCGCAGCGTGGCGAACAGACGATTGCCGTTGACGTTGCCGTCGTTGTTGTTCAGGTTCACATAGCGGTAGCCGACTTCGCCGAGCACGGCGGGCGTCAGCAAGCGTCCGGTTGCGGCGGTGAAAGAAGCAATGTCCAGGTTGTCAGCATCGGTCGCGTACTCGGCGGTGCCGTAGACGTAGGGAATCAATTCGCGTTCGATACGCCAGTCGCGTAGCCAGACGGCGTCGGCATCGGTGCGCCCGGCCAGCAGCGCATAGGCCGGCGCCGGATAACCCGCCCAGCGCAGCGCACGGGCGTCGTCGAGTTGCACCGAGGCGTCGCTACCGTCGTCGATCGGCGCGTAGGCGCGGACGGCGCCGTTGTGTCGGCCGCCCGCGTTGATCGTGCGCGCCAGGCCGGCCTGGCTGCGACGGTCGGTCGGATCCTCGGCGATCAGCGCGCGCCAGGCCGCCTCGGCCTGCGCGTAGTCGTCGAGCCAGAGCCAGGCTTGCGCAACGCGACGCCTGAGGTCGCGGTCGTCCGGCCGCAGCGCCACGGCCTGCTGATAGGCGGCCAGCGCGGCGGGCACGTCGCCGAGTTCGGCCTGCGCCTCCCCTTCGCCGCGCAGCAGGTCCGCGCGCGCCTTGGCGTCGACCGCGTACGGCTGCGCTTCGACGAAGAGGGGCACGGCGCCCGCTGCGTCACCCGACCACAGCGTCTGCCAGGCGAGCGACGCGAGCACGTCCTGGCGCCTCGCCGGTGCGACCTCGAGCACGCGCCGATAGGTGGCGATCGCCTCCCTGTGGCGATCGGCGAAGCCGTAGACGCGTGCCGTTTCGATCAGCAGGTCGGCGTTGTCGGGCTGTTGCGCGAGCAGGGTCTCGAAGAGCGGGAGCGCGACGCTGAACTCGCGGGCATCGACGGCCCGGCGTGCGTCGGCCAAGCCGTTGGCATGGGCGTGGCCGGGCGCGGCGAGCACGGCCAGGGCGAGGCTCAGCGCCCTGAGCCGGTTCCGGTGGGCGGCCCTCATGCGGCCGGGCCTTCGCGCTGCGTGTTCCAGCGCACCCCCTTGTCGGCCGGTCGCCGAAAGATCCAGGTCAGCGACAGCACGGTGGTGATGGACAGGAACATCCAGTAGACGAGCGGATACCACACCGCGTAGGGGTAGTAGCGCAGGATGCCGTTGTCGTAGCGCCGGTCGACGAGCGTGCCCAGCAGCAGTTGCAGCAGGCACAGGGTGCCGATCGTCATGCCCCAGAGATTGGGGATCGGCGAGGCGCCCACCGGCGGCACGCCGATCGCGTACGACGCGATCCAGATCAACGTCAGCACGACGAAGCAAAGCGCCCAGACGATCGACAGCGCCGACTCGATGAACACCGGCCACATGCGGCGGAATTTCCAGTGCAGCATGACGTCCGCGTGCTTGTGAAACACCTGCATCAGTCCGCGAGCCCAGCGCAGGCGCTGGTGATACAGGCCGCGCACGGTCGTCGGCACCGTCATCCAGACGATCGCGCGCGGCTCGTAGCGCACGTCGTAGAAGCGCTTTTGCAGCTTCCAGGTCAGCTCGATGTCCTCGGTCGGCATGTTCGGCGAGAAGCCGCCGACGTCGAACACCGCGCTGCGCCGGAAGGCCGCGACCACGCCGGACACGGTCACGATGCGCCCCCAGATGCGCTGCGAGCGGCGCAGCAGGCTCACGATCGAGCTGAACTCGATGGCCTGCAGGCGGGCCAGGAAGTTGTCCGCATTGCGCACCCGCGGGTTGCCGGTGACGGCGGCCACGCGCGCGCTGCGGAAGTGCGGCACGATGCGGCGCAGGATGTCGGGTTCCGGCGCGGCATCGGCATCGAGCGTCAGCACGATCTCGCCGGTCGACGAGCGGCAGCGCGTCGTTGAGCGCGAGGGCCTTGCCTTCGTTGACCGTCTTGCGCACCAGGCGCACATGGCCGGACGCGACGAAGGGCATCACCCGGCGAACCGTGTCGTCGGTCGAACCATCGTCGACGACCACGACCTCGAAGGAGGGATAGTCGATGCGCGCAGGCCGCGGCCAGTGTGTCGGCGATGACGCCCGCCTCGTTGTGCGCCGGAATCAGCACCGAGACGCGCGGCAGATCCCGCTCGACGTCTGTCCGGAAACTGGCTGTCCGAGGCGCGCCGCGCTCCCACCGCTGGATGAAGAACAGCGAGGTCGTGATCCACATGATGCTGGTCACGATCGGGTAGGCGGCAAAGAACCACAGTGCCCAGGTGTAGGGCAGCGTGTACTGCAGCGCGACGATGAAGTCGGCGACCGGATTCAAGTAGAAAGCCGGCTGCGGGTGGGTCGCCGGATCGATCGCTGCCGCGTCTTCGTCCGGGAAAGTCAAACGCGGTGGCGCGATATGCCTTGACATCGCCTTCGACGCCGACGGTGACGTAGCGGCTCGTGCGCAGCGACGGCCCAGTCGGCCTCGACGCGCCGGCCGTGCCAGTCGTTGCGGTAGCTGTAGTCGGCCACCGGCACGCCGAGCCGCTCGCCCTTGCGCCGGAAGATGGCCCGGTTGTGGATCACCCAGGCGAGCGTGACGATTGGCAGCACGACCAAGGAGCCGACGATCAGCCACACCAGGCGGCTCGAATCCCACGGCTGCTCGGCCCACGAGCACCCACAGCCAGACGAAACCGATCCAGCCCGAGCGCGACGATCAGGACTTGCAGGATCTCCCGTGCGGCAGGTGCACCGGTTTCGCGACGCGACCTCATTCAGCCGCGGAAGCCGCGGGCGAGATGACGTCGCCGTGCAGAGACCGAGCCGATCGCCAGCAGTCCGCCGAGCATCAGCGCCCAAGTCGAGGGTTCGGGCACCGGCATCACTTCGTCGGGCCGGATCAGGTTCTCGATCGGCACCACCGACCAGTTCGCCGCCGTCGCGCGACCAGGACAGCTCGACGACACCCGCTTCGATGCGGTCGTAGGCGCCGAGCTCGAAGGAGTACAGGCCCACGCCGAGTTGCAGATTGGTGTCGAAGCCGAGCCTCTCGCGCGGATTCAGAAAGTCGTTCTCCAGCGAGAGCGTGTCGGACGCACCGCCGAGGGTGAAGAAGAACCCGTCGTCATGCAGCACGCTGAAGTTGTAGGTTCCGGCTTCGGTGATCCGGATGTAGCCGGCAAAGCGCGACGTCCAGTTGTTCTCGCCCGCGCTCGGCCCGTTCGGCGCGAACAAGGGCGCCATCGCCGCCTCGCCCCAGGTCGGACCGTAGAGCGCGTTGTATTCGGCGTCGGCGTACGAAATCGGGCTCGCCCGGCCGGTCCAGCTGGACTCAATCATGCCGGGAGCCGGGCTGGCGTAGGCGGTGCGCCAATCGGCCAGACCCCACAGGCCGGTACCCCAGGAAAACGTGCCGATCGCGACACCCGACCCGAAGGACTGCGTGGCCTCGTTCCACAGCACGCTGCTGTCGTGCCACGCGTCGCTCACCTTCAGAAATTCGCCATCGACGCCCCTGCCGGCGGCGTAGGCGCCGGCAAGTTCGGGGGCGAGGACCACGTCGGCATGCGCTGCGCCGCCGATGACGGCAAGCGTTGCGATCAGGCTACCGGCCAAGTGGCCAGCGCGGAGTCGCGAGATCATGATTGAGCTCCCTGTTTGATTTGCTTGCATCGATGATGCCAGTGAACTAGGGATTGCCCTGATCGCTTACGCCTGGTAACCGCTCTTGCTGTCCAATCCGTCACGCAAGTGCAACGCGGGCCTCCCAAGGTGTGCGACTGCGTGGTGCAAATGTGTCGTTCAGAGCGTGCGTCGTCATCTCGATGTGCGTGATGCCAGCCTCCTCGAAGGGCGCGGCAAGCTCGCTGAAACCCGCACGGCGGTAGAAGTCTGCGGCCGACGCCTGCGCGTGGAGCGTCACCTGACGATGCCCGCTCTGCGCGTGCCGCGTTCAGCAGCGCATCGAGAATCCCCCGCCCCACGCCACTGCCGCGCAACGCCTGCATCACCGCCATGCGGCCGATGCGTGCAGTGCCTTGTGATGAACTCGAGCAAGCGTCCCGTTGCGAGCGGCAGTCCGAGCCGGTTGACCGCCAGTGCATGCACGGCGGTCGCATCGGCGGCGTCATGCTCCATCGCGAGCGGCACGCCCTGCTCTTCGACGAAGACCGCATGGCGGATCGCCTGTGCCTGCGCGCCGAGTTCGTCCCAGTTGCCGATACGTGCCTCGAACATCGGCTCCCCGCTGTTCGAACGCGTCGAAGATCGCGCGCAGCGCTTCGGGGACGGGGCGTGAAGTCTGCGTCGCCGGGTCGGCAAAGACGTAGACGAGTTCCCCGCTCACGAGCCGATCCTCACCACGAAACACCGCAGCTTCGAAGACGATCGACGAGGTGCCGACACGCGCACGGCGCATGCCGACTTCGAGCAGGTCGTCGTAGCGCGCCGAGGCGTGGTACTCGAGCGTTGCCTTGCGCACGTACAGGTCGCCGCCCAGCGCCTCCATCGTCGGCGCATACGGCAGCGCAAGAGCGCGCCAGTAGCCGGCGATCGCGGTGTCGAAGTACATCAGGTAGTGGCCGTTGAAGACGATCTTCTGGGCATCGATCTCGGCCCAGCGCACACGCAAACGCTCGCGGAATCGGTAGTCCTGACGCTTCATGGGAAGAGTGCCTTTCGCAATGCGTCGGCGCAGATCGCCTGCGCCGCACGGGCCTGCGGGAGCGTACGGCCCATCTTGATGAAATCGTGCGTCACGCCGCGCACCAGCTCGAGTTCGACCGGCACCCCCGCAGCGCGCAGCCGGTCGCCGTAGGCGACGCCTTCGTCCACCAGCGGATCGCACTCGGCGAGCACCAGACAGGCGGGTGCAACGCCTTCGAGATCGTCGGCATGCAGCGGCGCGAAGCGCCAATCGCCGCGCTGTGCCGGATCGATGTAGTGGGCGAAGAACCAGGCAATGCTCCGCGCGTCGAGCAGGTAGCCGTTCGCGAAGATTTCATGCGACGACGTGTCGGCGAACGCCGCTGTCCCGGGCGTGATGAGCAGCTGCAGTGCGAGTGGCACCCCGCTGTCGCGCGCGTGCAGTGCGCATGTCGCGGCGAGCGTGCCACCGGCGCTGTCGCCGCCGACGGCAAGCCGCCGGCCATCGAGGCCGAGCGTGTCGCCATGCTTTGCCAGCCAGCCCATCGCCGCCCAGCTGTCCTCGACCGCGGCAGGGAACCGATGCTCGGGCGCGAGACGGTAGTCGAGCGCAACGATGGCCGCGCCGCTGTGCAGCGCGAGTTGACGGCACAGGCTGTCGTGCGTCTCGAGCCCGCCGATCGTGAAGCCACCGCCGTGCAGGAAGAGCAGCACCGGCAGGCGCGCGTGCGTAGTTCGCATACAGCCGCGCCGCGCGCGGGCGGCCGTCGCCGCCGGGCATGCTCAATGCCTCGACCCGCGCGAGCGGTGCGCGTGGCAGGTCGAGCACCTCGGCGCCAGCGGCGTACGCGACCCGCGCCTCGGCCGGCGACAGCGAATGAAACGGCGGGCGATTCGCGCGCCGGATGCGATCGAGCACGTCACGCATCTGGGGCGTGAGTGGCGGCGTGATTGGCGGCACTCCGGTTGAAGGCGGCATCAGCTTGACGTCATCAGTTCACTCGCGCGCACGGCGCGACTGAGCGAATCGCACGCACAGCGCGAATGAGCGAATCGCACGCACAGCGCGTGTGACGCGCTCAACGCCGGTCAGCGAGCGCATGCGCGATCGTGCCGAGATCGACGTATTCGAGCTCGCTGCCGATCGGCACACCGCGCGCGAGCCGCGTGCTGCGCACCCCGCGTGCCTTCAGGCTTTCAGCAAGGACGTGCGATGTCGCTTCGCCTTCGGCGGTGAAGTTGGTCGCGATGATCACTTCCTCGACGCTGCCGTCGCTCGCCCGCGCGAGCAATTCGGGCAACCCGATGTCCTTGCCGCCGATGCCGTCGAGCGGCGACAGCGGCCCCATCAGCACGAAGTACAGGCCGCGATAGCTGCCGCTCCGCTCGAGCGCGGCTTGATCGGCCGGCGTCTCGACCACGCAAAGCTGGCGCACGTCGCGACTCGCATCCAGGCAGGTCGCGCAAATGCTTGCCTCGGTGAACGTGTGGCAGCGCTCGCAATGGCGCACGTTGGTCGCCGCTGCCTGCAGCGCGGCGGCGATCTGCTGCGCGCCCGCACGGTCGTGTTGCAGCAAATGAAAGGCCATGCGCTGCGCCGACTTTACGCCAACGCCGGGCAAGCGACGCAAAGCGTCGATCAGCGCCTGCAGTGTCGGCTCGGTCATGTCACTTCAGCGCGCGGGTGTGCCAAGCGCCTCAGCGCCGTGATCCGCACGCGCAGCGTCAAAACGGCAGCTTCATGCCGGGCGGCATCGGCATGCCAGCGGTCAGCTTGCCCATCTTCTCGCTGCTCACGGTCTCGGCGCGCCGCACGGCATCGTTGAATGCTGCGGCGACCAAGTCTTCGAGCATGTCCTTGTCATCGGCGAGCAGGCTCGGGTCGATGCTGACGCGGCGCACGTCGTTCTTGCACGTCATCGTGACCTTCACGAGGCCGGCGCCCGACTGGCCCTCGACCTCGACCGTCGCGAGTTCCTCCTGCGCGCGCTTCAGGTTGTCCTGCATCGCCTGCGCCTGCTTCATCAGCCCGGCGAGTTGACCCTTCATCATGGTGATAGCTCCTTGTTGTCCGACCGAACCGTGCCGCCTTGCGGTGACGGCGGCTGCGGCCGGGTTGTCAGTGTGGTTTGACCGATCCCGGCACGATGCGCGCGGTACTGTACTGCCGCATCAGCGCCTGCACGAGCGGATCGTCGTGGATGATCTTTTCCGCCGCATCCTGGCGCTGCGCCCGCTCGGCGGCATCGCGCCGGGCCGGTGTGTCCTGGGTCGGCCCGACCTCGATCTCGAGCTCGATCGCTTCGTCGCGCGCTGCGCGCAGCGCTGCCTGCAAGCGGTCGCGTTGCGCGGGCGCGGCGAGTGCCTCGCGTTCGACGCGCAACCGCCAGCGCAGGCCGTCGATAGCGACGCACTGTGCCTGCAGCGCGAGTTCGCGCACGAGTGCCGTGATGCTGCCGGCATCCGCCATGGCGGACACCTGGCGCGCCCAGCGATCGCCGAGTGCGGTCGGTTGAGGCTCCGGCACCGGGGTGGTCGGCAACGCCTCTTCCACTCTCGGCGCAGCGGCGGCGGATGTGTCGGCTTTCCACGGCGCGGCGCGCTTCGGCTCGTCGATCGGCTCGTCGATCGACGCGTCGTCCCACGGCGGTGGTTCGGGGGGCAACTTGACCACGCGCGCGATGGGTCGCTGCGCTGCTGCCACGGCCGGGCTGCGCGGCTTCGGATTGAACGCGGCTGGTGCGGCTTGCGCGGCCAAAGCGGCTGATGTGGCCGATACGGTAGGTGTCACTGACGCGGCCGATGCGGCGGGCGCGGCGTTCGCCACGAGAGGCGTCGCGCCCTGCTCCGGCGCAAACGCCAACATCCGCAGCAAGACCATCACGAGCCCGCTGTATTCGTCCGGCGCGAGGCCGAGCTCAGCGCGGCCGTGCAGCACGATGCTGTACAGCAGCTGCGTTTCGTCCGGGGCGAGCTGCCCGGCCAGGCGCCGGACCGCGGGCGTCTCCGGGTCCTGCTCGTCGAGCGCGTCGGGCACGGCCTGCGCCACTGCCATCTGCTGCAACAAGCCGGCCATTTCCTCGAGCGTGCCGCCGGCCGACAGGCCGAGCGCGCGCAGACCATCGATACCCGCAATCACAGCGCCGCCGTCTCGCAGCGCGAGCGCTTCGACAAGGCGCAGCGCATGGCTGCGATCGACCGCACCGAGCATCTGGCGCACGCCGGCCTCGGCAAGCGTGCCGGCGCCGAAGGCGATCGCCTGATCCGCGAGCGACAGCGCGTCGCGCATCGAACCCTGCGCCGCGCGCGATATCAGGCGCAGTGCGCCGGGCTCCGCGGCCAGCCCCTCCTGTGTCAACACGCTGGCCAGATGCGCCTGCATCGTCTCCGGCGCCATCGGCCGCAGGTTGAACTGCAGGCAGCGCGACAGCACGGTCGGCGGCACCTTCTGCGGGTCGGTCGTCGCGAGTACGAACTTCAGATAGTCGGGCGGCTCCTCGAGGGTCTTCAGCATCGCGTTGAACGCGTGATTCGACAGCATGTGCACTTCGTCGATCATGTAGACCTTGAAGCGGCCGACGACAGGTTTGTAGACCGCCTGATCGAGCAATTGCGTGATCTCCTCGACGCCGCGATTGGACGCTGCGTCAAGCTCGACATAGTCGACGAACCGCCCTGCGTCGATGTCGCGGCAGGCGTCGCAGGCACCGCACGGTTGCGCGGTGATGCCGCCCTTGCCGTCGGCCCCGGTGCAGTTCAGCGCCTTGGCGAGAATGCGCGAGATCGTCGTCTTGCCGACGCCGCGCGTGCCGGTGAACATATAGGCATGGTGCAGCCTCTGGCGGTCCAGCGCATTCGCGAGCGCCTGCACCACATGCGCCTGCCCGACCAGCGTCGCGAAATCGCGCGGGCGGTACTTGCGGGCAAGCACGAGGTAGCTCATGCGACGATTCTACGGGCCGCTCCGCGCACGATCGAGCGGCGCCCGACGACGGCGACGCAGGACCAGGTCCTCGCCTACAATCGTCCTCGACGGGCCTCCCCGCATGGAAGCGCGGCCAACCGGGTCAGGTCGGGAACGAAGCAGCCCTAACCGTTGTGACCAGTGCCGGGGTCAGGCTCGTCACCCGACACTCGACTCGCGTCATATGGCTTCACCTCGGTTGCGCAATCTGAACCTGATGCGACGCTTTCTCGGCAGCCCCCTCGTCGTCCTCGCCGTCATGACGATGCTGTTGGCTGGCTGCGCGGCGCCGACTCAGCTCAACGCGCAGTGGTTCAACCCGCAGTTCGCCGGCAAGCCACCGATCGGCGCCGAACGGCAAGCTGCTCGTCGTGAGCATCACGCCAGACGGCACCACGCGCCGTGTGTTCGAGGATCTGATGGTCGCGAACCTCGGCGCCCGCGGTGTCGCCGCTGTGCAGTCGTATCGCTTTCTGCCCGCGGACGGTGCCGCCACGCAGCCGCAGATCGACGCTGCGGTCAAGGAATCCGGTGCGCAGGCGGTGCTGACGTCGCGCGTCCTCGGTGTCACGTCAGATCTCTTCATGTGTCGCCCGGTGCCGGGATGTGGCCCGGCTGGGGCGGACCTTGGGGCGGGCCCTGGGGATGGGGCTGGGGCGGCTACTACGGTGGCCTCTGGGGCGGCGCAAATATGCGCGCCACAGGTCTGGACCGAAGAGAACGTCCTTGTCGACACGCAGCTTCGTCGATGTCGCTACGCAGACCGTCGTCTGGTCCGGTTCGTCGACAACCACGACGGCGCCCGGGAGTCAGGGCACGCGCGCAGATCCTGCAGCAGTTCGTGCATCTGATCGCCGACGCGCTTGGCGGCCGCCAAGCTCATCTGAATCCAGGCAGTGGCGCACGGCGAGCGGACGCGCCGACGCCGCGTCATCCCGCCTGCCGAAACGCCATCACCGCCTGATTGCGCAAGGTCCGCAGCAGCGAGAGCTCCTTCTCGCTGAGCTCGAACCCCGGCTTCGCCTTGTCGGCGTAGATCAGCGCGAACGGCGCGCCCTTGATCGCAAGCGGGAGCAGCAGGAACGCCGGTGCATTGACGTGCTGCAGGTACCAGGGCGGCAGACGCTTCGCGATCTGCGGCGCGAAGGCGTCGGTGATCAGCGTGTCGGCGCCCTTGCGGCAGACGGCGGCGAAGAGATCGGCTTCGCCCTTCATCGCGACCCGAAACTCGCGTGCGCACCGACTCGACGTCGTTGCCGAGGCCGAAGCGCCCACTGATCACATCGGTCTTCGGGTCACGCAGGCAGAACACGACGCGGCTCAAGCGCAGCGCGCGCAGCATGGTCTCCAGCACCATGCGCAGCACTTCGTTGAGCTTGAAGTTCTCGACCATCGCATTGGTGATGTCCTGAATGCCTGCGGTCATCAGTTCGGTCGCATGGCCGGCGAGATCGACATCGACTTCGGCGAGACGACTTGTATCTGCGTCCGCAGGCACGTTCGGGGTGCGCGCGGCATGGTGGCTGCCTGCGGTCGCGGCGATGCGATCGTCGGCGCGCAAGCGACCGTCGGCGCAGACGGACTGGCCTGTGCGAACAGCCGGTGCGCCGCACTACCCGCTGGCACGGCGATACCCATCGCGCCGGCCATCTCGGCGAGATCCTCGCGCGCCTCCTTGGCGCTGGCCATCATCTGGCGCGCGTTTGTTCCGAGCACGCCGCAATAGCGCTGCGCGACCGCACCGACCTGCGCTTCCGCCTTGTCGGGTTCGGTGTCGAGCAGCGTCGCGGCGATCTCGTTGGCCGCCGCCGTCACCCAGCGCAGACGGTCCGCCGTGTGGACCAGCGTGTTGCGGGGCGGGTCGCCGCGCGGCCTGCGCATGCAGCGCTGCAAGTTGTCGGGCAGGCCCCAGGAGCGTGCGACGCCGAGGCCGAGTTCCTCGTAGCTCATGCCGAGCACCTGGATCGACGCCAGGTCTTCGCTGATGCGCGCCGGATCCGCGGCGATCACCTTCTCGACCTGGCTCGCCTCTTCGGGGAAGTAGAACTGGGTCAGCAGGCGCCCGAGGTTCTGGAGCAGCGCGCCGATGAAGGCCTCTTCGCCGCCCGACGATCGACCGCACAGTCGATTGGCGATCGATCCCGCGAGTTGCGAGCGCAGGAACTCGGCCTTGAGCTGGTTCGCATGCGCCTTGTCCTGCATGTGCTCGAGCAGCACCAGGCTGAGCGCCATGTTGCGAATGCCGGCGAAGCCGATCAACGCCGCCGCGCGCGACACGGTGCTGATGCTGCCACCGCCCACCTGCGTGTAGTGCGCCGTGTTCACGAGTCGCAGCAACTTGTTGGTGAGCGCGACATCCTTCAGGATCTCGGCCGACAGGTTGGCCAGGCTCTCGTTCTCGGAACTGGCGACGCGCTGGATGCGGATCACGGCATCGGACAGGGCCGGGAAGTCCGACTTGTGGCGCATCTTGCGCAACAGGAAGTCGAGCGCGCCGGACCCGCCGGCGGCGACGGCCGGCGCGACGGCCGGCAGGTTCCATGCATGCAGCGCCTCGCGCATCGCCGCCGCGCTCGGCGTGCGCTGCGACGCGTCGCGCGCGATCGCGCGCAGCAGGATCGTGCGCAGCTTGTCGTCGACCTCGGCCGGCATCGACGCCGGCAGCGCGATGTCCTCGTTCACCGCACGATGGATCGCGCGATGCGGATCGCGTTCGCGGATCAGTGCGCCGCCGTTGAGCATCTCGGCCAGCACCAGACCGGCGGCATAGATGTCCATCGCCGGCGTTGGCGGCTCGCCGCGCGCGGCCTCGGGCGACATGTAGCCCGGCGTGCCGACGATGCGGTGCGTGCCGCCAGCGCCCTCCTTGCGCGTCGTGCTGCGCGCGGCAATGCCGAAGTCCATCACCCTGGCCCGACCGGTGGCGTCGACCAGGATGTTCGACGGCTTCAGATCGCGATGCACGACGCCCGCTGAATGCGCGGCCTGCAGCGCGTCGAGAACGCCGATCATCATCGTCACTGCCTCGCGTGCCGGCATCGGCGCCTGACGTGCGCGCAGGGTCTCGGCAGAGTGTCGGCCCGGCGACGTACTCGAACACCAGGTAGGGCCGGCCTTCGTGCACGTCGGCCTCGAACACCGGCACGATGTGCGGATGTGTCAGGCGACTGACGCTGCGTGCCTCCTGCAGCCACTGCGCCACGCTCTCATCCTCGCCGCACTTTGTGCGTCCGCGCGAATCAGCTTGACGGCGACGTCGCGCTCCAATCGCGCGTCGCGCGCCAGCCAGACGGTTGCCTGCGCGCCCTGGCCGAGCATGCGGACCAGCTCGAAGCGGCCGAGTTGCGCGGGCGTGCCCGTGGACGGGGCGGTCGGTCAGCATCGGGGCGTGCGCTTCGGGCGGCCGAATCGGCTGGACCACCATGACGGCGAGTCGCGGCGCCGCCGGTGTCATGCTGCGCCGCCCTGCGCCGCACGCGGCGCCGTAGCGTCGAGTTCCGCGCCTTCGTCATGCGCGGTGTCGTCTCGCCGGTGCCGTTGGCCGGGTCTTGCGTGGCATCACTTCCGGTCGCGTGCCAGCATGCCGCTGCGACGACGGCAGCGTACCTGCTCGCTCCGCCGCGCAGGGCCTCGCCCGCGTCGTGCAGTGCCTGGCGCAGATCGCGCTGCGTGATACCCAGCACGCGGCCGTAGCGCTGCACGACGGTATTGAGCGCATTGCCCACGCGCTGCGGGCATCAGCAGATTGATCGCGTCGACCGCTTCGTTCGCCGCGCTCGCGCCGATGCGCAGCAGATCGGCATCGCCGTCGGGATTGCGCACCGGCCGCGTCGTCGGCAGGCGACGCATCATGTGGATGACCTCGTCCGCCAGCCCCCAATGGCGAGCGACGGCGACGCCGATCGCCTCGATGTCGACGCCGAGCACGGCGAACGATGCGTCCTGCTCGCTCATGCCGCGTTGCGCGGGCTCATCGCCTTCCTGCGGCACGGTCTGCATCAGTGCGGCGATCTGCGTCGCCTCGGCCGGGAAGTGGTACTGAACCATCAGGCGCCCGAGGTTCTGCAGCAAGGCGACGAGGTAGATCGACCTCGGGGTCGTAGCCGGGTGGGCGCAGCGCCTGCGCGGTGTGCCCCGCGAGCCGCACGCGTTGCATCAACTGCTTCGAGGGCGGAAGCGCCCTCCTCGTTCAAGGGGCCCGGCCAGGCGCGCAGCGAAGCTAGCGGCCTGGCGCACACCGTTGACGCCCAGCAGCGCGATGCTGCGACGGATCGTCAACACCGGGCCGTTGCCCGATACCTGCGTGCCCTGAACCTGCGCCGTGTTGACCTGGCGCAGCAGCTCGAAGCTGAGCGCCATGTCGCGCAGGATGGGTTCGGCCATCTCGAAGGTGCGTTGGCCCTCGAGGCTGGCGAGGCGCGCCGCGAGCATGCCGACGCCAGGCAGCGCCGGCAGATGGCCGACGGTCTGCAAGCGATCGAGCAGCAGCGCGAGTGGCCCGCCGCCCTCTTGCGAGGCCGACTCGCGCCAGCCATCGAGCGCACGCAGCATCGTGCGCGCATTGAGGTAGCGCTGGCGCGGTTGCCGCGCGGTAGACCGGTTGACGATCGCGCGCAGTGGTTCGGCGATCGGAAACGGCGTGGTCCACGGCAGGCGCACGATTTCGCGGCCGTGCGGCGCGATGCGTGCGATCGCGCGGCCGGTATCGACCTCGTCCAGCGCGGGCTCACCGACCAGCAGGTGATGCAGCAGCAGGCCCATCGAGAGCACATCGCGCTCGGCGGCGTCCCGCCGCAGTCGCAGGTGGCCCGGATCGAGCGCGGTCGCGACGCGGGCGGCGCCGCGGACAGCGCCCTCGGCAAGCGTCTGCATGCGCGCCGAATGCGGTCTCGGCCTGTGTCGCTTCGACGACGATATCGAGCGCCGCGATGCGCAGCCCACCGGTCTCGTCGATCAACAGGTGATGGAGTTGCAGATCCTGATGCGCGACGCCCGCCTCGTGCGCGTAGGCGAGGCCTTCGAGTGCCTGGCAGCACGAGCGCGACGACCTCGAGCGGCGCCGGCTTCGGGTGCGCCAGCTGCCACTCCGGCAAGCGTCTGTCCGGCCGTTCGCTCGACGACGACGAAGGGCCAGTGATCCTGCACGCCGATTTCGGCCACCGGCGCCAGGTGCGGATGCTCGCAGGCGCGCCGCCATGCGCGCCTCGAGCGTCCAGCGCTCGAGCGCCGCGGCGTCGCCGGGCTGAACGCGCGGCATCGAGAGCATGACCGGCCGCCCCGAATGCGGATCGAACGCGAGCCACGTCATCGTGGCAGCGCTCTTGCCGAGCAATTGGCGCAGCTCGAAGCGCCCGAACATGCGGATCGGGTTGGCCTTGACAGCGGGGGATTCAGAGTTCGGCCGGAGACATCTCGCGTGGGGCTGGGGCAAGTGTGCACACCAATTGGATGCCAACCGCGCGTTGCCCCAAGTGCGCAATCAGACCCGTCAAAGGCCGGCAAATCTGCGCCTCGAACGAGGTCGTTGGCAACTGCGCGCATGGCCCTTGCGCGGTCGCCGACACCGCCTTTGTGTCAGAATCGTCTCGCCCTCCACGCCGCTCCGCGGCATGCGCCCAAGGACCGCCCCATGAGCAGTGAATTGATCAAACATGTTTCCGACGCCAGCGTTCGACAGCGATGTGCTGAAGTCCGGCAAACCCGTGCTCGTCGACTACTGGGCCGAATGGTGCGGGCCGTGCAAGATGATTGCGCCGATCCTCGACGAGGTCTCCAAGGACTACGGCGACCGGCTGCAGATCGCGAAGATGAATGTCGACGAGAACCGCGACGTGCCTGCCAAGTTCGGCATCCGCGGCATTCCGACGCTGATGCTGTTCAAGGACGGCCAACTCGCCGCGACCAAGGTCGGCGCGCTGTCCAAGGCCCAGTTGACCGCCTTCCTCGACGGTCATCTATAATCGCGTCTGAAGACACGGGGCTGACGCCACGAGCCAGCCCCGGCCGTCACAGAACGTCAAGCCGACACGCCCCGACAGCGGCGCGCAGGTCAGGCTCCCAACTCCTACTTCTCGCGCGGCAGATCTGCCGCTGAGTTCCCTCGCAGCCGCGATGCGGCCGCCACCGCAGCCACGGCCGGACCAGGCCACCGGCTGCTCTCCCCACAAGTTTCGGCACATCGCCTTCACCGGGACCCGTCCCCATGCATCTGTCAGAGCTCAAAGCCATCCACGTCTCCGAACTCATCAAGATGGGCGAGGCGCTGGAAATCGAAAACGTCGCCCGCATGCGCAAGCAGGAGCTGATGTTCGCGATCATGAAGAAGCGCGCCCGCGCCGGCGAACAGGTCTTCGGCGACGGCGTGCTCGAAGTCCTGCCCGACGGCTTCGGTTTTCTGCGCTCGCCCGAGGCGAGCTACATGGCGTCGCACCGACGACATCTATCTCTGAGCCCGAGCCAGATCCGCCGCTTCAACCTGCACACCGGCGACGCGATCGAAGGCGAGGTGCGCGTGCCCAAGGACGGCGAGCGCTACTTCGCGCTCGTCAAGGTCGACCGCGTCAACGAGCAGACGCCCGAGGAGAGCAAGCACAAGGTGATGTTCGAGAACCTGACGCCGCTCTTTCCCGAAGGAGCAGTTCAAGCTCGAGCGCGACAATCAAGAGCGACGAGAACATCACCAGCCGCATCATCGACCTGATCGCACCGCTCGGCAAAGGCCAGCGCGCACTGCTCGTCTCGCAGCCCAAGAGCGGCAAGACGGTGATGATGCAGCACTTCGCGCACGCGATCGTCGCCAACTATCCCGAGGTCTACCTGATCGTGCTGCTCGTCGACGAGCGGCCCGAGGAAGTGACCGAGATGCAGCGCACGGTGCGCGGCGAGGTCATCAGTTCGACCTTCGACGAACCGGCGGCGCGCCACGTGCAGGTGGCCGAGATGGTGATCGAGCGCGCCAAGCGCCTCGTCGAGATGAAGAAGGATGTCGTCATCCTGCTCGATTCGATCACGCGCCTGGCGCGCGCCTACAACAACGTGCTGCCGTCGTCCGGCAAGGTGCTGACCGGCGGCGTCGATGCGAACGCGCTGCAGCGCCCGAAGCGCTTCTTCGGTGCGGCGCGCAACATCGAGGAAGGCGGGTCGCTGACGATCATCGGCACCGCGCTGATCGACACCGGCAGCCGCATGGACGAGGTGATCTACGAGGAGTTCAAGGGCACCGGCAACTGCGAGATCTACCTCGACCGCCGGATGTCGGAAAAGCGCGTCTATCCGTCGATCCTGCTCAACAAGAGCGGCACGCGGCGCGAGGAATTGCTGCTGAAGCCCGAGATCCTGCAAAAGACCTGGATCCTGCGCAAGCTCCTCTATCCGATGGACGAGATCGAGGCGATGGAGTTCATCCTCGACAAGATGAAGGCGACGAAGAACAACCACGACTTCTTCGACATGATGCGTCGAGGCGGCTGAGGCCGAGACCGCCGGCGCCCCACTTGAGCGGAGTTCGCCGGCGCCGCGACCGCAGCTATAATTCGCAGTTGACCTCGTCTGGCAAGTGCTGCAAGGGGTTTGCAGTGGCTACCGACACCGGGCGCGTGCGACGCGCAACAAGGGAATTCAAGATGAAACAGGGCATCCACCCCGAATACCGCGACGTGTGCTTCGTCGATCTCTCGAACGGCTTCAAGTTCGTGACCCGCTCCTGCGCGCAGACGCGCGAGAAGGTGACGATGGACGACGGCACCGAGTTGCCGATGTTCAAGCTCGAAACGACGAGCGAATCGCACCCGTTCTACACCGGCACCCAAAAGAGCATCGACTCGCTCGGCGGTCGTGTCGAGAAGTTCCGCAACAAGTTCGCGCACCTCAAGAAGTGATGCGCGTTGCGCGACGAGACCCAGGCAGCCTCGGCTGCCTTTTTTGTGCTCGTCGCCGGCCATGCCCAATCGCGATTGAGATCGATCGACAGAGTTGCTGCATGATGCGCAGCAGCCTGGACATACCGCCAACGTGACTCTGCCCAACCCTGCACTCGTGACCCAGCGCGAAGCCAAGCGGCTGCCGCGCGTGCCGCTGCTGCTGCTGTGTGCCGCCTATCTGTTGCCGGGGCTCATTGGTCGCGATCCGTGGAAGGCAGCCGACATCAGCGCCTTCGGCTACATGCTGAGCATCGCCGAGGGGCGTAGCGCGTGGTGGTCACCGACGCTTGGCGGCCTGCCGCCCGAATCCGCCCTGCTGCCCTACTGGATCGGCGCGATCTTCATCAAGGCACTGGGCCCCTTGTTCGGTGCGCCGCTCGCCGCACGCATTCCTTTCGTGATCCTGCTCGGGCTCGTGCTCGTGCTTACATGGTACGCGGCCTACCATCTGGCGCGCACCGAAGCGGCGCAACCGCTGCCGCTCGCATTTGGCGGGGAAGCCAGCATCACCGACTACGCGCGCGCCATCGCCGACGGCGCGCTGCTTGCGCTGATCGCCACGCTCGGGCTGCTGCAGCTCGGGCACGAAACAACGCCCGAGATGGTTCAACTCGCGGGCGCCGCGCTTTATCTCTATGCCCTCGCAAGCAGCCCATTTCGTCCGTGGGCATCGCGCGCCGCCGTGCTCGTGGCGCTGACCATGCTCGCGGCCAGCGGGGCGCCCAGTCTCGCCTTGGGCCTCGGCGCCGTGGGCCTCATCGCAAGCGCGCGTTCGCGCTACGGCGAACTCAATCGTTTTGCACTCTGGGTCATCGCCGCCATGCTGCTCGCGTCCGGCGTTGCGATGTTGATGGACGCTTGGGCATGGCGCGTGTCCGCGATCCACTCGCCACAACAGGTCGGATCCCTGCTTCGCTTGCTGCTTTGGTTCACCTGGCCGGCCTGGCCGCTTGCCTTGTGGACGCTTTGGCGCTGGCGGCGCCAACTGGCGAGCCGGCATCTTTCCGTGCCCTGGGGCTGCGCCATGGTCGGGCTGATCGCCTGCGTCGCGATGGGCAATTCGGATCGCGCGTTGATGCTCGCACTGCCGGCGCTCGCGGTGCTCGCGGCATTCGCGCTGCCGACCTTGCAGCGTGCGACATCCGCGGCGATCGACTGGTTCTCGATCTTTTTCTTCAGCGGTGCGGCGATCACGGTGTGGGTCGTCTACGTGGCATTGCAGACGGGTGTGCCGCGACAGCCAGCGGCCAACGTCGCGAAACTCGCGCCGGGCTACGAGAGCACGTTCTCGGCCCTCGCTTTCGTCGTCGCGCTGCTCGGCTCGGCTGCGTGGATCTGGCTCGTGCGCTGGCGTACCGGCCGCAACCGCCACCCCCTGTGGAAGAGCCTCGTGTTGCCAGCCAGTGGCGTCGCGCTTTGTCTCCTGCTCTTGATGACGTTGCTGCTGCCGCTGCTCGACTACGCACGCAGCTACCGCGTGCAGATCGAGCGCATTGCGCGCCATGTGCCGAAGAACGAATGTGTCGCGACGCGCGGTGTGCCGCGCGCGCAGATTGCGGCGCTCCAGTACTTTGGCGGCTTCCATGTCATTGCAACGGCGACCCCCGAGACGACGCGATGCAACTGGCTGCTGGTGCTCGAAACGCGCAAGCGGCCGCGCGAAGACGTACCCGGCTGGGAGTGGGTCGCCACCGAGCGGCGCCCGACGGATCGCGACGAGGCGACCGCGGTGTTCCGTCGGCTTCCAACGCCTCAGTAGAGCCGGGCCTTTCATCGAGAGCCGCCCGCGTCGGCGCTTTTCGCGCGGCGCCTCTGCGGCGGACCCGTCCCTTTCCCAGCGTCCCTCCTGGCGGTTCGAAGTGTCGAAGGCCGCGCGGTACCGCAGTAGCGGCTTTGTGAAGGGGAAGCGCGTTCGAGTCGTTTCGGGACTGGCTTTCCGAGCTCTCCATCTCGCGCGGGGAAGTGCTGATTCACGCTGACAGCGATGCCGCTACAGTCGAGGCCACCCGTGCGTCTGCGCGCCCTCGCCGCGATCGTCGCCCTCACCCCCTGCCTTGGAGATCAGCATGCACCAAATCAACCCCCTCGTTTCCCGCCGCACCCTCGTGCTGGGAGCTGCTGGCAGCGCGGCCTACGCGTTTGCACCCTTCGCCTTCGCGCAGCAGAAGTTTGTCAACGTACTGACCGGCGGCCAGAGCGGCGTGTACTACCCGATGGGTGTGGCTCTCTCCCAAATCTGGGGCAAGGCGCTGCCAGACGCGAAAGTCACCGTGCAATCGACGAAGGCTTCTGCCGAGAACCTCAACCTGCTGCAGGCGGGTCGAGGCGAGATCGCGTTCACGCTCGCCGATGCGCTCTCCGACGCCTGGAAGGGTGACAAGGAGGCCGGTTTCTCTGCGCCGCTCACCAAGCTGCGCGCGGTGGCCGGCATCTACTCGAACTACATCCAGATCGTCGCCAGCGCCGATTCAGGCATCAAGACCCTGGCCGACCTGAAGGGCAAGCGCATCTCGGTTGGTGCGCCCAAATCGGGCACGGAGCTCAACGCGCGCGCGGTGTTGAAGGCGGCGGGCCTCGCCTATGCTGACTTTGGAAAAGTCGAGTACCTGGCGTTCGGCGAATCGGTCGAGTTGATGAAGAACCGCCAGCTCGACGTCACCTTGCAATCCGCTGGGCTGGGCGTCGCCTCGATCCGCGACCTGGCGTCGTCGGTGCCGATCGTCATCGTGCCGATCCCGCCTGAAGTCGTCGCCAAGGTCGGCGACGCTGCCTACCAGCCGGCGACGATTCCCGCCAACACCTACACCGGCCAGACGGTGGACGTGCCGACGATCGCGATCAAGAACTTCCTCGTCTCGCACGAGGGCGTGTCCGACGCTGCGGTGTACGCAATGACGAAAGTCGATGTTCGACAACCTCGCGACGCTCGTCGCCTCGCACAACGCTGCCAAGGGCATCAAGCTCGAGACCGCGACGCAGCGGCACCGCCGTGCCCTTCCATCCGGGCGCGATCAAGTTCTACCGTGAAGCCGGGGTGATGAAGTAAGCCAAGCGGAAGCGGTCAAAGCGCAGCGCCCGTGAGCGAGACCTTGCCGCCCGCCCAGGGCCAACTGCACGCCACCCGAACAGCACTCACCGCCCTTCGTGGGCGCGCTGTTCTGGGTGGCGATCGTGTTCTCCGTTTTCCAGATCGTCACCGCGGCGTTCAGCCCGCTGTCGAGTTCCGTCGTGCGCGCGGTGCACGTCGGCTTCCTGCTGCTCGTGACCTTCGCGCTCTTGCCGCCGTTCAAGGTCAAGGCCCTCGGCTGGCTGATCGGACTGACAGCCTTCATCGTCGGCCTTTACCACTGGCGTCTTCGAGGCCGATCTGGTACAGCGCGCCGGCGAAATGACGACCGCCGACATGGTCGTCGGCATCGTCACGATCGTGCTCGTGTTCGAAGCGGCGCGGCGCATCATGGGTTTCGCGCTGCCGCTGATCTGCCTGCTGTTCCTCGCCTACGGCCTGTTCGGCCAGTACCTGCCGGGGCCGCTCGCGCACCGCGGCTTCGGCGTCGACCAGATCGTCAGCCAGCTCGGCTTCGGCACCGAGGGCATCTACGGCACGCCGACCTATGTGTCGTCGTCCTACATCTTCCTGTTCATCCTGTTCGGTGCGTTTCTCGAGCAGGCCGGGATGATCACGCTCTTCACCGATTTCGCGCTCGGGCTGTTCGGCCACACCAAAGGCGGGCCGGCCAAGGTTTCGGTGGTCGTCCTCGGGCTTGATGGGCACGATCAACGGCTCGGGCGTCGCCAACGTGGTGACGACGGGGCAGTTCACGATTCCGCTGATGAAGCGCTTCGGCTACAACGCCGCTTTCGCCGGCGGCGTCGAGGCCACCGCCAGCATGGGCGGGCAGATCATGCCGCCAGTGATGGGTGCCGTCGCCTTCATCATGGCCGAGACGATCGACGTGCCGTACGTCGACGATCGTCAAGGCGGCGACGATTCCGGCGCTGCTGTATTTCATGACCGCATTTCTGATGGTGCACCTTGAGGCCGGGCGCGCCGGGCTGCTCGGCATACCGAAGGAAGAATGCCCAGACCCGTGGGCCGCGCTGAAGCTGCGCTGGTACCTTGATCCTGCCGCTGGCGGTGCTTGTGTGGTTGCTGTTCTCGGGCTACACGCCGCTGTTCTCGGGCATGGTCGGCCTGGCGTTGACGGTGATCCTGATCTTCGGCGCGGCGCTGACGCAGCGTTTCGGCGCGCCGCGTGCTGCGCATCATCTTCTGGATCATGATCGGCCTTGCCGCTTCGAGCTTCTTCAAGTACGGCATCGGCGCGATCATCAGCCTGGCGCTGCTGATGGCTGCGGCGCTCTGGTTCGCAAAGGGTGGCCGCCAGACCTTGCGCGTCGCACTTGACGCGATGGCCGACGGCGCCCGTCATGCGCTTCCGGTGGGCGTTGCCTGCGCGCTCGTCGGCGTGATCATCGGCATCCTCACCCTGACCGGCGCGGCAACGACCTTTGCCGGCACGATCATCGATATCGGCCGCAACAGCCTGTTTGCGAGCCTCGTGCTGACGATGTTCGTGTGTCTGGTGCTCGGCATGGGCATCCCGACGATCCCGAACTACATCATCACGAGCTCGCTCGCTGCACCGGCGCTATTGGAGCTCGGTGTGCCGCTCATCGTCTCGCACATGTTCGTCTTCTACTTCGGGATCATGGCGGACCTGACGCCGCCCGTCGCCCTCGCGGCCTTCGCCGCGGCGCCGATCGCGCGCGAGAGCGGCATGAAGATCGGCGTGCAGGCGATGCGGATCGCGATCGCCGGTTTCATCGTTCCGTACATGGCCGTCTATGCGCCGGCGCTGATGCTGCAGACGGGCACCTGGTGGGATACCGGTTACGTCGTATTCAAGGCGCTCGTCGCGATCACGCTCTGGGGCGGTGTGGCAATCGGCTACTGGCTCGCCCCGCTCGCCTGGTACGAGCGGCTGTGGGCCTTCGTTGCCGCAGCCTTCCTCGTCGTCGCCGCACCAGCGACCGATGAGATCGGCCTCGGCATGACCGCGGCGTTTTGCCTTTGGCATCTGGTGCGCGTCCGCCGTCTCAGGCTGGCAGCGAGTTGATCGGATGTCCGCACTCGCGACCCTGTGCATGGCCGCTGGCACATGGCACGTCAGCCTGCCGATCAGCGAGTTCTCGCTTCGCTGGACGCATTCGATAGAGAAGATCGAATGGTCCGAGGACTATGAAGTCGTCGGTGATTGGCTTCACCTGTCGCGTGCCCACATTCGCGGTTCGGGCGCAGGCATGGAGCCGCCCGAAGGCGCCTGGCTGCAATACGGCGTGTGGTCGTATCGCCTGGGTGACCCGTGGCGGCGTGAACTGGTGCTCGCACGTTCGCCTTATGTTGCCGACTATGAGCTGTGCTTTGGCGCGCGCTGCGCCCCTTTGTCGCGGTGGATACCTGTAACAGCGGGCACAACGACGCTGCGGGCCTGCTGAGACACAACCGGGCCGCAAACGTGTCACATCTGCGCGGCAATACCGCGCCGTGGATCATGGCTGCGTGTTTGCCTCCGCACGCCGCGGATCGGGCGCCGGTTCGATAAAGCGAATGCGAGCCGCCGGTAAGACGAGCCGAAACGTCGCGCCCATGCCCGGCTCGCTCTGGATCGACAACTCCCCACCGTGACGCTGCACCACGTGCTTGACGATCGCCAGCCCTAGACCGGTACCTCCCGTGTCGCGTGACCGGCTGGCGTCGCCACGGTAGAAGCGCTCCGTCAGGCGCGGCAGGTGTGCACGATCGATGCCGATGCCATCGTCGGTCACGGACAACACCCCGGCGCCGTTCGTGAGCAGCCGCCATGCGACGTCGATCGTGCCACCGTCGGGCGTGTACCGAACCGCGTTGTTGACGAGGTTGGCAATCGCGCTCGCGAACTCCGCCTCGTTGCCGGCGATCTGCACGGCCGGATCGCACTCCGTGGAGATGCGATGTCTGCCAGCGGACAAAGCCACAGCGCTGTTCCTGACTTCGGCAAGCAGCTTCGCCAGCGACACCCAATGGTCGACCGGCGGCCGCGGGCTGCCCTCGAGCGAGGCGAGTGTCAACAGATCGCTCACCAGCGCCTGCATGCGCGTCGTCTGTTGCGCCATCAGGCTGAGCACGCGCCGGCGCTCGACGTCGGTCAACGGCAGGTCGGACATGGTCTCGATGAATCCGGAGAGCACCGTCAACGGCGTCCGGATCTCGTGCGAGACATTCGCGACGAAGTCGCGCCGCATGCCGTCGGTGCGTTCGATCTCGGTGACGTCGGCGGACAGGATGAGCTTCTGTCCCTCGCCATAGGGGCGGATCAGGATCGACAAGCTGCCCTGCCCGCGTGGGCGCGCCACCTTCACCGACGCGCTCCAATCGCCTGCCTGCATGTAGTCGACGAACGCAGGCGCGCGCACGAGGTTCGTGATCCGCTGCCTGAGATCGCGTGTCGGGTCCAGCCCGAAGTGATCCGCTGCGACCGAGTTGAGCCACTCGATCTGGTCGTTGCGATCGAGCATCAACACGCCGTTGGGCGCGGCTTCGATCGCCGATCGGAACTGCGCCAGTCGCGTGCGCTCCAGCGCGACCTCGCGTTCGCCGCGCAGAATCAGTCCCTCGACCCGGTAGCCAATTTCGCCCCACAGGCCGGCGTCATGAGGCGGAGGCTTTTCGCGTCGTGAGCGCAGCCAGCGCAGCAATCGAAGCGCGCGGGCCGTGTCAATCAGGGCGAACAGCGTGAGGCCGACCAAGCCACCGGCCAAAACACCTTGCAGCGTTGCCTCGGCCGGCGCGCCGAGAATGTAGCCCACCACCCCACTGATCGTGATGACGATGCAAGCGAGCCCGACGCGGAAGCTGATCCAGCTCATCAATGACGCAACGGCAGAACGCCCGAAGAGGCCGCGCCCTGCGACATCCGCACCGAAAGCCGCCGGCACAGTGGAACCACGCGTCGAACCGACGGCGGGTCCTCAAGGCCGGCCTCAGGCCGTTCCTGAGTTCGCTTGTACATGCGCCGACAGCCGATAGCCCACACCTCGCGAAGTTTCGATCATGGACGCACACTGGACCGGTGCCAGCGCCTCGCGCAACCGCTTGACGTGCACGTCGACAGTGCGCTCCTCGATGAACACGTGGTCACCCCATACCCGATCGAGCAACTGGGCGCGGCTGTGAACGCGCTCGGGATGCGTCATCAGAAAATGCAACAGTCGAAACTCGGTGGGGCCGACCTTCACTTCGCGCCCCTCAAAAGAGACGCGCCGTGTCGCTGGGTCCAATTGCAGGCCGGCGATCTCGACCGCATCGTCTAGCGCCTCGGGCGCCTTGCGACGCAACAACGCTCGAATGCGCGCCATCAGTTCGTTGGTCGAAAACGGCTTGCTCAGATAATCGTCGGCGCCAGCGTCGAGTCCAGTCACGCGATCAACCTCATCGGCGCGTGCGGTCAACATGATGATCGGCAGCGTGCGCGTCCGCGGATCGGCGCGCCAGCGCTTCGCGAGCGCCAGTCCCGACTGGCCAGGCAGCATCCAGTCAAGCAGGACCAGATCGGGCAGCGCCTTGCCGATCGCAAACTGGGCCTCATCGGCGCTTTCGGCGATCGTGACTTCATGTCCGGCATGCCGCAGGTTGATCGTTATCAGCTCCGCGATCGCGTTTTCGTCCTCGACGACCAGTATTCGGCTCATGGCCTTGTCCTCGACCGGTTCATTTCACCATGGACTCAACGTCGGCAATGGAGTTGTGGCGCACGTCGGTGCCCTTGACGACATAGATGGTGACCTCGGCCAGATTCTTCGCGTGATCGCCGACGCGTTCGATCGCCTTGGCGACGAAGACGAGATCGATCGAGGCGGAGATCGTGCGCGGGTCCTCCATCATGTAGGTGATGAGCTTGCGCATCAGGCCGTCGAACTCCTGGTCGATCTGATCGTCCTGGCGGAGGACCTCGACTGCCTTGTCGACATCGAGTCGCGCAAAGGCGTCGAGCGCCTTGCGCAACTGCGTGATCGCAAGCTCGGCCTCGAACGCAAGATCGTTGACGGGCAGTCGCACGCGGCTCGAAACACCGGCGTTGATGATGCGCTGCACGATGCGCGCGATGCGCGCCGCCTCGTCGCCGACACGCTCGAGATTGGCGATCGCCTTCGAGATCGCGATCAGCAGGCGCAGATCGCGCGCCGTCGGCTGGCGCCGCGCGATGATGGTCGACAGATCGCGATCGATCTCAACTTCCATCGCGTTCACGCGTTCCTCCTGGCGCAAAACCTGGCTCGCCGTCTCGCTGCTGAAGTGTGTCAACGCATGGACGGCCTGCGTGACTTGGGACTCGACGACACCGCCCATTTCGAGCACGCGCGTGGAGATGCCACTCAATTCGGCATCGAATTGGGTCGAGAGATGTTTGTCGGACATGATGTGCCTTCGGCGTTCAGCCGAACCTTCCGGTGATGTAGTCCTCAGTGTCCTTCTTCTTCGGCTTCATGAAGAGCTCCGAAGTCGGGCCGAATTCGATCAGGTCGCCCAAGTACATGTAGGCGGTGTAGTCCGAACAGCGCGCCGCCTGCTGCATGTTGTGCGTCACGATGACGACGGTGTAGTCGCTCTTGAGTTCGTTGATCAACTCCTCGATCTTCCCGGTGGAGATCGGATCGAGTGCCGAGCAAGGCTCGTCGAGCAACAGCACCTCGGGCTTGATTGCGATACCACGCGCGATGCACAGCCGCTGCTGTTGCCCACCAGAAAGGCCCGAGCCGCTCTGGCCGAGCTTGTCGCACACCTCGCTCCACAGCGCGGCCTTCTTCAGCGCCCACTCGACGCGCTCGTCCATCTCGGCGCGCGGCATGCTCTCGAACAGGCGCACGCCGAATGCGATGTTGTCGTAGATCGACATCGGAAACGGTGTCGGCTTCTGGAACACCATGCCGATCTTGGCGCGGATCAGCGTCACGTCTTCCTTGCTCTTGAGAATGTTCTCGCCATCGAGTTGAATGCTCCCCACCGCACGTTGCTCTGGATAGAGCTCGAACATGCGATTGAAGGTGCGCAGCAGGGTCGACTTGCCGCAGCCCGAAGGACCGATGAAGGCCGTCACCTTGTTTTCTGGGATGTCCAGGTTGATGTTCTTCAGCGCTTGGAACGACCCATAGTAGAAGTTCAGGTCCCGCACGGAGAGCTTGACCCTTTCGCCGGCGGCAAGATCGACCTTGGTATCCATGCTTTGCTTCCGATCAGTGTTTGTTGCGGAACATCACGCGCGCCAGGATATTGAGGAGCAGCACGCCGATGGTGATGATGAATACGCCGGCCCACGCGAGCTTCTGCCAGTTCTCGTAGGGGCTCATCGCAAACTTGAAGATCGTGACGGGCAGGCTCGCCATCGGCTGGCTCAGGTCAGAGGTCCAGAACTGGTTCGACAGCGCGGTAAAGAGCAGCGGCGCCGTCTCGCCGGCAATGCGCGCAATGGCGAGCAAGACGCCGGTGACCACGCCGGCGCGCGCCGCCTTCAGCGTGACCGACCCGACGACTTTCCACTTCGGTGTACCTAGCGCATAGGCCGCCTCGCGCAGCGCGTTCGGGATCAGGCTCAGCATGTTCTCGGTGGTGCGAATGACGACCGGAATGACGATCAGCGCGAGGGCCAGGATGCCGGCATAGGCCGAGAAGCCACGCATCGGCGCGACCACCACCGCATAGATGAACAGCCCGATCACGATCGACGGCGCCGACAACAGAATGTCGTTGATGAAGCGTACCGCGCTGCCCAGCCAGGTCTTTTGCCCGTACTCGGCCAGATAGACACCGGCGAGCACGCCGACCGGCGTCCCGATCAGTGTGGCCATTGCGACCATGGCGAGGGAGCCGAAGATCGCGTTCGCCAGGCCGCCGGTTTTCGCGAGCGGTGGTGGCGTCATCTCGGTGAAGAGCGAGAGCGTCAGCCCACCGATGCCGAGCCGGAACGTCTCGAACAGGATCCACGCCAGCCAGAAGAGGCCGAACGCCATCGCGAGCAGCGATAGCGCAAGCGCCACCGCATTGGCGCGCTTGCGCGCACGGTGCTTGTGGAGTTTGCTGGCGCGCAGCACATCATTTGCGGATGCAGGCGTTACGGAGCTCATGCGCGCGTCCCCTCGCCCTTCTTCAATTGCGAGAGCAGTACCTTGGACAACGCGAGCACGACGAAGGTGATGAAAAACAGCACCAACCCGAGGTAGATCAGCGAGGCCTGGTGCAACCCGTCGCTCGCCTCGGCAAACTCGTTCGCAAGCGCCGAGGTGATGCTGTTGGCCGCCTGAAAGAGCGACAGTGAATCGAGCTGGTTGAAGTTGCCGATGACAAAGGTCACCGCCATCGTCTCCCCCAGCGCGCGCCCGAGGCCGAGCATGATGCCGCCGATGACACCCGTCTTCGTGTAGGGCAGGACAACGGTGGAGACAACCTCCCAGGTCGTCGAGCCGAGTGCGTAGGCCGACTCCTTCAGCATCGGCGGCGTTACCTCGAACACATCGCGCATCACGGCGGCGATGAAGGGAATGATCATGATCGCGAGGATGATGCCGGCCGACAGGAGGCCGATGCCCACCGGCGGGCCGGAGACCAGCGCGCCGAGATACGGCATGCCGCCGAACAGGGATTGCAGCGGCGCCTGCACATAGGTGGCCAGAATCGGCCCGAACACGAGCAGGCCCCACATGCCGTAGACGATCGAAGGCACCGCTGCCAGCAACTCGATCGCGATGCCGAGCGGACGTTTGAGCCAACCGGGCGACAGTTCGGTCAGGAACAGCGCGATGCCGAAGCTCACCGGCACCGCGATCAGCAGCGCGATGAACGAGGTCATCAGCGTGCCGTAGATCATCACCAGCCCACCAAACTTCTCCTGTACCGGATCCCAGTCGGTGGACCACAGGAAGCCGAGGCCGAACTCCTTGATCGCGGGCGCCGCGCCGATGACCAGGGAAACGATGATCGCGACCAGCAGCGACAGCGTCAGCCAGGCCGCGCCGTGGGCAATCAGCGCGAACAGCTTGTCGGCCCAGGGTGCCACTCGGCGGCGTTCTGGCGGACGGCCGCGCGGAGTCGTTCGCTCCATTGTCTTGGCGCCTGATGCGGGAGTGGCTGGCAGTGTAGCGGCCACGTCGGACTCCAAAGGGCTGAGGTCAGTTCAGTTCGTCGGCGAGACGGGCGCGCATCGCGCCCACCTCGTGTTGAACTACTCGTAGCTGATCGCCTTGCCGCCGGCGTCCTTGATCTGATCGGTCCACTGCTTGCGCACAAGGGCCTTCACGGAGTCGGGCAGCGGCACGTAGTCCAGTTCGTCGGCCATCTTGTCGCCGTTGTTGTAGGCCCAGTCGAAGAACTTCAGCGAGTTGCTGGCGTTGGCAGCCTTGTCCTGCGACTTGTACATCAGAATGTAGGTCGGGTTGGTCAGCGGCCACGCGTCTTTGCCAGGCTGGTCGGTAGTGACCTGGTTGAATGTCTTGTTCCAATCCGCGCCGGCGGCTGCCGCCTTGAACGCCGTATCGTTGGGCTCGACGAAGACACCATCGCGATTCTTCATCTTTGTGTACGTCATCTTGTTCTGCTTGACGTAGGCATACTCGACATAGCCGATCGAGTTCGGCAGACGCTGCACGAAGGCCGCCACACCTTCATTGCCCTTGCCGCCGGCACCGGCGGGCCAGTTCACGGCAGTGCCCTCGCCGACCTTGGCCTTCCATTCGGGATTCACCTTGGACAGGTAGTTGGTAAAGATGAAGGTGGTTCCGGAACCGTCGGCACGGCGCACGGGCGAGATGGCCGCATCAGGCAACGGAACACCCGGGTTCAGCGCGGTGATTGCCGGATCGTTCCACTTGGTGATCTTGCCGAGATAGATGTCGCCCAGCGCTTGGCCGGTCAACTTGATCTGCCCGGGTTTGATGCCAGCGATGTTGACCACGGGCACCACGCCGCCGATGACGGTCGGAAACTGAAGCAACCCATCCTTGGCCAGGTCTTCGTCGGACAGTGGCATGTCAGAGGCGCCGAAGTCGACAGTCTTCGACTTGATCTGCTTGATGCCCGCACCCGAACCCACCGACTGGTAGTTGATGCGCGCACCGGTTGCCTTGTGGTAAGCATCGGCCCACTTGACGTAGATCGGTGCAGGAAATGTCGCACCGGCACCCGTCACATCCTGCGCCGTCGCGAACGGGGAAACGGCAATCAGGGCAAGTGCGGAGCCGGTCCGTAGCAGAGTCTTTGTCATCGTCGCGTCCAATGCGCAGAGCGCTTGTTTGAATGCAACGGACTCTAGTGAGGCTTCGTGACATCGGCGTGACAACGCCGTCACATGGCAATTCGCGCTTGCACTGTCACCCGCACGTCGCGCATCGGTCACATGCAGCGCTGGCGCCAGGCGGCGTGACGGGCCGCCATCATGGCAACGCAGTTGGGCTCAGACGCGCAGGCTGTCGGCAAGGCGCTCCGCGCACTTTTGGGCCTGCGCCGCGTCACGCGCCTCGACCATCACGCGAAGCACCGGTTCGGTGCCCGACGCGCGGATCAGCACCCTGCCGTCGGCCCCGAGTTCGCGCTCGACGCGCTGCTGCTCGGCGCGCAACGCGGGCTTGGTGGACCAGTCTTCGCCGCGCGCGATGCGCACGTTGATCAAGGTCTGCGAGAAGAGAGTGACGTCGGCGAGCAACTCGGGCAGCGTGCGGCCGCTGCGCTGCACCGCCATCAACACCTGGAGGGCGCTGACGATGCCGTCGCCGGTGGTGTGCTTGTCGAGCGCGAGCAGATGCCCGGAGCCTTCGCCCCCGAGCATCCAGCCGCGCGCGTTGAGCTCCTCGAGCACGTAGCGGTCCCCGACCTTGGCGCGCACGAGGGGCACTCCGCGCGCGGCCAGGGCCTGCTCGACGCCCAGGTTGGTCATCAAGGTGCCGACAGCGCCGGGAACGCTCTGGCCCCGCGCCAGGCGGTCTGCCACCATCACGTAGAGCAGTTCGTCCCCGTTGTAGAGTCGGCCCGCCGCATCTACCAGTTGCAGCCGGTCGGCGTCGCCGTCGAGCGCGACACCATAGTCGGCGCGGTGGTCGTTCACCGATTGCAGCAGCGCCGCCGGCGACGTCGCACCGAAGCCAGCGTTGATGTTGATGCCGTCGGGCGCGCAACCGATCGCGATGACTTCGGCGCCGAGTTCATGGAAGACGTCCGGCGCGACCTGATACGCGGCGCCGTGGGCGGCGTCGATGACGATACGCAAGCCCTTGAGGGTTTGGTCGCTGCCGATCGTCGCCTTGCAGAACTCGATGTAGCGGCCGCGTGCGTCCTCCAATCGTCTTGCCTTGCCGAGGTCGGTCGAGCCGACCCACTGCGCGTCTTCGGCAAGTGCTGCCTCGACGCGATGCTCCCAGATGTCGGGCAGCTTCTCGCCGCTGGCCGAGAAGAACTTGATGCCGTTGTCTTCGAACGGGTTGTGCGATGCGCTGATGACGACGCCCAGGTCGAGCCGCAGCGCGCGCGTGAGATAGGCGACGCCGGGCGTCGGCAAGGGGCCCGTGAGCAAGACGTCGACGCCGGCCGAAGCAAAGCCGGCCTCGAGCGCGGATTCGATCATGTAGCCCGAGATGCGCGTGTCCTTGCCGATCAGCACCGTAGGGCGCTCGGACTCGAGGCGCAGCACGCGGCCGACCGCGTGGCCGAGACGCAGCATGAAGTCGGCCGTGATTGGCGCGTGTCCGACCGTTCCGCGAATGCCGTCGGTGCCGAAATAGGTTCTTGTCATGGGTTCGTGGGCTGTACCGTGCCCGGGTCGGTGGAAACTCGATTGTCGCGCGCCGCATGCCACACCTTGAGCGCATCGACCGTCGCCGCGACATCGTGCACACGCACAACCGACGCGCCGCGTTCAACTGCCGCAAGCGCTGCGGCGACACTCCCCGCCACCCGATCGCCGACTGCGCGCGCGGTGAGCAACCCGAGCGTTGATTTGCGTGACCAACCGACGAGCAGCGGATAGCCGAGCGCGAGCAGTTCGCGCTGGCGTCGGAGGAGTTCAAGGTTGTGTTCGGCACCTTTGCCGAAACCGATGCCCGGATCAAGCACGATCCGGTTGTGGGCGACGCCGCGTTGCAACACCGCTTGCGCCCGCGCGGCGAGAAAAGCCTCTACTTCGGCGACGACATCGTCGTAGTGAACGTCGCGCTGCATGCTGGTGGGCGCGCCCTTCATGTGCATCAGGCAAACGCCGCATGTCGGATGCGCCGCAACGGCGTCGAGCGCGCCCGGTGCCTGCAGCGCGGCGATGTCGTTGACGATGTCGGCCCCGAGCGAGAGCGCAGCGCGCATGACCTCGGGTTTGCAAGTGTCCACCGACACCGGCACGCCGAGCGTGAGCGCCCCGCGCAGCACCGGCAGCACGCGGGCCAGTTCGTCGGCTGCGATGACGGGTGCTGCTCCAGGGCGGCTCGATTCGCCGCCGATGTCGAGCAGGTCCGCGCCGTCTCGAACCAGTTCTTCGCAACGCGCCCGGGCCGCCGCGGTCGTCGCGTGCGCCCCACTGTCGGCAAACGAATCGGGCGTCACGTTGACGATGCCCATCACGCGCGGTCGCGACAGGTCGATGGCGTAACGTGTCGTCTGCCAGATCATGCGGATTGGCGAATGTGACGCGCAACTGCAACCGTTCGGCCACAAAGCGCAACGGGGCCGAAGCCCCGCTGCATGCGACCTGACCCCGCCTCAGACTGTTGCAGGCGCACCGTCTGGATTGATCGGCGGCAGCGTGTCGACGGGTTTGGCGGGCGCCGGCGTCCAGTCCTTCGGCGGCCGCGGCGGCTTGCCGGACATGATGTCTTCGATCTGGTCCGAGTCGATCGTCTCCCACTCGAGCAGCGCCTTCGCCATCGCGTGCATCTTGTCCTGGTTGTCCTCGATCAACTTGCGCGCGATCGAGTACTGCTCGTCGATGATGCGGCGGATCTGCTGGTCCACCTTCTGCATCGTCTCTTCCGAGACGTTGACCTGCTTCGTCACCGAACGGCCCAGGAAAACTTCGCCCTCGTTCTCGGCATAGACCATCGGCCCGAGCTCATCGGTCATGCCGTAGCGTGTGACCATGTCGCGCGCGATGTGCGTCGCGCGCTCGAAGTCGTTGCTCGCGCCGGTCGTCATCTGGTTCATGAAGACTTCTTCGGCGATGCGGCCGCCGAACAAGACCGAGATCGTCGACAACATGCGCTCCTTGTCCATGCTGTAGCGATCGACCTCGGGCAGCTGCATCGTCACACCGAGCGCTCGGCCACGCGGGATGACCGTCACTTTGTGAACCGGGTCGGTCTTGGGCATCAGCCGCGCGACAAGGGCGTGCCCCGACTCGTGGTAGGCGGTGTTGCGCCGCTCCTCCTCGGGCATGACCATCGACTTGCGCTCCGGCCCCATCATGATCTTGTCCTTCGCGCGCTCGAAGTCGGTCATCTCGACGACGCGGCCGCTTCGACGTGCGGCGAACAGCGCCGCCTCATTCACGAGGTTGGCGAGGTCTGCGCCCGAGAAGCCCGGCGTACCGCGCGCGAGGATGTCGGAGCGGATGTCCTGCCCGATCGGCACCTTGCGCATGTGCACGTTCAAGATCTGCTCGCGCCCGCGCACGTCCGGCAGCGTCACGTAGACCTGACGGTCGAAGCGTCCTGGGCGCAGCAACGCCGGGTCGAGGATGTCGGGCCGGTTGGTTGCCGCCATCACGATCACGCCGACGTTGGTCTCGAAGCCGTCCATCTCGACGAGCATCTGGTTGAGCGTCTGCTCGCGCTCGTCATTGCCGCCGCCGAGCCCGGCCCCGCGGTGGCGACCGACGGCGTCGATTTCGTCGATGAAGATGATGCAGGGCGCGCTCTTCTTCGCCTGCTCGAACATGTCACGCACACGCGCCGCGCCGACACCGACGAACATCTCGACGAAGTCCGAGCCGCTGATGCTGAAGAACGGCACCTTCGCCTCGCCGGCGATCGCCTTCGCGAGCAGCGTCTTGCCGGTTCCCGGCGGGCCGACGAGCAGCACACCGCGCGGGATGCGGCCGCCGAGCTTCTGGAACTTCTGCGGGTCCTTCAGGAAGTCGACGAGTTCATGAACTTCTTCCTTCGCCTCGTCGCAGCCCGCGACATCGGCAAAGGTCGTCGTGTTGTTCGCCTCGTCGAGCATGCGCGCCTTGCTCTTGCCGAAGCTGAACGCGCCGCCCTTGCCGCCGCCCTGCATCTGGCGCATGAAGTAGACCCAGACGCCGATCAGCAGCAGCATCGGGCCCCAGCTGATCAGGATGCTCATCAGGAGCGAAGGCTCGTCGCGCGGCTTGACGTCGAACTTGACGCCGCTGTTGATCAGGTCACCGACCAAGCCACGATCGAGGTAGGTCGCCGTACTGCGTACCCGTTTGTCATCGGTCGTCATCGCGATGATCTCGGTGCCGTTGGGGCCTTCCTGCAGCGTCACCGAGCGGATGCGCTTGGCGTGGACTTCATCGAGGAAGTCGGAGTAGCCAATCTGGGTGCCCTGCGAGACCCCGCGATCGAACTGCTTGAAGACGGTGAACAGCACGAGAGCTATCACCATCCACACAGCAACTTTCGAGAACCATTGATTGTTCACCGCGGCTCCTTCCTGCCTACGAACACCGGGCGCGCGTGATGGCGCGCCGTATCCACGGTATCTGGGGACGATTCTAGTCGAGTCAAGTCGTACAAGCCCCGCGTTGCGGCACTGGCAAAGCGCATGCCCGCCATGGTCGGCGGGGCTGTCATCGAAAGGTATCGGCCTGCCGCACTGTTGGCTTGAGACCCCTGCCGACCAGAAAGGTTTCAGCCGACTTGTCACGCGATGCCTTCGGCTTGATCGGCTTGACCACCTTGAAGGTCTGCTTGAGGCGTTCGACGATCTGGCTGTATCCGCTGCCGTGAAAGACCTTGCAAACGAGGGCGCCTTGGGCGACGAGATGCTGCTCGGCGAACTCGACTGCGAGTTCCACCAGATGCGCCATGCGTGCCGAGTCCGAGCTTGCGATACCCGACAGGTTGGGCGCCATGTCGGAGACGATCAGATCGACCGGGCGTCCGCCAAGCAGGTCTTCGAGTTGCCGCACGACCGCCTCGTCGTGAAAATCGCCCTGGATGAAGTGAACGCCCTCGATCGGCTCGAAATCGAGCAGGTCGAGCGCGATGATGACGCCGTTCTGCTCGCCGGCGGCCGCGCCCTTTGGCGCGAATCTGCGCCGCAGATACTGGCTCCACGCGCCCGGCGCAGCGCCCAGATCGACCACGAGTTGCCCCGGCCGAACCAGCCCCAAAGCCTCGTCGATCTCCTTCAACTTGTAGGCGGCGCGCGCACGATAGCCTTCCTTTTGCGCCAGCTTGACGTAGGTATCGTGGAGGTGATCGTTCAGCCACGCCTTGTTGAGCTTCTTGCCTTTGGGCTTGACCTTCATACGCGTACCTCGCGCTGCCACGATAATCGACAGATGACCGCGATCGAACTCCGCCCCGCACAGCGCAAGGACCAGCGCGCGCTTGCCCACCACCTCGACCCGGTCGCGATGATCGGCGGTGATGGCCTGACGCCTGCCGTCGTGCGCGAGATCGACCATGCGCTCAGCGCCCATGGCCTGATCAAGGTGCGCGTGCTGTCGGACGACCGCGCTGCGCGCGAGGCGATGCTCGCGCAACTCGCCGACGAGCTCGGCGCAGCGCCCATCCAGCACATCGGCAAATTGCTCGTGCTGTGGCGGCCGGTGCCGCCGAAGGAGAAGGTGCTGCGCGAGGATCGCGGCGCAGGTCCGAAAGTGGTCAAGGTGCTCAAGTTCTCGAAGAGTGGCAATCACCGACCGCAGGTGAAGAAGATCAAGGTGCTCGGCAACCAGCGCGTCGCTGCCGGCGGCGAGCTCAAGCGCGCCCGCAAGCGCGTGACGACAAGCCCCAAGAAGGCAGCCGCTCGGTAAGCGGCCCGGCAAGCGACCCCGCAAGCAATCGGGCTTTCTTCACGGGCCGCCTTCAACGCGGCCCCAAACGCCATGCGAGCGCCAGCACCAGCAGCGTCTTGAGGCCGAAGAACGCGACCGAGACGGCGTGCAGCGTGCCGAAGCCGACGCTGCCCTGCCCCGCCCGCGTCGCCTCCATCATGGGCTGCAGCGCGAAGTAGCCCGTGACGGTGCAAAACAGGGCACCGAAGACGAGCAGCACATTCCCGCTCATGACAGATCCGCGGCCCAGCGCTGCGGTGCTGCGAGCCTGATGGCGAACGACGAGATAGAGGATGACCGCGAAGCCGACGCTCGCATTCGCTTCATGGGCGAGAACGCGGCTCGCGACCTTGCCCGCTTCGGGCGCTACCAGCACGGCAAACGGCGCTCGTGTCGCGATCGCCGCGACGCAGATCAGCATGCCTGCCCAGATGCCCGCCAGCAGGTTGCCGGCGCGGTCTTGCCAGCGGGTCGGCCGCGGCGCGTCAGATATAGCGGACCTCGACGATCTCGTAACGCCTGAGGCCACCCGGCGCCTGCACGTCGGCGACGTCGCCCGCCGCGCGGCCGATCATCGCGCGCGCGATCGGCGAGCTGATCGAGATCAGCCCCTTCTTCAAGTCCGCCTCGTCGTCGCCGACGATCTGGTAGGTCACCTTCGCGCCGCTGTCTTCATCCTCAAGATCGACGGTTGCGCCGAACACCACGCGACCGTCGGCGTTCAGGTTGGCCGGATCAATGATCTGCGCCGCCGCGAGCTTGCTTTCGATCTCGAGAATCCGCCCTTCGACGTGCCCTTGCTTGTCCTTCGCTGCCTCGTACTCGGCGTTTTCGGACAGATCGCCGTGCGAGCGCGCCTCGGCGATCGCGGCGATCACCGCGTGGCGTTCGACCGACTTCAGCTGGTGCAGCTCCTGCTTGAGCTTTTCGGCGCCGCGCAGCGTGAGGGGAATTGTGGGCATGACAAAGGTCGAATGAAGTGAGAGGAATGACGTAAGAGGAATGACGCAAGAAAGGTGAAGCGAGTGGCGCGGCGTGCCTGTTGGCATGTGCCGCAAGCGACCACCAATGTCAAACCGCCGCCTACTCCCGAACAACGAGAGTCTTGGCGGCGGTGAAGTCTGAAGTTTAGTTCAACTCGGCATGCAGGGCCTGCAAGGGCGTGACGACCAGATCCGCCTGGTGCTTCATGCCCTCGACGGCTGCCTCGCAGCCGGCCATGCTGGTGTAGTAGGTCACGCGCTGCGCGAGCGCGGCCTGGCGGATGTGGCGCGAGTCCGCAATCGCCGTGCGCGTCTCGTCGACCGTCGTGAAGACGAGCTGGATGTCGCCCCCCTTGAGCATGTCGACGATGTGCGGCCGCCCGTCCTTGACCTTGTTCACCGCGCGAACTGGTATGCCGCCGGCCGTGATGGCCGCCGCCGTGCCGCGCGTGGCGACGATCTGGAAGCCAAGCGCATGCAACTCGCGCGCGAGCTCGACCGCGCGCGCCTTGTCGCCGTCGCGCACCGTGATGCAGACGTTGCCGGTGCTCGGCAGGCGCGAGCCGGCGCCGAGCTGGCTCTTGAGCATCGCCTCGCCGAAGCTGCGCCCGACGCCCATCACCTCGCCGGTCGAGCGCATCTCGGGGCCGAGGATCGGGTCCACGCCCGGGAACTTGTTGAACGGGAACACCGCTTCCTTCACCGACAAGTACGGCGGGATCACCTCGTGCGGTGCACGACCGTCCCGCCCGCGCTGGGCGCTCAGGCGGGTGCCGGCCATGCAGCGTGCGGCGATCTTGGCCAGCGGCTGGCCGGTCGCCTTCGAGACGAAGGGCACCGTGCGTGACGCGCGCGGGTTGACCTCGAGCACATAGACGACGGCCTGGCTGCCGTCACCCGAGGTGTCGCCCTGGATCGCGAACTGCACGTTCATCAGGCCGCGCACCTTGAGTGCCTTGGCCATCAGCGTCGTCTGGCGGCGAAGTTCGTCCTGCAACTCCGCCGGCAGCGTGTACGGTGGCAGCGAGCACGCCGAGTCGCCCGAGTGCACGCCGGCCTGCTCGACGTGCTCCATGATGCCGCCGATCATCACTTCGACACCATCGCCGATGCAATCGACATCGACCTCGATCGCGTCATCCAGAAAACGGTCGAGCAGCACGGGCGACTTCTCGGACACTTTGACGGCCTCACGCATGTAGCGCTCGAGGTCCTTCTCGCCATGCACGATTTCCATCGCGCGGCCGCCGAGCACATAGCTTGGCCGCACGACGAGCGGATAGCCGATTTCGGCGGCGAGCGCCTTTGCCGCGTCCTCGGTGCGCGCGGTGCGATTCGGCGGTTGCCTGAGCCCGAGCGTATGCAGCAGCTTCTGAAAACGCTCACGGTCCTCCGCGATATCGATGCTGTCGGGCGAAGTGCCGATGATCGGCACACCCGCACGCTCGAGGTCGAGCGCGAGTTTGAGCGGCGTCTGCCCGCCGTACTGGACGATGACACCCGTGGGCTTTTCCTTGTCGACGATCTCGAGCACGTCCTCGAGCGTCACCGGCTCGAAGTAGAGGCGGTCGGAGGTGTCGTAGTCGGTCGACACCGTCTCGGGATTGCAGTTGACCATGATGGTCTCGTAGCCGTCCTCGCGCATTGCGAGCGCGGCATGGACGCAGCAGTAGTCGAACTCGATGCCCTGCCCGATCCGGTTCGGCCCGCCGCCGAGCACCATGATCTTCTTGCGCGAGGTCGGCTCGGCCTCGCACTCCTCCTCGTAGGTCGAGTACATGTAGGCGGTCTGTGTCGCGAACTCGGCGGCGCAGGTGTCGACACGCTTGTAGACCGGCCGCACGCCGAGCGCCTTGCGCGCTTCGCGCACCGCGTGCTGATGCGTGCCGAGTAGCTTCGCGAGCCGCCGATCCGAAAAACCCTTGCGCTTGAGAAACCGAAGCTCGGTCGCCGTCACGCCGCCCAGTTCACGGCCGCCAAGCGACGACTCGACCCGCACGATGTCCTCGATCTGTGCCAGGAACCAGGGATCGATCGCCGTTTCCTCGAACACTTCGTCGAGGCTCATGCCGACGCGGAAAGCGTCGGCGACGAACAGGATGCGCTCCGGACCGGGTTCGCCGATCTCCTGCATGATTTCTTCGCGGTCGTCGCTGCGTTCGGAAAGGCCGTCGATGCCAGTCTCGAGACCGCGCAGTGCTTTTTGCAGACTCTCCTGGAAGGTGCGGCCGATCGCCATCACCTCGCCGACCGACTTCATCTGCGTCGTCAGCCGCGAGTCGGCCGCCGGGAACTTCTCGAACGCGAAGCGCGGCACCTTGGTCACGACATAGTCGATGCTCGGCTCGAACGAGGCGGGCGTCGCACCGCCGGTGATGTCGTTGCGCAGCTCGTCGAGCGTATAGCCGACGGCAAGTTTCGCGGCCACCTTCGCGATCGGGAAACCGGTCGCCTTCGAGGCGAGCGCCGAACTGCGGCTGACACGCGGGTTCATCTCGATCACGACCAGCCGGCCGTTGACCGGGTTGATCGCGAACTGCACGTTCGAGCCGCCGGTATCGACGCCGATCTCGCGCAGGATCGCGATCGACGCGTTGCGCAGGATCTGCAACTCCTTGTCGGTCAGCGTCTGCGCTGGTGCGACGGTGATCGAGTCCCCCGTGTGCACGCCCATCGGGTCGAAGTTTTCGATCGAACAGACGATGATGCAGTTGTCGAGCCGGTCGCGCACGACCTCCATCTCGAACTCTTTCCAGCCGATCAGCGATTCCTCGATCAGGAGTTCCTTGGTCGGTGAAAGATCGAGGCCGCGCTTGCAGATCTCCTCGAACTCCTCCGGGTTGTAGGCGATACCGCCGCCGGTGCCGCCGAGCGTGAAGCTCGGGCGGACCACCATCGGGAACCCGGTGCCGCCGGTCTCCTGCGTGATGCGCCGTTGCACGGCGAGCGCCTCGTCCATCGAGTGCGCGATGCCGCTCCTGGCGGAGTGCAGGCCGATGCCCGTCATCGCGTCCTTGAACTTCAGCCGGTCCTCGGCTTTCTCGATCGCGTGTTCGTTGGCGCCGATCATCTCGACACCGTGCTTCGCAAGCACGCCGTACCGGTGCAGATCGAGCGCGCAATTGAGGGCCGTCTGGCCGCCCATCGTCGGCAGCAATGCCATCTTCTCATCCGGATGCGCGGCGCGCTCTTTCGCAATGACGCTCTCGACAACCTGCCAGGTGATCGGCTCGATGTAGGTCGCGTCGGCCATCTCCGGGTCGGTCATGATCGTTGCCGGATTGCTATTGACGAGGACGACGCGGTAGCCCTCCTCGCGCAACGCCTTGCAGGCCTGGGCACCGGAGTAGTCGAACTCGCAGGCCTGCCCGATGATGATCGGGCCAGCGCCGATGATGAGGATCGATTGCAGATCAGTGCGCTTGGGCATGGTGCTTCTCGGGTTGCGCAGCGCGGATCAGGTCGATGAAACGATCGAAGAGGTAGCCGATGTCGTGCGGGCCCGGAGAGGCTTCCGGATGCCCCTGGAAGCAAAACGCCGGGCGGTCGGTGCGCGCCATCCCCTGCAAAGTGCCGTCGAAGAGGCTCACGTGCGTCGCGCGCAAGTTGGCCGGCAGGCTCGCCTCGTCGACCGCGAAACCGTGGTTCTGGCTCGTGATCGACACCCGCCCCGAGTCGAGGTCCTTCACAGGATGATTTCCGCCGTGGTGGCCGAACTTCATCTTGAAGGTCCGCGCGCCCGAAGCGAGCGCCATGAACTGGTGACCCAGGCAGATGCCGAAGGTCGGGATGCCGCGCTCGATCAGCGTGCGGGTGGCCGCGATCGCGTAGTCGCAGGGTTCGGGATCACCCGGGCCGTTGGAGAGGAAGATGCCGTCCGGCGTGAGCGCGAGCACGTCCGCCGCCGAGGTCTGAGCAGGCACGACTGTCAAGCGGCAGCCGCGGCTCGCGAGCATGCGCAGGATGTTGCGTTTGACGCCGAAGTCGTAAGCCACGACGTGAAAGCGCGGCGCCGTCTGCTGCCCGAACCCAGGCGTGTCGGCACGGTCGAGCGACCATTCCGTCTGCGCCCATTCGTAGCGCTCGTGCGTGCTGACCACGCGCGCCAGATCGAGGCCGGTCATGCTCGGCCCCGAGCGTGCGCTTGCGATCGCCGCCTCGCGGTGCGACGCCGTCAGCGCCTCGCCCGCGCGCAGCGCGAGGATGCAGCCGCTCTGCGCACCACCGGTGCGAAGGATGCGCGTCAGTCGCCGCGTATCGATCTCGGCGATCGCCACCGTACCGTGCTCGCCCAGGTAGGCGGCGAGGGTCTGCGTGCTGCGAAAGTTCGACGCACGCAATGGCAGATTGCGCACGATCAGGCCCGCGGCGTGAACACGGTCGGATTCTTCGTCTTCCGGGTTGACGCCCGTGTTGCCGATGTGTGGGTAGGTCAGCGTGACGATCTGACGGCAGTAGCTCGGGTCGGTCAGGATTTCCTGATAGCCCGTCATCGACGTGTTGAAGACCACTTCACCGACCGTCTGACCCGCCGCGCCGATCGAAATGCCCTCGAAAACCGTGCCGTCGGCAAGCGCGAGCAGGGCAGGAACTTGCAAGGGCAGCAGTGGCGGCGGCACGCTTTTCTCCGAACTTGTGCGCGCCCGGCGCTACAGAGAGCGCACGAAACCGGAGAGGGGGTCTGGCCGGGTTTCGCCGGAACCCGGGCCGCCGTCAGCGTCGAGCGGGGTGCGGGTCGCCAAGCGGCGGTGGATGAGGGTTAACCTGGAAATTGTAGCCGAGCGCGCCCCTGTCGCACCGCGCTACCGGCCGTCAACGGCGAGCGACGATGCGGCGCGCCAGCGGCCCTGAAGTCGCAAGTGCCCGCGAGATCGGGTAGGGAACTACAATGCCCCGAGCAGGATCACACCCTGCGTAATTTCCCCCACTCTGGAGGCTTCATGAATCAAACCCTGCAACCTGTCTACGCCGGCCGTACCGGCAGCGCCGACGTCGTTGCTCAGCGCAACCGTGTGCTGCGCAACACCTACTGGCTGCTTGCGCTGTCGATGATCCCGACCGTGCTCGGCGCCTGGATCGGCGTCGCAACCGGCATTTCCGCCGCGATGTCGCCGGGTATCAGTCTGGTGGTGTTCCTGGCCGGTGCATTCGGTCTGATGTTCGCGATCGAGAAGACGAAGAACTCGGCAGCCGGCGTTCCGGTGCTGCTCGCCTTCACGTTCTTCATGGGGCTGATGCTGTCGCGCCTGATCGGTGCGGTGCTCGGTCTTGCCAACGGCACCGGTCTGATCATGACCGCGTTCGCCGGTACCGGCGTCGTGTTCTTCGGCATGGCGACGCTGTCGACCGTCATCAAGCGCGACTTGAGCAACATGGGCAAGTGGCTCTTCATCGGCGTCATCATGCTGCTCGTGGCAGGCATCGCGAACGTGTTCATCCAGTCGGGCCCGCTGATGATCACCGTGGCCGTGCTGGCGATCGGCATCTTCTCGCTGTTCATCCTGCATGACCTGAAGCGTGTGCGCGATGGCGAAGAGACGAACTACATCACCGCGACGCTCGGCGTCTACCTGAGCCTGTTCAACGTGTTCCAGTCGCTCCTCGCGTTGCTGGGCATCTTCGGTGGCAGCAGCGACTGAAGTTGACTCACGCTCTTCGGAACGGGGCCTTCGGGTCCCGTTTTTGTTGGCGGTCGCGATCTGCCGGCACGCCAGGACGTGAGCTGCCGTCAGCCCGCGCCGTCGTGATCCGGTGGCGCCCGATCGAAGACGGCGATGCTTTCCACATGCGCCGTATGCGGGAACATGTTGACGACGCCCGCCGCGACGCAGCGATAGCCCGCCTCATGCACGAGCAGCCCGGCATCACGGGCCAGGGTGGCCGGGTTGCAACTGACATAGACAATGCGACGCGGCGGTGCCCAGCCCGGCGCTTGCGCTGGGTCGGCATGTGAATCGGCAAGCGCCTTGACGAGCGCGAAGGCGCCTTCACGCGGTGGATCGACGAGCCATTTGTCGGCCACGCCATCGCTCGCGAGGACCTGCGGCGTCATCTCGAACAAATTGCGCGCGACGAACCGGACACGACGGCCCAGGCCAGGATGCGCGGCTTCGTTCAATTCAGCGTTGCGGCGCGAGCGCGCGACGAGTGTCTCGCTGCCCTCGATGCCCAGCACCTCGCGTGCACGCGTTGCGATCGGCAGCGTGAAATTGCCGAGGCCGCAGAACCAGTCGATCACACGCTCGTCGCACCGAGCATCGAGCAGGCGCAGCGCACGCCCGACGAGCACCTCGTTGATGCGCGGGTTGACCTGCGTGAAGTCGGTCGGCGCAAAGGGCATCGTCAGGCCGAACTCGGGCAAGTCGTAGGCCAGGCGGGGCGCGTTGGCGTTGTCGTCGAGAAGCGTGACGGTGTCCGGGCCCTTCGGCTGCAGCCACCATCGAACGCCATGTTCACGGGCGAAAGCGCGCAGGCGCGCTAGATCGGCTTCGACGAGCGGCTCGAGGTGACGCAGCACAAGCGCCGTGACCTCGTCGCCGACGGCAAGCTCGATCTGCGGCAGGCGGTCCCGCTGCGCCATCGAGAAGATCAGTTCGCGCAGAGGTCGCAGCAGTGCGCTCACGTGCGGCGGCAACACCGCACAGCTCGTCATGTCCGCCACATAACTCGACTTGCGCTCGTGAAAACCGACCAGCACGGCGCCCTTCTTGTGAACGTGACGCACCGAAAGTCGTGCCCGAAATCGATAGCCGGTGCTCGGACCCTCGATCGGGCGCAGCATCAAGTCGGCCCGCACCTTGGCCAGATGCCAGAGGCTGTCTTCGAGCACGCGCTGCTTGACGGCCACCTGCGCCGACGGATGCAGATGCTGCACCTTGCATCCGCCGCACGCGCCCGCGTGAAGGCCGAAGTGCGGGCACACAGGGCGCACGCGCTGTGCGCTTTCGCGCCGCAGCGCGATCATCGTCGCCTGCTCCCAGTTGTTTTTGCTGCGCGAGACCTGCACCTGCACTTCTTCGCCCGGCAATGCACCGTCCGTGAAGACGACCTTGCCTTCCGAATTGCGGGCCACGCCGCGCCCTTCGAGATCGAGTGATTCGACCGTCAACCATTCGTCCTTGTCCGTCATGCGTTGGATTATCCGGGGCGCGTGCGGTGGCGGACTTTCAGCGGCGGGCGCCCGGCGGCCGTCCAGCGGCGGGCTCGCGCTCATGCACAATCGGTGCCCGCAGCCCATCAACCTATGGCCAGATGAAAATCATCGCCCTTCTCGTCGCCGTTCTCAGCCTGTTGTTCGCCGGCACGGCACCGGCTCAAATCCTGAGCGAAGTGGCGGCGTCGCCAATCTCGCGCTTCAACGCAGCCGACAACAAGCTGTTCCTTGGCGCAATCGACAAGGCCTTGAGCGAGAACGCGAACGGGGTCGAACTCGCTTGGAAGAGCGAGCAGACACCGGCGCGCGGCAGCGTCACGCCGCAGCGCAGCTTCGAGTCGGACGGCATGAAATGCCGTGACGTGCTGATCGCCAACGAGTACCGCGCGCGCAAGGCGCAAAGCGTGCACACCTTCTGTCGCGACACCGCTGGCGCCTGGAAGCTGCGTTCCTGAGCGCGCGCTGCATCGCATCGACTGTCAACGCTTGAATCCCATGCAACCCGTGCAAAAACCCCCAGGTGACCTGGTACGTACGACGCTCGGCGTGCTGGCGATCGGTGCGCTCATCATCGCTTCACTGTGGATCCTTCGGCCGTTCCTGGCCGCGACGATCTGGGCGACGATGATCGTCGTCGCCACCTGGCCGCTGCTGTTGTGGTTCCAGGCGCGGCTGTGGAACCGGCGCTCCCTCGCTGTGGCCGTCATGTCGCTGCTCTTGCTGCTTCTCTTCGTCGCGCCGTTGATGCTCGCGATAGCGACGATCGTGCAGCACTCGGCGTCGATCGTCGGCATGGCGAAGGCGGTCATCAACTTCCGGCTGCCGGCGCCGCCGGAGTGGTTGAGTGGCCTGCCCTTCGTCGGCGAGATGGCCGTCAATGCCTGGGAGCAGATCGCCGCGACCCGGCCGCAGGATCTGATCGCACAGATCACCCCCTACGCCGATGACATCGCCAAGTGGTCGGTCGCGCAGGCCGGCAGCCTCGGCGTTCTCTTCATCCAGTTCCTGCTGATCGTCGCCCTCGCCGCCCTGATGTATGCGAGTGGCGAGACCGCCGCCCGGGCGATACGCGAATTCGGCGAACGCCTCGCGGGCAAGTACGGAGTGATCGCCGTCACCCTCGGCGGGCAGGCGATCCGCGGCGTCGCGCTCGGCGTCGGCGTCACAGCGGTGATTCAATCCAGCATTGGCGGCGTCGGGCTGGCGCTTGCCGGCGTGCCGCTTGCCGGGCCGCTCACCGCGCTGATGCTGATGCTGTGCATCGCCCAGCTCGGCCCGGGCCTGGTGCTGGTCCCGGCCATCGTCTGGGTCTACTGGACGGGCGACACCCTGTGGGGCACGGTGCTGCTGTTGCTCGGCTCGGTGGCGATGACGATCGACAATATCGTGCGGCCGGTGCTCATTCGGCGCGGCGCTGACCTGCCCCTGCTGCTCATCTTCGCCGGTGTGATCGGTGGCCTGCTTGCCTTCGGGCTGGTCGGCATCTTCATCGGGCCCGTCGTGCTCGCAGTGGCCTACACGCTCGTCGGCGCCTGGATCGCCGACGCCGGCCCGCTTGCGGCGAGCGACACCGAGCGGTGAACCCTGCCCTACCCGTTCCTGGCTTCAGGTGGGCGCGCGGCAAGCATTTCGCGTCATCGCCACATTGCGCCCTGCGGCGCGACCGTCACTTGATCAGCCACTCGTAGTTCAGGATGACGCGGTAGTCGTTGATGACGCCGTTCGCCCCCATATCGACGTAGGCTGCGCGGCCGCGCAGCCAGAACGGCCGCGCCCATTCGGGCCAGCGCGCGGCGCTGAAGCGGTAGTCGGCGGTCAAGTCGTATTCGGTCCAGTTCGGTTGCGCGGCCTGGGTCGACGGATTGATCACGTTGTAGCCATGGGCGATACCGCCATTGAGCGCGAATCCCGGCGCACCCATGCCGGTGAAGTCGTAGCTGGCCGCGAGCAGCAGGGCCTGCATGCCGGCCAGATTGAAGTCCTTCACGATCATCGACGGGTAGCCGGCCCAGCCCGCGTACGGCGTGTTGTAGTTCGACCCGCGGCCGGTCTGCTGATAGGCGAGCGTCAACGTTGCAGCGCCTGGCATGTATTCGGCCCTGACACCTGTCGAATAGGTGTTGAACGCCTTGCCCTGCAGCAGGTTGTCGCCGGCGCTCGTCTGGTACATCGCCTGCGCGCTCAGGCGCAGCCGGTTGCGATCATCGAGCGGGATCAGCCATTGGACGTCGGTGAAGGTCGAGTTCAGCACGTTGGGCACGTAGTAGCTCGACACGCGCAAACCCAGCCCTTTGACCGGCTCACCGCCTAGGGTCAGCAACCACAGCGGTTCGCTCGTCGGGCTGTTGATTTTCGCTGCCTCGACGAAGTTCTGGAACTTCTCGTCAGTCCTTTGTTTCGTCCCGTTGAGGTAAGCGCCGTAGTAGTTCAAACCGCCGACTGCACCGCTGACCAGTCCCCCCTGATACGTGATCGGCGTCATGCGGATGTCGTGCGGGTTGATCTCGGGCTGATTCACCATGAAGCGGCCGCCGGTCGCGACCTGCTCCCACAGCTTGAGCGAGACATAGGCCTCGCCGAGCGCCGAGTAAGGATCCTGCGGCGTCACGAGCAGCCCGGTGCCGCCCTTGTCCTCGGGCCCCCACAGGCGTTGCGACGTATAGCCGACGATGCCGAACTGAAGCGCGTCGGCGATCCATCCCGTCTTGTAGCCGGCCCAGCCGCCGATCGCCCAGGCGACACTTTGCACGTCGCCGGGGTTGAGGCGGTCGAAGTAGTAGCTGCGAAGGTGCAGCGTCACTTCGCTGTCGCGGCCGAGCGCGTTCGTGATGGACTCGCTGGTGTCAGCCGCCTGCGCGGTTGCGCTGACTGCGAGCAGCACGCCAGACAACGCGCGCGGCAACCGCGGGCTGAACCGCGCATCCATGGTTCGGTACTTTGTCATGTCACCTCGGCGTATGGCGTTCGAGATAGGTTTGCGCGGCCGGCACGAACGGAATCGTCACCCCTTCGCGCGCGGTGCTGGTACTGATTTGCGCCATCGCCGAGCCTTCCCCGCGCGGCGTGCTCGCAGGCTCGAACAGGAGCTTGAGTAAAGTCTCGACCTGCGTCGCAGGCACATCGCTGCGCGTGACGAGCAGCGCCGTCGTCGCCAGTGTCTGCACCGGCTCGGCTTGCCCGGCATAGGTGCGCGCCGGCAGCTTCAAGGGCACGAGCCCGGAGGCACGCAGCGCATCGGTCGGCAGGATGTCGATCCAGGCCAGCTTCGACTTCGCCGCGGCGCGCTGCAGCGCACGCGCCGGTGCGTGAACCGTCGTGAAGAGCGCATCGATCTTGCCCTGCGCGAGCAGTTCGGTCGCTTGCGCGAGCGTGCTGCCGGTCACGACCAGCGCGTCGAGCGCAAGCTGATGCGCCGCCAGAATGGCCAGCGCGTTGGCCCGCGTTCCCGAGTGAGCCAGGCCGAGGTCGACGCGCCGACCCGCGAGATCGTCAAGGGACTTGATCGGGCCATCCGCCCGCACGACGAGTTGCACTGCCTCCGGGAACAGGCTTGCGACGGCGCGCAGCTCGGGTTGCGCAGCACCGCCAAACCGGCCGCGCCCTTCGAATGCAGCCATGGCGACGTCGTTTTGCACCAGTGCGAATTGAGCGGCGCCATCGGCGAGAAGGCGGATATTGCCGACACTGCCGTCACTGTCAGGTAGCTCGAACGAGACCTTGGCCTGTGCGGCGCGTGCCGCAAGCGCGCGCGCGACTTCCTCATAGGCGCCGCTCGCCGGGCCTGCGGCGAGCGCGATCGTGTCGGCGCTGCGGGTGAGGCGTGCCCGAGCCTGGCGAACCGCCGTCTGCGCCGCATCGGTGACGATCGCATCGCGCTCGGCGGTTGACAACGTCGGGCCGGTCGGCGAGCGCAGCAGCGCGCGCAGTTCTTCGAGCGCCAGTTCCGCCTCGCTCGGCTGTGGCCCTTCCTTCGGCCGCGGCAGCACGGCCGCGCCGGCTGCAGCTTGCGGGAGCGTCGCAACGACCTCATGCGCGGGCGCCGTCGGTACGAGCTTCCAATCGTTTGTACCTTCACGCAGGAAAGCTGCGCTGCCGTTCACGCGAAGTGTGTCGCCCTTCAGGTTGCCTTGCGCACCGAGGCCTGCAATCCCTTTCGGCCCGGCGCCAAGCAGGTTCGCCAATGTGCCGACGTTGTGCTTGTCCCATTCACCGAAGTGGTAGTCCGACATCAGCTTGAGCTCGGCGCTGAAGTAGACGAGGCGCCCGTCGCGTCCAGCCAGAGCCTGCGATCCGGCGCGCGTGAAACTCTCGATCTGCAGCACGCGTGCGCCGAACGCGGCATCCAGCTGCTGCTGGACCGCCTGCCGCACGAGCTCGGCGTCCGGCTTGGGCGCGCACCCGGCCAGCAGGAGCGCTGCGAGCAGCGCGCACGCCAGGGTGCGCCAGCGATTCAGCCGTTGAACCATGGCAGCCACAGGAAGCCCTGGATGATGAGGGCGTTGGCGATGTCGATCAGGAAGGCGCCCATCACCGGGATGACGAGGAAGGCAAGGTGCGATTCGCCGAAGCGCGCCGCAACCGACTGCACGTTCACCATGGCGGTTGCCGTCGAACCGAGCGAGAAGCCGAGATGGCCCGTCGCGAGCAACGCCGCATCGTAGTTGCTGCCCATGACGCGAAACGTGACCAGCACGACGAATGCAAGCAACGCCACCGTCTGTGTGAGCAAGATCGCGAGGACCGGGCCGGCCAGGTCGACGAGCTCCCACAGCTTGAGCGTCATGATGATCATGGACAGGAAGAGCGACAGCGACAGACCGCCGAGCAGATCCAGCGCACGATCGTTGACCTGATACAAGCCAGTCAAGGACAGCAGGTTGCGAATGACGACGCCGACCAGCAGCGCCCAGATGAACGATGGCAGCGTGAACGTGCCGCTGCCGATCCAGGCGTACAGCGACAGACCGACCGCGATCGAGCCGACCATCAACATCAGCGTTTCGATCAGCGTGCGCTGGGGAATTTCCTCGAGTGGCCCGGCAGCTTCGCGCTGCGCCGCGACGCCGGCGCCCTGCAGCTTGTGGCGGCGGATCAACCACCCCGCCAGCGGCCCGCCAATCACGCCGCCAGCCACGAGGCCATAGGTGGCCGCGGCGACTGCGAGCTCGATCGCGCCTTGCACGTTGCGCTCTTCGACGAACTTGCCGGCCCAGGCGGCCCCGGTGCCGTGGCCACCAGACAGCGTAATCGACCCGACCAGCAAGCCATTCACCGGATTCATGTCGAACAGCATCGCCATACCCACGCCGATGGTGTTTTGCATCACCAACCCGAGGGTAACGACGATGAAGAAGAGCACCAGCGTCTTGCCGCCCTTGGCGAGCGCGCGCGCGTCGGCCGAGAGGCCAACCGAGGTAAAGAAGGCGATGTTCAGCGGTGTCAGCAGGCTGCCGTCGAACGCGACCTCGACCTGCGCGACGCCGCGCACGAGCGTCAGCAGGCCGGCGAACAGAAGGCCACCGACGACGGCGGCGGGGATGCTGTAGTTCGCCAGCAGCTTGATGCGGTCGATCAGCATGTAGCCGATCACGAGCGCGAGCGCGGCGTACGTGAGCGTGTAGTACAGATCGACGTCGAACTTCATGCGAAGTGCGGTAAGTGGCGGAGCGCTGCGCGGAACGCGCACAGTGCCGAGTTGGAGCGCAATGCGCGCTGCCAGAGACTAGCGCATTTTCTTCGCGCCACGCCTTCAGTTCGGTTGCCTCGGCGTCCTAATTTCCGCCAAACCAGGCGCACCCCTGCGTACGTTCGCCGCGTCTAGAATGAGTCATCCCTTGGGAGTTCCATTGATGAATTGCAAGCCGGCCCTGTCCCTCTTCGTTTCGATTGCGATCGGATTCACACCGACATTGCAGGCGCAGACTGCGACGCCGCCGGCCGCTGCAGCGCAGGGCGCGCCCGCGGCGCCGGCCTTCTCGCAGGGCGAGCTCGAATCGATGCTTGCGCCGATCGCGCTCTATCCCGACGCACTGCTTTCGCAGATGATGATGGCCTCGACCTATCCGCTCGAGATCGTCGAGGCGGCGCGCTGGCGCAAGGCCAATGCGTCGCTCAAGGAAAAGGCCCTCGAAGACGCGCTGCAGAGTCAGACTTGGGACGAGAGCGTCAAGTCGCTCACCGCGTTTCCCGAGGTGCTCGATCGCATGAACCAGGATCTGGCCTGGACGCAAAAGCTCGGCGACGCCTTTCTCGCCCAGCAGGATCAGGTGATGGACACGATCCAGGCCCTGCGCGCTAAGGCGCAGTCGGCGGGCCACCTGGAGAGCAACGACAAGCAGAAAGTCGAAGTCCAGCAGGCAGACAACAAGCAGTACATCGTCATCGAGCCCGCGAACCCGCAGGTTGTGTATGTGCCGACCTATCAACCGACCGTGGTCTACGGGGCGTGGGGTTATCCGGCCTACCCGCCGTACTACCCGTCGTACTGGTATCCGCCGGGGGCGGCCTTCGTTGGCGGCGTCTTCTGGGGCGTCGGCATCGCCGCCGGCGCGGCGATGTGGGGCGGCTGGGGCTGGAACAACAACAGCGTGAACATCAACGTCAACCGCTACAACAACTTCAACCGGACGAACATCTCCAACGGCAACTGGAATCACAACGTCAACCACCGCGGCGCCGTGCCCTATCGCGACGCTGGCTCGCGCGACAAGTACCGGCAAAACGACCGCCAGGCAGCGCAGGCGCGCGATCAGTTCCGCGGCCGCAACGACTCGCTCGGTGGAGCGGGACTGAACGATCGCAAGGGCTTGAGCGACGCCCAACGCGACTATGGCAATCGCGGAGGAGCGAATGCGGGCACGCGCGACGCCGCGGCAAATCGGGGGAATGTGAACGCGGGCACGCGCGACGCCGCGGCAAATCGGGGGAATGTGAACGCGGGTACGCGTGACGTTGCCGGAAATCGAGGGAACGCGAGCGCCGGCACGCGTGACGTGCCCGGCAATCGCGGCGGGTCCGACGCTGCGTCACGCAACATGTCGGGGCTTGGCAGTGGCAGTGGCAGTGGCAGTGGCAGCGGTAACCGCGCGGCCGCGTCGCACAACGATCGCGGCAATGCGTTCTCGGGTGGCAACGGCGCACAGACGCGCCAGGCGTCCAGCCGCGGGCACTCGAGCATGAGCGGCGGATCGCGCGGAGGCGGTGGCGGGGCTCGGGGAGGTGGCGCAGGGGGACGTGGCGGCGGCGGACGCCGCTGAGGCTGCATCGCAACCCCCTCGAACCTGACTCGTACTGGAAACCACGATGAAACCTGAAGTACACCCAAACCCGCGGGCTCGCGCGATGGTGCGCCCGTTGTTGGCCGCGTTTGCGTTGTCACTTGCCGGCGCGAACGCCTCTGCCGCCGACGCGGCTGCCGCAGCGGCATTGGCACCGACATCTACTGCGGCGACGAAGTCGAGCGCGCAACGCGTCTACTTCGCGACGCCGCAGGAGGGTTTCGAAGCTCTCGCCGCCGCCCTGCGCAAGGATGACGGCGATCTGGTCGCGCGCTTGCTCGGCCCGGGTCACACCCGCATCGTCGACTCGGGCGACGCGGCCGCAGACCGCAAGGCCTCGGAAGGCTTCATCGCGGAGTACGACAAGAAGCACGCCGTCGAGATGGACGGCGACGCGAAGGCTTTCATCGTGACCGGCGAGACCGATTGGCCGATGCCGGTGCCGATGGTCAAGTCGGACGCGGGCTGGAGCTTTGATTCACCGGCCGGCGAGAAGGAACTCCTGGCACGCCGCATCGGCCGCAACGAGCTCGATACGATCCAGACCTGTCTCGCCTTCGTCGACATGCAGAGTGAGTATGCCGAGGTGGACCGCAACGGCGACGGCATGCTTGAGTATGCAGCGCACTTCGTCTCCAAGAAGGGCAAGCGTGACGGTCTTTACTGGCCGACAACGGAAGGCGAGGCGCCGAGCCCCGGCGGGCCGTTGCTCGCCGAAGCTGATCAGCAATATCGCCAGGGCGTCGCCACGCCCTACCACGGCTACTACTACCGCATCCTCACCGCCCAGGGCAAGAGCGCACCGGACGGTGCGATGAACTATTTCGCCAACAAGAAGCTGATTGGTGGCGTCGCGCTGATCGCCTATCCCGCCAAGTACCGCAATTCGGGCGTGAAGACTTTCATCTGCAACATGAACGCGCTTGTGTACGAGAAGGACCTGGGACCCGAGACCGCGCGCAAGGTGAAGAAGATCAGGGCCTACGATCCTGACGAGTCCTGGACCAAGGTGAACTGATGCCCGCGCGTCACGCCGTCGAAAAGAAGGGTCTGCAGCGCCGCGCTGCGCTGCGGATGGTGCTTGCGCTAGGTGTCGTGGCCATCGTCGCGGGCTGCGCAACTTCGACGACAACGCTGCCGCCCGCAGGCATGGCGATCTCGAAGACACCACTCGTCGGCAAGTTCGTCTGGCGCGATCTGATGACGAATGATCCCGCGCTCGTGAAGCCGTTCTATGCCGGCCTTTTCGGCTGGGAGTACGAGGAGCGCGTCGCGCACGGCGGCCCCTACACCCTCGTGAAGTCGGGCGGGCAGTACATCGGCGGCATTGCGAAGGCCACGCGCCAGGTGCCCGATCAGCCGAATTCGCAGTGGCTGAGTTTTCTCTCCGTCACCGACGTCGACAAGGCCGAGCAGCAGACGCGCGCTGCGGGCGGCAAGGTGCTGCTCGCCGCGTTCGATCTCCCGAAGGTCGGGCGCGCTGCGGTCGTGCTCGATCCGCAGGGCGCGCCGCTCGGCTTGATCCGGGCGTCGTTCGGCGATCCGGCCGACGCGCCGCAGCCCAGCCTGAACAGCTTCATGTGGACCGAAGAAATGGTGCCGGACCCACGTGCGGCCGCGAAGTTCTATTCAGCGCTCGCGGGCTACGAGGTCATACCCGAGCGTGACGGCGAGCGGCCTTACCTGCTGCTCAAGCGCGATCGCAACCGCGCCGCCATCATGCGCACACCGATCGAGGGCATGGCGCCGCGCTGGCTGGTGTCGGTCAGGGTCGCAGACCCTGTGGCCAGCGCGCAGCGTGCGAAGCAGCTCGGCGGCAAGGTGCTCGTCGCGCCCCACCCCGACGTTCGCGACGGCACGTTGGCATTGATTGCCGACCCGAGCGGCGCGTTGATCGCGTTGCAACAGTGGAAATAGAAGTTGGAATTCCGAGCGCAACCAGGCGAAAGTAGGACATGCAGACGAAGTTGATGCGAATCCTGATGGCGATCGCGGCGGCATTCTCGATCGGTGCCCTGTTCATCGGCTGTGACGGCGACAACGTCGAGGTCGTCGGCATCGGCGTGTCCACCGGATTGCCAGGCAACACGATGACGGGCTCGAACGAGATCGGCGTCGGCAACGTCCACTGGGTAGGCAACCCGCGCTGGTAGCGCGTCCCGCGCGAGATTTGCCGCGTTCGGCAGTGCCGGATCAGGGCACGCCGATGTTCAGGTAGGCATTCCAGTAGCCACTGCTCGGCGAATAGCCGTAGCCGATGAACACGGGCCCGATCGGCGTCTCGCCGCCAAGATAGAGCGCGACCGAGTTCTGCCAGCCGGTGCGATTTGTCTCGGTGTAGAGCGTTCCCATCTTGCCCGCTTCGAGCGCGACCCCGAGCCTGATATCCCCGCGCAGACCCATCGGCAGATCACCCAGCACGCGCTCGATGCGCAAGCCGCCGTAGGTCGCGTCATCCCCGGTCAGCTGCTTGGGCGCAAACGCCGTCAGGTTGAGAAAGCCACCCAATGTGGCGACGTCGTAGATCGGAAGCTGGCCGACCGGCGATCCCTGGTAGCTCGCCCTCGCCTGCACGACCCAGTCAGCGCCGAACTGCTTGGCACCGCTCAGGTCGCCAAGCAGCTTGCTGTAGCCCTTGCCGGTGGGATCGAAATAGCTGGCCCGCGCGCCCCAGCCATTGCGCGGGTTGAAGATGCGGTCGTTGTGATCGAGATCGATGCTGACATAGGGTCCGCCGAAGCCTTCGTCGAGATTCGGGAGCAATGGTGAGCCGATCGAGAGATCGGCGCGCTTTTGCATCTGCCGCCAGCCGGCGCGCGCCTGCCCCAGACGACCAATGCGCATGCCAAGGCCCACATCGGCGAAGGCATCGACGATGGCGTACTGCGCTACCTGCTTGTCGTCCTCGAAGATCGACGTATCCTGGCGTCGGATCAGCGCGCGCGAATCGATGAAGAATAGCTGCGTAGCGTCGAGGGGCTGGTAGTAGTCGATTGCCGCGCCCATCGTGTTGCCGATCTCCACGGTCGCGAGGATCTCCGCGCCGAGGGCGTCGGCCCAGGTCTTGTGATAGCCGACGCGCAGCGAGTATGTCGAGCCGGATCCGGAGTCCGACATGAGCGCAAGGCCGAAACGCAGGTAGTCGGGCCCCCACGCCTTCTCGACCGGCGTCACACGCAGGATGTTGCGATCGCGGTCGTGCAGCAGTGCGTAGTCGACACTCTCGTAGTAGCCATCACCATAGACGCGAAGCAAGTCGCGGTTGAGCTCGGCCGTGTCCAGCGGCGCCCCCACCTGCTGCGTCACGTTGCGACTCACGTCTGCCGGACTGACCCGCTTCAGGCCGGCGATCTCGATGGCGTCGACCGTGGGCGGCGCGGGCACGGTCACTTCGATATGCTTCAACCAGCCGGCATACTGCTCCTCGGTCACGGACAATGCCTTGAGCTGATCCGCCACCTTCAACGCAGCATCCTTGCCGCGCTGTGCGGTCGTGTCGCTCAGCTTGAAGTCCCCCGCGGTAATGCCCTGGAGATCGGGCTTGATGTAGATGTCGGTCGGCTTGAGCAACGCGAGCGAGCGCGTCACGTTCTGCTCGGTCAGGATGTTGACCATCTGTGCCGAGACGCTCAGCAGCGAACCAATCTGATCGGCCTTGAGCAGCGGCGAGCCGACGTTGACCACGATCACGACGTCGGCCTTGCATCGCTCGCGCGCCTCGGTGATCGGCACGTTGTCCACCAAACCACCGTCGACGAGCTTGGCACCGTTGCGCTCGACCGGCGCCATCAGCCCCGGCACCGACATGCTTGCGCGCATGGCCTGCGACAGGCTGCCTTCGCGCATGACGACGCGATCACCGTTGACGATGTTGGTCGCGATGAGGGAGATCGGAATCGGCAGATTCTGGATCAGTCGCTCGCCGCGATCATCGCCCACGAGTTCGTTGAAGAACGCCTTGATCTTTTGCCCCGAGACGACGCCTGGCGCATACTGCGGGCCCTTGTCCGTGATGCCGAGTTCGGTCCCCGGCAGAAAGGCCTGCGACACGCGCTTGTTGCGATAGCTCATGTCGTAGAAGTCGGGGTTGTCCTGGAACATGTCGTCCCAGTCCGCCTTCGCAAGCGTCTCGCGCATCTCGTCCGGCGAGACTCCGGAGGCGAACACACCGGTCACGAGCGCGCCCATGCTGGTGCCAGCGATGCAGTCCACCGGCACGCGCAGTTGCTGCAGCACTTCGAGCACGCCGATATGCGCCGCACCGCGCGCACCGCCGCCACCGAGCACAAGGCCGACGCGCGGCCGGCCCGGTACGAGCGGCGCGGAGCTTGGTTGCGGCAAGCCGGTCTGCATCGGGGTCGCTGTTCCAATCGTCGGGTCGTCCTTCGCGTTGCCTTGTGTCTGGCCTTGGCTCAGCCCCTGAGTCTGGCCCTGCGTCAGCGACATCGACACCAGCAGCAGCGCCCCTGCACCGGCACGACGCAGCGCGCCGATGCGCGGAACTCGCGCACTCAGCCTGCCCTTCCGCTTAGAAGATCGCATTCTTGTCAGCTCCGCTCCTTGCCTTGGAGCGTCGCAGTCTGGCGAGCGCTTCCGGTTCAATCTGACACACGGTTACCCGATGCACCGACAGGCACTGCGCCTCAGCGTGGCGGCAGGAGCTTGATCGGGTCGACAGGCTTGCCCTGGCGCCGAATCTCGAAATGCAATTGAACGGTCTCGGCGTCGGTCGATCCCATCTCGGCGATCTTTTGCCCGCGCCGCACAGCCTGGTCTTCCTTCACGAGCAGCGCCTGGTTGTGCGCGTAGGCAGTGAGGTAGGTATCGTTGTGCTTCACGATCAGCAGGTTGCCATAGCCGCGCAGCCCCGAGCCCGCGTAGACCACGCGCCCATCGGCCGCGGCGAACACCGGGTCGCCCGCCTTGCCGCCGATCACGAGGCCCTTGCTCTTGGCTTCGTCGAACTGAACGAGTATCGGGCCGTTCGCTGGCCAGGCCCAGTTCACATCATCAGCGCCTGCGATCGGTGTGGAGGGCGGCGCACTCGCTGCCGGTACCGGTGTCGTGGAGACTGTGCCACTCGGTGCGGGCGGTCGGGTCTCGACGCGTGCATTGCCGACGGGCTTGGTCGCAGCGATCTCGATCACCGGCGGCGTAACGCGCAAGACCTGCCCGACTTCGATGACGTTGGCGTTCTCGAGGTTGTTCCATTTGACGAGATCGCGCCAGTTCTGGCCGTTGTCCATCGCGATCCGCAAGAGCCGATCGCCCGGCTTGACGGTGTAGTAACCCGGCTTGCCGGCGTTTTCAGCGCCAGGTAGCGGCATCCCGGCGTCCGCCTGCGACGCTGAAGCCGCCGGCGCCGATGCGGCTGCGGCGGCCGCGGTGGCGGCACTGGTCCCACGATCTTCCACCGGCGCACGCGTCTTCTTGCCGGCACACGCGACAAGCGACACCGTCATCAACGCAATCACCGCCGCACGCCAAAATGCGCTCGCGCCTGAATTCTTTGCTGCTGCCTTGCTACCAAACATCAATCGAGTCCTGCTTTCAATGGGACGAAAAGCACCGTGTCGTGCAGGCTGCGCTGCAGGCCCTGCTCGCCGCGATCGACAACAACGAGCTGCTGCCGGCCGTCGGCAGACTGCACCGGTGCGACGATCCGGCCGCCAACTTCGAGTTGATCGAGCCAGGCCTGCGGCAGCGATTCACCCCCCGCCGCGGCAATGATGCTCCGATACGGGGCATTCGGCGCGTGCCCGAGACGGCCGTCACCATACACCAGCCTGACCCGGGTCTCCCTCAGTGCATTCAGATGAACGCGCGCCTTGTCGTGCAGCGCGCGCACGCGCTCGACCGAGAACACCTCGCGTGCAAGTTGTGCCAGCACCGCAGCCTGGTAGCCGCAACCGGTGCCGATCTCGAGTACGCGGCCGAGCGAAGCGCTCTCGCGTGCGGCCGCCCCCTGTGAGAGCAACTCGATCATGTGCGCGACGACGGAAGGCTTCGAGATCGTCTGGCCGTGACCAATCGGCAGGCTCGTGTCCTCGTAGGCCTGGTTGACGAGCGCGCTGTCGATGAAGCGATCCCGCGCCACCGCCATCAGCGCCGCGATCACGGTCGGAGCAGACAAGCCTTTGGCCTGCAGGCGCTGCACCATGCGGCGGCGGACTGCGGCCGAATCGAGCCCCAGGCCCGACGGGATGACGCGTCTTGCGGCATCTGCAGCAGCCTGCTGGACGAGCACCTGCGGCCGCAGCACGCTGCGGGCCGGCGCGGTGCCCGTTCGCGCGCTGCCGCCCGCAACGCGCTCAAGCTGAAGCGGGAACTTCGGCACCGGGCGCGGCGCGCTCGTCATGCGACAGCACCGGCTGCGAGCGTGGCGCGCCAGGCGTCGAGCATCCGGTGCTCGGTCAGATCGACCTGCAACGGCGTGATCGAAACCTGCCCGACGGCGGTCGCGTGGAAGTCCGTGCCGCTGCCGGCCTCGCGCGCATCGCCGGCCGGGCCGATCCAGTAGATCGGTTCGCCGCGCGGACTGGTCTGGCGGACCACGGGCTCGCTCGCATGGCGCCGTCCGAGCCGGGTGACGCAGCGCGGCAGCTGTTCGGCGTCGGCGCGATTCGGGATGTTGACGTTCAACAGCCACGGCGCACGGTCGCGCGGGGCGCGCAGCGCCTGATCGACGATCGTGCGCGCAACGCGCGCCGCAGCGTCGAGATGCGCCCAGCCCTTGTCAATGAGCGAAAACGCGATCGCCGGGATGCCGAACAGGTAGCCCTCCATCGCCGCGGCGACGGTTCCCGAGTAGAGCGTATCGTCGCCCATGTTGGCGCCGTTGTTGATGCCCGAAAGCACCAGATCGGGCCGCTGCGGTAGCAAGCCGGTGAGTGCGACGTGCACGCAGTCCGACGGTGTGCCGTTGACGTACTTGAAGCCGTTGACCGCAGTAAAGACCGACAGGGGGCGACCCAGCGTCAGCGAATTTGAAGTGCCGCTCGCGTTCTGCTCGGGCGCGACGACATCGATCTCGCCGAGCCCCTGGCAGGCTTGCACCAGCGCGTGCAGGCCGGGGGCGAGATAGCCGTCGTCATTGGCAATCAGGATTCGCATCACGCGATTGTAGGGAGTGCGAGACGCGCATCACTCCCCGCATCGCACCGCCCGCAGCATGCGCCCGGCGGCGGTTCCGCTGATCAGCCGAGTGCGTTAGGATCAATTGATCCGGCGAGTCGAGCCGGGCACGTATGAGGAGACGACCCGATCATGGCCGTCAAGGTGCTGATCCTTGAAGACAACCCCGTGGCGCGCAGTTTCCTGTGCCGCGTGGTGCGCGAGAGCTTCAGCGATGCCATCCAGATCACCGAAGCTGGCGATTTGGAGACTGCGCGCCGTCACGTCGGCACGCTTGTCGAGGGCCAGACGCCGGTCGACCCGTTCAAGCTCGTGCTCGTCGATCTCGAACTGCCGGACGGCAACGGCATGGAGTTGCTCGACCTGCTTGCGCGGTACCCGGCGACGAAAATCGTGACGACGCTCTACTCCGACGACGATCATCTTTTCCCCGCCTTGCAGTGCGGTGCCGACGGCTACCTGCTGAAGGAGGATCGCTTCGAGGTCCTGGTCGAGGAGTTGCAGAAGATCGTGCGTGGCCAGCCGCCCCTGTCGCCTGCGATCGCGCGACGCCTGCTGACCCACTTTCGACACGGACCGGGCGCCACGTTGCATGGCGACGGGAGAGCCGACAACCCGCCTGCGCCACTCTCCGGTTTGCAGAGCAGCCGGCCGATGCCGCTCGGCCGCGGTGCTCCGCTCGATCATGAGCGATTGACGCCACGCGAAAGCGAGGTGCTGACCTACCTCAGCAAGGGCTTCACGATCAAGGAGATCGCGAACCTGATGGGCATTAAGTGGTTCACGGTGAACGACCACATCAAGTCGATCTACAAGAAGCTCAACGTTTCCAGCCGAGCCGAAGCCGCGGTGCTCGCGAGCAAGCAGGGGCTGGTGTAGAGGTCACTGCATGAGGCGCTCAAGCAGGCCGCGGCGGTGGCTTCGCGGATGCTCCGGGCCGAGCCGTGGCTTCCGTTGAAGCCTCTTCAGACGCCACCGAGCCGCGCAGACCCGCAGTGGCGGACACGCGCGCCGCGCGGTGGCGCAACCGGCCGCGGCTGCTCGCACTTGCCGCATTGATCGGCTGCGTTGGTGTATTCCTTCTCGCGCGCTGGCTGGCAGACCCGCTGCAACTCGACGCCCACTGGCAGGTCGGCACGAGCGGTCGGGTCGAACTTGCGCCGGGCGCGTCTGCGAACACACTCAAACCGCACGCCGGCAAGTTGCTCGTCGCCATCAGCGCAACCGAGGAAAAGCTCGATCTGAACGATGCGCTGGTGCTCCAGCGCTCGCCGCGCTGGATGATCGACGACGACCTGCGCGAGCAGCATCGGCAACTGCATGCCAGGGCAGGCGCGCTGCTGGCCCAGCCATCACCGACTCTGCACTTCGCGGATGGCACGCAAGTCGACGCACCACTGCGGCGACTCGGCTTCGATGGACTGGGCGGCGTGTTCTGGCTGCTCTCGGCAATCGCGTTTGCGCTCTACCTGTCGGCCATGGTGATGGTGCTCGCGGGCCCTTCGGCGCGCAACCTGCTCTATGCGCTGATGGCGCTGTGCCAGGCTGGCAATCTCCTCTTCATCGGCGCTGCATCGACGCCGAGACTGGCGTTGCCGCAGCTGTTGATGGATTGGGACATGACCTTGCGCATGAGCTTCGATCTTGTCAGCGCCGCTGCGGCCGTGCAGGTGTGCAGCCTGTACGCCGTGCGCCAGCGCGCGGCCCGGTCAGTCGCCATGGGTGCCTGGGCGAGTGCAGCAGTGTTGATTGCGCTGCAGGCTGCCGGGCACCTGAGCCACGCCTGGTGGTGGACGCAACTCGGCGTTCTCGCGCTGTGCGGCGTCGCGCTCGCCATCCTGAGCGCTGCATACCACGCGCAGCCGCATCCGCTCGTGATGCAGTTGCGCCGCTTCGGCATCGTCGTCATCGCCACCTGGGCCTTGCTCACATTTGCGCTCGCCTTTACCGGCCGGATACCGGCCACGCCGAATCAACTGGTGGGTGTCGTCTCGACGATCTGGTATGTGTTTCTTGCGTCGCTGCTGCTGCTGGTGCCGTTCCTCGCACGCTCGCAGCAGATACTGCGCGAGTTTTCGCTGCTCGCCGCGATCAGCACCGTGGCTGCGTCACTCGATCTGCTGTTTGTCGACCTGTTCAAGCTCGGCCAGTTCGCATCCCTTACGCTGTCGCTCTTCATCGCGCTGGCAGCCTATGCCGGCGCGCGGCAATGGATCCTCAACCAGCTGCTCAACCGCAACATGCTCACGACCGAGCGCATGTTCGAGCAGCTCTACCGCAGCGCGCGCGAGGTCGAGGCCCACCCCGAGCGCGCGCCCAAGCTGATGATGGCGCTGCTGCGCGAGTGCTTCGAGCCGCTTCAGGCCGAACTCGGAAACGATGCGCTGACGCACACGCGCGTCGAAGACCAGGGCTCGAGCCTCGTGGCGCCCGTCCCCGCGCTCGCCAACGATGCGCAAGCGACGGGCGCAAGCACGTCGGTGCGCCTGCACCATGCGCAGCGCGGCCGGCGCCCCTTCTCGATCGACGACGCACGCCTTGCCGATCGCATCGTCGAACAGCTGCGACGCGCGGTCGCGTTCGACCGGGCGGTCGAACAAGGACGCAACGAGGAGCGCAGCCGCATCGCGCAGGACTTGCACGACGACATCGGCGCGCGCCTGTTGACGCTGATGTACAAGGCGCAGTCGCCCGAAATGGAAGAGTACCTGCGGCACACGCTGAAGGATCTGAAGACGCTCACGCGCGGGCTGGCCAAAGGCAACCATCGCCTGAGCCATGCCGCCGCGGAGTGGAAGGCCGACTTGGCGCAGCGCCTGACAGCAGCCGACATCACGCTTGGCTGGAACTTCAGCGTGGATCGCGATGTTGCGCTCAATGTGGTGCAGTGGTCGGCGTTGACACGCATCCTGCGCGAACTCGTCAGCAACACGATCGCGCACGCCGGCGCGGGCAGAGTCGATGTCGCGCTGCACCTCGAGGGTGATGGGCTCGTCCTGAGCGTGACCGACGACGGCAACGGTCGCGATCCGCTGCGCTGGTCACATGGCCTGGGCCTGGGGGGCGTGCGAAAGCGTGTCAAGCAGCTTGGCGGCGAAGTCGAGTGGCTCGAGGCCGCACCGACCGGGATCGCCTGTCAGGTTCGAATTCCGGCGCTGCTGTCGGGCACCTGATCGATACGCTCCGCGAACTGCCCGCCAGCGAAAACGGCCCCGAAGGGCCGTCTCAAAAGCGCATCTGGATGGGGCTGATAGGGCTCGAAATGGCGACCTAAGTTGTTGATCTCATTGAGAACATTCAGGAAGCATCTCGCGCTGTTCCCCTGTCTGTTCCCCCAGTCCGCGCGGGACTTCATGAGACCGCCAACAGCCGCCATTCTGGTGCGATCGGGTCGCCATCGCAATGGCACGTCACGCCGCATTGAAGCCAGTGAGCCGGGGGATACAAGCTCAGTCGGCTGCCCCAAAGCCGCTGCGCACCAGATCCGCGATGCGAACCGCCATGCTGCGCGCAGGATCGAACGGAAGGTCTTCGAATCCGAAGGCCGCATAGAGCGCCCGCACATCGTCATCCAGCGGATGCGTCAGCACGCAGAAGCAGCCGACTTGGTCGGACAGGCGCACCGCCGTTGTGAGCGCATAGAACATCAGCGATCGCGCAATGCCCTGCCCCTGCCACCGCAGGTCGACCGCCAACTGGCCCAGCAGGATGGCGGGCAGCGGGTCGGGTCGATTGCGTTGCCGCGCCTTGGGCAACCAAGCTCGCTCGACCTGCGCCGTCGACAGGCTCACGTAGCCGACGATGCTGCCAGCTTCAGCATCGCAGATCACGGTCGTCCGCGAGACTCCCAGTTCCTGGTTGCGCCAGGCGTGGCGGCGGAACCAGTGGTTCAGCGCGTCGCGCCCGCAATCGAACGCCGCCGTGTCGTCATCGTCCGCCAGAGGTCGCGGCGATGTGAAGGCGGCCATCGTGTCTGAGCTTACTTCTGCCAGACGGGGCGAGTCTTGGAAAGTTTTCGAAGCGCCGGGACTTCCCTCGCCGGCGAACTGGCCCAGGCCTCGAACCTGGCCCAGTCCTTCGCCGCAATCGTCACGATGCGGCGATTGAGCAAGTCGGTCTCGGCGGCTTCGAGAGCACGCCGCCTCACGAAGTCACTGAGATTGGTACTGGCCTGTTCGGCAGCTGCCTCCAGCAAGGCACGTTCGCTGGCGCTGACGCGAACACTCAGAATGGCGGCGGAAGCGGCTGGCATGAGGACATCTCCCTAGGAATGTATGACAATAGCATACAAGACCACGAAGCGCCATTCTCCGACCATGCCCCCTACCTTCGACCAGCGCCGTGCCGTTGCTGCGTTCGGCAACAGCTCGACCCGCTTCACCTACCGCACCTGATTTCAACCATGAACGTTCACCCGCTGCGCCCGCGCGATCACGAAGACGCGGCCCGCGTCGCGATCTCGTGGCTGGCCGAGCGTCATCGCAAGGGCTGGCGCAGCGCGTTCGAGGCCCTGCTGGACCTCTGGCGGCCCGAAGGCCCGCGTGACGATTGGCAGCTGGACGAAGACGGCATGACCATGGTGTCGATCAACGCCGGCGAGTGGTTGATCTCCCGTGGGGAGATCCACGCCCGTGGTGGCCTGCGAGAAATCAACGCCTACCTGCTGGGGCGGGAGGGCCCGTTTCTCACGCCCGGCCAGCGCGACTGGATCGCTCAACTGCGCGCACGGCCCCTGCGCCTGTACCGGGTCACCGACGTGCAGGCCGGCGCCGGCATGACCCTGGTCGACGAACTCGACCCGCAGGCCGACCCGCAGCCGGTGCGCGAGATCAGCGGCAGCCGCAGTGCGAAGACGGGCATGCTGATGGGCGCGCGCATCATGGAGGTCGCCACCGGCGCGGGCATCGACGGGCACCGTGAGCTCTCGGGAGCCATCTATCCCTTCTCCAAGCTGGCCGAGGCGGCCGTGCTGGCGCAGGCCAGGCAGGTGCTGGCCGCCTCTGTCGGACTGAACCTCCACATCGACAACCAACGCGATCTGTTCGAGCTGGAGATCGCCCGCGCTTGGCTGGACCAGTGGTTCGCGCCCGCACCGCTGCCGCAGATCCAGGATGCGTCGACCGGCGATCCCCTGCTCCTGGTGACCGACCATTACCGCGTGCTCGATGCGGCGGCGCTCGCCGCTGCCTTGGCGTCGCAGCCCGATGTCGGCGGCGATGCGCAGCAGGGATGGAATCGCCTTATCGAGGGCGCTGACGGCGCGCCGCGCAGCCGGTCGACCATCAACCCAGGACGCAGTACCGACCGCGTCGAACTCTTCCACCGCACCCAGCGGCTGGCGGATGATGGCCGCGCCTGGTTCGAAGGCATGGCCGGCGCGGCCGTGCAGCACCTGACGCGCGAGATCACCGATCCGGCAGGCCATCTCGCCCGGGCGGGCGGCGGCGAAACGGGCCGCACGCCGCGATCCGCCTCCGCAGGCACACCGGACCTGCCGCCCGAGGTCATCGCACAGGCCATCGAGCAAGCGCTCCACCGCCACTACGCCAACTGGG
>CAVZFV010000004.1:0-73346 GCA_963774675.1 uncultured beta proteobacterium | reverse complement strand
CGCGAGCCTCTGTTCAAGGACGTGCGCGTGCGTCAAGCGCTGAGCTACGCGGTGAACCGCAAGGCGATGGCGGACATCGTCTGGGACGGCTATGCGACGCCCGCGACCGGACCGTTCCACCACCTGGAAAAGTTCTACACCGACAAGATTCCGCAGTACACCCACGACACGGCCAAGGCAAAGAAGCTGCTTGCCGAAGCGGGCTACAAGGGACAGCCAGTGCGTATGTTGCCGCTGCCGTTCGGCGAGACCTGGACGCGCATGGCCGAGATGGTCAAGCAGCAACTGACGCAGGCCGGCTTCAAGATCGAGACCGTGGCGGCCGATCTGCCGGGCACGATGTCGCGCATGTCGAACTGGGACTTCGACTTGTGCTTCACCTTTCTTTATCAGCTCGGCGATCCGGCACTCGGCCTTTCCCGGAGCTACATCACGAGCGAAATCAAGAAGGGCTCGCCTTTCAACAACGTGGGCGGCTACAGCAACCCGAAGGTGGACGACCTGTTCGAGCGCGCATCGCACGAGAACGATCCGGCCAAACGTGCCGAAATGTATGCCGAGGTGCAGCGTATCCTCGCCGAAGACGCCGCGGCGATCTGGATTCTGGAACTCAATTTCCCGACTGTCTACCGCACGAAGATCGACAACCTGATCAATTCGGGCATCGGCATCAACGACAGCCTCGCGCGGGCATCGATCAAGTAGCGTCGAATCTGCCCAAGCCACATGGACAAGCTCCGATTCGTCGCGCGCCGCCTGTTGCAGGGGCTCGCCGCGCTGCTGTTGATCGCGGTCATCAACTTCCTGCTGATTCGCGCCGCGCCAGGGCGACCCGGCGACGGTGATGGCGGGCGAGACTCCGGTGCGGCCGATGAGGTCTACCTGCAGCAGTTGCGCAAGCGTTGACCTCGACCGGCCCTTGCCGCAACAACTCGCCACTTATCTCACGCACCTGGCGCAGGGTGACCTCGGCGTCTCGTACCGGCAACGCCAGCCAGTCTGGGACCTGATCGCCGAACGCCTCCCCGCGACGCTGCTGCTCACCGGCACCGCGTTCGTGCTGTCGCTCTTGTTCGGCGTCGCTCTCGGCGTCTGGGCCAGCACCCGCGTGGGCGCCTGGAAGGACGGCGCGATCAGTCTGCTGGCCACGCTCTTCTACGCCACGCCGATCTACTGGCTCGCGTTGATCGGCGTGCTGGTGTTCGCCTTGTGGCTGCCGTGGCTGCCCGCGTTTGGCTTCGAAACGGTGGGATCCGGCTACACGGGCCTTGCCAGAGCGCTGGACATCGGACACCACCTGATCCTGCCGACGCTGGTGCTGGCGATGTTCTACATGGCCATCTACGCGCGCATGACGCGCGCCGCGATGCTCGCGGTCGCAGGCGAGGACTTCGTCAAGACGGCGCGCGCCAAAGGCCTGCCGCCGGGCCGCATCCTACGCGCCCATGTGCTGCGCAACGCCTTGCTGCCGGTCGTCACCTTGGCCGGCCTGCAAGCCGGCGCGATGGTCGGCGGTGCGGTGCTGATCGAAACCGTTTTCGCATGGCCCGGCATCGGCCGCCTGCTGTTCGAGGCCTTGACCCAGCGTGACTACAGTCTGCTGCTGGGCACCTTTCTCGTCACCGCGGCGCTGGCCATTGCGTTCAACGTGATCACCGACGTCGTCTATACGGTGGTAGACCCGCGGATCCAACTGTCATGAGCAGCGCCGCAACCGGTCAGGTCGAAGCGGTGGCCGATCAACCGCGCAAGGGTCCGGGCTTGCTGCGCCGCTTCGCACGCCACAAGGCCGCGCTGGTGGGGCTGGCCCTGCTGTGCCTTGTCTCACTGGTCGCGATTGCGGCGCCGTGGCTCGCGCAGCATGGGCCGTGGGACATGGTTCAGCGGCCCTTCCTGGCGCCGTTCGCGCGCGACGGCCTGCCGCTGGGCGCCGACGCCCTTGGCCGCGACGTGGCGGCCGGGTTGATCTACGGGGCGCGTGTGTCGATGATCATCGGACTGGTGGCGACCGCGGTCGCGCTGTTGCTGGGCATCAGCATCGGTGCACTCGCCGGCTACCACGGCGGCTGGATCGATTCCCTGCTGATGCGCTTCACGGAACTGTTCCAGGCCGTGCCGGGGTTTGCGCTGGCCGTGGTGGTGGTCGCGATCTTTGAGCCCACGGTGGTGTCGATCGTCGGCGCGATCGCACTCGTGTCCTGGCCGCCGGTCGCGCGGCTGGTGCGCAGCGAATTCCTGACGTTGCGGCAACGCGAGTTTGTTCAGGCCGCGCTGCTCGCCGGCCGATCAAGCCGGAAGATCATCTTCAACCAGATCCTGCCCAACGCGGTGTCGCCAATCATCGTGATGGGCTCGCTGATGGTGGCCAGCGCGATCCTGCTTGAATCAGCGCTGAGCTTTCTGGGACTGGGCGATCCGAACATGATGAGCTGGGGCTACATGGTCGGCGCGGCGCGCAGCGCGTTGCACCAGGCCTGGTGGGTGGCCGTCTTCCCGGGGTTGGCCATCATGTTCACGGTGCTGGCGCTCAACCTCGTCGGCGAAGGGCTGAACGACGCCCTGAACACGCGGCTGGACGGGAGGACCAAATGACCACGGGCCGAGCGCTGGGCCGCTCCCAAGCCGGCCCGCATTTCCTCGGGGGATCGGCGGATGATGTCGTCGGACGCGGGGTGGACACGACGCCTGTCCTTCAGATCCAGGGCCTGTCGATCAAGCTGCCGAGCGGCGCCGACAGGCCGCTGGCGGTCGAAGGCGTCGAGCTTGAGGTCCGTGCCGGTCAGACACTGTGCGTCGTCGGCGAGAGCGGCTCGGGCAAGTCAATGATCGCCAACGCGGTGATGGGCCTGCTGCCGCGACCGCATGTGGCTCCCGTCGCGGGCAAGATCCTGTTCGAGGGCCGCGACCTGCTGGCGGTCGACGAACCCGGTCTGCGCGAGCTGCGAGGCCGGCGCATCGGCATGATCTTCCAGGAGCCGATGACCTCGTGAACCCGGTGATGCGTGTGGGCGAGCAGATCGGCGAAGTGCTGAACGCGCACATGAACCTGACGCGCGAGCAGCGGCGCCAGCGCATCCTGCAAGCGATGACGGAATAGCGCCTGCCCGAGCCCGAGCGCCTGATCGACAGCTACCCGTTCCGCCTGTCGGGCGGGCAGCGCCAGCGCGTGATGATCGCCGCCGCCCACTGGTGCTCGAACCGACCCTGCTTATCGCCGACAAGCCAACCACTGCGCTCGACGTGACGACCCAGGCGCAAATCCTTGCCCTGATGCGCGATCTGCAACAGCGCAAGGGGATGGCGCTGCTGTTCATCACGCACGACTTCGGCGTCGTTGCCGGCATCGCCGACGACGTGGCGGTGATGCAATTCGGCAAGGTGGTCGAGCGCGGCGCGGCGCTGCAGGTGCTGCGCGAGCCGAAGCATGAATACACACAACGCCTGATCGACGCGATTCCGCACGGCCGCACGCGCGACATCGAAGCCGCGCATTCGCTAGAGCCATTGCTGGTGGTGCAGGCCTTGTGCAAGACCTTCCGCACCGGCGGCGGCCTGTGGAGCAAGGGCCGCGAGGTGCCGGCCGCGCGCGACCTGAACTTCACGCTGCTCCAGGGCCAGACGCTCGGCGTGGTCGGTGAGTCGGGTTCGGGCAAATCGACGCTCGGGCGTTGTCTGACCGGGTTGATTCCGGCCGACAGCGGGCGTTTGCGCTTTGCCGGCCAAGACATCGCCCACGATCTGCGGCGCCGGCCGCAGGCGGAGCGGGGCCGCATCCAGATGGTGTTCCAGGATCCGTACGCGTCGCTCAACCCGCGTCATACGATCGGCACGGCGATTGCTGCCGGGCCAATACAGCAGGGCCTGTCCCGTGATGAGGCGCGCAAGTTGGTGCTCGACCTGCTGCAAAAAGTCGGGCTCAAAGCCGATGCCGCCGAACGCTATCCACACGAATTCTCCGGCGGGCAACGTCAGCGCATTGCCATCGCGCGGGCGCTGGCGATGCGGCCCAGGCTACTGGTCGCAGACGAGCCGGTGTCGGCGCTCGACGTTTCGGTGCAGGCGCAAGTGCTCGAACTGTTCGATCAGATCCGGCGCGATTTCGATCTGAGCATGGTGTTCATCACCCATGACCTGAGAGTGGCCGCCATGATGTGCGACCAGATTGCGGTGATGCGTCGCGGCGAGATCGTCGAATACGGCGAATCGGCTGCGGTGCTCGGCGATCCGCAGCGTGATTCCACGCGCGAGTTGCTCGCCGCGGCGCCCCGTTTTCACTCGTCTCTCGAGCCCACGACGGCTTGACCGCGATCGGCTCATCCACCCCCTTCGAGGAGCTATTGATGTCTGAATCCCTGTGGCGCCTGGGCGCCGTCGAACTCGCGGCACTGATCCGCAGCAAGCAGATCAGCGCCCGCGAGGTCGCAGCCAGTGTGCTCGAGCGCATCGCCGAGGTGAACCCGCGCCTCAACGCACTGCCCGAAGTCATGGCCGACGAGGCGCTGGCCGGCGCCGATGCCTGCGACCGTGCGCTGGCTGCCGGCGCGACCGGGCGCGCTGCACGGCGTGCCGGTGACGATCAAGGTCAATGTCGATACCGCCGGCCACGCCACCACCGACGGCATCGTTGCCGCGAAGGACAACATCGCCGAGACCGATTCGCCGCTGGTGGCGCACATGCGTGCCGCAGGGGCGGTGATCGTTGGGCGCAGTAACACGCCGGCGTTCTCGCTGCGCTGGTTCACCGACAACGACCTGCACGGCCGCACGCTGAATCCATTCGATGCCAAAGTGACCCCCGGCGGCTCCAGTGGCGGCGCCGCCGCGGCCGTGGCCACAGGCATGGGCGCGATCGCGCACGGCAACGACTACGGGGGCTCGGTCCGCTACCCGGCATGGGCCTGTGGCGTGGTCGGCCTGCGGGCGACCGTCGGCCGCGTACCCGGCTACAAGGCTAGCGCACCCAGCCGCATCATCAGCAACCAGATGATGTCGGTGCAGGGCCCGCTGACACGCAGCGTGGCCGATGCGCGACTGGCGTTGCAGGTGATGGCGCAGGGCAGCGCCGCTGGATCCTCAGTGGGTGCCCGCACCTTTGAACTACCCTGACGACCCCAGCAGCCTGCGCGTGGCGATGTTCAAGCGGCATGCAGCCTATGACGCCGACGCCAGCGTGATTGCGGCGATCGAACAGGCCGCAAAGTGGCTGGCCGATGCCGGGTGCATCGTCGAGGAAATCGAGCCACCTCACTTCGAGGAAGGCGCGAAGTTGTGGCAACAGCTGGTAATGGACGACCTGCGCCGCAGCGGGCAGGCGGCCATCGAGCGCATGGCCGACGCCGGCACTCAATCCGCCCTGCGCGGGTACATGTCGGGTCTGGCGGCGCTGGATCGCGACCAGACGCTGGAAGCGCTGATGCGGCGCTTCGACATCTGCCGCGAATGGGCGGTGTTCCTCGACCGCTACCCTGTGCTGCTGATGCCCAACAGTTGGCTGCGCCAGTTTCCCATCGACGCCGACCAGGGATCGCCTGAGCAGGTGCATCGGCTGTTGGACGCACAGAGCCCGCTGCTGGGTACTGCGATGATGGGTCTGCCGGGTCTGGCGGTGCCAACCGGCGTGGTGAATGGCCTGCCGGTTGGCGTGCAACTGGTCAGCGGGCGCTTCCGCGAAGACGTGGCGTTGAGGGCGGGTGAGATCATCGAACGCGCGGCGAGCTTCTCGGCGCTCGACTATCTGACAACGAAAGCCGGCTGAAGCGGGCATCGACGATCAGGCAGCTGGGCACGCCGATGGACGATACCGATCACCGGCTCATCGCACTGTTGCGCAAGGACGCGCGCAGCAGCGTGGCCACGCTGGCAGACAAGCTGGGGGTGTCGCGCGGTACGGTGACCAACAGGCTGCGCAAGCTGGAAGACGAACAGATCATCGTCGGCTACACCGTGCGCCTGCGTCCGGATGTCGAGCCGGATCGGATCCGTGCCTGGATGGGTGTGTTGGTCGAGGGCAACCAGACCCGCTCGGCAATGGCCAGCCTGCTAGGCGAACCCGGCGTGGAAGCGCTGCACGACACCAACGGCCGCTGGGACCTGCTGGCCGAACTGCGCGCCGATTCGATGGCCGACCTGTCCAAGGTGCTCGAGCGCGTTCGCCTGATCAAGGGCATCGCCAACACGGAGACGAGCATTTTGCTTGCCTCGTACCGCTGACGCCTCGATGCAGATATTCGACGCCCAGGCCACGCGCAGCGCACTGCCTTTCGATCGCCTGATTCCGGCGCTGCGCGCGATGTTCGCGGCTGGCTGTGAAGTGCCGGCGCGCCACGTGCACCACATCGATCTGCCCGCAGATGAAGGTGGCGTGGCCGTCACCTCGCTCATCATGCCGGCGTGGCTCCCTGGACGCGCGTACGGCGTGAAGATCGTCAACATCGCCCCTGGCAACGCCGCGTTCGGCTTGCCCGGGCTGCATGGCAGCTATGTGCTGCACGATGCACGCAGCGGTGCGCCACTGGCGCTGATCGATGGCGACCAACTCACCACGCGGCGCACGGTGGCGGCCTCAGCGCTGGCCGCGTCCTGGCTGGCGGCGCCGCAAGCGCAGCACCTGCTGGTCGTCGGCGCCGGCCAGGTCGCTCGGCTGCTGCCCGAGGCCTACCGTGCGGTGCGGCCGATCCGACGCGTGACCGTGTGGGCACGCGCGTACGAGCGCGCCCAAGCGCTGGCGGACGAGTTGCGCGGCCACGGATTCGACGCGGGTGCCGCGGCCGATCTGCAAGCGGCTGCGGGCGAGGCAGACATTGTCAGCTGTGCGACGCTGGCCACCGAGCCGGTGGTGATGGGCCGTTGGCTGCGCCCGGGCAGCCACCTCGACCTGATCGGCAGCTTCACATCGGCGATGCGCGAGTCCGACGACGATTGTTTTCGCGGCGCGCGGCTCTACATCGACACCGACGAGGCGCTGGCCAAGAGCGGTGACCTGCTCGGGCCGCTATCGCGCGGCGTGATCTGCGCCGCTGATGTGGCAGGCACGCTGACTACCTTAGCTCGCGGCGAGGCCCAAGGGCGCGCCGCGCCCGACGAACGGACCGTGTTCAAGTCGGTGGGCACGGCGTTGGAAGATCTGGCAGCGGCGATGCTGGTGTGCGAAGGCTCGGCTGCAGCGCAACCGCCACCCTGGGCGAATCGAGCTTCAACCGATCGTCATTAGGCTCGCATTGCCGCCGGCCGCGGCGGTGTTGATGCTCAGCGAGCGCTCGATAAGCAGGCGCTCCAGTGGCACGCTCGTGTCGCCTGACGCAAGCGAGGTGACGCCGACGATCGGCCCCGGACGGTGCGCGAGCGTGTGCAGCAGTTCGAGCAGATCGTCGGCCGCTCCGTGGCGCAGCACGGCGTCAAAGTGGACGGTCTCGGCGTGCCAGTCCTGCGCCAGCGAGACGCGTTCGCGGGCCGCATGCGGCAGTTGCTCCCAGAGCGCTCGCGCGTCGGCCGGCCAGACGGCGCGGCTACCGACGGCCAGCACGGCTGCCAGTTGCGCGAGTCGATCGGCGTCGCCTTCAGGGCCAACGCTCACCAGGCACAGCACCGCCTCGCGCGGCAGTGCGGCGTAGAGGTTGGCTTCGCCGGTCGGCCCCGTGAGGGTGCGCCACCCGGCTTCGGGCGCTAGATTCGAGAGTGCTTCGCAGGTCTGCATCAGGCGGGCGTCGCCGCGTGAGCGTGCCCAATCGAGCAACGCGCTGCTCGCCGCTCGCCCCTCGCCTTCGTCGGCTGCGGGCGCCCAGCCACGCATCGGCGGGCCTTCGCTGCCTGCGGCTTGCGTGGCGCGCTGCGCCGCATCGGCCGGGCGTTCGCTCAGCAATCGCAGCAGGTAGAGCGGCCCGCCCGCCTTCGGGCCGGTCCCCGAAAGGCCTTCGCCGCCAAACGGCTGTACGCCGACGACGGCGCCCACGACGTTGCGGTTGGCGTAGATGTTGCCGGCGCGCGCCGCGTGGACCACCTGCGCCAGCGTCTCGTCGATGCGCGTGTGCACGCCGAAGGTCAGTCCGTAGCCGGTCGCGTTGATTTGCTCGAGCAGTTCGGCAAGCTGGTCGCGCTCGTAGCGCAGCACGTGCAGCACCGGGCCGAAGACTTCGCGCTGCAGCTCGGCGATGCGGTCGATCTCGATCACTGCAGGCGGCACGAAGGTGCCGCGGCCTGTCGCCTCACCGTCGATCGCCGCCGGGCGCGCCACGGCGTGGCCCTTGGCGCGCATCGCCGCAATATGGCGCTCGATCGTGCCCTGCGCCTCGGCGTCGATCACCGAGCCGACGTCGACCGCGAGCAATCGTGGATCACCGACGCGTAGTTCACTCACCGCGCCCTTGAGCATCTCGACCAGCCGGGCGGCGCCGTCCTTTTGCACGCAAAGCACGCGCAGCGCCGAGCAACGCTGACCGGCACTGTCGAACGCCGAGGCGACGACGTCGGCGACGACCTGTTCGGCGAGTGCCGACGAGTCGACGATCATCGCATTCTGGCCGCCGGTCTCGGCGATCAGCGTCACTGGCTGGCCGTGTTGGCCCAGGCGTTGGCTCAACGATCGCTGCAGCAGGCGTGCAACTTCGGTCGAGCCGGTGAAGAGCACTCCCTGCACGCGCGCGTCGGCGACGAGCGCGGCGCCGATGTTCTCCCCTGGCCCGGGCAACAGTTGCAGCACGCCGCGCGGCACACCGGCGGCCCACAGTGCGCGCACCGCGGCTGCTGCGACGAGCGGTGTCTGCTCGGCCGGTTTGGCGAGCACCGGGTTGCCGGCAGCAAGCGCCGCGGCGACCTGGCCGGTGAAGATCGCGAGCGGGAAGTTCCACGGGCTGATGCAAACGATCGGGCCGAGCGGCTTGTGCGTCGCGTTGTCGAAGTCGCGCCGTACCTGTTGCGCGTAGTAGCGCAGGAAGTCGACCGCCTCACGCACCTCGGAGACGCCGTTCGCGCAGGTCTTGCCAGCTTCGCGCACGACCAAGGCGATCAGCGCTTCGGTGTCGGCCTCGAGCCGGTCGGCCGCAGCTTCGAGCAACGCGGCACGTTCGGCTGGCGCGGTTGCGGCCCAGACAGTCGCAGCTTGCACGGCACAGGCGATTGCTGCGTCGACTTCTTGGAGGGTTGCATCGCGCACGGTGCCGACTTCGTCGCTGCGGTCCGACGGGTTCTGCAGCTTGTTCGTCGCGCCGGGGCTGCCGGCCGCGGCATCGGTGCCAAGCAGCGGCTCGGCCTGCCATTGCCTATCGTTCGACGTCGCCAGCGCGCGCGACAGCGATTGCAGCGTCGCTTCGTTCGCCAGATCCAGCCCGCGCGAATTCACGCGGCCGGCGCCGTACAGCGCGCGCGGCAGTGCAATCGCCGGATGCGGCAGGCCGATGCTGCCTTCCTTCTCCGCCAGCGCCAGCACGGTGTGCACCGGGTCTTCGACGAGCTCGGCAAGCGGCAGTTCGTCGTCGGCAATGCGATTCACGAACGAGGTGTTGGCGCCGTTCTCGAGCAGGCGCCGCACGAGGTAGGCGAGCAGCGTCTCGTGCGTACCGACCGGCGCATAGATCCGGCAGGTGCGGCCGAGCCTGCCTTCAGCCACCAATCCGACGACCTGCTCGTAGAGCGGCTCGCCCATGCCGTGCAGGCACTGGAATTCGTACGCGTCATCAGTCGTCGCGCCCTGAACGAGGGCGATCTGGTGGATGGTCGCGAGCGTCTGCGCGTTGTGCGTCGCGAACTGCGGGTAGACCGCGTCGGGCGCGGCAAGCAGCTTGCGCGCGCAGACGATGTAGGCGACATCGGTGTACGCCTTGCGCGTGTAGACCGGGTAGCCGTCGAGGCCGTCGAGTTGCGAGCGCTTGATCTCGCTGTCCCAATACGCACCCTTCACGAGCCGCACCATCAACCGGTGCGCGCTGCGCCGGGCCAGATCGACGAGCCAATCGACGACCGCCGGGCAGCGCTTCTGATACGCCTGAATGACGAAGCCGATGCCGTTCCAGCCCGCGAGCGCAGGCTCGAAGCACAGGCGCTCGAGGAGGTCGAGCGAGAGCTCGAGTCGATCCGCCTCTTCGGCATCGATGTTGAGGCCGATGTCGTACTGGCGCGCGAGCTGCGCGAGCTGGAACAACCGCGGGTACAGCTCGGCCATCACGCGCCGCACCTTGGCACGGGTGTAGCGCGGGTGCAGCGCCGACAGCTTGATCGAAATGCCCGGCCCTTCGATCGCGCCCTTGCTGGCCGCCGCGCGGCCGATCGCGTGGATCGCCTGCTCGTAGGCGGCCAGATAGGCTTGCGCGTCGCGCGCCGTCATTGCCGCCTCGCCGAGCATGTCGTACGAATAGCGAAAGCCTTCCGCTTCGCGCGCGCGGGCGTTCGCGAGCGCCTCGCGGATCGTCTCGCCGGTGACGAACTGCTCGCCCATCAGGCGCATCGCCATGTCCACGCCCTTGCGGATCAGCGGCTCTCCGCCGCGCGAGACGACCTTGCGCAGCGCGGTGGAGAGCCCTGTGTCGCTGTGCGTCGCGACGAGCTTGCCGGTGACGAGCAGCCCCCAGGTCGCCGCGTTGACGAACAGCGACGGGCTGTGCCCGAGGTGCGCTTGCCAGTTGCTGGTGCCGATCTTGTCGCGGATCAGCGCGTTGCGCGTCGCCACGTCGGGGATGCGCAGCAGCGCCTCGGCCAGGCACATCAGCGCCACGCCTTCCTGCGAGCTGAGCGCGAACTCCTGCAGCAGGCTCTGCACCAGGCCGGCGCGCCCGCTGGCGCGCGCGCGCTCGCGCACGCCGCCGGCGATGCGCAGCGCGAGCGCTTCGACCTCGATGGTCTGCACAGGCGTCAGCGTCGCCTGATCGACCAGAGCGGGCAGCAGTTCAGGTTCGGGACGGCGCGTGGCGGCGCTGATCGCGCTGCGTAGCGGGGAAGCGGTGAGTGCGGGGGTCAGCGGCGTGGGCATGCTGATGTGGACAAGGCTCAGTGCGTGGCCGAGAGTGCGGGAGCATCTGCTGTGAATGCCCCCAGCGCATCGGTGCCAAGTACGCCGAACAGGTTCTTCGGGTTCGCGGCGTGGGGCACCAGTTCGACGACATCACCTATGCGCAGTTCGGCCGCCGCATCGCGCACGAAAGTCAGTGCCGAATAGTCCTCAAGCGCGAAGCCGACCGAGTCGAACACCGTGACCTGTTCGGCGTGGGTGCGACCCGGCATGGCGCCCGACAGCACTTGCCAGAATTCGGTAACCACGAAGTCAGCGGGCATCTGCTGGATCTCGCCCTCGATGCGCGACTGCGGCTCGAACTCGACGAAGACCGAGGCCGCATCGAGCACGCCGCGGTGCAACTCGGTCTTGCCAGGACAGTCGCCGCCGACGGCGTTGAAGTGCATGCCCGGCTTGACCATGTCCGGAGTGATGATCGTCGCGTAGTTCTTGTCGGCGGTGATGGTGGTCACGACGTCGGCGCCGCGCACGGCTTCGGCGGTGCCCGCGCAGAGCGTCACCTTCAGGCCCTGGCCGACCAGATTCGCGGCGAGCTTGGCAGTGGCTGCGGGGTCGACATCGAACAGGCGGACTTCGCGAATGCCGACCAAGTCGCGAAAGGCGATCGCCTGGAACTCACTTTGCGCGCCGTTGCCGATCAGCGCCATCACGCGGCTGCCAGGGCGCGCCAGCTTGCGCGCCGCCAGGGCCGAGGTGGCTGCGGTGCGGATCGCGGTGACGATCGTCAGCTCGGACAGCAGCCGCGGCGCACCGGTGTCGACGTCGGCGAGCACACCGAAGGCCATCACGGTGGGCAGGCCTTCGCGCGTGTTCATCGGATGTCCGTTGACGTACTTGAAGGCAAACTCGTTCGCGTCCGCGATCGGCATCAGCTCGATCACACCATCATCTGAGTGGCAAGCCACCCGTGCCGATTTGTCGAAGTGGTTCCAGCGCAGGAAGTCGCGCTCGATGCGCACGGCCACGTCGGCAATGCACGTGGAAAGGCCCTTGCGCTGGACGATGCGGATCATGTCCGGCACGCCGATGTAGACCGTGGTGGGGTAGTTGCTGTTCTGCATGGGTTGCACTCCTGAGGGGATGAGAGCAGTGTCCCAGCGTTGCCGCCCAAGGGGAACGAGCTACTTTGTCGCTACTGCGGGCTTATTCTGTCGGATACGCAGAGATGGTTGTCACTTTGCCCAATGCGCTGGTCGGTGAGCCCCGTGCTGCCAGCAACTCCTCGCCAGTCTTCGCGAGTTGGCGTGGCGCGATCGAACGACCGCTCGATATCAAGGGAACGGCCGCCCGGTGAAATCGAATGCGTAATGTGGGTTGATCATGAAACTTTGCCAGCGGCTGCTTGCGACAACAGTGCAACACCTGCCGGCCGTTGAACGTTCGATGGCGGCAAAGTGGTGACTGCGGTCGATCGTCATCGTCAGGTGGCGGACGGCCGTCGGCCAAGTCCAGGCGCACGCGACCGGCTGCTTTGGCTCTTACTGCCAAATTTGCGTCGTGAATTGGAGCTCGATCGCCTCGCTGCATCACGGCCCGCCACGACGATATGCGCCCGGCGCGCTCCCGGTCCAGCTCTTGAACGCACGCTGGAAGGCCGCGCTGTCGGCAAACCCCAATTCGTCGGCCAGCGCCGCCAGTGGCACCGTGCTGGTGTTCAGGCGGACGATCGCGAGGTCGCGGCGTAGCTGGTCCTTCAAGGCCTGGAACGAAGTGCCGTCGATGGCCAAGTGCCGCTGCAGTGTCGACGGCGCCATGTGAAGCGCGTCGGCGACGGCGGCGAGGTCAGGCCAGGCGGGTTGGGCCGCCTGCAGCAGCGTGCGCACGCGCGCGCTGACCAGTTCGTCGCCGCGCGGCGGCACGATGACGTTGGATCGCGCGTCGGCGAGGAACGCCCTGACCGCGTCCTTGTCCCGCCGCACCGGATGCGCAAGGTGGCCGGCGTCGATCCAGAACCCGGATTGCTGCTGCTCGAACTGATGCGGCGCGGTGAAGATCTTGCCGTAGCTGCTCGCGTACGGCGGGCTCGGGAATGCAAAGTCAAACCGCTCGGCCGGAAGCTTGCCGCCGGCCAGCCAGGCGAACAGGCGCCAGAAGACGCGCAGCAGCAGTTCGTGCAGGAAGACCAGGCGCGCGGTCGACGTGTCGGCGAAGCGCAGCGTGAATCCGGCCAGCGACCCCGCTTGCACGAGTTCCAGCGCCGCCTCGGTCTGCAGCAGCCCGAAAGTGCGGGCAGTGCGGCGCATCGCCCGCTCGAGCGTGTCCTCACCCGCCGCCGAGCGAACGATCAGCGCAAAGCTGCCGCGCCGCAGAGGCCGCGACAGGAAGCCCAGCAGATCGTCGTCGAGCCGGTCGGTCAGTGACTGGAAGAGACCGACGTACTGTTCCGCGGTGGCGCGGGCCCCGGGCTGCTCGAGCAGCTTCGGGTCGATGCCCGCGTCGGCCAGGAAGGGATCGCACGCCGCGCCGCGCGCACGCACGCCCGACAGCATGCCGTGCACGAAGGCGATCGAGATCGTGACGGGAGGGGCGAGCATCGTTGGCGGACCGGGTCGTGGATTGCGGCTTTCTGCAATGCGATCGATGCAATGCGCCATCGTGTCGCTGGCCGTCAGTTTCTACCATGCAGGCAGCGATCGCCATCCTGCCCGCGACGCAACCCACGGAGACAAGCATGTACCTGACGCAATCCCTGCACCGCGCCGTCCAGCAGCATCCCGACCGCATCGCGGTGCGCTTCGGCAGCCGGCAGCGCACGTTCGCCGAATTCACCGACCGGGTGGCGCGCCTTGCCGGCGCACTGCGCAAGCTCGGCATGCAGGAGGGTGACCGCGTCGCGATGCTGTCGCTCAACTCTGATCGCTACCTCGAGTACCAGATGGCCGTGCCCTGGGGAGGTGGCGTGATGAACCCCTGCAACATCCGCTGGTCGGCCGCCGAGATTTTGTATTCGCTGGACGACTCGGGTTCGAGCATCCTGCTGGTCGACGACACCTTCCGTCCGATGGTCGAGCAGTTCCGCCACGATGCGCGGACGCTGCGCGAGGTGATCTACTGCGGCGACGCCGAGGTGCCGCCTGGCATGCATGGCGGTCGAGGCCGGCCTGCAAAGCCGCCCCTGGGTGAAAACGTCGCTGGCGCCGGGCTCGCGCGTGGTCACCGACTATTTGGCCAAGGCCGGTCTCACGCCATACCTTGACAAGCTGGGCTTCAACCTCGTGGGTTATGGCTGCACCACCTGCATCGGCAACTCGGGGCCCTTGCCTGAAGAGGTTGCCAACGCCGTCACAGGTCAGGACCTCGCCGTGGCGGCGGTGCTGTCGGGCAACCGCAACTTCGAAGGGCGCATCCACAGCCAGGTGAAGGCCAGCTACCTGGCCTCGCCACCGCTGGTGGTCGCCTATGCGCTGGCAGGCACGGTGCTGTGCGACCTGGAGCGCGACCCGCTGGGGACCGGTGGCAACGGCAAGCCGGTGTATCTGAAGGACATCTGGCCCAGCGCCGAGGAAATTGAAGCACTGGTCGCTTCGTCGGTGACGGCACAGCAGTTCGATGCCGAGTACAGCCGCATCTTCGAAGGCGACGAGAAGTGGATGAGCATGCCGGCGCCGACCGGCACCTTGTTCGACTGGGCGCCGGATTCGACTTACGTGCGCGAGCCGCCTTTCTTCATCGATTTCGCGAAGACCGCACCGGCGCTGCGCGACATCCAAGGCGCACGCGTGCTGGCGATGCTCGGCGACTCGATCACCACCGACCACATCTCGCCGGCCGGCGCCATCGGCGCGGGTTCGCCGGCAGGAAAGTATCTGCTTGCGCAGGGCGTGGCGGCACCCGAATTCAACAGTTTCGGCTCACGTCGCGGAAATCACGAAGTCATGATGCGCGGCACCTTCGGCAACATACGTCTGCGCAATGAGATGGTTCCCGGTGTCGAAGGCGCGTGGACGGTGCATCTGCCCAGCGGCGAGAAGATGAGCATCTACGACGCCTCGATGGGCTACCAGCAGGAAGGCACGCCGCTGGTCGTCGTCGCAGGGCGCGAATACGGCTCCGGCAGTTCGCGCGATTGGGCCGCCAAGGGCGCCGCGCTGCTGGGCATCAAGGCCATCATTGCGCAGAGCTACGAGCGCATCCACCGCAGCAATTTGGTTTGCATGGGCGTGCTGCCGCTGCAGTTCGAGGAGGGCGACTCGGCGAAGTCGCTGGGCCTGAACGGCGCCGAAACGTTCAGCGTCAGCGGTATCGCCGCTGGCATCGAACCGCGCCAATGCGTCGAGGTGTCGTTCACCCGTGCCGATGGATCGCAGGCGAGTTTCCATGCGATCGTCAGAATCGACGCACCCTCCGAAGTCGAGTACTTCCAACAGGGCGGCATTCTGCAGATGGTGCTGCGTCGGATGCTACCTGGCTGACCCGGCAGCCGACCGTGTCGCCCCGATCGCTCGCACGCGAAACGGTGCCTGCCGTGCAAGTGCGCAGACAGCCGTCGTTCATCGCGGCCGGGACGCAGCGGTGCATCGCGGTGAATTCACGCCTGTTACGCACCTGAACGGCAGGCCGTGGTCGCCGCGCGCACCCTGGCTGCCTACGCGTTGACCGCAACCGCCGGTTGGGTCGATACCGTGGGCATCATGCTGTTCTTCGAGGAATTGCGCATCTTCCCGACCTACATGAGCGGCAACACCACGCGGCTCTTCGTGTCGGCGGCGGACGGCGATCTGCTGCGCCTGAGCCTGTTCGGCGCGGCCATCGTGCTGTTCGTGCTCGGTGCTGCCACTGGCCGCTGGGTCAACGACGGCACCCGCGGTCGCGAGGCCGCCGGCCTGTTGCTTGAGGCGTCACTGATTTTCGCCGCCGCGCTGGCTGCGGCCAGCACCGCACCTGACACGCTTACGCTCGGCCTGCTGGCCGCAGCGATGGGCTGGAACAACGTCGCGCTGACGCCCAGGAACGGCGTCGGGCCACGGGGCTATATCACCGGCACGCTGGTCTCCTTCGCCAGCGGTGTGACTGATGCGCTGACGAAGCGTGGCGCATGGGCGAAGGTACGGCGGCCGGCGCTCTTGTGGCTCAGTCTGGCGGGCGGAGCGCTTGCTGGCGCCTATTCAACGCGCTGGCTGGGCGAGTTGTTCGTGCTTCTCGTGCCGGCCATCGTTGTCACGCTGTGTGCATTGACGGTAGCCGCCGGTGAGCCACGCAGTGCGCACCGACCATGAGCCCGCCTGGCCGCCCCAAGGGCGAATACCGAAGTGCGCAACACGAAGGTACACCAGTGAGCGCATCAGCCGAGCATCTCGGTGGACACCAGCACGTCGCCTGCGGATTCAGCCAGTACGTGTGATGTGACGCTGCCGAGCAGCAACTCCTCGACTATGCCGAACTTTGAGAGCCCCCCAGACGTAAGTGCCCGTCCTGCTTGAACTTTTGGTTCGCAGGGGGTGTGGCTACTGGGTACAGGCGGGGTTCAGGCCGAGCAGCTTGAAGGCCTTGGCTTGAAGCGGCGTGGGCCGCGTGGTGGTGACGATCTTGGCCTCGGGGTTGAGGTGGGTGTGGGTGATGTTGTAGCCCAGGGTCGCGAGGTCCAGGAGCAGGGTTCGGAAGCTGTGCAGGGGTGAGCCGTCGTCGGCCAACTTGGTTGCGTCCTTGGCCTTGGCATGCTCGGACCTGATGGCCTTGGCCACTGGCGAGGTTCTGGTGGCGCTGGCCTGCTCGATGTATTCGTCGTCGAACAGCATGGGCTTCAAGCGCTCGCGCATGTGCCACTCGACGTAGTAGGCCAGCATGCACAGGAAGACGTGGGCGCGCACGCGCTGCTCGTTGTAGTGGAAGACAGGGCGCACGTGCAGGTCGATGGTCTTCATCGAGCGGAAGGCGCGTTCCACGTGCGCAAGGCTCTTGTAGGCGGCGACCGTGGCGTCGGCATCGAGCTTTGTTGTGGCCAGGCTCGTGCGGATCACGTATAGGCCGTCCAGTGCCGCCTCGGCCTGGATGGCATCGAGCTTGCGCCGGTAGCTGAACGACGTCTCGGTGATGGTCAACTCGAAGTGCTTGGCCATGTGGAAGTGGCCGATCACCCGCCCCACGCGCAAGCCGATGGCATCCTCACCACGCAGCGGTTGGCGAGCACGCTGTGTGGCCGTCACGATCTTGTCCAGGTCGGCTTCGGTGGCGCAGAGCAACTCCAGTCGCTTGCGCGCCCGCTCCTCGGCCAGTAGCGGATTGCGACACACCACCAGCCGCTCACCGGGGAAGTGTTGGCTGGTGAGCTCCAGCAGGTTGCGCTCATCGAACAGCGAGGGCTGGAACGGGCCGTGTTCCTCGGCGAGCTGCGCGATCTGCGGCGCGCGCAGCGAGCTCACCCAGTCCATGCCCGCGGGCTTGAGCACCTGCTCGATGCGGGCCGAGGTCAGCATGCCACGGTCGCCCACCCAGGCCAGGTGCTCGATGCCGAAGCGATCCTTCAACTTGGCCACCTGTGCGGCCACGGTCGCTGGGTCGGCTGTGTTGCCCTTGAACACCTCGACCGAGATCGGACAGCCCTCGGACGAACACAGCAGACCGAAGACGATCTGCGGATCATCGCGCTTGCCATCGCGCGAGTGACCGCGTGCAGCGAGCTCGCAGCAGTGCCCGGTCAACCAGGTCGAGGTCAGGTCATACAGCACCAAGGTTGAGCCCACGAGGTGTTGGCGGGCCAGACGCTTCTCGATGGCGGGCTGGGCGTCGTGCAGCCAGTCCAATGCGCGGTACAGGTCGTCGGCACTGCACTGGCCCACGCCCAGAACGCGGCCCAAGGACGAACTCGCGGTGTCGTCGTGCAGCAAGCGGTGGGTCGCGAGCTTGGAGGCCGGCGAGATCACGCGCGCCACCACCATCGCCAGCAACACCGGTTGCAACTCCGAAGGTGCGCCGCCGAACCAGGAAGATGCCCCCGAGCCGCGAGCCGACCCCAGCACCGCAGCGACGTGACCGTGAGGCAGCGTGCGCTCGACGGTGAAGACCGCCTCCACACTGGGCACAGCCACGCCGCCGCGCAGCAGAACCTTCAGCCCCTCGATCACCTCATCGGGCAGGCACGACAGGTTGGCCAGGGTGCGCTTGCGGACCTTGCCGTCCTCCCGGTAGGACTCGCGCAGCAGGACTGCGGCGGGCGAGTTGCGGTTCGGCACGGACTCGATGTACATGACTGCATTTATAGCTCAAATCGATAGGCAATTAAAGTGCATAACGAGTCATTTACATGGCTATACAATGGCATAAGAAAGTTGCTGGGCCTGGGCAGTGCGCTCGAGCAGACGCTCGTCGAGCAGACGCGCAACGAGCTGCGCTCGCTGGCCGACGAACTTGCCGCCGAGCGCAATATGGTCGTCGAGCCGGCGCTGCTGCAGGGGGCAGTGGTGGACGAGATCATCCGTGAAGCGGAGGCGAATCTCGCTGATCTGGTCGTGCTGGGGGCGCGGGGCACGGGCTTTCTGCGCCGCCTGCTGCTGGGTTCCACCGTCGAGCGGCTGCTGCGCAAGTCGACACTGCCGATGCTGGTGGTCAAGCAGCGTGCCCACGAGGCCTACAGACGGGTGCTGGTGGCGGTGGATTTCTCGCCCTGGTCGGCCCCGTTGGTCGACATGGCTCGGCGCGTCGCGCCGCGCGCGCATCTGGTGCTGCTGAGTGCGTACGGGGTGCCCTTCGAAGGAAAATTACGCTATGCAAGCGTCCCCGAAGCCACGATAGAGACCTATCGCGAGCAGGCACGGCTGGCTGCAGAACGGCAACTGCATGCCCAGGCCGCAAGGGCTGGACTGACGCCGCTCCACTGGACACCGTGCCTGCCGCATGCCGATGCCTCGCTGGCCATCGTCCAAGCGGAACTGGAACAGGCTTGCGACTTGATCGTCATCGGCAAACATGGCCGCAACATAGTCCGAACTTTGGAAGCCTGATCAGGCCGTAACCCAGCATTGGTGCGGTTGCGGCCTTGGTGCAGTTGCGCCACCACGCCCGCGTTGAGCGCATGCACAAGCCGCAACTGCGCCTCCGAGCTGCGTGCAAGCCTTGCGGCACGTTCGGCGGCCTGGCGCGCGGGGCACGAAAGGTCGGTGGCGACCAATATGTTTTTCATGCGGCTCATGCTTGCGCCTCCTGCGGTTCACACGCGTGACTCTGGAAGAATTTCGGGCGCGCGCCTTCAACAATCTCGACGGATGCTCGCTGGCCAGGATTGACCGTGGTCTCCCGCTGTCGGCGCTGCCGGGCCAGCCCGCACATCAGCGCAACGGCACGCCGGGCAGGACGCACAGCATCTCATAGAGTAGGTTGGCGCCGAGCAACGCGGTGTTGCCGCTAGTGTCGTAGGGCGGCGCAACTTCGACGAGGTCGGCGCCGACGAGGTTCAAGCGGCGGCAGCCGCGCACGATCTCAAGCGCCTGCGGCACGGTGAGGCCACCGATCTCGGGCGTGCCGGTGCCGCCGGCAAAGGCCGGGTCGATGCCATCGATGTCGAAGCTGAGATAGCACGGCGCTTCGCCAATGGTCTCGCGCACGCGCGCCATCAGCGGCGCCAGCGACTGGTACCAGACCTCGTGCGCGAGCACCAGGTTGAAGCCCTGAGCACGTGGCCAGTCGAAGTCGTCAGCCGAATAGCCGGTCGCGCGCAGGCCGATCTGGAACACGCGCGAACCCTGCAGCAAACCTTCTTCGACCGCTCGCCGAAACGGCGTGCCGTGCGCGATGCGCTCGCCGAACATTTCATCGTTGACGTCGCCATGCGCATCGACATGCACAAGCGCCAGCGGCCCGTGGCGGCGCGCCAGCGCGCGCAGGATGGGCAGCGCGATGGTGTGGTCGCCGCCCATCGTCAGCGGCTTGCAACCTTCGGCGAGCACGCGGTCGTAGAAAGCCTCGATGATTGCCACCGACTTGTCGAGTGAGTAGGTGTTGATCGGCACATCGCCCAGGTCGGCGACCTGCAAGGCGTCGAACGGGGCCGCGCCGGTGGCGAGGTTGTAGGGCCGGATCAGCGCCGATTCGGCGCGGATCTGACGCGGACCGAAACGCGCCCCGGCGCGATTGGAGGTGCCGATGTCGAGCGGCACGCCGATGAAGCCGGCGTCCAGGCCCGTGGCGCTCTCGGCCGAGGGCAGGCGCAGCATCGTTGCCGGCCCGCCGAAGCGCGGCATTTCGTTGCCGCCCATGGGTTGGTTCTTTGCACTCATCGTTTCCCGTCAGCGGCGCCGGCCGCGCAGCCACTCGAGCGTGCCGAGCAGTGTCGTGGTGAAAATGATGAGCAGTGTGGCGACGGCGGCGATCGTCGGCGAGATGTTTTCGCGGATGCCGGTGAACATCTGGCGCGGCAACGTGACCTGGTCGGGACCGGCCAGAAAGAGCACGACGACGACCTCGTCGAACGAGGTGGCGAACGCGAACAGCGCGCCCGAGATCACGCCCGGTGCGATCACCGGCAGCGTGACGCGGAAGAAGGTCTCGAACGGCCCCGCACCCAGGCTCAGGCTGGCGCGCACGAGGTTCTGGTTGAAGCCCTGCAGGGTTGCCAGCACGGTCGTCACGACGAAGGGCGCACCGAGTGCGGCGTGGACCATGATCAGCGCCATGTAGCTGTCGCTCAGCCCCAGATTGGCGAAGAAGATGTAGGTGCTGACGCCGACGACGACCACTGGCACCACCATCGGCGCGATGAGCAGGCTCATCAACAGCCCTTTGAAGGCAAAGTTCGCGCGCGCCAGCCCGACTGCCGCCAGCGTGCCCAAGGTCGTGGCGATGACGGTCGCCGCCGGAGCGATGATGAAGCTGTTGCGCGCTGCCCGCCCCCACTCGGGCGACGTGAACAGATTCTGGTACCAGCGCAGCGACCAGCCCGTGATCGGATAGACGAGGAACGAGCTGCTGCTGAACGACAGCGGAATGATGACAAGAATGGGCAGCAGCAGGAACACGAGCACCGCGACGCAACCGAGCCGCAGCGACCACCAGCCGAGCTTGTCGAGCGGCGTCGCGTAGGCGGGGAACTTCGGCAGGCGCAGCTTCATCGTGCGCCCTTCAGCCTATGCTCAACTCTGTCTTGACGACACGCCGATAGACCGCATAGAGCAGCAGCGTCGCGGTCAGCAGCACGGCGCCGAGTGCACAGGCCAAGCCCCAGTTGATCGTCACGTTGGTGTACTGAGCGACGTAGTAGCTCAGCATCTGGTCGTCGGCGCCGCCGAGCAGGGCCGGCGTCACGTAGTAGCCGATCGCGATGATGAAGACGAGCAACCCGCCGGCGCCGATGCCGGGGTAGGTCTGCGGCACATAGACGCGAAAGAACGCCGCCAGTGGCGCGCTGCCGAGCGAGACGGCGGCACGCAGGTAGGTCGGCGGCACGCCCTTCATCACGCTGTACAGCGGCAGGATCATGAACGGCAGCAGGATATGGACCATCGCGATCTCGACCCCGAGGCGGTTAAAGAGCAGCGCCAGCGGGTGGTCGATGACGCCCACGCCGATCAAGGCGCGATTAACAAGACCCTCCGACTGCAGCAATACGATCCAGGCCGCGATGCGCACCAGCACCGAGGTCCAGAACGGCACCAGCACCAGGATCATCAGCAGGTTGGCCTTGCGCGCGGGCAGGGTTGACAACCAGTAGGCGAGTGGGTAGCCAAGCAAGAGTGCGGCCAGCGTCACCACGGCGCTGATCTCGAAAGTGCGCGCCAGGATGTTCACGAACACGCGCTGGTTCGGCGGCATGCGTTCGATCTCGCCCACGGCGTTGCGCCGCAGATCGACGGCGGCGAGCAGGTAGTCGGGCGTCCAGCGCGACCCGTTCTTCGCAATCGCCTGCCAGAACACCGGTTGCGACCAGCGGTCGTCGGTGGCGATCAGTTTGGCCTTTGCCTCATCCGCCGTGTCGGCACCCACCAATGGCAGCGCGCGATAGGTGCTCATCACGAGCGAGCGCGCGCCCGGCGCCTCGTTGTTCAATCGCCTTGCCAATGCGCCGGCTTCGGCCTGTCGGGGCAGCGCGCCGAGGTCTGTCACGAGGGCGGCGAAGGCCGTCGCCGGCGGCAGGCCCTTGCGGTCCCAGTCGGCGAGCACGACCACCGCGCGCGGAAGTGTGGTGGCAATCTCCGGGTTCTCGACCGCGCGCCCGAGCAGCAACGCGATCGGGACCAGGAAGGTCAGCAGCAGGAAGACGAGCAGCGGCACGGTCAGCGCGAACGCCCACAACTTGCGCTGCCGCTCGGCACGCCCAAGCTGGCGTTTGAGCCGGTGCGAATCGACGGCGGCGGGCAGCACGAGGGCGTCCATCGCCGCCGAGCCGTGGCGGACTTACTGCGCGGCCCAGGAGGCGAAGCGCTTCTCGAGCTGCTCGCCCTGGTCGGTCCAGAACTTGACGTTGAACTGCAGCGCCGTCTTGGCGTTCGCCGGCGACGTTGGCAGGTCCGCCAGCACCGCCGGGCTGAGCGCGGCCAGCGCCTTGTTGTTGGTGGGGCCGTAGGCGATGTTCTTCGCGTAGTCGGCCTGCGCCTGCGGCGAGCTGGCGAAAGCGATGAACTTCATCGCCTCTGCCTTGTTCGGCGTGCCCTGCGGAATGACCCAGTAGTCGAGATCGTAGATGCCGCCAGTCCAGCTGATCTTCAGGTTGCGGCCTTCACGGTTGGCGGCATCGATGCGGCCGTTGTAGACCGTGCTCATCGCCACGTCCCCGGCAACCAGGAACTGCGGCGGCTGCGCACCTGCCTCCCACCACTGGATGTTGGGCTTGAGCTCGCTCAGCTTCTTGAACGCACGGTCGGCACCTTCCTTTGTTGCCAGCACCTTGTAGACGTCTTCGGGCTTGACGCCGTCGGCCATCAGCGCGAACTCGAGGTTGTAGCGCGCGCCCTTGCGCATGCCACGCTTGCCGGGAAACTTCTTCACGTCCCAGAAGTCCGCCCAGCTCGTCGGCGCTGTCTTGAGTTTGCTGCCGTCGTAGGCGAGGACTGTCGACCAGACGAAGATGCCGACGCCGCAATCAGTCACCGCGGCTGGAACGAAGTCGCTCTTCGGCCCGACCTTGGACCAGTCGATGCGTTCGAACAGGCCTTCGTCGCAGCCGCGCGCAACGTCGGGCGATTCGACCTCGACCACATCCCAGCTCACATTCTTGGTGTCGACCATGGCCTTGATCTTGGCCTGCTCGCCGTTGTATTCGACGGGCACGATCTTGGTGCCCGTGGCCTTGTCGAACGGCTCGTAGAACGCCTTCTTCTGCGCGTTGCCGTTGGCGCCGCCGAAGTTGACGATGGTGAGCTGCGCGGCAAGTGCCGGCAGCGCGGCGCTCAGTGCGATGACGGTCAGCAGCTTCTTCATGGTCTGAATCTCCTGGTTGGGGGAAAGTCGGGTTCTAGCTGTAGATGCGGGTCAGGTCAACTGGCCATTCGAGGTCAACGTCTTCGCCGGCCCGCGGCGGGGGGGCGCCGAGTGGCAACTTCACGCTGGCAGGTGGCAAGCCTTCGCCGGTGGTACAGGTGGCGCGCAAGTGATCGCCGTAGTAGATCACGTCGGAGACGCGCGCCGACACGGTGTTGGCGCGCCCGGTCTGCGGCCCGCGGAGCAGCACGATGCGCTCCGGCCTGATGCAGGCCTCGACACGGTCGCCGACGGCCGCGCCGTTGACGTTCAGACCCGAGATCGTCCGGCCGCCGTCCAACGAGATGGCACAGCGCTCGCCTTCGCGGCTCTGCACGACGCCTTGCAGTGCCGTGTTGTCACCGATGAAACCTGCGACGAAGCGGTTCGCCGGACGCTCGTAGATGTCTTCCACCGGCGCGATCTGCTGGATCGCACCGTTGTCGAAGATCGCGACGCGGTCGCTCATCGTCAGTGCCTCGCCCTGATCGTGGGTCACGTAGACGAAGGTCACGCCGAGCTGGCGGTGCAGTTCCTTGAGCTCGATCTGCATGTGCTCGCGCAACTGCTTGTCGAGCGCGCCGAGCGGTTCGTCCATCAGCACGAGCTGGGGCTCGAAGACGAGCGCGCGAGCGAGCGCCACGCGCTGCTGCTGGCCGCCCGACAGCTGCGCCGGGTAGCGGCTCTCGAGCCCCGCCATGCGCACCATCTCGAGCGCCTCCTTCATGCGCCGGGTCCGCTCGGGCGCGGCGACGCTGCGGACCGTGAGCGGGTAAGCGACGTTGTTGCCCACCGTGAGGTGCGGGAACAGCGCATAGTTCTGGAACACCATGCCGAAGTTGCGCTTGTGCGGCGGCGTCCGCGTGATCGAGCGGCCATCGAGCATGATTTCGCCGGCGGTCGGCGACTCGAATCCCGCCAGCATCATCAGCATCGTCGTCTTGCCCGAACCCGAGGGGCCGAGCAGGGTCAGGAACTCGCCGCGCCGGATGTCGAGGTCGAGCTGGCGCACGACAAGCTGTACGCCGTCGTAGGTCTTCTGCACCCCGACGAAGCGCACCAGCGGCGCCGCGTCGAGGGCGCGCTCGTGGGCGAGGGCGGCGCTCGATGCTGGAGAGAAAGGTTCACTCATCGGCTTTCCTCAGGCGCTGACACTGAGCCGCTGCTCGTCATCCGAAGGTCGACGCCAAAGAAGACTGGGGACGCGTTTGGCGCCTTGGGCGTGCGGCTAACGTCGTAGAGGCTGGGCAAGGATAGCAGCGCCATAGATTCCGCCATTGGCGCTGCGACGCTAGCGAACACCGTCAGCACTCGACGATATTCACGGCCAGGCCGCCGCGCGCCGTTTCCTTGTACTTGGTCATCATGTCGGCGCCGGTCTCGCGCATCGTCTTGATGACCTTGTCGAGCGACACATGGTGCGTGCCGTCGCCGCGCAGTGCCATGCGGGCGGCGTTGATCGCCTTCACGGAGGCGATTGCATTGCGCTCGATGCAGGGGATCTGCACCAGGCCGCCAACCGGATCGCAGGTCAGGCCGAGGTGGTGCTCCATGCCGATCTCAGCCGCGTTTTCGACCTGCTCGGGCGTACCACCCAGCACGGCGCAGAGCGCGCCCGCAGCCATCGAGCAGGCGACGCCGACCTCGCCCTGGCAGCCGACTTCGGCGCCCGAGATCGACGCGTTTTCCTTGTAGAGAATGCCGATCGCCGCGGCCGTCAGCAGAAAGTCGATCACGCCGGCGTCGGTCGCTCCGGGCACGAAGCGCGTGTAGTAGTGCAGAACGGCGGGGACGATGCCGGCCGCGCCGTTCGTCGGCGCGGTGACGACCCGACCGCCGGCGGCGTTCTCTTCGTTCACCGCAAGGGCATAGAGGTTGACCCAGTCGAGCACCTGCAGCGGGTCGCGCAGCGCGGCTTCCGGGTTCGCGCAGAGCTGGCGGTGCAGTTCGGCCGCGCGCCGACGCACCTTGAAACCGCCGGGCAGCGTGCCGGCCGTCTTGCAGCCGCGCACAACGCAGGCCTGCATGGCGTCCCAGATGCGCATCAAGCCGGCATCGATTTGCGCGTCACTGCGCCAGTGTCTCTCGTTGCGCCGCATCAGATCCGCGATCGAGCACCGCTCGCGGGTGGTGAGTTCGAGCAGGTCGGCGCCAGAGTGAAACGGCAGCGGCAGCACGGTCGTGTCCGGCGCAATCACCTTTTGCAGCGTGCCATCGTGCGCCACTTCGTCACTGACGACGAAGCCGCCGCCGACGGAATAGTAGAGGCGGTTCGCGAGCTCAGTGCCCTGTGCGTCGAAGGCCGTGAAGCGCATGCCGTTGGCGTGGAAGGGCAGTGTCTCGCGGCGGTGGAAAGTGAGATCGGTCTTCTCGTTGAACGTGATCGCCTGCTTGTCGAACAGGCGCATGCCGCGCTCGGCGCGGATCGTCTGCAACTGCGCCGGGATGGCCTCGACATCGACCGTGTCTGGCTCGAAGCCGGCGAGGCCGAGCAGCACGGCCTTGTCGCTGCCGTGCCCTTTGCCGGTCGCACCGAGAGACCCGTAGAGCTGGGCGCGAACGCGCGTGGTCGTGCCGAGCAGGCCGTCGTGATCGAGCCGCAACGCGAACATGCGCGCGGCGCGCATCGGGCCGACGGTGTGCGAACTGCTCGGCCCGATGCCGATCTTGAAAAGGTCGAAGACGGAGACTGCCATGCGGGATTGTCGCCGGGGTGGCTCAGTCGCGTCGCATCAGGCGCGTCGCATCAGTCGCTTCGGGTCACTCGCGTTTCAGCGGCACCGTAAAGCCGTGCGCCACGCTGGGCCGGGCCATCAGTTTCTGGTACCAGCGCGCTACGTGCGGGAAGTCGGTGAGCTTGACCTTATGGCGCGGATGGCGCCACGCCCAGGCGAGGATCGCGAAATCGGCGATCGAGAGTTCACCGGCGAAGTATTCGTTCTCGGCGAGGCGCGCGTCCATCACGCCGTAGAGGCGTCGCGTTTCGGCCATGTAACGCTGCAAGCCGTAGGCGCGCGAGGCCTCGTCCTCGAGCGCGATGAAGTGGTGCACCTGGCCCGGCATCGGCCCGAAGCCACCCATCTGGAACATCAACCACTCCAGAACCGTCGTGCGCGCGCGCAGGTCGCGCGGCCAGAACTTGCCGGTCTTCTCTCCGAGGTAAACCAGGATCGCGCCCGACTCGAAGACGCTGATCGGTGTGCCGCCGGGGCCGTCGGGGTCGACGATGGTCGGGATCTTGTGGTTCGGGCTCAGGCGCACGAAGGCCGGGTCGTGCTGTTCGCCGCGCGTGATGTCGACCACGTGCACGCTGTAGGGCAGGCCCATTTCCTCCAGTGCCACGCTGATCTTGCGGCCATTGGGTGTGTCAAAGGTGTGAAGTTCGATGCTCATCTCTGCCCCAGGTTCAAATCGAAAGCTGATTAGCCCCGAAGTACAGCTGGCTCACGTGGTGAGCCAGTGAGGGGTGAAGATGAGCGCATAACCGATGCAGGAGATGCGCGATGGCGATCAATCAGGTTCAATTTCAGCGGGGCCTGCCGATGGCGGAATTCCTGGAGCGATACGGCACGCAGGGGCAATGTCACGCGGCGCTGGTGGCCTCGCGTTGGCCCAACGGCTTTGTCTGTTGCGAGTGTGGCTCCAGTCGTCACAGCACGTTCTTGCGCGACGGGCTGCGCTACTGGCAGTGCTCGGCATGTCGCGAACAGACCACGGTCACTTGTGGAACGGTCTTCCAGGCCACCAAGTTGCCTCTGACGAGCTGGTTCCTGGCCATGCATCTGCTGACCCAGGCAAAGAACAACGTCTCCGCTCTGGAACTCAAACGCCACCTGGGCGTGCGCTACAAGGCCGCCTGGCTGATGAAGCACAAGCTGCTGCAGGTCATGTACCTGCGCGAGGACACGCGCCGCCTGGACGGGCGCGTGGAGGTCGACGACGCCTACCTGGGCGGTCGGCTGCCCGGAGGCAAGAGCGGGCGCGGCTCCGAGAACAAGGTCTCCTTCCTCGCCGCGGTGCAAACCACCGCTGCGGGGCACCCGCTGTTGGCCTGCCTGAAGAAACTCGAGTTCACCAAGGAGGCGATCGCCAAGTGGGCGCACAAGTCGCTGTGCGCCTCGGCCGAGGTGGTCTCCGATGGCCTGTGGTGCTTCCAGGCCGTCACCGCCACCGGCGCCACCCACGAGCGCACCGTCACCGGCGGCGGCGCGGCCAGCGTCAAGCTCGAACAGTTCCGAGCCGTCAACACATTGCTGGGCAATCTGAAGACCGCCTTCGCCGGAACCTACCACTCGTTCAACTTCGCCAAGTACGCCCATCGCTACCTCGCTGAGGTCCAATACCGCTTCAACCGCCGATTCGATCTGTCCACCATCTTCGTTCGCCTCATGCGCGCTTCGGCCGTCACCAAACCCCACCCGGAACGCCACCTTCGGGCGGCTGAGACAGGGGGCTAATCAGCAATCGAAATGACTGCGTGCGGCCGCAGCCCGTGCTGGCGGCCGAGTGTGATGCCAATCAACACGAAGCCGGCAATCTCGGCCACCTGCGCCTCGGCGGTGAAAGGCGCGGCCCCGAGCGGGCTGCCGTCGCGTGGCCACTCGCCGGATTCGACCAGCGCCGCATGCGGTGTTCGACGCCGTCCATGCCGATCAGTCAGCCTCAACTTTCGTGAGGCGTAGGGTTGTCAGGCGCCCGGCGAAGCTTGACGAGCGTGAGTGACTCTGCGCCGATGGTGCCGAATCTGTACTCGACAAAGCCCAGATCGCGATACAAGGCAAGCGCGGGCAGGTTCTTTGCGGCGGTCGCGACCGCCGTCGAAAAGTTGCCGGCAAGAGCCAGGATCCTGACCATGAGCGATCGTGCCGTGCCCTCGCGCTGGTGCTCGGGATGTACTACGAGGGAGGTCACCAGGAACTGGTCGGGTTCGTGATCCGGCGCAAAGCTCACCGCGCCGACAAGCGTGCCTTGTTTGAAGGCGCCCAAGAAGTAGTCGTTGCTGGCCCGAATGTCTTCGCGTGTCTGGTCGAGCGGCGCAAAGTGCACGACCTTCAAGAGCGCCGCCTCCTGTGCGTAGGCGAGCAAAAGAACGTCGTGGATCAGCTTGGCCACCGATGGGGCGCGGTGATCCAGAGGTTCGATGAGGACCATGCGCTGTCGTGGGTGCAAGGTCTCGGGCTAGAACCAGTAGTCGCGAACACACCGCCCGTCGCGCGGCAGATCGTCGAAGGTATTGAGGCCGTCGAAGTGGTCGATCGGGAGGCGCGCGACGGCTTGCGGCTCGGCGAGACGCAGGTTCACCGCAATTCGGATACGGCCTTCGTCATCACTCCCAAGCCCTCGCCAGAAGGCGACGTAGCCGCAACTCGGGCAGAAGTGGAATACGAGGGCCTTGCCCCGAGCGCACGCCTGCGTCTTGCCCGAGACTTTGATCCCCTCGTTCTCGTAGTCGTATGCCCACAGCACTCCGTAGCGCCGACATGCCGTGCAGTTGCAGGCGGTCGCTCCATCAGGTTCGCGTTCGAACCACCACTGCACTGCGCCGCAGAGACACGATCCGTGAATCATTGCTGCATCGCCTCCTTGTCGCGGGATTGTGATCGCGTTCGGGGCGCGATCAACGCTCGCCGGATTCGGTACGCCGTTCTTTCGGACGGCGCGCCTTCTCATCGGGCCGGGGCAACAGTCTAGGCTTCGATTCGCTTCTGTAGCGCCTCCTGGGCTAGCGTGTTGAGGCTCTTGCCCTCGGCCTGCGCTGCGATAGCCAACTTCTCGTGCAGGTCCGGCGGAATGCGCAGGTTGAATTTACCCGAGTAGCTGCGTCGAGGTTCAATGCCTTTTTCGCGGCAGACCTCGAGAAAGACGTGGAGCGACTTCCTGAACTCGGCACGAAGCTCCTTCGGGTTCTTCCCATAGAAGTCCGCCCCGCCGCTCAGCCCCAGGATCTCGCCTCGGAACTGGTCGATTTCTGCGTCGTATTCGATCCTCGCGCTGTAACCGTCAAGTGTCATCATGTTCATGGTCTGACTCCGTGTTGCTCGAGCCATCTGCGAATGCTGGCCACGGCACCTTTGTCTGTGTTCGGGGAAAGGTGTGGCCTGTGAAAGACCTTGACCTCATCGAAAAGGACAATCGCGACCCTGCTTCCCTCGCGTTCGCTGACCTCTGCCCCAAGCTCCCGAAATAGTGCCTCGATGTCCTTCCACTGCGCGTTTGCGCTGGTCGGGTGAGCGAAGATCAGTTCCGGTGTGCGCTGATGCTTTCGTTTCATTTGTCTAATGGTACCAGTACACAGTACTATTCGAAAATCCCACACAGGCGCAAATTGGAGCGATGCATCCTGAAATGCACGGGGAACTGTATTGTTGCTGGCTCATTGGGACACAAGGCCTGTCAGTGCATACCCGATCCGCTTGTCCACGCTTACCGAGAAGACGATGCGCGACACACGTTCGTGCTCTTGGCTTCCCTTGCCGTGAACACTGGCAACGGAACCGTGTTGAACTTGTCCGGTGAGATGGCGATGAAGTGACCCGGTCAACGCCGTTCAACCCCCGTACGCACTCATCGGCACGCAACTGCAGAACAAGTTGCGGTCGCCGTAGACGTTGTCGATCCGTCCCACCGGCGACCAGTACTTCTGGCGCCGCAGCGACGTGAGCGGGAAGGCCGCCTGCTCGCGCGTGTAGGCATGCGGCCAGTCGGCGCTCGCCAGGTCTTCGGCGGTGAATGGCGCGGCTTTGAGCGGATTGTCATCACGCGGCCACTCGCCGGATTCGACCTTCGCGATCTCGCAGCGGATCGCGAGCATGGCGTCGATGAAGCGGTCGAGCTCGGCCAGCGATTCGCTCTCGGTCGGCTCGACCATCAGCGTGCCGGCCACCGGGAACGACAGCGTCGGCGCGTGAAAGCCGTAGTCGATCAGGCGCTTGGCGACGTCTTCGGCGGTCACGCCCGAGGTCTCTTTGAGCGGCCGTAGATCGAGGATGCATTCGTGGGCGACGCCGCCGCCCTTGATGCCTTTGATGTTGCCGCTGAAGTGGATGTCGTAGGTACCTGCGAGACGCGCGGCGATGTAATTGGCGTTCAGGATCGCGACTTCGGTCGCGGCGCGCAGGCCGTCCGCGCCCATCATGCGCATGTACATCCAGCTGATCGGCAGCACGCCCGCATTGCCGAGCGGCGCGGCCGAGATCGCGCCCACCGCGCCGTCGATGCCCGCGGTTTGGTGCGCCGGCAGGAATGGCACCAGATCTGCGGCGACACACACCGGCCCGACGCCGGGGCCGCCACCGCCGTGCGGGATGCAGAAGGTCTTGTGCAGGTTCAGATGGCTCACGTCGCCGCCGAATTCACCCGGCGCGGCCAGGCCGACGAGCGCGTTCAGGTTGGCGCCGTCAACGTAGACGCGGCCGCCGTGCTCATGGACCAGCGCGCACAGCTCCTTCACGCGTGCCTCGAACGCGCCGTAGGTCGAGGGGTAGGTGATCATCGCCGCGGCCAGTCGGTCGCGATGCTTCTCGCACTTCGCGCGCAGGTCGGCCAGATCGACGTTGCCCATCGCGTCGCATTTGACGACGACTACCTGCAAGCCCGTCATGCCGGCGCTCGCCGGGTTCGTGCCGTGTGCCGACTCCGGGATCAGGCAGATGTCGCGCTGCGCTTCGCCGCGGCTTGCATGCCAGGCGCGGATCGCGAGCAGCCCGGCGTATTCGCCCTGCGAACCTGCGTTGGGTTGCAGGCTGACACCGGCATAGCCCGTCGCCTCCGCAAGCCAGGCGCAGAGCTGATCGTTCAGCTCCCAGTAGCCCGCGAGTTGATCGCGTGGCGCGAACGGATGAATCTGCGCGAACTCGGGCCAGCTGATCGGGATCATCTCGCTCGTCGCGTTCAACTTCATCGTGCAGCTGCCGAGCGGGATCATGCTGCGGTCGAGTGCAAGGTCCTTGTCGCTCAGGCTGCGGATGTAGCGCAGCATTTCGGTCTCGCTGTGATGCGTGTTGAAAACCGGATGTGTCAGGTAGCTGCTCGTGCGGCGCAGCGCTGGCGGAATCATCGACTCGATGCCGGCCTCGAAGTTGTCGAAATTCGGAAGCTTCTGGCCGGGTGCCGCGAAAACATCCCACAGCGCGAGGATGTCGTCCCGCTTCGTCGTCTCGTCGAGCGTGATGCCGATCATCGTGTCGCCCCATTCGGGGTAGCGACGCAGGTTCATGCCGGCGGCGCGCGCGCGTGCGGCGAACTCGGCCGTTGCTTCGCCCGTGTCGAGCGTCAGGGAGTCGAATGCGTCGTCCCTTCGAACCTTGACGCCGAGTTCGCGCAGACCCTGCGCCAGCACCGCCGTGTAGCTCGCGACGCGTTGCGCAATGCGCTTCAGGCCGGCCGGGCCGTGGTAGACGGCGTACATGCTCGCGATTACCGCGAGCAGCACCTGCGCGGTGCAGATGTTGCTCGTCGCCTTCTCGCGCCGGATGTGTTGCTCGCGCGTCTGCAAGGCAAGGCGGTAGGCCGGCGCCCCGTGGCGATCGATGCTGACGCCGGCGAGTCGACCGGGCAGGCTGCGCTTGTATTCGTCGCGGCAGGCAAGGTAGGCGGCGTGCGGCCCGCCACCGCCCATCGGCACGCCAAAGCGCTGCGTGTTGCCGAGCGCGATGTCGGCGCCGAGTTCACCCGGCGGCACGATCAGCGTCAGCGCGAGCAGATCAGCGGCGACGATGAAAGCGGCGTCGTGAGCGTGAATGCGTGCGGCGTCAGACCGGTGATCGTGAATCGCACCGCTCGTTGCCGGGATCTGCGTGAGGACGGCGAAGTAATCGCCGCTGTCGAGCAGCGCGTCCCATTCCTCGGCCGAATTTGCGAGCGCGACCTTCATGCCGAGCGGCGCCGCGCGCGTGCGGATCACCTCGATCGTCTGCGGGTGGGCGTCGCCGGCGACGACGATCGTGTCACTCTTGCTCTTCACGCTGCGTTTGGCGAGCGTCATCGCCTCGGCCGCCGCGGTCGCCTCGTCGAGCATCGAACCATTCGCGATCGCCATGCCGGTCAGGTCGCAGACCATGGTCTGGAAGTTGACGAGCGCCTCCAGCCGGCCTTGCGAAATCTCGGCCTGATAGGGCGTGTAGGCGGTGTACCAGGCCGGGTTCTCGAGCACGTTACGAAGAATGACGGCTGGCGTGTGCGTGTCGTGGTAGCCCTGCCCGATGAAGCTCTTCAGCACCTGGTTGCCGGCTGCGATCACGCGCAGTTCGGTCAGCGCCTGGGCCTCGGTCGCGGGCGGCGGCAGTTGCATAGGCGTGCTGCGCGCGATGTTGGCCGGCACGAGGGCCTCGATCAACGCCGAGCGCGACGCGCACCCGATCGCCGTCAGCATCTGCGCTTCGTCGGCGGCGTCGGGGCCGATGTGACGCGCCGCGAACGCGGTGACATCTTCAAGTTCGCTCAGGGGTCTATGGTAAGTCGATTTCGGCATGGCAGGTCCTGCGCGGCGATGCCACCGTTGGCCCGCCGCAAGAAGCCTCTGGGCGAGGCGAGGGCGTCAGAGCGTCTTGAGAAGCGCGTCGTACTCGGGTACGTCCATCAACTGGTCGTACTCGGTCATGTCGGCGATGCGGACCTTGAAGAACCAGCCGTTGCCCATCGGGTCCGTGTTCGCGAGCGACGGGTCGGCGCGCAGCGCTTCGTTGACCTCGACGATTTCACCGCCTACCGGCATGCATAAGTCTGCCGCCGCCTTGACCGACTCGACCACGCCGGCCACATCGCCCTTGCCGAAATTCGCGCCGACGGCGGGCAGATCGACGAACACGATGTCGCCGAGCGCGTCCTGCGCATGCAGCGTGATGCCGACGGTCGCGGCCTCGTGGTCTTCGATGTTGATCCATTCGTGGTCGGTGGTGAAGCGGGTCGTCATCGGTGGTCTCCTCGGTTGGTCGGATTGAAAAGTGCAAGCGCGGGAATCTCGATCCTCGCCGGGCCGCCCCAAGAGGATCGAACTCCGCTTGGGGGGCGACGCCGAAGGTGTCTTGGGGCTGTCATCTAGCCGCGGTAGTAGCGGTGCGGAGTAAATGGCATGGCTGTGACGCGCATCGGCAACTTCTGGCCGCGCACTTCGGCGTACACCTCGTGGTGCAGCTGCGCGTGGTTGGCAGCGAGGTAGGCCATCGCGATCGGCTTGCCGACCGTGGGCCCGAGCGTGCCGCTGGTGACGAGGCCAATCCTGCGGCCCTGGGTGTCGCTGAGCTGTGCGCCCTCGCGCACTGGCACGCGTTCGAGGCCGACGAGGCCGACGCGCTTGTGCGGAACGCCGCCAGAGAGCTGCGCGTCGATGACGCTCGCACCGGGGTAGCCGCCGGCACGTTCGCCTCCGGCGCGTCGTACTTTCTGGATCGCCCACGTCAGGCCGGCATGGACAGGCGTCACGCGGGTGTCGATGTCGTGGCCGTACAGGCACAGGCCAGCCTCGAGGCGCAGGGTGTCGCGCGCGGCCAGACCTGCAGGACGGACTTCGCGCTGCGTCAGCAGCGCACGCGCCAGTGCCTCGGCCTGCGCAGCCGGCACCGAGATCTCGAAGCCGTCTTCGCCGGTGTAGCCGGAGCGCGTCACGTAGCACTCAGCGCCGGCAATCGTGAAGGCGCCGCCACTCATGAAGGTCAGTGCCGCGACGTCGGGCGTGAAGTGCCCCAGTGCGGCGACGGCCTTGGGGCCTTGCAGCGCAAGCAAGGCCTGGTCGGGCAGCGGCTGCACCGTGCAGCGCATCCCAATGTTCGTCGTCAGGTGCACGATGTCGGCTGCCTTGCAGCCGGCGTTGACGATCAGAAGCAGGTCGTCGCTGCGACGCGTGATCATCAGGTCGTCGAGCAGGCCGCCGTTCGCGTCGGTGAAGAAGCCGTAGCGCTGCCGGTCCATGCCGAGCCCGATCACATCGACCGGCACCAGCGACTCGAGCGCGCGATCGGCGTCAGGCCCGAGCAGGCGCAACTGGCCCATGTGCGAGACGTCGAACAGCGCGGCGTCGCTGCGGCAGTGGCGGTGCTCGGCGAGCACACCGGCCGGGTACGACACCGGCATGTCGTAGCCCGCAAACGCGACCATGCGCGCGCCGAGTTCGAGGTGCAGCGCGTGCAATGGTGTGCGTTGCAGATCGCTGGTGGGGCTGGAGGCTTCGGTCATGGCGAACCTTTCGAGGGCGTTCAGTTCCCCCACTGTAGTCCCGTGGGGATGCCCTCGCTGTCCGCTCTACCTGAGAGATTGGTGGTTAGCAACGAATCGCGAATCACTTGCCCCTTCGGTGGGCCGGCTCGGGGCCGGCCTCTCTCCAGCGTGGAACGCCCGTCGTTGCCTCGGGGCGTTTGCCAGTCCTTTTGCCTGAGCGTTCGGGGCTTGCCCCCTGCGCCTTCGGCGGCTGCGAAGCCTCGGCTTCGCAGCTCTCTCCTGACGGGCAAAGTGTAGCAGCGCGGTACGGCTTGAGGCGTCTCGAGGCGTGCGGATCGCGATGTGTCGCCGTCGATCAGAATGGCTCTGATTGAGAAATCGCATCGGTTGTCCGAACGGTCGCGGTAAGCTCATCGTGGAACGCGGTCGATGGAACTCGGACGAACGTATCGCCCTGTCGAGTCACTGGCTTCGAACCCAAACCAGGAGAAGATCGATGAGCAAGAAACTCACCACCAACGCTGGCTGCCCCGTCGTCGACAACCAGAACGTCATGACCGCCGGCCCTCGTGGGCCGCAGCTGCTGCAGGACGTGTGGTTCCTCGAGAAGCTGGCGCACTTCGACCGCGAGGTGATCCCCGAGCGGCGCATGCACGCCAAAGGCAGCGGCGCCTACGGCAGCTTCACCGTCACGAACGACATCACGAAGTACACCCGGGCGAAGATCTTCTCGAAGGTTGGCAAGAAGACCGAACTGTTCGCCCGCTTCACGACCGTGGCCGGCGAGCGCGGCGCTGCAGATGCCGAGCGCGACATTCGCGGCTTCGCCGTCAAGTTCTATACCGAGGAGGGCAATTGGGATCTGGTGGGCAACAACACGCCGGTGTTCTTCCTGCGCGACCCGCTCAAGTTTCCCGACCTCAACCACGCCGTCAAGCGCGACCCACGCACCAACCTGCGCAGCGCGAAGAACAACTGGGACTTCTGGACTTCGCTGCCCGAGGCGCTGCACCAGGTCACGATCGTGATGAGCGATCGTGGCATCCCGGCGAGCTACCGCAACATGCACGGGTTCGGTAGCCACACCTTCAGCTTCATCAGCGCGAAGAACGAGCGCTTCTGGGTCAAGTTCCACTTCAGGTGCGAGCAGGGCATCAAGAACCTGAGCGATGCCGAAGCCGAGGCGCTGGTAGGCAAGGACCGCGAAAGCAATCAGCGCGACCTCTACGACGCCATCGAGCGCGGTGACTTTCCAAAATGGAAGTTGCAAGTGCAGGTCATGCCCGAGGCCGACGCCGCCAAGGTGGCCTACCACCCCTTCGACCTGACCAAGGTCTGGCCGCACAAGGACTACCCGCTGATCGACGTCGGTGTGATGGAGCTCAACCGCAACCCCGAGAACTTCTTCGCCGAAGTCGAGCAGTCGGCATTCAACCCGGCGAGCATCGTGCCGGGCATCGGCTTCTCGCCCGACAAGATGCTGCAAGGGCGGCTGTTCTCGTACGGCGACGCGCAGCGCTACCGGCTGGGCGTGAACCATCACCTGATTCCGGTCAACGCGCCGCGCTGCCCGGTGCACAGCTACCACCGCGACGGTGCAATGCGCACCGACGGCAATCACGGCAGCACGCTCGGCTACGAGCCCAACGACGCGGGCGAGTGGGCCGAGCAGCCCGACTTCCGCGAGCCGCCGCTCGCGTTGTCGGGTGCTGCCGATCACTGGAATCACCGCGAAGACACCGACTACTACTCGCAGCCCGGCGCGCTCTTTCGCCTGATGACGGCAGCGCAGCGACAGGCGCTGTTCGACAACACCGCACGCTCGATCGGCGGCGCGCCGCGCGCGATCCAGCTGCGCCACATCGGCAACTGCACGAAGGCCGACCCGGCCTACGGTGCCGGCGTGGCCAAGGCGCTGGGTATCCCGGCGGGCGAGGCAGGCTGAACCCTTGATCGCACCCGCGAGTGCCGCTGCGCTGGGGCGCTCGATTCGCAGCACGATCCCGTTGTGGCAGGTCGTGTGATCGAGTAGCGATATCTGGCAAGAGAGCGCCTGGGCATGCGGTATGGTTGACCACGCCGACGCCCGCCCGCCATGACTGACGACATCTCCACGCTGCGCCGCATCCTGCGCACCTGCAAGACGATTGCGGTCGTCGGGCTGTCGGCCGATTGGTACCGGCCGAGCAATTTCGCGGCGAGCTACATGCAGCACCACGGCTACCGCGTCGTGCCGGTGAATCCGCGCTATGCCGGCCGCGAGGTACTGGGCGAACAGTGCTTTGCGAGCCTGGACGACGTGCCATACCCGATCGACATGGTCGACGTTTTCAGGCGCAGCGAGGACGTGCTGCCGATCGCGCGCCAGGCGATCGCGATCGGCGCCATGTGCCTGTGGCAGCAGATCGGCGTGAAGAACCTCGAGGCGGACCGGCTCGTGTGCGAAGCGGGGTTGGACTCGGTGATGAACCGCTGCGTGAAGATCGAGCATGCGCGCCTGTTCGGCGGCCTGCACTGGGCAGGTGTAAATACGAGCGTTATTTCGGCGCGTCGGCCGGTTTGAGGCACGCGATGGCCGACCGCGTCTTCCACCCCGAAACCCTGGCGATCCACGCCGGCCAGATTCCCGACGCCGCGACCGGCGCGCGGGCGTTGCCGATCTACCAGACGACGAGCTTTGTGTTTGACAGCGCCGAGCACGCGGCGGCGCTTTTCAACCTCGCGACCTTCGGCAACGTCTACTCGCGCCTGTCGAACCCGACCGTCGCTGCGCTCGAGGAGCGCGTAGCTGCGCTCGAGGGCGGGCGCGCTGCCGTGGCATCGGCCAGCGGCATGGCGGCAGAGGCCATGGCGCTGATGACGATCCTGCAGCACGGCGACCATGTGGTGGCGGCCGGTGCACTCTACGGCGGCACGGTGACGATGCTCGCGGTGAACCTGCGCAAGTTCGGCATCGAAACGAGCTTCGTCGATGCGACACGTCCCGAGGCGTTCGCCGAGGCGATGCGGCCCAACACACGCGCCGTGTTCGCCGAGAGTCTCGGCAACCCGAGCCTCGCGGTGCTCGACATTGCCGCCGTCGCCGAAGTCGCGCATGCGCATGGGGTGCCGCTCGTCGTCGACAACACGGTGCCGTCACCCTTCCTGTGCAACCCGATCGCGCTCGGCGCCGACATCGTCGTCCACTCGGCGACGAAGTACCTCGGCGGCCATGGCACGACGCTCGCCGGCGTCATCGTCGAGAGCGGCAAGTTCCCGTGGGACAACGGCCAGTTCCCCGGCATGACGGAGCCGTCGGCCGGCTACCACGGCGTGCGCTTCTACGAAACCTTCGGCGACTTCGGTTTCTGCATGCGCGCCCGCATGGAGACGCTGCGCGTCTACGGCGCCGCGCTGCCGGCGACGAGTGCGTGGCAGGTGCTGCAGGGCATCGAGACGCTGCCACTGCGCATGGAACGTCACTGCACCAACGCGCGCAAGGTGGCCGCGTTTCTGAGGACACATCCGCGCGTGAGCTGGGTCAACTATCCGGGGCTTGCGGATCACCCGCAGCACGCGCTGATCGCGCGCCAGATGCGCACCGTCGAGGGTGCGCCCGGCGCGTCCGGCCTGCTTGCCTTCGGCGTGAAATCCGGAGCGGCGGGCGCCGACGGCGGCAAGGGCGGCATGGAGGCGGGCGTCAAGTTCATCGAGGCGGCTCAGTTCATGAGCCACGTCGCCAACATTGGCGACACGCGCACCCTCGTCATCCATCCGGCGTCGACGACCCACCGCCAGCTCGACGCCGCGCAGCAACTTGCCGCCGGCGTGCCGCCCGACATGGTGCGCATGTCGGTCGGCCTCGAACATATCGACGACATCCTGTGGGACATCGATCAGGCGCTGGCGCGCAGCGACGGCTGAGGCGCCAAGCGCTGGTCTAGAACGTCGTCTGCATCGCGACGCCGACGCTGCGATGGCCGGCCGCGTCCCGCGTCACGACGGGCTGCAAGATGAAGCGATCCGTGACGAAGGCGCCGATCGAGGCACCGACCAGGTTGTAGCCGAAATCCAGCGCCGAGCTGCGCACCTGGGACGAGCCGTTCGAGATCACCTGGACGCTTGCGGAGACGAGGCTGATCCCGACGCTCGCCCAGAAGCCGACCCAGCCACGATCCTCGACGCGGTAGTCGTAGTGGTTGGCGAGCGCTGTGGCGGCCGACGCGACGAGTGCGCCGGAAACCAGGTGCGACAGCTCGCTTCCGGTGCTGTCGTTGGCGCATGCGAGCGTGCCGTTCAATCCGAGCACGAGGATGAAGATGGCCTTAGCGGATTTCATATGCGACGAGCGGCGGCAGCTACCTTCGGGCCATCGTAGCAGCGCGGGCGCTAAGATGGCTTGACGGGTGCAGGGTTGCACGACGACCGGGAGGAGGGCGCCATGAGCATCTACGACCAGGATCTGGACCGCAACGCCGCCAACCACGTGGCGTTGTCGCCGGTGAGCTTCGTCGAACGCAGTGCTGAAGTGTTTGGCGACCTGCTGGCCGTCATTCACGGCGCGCGGCGTTATGACTGGTCACAGACGCGGGATCGCTCCGCACGGCTCGCCGCAGCGCTGCGTGCGTTGGGGGTGAAGCGCAACAGCACCGTCAGCGTGATGCTGCACAACACACCCGAGATGGTCGAGGCGCACTACGCGGTGCCGGCATTGAACGCCGTGCTCAACACGCTCAACACGCGGCTCGACGCGCCGCTGCTCGCGTGGCAGATGAACCACTGCGAGGCGCAGGTGCTCGTCACCGATCGCGAATTCGCGCCGACGATGCGCGAGGCGTTGCGCATCCTTAACGACGAGCACGGCCGCGCGCCGATCGTGATCGACGTCTGCGACACAGAGTACACCGGCGCGGGCGATTGGCTCGGCACGCACGAATACGAGGCACTGCTCGCTGCACATGATCCTCTGCCTGAGCTCGACGGGCCGCAGGACGAGTGGGACGCGATCGCGGTGAGCTACACCTCGGGCACGACGGGCGATCCGAAGGGTGTCGTCACGCATCACCGCGGTGCGTACCTGAACGCGGTGTGCAATGCGGCGACCTGGACCATGCCGCACTTCCCGCGCTATCTGTGGACGCTGCCGATGTTTCACTGCAACGGCTGGTGCTTCCCGTGGACGGTGGCGATGCTCGGCGGCACGCACGTGTGCCTGCGCGGCGTCGTCGCAAAACACATCCTCGACGCGATGCGCGAGCACCAGGTCGATCACTACTGCGCGGCGCCGATCGTGCACAACCTGCTGCTCGCCGCGCCCGCGGAGCAGCGCGCCGGCATCTCTGGCGAGGGGCGGCAGAAGGTACGCGGCATGGTCGCCGGCGCGGCGCCGCCGGCATCGATGATCGAGGGCATGGCCTCGATCGGCTTCGACATCACCCACGTCTACGGCCTGACCGAGGTCTACGGCCCGGCCGCAGTCGCCGTCAAGCGCGCGGGTTGGGCGCACGAGAGCCTGTCTGAACAGGCGCGGCTGAACGGCCGGCAGGGCGTGCGCTATCCGCTGCAGGAAGGCATGACGGTGATGGAGGCCGAGACGATGAAGGTCCTGCCTGCCGACGGCGAGACGATGGGCGAGATCATGTTCCGCGGCAACATCGTGATGAAGGGCTACCTGAAGAACCCGAAGTCCACCGCCGAGGCGTTCGCCGGCGGCTGGTTCCACACCGGCGACCTCGCCGTGATCGAGGCGGACCGCTACGTCAAGATCAAGGACCGCAGCAAGGACATCATCATCAGCGGCGGCGAGAACATCAGCTCGATCGAGGTCGAGGACGCGCTCTACCGGCATCCGGCCGTGCTGGCGTGCGCGGTGGTCGCCAGGCCCGACCCGAAGTGGGGCGAGACACCGCTTGCGTTCGTCGAAGTGAAGCCCGGCGCGAGCGTGACGCAGGCCGACCTGATTGCGCACTGCAAGGGCCTGCTCGCAAGCTACAAGGCGCCGAAGGAAGTCCGCTTCGAGGAGATACCGAAGACGGCGACCGGCAAGATCCAGAAGTTCCAGCTGCGCGAGCGTGCCCGCTCGGCGCAGGCCATCGAGTGAAGGAGACGAACATGTCAGGCCCCGATCAACCTTTCGTGCTGCGCGATACCGATGCGCGCGGCGTTGTCACGCTGACGCTGAACCGCCCGCTCGCGTTCAATGCGCTGTCCGAGGAAATGCTGAACGCACTCCAGGCCGAGCTCGATGCCTTGGCGAAAGACGAATCGGTGCGTGTCGTCGTGCTCGCCGCGGCCGGCAAGGCGTTTTGCGCTGGGCACGACCTGAAGCAGATGCGCGCCGCGCCGTCGCTCAAGTACTACCGCAAGCTCTTCGACCAATGCGCGCAGATGATGCTCGCAGTGCAGCGCCTGCCGGTGCCGGTGATTGCGCGCGTGCAGGGCATCGCGACCGCGGCCGGTTGCCAGCTGGTCGCGATGTGCGATCTGGCGGTTGCTTCAAGTGCGGCGAAGTTCGCGGTGAGTGGCGTCAATCTCGGCCTCTTCTGTTCGACGCCGGGCGTTGCGCTGTCGCGCAACCTCGGCCGCAAGGCGGCCTTCGAGATGCTCGTCACGGGCGAGTTCATCGACGCCGCGCAGGCGCAGGCCCGGGGGCTCGTCAATCGGATCGCCGCACCGGAAGAACTCGACGCCACGGTCGAGTCGCTCGTCGCGAGCATCGTCGCCAAGCCGCGCGTCGCCGTCGCGCTTGGCAAGGGTCTCTTCTATCGACAGCTCGAGCACGGCATCGAGGCGGCCTACCTCGACGCCGGGCAGACGATGGCGTGCAACATGATGGACGAGAGCGCGCTCGAAGGCGTCCAGGCCTTCATCGACAAGCGATCGCCGAGCTGGGCTGCACCGCGTCGATGACCCCGCTGCGCTGGATCGCGCAGGCGGTGGTGATCGCGCTGGCGTCGGCCGGCGCCCCGCTGTGCGTGGTTGGCGCCGAGATAGACGCTTCGCAGGGCGGGGTGATGCCTGCGGCCGGCGTTACGTTGTCGGCAAATGTGGTGAACGTGCCGAGTGTGCCGAATGTGGCGAACGCCGCGAGCGCAACCGCGCGCGCCGAATTGCAGCGTCTCTACCCGCGCGGTGACTTGCTGTGGCTGGACGCCTCCGGCCGGGCGAACGACAACACGCGCGCCGCGATCGCGCTGCTCGCAGACGCCGAAAGCGAGGGGTTGGACCCTGCTGACTACGACGTCGCCGCGCTTTCGGCGCGTGCCCCCGCGATGCGCGATGCCCCGCCTTCGGCACGCGCCGAGTGGGACGCGACACTCAGTCTCGCGCTGCTGCGCTATCTGCGCGATCTGCACTTCGGCCGGGTCGACCCGAGGGCACTCGGCTTTCGTGTTTCGCCGCGGCGCGAGCAGGAGCAAGACTTCGCGGCACTGCTCGCCGCTGCCGTTGCGCAAGGGCGCGTCACGCAGTTGGCGGCCGAGCTGACACCGACGATTGCGCAGTACGCCGAACTGCGCACCGCGCTCGCGCGCTATCGCCGACTGGCGCGCGACATGCCCTCAACCGTGCTGGCGCTGCCAAAGAAGTCGGTTCGGCCGGGCGACACCTACGCCGACGCCGACGCATTGCGCGCGCGCCTGATGTTGCTCGGCGATCTGCCTGCAGCGACGCCGATCGGGATGGGGTCAATTTACGACGCCGCGCTTGCCGAAGGCGTCAAGCACTTCCAGGCCCGTCACGGCCTCGCCGCCGACGGCGTGCTCGGCAAGACGACGCTGGTCGCGCTGAACGTGCCGGCCGCGCAGCGCGTGCGCCAGATCGAGCTCGCGCTCGAGCGCATGCGCTGGCTGCCGCCTCAGGGCGGGCGGCGCATCGTGGCGATCAACATTCCGATGTTTCGCCTGTGGGCCTGGGGCGGCGATGCACATGGCCCCAAGCCGGCGGTCGCGATCGACGTCATCGTCGGCCGTGCGCTCAAGACTGAGACGCCGGTGTTCTCCGACGAGATGCGCTACCTCGTCTTTCGCCCCTACTGGAACGTCCCGCGCTCGATCACGCGCAACGAGGTGCTGCCGGCCATCGGACGCGATCCGGCCTACCTTGCCAAGCACGAGATGGAAATCGTGCAAGGTGGGGGCGACGACGCGAAGGTGCTGGCGCCGACGCCCGAGAGCGTGGCGCTGCTGCGTGACGGCACGGCGCGCGTGCGCCAGCGTCCGGGGCCGAACAACTCGCTCGGACTCGTGAAATTCATCTTCCCGAACGACGCCAACATCTATCTGCACAGCACGCCGGCGCAATCGCTGTTCGGTCGCAGCCGCCGCGACTTCAGCCACGGCTGCGTGCGCGTCGCGGACCCGGTCGCACTCGCCGAATGGTTGCTCAAGGACCAACCGGAATGGACGCGCGAGCGCATCGTCGCCGCGATGCAGGGGGCGCCCAATCTGCGGGTGAACCTGACGCAGCCGGTGCCGGTGCTGCTGTACTACGTCACCGCGATCGTGTCTCCGGAGGACGGCGGGTTGCACTTCGCGGACGACATCTATGGCCATGACAAGGCGCTCGCGCGCGCGCTGGCGGCGCCGCGCCTGCGCTGACCGCGCCTACCAGGTGCGTACGCGCCCGGTGTCGACGTGCACGAAGTTCGAAGCCGGGTAGTAACCGACGCCGCCGGCTTCGAGCGCGAGCGCGGCTTTGCGCAGCGCGGCAAGTTGCACGTCGCCCAGGCGGATATCGATTGCCTGGCCCTTGAGGTGCAGGCTGCCGCTGGCAACGCCCGAGCTGCGCTGGCGCAACATCGCATTCGTCGTGGGTGAGCGGTAGCCGGAGATGATCTCGAATGGCTTGTGCGTCTCGGTGAGCGCCGTCAGCCGGAACAGCAGGTCCAGCAGTTGAGGGTCGATCACGCCGACGTCTTCGGTCCGAAAGTCGCGCAGCAGATGATTCACGGCCGTGAGTGCGTCCGGTAGATAGGTACCGTCGTGGAAGTACTCGACGCTCAGGCGCTCTCCGGTGTGCAGATGCGCGAAGCGCAATGCGCGGGGCTCGGTGTTCGCGGCCCGCGCCCAGCGCGGCAGCGTGCTCAGCGGTACCGCACCCGCAAGCGCGGCGGCGAATCTACGGCGGGAAAGGGCGTGCATCGGCAATCGTGTCTTCGGATCAAGTTCGGACAAAACGGCGTCGAGTTTAGCCGCATGTGCCGTCTCCGCACTCGCATCAACCGTCGGTTGCGCGCAGCATGTCCTTCGAATCCGGGTAGAGGCGCACGAAGAGGTCGATGCTCGCAGTGCGCAACAGCGCTTGCAATTCGGCCTGTACCTCGGCCATCGCGTCGACGTCGGTGCGACGCGCCCAGAGGGCCTGCAGCGCCTTGCGCCGCGGCACCAACGCGGCGCCGACCTGCTCGGGCCAGAACTCTGGGTGCTCGGACGCGGCCCAGTCGCCGCGCCCGCGGCCAAAGTGGGCGACGGCCAGATAGCCGAGCAGAGCGGATTGCACGAGGCCGTCGAGCACTTCGTCGGCCCAGGCGAGCGTCGGCTTGTCGACACCGCGCACCAGGTTGAAGCCGCGCGCGAGGCCGGCCGCGCTCAGGGCGCCGATCACGCCGCCGGCGAGCAGGCCGCCGCCAAGCGTGAGCCCGCCGGTCGCGATGTCGGCCTTGATACCCGCGAGCGCGCCGGTGACGAGGCCGCCGAGCACCGCCGCCTTGCCTTCGCTGAGCGGTTCGCGCACCGCGAAGTTTTCGGCCAGCCGCAGCAGCACCGTGTCGGTCGCCTTGCCGCCGAGGTCGTGCAGCTTGATGAGCTGATCGGTCGACGCGCGAATGTCGGTATCGAGCCGCTCGGCAAGTGTCTGCATCGCCAGATCGCGCGCCGTGAGCGTGCCCTCGCGGCGCAGCCCGATCGACGCGCCGACCTGCTTCAACTTGCCGGACCAGCCTTCGTCACGCACGGCTTCGCGGTCGAACGCGGCACGCGCCAGTCGCGTTGCCAGCACGTCCATCGATGCCCGCCATACGCTGCGGTGCTGCGCGCGCCAGGCGGTCGCGAGGCGACTGAACGCCTCCCGCCGCGTCGACGGCAACACGTCGGCAAGCGCATCGAGGAGCGTCCCTTCCTGCACCCAGCAGCGTGCGAACGCGTCGAGCGCGAGCACCGCACGCACACTTGGATGGTCAGCGCAGTGCGCCCACCAACGCTCGACCTCGGCCGCTTCCTCTGCCGGCGTGTGCGGCCGGCCGATCTGGTTCAGCAGCACGATCGTCGGTTTGTCGAGCAGGTCCAATACCTTGAGCTCCGGGGCGACATAGCCCGCATCCTGCGGCGCCTCGGAGGCGTTGACGAGGTAGAGCACCGCGTCGGCCTCTTCCAGCACGTTGCGCACAGCGGCCTGGCTCGACCACAGTGCGCGGTCGCGCCAGCGGTCCCAGACTTCGTTCAGGAACCAGCCGATCGGGTTCGCGTTGCGGGCAAGGCGTGCCGCGAGGCGCTCGCTGTTGCCGAAGCCCGGCGTGTCCCACAGCTCGAGGCGGTCGCCTTGCGGCGTCTCGATCAAGGTGTAGCGCTCGGCGTCCAGCGTCACGTGCGCCTCGTCGCGCACCTCGCCGATGTCACGCTGGAGCAGCGTGCGCGCCAGCGTCGTCTTGCCGACGTTGGTGTGCGAGACGAGGCTGAGTGCGATCGCGCGTTCGGCGGGCTCGTTCATATCTTGTCCAGTGTCCGGCCGAGGTCGATGAACTGCGCTTCGACGCCCGCATCTTCCAGCAGGCGGCGCCAGGCGTCGCGCCGCTGTGAGAGACGCACGTCACCATCGGCGCCGAACCGGGTGCGAAAGTCAGTCTCGTCGACCATCACCTGCAGCCGCGCGCCGTCGCCCGCGCGTGCTGCAAGCGCGCGCACGAAGGCACCGTGTGTTTCATGTTCGGGCGTGGCGGTGAGCGCGAAAAGCGCGATGAGTGCCTGTGCGTCGGCGGCCTCCGGCGGCAGCAGTGAATCGAGATCGTCCTCGGCGCCGGGTGACAGGCTGTCTGCCACTTCGAGCGCTGCACGCGCTCCGAGTTGTTGCTCGATCAAGGCCCGTAGCGCGGGGAGCCGTGCCTCCGGGAACTGGTAGCTGTAGGGCAGCATGCAGACCGGGACGCCTTCGCTCGGGCGCGGCAGCAGCCGACGGTAGTAGCTGTCGGTGAGCGTCAGCGGGAAGTGGCGGGCGAGCCCCTTGGCACGCGCGTGCGCGAGGGCGCCGAGGATGACACGCGGCAGCACGATCGCCCCCGCCACCGTGATCGCCTGCAGATGGATCCATTGCGCCGCGTCGCCGCCATTGCCGTGTGCGAAGCGCAGGAGCGCAATGTCGTCGGCGCTGGGGATCGCGATGCCGCTTGCGAATGAGGCAGGGCCATAGAGCGCGGCGGCGATCGCGTGCACGGCGTTCGCGTCCAGGAAGGTGCTGTCCCAGCCGGCGCGGAACTCGAACACCATGCCGCGCAGATAGAGCGACGCCAGCGCGCCGAGCGCGAGCAGCGCCGCTCCCGCGTGCAGCAGCGCAATACCGCGCGCGAGCTGCAGGGGCCGGCTTCGGCTCGCCCAGTCCGCGACGAAGCGCGTCAACGCCGGCGAGCGGCTTCGGGTGTCACCGCGCCACATCCGCGCGAGCCAGGCCGGCGCCTTGAAGGGCAGGCCGCGTTCGGGCCTTGCGGTCGATCGAAAATGGCCGCCGAACAACCAGACGTAGACGCCCAGATTCCACGCGAGCAGTGCGAACAGCGGCGGCGAAAGAATCTCGATGCGGCCCTGCGCGCCCAGGCTGTCGAGCGCGACGCCGGCGGCAAATGCTGCAACCAGCAGCAGGGCGCCCAAACCCGGATGTGGTGCGGTCGCGGCCAGCGCGGACGCGACCCCGGGGTCGCGTTGCGCGAGGCGCTGCGAAGCGAGCGCGGCGCGGGTCGCGATCAGCCGCTCCGGCACTGCCTGCGAGCCCTCGCGCTGGCGTGCCTCGCGGCTCGCCCAATCGCGATCGGCCTCGGTCCAGGGGGCGGTCAGCGGCGCCTCGAACGCCCTCACCAGCAGGGTCTGGCGGGCCTCGCTCTCGTTCATGCCAGATCCCGCTGGCGGATGCTTCTCACATGCCAGCGTAGTTCGGCCCGCCGCCGCCCTCGGGCGCGATCCAGACGATGTTCTGCGTCGGGTCCTTGATGTCGCAGGTCTTGCAGTGCACGCAGTTCTGGGCGTTGATCTGCAGGCGATCCGCGCCGCCGGCGTCGTCGGTCTTGACGAACTCGTAGACGCCCGCCGGGCAGTAGCGGCTCTCGGGCCCGGCGTAGATCGCAAGGTTGATGTCCACCGGCACGCGCGCGTCCTTCAGCGTGAGGTGCGCCGGCTGGTTCTCTTCGTGATTGGTGTTGCTGATGAAGACCGACGACAGGCGGTCGAAGGTGATCTTGCCGTCAGGCTTCGGGTAAGCGATCTGCAGGCAATCGGCCGCGGGCTTGAGGTAGAGGTGATCGGCCTGCTTGCGGTGCAGCGTCCAGGGCGGCGCCTTCATGCCGAGCTTGGGCAGCAGCCACTGCTCGATACCGGTCATCAGGGTCGCGATCGTGAACCCCTTCTTGAACCATTGCTTGAAGTTGCGCGAGCGGTCGAGCTCCTCGTGCAGCCAGCTCTTCTCGAACGCCGCCGGGTAGGCGTCGAGCGCATCGTGCTGGCGGCCCGCCATGAGCGCGTCGAACGCGGCGTCCGCGGCGAGCATGCCGGTCTTGATCGCCGCATGGCTGCCCTTGATGCGGCTCGCGTTGAGGAAGCCGGCGTCGCAGCCAATCAGCGCGCCGCCCGGAAACACCGTCTTCGGGAGGCTCAGGATGCCGCCCGCGGTGAGTGCGCGCGCGCCGTAGCCGATGCGCTTGCCGCCCTCGAACGTCGGGCGAATCGCGGGGTGCAGCTTCCAGCGCTGGAACTCCTCGAACGGGCTGAGCCAGGGGTTCGCGTAGTCGAGCCCGACGACAAAGCCGACCGCGACCAGATTGCCCTGCAGGTGATACAGAAACGAGCCGCCGTAGGTCGAGGTGTCGAGCGGCCAGCCGGCGGTGTGGACGGCGAGGCCGGCGTGATGCCTGGCCGAATCGACCTCCCACAGCTCCTTGATGCCGATGCCGTAGCTCTGCGGATCGCGCCCGGCGTCGAGCTTGAATCGCGTGATCAACTGCTTGCCGAGCTGGCCGCGCGAGCCTTCGGCGAAGACCGTGTACTTCGCGTGCAATTCCATGCCGAGTTGGAAGTTGGCGGTCGGCTCGCCGTCCTTGCCGACGCCGACATTGCCTGTCGCCACACCCCTTACTGCGCCGTCGTCGGTGTAGAGGACTTCGGCCGCGGCGAAGCCTGGGAATATCTCGACGCCGAGTGCTTCCGCTTGCTCGCCGAGCCAGCGCACGACGTTGCCGAGGCTGACGATGTAGTTACCGTGATTGCGAAAGCAATCCGGCAGCAGGAACTCGGGCGTCGGCTTGCTGCCACCTTCGGTCAAAAACAGGAACTTGTCAGCGGTGACGGGTTGCAGCAGCGGCGCACCGCGCGTCTGCCAGTCCGCGAACAGCTCGGTCAGCGCGCGCGGGTCCATGATCGCGCCCGACAGAATGTGCGCGCCAGGCTCCGACCCCTTCTCGAGCACAACCACCGAAACTTCCTTGCCCTGTACCGTGGCGAGCTGCTTGAGGCGGATGGCCGCGGCGAGCCCCGCCGGCCCGGCGCCGACGACGACGACGTCGTACTCCATTGCTTCTCGCGGGCCGTGCTCGGCGATCATTTCGGCTGGGGTCATGGGTCGGCTTCCTGTGAAATTGCGGTGAGGCCTTTGCATCGAGTTTAGCGGCTGGAGTGTCGCGGGCCGAACGATGTGGCTGCGTGATATCGTGGCCGCAAACCATCGCCGGGGCCCTCACCATGAGCTATTCGATCGACCTTTCGGGCCGCGTCGCCCTTGTCACTGGCGCATCAAGCGGGCTCGGTGCGCAGTTTGCGAAAACCCTGGCCGCGGCCGGCGCCGCGGTCGTCCTTGCAGGCCGGCGCGTCGAGCGCTTGAAGGCGCTGCACGCCGAGATCGAGGCCGCCGGCGGCGACGCCCACGTGGTGCGCCTGGACGTGACCGATCACGCGAGCATCAAGTCCGCCGTCGCGCACGCCGAGACCGAGGTCGGCACGCTCGACATCCTCGTCAACAACTCGGGCGTCGGCGCGACGCAAAAGCTCGTCGACGTCATGCCCGAGGACTACGACTACGTGATGAACACCAACACCAAGGGCGCGTTCTTCGTCGCCCAGGAGGTCGGCAAACGCATGATCGCGCGCGCCAGCGGCGCCGCGCCGGGCACCTTCACCGGTGGGCGCATCGTGAATATCGCGTCGATGGCGGGGCTGCGCGTGCTCGGGCAGATCGGTGTCTATTGCATGAGCAAGGCAGCACTCATCCACATGACACGCGCGATGGCGCTCGAGTGGGGGCGCTTCGGCATCAACGTCAACGCGATCTGCCCCGGCTACATCGACACCGAAATCAACCATCACCAGTGGGCGACAGAGCGCGGCCAGAAGCTGATCGCCTCGCTGCCGCGCCGGCGCGTCGGCCAGCCGCAGGATCTCGACACCGTGCTGATGATGCTGTGCGCGAACGAGAGCCATTTCATCAATGGCGCGATCATCCAGGCTGATGACGGCTTCGCTGTCTGAAGCGTTTGTATTGGTATTGCGACACTGAAGTGAATCTCCCTCACGCTCACTTCGTTCACGTCGCGCATGGGTCCGCCAAGATGCTTGCGGGTGCCCGATCACGCATTCGCCTCGCGTCGCATACGAGGGCCGTTGCAGGCGCGCACGAAAACCAGTTTGAGCGCGGTGTGGCTGAACGGGCCTGCGATGCCTGGCGCGGCAAAGGCGCGCCCGGGCAGTCCACGGCACTTCACCTCCGCGGTCAGCGCTGTGCGCTGACTGCCCTGGCCTTGCAGGCCGCGCCTGCTCTCGCGAGCAGGCCGCTCGCCAGGCGCAGTCGATCCACTGGATCGCCTGCGTCCGGGCCCGCCTGCTCGGTCTTGCAGCCCGCCGCCGAACTTGCTTCGTTCGCTTCGCTCACTGCGCTCGGACAGTGGCGGCGAGTCAGTTCACGAAGCGCGCTTGCGCGCGCGGCTGCAAGCCCTGCGCTGCTCGGCGCTCCGCAGGCGCGCCGTGGCCTGTCCGGGCACGCCTTTGCAGGCACAACGGTGGCACGCATTGAGTGCAACACCAGAGAAGAGTCGTCGCGCCAGGCGATGCCCGCCGGGGGCGATTTGTGGAGCGGCGAGAAGCGCAGAGCCGCAGTCGGCGCGCGCAGCGCGCTTCGTGAACTGACTCGGCGCAGTTGTCTGAGCGCAGCGAGCGAAGCGAACGAAGCGAGTTCTGCGCCGCGACTGCGGATCGAGCATCGCAGCGAAGTCGGCGCAACGCGCCGACCGCGGAACCATGAGCCCGCGGCGGGCACCGCCTGGCGTGACGCAGCAGCGCTCCGGCTGAAAACCCACACACCAACCCGAACCCCAATCCCGCGAACGAGCTTCACCGCCACAGCGTTTGATGCGTCGCGGGCCGTGCAAAGCGCGGTGGAGCGACTGAAATGAACTCGACCCTGCGTCCGTTGTCGCCGCTCGAGGCTCGCGTCATCGGCGTGCTGGTGGAGAAGCAACACACCGTCGCCGACAGCTACCCGCTGTCGCTCAACGCGCTGGTGCTCGGCTGCAACCAGAGGACGGCGCGCGATCCGGTGATCAACGCGACCGATGCGGAAGTGCTGGTTGCGATCGACGGCCTGAAGGCGCTGGCGCTGGTCTTCGAGGTCAGCGGCAGCCGCGTCAGCCGCTTCGAGCACAACCTCAAACGCGTGCTCGGCGTACCCGGGCAATCGGAGGCGATCCTCACCCTGCTGATGCTGCGCGGGCCACAGACCGCCGCCGAGCTGCGCGCGACGACCGAGAGGCTGCACCGCTTCGCGGACATCTCGTCGGTCGAAGGGTTCCTCGACGAACTCGCCGCGCGCGAGCCGCCGCTCGTCGTCAAGCTGCCGCGTGCGCCCGGCGCGCGTGAGCAGCGCTGGGCGCACGTGCTTTGCGGCGAGGTCGCCGCGCCCACGTCGATCGCGGCCGATGCGCAGGATTTCGTCGCCGCCGGGGAAATGGCCGCGTTGAAGGCTGAACAAGCGCGCCTTGCCGCCGAAGTGGCCGAGCTGCGCGCGATCGTCGCCCGCATCGCAGGCGAACTCGGCATCGATCCGGGCTGAGGATGGACGGCGTGCACGTTCGCAGCGCAACGGTGAAAGACGCGCCAGCCATCGCGCGCATTCACTGGGACAGCTGGGTTGCGACCTACGGCGTGATCTTCCCGAAGCAGATGTTCGATGAATTTCCACTTGCCCGGCGCGAAGAGCTTTGGGCACGTGAAGCAGCGCAACACTCCGACCCTGCGACACGCCGCCAGGTGCTGGTTGCCGAAGTCGGCGATCAAGTTGCCGGCTTTGCGAGCGTCGGCCCCTACCGTATCCAGGCGTCAGACCCACCTGCTGCCGCGCTCGACGCCGAGCTCTTCGCGATCTACCTCGACCCTGCGCAACAGCGCCGCGGCATCGGACGCGCGTTGTGGCGCGCGAGCGCCTCGTGGCTGCACGCCGCGGGCTTCGATGCCTTGCGTCTGTGGTGCGTCGCAGGCAACGAAGCCGAAACCTTCTACCGCGCGATGGGCGCCGAGCAGGTGGGCACGAAACCCCTTGACGCCCACGGCACACCGCTGCATGAAAATTGCTACCGTGCCGCGACACACTGACCCCGAGGAGCCAAAACGCCCATGCGCATCGAAATTCCAGACCAGAAGAAGCTCACCTACGAGATGGTGATCCCCATCCGCTGGGGCGACATGGACGCGATGGGCCATGTCAACAACACGCTTTACTTCCGCTACTTCGAGATCGTCCGTATCGAGTGGATGCATACGCTCGGCAATACGCTGAAGCCGGATGGCGAAGGCTTCGTGATCGTCAATGCCTTCTGCAATTTCATCCGCCAGCTCGAGTATCCGGGTGACATCCTCGCGCGCATGTATGTGGCGAACCCGGGGCGGTCGAGCTTCGACACCTTCATCACACTCGAGCGCACCGACGAACCCGGCGTGCTCTACGCGACCGGAGGCGCGACGACCGTGTGGCTCGACTTCCCGGCGAAGAAGACGCTGCCGCTGCCGCCCTGGCTGCGCAAGATCGTGGAGTGACGCGATGACGGCGGTTGCGATTCAAAGCGATGCCCGGCGCGCGTGGGTGCGCGAGGCGATCCGCCGCATCGAGGCCGACTTCCAGCGCTCGAGCGACACGCATCTGATTCCCGTCGCGTTGCCGGGCTTCGACGGCGTTTCGCTCTACCTGAAGGACGAATCAAGCCACCCGACCGGCAGCCTCAAGCACCGCCTCGCTCGCAGCTTGTTCCTGCACGCGCTGTGCAACGGCTGGCTGAACGAGAGCCGGGCGGTTGTCGAGGCGTCGAGTGGGTCGACTGCGATCAGCGAAGCCTACTTCGCACGCCTGCTCGATCTGCCCTTCATTGCGGTGATGCCGCGCGGCACGTCAGCGCAGAAGATCGCGGCGATAGAGTTCTACGGCGGGCGCTGTCACCTGGTCGACGGCGCGGGCGCGATCTATGCCGAAAGCGAACGCCTGGCGCGCGAGCAGGGCGGGCACTACATGGACCAGTTCACGTATGCCGAACGGGCGACCGACTGGCGTGCCAACAACAACATCGCCGAAAGCATCTACAGCCAGTTGCGCAAAGAGACGCACGCCTGCCCGACCTGGATCGTCGCCAGCGCCGGCACCGGCGGTACGCTCGCGACGATCGGCCGCTACGTGCACTACTGCCGTCACGACACGCGCGTCTGTGGCGTTGATGCCGAGCGCTCGGTGTTCTTCGACTACTACGTCGGCGCCGACGCGTCGCTCGAGATCGATCAGGGTTCGCGCATCGAAGGTATCGGCCGGCCGCGCGTCGAGGCGTCATTCGTGCCGGGCGTGCTCGACGCGATGGTCAAGGTGCCCGACCTCTGGAGCCTGGCCGCGATGCACTCGTTGAGCGTGCGCCTCGGGCGGCGCGTCGGCGGCTCGACCGGCACCAATCTCGTCGGCGCGCTCGCATGTGCGCGCAGCATGGCCGCGCACGGCGAGCAAGGCTCGATCGTCACCATGCTGTGCGATGGCGGCGAGCGCTACAAGCACACCTATTTCGACGACGCGTGGCTCGCGGCGCAGGGGTTGGAATGCGGCCGTGAGAGCGACGCGATCGATGCACTGATCGACAGCGGCGAGTGGCCGGAAGAGTTGCGGCGGGCCTGGCGGCTCGCCGGGGATCTCAACTGAGCTCGGACTGGCGGCGTGGGATGACGAAGCCCAATGCCGCAATGCGGCAACGTCGCTACGCGGTCAGCAACCGATTCACGAGGTCGACTGTTGACGCGGCGCCGTACTTGCGGATCAGTCGGCCGCGGTAGATGTCGACCGTTCTTGGGCTGATCGCGAGGCGGCGGCCGATCAGTTTGCTCGTCAATCCGTCGATCAGCAGCGCCGCAATCTCGCGCTCGCGCGGGGTCAGTTCGACGCGCAGTTGGCGGCGCGACGACAGGTCCTCGAAACTCCAGATGCCTTCGGCGTGCGGGTGGCGCGGATCGAGCGCACGACCCGACACACGACACCAGAAAAGCTCGCCGCCGGCCTTGCCCAGGTGGCCCGGTGCGCCGCTGCCGACGCGCCGCATCACGCGTTCGTCGGCGTAAAAACCATCGGCGTCGAGACTCGCGACAATGCGCTCACCGGTGCGCTCGAATTCGCCCGACGATGGATAGAGTATCTCGAAACTCTGGCCGACGAGCGCTTCGCGCGTGGTCTCGAACATCTCGACCAGGCGCCGATTGCAGTCGAGCATCAGCCGGTTGCGCGACACGACGAGGCCGACGGGGGCGAGATCGAACGCGCTTCGGTAGTCGAGCATAGTCAATTCTACGTAACGACTACCTATTGCATTACGTTGTACGCTCGCGTCTGGACAGCAGGAGGGCGTCAATGAACAAGGTCTATCCGAGCGCGGCCGCAGCCCTCGAGGGCATCGTGCGCGACGGTCAGTTGATGGCGGTCGGCGGCTTCGGCTTGTGCGGCATCCCCGAGGCCCTGATCGGCGCGTTGCGCGATTCGGGCGTGAAGAACCTGACGGTGATTTCGAACAACGCCGGCGTCGACGGCTTCGGCCTCGGGCTGTTGCTGGAGTCGCGCCAGATCAAGCGCATGATTTCGAGCTACGTCGGCGAGAACAAGGAATTCGAGCGCCAGTACCTCGCGGGCGAGCTCGAACTCGAGTTCACGCCGCAGGGCACGCTCGCCGAGAAGTTGCGCGCCGGCGGCGCCGGCATCCCGGCGTTCTACACCCGCACCGGTTTCGGCACGCTCATTGCCGAAGGCAAGGAGACGCGCGAGTTCGACGGCCACATGTACGTGATGGAGCACGCCCTGCTGCCGGAGGTGTCGCTGGTCAAGGCGTGGAAGGCGGACAAGAGCGGCAATCTGCTGTTCCGACGCACCGCGCGCAACTTCAACCCAGCCGTCGCGATGGCCGGCAAGACGACGATCGTCGAGGTCGAGGAGATCGTCGAGACCGGTACCTTCGACCCCGACAGCGTGCATCTGCCCGGCATCTACGTGAGCCGGCTGGTGCTCAATGCACACCCCGAGAAGCGCATCGAGAAGCGCACCCTTACCGAACGGGTCGGCGTTTAGCCGAACCCAGCCGAAAAGGGTGCCAACACGCACCCGCTCAGCGATTCATCCGAAGGACAACATCATGGCCTGGACACACGATCAGATGGCGGCGCGCGCCGCCAAGGAACTGCAGGACGGCTTCTACGTCAACCTCGGCATTGGCCTGCCGACGCTGGTTGCCAACTTCGTCGATCCGGCGATCGAGGTCTGGCTGCAAAGCGAGAACGGCATGCTCGGCATCGGCCCGTTCCCGACCGAAGACGAGGTCGACGCCGACCTGATCAACGCCGGTAAGCAGACGGTGACGACGATCCCGGGTTCGAGCATCTTCGGCAGCCACGACAGCTTCGCGATGATCCGCGGCGGCAAGATCAACCTGTCGATCCTCGGCGCGATGCAGGTCAGCGAGCACGGTGACCTGGCGAACTGGATGATCCCCGGCAAGATGGTCAAGGGCATGGGCGGCGCGATGGACCTGGTGGGCGGCGTCAAGAACGTCGTCGTGCTGATGGAGCACGTCGCGAAGAAGAAGGACGGCACGATCGACCTCAAGATCCTGCCCAAGTGCACGCTGCCGCTGACCGGCGTCGGCGTCGTCGATCGCATCATCACCGACCTCGCGGTGCTGGACGTGACACCGCACGGCCTGCGCGTCGTCGAAATGGCACCGGGCGTGACGCGCGAAGAGTTGCAGAGCAAGACCGGCGTGGCGCTGCACTGAAGCGGGCGTCGGTCCGGCAGCGGCGCGGCCTTGCGGCGTCGTGAAGAAGGCCCGTGCGAGGGAAGCGGCCCGTGTGATCTCTCGCGGCGCGGCGCGGCCTTCGAGTGACTCGCGCACTTGCCGCTATCGCCGCACCAATGCTCTCGCGGCTTCGCTGACGATCCCGGGACCGCGGTAGATGAGCCCGGTGTAAATCTGCACCAGATCCGCGCCGGCGTCGATCTTTGCCTTCGCGTCGGCGCCGGACATGACGCCGCCGACACCGATGATCGGAACGCCCTTGCCGAGGGCTTTGCGCAGCTGGCCGATGACGCGGTTGCTGGCGTCGAAGACCGGCCTGCCGCTCAGTCCTCCTTGTTCGTCGGCGTGTGCGAGGCCCTTGACGGCGTTACGCGCAATCGTGGTGTTCGTTGCGACGACGCCGTCGATGTGATGTTTGCGGACCGTCTGCGCGATCAGTTGCACCTGCGATTCTTCGAGGTCGGGGGCGATCTTCACGAACAGCGGCACGCTGCGTCCATGCGCCTTGGCGAGCTTCAGACGTCGCTTGTGCAAGACGGACAACAAGGCGTCGAGCGCTTCGTCGCCCTGCAACTCGCGCAGGTTCTTGGTGTTCGGGCTCGAGATGTTGACGGTCACGTAGTCGGCATGCGCATAGACGCCATCCAGGCACGCCAGGTAATCATCAGCAGCGCGTTCGATCGGCGTCGTCGCGTTCTTGCCGATGTTCAAGCCGAGCATGCCACCGGCGCGCCGGAATCGCGTGGCGCGCTTCACGTTCGCGAGGAAGGCATCGAGCCCGTCGTTGTTGAACCCGAGCCGGTTGATCAGCGCCTGCGCCTGCGGCAGGCGAAACATGCGCGGCTTCGGATTGCCGGGCTGCGCGAGCGGCGTGACGGTGCCGACCTCGACGAAGCCAAATCCCATCGCACCCAACCCGTCGATGCAGCGGCCGTTCTTGTCGAGTCCGGCTGCGAGGCCGACGCGGTTGGGGAACCTCAGGCCCGCGAGCATGACGGGGTCATCGATTCGGGCCTGGCGCCAAAGGCTTTGCGCAGGCGAGTTCTGCAGGCGCGCGATCGCACCGAGCGTCAGTTCATGCGCGACCTCGGGGTCGAGCCCGAACAGAAAGGCGCGTGCAAGCGGATAGGGGAGGGGAAACATCGGTGGCCTGCAACAAGGGTGGGCGATTGTCGCAAACCGCTGCGTCGGGTCGCAGCGTCGGGCCGCAGCGTCAGTCCGAGACTGACACGCGCCGATAATCGATCGCACTTGAGCCTTGGAGCGATGCACCCGAATGACACAAGAGAAGCCGCGAGAGATGACGCAAGATGAACTCAAAGCGCTGGTCGGCGACGCCGCGACGGCCTGGGTGCAACCGGGCAGCGTGATCGGCGTCGGCACGGGCTCGACGGTGAACTGTTTCATCGAGTCGCTTGCGCGCATGCCCGATCGCATCGCGGCCGCGGTGTCGAGTTCCGAGCAAAGCAGCCTGCGCCTGCGCAAGCACGGCATCCCGGTGCTCGACGCCAACGAAGTCGATTCGCTCGCGGTCTACATCGACGGCGCCGACGAGATCGACGCTCACGGCTGCATGATCAAGGGGGGCGGCGGCGCGTTGACGCGCGAGAAGATCGTCGCCGACATGGCGGCACGCTTCGTCTGCATCGCCGATGCCTCAAAGCTCGTGATGACGCTCGGCCGCTTTCCGCTGCCGATCGAAGTGATCCCGATGGCGCGCGCGCTCGTGACGCGCCGCCTGCGCGATCTCGGCGGCAATCCGGTGCTGCGCCAAGGCTTCGTGACCGACAACGGTGGCCTGATTCTGGACGTCCACGGCCTGTCGATCTCCGATCCGCCGGCGCTCGAGGCCGATCTCAGCCAATGGCCTGGCGTCGTCACGGTGGGCATCTTCGCGCGCAATCGCGCCAGCGTGTGCCTGCTGGGGACGCCCCAAGGCGTGCGGACCATCGACTTCTGACTTCTGAGAGCGCCACGGTCGGAGACCACCCAAAATCAGCGTAACCTCGGGTCTCTCCATCACGCCCCCTGAACAGCGAGGAAACCAAGCCCATGGCAAAGCCCAACTATTCATTCGAGAAGCGCCAGCGCGAACGGCTGAAAAAGCAGAAGAAGGAAGAAAAGCTGGCCCAGCGCAAAGCCGGCGTCAACAAACCCGATGACGCTGCCGAAGGCGAATCCTCGAACGAAGCGGCTGCGCCTGTGACTTCCGAAACTGCGGGCGACCAGCCCGCATAGCGGCGGGAGCGCCACCGGGATGGCGCTGGAGGCGCCCCCGGGCGGCGTGCCCTCAATCGCGTCGTGCCCGGCGCGACTCGAAGCGCGCTGCATCGACCGCGTCGAGCAGGCTCGCCTCGAGCGGGCAGGGCGCACCGCTGATCTGCGACGCCAGAGTGCGTGCGCCGAGAGCAGCCCAGGTGATGCCGCGTGAGGCGAGGCCCGTGAACACATAGAGTCCGACTGCGCGAGGCACGAAGCGTGGCTGATCAAGCCGTATTCCGCTTCCCTGCAGCGCGGCCGGGTCGGGCATGCCGCCGATCAAGGGCAGGCGGTCGGGTGCGGTGCAACGCCAGCCGACGCGGCCGCTGAGTTCGACGCTGTCGGCCGTGGGCGCGCTGCCCGTCAGACGCTCCAATTGGGCGAGGTTGTGGGCCTGGTCGCTCGCGCGCAATCCGGGTTCGTCGTCGTCGATCTGCGCGGTCGCGCCGAACAGCGCCATCCCTTCGCCGAGAGGCGGCAGCACGTAGCCATTGCCAGCCACCGGAAGCCGAGGCAATCGCAGGCCCGGTGTCGCGAGCGGCAGCTCAGACGTCTGCCCGCGGATGCGCTGCAGCGGCAAGCACGCGGACTCTGACAGCGTTGCTGCTTCGAACGCGTTGGCGAGCACGAGCACATCGCCTTCGCCGAGTGCGACGCCGGTGGCGTCGAGCAGTTGCCAGCGCCCGCCATGACGGCGTATCGAGGCGGCGGCAGAGGCGAGTCGCACATCGACGGCGGCACCGGCCTGCGCCAGCAGCGATGCTGCGAATCCGGCCGGGGCGACCCAGCCGCCACCGGGAAAGAACCACGCCGGCGAGGTTGGTGGCAGCCCGCTCAGGCGCGCGGCGTCGATCGCATCGAGCGCCTGTAGGTAGTCGGGCGGCAGGCCGAGCGCGCGCAGTTGTGCCGCCATCGCCTGCGCCGTCGCGCGCGTCTCGACACGCAGCAGGCCGTTCACGCAGCCTTCCACGCCGTGACTCCCGATGGCATCGCCGACAGCGATCTGCGCCTGCAGGGCCGCCGCGCGATTGAAGCGGGCGTGCGTGCCATCGTGCGGATTGACCGTACCGTGGAAAATCCCGGCCAGATTGCCGGAGGTGGCTGCTGCGATTGAACCCAGGCGATCGAACAGCGTGCTGCGCCACCCTTGCTCGGCCAGGGCCCAGGCGACAGCGGTGCCGGCGAGCCCGGCGCCAACGATCAGCGCGTGTCGCGATGCTGTTGGCGCGGTTCCGATCCGCGCCGGTGCGCGCCGCGGCTGGAAGTGCGGCGCGTGGCGCGCGAGCGTGATGTCGCGCTTGCCACCACTGCCGGGCGCGCTGCGCACCTCGAAGCCAGCGGCGGCGAGGCCCTCGCGAATCGGGTTGGCGACGCTCCAGGTTGCTGCGGTCGCGCCCGGCGCCGCGAGGCGGCCGAGCGCCTTGAACACGCGCGGTTGCCACATCGCAGGATTGCGGCTGGGCGCAAACCCGTCCAGAAAGAAGGCATCGACCGAGGCGACGATCTCGGGCAGCCAATCTGCGACATCGCCCAGCGCGAGCAACAACTCGACGCGCCCGCCGTCGAAGGCGAGGCGGTGCAGGTTCGGCGTCAACGGTGGCCAGGCGCGTATGAGCGGCTGCGCCAATTCAGGCAGGGGCGACGCCACATGCGCGCGCTTCAGGTCGGTCGCCGTCAGCGGATGTTTCTCGATCGAGATGAAGTGCAGCCGCCCGCAGCGCTGCGGGTCTTCCCGCCACGCGTTCCACGTCGCAAGGAAGTTGTTGCCGAGGCCGAAGCCGGTCTCGAGGATGACGAAGCGATCCCGTCCGCGCCAGCGCAGGGGCAGGTCATTGCCGCCCAGAAAGACGTGGGTGGCTTGCGCAAACGCGCCGTGTCGTGGGTGGTAACGATCGCCGAAGGTCGGCGAGTACGCGATGCCTTCGGCGTCGTACGCGAGCGTCGCCGCGACGACAGGCTGGGTCTTCACGGCGCCGCGTGCACGCGCCTGGGCCAGTGCCTCTGCCTGCGCCTAGACGCGCTTGCGGTACTCGTGCGTGCGGGTGTCGATCTCGATCTTGTCGCCGCTCTCGACGAACAGCGGCACCGCGATCTCGAGGCCGGTCGCGGTCGTTGCCGGCTTCATCACCTTGCCCGAGGTGTCGCCCTTGACGGCAGGCTCGGTCGTGATCTCGCGCACGACCGAGGTCGGCAGCTCGACCGAGATCGCCTTGCCGTCGTAGAACACGACTTCGACTGGCATGGCGTCCTCGAGGTAGTCGATCGCGTCGCCCATGTTTTCGGCCTCGACCTCGAACTGGTTGTACTCGGCATCCATGAAGACGTACATCGGGTCGGCGAAGTAGGTGTAGGTGCACTCCTTCTTCTCGAGCACGATCTGGTCCATCTTGTCGTCGGCCTTGTAGACGACCTCGGTCCCCGAGTTGCTGAGCAGGCTCTTCAACTTCATGCGCACGGTGGCGGAGTTGCGGCCACCCCGGCTGTACTCGGTCTTGAGCACGACCATCGGGTCCTTGCCATTCATGATGACGTTGCCGGCGCGAATTTCCTGGGCGATCTTCATAGCTGTTCCATGTGGATGCGTTGTGTTCGGAGGGGCGGTTCGTGCGCGCCGGTCACCTCGGGAGCCATCTCGGCACTCGTCTTGTGAGGATTGCGCTGGCGATTGACGCCACCGTGCGCGCTAAGGCATGGCTGCCCGCGCGCAAAGCCCTGAATTTTAACGTGTTTCCTCAACGATTCTGAGCAGCTTTGTCACCAGATCGGACTGAGATGCGAGCGACCCGCGCCAGGCGGTGCAATGGGCGCGCCAGCTTTGCAGGTCGGGCAGCACGAGCGGGCCGGGAGGTAGGCCGTTCCAGGTACCGAATGCGTAGCGGAGCGTGTCGGCCAGTGAAGCATCCGCGCCGATGAGAAAGCCGTCGAGAAAGGCTTGCAGTTTGAGTGCGTGTGCCGCGTTCGTCTGCGGGTAGGCCTGCCACAGGAACGGTTGGGCCGCCCACTGCGTACGCACGAAAGAATCCTCGCCACGTACGAGATTCAAGTCACAGGCCCAGAGAAGATGGTCAAAGTCCCTCTGCGTGAGGTAGGGCAGCAGCAAGGCGCGCAGCGCGCCGCGGCGCATCGACGCACCGAATAGCGCCTGCACCTGCGCAGCGGGCGCGCCGGGAGTGACCAGCAACAACGTCGGTTCGGAGCTCAACACTTCGAGGAGCGCGGGCAACGCCGTGTTCACGTAGCAAAAGAGGCTCACCACGCGCTCTCCAGCGCGAGGCGCAACGCAGCGCGCTGCGAACCAGGACTCCCGATCGAAGCTGCGCTGGGCATCGAGCAGCCAAGGTTCGCGCAACAGCCCGCCGCTTCTTGGTGTGAAACCCGGGAAGTAAAAGCGCTTCGTCAACACATGCCCCGGCGCGACGTTCATCGGCGACGCAAGGCCGTGGCTGCGTTGGGCATATGCCTCGGCACTGAGGTACTCGAGATTGAACCAGCGCGGTGCGGGATCGAGCGCCGCCATGCGCTGCACGAACCTCGACGGCGGATCGCAGCCGAAGGTCTCGACGACGACATCCGAGGGATCTAGATCGGGCGCCGGATCGGTCCAGCGCACGATCGTGACATCGGCATGGCCGTCGGGCGCCATCCACGTCAGCGCCGATGGGTCGTCCACCCACAGCCGCACGCGCTGGCCACGCGCGGCCAGATCGGCGCACAGCCGCCAGGCGACACCGAGGTCGCCGTGGTTGTCGATCACGCGGCAAAACACATCCCAGCTGCGGGCCATGAGGGCGATTATCGACAGTCGTTTATTGACAGGCGCGGGGCGGCACAATGGATCGTGATGGATGCGCCTGACCCCACTGAAGCCCCTTCGAACAAAGTCCCCTCCGGCACTGTCGCCAAGGACGATCCGCTGCGCGCATGTCTGCTCGCCGAAGTCGCCGCGCTGCCGCCGCAGCCAGGTGTCTACCGCTACTTCGACGCCCAGGACGTGGTGCTCTACGTCGGCAAGGCACGCAACCTGAAGAAGCGCGTCGCGAGCTACTTCCAGAAGAACCACGCCGGCACCCGCATCGGTTTGATGATCGAGCGCATCGCGCGCATGGAGACGACGGTCGTGCGCTCCGAGGCCGAGGCGCTGCTGCTCGAGAACAACCTCATCAAGTCGCTTAACCCGCGCTTCAACATTCTGTTTCGCGACGACAAGAGCTACCCGTATCTGAAGATCACCGCGGCGCGTGAAGCGGGCGACGTTGCCGCACCGTCGGCGACGGCGTTTCCGCGTGTTTCCTACTACCGCGGCGCGGTCGATCGTCGGCATCACTACTTCGGCCCCTACCCGAGCGCATGGGCGGTGAAGGAGTCGATCGTGCTGCTGCAGAAGGTATTTCGCCTGCGCACCTGCGCGGACACGGTGTTTGCCAACCGCAGCCGGCCGTGCCTGCTGTACCAGATCAAGCGCTGCACGGCGCCGTGCGTGGCCTACATCAACGCGATCGACTATGGGCGCGATGTGGCACAGGCCGAAGCCTTCCTGCGCGGCGAGACGAGCGAGGTGATGGACCGTCTGCAGACGCGCATGCTCGCGCATGCCGAGGCGCTCGAGTTCGAGCAGGCGGCGGAGGTGCGCAATCAGCTGGGCGCGTTGTCGAGCGTGCTGCACCAGCAGGCGGTGGAGGCGAACTCAGGAGGCAGCTTTGACAAGGACGCCGACATCCTCGCGGTCAAGGTGCAGGGCGGGCGCGCCTGTGTCAATCTGGCGATGGTGCGCGGTGGGCGCCACCTGGGCGATCGACCGTACTTTCCGACCCACGTGGAAGAAGCGACCGGGATTGGCGTTTCGATCGAAGCGCCAGCCGAGGGCGATCCAGGCGCGCGCGTCGAGCCCGAGGTGCAGGTGCTCGAGGCCTTCATCGCACAGCACTACGTCGGCACGGGCGCGCCGCCGCTGCTGGTGCTGAGCCATGCGGTCGACAAATCGTTGATCGAAGCCCTGTCGGCGCACGCCGGCGTCAAGATCAGCGTGCAACACCAGCCGCGTGCGCAGCGTCGCAGCTGGCTCGAGATGTCGGTCCACGGCGCCGAGCTTGCGCTCGCACGCCTGCTTGCCGAAGAAGGCTCGCAGCAGGCTCGAACGCGCGCGCTCGTCGATGCGCTCGATCTAACGTGCGACGACCCGGCGCGGTTGCGCATCGAGTGCTTCGACATCAGCCACACCGCGGGCGAGGCGACGCAGGCCTCGTGCGTCGTCTTCGAGAACCACAAGATGCAGAGTGCGCAGTACCGCCGCTACAACATTGACGGTATCGCCGGGGGCGACGACTACGCCGCGATGCGACAGGTGTTGATGCGGCGCTACGCGAAGATCGCGGCGCTCGTCGCCGAGGAAGGCGCCGCGACGGGCGCGGCGCGCATGCCCGACCTCGTGCTTGTCGATGGCGGCCGTGGCCAGGTCTCGATGGCGCGGGAAGTGTTCGATGAACTCGGCCTCGACCGCTCGCTGATCGTCGGCGTGGAGAAGGGCGAGGGCCGCAAGGTGGGCCTCGAAGAACTCGTCTTCGCCGATGGCCGTGAGAAGGTGAGTCTGGCGCCGGATTCGGCAGCCCTCATGCTCGTCGCGCAGATCCGCGACGAGGCGCACCGCTTCGCGATCACCGGCATGCGCGCGAAGCGCGCGAGCGTACGCACCGGCGCGAGCACGCTCGAGGACATCCCCGGCGTCGGTCCCCGCAAGCGTGCCAAGCTGCTTCAGCGCTTCGGCGGGGTTCGAGGTGTCGGCCAGGCGAGCGTGCAGGATCTGCAAACGGTGGACGGCATCTCCGCGCAACTGGCAGAGGAAATCTACCGCACGTTGCATTGAGAGAGCGGCCGCTCGCTCGTCAGCGCGAGGACCGCCGGCCAAGACTCCGGGCGGGTGCCGCGAAGTTCGGCACAATCGCCGGATGTTCTTCAACCTGCCGACGTTGCTGACCTGGGCTCGCATCGTCGCGATCCCGCTCATCGTCGGCGTGTTTTATCTGCAGCTCGAACCGGCGCTGCAGAACTTGTTCGCCACGGTCTTGTTCGTCGTCGTCGCGCTCACCGACTGGCTCGACGGCTATCTTGCGCGGCGGCTGAACATGACGTCTTCGTTCGGCGCCTTCCTTGATCCCGTCGCCGACAAGTTTCTCGTCTGCGCCGCACTGCTCGTGCTTGTTCACCTGAACCGCGTGCATGCACTCGTCGCCTTCGTCATCATCGGACGCGAGATCGCGATCTCGGCCCTGCGCGAGTGGATGGCGCAGATCGGCGCTTCGCGCAGCGTCGCGGTACACATGCTGGGCAAGCTCAAGACCGTGGTGCAGATGATCGCGATTCCGTTCCTGCTGTTCGATGGCACCTTGTTCGACACCATCGACACCCACGTCTGGGGCACGTTCCTGATCTATATCGCGGCTGTGCTCACCATCTGGTCGATGGTGTACTACCTGCAAAAGGCGCTGCCCGAAATTCGCGCCAAGGCGAAGTAGCTCAAAGTGGCCGTCAGCCGGCGGGCGCTCGCGCGCGCGATGCCCTGGGTCTTCGTGGTGATCTGGAGCACGGGTTTCGTCGTCGCCCGATTCGGGATGCCGCATGCGCCGCCGCTGAGCTTTCTGAGCGTGCGCTACGCGTTGTCGATCGTCTGCTTCGGCGTGTGGATCGCATGGTCGGGGGCGTCGTGGCCACGTACACGGGCGCAGTGGTTTCATCTTGCCGTCGTTGGTGTGTTTCTGCAGGCTGGGTACCTCGGCGGTGTCTGGAGCGCGGTGAAAGCCGGCATGGGCGCAGGCACCGCGGCGCTGATCGTCGGGCTGCAGCCGGTGTTGACAGCGCTGTGGGTCACCATGCATGCGCCAGCGTCCGGCGGTGGTGGTGGCGATAGTGTCGATCTGCACGCCGCGGCGCGCGTCTCACCTCGCCAATGGCTGGGCCTGGCACTCGGCCTCGCCGGGCTCGTGCTCGTCGTCTGGCGCAAGCTCGGTGTCGGGGAAGTGACCGTGTTCAGCTTCTTGCTGGCGTCGATCGCGTTGTTCTCGATCACCATCGGCACCCTCTACCAGAAGCGATTCGTCCAGCCGTGCGACGTGCGCACCGCGAGTTCGGTGCAGATGTTTGCCGCGCTCGCCGTCACGCTGCCGCTTGCGCTGCTCGAACGCGAGCCGATGCTCTTGCATCCCGAACTCATCGGCGCGATGGCATGGTCGGTGCTCGGCCTCACGCTGGGCGGCAGTTCGCTGCTCTACCTGCTGATCCAGCGCGGCGCGGCGACCCAGGTCAGCAGCCTGATGTATCTCGTGCCGCCATGCACCGCGCTACTGGCCTGGCTGTTGTTCGACGAGGTGTTCACCGTCATCATGGCGCTCGGGCTCGCGCTGACGGCACTCGGTGTCGCGCTCGTCACCTCGCCTTCGCGGCGCCGATTGGATTGAAACGGACGGAGGTTTTCATGGCGACCCATCGCATTGCCGTCATCGCCGGCGACGGTATTGGCAAGGAAGTGATGCCTGAAGGGCTGCGGGTGCTGGAGGCGGCATCGCGGCGATTCGGCATCGGGCTGCATTTCGACCACTTCGATTTCTCGAGTTGGGACTACTTCGAGCGCCACGGCCAGATGCTGCCCGACGACTGGAAGGAGCGTATCGGCGGGCACGACGCGATCTTCTTCGGCGCTGTCGGCTGGCCGGCGAAGATTGCCGACCACCTCTCGCTTTGGGGCTCTTTGTTGCGCTTCCGGCGTGACTTCGATCAGTACGTGAACCTGCGTCCGGCGCGACTGATGCCCGGCGTGCACTCACCGCTGGTCAGGCGCGACGGCACGCCACGCGCGCCGGGCGAGATCGACATGCTGATCGTGCGCGAGAACACCGAGGGAGAGTATTCGAGCATCGGCGGGCGCATGTACGAAGGCAGCGAGCGCGAGATCGTGATCCAGGAAACCGTGATGTCCCGCACGGGCGTCGATCGGGTGCTCAAGTTCGCCTTCGAACTCGCGCGTGGCCGGCCGCGCAAGAAGCTCACGTCGGCGACCAAGAGCAACGGCATTTCGATCACGATGCCGTACTGGGACGAACGCGTCGACGCGATGGCGAAGGCCCATCCCGACGTCAGCGTCGACCGCTTTCACATCGACATCCTCGCGGCGCACTTCGTGCTGCGGCCCGAGGCATTCGACGTCGTTGTGGCGAGCAACCTGTTCGGCGACATCCTGAGCGATCTGGGGCCGGCCTGCACCGGCACGATCGGCATCGCGCCGTCGGCCAACATCAACCCGACACGCGCCTGGCCATCACTGTTCGAGCCGGTGCATGGCTCGGCGCCTGACATCGCCGGCCGCGGCCTTGCCAACCCGATCGGGCAGATCTGGTCGGGCGCGCTGATGCTCGACTTCCTCGGCTATCGCGACGCCCATGACGCGATCGTCGGCGCGATCGAATGCGTGCTAGGCGAAGGCGGGCACGCGCCGCTGACGTCCGACCTCGGCGGTACGGCCGGCACGGCCGATCTTGGCCTTGCAATCGCGCAGGCGTTCTGAGCGCCCCCAAGGCCGGGCTGGGCCCAGCCCGCCGCCCCCGCGGGGGTCAAGGAAACATGAGGCGGCCCGGCGTTTCCTTGAGAACTCCATTTTCTGAAGCGCTCAAGTCGTGGATTGCCCGTATGTGAAGCGTGAATACGCGCGCCTCCCCCCGGAAATCGGGGGGGTGAATCGACTTAGAATTCGCATCCATGCTTGACAGGCATCGGGCTCGCGGCTGTAATGAATCGCACCCTGATGCCAGGCGACAGACCGGCAAGCGAGACCACCAGACTCCATCCGAGACACCATTCAGAGGGGACCCTTCGTGAACAAATCCGAATTGATCGAGCACATCGCCAAGCAGGCTGACATCTCCAAAGCTGCTGCAACGCGCGCCCTGGAAGCGATGATCGGTGGAGTGAAGTCGACCCTGAAGAAGAACAACAGCGTGTCGCTGGTCGGCTTCGGCACGTTCAGCGTCAGCAAGCGCGCGGCCCGTACGGGACGCAACCCGCGCACCGGCGTGGCGATCAAGATCAAGTCGGCCAAGGTGCCCAAGTTCCGGCCCGGCAAGGGCCTGAAAGACGCAGTGAACTGAGCGCCGCCTGTGTTGCGCCGTGATGGTCTCGGGCCACGCGGCCGGTGCGAAAGCAAACTGCTCGGGTGCTTAGCTCAGTTGGTAGAGCGGCGCCCTTACAAGGCGTAGGTCGGGGGTTCGAGCCCCTCAGCACCCACCACCGAGGCAGGCGCGCGCGGCACGTCGTGACGGAAGCTGCCCGCGGCGACGGGTAAAATGCATCCGGTGCGTGACAGTCCGCGAAAGGCGAACCCCGGTTCGCCTTCGTCGCTTTTGATCCCGCGCATCGTATGACGTCTCCTGTTGTTTCATTCCGGCCCAAGGCTTCCGATGTTTGATTTCATTCGCAAGCACATGCGCGTGCTGCAGTTCGTGCTCGTGCTGCTGATCGTCCCTTCGTTCGCATTCTTCGGTGTGCAGGGGTACACGCGGCTCGCCGAAGGTGGCAGGCTGACAGTCGCGCAGGTCGCGGGGCAGGACATCACGCAGTCCGAGCTCGACGCCGCACACCGCCAGCAGATCGAGCGCATGCGGCGTGAGATGCCGACCATCGACGTCAAGCTGCTCGACACGCCGGAGATGCGCCAGCAGGCGCTCGAGGGCATGGTGCGCGAGCGCGTGATGTTCGTTGCGGCAGACAAATTCCACTTCGCGCCGACGGACGAGCGGCTGCGCCGCATCTTCGTCACCGACCCGCAGTTCGCGCCCCTTCGCAATCCCGACGGCAGCGTGAACAAGGACGTGCTGGCGCAGCAGGGCATGTCCTCCGAGCAGTTCGCACAGCGCCTGGCGCAAGACATTGCAAGACGCCAGGTGTTGCTCGGCGTTGGCGCAACGGTGTTTGCGACCACGGGCGACAGCGCGGCCGCGATGAATGCCCTGCTTCAGCAGCGCGAAGTGCAGGTGCTTCGCTTCGACCCCAAGGAGTATGCCGGCAAGGTCACCCCGAGCGAGGCCGAACTCGAGGCCTACTACACGAACCCGGCGCACGCGTCGCAGTTCATGGCGCCGGAGCAGACCAACATCGAATATGTCGTGTTTGACTTGAACGCGCTGATGGCCGGTATCGTTGTTTCCGAGGACGATCTGCGCAAGTACTACACCGAGAACGCCGCGCGCTATACGACCCCTGAGGAGCGGCGCGCGAGCCACATCCTGATCAACGCGCCGAAAGACGCGCCGAATGACGTGCGCGCCAAAGCCAAAGCCAAGGCCGACGCGCTGCTCGCCCAAGTCAATGCCAACCCCGACGCTTTCGCGGAACTGGCGAAGAAGAACTCCGACGACCCCGGCTCGGCCGAGCGAGGCGGGGATCTCGACTACTTCGCACGTGGCGCAATGGTCCAGCCATTCGATGAGGCAGCGTTCAAGCTCAAGCCGGGTGAAATCAGTGGTGTCGTGGAGTCCGACTTCGGCTATCACATCATCAAGCTCACCGGGGTGCGCGGCGGCGAGAAGCGAAGTTTCGAGTCGGCCCGCGCCGAAATGGAGCGCGAGATCAAGGCGCAGCTCGCGCAGCGCAAGTTCACCGAAATGGCCTCGGATTTCACCAACACCGTTTACGAACAGCCCGACAGCCTCAAGCCCGCGGCCGACAAGTTCAACTTGGAGTTGCGGACTGCTCAGGGCGTCAAGCGTGTGCCGGCGCCCGATGCGACCGGACCGCTGGCCTCGCCGAAGTTTCTCGAACTGCTGTTCGGCAACGACGCCTTGCACAACAAGCGCAATACCGAGGCCGTCGAAACCGGACCGAACCAACTCGTCGCTGGGCGCATCGTGAGCTATTCGCTGGCCCACACGCTGCCGTTCGCCGAAGTCCGACCAACGGTGCTGGCTGCCGTCACGGCGGAAATGGCCGCGGCGCAGGCGCGCAAGGCTGGGCAAGCGCGATTGGAGACCCTCAAGAAGGCGCCCGATTCGGCACTCGATGTGCCGGTCGTGAGGCTTTCGCGCGCGCAGCGGCACGATCTACCGACACCGCTGGTCGACGCGATCCTGCGCGCCGATGCCAGCAAGTTGCCGACTGTCGTCGGCGTCGATCTCGGTGGGCAGGGGTACGCGGTTGCGAAGATCGAAAAGGTGCTCGGACGGGACCCCGCGGCGGGCGATGCCAAGCAACTCGCGGGCGCCTATGCGCAGTCGTGGAGCGGTGCGGAAATGGCGGCCTACTATGACGCGCTGAAGGCGCAGTTCAAGGTGAAGATCGAGCCGCTCAAGCCGATTGCGGGCGAGCCTGCTGGCGCACCCTCCACGCCGTCGAAGTAGAACGATCAGCGGCGCCGCGCGGCGGTGCAAGCTGCGCTTCGAGCCCGGTGAATCCTTGGGGCTCGGCTATACTCGAGCGCTCAGCGGTGGCTGTAGCTCAGTTGGTAGAGTCCAGGATTGTGATTCCTGTTGTCGTGGGTTCGAGCCCCATCAGCCACCCCATCCGCCATGCCGAAGATCTGCAGCGAAATCAATAGCTTGCAGTTCTCGGCCAAGCGCTTGGGATGAATCGGCGGCGCATACCGTGAGTGGTGCGCAAGGTGACGTGCCTCAGCTGCCCTCGGCAGTCAACGTTGCATAGCCCGCCAGCGGCGCTTTTCCTGGGATAAATCCTGGGATAAATCGCGTCGAAGCGACGCTTCCAGCCGGCCCATCTCTATGGCGTTGTGCTCCCCGTCCAGCCAGCGGGCGTAGGTGCTCAGCAGCATGCCGACGGAGTGCCCCAGTTGTGTCGCGCAGAATGCTGGCGTCATGCCGGACATCAGCATCATCGTCGCGTAACTGTGGCGAGTGTTGTACGGACGCCGGTAGCGCAGCCCCAGCGCTTTCAAGGTTGGTGCCCAGTAGCTGCGCCTGAAGGCTCGCTCCTCCGTCCACGGCTTGCCGTAGCGCGGGTCGAGGAAGACGAAGTCGCCTGCCAATTGCGTCAACGCACGCTGCCGCAGCAGCGCAGCGCGTGCGCGGCTGTTCAGCAGCACGTGGCGTGCAGTGCTGGTCTTGGTCGTATTCTTTTCGAGCCCACGCACGATGGCTCGATGCACATGGATTCGGTCGCGCTCCAGATCCACATCGGCCCAGCGTAGCGCTGTGGTCTCCGATGGGCGCAGGCCGCTGAAGAACTTGAACTCCACGTAGTTCGCGACGCCATCGGGGTACCGCTCGGTCATGTACTCGATGATGGTCTCCACCTCGTCGCGGGTGAAAGGATCGGGAAACGGCGTCTGCTGCCGCTGGTAGCGAACGTGCCTGACCAGGTTGTCTTCGAGAGCATGGTCCGCGACAGCCATGTCGAGGGCACGCCGCAACACCGTCACGTAGTTGTTGACGGTCTTCGCGTTGAGGCCGGGACGAAAGGTCAGAGCACGCATGACGTGACTGGCCTTCGGTCGGTGCAGGGCCCGCTCGCCGAGCAGTGCGCCCTTGTCGTCGCACGGCGCGGACTTCCAGAAGCGAACGGCCGACGCGTAGGCCGCGGCGGTGGACGGCTTTATGCGCTGGACCGCCAGCCATGCGTCGAGGTGCTCGCCGACGGTGAGCGGCCTTCCGTCGTTGCGGGTCGCGGGGAAGTATTCGGAGTGGCAGAAGGTGCCGTCGGCGATTCGGCTGCGGATCTCAGCGGCGAGTCGTGTGGCCTCACTGAGGTTCTCTGCTGACGGCGGGACCGCCATGCCGTCACGCCTGAGCGTTCGGCGCACGACTTCGCCGTTCAGGCTGAACTGGATGCGGATGGCCTTGCCGCGGATTTCAACACCGGTGCCTTTCCTGTCCATAAGTTCCTCCATCGTTGCGCTGATGTCGGTTCGATTGAACCTGCTGGCGTGAGACACGGCAAACGCGTCCAGCTCGACAAAGTGCCGTGGCGAACGGTTCAGGCGCCTCCGACCATCGGATGCGGTAGCGCCGACCGGGAGCGACTCGCAAGACACCGGGCACACTGTCGGCCATGAGGGAACCGATCATGGACTCGATCAACGACGCGCTCGCGGCCATCCTGCGAACCGTGCAGACGCCGGGCGACTTCTTTGCGGCTGGCGAGTGCGCCCTGCATGTTCCGCTGATCGAGGTCGAAGGCATCGGCCCGATCGCCTTGCCGCTGCTGCCGGCGCAGGCCGCTCAACTCATCGCGCTGGCTGAGCGCGCCCCCTTTGGCCGCGGGGCAGACACGCTGGTCGACACCACCGTGCGACGCACCTGGCAGATCGGCGTCGACCGCGTTCGCATCCAGGGCAGGCACTGGCCGGCCATGCTGGACGGCATCATCGAACGCGCGGCCGCGGGTCTCGGCGCCGGCGCCGGGGTGGAGGCCGAATTGTACAAGCTGCTGGTCTACGACGAGGGCAGCTTTTTCCTCGAGCATCGCGACACCGAGAAATCGCCCGGGATGTTCGGTACGCTGATCGTGGCGCTGCCGTCGCTGCACACGGGCGGCGAACTGGTGATCCGTCATCGCGAGCGCGAGGCACGACTCGACCTGCGCTGCGCCGACATGTCCGAACTCGCCTGGGCGGCGTTCTACGCTGACTGCGTGCACGAGGTGCTGCCCATCACCTCGGGGTGCCGGCTGGTGCTCGTCTACAACCTGCGCCGCAAGGGCCGCGGGCGCCTGCCCCGCCCGCCGTCGTACGACAAGGAAACGGCTGCGCTGGAACGCTTGCTGCGCGCGTGGTGCAACGAAACGGCGAAGCCCGATGAAGACCGGCTGCTCAAGCTGGTCTACCCGTTGGCGCATGCCTACACGCCGGCCGAGCTGTCGTTTGCTGCGCTCAAGGGCGCAGATGCCGCGGTTGCCACCGTGCTGACCGCGGCCGCGGGCGATGCCGCCTGCGATCTGCGCCTGGCGCTGCTGCGCATCGAAGAGAGTGGCGCGGCGGAGTACAACGGCTACTCCGGCCGACGCTGGCGCAGCCGCTACCACGACGATGACGAGGAAGACGGTGATAGCGGGGACGATGACGAGTTCAGGGTCGCCGAGGTCTTCGATCGCTCCTTGACCCTGTCGGATTGGAGACGGCCCGACGGCAGCGTGGTGTCCTTGGGCCCCTTGCCATTCAACGATGGCGAGGTCTGCCCGCCGGAAGCGCTGGCCGACATGGAACCGGACGAACAGCACTTCCACGAGGCCACCGGCAACGAAGGCGCCTCGTTCGAGCGCAGCTACCAGCGGGCGGCCCTGGTGTTGTGGCCGCATGCGCAGAGGCTGCGGTTGATTGCGCGGGCTGGTCTCGCAGCCTCGATGCCCGCGCTGGACGGCATGGTCGGGGCCTGGATCGACGGCAGATCCGAACCGGGCCATGCGCCTTGGCACGAGGCCCACGCTTTGGCCGCAGAGATGCTGGCGTGCTGGCCCGTGCAAGCTGCTCGTCGGGTGCACGATGGGCCGAGCGCCGAGAGCGTGATGCTGTCGCAACTGGTGCGGCTGCAGGATCGCGAGCACATCGAATCGATGCTGACCAACGTCGTCGCGGCCGGTGCCTATGCGGCCGGCGACAACGCGGCCCTGGTGCAGGCGTTGAAGCTGCTGCCGGCCTCCCGGGTCGGCGCGCTTCTGCCGCCGGTCGTGCAAGGCAATGCCGACCTCCACATCGGCGGCTGCGCCGACCTGCTGGCACGTGCTGCCGCTGTTTCAGCCTGGCGGGGACAACTGGTGGGCGCAGCCCAGGCGCTGCTCGATGCCATGCCGAGCGATCCGGCGCGACCCCAGTCGCCGGCCGATGCGTGGCGCCGCGAACGCGCCGATGCAGGCGTGGTCCATGACACGCTGCGCACGCTGGCCCCTGCCGGGCATGCAGGCCTGTCCGCGTTGGCCGACCAGGCCGTGACGCACTGGCTGGCCTGGCCCAAGACCTATGGCATGGATGCCGTCATCGTTCCGGCCTTGCGCCGTCTCGCCGAGCGGCCCGCGCTGCTGAACCGGCCGGCCTGCCTGCGGCTGCGGGCGGCTGCGCTGGACCACCTGCGCGCACGCTGCTCAATGGACTTGGCGCCGCCTGCCGACTGGCGGCGCGAGGCCCGCTTGAGCTGCCATTGCGAGCACTGCCTGGCCCTGAGCCGCTTCCTGCAAAGTGCCGACCACGAGGCCTGGCGCTTCAAGGCTCGCGAAGCTGAGCGACGCCACGTCGAGGACTCGATCCGTCAGGGGCGGTGCGACGTCGACTGCAGCACGGAGCGCAAGGGCAGTCCGCATGTGCTGGTGTGCACCAAGAACCAGGCGAGCTACGAGCGCAAGGTCGCGCAGCGACGGGCGGATCTCGACGACCTGACACGGCTCAAGGCGTAGGCCTGTTCGGCCGGACGGCCCACCGGGGCGAGATGTCATGCTCTTCGCACCACTGCCGTGCGATCGCCTCCATCGCCTGCCGCTCGAAGGCGAACCAGGTCTCGCGTTGCGCCGGGTGCGCGGCCAGCAGGTCCTTGAAGCGACGAAAGGGCTTGCGCTGTTGCAGCGCTTGCCCGAGCGCCCGGGCGAGCCGGTCGTCGCCGCACTGATCGACAAAGTCCTCCATGACGCGGAAGGCCTCGGACGACTCGATGGGTTCGATGAACAGCCAGCGGTCATCATCCCGTGGATCCGCGTCGGTTTCGTTGTCGGCATCGGGTCCGATCAGGGACAGGATCGACCCGGACTCGAGGTTCAGCCAGTGGCTGCTCTCCCCGAGAGGGTCGCGCGAGTTCAAGGCCCAGGTCAGCTCCTCGAGGTCGATGGTCAACACCCGTGCAGCATCGCCACGGTGGCCGGGCGGGGTGCCGTCCATGCTCATCTCGAGATCCCCAAGGCATCCCACAAGAACTGGTAGGACACGGCTGGCCGCCCTTGGGCGGCGGACTGCTGCCGTTCGCCTGCTTCGTGCTCGCGCAGCAGGCCCTTCACGCGCTCCAAGCCTGCCGGCGTGGTGATGGCCTGGCGCGGGGTTCGTCCGCCCAGGGCCGGAATGGTCTCGTCAAC
>CAVZFV010000003.1:0-13604 GCA_963774675.1 uncultured beta proteobacterium | reverse complement strand
CGGCTTCAACGCCGAGGGTCTGCGCTGGTGCGGCTTCTCGCCGGCGCGTATCGCCGCCGTCAAGCAGATGCATCGCCTGCTCTACCGTGAAGCACTGACGCTCGATGCCGCGCGTGAACGCATTGCGACACTGGCCGACGCCACTCCCGAATCACGACCTGACGTCGACGCCATGCTAGCGTTTCTCGCCAGCGCACAGCGCGGCATCGCGCGCTGAAACTTGGCGCGGCGGTGATCGAGTCGCCCCGCATCGCGATGGTCGCCGGCGAGGCTTCTGGTGACATGCTCGCGGGCATGTTGCTCGCTGCCCTGAAGACGCGCTGGCCGTCGCTCTCCGCCGCGGGCATCGGTGGGCCGAACATGGCGGCACAGGGCTTCACGGCCTGGTGGCCGCATGACAAGCTCGCGGTGCGCGGCTACGCGGAAGTGTTGCGCCACCTACCCCGAAATCCGCAGGCATCCGCAGGGGGCTCGGCAACCGGCTTCTGAACAACAAGCCCGATCTCTTCATTGGCGTCGATGCGCCGGATTTCAATCTCGATCTCGAGATGCGACTGCGCAGCGCAGGCATTCGCACCGTGCACTTCATCAGCCCGTCGATCTGGGCTTGGCGGCCGGGCCGCGTGCACACGGTGGGGCGCGCGGCGGATCTCGTGCTGTGCCTCTTCCCGTTCGAGCCCGCGTTGTACGAAGCGCACGGCATCGCCGCAAGCTATGTCGGCCACCCGCTCGCCGACTCGATCCCGCTCGAAGTGCCGCGCGCACAGGCGCGGGCCACACTCGGTCTCGAAGACGACGCGCTTGTCGTCGCCTTGCTCCCCGGCAGCCGGCATTCCGAGGTCGACTACATCGCCCCTCGCTTGATTGCGGCTGCTGCACGCATGAAGCGCGAGCGCCCGGCGTTGCAATTCGTGCTTCCCCTCGTGCCCGGGTTGCGGCCGAAGGTCGAGGCACTGATCGCGAGCGCCACGGGCGGCGCACCGATCACGCTCGTCGACGGCCGCGCACACGATGTGCTTGCGGCCTGTGACGTCGCGATCGTCGCGAGCGGTACAGCGACCCTCGAGGCAGCGCTCTACAAGCGGCCGATGGTCATCACCTACGTGATGAACCCGATCACCTGGCTGATGATGCGCCCGCGCAATCTGCAGCTATGGGTCGGGCTGCCCGAATATCCTGCTTCGCCGGATGGCCGTGCCCGAGTTGCTGCAATCGCAGGCGACGCCGGAGCGGCTCGCGAGCGAGGCGCTCGCATGGCTCGACGACGCGCCGCGCGCTGCTGCGCTGCACCGCCGATTTCACCGAGATGCACCTGAGCCTGCGCCGCAACACGGCGCAGGCAGCGACCGATGCGATCGAGAAGGTCCTGGCTCGCTGACCAGATTGGGTTCAGCCTCGATGCGCCCGGGCTCGTCGCCGGCGTCGACGAGGCCGGGCGCGGCCCGCTGGCCGGCCCCGTGGTCGCGGCGGCGGTGATTCTCGACGTAACTGCATCCGATCAAGGGCTTGGCCGATTCCAAGAAGCTGACGGCGCGCCGCCGCGAGCGTTTGTTTGACGAAATCCGCGCCAAGGCCCTGTGCTGCAGCATCGCGCAGGCGAGCGCGCAGGAGATTGACGCCCACAACATCCTGGGTGCGACGCTGCTCGCGATGCAGCGCGCGGTGCAGGGCCTGCGGCTGCGACCGCACAAGGTGCTGGTCGATGGCAACCGGCTGCCAGCGCTGTCGATGCCCGCGACGGCGATCGTCAAAGGTGATGCGCTCGTCGCGGCGATCTCGGCGGCGTCGATCCTCGCCAAGGTGCATCGCGACCGGCTGTGTGCGCAGATGCACGAGGAGCATCCGCAATATGGCTTCGATGCCCACAAGGGCTACCCGACGGCGGCGCATCTGGCCGCGCTGCGCGAGCATGGCGCCTGCCCGCAACACCGGCGCAGCTTTGCGCCCGTGCGCAAGCTCTGCGACGGCTGAGCGCATGGGCACGGTCAAGCTCGTGACGTCGCGCAGCAACCCGCAGTGGCAGCGGCTGCGCAAGCTCGCGCTCGACCCTTCGGCCTATCGCAAGCAGGGCGAAGTGTGGATCGAGGGCGAACATCTCTGCGCCGCCTATCTCGCGCGTGGTGGCGTGCCGGGCTGCGCGGTGATCGACGACGCGACCTGGGAGCAGCCCGGGCTGCGCGCGCTCGCGAGTCGGGCCGAGAGCGTGATCGTCGTTGCGCCGGCTTTGATGGCGGGCTTGAGCGCGCTCGAGTCACCGGCGCCGATCGGATTTGCCATCGGCTGGCCGGGTGCGGGCGCGATTGCAGCGGGCCAACCGAGCGTCGTGCTCGATCGGCTGCAGGACGCCGGCAACGTCGGCGCGATCCTGCGCAGCGCGGCCGCGTTCGGCTTTGCGCAGATCGTCGCCCTCAAGGGCACGGCGGCGCTCTGGTCACCGAAGGTGATGCGCGCCGGCATGGGCGCTCACTTCTCGCTCACACTGGTCGAAGGGGTCGAGCCCGACGCGCTCGGCAAACTTGGATTGCCCCTGCTGGCGACGAGTCCGCACGCCTCTGATCGGATTGACGGCGTCGCGCTGCCCTGGCCGTGCGCGTGGGTGCTGGGGCACGAAGGGCAGGGCATCGGCGCGCGCGTGCTCGAGCGCTGCACGCTGCAACTCGCGATCCCGCAGCCGGGCGGGGAGGAATCGCTCAACGCCGCGGCGGCGGCGGCGGTATGCCTCTACGAGTCGGTGCGCCAGCGATCGGCGCGGGGCTGAGTGCGTTGTCGCGCGTGACGCGTGGTGCTCAGTAGGTCAGCCGTTCGGGCTGCAGGTCACGCAGGATCGTCGCCGCAATCTCCTCGATCGACTTGTGGGTCGAACTCAGCCAGGCGATGCCCTCGCGACGCATCATGGACTCGGCGGCCTTCACCTCGAAGCGGCAGTTCTCGAGCGAGGCGTACTTGCTGTCGGGGCGACGCTCGTTGCGGATCTGCGCGAGCCGGGTCGGATCGATCGTCAGGCCGAAGCACTTGGCCTTGAACGGCGCAAGCATCGACGGCAATTCGTCGCGCTCGAAGTCCTCAGGAATCAGGGGATAGTTGGCGGCCTTGATGCCGTGCTGCATCGCCAGATACAACGATGTCGGCGTCTTGCCGCTGCGGCTCACGCCGACCAGGATCACGTCGGCCGACGCGAGGTTGGCCGCCGACTGGCCGTCATCATGCGCGAGGCTGTAGTTGATCGCCTCGATGCGGTCGGTGTACTCCTGACTCTTGGCGACATCGGCGAAGCGACCGACGCGATGATTCGAGGTGATGCCGAGCTCGGCCTCGAGCGGCTCGATGAAGGTGTTGAACATGTCGAGCACCAGGCCGCGGCTGTGCATCTTGACGATGTCGCGCACCTCGTGGTCGACGAGCGTGACGAACACGATCGGCCGCTTGCCCTCAGCCTCGGCAACGTGGTTGATCTCGCGCACCACCTGATGCGCCTTGTCGGCGGTGTCGATGAAGGGCCGGCGCACATGGCGCGGCTTGGCGGTGAACTGATTGAGGATCGAGTTGCCGAAAGTCTCGGCGGTGATGCCGGTGCTGTCGGAGACGAAGAAGACGGTGCGATTCGGCATGGTGCGCGCATTCGGTGAGCGAGCCGCCATCATAGGCAGACGCGAGACTTCCGGCGCGGCACCTTGGCCCTGCGGTGGGGGTGCGGCTCGTAGAATCGTGATCAACAACCCATCCACCCCGTCATGCCCTCGACCGCACGCCCCATCGCCGCCGCAGCGCACCGCGTTTGCGCGGCATGCGCGACGCGCGCGGCGCTGCCAGGGCTCGCCATGCGCTCGCCGCGGCCAGGGTGGCAGCACCAGATTTCTGATCGTCACGGAGCCTTCCCATGTCAACCCCCCATCTGGCGACCGCCCTGGTCGTTCCGTTTGAACACCTGAGAATGACCGACGTCGAGGCGGTGGGCGGCAAGAACGCCTCGCTCGGCGAAATGATCAGCCAGCTCTCGGCCGTCGGCGTGCGAGTGCCGGGCGGATTCGCGACGACGGCGCACGCGTTCCGGGAGTTTCTGAAGCACGGCGGGCTTGACGCGCGCATCGCCGCGCGCCTCGATTCGCTCAATGCCGATGACGTGCGGGCGCTTAGCCAGGCCGGCTCCGAGATCCGCCGCTGGATCGAGGACGCGCCGTTCTCACCCGCGCTGGAGGCGGCGATCCGTGAGCAGTTCGCGCTGCTCGTCGAAGGGCAGCCGGGGGTATCGTTTGCGGTGCGCTCGTCGGCGACCGCTGAAGACCTGCCCGATGCGAGCTTCGCCGGACAGCAGGAGACCTTCCTCAACGTCATCGGCATCGATGAGGTGCTCGCCAAGACGAAGGAGGTGTTCGCGTCGCTCTACAACGATCGCGCGATAAGCTACCGCGTGCACAAGGGTTTCGCGCATGCGGAAGTCGCGCTTTCGGCCGGTGTGCAGCGCATGGTGCGCTCGGATCTCGGCGCAGCCGGCGTGATGTTCACGATCGATACCGAAAGCGGATTCAAGGATGTCGTCTTCATCACCTCGAGTTACGGCCTTGGCGAGACGGTGGTGCAGGGCGCGGTGAATCCCGACGAGTTCTACGTCCACAAGCCGATGCTTGCCGCTGGCAATCAGGCCATCGTTCGCCGCAATCTGGGCTCCAAGCTGATCAAGATGGAGTTCACGTCCGCCGCTGAGCGCGCTTCGAGCGGCAAGCTCGTGAAGACGATCGACACCGCGATGGAGCAGCGCAATCGCTACTCGCTCAGTGATGCCGACGTGACGGAGCTCGCCCAGGTTGCTCTCAAGATCGAGTCGCACTACGGGCGGCCGATGGACATCGAGTGGGGCAAGGATGGCGCCGACGGGCGCATCTACATCCTTCAGGCGCGGCCCGAAACGGTCAAGAGCCACAGCTCGGCGACCGACGAATTGCGCTATCGGCTCAAGGGCACCGGCACCGTGCTGGCGGAAGGGCGCGCGATCGGGCAGAAGATCGGCACCGGGCCGGTGCGCATCGTGCGCAGCCTGTCGGAGATGGATCAGGTGCAGCCGGGCGACGTGCTCGTGACCGACATGACCGACCCGAACTGGGAGCCGGTGATGAAACGCGCGAGCGCGATCGTGACGAATCGCGGTGGCCGCACCTGCCACGCGGCGATCATCGCGCGCGAGCTTGGCATCCCGGCAGTCGTCGGTTGCGGCGATGCGACCGAGGCCTTGAAAGATGGCGCGCTCGTCACGGTTGCCTGCTCGGAGGGCGATACGGGCCACATCTACGACGGCCTGATCGAGACCGAGGTGAGCGAGGTCGATCGCGGTGCGCTGCCGCCGTGCCCGGTCAAGATCACGATGAACGTCGGCAACCCGCAGCTCGCGTTCGAGTTCGCGCAGTTGCCCAACTCGGGCGTCGGCCTCGCAAGGCTCGAATTCATCATCAACAACATCATCGGCGTGCATCCGAAGGCGGTGCTCGACTATCCGAATGTCGACCCGGACCTGAAAAAGGCGGTCGAGTCGGTGGCGCGAGGCCACGCGTCGCCGCGTGCCTTCTACGTCGACAAACTTGCCGAAGGCATCTCGACGATTGCTGCGGCGTTCTGGCCCAAGCCGGTGATCGTGCGGCTGTCGGACTTCAAGTCGAATGAGTACAAGAAGCTGATCGGCGGCTCGCGCTACGAGCCCGAGGAAGAGAACCCGATGCTCGGTTTCCGCGGGGCGTCGCGCTACGTCAGCGATACCTTCGGCGAAGCCTTTGCGATGGAGTGCGAGGCCTTGAAGCGCGTGCGCGGTGAGATGGGCCTGACCAACGTCGAAATCATGGTGCCCTTCGTGCGCACGCTCGATCAGGCGCGGCGGGTGGTTGCCATGCTGGCGGAGCGTGGCCTGCGGCGCGCGGCCGAGGGCGGCAAAGACGGCTTGCGCGTGATCATGATGTGCGAGATACCGAGCAACGCACTACTCGCCGATGAATTCCTGGAGCACTTCGACGGCATGTCGATCGGGTCGAACGATCTGACGCAGCTCACGCTCGGGCTCGATCGCGATTCGGGGCTTGAATTGCTCGCGCACGATTTCGATGAACGCGACCCGGCCGTGAAGATGCTCATCTCGCGCGCGATCAAGGCCTGTCGCAGCCGCGGCCGCTACGTCGGCATTTGCGGGCAAGGGCCGAGCGACCATCCCGACTTCGCCGACTGGCTGGCCGACGAGGGCATCGAGTCGATCTCGCTCAACCCGGACAGCGTGATCGCGACCTGGCGCCGTCTGGCACTGCGTTAGAGCGGCGCTCCATTCCCCGCGGGCCGCAGCCGACAACGCATGAACCCCGCAGAGTCGGCTGCCATTTCCCGCCCGGGCCGCGCGTTCACGCGCCGCCTCAACCGCGTCTACGGTGGCTTCACGCTGGCCTTCATTGCGTTCGTGCTCGGGCTTGGCCTGCTCGAGCACATGGGGCTGCCCGACACCTGGATCGGCCTCATCTTTCTCGTCGCGACGGTGCTGTTGTTCGCCGTCATCGGCGTCGTCAGCCGCACCACGAACGCGGCCGAGTACTACGTTGCGGGTCGACGCATACCGGCGCTCTACAACGGCATGGCAACTGGCGCCGACTGGATGTCGGCAGCGTCCTTCATCGGCCTGGCGGGCACCTTGTACCTGCAGGGCTTCTCGGGAACGCCCGGCGACCCCGGCGGCCTGGCGTTCGTGCTGGGATGGACGGGCGGCTATTGCCTGGTTGCGCTGCTGCTCGCGCCCTATTTGCGGCGCTTCGGCCAGTACACGATCCCGGACTTCCTCGGGCAGCGCTACGGCGGCAACCTGCCGCGCCTGATCGGCGTGATCGCAGCCATCCTGTGCTCGTTCACGTATGTCGTTGCGCAGATCTACGGCGTCGGACTGATCACGACGCACCTGACCGGCATTGCGTTCGAGCTCGGCATCTTCCTGGGGCTCGGCGGCATCCTGCTGTGCTCGTTTCTGGGCGGCATGCGAGCGGTCACGTGGACGCAGGTGAGTCAGTACATCATCATCATCCTGGCCTACATGATCCCGGTTGTCTGGCTGTCGGTGAAGCAGACCGGGGTGCCGATTCCGCAGCTCGTCTACGGCGTGCAGATGGAGAAGATCAGCGCGCGCGAGAAGGAGTTGCTCGCCGATCCGAAGGAACAGGCGGTCGTGGCGGCGTTTGCAGCGCGCGCGGAGGAGACGAAACGCAAGCTCTCCAACGTGCCGGCGGCACTCGCGGCGGAGCAAGAACGGGCGCAGAAGACGCTCGCCGAATTGAAGGAAAGTGATGCGCCGCTGGTGCAGATCCAGGCCGCGGAGCGCGCCTTGCGTGCGCTGCCGCACGGCACCGAAGCAGCGCGCGAAGCGTGGACGCGCGCGCGCGAAACCGACCTCGCACGGGCCAAGCCGCTCGGTGGCATGCCGCCCCATGCACAGGCCTTCGCCGGAGATCCGCAGGGCAGTGCGGCCGAGCGTGCGATCTTCGATGACTCGCGGCGCAATTTTCTCGCACTCGTGTTCTGCCTGATGGTCGGCACTGCGGCGCTGCCGCACATCCTCGCGCGCTCTTACACGACGACGTCGGTGCGCCAGGCACGCGAGTCGGTCACCTGGTCGATGCTGTTCATCCTCGCGCTCTATCTCACGGCGCCGGCGCTGGCGGTGCTCGTCAAGTACGAGGTCTTCAACGTCCTCGTCGGCACACCCTACGATCATCTGCCCGAGTGGATCGCGCACTGGTCGCACGCCGATCCGACACTGCTGTCGGTGGTCGACATCAATCGCGATGGCATCCTGCAACTCGGCGAGATCAGCATCGGCAGCGATATCGTCGTCCTCGCGACACCGGCGATTGGCGGCCTGCCCTATGTCGTGACGGCGATGGTTGCGACGGGTGCGCTCGCCGCGGCGCTGTCCACTGCCGACGGCCTGCTGCTGACGATCGGCAACGCGCTCTCGCACGACGTCTATTACAAGATGATCGACCCCAACGCGCCGGCCAGCCGGCGTGTCGCGACTTCCAAGATGCTGTTGCTCGCGGTCGCGCTCGCGGCTGCAAGCGTCGCCGCGCAGAAGCCGGCCAACATCCTGTTCCTCGTTTCGGCGGCGTTCTCGCTCGCGGCAGCGGCGTTCTTCCCGGCGCTTGTGCTCGGCGTGTTCTGGAGGCGGGCCAACAAGTGGGGCGCGGTCTGCGGCATGGTGGCCGGGCTCGGCCTGACCTGCTACTACATGGGCGTGACGCAGCCCTGGCTGCGCGAAGTTATCGGCGTGCATTCGCCGCTCGCGCTGTGGTGGGGCATCCAGCCGATCTCCGCCGGCGTGTTCGGCGTGCCGCTCGGCTTTGCGGTCATCGTGCTCGTGAGCCTCTTCACGCGTGCCCCGAGCGCAGCCCAGCAGGACCTGGCCGAAATGGTGCGCTACCCGAGCACGCTGCCAGCGCCGGCCCCGCAGACACAGGCGCCGGCGAGCGCGTTCGGTCTATAATCTGCGGCTTGCCTTGCCACACCCGGTAAGTACGTTTCGGCATCGCGCCGATGCGCCGCGGGGTGGCTGCCCAGCCCAAAGCGGCCGCCAAACGGTGGCAGCGGGCTCAACCCAAGAGGAGTTTGAATGCGCCACTACGAGATCGTGCTGCTGATCCATCCGGATCAGAGCGAACAGGTTCCAGCGATGCTGGAGCGCTACAAGGGAGTCGTGACCGCCGGCGGCGGCAAGATCCACCGCGTCGAGGACTGGGGCCGTCGCCAGATGGCTTACCTGATCCAGAAGCTTGCAAAGGCACACTACCTGTGCATCAACATCGAGTGCTCGGCCGAGGTCCTCGCCGAACTCGAGACGGGCTTCCGTTTCAACGACGCCGTGCTTCGGCACCTGACGGTGAAGAAGGATGCGGCCGAGACAACGCCTTCGGTGATGATGAAGGTCGTTGACCGCGAGGAATCGCGCAAGTCGCCCCCGCCGCCACCGCCGCAAGCGCAACAGGAGGCCACGGCGCGCGCATGAGCGTTGCCGCAGCGCTGCAGCCGCTGCCTGGTATGAACCGATTGGTTCTGCAGGCGCAATTGCTGGAGCGTGGCGCTGTGCGATACACCCCGGCCGGCCTTCCGGCGCTCGATTTGAGCTTGAAGCACGAATCGCAGCTCACCGAAGCCGGTCATCCCCGCAAGGTCTCGGTCGAGATCCGGGCGGTGGCCATCGGGGAGATCACACAGCCGCTGACGAAACTCGCGATCGGCGCCGAAACGGGTTTCGCAGGCTTCATCAGTGCACAACGCAACGGCCGAGGCGTCGTATTCCATGTGACCGAGATGGCGTGATGCTGATAGCACGACACGCCTTCGGTCGGACCCTGATTCTTTAGACATTCAAGTGAGGTGAAACATGCCCCCGCCACGTGGTAAAGGCCGGTTCTCGAAGGACCGCAAGCCCAAGCGCAATACCCAGTCCCTGCTGTTCCGTCGCAAGCGCTTCTGCCGCTTCACGGTCACCGGTGTCAAGCAGATCGACTACAAGGACATCGACACGCTGCGCGATTTCATCGGCGAGAACGGCAAGATCACGCCCGCCCGACTGACGGGCACGCGTGCGTTCTTCCAGCGCCAGTTGACGACGTGCATCAAGCGCGCGCGTTTCCTCGCGATGCTGCCGTACAGCGACCAGCACAAGCTGTAAGGGAGAAAGACCATGCAAATCATTCTGCTGGAAAAAGTAGCCAAGCTCGGCAACCTGGGCGACGTCGTCAAGGTCAAGGACGGCTATGCGCGCAACTTCCTGATTCCTTCGCGTCGCGCGCGTCGCGCGACCGAGTCGGCGATCAAGGACTTCGAGGCCAAGCGTGCTGAGCTTGAGAAAGCCGCGAACGAGAAGCTCGAAGCTGCCCAGGCGCTCGGCGAAAAGATGGCCGGACGCACCGTTCACATCACGCAAAAGGCGGGCGTCGATGGTCGCCTCTTTGGCTCGGTGACGAACAACGACATCGCCGAATCGCTCAAGCGTATCGGCTTCGAGGTGCTCAAGGCGCAGGTGCGCATGCCCGATGGCCCGCTGAAGGTCGTCGGCGAGCACGTCGTCTCGGTTTCGCCCCACACCGACGTGGTGGTCGAAGTCAACGTGGTCGTGATTGGCGAGACCCAGTAAGGTCCTTCGCTTTACGTCGCGACACGCCTCGACGCGGGGCCGGCACTGCCGGCCCCGTTTTCATTCGGGCGAAGCGTTGTCCCGACTTGTCCCCCGCTTCGTCACAAGCTGTGCACAGGCTTGCCCAGTGGCTTGTGCACAAGGGGTGTTCCCGGGTTCGCCCGGGCGCGAAATGTTCTTAGGATCAGCATGATGTCCGCCGTCTTTCAACCGCTTGATGCTGCCGCTCACCCGGACGACGAAGTCGCGCGCCTGCGGGTGCCGCCGCAGTCGATCGAGGCCGAGCAAAGCGTCCTCGGCGGCTTGCTGCTCGACAACAGCGCATGGGACCGCGCGGGCGATCTGCTGACCGACAGCGACTTCTATCGCTTTGAGCATCGGCTGATCTACGCCGCCATCGGCAAGCTCGTCAACGCCAACAAGCCAGCCGACGTGATCACGGTTTTCGAGCAGTTGCAGGGCCTGGGCAAGGCCGAAGATTGCGGCGGGCTCGTCTACCTCAACGCGCTTGCGCAAAGCGTGCCGAGCGCGGCCAATCTGCGCCGCTACGCAGAGATCGTGCGCGAGCGCGCGATCCTCCGAAAGCTGATCGCCGCGAGCGACGAGATCGCGACCACCGCCTTCAACCCTCAGGGCCGGCAGGTGTCGCAGATCCTCGACGAAGCCGAGGGCAAGATCTTCAAGATCGGCGAGGAAGGCTCGCGTGCGCGCCAGGGCTTCCAAAGCATGGACGCGCTGATCGTGCAACTGATCGACCGAGTCAACGAACTGCACGAGAACGGCGCCGAGGAAGTCACCGGCGTGCGCACCGGTTTCTACGACCTCGATCGGTACACCGCGGGCCTGCAGCCGGGCGATCTGATCGTGCTCGCGGCGCGGCCGTCGATGGGCAAGACCGCTTTTGCGCTCAACATGGCTGAGCACGTCGCCGTCAACGAAGGCCTGCCGGTGGTCGTGTTTTCGATGGAAATGGGCGCTGCGCAGCTCGCGCTGCGGATGGTCGGGTCGCTCGGCCGGATCGACCAGCAGCATTTGCGCACCGGCGCGCTGCGCGACGATGAATGGGGCCGGTTGACCGAGGCGGTGGACCGGCTCGGCAAGGTCAGCCTCTTCATCGACGAAAGCCCCGCCCTCAACCCGAGCGAGTTGCGCGCCCGTGCGCGGCGCCAGGCCAGGCAATGCGGCAAGCTCGGTTTGATCGTCGTCGACTACCTGCAGCTGATGAGCGGGTCCTCGACGAACGAGGAGAACCGCGCGACCGTGATCGGCGAGATTTCGCGCGGACTGAAGGCGCTTGCCAAAGAGCTGCAGTGCCCGGTGCTCGCGCTCTCGCAGCTCAACCGCAGTGTCGAGAGCCGCACCGACAAGCGGCCGATGATGAGCGACCTGCGCGAGTCCGGCGCAATCGAGCAGGACGCCGATGTCATCATGTTCATTTACCGCGACGAGTACTACACCAAGGACGCCTGCAAGGAGCCGGGCATTGCAGAGATCATCATCGGCAAGCAGCGCAACGGGCCGACCGGCACCGTCAAGCTCACCTTCCTGAAGCCGCTCACGAAGTTCGACAATCTCGCGCCGGGTTCAGCGGGTTCGGAGTACTGAGGGTCGCGCCCGGCGCCGGAGTCGTCGCCGCTGCAGCCGTTCGATCGCTTGGATGCCAGCGTTCAATTGCCTGGCCCAAGCAGGCCCGCGCTGCCTGGTCTTCCCTGTGGTTCAATGGCGGCCGTGCATCAGCACGCAGCCAGACCGGGGAGCCCCGGTCGTCGACCCAAACACCTTTTCATCGAGAGAAACATGAAGATCAGAAATCTGTTGTCCCTGGCCATTGCGGCCGCCATCAGCTCGACCGCGTTCGCCCAAGCCAAGGCACCCGAGGCCGTCGTGCTCGCCGCGAGCGCGCCGGGTCAGGGCGTCGTGGCCGGCAAGGTCACGCTCACCGCGACCGTTGTCGCAATCGACACTGCAACCCGTACCGTGACATTGAAGGGCGGCAGCGGCAAGGTGGTCGATATCGTCGTGCCGCCCGAAGCGAAGAAGTTCGACGACATCAAGGTTGGCGACCTCGTCACTGTCGAGTACGCGCGTGCGTTGACGCTCACCCTGAAGAAGGCGGGCGATGGCATTCGCGAGTCGACCTCCCAGACGGCGACCGCGGGTGCACCGGCCGGTGCAGTCGCGGGTGGCGCTACCGCGCGCCAGGTCACGATCCTCGCGAACGTCACTGCCGTCAACAAGAAGGAAGGCTTCGTGACGCTGCGCGGGCCCAAGGGCAACAGTTTCGATCTGAACGTGCCGGACGCCGGGCAGCTCAAGCTCGTGAAGGTCGGCGATCAGGTCGAAGCCGTCTACACCGAGGCGATGGCGATCACGGTCGACGCTGCCGCACCGAAGGCTGCGAAGCCCGCCAAGAAGTAGCCCAAGAAGAAATCCCGGAGGCGGCCGTCTGCGGCCGCAGTGCGGAAGGCGCGAATGCTGTGTATATCCGGCTCTGCTATCGGATCGTATTGATTTGACCTGGAATTCGGCGCTTCTCGTAGGAGAAGTGGGCCATGATGGTTGAGTCGTTCCAAGCCCTGCTTGCGCAGGTCCCGTCCTTGACCGAAGGCCAGCTCGACCAGTTGGTGCTGTCGGTCGAGAGGCGGCGGTCCAAGACCAAGGCGCTGCGCGACCTCGAGAACGCCTGGGGTGCTCCGATGTGCGCCCACTGCGCTAGCGACCGGGTGGTCAGGAACGGCCACAGCCGGGGATTGCAGCGTTACCGGCCAGACCTGCGGCAAGACCTCTAACGCCGCCACCGGCACGCCTCTGGCCGGGCTTCACAGCAAAGAACGCTTCTTCGAGCAAGGCGAGTGCCTGGCCAATGGCATGACCGTTCGCGAGGCGGCGGACGCTCTCGGCGCATCGGTGAGCACGGCGTTTCGCCTGCGCCATCGTTTCCTACAGGCCGTGCAGGCCCACCAGCCGCAGCAAGTCAGCGGGCTGCTGGAGGCGGACGAGACCTACTTCCGTGAGTCGAAGAAGGGTTGCCGCAAGATGCCGCGCCCCTCTCGCGCCCGAGGTGGCAAAGCCACGCCGAAGGGCTCGGCCCGAGACATGGTGCCGGTGCTCGTTGGCCGCGTCCGGGGTACGCACCAGGTCGCCGACAGCGTGCTGACCGCGATGATCGCCGCCCAGGCAGAGGAAGCATTGCGATCGGTAGTTGGACCCGACACCTTGCTGTGCACCGGCGGCAGCGGTGCGCTGCGAACGGCAGCCGCGAAGCTGGGCGTCACCTCTAAGTCGGTGGCAGTGGGCTTTGACGGCCGCGTCAGCGAGGGCGTTTATCACGTCCGGACGGTCAACAACTACCACGAGCGGTTCAAGACAAGACCTGGGTCAACCGCCAGCTGCGCGGCGTGTCGACCAAGCACCTGCCCAACTACCTCGCATGGATGGGCTTGTGGGAATGGTTTAA
>CAVZFV010000002.1:0-207316 GCA_963774675.1 uncultured beta proteobacterium | reverse complement strand
TACCCAGGGCCCGGATGAGCTCGGCATGACCGGTCTCGCCGCGGTCCCACAGGGCGCGCAGCGCCACCCATTCGGTGACGGGCGGCACGCTTCGGGTTGCCAGTTGCTCCTGGAAGCGATACGACACATGGTTGGAGACGAAGCGCAGCCAGAAGCCTAGGTGTGCTTCAAGCGGGACGGGGACGACCTACGGTTCTGATCTTCATTGAGTTTCCTTGGCAACTACTACCAGTTTAGTTTCTATGGAAACCTCAGTCAAGCCAAAACGCCATTGAGACGAGCGGTATTTGGTGGAAGCCCACCGCCCCTGCCGGCGCTGTAGTCGACGCACACGGCAAGCGGCGATTGCCCCTCCACGGTGTGCTCCGTGCACGGCGTCTACGCCACCTCCAACTACGGCAAGAAGCGCACTGAGCGTGTCGACCTGCCGCGCTGAACGCGGCGGCGGTGCGCCTCAAATCACGGCGATCCGCCCGCCGCTGTACCGAGCTCAGCGATTCCCTTGCTCGAGGCCTTCTGCCTTCTCGCCGCTGAACATCGCACCGATCAGGTTCTTGCGCTGGCGCCAGCTGGTGAACGCCACGCCCGCGACGTGCAGGCACACCAGCGCCAGCAGCCCCCAGGCCAGCATCTGATGCAGCCTGTCGACCGTTTCATCTCCCCACAGCAGATCGGTCGTGTAGAGCCAGCCCGTCAGCGCGAGGCCACAGACACAGACCAGCAATGCCAGCACCATCCAGCCGCCCAGTGGGTTGTGACCGACGTGACGCGGTTCGGCATGCCGACACATGGCGCGCAAGTAAGCCCAGGTGGCGCGCGGCCCGCGCACGAACTGGGTGAAGCGCGCGTAGGTGCCGCCGACAAAGCCCCACGCCACGCGCGCTAGCACCAATGCCAACGCCAGGTAGCCCGCCGGCTGGTGTGCGCCGGAAATGGCAAAGGTGCCGAGCCACGACACCAGCAGCGAGATCGCCAGCGCCCAATGCAGCAGGCGCACCAGCGGATCCCACACGCGCAGCCTTCTGCCCATCGCGAGCGGCCGTGCGCTGCTGCTACTACTGCGGCGCAGTCACCACCTCAAATGACTTCGGGTCGAAGAAGACTTCCTTCTTGTCGTTCTTCGCGTCGCGGCCATAGACCTCATAGCAGCCATTGGTGATCTTCACGCGTGAGATCTTCCAGCCCTTGTTGACGAGCATCTTTTCGAGGTCGGCCTGGGGCCGCCATTCTTCCTTGGGGATCGGCTCGCACCGCTCCTTGTGCTCTTGCGCCAGTGCGGCACCGGTGGCAAAGGTAACGGCCAAGGCGCAGGCCAGGATCAGGGTCTTCATAGTTCGGGTCCTTTCGATTGCATTGCCGTGTGAGGGCCGCTCAGACATCGGCCCCATGCGCAGCAGGTTGTGGTACAGGCCCGGTCAAGGCCGATGACGGCGGGTGTCGTCTTCGCCGAACCGTGCTGCGCAGGCGCATCAGGTGCCCCGATCCATTTCGTAGGAGCATGCGCCGTTGCTCGTCGCTGCGAACCATGCTCTCTACCCAGAAGAAGCTCGCCACGCGCTGGCCGCGTGTCACTGGCTCGACGCGATGAACACTGGTTCCTGGGTACATGGACCATGTCGCCGGCCGCCAGCTTGACGGCCCTGCTTGCCAAAGGTGTCCTCGACGACCAGCTCGCCGCCGTCGTAAGTCGCCGGGCTCGGCTCAGGAAGAGCGTGCAGCTGAGGTGTCGGTGCGCACCCGTTCGCCCTGGGTGCCGGGAATGAAGCGCACGGCGTTGTCGACGTGGTTTGCGAATGCATTGGCGGCGCCAGCCGTAGCGGTTGAACAAGCGGCGGGAAGACCCGTTTGGGCAACGCGGCAGGAGAAGAAGATCCATGTGGCCGATTCAGGCCCTGCAGCACGATCGGCTGGCAAGGCCTTGGCGGCTTCGCCTTGCTGGTCCAGCTGTTCGTTGTTCTTGGCCATCGCCGATTGCACGCCGGCGGTGACGCGGCCGCCGCCCCACTTCGCCCCCCTGAGAGGATGGCGCGCGCGTGGCGCTCAGCTCGCTGCTGTCTAGAACCTGTTTGACGTGGACCGAGCATGGGGAAAAATGCTTTCAGGAACCCGCATGGTCAGGCCCGCCTGCCCCCGTCCGATCGTGCGCGGTGCGCCGACGATGTAGTGGCCCGTGTACAAACTGTCGGCGTAGTAGGTGTTGGTGACGTTGGTGACGTTGAACATGAATCCGATACGGTCGCTGAAAGTTGTACTCGGCCATCACATCGCCTGTGACCGAAGCTGGGGGCGACGACGCCGCCTGTTCCGGTTGGGCGTCTGCGAGCTGCGTGCGGTGGATTCCGGCGCCGAGCCGCAGTTGCGGCAGCACCTGGTAGGTCGTCCACACCGAAGCCGCTGTTGCAGCGGTGTGAGCGACGGGCGCTGGCCCACCCGTTCGCCCGAGATGGCGGAACCATCGGGGTTGCCGGCATCGATCTCGGCGTCTGGAATCCAGGTGTAGGACACGAAGATGTCCCACTTTGGCGTGATGCGCCCGGCGATGTCGATGTCGATGCCGGTGGCATGGCGTCGCCCCGACAGCAGGTAGTCTTCGATCGGTGTGCCGTTGGGCGAATCGCGGTTGCGCTCGTGGAACTTGGTGATGTTGAAGATCGAGAAGCGCGTGCTCAGAAGGTTGTTGAACAGATCGAGCTTGGCGCCGAGTTCGATATTGCGGCTCGATTCCGGCGGCGTGTTCGAGCCAGGCAAGTCGTAGGGCATAGGTGTCGCCCGAGGTGTTGAACGAGGTGCCGTACGAGAAGTAGTAGGTCATCGCCTGCGTTGGCTGGTAGAGCACGCCGAAGCGTTCGCTCCACTCGCCGTCCGAGCGGCCCCGATCGGCGGTGAGAGTGCCCGGCGCCACCTCGCCGCCGTCCGCGGTCTGGTAGGTCTGGTAGTCGCCTTTGAAGTAGTCGTAGCGCAGGCCGACCAGCACCTTCCAGAAATCCGCAACCTGGATCAGATCCTGAGCGAAGACGCCGACTGCGCGGGCTTCGAAGGCCGCCTGCTGGCGCTTGATGCGCAACGACTCATCGACCCAGCCGTAGCCGTTGTCCGGTGTTCCCAGTGTGGTCCGGGGCGAGTTCTTGTCCAGCGTCACACCGGGTGGCGTGATCATCGCGAAGCCCGAGAAGTCCTCATTCGCCAGATCCAGCCCCGCCAGCACTTCGTTACTCGTGCCGAACCAGTTGAAGCGATTGGTGTAGTCGAACTGCAGATAGCCGCTGTTCATGTCCTGCACCTTGTTGTTGGTGCCGCGGTTCAGCAGGGTCGCGTCGCTGATTGTGTCCAGGCCCTGTGGTGTGGTCGGGCAATCCGGGTTGTTGACCATGCCGGAGCTGTTGGTGGACTGCTGGCAGAAGCGGATGGTGCTGGCGCGCTGGTCCCGGTCGTAAGTGCCGTAGCGGAACGTCGAGCGCAATGCGCCGCCATCGTTGAAACGGTGCAGCCAGCTGAGTGTGCCGTAGCTCGCCCCACCGGCGTTGTAGTCGCTGGGCGCACCGTAGTACACGTTCGACGGATTCAGGCCCGGAATCATCACCGACGGGTTGCTCGTTTCCTGCGCGGAACTCACGCGCGCCCACGGCAGGCCATAGTTCATGCCGTTGTTGTTGTGCAGGTAGTACAGCCCGGCAACGAATTCGTCGTCGGTGCCGATGCCCCAGCGGTAGTTCACCGCCGCACCTTCCTTGTCGATGAAGTTGCCGTTGTTGTCGGCGGTGTTGCGCATCAGGTTGACGCGTATCGCCGAGGTTTCGCCTGTCTGGTAGTTGAAGTCACCGACGAAGCGCAGGAAGCCATCGTTGCCAGCGGTGATGTTGATGATGTTGGCATCGTCCAGGAACGCCTGCTTAGACACCTGATTGACCACACCGCCGGTCGAGCCGCGCCCGAACAACATCGACGCCGAGCCGCGCAGCAGCTCGATGCGCTCGAAGCCGAAGACGTCGCGGTCGTAAAAGCCGGGGTCGTGAATGGTCGTAGATGTCGCCGGAGATCGAGAAGCCGCGCAGTCGGATGTCCTGCTCGCCACCTTCGGCAGCCAGGAAGCTGATGCCGCCCATCAGGTGCAGCGCTTCGTTCAGCGTATCGACCTGTCGGTCGTTCATCAGCCTTTCGGTGATGATGGTCACCGCCTGTGGGACGTCCATGATGTCCTGGCTGCCCTTGGCCACGCCGGTCGTGGCGGCGCGCAGCGAGGTGGCGTCGGATTCCGCCTTCGCCTTCACCGAAATCGGTTGCATCGTGGTTTCAGGGCGGGCCGCCGGTGCGGAAGCGGCCGAGGCGGCGGGTGCGGGCGCCTCCGGCGCGGTCTGCGCCCACGCGCCGCTGTTCAGCAGTCCGAAGCCAGCAGCCAGCGCGCCCAGCGGCAACAGTCGTTGAGAGGTGACTGGCGCTTGACCGGGCGTGGTAGCACCACGGGCATTTCGTGGATGGGCTTGGGTGGGCTTTGCAGTGTGGCGTGGCACGTGGCTCTCCTAGGAGGATGGAGCACGGGCTGGCGACAGCGGGCTGGTGCGGGTCGATGAACAAGGGACTACTTGGTGAGGATCAGCTTGCCTAGAGCGGTCTGCTTGAGCCGGTAAATGGCGCCGAGATGGTCGATCTGCACTTCGCGGCTGCCGGCAAAAAGGTGCTCGCTGAGGATGCGCTGTACGCCGCCTTCAGGTGTGGCGGGTGCACGTGCCGCGCCGATGCCGGGCGCCGACGCTTTGGCTTTGTCTATCGGCGCCATGGCGTGGGGTCGGGCTCGCTGATGAAGCCGATCTTGTGCAACCCGGCCTTCGACGCATCGGCCAGTGTCTGCGCTACGAAGCGATAGGCCACGGCCTGGTCCGCACGCAGATGCACCTCGGGCTGCACTTCCTTGCGTCCTTCGATGGCAAAGCGCTCCTGTACGACGCTGCGTGGCACCGCTTCGCCGTTCCAGAACAGCGTGCCACTGGCGTCGATAGCGAAGTCGATCTTGTCCGGCCGCAGGTCATTGACCTGCGAGCTGACCTTGGGTAGTTCGAGCTTCACCGCCTGTGTGAGCAGCGGCGCGGTGACGATGAAGATCACCAGCAGCACCAGCATCACGTCGATCAGCGGCACCATGTTGATCTCAGACATCGGCGCGCCGGGGCTCTTGGAATTGAAGCTGGCGAAGGCCATGGGTTGGTCCTCGCTCAGGCCGTGGCCGGCGTGGTCCGCGTGGCCGCGCGCGCCGGCAGCGCGCGCACGCTGCCTTGCGGTTGTGCACCCTCGTGGCCCAGCGCCTGGCCCATGCTGACGAAGGTGTGCAGCTCGTAGGCGAAGGCGTCGAGCCGTGCCGCCAGCACGCGGTTGGCGCGCGTCAGCGCGTTGTAGCCAATGACGGCGGGAACGGCCACAGCCAAGCCGAGCCCGGTCATGATCAGCGCCTCGCCAACCGGCCCGGCGACCTTGTCCAGCGTGCCGGCGCCGCTCATGCCGATGGCCACCAGCGCCTGGTACACGCCCCACACCGTGCCGAACAGGCCGACGAAGGGCGCCGTCGCACCCACGGTGGCGAGCACCGACAAGCCGTTCTCCAGCCGCGTGTTTTCCTCGTCGAGCACTTTCTTGATGGTGCGCGTGACGAAGTCGCTGGCGCTGCCGGCTTCTTCCAGCTTGGCGGCGCCATAGCGTGCGTGGTGGGCCTGCGCGTGCATCGCATGGGCGGTCAGGTGCGAGAACGGATCGCGCGCGCCGTGGGTGGAGATTTCGGCGGTTACGGCGTCAAGCGAAGTGGCGTTCCAGAACAGCCGCAGGAAGCTTGCCGTTCGCGCCTTGCGTACGTACAGCGACAAGCTCTTGATGACGATGATGGCCCAAGAGGTCACCGACATCACCACCAGGATCAGCAGCAGGGCCCTGCCCAGAGGGTCGGCCTGGGCCAGGAAGTGGCCGAAGCCAAGTGCGGTGGTGTCGACGTTCACGTCATTTCTCCAGTTCGAATTGGATCGGTACGAGCGCCCAGCCTTCAACAGGCTGGCCGTTCTCCGAATACGGTTTGAAGCGCGCCTTGCGCACCGCGGCCAGCGCGGCCTGATCGAGGCGATCGTGCCCGGTCGAGCGCTCGAGCTGCACGCTCAGCGCATTGCCACCAGTGGTGCCCACATAGGCGCGTACGACGACCAAACCGGTTTCAGCGTTGCGCTGCGACAGGCGCGGGTACACCACCTCGGGAGGCTGGCAGGAAGCGCACCGCTGAACTCGGAAGGGTGCGGGGCGCCGGCGGCGGCGCAGCCGGCACTGGGGCGGCCACAGCAACCGGAGCCGCGGGTGGCGGGGCAGCAACGGGAAGGGGCGCCGACTCCGGCGGAGGCTCTGACGGAGCGACGAAAGCCTCTGGCGCAGGCAGCGTTGCTGCGGCGATCACCTGCGGGGGCGGAACGGGGCTGCGCACCCGTTTCGGTGGTGGTTCCAGCCTCACGATGGGCGGCGGTTCGGGCGCACGCTGCGGTACGGGCGCTGCCAGCCAGCTGACGAAGATCGGCGCAACCTGCTCAGCGGCGTCGCGTACGGCGCGCACCTGCAGCAGCGCCCAGAGGCCGACCAGATGCAGCAACACGATCCCGCCAACCAGCGAGCGCCGTTGCGCCGAGTTCAGGTCGGGTGCTGCAGCGCCCGAAATCGGCAGGCGAAAGGAGTCAGACGGTGAGGCAAGCCCGTGCGCGAGCGGGTCGGTGACAGACGGGATGCGCGGCACGGAGTGTGTCTTCAGTAGGCCAGTTGGGATGAAATCTGACAAAATGGTATCACGAATGCGAGTGATTCCTATTACTTATCGATGTCCGAGCCCTGCGGCAGAAGTGGCCGAGCCGGACTGCGGCACGCTCGTTCACCCATCACCGTCAGTCCTGGCCGACAGCGCAGCTGCGACGTGGCGCAAACTGCGACGTGTACTGGCAGCAATGGGATGCTCTCTACCGGCCGTTCGCGACCGCCAGGTTGTGGCCGGGATTACCCATTCGCGTAGCTTGCCGACAGCTGTCGTTGGGCAAACCGGCGATCGAGCCGAAGGACTGCTGCCGGGCGCGGCTGCGAACTGGCAGTCCCGGCCAGAAGCGGAAGTACACGAACCGTCCGGCACCACGCAGGCCAGTTGGGCTTGCATTCGCGCGGCCTGCCCACGTGGCACTGCGTTTCCGCAGTGATTGGTGGTGCTTTGATCAGGGGCCCGCAGATCAGGTGAACAGGACAGCCGTCACGAGCAGTCCTGCAATGGCAGCGTCAATAAGAAGCAGCTCATCGAGCCGGTCGTGCCGAACCTACCGTCCGCCCCGAACTGTTCGATCCATTCCCTAAACTGAAGTTCCTGGCCGTTTCTCACGGCTTGGCATCGACAAGTCCCTATCGCGATTGACATTTTTGGCCCTTTCGGGCCATTTTTGTGGTCAAAAGTGTAGACACTAAATGTGTTGACTTGTGTTGCCAACTGGCATATATTTCAATGTATGCCATCCCGCAACGGAGCCGCTCACGTCGTCACGACCGACGCACCTACAAAGACAAGGTCTACTCACCCACCTGCCGCGCCGCAGCTACCGCGAAGACGGCAAGGTCAAGAACGAGACCCTGGGCAATCTGTCGCACCTGAGCGACGCCGGCGAATCCACATCATCCGGCGCTCGCTGCAAGGCGAGACCTTCGTGGCGGTCTCCCAGGCCTTCGAGGTGGTGCGCTCGCGCACCCATGGTCACGTGCAGGCCGTCGCCCTTGCCATGCAGCGCCTGGGTCTGGCCTCGGTGATCGCCTCATCGCCCAGCCGTGAACGCGACCTGGTGCTGGCCATGGTGGCCTTCGCGTATCGTCGCAGCCCGACACCAAGCTTGCCACCGCACGCGGTGGCACAGCTCGACCCTCGCCGAGGACCTCGGCGTCGCCGACGCCACCGAGGACGACCTGTACGCCGCCATGGACTGGCTGCTCGAGCGTCAGGGCGCCATCGAGAAGGCTCGCCTCGCGTCATTTGAGCAGGGTGCGTTGGTGCTGTACGACCTGTCGTCGAGCTACTTCGAGGGCAGCACCTGCCCGCTGGCCGCGTGGTCACAACCGCGACGGCAACCCGGGCAAGCTCCAAGTCAACTACGGAATGCTTGCCGATCGCCGCGGCTGCCCGGTGGCCGTCTCGGTGTTCGAGGGCAATATCTCTGACGGCAACACGCTGCTCGCGCAGGTCGAGAAGACTCGCCATGACTTCGGCATCGAGAAGCTCGTGCTGGTCGGCGATCGGGGTATGATCGCGCAGAAGAAAATCGAAGAGTTGCGCGCCATCGAGGGGCTGGACTGGATCACGGCGCTCAAGACCGGGCGATTCGAACCTTGGTGAGCGGCGGCCATCTGCAGCTGGGGTTGTTCGACGAGCGCAATCTGTTCGAGTTCACCCATCCCGATTATCCCGGTGAGCGGTTGGTGGCGTGTCGCAACCCTGCGCTCCAGAAGCTGCGTGCCCACAAGCGCGAAGCTCTGCTTGCGGCCACCATCAAGAATCTCGAGAAAATCCAGGCCACGCAGGCAGGCGGCCAGGCTCAAGGGGCGCGACAAGATCGGTGTGGCGCTGGGGCGGGTGATCGACAAGTACAAGATGGCCAAGCACTTTGCCCTCGATATCCGAGACGATGGGTTCGAGTTCACGCGTCGCCAGCAGGAGATCGCCGACGAGGCCGCCCTCGACGGGATCTACGTGATTCGCACCAGCCTTACGGCCAAACAGATGAGCGCCGACGACAGCGTGCGCAGCTACAAGGCGCTCAGCAACGTGGAGCGGGCATTCCGATCGTTCAAGACCATTGATTTGAACATCCGCCCGATTCACCACTGGCTCGCCGATCGTGTACGCAGCCACATCTTTCTCTGCCTGCTCGCGTATTACGTGGAGTGGCACATGCGCGAGGCGTGGCGACCACTGATGTTCGCTGACGAGGATCAGACAGCCAAGCTGACTCGCGACCCCGTCGCACCCGCCAAGCGCTCCGCTGCCGCGGACAAAAAGGCGTACACCAAGCTGCTCGACGATGGATCCGCTGCTCACAGCTTCAAGACGCTGCTCGCCGAACTGGCCACCATCGTACGCAACACCTGTCGCACGCCCAGCGCCGGCGCGACTGCGCCGACCTTCGAGTTGCTCACCACCGCCACCGCACACCAACAGCGCGCCATGGCGCTGATCCGGGCCATCCAACCGTGAAGCCAGAGAAACCCCAACCCGAAATCCATCGCAAGTGGTTGATGGAGCAGAGGAATTCGGGCCGGACGCGGAGGAACTTCAGCCTAAAAATGACGATCTCGTAGGAATATCTGCCCTTCGGCTGCTCGGTCCGAAGCCACTGATCCGAAGCACGGGTGGGTGAATACCCAGCGCAATCACGGGGGGGCGATTCCCGGACCTCCGCCTTGAATGGCGCATGCTTCGCGCTCGGGCCACTCGCCGGAATTCTTCCTGGATCGCCATACTTTCGATTCTGGTGGGGTCACTTGCGCCGGCCATCTCCCATGCGCTCAAAGCGGGCGACGGAGCCGCGATGGAGGTTTGCATGGCGCTTGGTCGCGATGCTGTCCATCACCGGCGTGTACTTGTGGTTGAAGAAGCGAAGGGCGATAGCGCGGCTGCGGCAGCGCCAGGGCGCCGTGAGCGTGGACTCGGCGAGGAGTTCGGCAAAAGCCTAACCAAACCTGGCAGGGTTGACATGTTGGGTGAGACGAGGACTGAAAGGCGTGCGATGGCTGCGTGAACATGGCCTGACGTCGAGTACGTTGCCTTCTCGACGGCCCAGACCTTCTACGCTGACCACGCGCTGGGGTGAAACTGAGAGAACGTCGTCGTAACATTCGTGTTTTCAAAGCTGAAGGAATTCCCATGAATCCCATGAATCGAATGTTTGTTCTGGGGGGCTTGGCACTCGCCGCGCAGTTCGCGTGCGCGCAGACGACGGTGAAGGACCCCTGGGTGCGCGGCACCGTGGCCCAGCAGAAGGCCACCGGCGCCTTCATGCAGTTGACCTCGGCCCAGGGCGAGCTCGTCTCGGCCAAGTCGCCGGTGGCCGGCGTCGTGGAAATCCACGAGATGGCGATGGAGGGCAGCGTAATGAAGATGCGCGCCGTCCCCGGCCTCGACCTGCCCGCGGGCAAGGCGGTGGATCTCAAACCCGGCGGCTACCATGTGATGCTGATGGACCTGAAGCAGCAGCTCAAGGAAGGCGAAAGCGTGCCGCTGACGCTGGTCGTCGAGGCCAAGGACGGCAAGCGCGAGACGCTCGAGGTCAAGGCGCCGGTCAAGGCGCTGTCTGCCGGAGCGAACTGAGCTCGTCGGTCGCGCAGCCGGCAGCCGGTTCAGAAGCGGTAGGACAGCGACACCCGAAAACTCCGCGACTCGCCCGGGTGGACGTGCGTGCCGCCCACGCCCTCGGGCGGCTCGCCGGGCAGGCGCGACTCGTAGTAGTAGCTGATGTCGTTGGTCTGCTGGTCGAACAGGTTGAAGACGTCCAGCCGTAGCTTGAAGCTCGGCGCGAACTGATAGCCGACCTGCGCGTCGACCACGGTCTGCGGGTCCGAGCGCAGGCGGTTGTCCTCGATCAGCGGATACGCGCCGATGTAGCGCAGGAACATCGCGCCCGACCACGGCCCGTACTGCTGCACGCCGAGCCTGCCGAGACCACCACGTCGGGTGCGCCGGGCATGTAGTCGCCTTCCGGCGCGGAGCCGGTGAAGCGGGCGTGGTTCCAGGCGAAGTCGAAGTCGACGAACAGCCAGCGCTCCGGCCGCCAGCGGTTGGACCACTCGACGCCGTAGCGACGCGAAGGCCGACCCGCCTCGGTCGTGCCCGCATCGCCGATGAAGGCCAGTTCGCTGTCGAACCCCAGGTACCACAGCGCCAGCGACGATTGCAGGTTCGGCACGGCCTCGGCGCGCAGGCCGAGTTCGGCACCCTTGCTGCGCACCAGCGGCGTCGCGGCGTCGACCGGGTCACCGGTGGCGGGGTCGACCTTGATCGTCACGCCGCGTGCGTCGTTGCTGTGAAAGCCATAGCCGGCATTGACGAAGTACTCGGTCTGCGCCCAAGGGCCGAACACGAGCGAGAGCTTGGGCGACCAGATGCCGGCGGTCGCGTCGCCGGAATTGAGCGGCTGGCTCAGCGCGGTGACGTCGAAGCGGTAGCGGTCGTAGCGCAGCCCGGCGATGGCGCGAAACCACGCGTCCAGCGCGTGTCGTTCTGCGCGTACACGCCGAGGCTGCCTTCGACCACATCGTCCTCGCGCGTGGTCGAGAGCCGTTGGCGTTGACGGTGGTGTAGAAGCCGATCGGGCCGATGCGGTCCTGCCGGAACTCGTAGCCGAGCGTGTTCGGGGTCGGATGGCCGAACACATCGCTCCGGATCCATTCGCCGAGCCAGCCGTAGACGTTGCGGTCGTCGGCCTGTCGCACTGATCGCCGTTGACCGGGTCGGTCAAGAAGTAGGTGAAGTTGGTGAACAGCTTGAGCTTGTAGTTGAACCAGTAGGCCGTGGACTGGAACTGACCCAATACTGTTCGTTTAGATGATTCTGATCCACAATCGCCTTTGTCGCAACTCGACAACAGGCGGCTGGCATGGCGCGAACCAAGGCGGTGTTGGGCTCTGGGGCTCGGCTGAGTGACGACCCGTCGGCGAGCCTGCTCGCGCGGGTGGTTTCTCCCGAGGTGGTTCATGCCGTGCTGAACGAGCACGGCTGCAATACGCAGCGCGTGCGCAGCTTCCCCGCAGTGGCCGGGATGGCTACTACTGGCATGGCGCTGAGCCTGTACCCGGAGGCCGCCTACGAGGAGGTGTTTGCCGTGGTGGCGCAGGGGCTTGGCCTGGGCCAGCGGCGCGGCGGAGCCCGCGCTGGTGAGCAAGCCTTCGATCAGCGGGCTTCGCAGCCGAATCGGATCCGCGCCACTGGCTGAGTGTGGTACGGCGATGTTGCCGTGCCGCTTGGCTGAAGTGCACAACCATCCGCAGGCGTTCTATGCCGGGCTGAGGCTGGTGGCCATTGACGGCAGCGGCTTCGAGTTGCCCGACGAGACCGACACACGCGGCGACCTTCGGCTACCCCGGCAGCCGTACGAGCGTGGCCGGCCACGCCGGCTACCCGCAGGCCAAGTGCGTGGTCCTGGTGGAATGTGCCACGCATGCCATCCTGGGCGCCAACCTCGGGCCGTACCGCAGCGGCGAGTGGGCGCTGTGCGTGCCGCTGCTGCCTCGCCTGGTGCCGGGCATGCTTTGCATGGCCGACCGGGGGTTCAACGGCTTCGAGCAATGGCGCCAGGCACAAGCCACGGGCGCCGATCTGTTGTGGCGCTGCTCGGACACCCGGCAACTGCCGGTGCGACACCCTGCTCGAAGACGGCTCTTACCTCAGCGTCCTTCGCCCTGCCGGTGTCGGCGGCGCCCGAGGCCGCACAGCCGAGGGCCGTCCACCGTGCGCGTGATCGAGTACCCGCCCGACCTGCCCCGGCGCCGACCAGCGCCCCAGCCGCGCTACCGGCTGCCTCACCACGCTGCTGGACGCGAACGCCGCGCCGGCGATGGAGTTGGCGGCGCTGTACCACCAGCGCTGGCAGATCGAGGCCGTCTTCGATGAACTGAAGACGCACCTGCGCCAAAGCAAGCGCGTGTTGCGCAGCAAGACGCCAGAGCTGGTACGACAAGGTTTACGGCTGGGCGCTTGCCCACTACGCGGTGCGCTGGCTGCTTCACCAAGGCGCCACGCGACACCGATTGCCCCACCGCCGAGTTGGTCCTTCAAGGGGCAACGTCGAACTGCTGGCGACGCGCACACAGCCCCGACTCCGGGGCCTTTCCCCCCAGAGCGACCCAGACGCAGGCACCGGTGGTTGCGTGAATTGCTCGCAGCCAGCGCGTGCATCCGAGCCACGAGGACTCTCGACAAACGCTCGCCGCGCATGGTCAAGCGACGAAACTCGCAGTACGCTCCCCACGATCGCAGCGCGCCCACCAGGATCCCCATCGATTGCACACCGGTCGCGGTCGCCCCGCGTGCTTGCACGCCACGACGCAGAGTCCATCGCCCAAGCTCGGTCACCGCAGAACCCGACCGGTGATTTCATCTAAACGAACAGTATTGGGAACTGACCGCCCGCCAGCGGCACCGCATAGTCCACCGACAGGCCTGGCCGCGCTCCGACTTGCCGCCGCTTCTGCTCCTTGTCGTTGAGCCAGCCGTAGCGGCCGATCAGGCCGGAATCGATGGCGCGTTGCGCGACCTGGTCGGTCGAAGTCCAGGTGCCGCTGTAGGCCATGCCGGTGATAGCGATCTGGCCTTCGCCCAGGCGCATTGAGTAGCGCAGCAGGCCGTTCGCCTTGCGGTAGTCTCCGGTACCTCCCACGGGCTGTCGGTGTGCAGCAGTTCCAGGCCGTAGGTGGAGCCGGCCCGAATCACCGAGCTCGGCGAACCCGCGATCAGGCCGCGCTGGAGCCGAAGTCGCCCACCGTGGCGAGCGCCAGGTTCTGCTTCAGCCCGCCCGTCAGGTACAGGTTCGCGCCGCCGGCCGAGCCGAAGTCGCCGACGCTGGCGTAGTAGGTGCCCTTGCGGTACTCGATCTGCTCCACCAGCTCCGGGATCACGAAGTTCAGGTCGGTGTAGCCCTGGCCGTGGCGCGTGCGTACGCATGTTGACCGGCATGCGGCTCGAAGGAGCGTCGAGAAATCGGTGCCGTGATCGAGATTGAAGCCGCGCAGGAAATACTGGTTCGCCTTGCCGGTGCCGCTGTGCTGGGTCGCGACGAGCCCGGGAACGGCTTCGAGCAGCGCGCCAGGGCGCAGCAGCGGCCTCGCCTCGATGAGCTGCTGGCCGAACACGCCCTGGTCCTCGCCGAATCGGGCGAAGCTGCCGACGCTGTTGTCGTAGTGGCCGCTGATCTCCACCTTGTCGAGCTGCACCGCGGCGACCGTTGTTGAGCGAAGGCCTGAGGGGCAAGCGCGGGCGCAGAAATCACAGGAGCGCCAATGTCAAGCGGCAAAGTCAGTCTGAAGCACGGTTGCATTGAGCGGAAGGGATTGGCGGGAGACCTGGCGAATACGTCAGCGCCGGCAGTCTGGATGCAGCATGGATATTTTGCAGGCTCGCGCGCACCGCAGATTCCGTCCTGCTCTTGCGACGGATGTGACACATCCTTGCACATGCGACCCTGATAGGCCAACGTGCATGGCTGAAAACCGACCGGCTCTGGCGTCCGACGAGGACATGGTGATGTCCGAGTTGGGTCGCGTGCGGGTCCTCGAGGATCCGGCCCGAACGGCGGTGACGTGGATCAAGCCGCCGTCCCCGCCCGCCGGCCCGCGCTCAGGAACTGCAGGTTCAAGCGTCAATTCGACGCTCGGATCGATTCGCTGACTTCGTCGAAAGTCATCGGCCCCACACCCGTGAAGGCGCTGAGTGCTCATTGAACGAACTCAATTCGTGATGAAGCGCCGCCGCCGCCCTCAACCCACGCTGACGAACCCCAGCGCTTTCTACGCCTGCCCATCGTCATCCAGGCTCACCGGCCTGGGCCGCTCGACGATCTAACGCTGGATCGCCGAAGGAACGTTCCCGGCGCCCGTTCGCCTGGGTCGGCGTGTTGTCGCCTGGCGTTGGTCGGACCTGGACCACTCGGACGAGTTCGGTCGGCTATTCACCACTGATTTCGGTGCCGCGTGCCGAGTCAAGGGCGTGCGAAGCCCGGCGCCAGCGAACTCCTACGCGAGGCACGGCGCATCACGCTCCCGCTCGCGGCAGGCGGCCGGTCCGCCTCAGCCCCCTGCCCGGCGAGCCCGTCCGGCGGCGAGGACGGCCCCTCCGGGCGGAGGGGTGCGGGGTGGGCGCGTCGGTCATCGTTCGATCTCGGCCTGGCCGGGTTCGTTGAGACTGCGTCATCGCGGTGTTGCTGCTGCATCGGCTCGCGCGTGGGCGCGCCTTCCTTGTTCCCTCTCTGCGAGCTCCGCTGCGCCTCCCGCTCGGCGGTGTATCGAATGCCGGGCAGACAGCGCGCGTAGTCGACGACGTCGCTTGGCGAGCCTGCTGGTCCTCGGCGTCGTCCGAGCAGCCAGCGCCTTGGCGATTTCGCACCAGGCCTTGGCGTGCGTCGTGCCGCGCCTTTGTCAGCTTTTTCGTTTGCAGCTCACCGTCGCGCGGTGCCTCGATGCGCCCTGTCTCTCTGGCCTTGCGTTGCCACAACCGTCTCGGTGCGCCGATTGCCACCGCGCGTGATCTGCGGCGAGGCTTCGGCATCGATGCCCCACGCGCGCAGCCGCTCGGCGAAGGTCTCGCGCCAGCGCTGCAGGTCGGCCTTTCGCGGGTTGAGCCGTTTGCCCTGCTTCGACGCGGCCTTGACGCTCAGGTGCACGTGCGGGTTGGCCTGGTGGTCGTGCAGGACCATCACGTAGCGGTGCTCGGCGAACTCGATCCTGGCGAATTCGCGTGCCGCGCGCTGCACGGTCAGCGGATCGGTGCCGCGCGGCATCGACAGCATGATGTCGAAGGCTTCGCGTCGCGGGCTCACGGCGTCGATGCGGGCGCCGCCGACGCGCCATTGGCGCTCGATCTCGTGCAATGCCTCCTTGCCGCGTTCGACAGTTCCGCGGTCGTCTTCAATATCGAGTCGACCGTTCTTGCTGATGTAGCGCAAGTGTGCAGCGATCGCCGTCATGCCACGGCCACCGCCGGTGACCTTGACCATGACCTGCGGTGCGCGACGGACCGTGGCTTCGATGCGGCTGCGGATTGCGGCGGCTCGGCCGGCAGGCGGGTGCAGTCGCGGTGTGTGCGACTTGATCACCCGGTTGGAGGGGTAGAAGAGTCGGTCGCCCCATTGGATGAGGACGCCGTCTGTCGAGGGCTGGATCATGGTCGTCTCCGCGACGGTTGGGGTGAATCGAACTTGATTCGGCGGGCACGGGCCTGCGGCGGTGCGAGTTCAGCGAGCGCCGCCGCAGACCGATCGAGGTGCTGGCGCACTTCAGCGTCGAGGCGTGTCCAGCCGGGCTCGGTACTCTTGCGCCGCCCGGACTTCGCCTCTGCGAAGCAGCAGCGTCAGGTGGTTGATGTCGCGGCTGAGCAGTGCCAGCTCTGCGGCCGATGCGCTGAGCGCGATGAATCCGGCTCGTCGATCGGTCGCCGCGACGACAGCGGGCGCGCCGTCGATCAGGCCGGTGAGGTAGGCGCCGCGCGACAGACCGGCAGCGCGGGCCTTTCTGTCAAGACGTTCGGCCACCGGTCGCAGGATGCGAACGGACAGCTTGATCTGAGGTTGCGATTCGCGGATGTCGTCGGCTTCCGACGAGTTCAGCGTAGCGCTTCGGTTTTGGTCGTCGTTCAGCGCCACCGCCAGCGCGTTGCGCAACACGTCGGATTCGGTGAGGCCGGTCTCGGTCGCGCGCCGGCTCAGCGCGGCACGCAGGCCGCGCAGGTCGACGGTGAAGAACTCGCGAGGGGTGGCCGACATGTCACGCGCTTGGACATCAGTTGAAGACACCACAGAGCGCGGCCGCCGGCCTATCCTGCCATCGGTCTTTCTCGATCCTCTTCATATCGCAACTTCAGCAAGGCGACGATCGGGCGCGGCGAGGTCGGACGGTCCGACCGCGGAAATGGAGGCTCATGCGAGTCGATCCGCGAGGTCGGCGATGCGATACCGCAAAGCGGCGAGTTCGATCTGTGCCTCTGGCGTCTCGGATCTTTTGAGTCGACTCACGAGCGCCTCCAATCGCGCACACGTAGCGTTGGCTTGCTCGATGAGCGATGTCGAATTCTTTGCGACGTCGGTACTCGGTCTACCTACTGGTGTCGAACCCGCACGCAGCGCTGCGAGGGTCGACCGCGTGATCTCGCCCTCGCCGTCTATCAATGCACTGACTTGCGCCGAATGCTTGCTGTGCAACTTGCTCAGCTCGTAGAGCGTTCGCGGTGAGGTGCAGCGTCCGGCCTTGAGCGCCCGATCCAGTTCGGGTGGCAGGTCGAGCAGCGCGAGATGGTGTGCGACCGTGGTCAAGTCCATGCCGAGACGCTTGGCGATCGTCGTGTTCGAGTCGCCAGCGTCTGAGCGGCCTCGGATGAAGCGCGCGAGTTCGATCGGCTGGAGTGGGCAGCGCTTCTGGTTCTCGGCGACCTGCGCATAAGGATCGGCAGCTGCGGTTCGAACGGCTATCGGCACGCACAACAGCCCTGCCAGCTTGGCTGCTCGCAGTCGCATGGCACCGAAGTGGATGCGATGGTTGCCCGACGCGTCGGCCGGATGCACGACGATCGGCTGGAGGATGCCGTGCTGCCGAATATCCTCGGCAAGTTCACCGAGCCGTCCTTCCGGAAACTCGGTGCGCGGATTGTCAATGTCTTCATACAGACGCTCAACGGGGACGAGGAGCGTCTCGGCCTGCAGCAACTTCGAGCAATGTGGTTTCGTACGCGGCCGGGAGGGGCTGCGCACCGACATCAAAAGCATCGATGCTGGGTTCCTCGAGCACAATCGGGCCATTCGGCGCAGCCGGTGCCGCGTCAAGCAAACTTAGCTGCTCGCCCTTTGATTCGATCCACAGTGTGCGCATGGGGGCATCGTGCCCCGGCTCGTCGCCAAGCGGAAGTACCGAGACAAACCAGGTTCAATGTCTCCGGAAATCTCAGGATGTCCATTGCGCGCCCAGGACGTCGCGGGAACTCCACCCAAACGTCACACATCGTTTCAACTTTCGGCGCTGGCGGAGGAAGGGGTCGGACCGTCCGACCCCACTCTTCGCGACGACGATCCTTTGGCGTCATGGTTCTCGCGAACGCGCTCCGGCCATTAGCGCAACGAAAATCCGCCCTGAAGCGTTCGCCGCCCGCATTCGACCGACGAGGCCAGCCTGGTCGGCGCACGACACCGACGCGCCGAGCTGGCACTCTGCGTCCGCGCGTCCTCTGCCCTCTAAACGCTCCCGACGACTCGTGGGTCACGCCGCCCGATGTGGTGGACAGCATCTCGGCGCTAGGCATGAGGACACGGGCAGGCAACGTTCGTGCCGACCATGTGGGCGTGCCGGCAGGGTAACTCGGCGTGGAGACGCGGCACGTGCTCGACTCCGAGACGGTGTGGAAGGTCTGCCTTTACTGGCTGATGGGCGCGCATGTTGTCGGCAGCCGGCAAAGGCTTCGCCGAACACTATGTGCACTGGATGCCTCGATGGCCAGGGCAGGCATGTTGCCCAAGGGGCACCGAGCGGGCAATCGTCAGGAAACTGGCACCAAACTGGCACCAGCAAAAGCAGAGGGGGTTCAACGACACCGCCGAACCCCCTCTCTTTACCTATGGTGGGCCCTGAGTGACTCGAACACTCGACCTACGGATTAAGAGTCCGCTGCTCTACCAACTGAGCTAAGAGCCCCACGTTGCGAAATTCTAATCGCTGGTGGGTTGTGCGGGATTCGAACCCACGACCAACGGATTAAAAGTCCGCTGCTCTACCAGCTGAGCTAACAACCCGGCAAGCCTGCGATTATATCGGGCGACGTGGGCACCTCCGGCAACAGGCGCAGCGCTTCGCTTGCGGCGACCATGCCGAAGGTCGCGGTCACGCTGACGCTCGAGCCATAGCCCTGGCAATTCAGGCTGCCGTCCAGCGCGCACTCGTCGCCGTCACCAGCTCTGCGGCCGGTGCACGGGCTCGCGCGAGAACACGCAGACCAATCCGAGCCGCCCCTTGCCCGGCGCGCCATGGTGTTTGCGCAGACGTTGGCGCAGCGATGCAAGCAGAGGATCGTGCGTCACATCGGCCAGATCGGCGACGGCGACATCCTGCGGCAGGCGCTTGCCACCCGCGGCGCCGGCGATGACGAGCGACGCAACCTTCTCGCGCGACCACACCGCGAGGACGAGCTTCGCACGCAGGTCGTCGCAGGCGTCGATGACGACATCGACCGGCTCGGCCAGAATCGCGGGCCAGTTCTGCGCATCGACGAACGCATCGACAACGCGCACTTCGCATCCGGGATGGATGTCGGCGATGCGCCGCATTAGCGCGTCACCCTTGGCCATGCCAAGCGTCGAGCCGAGCGCCTGCACCTGCCGGTTGATGTTCGACTCGGCGACGTGATCGAAGTCGATCAGGGTCAGCGCCGCGACGCCACTGCGCGCCAGGGCTTCGGCTGCCCACGAGCCCACTCCGCCGAGGCCGACGACGGCAATGCGCGCAGCGCGAATGCGGGTGTAGGCGAGCTCGCCGTAGAGTCGGCGCAGGCCACCGAAGCGGCGCTCCAGATCGGCGTCTACAGAGGCGTCGACGACGATTGACTTGCTCATGCTGCGGCTGCCGCTATGCCGCTCACGCCGCCCATCCCGATCACGCGGCGCGCTCGATGCGCCACGCCTGCAGGCGCAGGGCCGCGACCGCGCCCGCGAGGATTGCCGCCAGTGCGACGAAGCTCGTCAGGCCCAGCGTCGAGACACCCGAGATCCCCTGCCCGATCGTGCAGCCCAATGCGGTCACGCCGCCGATGCCCATCAGCGTCGCGCCCATCAGATGGTCCGCGGTGTCCTGCACGCCGCGAAACGCTTCCCAGCGAAATTGCCCCGAAGCAAGCGCCTGCGCTGCCGAGCCTGCAACCATGCCAACGACCGCGACGATGCCCAGCGTCAGCCGGTTGCTTGCGTCCGAGAAGACCATCAACAAGTCGAGCGCGTAGCCGACCGGCGCAACAAAGGAGAACGACTCCATGCGCCGTGAGTTCGTTGCAAGGAAGGCCGGCTCGAGCGTGTTCGGATCCTCCGCGACAAAGCCGAGCACACCCGACAGCCACCAGACGGCGACGACGATCAGGCCGATGCCGAGGCCCGCCAGCAGGGTCTCGCCGCGCCGACCTTCGGGGCGCGCCAGCGCCCAGGCGATCAAGCCGCCGCCCATCAGCGCACCGAGCGCAAGCGTAATCGCGCCCTTTGGCACACCGAAAGCGTGCGATGCGAGCGAGGGCAGATCCTGCTGCGCGGGCAAGGTGATGTAGACCGCGTCGACGCTGGCGACGCGAGCGACCGCCGGCAGGCCCTTGAGCGTCGCGATCGCAGTCAGGCCCAACACGATTGCAACGACGAGCGCCTTCAGGTTGCCGCCGCCGACGCGCACCAACGTCTTGCTGGCGCAGCCCGACGCGAACACCATGCCGAAGCCGAACATCGCCCCGCCCACGAGAGCCGACAGCCACATAAAGCGCGTGCCGCCGTAGAGGCTGTTCGCAGGGTCGACCCAGCCCAGCCACACCATCATGTTGAAGCCGACCATCGCGACGCCGATCGCAAGCAGCCACATGCGCATTCGCGTCCAGTCGCCCATGACGACGATGTCCGACACCGCGCCCATGGTGCAGAAGTGGGTGCGTTGCGCAATCGCGCCGAACGCTGCGGCAAGCACGAATCCGCCCACGAGCACCTGCAGCGACAGCGCCTGCAGATCGGGCACGGGCGGGCTCACGTCAGCGCTACTTCAGTGCCGAGATGCGTTCGCGGGCGACCTGTGCGGCCTCCGCCTTCGGATAGGCCTTCAGCAGATCGTCGAGGGTCTTGCGCGCACCTTTCGAGTCCTTCAACTCGAGCTGGCAGTTCGCGAGCGAGAGCAACGCCTCCGGCGCGCGCGGGCTGTCGGGCACGGCCGTCACGAGCGAGCGGAAGGTGCCGATCGCCTGCGCATAGTCGCGCTTGCCGTACTGCGCGTTGCCGAGCCAGAACAACACCGATTCGGTGTAGCCGCTCTTCGGAAAGCGCTTCTGGAACGCACTGAACGCGTTCGCCGCACCCGCGAACTCACCCTTGCGAAAGATCGCCATCGCCTCGTCGTAGGCGCGGCGCTCGTCCGGGCTGGCCATGAACTCCTTGCCGTCTACCGTGACCATCTGCGGCTCGAACTTGCCGAGCCGTTGATCCGTGCTCTGCTGCAGATCCTTCTGGCGTTGCTGCACCTCGGCGAGGTCGCGTGCAAGCTGCTCGTTCGTGCCGCGCAGTTTGGCGACCTCGCCGCGCAGCAGTTCGATCTGGTTGGACAGATCGAGCAGCGCGCCGCGCATCTGGTTGATCTGCTCGCTCTGCTCGGTCTGGCGTGCCTTCAATTGCTCGCTGCTCTGGTCGACGCGTTTGCGCAGATCGAGGATCGCCTTGCGCGCTTCGTCGTCCTCGAACAACGCCGCATGCGCCGTCGGCGCCGCAAGCGCGCCGGTGACTGCGGCGAGCGCGAGCAGTGCGCGCAACGGCGTGCGGCCGGGGTTCGACGCGGGCCGCATCAGCGCAGTTTCAGCTCGACACGGCGATTCTTCGCCATCGACTCTTCGTCACTGCCCGTCGCCGCCGGGCGCTCCTTGCCGAAGCTCACCGATTCGATCTGTGATTCGTTCGCGCCGAGCAGCACGATCGCGTTCGCGACCGCTTCGGCGCGCTTTTGCCCGAGCGCGAGGTTGTACTCGCGGCCGCCACGATCGTCGGTGTGGCCCTCGACCACGAGGCGCTTGGATCTATCCGACGAGAGCACCTTCGCGTAGACCTCCACGATGTTGCGGTACTGATCCTTGACGACGAAGCTGTCGAAGTCGAAATAGATCACGCGCGGCGTGTTGGCGATGGCTTCGGCGTTGGCTTTGTTCAGGTCGACCGAGGTCACCTTCGATTGCGACGTGCCGCTGGCGCCCGCGCCACTGGCGGCGTCGGACACGCTCGTCGGCGTGCGCGTCTCGACCGGCGGCGCGTTGTCGTCGAGTTTGACGTCCGAGGCGCAGCCTGCGAGCAGCACCGCGGCGATCAACGCACCCCATCGCCATTGCTTGGTATTCATCGGTATGTTCCTCCTTGAGTGTGTCGTGTGTTCAGCGGCCGAAAGGGCCCCACACGGGTTCCCGCACGTCGGTCTGCGAAACCGCGAGCGAGGTCTTGATCCGGCCGTCGAGCGTCGTCGTCATCAGCACGTCGCGGCCCTGGGCCCGGCTCGCGTAGACGATCAGCCTGCCGTTGGGCGCGAAGCTCGGGCGCTCGTCGTTGGTGGTGTCGGTCAGCATACGCGGCGGCGCAGTCGCCGCCAAGATCCATCAGCGTGAGCCGCATCGCGCTGCCCTGGCGTGCAATGTAGGCCAGATTGCGTCCATCGGGGCTGATCGCCGGGCTGATGTTGTAGGCCCCGGCAAAGGTGACGCGTTGTGCGCTACCGCCTTCGGCTGGCATGCGATAGATCTGCGGGCTGCCGCCACGATCGCTGACGAAATACAGGCTCTTGCCGTCCGGCGCAGAACACCGGCTCGGTGTCGATCGACCGGCTCGATGTGATGCGCCGCAGGTTGCCACCGCTGCGGTCCATCAGATAGATCTGCGAGCCGCCGTCGCGCGACAGCGTGACGGCAATCGTCTTGCCGTCAGGCGAATACGCCGGTGCGCTGTTCGAGCCGCGGAAGTTCGCGATCGCGCGGCGCTTGCCGCTCGCCACCTCCTGCACCCAGACGACGGCCTTCTGCGTCTCGAACGAGACGTACGCCAGCTCGCGCCCGTCGGGCGACCAGGTGGGCGAGATGATCGGCTCCGGGCTCGAAAGCGCCACCTGCCCGCCCTCGCCGTCGGCGTCGGCGATGCGCAGCGCGTACTGGCGGCCCGCCTTGGTGACGAACGCGATGCGCGTCGAGAACACGCCCTTCTCGCCGGTGAACTTCTCGTAGACCGCATCCGCCACGCGATGCGCGGCGAGTCGCAGGTCGGCCGCTGGCACGGCCGTGCTCTGCGCCAGCACGGGCTGACCCTTGACGACGTCCCACAGCCGGAAGCGCACGTCGTAGCGGCCATCGGCGAGGCGCGAAACCGAGCCCGTCAGCAAGCGCGTCGGCGCCGCGCGCGCGCCAGTCGGCAAGCACCGGCTGCGCCACCTCGTCGATCACCTCGGGCGCATCGACCGGCCGGAAACAGGCCGCTGCGCTCGAGATCGGCGCGGATGATGGCGGACACCGGCTGCGGCGCCTTGTCCTCGTCCTTGAACTTCGCGATCGCGATCGGCAACTGGGTGCCGCCGACGCCGGAGATCTCGACCCGGAACTGCGCCAGGGCCGGTGCGCCTAACGACATCCCCAACACGCACGCACCCGCGGCCAACAGGCCCCGGCGCGAGAGGAATGGTGGAGGTCGGGTTTCTCGTTGCATCAGTTTCGTTCCGAATTCGCAGATCTTGTTGTCGCCGGTAGCCGCGTCAGCAGCCATCATCGGCGAAACCGAGTGACCCCATGGACGAAAGCACAACGCAAACCTGTTCGCTTGACGAAGCTGGCGGCGAGGTTGGCGGCGTGTCGCGTTTGGATCATCCGGCGAGGAAGTGAGGGGCCATTGTAGGCAGCCATGCATCGGGCGGCATGGCCCACCCGAGCCACCCCAGGCGCAGCGGATAATCGACCGCGCCGCCGTGGCATCGACTCATGCAGACCTTCAAGCAACGCATCAAGCGCATCCTTCCCTACTTCGCGAGCAGCCGCGCCGGCATCGTCGTCGCGATCCTGGCGTCGATCGTCGGCGCGGCGACCGAACCGGTGCTGCCGGCGTTGATGCAGCCATTGCTCGACAAGGGCTTCCAGGCGGGCGGCATTCCGCTGTGGCTGGTACCGATCGTCATCATCGGCCTGTTCACCGTGCGCGGCGCGGCGGTCTTCATCGCCAAGTATTCGCTCTCGTGGGCGGCCAATGGCGGCATCCTCGTGATGCGCGCGGCGATGTTCGAGCACCTGCTCGCGGCGCAGCCGACACTCTTCACCAGGCATTCCGCGAGCAGCCTGACCAACACGCTCGTCTACGAGGTGCAGGGCGGCGCGAACCAGCTCGTGCATTCCGTCCTCGGCCTGGTGCGCGATTCGCTGACGCTCGTCGCGATGCTGTCCTACCTGCTGTGGCTGAACTGGAAGCTGACGCTCTTCGTCGCCGTGCTGATCCCGTCGGTCGGCGTCGTCATGCGCGTGCTCAGCAAGCGGCTGCATCGTTTGACGGTCGCGGGCCAGACGGCGACCGATCAGCTCGCCTACGTCGTCGAGGAGAACGTGCTCGCCTGGCGCATCGTGCGCCTGCACGGCGCCGCAGCAGAGCGAAACCGCGCGCTTCGCCAAGAGCAGCGCGGCGATGCGCCGGCTGGCGATGAAATCGGTCGCCGCGGCGTCGACGATGACGCCGGTGACGCAGATCCTCGCCGCCTGCGCGATGTCGGCGGTGATCGTCGTCGCACTCTGGCAGAGCACGACGGCGGGCACGTCGGTCGGCGCATTCGCCTCGTTCGTTACCGCGATGTTGATGGTCATCACGCCGATCAAGAACCTGTCCGAGGTCGCAGCGCCGATCACGCGCGGGCTGGCGTCGATCGAACGCGGCGTGAAGCTGATCGACGAAAGCCCGCTCGAAACCGGCGGCGCCCACGACCCGGGCCGGGCGCGCGGCGCGTTCGAATTGCGCGACGTGACGCTGCGCTACAAGGACGATCAGTCCGCTGCCGCGCTCGATCAGGTGACGCTTGACGATCCCGGCCGGCGAATCGGTCGCGCTCGTCGGCCCTTCGGGCGCAGGCAAATCGAGCCTCATCAACCTGCTCGCGCGCTTTCTCGAGCCGAGCAGCGGCGTCATCACGCTCGACGGCGTGCCGCTCGCGGATTGGGACGTGAAGGCGCTGCGACGCCAGTTCGCGCTCGTGAGCCAGGACGTCGTGCTCTTCAACGAAACCGTCGCCGCCAACGTGTGCCTCGGCGCGCCGCTCGACCGCGAGCGCGTGAACGACGCGCTGCGCAGCGCGAACCTGCTCGACTTCGTCGCCACACTGCCTGACGGCATCGACTCGACGATCGGCCACAACGGCAGCGAGCTCTCCGGCGGTCAGCGCCAGCGCATGGCGATCGCACGTGCGATCTACAAGGACGCGCCGATCCTGATCCTCGACGAGGCAACATCGGCGCTCGACTCGGAATCCGAGCGCCAGGTGCAGTCCGCGCAATCGACGCGCTGATGCGCGAGCGCACGACGATCGTCATCGCGCACCGGCTGTCGACGATCGAGCGCGCCGATCGCATCGTCGCACTCGAAGCCGGGCGCGTCGTCGAACAGGGCACACACGCCGAACTGCTCGCGCGCGGCGGCCTCTACGCCCGCCTTCACAAACTTCAATTCAGGAGTTGAACCCATGTCGAATCCATCCATCAGCCGCTATCCGGTCCCCGAACTCGGCGAACCTGCCCGACGACATCCGCGAACGCATCCTGGCGGTGCAGGAGAAGTCTGGCTTCGTGCCCAATGTGTTCCTCTCGCTCGCGCACCGGCCCGACGAGTTCCGCGCCTTCTTCGCCTACCACGACGCGCTGATGCTGCGCGAATCGGGCCTGTCCAAAGGCGACAAGGAAATGATCGTCGTCGCCACCAGCGGCGTGAACCAGTGCCTGTACTGCGTCGTCGCGCACGGCGCACTGCTGCGCATCTTCGAGAAGAAGCCGCTCGTCGCCGACCAGGTCGCCGTGAACTATCGCAAGGCCGACATCCCGCCGCGCCAGCGCGCGATGCTCGACTTCGCGATGAAGGTCTGCACCGCGTCGGGCACGGTCGGCGACGCCGACTTCGAAGCGCTGCGCGCGCATGGCTTCAGCGACGAGGACGCCTGGGACATCACGGCGATCACCGCCTTCTTCGGCCTGTCCAATCGCATGGCGAACGTCACCGCCGATGCGGCCGAACGACGAGTTCTACCTGATGGGCCGCGTGCCGCGGGCACCGCGCTAGCGTCGCGCGCACGCAGCGGCAACCCTTAGTATCAGTGAAGCCCCGATCGCCAGCGCAATGAGTGAAGCGTCGAGCGTCCTCGCCACTCGAGCGCCATCTCGATCTGGGCTGCGGTGCGCGGCCGCGCAATCCGTATGGTCGACGCCATCTCTACGGCGTCGACCTTGACGCGGCCGCAAACCGACGTCGCACTTCGAGTTCGCATGCTGCGAACCTTGCGCTGCGAACCGATCCCGTTCGCGTCGGATCTGTTCGGCTCGGTCTCCGCCTTCGACTTCATCGAGCATGTGCCGCGCGTGCTCAACGGCGCCGAACCGAACACGACCTGCTTCCCGTTCGTGCGCCTGATGGACGAGGTGTGGCGCGTGCTCGCGCCGGGCGGGCTCTTCTATGCGCTCACGCCGTGCTACCCGAGCGCACCGGCGTTCCAGGACCCGACGCACGTCAACATCATCACCGACCGCACACACGAGTACTTCTGCGGCGAGCAGCCGATCGCGCGCATGTACGGGTTCGAGGGCCGCTTCGCGGTGCGTCTTGCGCGCTGGGTGATTCCGGAGCATTCCTACACCAAGACGCCGCTGACGTGGAAGCAATCGATCGCCCGCTGGCGACGCGAGCGGCGCGGCCGGATGGTCTACTTTCTGTGGGAACTCGAAGCGGTGAAGCCCGCGCACGGCGCTGAGCCGAATGCCTAGTGGATCGACACCGCGGACGAGCCTGATCCTGCTCGCCTGCAATCAGGCCGCCACGGCGCGCGCAGCCGCCGAGAGCTGCCTCGCGCAGCGCGGCGATGCACTCGAGATCGTGTTGTCCGACGACGCTTCGAGCGACGACACCTACACCGTGCTGTGTGACGTTGCGCAGGCCTATCGCGGGCCGCACCAGGTGCGCGCGCAGCGCAACCCGGTCAACCTCGGCATCGGTGCGCACTACAACCGGCTGATTGCGGAGACAAGCGGCGAGTTGATCGTCACCGCGGCGGGCGACGACATCTCGCTGCCGCAACGCGTGGAGACGCTCGTCGCCGCCTGGCAGGCGAGTGGCGGGCGCGCCGAGCTGATCGCGAGCGACTGCATCTCGATGGCGCCGGACGGAAGCCTCGGCGAACGCATCGTCAACGACGACCTGGCGCGCTGCACCATCGAGAGCTGGTGTCGCAAGCGCCCGTTCACGGTCGGCGCGACACACGCGTTCACGCGCCGCATGATGGTGCGCTTCGGCCCCTTCGTCCCCGAGCTCTGGTACGAAGACATCGTGATGGGCCTACGCGCGATCATGACCGGTGGCGCTTTGACGGTCGCCGAGCCGCTGGTGCACTACCGCAGCGGCGGCAGCTCGCGCCCCGCGCTGCCGGCCAGCGGCGGCGAACTCGTGGCGCGGGCACGCCGACAGAACCGGCGCGTGTTGGCCGAGATCCTGCAGCACACGCTTGACGCCCGCGTTGCCGGTTTCGAGATGCAAGTCGCCGCCGCCCTCGCGCCGACACTCGCGAAGGAGCGCTACCTGGCGTCGATGATCGAAGCGCCCGATTCAGGCGCGCGCTGGAAAGCCTGCCGCAACGCCAGCGAGCTGCCGCTCGGCTGGCGGCTGCGCAAGTTCGTGACCTATTCCTGCCCAGGGCAGGCTTCCTGGATCAAGCTCGCGCAGGCGCGCCTTCGGGGCCGAAGTGCCGGCTGGACCGAGCCGTTGGTGCGGTGACGGCACGCGACTTCGGCGCGCCTCCGTGTCTGCATGCTGACCTGTCTCCTCGCCTGACTCGGGCACACCTCCCGCTACCATCGAGCCCCTGGCCGACCAACCGCAACCCGCAGCGCATTCATGGCCCATCCCCAGCAAGCCGAGTTCTTCAGCTCTGTGCGCGCGCACTATCCGCAGCACTTCGATAGCGCGCGCGTGCTCGAGGTCGGCTCGCTCGACATCAATGGCTCCGTGCGCGACCTGTTCTCAGCGTGCGACTACACCGGCGTCGATCTGCAGGCGGGCCCTGGTGTCGATCTGGCGTGCCCCGGCCACCTGCTCGAACTTCCGACGGGTCACTTCGACACCGTGATCTCCGCCGAGTGTTTCGAGCACAACCCGTTCTGGCGCGAGACGCTCGCCAACATGCTGCGCATGACGCGCCCGGGCGGCCTGCTGCTCGTGAGCTGCGCAACCACTGGCCGCAAGGAGCACGGCACGACACGCACCAACCCCGATGCCTCGCCCTTCACGGTGCAGGCCAAGTGGGACTACTACAAGAACCTCACCGCGCGCGATCTGGCGCGCGGTGCCAATCTTCCCGGCTGGCTCGTTGACTGGCGCGCGTGGGTCAACTACATCAGCTGCGACCTGTACTTTGCCGGCCTGCGTCACGGTGGCGACGCCAGAATCGACCCCGCGCTGGTGGCATCGTTCGACGCACGTTATGCGATGAACGCGACGGCCAAGTCACTGCGTCGCGGGCTGAAGACGGCCCTGCTCGGCGATTTGCGCTCGCGCCCCTGAGGCAATGCCGGACGACGACGGCAGCCACGCGAGTACAGGCCCGCTTGCATCGCTGCTGCTGATCGCGTTCAACCAGCAGGCGACGATCGCCGAAGCGATTGCCGGCGCGCTCGCCCAGACCTATTCCCCGCTCGAGATCATCGTCTCGGACGATGCCTCGAGCGACGACACGTACGGCGCGATGCAGGCGGCCCTTGCAGGCTACAACGGGCCGCACCGGGTGGTGCTCAACCGCAATCCCTTCAATCTTGGCATCGGCGCGCACCTGAGCAAGCTCGTAGCGCTCTCGCACGGCGAGCTGTTGTTCGTTGCAGCTGGTGACGATGTTTCGCTGCCACAGCGCTGCGAACGCGTCGTCGAGGCTTGGCTGGCTTCTGGCAAACGGCTCGACCTGATTGCGAGCGCGCTCGTCGATGTCGACGCCGACGGCAAGACGCACGCGACGATCGCCCCTTTCGATCTGGGCGCCTACCGCAACGCCGCCGACTGGATCGCGCGCCCGCCCCACGTCGTCGGCGCCGCGCAGGCCTGGACGCGCCGCGTGTTCGACCGCTTCGGTCCCGTTGCCGAGCGGCGTCGTCGCCGAGGACTTGATCATGGTGTTTCGCGCGATCGTGAGCGGTGGTGCACTCACGATCGCCGAGCCGCTGGTGCGCTACCGGCGCGGCGGCCTCTCAGGCAAGCGCCGCGCGCTGAGCGCCGAGCAAGTCATCGAGCGCTGGCGCGCCAACAGCCGACACAGCCTGGTCGAGCTGCCGCTGCTGCTGGCCGACGCGCGCCTGGCCGGACAGCTCGCAGCGGTCGAAGCGCCGCTGAAGGCACAGCTTGCGCGTGAAACACTGGTGCGCGATCTGTTCGCAGCCGGAGGGCGGATGCAGCGCGCGCAACTGCTGTTTCAGGCGCGTCAGGTACCGCTTGCACAGCGACTGCGATTCGCCGTCTACGCGTTGTGTCCGGCTTTGCTCGCACCGCTGTTCGCCGCCAAGCGTCTGCGTTGGGGCCGGGTTTCGAACCAGGCCTCGAACAAGAGGGCTGGCCGATAATCCGGCGCGAGCCCATGCCCGCCGAACTCGTCTTCTCCAACCACGGCCTGCGGCACTCGGGCGGCATCGAGCGCTATCTGCTAACCCTGGTCGACGCGCTGCACGCGCGGGGCGTCCGGCCCACGGTCGTCGCTCATGCCTTCGACCGCAAGCTCCCCGAGTTCGGCTGGGTCGACCCGGTATCGATCCGTACCTGGGGTTTGGGCGGCCCGCTGCGCGACCTGTGGTTCGACTGGCGACTGCGCCGGCTCAAGCGCGCGCGGGGCTGGTACCCGCTGATCGCACTCAGCCAGACCGCGGCATCCGACATCGCGATCTGTGGCGGCACCCATCCGGGTTTTCTGGCGGCGATGGGGCGCCGCACGCGCTGGAAGGATCGCCTCGCGATCGGGCTCGAGCGTCGCCACTTCGGCGGCGCAGCGCTCGTGGTCGCGCATTCGCGTCTGATGGCGCAGCAACTGTCTCGCTACCACGGCGTCGCGGCGGACAAGGTGCGGGTGCTCTACCCGCCGGTGGATGCTGCGCGCTTTCACGTTGTCGGCGCCGCGCGGCGTCAGGCGTTGCGCGACAGCCTTGGGCTGCCAAGCGACCGCGCCGTGTTCCTGCTCGCATCGACCGGCCACGCGCGCAAGGGGCTCAATCTGCTGGTCGACGCGCTCGGCCACAGTGCGCTGCCGGTACTGCTCGTCGTCGCTGGCCGACCTACCGGGCTTCGCGCGCCGAACCTGCGCGAGCTGGGCTTTCGCACGGACATGGCGGACATCTACCACGCCGCCGATTGCACCGTGATGGCCTCGCGCTTCGAACCCTTTGGCTTGGTGGGGGTCGAGTCCGTGCTGTGCGGCACGCCGCTGATCGGCGAGGCCGCAATGGGCTGCATGGAGGTCATCCGCGCGCCGGCGGCGATACCCTTTCGCATCGATGAGGCCGGCAGCCTGCAAGGCGCGATCGCTACGGCGATGACGCGCTGGCGCGAAGGCACCCTGCGCGTGAGCGACCCGCTCGCGGCGCTCGGGTACGACCCTTCGGTCGATGCCCATCTTGACGAACTGCTCACGCGCGCAGCCGAACTGCGCGCCGCTCTGCCCTCGACAGGGTCGCGTGATCGCGCTATCCGTTCATGACCCGCGCGCAGCCGATTCACATCATCGAGCCGAGGCTGGTCGACAACGTCGGCCATTGCCTGAGCCTCGTGCGCGCGCTCGCCACCGCGATCGACGAGGCCGGCGCCGGCAAGCGCCTCACGATCTGGGGCAGCGCCGGAGCGACAACGATCTGGCACGGGCCCGGGCAACTCAAGCCCTACTTCCACCGGCGTTGGCGCCGCCTGCAGGCTTTGTGGCTGTTGCGCCGCCTGCTGCGCGAGCCCGGCCGCATCCTGATCGCCACTGCGGGCACCGCCGACCTCGTGATGGCCGACTGGGCGGCGGCGGGTCGCACCATCGCGCCGCACAAGCTCCATCTGTTCGTGCACTGGGTCGGCGCAAAGGCGGACAAGGCCAGGCTCCTCGCCAGGATCGCGCGGCGCCAGCCCAACCTGCGCATCTTCGGGCCGACGCACGCAGTCGTCGATCTCTTCGCGCGCTGCGGCTTCGAGGCGAGCCTCGCGCCCTACCCCGTCGAAGCGCCAACCGACGCCGAAGCGCCGACTGCCACTGAACCATTCCGGCACCTGCTCGTCGGCGGCGGCGCGCGCCTGGACAAGGGTCTGGATCACGTGGTCGCGCTGGTCGACGAGATGGAGGCGCGCGGCATGAAGCTTCCGATCACCGTTCAGACATCGGCCGAAGCGCAGCACGCGCGGGACGGCGAAGTGGCGGGCCTTCTCGAGCGGCTGCGCCGATCGACCTACAGCGGCCTCGAGCTTCACGCCGAGTCGATGTCACCTGAGGACTATCGAGCGCTGTTCCGCGGCGCGGTGGTCGTACAGCCCTACCGCGAGAGCGACTTCGCGGACCGCGTGAGCGGCGTGACGCTCGACGCGCTCGGCGCGGGCGCTCCCGTCGTCGCGACCGAGGGCACCTGGATGGCGCGCCTGATCGACGCGCACAACGCCGGCGTCGCCGTCGCCGATCTCGCCCCTGCCAGCCTGCTGCAAGCGATCGAGACGGTACTCACTGACCACGCCGGTTTCGCAGCCCGCGCCCGGCTCGCGTCGGCACGCGTGCGCGAGGCGCACTCGGCCCGCGCGCTGGTCGACGCCCTGCTCGCCGAGGAGGCGGCGTCGTGATGCAAGCGCGTCTGTCGGTGATCGTCATCACCCACAACGAGGCGCATCGGCTGCCAACGTGCCTCGCCTCTGTCACCTTCGCCGACGAGCTGATCGTGGTCGATTCGGGCAGCACCGACGGCACGCAGGCCCTCGCTCGCGACGTGGGCGCGCGCGTGATTGAGACCACCGACTGGCCCGGTTTCGGCCCGCAAAAGCAGCGCGCACTCGATGCAGCGACGGGCGACTGGGTGCTCTCGATTGATGCCGACGAGTGGCTCGACAGCACGCTCGCCGCGGCGATCCAGCAGTTGCTTGCGAACGATGCGGGCCAGCCATGCGCGTTTCGGGTCGACCGACTGTCGGCCTTCTGCGGCCAGTGGATGCGCGCCGGAAGCTGGTACCCAGACCAGCTCGTACGCCTGTTCCGCCGCGGCCTGGGGCGCTTCTCCGGCGATCAGGTTCATGAGCGGCTGCTGATCGACGCGCAGGACGACACCCAAGGCAACACCCCAGCGGACAGGCGCTGGCCGATGCTGCCGGGCCTGCTGCTGCACAACAGCATCACCAGCCTGCACGACGGCATCGAGAAAATGAACCGCTACACCTCGGTTCGTGCGCTCGACCTGCGCCGCAAAGGACGTGGCGGCGGGCTCTTCGCGGCGCTGACGCACGGGTTGTGGGCCTTCACGCGCTCGTACTTCGTTCGGCGCGGGTTTCTCGACGGCAGGCGGGGCTTCGTGCTCGCGCTGCTGGATGCGCAAAGCTCGTCTACCCGCTACCTGAAGCTTTGGCTCGACGGCGCGCCAGCGCCGCACGAGCTGCCGCACCCCGACGACCGCCGTCGATCGTAGGCAGTGTCCGCTTGCGGCCAGGGCCCAGGGCTGTCCGGTTGATCGCGCACCGGACGCACGCGCATACGTCCACTGGACGATAAGTGAACACAAATGTCAAAGCGCTCCGAGCCGGAAAGCCCTGCGCGGGGGCGGTTTCGTCAGCGCCGCGGCAACGCAGGCGGCTTCGGATGCAGCCGTGCCATCGCCAACGCATCGACGAAGACGCCGTCGCGCAATGCGTAAGCCCGGTGCGTGCCCTCGGGCTCGAAGCCGAACTTGCGATACAGCGCGATCGCTACCACGTTGTCGGTGTAGACCGTCAGTTCGAGGCGCAGCGCGCCGGCCCAGCGGTCGGCGTAGTCGCACATGGCGGCCATCAACGCCGAGCCGACGCCCTGGCGCTGCGTCTCGCGCGCGACCGAGATGCCCAGCGTCAGCACATGGCGGCGACGCAATGCAGGCCCGACCGGATGCAGGCCGGCAGAACCGACGACCTTGCCATCACGCTCGGCGATCAGCAACAGGTCTGGCTTGCCCGGGGCGAAGGTCTCGGCCAGCCGCGACTTCCAGATCTCCTCGTTCGTGAACGGAAGTTGCATCAGACCCGCATAGACCGCGGGATCGCCCATGATGCGCGCGAGCGCAGCAGCGTCAGCGAGCGCGGCGCGCCGGATCGTGATCGCGCTCGTGGGCGCGTCCGTGATCGCGTCAAGAGCGCGCTGGCGCTTGCCCATCGTCAAACGCGCTCCGCGACCCAGCCTTGCACCGAGGCGAGCGCAGCGTCGAGCCGGCTCGGGTCGGTGCCGCCCGCCATTGCCAGATCGGCCTTGCCGCCGCCTTTGCCGCCGACCTGCTGGGCGACGAAGTTGACGAGTTCGCCGGCCTTGAGGCGGCCGGTCGCATCGGCCGTCACCCCGGCTGCAAGCTGCACCTTCGCGCCATCGACGACCGCGAGCACGATCGCCGCGCTCTTGAGCTTGTTCTTCAGCTGGTCCATCGTCTCGCGCAGCGCCTTCGCGTCGGCACCTTCGAGCATCGCCGCGAGCACCTTGAGGCCGCCGACGTCTACCGCGCGTGCCACGAGCTCGTCGCCCTGCGACGATGCGAGCCGACCCTTCAATCCCACGAGTTCCCGCTCGAGGTGGCGGATCTGGTCGAGCATCGAGTGCACGCGCGCATGAACGTCGCCGGTCGAAACCTTCAGCGTCCCCGCGACGCCGCCGAGCGTGCGCTCCATCTCTTGTGCGTAGGCAAGCGCGTTGTCGCCCGTCAGCGCCTCGACGCGTCGCACGCCCGCCGCAACGCCGCCCTCGGCGACGATCGTGAAGAAGCCGATGTCGCCACTACGCGCGACGTGCGTGCCGCCGCACAGTTCGCGGCTCGTGCCGATGTCGAGCACACGCACCTCGTCGCCGTACTTCTCGCCGAACAACATCATCGCGCCGGACTTCTGCGCATCGTCGATCGCCATCACACGCGCCTGCGTCGCGGTATTGGCAAGGACCTCGGCGTTGACGAGCTGCTCGATGCGCCAGATCTGCACGTCGCTGAGCGGCGCGTTGTGCGCGAAGTCGAAGCGCGTGCGCTCGGGTGTGACGAGCGAACCCTTCTGCTGCACGTGCGCGCCGAGCACCTCGCGCAGCGCCTTGTGCATCAGGTGCGTCGCGCTGTGGTTGCGCACAGTGCGCGCGCGGCGTTCGGCATCGACGCGGGCGACGAAGCTGTCGCCGATCTCGACCTCGCCTTCCATGATCCGGCCGTGATGCCCGAACACGCTCGCCTGGATCTTCTGCGTGTCCTCGACTATCACGCGCGAACGTGCATTGCGCAGCTCGCCGCTGTCGCCCACCTGGCCGCCTGACTCGGCATAGAACGGCGTGTGATCGAGCACGACGACGACATCGTCGCCTGCTTGCGCGCGCTGCACCGGCGTGCCGTCGAGGTAGAGCGCAACGACCAAGCTGCGCTCACACACCAGGTGCTCGTAGCCGTGGAAGGTCGTCGGCGCGCCGTCGTATGCGAGGCCCTGCGCCATCTTGAACTTTGTCTTCGAACGCGCCTGCTCACGCTGGCGATTCATCGCGACCTCGAAGCCTGCGCTGTCGACGGTCACGCCGCGCTCGCGGCAGACGTCTGCGGTCAGGTCGAGCGGGAAGCCGTAGGTATCGTGCAGCTTGAAGGCGGTCTCGCCGTCGATCTGCTTTGTGTCCCCCGCGAGCGCGGCTTCGAGAATCTCCATGCCGTTGGCGATCGTCTGGAAGAAGCGCTCCTCTTCCTGCTTCAGCACGTCGGTGATGCGCAGCTTGTCGCGGCGCAGTTCGGGATAGGCGTCGCCCATCTCGTCTGCGAGCGGCGCGACGAGCGTGTGGAAGAACGGCCTCCTCGCGCCGAGCTTGTAGCCGTGCCGGATGGCACGGCGCGCGATGCGGCGCAGCACGTAGCCGCGGCCTTCGTTGCCCGGGATCACGCCGTCGGCGACAGTGAAGGCGCAGGCGCGGATGTGATCCGCAATCACCTTCAGGCTCGGGCTGTCCACGTCGACATCACTCGCACCCGCCGCCTCGACGGACTGATTTGCTGCCGCGAGCAGGTTCACGAACAGATCGATCTCGTAGTTGCTGTGCACATGCTGCAGCACCGCGGTCAGGCGCTCCAATCCCATGCCGGTATCGACGCTGGGTTTCGGCAGCTTGTGCATCACGCCCGCTTCGTCGCGGTTGAACTGCATGAAAACGTTGTTCCAGATCTCGATGTAGCGGTCGCCATCCTCATCCGGCGAGCCCGGCGGGCCGCCCGCGATCTCGGGCCCGTGGTCGTAGAAAATCTCGGAGCACGGGCCGCACGGGCCCGTGTCGCCCATCATCCAGAAATTGTCGGACGCGTAGCGCGCGCCCTTGTTGTCGCCGATACGCACGATGCGCTCGGCCGGCACGCCGATCGTTTTGTGCCAGATGTCGTAGGCCTCGTCGTCCTCGGCGTAGACCGTGACCCAGAGCTTCTCGGCCGGCAGCTTGAAGACCTCCGTCAACAGCTCCCACGCGTAAACAATCGCATCGTGCTTGAAGTAGTCGCCGAAGCTGAAGTTGCCCAGCATCTCGAAGAAGGTGTGATGCCGCGCGGTGTAGCCGACGTTTTCGAGGTCGTTGTGCTTGCCGCCGGCGCGGATGCACTTCTGCGCCGTCGCGGCGCGCGAATACGGCCGCTTGTCGAAGCCCAGAAACACGTCCTTGAACTGGTTCATGCCGGCGTTCGTGAACAGCAGCGTCGGGTCGTCGCCCGGGACGACGGGGCTCGACGCGACGACGGCATGGCCTCGGGCCTCGAAGAACTTCAGGAACTGGGAACGAATCTCGGAGGCCTTCATGGACTACCTTGTTGGGTACGGCAAGGCGGCCAAGCGGCCGCAAGCGTCGGATTTTAGGCGGCCGGCGCGATGAGAGCCGCCGTGTGACAGCGACCGTGTGGCAGCGACCGTGTGACAGCGACCGTGTGACGGCGACCGCGCTAGGATCGTCGGCGCCGGACAACGAAAGCCTCACGATGCCCCACGACGCCAGCCCACCCCCAGCCTCAGGCCCACTTGCCGGCGTGCGCGTTCTCGACTTGTCGCGCGTGCTCGCAGGCCCGTGGGCCGCGCAGATGCTCGCCGACTATGGCGCGGACGTGATCAAGGTCGAACGCCCTGGCGAGGGCGACGACACCCGCGCCTGGGGCCCACCCTGGTTCGGCGACGCGGCAGATCGCATGTCGGCCTACTACCTGTGCGCAAACCGCGGCAAACGCTCGATCGCGATCGACATCGCAAGCGGCGAGGGGCAGGCGCAGATACGCCAACTTGCGCGCGAAGCCGACGTGCTGATCGAGAACTACAAGCTCGGTCAGCTCGCGCGCTACGGGCTCGATGCGGCGGCGCTCCAGATGCTGAACCCGGCGCTCGTCTATTGCTCGATCACCGGCTTCGGCCAGACCGGGCCCGATGCCGGCCGGGCCGGCTACGACTTCGCGATCCAGGCTGCCGGCGGCCTGATGAGCATCACCGGCGAGCGCGACGGCACGCCCGGCAGCGAGCCGCAGAAGGTCGGCGTCGCGGTCGTCGATGTGATGACGGGCGTCTACGCCACGAGCGCGATCCTCGCCGCGCTGCACGAGCGCCACCGCACAGGGCGCGGCGCGCACATCGACATGGCGCTGCTCGACGTGCAGGTCGCGATGCTCGCGAACCAGGCCAGCAACCACCTCGTCGGCGGCCGGGTGCCGAAGCGCCTGGGCAACGCGCACGCCAACATCGTGCCCTACCAGGTGTTCGCGACGGCGGATGGGCACATCGTGCTGGCGATTGGCAACGACGCGCAGTTCGCGAAGCTCTGCGCGCTCGTGGAGCAGAGCGCGGTGGCACGCGATGCGCGTTTTGCCACCAACGCGCAGCGCGTCGCCCAACGCGCCGAACTCGTGCCGATGATCGCCGGCTGGATGCTCGAACGCCGCACCGAGGAATGGGTTGGCGCGCTCGATGCCTGTGGCGTGCCCTGCGCACCGATCCGCGACATCGCGCAGGTTTTCGAATCGGCCCAGGTTCGCGCGCGCGGCATGCAAGTGGCGCTCGAAGCGGCGGACGGCCGCGACATGCCTGGCGTGGCGTCTCCGGTCGTGTTCGACGGTCGGCGCGCCGTCGCGACGCAGACGCCCCCCGCGCTCGATGAACAGGGCGACGCCATTCGCACCGCGCTCGAAGCGTCGCCAGCCTGGCCGCCGCCGAATCGAAGGGCGAAGCCGGCATTTGACAGCCATGGCCCTGCATCTGACCGCCTTCCGAGCGAATAGCCCCGCGCGGGCACGAAACGCCACGCGGCGTGTCCGCACAAGCGGTTCGCTGTACCCTAGATGGATCGACATTCCCACCGGCCGCCCGCGCGGCGGCCCTTCCAGACGGAGACCCTCACCATGGACATGAAGACTTCCCCCCTCGCAACGTTGAAAGACCCGAGCCTGCTCAAGACCGACGCCCTGGTCGATGGCAAGTGGCTGCGCGGCAGCCGTCGCTTCGATGTGACGGACCCGGCGACGAGCGCCAAGCTCGTCGATGTGGCCGACCTCGGCGTCGACGAAACGCAGGCAGCGATCGACGCCGCCGCGCGCGCCCTGCCTGCCTGGCGCGCGAAGCCGGCCAAGGAGCGCGGCACGATCCTGATGGCATGGTTCCGGCTGATGCACGAACACGCGGATGACCTCGCGCGGATCATGACGGCCGAGCAAGGCAAGCCGCTCGCCGAGGCGCGCGGCGAGGTGATCTACGGCGCGAGCTTCATAGAGTGGTTCGCCGAGGAAGGCAAGCGCGTCTACGGCGAGACGATGCCGACGACCGACCCGAGCAAGCGCTACCTCGTCATCAAGCAGGCGATGGGCGTATGCGCCGCGATCACGCCGTGGAACTTCCCGAACGCGATGATCACGCGCAAGGTCGGCCCGGCGCTCGCTGCCGGCTGCCCGGTGATCGTCAAGCCGGCCGGGCAGACGCCGCTGTCGGCGCTCGCGCTGGCCGAGCTCGGCCAGCGCGCCGGCCTGCCGGCGGGTGTGCTGAACGTGATCACGGCGTCGAAGTCGGCCGCCATCGGCAAGCTGCTGTGCGAGAGCGAGACGGTGCGCCACCTGTCGTTCACCGGCTCGACCGAGGTCGGCCGCATCCTCGCAGCGCAGTGCGCGCCGACGATCAAGAAGCTCTCGCTCGAGCTCGGCGGCAATGCGCCCTTTATCGTGTTCGACGATGCGGATCTGGACAGTGCCGCCGATGGCGCGCTGATCAGCAAATACCGCAACGCCGGCCAGACCTGCGTCTGCGCGAACCGGCTCTATGTGCAGGACAGCGTGTACGACGCCTTCGTCGAGAAGCTCGCCGCCAAGGCGCGCGGCATCAAGGTCGGCAATGGCTTCGAAGCCGGCGTAACTCAGGGGCCGATGATCGACGACAACGCCGTCGCCAAGATCGAGAGCCACGTCGCGGATGCGCTGAAGAAGGGCGCGAAAGTGCTCACCGGCGGCAAGAAGTCCGGCGCACGCTTCTTCGAGCCGACGGTGCTGATCAACGCGACGAGCGACATGCTGTGTGCGCGCGAGGAGACCTTCGGCCCGGTCGCGCCGGTGTTTCGCTTCAAGACCGAGGAGGAGGCGATCGCACTAGCGAACGACACCGAGTTCGGCCTCGCGGCCTACTTCTACAGCCGCGACATTGGCCGCATCTTCCGCGTCGGCGAGGGGTTGGAATCTGGCATGGTCGGCGTCAACACCGGGCTGATTTCGACCGCCGAGGTGCCGTTCGGCGGCGTCAAGCAGTCGGGGCTGGGGCGCGAGGGCTCGCGCCACGGCATCGAGGACTATGTCGAGATGAAGTACCTCTGCCTGGGCGACATCAACAAGTAGGAACGCGGCGTCATTCGCGGGCGCTGCGCCGCTGCGTAGCGCGCCTCAAGCCGGGTCGATCTCGCCGTCGTTGGCAGCGCCCGTGTCGCGCCACTGGCTCTCGCGCCAGTTGACGAAGCCGTCGCGTCCGCTCACCTGTGCGGCGGCAGCGGAAGAGAGCGCCTGGCGCAGCAGCACGCTGGCGTCATTGCCGTCGGCGGGAAACTGACTGATGCCGATGCTGGCCGCGATCGCGGCACTTTGCCCGGACAGCGAGAACGTCTGGCGCAGCGCCTGCAGCAGCTTGCGCGCGACGAGTTCGGCGTCCACCGGCTCCTCGGTCGAAGCCAGCAACAGCGCGAACGTGTCCGCCGTCAGCGCGGCGACGACATCGCTGGACCGCACCGCTGCCCGCAGCCGCACGGCGACCTTGCGCCGCAGCACGTTGGCGGATTCGGCACCAAGCGTTGCCTCGATCGTGTCGAAGCCTTCGATGCGCAGCGCGAGCAAGGCCATCGGCGCCGGCTCGCGCCCGCGCAAAGCGAGCAACTGGCTCATGTGGTCGATGAGTTGCTGTCGATTGGGCAGCCCGGTGCGCAAATCGGTTGCGCTCGCCTTACGCGTCTCGAGCTCGATACGCTTGCGCTCGACGGCCAGGCGCAGTCTGCGCGCGATGTCAGCCGGAGCCGCTTCGGCGTCGGTGGACGCCGGCACTGCGAAAATGTCCTGCACGCCGGACCGCACCAGACGCAGCGCCAACGCCGCGTCAAGCGCACCTGCGATGCGCACCACGACAGCCATGTCGGGCGTGGCCTGCGCGAGGGCGGGCCATGCCGACAGTTGAGCCGCTGTCGCAGCACTCGCATCGATCAACACACCGTCGAACGCACGCTCGCCGAGCATGCCGCCGGCCTCCGAAAGGCTGGCGCTGCGTGTGACGTCGAACGGCCCGAACGGTGCGTCGCTCAGGCTTCGATCCATGGAGAGCGCGGCCGCCACATCCGTCCCGATCCAGAGAATTTTCAGTTCGGCACTTTGCAATTCGTTCTCCTGGATTCTTCCCCTGACCGAGCAAGTTCGTTCGAGCCGGCCATTCTGCGCAATGCGCAATGCGCACTTGCGCGACGGCACAGCGCGCTCGAACGATCTCACTCGCATCGTAGCGGCCAACGAAGCCGAGGATATCCAGCCGATCGCGCTCGCCGGTGCGTTCTGGCCGTTGACCACAGCGGCTGCGTTAACATGGGCTTCGAGCAATCGGCCCCGACTCGGGCCGAGCCCGAGAGGCACCGGAGCCAGACATGAAGCGACGCTTGTTTTTCATCGCCGGGATGCAAGCCGCCGGCATCACCCTGGCCCAGATGCCCAGCCTGGACAACCTCATGAAGAGCGTTCCCAAGCTGCCGGCTTCGACGGGTGCCACGGCGGGAACGTCCGATGTCAAGACCGATATTGCCGGCATCAAGGAAGCGCTGGCGATCGGCACCGAGAAAGCGGTGAACAGCCTCTCGAAGACGAACGGATACTTCGGCGACCAGGCCGTCAAGATCCTGATGCCCGGGAGCCTTCAGAAGGTGGCCGACGTGGCGCGCATGGCAGGCTACGAGAAGCAGGTCGACGAATTCATACTGAGCATGAACCGCTCCGCGGAAGCCGCCGTGCCGCTTGCGGCCAAGATATTCGGCGATGCGATTCGCAACATGAGCGTGGACGACGTGCGCGGCATTCTCACTGGCGGCGACACGGCGGCCACGGATTTCTTCCGGCGCAAGTCGGGCGACAAGCTCTATGCGGCCTTCAAGCCTGTCGTGTCCAAGAAAGTCAACGAGGTGGGCGCCACGCGTGCCTACAAGGACATGATGGGGCAGTACCAGCAAGTGCCGCTCATGAAGAGCAAGTCACTCGACCTCGACGACTACGTCACCCACAAGGCGCTCGATGGCGTCTTCTACATGGTCGGCCAGGAAGAGAAGCAGATCCGCACGAACCCGGCTGCGCGTACGACCGAGTTGCTGAAGGCCGTCTTCGGCAAGTAGGCGCTCGGCGCGAGGCGGGTGATCGACCCGACGAGCAACGCGAAGCTTCAACGCGGAGCCGATCGCACGGAACATCGAAGCAATTGCCCGACACGCGATCGGCAAGTGATCAGTCGGGCATTGTGCCTACGGGATTCTTCGACAGTTCCCGGTCGGTGCGTGCTCAGCGAGCGGACCTGCGGCCAGCGCTCCTGCTCACGACTGCGGCTTGAGCTGACTCAATCGCATCGCAGCCGCGCGAACGCATACTTGCCGCGAATCAAGAATTGGCTATGCTTTGGCCGCGCAAACCGCAAACCGCAATCCGCAAACCGCAAACCGCAAACCGCAAACCGCAAACCGCAAACCGCAAACCGCAAACCGCAAACCGCAAACCGCAAACCGCAAACCGCAAACCCCAAACCGCAAGCCGCCAAGTGGCGGGTGGCCGGCGCCAAGACCGACAGCGAAGGCAGAATGCAACGCAGACAATGGATGCAGCAAGCGCTCTGGGGCACGTTGTTGCTAGCCGGCTGCGGCGGCAGCGACATCGGCGACGATCCTTACGCAACCGCGCCACGCTTCACGCTCGTGGATCTCGGCAGCATCGACGGCTTTGCGGTGAGCGTGACGGCGATCAACGAGAGAGGCGACACCACGGGCACAGCGACAGCGGCAGACGGACGAACCTTCGCGTACCTGCATACCGAAGGCCGCACGGTTGACTTGAGCGCCCTCTTCGAAGGCCGGTTGTACCCGAGGGCGCTCAACGGCCACGCCTGGGTCGTCGGCCGGTGCGTGCCGAACAACACAGACGATGTCGTTGGGATGGAGGACGACCGACCTTTCCTCTTCGACGGCAGCGTCGTGCGGCAATTGCACGACGAACTCGGTGAGGGTGGCGAAGCCTCGGATATCAACGATCACGATGTCATGACGGGGCGGACCAATGTCATTCTCGACGATGAAAGCTTGGCCGATGCCTTTACGTTCGATGAAGCCACGATGGTAGGGCTCGGCCACCTCCCAGGGGGGCGCTACACCGATGGCACCGCCATCAACGCCTCGGGCTGGGTCACCGGCTTTAGTGAGGTCTCCCGCGACGACAGTGGGGTGAATTACCATGCCTTCCTGCACGACGGCAATTCGATGCGCGACCTCGGCACCCTGGGCGGCGCAGAGAGCTTTGGCAATGACCTGAATGCCAGCGGCTGGGTGACCGGTTGGTCTGTGGGAGTAGACGGACAAGGCCATGCCTTCATCCACGACGGCCAAGCCATCCAGGATCTGGGTTTGTTCGATGGCCAATTCAGCATTGGCTACGCCATCAACGATGCCGGTCAGGTGGTAGGTCGGGGCGCGGACGTCGCGGTGATCTCGCACGGCGGGCGGCTACTTGACCTGAACCTGCTACTTACCGAGCCGTCCGAATGGCGGCTGTCGAGCGCAAGCGCAATCCTTGCCGATGGACGCGTACTGGCGCAGGGTCAGCGTTCGGGTCAGGAGCGTTCCTTTTTGCTCGTGCCTGCGGCCTAAGCGACTCTGGCGGCTACCTGTGTGATCGCGTGAGGGCGCAGAACGCTGAAGGGCGCGATCGCGTCAACTGGTTGGGATCGCCCTCGTCAATTGCCTGCCTCGATACGACGAGGAACCGTACTACCCCGCTGCCTTACGGATGAGCATCGCAAGACGCGATCGAGCTGCATGTTCGAGGCGCGAACCTACTTGCCAAAGACGGCCCTCAGCAACGCGGTCGTACGCGCCGCTGGATTCGTGGGGATCTGCTTTTCTTCCTGGCCGACCATGAGAGCTTGTCGCCCGGCTTCCACCGGAAGAATTCGGTGGCCGTGGTGTCGCCGCCGGAGAGAATGCCGCGAAAATTGTTCACACTCATGTCGCGGATTGCATCGCGCTCGCCTTTTGCACACCGCACCGAGGGGTGACGAGGAATCGGCCCACCCACGGAGCCTTCCGCCCTGCGATCACTCTGTCCGATCGCGTAAACTGCGGCTCATCGCGGGTGTAGTTCAATGGCAGAACGGCAGCTTCCCAAGCTTCATACGAGGGTTCGATTCCCTTCACCCGCTCCAGTCGCCGACCGAGTCTGCGCCCTCACCTGACGCGCCGGGCTCAAGGGTTGGTCGTCAACTCCCGGCTGATGATTTGACGTGCGCGGCGCATGGCGTAGAACAGCGCGTCGCGCGCCGTGCCCCAGCGGTAGCCGCAAGCCAGACTCTCGTCGCGGAACATCTCGGCACCGCGCGGCGACCCATCGTTGACGCGCCTGACGACGAGGGCTGCGATGTAGCCCTCCCCGAGCGGCGCTTCGAGGGCACCGGCGTAGATGCGAAACGGGCCTTCGGTACATTCTTCGAACTGCACATGGACCTCCAAGGCAAGCGCCTCCGCCCGCCAGGCTCCCGACTATCGGCGTCGCGCGCGCTGGTGGATATCCACCAGAGGGACGACACCCAAATGGGGGGATGCCGCCACGTATCCCCGCGCGCGCGAAAGAGATAGAAAAGCACAGCGCCGCCATGCGCCCCCAACTCGATACACGCCCCCAACCCGACCGACAACCCGCGCGCCGGAGCCCGGCTTGAACGCCACCGCAAACGCGCTCGACGCCGCATCCGCACGCCGCGCACTCGTGTTGCTTGTGATCCTGACCATGGTCTGGGGGTCGACCTGGCCGCTGTTCTCGATGGCGGTTCACGAGGTCTCGGTCTGGACCTTCCGCGCGATTTCGGTGACTGTAGCCGGTCTGGTCGTTCTCAGCGTCGCGCACCTTCGGGGACAGTCCTTACACATCCCGCGCAGGCACTGGCGGCGCATCAGCGTCGCGACCTTCTTCTACTTCGTGTTGTGGAACATCGCGAGCACCTACGCGGCGATCCTGCTGCCTTCGGGCCAGGCGGCAGTGGTCGGCTTCACGATGCCGCTGTGGTCCGCGCTCATTTCGTGGGCGGTGCTTGGGGAGCGCCTCGGCGCGCGGCTCGTTCTCGGCATCACGCTCGGCGCAACCGCCGTGTTGCTGCTGATGGTGCCGAGTTTTCACGCCTACGCACAAGCACCGGCCGGCCTCGCGATGGGCCTAGTCGCGGCGATCGGCTGGGCGACCGGCACCCTGATCCTCAAGCGCGGCAATGTCGATGTGCCCGCCACCGTGCTGACCGGCTGGCAGTTGCTGATCGCAGCCGTGCCGACGGCGATCGGCGCCGCAATCCTTGGCGACGGCGTCTGGTTCATGCCGTCGTGGCAGTCGATCGCGGTGATCACCTACATCGCGCTGGTGCCGATGGCGATCGGCAATGTCAGCTGGTTCGCGATCGTCGGCATCCTGCCGGTAAACGTCGCCGGGCTATCGGTCGTCGCGGTACCGGTGGTGGCGATGCTCGCCGGCGCCCTCGTGCACGGCGAACCTCTCGGGGCGACGCAATGGGCCGCGATGATCTGCTGCGTCTGCGCGCTCTGGCTCGTGCTGGTTCGACCGACCGTGCGCTGACTGGCCCGACCAAGAAAAACGCCGCGCGTCCTCGCCCGAAAACGAAGACTGCGCGGCGGCGCAGACAGTGGTTCGGTCAGCCGTTCAACCGTGCTTCTTGTCGAAGAACTGCTCGTCTTCGGTCGAACCCTTGAGTGCGGCGGTCGAAGACTGCGCCTCGATCGTCGTCGTCACCGCATCGAAGTAGCCGGTGCCGACTTCGCGCTGGTGCTTGACGGCGGTGAAGCCCCTCTCTGCCGCCGCGAACTCCTTCTCCTGCAGTTCGACGAAAGCGCTCATGTTGTTGCGCGCGTAGCCGTAGGCCAAGTCGAACATCGAGTAGTTCAGGCTGTGGAAGCCGGCGAGCGTGATGAACTGGAACTTGTAGCCCATCGCACCGAGCTCGCGCTGGAACTTGGCGATCGTCGCATCGTCGAGGTTCTTCTTCCAGTTGAACGACGGCGAGCAGTTGTACGCGAGCAGCTTACCGGGGAACTTGGCGTGGATCGCGTCGGCAAACGCCTTCGCGAACGCGAGGTCGGGCTTGCCCGTCTCGCACCACAGCATGTCGACGAAAGGCGCGTAGGCCAGGCCGCGGCTGATTGATTGCTCGAGGCCGTTCTTGGTGCGGTAGAAGCCCTCGACGGTGCGCTCGCCGGTGCAAAACGGCTTGTCGTTGTCGTCGACGTCGCTGGTGACGAGGTCGGCTGCTTCGGCGTCGGTGCGCGCGAGCAGGACGGTGGGCGTGCCCATGACGTCGGCCGCGAGGCGAGCGGCGACGAGCTTGGCGACCGCGTCACGCGTCGGCACGAGCACCTTGCCGCCCATGTGGCCGCACTTCTTGACCGATGCGAGCTGGTCCTCGAAGTGGACGCCGGCGGCGCCCGCCTCGATCATCGCCTTCATCAGTTCGAACGCGTTGAGCACACCGCCGAAGCCTGCTTCGGCATCGGCAACGATCGGCGCGAAGTAGTCGACGTCGTTCTTGCCTTCGCTCCACTGGATCTGGTCGGCGCGCGCGAAGGTGTTGTTGATGCGCTTGACGGCCTTGGGCACCGAGTCCACCGAGTAGAGCGACTGGTCAGGGTACATCTCGCCGTTGTCGTTGGCGTCGGCGGCGACTTGCCAGCCCGACAGATAGATCGCCTTCAGCCCCGCCTTGACCTGCTGCATCGCCTGATTGCCGGTGAGTGCGCCGAGCGTGTTGACGAAAGGCTCGGTGTTGACGAGGTTCCACAGCTTCTCGGCGCCGCGCTTGGCGAGTGTGTGCTCGATGGCGATCGAGCCGCGCAGGCGCACGACGTCGGCTGCGCTGTAGCTGCGCGTGACGCCCTTCCAGCGCGGGTTCTCGGCCCAATCCTTCTCGAGGGCGGCGGCTTGTTGTTCGCGGGTCTGAGTGGTCATGTAAGTTTCTCCAGTGGGTTCGTTGAGGAAGGAAATGGAGCGCCGGATGGCAGCGACTTGACGCGACAAGCATAGCTCGGTCATCTTCAGGTGAACTGACTTATGTCTTATATAAGACAAAAATGTTTCCCTTGTATATTCAACGACTTACGTCACCGTTTCCATGATGCGCAATCTCATTTTTCGGGATGAAAGAAAATGCGGCGGCGCAGCATCGCGCTTTTTCACGATACGCAACGTTCACCCTGCGTGGTGGAATTCACCGCGGTGCGTATGATCCCGCGCAGTTCTCACCCTCCCGTGGCGTCCTGCGCCGGCCCCGACTGCATGAGTTCGTTTGCCTTCCTCTCGACCAATGCCTTCCTCAAGGCGCCGATCGGTGACGCCAGCATGAGGTATGCCGTCGCCGGTCTGGCGTGGGACGGCAGCGTGACGAACCGGCCTGGCGCGCGCTTCGGCCCACGCGCGATCCGCGACGCGAGCCACATGCTGTGCGACGGCGTGCATCCGCTTTTCGACACCACGCCGCTCGGCGCGTTGACCGACCTCGGCGACCTCGCGCTGCCAAACACCAGCCTCCCCGCAATGCGCGAAGCGATGGCACCGCAGGTGGAAAAACTCCTTGCGCAGCACCACATGGTCTGGCTGGGTGGCGACCATTCGATCACGCTGCCCCTGCTGCGGGCCTACCGTGCACAACTGGGCCGGCCGCTTTCCGTCATTCACTTCGATGCCCATTGCGACACCTGGGAAGATCATTTCGGCGAACCCAGTGGCCACGGCACCTGGGTCTATGAAGCGATGAACGAAGGCCTGGTGGTCGACGAATGCTTCATGCAGATCGGCGTCCGCTCGGCCGGGCAACGCGAGGCGCGCGAGTATGTGCGGGATCGCGGCGGCCTTATCCACACGGCACGCGACCTGAGAGGCATCGAACGCCCGGCGGACCTTGCCGCTTTGCTCGCGCCCTGGCGCGAAAGAGTGGCGCTACACGGCAACCCCCCGCTGTACCTGAGTCTCGATATAGATTGCCTCGATCCCGCCTTTGCCCCCGGCACGGGCACACCCGAACCCGGCGGCCTGAGCACCAACCAGGTGCTCGGCCTGCTCGAGGAACTCGCGGACATGCCCTTCGTCGGCATGGACTGCGTCGAGGTCGCGCCGCCCTACGATCACGCCGAACTCACGAGCTACGCGGCGGCGAGCTTTATCTGGACCTATCTCTGCGGGCAGATCGCCCGCCGCGCGCGCGATGCGGCTACACCGGCAGCGCCGTCGTCTTCTTGACCGTTCGCAGCACCAGCATCGAGTTCGATCGCGAGACGCCCGGCAGGCGCATCAGCACTTCGGAGTGGAAGCGCTCCAGGTCCTCGGCGTCGCGATAGGCGAAGCGGATCAGGTAGTCGTTCGCGCCGGCAACGTAGTAGCAGTCGAGGATCTCGGGCCGGTCGCGCACAGCCTGCTCGAAAGCCTCGAGTTGCGGCGTATTCATGCTGTCGAGATTGATGATCGTGAAACTGATGCCATGGCGGCCGACGGCACGCGGGTTGACGAGCGCAACGTACTGCGCGATCACCCCGCTGTCTTCGAGCTGCTTGACGCGTCGCAGGCAGGCCGATGGCGACAGATGAACGCGCTGCGCGAGGTCCAGGTTCGAGAGCCGCCCTTCGCGCTGCAGCTCGGTCAGGATCGCGCGGTCTATCGAATCGAGTTTCACTTCCGGGGTTCTGGACGGCATGTCGTGCGAAAGTAGCGGCTGTTATCCGCATGATATTGTGCGCAGCGGGGTTCGCCCCGATCGTTTGAGCAAGCACATTGCGCCTGCTGACGCATAGACTTGCGCGTTGCCCTTCTGAAGTGCGGAGCCTGCCGTGACCACCAATCCGAAGACCGATTCCAAGACGTCGCTCGAAGCCTACTGGATGCCCTTCACCGCGAACCGCCAGTTCAAGCAGGCGCCGCGCATGTTGGCGCGCGCCGAAGGCATGTATTTCTGGACCCCCGAAGGGCGCAAGATCCTCGACGGCATCGCCGGTCTGTGGTGCGTGAATGCGGGCCACGCGAGCCCGAAGGTGGTGCAGGCGATCCAGGCGCAGGCCGCAGAGATGGACTTTGCGCCGCCCTTCAACATGGGCCATCCGAAGGCTTTCGAGCTTGCGGAGCGGCTGGTCGAAATCCTGCCTGCCGGCATGAACAAGGTCTTCTATACGAACTCGGGTTCCGAGTCGGTCGAGACCGCGCTCAAGATGGCGATCGCGTATCACCGAGCGCGCGGCGAGGGTTCGCGCACACGCCTGATCGGCCGCGAGCGCGGCTATCACGGCGTCAACTTCGGTGGCATCTCGGTCGGCGGCATCGTCGCCAACCGCAAGATGTTCGGCACGCTGCTCGCGGGCGTCGACCACATCCGCCACACGCATGACCTGGCGCGCAATGCCTTCTCGCGCGGTGTGCCCGAGCACGGCGCCGAACTTGCCGACGACCTCGAGCGCCTCGTCGCGCTGCACGACGCATCGACCATCGCGGCCGTGATCGTGGAGCCGGTCGCCGGATCGACCGGCGTGCTGCTGCCGCCCAAGGGCTACCTCGAGCGGCTGCGCGCGATCTGCGACAAGCACGGCATCCTGCTGATCTTCGACGAAGTGATCACCGGTTTCGGGCGCCTGGGTTCGCCGTTCGCGGCGACGCACTTCGGCGTCACGCCCGACCTGATGGCGGTCGCCAAGGGCCTCAGCAACGGCGCGGTGCCGATGGGCGCGGTGTTTGCGAAGCAACACATCCACGACACGTTCATGAACGGCCCGGATCACCTGATCGAGTTCTTCCACGGCTACACCTATTCTGCGCACCCACTCGCCTGCGCGGCGGCACTCGGAACGCTCGACACCTATGCCGAGTCGGGCCTGCTGACGCGCGGCGCGAAGATCGCGCCGGCGTTCGAGGACGCGCTGCATGCGCTCAAAGGCCTGCCGCACGTGATCGACATCCGCAACATCGGCCTCGTCGGCGGCATCGAACTTGCGCCGATGCAAGGGCAGCCGGGCAAGCGCGCGTTCGATGCGTTCCTGAAGTGCTGGGAACGCGGCGTGCTGATCCGCACCACCGGCGACACCATCGCGCTGTCGCCGCCGCTGATCATCGAGCAGTCGCACATCGACGAGATCGTCGGCACGATTGCGGACGTGCTCAAGCAGTCGGTTTGAAGCGCCGCATCGCCACAACCACCGGAGGGCTTGCCTAGCGCATCGCGCCCATGTCCTTGTTCCGAGCCGATCAATCGCTAGCCTCGCACTCGTACTACGCAGCCACTGCGCCGCAAGGTCCGTGCTTTCCGAGCCTCCCTGGCGATCTCGAATGTGACGTCGCCGTCGTCGGCGGTGGGTTGGCGGGGCTTTCGGCGGCGATCGAACTGGCGGACCTGGGATTTGACGTTGCGCTGCTCGATGCACGCAGCATTGGCTACGGCGCTTCGGGGCGCAATGGCGGGCAGGCGCTTGCCGGGCTGGCGTGCGAACAGTCGGTGATCGAGTCGCAACTGGGTGCGGCCGACTCGCGCGCGGTGTGGGACATGACGCTCGAAGCGATCGCGCTGATCCACGCACGCTGCGAGCGCTTTGGCATCGACTGCGATTGGCAAGGCGGCTATCTATCGCTCGCGACCAGCGAACGCAAGGGTCGCGAGCTCGCGCAGTGGCATGAGCACATGCAGCGCCACTATGACTATCAGGCGACACCGATCGGTCCCGGCGAAGTCGGCGACTGGATCGCGAGCCCGCGCTTTGACAGCGGCCTGCACGACCCGCTGTCCGGGCATCTTCATCCACTGAAATATTGCATCGGTCTGGCGCGCGCGGCAGACAAACTCGGCGTCCGGATCTTCGAGAATTCGGCCGTCACTTCGCTCTCGCGCGGCACGACGGCCACGCTGCACACCGCCGACGGCCAACTGCGCGCCAAACACGTGCTGCTCGCTGGCAACGTCTATCTCAACGGCGTCGCGCCGCTGCTCGCGCGACGCATCATGCCTGTCGGCACCTACGTCGTCGCGTCCGAGCAGCTCGATCCGGCGCTCGCGCGTTCGCTGATCCCGTCGCGTTCGGCGGTGTGCGACACCAACTTCGTGCTCGATTACTTCCGCCCGACGCCCGATGACAGGCTGCTCTACGGCGGCCGCGTGAGCTATAGCACCGTCACGCCGCCGAACCTGGAAGCGAGCATGCGCTCCCGCATGACGCGGACCTTTCCGCAACTCAAGGGAACGCAAATCGAATTCGCCTGGGGCGGCTTCGTCGACATCTCGATGAACCGCGCGCCCGATTTCGGGCGCCTTTCGGACATTGGCGGCGGGCGCGACGCGGCGAACATCTACTACCTGCAAGGCTTCTCCGGTCACGGTCTTGCGCTCACCGGTCTCGCGGGCAAGCTCGTCGCGGAAGCGATCGGCGGCGACGCCACGCGCCTCGACACGTTCGCCCGCATCCGCCATCGCCCCTTCCCCGGCGGGCCGATGCTGCGCACCCCGGCGCTCGTGCTCGGCATGGCCTACTACCGCCTGAGGGACATGTTGTGAAGCACGCCAGTCAACCGCATTCAGCCGCGCAAGACAGCGCGTCGGCCGACCGGCCGGTCGTGCTTGTGCCAGCCGACAATCGCATGCTGGGCGAACACCCGTTCCACGTGGCCGGCAAGAAGTACGTGGACGCGGTGCGCCTGGCCGGATGCCTTCCGCTCGTCGTACCCTGGGCCGGCGCGGACGAGGTGGATGAGTTGCTCGCCTTCGCCGACGGCGTATTGCTGACAGGCTCGCCTTCCAACGTCCAGCCGAGCCTGTTCGGCCAGGAAGTGCACAACCCTTCGCTGCCGCTCGACCCGGCGCGCGACGAATGGACGCTGCCATTGACGCGCCGGGCGCTCGAGCTCGGTGTGCCGCTGTTCGCGATCTGCCGCGGCTTTCAGGAGACGAATGTCGCGCTCGGCGGCACGCTGCACCAGGCGATTCACGAACTGCCAGACAAGAGCGGCCACCGCGCCGCGCCGACCGACGCTTCTGCCGAGGCGCAATACGCGCCCGCTCACGACGTCCACATCGTTCCGGGCGGCGTGCTCGAGGGCATCGTCGGCGCCGGTACCGTGCGCGTGAACTCTGTGCATGACCAGGGCGCGGACCGGTTGGCGCCGGGCGCGCGGGCCGAAGCCCTGGCACCGGACGGACTTGTCGAGGCATTCTCGATGCCCGAGGCGAGTGGCTTCAACCTGTGCCTGCAATGGCACCCCGAGTGGAAAGCTGCGGAGAATCCACTATCGATGAAGCTGTTGCGCGCCTTCGGCGCCGCGTGCCGGCGCTTTCGCGATCAGCGCCACGTGCCGGAGCGAGTCCCAGACTGCTAGGGCCCAAGCTGGCCGTTCGGCAACGCCGGGCCACCGCAGGGTGACCGCACCCGGACACCCTTGAGACACCCTAGAGACACCCGAGCGACTCATACAGGCAGACCATCGTGGACAAGAGCAAATTCACATTCGCGGACCTCGAGCACTGGTTCAACGAACGACGCGTGACGGAGATCGAGTGCCTCGTGCCCGACCTCACCGGCGTCGCCCGCGGCAAGATCCTGCCGCGCGAGAAATTCACCGAAGATCGAGGCATGCGGCTACCGGAGGCGGTCGTCGCGATGGGCGTGACGGGCGAGTTCCCCGAGGAGGGGCCGTACTACGACGTCATCAGCCCGAACGACCGCGACATGCACCTTCGGCCCGACCCGAGCACGGTGCGCATCGTGCCCTGGGCGACCGACCCGACGGCGCAGGTCATCCACGACTGCTTCGACCGCGACGGCAATCTCATACCGTTCGCGCCGCGCTCCGTGCTGCGCCGCGTCTGCGGCCTCTTCGACGCCGAGGGCTGGGCGCCCGTCGTCGCGCCCGAAATCGAGTTCTACCTCGTCGCGCGCAACACCGACCCCGACATCCCGCTGAAGCCGCCGATCGGCCGCAGCGGCCGCGCCGAGACGTCGCGCCAGGCCTATTCGATCGACGCGGTCAACGAGTTCGATCCGCTGTTCGAGGACGTCTACGCCTATTGCGAACAGATGGAACTGAACGTCGACACCCTGATCCACGAGATCGGCGCCGGGCAGATGGAGATCAACTTCTTCCATGCCCACCCGCTCGGCCTGGCCGACGAGGTGTTCTTCTTCAAGCGCACGCTGCGCGAGGCGGCGATGCGCCACGACATGTTCGCGACTTTCATGGCGAAGCCGATTGCCGGCGAGCCTGGCAGCGCGATGCACATCCATCAAAGCATCGTCGACAAGGAGTTGGGGCGTAACATCTTTAGCAACGAGGACGGCTCGCCGAGCCAGGAGTTCTTTTGGTACATCGGCGGTCTGCAAAAGTACATCCCGGCGGCGATGGCGCTGTTCGCGCCCTACGTCAACTCCTATCGCCGGCTGGTTCGCTCGAACGCAGCGCCGATCAACCTGCAATGGGGCACCGACAACCGAACGGTCGGCATCCGTTCGCCGGTCGCCGCCCCTGCCGGACGACGCATCGAGAACCGCGTCATCGGTGCCGACGCCAATCCCTACGCGGCATTTGCTGCGACGCTCGCCTGCGGCTACCTGGGCATCCGCGAGCGCATCGAACCCTCCCCCGAATGCAAGGGCGATGCCTATCTCGGCGAGTTCCAGTTGCCGCGCAGTCTCGGCGAGGCGCTCGACTTCCTGCGCGAGTGCAAGCCACTGGCCGAAGTGCTCGGCGAATCGTTCGTCACGGTCTACACCGAGATCAAGGAGATCGAATACGCCGAGTTCATGCGCGTGATTTCGCCCTGGGAGCGAGAGCACTTGTTGCTGCACGTCTGAGCCGGGCAGCGCCCGACTCGCTTTGCATTGGAGACTTTGGAATGAGCACCCCCATCACCCCGCCCGTCGCGCCGACCACAGGACGCAGCACTGCGCAATGGCAGGCCGCCGACACAGCGCACTTCCTGCACCCATTCACCGATTTCAAGGCGCTCGCCAACAAGGGTTCGCGCGTGATCACGCGCGCCGAGAACATCTACCTCTGGGACAACGACGGCAACAAGATCCTCGACGCGATGTCGGGACTTTGGTGCGTCAACGTCGGCTACGGGCGGCAGGAACTGATCGACGCCGCGACGCGTCAGTTGAAGGAGCTGCCGTTCTACAACACCTTCTTCCAGACCGCGACGCCGCCGGCGATTGAACTCGCGGAACTGCTCGCCGAGGTCACGCCGCCGCAATTCAAGCACGTGTTCTTCTCCGGTTCGGGCTCGGAAGGCAACGACACGATCGTGCGCATGGTGCGCCGCTACTGGGACGTGAAAGGGCAACCTGACCGCACGGTAATCATCAGCCGCAACAACGCCTATCACGGCTCGACGATGGCGGGCGCCTCCCTCGGCGGGATGAGCGGCATGCACGCCCAGGGCGGTTTGCCGATCCCCGGCATCGTGCATATCGAGCAGCCGTTCTGGTTCGAGCTTGGGCGCGATATGTCACGCGAGGACTTCGGCCTCAAGGCGGCGGCCTGGCTCGAAGACAAGATCCTCGAAGTCGGCGCCGACAAAGTCGCCGCGTTCATCGGCGAGCCGGTGCAGGGTGCGGGTGGCGTGATCATTCCGCCCTCGACCTACTGGCCCGAGATTCAGCGCATCTGCGACAAGTACGACATCCTGCTCGTCTCGGACGAAGTGATCTGCGGCTTCGGGCGCAGCGGCAACTGGTGGGGCTGCGAGACCTTCGGCTACCAGCCCGATCTGATGACGTTTGCCAAGGGCGTGACGTCGGGCTACATCCCGCTCGGTGGTGTGATGGTTGGCGATCGCGTCGCCAAGGTGCTGATCGACGAAGGCGGCGAGTTCAATCACGGCTACACCTACAGCGGCCATCCTGTCGCCTGCGCGGTGGCGCTCGCCAACATCCGGCTGATTCAGCGCGAACACCTGGTCGAGAAGGTGCGCGATGACCTCGGCCCCTACCTGGCGCAGCACTTCGCGAAGTTCGCCGAACACCCGCTGATCGGCGAGGCGCAAAGCGTCGGGATGATGGGCGCGCTGCAGATCGTGCGTGACAAGGCGAGCGGCGAGACCTTCGATCCGGTGCACGACGTCGGCATGCTCTGCCGCGGGCACTGCTTCGGCAACGGGCTCATCATGCGCGCCGTCGGTGACCGCATGATCATCGCGCCGCCGCTCGTGATGACGCATGCGCAGATCGACGAGATGGCCGCGCTGATTCACAAGTGCCTCGATCTGACCTTGTCGGACATCAAGCAACGAGGCTGGCTGTGAAGACAGAGTGCCGTTTGCCGCCTGCGCGCGGCTTACCGGCTGGCATATCCCAGACTGGTGCGCCCACGCAACGACCCGGATTTGCCCGTAGCCAAGGCCGTGCCCCTCCTCGATAGACTCGCCCAGTTTGCTCGAATTGACCGACTCGAATCGTTCCCAAAACCAGTTGCCGGAGAACCTCGGATGAATCCCACAAGACACCTGTTGAGCGCCCTCGCCTCAATTGCCGCAGCAACCTTCGCCCTGGGATGGACGCCGCCCGCGGCTGCGCAAGAAGAGGAAAAGGTGCTCAACGTCTACAACTGGTCGGACTACATCGCCGACGACACGATCAAGAATTTCGAGAAGGAAACCGGCATCAAGGTGCGCTACGACAATTTCGACAACAACGAAATCGTGCACGCCAAGCTGGTCGCCGGGAAGACGGGCTACGACGTCGTCGTACCGTCGTCGTACTGGGCGAAGATCCAGGCCGATGGCGGCCTGCTGCGCAAACTTGACAAGTCGCAGTTGCCCAACCTTTCGCACATGGACCCGGCAGTGCAAAAGACGCTCGCCGGCCTGGACCCCGGCAACCAGTACATGGTCAACTGGCTGTGGGGCTACACGACGATCGGCATCAATGTCGACAAGGTCAAGGCCGCGCTCGGCAGCACACCAATGCCGGAAAACGCCTGGGACCTCATCTTCAAGCCGGAGTACATCTCCAAGCTCAAGTCCTGCGGCGTTAGCTTTCTCGACTCTTCGACCGAGGTCATCCCGGCCGCACTGCACTACCTCGGCAAGAACCCGTCAAGCAACAACCCGGCGGACTACACCGGCGTGGCGCCGCTGCTCAAGAGCATCAGACCTTACGTGACCCTGTTCAGCTCGTCGGGCTACATCAATGACCTGGCGAGCGGCTCGATCTGCGTTGCGTTGGGCTGGTCGGGCGACATCAACATCGCCCGTCAACGCGCGATCGACGGCAAGACGGGGCAGAACATCGAGGCCCTGCTGCCCAAGACTGGCGGGCTCTTGTTCTTCGACGTGATGGTGATCCCGGTCGACGCACCGCACCCGGGCAACGCGCACAAATTCATCAACTACATCATGAAGCCCGAGGTTCACGCGAGCCTGACGAACAAGGTCTTCTACGCCAACCCGAACCTGGACTCCAAGAAGTTCGTGGCCCCGAACGTCGCCAGCAATCCCACCGTCTTCCTCTCGGACGCGGAGCTGAAGAAGATGGAGGTACCGGGCGCGCTGAACAATGACACGCGCCGCACGATGACGCGCCTCTACACGAGCTTCAAGACAGGTCTCTGAAGCCCTTGGCAGCCCCCTACATCGCGGCCTCGATCCACCCCAGGACAACGCCCCCATGAGCAGTCCAGCGATCCCTGCCGGCAGTGATGCCGGTCGACAGGCGTTCATGCAGATCGAGGACGTCGTCAAGGACTTTGGCGGCGGTGCGGTCGCGGTCAATCACGTCAGCATCGACATTGCGCAGGGCGAGATCTTCGCGCTGCTCGGGTCGTCGGGCTGCGGCAAGACGACATTGCTGCGCATCCTCGCCGGCTTCGAGACGCCGACCTCCGGGCGCGTACTGCTCGAGGGCAAGGACATCGGCGGCCTCACGCCCTACGAGCGGCCGTTCAACATGATGTTCCAGTCCTACGCGCTGTTCCCGCACCTCACGGTGTGGGACAACATCGCCTTCGGGCTTCGGCGAGACGGCATGGCCAAGGGCGCGATCAAGGAGCGCGTGGGCTCGATGCTCAAACTGGTGCAGCTCGACAAGTTCGCCAAGCGCAAGCCGCACCAGTTGTCGGGCGGGCAGCAGCAGCGCGTCGCCCTCGCGCGTTCACTCGCCAAGCGGCCGCAGATGCTGCTGCTCGATGAACCTCTGGGCGCGCTCGACAAGAAGCTGCGCGAACAGACGCAGCTCGAGCTCGTCAACATCATCGAGGAGGTTGGCGTCACCTGCGTCATGGTGACGCACGACCAGGAAGAGGCGATGACGATGGCGACCCGCATCGCCGTAATGAGCGAGGGCCGCGTGCTGCAGATCGGCGCGCCGGGCGACGTCTACGAAACGCCTGCGACGCGCTTTGTCGCCGACTTCATCGGCAACGTGAACCTGATGGAAGGCCGCGTCGAGGTCGACGAACCCGACCATGCTGTCGTGCGCTGCACCGACTGCACGCACTACGTCGGCCACGGCATCACCGGCACCGTCGGCATGGCCGTCGGCGTCGCCGTGCGGCCCGAGAAGATGAGCCTGCACGCCGACGAGCCGATGGGTACGCACGGCGATCACAACAAGGTCAAGGGCACGGTCAAGGAGCTGTCCTACTTCGGAAGTTTCACCGTCTATCATCTGGAGCTGCCGAGCGGCACGGTGCTCAAGATCAGCCAGATCAACGCGGCCCGCCACCGCGACTCGGCGCTCACCTGGGGCGACACCGCGTGGGCGAGTTGGCCACCCACCTCGCAGGTCGTGCTGACGCAATGATGAGCCCGCCCAAGCCGCGCTTCCCCGACGCGACGCCGACAGGTCTTGTCGCGGCGTGGGTCGCGCGCCATCCGCATCTGGCGCGCTGGTTCAGCGGGCGCGTCGCCGTGATCGGCGTGCCCTATCTGTGGTTGCTTGTGTTTTTCATGTTGCCGTTCCTGATCGTGCTCAAGATCAGCGTCTCCGAGATCGATGGCGTGCACTTCAAGGACGTGCTGACCTTCAAGGACACGGTGCTTGCGCTCTCGCTCAAGCTCGGCAACTACGTCTTCATCACGCAGGACGAGCTCTACTTCACGACCTATTTGTCGAGCATCAAGTTCGCGGCGATCACGACCGTGCTGTGCCTCGCGATCGGCTATCCGTTCGCCTACTTCATGGCGCGCGCGAAGGCGACGATCCAGCCCGCGCTGCTGATGCTCGTGATGCTGCCGTTCTGGACTTCGTTCCTGCTGCGCGTCTACGCGTGGAAGGGTTTGCTGAGCGAGAACGGTCTCGTCGCCGAGTTGCTCACCGCGTTACGCATCGACCACCTGCTGCTCGCGGCGGGCCTGATCCCGGCGCTCGACAAGTACATGAACACGCCCTTCTCGCTCGTGCTGGGCATGACCTACACCTATCTGCCGTTCATGATCCTGCCGCTCTACGGCAACTTGGCGAAGATGGATCTGCGCCTGCTCGAGGCGGCGACCGACCTCGGTGCAACGCCCTTCGTCGCGTTCTGGCGCGTGACGGTGCCGCTGTCCAAGGCCGGCATCATCGCAGGCTCGATGCTCGTCTTCATTCCCTGCGTCGGCGAGTTCGTGATCCCCGAACTTCTCGGCGGCCCGCAAACGCTGATGATCGGCCGCGTGCTGTGGGACGAGTTCTTCAGCAACAACGACTGGCCCATGGCCTCGACCGTCGCCGTCGTGATGATCCTGCTGATCATCGTGCCGCTCGCGATCTTCAACCGCTACCAGGCGCAAGCGCAGGACAGGCAGCGATGAACGCCGCCGGGCCGCTCCCAAGGCGCTCACTCCCCAAGGGCCACGCAGGGGTCCATCCCGAGCCCCGGGGGATCGGCGCGCAGCGACGTAGGGGGTATCGATGAGCCGGCGCTCCACGCTGTTCGGCCCCGCCTTCAACCGCAGGTTCGCGCAGGGCTGGCTCGCCGCGGGCTATCTGTTCCTGTTCGTCCCGATCATCGCGCTCGTCGTCTATTCATTCAACGCATCGCCGGTGCCCAACACGTGGAGCGGCTTCAGCTTCAAGTGGTATGTCGCGCTGGCGAAAGACCAGGAACTCAAGGACGGCCTGTGGCTGTCGCTGCGGATCGCGGTTTTCACCGCCACCGGCTCGGTCGTGCTCGGGACGATGGCCGCGTTCGCGCTCGTCAAGTATCGGCGCTTTCGCGGACGCACGCTGTTCTCGGGAATGGTCAACGCTCCGCTCGTGATGCCCGAAGTCATCATCGGCCTGTCGCTGTTGCTGATGCTCGTCACGATGCAGCGCGCGGTCGGTTTTCCCGAGCGCGGCGTGCTGACGATCTGGTTTGGCCACCTGCTAGTCGGCATGGCCTATGCAACGGTCATGGTGCAGGCGCGCCTGCAGGACCTGAACCCTCAGCTCGAGGAAGCAGCGATGGATCTCGGCGCGCGCCCCGCGCAGGTCTTCACGCTCGTGACGCTGCCGATGATCTCGCAGTCGCTGATGTCGGCCTGGCTGCTCACCTTCACGCTCTCGCTCGACGACGTCGTGCTCTCGGCCTTCCTGTCCGGACCCGGCTCGACGACGATGCCGCTCGTCATCTTCTCGCGCGCGCGCCTCGGCCTGAACCCGAGCGTCAACGCGATCGCCGCAGTGACGGTGCTGGTCGTCTCGATCGGCATCATTTTCGCGAGCCTCGCGCTGGCGAAGGCCGAGCGCAAGCGCGCGAGCGACATGATCGCTGCCGCGCGCGGCGACGAATGAGCACCCTGTTGAGATGACCCCGTTCAACCGATAACGACACGAACTCACCGTGAGACCCATCCCCCTGAGGAGAACCCCGATGAAGCTTTGGCATCCGACCGCAATTGCGCTGGCCCTCGCAGCGTGCTTCCCAACCCTCGCGAGCGCGCAATCGAACGAGGAATTGCTCAAGGAGCTGCGCGAGCTCAAGGCCCGCGTCAACGAACTCGAAGCCAAGCAAAAGGCGATCGAGGTCAAGGGCGACAGCGGCCAGTGGGGCATGACGCCGGCGCAGCAGGCCGACCTCAATCGCGTCGTCGTCAAGACCGAGGCGATCGAGGACAACCGTGAGGCAAGCGGCCTGCAGGGCCTGAAAATCAGCGGCCAGATGCAGGCGGCCTACATCTACAACCAGGGACAGGATCTGGCCGGCTTCCAGTTCCTCGACTCGGTCGCCACCTACGGCTACAACTACTACAACTCCTTCGTCGGCATGGCCATCATCTCCTTCGAGAAGGAGATGGAAGGGGGCACGATCTGGAAACTCTCGCTCGCGCCGCAGCGCGGCGTCGGCTCGGTTATCGACGGCTCCTCCGTCGTGCAGGAGGCGAGCGTCTCGGTGCCGTTGACGGATCTTCAGACGCGCTTCATCGCCGGTCAGATTCCCGACTGGTCGGGCTATGAGTACCTCGAGCCGACCAAGACCCCGCTGATCACGCACAACCTGCTGTTCGACTTCACGCTGCCAGTCGGCTACATCGGCGCCGGCTTCGACGTGACGCGCGGCAAGTGGCAGACCAAGGCGATGCTCGCGCAGATGAACCAGAACGCGAACTACTCGGGCGCCAAGGGTTCCGTGTTCGCCTTCCGTGTCGACTACTCAAAGGGCGAGTACGACGGCTTCGGCGCCGCCGGCGTGTACGGCTCGGCGCCCAACTTCGTCAACGGCTACCAGGTGGACACCGACACCTACAACAACTCTACCGTCGGGCTGATCGAGGTCGACGGCTACTACATCCGGGGAGACTGGACCCTGCAAGGTCAGTTGGGCTACGGCATGCAGAAGCAGGCCGCGATCACGCCCAACCAGAGCAATGGCGACTTCCAGAATGCCTCGTGGTGGGGCCTGTCGGCCCTCGCTGCCTACCACTTCACCCCGCGCCTGCAGGGCATCACACGCTTCGACTACATCGACAACTCGAAGAACGGCGGCGGCCTGCTCGGCTACGGCGCCGACAACGTCAACGGCATCGGCCCCGACGCCAACCTCGATTGCGGCACGGCCTACGTGAGCGGCTGCGACAAGGGCGCGAACCGCTATGCACTGTCCGTCGGCCTGAACTACCTGTTCAACGAGTTCACTACCTTCAAGGCCGAATACCGCTACGACTGGTCCAACCTCAACGTGTTCGAGAACCTCAGCAACGGCAGCTACCGCAAGTACAACAACGTGCTCGGCGCATCGGTGGTGCTGGGCTTCTGACGGAAGCAACGCCTGCTCGCCAGCGCACCTGGCGAGAAGCGTGGCGCAGTGAAACCGATCGAAGCACCCAAGGTACAGCTGCTGGAGATTGGCGGCGACGGCGAGGCTTCGCCCGTCGCGCCGGAGCGGCTGCTAGAAGGGCAGCCTGCGCCGCGCGCCTGGAACCTGTACACCGACGCCACCGAACAGTTCTTCGCCGGCCAGTGGGAGGCCGGCCCGGGCCGGTGGCGGGTCGTCTACGACCCACACGAAGAGGAGTTCTGCGTGCTGCTCGAAGGCGAGGTCGAGCTCGTCGACGCGCACGGCGCCACGCAACGCTTCAAGGCGGGTGACGCTTTCGTCGTCCCCGGTTGCTTCGCAGGCACCTGGCACAACCTGACGAGGGTGCGCAAGCACTACGCGATCATGCTTCTGAAGGATTCGAAATGAATACACCCTCTCCCGACTGGCACGCCGCAGCGCACGCACTGCGCATCGACGGTCGCGCCCTGATCGGCGGCGAGCGCGTCGCGGCGCGCGGCGGCGAGACATTCGATTGCCGCTCACCGATCGACGGCCGCAGCCTCGGCCCGGTCGCGCGCGGGCAGGCGGCCGACATCGACGACGCGGTCGCGTCCGCCCGCCGCGCGTTCGACGATGGCCGCTGGGCGCGCATGGCGCCCGCCGCACGCAAGAAGACGCTGCAGCGCTTCGCCCAGGCGATCCTCGCCGCGAAGGACGAACTGGCATTGCTCGAAACGCTCGACATGGGCAAGCCGATCCAGTACAGCCTGGCGGTCGACGTCGCAGCGACGGCACGCTGCATCGCCTGGTATGCAGAGGCCGTCGACAAGATCTACGACGAAATCGCGCCGACGCCGCACACCGCGCTGGCGCTGATCACGCGCGAGGCGATGGGCGTCATCGGCGCCGTCGTGCCATGGAACTATCCGATGATCATGGCCGCGTGGAAGCTCGGCCCCGCGCTCGCAGCCGGCAACAGCGTCGTCTTGAAGCCGAGCGAGAAGTCGCCGCTGACCGCGCTGCGGCTGGCCGAGATCGCGGTGGCTTCCGGCCTGCCGGAAGGCGTGTTAAACGTCGTGCCGGGCTACGGCCACGAGGCGGGCGAAGCGCTCGCGCTGCACATGGACGTGGACGCCATCGGCTTCACCGGCAGCACCCGCGTCGGCCGCAAGATGCTTGAGTACGCAGGGCGCAGCAACCTGAAGCGTGTCTACAACGAGCTCGGCGGCAAGTCGGCGTTCGTCGTCTTCGACGATTTCGAAGACGTCGCGCGCGCCGCGAAGACGGTCGCCGGCAGCATGTTCTTCAACCAGGGCGAAAGCTGCAACGCGCCGTCGCGCGTGTTCGTGCACGAGAGCGTGGCCGACGGGTTCCTCGACGTCGTCGCAGCCGAAGCGCCGAAGTACGACCCGGGCGATCCCCTGTCCGGCCAGGCCGGGATGGGCGCCATCGTCGACGAGACGCAGCTGCGCACGGTGCTCGGCTATATCGAAGCCGGCAGCGGCGAAGGTGCCACGCTGCGCGCCGGGGGCCGCCAGGTGATGATGGAGAGCGGCGGCTACTTCGTCGAGCCGACCGTGTTTGCCGGCGTCCGCAACGACATGCGGATCGCGCGCGAGGAGATCTTCGGCCCGGTGATGAGCGTAATCACCTTCCGTACCGAGGACGAGGCGATCGCGATGGCAAACGACTCGAGCTACGGCTTGCAGGCGAGCGTCTGGAGTGACAACATCAACCGCGTCCACCGCGTTGCGCGCGCGCTCAAGGCCGGCACGGTGCACGTGAACCAGTACGATGAGGACGACATCACGGTGCCCTTCGGCGGCTTCAAGCAAAGCGGCAACGGGCGCGACAAGTCACTCCACGCTTTTGACAAGTACACCGAACTCAAGACAACCTGGATTCGCATCGAAGGCCAGTGAAAGGAGAGCAGAGATGAACCACTCCCGGAACGAACAACTGATGGCCCGCAAGGCCGCGGCGACACCGCGCGGCGTCGGCGTGATGGCGGCCTTCTTCGCCGAGCGCGCCGACAACGCCGAACTGTGGGACGTCGAAGGTCGCCGTTTCATCGACTTCGCGGGCGGCATCGCGGTGATGAACACCGGGCACGGCAACCCGAAGGTGCTCGCCGCGATCGAGGAGCAGTTGAAGCGCTTCACGCACACCTGCTACCAGGTCGTGCCCTACGAGAGCTACATCGCGCTCGCCGAGAAGCTCAATGCGATGACGCCCGGCGCGCACGCGAAGAAGACTGCCCTCTTCTCGACCGGCGCCGAAGCGATCGAGAACGCGATCAAGATCGCGCGGTTCTACACCAAGCGCAGTGGCGTGATCGCCTTCTCCGGCGCGTTCCATGGCCGCAGCATGTTCGCCGTCTCGCTCACCGGCAAGGTGCAGCCCTACAAGGCAGGCTTCGGACCCTTTCCGCCCGAGATCTATCACGCGCCCTTCCCGGGCGAAGGCGTCGCGCTCGACGACGTCAAGAAGGCAGTGGGCCACATCTTCAAGGCCGACATCGAGCCGAGCAGGGTTGCCGCAATCGTGTTCGAGCCGGTGCAGGGCGAAGGCGGCTTCAACGTGATCCAGGCCGAAGCGGTGCAATGGCTGCGCGCGCTGTGCGACGAGCATGGCATTGTGCTGATCGCCGACGAGATCCAGACCGGCTTCGGCCGCACTGGCAAGATGTTCGCAATGGAGCACTACGGCGTCGTGCCCGACCTAATGACGATTGCCAAGTCGCTTGCCGGCGGCGTGCCGCTTTCGGCGGTGACGGGCAAGGCCGAGATCATGGACGCGCCGGCGCCCGGTGGTCTCGGTGGCACCTATGCCGGCAACCCGCTCGCGATCGCCGCGGCGCATGCGGTGATCGACGTCATGCGCGAAGACAAACTGCCAGAGCGCGGGCAACGGCTCGGCGATCGGCTCAAGGCCATGCTCGGCACGATGCGCAAGGAGGTGCCCCAGATCGCCGACATCCGCGGCCTCGGCGCGATGGTCGCGGTCGAGTTCAGGCAGCCGGGCAATGGCGAGCCCGATGCCGGCTTCACGAAACGGGTGCAGGCCCAAGCGCTCGAGCGCGGCCTGATCCTGCTTTCGTGCGGCGTCGACGCCAACGTGCTGCGGTTCCTGTTCCCGCTCACCGTGCAGGATGCGATCTTTGACGAAGCCCTGGACATCCTGAGAACTTCGCTGCGCGCCGCTGCGGCGCGATGACGGCCCCAGGCGGCGGGCCGTCGTCGGACCATCGCACCGCGCAGCCGCCGTGGTGGGCCTACGCGAGCCTTGCCGCGAGCATGGCGCTCGTGGGCAGCTACGTCGGCCTGTCCAAGCTGCTCGTCGCCGTCTTTCCGGTCTTCCTGCTTGCGTGGCTGCGCTTCGGCATCGCCGCAGTCGCGATGCTCGGCTGGCTGCGGCGTGCGCCGGGCGACCCGCCGCTCTCGGCGCGCGACCGCAAGCTGCTGTTCTGGGAGAGCTTCCTCGGCAACTTCATGTTCTCGATCTGCATGCTGTTCGGCATTGCGTTCACCTCGGCGCTGGCTGCGGGTGTGATCATGGCGGCGATCCCGGCTGCGGTCGCGTTGCTGTCCTGGCTCGCACTCGGCGAACGCATCTCCCGGCGCGTGGCGCTCGGCATCACCTGCGCGATGGCCGGCATCGCCTTGCTTTCCTTGACGCGCAGCCCGGCCGGCCAGTCCGTCACCGACAGTGGCACACGCTGGCTGGGCAACCTGCTGCTGATCGGTGCAGTGCTGTGCGAGGCGAGCTATGTCGTGATCGGCAAGCAACTCACCGCCAATGTCTCTGCCAAGCGCATCAGCGCGATCGTCAATTTGTGGGGCCTCGCGCTCGTCACGCCGATGGGGCTGTGGATGGCGCTGTCATTCGACTTCGAAACTGTCTCGACCCCGATGTGGGCATTGCTGCTCTTTTATGCGCTCGCCGCGAGCACTGTCACGGTGTGGCTGTGGATGACGGGCCTGAAACACGTGCCCGCAGCGGCGGCTGGCGTCTACTCCGTGCTGCTGCCGGTCAGCGCGGCTGCCATTGGCGTGCTTGTGCTCGGCGAGTCATTCGGTGCGGCGCACGGGGTCGCGTTCGCCCTGGCGCTCGCCGGCGTCGTGCTCGCTACGCGCCCCGACGTGCGTCCGCCCTAAGCCTCGTCACACCACGGACGACGGACGCGTCGGCGACTCAAGCTGCGACGGTGAACTGCGCCAACGCCTCGCGCGCTTGCGCTGCGACTTCACGCGGCGCGACGAGTTTCATGCGGTGATCCGACCACACCTGGCGCCAGCGCCGTGCACCCGGCTGGCCGTTCCACAGCCCGAGCGCATGGCGCATCGCGTGCGACCAAGGCGTGCCATCGCCGTGGAGCTGTTCGAGGTGATCGAGCCACCGATCCTCAACCTGCTCGCGTGAGGACGCGGGCCCGAGCTCGCCGAAGAAGCGCTCGTCCCAGCCGGCCATGGCCCAGGGCTCGTGGTACGCGTGGCGGCCCAGCATCACGCCGTCGACATGCCGCAGATGCTCCTCGATCGCCGCATCGCTCGCAACACCGCCGTTGAGCACGATGGTCAGCGCAGGAAAATCCCGCTTGAGGCGATAGACAACATCATGTCGAAGTGGTGGCACCTCGCGGTTCTCCTTCGGGCTGAGGCCCTGTAACCACGCATTGCGCGCATGAACGATGAACACGCTGCAACCAGCGTCCGCCACGGTGCCGATGAAATCGCGCACGAACTCGTAGCTTTCGACGCGCCCGACGCCGATGCGGTGCTTGACCGTGACCGGCATGCCGTCGGCCGCATCCTGCATCGCCCGCACGCAATCGGCGACCAGCGGCGCTTCTGACATCAGGCAGGCGCCGAACGCGCCACGCTGAACGCGCTCACTCGGGCAACCGCAGTTCAGGTTCACCTCGTCGTAGCCCCAACGCAGCGCGAGACGAGTGCAGGCGGCCAGGTCGTCAGGCTCGCTGCCGCCGAGTTGCAATGCGAGGGGATGCTCGACGGCGTCGAAATCCAGATGACGCGGCACATCGCCATGCAGCAGCGCGCCCGTGGTCACCATCTCGGTGTAGAGCCGGGCGCGCCGCGTCAGCAGCCTGTGGAACACGCGGCAATGCCTGTCCGTCCAATCCATCATCGGGGCGACCGACAGGCGCCAGGCGTCGGGTGCGTGAGTCGAGGTCATCGTCGAAAGGGAATTGGATCGCGCTGCGCGGCGAAGCCGTCGAGTGCGTTGCATCGAAGACGTGATTGTCGCCGGGCCGGTCCCGGTGGCCCACTCTCGTTCAGCCGCCACCGAAGGCGGGCGGCTGGAACGCGTTTGGCGCCGCGCACCCTTTGGCTTCTTCAGGCTCCGCAGCGTGGAGCCTGAGACAGCGGCTCACTTTGCCTTGCCTTCAGTTGGCGCCCATTTCACGTAGCCTCGGACATTCATGGAGGAGAAGCCAAGATTGGCAATGACCATAGCGTAGCTGTGAGCCCAGACACCGATTGCTGACCAGCACAGATTTCCGAGCATCATGATGACAAAGCCATGACGGCTCTTGTTGCCAAGGAAATAAATGGCGGTGAAGGTGAGGCACATTGCCAGCCAATCGATTCCGAAGTATTGAGTCATGGGAGTCCCGGTAGTACTTGGTCATTGGCCCGTGATTTTGCATTTCCGCAGCGCCGCTGAGCGCTTCAAACTTTCTCCCGCAGCCTAACGACCCTTGGCGCGCGGCCGCGCACACCACAAGCCGGGATTTCTGCGCGCTCTGCGGTACCGTGGCAGCTTGCGACACTGCGGATCATGGGCAGAATAGCCCCTCCGCCCTGCGCATTCCCGCTGGGCGGCCCGCAAACCCAGCGCGATGAGGGCAATCATGGCAAGCGAACAACGCGCGGCAACGGCCGCATTCCAGAGTGCGGCCGACGAGGCCGTGAACCTCACGCCGGGTACGTCGGTCAGCGCCAAGCCGATGAGCGGCGAGACTTATCCCATGATGCGCCAGCTCGGCGGGCGGGCGTACCAATTGCTCGCCGCCGCGCGGGCGGCCGATCACTTCATCGCGCAGGAGAGTGAGCAGGACCGCGATACCGGCACGTGGCTGATATCCACCGCCGTCGCGCTGGCCGAGGAAATGACCGACGATATCGACGGCATGGCCAAGAACATCAGGGCCAGCACGAACGATGCGACGCTGGGGCAGGGCTTCCAGAAACTGCGTGCACGTGCCCACCAGCTTTATGCTGCGACGCGGGCGGCCGATCACTTCCTGGAGCAGGAGAGCAACGTCGATCGCAGCACCGGCTCCTGGCTCATCGCCTGCGCACTCGGCCTCGCCGACAAACTTGCCAACGAGCTCGAGGATCTGGCCAATGGCATGCGCCGGGGCGCCGGCGACGTCGCGATGCCGACTTCCGATCGCCGCGCTGGCCAGGGCGCCACATTGCACTCCGCAACGGTCTGAGGCTGCGCGGCGACGGGTCGCCACTGCGCCATCACTGCGCCATCACTGCGGCATCACAGCGGCATCACAGCGGAGTCGCGAGCGCCTCGCGCGCAGCCGGTCAGGCAATCGGACTGACTGCCCGCTGATCGACCGAATCTCGCATCTCCAGCACTTCGTTGACAACGAGCGCGCCGATCACGAGCGCGCCGCCGACGAGCGTCGCGGCGCCGGGTTGCTCCCCCGCGCCGAGCCAAGCCCAGGTGACGCCGAACACGACCTCGAGCAGTCCGAGCAGCGAAATCTCCGGCCCCGGCAACACCCGCGTCAAGCGGACGACGAGCAGGCACGGGACGGCAAGCTGAAACACACCGAGCATCGCGAGCAGCGAGAGATCGTGCGCCGAGGCCTGCAGTGGCAACGCAAAAGGCAACACTCCGAACATCGAGATCAGCGCGCCGATGAGCACGGCGCTCATCATGTCTTTGCCCTCTTCGGTCTTGCCGTGATGCACATACTGAAGCAAGGTCCAGTTGCTTGCGGCGGCAACCGGCACACAAAACGCCACCGCGATGCCAATCAACTGGTCTGCGTCGGACGCGCCGGCCTCATGGCCGAACATCCAGGCGATACCCGCGCCCGCCACGCCGATTGCACCCCAGGTGCGTGCACTGAGCCGATGGCCGAGTACGACGCGTGACATCACGGCCGTCAGCAGCGGGCCGGTCGACATCGTGATCAGCACGTTGGCAACCGAGGTCATCGTGATTGCGACCATGAAGGCCGTGTACATCACCGCCCAGCACACAGCAGAAGCCCACACCGGCCACGGCGAGCGCGCCAGCCTGCGCCAGAACGCCGGCCCGCGCATAACGGTGAAAGCGACGGCCAGGGCTAGCGCGTTGAACGCGCTGCGCCAGAAGGTGACCTCGAAGCTGCGCGCGGCTTCGAGATGCCGCGTGACGACCCCTGCCGTACTCCACAGCAGCGTGACCAGCAACATCAGCGCGACGGCTTTGCGATGCGACATTTCCATTCAAGAGGGTCGCGAAGCGGCCCGCGCGTAATTCAAACCTGAAGCGAGCGCAGCGGGATGCCGACTCAAGCGGCTTCCCGCGAAGCACGCTTCCGGTCGTGTTCCTTCAAGTACCGCTTGCGCAGTCGGATGGACTTTGGCGTGATCTCGACGAGCTCATCGTCCTCGATGAACTCGACCGCATACTCCAGCGTGAGCTGGATCGGCGGCGTGATCTTGATCGCGTCCTCCTTGCCCGAGACGCGGAAGTTGGTGAGCTGCTTGCCGCGCACGGCGTTGACGACGAGGTCGTTGTCGCGCGAATGGATGCCGATGATCATGCCCTCGTACAACGGGTCACCGGCGCTGACGAACATGCGGCCGCGGTCGTCGAGCTTGCCGAGCGAATACGTCACCGCCTCGCCGTCGTCCTGACTGATCAGCACGCCGTTCTTGCGACCCGCGATCTCGCCCTTGTAGGCCTCGTAGCCATCGAAGATATTGCTGATCAGGCCCGTGCCACGGGTCAGGTTCAGGAACTCGTTCTGAAAGCCGATCAGGCCGCGCGCGGGGATCCGATATTCCAACCGCACTCGACCGCGGCCATCGGGCTCCATGTTGACGAGCTCGGCCTTGCGCAGGCCGAGTGCCTGCATCACGCCGCCCTGGTGCTGCTCCTCGACGTCGGCGGTGACCATTTCGATCGGCTCATGACGCTCACCGTTGACCTCATGGAAGACGACGCGCGGCTTCGAGACCGCGAGCTCGAAGCCTTCGCGCCGCATGTTCTCGAGCAGGATCGTCAGGTGCAACTCGCCGCGGCCTGAGACTTCGAAGATGCCGTCCTCGTCGGTGTCCTGCACCTTGAGTGCCACATTGCTCTGCAACTCGCGGTCGAGCCGGTCGCGGATCTGCCGGCTCGTCACGAACTTGCCCTCGCGCCCGGCGAGCGGCGAGTTGTTGACGCAGAAGTTCATCGTCAGCGTCGGCTCGTCGACGAGCAGCATAGGCAGCGGGAGCGGGTTGTCGAGACTCGTCAGCGTGACGCCGATGCCGATCCCCTCGATGCCGTTGACGAGCACGATGTCGCCCGGGCCGGCGCTTTGCGCCTGCTGCCGCTCGAGCCCTTCGAACGTCAACACCTGGTTGACCCGCGCCTTGACCGGCGTCGAATCCGGGCCGCTGTACATGGCAACGTCCTGCATCGGCTTGAGCGTGCCCTGGTTGATGCGGCCGATGCCGATGCGCCCGACGTAGGTCGAATAGTCGAGCGAGCAGATCTGCAACTGCAGCGGGTCGTCCGGGCTGCCTTCGTGCGCCGGGACGTGCTGCAGGATCGCATCGAACAGCGGCGCCAGATCGGTGCCGACCTCGCCCTGAGTCAGGCTCGCCCAGCCGTTGAGGCCGGAGGCGAAGATGACGGGGAAGTCGAGCTGTTCCTCGGTCGCATGGAGCTTGTCGAACAAATCGAAGGTCGCGTTGATGACGTAGTCGGGTCGCGCGCCGGGGCGGTCGACCTTGTTGACGACGACGATCGGTTTGAGGCCGAGCGCAAGCGCCTTCCTCGTCACGAAGCGCGTCTGCGGCATCGGGCCCTCGACCGCATCGACGAGCAGCAGCACGCTGTCCACCATCGACAGCACGCGCTCGACCTCGCCGCCGAAGTCGGCATGGCCGGGCGTGTCGACGATGTTGACGTGGGTGCCCTTCCATTCGACGGCGCAGTTCTTCGACAGGATCGTGATGCCGCGCTCACGCTCGATATCGTTGCTGTCCATCACGCGCTCGGTGACCTTCTCGTTCTCACGGAAGGTGCCGCTCTGGCGCAGCAATTGGTCGACGAGCGTTGTCTTGCCGTGATCGACGTGGGCGATGATCGCGATGTTGCGAATCTGCTTGTGCATGCTTTGCTTTCGTTCTTTCGTACTTTCGGATTCAGGCGAGGGCTTCTTGGCCTCGCAACAGGGCCTGCACTTCCGGCGGGCTGAGCAGCCGGTCGGCGATCAACTCGCCACCAACGATGTGGGCGCTGCCGAGAAACGCGCCGCGCTGCGGCCCGTAGACGCGCACCTTCGGCGCGTCGGTCGCATCGATGCGCCGGCGCAGGCCGCTCAGGAAACGCCCTGCCTCGTCGTCGGCCAGGCGCACCGTCGGCCAATCGGCCAGCAACGCGTCGGCCGGTTGCAGGAGTGCGTCTCGTGCCGGCTCATCGAGTGCGGCGAGTGCGGCGAGCGTGATCGACGCTTCAACGCGCAACGCGCCGCTCGCCATACGGCGCAGCGCCGCGAGATGCGCGCCGCAGCCGAGCGCCTCGCCGATGTCTTCTGCGAGCGTGCGGATGTAGGTGCCCTTGCTGCAGCGCACGTCGAGCGTGAGATGTTCTTCGCGCCAATCGACGACGTCGATCGAAAAGATGCGCACCTCGCGCGGCGCGCGTTCGATCTCGATGCCGGCACGCGCGTAGTCGTACAGCGCGCGGCCCTCGCGCTTCAGCGCCGAGTGCATTGGCGGCACCTGGCTGATCGCACCGACGAAGCGGCGGCAGACGGCGTCGATCCGCTCACGCGTGACGCTCACAGCACGCTCGCGCAACACCTCGCCTTCGGCGTCGCCCGTGCTCGTCGTGCTGCCGAGCGCGAGTGTTGCGCGGTAGGCCTTGTCGGCGTCGAGGCTGACCTGCGAAAACTTGGTCGCGGCGCCGAAGCACAGTGGCAGCAATCCGGTCGCGAGCGGGTCGAGCGTGCCGGTGTGGCCGGCCTTCTCGGCGCGATAGAGGCGCTTGGCCTTCTGTAGGGCGTCATTGCTCGACAAACCGAGCGGCTTGTCGAGCAACAGGACGCCGTGCACCGGGCGGCGCACGATGCGAACACGTTCGGGTTTCACGCGATCAGTCCGGCGTCGAGCCGCCCCAAGTCGGGTTGCGTCCCAGGAGACCGGCAGGAGCAGCGTCATGACCCTTGGGGCCGCGCTGGCGCGACGTGACAAGCTCAGGGGGCGTCATCCTCGTCCTCCTTGGCCCGCGTGGCGTTGGCCTCTTGGATCAGCGCATTCAACTCGGCGGCGCGTTCGATCGTGCGGTCGAACAGGAAGTGCAAGGTCGGCACGGTGTGGATGCTCAAGCGCTTGAAGAGGCCGTTGCGCAGATAGCCCGCAGCCTCGTTGAGCGCGGTTTCGCACTCCTTGGCGTCGCCGACGAGAACGGAGAAGAAGACCTTGGCGTGCGCATAGTCGGGCGTGACTTCGACCAGGTGCAATGTGACGAGACCAATGCGCGGATCCTTCAGCTCACGGATCAACTCGGCCAGGTCGCGCTGGATCTGATCGGCGATGCGAAAGCCGCGGTTGGGGATGGATCGCTTGTGTCGCATGGTGTGTTTCGCGTTCGCTCCATGCACAAGCCCCGCCAACTTTTCGGAGGGCGGGGCTTGTTCAGGGGGAGCAAGTGCCGCATCAGAGCGTTCGCGCCACTTCCTTGACCTCGAAGAACTCGAGCTGATCGCCCTCGGCGATGTCGTTGTAGTTCTTCAACTTGATACCGCACTCGAAGCCCTCCTTGACTTCGCGCACGTCGTCTTTCTCGCGCCGAACCGAATCGATCTCGCCGGTGTAGACGACGACGTTCTCGCGCAGCAGGCGGAAGCGCGCACCGCGACGCACGACACCCGAGGTGACCATGCTGCCGGCAACGGTGCCGATCTTGGAGGCGACGAAAACGACGCGGATCTCGGCCGTGCCGATGACTTCCTCGCGCTGTTCGGGCGCGAGCATGCCGGTCATCGCTGCCTTCACCTCATCGACCGCGTCGTAGATGATGTTGTAGTAGCGGATGTCGACGCCGTTGCCCTCGGCGAGCTTCCTCGCGCCGGCATCGGCGCGCACGTTGAAGCCGATGACGACCGCCTTCGATGCGATCGCAAGATTGATGTCGCTCTCGCTGATGCCACCCACCGCGCCGTGCACGACGCGCACCTTGACCTCGTCGGTCGACAGTTTGAGCAGCGATTGCGCGAGCGCTTCCTGCGAGCCTTGCACGTCGGCCTTGACGATGAGCGACAGCGTCTGCGACGGGCCGGTCGCGTCGAACATGTTCTCCAGGTTCGCGGCTTGCTGGCGGTTGAGCTTGACGTCGCGGTACTTGCCTTGACGGAAGGTCGCGATCTCTCGTGCCCGGCGCTCGTCGGTAAGCACCATGAACTCATCGCCCGCCTGCGGCACCTCGGTCAGGCCCTGAATTTCGACCGGGATCGACGCCCCGGCCTCTGTGCAGGGCTTGCCGTTCTCGTCGAGCATCGCGCGAACGCGACCGTAGCTCGAACCGGCCAGCACGACGTCGCCGCGCTTCAGGGTGCCCGACTGCACGAGCACGGTTGCCACCGGGCCGCGGCCCTTGTCGAGTTGCGCCTCGATCACGAGGCCCTTGGCCGGCGCGTCGACGGGCGCCTTGAGCTCGAGCACCTCGGCCTGCAGCAGCACCTGCTCGAGCAACTGGTCGATGCCGGCGCCGGTCTTGGCTGAGACGGGCACGAACGGCGATTCGCCGCCGAATTCTTCGGGCACGACACCTTCGGCGACGAGTTCGGACTTGAGCCGCTCGACATTTGCCTCGGGCTTGTCCATCTTGTTCATCGCGACGACCAGCGGCACGCCAGCGTCCTTCGCGTGCGCGATCGCCTCCTTCGTCTGCGGCATCACGCCGTCGTCGGCGGCGACAACGAGGATCACGATATCGGTCGCCTTCGCACCGCGCGCGCGCATCGCGGTGAACGCGGCGTGGCCAGGCGTGTCGAGGAAGGTGATCATCCCGCGCGGCGTCTCGACGTGATACGCGCCAATATGCTGCGTGATGCCGCCCGCCTCACCGGCGGCGACGCGCGAAGTCCGGATGTAGTCGAGCAGCGAGGTCTTGCCGTGATCGACGTGACCCATCACGGTGACGACCGGTGCGCGCGGCAGCAGTTCAGCGTCGGTCTCGGTCTCGCCCTCTTCGAGGAAGGCCTCGGGGTCGTCGAGCTTGGCGGCAAACGCCTTGTGGCCCATTTCCTCGACGAGGATCATGGCCGTCTCCTGGTCGAGTTGCTGGTTGATCGTGACCATCTGGCCGAGCTTCATCAACTGCTTGATGACCTCGGAGGCCTTGACCGACATCTTGTGCGCTAGGTCGGCCACGCTGATCGTCTCGGGTACGTGCACTTCCTGCGGCAGCAACTCGGTCGGCGCAACATAGCTTGAAGGCGCGCCATCGTTGCGATCACCTCTACGCCCGCCGCGCGGGGCGCGCCAGCCGGGGCGCGACGCGCCACCGGTGTTGAGCGTCTTCAGGCCACGGCGCTTGGCCGCGTCGTCCGCCCAGCTCGACGACAGCTTCTCGGACTTGATCGACTTCTTCTCGCCTGGCTTGGCCGCCGTGGCGGCGCCAGGGGCACCCGGGGTGCCGGCCTTCTTGTGGATCGTGCCCTTGATCTCGGCCGCGGCCGGCTTGGGCGGTTCAACCTTGTGCGGCACGAGAACGCGCTTGGGCGCATTCATCATCTGGCGGATCGCCGCTGCCTCGTCCTCAGCCTGCTTGCGACGCTTCGCAAGGTCGGCAAGCCGCTGCTTCTCTTCGTCGACGACGTCGGCGGCCTTGATCACACGCAATGCGGGCTTGGCGGGCTCGGCCGCGTCGGGCGCGGGCACGTCGGTATCGTCTGCGGACGGCTCGGCCGGTTGCTCCGCTGCGGCCTTTTCAGCCGCTTTTTCGGCAGCCTTCTTCGCAGCCTTTTCAGAGACCTTCTTCTTCGGCGCGGCAGCGGCGGCAAGCGCCTCGGCCGCCAATTCGGCCGCGGCCTTTTCGACCGCTTCGCGCTGGCGCTGCTCGGCGGCATCGCGCTCGGCGCGCTCCTGCTCCTCGCGCAGCTGGCGCTTCTCGGCAATCTCTTCTTCCTGGCGGCGCAGCAGTTCAGCCTGCGCATGCGCCTCTTCCTCACGGCGGCGGAGTTCGACATCGTCGATCGCCGGCGTCATAGGCTCGGCGGCCGGCGCGTCGTCGCGCTTGATGAAGGTGCGCTTCTTGCGAACCTCGACCTGAATCGTGCGCGCCTTGCCGCTCGAATCGGCCTGCTTGATCTCGCTCGTCGACTTGCGTGTGAGCGTGATCTTGCGACGCTCGGCGCCGCCGGTACCGTGCGCCGAACGCAGGTGGTCGAGTAGACGCTCCTTGTCGGATTCGGTCAGCGCATCGTCGGTCGATGCCTTCTCCACGCCGGCCGACTGGAGCTGCTCGAGCAGCGCCGCGGCCGAGCGGTTGAGCTCTGCAGCGAACTGGGCGACGGTGGTCACGGCCATGGGTGCTTTCCTTGCTTATGTAGCTTGCTGTGCGGCAAATTGCGCTCGTTCAAGTGGTGAACCAGTGCTCGCGCGCTTTCATGATCAGTGTCTTGGCGTGCTCTTCTTCGATGCCGGACATCTCGGTCAACTCGTCGACCGCAAGATCGGCCAGATCGTCGCGCGTGTGAATGCCGCCGTCCAACAGACGGGCGATGATTTCGGCGTCGAGACCTTCGAGGTCACGCAGGTCCTGCGAGACATCCTCGACCTTCTCCTCGCGCACGAGGTCCAGCGTCAACAACGCATCCTTGGCGCGCGTTCGAAGCTCGTTCACGGTGTCTTCATCGAAGCTCTCGATCTCGAGCATCTCCTGCATGGGCACGTAGGCCACTTCCTCGAGGCTCGTGAATCCCTCCGCGATCAGGATGTCGGCCACTTCGACGTCGACGTCCAGCTTGTCGACGAAGAGCTTGCGCAGGCCCTCGCTTTCCTCGTCCTGCTTGGTCTGCGACTCTTCCGCGCTCATGATGTTGATGCGCCAGCCGGTCATCTCCGAGGCCAGACGCACGTTCTGGCCGCCGCGGCCGATCGCGATCGCGAGATTCTCCTCGTCGACGACCACGTCCATCGCGTGACGCTCTTCGTCGACGACGATCGACTGCACGTTGGCCGGCGCGAGCGCGCCGATCACGAACTGCGCCGGATCTTCGGACCACAGCACGATGTCGACCCGCTCACCGGCGACCTCGTTGGTGACCGCGTTGACACGCGAGCCTCGCACACCAACACAGGTGCCGATCGGATCAACGCGGCGATCGTGCGAGACGACCGCGATCTTGGCGCGCGAGCCCGGGTCGCGTGCGCAGCTCTTGATTTCGAGAAGACCCTGCTCGATCTCGGGCACTTCGAGTGCGAAGAGCTCCATCATGAAGGAAGGTGCGCTGCGCGACAGGACGATCTGCGGACCACGAAGCGTCACGTCGACTTCGAGGATGACGGCGCGGACGCGGTCACCGACGCGCAGGTTTTCCTTCGGAATCATCTCGCCGCGGCGCAGCCGCCCTTCGACACGGCCGGATTCGACAATGATGTCGCCCTTGTCGAGCCGCTTGACGGCGCCGACGAAGATCTTGTCGCCGCGCGACAGGAAGTCGGTCAACAACTGCTCACGCTCGGCGTCGCGGATCTTCTGCAGGATCACCTGCTTGGCCGCCTGCGCGCCGATGCGACCGATCGTCACGGAGTCGATCGGCTCCTCAATGTAGTCATCGACCTCGATGTCCTCGATCTGTTCCTGCGCCTCGAACAGCAGCACTTCGGCGTCCGGAATCTGCAGCCCCGCCTCATTGGGCACGACATGCCAGCGGCGGAAGGTCTCGTAGACCCCCGTCTCGCGATCGACCGCGACACGCACGTCGATCTCGCCGCCATGCAGCTTCTTGGTGGCAGATGCCAGCGCTGCTTCGACGGCGCCAAACACGACTTCGCGTTCGACGCTCTTCTCGCGCGCAATCGCATCCACCAGCATCAACAGTTCGCGGTTCATTTCTTAAAGACCTCCATCCACACCGGCTGCGCTGCGTTCGACCTGCGCAGCATCCTGCGGCGCCGCTGGCACGAAGCGGCGGCCCTTGAAATCGAGCTCCGGGACCAGCCGGGCTTCGCGTACTTCTTCCAACTCGAAATCGAGCATCTGCTCGAGCGGCTCGGTCGGCGCGGACGGTGCCGCCAGCGCCCGTGGCTTGCCGCGAGTCACCGGCGCCACCTCTGCTTCCAGCCGCAGGCGCCAGCCTTCACCCGAGGGCTGCGCGAGCAGCGTGCCGCTGAAGCGCTTGCGGCCCTTGAAGGGCAACTTCAGGGTCAGTGCAACGCGCTCACCGGCGAAGCGGGCAAAGTCGGCAGCCTTTTTCAGCGGCCGGTCGAGCCCGGGCGACGAGACCTCGAGGCGCTGATAGCTGCAGTCCTCGACTTCAAGTACGTGCTGAAGCTGGCGCGTGACCTTCTCGCAGTCCTCGACGACGATGAACTCACCGGACGGATCGCCCTGCACACGGTCGATGGTGACGCGCAGCAGCCCTCCCGCGGACTTCTCGATGTCCACGAGTTCGAATCCCAGGCCCTTGACGGTGCCTTCGACGACGGTCTGCCAAGTCATTGCGCTGCGCTGCCCTCTCCTGCCATTTCCCTGCCAATTTCCTGCTAAGCCATGTGCAGGTCCGGCGCACCAGGAGTCAGACCTGCTTAGTTGATCGCGCAAAAAAAAGTGGGCTGGAAGAATCCGCCCACGCAGCTTTCTTGCGAAAGGCGCATTGTAACGTGATCTGTCGCTACACACAAGAATGCGCACTGTCAACCGGGTTGCGGAGGGGTCCGACAACGCCAACTCGATCGCACAGCAGGCGGGCAAGGCGTCGCGCCGCCGGTCACGCTGTAAGCACATGCCAAAATCCCGTTCAGTCTTCGTCAGCAACACAATGGAGAAAGCATGGGATTCCTCGCCGGAAAGCGACTCCTGATCACGGGTGTACTGTCCAACCGTTCGATTGCCTACGGCATTGCGCGCGCGTGCCACCGCGAAGGCGCTGAACTCGCGTTCAGCTATCAGGGTGAGCGCTTTCGCGAGCGGATCACCGAATTCGCTCGCGAGTTCGGCTCCGAACTCGCTTTCGATTGCGATGTCTCTGACGATGCGCAGATCGCGAGTCTGTTTGAACAACTTGGCGCCGCCTGGCCGGAATTCGACGGACTGGTGCACGCGATCGGTTTCGCACCCAAGGAAGCGATTTCGGGCAGCTTCCTCGATGGCCTGTCGCGCGACGCGTTCCGGATCGCCCACGACATATCGAGCTACAGCTTTCCCGCGCTCGCGAAGGCCGCGGCGCCACGTTTGCGAAGCGGCGCATCGTTGCTGACGCTGACCTATCTCGGCAGCCAGCGCAGTGTGCCGCACTACAACACGATGGGCCTTGCGAAGGCCTCGCTCGAGGCGAGCGTGCGCTATCTCGCCGTGAGCCTGGGCGATCGCGGCATCCGCGTCAACGGCATCTCTGCGGGCCCGATCAAGACGCTTGCCGCTACCGGCATCAAGGACTTCGGCCGCATCCTCGACATCGTCGAGCGCAACGCCCCGCTGCGTCGCAACGTGACGATCGAGGACGTGGGCAACGTCGCGGCGTTCCTGCTGTCCGATCTTGCCGCCGGCGTGACCGCAGAAATCACCTATGTCGACGGCGGCTTCAGTCAGGTGATGGGCGGCGGAAACTGAAAATTCGGGCGAGCGCCTGGAAAGTCGGGCAAGGGCCCCGCAGAACGCTGGGTTGGTGATTTCCCGCCCCCTGACCAAGGGGTGCAATATGTATCAGTTACCCCGAGAATGGGTGCTCAACACACAAAACGAGGAGAAACGGGAATGAGCCATATGCTTTTCGCTCGCACCTTTGCCGGACTTGCGACCGCACTGTTGATGTTCGGCGCGGTTCAGGCCAAGGGGGGAGGTACTTCGCACTTTGGCCCGACCAAGAGCCACAACACGATGGCCCCGATCGGGTTTGCCGAGTCGGTCTACAACTTCGATGTCGCCGGCATCAATAGCAACGAAGAGTACGGCTCGCCGATCAACGAGGTGTTCAATCTCGACGTCGGCGCAAATGCCTGGGTCACTGGCATCGGTTGGGACGTCTCGATCTACGCTGACTCCCCCAGTTGGTTGTCGGAGATGCAGGTGGCCCTGGAGGATTCGGCCCAGTCGACCGGTGTCTTCCTGTCCGTCGGCGCCGGTGACGATTTTTCCGGTGCTGGCGCATATTCGAGCGGCGGCATCGTCGATCTCGTCGGCCTAGGCTTGCAGTTCCAGGTCGGTGCGGATGGAAAGCTCCGCATGGAATTCTTCGAGGGCTTCGACGACTCCTCGGTGGCACCGGACGGAATCTGGAGGAGCGGAGCGCTGTCAATCCAGGTCATGACGCCTGCTGTCCCGGAGCCGACGACTTATGCGCTGATGTTGCTCGGCCTGGCCGCCGTCGCTGGCGTCGCGCGTCGTCGCCGCCGCTGATCCGACGAGGTTGAGCGCCTAGCGGCGCTTCAGCTTCATTGACGAGCCCGCCCGGCCCCGCCTGGCGGGCTTTTCCACGCCCGCGCACGCGTGACTGAAAGCAAAAGCCCGCCGCGAATTAATGATTCGCGGCGGGCGGCAAGATGGCGTCCCCTAGGGGATTCGAACCCCTGTAGCCACCGTGAAAGGGTGGTGTCCTAGGCCTCTAGACGAAGGGGACTTTGACGCTCACTACAGCCTGAACTAAGTGTGACCAACGCAACGGTGGTGGAGGTAAGCGGGATCGAACCGCTGACCTCTTGCATGCCATGCAAGCGCTCTCCCAGCTGAGCTATACCCCCGCGTTGCGTCGGGCCCGACTCGCACCGGGCGCCGCTCAAGCGAAGCTCAAATTATAGCCAGCATTTCGACTCACCTTCAGTCACGCGAGCACAGTCGCGTGAGCACGACATCCTTGTCGAACAACGCGAGCACAGCGTCGAGCGACGGCGTCTGCGCCCGCCCGCAAACCAGCACGCGCACCGCCATCGCGAGTTGCGGCATCTTGAGCCCATGCGCGGCAAGCGTGTCCTTCACGCACTGCTGGATCGACTCTCGATTCCAGTTGGAAGCAGCCAACGCCGTTCGCAAGGTCTCGATGGCCGGTACCACTGCGGGTGTCAGATGCGTCTCGATCTCGGCCTCGGACGGCGTGACCGGTGCGAAGTACATCGCAAGCCAGTCGGCAATCTCGCGTGTCGTCGAGCAACGGTCCTTGAACAGCGCGATGGTCGACTCGAGATGCGCGCCCGCCGTGGCCGCGATCCCACGCCGCTCGAGTTGCTCCACGACCAATGGTGCGAGCGTCGCGTCGGGCGTCGTCTTGATGTGCTGCGCGCTGACCCATCGCAGCTTGGCTTCGTCGAACTGCCCCGCGCTCTTGCCCAGATGATCGAGATCGAACCACTGCACGAGTTGCTCGCGCGTGAAGATCTCGTCGTCACCGTGGCTCCAGCCGAGGCGCGCAAGGTAGTTGACGATGGCATCGGCCAGATAGCCTTCGTCGCGATACTGCGTCACGGGCTTGGCGCCGTGGCGCTTGCTCATCTTCTCGCCCTGCTCGTTGAGCACGGTCGGCAGGTGCGCGTAGACGGGCGGCGTGGCGCCGAGCGCACGCAGGATGTTGATTTGCCGCGGCGTGTTGTTGACGTGGTCGTCGCCGCGGATCACGTGCGTGATCGCCATGTCGATGTCGTCGACGACGACGCAGAAGTTGTAGGTCGGTGTGCCATCGGGCCGGGCAATCACCAGATCATCGAGTTCGTCGTTTTGAATCTCGATGCGCCCCTTGACCTTGTCTTCCCACACGACCGCGCCACCCATCGGGTTTCGGAATCGCAGCACCGGCTGGACTTCGGCCGGCACCGGCGGCAGGGTCTTGCCTGGCTCTGGACGCCAGGTGCCGTCGTAGCGCGGCTTGCCCTTGGCCGCCAGCTGGCGCTCGCGCAACGCGTCGAGTTCGGCGCTCGACATGTAGCAGCGATAGGCACTGCCCTGCTCCAGCATCTGCGCGAGCACCTCCTTGTAGCGCGCCATGCGCTGCATCTGGTAGTACGGCCCTTCGTCGCAATCGAGCCCGAGCCAGCGCATGCCTTCGAGGATGACTTGCACGGCCTCCTCGCTCGAGCGCTCGACATCCGTGTCCTCGATCCGCAGCACGAAACTGCCGCCCGTCGCACGCGCGTACGCCCAGGGATATAGCGCCGAGCGGATGTTGCCGAGGTGGATGAAGCCGGTGGGCGATGGCGCAAAGCGCGTGCGTACCGGGGTTGCGCTGGTGTTCATACCTTTAGCGACGCGAGACCGCGCCCCAGGTCGATCTGCAGGTCACGCACATCCTCCAACCCCACGGCCAGTCGGATCATGCCCTGCGTGATGCCCGCGGCCTGGCGTTGGTCCTCCTTCAATCGTCCATGTGAGGTGCTGGCCGGATGCGTGATGCTCGTCTTGGTATCGCCGAGGTTGGCCGTGATCGAGCACAGCCTCGTGCTGTCGATGACGTGGAACGCCTGGCGCCGCGCAAGGTCGGCACCGCCTTGTGCGGCGCCGCGCACGATGAACGACACGACGGCACCGCCGCAGCCGGATTGCTGCGTCATCGCAAGCGCGTGCTGCGGGTGCGACGCAAGCCCGGGATAGAAGACGCGTTCGATTTGCGGCTGCTGCTGCAGCCACTGTGCCAGTTCGAGCGCGCTCGCCGACTGCGCGCGCATGCGGATCGACAGCGTCTCCAACCCCTTGAGCACGACCCACGCATTGAAGGCCGATAGCGTGATGCCGGTGCTGCGCATCACCGGCACGAACTTCTCTTCGATCAGCTGCTCGGAGCCGCACACGGCGCCAGCGATCACGCGGCCCTGCCCATCCAGATACTTGGTGCCCGAGTGGATGACGAGGTCGGCGCCGAATTCGACCGGGCGCTGCAGCGCCGGCGTACAAAAGCAGTTGTCGACCGCGAGCAGCGCGCCATGCTCATGCGCGATCGTGGCCAACGCTCGCAGATCGCACACCTCGGTGAGTGGATTGCTGGGTGTCTCGGCAAAAAGCAGCTTGGTCTCGGGTCGAATCGCCTTGCGCCAGGCGTCCACATCCGTCTGCGACACGAATGTGGTTGAAATGCCGAACTTCGCGAACTCGCGTGCGAACAGCACGATCGTCGAACCGAACAGGCTTTGCGAACAGACGACATGGTCGCCGGCCTCGAGCAGGCTCAGTCCCAGCAAGGTGATCGCCCCCATGCCGCTGGCCGTCGCGACGCACGCCTGCATGCCCTCCATCGCGGCGAGGCGCCGCTCGAGCATCATCACCGTCGGGTTCGAGAAGCGCGAGTAGACGAACGCCTCCTCCTCATTCGCAAATCGCGCGGCGGCAGTCGCGGCATCCGGGTGGACGAAGCTGCTCGTGAGAAACAGCGCCTCTGAGTTCTCGCCCCACTGGCTGCGCGGCAAGCCGACGCGCACCGCGAGCGTGTCGGGTCGGGCGTCGGGCGGGAGTTCCGCGCGAGGTATCTTCTTCTCAGTTGTCATGCTTGCTCCGTCGCGCGCTGCAGTGCAAGGCGCGTGCGATCGTCGTCCTCGTCGTCGTCCTGGCCGGCACGATCGCTCGCCATCGCGTCGAACTCGGCCGCCGTGATGTCGCCGGTGACGTAGTGGCCGTCAAAGCACGACGCCTCGAAGCCGTCGAGCTTCGGGTTGAGCGCCGCGACGACCCTTTTCATCGCGTCGACATCCTGGTAGATCAGGGCATCGGCGCCGATGAATTGGCGGATTTCTTCGATGCTGCGGCCGTGCGCGATCAACTCGGCCTTGGTCGGCATGTCGATACCGTAGACGTTCGGAAAGCGCACCGGCGGCGCCGCGCTCGCCATGTAGACCTTGCGGGCACCGGCCTCGCGCGCCATCTGCACGATTTCCTTGCTCGTCGTGCCACGAACGATCGAGTCATCCACGAGCAACACGTTGCGGCCCTTGAACTCCGAAGCGATCGCGTTGAGCTTTTGCCGTACCGACTTCTTTCGCATGCCCTGCCCCGGCATGATGAAAGTGCGGCCGACATAGCGGTTCTTCACGAAGCCTTCGCGATAGGGCTTGCCGATCTTCTGCGCGAGTTGCATCGCCGACGGCCGGCTCGATTCGGGAATCGGAATCACGACGTCGATCTGGCTCGGCGGCATGGTCGAGATCAGACGTTGCGCCAGCGTCTCCCCCAGGTTCAGGCGCGCCTGATAGACCGATACGCCATCCATGACCGAGTCGGGCCGCGCCAGGTACACGTACTCGAACATGCAGGGGTTGAGCGTTGGATGCTCGGCGCATTGCTCGGTGTGAATGCGACCGCCGAGATCGACGAAGATCGCCTCGCCAGGTGCGACGTCGCGCACGAGCTTGTGCCCTGTTCCTTCGAGCGCGACCGATTCGCTAGCGACGACGATCTCGTGTCCGTCCGCACCTTCGCTCTCACCGAAACACAAGGGGCGAATACCGAACGGGTCTCGAAACGCGAGCAAGCCGTGACCGGCAATCAGCGCAATCACCGCATACGACCCTCGGACGCGTTTGTGGACGGCACGCACGGCCTCGAACACGGCCTCGGGCGACAACGCCCGATCACGCGCCGCGACCTCGAGTTCGTGCGCGAGCACGTTAATCAGCACTTCGGTATCGCTCTCGGTGTTGATGTGCCGGCGGTCGACGTCGATCAATTCCTGCTTCAGCGCATGCGCGTTCACGAGATTGCCGTTGTGGACGAGCACGATGCCAAATGGCGCGTTGACGTAGAAAGGCTGCGCCTCTTCCTCGCTGTAGGCGTTACCTGCCGTCGGGTAGCGCACCTGCCCGAGACCCACGACCCCGGGTAGGCCCCGCATGTTGCGGGTGCGAAACACGTCCCGCACCATGCCGCGCGCCTTGTGCATGAAGCACTTGGTACCCAGCATCGTCACGATACCGGCCGCGTCCTGCCCGCGATGCTGCAGGAGCAGCAGGCAATCGTAGATGAGCTGATTGACGGGAGCCTTCGAGATCACGCCGACGATGCCGCACATGGTGAGACGTCCTTGAATCAGGAGCCGTAAACGGCGACCGGAAGATGCCGCGCGAGCTTGGGCGGCAACAGCGGATTGAGGCCCTGCAAGGCCTCATTCAACCATGGCGCGACTCGCGAGCGCTGCCACGCGTGCGAGGTCTCGATCGGTGTCAGCCCCACCACCGTCGCCACGAGCAGCAGCACGACGACGCCGCGCGCCAGCCCGAAGCCGGCGCCCAGCACCCGGTCTGGTGCGCGCAGCGGCGTCGCGTGCAGCATCAGGCGCACGAGCCGGGCCGCCAGCCCCCAGACGATCCAGACAGCTATGAATGCGCACAGAAACGACGCAGTCTCGTTCAGCACCGAACCAGCCTCGCCGATCGGCAACACAGGAGCGAGCAAAGGTGCGAGCCAGAACGCGCCGAGAAACGCCACGCCCCAGCCGACCAGCGAGACGACTTCGAACACCAGGCCACGCACGATGCCGACGAAAACCGACAGCACGAGCCAAGCCAGCATGGCAAGGTCGACACCACTGATCTGCACGCCGCCGAAGTTCGATGCGTCCATGGTGCGCCGAGCGCCGCTCACAGCGTGAGGATGACGGTGGGCAGATCCGCGGTCTTGATCCGCGCCGCGGCACGTTCGGCCTCGGCGCGCGTCGAGAACGGGCCCACGCGTACGCGGGTTCGCGCCCCGGCCGGGGTCTCGGCGACCTGCGTGTATGTGACCAGCCCGAGTCGCTCGACTTTCGCCCGCGTCGCCTTCACCGCCGCCGCGTCCGCGAACGCCCCCACCTGCACGACAAATCGCGCCGTGCCGGGTGCCCCAGGTGATGGCGGCGATGCTGGACTCGATGCGACCGTCTTGCCCTCCAGTAACGACTTCGCACGCGTGCCATCGTCTGCTGCGGCGCCCGCTGCTTTGGCGGCATTCGCCGACGGCGTAGAGGCGCCAGACGATTTCGGCTTCGACTTCGACTCCTCTTCAACCGGAGAACGCGCAGTCACGCGAGCCGCTTCCGACGCAGACACGCCCTGGCTTGCGGCAGACGCCGCGCTGGCGGCGGGTGCAAGCTCGCGGCCGGCGTCCGCAGAGGTCTCGTCGATCACGCGGTCGCCGACGCGATTCGATTTCGCCGCAGGAGGCGATTCGCTCTTGGCTGCAGACGCCGGACTTGGCGAAAGCACCAATGGCGCTGCATTGTCCGGGCGCGGAATGTCGATCGGGAGATCGACGGGGATCGGACGCGGCTGCGTTTCAAACAACAGCGGGAAGCCGATGATTCCGGCAACCACGAGCACCGCCGCACCGATCAGACGCTGGCGAGCCCGCGTACGCGCCTGACGCACATCGTCCGCAGCGTCAGGTGCGGCCGGCTTCTTGCGTTTGAATGCTGACAGCAGATCCATCAGGGGCGGCGCTGGGGAAAGTGCAATACGTAGGCGAACCGCGAGCCGATGGTCGAAGAAGCGTTGCAAAGGCGATCAGTTCGCGAGCCTGAATCAGCCTGGCCCGACGTGCCCGAATCACGAAATCACGCTCGGCTCAGACTGGCTGCTTCGCGGCCAACGCAGGCAACCCTTGTGCGATGACGCCGCCCACGGTGTAGAAGGAGCCGAAGACAATGATTCTATCAGCGGGGTCTGCCTGCACGAGGGCGGCGCGGAGTGCATCCGAGGGTGACGCATGGCACTCGACCGCGGCGCCCGCGGGGGAGTGATGTCCATCGTCGTTCGCGAGACCTGCGTGCAGGTCGCGCAATGCCTTTGCGCTCATCGCGCGCGACGTCGGCAAGTCCGCCATGCGCCATGTATCGACAAGTGGCGCCATGCGACTCAGCATCTGCGCAATGTCCTTGTCCTTCATCGCGCCGAAGACCGCATGCGTGCGAGGAAAGTACCCCATCTGATCGAGGTTGTGCGCCAGTGTTGCAACCGCGTGCGGGTTGTGCGCAACGTCGAGCACGATCGTTGGCTGCCCCGGGACGATCTGAAAGCGACCCGGCAGCTCCACGCGTGCGAGCCCGTTGCGCACGGCCTGCGCCGTCACGGGCAATCGCTCGCGCAGTGCCTCGAAAGCGGCCAGCACACCCGCCGCGTTGAGCAGTTGATTGGCGCCGCGCAACGCAGGATGTGCGAGCCCGGTGTAGCGCCGCTCGCGCCCGAACCAGTTCCACTGCTGGCGGTCGCCTTCGTAGCCGAAGTCACTCCCGGACAGCCACAGATCCGCGCCAAGCGCCGCCGCATGGTCGACAACGCTCTGCGGCGGCGTAGGGTCACTCACGACAACCGGCCGCCCGGCGCGCATGATGCCGGCCTTCTCGAACCCGATCGCCTCGCGCGTGTCCCCAAGATAGTCCATGTGATCGAGCGCAATGCTCGTGATCAGCGCGCAGTCGGTGTCGAAGATGTTCACCGCGTCGAAACGGCCGCCGAGACCCACCTCGAGGATGATCAAGTCCAAGGGTTCGGCGGCGAACAGGCGGGCGATCACGAGAAACGTGAACTCGAAGAACGTCAACGCGAGTTCACCGCGCGCGCGTTCAACTACCTCGAAGTGGGGCAATAGAGCCGCAGCATCGACCGCCGCGCCACCGATTCGGCAGCGCTCCTCGAAATGCACCAAGTGCGGCGAGGTGTGCAGCGCCACGCGATAACCTGCCTGCAAGGCGATCGATTCGAGCATCGCGCAACTCGATCCTTTACCGTTCGTGCCACCCACGGTAACGATCGGCGCCCCGAATCGCAGCGCAAGCCGCTCGCGCATGAGTTGGACCCGATCTAGTGTCAGATCGATGGTTCGCGGGTGAAGGCGCTCGCAATGGGATAGCCAGGCACCGAGCGTGGCTGGCATGGCGGGAAGGTCGGGCGACGTCATGACGAGATCGTATCGCCGCAATTCGACGGTAAAGATGGCGGCCGCGAAAAAGGGCGGCCGAAGCCGCCCTTGAGGCAAATGCAGTCGAGCGCGGTGTCAGGCCCTGCGCGAGCGACGACGCGCTACGAAGCCGATGCCCGCCAGGCCGGCGGCGAACAAGGCGTAGGTCGAAGGCTCAGGCACCGCGGTGATCACCATGAAATCCTGATGCTCGCGGCTGTAGAGCTGGTCGACATGGTAGAGGATCGGCTCGTTCGACAGCGCCGGCCAATTAGTGTTGCCCAGCGCAGCGGTGACCGCCGCATTGCCGCCAGTCACCGTGAATGTGCCGGCGCTGAAGTCGTAGCTGCTGCTGCCCTCGTAGATGATCTCCCAGATGATTGACTGGGCTGCCGCCGAAGTGGCGCTATCCGACGGGTAGCCTGCAGTCATCATCGCAGAGACGGCGCGATCCAGATCCTGGGACTTCGCGAAACCCCAGGCGGATACTCCGCTGACTACCGTGTAGTCGGTGTAATTCGTGTTGAATTTGAAGGTCTGCAAAAGGTCTGTGCAGTACGTGACGAACGAGCTGCCATTGAGCAATCCGGTAAATTGCCCGGCCTTGCCGCTGTAGTTTGGGCTGCCGACCGTGACGGAACTCGCCGGTGAGAACGTGAATCCCGTCAGATTGACGGTGTCGGCAAACGCTGGCGCTGCGACGGCCAAGGCGGCGGCAACTGCAATGGTCTTGAACTTCATGGTGGGATGCTCCTTTGGCGTTAGCAACTGCGGACCACTGCGATCCACCTGCGATGGCTGCAATATTAGGAATTCGATTGAAGCCACGCCATCCCCTATCTCAGGGGTCGCCGCAATCTGATCTCACCGCCCCCGGGTCAGTCCGGGCTCAGACTGCGACCGCGTCCGCGCTTTGGCGCTGCAGCATAGCCAGGGCGCGTGCAACGACGCCCCGCAGTTCTCGCCGATCGACGATCATGTCGAGCGCGCCTTTTTGCAACAGGAATTCGCTGCGCTGGAATCCCTCGGGCAGCTTTTCGCGCACTGTGTTTTCGATCACCCGCGGGCCGGCGAAGCCGATCAGCGCCTTGGGCTCGGCAATCACGATGTCGCCGACGAAGGCGAAGCTGGCCGAAACGCCGCCCATCGTCGGATCGGACAGGACGCTGACGTAGGGCAGCCGCGCCTTGGCAAGGTGGGTCAGCGCTGCATTCGTCTTGGCCATTTGCATCAGGCTCAGCAAACCTTCCTGCATGCGCGCGCCGCCGGTGGCGGTGAAACTGATGAACGGCGTCTTCTGCTCAATCGCGGTCTCGACGCCCCGCACGAAACGCTCGCCGACGACCGAGCCCATCGACCCTCCCATGAAATCGAACTCGAAGCAGGCAACGACGACTGGAATCGTGAGTACCGCTCCGCCCACCACGATCAAGGCGTCGGTTTCACCGGTGGCTTCCAGCGCTTCCTTCAGGCGCTCCGGGTACTTCTTGCTGTCGCGGAACTTCAGCGCGTCGACCGGCAGCACTTCCTGCCCGATTTCGTAGCGGCCCTCGGGGTCGAGAAATGCGTCGAGTCGCGCTCGCGCGCCAATGCGGTGGTGGTGCGCGCACTTCGGGCAGACGTTGACGTTCTGCTCAAGATCGGTCTTGTAGAGCACCGTCTCGCACGCCGGGCATTTGGACCACAGCCCCTCGGGTACCGTGCGCCGCTCGCTCGGATCGGTCGGCTGGATCTTCGACGGAAGGAGTTTTTCGAGCCAACTCATGTTCGCGATTCTCCTGTGGTTGCGCCATCGGACGCTACGTCACCGCCCTCGCCCTCAGGTGCGTCCAGCGCGGCCCGGATCTCGGCCATGAATTCGCCGGCGACCTGAGCGACATTGTCGCGCGACTCGGCGGCGAGGAGTTGAACGAGGCGCGATCCAATCACCACCGCGTCCGCGATCTCCGCAATCGCTCTTGCGGTCGCCGCATCGCGAATGCCGAAGCCGACCGCCAGCGGGACCGGCACGTGCGCCCGAATGCGCGGAAGCATCTGCGCCACCGCCGCCACGTCGAGGTGCCCGGCTCCGGTCACGCCCTTTAGCGATACGCAGTACACATAGCCGCGTGCAACGCGCGCCACATCGCGCATGCGTTCTTCGGTCGAGGTCGGCGCGAGCAGAAAGATAGGGTCGAGCCCGGCCGCCCGCAACTGCGCGGCGAAGGCTTCGCATTCTTCCGGCGGATAGTCAACGACAAGAACGCCATCAACGCCCGCCGCGCGCGCGTCGGCGACGAAGGCGCCTTCGCCATGGCGCTGGTCGTAGCGTTCGAACGGGTTCGCGTAGCCCATGAGGACAATCGGCGTGCCCGCGTCGTGGGCACGAAAAGATCGTACGGCGGCGAGCACATGGCTCAAGCCAATGCCCTTGACGAGCGCCCGCTCACAAGCTTTCTGAATCACCGGGCCTTCGGCCATCGGATCGGAAAACGGCACCCCGAGCTCGATCACGTCGGCACCGCCCTTGGCGAGCGCGAGCATGATATCGACCGTCAAATCCGCGTACGGGTCGCCTGCCATCATGTAGGGCACGAGGCCCTTGCGGCCCTTGGCCTTCAGGGCGTCGAAAGTCGCGGCAATGCGGCTCATGCGCCTGCTCCCTGCGCCGAAGGCGGGGTGACCGAGCCCGGCTTCTGGCAAGAGGGCCGACAGAAGAAGTCCGCGCCCGAAATGTCGGCGACGGTGCCGATGTCCTTGTCGCCGCGGCCCGAGAGATTGACGAGGAGTTGCTGGTCGCTGCGCATCGTCGGCGCAAGCTTCATCGCGTAGGCAAGTGCATGCGCCGATTCAAGTGCCGGGATAATGCCTTCCGCACGGCAAAGGTGATGAAAGGCCTGCAAGGCCTCGGCGTCGGTGATGCCGACGTACTCGGCACGCCCGATGTCCTTCAGGTGCGCGTGCTCGGGGCCTACGCCCGGATAGTCGAGCCCGGCCGAGACCGAATGCGTCTCGGTGATCTGGCCGTTCTCGTCTTGCAGAAGATAGGTTCGGTTGCCGTGCAACACGCCCGGCGAGCCGCGTTGGAGCGAGGCCGCGTGCTTGCCGCTATCCAGGCCCATCCCGGCCGCCTCGACGCCGATCAGCCGCGTGTCTGCGTATCCGATGTAGGGGTAAAAAATGCCGATGGCATTGCTGCCGCCGCCCACGCAGGCGATCACGGCGTCGGGCTGGCGGCCGGTCATCTCGGGCATCTGTACCAGGCACTCGTCGCCGATCACGCGCTGAAAGTCGCGCACCATCATCGGGTACGGATGCGGCCCCGCAACGGTGCCGATGATGTAGAACGTGTTCTCGACGTTCGTCACCCAGTCTCGCATCGCCTCGTTCAGCGCATCCTTCAGCGTCTTGGAGCCACTTTCGACCGGCACCACCGTCGCGCCGAGCAATTTCATTCGATAGACGTTCGGCGACTGGCGCTTCACGTCCTCGCTGCCCATGTAGACGACGCACTCCATGCCATAGCGGGCACAGATCGTCGCCGTCGCAACGCCGTGCTGGCCAGCGCCGGTCTCGGCGATCACGCGCGGCTTGCCCATGCGGCGCGCGAGCAGCGCCTGGCCGATCGTGTTGTTGACCTTGTGCGCGCCAGTGTGGTTCAGGTCCTCGCGCTTGAGGTAAATCTGTGCGCCGCCGAGTTCGCGGCTGGTGCGCGCCGCGTGGTAGATCGGGCTCGGCCGGCCGACGAAATGGGCTAGTTCGTAGCGGTACTCGGCAATGAACTCGGGATCGTCACGGTAGCGCGCGTACGCGGCCTTCAGTTCGTCGAGCGCATGGATCAGCGTCTCGGCGACGAAGGTGCCGCCATAGGGCCCGAAGTGCCCTTGGGCATCGGGCTGGTCGTAGTTCAACATGGGAATTTGTCCTTCAGGTTTCGGTGTCGGCAATGCGCGCATCCGCTTCGCGGACCGCATCGCAGAACCGGCGCATGGCCAAGGCATCCTTGATGCCCTTGGCGCTCTCCACGCCGGAGCTCACGTCAACGGCCCACGGCCGCACCTGAACAATGCCTGCAATCACATTTGCGGCATGCAACCCACCAGACAAAACGAGCGGACGGGACACGTCGCGCGGAACCTGAGACCAATCGAAGACCTTTCCGCCCCCGCCGTAGCCCTCGACAGCAGCGTCGAGCAACAGGCCCCGGGCGTCGGCAAACTGCCGTGCGAAGTCTAGCAAATCGAACCCCGGCGCCATGCGTGCCGCGCGCAGATACGCGCGCTGCGTGTGGTTGCATTCGGCAGGCGTCTCGTCGCCGTGGAACTGCAGCAGCATGTCCGGAATGGCCCCGACCGCCTGTTCGATCCATTCCGGAGCGGCGTTCACGAAGAGGCCGACCGGCGTGACGAAAGGTGGCAGACGCCGGGCCAGTTGCGCCGCGCGGCCGAGATCGACGTAGCGCGGGCTCTTGTCGTACAGGACGAAGCCGATGGCGTCGGCGCCGGCATCTACCGCCGCCTGCACATCGGCTTCGCGGGTCAGGCCGCAGATCTTGATGCGCGTGCGACGGTGCAATGGATGGTCCTACTTCCGGCAGTTGGACGCGCCCGAGTGGGGCGTGATGCGGTGCGCTGGCAAGGCGCGACGACGCTGCGGGCTCATGCCCGCGAGGAGGAGCAACGCCGCAGGCGTGCCGCAGCGCGGCTCAATCGGGCGTGTAGCGCTATTACCCGAATGGTGAGTGTGGCCGTGGGCTCGAAAGTCAAGACTCATGAGGTTTGGCCGGCGAAAAGTCGCGGTCGACTGCCGGAAGTAGGATGCGTCGCTTCAGGGCAGCCAGTCGCTCGCCGAGACATGAGCCGGGATGGCCCACTGCGCATCGTAGTACGGTCCGACGAAGTACAACCCGGCCGCGGCGAAGGTCGGCGCCGCCAACTCCCTGCGGCGCGTGGCGAGCACCTCGGCGAGCCAGGCTGTCGTGCGCCGGCTGCTGCCGACCGCAACCAGACAACCCATGATGTTGCGCACCATGTGATGCAGGAACGCATTGGCGTCGAAATCGAATCGCCAGTAAGCGCCGTGGCGCGAGATTGCCACGCTTCGTAGCGTCTTGACCGGCGACGCGGCTTGGCATTCGGCCGAGCGGAACGCGCTGAAGTCGTGCTCGCCGAGCAGCAAGGCTGCGGCGTCTTGCATCGCCACGCCGTCGAGCGACCGGAAGACCCAGCCGGCCAGCCCGGACTCAAGCGCCGGCCGCACCGGCGACTCGAGCACGATGTAGCGATAGCGCCGGCCGCGCGCAAGCTTGCGGGCATGAAAGTCATCCCCCACCGGCACGCACCATTGCACCGCGATGTCGTCGGGCAGATAGCGGTTGACGCCACGCACCCATGACACGGGCGCGCGCTCGGCGTCGGTATCGAAATGCACGACTTGATTTATCGCATGCACGCCGGCATCGGTGCGTCCCGCGCACAACGTCCGAATCGGGTGGTCGGCGAAGCTAGACAGCGCCCGCTCCAGCCGATCCTGCACGGTGCGGCCGCCGCGCTGGCTCTGCCAGCCTTGATAAGCCTGGCCGCGATAGCCAACACCGAGCGCCACCCGCGTCACCACCGCAGCTCCGGCGTTCGCCGCGCGGGGCGTGACACGGCTAATGCAGTGTTCCGTGCTGAATGCGACTTAAGAAAACCGATGGATTTGTCGTTGTGGCTAGGCGCGAACCACAGCGATACCCGCCGGTATCGCGAGGATTTGCAACGACGCCACGGCGGCAAAGGCGCGGTTTTATGTCGCAGTTAGCGCGAAACACTGCACAAACGCACTCAGCTCAGCTTGCTGAGCATGCTGCGTGCCTTGGCCTGGACGGCCCCGTCGGCGCGGGCGATGACTTCCTGCAGCAGTTCCCGCGCGCCATCCGTGTCGCCGATCTGGCGGAACTCCTCGGCGAGTTCGAGCTTGCGCTCGAAGGGGTCGACGCCGTCGTCCTCGAGTTCAGGCAGTTCCGAGACGCGCGAGTCCGGCCCGGACGAGTCCGTCGCCGATTCAGGCACGACTGCTGGCGCGGGCGACGGTGCTGCGGGCGCGTCCAGGTCGAGCGAAATCTCGCTCAGATCGAACTCCAGGCTCAGATCCTGCATCGGCGCGGCGTCACTCACCGCCAGAGGCGACGATGGCGCCTCGAGCGGCAGCTCGAACGAGAGTGCGTCATCCGCCGTTGCCTGGGACATCGGCTGCGTCTTCTCCGGCAACGCCGGCGGCGAGCCCAGGTCGAGATCGAGGTCAAGGTCGAGGTCTAGGCCCTCGTCCGCAGACGGCGCAGCGGCTGAAGGTGCCGCCGCAGACGATGCCGCGCCAGCAGCCGCAGCCGCAGCCGAAGTGGCCACCATCGCGTTGAACTGAGACGGCGAAGGCAGCACCGATTGCGGCATCGTGCTGGCGCCCAGCGGTTCCTGCGGTTGCTCGTCGCCACCTGCCGCGATCGCCGGCCGGCCACCCGGCTGGTAGAGCGGGTTTTCAGGATCGATCTGCGCGCCGAGTTCCTGCGCCGCGTCCCAATCATCGCCGCGGCCGCCGGTCAAGGTGTAGAGCTGCGTTGCGAGCAAGTCGAAGCCCTTGGTGTCACGCCGCTTGGCATAGACCTCGAGCAGCTTGCCGCGGATGGCCATGCGATCCGGCTGCGCGCGCAACGCCTCTTTCAGGATTTCTTCGGCCTGCAGGTCGCGCCCGTAGGCGAGATACACGTCGGCTTCGGCCACCGGGTCGACGTCGCCGATCGCGTCGAGTTGGCTCAGCGAGTAGCTCATCGAAGACGGCGCGCCAGTCGCCGCGCCTTCGCGCGTGTCGATGCGCTGGCCGCCACTGACGCCGAAGAAAGAATCGGGCTGCAGCCGGCTCTCGAGGAAGGACGTCTCGCCGCTGTCCTTGCCCTTGCGCTTGACATAGCGATAGACGCCGAAGCCGGCCAGCAAGGCGACGACCAGGCCCGCACCACCGAGCGCCATCGGATCGTCGAGCATGGAGCCGATCAGGCTCGGCTCCTCCGCAGCCGGGGAGACAGGCACCACAGGCGGCTTGGCTGCCTTTGCGACCGCCGCCGATGCAGCTGCGGGTGCCGGTGCGGGTGCCGGCGCGGCCGCGGGCGCGGCCGAAGCGGGCATCGCAGCAGTTGCAACCGCCATCGACGCTGGCGCCTCAGGCGCAGAAGCAGGGGCAGGCGCGGGCGCCGCTTCTGGTGCTTTGGCCACGACCGCGACGGCAGGCTTGTCTTGCGCTGCCGGCGAAGCTGCCGGTGCCGAAGTCGTGGGCGCGACCGCCGGCTTGGCAGCCGTGGCGGCAGCGAGTTTTTGCAGATCGTCGACGTTCTTCTTCAATTCGGCAGCACGCGCTGCAGAGTCCTTCGCTTCGCGCTCCTTGGACAACTGCTCCTCGGGAGCCGAGGCCTTCACGCTGCCCTTGCTGAGCGTCAACTTGTCGGGGGCAGATGCCGCGGACTGCTTGCGATCGTCGACTGCTGCCTGCACCTTGCCGCTCGCCTGCCGTGTACCGCCTTCGGGTGCAGCGACGACGGCACCTGCCAGGCGCTGGCGATAGGCGTTGAAGTCCGCACTTTGCGCCTGGATGATCTGCCGTGCCTCGCCGGACGAAACGGACTTTGCCGCATCGCCCTGCGGCACATTGAGCATCGCGCCGGCTTTCAGCCGATTCATGTTCTCGCCGACGAACGCCTCTGGATTGGCGCGGTACAACGCGACCAACATCTGGTCGAGTGAGACATCGCTCGGAGCGTTTTGCGCCACAGCGATGCCATAGAGCGTGTCGCCGCGCTTGACGCGATAAGTGTCTGCTGCGGGGGACGCGGCGGCCGCCTTGCGCGGTTCGGCCGCTGGTGCGGGCGCGGGCGCTGTTGCCGGCGCTGGGGCCGGCGCAGGCGCTGGCGGCCGCGTTTCGAGCATCGCCGGCGGCGGCTTCGTGACCGCACGCGGTTGGGCCGCAGTGGCGGGCGGCGCGGCGGAAACGATGGCGGGCGTTGCCGGCTGGGCGGCCGGCGCCTGCGCGCGCGTCACCGGCGGATCGAACAGCAGGGTGTACTCGCGCACCAGCCGCCCGGTGTTCCAGTTCAGCTCGAGGATGACGTCGACGAAGGGCTCTTGTACGGCACGATCGCTGCTCAGGCGCAGGTAGGGGCGCCCGTCGGGGCGGCGCTGCAGAAGGACCTGGGTGCCCGTCAGGATCGCGTTGTAGTCCACGCCGGCAGCTTGATAGGCCTCGGGCGGGGCGATCCTGATCTTCAGGTTACTGGCCTCGTCCGGGGACATGCTGCTGACGTCGATCTCGGCGCGAAGCCCTTCGCCGAGCTTCGACTGCACGACGAGCGGTCCGAGCCCCAGGGCCCAGGCGCTCGGTATGGCCAGACACAGGGCTGCCGCGGCAACCCTCGAGAGGGCGAAACGCCCAGGCATCAGCGACGAACTTTTCAAGGCATCTCCCAATCGATCGAACGGGCGGGCAGCGCCACCCGCAGGTGCGGGCCGCCTTGGAGGCGGAATGGTCCGAAGCTGTGCATTGTGATCGGGCCGAGCCGGCCGCAGTCCGCAAACAGCGCCGGCTTTGCGCCGTAAATCACAATAACATCAGGCAGATAGGGTGACAAGCTCATGCATCGCCTGACATTTGTCGCAGACACACTCCGATACCCTCGGAAGCGTCGGACGTTGTGGCCAGGCAACGCATTCGCACTCGTCAGACCCTCAGCGTTCCAGCAGGATGCGCAGCATGCGCCGCAACGGCTCGGCCGCACCCCACAGCAGTTGATCGCCGATCGTGAACGCGCCCAGATAGCGGGGGCCGAGCGCCATCTTGCGCAGCCGGCCGACCGGGATGTCCATCGTGCCCGATACCGCAACCGGTGTGAGCTGGCGCACGGACGCTTCGCGCGTGTTCGGCACGAGCTTCACCCAGGGGTTGTCATTGGCAATCATCTGCTCAATATCGGCCAGCGGCACGTCGCTCTTGAGCTTGATCGTCAGCGCCTGGCTGTGGCAGCGCATGGCACCGACGCGCACGCAGATCGAATCGATCGGCACCGCGGGCGTTTCGAACGGCGCACCGCGGCCGAGGATCTTGTTCGTCTCGGCGCCGCCCTTCCACTCCTCGAGGCTGGTGCCGTCGCCACGATCAGCATCGATCCAGGGGATCAGGCTGCCGCCGAGCGGCACGCCGAAGTGCGCCGTCTCGTCGTCGCCGAGCGCACGCTGCTTGTCGATCACGAGGCGGTCGATCTCGAGGATCGCCGAAGCCGGGTCATCCAGCAGCGCACGCACTTCCGCGTTGAGCGTGCCGTACTGCGTCAGCAGCTCACGCATGTGCTGCGCGCCGCCGCCGGACGCCGCCTGATACGTCGTGCAGGCCATCCACTCGAGGAGGTCGGCCTTGAACAAGGCACCCACGCCCATCAGCATGCAGCTCACGGTGCAATTGCCGCCGGCATAGTCACGCACGCCGCGCGCCAGCGCTTCGTCGATCACTGGCCGGTTCACCGGGTCGAGGATGATGACGGCGTCAGCGTTCATGCGCAGCGTCTTCGCGGCGTCGATCCAGTAGCCCTTCCAGCCCGCTGCACGCAGCGCAGGGTGCACCTTCTTGGTGTATTCGCCGCCCTGCGCGGTGATGACGATGTCGCAGCGCGCGAGCGCCGTCAGGTCGTAGGCGTCTTGCAGCTTCGTCTCATTGCGCGCCTGCGCCGGCGCCTTGCCGCCAGCATTGCTCGTGCTGAAGAAGAGCGGCTCGATCAGCGCGAAGTCACCTTCGGCCTGCATGCGGTCCATTAACACCGAGCCAACCATCCCGCGCCAGCCCACCATTCCCACCAGAGTCGTAGCCATTTCCCGTCTCACTTATCAATCAAATCTGAATTGCCTCGCGCTGCGGCGAAGCCCCCTCGGTCTGCGGTCAGCCCTGACGTTTCAAAGCCACCACCACGGCATCGCCCATCGCCTCGGTGCCGACCTTGGTCGTACCTTCGCTGTGAATATCGGCCGTACGCAGGCCCTGGCTCAGCACGTCTTTCACCGCCGTCTCGATGCGATCCGCTGCAGCCGCCTGATTCAAACTGAAGCGCAGCATCATCGCAGCCGAGAGGATGGTCGCCAGCGGATTCGCGACGCCCTTGCCGGCAATGTCGGGCGCGCTGCCATGGCTCGGCTCGTACAGGCCCTTGGCCAAAGCGTCGAGCGACGCCGAAGGCAGCATGCCGATCGACCCCGTCAACATCGCCGCCTCGTCCGACAGGATGTCACCGAACATGTTGCCAGTGACGATGACGTCGAAGCTCTTTGGCGCCCTCAGGAGCTGCATCGCCGCGTTGTCGACGTACATGTGGTCGAGCGCGACATCCGGGTACTGCGCGTGCACCTCGGTCACCACGTCCTTCCAGAACTGGAAGGTCTCGAGCACGTTGGCCTTGTCGACGCTCGTCAGCCGCTTGCTTCGCTTGCGCGCCGTCTGAAATGCGACATGGGCGATGCGCTCGATCTCAGGGCGCGTGTAGCGCATCGTGTCGAAGGCCTCGTCGGCACCCGCAAACGCGCCATCGCTAGCGACGCGCCGGCCGCGCGGCTGGCCGAAGTAGATGTCGCCCGTCAGCTCGCGAATGATCAGGATGTCGAGCCCGGCCACCAGTTCCGGCTTCAGGCTCGACGCCGCCGTGAGTTGCTCGTAGCAGATCGCGGGGCGGAAGTTGGCAAAGAGTTGCAGGTGCTTGCGCAGGCCGAGGATCGCCTGCTCCGGGCGCAGCGCGCGCTCGAGCTTGTCGTACTTCCAGTCGCCGACGGCGCCGAACAGCACCGCATCCGCGGCCTTTGCGAGCCCAAGCGTTGTCTCCGGTAGCGGATGGCCGCTCACCTCGTAGGCCGCGCCGCCGACCGGCGCCTGCTCGGTCTCGAAACGCAGGTCGAGCGCGTTCAGCACCTTCAGTGCCTGGGCCATGATCTCGGGCCCGATGCCGTCACCCGGCAAGACTGCAATCTTCATCGTGGGTCCATCGTTGGTGTTCACGGGCGGCCACTGCGACCGCCCGGGTTGCCTGGTTTGCCGGCAGCGCCCCTACAGCGTGACCGCCAGCCACGGCATGCGCAGCAGGCGCGCCGATTCGAATTCTCGAATCTTGTCGGCGTGTTGCAGCGTGAGGCCGATCTCGTCGAGTCCGCCGAGCAAGCAGTGTTTGCGAAACGCCTCGATCTCGAAAGCGATCTCGCTGCCGTTCGGCTTGACGACGACCTGGCGCTCCAGATCGATCGTCAACGCATATCCGACAAAGGCGGCCACCTCGTCGAACAGCCGCGCCACGTCGTGCTCGGGCAGGACGATCGGCAACAGACCATTCTTGAAGCAGTTATTGAAGAAGATGTCGGCATAGCTCGGCGCGATGATCGCGCGAAACCCGAACTGATCGAGCGCCCACGGCGCGTGTTCGCGCGAAGAGCCGCAACCGAAGTTGCTGCGCGCGAGCAGGATCGACGCGCCCTGGTAGCGCGGCTGATTGAGCACGAAATCCGGGTTCGGCCGGCGCGATGCCGGGTCCTGCCCGGGTTCACCCGGATCGAGATAGCGCCAGGCGTCGAACAGGTTCGGCCCGAAGCCGCTGCGGTGGATCGATTTGAGGAACTGCTTCGGGATGATCGCGTCGGTGTCGACGTTGTCGCGGTCCATCGGCGCGACCAGGCCCTTGTGCGTGTGAAATGCTTGCATGGCAGCGGTGTTCCTTACTTTTTCTTCGACGCGTCTTCGATCGACTGGCCGGTCGCCTTGATGTCCTTGCCCATGCCGTTGATCGTGTTGCACGCAGTGAGCCCCAGGGTCATTGCAAGCGCCATCAACGCAAAAATCGTTCTCATCGTGCCCTCCTCAAGCCAGTCGGCGCACGTCGACGAAATGGCCGTGCATCGCCGCCGCAGCCGCCATCGCCGGGCTCACCAGATGGGTACGGCCGCCCGCGCCTTGACGGCCTTCGAAGTTGCGGTTGCTCGTCGAGGCACAGCGTTCGCCGGGCTCGAGGCGATCGGCATTCATCGCGAGGCACATCGAGCAGCCCGGCTCGCGCCACTCGAAGCCCGCGCCCTTGAACACCGCATCCAGCCCTTCGCGCTCGGCCTGCGCCTTCACGAGGCCCGAACCGGGCACGACCATCGCCAGCTTGACGCCGGCCGCCACCTTGCCGCCAACGCGGCGCACCACGGCCGCGGCTTCGCGCAAGTCCTCGATGCGGCTGTTGGTGCATGACCCGATGAAGACCTTGTCGACGCTGATATCGGCGATCGGCTTGTTCGGCTCCAGCCCCATGTAGACGAGAGCGCGCTCGATCGCACCGCGCCGGGTGGCGTCCTTCTCCTTGTCCGGGTCCGGCACGCGATCGTCGATCGACAACACCATCTCGGGCGACGTGCCCCAGGTGACCTGCGGGCGCAGTTGCGCCGCATCGATGTTCACGACCTTGTCCCACACAGCGCCCGGGTCCGATTGCAGGGTCCGCCAGTAAGCGACGGCCTGATCCCATTCGACGCCCTTGGGCGCCATCGGCCTGCCCTTCACATAGGCGATCGTCGTCTCGTCGACCGCGACGAGGCCGGCGCGCGCACCGGCTTCGATCGCCATGTTGCACAAGGTCATGCGCCCTTCCATGCCGAGCGCGCGGATCGCCGAGCCGGCGAACTCGATCGTGTGGCCGGTGCCACCCGCGGTGCCGATGCGCCCGATGACGGCGAGCGCAATGTCCTTCGCGCTGCAGCCGCGAGGCAACACCCCATCGACCTGCACGAGGAGGTTCTTCGCCTTCTTCGCGAGCAGCGTCTGCGTCGCCAGCACATGCTCGACCTCGCTCGTGCCGATGCCGTGCGCGAGCGCGCCGAAGGCGCCATGCGTCGAGGTGTGCGAATCGCCACAGACGACCGTCATGCCGGGCAGCGTCGCACCCTGCTCGGGCCCGATGACGTGGACAATGCCCTGGCGCTTGTCGAGAAACGGGAAGTACGCGGCCGCGCCGACCTTGCCGATGTTGGCGTCCAGCGTCGCCACCTGCAGGCGCGAAATCGGGTCGGTGATGCCGTCGTAGCCGCGCGACCAGCCGGTGGTCGGCGTGTTGTGATCGGCCGTCGCCACGATCGAGCTCACGCGCCAGGGCTTGCGGCCCGCCAGACGCATGCCCTCGAAGGCCTGCGGGCTCGTCACCTCATGTACCAGGTGGCGGTCGATGTAGAGCACGGCGGAGCCGTCCTCCTCGGTGTGGACGACGTGCTCGTCCCACAGCTTGTCGTACAGGGTTCGTGCGGTCATGGCAGTAGCTTCTTTTCCAACCCGTGATTGTCCCGGATTCCGGAAGCCACTAAAGCTGGGCGGGAAGGGTTGTGAATTGGCACCAGCGATGGCACCGAAGACAAGTGTTCTGCGATCGCCCGTCCGGGACACTGCGGCGCAGTGTAGGCTTCAGCCTTCAACACGCCGGAGACAACCCGATGCCATTCAATCGCAACCACGTGCGCGCCTTTCTCGCCAAGACCGAGTTCGGCCTGTTCGAGTCCAGCCTGGGTGCCGACCTCAAGGCACTGAGCGCCGCTGAAGTGCAGCGCCGCATCGATCGGACGCGCAAGTTGCGCGACAAATACCGTGACCTGCTGCGTCGGCAGAAGCTGGCCACCCGCGCACGCACCGGCAGCAAGCGGGGCCTCAGCGGCGTCGCGAACGAACGCACGGCAAAGAAGGCCAAGGCTTTCGAAGAAACCCTGGCGCGCTTCGAAGTCCAGGCGAAACATCTGGCCGCTGCTGCCAAGAAGGCCGCGTCGAAATCAAAGAAGAGCCCGGCGAGAGCCAAGCCGGCGGCAACCACGAAGAAGGCTGCAAAGACGGGTACGAAGGCGGCTGCGAAGACGACCGCAGAGAAGCGTGCGCCGAAGAAGCAACCGGTGCCGGCAGCCGTGGTGCTGCGCGGTGCGCTGGAGAAGAAGCGCGACGCCAAGGTGCTCGCCCTCGCCAAGCGTCCGACGCGCAGCGCCAAGGCGCCAGCGCGACCGCCCGCTGCTTCGACCGGCGGCGTCGGTGCCACCCCACCCGATGTGCGCGCCGCCGCCGTCGCTTCGCGCATCAATCAATCGGGCATGGCGCGCATTCAGGGCCATACCGGCACCCAGGTGCGCAACGCGCAAGCCAAACGCGACCAGCGCGGCTGAGTTCAGCGGCAGGCGAAGGCCGTCCGCCCGAACGACGGGTTCGCCTCCAACGGTCAACCCCGGCGCTGATGGCGCGTGACGTAGTCACGCAGCACGCCGTCCATGCGAGATTGCCAGCCTTCACCCGTTGACTTGAAGTACGCCAAGACTTCGGGGCTGTAGCGCACCGACACCAACTGCTTTGCCGTCGCCGACTTCGGTCGACCCCGCAGCGCCCGAATCGGCACCATGGCCTTCAGCTGCTCTGGCGTCAGCGGCTGCGCATCCGGGTCGGATTTGGCCGCGGCAGTGGTAGCTCGATCTTCGGCCACGGTTGGCATCACGATCGATGACCGTTTAGATACTCGCGACATAGCGCCTCACCTCACGACGATTGGCGCGGCGCAGGCTGATCGGCCTTCCCACGTCGCCAAGTTCAACAAATGCCACGTAATGGAGGATCGCGTTCTTCGGGGCGAGAGCGATCATTCGCAACTCGCCGTACTCGAAGCGCTCGTCGATCCAGACCAACGCGGCTTCCCAATCAGGCTCGGCCGCCAATGCCAACGACACCCGGTGTTTGGCAGTGTTCGTCTCGTCTTTGGCGTGATCGAACTCGATTCGCATGCTTTAGTGTAGCTACACTAAAGCCGCAAGGCAATCAGCGCACGAAATGAGTTGGCGAGCTCACGATACGGCCGCCGAGTTGTCTTTGAACTGCTCGATCCGTTTCGGATACAGCGCGTGGTGATGAGTCTCTGGCTTCCTAGTCCGCGGTCCATCCTTGTAGTCGGTGCGAAGAATTTGCTGAAGTTCCTCCCAACTGAAGATGTAGAAGTCGTCTTCTCCTTGCCCGTTGACGACGACAAAAATGCACACGCGTCTGCTGGATTGAATTGCTTTTACTCCTCGCACGAACTGCACTCCGTCTATGTGTTCGATCTCAAGAAAATGACCAGCGTTCAGTTGGAACGAGCTGCTGCGAATCGCTTTGACCTGAACTTCGAGCATCCGACAGTCCCGGTTGACCGCCAAGATATCGAACCCCGGCACGCTACCCGTGAAAGCTGTTGCGATCCAGCCCCGGCGCCCGAATTCAGCTGCGGCGAGGTACTCACCAATCTGGCGAGTTAGTTGGACCTCTCTCCCGGTTGCCATGAGGTTCTTATAGCGGACAGCGTCGCTCACCCCAAACGCGAACCACCTCCGCAGGCGCCTGCACCAACTCGATCAACACGCCCTCGCCTCCCAGCGGAAACTCCTCATTTCCCTTTGGGTGGATAAAGCAGATGTCGTACCCCGACGCGCCTTTGCGGATGCCGCCGGGGGCGAATCGCACGCCTTGCGCCGTCATCCACGCGACTGCCGCGGGCAGGTCGTCGACCCAGAGGCCGACGTGATTGAGCGGTGTCGCGTGCACGGCCGGCTTCTTGTCGGGGTCGAGCGGCTGCATCAGGTCGACCTCGACGGCGGTCGGGCCGCTACCGAGTTGGCAGACGTCCTCGTCGACGTTCTCGCGTTCGGAGACGAAATTGCTCTTCACGGTCAGGCCGAGCATGTCGACCCACAGCGCGCGCAGGCGCTGCTTGTCGCGGCCGCCGATCGCGATCTGCTGGATGCCGAGGATGCGAAACGGCTTGTCGCTCGGGGCGTTCGTGCTCATCTTCACGTGAAGCTCAGGATGGGTTGATCGACGGCGAGGCTTTCGCCCTTCGTCGCGAGCAGTTCGGCGACAGTGCCCTCCTGCGTCGCGACGAGGATGTTCTCCATCTTCATCGCCTCGATCACCGCCAAGCGCTCGCCTGCTTCCACCTTCTGCCCCGGCTTCACCGAGATGTCGGCCAGCAGGCCCGGCATCGGCGAAAGCAGGAACTTGCTCATGTCGGCGGGCGCCTTGAACGGCATCACGCGCAACAGCTCGGCGGCGCGCGTGCGCATCACCTGCGCCTCGATGCTGCGGCCGTTGTGCACGACGTGGTACCAAAGCCCCTGGCGCTCGACCTGCGCGGTGAAGTCGCGTCCGTCGCACTGGCCATGGATGCGAATGCTGCCGAACTGCCAGTCGAAGCGGATCGCGAGGCTGCGCCCGCCTACAACGACGGTGACGGCGCCGCCCTCTCCCGCCGCGAGCCGGACGGGCACGTGCCGGTGTTCGCCTGCTTCGCCGCGGACGACGACGACGAAGTCGCTGCCGAGCACGACGTTGTGGCCGGCGAGTTGCCCGCTGATGCCGATCGCGCGTTCGCGGTAGCGGCGGTAGACGGCGCCGACGAGCGCGACGAGGAAGTCCGGGTCGTCGTGCGGCACGTCCTCGGCGCGAAAGCCGTGCGCATAGTGCTCGGCGATGAAGCCGGTGTTGAAGTCGCCCGCCACAAATTTCGGGTGCGCGAGCAACGCCGCCTGGAACGGGATGTTGCTCGCCACACCGCGGATCACGAAGCCGTTGAGCGCTTCGCGCATCTTCGCGATGGCGTCGTTGCGGTCGCGCCCATGCACGATCAGCTTGGCGATCATCGAGTCGTAGTACATCGGGATCTCGCCGCCTTCGTAGACGCCGGTATCGACGCGGACGCCGCCGTCGGCTGGCATCGGCAACGCGGCCTCCATCGTCTGCGCCGGCGGCTGGTAGCGCACCAGCCGCCCGGTGGAGGGCAGAAAGCCGCGGAACGGGTTCTCGGCGTTGATGCGGCACTCCATCGCCCAGCCGTTCAACGCGACGTCGGCCTGCGTGAACGCAAGCTTCTCGCCGGCCGAGACGCGCAGCATCTGCTCGACGAGATCGACGCCGGTGATGCACTCCGTCACCGGGTGCTCCACCTGCAGCCGGGTGTTCATCTCGAGGAAATAGAAGCTCTGGTCCTTGCCGACGACGAACTCGACGGTGCCCGCGCTCTGGTAGTTCACTGCCCGAGCGAGCGCCACCGCCTGCTCGCCCATCGCCTTGCGCGTCGCCGCGCTGATGAAGGGCGAAGGCGCTTCTTCGATCACCTTCTGGTGGCGGCGCTGGATCGAGCATTCGCGCTCGTTCAGGTAGACGATGTTGCCGTGCGCATCGCCGAGCACTTGGATCTCAATGTGGCGCGGCTCCTCGACGTACTTCTCGATGAAGACGCGATCGTCACCAAAGCTTAGCCGAGCCTCGTTGCGGCACGAGCTGAAGCCCTCGAAAGCCTCCTTGTCGTTGAACGCGACACGCAGCCCCTTGCCGCCGCCGCCCGCGCTCGCCTTGATCATCACCGGATAGCCGATGTCCTTGGCGATACCGACCGCCTGCTCGGGTGTGTCGATCGCTTCGTTCCAACCCGGAATCGTGTTCACCTTCGCTGCGAGGGCGAGCTTCTTGGACGCGATCTTGTCGCCCATCGCGGCGATGGACGCATGCTTCGGGCCGATGAAGACGATGCCCTCCTCTTCGACGCGGCGCGCGAAGGCTTCGTTCTCGCTCAGGAATCCGTAGCCCGGATGCACCGCTTCAGCGCCGGTCTGCTTGCAGGCGGCGATGATCTTGTCGGCCAGCAGGTACGACTCGCGCGACGGCGGCGGGCCGAGCAGCACCGCTTCATCGGCGAGCCCGACATGCCGCGCATCGCGATCGGCCTCCGAGTAGACGGCGACCGTTGCGATGCGCATCGTCGTCGCTGTCTTGATGATGCGGCAGGCGATCTCGCCTCGGTTGGCAATGAGGATTTTCTTAAACACGATTTGCTCCCGCGGCTCGATCGCCGCTCGCTGCGCTCGCCAGGCGATTTGGCTCCGACATCACTTCGGCTGCGCCGATATGTGTCTGCGCCGCAACGGCCTGCAGGCTGTTGTCACCGCGATTTGCTATGAGGACCTTCTTGAACATGTGGCGACTCACAAGGGAATGTTGCCGTGCTTGCGCCACGGGTTCTCGAGCTTCTTGTCACGCAGCATCGCGAGGCTGCGGCAGATGCGCTTCCTCGTCTCGTGCGGCTGGATCACGTCGTCGATGAAACCGCGCGCGCCGGCGACGAAGGGGTTCGCGAAGCGCGCCCTGTATTCCGCCTCGCGCGCCGCGAGTTTGGCTGGGTCGCCCTTGTCCTCGCGGAAAATGATCTCCACCGCGCCCTTTGCGCCCATCACCGCGATCTCGGCGTTCGGCCAGGCGAAGTTCACGTCGCCGCGCAAGTGCTTTGAGCTCATCACGTCATAGGCGCCGCCGTAGGCCTTGCGGGTGATGACGGTGATCTTCGGCACCGTGCATTCGGCGTAGGCGTACAGCAGCTTCGCGCCGTGGCGGATGATGCCGCCGTACTCTTGGCTCGTGCCGGGCATGAAACCCGGAACATCGACGAAGGTGACGACCGGGATGTTGAACGCGTCGCAGAAGCGCACGAAACGCGCCGCCTTGATGCTGCTCTTGATGTCGAGACATCCCGCCAGCACCTGCGGGTTGTTGGCGACGATGCCGACGCTCTGGCCGTCGAGCCGCCCGAAGCCGATCACGATGTTCTTGGCGTACTCGGGCTGCAGCTCGAAAAAGTCGCCGTCGTCGACGACCTTCAAGATCAGCTCCTTCATGTCGTAGGGCTTGTTCGGGTTGTCGGGCACCAGCGTGTCGAGCGACAGGTCGAGCCGTTCGGCCGGGTCACCGCTCGGGCGCAGCGGCGGCTTCTCGCGGTTCGACAGCGGCAGGTAGTTGAAGAAGCGGCGCAGCATCAGGATCGCCTCGACGTCGTTCTCGAACGCGAGATCGGCGACGCCGCTCTTCGTGTTGTGCGTCGTCGCGCCGCCGAGCTCCTCGGCCGTCACCTCTTCGTGCGTCACGGTCTTCACGACCTCGGGGCCGGTGACGAACATGTAGCTCGAGTCCTTCACCATGAAGATGAAGTCCGTCATCGCCGGCGAGTACACCGCACCCCCGGCGCACGGCCCCATGATCATGCTGATCTGCGGGATCACTCCCGAGGCCATCACGTTGCGCTGGAACACGTCGGCATAGCCGCCGAGCGAAGCGACGCCCTCCTGGATGCGCGCGCCGCCGGAGTCGTTGAGGCCGATCACCGGCGCGCCGGCCTTCATCGCCTGGTCCATCACCTTGCAGATCTTCTCAGCATGCGCCTCCGAGAGCGCGCCGCCGAAGACGGTGAAGTCCTGGCTGAAGACGAACACCAGGCGTCCGTTGATCATGCCGTAGCCGGTGACGACGCCGTCGCCGGGAATTTTGTTGTCTTGCATGCCGAAGTCCGCGCAGCGGTGCTCGACGAACATGTCCCACTCTTCGAAGCTGCCTTCGTCCATCAGCAACTCGATGCGCTCGCGCGCTGACAGCTTGCCCTTCGCGTGCTGGGCTTGCACGCGTTTGGGGCCACCGCCCTGACGTGCCGCCTCGCGCTTCTTCTCCAGCAATTCGATGATGTCGTGCATCTCACGCTCCTTCGGTTGATTTGTACTGCTGTGACCACGCATGCAGGAACGCCGCGAGCGCCTGCAGGCTGACGACGTCGCGCCCCCAGGGCCGGCGCCTGGCGGGAAGCTGGCGCAGCCAGAGCAGGCTTTGGGTATCGCTTCGCAGGCATTGCAAGACCGGCTCGGGCATCGCACGCGCCGTCGCGTCCCACACTTCGAGCAATGCGGCACGCGGTGCCTTCAGCAGCCAGATGCTCGAATGCAGATAGGCGAGCCAGTCGCGCGTTTGCGCCTGCACGAGGCTCATCGTTTCGAGCGGATCGTCCTCGAAATCGATGAACCAGATTCGACCGTCGTGCTCGAGCATGTTGCGCGCGAAGGCCTGGCTCAGATACTGGCCTCGCGCGTGCACGTCGGTGATCGCGTCCAGCCCGCGACGCCACGCTGCGAGCCCGGTCGCGGCGTCCAGCTTGAACTGCTCGACGAGTGCCTGGTCGCCGACAAACTGCAGCACGATGTCCTGCACGCGTTCACGCAGCACGGCGGGCACCGTAACGCCGGCGGCTCGCAGTTCGCGCAGACGACGCAGTTCGATCGCCTGCGCGCGCGCGCCGCCGTGCGCCGGTACCGGCAGCAGCGTCTGCACTCCCGACAAGCGCGCCGCAAACCGCATCAAGGCATAGCGCCAGGCACCGTGTGCCGGGCGCTGGCGCTTCAGGATCGCGAGGCCATCCTGATGCTCGACGCGCTGCACACGCGGGAGCGCAGAAAGCGCAGGTGCGCCTTGCGGCGCTGGCGGGCGCATGGAACTCGTCATGACGCGCGACACGCTGCACCCCGTGGCAGATCGCCGGCGGCGCCCGCCCCACCCGCTGCACTCGCCGCGCCCGACTCAAACAGTGCGAGCAGTTGGCGTGCTGCGACCGAAGCGACGAGCTGTCCTTCGCGCACACGGCGCGCCGTCTCGGGCATGGCGGCACGCACCGCAGCGTCTGCGCGAAACGCCTCGCGCAAGCCGGATTCGATGCGCTGCCACATCCAAGCTTCGTCCTGACGATGACGACGCGCGAGGTCTTGCCCGCTGGCCCGTTGCAGATCGCGAAAGCGCGACACATGATTCCAGAACACCTCAAGCCCTGCGCCGCGCAGCGCGCTCGCCTGCATCACTTGCGCGTGCCAACGACTGCGGTCGTGTTGCGCGTGCTCGGGCCGACCGTGCTGGCCGAAAAGGCGCAGCGCTGATGTGATCTGCGCGCGCGCACGCGTCGCCGCATCCTCGTCGAGATCGGCCTTGTTGATGACGACGAGGTCGGCGAGCTCCATCACGCCCTTCTTGATCGCCTGCAATTCGTCGCCCGCGTTGGGCAGCTGCAGCAGCACGAACATGTCGGTCATGCCGGCGACGGCCGTTTCGCTCTGGCCGACACCGACCGTCTCGACGATCACCACGTCGTGGCCCGCAGCCTCGCACACCAGCATCGCCTCGCGTGTTTTCTCGGCGACGCCGCCGAGCGTGCCGCTCGCGGGGCTCGGTCGCACATAGGCGCTCTCGTCGATCGCGAGTCGTTCCATGCGCGTCTTGTCGCCGAGGATCGACCCTCCCGAAACGCTCGACGACGGATCGATCGCGAGCACCGCTACGCGCAAGCCGCGTGCGATCAGAAACAAGCCGAGCGCCTCGATGAAGGTGCTCTTGCCCACCCCCGGCACGCCGCTAATGCCGAGGCGAAATGCCGTCCCGCCGTGCGGCAGCAAGGTGTTGAGCAAGGCGTCGGCGCGCGTCCGATGGTCGGCACGCGTCGATTCGAGCAGCGTGATCGCCTTCGCGAGCGCGCGGCGTTGCGCGGCGCCAGGCGCGCCGAGTAACGCCTGCGTCAACGCCGAGTCGGCCGACTCGGGCATCAGGCGTTGGCGCGCTGCGCGTTGCGGATGTGCTCCAGCACATCCTTCGCACTCGCCGGGATCGGTGTGCCCGGGCCGTAGATGCCCTTCACGCCAGCCGCGTAGAGCGCGTCGTAATCCTGGCGCGGGATCACGCCGCCGACGAAGACGACGATGTCGTCGCCGCCTTGCGCCTTGAGCGCGGCAATGATCGCCGGCACGAGCGTCTTGTGGCCGGCGGCGAGCGTCGAGACGCCGACCGCATGGACGTCGTTTTCAATCGCCTGGCGCGCGCATTCCTCGGGCGTCTGAAAGAGCGATCCCATGTCGACGTCGAAGCCGAGATCGGCGAACGCAGTGGCGACGACCTTGGCGCCGCGGTCGTGTCCATCCTGGCCGAGCTTTGCGATCATCACGCGCGGACGGCGCCCTTCGGCTTCCGCGAAGTCCGCGATCTCGCGTTGCAGCGCCTCCCAGCCTGCGGCGGAGTCGTAGGCCGCGGCGTACACGCCGGACACTTTCTGCGTATCGGCGCGGTGCCGACCCCAGGCCGATTCGAGCGCATCGCTCACCTCGCCGACTGTCGCGCGTAAGCGCATCGCGTTCACGCTGAGTGCGAGCAGGTTGCCTTTGCCGGTCTCAGCGCACGCCGTCAGCGCAGCAAGCGCGGCCTTCACGGCGGCATCGTCACGCTTCTCGCGGATCGCCTGCAGCCGCGCGATCTGCTGGTCCCGCACCTTCACGTTGTCGACCTCGCGCGTCTCGATCGGGTCCTCGCTGTCGAGGCGGTACTTGTTGACGCCGACGATCACGTCTTTGCCCGAGTCGATGCGCGCCTGCTTCTCGGCAGCGCTGGCTTCGATCTTGAGCTTGGCCCAGCCGCTGTCCACCGCCTTGACCATGCCGCCCATGGCCTCGACTTCCTCGATGATCGCCCACGCCGCATCGGCCATGTCCTGCGTCAGCTTTTCCATCAGGTAGCTGCCGGCCCATGGGTCGACGACATTCGTGATGTGCGTCTCTTCCTGAATGATGAGCTGCGTGTTGCGCGCGATGCGCGAGCTGAACTCGGTCGGCAGCGCGATTGCTTCGTCGAAGCTGTTGGTGTGCAGGCTTTGCGTGCCGCCGAAGACCGCGGCCATCGCCTCGACGGTGGTGCGGACGACGTTGTTGTATGGGTCCTGCTCGGTCAGGCTCCAGCCCGAGGTCTGACAGTGCGTGCGCAGCATCAGGCTCTTCGGGCTCTTCGCGTCGAAGCTGGACATGATGCGATGCCACAGCAGACGCGCGGCGCGCATCTTCGCGATCTCGAGATAGAAGTTCATGCCGATCGCCCAGAAGAACGACAGGCGAGGCGCGAAGTCGTCGACGTCCAGGCCCTGTGCGATCGCAGTCTTCACATACTCCTTGCCGTCGGCGAGCGTGAAGGCGAGTTCGAGCGCCTGGTTGGCGCCGGCCTCCTGCATGTGGTAGCCGCTGATGCTGATCGAGTTGAACTTCGGCATGTTATTCGCCGTGTACTCGATGATGTCGCCGACGATGCGCATGCTCGGTGCCGGCGGGTAGATGTAGGTATTGCGGACCATGAACTCCTTGAGGATGTCGTTCTGGATGGTCCCCGAGAGCTTGTCCTGCGAAACACCTTGCTCTTCGGCGGCGACGATGTAGCCGGCGAGCACCGGCAGCACGGCGCCGTTCATCGTCATCGACACGCTCACCTTGTCGAGCGGAATGGCGTCGAACAGGACCTTCATGTCCTCGACCGAGTCGATCGCCACGCCCGCCTTGCCAACGTCGCCCGTCACGCGCGGGTGGTCGCTGTCATAGCCACGGTGTGTCGCGAGGTCGAACGCGACCGATACGCCCTGCCCGCCGGCGGCAAGCGCCTTGCGGTAGAAGACATTGCTCTCTTCGGCCGTCGAGAAGCCCGCGTACTGGCGGATCGTCCACGGCCGCACCGCGTACATCGTTGCCTGCGGGCCGCGCAGGTAGGGCGCGAAGCCGGGCAAGGTATCGGCGTGTGCAAGTGTTGCAGTGTCGGCCGCTGTGTAGAGCGGCTTGACGACGATGCCCTCCGGCGTGTGCCAATCGAGCGCGGCAAGATCGCCGCCGGGGGCCGATTTGGCCGCAGCCCGGCGCCAGTCGTCGAGGGTCGGGGCCTTATCTTCTGGATGGGCGCTCATCGTGTTTCTCCTCTCGCACTTGCTGCGCAAGCTACATTATGCATAATTATGAATGCAAAACCTACGCGAACTTGACGACCTCCGACCCGTGACAACCGTGACCCCTGCTGCTGCGACCGTGCCGACACTTCCCCGCCCTGCGCTCTACCAGGAAGTGGCCGAGCGGCTTCGCGAGCAGATTTTCGCGCGCATTCTGGAGCCCGGCGCGTGGATCGACGAACAGACGCTCGCCGCCGAATTCGGCATCAGCCGCACACCGTTGCGCGAGGCGCTCAAGGTGCTGGCAGTCGAGGGCCTGGTGACGATGAAGCTGCGCCGCGGCGCCTACGTCACCGAAATGTCCGAACGTGACGTGGGTGATGTGTATCACCTGCTCGGCCTGCTGGAAAGCGACGCCGTCGCCCATGTCGCCCGCAACGCGAGCGCTGCACAACTCGCCGAACTCGAGGCGATGCACGCGGAGCTCGAAGCGGCGGTCGACGACCGCGAAGCGTTCTTCCGTCTGAACGAGGGCTTCCATCTGCGCATTCTGGCGATGGCCGACAACCGCTGGCGGAGCCAGATCGTGCTCGACCTGCGCAAGGTGATGAAGCTCAACCGCCACCACTCGCTGTTCCGCGAGGGGCGGCTCGCCGAAGCGCTTGCCGAGCACCGCGCGCTGATGGCAGCGATCAAGCGCCGCGACCCTGAACTCGCAACCGCGCTGAGCCAGGATCACTTCCGCAATGGGCTGGCTGCGGCGACGCCCACGCAACACCCACCTCCGCGCGTGAGGGCCACGCGCCCGCGCAGATAACGCGTCGCTAACGCCACGGCGCGCAGCATGGCTGCCACACGCTGTCATTCGGCACCGGAGGAGCGGCTCATGTGGAACCTGTTGACTTCCATGAACATTCGAACGGCGATCATTCACCGGCCAGTGGCTGCCGTAATGCTGCTGGTCTTGTTCGGCAGCGGGCCGGCGCTGGCGCAGACTTCGTTCTATTCGAAGGTGGTGGTCAGCGGTCGGCATTCTGTCGACGACGGCGATCCAGTCTACGTCGACGCCTTCGAGGAACGTGCCGGCACTTCACCCCTCGGGCGCCTGAGTGCAGTGATTGACTCCGATCCTTCGTCGATCCCGATGAGCGGCACCGGCAATGCATGGTCCCAGGTCAATGTTGCAGGCATGCATTTCTATGCCGCATCGATGTCCTCGGCCACCCATTCGCCGGCCTCGAGGGCCACGGGCAGCGCGGACGCCAGCGGCTTCTTCTCCGACTTCTTCGCTCTCAGCGTGCCGAATCACGCAGCTGGCACGCTGTTCACGGTCACGGCGCAGGTGCGCTCCGACGGTTACACCGCGGCCTGGACGGACCCGGACGCGAACGGTCCGCCACTGAATGGGAACCGCGCCGACGCCGTCACCTACTGGTCGAGTTGGATCCGCGTGCTTGGCTCGGGAGGCGGGGACCTGGCCGAGGTCCGCGCCGGGCAGGACTGTGTGGCCCATATCTATCCAGGTACCCCTGCGTTCTGTGTCGACAGCGGCCAGATCGGCGCCGCCATCATCAGCTTCCAGATCGTCAACTTTGGTGCCCCGGTCCAGCTCGACATGCGCGCCTGGGCGAGTGTCATGACCTCGGCCCAGATCGACGGGGTTGGGCAGATGTCAGGCCAAGGGTTCTCCGATCTGGGCAACACCATCGCTTGGGGCGGCATTACGGCGCTTCAGGACGACACAGGTGCGATGGTCAGCGACTTCTCGGCGCTCAGCGTCAGTTCAGGATTCGACTACCGCAACGCCTACGTCAGCGCCGTTCCCGAGCCGGGCACCTTGCCCCTGTTGCTGGCCGGCCTGGCGGGTGTGGCCTGGGTGGCGCGTCGGCGGGGCTGAGCTGCGCGGCGCCACGGCGCTTGCGCGCCGCTGACTCTGATCGGCGCAGAGGCTATTCTTCAGCCGACCATGTCCGCTGCCGAACCGCCGCCGCTACCACAGACGCGCCCTCACCTGAGGCTGTCGCGTTCACCGCTGCAGCACGGCGGGCAGCCTCTGGCGCGGCTGGACGCGGCGCTGCTGGCCTGGTTGGCGCTCGAAGGGCCGACACCGCGTGAGCGTCTGGCTGCCCTGCTGTGGCCTCACAGCGGTGCCGACGCCGCACGCAATTCGCTGCGTCAGCGGCTGTTCAAGCTCAAGCGCCAGGGCGGCATCGATTTGGTGGTCGGCGCGACGACGCTGGCGCTTGCCGACGGCATCACGCACGACCTGGAAGACGCGGCCCTGGTGCTCGGCGACATCGAGCTCGGCATTGGACCTGCGTTCGACGCCTGGCTCGCGCAACAGCGCGCACGCCGCGTCGGCCGCGTCGAGCAATCCTTGTCTGAACTGTGCGAGATGGCTGAGCGCGCGGGCGACTGGCCCGACGCGCTGACCCACGCCAGCGAACTCGTTGCGTTGGCCCCGCTGAGCGAGCCGGCACATCGCCGCCTGATGCGCCTGCATTACCTGAGCGGCGACTGCGCCGCTGCGCTGCTCGCCTTCGACCGTTGCGAGGGCATGCTCAAGGACGAGATCGGCGCGCGGCCGTCGGCCGAGACGCTGGCGCTGCTGAGTACCATCGAGCAGGCGCAAGCGTCGCAAGCGCTGCCAACGCCGCTCGCCTCGGGCCGCGCCGTGCCGGCCGCGGTGCTGCGCCCGCCGCGCCTCGTCGGTCGGGCTGCACAGTGGCAGACACTGGAGGAAGTCTGGAGCCGCGGCGGCTGTGCGCTCGTCAGCGGAGAGGGTGGCCTGGGCAAGAGCCGGCTGGCCTGCGATTTCGCGGCCGCGCGCGGCGTGGCGCTCGTGGCCAGCGCGCGGCCCGGTGATGAGCGCACGGCCTATGCCTCGTTTTCGCGACTGCTGCGCGAGTTGCCCCATGGCGCGTGGGATTCGCTGGCCACACCGCTGAGGGGCGAGCTGGCGCGCCTGCTGCCCGAACTGGGCGAAGCACCCACGCCGCCGCAGGGGCCTGCGGCCCGCGCGCGCTTCTTCAACGCGGTGGCGGCGCTGTTCGGCCCAGGCGCGCTGGTGACCGGCGGCGTCGTATTCGACGACCTGCACTTCGCCGACGAAGCGAGCGTAGAGCTGCTGCAGTATGTGATCGACGCCAGACCGAGCCGCTGGCTGCTCACCGCCCGCGTTGCCGAATCCGCATCCGGCGCGCAACGGCTGATCGAGGCATGGCCGTCGCTGCCCGAGTCTGCCCAGGTGGCCGTGCTGCCGCTGACGTTGGGCGAGGTGATCGAGCTGCTGGATTCGCTTGGCATTGCCGGCCTGTCGGCCGCGCAGGTGGCGCCAGCGCTTTTGCAGCGCAGCGGCGGCAACCCGCTCTTTCTGCTCGAGACGCTCAAGGCGGGCTGGCTGCAAGGCGGCAGCGCGGCGCCAGACAAGCTGCCCGCCGTCGTGCCGGCAACGCCGGGCGTTCATGCGCTGATCGAACGCCGCATCTCGCGTCTGTCAGCGGCGGCGGTGCAACTGGCACGCTGCGCGGCAGTAGCGGCCCCGGATTTCTCCGCCGAACTTGCCGCGCATGTATTGGCGCTTCGCACGATCGACCTCGCCGACCCGTGGGCCGAGCTGGAGGCGGCGCAGGTGCTGGTCGATGGCGCGTTCGCGCACGATCTGATCTACGAGGCCGCGCTCGCCTCGGTGCCGGCGCCGGTGGCACGGCAACTGCACGCCGAGGTGGCGGACTTTCTGTCCCGGCGTGGCGGCGATCGGGCGCGCCTGGCCAGCCACTGGGCCGCGGCGGGCCGCTGGGCCGAGGCCGGCGCTGCGTCGCGCGAGGCGGCCACACGCGCGCGCCACGCCGGTCGGGCAAGCGATGCCGCGACCCTGCTGGCCGAGGCGGCCGCGGCCTTCGAGCACAGCGGCAGCGCCGACGAGCGCTTCGACGCCCTGCTCGAACGAGCTCGGCTGCTGGTCGAAACCCATGCGGACCGCTCGGCTGTGGATGCGGTGGACGCTGTACAGCACCTGGCGCGCGACCCCGCGCAGCGGCTTGCCGCGCTCGAGGTGCAGCTCGCGCTGGCGATGGCGCGCGGCGAAACCCATCGCCAGTTGCAGGTCGGCCGCGAGGCGCTCGCCAATGCCCGCGAGCTGGGCCGCTCCGATCTCGAATTGCGCTTGGCGCTGCTGGTCGCCGATGCGCTGTGCGACCTGCGCCAGGCGGCGGAGGCGGTCGCGCTGCTCGAACCCTATGCTGACTGGTCCCGCGCCCACGCTGCGCCCGAGCTGCTATGGGACTACTGGTGCGGCCTTGGCATGGCGCTGGACTACGCCGACCGCCTGCGCGAAGCGCTGCCGATCTGGGACGAAGCACAGGCCGTCGCCCTGCGCGCCGGGCGCGCCGACCTGGTCTGGAAGGCGATGGCCAATGGCGCCTCCACCCGCGCCAAGATGGGCTTCGTGCGCATCGCCGCGCAGCAGGTCGAACAAGCGTGCCGCATCGCCGCGGCCGATGACAAGGACGAGCATTCTGTGCGCGTGCATCAGACGCGGTCGACCTTGGGCCACCGGTTGCGCGATCTGGGCCATCTGGGCCCTGCCTTGACACTGTTCGAGAGCGCGCTCGCGGTATTCGAAGCGGCTGGCGCGGTGGCCGACATCGCCGGCACCGAGCATCGCCTGGCGCAAGTCTTTCAGCAGCTCGGCCAACCGGCGCGAGCGGCCCAACTGCTCGATCACGATCATCCGGGTCTGTCCCCTGGCTTGGCACTGATGCGGCAGGTGCACCGCGCCGACGTCGCGCACCAACTCGGCCGCGAAAGCCTACCGCAGATGCGCCTGGCGCTGACCCTGATCGACAACCACGACGATGTCTACCACCGCATCGCCAGCCTGTTCGCGATTCGCTTGCTGCCGCCCGATGAAGGCGAGGTGCTGGCCACCAGCCTGGCCGCGTGGGCCAGCGCGCGCGAGCGGCTGGGCGTGGCACTCGCCGGTCACGTGCGCGCCGCAGCGTGTGCGCTGGCCCTGGGCGCGCCGCAACGCGCGCGGCCACATGCAGATGCAGCACTTCATTTGGCGGCGGAGCGCCAACCCGACAGCTTCTACCTGCCCGAGATGTGGCTCGTGGCCGGTCGCGTTGCGGCCGCACTCGGCGACGTTGACGCCGCCGCGCAGCGCTGGCGCGAGGGCGCAACATGGGTCCGTCGAACCTGCGCCGAGCATGTGCCGCCGGCCTTCCAGGACAGCTTCCGGCGCCGCAACCGGATCAACGCGGAATTGCTGTCGCTGAGCGCGCGCAAGCCCGAGGCTGTGTTGCCGACGAACCGTTGACGCGCCTCAGCCCCGCTGGGCGAGTGGCACGACGTCGCGCTTCACGGCCCCGCTGTAGAGCTGGCGCGGGCGGCCGATCTTGTACTCCGGATCACCGATCATCTCGTTGAGCTGCGCGATCCAGCCGACGGTGCGCGCGAGGGCGAAGATCGCGGTGAACAGCGGCACCGGGATGCCGATCGCCCGCTGCACGATGCCGGAGTAGAAGTCCACGTTCGGATAGAGCTTGCGCGAGACGAAGTAGTCATCCTCGAGCGCGATCTTCTCGAGCGTCATCGCGAGCTTGAAGAGCGGATCGTTCTGCAGGCCGAGCGCGTCGAGCACCTCGTAGCACGTCTCGCGCATCAACTTGGCACGCGGGTCGTAGTTCTTGTAGACGCGGTGGCCGAAGCCCATCAGCTTGACGTTCGAATTCTTGTCCTTCACCTGCTTGATGAACTCACCGATCTTCTCGACGCCCCCCATCGCCTGGATGTCGCCAAGCATGTTGAGCGCCGCCTCGTTCGCACCCCCGTGCGCCGGGCCCCACAAGCAGGCAACACCGGCAGCGATCGCGGCAAACGGGTTGGTGCCCGATGAGCCGCACAGGCGAACGGTTGAAGTCGAGGCGTTCTGCTCATGGTCGGCGTGCAGGATGAAGATGCGGTCCATCGCGCGCACCAGCACGTCATTGGGCACGTAGTCCTCGCACGGCGTCGCGAACATCATGCGCATGAAGTTGCTTGCGTAGGACAGATCGTTGCGCGGGTAGATGTAGGGCTGCCCCATCGTGTACTTGTAGGTCATCGCGACCAGCGTCGGCATCTTGGCGATGAGCCGGATCGCGGAGATCTCGCGATGCCGCGGATTGTTGATGTCCGTACTGTCGTGATAGAAGGCGGACATGCCGCCGACGAGGCCGGTCAGGATCGCCATCGGATGCGCGTCGCGACGGAACCCGCGCAGGAAGAACTGCATCTGCTCGTGGACCATCGTGTGCTTGGTCACGAGCGCGTCGAACTCGGTGTTCTGGGCAGTGTTGGGCAACTCGCCGTTGAGCAGCAGATAGCAGGTCTCGAGATAGTCGCACTTCTCTGCCAGTTGCTCGATCGGATAGCCGCGGTACTGCAACTCGCCCCGGTCGCCGTCGATGTAGGTGATCGCCGAATCACACGCCGCAGTAGACATGAAGCCCGGGTCGTACGTGAACTTGCCGGTCTGCCCGTAGAGCTTGCGGATGTCGATCACATCCGGGCCCATGGTCCCCTTGTAGATCGGCAGATCCATGCTCGGGCTGCCATCCGAGAAGGACAGGGTGGCTTTCAGGTCGGACGAGATCATGGCGCTTCCTTGGCTGTGGCTTTCAAGAGCCCTTTCGGGCGGCGGCTTTTCTATCGGAATTCAGGTTGCGTACATCTTCGGCTGGCGCATCAGCGCCAGCACTTCCACCACCTCCGGACACGCCAGACCGTCCTGTGGCTCGCGCCGCGCAAGCAGCAAGTCGAGCAGATCGTTGTCCGGCAGGTCCATCAGGGCCTGCAGCGCGTGCGCCTGCGTCGCCGTCATGGTGGCCTCGTGACGGGCGAAGAAGCGCTCGACGAACAAATCGTTTTCGAGCAGACCGCGCCGGCAGCGCCAGCGCAAGCGACTCAGCGTCCGTGCATCGAGCACAGTCTGCCGGCCGAGGCTTGCATCGGGCTGAACAGGCACGGCCTCAGACGGTGCGGCGCACCATCATCTCCTTGATCTTGCTGATGGCTGCTGCCGGCTTCAGCCCCTTGGGACAGACATCGACACAGTTCAGGATGCTGCGGCAGCGAAACAGCCGGTACGGATCTTCCAGGTTGTCCAGACGCGCGGCGGTGTCCTGGTCGCGACTGTCGACGATGAAACGATAGGCCTGCAGCAAGCCAGCCGGGCCGACGAATTTGTCCGGGTTCCACCAGAAGCTCGGGCAGGCAGTCGAGCAACTCGCGCACAGGATGCATTCGTACAGGCCGTTCAACTGATCGCGCTCCTCGGGCGACTGCAGGCGCTCCTTCTCGGGCGGCGGCGTGTCGTTGACGAGGTAAGGCTTGATCGAGTCGTACTGGGTAAAGAACTGCGTCATGTCGACGATCAGGTCGCGCACCACCGGCAGGCCGGGCAAGGGCTTGAGCACGATTGCATCCGGCAGCGTGCGCATGTTCGTCAGGCAGGCCAAGCCGTTCTTGCCGTTGATGTTCATCGCGTCCGAGCCGCACACGCCCTCGCGGCACGAGCGTCGGAACGACAACGTCGGATCGACGGCCTTGAGCTTGTTCAGCGCGTCGAGCAGCATGCGCTCGTGGCCGTCGAGCTCGACCTCGAGCGTCTGCATGTACGGCTTGGCGTCCTTGTCGGGGTCGTAGCGGTAGATCTGAAAGCTGCGCTTCGTCATGATCGGGGCCTGGTTCTCGGGTCGGGCGGGTTCGCTGTGCGGGGGCACGCTAGAAAGTTCTGACCTTGGGCGGAACGCTCTCCACCGTCAGCGGTTTGAGCTTGACCGGCTTGTAGTCGAGCCGGTTGCCGTCGGCATACCAGAGCGTGTGCTTGAGCCAGTCGCGGTCATTGCGGCCCAGCGGGAACTCGGGGCTGTCCGCGTAGTCGTTCACGGTGTGCGCGCCGCGGCTCTCGTGGCGCGCAGCCGCGGACACGATGGTGGCGAGCGCCGCCTCGATCAGGTTCTCGACCTCGAGCGCCTCGATGCGCGCGGTGTTGAAGATCTTCGACTTGTCGGTGAGGTGGATCGCCTTGACGCGTTCAGCGATCGCCTTGACCTTGTCGACGCCTTCGTTGAGCGTCGCCTGCGTCCGAAACACCCCGGCGTGGTGCTGCATCGTCGCGCGCAGGTCATTGGCGACGTGCTGCGAATACTCGCCCGACGTCGTCGCCTCGAACCTTGCCAAGCGCGCCAGCGTGGCGTCGGCCGCATCGGCGGGCAGCGGCTTGTGGCTGCGCTTGTCGAGCCCGCTCGCGACGATGTGGTTGCCGGCCGCGCGCCCGAAGACGAGCAGGTCGAGCAGCGAATTCGTGCCGAGCCGGTTCGCGCCGTGCACGCTGACGCACGAGCATTCGCCGACCGCGTACAGGCCGCCGACCGGCGTGTTCGGATCGCCATCCTTGGGCGCGACGACCTCGCCGTTGATGTTGGTCGGCACGCCGCCCATCTGGTAGTGGATCGTCGGCACGACCGGGATCGGCTCCTTCGTGATGTCGACGTTGGCGAAGTTGTGGCCGATCTCGAACACGCTCGGCAGCCGCTTCATGATCGTCTCGGCGCCGAGGTGCGTCATGTCGAGCTGGATGTAGTCCTTGTTCGGCCCGCAACCGCGACCTTCCTTGATCTCCTGGTCCATACAGCGGCTGACGAAATCGCGCGGCGCGAGGTCCTTCAGCGTCGGCGCATAGCGCTCCATGAAGCGCTCGCCGTCGCTGTTGCGCAGGATCGCGCCCTCGCCGCGGCAGCCTTCGGTCAGCAGCACGCCGGCGTTGTGCACGCCGGTCGGGTGGAACTGCCAGAACTCCATGTCCTCGAGCGGAATGCCCGCGCGCGCCGCGAGACCGAGGCCGTCACCGGTGTTGATGAAGGCGTTCGTCGACGCGGCGAAGATGCGACCCGCGCCTCCTGTCGCGAGCAGCGTCGTCTTCGCTTCGAGGATATAGACCTCGCCGGTCTCCATCTCAAGTGCGGTAACGCCGAGCACGTCGCCCGCGGCATCGCGAATCAGGTCGAGCGCCATCCACTCGACGAAGAAGTTCGTCCGCGCCTTGACGTTTTGCTGGTACAGCGTGTGCAACATCGCGTGGCCGGTGCGGTCGGCAGCCGCACAGGCGCGCTGCACCGGCTTCTCGCCGTAGTTCGCCGTGTGGCCGCCGAACGGGCGCTGGTAGATCGTGCCGTCCGCATTGCGATCAAACGGCATGCCGGCGTGCTCGAGCTCGTAGACGACGTGGGGCGCTTCGCGGCACATGAACTCAATCGCGTCCTGGTCGCCGAGCCAGTCGGAGCCCTTGATCGTGTCGTAGAAGTGAAAGTGCCAGTTGTCCTCGCTCATGTTGCCGAGCGACGCGCCGATGCCGCCCTGCGCGGCGACGGTGTGCGAGCGTGTCGGGAACACCTTGGACAGCACGGCGACGCGCAAGCCCGCGCGCGCCAGGCGGAGCGACGCCTGCATGCCGGAGCCGCCGGCGCCGACGATGACGACGTCGAACTTGCGTCGGCTGAGCTTCGTGGTTGACGTCATCAAAGTCTCCAGAGAACCTGCAATGCCCAGCCGGCGCACGCGAGCAGCCAGACGATCGTGAAGATCTGCGCCAGCAAGCGCACGCCGGTCGCATGGACGTAGTCCATCAACACGTCGCGCACGCCGACCCAGGCGTGCCAAGCTAGCGCCAGGATGACGACGAACGTGAGCGACTTCATCCACATCGGCGCGAAGATGCCGGCCCAACGCTCGTAGCCGAGTTCGCCCGGCATCAGCAATTGAAGCAGCACGAGTAGCGTGAAGAGCGCCATCAGCAAGGCCGTGACTCGCTGCGCGAGCCAGTCGCGCAGGGCATAGTGCGCACCGACGACGAGGCGCTTGGTGCCGTAGTTCTGGGTCATTGGGTGGTGTCTCCGGGTGAATGCGCGGCTGCCGCCGATGCGCGAGCGTCAGGGGCCGTCATCAGTAAAGGCCGAACAGTCGAGCACCGAGCAAGAGCGTCAGCAACACGCTCGCGACGAGCGTGAATGCGGCCGTCCGGCGGCCGAAATCCTTGTCCACGCGGTGCGTGACGTCCATGAAGACGTGGCGCAAACCGGCAATGATGTGGTGCAGCGCGGCCCAGATCAGCGCCAGCACGACGAGCTTGATGAACCATGCCGGCAGGAACCACGCGCCGGCGATGAACACCGACCTGAAGCCGTCGAACGACACCTCGGAGGTGAGGCTCGTATCGAACATCCAGACGATGAAAGGCAGCAGCAGGAAGAGCAGCAGCCCGCTTGCGCGATGCAGGATGGAGACGAGGGCCGCAAGCGGGAGTCGGTATTGCCGCGCGTCCCACAGGCGCATTGCACCCGGTCTGGTCTTTGCAGTTTCGGCCATACGCATTCCTGTCAAAAGTGATAGAAGCCACGCGTCTTGCCGGGCCATTTTATTGCAACGCAGCAGTGCCCCCTGCCGGCGTTGCCAATCGTCACGCCGCAAGACTCAGTTCAGTTCGTTGCGATAGAAGTGCGCGCTCGTGTCGTAGAGGCCGCGCCGGAGTTCGAGGGGTCGGTCGCCATAGGTGAAGGATAGGCGCTCGACGCTCAGCAGCGGCGCACCCGGCGCGACGTCGAGCAACGCTGCCGATTCGGCATCCGCAGCAACCGCGCGCAATTTCTCGTCGGCGCGGATCATGCGCACGCCGAATTCGGATTCGAACAGCCGGTACATCGGGCCCTTGTACTCGCTAAGACGTTCGGCGGTCAGGCCCTTGAACGCCTGCCCCGGCAGCCAGATATCGTCCAGCACGACAGGTTTGCCCTCGAAAGACAGCACGCGGCGCACCTGCAGCGTCGCGTCGCCCGCCCGCAACCCGAGCGCGCGCGCCACCTCGGCCGGCGCGCGTTGCCGGCGGCAGTCGATGAAACGACGCGCCATGCCGCCTGCGGGCCCATCGTCTGGCACCAGGCGCAGGAAGCGGAATCGCACCGCCTGCTCGGCGTGGGTGGCGACGAATGTGCCCTTGCCTTGGCGGCGCACCAGCAGGTTGTCGTCCGCGAGGGCGTCAATCGCCTTGCGCACCGTGCCCTGGCTGACCTTGAAGCGCGCAGCGAGTTCGGTCTCGCTCGGGATCAGTTCACCGGGACGCCACTCCCCGCCTTGCAGGCTGCTCGTCAACAGCGCCTTGATCTGTTGATACAGCGGGCTGAATGCCGGCACGACCTCGCGCGCAGCAGAAGTGGCGTTCGTGGCCGAAGCCGCCAACGCGGTGGGGGCAGCGGGGGCGACGGCGGGAGTGATGGCGGGGATGACGCGGCCAAGGGGCTTGACGCGAGGGACGGTGGCCATCGATGGATTGCAGCACAGCTCAACCCCATCGTCCAGGGAATGACGAAATATGTCTTATATAAGATATATGATTTGATGCTCGGCTCGACGTTCGCCCGCCCGATTGGCTACACTTCGGAACGGTTCGGGCCGCGCAATGCCGGCCTGCCACAGCCTTTTCAATCGCACCGGAGTTCCCCATGAGCAAGACCCCCGTCCGAGTCGCCGTCACCGGCGCCGCCGGCCAGATCGGCTACGCCATCCTGTTTCGCATCGCGTCGGGCGAAATGCTCGGCAAGGATCAGCCCGTCATCCTGAGCCTGCTCGAAGTGCCGCTCGAGAAGCCCCAGCAAGCGCTGCAGGGCGTGATGATGGAGTTGCAGGACTGCGCTTTCCCGTTGCTCGTCGGCATGGAGGCGCATGGTGACCCGATGACGGCGTTCAAGGACGCCGACTATGCGTTGCTGATCGGCTCGCGCCCGCGGGGCCCGGGCATGGAGCGCGCCGAACTGCTCGCCGTCAATGCCGAGATCTTCACTGCGCAGGGCAAGGCGCTCAACGCGGTGGCCAAGCGCGACGTGAAGGTGCTCGTGGTCGGCAACCCGGCCAACACGAATGCCTACATCGCGATGAAGAGCGCGCCCGACCTGCCGCGCGAGAACTTCACCGCGATGCTGCGCCTGGACCACAACCGCGCGCTGAGCCAGATCGCCGCCAAGACTGGCAAGCCGGTGGCAGAGATCGAGAAACTCTGCGTCTGGGGCAACCATTCGCCGACGATGTACGCCGACTACCGCTTCGCGACCATCGGCGGCAAAAGTGTGAAAGAAATGATGAACGATCAGGCATGGAACGCCGATACCTTCCTGCCCACCGTCGGCAAGCGTGGTGCCGCGATCATCGCGGCACGCGGTGTCTCTTCGGCAGCCTCGGCGGCGAATGCCGCGATCGACCACATGCACGATTGGGCGCTCGGCACGAATGGCAAGTGGGTCACGATGGGCATCGCTTCGAACGGCCAATACGGCATCCCGAAGGACGTCATGTTCGGTTTCCCCGTCACCTGCAGCGGCGGCAAGTACACGCTTGTCGAAGGTTTGGCTATCGACGCCTTCAGCCAGGAACGCATCAAGGTGACGCTCGACGAACTCCTCGGCGAGCAGGACGGCGTCAAGCATCTGCTCTGACACGGCAGTGAACGCGTCGTCCGCATCCGGCGCCCCGGCGGGCTCACGCAAATCGCGGGACCTGCCGCAGCGCACGGGCGCGAGCCCGCGCGAGGTGCTGTTCGGCGCCAACGACCCGGCACCGATGCTGCCGGTCTGCGACCACTACGCGGGTGTCGAGTCACGCATGCGCAAGAGCCTTGCGATGCAAGGCGAGATGGGGCCGGTCTTCGACATCACGCTCGACTGCGAGGACGGCGCCCCGGTTGGCGGCGAGGCCGAACACGCGCAGCGCGTGGCCGAGTTCATCGACTCGGCCGCCAACGTGCACGACCGTGTCGGCGCGCGATTGCATCCGGTGCACCACGCCGCGTTCGCCCTCGAGGCGGAGACACTGGTGCGCCGCAGCGGGCATCGCGTCGCCTACCTGATGGTGCCCAAGGCTCACGGCCTTGCCGACGTGCAGCGCGCATGCGACGAGATCGACCATCACGCCCGGGTGGGTGACCTCAAGCGGCAGATCCCACTGCACGCGCTGATCGAAACCCACGGCGCGCTCGCCGAAGTCGCGGCGATCGCCGCCCATCCGCGTATTGAGTCGCTGTCGTTCGGGCTGATGGACTTCGTGGCCGCGCACCGCGGCGCGATCCCGCAGACCGCGATGAGCGCGAGCGGCCAGTTCGAACACCCGCTCGTGGTCCGCGCCAAGCTCGAGATCGCAGCCGCCTGCCACGCCCACAACAAGACGCCGTCGCACTGCGTCGTCACCGAATACAAGCATCTCGACCTGCTCGAGGCCGCGGCCCACAGGGCAGCCCGCCTCTTTGGCTACACCCGCATGTGGAGCATTCACCCGGATCAGATCCAGACCATCATCGACGCCTTCGCGCCGTCGGTCGCTGAAGTTGATCAGGCGGTCGAAATCCTGCTTGCCGCGCAGGCCGCGGACTGGGCGCCGACAAGCCACAAGAGCGGCACCATTGCGACGCTGCACGATCGTGCGAGCTACCGCTACTTCTGGCACGTGCTTGAACTCGCGCAACGCACCGGGCAGCCGTTGCCAGTCCCCGCGCGCGAGGCCCTGTTCGGCGACGCGGGCGCTTCTGGCGCGCCCTGATGGCCAACACGTCTGATCTCATTTGTTGCATTGAACCCCGAGACCCACGGTCGAGAATCGGCCCCGCGCGCCGACAATCTTGCACCCTCACCACGATGCGGAGCTTGCCCATGAACAGAATTTCCTTCCCGACCCTGACCCTCGCGCTCGTGCTCGGTCTCGCGGGAGGCGCCCAGGCGCAGTCGAGCACAGCGACCAAGACCAAGAAGTCGAAGGCCGCCGCCGAAACCTCGGCATCGCATCAGATGCTCAGCGATCAGGCCAAGGGCCTCGCACTTGCCACCGACACGACCGAGACGATCGACGCCAACCGGCTTGGCGTCGCCGCACGCGTGCTGACCGGCAGGGCTGACTGCGAATTCAACCTGAGCGTCGACGTCAACCCCTTGCCGGACAAGCCGGGCTACTTCCAGGTGCGCTTCAAGAACGCGAACTATCTGATGGTGCCCGAAGAGACGACGACTGGCGCCGTGAAGTTGCTCGAGCGTCGAAGCGGCGTGATCTGGCTTCAGATACCGACCAAGTCGATGCTGCTTGACGGACGCGAGGGGCGCCGACTCGTCGACGCCTGTACGCTGGCCGAGCAGCGTGCTGCCGTGAATGCTGTCGACGCCGCCGCCGGGAGCATGGCGACACCCACGGCCGTCAAGAATTGACGTCGCGCGGCTTGCCGATCCGCGCAGCGGATGCCGGCATGGCTCAGGTGCCTCGCAAAACGTCAGTCGATATCGCTCATTCCATCCAAGACCCACTACCAACAAATCGCTCCGGATTCCCCATGTTGCAAGCCTACAGATCCCATGTCGCCGAACGCGCCGCGCTCGGCATTCCGCCGCTTCCTCTTTCGGCATCGCAGACCGCCGACTTGATCGAATTGTTGAAGGCGCCTCCAGCGGGCGAGGAAGCCGCGCTCGTCGAGATGATCGCGCAGCGCGTGCCGGCCGGCGTCGATGACGCGGCCAAGGTCAAGGCGAGTTACCTGGCAGCGGTCGCGCATGGCACCGAGTCCTGCACGCTGATTAGTCGCGAGAAGGCGACCGAACTGCTGGGCAGCATGCTCGGCGGCTACAACATCGCGCCGCTGATCGACCTGCTCGATGATGCCGCCGTCGGCGTTGTCGCCGCCGAAGCGCTGAAGAAGACGCTGCTGATGTTCGACGCCTTCCACGACGTCAAGGCGAAGGCCGATGCCGGCAGCGCCAACGCGAAAGCCGTGCTGCAAAGCTGGTCCGACGCCGAGTGGTTCACGAGCAGGCCCGAGGTGCCCGAGAGCATCACGGTGAGCATCTTCAAGGTGGCAGGCGAGATCAACACCGATGACCTCTCGCCCGCGCCCGACGCCTGGAGCCGGCCCGACATCCCGATGCACGCGCTGGCGATGCACAAGAACCCGCGCCCAGGTGTCGTACCCGAGGAAGAAGGCAAGCGCGGGCCGGTGAAATTCATCGAGGATCTGCGGGCGCGCGGTCACCTCGTCGCCTATGTCGGCGATGTCGTCGGCACCGGATCGAGCCGCAAGTCGGCAACCAATTCGGTGCTCTGGTTCACCGGCGAGGACATCCCCTTCGTGCCGAACAAGCGTTTCGGCGGCGTCTGCCTGGGCGGCAAGATTGCGCCGATCTTCTACAACACGATGGAAGACTCGGGAGCGCTGCCGATCGAGTTGGACGTGAGCCAGATGAACATGGGTGACGTGGTCGAACTGCGCCCCTACGACGGCAAGGCACTGAAGGACGGCAAGGTGATCGCCGAGTTCAGCGTCAAGAGCGATGTGCTGTTCGACGAGGTGCGCGCGGGTGGCCGCATCCCGCTGATCATCGGCCGCGGCCTGACGGCCAAGGCGCGCGAAGCGCTCGGCCTGGCGCCGAGCACGCTGTTTCGCCTGCCGCAAAACCCGGTCGACACGAAGCGTGGCTTCAGCCTCGGTCAGAAAATGGTCGGCAAGGCTTGCGGCCTGCCGGTCGTCAACGGCAACCAGCAAGGTGTGCGGCCCGGCACTTATTGCGAACCGCGCATGACCTCGGTCGGCTCGCAGGACACCACCGGCCCGATGACGCGCGATGAGTTGAAAGACCTCGCCTGCCTCGGCTTCAGCGCCGACCTCGTGATGCAGAGCTTCTGCCACACCGCCGCCTACCCGAAGCCAGTCGACGTGAAGATGCACCACGAGCTGCCGGCCTTCATCAGCACACGCGGCGGCATCAGCTTGAAGCCGGGTGACGGCGTTATCCACAGCTGGCTCAACCGGTTGCTGCTGCCTGACACGGTGGGCACCGGCGGCGACAGCCACACGCGCTTCCCGATTGGCATCAGCTTCCCAGCCGGCTCAGGGCTCGTGGCTTTTGCCGCCGCTACCGGTGTGATGCCGCTCGACATGCCCGAGAGCGTGCTGGTGCGCTTCAAGGGCAAGTTGCAGCCGGGCGTCACATTGCGCGACCTGGTCAACGCGATCCCGCTCTACGCCATCAAGGCCGGCCTGCTGACGGTGGAGAAGAAAGGCAAGAAAAACATCTTCTCCGGCCGCATCGTTGAGATCGAAGGTCTGCCCGACCTGAAGGTGGAACAAGCCTTCGAGCTTTCCGACGCGTCGGCGGAGCGCAGCGCCGCCGGCTGCACGGTGCACCTGAACGCCGAGCCGATCAAGGAGTACATCAACAGCAACATCACGCTGATGAAGCACATGATCGCGAGCGGCTATGAGGACGCGCGCGCGCTGCGTCGGCGCATCGCGGCGCAGCAAGCGTGGCTTGCAAACCCGCAGTTGCTCAAAGGTGACGCCGACGCCGAGTACGCGGCGGTGATCGAGATCGACCTGGCCGATGTCCACGAGCCGATCGTCGCCTGCCCGAACGACCCCGACGACGTGAAGACGCTGTCGGAAGTTGCCGGCGCGACGATTGACGAGGTCTTCATCGGCAGCTGCATGACCAACATCGGCCACTTCCGCGCCGCGAGCAAGCTGCTCGAAGGCAAGCGCGACATCCCGGTGAAGCTCTGGGTCGCGCCGCCGACGAAGATGGACGCGCAGCAGCTCAGCGAGGAAGGTCACTACGGCGTGCTCGGCACGGCAGGCGCGCGCATGGAGATGCCCGGCTGCAGCCTGTGCATGGGCAACCAGGCGCAGGTGAAGGAAGGCGCAACAGTGTTCTCGACGAGCACGCGCAACTTCCCGAACCGGCTTGGCAAGAACTCGAACGTCTACCTCGGTTCGGCCGAGCTGGCGGCGATCTGCTCGCGCCTGGGCCGCATCCCGACGAAAGAAGAGTACATGGCCGGCGTCGGCGTGCTCGCACCGAGCAGCGACGCGATCTACAAGTACCTCAACTTCGACCAGATTCCCGAGTTCAAGGCGGTTGCCGACACCGCCGGCGCATGATGGCCCAAGCCTTGCAAGCGAGCGCCCCTGCGGGGGCGCTTTTTCCTGGCGCGCTGCCGATCAATCGAGTGGCGGCGCGATCTGCTCGCCGTAGTCGAGGAGCGCTTCGAGAATCACCTGGCCGCGTTCGTCGGCCGATTCGGCGAGCACGTCGATGCGGTCCATGTAGGTCGCGAGCGTGAAACCGCCAGCGGCGCCGTGGTGCAGCCGGTCGCTGCAGTGTTCGGTCCATCGACTGCGCTCTGCGTCGTCGAGGGATTGCGGAAAGTTGCGCGCGCGGTAGCGAAACAGCAACTCTTCGAGCCTCGCATCGTCGAACGCAGGATGCTTCGCGGCCAGTTGGTCGGCTGACAGGCTGCGCAGATGTTGCAGCGTGCGGCGGTCTGCGTGACCGACGAAGCCACCGTAGAGGTCTTCATCGACGTCCGGTGATCGACTTGGCGTCGGGCGCGCAAAGGCATCCGACCAAAGCTCGCGCCGCGGTTCGGACATCCCACGCGCGACGTCGGCGTGACGCAGCGCCAGCGCGATGTCGATGCCCCACTGTTCGGCGCGCGCGTCGTCGAGCGTGCGCAGATTGCCGATCACGATCGGCGACTTGTTGACGTGCACCGTCTTGATCGGCAGCCGGCTCGTGCCTTCCGGCAACTCATCTTGCCGAACGAAAAGGCGCGCGCGTATCGCGGCGGCGTCTAGCCCTTCGAGCTCGCGCGGGTCGTGCGCGAGGTCCCAAACGATCAGTTCGTTCTTGTTCGTCGGATGCGCGGCCAGAGGCCAGACGACTGCAAGACAGCCCCGTTCGGCCGGGTAGCGTCCGGACACGTGCAGAAAGGGCCGCCCTTGCCCCATCTCAGCCCACACCGCATCCTTGCGACGCAGCTTCAGACAGAAATCCCAAAGGCGCGGAACGGCAGACTTCACCCGCCGCGCAAGCGCGATCGTCGCGCGCACATCGGACAGCGCGTCGTGCGCTGCCTGGTGCTCGACACCATTGGCCGCCGCGAGGTGCTCGAGCTTGAACGACACGCGACCGCCATCGTGCCGCGGCCACTCGATACCCTCCGGCCGCAGGGCGTAAACGCAGCGCATCACGTCGAGCAGGTCCCAGCGCGAACACTCGTTCTGCCACTCGCGCGCATAGGGGTCGATCAGGTTGCGCCAAAACAGAAAGCGCGTGACCTCGTCGTCGAAGCGGATGCTGTTGTAGCCGACGCCGATCGTCCCGGTTTGCGCGAGTTCGCGCTCGATCGCGGCGGCAAAAGCGGCTTCCGATAGGCCGCGCTCGAGGCAGGTCTGCGGCACGATGCCGGTCAGCAGGCAGGACTCTGGATCGGGCAGGAAGTCCGGCGCCGGCTGGCAGTAGTGCATCACCGGTTCGGCAATCTCGTTCAATTCGGCATCGGTGCGCACACCGGCGAACTGCGCCGGGCGGTCGCGGCGCGGCACGATGCCGAAGGTCTCGTAGTCGTGCCAGAAGAAACTTGTGCTGCTCATGGAACGCAAGATACCCGATCGGCGCGCGCTCCTTGGAACGCAAGATACCCGATCGGCGCGCGCTCCTTGCCTGCGCCTGCGCAAGGGGCGTGCGCCGACCACCGCGACGCTCGGCCCGGTTCGCGCCAGAATGGAGGACGCTTTGCGCCCATGCGTAGCAAAACAAAGGAAACGCCATGTCCAGCCCACGCCAGCCCAAATCCCATGCCTTTGCCGGCACGCTGACGAGCTTCCGCACCGCAAGCGGCAAACAAGGCCGCTTCTACTCGCTTCCCGCACTTGCGAAGCGCTATCCGAACATCGAGCGTCTGCCGGTGTCGATTCGCATCGTGCTCGAGAGCGTGCTGCGCAATTGCGACGGACTGAAGGTCGCGCCCGAACATGTCGAGCAGCTCGCCAACTGGCAGCCGGTGGCCGAGCGCAGCAATGAGATTCCGTTCGTCGTCGCCCGTGTCGTGCTACAGGATTTCACCGGCGTCCCGCTCCTCGCCGACCTGGCCGCGATGCGCAACGTCGCGCAGCGACTCGGCAAGCGCGCGAAAGCGATCGAACCGCTGGTGCCGGTGGATCTGGTCGTCGATCACTCGATCATGGTTGATTACTTCGGCACCAAGAACGCGCTCGACCTCAACATGAAACTCGAGTTTGCACGCAACCGCGAGCGCTACGAGTTCATGAAGTGGGGCATGGACGCGTTCGACACGTTTCGCGTCGTGCCGCCTGGCTTCGGCATCGTGCACCAGGTGAACCTCGAATACCTCGCGCGCGGTGTACACAACGCGGCGCCGAAGGGCGACGCTCTACCGATCTACTACCCCGATTCGCTAGTCGGCACCGACAGCCACACGACGATGATCAACGGCATCGGCGTTGTCGGCTGGGGCGTCGGCGGCATCGAGGCCGAGGCCGGCATGCTCGGCCAGCCGGTGTACTTCCTGACGCCCGACGTCGTCGGCATGGAGCTGACCGGCCGCCTGCGCGAAGGCGTTACCGCGACCGACCTCGTGCTCACCGTGACCGAAATCCTGCGCGCGCAAAAGGTGGTCGGCATGTTCGTCGAATTCTTCGGCGAGGGCACGGCCAGTTTGTCGGTGCCCGATCGGGCGACGATCGGCAACATGGCACCGGAGTACGGCGCGACGATGGGCTTCTTTCCGGTGGACGAGAAGACGATCACCTACTTCGAAGGCACCGGCCGCAGCAAGGCCGAGATCGAAGCCTTCGAGGCCTACTTCAAGGCGCAGAAACTGTTCGGCATCCCCGGCACCGCAGGTGCCTTGTCCAGCTCATCGGGGGCGATCGCCTATTCGCAAGTCGTCAAGCTCGACCTCGGCACGGTCGCGCCAAGCCTCGCCGGCCCGAAGCGGCCGCAGGACCGCATCGAACTCGGCCAGGTCAAGCAGCAATTCGCATCCCTCTTTTCCAAGCCACCGGCCGAGGACGGGTTCAACCAGCCGGCCGACAAGCTCGGCCAACGCTTCAGCGCCGCGGCGGCCATCACGCCGGCCACGCCCGCCACGCCCGATGGCGCGCCGCGTGACATGGCAGAGATGGTGTCCAACCGCTCGACGCTGGCGGCGACGCGCTCGGAGCGAGACGAGCTCACGATCGGCAACGGCGACGTGCTGATCGCCGCGATCACCTCGTGCACCAACACGTCGAACCCGAGCGTGCTGCTCGCTGCCGGCTTGCTCGCGAAAAAGGCGGTCGAGGCTGGCTTGAAGGTGCCGCGCTACGTCAAGACCTCGCTCGCGCCGGGCTCGCGCATCGTCACCGAGTACCTCGAGAAGACGGGCCTGCTGCCCTACCTCGAGAAGCTCGGCTTCAACGTTGCCGGCTACGGCTGCACGACCTGCATCGGCAACGCCGGCGACCTCACGCCCGAGATCAACGCGACCATCAATGCGAACGACCTCGTCTGCGCCGCGGTGCTTTCGGGCAACCGCAATTTCGAGGCGCGCATCCACCCGAACTTGAAGGCGAACTTCCTCGCGAGCCCGCCGCTCGTTGTCGCCTACGCGCTCGCCGGCACGGTGCAGCGCGATCTGATGACGGAGCCGCTCGGCACAGGCAAGGGCGGCAAGGCGGTGTATCTCGGGGACGTCTGGCCGACGAGCGACGAGATCCACGCGTTGATGAAGTACGCGATGAACGGCAAGGCCTTCCGCGCCAACTACGCCAAGGTCAAGACCGAGCCGGGACCGCTGTGGGAGAAGATCAAGGGCGTCACCGGTGACGTGTACTCCTGGCCGACGAGCACCTACATCGCCGAACCGCCGTTCTTCGCCGACTTCGCGATGGCACCGCCGGAACTCATCACCGGTGTGCAGGGCGCTCGCATCATGGGCCTCTTCGGCGACTCGATCACGACCGACCACATCTCCCCGGCCGGCTCGTTCAAGGACACGTCACCTGCCGGCAAGTACCTGCTCTCGCTCGGCGTGCAAAAGGCCGACTTCAACAGCTACGGCTCGCGCCGGGGGAATCATGAAGTGATGATGCGCGGCACGTTTGCCAACGTGCGCATCAAGAACCTGATGCTGCCGGCGCTCGCCGACGGCTCGCGCGAGGAAGGCGGCATGACGCTCTACCAGCCCGACGGCGAGCGCATGGCAATCTACGACGCCGCGATGCGCTACGTCGCCGCGGACGTGCCGACCGTCGTATTCGCCGGCGAAGAGTACGGCACCGGGTCGAGCCGCGATTGGGCTGCAAAAGGAACGCAGCTGCTCGGCATCAAGGCGGTGATTGCGAAGAGTTTCGAGCGCATTCACCGCTCGAACCTGGTCGGCATGGGCGTGCTGCCGCTGCAGTTCAAGGCCGGCGACAGTTGGCAAGGCCTCGGCCTCAAGGGGAACGAGAAAGTGGATGTCGTGCTGGGCGAGCTCAGGCCGCAAAGCGACGCCAGGCTCGTCATCACCGGCGCCGACGGCAAGCGACGCGAGGTCTCGGTCACGCTGCGCATCGATACGCCGATCGAGGTCGACTACTACCGCCACGGCGGCATTCTGCCGTTCGTACTGCGGCAGCTGCTGAGCGACTGAGCGTCTCTCCTAGCGCCCGAGCGCGGGCGGCTGCGGCAGGCCGGCTCAGCGGCGCAAGGCCGCCTCGGCAAAACGTGCCGCGTCGAAGCCGACGCTGACGCTGCCGTCGGCCCATTCGACGACCGGGCGCTTGACGAGGCTCGGATGCTCGTGCATCAGCGCGCTCGCGCTCTCGGCATCATGCACCGACGCGCGCGCGACTTCGTCGAGACGACGCCAGGTCGTGCCCTTGCGGTTGAGAAGCCCCTCCCAGTCGGTGGTCTGCAACCAGTGCGCGAGCAGCGCCTGCGACAGGCCTTCACGCTTGAAGTCGTGAAAGGAGACGTCAAGCCCCTGGGCTGCAAACCAGACACGCGCCTTCTTCACCGTGTCGCAGTTGGCGATGCCAAAGAGCTTGATCGGCATGCGCGGCGAGCGCTGAGAGCCGAGGGCCGTCAATTCAAAGCCGCGTCGGCGTGTCGCACTGCGGATCGGTGGTGTTCGCAGCCCCGAGGAACTTGCCGTCGTCGCTAATGGACACCTGATACCACAAGCAGTTGTAGGTCGGGTAGCGATAGTTCCAGACTGTGAGCCCCTGGCGCGGGAAGCTGCGCGTGCTGCCGGGATGACCGATGCGCATCAACACCTCTTCGCTGCTCATACCGTACTCGAGGCTGATGAAGTTTTGAGGCGTCAGCACCTGATCCCAGATGACCGAGCCGCCCGCGGCATCGAAGTCGACCATGTAGGTCACCTTGCCCTGCGGACCGCGCGCAAACTCGAGCCGGGTGCCGCCCGAGGGGAGCTTGTAGCGCCCTGTGGGTGGCCCCATCCTGGCGATGACCTGCGCCTCGGTCGCACCCACCGGCAGGCCTTCCGGAGAAGTGCTGGCGCAGCCGACGAGCAGCACGGCGGCGACCGAGCACAGCGCAAGCCCTCTGCGCAAATTTGGCAAAGCGCTCATTGATGCTCTACTCATGGACGGACTTGGTCAGACTCGCTCACATTCGGCAGGTACCGACACCTCGCGGGCGTGGTGACCGGGCGCGGCAACAAGAAGCGGCGCGCCGCCGGTCCAGCGACGCTTCAGGCCGTGACGGCGTCCGCGAGGCAACGATTGCACTTGCCGAGGCCCGGCAGGCGCAGATCGGGTTTGCCGTCGCCCGTCTTGAAATTCGCCTGGCAGCGGCGGCAGACGTACATTCGCGAGTTCGACATCATCGGTTTGACGCCGCGCTCGGGCGCGGGACGCGCTGCGGTGTACTCGGCCTGCGTCTGACGCAGCTTGTGATCGGCGTCCGAGGACGCGTTGGAAGCTTGATTTCTGGTGGCCATGGCGCTGGGGTGGTGAAACCCTGGTTGAAAGCCGGCCGGCAAATGCCGACCACCCCCTATTGTCCGCTTTTTGACATTCCGCAGCGCAGCGAGGGGTTACAACTGCGCGTTGACCTGCGACGGCATCCGGGCATGCCTGCGCGGATCAGCCGCTCGCGATGACCTGCGCGTAGAGCGCCAGATACGCCTCTGCAGCGCCGTCCCATGAGAAGTCCTGCGCCATTGCATTGCGCCTCATCTCTCGCCAGGCGGGCTCGTCGCGATAGCTGGCGACTGCGCGCGTCACAGCCTCGGCCAACTCCGTAGGCGTGGCGTCGTCGAAGACGAAGCCGGTCGCGTTCGCCGTATCGGACGCGTCGACGACCGTATCCGCCAAACCGCCGACGCGCCGCACGAGAGGCAGCGTGCCGTAGCGCAGGCCGTAGAGCTGCGTCAGCCCACAAGGCTCGAAGCGCGATGGCACGAGGATAACGTCCGAGCCCGCGACCAATCGGTGCGCGAACGCTTCGTCGTAGCCAATGCGCGCCACGACTCTTCCGGGGTGCGCGCGCGCCGCCGCTTGCAGCGCCTCCTCAAGCGCACGCTCGCCGCTGCCCAGCACCAACAGTTGGCCGCCCGCGCGCAGCAGCGCTGGTAGCGCACCGAGCAGCAGGTCGACCCCCTTTTGCGCGGTCAGGCGGCTGACCAGCCCGAACAGCGGCGCGTCAGCTCGCGGCGCCAGCCCGGCTTGAGCTTGCAGCGCGCGCTTGCACTCCGACTTGCCGTCTGGCGCCTCGGCGTCGTAGTGGGCGACGAGCGCGGTGTCCGTGCGCGGATTCCAGACCTCGCGATCGACACCGTTGAGGATGCCGCTGACTTCCGCGCCGCGGCCTCGGATCACGCCATCGAGGCCGAATCCGAACTCGGGCGTCGCGATCTCGCGCGCATAGTTCGGGCTCACCGTCGTCACACGCCGCGCGAACTTGAGCCCCGCTTTCATGAGGGACAGTTGCCCGTGGAATTCGATCCCGGTCGGCGCGCGGAATGCGGCCGGCAGCCCGAGCAACGAGAAGTCCGCAAGGTCGAACAGACCCTGGAAGGCCAGGTTGTGCACCGTGAAGATCGACGCGCAGGCGCTCGATGGATGCGCCGCCATGTAGGCGCACGCGAGCGCCGCGTGCCAGTCGTGTGCGTGCAGCACATCTGGCGCCCATGAATCGTCGAGTTCGCCCGCTGCAAGATGCGCGGCGACCCAGCCGAGCAGCGCGAAGCGCTGCAGGTTGTCGGGCCACTCGACGCCATGCGCGTCCTCGTACGGGCCACCCCCTCGGCGGTAGAGGTAGGGCGCGTCGATCACGTAAGCAGGTACGTGCGTGAACGGCAGCTGCCCGCAGCGCAAGGTGACGCGCGCAGCACCGAACACAGGGCCGATCTCGCAGACCGTGCGCTGGTGCGCCACCGCGTCCGCGATCGCCGGCAGCCCAGGCAACAACAATCTGGCGTCAGCGCCGGCGCGCGCGAGCGCCGGTGGCAGGGCGGCGACAACGTCGGCCAGCCCACCGGTCTTGACGAGCGGGAACACCTCGGCGGCGGCGTGCAGCACCTTCAGCGGCGCGGGCACCGCGCGCTCACCCTCGTCGTCGGACGCCGCCTTCAAGCGAGCCTGGCGAGCATCGGGCGCGTGACCAAGGTAACGCCCTGCTCGCTGCGGTGGAAACGACGCGCGTCCTCGGCCGCGTCCTCGCCAATCACCATCCCGTCGGGAAGCACGCAGCCGCGATCGACAATGACGCGCGTCAACCGCACGCCGCGGCCGACCTGCACGTCGGGCAGCAGCACCGACCAGTTGACGCTCGCATACGAATGCACGCGCACGCTGGAAAACAGCACCGAGCGGAACACGGCGCCGGAGACGATGCAGCCCCCCGACACGAGCGACTCGATCGCCAGGCCGCGCCGGTCGTCCTGGTTGTGGACGAATTTGGCGGGAGGCAGTTGCGGCTGGTAAGTCCAGATCGGCCATCCCCTGTCGTACAGGTCCAGCAGCGGCACGGTCGCGGTGAGGTCGATGTTCGCGTCCCAGTAGGCGTCGATCGTTCCGACATCGCGCCAATAGGGCTGCTGTTCGGAATGCTTGGAGACGCAGCTCAGCGCGAACGGATGCGCCGTCGCGCAGCCGTTGCGCACCGCGTGCGGGATGATGTCGCGGCCGAAGTCGTGCGACGAGTTCGGGTCGGCCATGTCGCGTGCGAGTTCGGCATAGAGATAGCGCGCATTGAAGATGTAGATGCCCATGCTCGCGAGCGACTGCTCGGGGTCTTCCGCCATCCGCGGCGGGTCCGCCGGCTTTTCCACGAAATCCGTGATCAGGCGGTTCTCGTCGACCGCCATCACGCCACAGGCGCTCGCCAGCGCGCGCGGCACCGCGATACAGCCGACGCTGCACTCGCGGCCGTTGGCCACATGGTCGGCGAGCATCAGCGCGTAGTTCATCTTGTAGACGTGATCCCCGGCGAGGATCACGATGTAGTCGGCGTCGTAGCCGTCCAGAATGTCCTGGTTCTGGAACACGGCGTCGGCCGTGCCGCGGTACCAGGACTCCTCATCGACGCGTTGCTGCGCCGGCATCAGATCGACGAACTCGTGCATCTCGCTTTTCAGGAAGGCCCAGCCCCGCTGCAGGTGGCGCAGCAGGCTGTGGCTCTTGTACTGCGTGATGACACCGATGCGCCGAATGCCCGAATTCAGGCAGTTCGACAGCGCAAAGTCGATGATGCGGAACTTGCCGCCGAAATAGACCGCCGGTTTCGCGCGCGAATCGGTCAGGTCCTGCAACCGGCTGCCGCGCCCGCCGGCGAGCACGAGCGCGACCGTACGCCTCGAAAGGCCAAGGATGTCGGCAGGCTCATAGGCGTTCATGGCATCTCCGGTGGCTGGGTTGTCGATTGTTTGTCACTCGGCGCTGCGCTGCGCTCCGATGCTGCCGATTGTGCCGCGTCGGGCCGCTGAATTGACGTGGCTTGCGGATGCGCCTGCGCCGTCCCGCGTTGTAAGTTGCAGACGAGAACCTGTTCACACGCTGGCCGACACCGTCCGCAGAGTAAAGCGGCTCCAGCCGTCACAATGACGCGTCCTGGGCCCGACACACCGCGTGGCGGGGTACGCGCCCGACCTTGCGGAACCCGTCCGTGTATTCGACAACCCACTCCCAATGAAAGGAAGTCTGCTGGTGAGCGAAGCAAGCGATGCCCCCGAATTCGAACTCAACAAGCTGCTGCTCACGGTGATCGGCGTCGCGCCCGGCGAGGCCAACCCCGCAGACCTGATGCAGGCGACGGCGCGCTTTGCGCGACGCCAGTTGTCGCAGCGTTGGGTGCAGGCGCAGGCCGCCGAGCGCGCCGACAAGGCGCGCCGGGTGTACTACCTGTCGATGGAGTTCCTGATCGGGCGCACGCTGTCGAATGCGCTCGCCGCGCTGCGCCTGCGCGAGGACGCGGCCTCCGCGCTGCGCGAGCACGCGGTCAAGCTCGAGGATGTCGCAGAGCAGGAGGCCGACGCCGCCCTCGGCAACGGTGGCCTCGGCCGTCTCGCCGCGTGCTTCCTCGACTCCATGGCGACGCTCGGGCTGCCGTCGTTCGGCTACGGCATCCGCTACGAGTACGGCATGTTCGCGCAGGACATCGTGCACGGCTGCCAGGTCGAGCACCCCGACCCATGGCTCGCAGACGGCACGCCATGGGAGTTTCCTCGCGCCGGGATCACCTATCCGGTGCGCTTCGGCGGCTGGGTCGAGCCGCAAGCCGACGGCCGCGGTGTCTGGCGTCATGCGGGCGAGGTCGAGGCCAAGGCCTACGACATGGTCGTGCCCGGCCACGGTACACACAAGGTCAGCACCTTGCGCCTGTGGAAGGCCGCGGCCCCGGCGCAGATCGATCTGCACGCCTTCAACAGTGGCGACTACGCGCGCGCCGCCGAGGTGAAGAACGAGTTCGAGAACATCTCCTGGGTGCTCTACCCGAACGACAGCACGCCGGCCGGGCGCGAGCTGCGCTTGCGCCAGGAGTACTTTTTCGTCAGCGCGTCGCTGCAGGATCTGCTCGCGCGCCACCTGCTCGAACATGCCCGGCTCGAAAACCTCACAGACAAGGTCGCTATCCACCTGAACGACACCCATCCTGCAATCGGCGTCGCCGAACTGATGCGCCTGCTGACCGACGTGCATGGCATGCCGTGGGTGGCCGCCTGGGCGCAGTGCCAGCGCGTGTTCTCCTACACCAACCACACGCTGATGCCCGAGGCGCTCGAGACCTGGAGCGTCGGCTTGATGCAGCACGTGCTGCCACGCCACCTGCAGATCATCCTGCGCATCAACGAGGACTTCCTCGCGTTCGCGGCAACCGTTCGACCGGGCGACAACGAGTTCCTGCGCCGCCTGTCCCTGATCGACGAGAACGGCGAACAGCGCGTGCGCATGGCGCACCTGAGCATCGTCGGCAGCCACAAGGTCAACGGCGTGTCGGCGCTGCACTCCGACCTGCTGGTCAAGACGATCTTTGCCGACTTCGCCACGCTATACCCCGAACGCTTCACGAACGTGACGAACGGCGTCACGCCAAGACGCTGGCTGGCGCAGGCGAACCCGGGTCTTGCAGCGTTGCTCGACCGCACGATCGGCAGCGAATGGCGGCTCGATCTGCAGCAGCTCGAGGGGCTCGCGGCACACGCCGACAGTGGCGCATTGCGCGCCGCGTTCGCCACCGTCAAGCACGCCAACAAGGCGCGCCTTGCGGCGCACATCGAGCGCACGCAGGGCATACGGCTGGACCCGGCGAGCCTGTTCGACGTCCAGGTGAAGCGCATCCACGAGTACAAACGCCAGTTGCTCAACTTGCTGCACGTGGTGACGCGCTATCACGCGATCCTCGCCGACCCGCAGGCCGATTGGGTGCCGCGCAGCGTGATCTTTGCTGGCAAGGCGGCGTCGTCGTACGCGTCGGCAAAGCAGATCATCCGCTTGATCCACGATGTCGCGCATACGATCAACGCCGACACGCGGATCGCGAACCGGCTCAAGGTCGTGTTCGTGCCGAACTACGGCGTATCGGTCGCCGAACTCGTCATCCCCGGCGCCGACCTGTCGCAGCAGATATCGACCGCGGGCACCGAAGCCTCGGGCACTGGCAACATGAAGCTCGCGCTCAACGGCGCGCTGACGATCGGTACCGAAGACGGCGCCAACATCGAGATTCGCGACTGTGTCGGCGCCGCCAACATCTTCATCTTCGGCCACAGCACGCCCGAGATTGCGGCCCTGAACCGCGGCGGCTATCAGCCCATGCAGATCTACGAGTCGAACCCGCTCCTGAAGGCGGTGCTCGACGCCATCGGCCACGGCAGGTTCTCGCCAGACGAGCCCGACCGCTACCGCACCCTCGTCGACTCCCTGCTCTGGGGCGGCGACCACTACAAGCTGCTCGCCGACTACGAGGCCTATGTCGCCGCCCAGTCGCGTGTCGACGCCCTCTTTCGTGACGGCGAGGCCTGGGTGCGTTGCGCGGTCGCGAATGTCGCCGGCATGGGGAGCTTCTCGTCGGACCGCGCGATCGCCGAGTACGCGACCCGCATCTGGGGCGTCGTGCCACGCGGGCCGGGCGCTGCCCGCGCGTCCTCACCCTCGCCCTTGCCCGATTCTGCGCATGCCGTCGGTGCCTGACCGGAAACGGCGACGTGCTGCGCGCAGTGACTCATCAGGTCAGGCATCTCAGCGGGGATGACCGAGTTGCCGCGCGCGTCGTCGAATGACATGAAATTCAACTCCCTTGGCGTTGGCCGGTCCTGGCCGATAGGCGCGAATTGCGACGCTGCCGGGATCAATTTCGCGGTCTGCTCCGAACACGCCGACGCCATCGAACTGTGCATCTTCGACAGCGGCGGCACGCACGAGTTGGCGCGGCTGGCGCTGCCCGGGCGCAGCGGCGATGTATGGCATGGTCACCTTGCGGGTGCGCGCTCCGGACTCGTCTATGCCTATCGAGCCCACGGTCCGTGGCAACCCGAGACGGGGCATCGCTTTGACGCCGACAAGTGGCTGCTTGACCCTTATGCGCGCGAGATCGTCGGCGGCCTCGCCTGGCGTCGCGACGAGGCGCACGCGTTGAAGGCGCGCGTGATCAACGAGGCCCGACCCAACCCTGCCATTGCGCGGCCACGCACACCACTCGCCGACAGCGTCATCTACGAAGCCCACGTCAAGGGCATGACGATGCGCCACCCCGACGTTCCCGAGGCGCTGCGCGGGACCTACGCCGGGCTTGCATCGGACGTCGCGATTGCGCACTTCAAACGCCTGGGCGTCACCGCGCTCAACCTGCTGCCGGTGCATCAGCATCTGGACGAGGAGCGCCTCGTCGCGCACGGCCTCACCAACTACTGGGGCTACAACACGATCGGGTTCTTCGCCGTCGAGCCACGCTACGCGAGCGGTGCGGACGGCCTGTCGGCGCGCGACGAATTCCGCGCAATGGTGCGCACGGTGCACGCGGCGGGCATCGAAGTCATCCTCGATGTCGTCTTCAACCACAGCGCCGAGACCGACGAGTTCGGCCCGACGATCAGCTGGCGCGGCTTGGACAATCGCAACACGTACCGCACGCTACCCGGGCAGCCCGGCGTCTACGAAGACCTGACCGGGTGCGGCAACACCTTCGACATCCGACACCCGCGCGTGCTGCAACTGGTGATGGACAGCCTGCGATACTGGGCGCTGCAGATGGAAGTCGACGGCTTTCGCTTCGATCTCGCGCCTGTACTCGGCCGCGGCGACGACGGTTTCGAGGTGCGCGCCGCGTTCTTCCAGGCGGTCGCACAAGACCCGGCGCTCGCCGATCTGAAGTTGATCGCCGAACCCTGGGACCTGGGGGCGGACGGTTATCGGCTCGGTCAGTTTCCGCGCGGCTGGCTGGAGTGGAACGACCGCTTTCGCGATGGCGTGCGCCGCTTCTGGCTCGGCGGGCCGAGCAGCCGCGGCGAGTTCGCGCAACGTCTTTGCGCATCGTCGGACATCTTTCGGGGCCGCGGGCGTGCACCGGCCGAGTCGGTCAATTTCATCGCCGCGCACGACGGCTTCACGTTGCGTGATCTGCTCAGCTTCGAGACGAAGCGCAACCTCGCGAACGGTGAGGAAAACCGCGACGGCCACGACGCTAACCACGGCTGGAACTGCGGCGCCGAGGGCGAGACCAACGACGCCGACGTGCTCGCGCGGCGCGCGCTGCTGCAACGGGCGCTGCTCGCCACACTTCTGCTTGCGCAAGGCACGCCGATGCTGTGCGCGGGCGACGAACTCGGCCACAGTCAGGGTGGCAATAACAACGCCTACTGCCAGGACAACGCGCTCACCTGGATCGATTGGCGCACAGCCGACGAGGAGTTGATCGCCTTCACCGCGCGCGTCATCGCGCTGCGCGGCGTGCTGCGACCGTTGCCGGATCACTGGACGAGCGGCGAAGGTGGCGAAGCTGGAGAAAGCCGCGAGGGAGGTGAAAGCCCTGGATGGCGTAACGGCGCGACCGAGATCACCTGGTTCGACAAGACCGGCCGCGCGCTCGACGTCGACGCCTGGCGCGACCCATCGGCGCGCACGCTGCTCGTGCGCATCGGCGTGCATGCTGAGCCCGATCGTGCGGCTGGCCCACTGCTGTTGCTCGTGAATGCCGAGCGCCACGCCTGCAATTTCGAGCTGCCCGCAGGCGAGTGGATCGCGCAACTGGAAAGCGATCCGGCGCCACCTTGGCGTGGCGCGACGCCGTTCACGCTCGCGGCGCACAGCCTCGCGCTGCTCTCACCGGCAGACAGGTTCGTAGAGGCGCGGGCATGAAGTTCGACCGCGCGGCCGGCGTGCTGCTGCACCCGACAAGCCTGCCGGGCGATCACGGTTCGGGCGACCTCGGGGCCAGCGCCTATCGTTTCGTCGACTGGCTCGTGCGCGCCGGGCAGACGCTGTGGCAGATCCTGCCGCTCGGCCCGACAGGCCTCGGCAACTCGCCCTACATGAGCCCGTCGGCGTTCGCCGGCAATGCATTGCTGATCGATCTCGACGAACTGCGCCATCGCGGCTGGCTGCTCGACGAGGACCTTGCCGCCGACGCTGACTTCAATCCTGGGCGCGTCGACTTCGGTCGCGTCGCACCCTGGCGTGCAGAGCGGCTCGAACGCGCCGCTGCGCGTTTCGCCGCGAGCAGCAGCACCAGCGGCCACACAACCGATCACGCCGCGTTCGCCACGTTCTGCCGCGACCACGCGGGCTGGCTCGACGACTACACCCTCTTCATGTCCCTGTGGGACGACCGCCCGGGCACGTCCTGGTGTGATTGGGATGCCGGCCTCGCACGGCGCGACCCGCACGCGTTGCGCGAGGCCCGCGCACGCCACGCCAGTCGCAGACACTTCCATGCGTTCTGCCAATGGCGCTTCTTCGAGCAATGGCGGCGTCTCAAATCGCATGCGAACGCGCGGGGCATTCGCATCATCGGCGACGCACCGATCTTCATCGGGCACCAGAGCGCCGAGGTCTGGGCGCGCCCAGACTTATTCGAACTCGACGCCAACGGCGAGCCGACCGTCGTCGCCGGCGTGCCGCCCGACTACTTCAGCGCGACCGGCCAACGCTGGGGCAATCCACTCTATCGCTGGCGCGCCCACGCCGACGAAGGCTACGCATGGTGGACCGGGCGCGTGCGCCACGGCCTCGCGCTCGCCGACATCCTGCGCATCGACCACTTTCGCGGTTTCGCACAGCACTGGGAGATCGCAGCCGCTGAGCCGACCGCCGTCAACGGGCACTGGCGCGACGGGCCCGGCGCCGCGCTGTTCGAAGCGATCGAGCGTGCGCTCGGCCCGCTACCGATCATCGCCGAGGACCTGGGCCTGATCACGCCGGACGTCATCGCGCTGCGCGAGAGTCTGGGCTTCCCCGGCATGATCGTGCTGGAGTTCGCCTTCGATGGAAAGAGCGACAACCTCTACCTGCCGCACAACCACCGCCCTACAAGCGTCGTCTACACAGGCACACACGACAACGACACGATAGTCGGCTGGTGGCATCACGCCTCTGCGGCTGAGCGGGCGCACGCCTGCGCCTATCTCGGCATCGATGGTGCGGACATCCGCGCGGCGCTGATACGCACCGCGTTTGCCTCGGTCGCCGACACCGCGATCATACCGATGCAGGATGTGCTGGGCCTGGGAAGCGATTGCCGCATGAACCTCCCCGGGCAGGCCAAGGGTCACTGGGAATGGCGATTCGAGTGGTCGCAACTGCGTCACGAGCGCACTGAGGAACTCGCCGCGCTGTCAAGGTTGTACGGCCGCTGAAAAGCAGGACACGGGAACGCAAAAAAAGGGCGCCCTAGGCGCCCTTTTCATGCTGATGACGCGGGTCAGTTAAGCGGGACCTTCTTGCCGTCCTTGTACGAGTAGAGCGTCATCGACGGATTCTTCAGTTCGCCATCCGCCTCGAACTGGATCTCGCTCGTCACGCCTTTGTAGTCTTCCTTCGCGAGGAACGCGTTGTAGACCTTCGGATCGCTCGAGCCGGCCTTCACCATCGCGTCGACGATCAGGCCGACGGCGTCATAGGTGTAGGGAGAATAGACTTGGAACTGGCCGGGATACTTGGCGTCATAGCGCGCCTTCCAGGCTTTGCCACCGGGCATCTTGTCGAGCGACGAGCCGCCTTCGGCGCAGACCACGTTGGCGAGCGTCTTGGCGCCGCCGGAGTTCTCGACCAGCTTGGCGGTACAGATGCCATCGCCGCCGAAGAGCTTGACATTGGTCATGCCGAGCTGCTCCATCTGGCGCAACATCGGGCCGCCCTGGGTGTCCATACCGCCGTAGAAGATGCCGTCCGGATTCTTGGACTTGATCGACGTCAGGATCGCCATGAAGTCGGTCGCCTTGTCGTTCGTGTATTCCTCGGCGACGATCTCGATGCCGCGCGCCTGCGCCGTCTTCTTGAACACTTCGGCGACGCCCTGGCCATAGGCGGTACGGTCGTCAACGATCGCGATCTTTTTCAGCTTCAGGTTGTTCGACGCATGCAGCGCAAGGCCCGCGCCGAGCGCGTTGTCGTTAGCGATGATGCGGTAGACGTTCTTGAAACCTTGCTGGGTGATCTTCGGGTTCGTCGCCGCACCGGTGACCATCGGCAGGCCGCAGTCGTTGTAGACCTTGGAGGCCGGCAGGGTCGTGCCCGAGTTCAGGTGGCCGACAACGCCGTTCACCTTGGCATCGCACAACTTGGTGGCGACTGCGGTGCCCTGCTTCGGATCGGCGGCATCGTCTTCGGCCATCAGTTCGATCTTGACCTTTTTGCCGTTGATCATCACGCCCTTGGCGTTGAGATCGTCGACCGCCATGCGGGCGCCGTTTTCATTGTCCTTGCCATAGTGGGCCTGGCCGCCAGACATCGGAGCGACGTGCCCGATCTTGACCACCGCTTCCTGTGCCGAGGCGGCAAAGGCAAACATCGTGACGATGGCGCCCACGATCATATTAAGCTTGACTTGCATGCGTTACCTCCGAAAGGTTGTTGATAGAGCTGGGATTGGATGATGCGACGGACAGGTCAAACCCCGCCGTTTTCTCAACGCACATAACGATACCCGAGTTGACAGGGTTATTACCCCCGGGAATTCTCGGGGCTGCGACGAGGGACGGTTCTCGCTGGCCGGGTCAGATCGCGCGGCGGCGCGCTAGTTCCCGGCCCGCCGCCTGCGTCACGGCCTCGCGAAGTGTCGTCGTCAGCCTGCCACGCAACTCGTGCACCAGGTCGTCCGTCAGGCGCGCAAGCACCGGCGCGAGCGCTTCGCGCAGGCGCAGCTCCAACAACAGATCGGCATCGCGCTGCAGATCGCGTAGTACCTGCTCGACGAGTTGCTCGGTGTCGATCGACGGCGAGGCGGGCGGCGGCGCGGGTTCGCTGCGCAGCCGCCCGATGGCACGCGCCGGCACACCCGCGCCGGCATCGCCGACCGGCGCGAGCTCGATCACCTCGGTCAAGGTCGGCAGGCCGTGGCGCTGCAGCGGTCCCAGGCGCGTGCTCATGCGCGCGCCTCGTGATGTTTGAGCACGTAGCCCCTATCGGCGTAGTGCTTCCAGCGTCGGCGTGCGGCCTGCGCGGCGTCCTCGTCCTGCGGCACGATCTCGATCACACGCGCAAAGGCCTCGAACCCCGCGACGAGTTCGTCGCCCAGATTGAGCAGCACGTCATGCGTCGGCGCCTGCTCCGCGTGCTCGACGAGCCAGATCGGCGTGTCGGCGAGATGATCCGGCGCGCTCGCTTCGGGCGCGAGCCGAACGTGTGGAATGAAGCCCGTCGGATCGCTCACCCAGAGCAAGGTGTCGAGCGTCGCGAGCGTCGACGGCGGCGCGCAGACAACCACCTGCGCGTTCTGCGCATACGCCTTGTGCAGCAGGCGACAGGCATAGCCGACGCGGTCGGCGACGCGCAGATGGAACATCACTTCCGTCACGCAACAGACTTCACTGGCGAAATTCAGGCCGCCTGCGCCAGCACGAAATGCGTCAGCAGCCCGACCGGGCGGCCTGTCGCCCCCTTTGCCGCGCCGGACTTCCACGCCGTGCCCGCGATGTCCAGATGCGCCCAGCGGTACTTGCCGGTGAAGCGACGCAGGAACATCGCCGCGGTGATCGCACCGCCGCCGCGCGGGCCGACATTGCCCATATCTGCGAAGTTGCTCTTCAACGCCTCGTCGTACTCCTCGTCGAGTGGCATCCGCCAGCAGGGATCGAGCGCTTCGTGCGCAGCCTGCTGGAACTGCGTGGCCATCGCGTCGTCGGCCGTGAACAGGCCGGAGTGATGATGGCCAAGCGCGATCACGCAAGCGCCGGTGAGCGTCGCGACGTCGACCACCAGCGCCGGCTTGAAGCGCTCCGCGTAGGTCAGCGCGTCGCACAGGATGAGGCGGCCTTCGGCGTCGGTGTTGAGGACCTCGATCGTCTGACCCGACAGGCTCGTAACCACATCGCCGGGCTTGATCGCGGTGCCGCTCGGCAGGTTCTCGCAGGACGGGATCAGGCACACCAGGTTGAGCTTGGGCTTCAGTTCGGCGATCGCGCGCAGCGTGCCGATCACGCTCGCGGCGCCGCCCATGTCGAACTTCATCTCGTCCATTTCGGCGGACGGCTTGATCGAAATGCCGCCACTGTCGAAGGTAATGCCCTTGCCGACGAGGACGACCGGCGCCACGTCCTTGCCGGCGCCGCGGTACTGCGCGACGATGAACTTGAGGGGCTCGTGCGAGCCCTGCGCGACGGCAAGGAAGGAACCCATGCCGATCTTCTCCACATCCTTGCGCTCGAGCACCTCGACCTTCAGGCCGTGCTGCTTGCCGAGCGCGCGCGCCTGCTCGGCGAGATACGACGGCGTGCAATGGTTGCCAGGGCGGTTCGCCAGCTCGCGCGCGAGCGTCACGCCGGCGGCGACGGCCTGACCGCGCTCCATGCCCTTGCGCACCGTTTTCGCGTCGGCATCGGCGCACAGCAATGTGAGCTTGGCGAGCGCACCCTCCTTGGGCGCGCTCGGTTTCGTGTGGCGGTAGACGTAGCGCGCATCGCTCGCCGCCGTCACCGCCGCTTCGGCCTGCGCGTCACTCAGACTCCACGTCGCAGCCAACGCCACATGGCGTGCACCAAGATCTTTCAGCACGCCGAGTGCGGCAGAGAGTGCCTTCCTGAACGCCTTGGGTGACTCATCGCTGGCAGCGGCGACGACGAGTCGCGCCGCCTTCACACCCGCAGGACGATGCAGATACAGCGTGCGTCCGGCCTTGAATGCAAAGTCCCCGGCGCCGACTGCCTCCGTCACGATCGATGCAATGCGCGCGTCGAGCGCGGGGTCCAACTTTTCACCTGCGACGATGACGATCAGCGCGTCGGCGGCGGTGTCGGCGAGTGCACCGACAACAGATTTCTGGAGTCTGAAGTCCATAATATTCGGGTGATATTTGCGATCTCTTGATGTTATTCGATTCAACCCTCCGGCGAGAGCTGGCACGCGCGTTCGGCGCGACGCTTGTCGTGCTTCTCACGATCGTCGTCACGATGATGCTGATTCGCACGCTCGGCCAAGCAGCGGGCGGGTCCGTCGATCCGCAGGATGTGCTGCTGCTGCTCGGCTACGTGGCGCTCGGCTACATGCCGACGATCCTGAGTCTGTCGCTCTTCATCGCCGTCGTTGCCACCCTCACGCGCATGTACCGCGACGGCGAGATGGTGATCTGGTTCGCCAGCGGCATCCGCCTCGCACGCTTTGTGCGGCCCGTGCTTCGCGTGAGTTGGCCGATCATGCTGGTGGTGTTGCTGCTCGCACTGTTCGTGTGGCCCTGGGTCAATCAGCGCGCGGCCGAACTGAAGTACCGCTACGAGAAGCGCTCCGACCTGTCGCGCGTCGCCGCTGGACAATTCCAGAGTTCAGCCGATGGCCGACGCGTGTTTTTCATTGAACGCGACTCGGAGGACTTGCGCATCGGGCGCAACGTCTTCGTGCTGACGACCAAAGGTGACACCGAGGCCGTGACGTCAGCGCGCGAGGGACGCGTCGAGTTCGAAGGCGATCAGCGCCTCGTTCGTCTCGATCGCGGCCAGCGCAACGAGGACAACCGTGCGAGCGGCGAGAAGACACTCGCGCGCTTCGACAGCTACGAGGCGGTCGTCGGCGACAAGCTCACCGGCAACGCCGACAAGCTGCCGCCGACGACGCGCAGCACGCGTGAGCTGCTGCGCAACCCGACGCTCGCGAACCAGGGCGAGTTCGCGTGGCGCGTCGGTCTTGTGCTCGGTGCCGTCAATCTGCTGCTGCTCGCCGTCGGGTTGGCAGCGACCAACCCGCGCCGGCCGGGCAGTTGGAACCTGCTGCTCGCCTTGCTGATGTTCGTCGTCTACTTCAATCTCATCAATTTGTCGCAAGCCTGGATCGCAGCGGGCAAGTCGAACATGGCCGGCATGCTGATCACCGTGCATGGTGGCGTCTTCGCGGTGGCGATCGCGCTCATCTGGTGGCGCGAACAAGCGCACACGACCCGCCTTTTCGCGCCGCGCGCGCGCAGCGCCGCATGAGGACCGTCCGCCGCCTGCTCTACACCGAGATCGTCAAGGCCGTCACTTTCGTCGCCGTCGGTTTCCTGTCGCTGTTCTTCTTCTTCGATTTCGTCTCCGAACTCGCGAAGGCCAATGAAGCGGGCTACACGCCGGTGCATGGCGCGCTCTACAGTGTCCTGCAGTTGCCCGACCATCTCTACGAGCTTGCGCCGATCGCAGTCCTGATCGGCGCGATCTATGCACTGGCGAGCCTGTCGCAATCGTCCGAGTTCACGATCCTGCGCACCAGCGGGCTCGGCCCGGCACGCGCGCTCGGCGCGCTCGCCGGGTTGGGCATCGCGTTCACCGTCTTCACCTTCGTCCTCGGCGACTACATCTCGCCGATCACCGAGCGCCAGGCCGCGGCGCTCAAGGCGACCTATCGCGGCGGCTTCAAGCTCGACCGCGCCGGTGCCTGGCTGAAGGATCGGCGCTCGACCCCTGAAGGCATGCACAGCGTGTCGGTGAATGTCGCGAGCGCGAGCGCGCGCGGCGAGTTGAAGGGCGTGCGGATCTTCGAGTTCGACGCCGACGGCGGCCTCGTCTCGCGCATCGAAGCCGAAAGCGGACGCGTCGGCAAGGACGCCACCTGGCACTTGACGGAAGCGCGCGTGACCGACTGGACGGCGAAGTCCGCCGACGGACGGCCCGAGGTGAAGGACAAGACGCTTGCTACGCTCGACTGGCCGAGTTCGCTCACTGCCGGCGTGGTGGCAGCAGCGGTGATGCCGCTCGCAACAATGTCGACTTTCGATCTGTTCCGCTATATCGGGCACCTGGCCGAGAACGGCCAGTCCTCGCAGCGCCACGAACTGCAGTTCTGGAAGCGCGCGCTCTACCCGTTCGCCTGCATCGTGATGCTGTCGCTCGCGCTGCCGTTTGCCTACCTCCATGCACGCGCCGGCGGTGTCAGCCTGAAGGTGTTCGGCGGCATCATGCTCGGCATCAGCTTCGTGCTGCTCAACAATGTCGCCAGTCACATCGGACTGCTCAGCAACTGGACGCCCTGGCTCGTCGCCTCGGCGCCGAGTGCGCTGTACCTGCTGCTCGCGATGGTCGCGTTCAGCTGGCTGGTGCGCTACCGCTGATGAAACTGACGACCCCCGGCCGTCTGGCGGCCGCCCCCCAAGGGCCACGAAGGGGCCCGCATTCGCAGCCCCTGGGCACCGAAGCCGAACGGAAGACCCGGATCGGGTTCGATGCGCTGACACAGCCGCACCCCCTGGTTGCCTGCGGCAACCTGTCCCCGAGGGGAAGACAATCACTTTTCATGCGTCGCGGCTCGCGCGATGCGCTGTGGAGCAACTGAGATGATGACCCCAAGCTCACTTCGTTCGCTGCCCCCAAGGGGCGCGCCGGACCCTTCGGGCGGCCGGGCGGTACCGGCATGACCCAAGGCCTGCTGCTCATCGCCCACGGCGCACGCGACCCGCGCTGGGCGCTGCCGTTCGAGGACATCGCGCGCCGCATTCGCGCGCAGCGCCCGCAGGTCGCGGTCGAGTTGTCCTTCCTCGAGTTCATGGCGCCCGACCTGCCCGCGGCGGGCGAGCGGCTCGCGTTGGCCGGTTGCACATCGATCGCCGTGCTGCCGCTCTTTCTCGGCGCCGGCGGTCATGTGCGCAAGGATCTGCCGCGGCTGATCGACATCGTCGCCAAGCGTCACCCGACGGTGCAGATAACTCTCGCGCAGGCGGTCGGCGAAATCGACTCGGTCGTCGCCGCGATGGCGAACGCGGCGCTCGCGCTCGTCGAAGACGACGCGCGCGCATGAACCTGCACCAGTTCCGTTTCGTGCAGGAAGCCGTCCGCCGCAAGCTCAACCTGACCGACACCGCGAAAGCGCTACACACCTCGCAGCCCGGCGTCTCGAAGGCAATTCTCGAACTCGAGGGCGAACTCGGTGTCGACATCTTCGCGCGTCATGGCAAGCGCTTGCGGCGTGTCACCGAACCGGGGCAGGAAGTGCTCAAGGCGATCGACGTCATCCTGCGCGAGGTCGGCAACCTCAAGCGCATCGGCGACGAATATTCGAAGCAGGATGCCGGTACGCTGTCGATCGCGACCACCCACACGCAGGCGCGCTACGTGCTGCCCGAGCCCGTCGCCGCATTGCGCAAGCGCTTCCCGAGAGTCAACGTCAGCCTGCACCAGGGCACGCCCGATCAGGTGGCGCAGATGCTGTTGGACGAAGTCGCCGACATCGGGCTGGCAACCGAGTCGCTCGCCGGCTACGCCGAACTCGTCACGCTGCCCTGCTATGAGTGGAACCACGTCGCGGTCGTGCCTGCGGGGCACGCGCTGACCAAGCTCGAGCGTATCTCGCTCGAAGACCTGGCAATCGAACCGCTCGTCACCTATCACCCGAGCTTTGCCGGACGGGCGCGCGTCGACCAGGCGTTCGCGCTCAGACAACTCAAGCCCAACGTCGTGCTCGAAGCGATCGACTCCGACGTCATCAAGACCTACGTCCGCCTCGGCCTCGGCGTGGGCATCGTCGCGGAGATGGCGATGCACGACGAACCACCTGGCGGCGAACTCGTCGCACGACCGATCGGCCACTTGTTCGGCCAGAATGTCGCCCGCGTCGCGTTCAAGCGCGGCGCCTACCTGCGCAGCTACGTCTACGCGTTTGCCGAGTTGATCTCGACGCGCTTGTCGCGCGCGCTCGTCCAACGCGCGATGAGTGGCGAGGCTGTATCCGACTACGAACTCTGAGCCCTGCATGACCGCTTTCACCCGCCCTGCGCCGTCTGTCACGAGCCGCCTGCCCCGTGTGGGGACGACGATCTTCAGCGTCATGTCCGCGCTCGCACAACAGCACGGCGCCGTCAATTTGGGTCAGGGCTTCCCGGATTTCGACTGCGACCCGAAGTTGATCGACGCCGTCGACGACGCGATGCGACGCGGCCTGAACCAGTACCCGCCGATGGCGGGCGTGCCGCAATTGCGTGACGCCGTCGCCGCCAAGATCGCGGCGCTCTACGGGCAGCACTACGACGCGGCGAGCGAGATCACCATCACGGCAGGCGCGACGCAGGCGATCCTGAGTGTGATCCTCGCGGTCGTGCATCCGGGTGACGAGGTGATCGTGCTCGAGCCGGCCTACGACAGCTACGAACCCAACATCGTGCTGGCGGGCGGCACTACGGTCCATGTGCCGCTCGACCCCGGCACGTTCCGGCCGAACTTCGAGGCGATCGCCGCTACGCTCTCGCCGCGAACGCGGGCGATCATCGTCAACACGCCGCACAACCCGAGCGCGACGGTCTGGAGCGAGGCCGACATGCAGCGCCTGGCCGAGTTGCTGCGGCCGACCGATGTGCTCGTGATCGCCGACGAGGTCTACGAGCACATGGTCTACGACGACGTTCGGCACGAGAGCGTGTCGCGCCACGCTGAACTTGCGGCGCGCAGCTTCGTCGTTTCCAGCTTCGGCAAGACGTATCACGTGACGGGCTGGAAGATCGGCTACGTCGCGGCGCCGGCGCCACTCACCGCCGAGTTGCGCAAGGTGCACCAGTTCAACGTCTTCACGGTGAACACGCCGATGCAGCACGCCCTCGCCGCCTACATGGCGGACCCGACGCCGCATCTCGGTTTGGCCGCGTTCTACCAGCGCAAGCGCGATCTTTTTCGCGCGGGCCTTGCGGCGACGCGCCTGCGCGCACTGCTGAGCGCAGGCACCTACTTCCAGTGCGTCGACTATTCGACGGTCAGCGATTTGAGCGAGGCAGCATTCTGCGAGTGGCTCACTCGCGACATCGGCGTTGCCGCGATTCCGCTCTCTGCCTTCTATCGTGATGGCTTCGAGCAGCGCATCGTGCGCCTGTGCTTTGCAAAGAAGGACGAAACGCTCGAACTGGCGCTCGACCGACTGGCGAAGATCTGAATCGCGACGACGCCACGCACCGCTCAGCCCGATCCAGACACCTTTTCGCTCGCAAGGCCGATGTAGCCAGGCGTCGTGTTGAACTCGGCCATGAAGCGCGACGGCCGATCCCCGACGCCGGCGAGCGCTGAAGGCCCAGCATCGAGCGTCGTGATGTCGACGTCGACCTGCGTCGTGTAGGCGTCCGGCGCGAGCGGCATCGGCCGCGTGGGGTGCAGGCGCGTCAGCGTGCCGGTGGCCGAGGTCTCGGCGTCGATCGGCAGCAGAAGATCGACGTTTGTCGAGGCTGCAGCCGCCGCGCCGTGTTCTGACACGTGCTCAGAAAGATCGCGCGCCACCGAGTACAGGAACAGCAGTTCGCGGTAGGCCGGCAGATCGAAATTCGATACCCCCGGATCGCGCCGGAAGAGGGAAGCCTCGAGCGTCTGCATCGTCTGCGCGGGCGAAGTCCACAACGATTGCAGTTTCGTGACGACGTGCGGATAGTCCTCGAGCGCACGCCCCTTTTGCAGATCGGTGTCCCAGTCCGGCGCATAGGCGTTGAAGCGGCGGTTGAACTTCTCGCGCGTGCGTTCGTAGGCTTCGTGGTCGTCGAGCCGGCGGTAGATCTCGAGCAGTTTCAGGTAGGGCAAGGGGCTCGTCCCGCCGCTGCTGCGCAGATGGCTCATCAACAGGTCGATCGCCGCCTCGTCCTGCCCGAGGACGACGAAGAACTCGGCCTGTTGCTCGAGGTCGATCAGTTCTTCGACTGACATCTCGCGCTGCACTTCGAGTGGCGCCGCGGCGGACGCAGGCGCGTCACCCGGCGCGAGCAGACGCGGGCTCGAGGTGGTCTCGCCGGCATCATGCTCGGGCGCGTCCCACAGTTCGGGGCGTACCGCGACCGGCCCGGGCGCAGGCTGCGCTTGCGGTGCGCCCGCGACGACCGCCATCGCGGCGACATCCGCGCCCGTCGGTGGCGCCCACCATTGCGGAGCGGTGCGAAGCGCGCGCGCTTGCTTTCTGAGCAGGAATACGACCGCGGCGCCGAGCAGCACGACAAGCGCGATCAGGGCATAGACAAGCGGGTTTGAGTAGCGAGCCGACTGCGATTCGCGAAGCTGCGCCTGCAGCAGCAAGAGGCTCGCCTGCGTGGCCTGCGCATCGGTCTGCAGCTTGGCAAACGACGCCTCGAGCGCGGCCAGCTTCTCGCGCTGCGCGGCACTCTCCGCATTCGCATCTACCGGCGCCGAAGCCGCATCCTGCGGTGCCGACGCGGCTGGCGGCAGCACGTCCGGCAGCGCATCGCTGAGCCGCAGCGGCGCCTGCGCGAGCATCATCTCGGGCGCATCGAGTTTCAAGCGCGAGCCCTTGGCCACCGGCGCCGCCGCGGCAACTTGCGAAGCCGAAGTCTTGCGCGTGCTGCGCGACGAAGCGCCGGCCTTCGCGCTGCGGCTTGCCGCCACGGCCGAAGGCGACGATCGCGTCGATGCCGTCGGGCGGCGCTTCTTCTTCGCCGGCGGTGCGGGCGCCGCGGTCTCTGTCGGCTGTGCCGCTGCAGTGGCAGTGGCGGGCGTCGGCGGCGTCGCGATCGCGACCTCCTGCCGCGGCACTGCCGGATGCGCGGCTTGCGCGGGTGCGGCCGGGCGGTTCGATTCAGCGCTTGCCAGATTGATCACCGGCGGATCGACGAAGGCGACGAACTTGCGTGTCAGCGCGTTCGTGCAGCCGAGCTGCACGGTCACCGTCACGACCGGCTCGTCGATCGTCGCGCGCGTTGCGACCCGGATCAGCCGCTCGTTGGCGTCGCTGCCGGGATCGACCGCGACGCGGACCTGGCTCGGCGGCACACGAAACTCGCCTGACAGCACCTCGGCCGTTACGCAATCGGCGCTGACGCTCTCGCCCGCGTCCAGACGCAGCGGCACCGTGAAGTCCAGCTGCTGACCCAACATCGTCGCATTGTTCATGCGGCCGAAGCCCGTCGCCATGGCCTGCGCCGCCGAAAGCGCGAGAAGCGCTCCGAGGACGAGGACGGATTTGGGTCTTTGCATGCGGGGTCGGCACTTCAAGGGCGCGGCCACTCTAGCATGGGGTTACAACTTCTCACGCCCTGAAAAGCGCCCCCGTCCAGTGCCATTTCTGCAGAGTGAGGCACATGCCACAATTCCCGCGCCGCGGCGTTGTCGCCGCGATACACGACAGGTGACGAATGCCCTCCGAACTGCAAACCGAGCGCGTGGGTGGGACGCTGGTGCTGACGATGAGCGACCCGGCGACGCGCAATACGCTGTCCGAGCAGCTGTTCGCCGCTGGCATCGAGGCGCTCAACGTCGCCGAGTCCGATGCCACGGTGCGCTGCCTCGTGCTGCAGGGCGATGGCGGCCACTTCTGCGCCGGCGGCAACATCGCCGGACTGCGCGAGCGTCGCGCCGCCGACCCATCCGTGCAGATGCAGATGCTCGAACGTTTCCATGAATTCATCGAAGCCTTGCGTGCCTGCCCGAAGCCCGTCATCGCTGCGGTCGAGGGCGCCGCAGCTGGGGGCGGCTTCTCGATCGCGCTCGCTTGCGACCTGATCGTCGCCGCCGAGGATGCGCGCTTCATGATGTCGCATGCGCGGCTTGGCATCACGCCGGACGGCGGCGGCAGCTGGCACCTCGCGCAACTGCTGCCGCGGCCGCTTGCGTTGCAGGCAATCTGGCTCGCGGAGCCGTTCAGCGCCAGACAGCTCGAGGCGCATGGGCTCGTGGCCCAGATCACCGACAGCGGCCGGGCGCTCGCCGGCGCGCGTGCGCTTGCCGAGCGGCTGGCTGCAATGGCGCCCAATGCGCTCGCAGCGGCGAAGGACCTCGTCAACCAGGCGCCGCGCGAAACGCTGGCCAAGCATCTCACGCTCGAACGCGACCAGATGCTGCAAACGCTTTTCCACCCGAACGGCGGCGAAGGCCTGCAGGCTTTCGTCGAAAAGCGCGCGCCGCGCTTTCGCTGAGCCCGATGCGGCGCGCGCACGCCGGGCGCGGGATTCAGGCTCTCAGGTGCGGTAGCTCGGGTCCATCCGGTCGAGCTTGCGCAGCAGCCCCGGCCAGTTGAGCGCACCTGCGCCCATGCCGGTCGTCACCTGCCTGGCCTGCTGCTGCGCACCGGCGATGATGGCCGGGTTCACGGTGATCAGTTCGCCGCCGCCCGCCTGGGCCCGGACCTGGATCGTGCAGACGGTCTCGAACAGATACATCGCGACGAACGCGTCGGCCACGCTGGCGCCGAGCGTGAGCAGACCATGGTTGCGCAGCATCAGGAAGTTGGCGTCACCGAGGTCGCGCACGAGCCGCGGCTTCTCGTCGTCACGCAACGCGACCCCTTCGTAGTCGTGGTACGCAAGGCTCGACAGCACGAAGATCGATTGCTGCGAGATCGGCAGCACGCCGCCCTTCTGCGCCGACACCGCAATGCCGTTCAGTGAGTGCACATGCAGCACGCACTGCGCGTCGTGGCGCGCGCCGTGCACCGCGCCGTGGATCGTGAATCCGGCCGGGTTGATCGGAAACGCAGAGTCGTCGAGCTTGTTCCCTTCGAGGTCGATCTTGACGAGGCTCGACGCCGTGATCTCGTCGAACATCAGGCCGTAGGGATTGATGAGGAACTGATCCTCGGTACCCGGCACGCGCGCGCTGATGTGGGTGAAGACGAGGTCGTCCCACCGAAACGTCGCGACCAATCGGTAGGCCGCCGCAAGATCGACGCGCGTGCGCCATTCCTCGGTGCTCACCTTGTCCTTCAGGCTTGAAATGTCGAGTTGGGCAATGGACATCGTCTTCTCCCGCTGCTGTTCTTGCTGCTGTCTCTGCAACTTCCATGCTGCTGCTGCGTCGACAAGGGTAACGGACAATAGGCCTCGTTCCCCGGCGCGTGCTGTCACGTCAGAGACAAAACATGACCCACCCCGTTCTTACAATCGAAGAGCGTTCAAACATCGAGGCCGGCTCGTGGTTCTCCAAGCTCTCATTGCCGCTGCGCGAAGTGATCCTCGACCGTGCAAGCGTGCGTCGGCTGACCGATGGCGCGCTGCTCTCGACGCGCGGCTCGGTGCCCGACGAGTGGTGCGGCGTGGCGCGCGGTTCTGTGCGCATCAGTTCGGTGTCGCTATCGGGCAAACAGGTCACGCTGACTTATGTCGAGCCCGGGTTGTGGTTCGGCGATATCTCGCTCTTCGACGGCCTGCCCCGCACGCACGACGCGAATGCGCATGGCGCGACGACGCTGCTTGTCGTGCGCAAGCCCGATTTCACCGAGATCCTGGATCGACATGTCGAGTTGTACGAAGCGCTGCTACGCCTGAACTGCCGCCGGCTGCGGCTGATGTTCGACGTCGTCGAAGACTTGAACACGCGCCCGCTCGCGGCCCGGCTCGCCAAGCAGATCCTGCTGCTCGCTCGCAGCTATGGTGTGCCGCAGGGCGAAGAGATCCGCATCGGGCTGCAGCTCGCACAGGAAGATCTTGCGCAACTGCTCGGCGCATCGCGCCAGCGCGTGAATCAGGAACTCAAGGGGTTCGAGCGTGACGGCGCGGTGCGCATCGAGCCGACGCGGCTCGTCGTGCTTTCGAAGGAAAAGCTGCTCGCGATCTCCGAACGCTGAATGCTGAACGCTGAATCGCCGTGAACCCACCGACTTCGCCGCACATGGACAACTTCACCGGAACCAAACCCGTCGCCGAGCAACACGCGTTCGACATCGCCGCGCTCGCGCGCCATCTCGACGCGCACCTGCCAGGCTTCACCGGGCCGCTCACGGTCGAGCAATTCAAGGGCGGCCAGTCGAACCCGACCTACAAGCTCATCACGCCGGGCAAGGCGTATGTGATGCGCTCCAAGCCAGGGCCGGCGGCGAAGCTGCTGGCGTCTGCCCACGCGATCGAGCGCGAATTCCGCGTCATGCGGGCGCTCGGCGCGACCGAGGTGCCGGTCGCGAGGATGCACCTGCTCTGTGAAGACGAAGCCATCATCGGCCGCGCGTTCTACGTGATGGAGTTCGTCGAGGGCCGCGTGCTGTGGGACCAGTCGCTGCCCGGCATGACGACCGCGCAGCGCGGCGCGATCTACGACGAGATGAACCGCGTGATCGCCCTGCTGCACGGCGTGGATGTCGGTGCCGTGGGCCTTGCCGACTACGGCAAGCCTGGCAACTACTTCGAGCGCCAGATCGGGCGCTGGAGCAAGCAGTACGTCGCCTCAATCACCGAGCCGATCACTGCGATGGACGAGCTGATGCAATGGCTGCCGGCGCACATCCCGGCGGGCGCGCGCGACGAATCGCAGACGACGATCGTGCACGGCGACTTCCGGCTCGACAACCTGATCTTTCACCCGAGCGAGCCGCGCGTGCTGGCCGTGCTCGACTGGGAGCTGTCCACGCTCGGCCACCCGCTCGGCGACTTCAGCTACCACTGCATGGCGTGGCACATCCCGAGCACGATGGGCCGCGGCATCGGCGGACTGGACATCGTCTCGCTCGGCATCCCTTCCGAGCGAGACTACGTGCGCCGCTACTGCGAGCGCACCGGGCGCGGCGATGTGGACGCGGTGATGGCGGACTGGAACTTCTACCTTGCCTACAACCTGTTTCGCATTGCCGCGATCCTGCAAGGCATCGCCAAGCGTGCACTCGACGGCACGGCGGCGAGCGCGCAGGCGGCGCAATCGGGCGCAGGTGCGAGACAACTCGCCACGCTCGGCTGGCAGTTCGCGCAAGCGGCGTGACGCCGGCCGCACGCCAACCACTTTCAAGACTCACCGGAGAACACCATGGATTTCAACTACTCACCGCGAACGATCGAGCTGCAGACGCGCGTGCGCGCCTTCATGGACGAGCACATCTACCCGGCGGAGAACGCGGTGCATGAAGAGCTGCAGGCCAATACCGCGGCCGGCAAGCGCTGGACGCCGTTGCAGGTGATCGAGAAATTGAAGCCCAAGGCGCGCGATGCCGGGCTGTGGAACCTGTTCCTGCCCGAAAGCGAGTACGGCGCCGGCCTGACGAACCAGGAGTACGCGCCGCTGGCCGAAGTGATGGGCCGCGTCGGCTGGGCGAGCGAGGTCTTCAACTGCTCGGCGCCCGACACCGGCAACATGGAGACGATCGTTCGCTACGGCACCGCCGAGCACAAGAAGCGCTGGCTCGAGCCGCTGCTTGCGGGCGAAATCCGGAGCGCGTTCGCGATGACCGAGCCCGGCGTCGCCTCATCGGACGCGACGAACATCGAGGCGCGCATCGTGCGCGACGGCGATGACTACGTGCTCAACGGCCGCAAGTGGTGGACCTCCGGCGCCGGCGATCCGCGCTGCGCGGTGTTCATCTTCATGGGCAAGACCGACCCCGACGCGCCGCGCCATTCGCAGCAGTCGATGATCCTCGTGCCGGCCGACGCGCCGGGCGTCAAGGTGCTGCGCCCGCTGCAGGTGTTCGGCTACGACGATGCGCCGCACGGCCACATGGAAGTGATCTTCCAGAACGTGCGCGTGCCGGCGACCAACATCCTGCTCGGCGAGGGGCGCGGCTTCGAGATCGCGCAGGGCCGCCTCGGCCCCGGGACGCATCCACCACTGCATGCGCTTGATCGGCGTCGCCGAGCGCGCGCTCGAGTTGATGTGCAAGCGCGCCACCAAGCGCGTCGCCTTCGGCCGCCCGCTCTCCGAGCAAGGCGTGACGCGCGAGCGCATCGCCGAGGCGCGCTGCAAGATCGACATGGCGCGCCTCTTGACGCTGAAGGCGGCGTGGATGATGGACGTCGCCGGCAACAAGACGGCCAAGGCGGAGATCGCGATGATCAAGGTCGTCGCGCCGCAGATGGCGTGCGACGTGATCGACTGGGCGATGCAGATCCACGGCGGCGCCGGCATGTGCCAGGACTTCCCGCTCGCGCACTACTACACCGCGGCGCGCACGCTGCGCTTCGCAGACGGGCCGGACGAAGTGCACCGCAACGCGATCGCGAAGATCGAGCTCGGCAAGTACGCGTAAGGCGCCGGCGCCGGCGCGCCGCAGGTCGCGCGGCGCGCCGCATGACACCCGTCAACGCTCGATGTCGTGCGGCGTGAGCTGGGTTTGCCAGGCGGTCGTTGCGGTGCTCGGGCCGTTCTCAGGGCGCTCGATTGCGCCACCCGCTGCGGCTTCAGCCTGCGCTGCTGCCGTCTCGAACAGGTCGAGCATTGCCGCTCAACGTGGCGTCTTCCGGCACGGCGAGTTGCAGCCGCAGATAGAGCCTGCCGCGAAAGGTCATCAGCACGAACGGGGGATCGTCCGCAAGCGCACCGCGCGAGGCCTCGCTCAGGCTCGCGGCGAGCGGCCCCTCGATCCACGCCGCGGCAGCCTTGGCGGTCAACGCAACGACGCCGAAGTGCTGCTTGAATGCCTTGTCCACCGTGGGCTGCACTTTCGGAAACATCACCAGCCAACGCATCTCTTCGGGCGTCGAGTCGTCGATGCGGGTCTGCATCTGCGCCGTGTATTGCTCGAACGCGCTCGCGGCGAGCGCCTCCATCAGCGGGCGCGACAGCACGAGCAGATTCAGGTCGTGCGGCAGGCCGAGTTCCATGCGCAGCCGCAGTTCGTGGCCCGCGATGTAGCTCCGCTGCGGCGGCCCCCACTCGAGCCGCCAGGTGCGCGCGCCGTACCGGCCCTCGATGACGAAGCCGTCACCGCCGCGTGAGCGCTTGAACTGCGCGCCGCGCGCCTTCGCCCACTGCGTCAGCGGTCGCCAGTCGGCGCTTTTCGGCAGGGCCTGCGATCAAGCTTCGGAAGGCATCGAACATGGTCGAGGGGGATCGTCTAAAGTCCAACGGCAGGGCACCGGCGGCCCACTGGAGGACGACAGATGATCGAAGTGTATTCGTGGGCCACGCCCAATGGTCACAAGGTCCACATCATGCTGGAGGAGTGTGCCCTGCCCTACCGTGTCATCCCGATCGACATCGGCGCTGGCGACCAGTTCACGCCCGACTTCCTTGCCATCAGCCCGAACAACAAGATCCCGGCGATCGTCGACCCGGACGGCCCAGACGGCAAACCGATCTCGCTCTTCGAATCCGGCGCGATCCTGCTCTACCTTGCCGCCAAGGCCGGCCGCTTCCTGCCGGCCGACACGCGCGGCAAGTACGAAGTGTTGCAGTGGCTGATGTTTCAGATGGGCGGCGTCGGCCCGATGCTCGGCCAGGCGCATCACTTCCGCGTCTACGCGCCAAAGAAGATCGACTATGCGGTCGACCGCTACACGAACGAAGCGAAGCGGCTGTACGGCGTCATGAACAGCCAGCTCGCGAAGAGCCGCTACATCGCTGGGCCCGAATACAGCATCGCCGACATCGCGATCTTTCCCTGGCTGCGCTCGTGGAAGAACCAGGGCATCGACTGGACCGATCACCCGCATCTGAAGGGCTGGTTCGACGAGATCGGTGCACGCCCCGCGGTGCAGCGTGGCGTCGAGGTGCTCGCGGATCAACGCAAGCCGCTGGTCGACGACAAGGCGCGCGAAACGCTGTTCGGCAACCAGCAGTACACGCGACGCTAGCGCGGTTCAATCGCGAGCGGGCTGCTCCTGCACGAGCTGCGTGACGGGTACGCCGCGCAGCAGGGCCTGCGTGCCGAGCCCGAGCCCCGTCACGCTCGCCATCGCGGTGCCCAGCGGCACGTCGACCCGTCGAACGCGGCGTGATTCGACGAGCATCACGGTGCCCGCTGCGATCGTCGGTGCGCTCGGCACGAAGACGGTGCACAGGTCATGGTCACTCGCGCTTTCTTCGATCAGGAACCCAAGCACCGTCTGGTCGTCGAGTTCGACAAACACCGGCGCCACCTGCTGATCGCCCTCGGCCTTGCCTGTCACGCCGCTCGCAATGCTCTTGAGCAGCATGAAGCCTGGTACCTTGCGCAGCACCAGGCGTTCGATCTTGCGATCCCACCAGCGGCCGAGCACCGAACGGCGAAACACGCCGAGCGCGAGCAGGCACAGCAGCAACGTGACGACGAGCAACAGTTCGGACAGCGCGACGCCAGACCACTTTATGTTCGGGGAAGCGCGCCGCGAGCGGCGCCGAGATCCGGGCAACGAGTTGAACCGCCTGCACTGCGATCAACACGAACAGCACCACCGGCACCCCGAGCAGCGCACCCTCGATCAGCAAGTCGCGAAGTCGCTTCATGGGGCACCTCTCGCCAGAATCGGCGAACGCGAAGCGCGGGGGCATTGCGGCGCGTCACACGCCGCCGGATCCTGGGTCTCATCGAAGGCTGTCGTCATGGACTGGGTCTCTGTGATTGCGCGCCGCGGCATGCACGCGCCGGGCTTCGAGCGTACCGCCGTTTGCAAGTCGATCACACGCCGTCGGGTGCGCGGCCGGCCACCTCATCCACATCGACGACGCCGACCTTTGCGCGCTGCGCGGCGAAGGCGGGCGCGATGTCACGCCCGACCCCGTCGCACCGCCGGTCACGACAACGCGTTGCAGGCTCGGGTCGACCGCGCCCGACGCCGGGCTCGGCCCCGGCCTCGCTCAGCGCGCGCGGCGTTGCTTGGCGACCGTCGCGCGCTGCGCGTAAAAGCTCACCGGCGCGGATGCAATTAGTGGCTCTCCCTTGGCGTCGATGACCGTCAACTGCACCGAGTGTTGGCCGTCGTTGCTGTTCGCCGCAGCGTTCCAGTCCGCTTCAGTGATGTGCACATTGGGGCTGCGAAAGCGCGACTTGAGCAGATTGCCGTCGAGACTGACGAGGATGCGGTCGCTCCCGCGCAGCGCGGGCGACAGCCGCGCGCGAATCTCGAACGCGCCGGTGTTGGAGTGAATCGTCCCCTGCGCCTCGGGCGCAACGATCACGAGATTGCGGTACGGCACGGGTGGCGGGGCCGACGGCGCTGGCGTCGGCGATGGGGCCGGCATCTTGATCACGTTGGCGGGCGCCAGTTCGACAGCCGACGCTCCTGCCGAAGGCACGTCGGAGAACACCGGCCCAGCCTTGTCCTTCGTTTCGTAGACAGTCTGCGCTCCGGCTGTGAGCACGAAAGCCAGCGAACCGAGTGCGACGACCCAACGTGAGTGCATGACCGACCTTCCGCGGTTGTGAAACTGGTTCCGCAAGCCAACGGCAAGGCGCGGAGCGCCGACCGGGCATTCGTTCGGGTCCATCCTAGCCGAGAACGGCGCCTGACCTTCTGCCGCACGTGGCCCGATTCAGGCGCACCCGTCGGGCGCGCGGAACGCCGGACAAAGACGCCGGGATGTGGCAGCGGCACAGGCGCAGGATCGTCTCGACCACCGGCGCGCGCAGGATCGCCGCAATGCTCTTGGGCCGGCCAACACACTTCGGGCAGGCCACAGGCCGATCTCGAAAGCCAGCCTGAGCTGACGAGCCAGACTCGTGCGCCGCCGAGCGCCATAACAGCGAAGCCTCACTGCTGAGCCTGGAGGCGCATCTGAGCACGATGGTCGACCGCGACCCGGTGCGCGCCACCGAGCTGTCGGCGCAGGCGCTGGCCCTTTGGTCGCGCTGCGGCAACCGGCATCTGATCAATGCCGGGCGCTTCAACCTCGCCACCAACCGGATGAAAGCCGGCCATTTTGCCGAGGTGCTCGACGAGTTCGCCGCGCTCGCGCAGGAAGGCCGGGCGCTGCAGGACTGGGACCTGGCCTCCGGCGCGCTCGAGGCCCGCGGCACGGCCCTGCAGGGCCTGCGCCGCTGGGCCGCGTCGGCGGCCGACCTGCGCGACAGCGTGCGCCTGGCCTGGGACGGCATGGAGACGATGGCCCTGGCCTACGCGCTATGGAACCTGACGCCGGCGGCTGGCACGCGTCGGTCAGGCCGAACTTGCGGCCGAGACGATGGGTACGGCCGAAGCTCTGTGGCGCACCCGCTTCGGCGTGCCCGACACGGACGACCAGCGCTACTTGAAGCGCATGTGCCGCTTCGTGCGCGCGCCGCTCGGCCCCGACGCGGCAGCCTGGCAGCGCGGCAACGAGCGGCCGCTGGCCGACGCCGTGCGTCTGGTGCTGGCGACGACGAACGCCTGACCGCAGAGTCGGCTGACGGCGGCCCGCGTCTGCAGACGATTCCGGAACGATCGGGCGTGATCATCGCCACTTCGAGTGCCACCTGAGAAGCGCAATGCAGTTCACCCCCATCGCGGTCGCTGCCGCACTGACCCTCGCCGCCCTGCCCTCGTGGCCGGCGCCCGGCGCAGCGCCCTTGCGCGTGCAAGTGGCCGACATCGTCGACCGCCAGGGCTTCGAGCGTCCGATGCACGCCGTCACGGTGATGCTGGCGGTCGGGTTCAAGTACGAAGGCCAAGTAGCGTGGAGCATGACCGCTGGCGGCTGCCAGCGTCCCTACCATCCGCAGTTGCGGGCCCAGGCGGCCGACGGCCAGCAGGCCATCGCCTTGCTGCCCGGCGAAGGCTGGGGCGATCGAGCTTCGGCGCGCTCACCCAGGGCTGCCCGATGGGCGACATCTCCAGCGCCGAGGGGTACGTCCGCTACTGGGTGCAGCGCCAGCGTCCCGGCGCGCGCTGGATCGGCTGGCAGCCCCGGCCCGATCTGGTGCCACCGCCGTCGACGATGAACATGGGCGCTGGTGGCGCAATGCGCAACTGGCGCGAAGCCGGCCGCGCGACCATCGCCTACACACACGAGGGTCGGCCGGTGCAGGAGATGCTGGCCGTGGTGGCCAACTTCTCGGCCTCCACCCTGCCCGGCCTGTCGGGCCAGCCGCCAATACAGTCGCTGTCGGGCGAGACCACGGGTATGCTCACCTGGCGCGCCGCCGAAGGGCAACCCGACCCGAAACAGTTCGACGCCGTCTGGTCCACCCTGCGCAGCGACCCGGCTTGGTCGGCACGCATCCAGCAGGGCATGAACCAGATGGCGCAAGACAACGCCCGCACGCAGGCACAGGCCTCGCAAATCCATGCCGAGACTGCACGTCATACGCTTGCCGAGACGGCACGCCGCGGGCAGATTGCGGCGCAGACGCGCGCCGAGATCGCCGGCATGCAGTAGCAAGGTTTCGACAATCGCATGGCCAGCCAGGACCGCCAGCAGACCGAGACGATCAAGACCATCCGCGGCGTCGAAAACTGGCGAGGCAACGACGGCAAGGTCGTCGAGCTGCCGAATCAGTACCCGCTTGCCTGGAAGCTGAAGGACGGCAGTTACGTCCTCACCGACAGCCCGGCTTTCGACCCCGCACGCGACTTGGACATCGAGGGGCAGAAGATACAGCTCGTGCGCTGAGAGCATAACGCTGCCGGCCACGCCCGAGCAGGGGGCAGCGTTGCCGCCGCCCCGCCCTCGCGTTCAGCCCTCCTGGCGCAGCGCGCTGCGGCGGCGCAGCGTCCAGCCCATCGAGAGCAGGCCACCGTCACGATGTAGCCGAAGTCGCGCATGCGTTGCGTGAGCACGCCGGCAAAGTCGCCTCGGACCGGGAGCAGCCTCCTGGTCCCGCCCTGCGCGATTCACTCGACCTCAATCAATTCCGAAGATTCCGAGGGTCAATCCTTCGCCTTGGCGACAGCCTCTGCCGCCTTCGCCTGGTCCGCCGCGGCCAGTTGCGACGGCCCGAGCTTGACGGTCAGCTTGTCGATCTTGCCGTTGAAGGCGAACGGCACCTGGTAGTCCTTGTCGTTGATCGCCGGTGCGCAGTGTCGACCCCGATGTCGAAGGTCTCGTCGGCCACCTGCAGGAACGCGATCGAGTTGGCCTGCTTGCCGGTGGCGACGACCTTGCCGTCCACCTTCAGCACGCCGCTGCCGCCCTTGGCGATGCCGGGGCCGTCATACGTGTAGTCGAACACGATCGTGTGCTTGCCCGGCGTCAGCGCCTCCTGCCCGACCCATCGGTACTGCGCCAGGATGAGCATGTTGTAGTTGAACACCGGCTTGCCCTTCGAGCATGTACAGCCCCCAGCCGCCCCAGCGTCCGCCCAGCGGTGGCGAGCATGCCGTCGCCGCCGCCCTGCGGCACCTCGACGTCGGCGGTGATCGTGTACGACTTGCCGAGGATGTTCGGTGCGTTGGCCACCGGGATGCCGGGGTTCACGCCGGTGTAGGTGAACACGCGTCTTGCCGGCCGTCGCGCTCGGCCGCGGTGTCGACCGCACGCGCGAACGTGTCGGTTGTCCAGCGGCAGCACCTGGTACTTGGCCGCCTCCTGGTCGAACAGCGCCTGCATTTCCTTCAGCTTGTCGGGCATCTTCGCGGCCAGATCGTTGGCCTGCGAATAGTCCTCGTTCAGGTTGTACAGCTCCCACTTGTAGTCCGCGGCGGCGGGCAGCGGCGCGTTCAGGATCCACGGGCCGTGCGGCGGCGTCGTGTTGGCGTACCAGCCGTCGTGGTAGATGCCGCGATTGGCGATCATCTCGAAGTACTGCGTCTTGCGCGTCGACGGCGCTGTCGGCGTTCGCCTTGTCGAAGGTGTAGGCCATGCTCACGCCTTCGATCGGCTTCTGCTTGATGCCGTCGACCATCTCCGGCGCCTTGACGCCGGTGGCTTCGAGAATCGTCGGCACGATGTCGATGACGTGGTGGAACTGGGTGCGGATGCCGCCCGCGTCCTTGATGCGATTCGGCCACGAGATCGCCATGCCCTGGCGCGTGCCGCCGAAGTGCGAGGCGACCTGCTTGGTCCACTTGAACGGCGTGTCGAACGCCCACGACCAGGCCACCGCCATGTGCGGATAGGTCGCCGCCGAGCCCCAGGCGTCGTAGAACTTCAGCTGCTCGTCGATCGGGAAATCGAGGATGCCGTTGTAGGCCGTCCACTGGTTGGGCGTGCCGCGACAGCGTGCCTTCGGGGCTGGTGCCGTTGTCGCCGACGATGTAGATGATCAGCGTGTTGTCGAGCTTGCCCATGTCCTCGACCTGCTGGATCACGCGGCCGATCTCGTGGTCGGTGTAGGCAGCGTAGCCGGCGAACACCTCGGCCTGGCGCGCGAACAGCTTTTTCTGGTCGGCCGACAGCGTGTCCCACTTCGGCAGGCTGTCAGGCCATTCGGTCAGCTTGGCATTCGCGGGAATCACGCCCAGGCGCTTCTGGTTGGCGAAGATCTCGCTCGCGCAAGCGCGTTCCAGCCCTTGTCGAACTTGCCCTTGAACTTGTCGATCCACTCCTGGCTTCGGCTGGTGCGGCGAATGGCGTGCCGCCCGGTACGTAGTACACGAAGAACGGCTGAATCGGGCGCCGACGGCCTTGAGCTCCCTGCAGGTAGCTGATCGCCTCGTCCGCCATGTCGGTGGTGAGGTTGTAGCCGGGCTTGCCGACCCACGGAAAGATCTGCCGGTTGTTCTGGAACAGGTAGGGCGTCCACTGGTCGGTCTCGCCGCCCATGAAGCCGTAGAAGTAGTCGAAGCCCATGCCCGACGGCCACTGGTCGAACGGGCCGGCCACGCTGTACTGGAAGTCCGGCGTGTTGTGGTTCTTGCCGAACCACGATGTGGCATAGCCGTTGTCCTTGAGAATGCGGCCGATCGTCGCGTCTGTCCTGGCCGATGATCGAGTCGTAGCCCGGGAAGCCGGTCGACAGCTCGGTGATCACGCCGAAGCCCGCCGAGTGGTGGTTGCGCCCGGTGATCAGCGCCGCCCGCGTCGGCGAGCACAGCGCGGTGGAGTTGAACTGCGTGTAGCGCAGGCCAGCCTTGGCGATGCGGTCCAGCGCCGGCGTCGGGATGACGCCGCCGAAGGTGCCGCTGACGCCGTAGCCCTGGTCGTCGGTCATGATCAGCAGCACGTTCGGCGCACCCTTGGGCGGCACGATGCGCGGCGGCCACCAGACTTTCGAGCCTTCGAGCGTTTCCTTGATCACGCCGCCGAACTTCGGCTCCGGCGCCGGGATCTGGTTGCCCCGAATCGTGGTCGTGGCGCTGGGCGAGCCCAGCGTGCCGGTCACCACCTGCGCATGGCTCTGACCGGCAACAAGTGCAGCCGTGACGGCAAAGAAAGACAGCGATCTTGAAAGCGCGTTCATTGATTTGATCCTTTGGTGCCAAGCAAATTCATCGAGCGCCTGAATGTACGAAGACGCGCGCGACTAGACTTGTCTTTTCCGGCCAAATTGCCGCCCCTCCCCCGCCTGCCACGCCCCGATGAAGAGTCTGCCGAAACCAAAGGCGAAAGCACAATCAAAAAAAGCAGACGCCACCTCAACCGCGGCAGTGCATGGCATCGTGCGGGTCGCCGTCTTGCGCGGCATCGTTGCGCTATTGCACGAGCGCGACATCGAGCCCGCCGACGTGCTGCTCGGCCTGGGCCTGGCCCCGAGCACGCTCGATGACGCCGACAACCGCATCCACTACAGCGCCGCAGGACAGCTCTTACAACGCTGCGCCGATCTCACGGCTTGCCCCCATTTCGGCTTGTTGATCGGGCAACGGGCGAATGTGCTGACGCTCGGGACGCTGGGCGAACTGATGCTCAAGTCGCCGACGGTGCACTCGGCCTTGCGTTGCCTGCTCTTGCACCTGCACCTGCAGACGCGCGGGGGCGTGCCCACGCACCGGGTGGCAGCGGGCACCGCGACGCTGGGCTATGCCATCTACCTGCCGGGTCTGGCCGGGACGGTGCAGGGGTATGACATGGTCATGGCCTTTGAATACAACATCCTCAAGGCACTGTGCGGGCCTCGCTGGATGCCCGACGAGGTGAGCTTCTCGCATGCGGCGCCCAAAGACCTTCGGCCGTATCGACAGTTCTTCCGCGCACCGCTGCGTTTCGATGCGACGCGCAGCGAGATTCGCTTCGCTGCATCGTGGCTGGAGCAGGCGTTGCCGGGCCACGAGGTGGCGGCGCATCGTTCGCTGCAGCACGAACTCGCCAGGCAGTTGGTACTGGCCCCCGACGATTGCGCCGAACAAGTGCGGCGCGCGCTGCGCACGATGATCCTGAGCGGACGCGGCTCGGAGGCACATGTCTCCGAGCTGATGTCGATGCCCGAACGCAGCCTGCGCCGCGCGTTGGCGCTGCAGGGCACGAGCTTCAGAGCGATCGTGGATGAAGTGCGCTTCGAGATCGCGCGTCAGTTGTTGTCGGACACGCACATGAGCAACCAGCAAGTTGCCGACGCGCTCGGCTACGGCGATGCGAGTGCCTTCACACGTTCATTTCGTCGCTGGACAGACATGCCACCGGCAACCTGGCGGGCTCGGATCGGATCGGCCGCAGGTGCCGTACATCAGCCAGCACCGCGCTGATGTCCGGCACCTGACCGGTTTCGCCGCTTATGGTTTCCTGATAGCAGTTGCGCTAGTGTGACTCTCATGGGCGAGCGAACGACCTTGCTGCCGATCACACGGCTGATCCCCGCCGTGCTGGTGTGGGCAGCCGCGTGGATAGCCATGCTCGGGCTCGACCACCGGGTCGACCTGGCCAATCTGGCGATGCTGCTCGTGCTCGCTTCGGCGATTGCGACGCTGTGGCTGCCGATCGCCGCTTCGCTGTTGTTCACCGCGCTGTCAGTGCTGGCCTTCAACTGGCTGTTCGTGCCGCCGCGCCACGCCTTCTCGGTCGATCTGCGGCAGGACGCGCTGCTGCTCGGCGCGATGCTGGGCGTGAGCTGGATCGTCGCCGGCGTCGTCGCCCGACAGCGTGTGCTTGCCGAAAGCGCGCGGCGCCACGCGCAGCGCGCCGAGCAACTGCGCAGCTTGGGCGAAGCCTTGCGCGATGCCGACGACGCCGCGCAAAGTGCGCAGGTGCTGCAAACCGTGCTGGCCGAATTGCTCGGCTTGCCACCGAAGATGCTGCTGCTGCGCGACGCAATGCCGCCTGACGACGACGCCGCGGCAGCCCTGCTGATCGGCGAACCGACAGCGCACGAACTGACCGGCATGTGGCATTGCATGCGCCAGGCGCAGCCTTTTGGCCCTGGCACCGGCCATCATGCCGATTTGCAGGAGTGGTATTTGCCACTGCGCGCGCGCCACGCTGCGTTCGGCGCAGTGTTCATTGCGCTGGACAGCAACCCACCCGACGACACGCTGCGGTTGCAGGCACAGGCGCTGTGCGACCAGCTCGGCCTGCTGCTGCAACGCGCGCAGACGCAGCGCGCGGCGCACGCCGCACGCGAGCAGGCGCAGGCCCAGGGCATACGCAATGCACTGCTTGCGGCCATCTCGCACGACTACCGCACGCCGCTGGCAGCGATCATGGGCGCGGCATCTTCGCTGAGCGAACAAGGCGATCGGCTGGCGCCAGGGCAGCGTCAGCGATTGGCGCAGAGCATCGTCGACCAGACGGTGCAGCTCAGCCGACTGACCGACAACACCCTGCAGCTCGCGCGGCTCGACGGCCCCGGCGTGCAGTTGCGCCTGGACTGGGAATCCGCCGAGGAAATCGTCGGCACGGCGCTGCGTCACGCGCGCGTGCACGACAGCCTGCGCCGCGTGCGCGCGCGGCTCGAGCCGGGCCTGCCGCTGGTGCGCTGCGACGCGCTGCTGCTGTCGCAACTGCTGGACAACCTGATCGACAACGCGCTGAAGTACAGCGCGCCGCCAGCCCCGGTGGAACTGCTGGTACGGCGCCAAGCCGGGTTTGTCGTGTTCGCCGTGCGGGACCGCGGACCGGGTGTCGCGCCGGCCTGGCGCGAGCGCATCTTTGAGGCGTACCAGCGCGGCGAGCCACCGGCGCATGACACCGACTTCAGTGCCGACAGCGGAGGCCCTGCGCGACGCGGCGCCGGTGTCGGGCTCGCCGTGTGTCGGGCAATCGCCCAGGCCCACGGCGGCGAACTGAAGTTGCGGCCGCGCGCCCACGGCGGTTCCAGCTTCGAATGCTGGCTGCCGGAGGCCGCGCCGCCGAGCATCGAGCCCGGCGAAGCCAAATCAGGAACCGAATGAGCCTGACCGTTCTGCTCGTCGAGGACGATCGTGAACTGCGCACCATGCTGCGCGATGCACTCGTCGTGGAAGGCTTCGAGGTCTTCACCGCGGCCAGCCTGAGCGAAGGGATGGCGCTGCTGGCTGGGCTGGCCGAGCGTGCGGGCCAGCGCGGGCCGGGCATCGACCTCGTGCTGCTCGACCTCGGGCTGCCAGACGGCGACGGCGAGGCGCTGCTGGCGGCACTGCGAAAGCGCCATTCGATCCCGCTGATCGTGATCTCGGCACGCGACAGCGACGGCCAAAAGATCCGCCTGCTCGACGCGGGCGCCGACGATTACCTGGTCAAACCCTTCGGTATCGGCGAACTGCTTGCGCGCATGCGAGTGAGCCTGCGCCATCGCGGCACCCGCCTGGCCGCGGCCGTTACACGCTACGACCATGGCGCATTGAGCATCGACCTGACTTCGCGTGCCGTGCGTCTCGCCGGTGTACCGGTGCATCTGACACCGACCGAGTATGAGCTGCTGGCGCGACTGGTGCGCAGCGCGGGCCAGGTCGTGACGCATCGACAGCTGCTGGCTGACGTCTGGGGAGCCGACTACACCGAGCACACCCACTACTTGCGGCTGTACATGGGGCAATTGCGCGCCAAGCTCGAGGCCGACCCGGCCGACCCGCAACGGCTGCTGACCGAACCCGGCGTCGGCTACCGATTGGTCGAATCGGCAGGCTGAACGGCACTCCCCGACCCGTACTTCCTTATGCGATCCTGATGGCGCGGCGGGCATGCTGCGCCCATGTCGAATCCTGCATCACTTGCCTTGCCGGCTGTGAATCCGGTCGAGAGTCCACGGCGCCAGGGCCTGGCAGCGCTCACGCTCGGCGCCATCGGCGTCGTCTACGGCGACATCGGCACCAGCCCGCTGTACACGATCAAGGAGGTGTTCCTTCCCGGCACCGGCGTGCCGCTGAACGAACACAACCTGATCGGCGCGTGCTCGACGATCTTCTGGGCGCTGATGCTGGTGGTGACTTTCAAGTACGTCATCCTGATCCTGCGCGCCGACAACCGCGGCGAAGGCGGCGCGCTGGCACTGACCGCGCTGGCGGCGCAGGCAGCGCGCGGGCGGCCGGCCTTGCGCCGCGCCTTGCTGATCGTGGGCCTGTTCGGCGCGACCTTGTTCTATGGCGACGGCGTCATCACGCCGGCGATCTCGGTGCTGGGCGCGATGGAAGGCCTGGAGGTGGCAGCACCGGCGCTCGAGCCCTACGTCGTCCCGGCGTCGCTGGCGATTCTGGCGCTGCTGTTCGGCGTGCAGCGCTTCGGCACTGGCGTGGTCGGCAAGGCATTCGGCCCGGTCATCTGCCTGTGGTTCGCAACCTTGGCCATCACCGGCATTGTTCAGATCGCCCGCCAGCCACAGATCCTCGAAGCCTTGAACCCGATGCGGGCCTGGGGCTTCCTCAGCGAGCGCGGCTGGCACCTGTTTGCGGCCATCGGCGCGGTGGTGCTGGCGATCACCGGCGCCGAGGCACTCTATGCCGACCTGGGGCATTTCGGTCGCGCACCGATCCGCGTGGCCTGGATCAGCCTGGTGCTGCCGTCGCTGGCTCTGAACTACCTGGGCCAGGGTGCGCTGCTGATGAGCGACCCGTCGGCCATCGAGAACCCATTCTTCCGCCTTTTCCCGGGCCCCTGGGTACCGGTAGCGATCGTGCTCGCGACGCTGGCGGCGATCATCGCCTCGCAGGCGGTGATCTCTGGTGCCTATTCGATGACGCAGCAGGCGATACAGCTCGGCTTCCTGCCGCGCATCACGCTGCGCTATACCTCTGCGCATCGGGCCGGCCAGATCTACGTGCCGGCCGTCAATTGGGCCTTGCTCGTGGGCGTGGCCGGTGTTGTCATCGGCTTCGGAAGCACGTCGGCACTGGCCGGCGCCTACGGCATCGCGGTGACGGTCACGATGCTGATCACCACCGTGCTCGCGTATTTCGTCATCCGTGAAGCCTGGCACGTACCGGCGCCGCTGGCAATCGGTGCGACGGTTTTCTTCCTTTGCGTCGATGGGCTACTGGTTGCCAGCTGCTCGATCAAGTTCTTCGACGGTGGCTGGTTCACGATCGCCACCGGACTGGCGCTTTTCATCGTGATGAGCACCTGGGCGCGCGGCCGCTCACTGTTACTGAAGAACCTGCGCGACGAAGGCATGGAGCTGGACGAATTCGTCGACCGACTCGCGCTCGATACAGAGTACCGGCGACGCGCGAAGCGCACGGCTGTCTACCCGGTGGCGGATGCCGAATCCGTGCCGCTGGCACTGCTGCACAACATGAAGCACAACCAGGTGCTGCACGAGCGCAACGTGATCCTGACTGTGGTGTTCGACGAGGTCCCGTGGGTCGGCACGAGCGAGCGTGTTGCCGTGCAGTCGTTGGGCCACGGCTTCTGGCGCGTGACGCTGCACTTCGGCTTCATGCAGGCCGCCGACGTGCCCAAGGCGCTTGCACTGTGCGAGTCGCACGGTCTGCAGATTCCGCCGTTCGAAACCAGCTATTTCCTTAGCCGCGAGTCCGTCGTGCAGAAGTCCGACAACGGCATGGCGCGCTGGCGCGAACGCCTCTTCGCGATGATGAGTCGCAATGCCGGAAGCGCCGCCGACTTCTTCAGGCTGCCGGACGGCGCTGTTGTCGAGCTCGGCACCCGCGTACAGATCTGACGCGGCTCACCGCCGCGTTGGCGTTCTTCCCGCGCAGGCGACTCGCAGGACGACTCGGCAGGCGGGCAGAAGCTACCGGCCACGACGCGCCACTTCCAGGCTTGCTCGCGCGGCGATCGCGAGGGCAAACATTCCCAGCGGCGAAACCGCCGACATTGTTCAACCCGCACTGCCACGTCCGTCAGCCTCAACCCCCGCTGAGCGCCAAAACGATGGCCACGAAGTCGTCTGGCTGCAGAGCATGCTGAAGCTCGCGCACCCCGAGGCCATTGACGAAGATGCGCATGTTGGCGCCGCAACAGGTCCTGCTCGTCGACGACGCGAAAGCGCAGCCCCGGGTAGCGGTGGTCGAGGTCGGCGAACAGCTCGTCCAGCGTGCGGCCGACGGCCTCGACCTGCGGCTCGCGCGTGTACGACCGCAGCGCGCTCGGGATCAGCACCTTCACTCGCGCGTCCTCGCTCCGCGCGTTCCGCCCCCGTGAATCATGTTAGCTCGGCCACTTCGACCGCGTAGATCTCCGGCAGATGGCGCGCGATGTTGGACCAGCGCGCGCCCTCTTCGCGCCCGATCCACAACTCACCGCTGGTAGTGCCCAGATAAAGCGCTGGCGCTGCTTGCGCATCCGCCGTCATTGCCTGGCGTTTCACGGTCCACCACGCCTGGTTCTCTGGCAGCCCCTGGTCCAGCCGCTGCCAGCTGCGGCCGGCGTTGCGCGTGACGTAGGCGGCGGGGCGGCCGTCGGGGCTGGTGCGCGGCCAGACGTCGGTGCCGTCCATCGGGAAGACCCAGGCCGTATCGGCGTCGCGCGGGTGCACGACCATTGGGAAACCGATGTCGCCCACCCGCTTGGGCATCTTGCGGCCGATGCGTTGCCATGCGTCACTTGCTCGGTCACCAGATGAGCCCTGCGCGCGATCGAGCCGGTAAATGCCGCAGTGGTTCTGCTGGTACAGCCGGTCGGGGTTGCTGGGGCACAGTCGCACGCAATGCGGATCGTGAAAGCTGACGTTGGTGGCGTCGAAACCACCGACGACTTCGAGTCCCTTGATCAGCGTCGTCCAGCTGCGGCCGGCGTCGCGCGACTCGTGCACGCCACCGCCGGACATCGCGAAGTAGAGGTGCGACGCGTCGCGTGGATCGACGATGATGGAATGCAGCTTCGGCCCGTCGGGCGTGCCGTCCTGCACCGTGCCCATCCACTCACGAAACTGCGGGTCGTCGTTCACGGCCGGCAGCGGCGCCCAACTGACGCCGCCGTCCTCGGAGTGGAACAGGCCTTGGGGTGACGTGCCGGTGTACCAGGTGTCGCGTTCGCTCGCGTGCCCAGGTGTCAGCCAGAACGTATGGTCGACCGAGCGCGCCGGCAGCGTGCCGGTGGGGTTGGTAAAGGCCGGCGGCTGCCGTGCCTCTTTCCAGGTGCGGCCGAAGTTGGTGGAGCGAAAAATCGTCGGGCCGAGGTGTCCGGTCCTGGCCGCGGCCAGCAGCGTGCGGCCGTCGCGCGGGTCGAGTTGCACATGGCTGATCGTGTGACCCAGGAAATGCGGGCCGTCGGCCTTCCATGTCTTGCGCCGCGCGTCGCCATGAAAGAACCACGCGCCCTTGCGCGTTGCCACGAAGATGACGACGCGTGTGGCTGCTGCCGCCTTGCCGCGCGTTGCTGATTTCCCGGCGGCCGGGGCGAGAGCTGATGTTCGGCTCATGAGAGTTCCTCGGTGAGTGTTGACCGTTGCTGAAGAGCGTTGGCTTGCGGAGTGGGGGTACGGACGCGCCGCCTTCAGAGCCCGACGATCTCTTTGAAGCCCCCCCAGAACATGCGCTTGCCATCGAAGGGCATGGCCTTCGATTCCATCGCGGCCATCATCGGATCAGCCATCACCTTCTTGTTCACGGCGTCGCGATGTCGGCGCGACTTGAAGACGATCCATGAGAAGACCACCAACTCGTCGGGCTTGAGCTTCACGGCCTGCGGAAACGATGTCAGCTTGCCGGGCTTGACATCGTCGGCGGCGCACTCATGCACCTCGAGCGCGCCGTATTTGATCCACAACGCACCGAACTTGCGCGCCATGCGCCGATAGTCGGCGAGCTTCTGCTTCGGCACCGGGACCACGAATCCATCGACATACACGCTCATGGGTTGCCTCCTTCAGGCGGGGTGTTGTGCGCACGGGCGAGCAGCAGCTCGCGTTCGCGCGCGTTGCGGGTCAGGTCGGCTGCGCGCAACCACATCGCGCGTGCCTCATCGGGGCGGCCCAGGCGCGACAACAAATCGGCCATCACGCTGGGCAACAGGTGGTACTGCGCAAGTTGCGGCTGTGATGCGAGTGCCCGCACGAGCGGCAACGCAACGGCCGGGCCGTGCGCGCGGCTGATCGCTACCGCGCGATTGAGCTCGACCACCGGTGAGGGTTGCACTGCGAGCAGCGCGTCGTAGAGCGTGCAGATCGCCTGCCAGTCGGTGTCTTCGGCACGCGCGGCGCGCGCGTGGCACGCGGCGATTGCGGCCTGCAGGGCGTAGGGGCCGGACATGCGGCTCTTGAGTAGATCCGGCTTTGCCGGGCTACTCAGCTCCCCTTGGGGGACGGCCGGCCCGGCCGGCCTAGCGGCGCTCTCAACCAGTGCCTGAGCCTGCGCCAGCGCGGCGAGGCCACGGCGGATCAGCAGCCGATCCCAACGCGAACGGTCCTGATCCATCAGCAGGATCGGGTGGCCGTGTCCATCGACGCGTGCCGCCGCGCGCGAAGCCTGGATCTCGAGCAGTGCCTGCAGGCCATGCGCTTCGGGCTCGGCCGGGGCCAGGACCGACAACATGCGCGCCAGGCGCAACGCTTCGTCGCACAGCGCCGGACGCATCCAGTCGTCACCGCTTGTCGCCGCGTAGCCTTCGTTGAAGACGAGGTAGATCACCTCGAGCACCGCGGCCAGGCGCTCGCTCAACTGCTCGCGCGGGGGCAGTTCGAAGGGCACGCGGGCCTCACTGAGCGTGCGCTTGGCGCGCACGATGCGCTGCGCCATCGTCGGCTCGGCGACGAGGAAGGCGCGCGCGATCTCGCTCGTCGCAAGGCCGCCGACCAGCTTCAAGGTCAGCGCCACTTGCGCGTCGCGCGACAACACCGGGTGGCAGGCGGTGAAGATCAATCGCAGCAGGTCGTCGCCGACCGGGTCGGCCTCGGCAGCGATCAGCGTGTCGGTCACGCTGGGCACGGTTTGCGCCTCGCGCGCTTCGTCGTCGCGCGCCAGCGCCTCGTGCTCGGCCGCAGCCATCGCACGATGCCGCAAGTGGTCAAGCGCGCGGCGCTTGGCGGTGGTGGTGAGCCAGGCGCCTGGGTTGGCCGGCACGCCGTCGCGTGGCCAGTGCTCGAGCGCGGCGACGAGCGCATCGCCCGCGAGTTCTTCGGCCACTCCAACGTCGCGCGTGAGCCGTGCGACCGCTGCGATGACTTTGGCGGCTTCGAGGCGCCAGACGGCTGCGATCGCACCGTGGGTGGCATGGGTCACTGGGGACACGGTGCTACTTTGATTTGCGGTCGGGCGCCTTCGACCCGTTCTCTTTCACGCGCTGCCGGGCCACGCGGCGAATCAACTCGTAGGGCATGATTTCGGCGAGCGGGAACGAGAGGTTTCCCTTCTCGCCGCGGTACGGCGCCAGCACCTGCAGCAGCGCAGCATCGCCGCGCACCGGGGGATAGATGCCGATGTGCTTCTTGAACGCGGCAAAGTAGATGAGTGCACCGCCTTGCATGAAGGCGGGCATGCGGTAGCTGATGGTCTCCTGCGCGTGCGGCGCCTCTTCGCGCACGATGGCGCGAATCCGCCGCAGGATGGGCTGCACCGCGCTCATCTGCGCGGCGATGTAGTCGTCGATGCTGGCCGGTGCGGCGACCTTGGCATCCATGCAGTCAACGGCCTTCGAACGCGCGTTCCAGCGCCGCGATGTCGAACTTGCTCATCTTCATCATGGCCTGCACGACGCGGCTCACACGCGCGCTGTCGCCGCTGCTCATCATCTGCATGTGCGCTTTCGGCACGATCTGCCACGACAGGCCGAAGCGGTCCCTCAACCAGCCGCATTGGCTCGGCGCGCCGCCGTCGGCGATGAGGCCGTCCCAGAGCTTGTCGACCTCGGCCTGGTCGTCGCACTGCACGAACAGCGACGCCGCTTCGTTGAGCTTGAAGTGCGGACCACCGTTGAAGGCGATCAGGGGCTGGCCGTGCAACTCGAAGCTCACGGCCATCACGCTGCCTGCCGGATAGGGCGTGCCTTCTCCCCAGTGCTGCGTGTGCACGATGCGGCCATTGCCGAAGAGCTTGATGTAGAGCGCGGCAGCGTCGTCGGCCTCGGTGTCGTACCAGAGAAAGGGGGTGATCTTGTGTGCGAGTTTGAACATGGTTACTACTCCTTTGGCGGCATGCCTGCCATGTGAACGAGCTCCCAGATATGGCCGTCGAGGTCCTCGAAACCGTGGGAATACATGAAGCCGTGGTCCTTGGCATCGCGCAATGCCGTGCCGCCGGCGGCCACGGCTTTGGCGACCAATGCATCGACCTGCTCGCGGCTTTCGCAGGCGAGGCAGACGATGACCTCGGTACTCTTGTTCGCATCGACCACCGGCTTCCCGGTGAAGGTCTTGAAGAAGTCGTGCACCAGCAGCATCGCGAACAGGTTCTCGCCGAGCACGAGCGCGGCGCCCTGCTCGTTGGTGAAGTCCGGGTTGAACGAGTAGCCAAGGGCCTTGAAGAAGGCTTGTGATTTCGCCATGTCGGCGATCGGCAGATTGACGAAGATCTGGGTGTGCATGTCAGTCCTTTCAGGGCTACTCGACCAGCGCCTTGAGGTTTGCGGGCCGGCTTGAAATTTTCAGTTGGCGCCGGGCGCGAAGTCTTCGGCCTCGAACAATTGCCGCACCTCGATTTCGCAAGCGCTGCCGTGCAGTGTCGGGTTGGGGTAGCGGCGCGACCATTCGATCGCCTCGTCGCGCGAGCGCACCTGGATCAGCGTGTAGCCGGCGATCAACTCCTTGGTCTCGGCGAACGGGTCGTCGAGAACGCGGCGCTGGCCATCGGCGCCGATGGCCACACGCCAGCCATATGCGCTGGCCCTGAGCCCCGCGCCGTCGAGCAGAACGCCGGCACGCGCGAGCTCTTCGTGGAAGGCGGCCATCTCGGCGAGCAGTGAAGCCGGTGGCATGACGCCAGCCTCACTGTCGACATTGGCCTTGATGATGATCATGAAGCGCATGGTGTCTTGCTCCTTTCATCCCCACGACGAACGAGAACGGCCGAATTCGACAGGCACGGCACGCTATTCGGGAAACTACCGATCCGCTCGAGCGAGGTGGCGCCGCCGCTTTGTCTGCACCGTTGCGGGGGCGGGCCGGGCGCGTCGGAGGATGAGGACTGTCAGAGAAAGCAGGGCCCGGTTGCACGCACCTCGACCGTTGCCCAGGCCGCCGCAGGGCAGCGCGCGGCCCAGGCCAGCGCGTCTTCCTTGGTTGATACGTCGAGCAGGAAGAAGCCGCCAACCATCTCTTTGGCCTCTGCGAACGGCCCGTCGATCACACGCGCCGCCACGCCCTGGGGCTGCTGAAGCCGCGTCGCTGCTGTGGCCAGAGAACTGGAGGCCATCAGCACACCGGCGCGCTTCAGGTCATCGGTGAACTCGAGCATCTGCTGATACGCGAACTTGCCGCCCTCGACACCGCGTTCTTCGCGCTGACCGATGGGTTCGACGATGAGCAGCATGTGGGGCATGGTGGCCTCTCCGATGCAATGAAGTTGTCGGGCCAGCATTGTGTGCGCGCTTCGAAGGGACTGCACGTCTGGCGGCATTGCCGCTGGTGTACGCGCCGCGGCGGGCTTGGAGTGCCCCCGCGGCGCCTGCCGCCTCTGGCGATGCCGGCGATGCATTGGCACGGGCGACCGCACTGCGCCACCCCAGTCGGGCAACCAAGTGCGAGCATTGGCTTGCGGCATCAACCGGTCGGCGACCGGAGGGTCTCGAACCTCGGCTCGTGCGCCGCGCAAATGCTGGCAATGGACTGAACCGCGGACGGATTGTTCCCCGGTGCCAAGTTCTCTGTCAATTGGTCACTTGGCTGCTGGGCGCCTCCACGCGCTGGATATTGTCGCGAGGCGACCGATCGAGCGTAGTCGAAACGGTCGATAGCTGTTGCCTCTTGGGCATTCCATGGTCGAATGCCTGCACGGCTTTCCAGGCGGATGATCTGTCGACAGTGGAGCTGGTAGAAGTCCTGCTGGCGAAGACTGTAAATCGCCACTGGGCCCCGGCCGATCCGCCTGCAGGCGTCGGCCGAATTGTCGTAGAGGTATCTTGACCGGCCTGATTTTCACCACAATACCTGCATGAGCGATGTCCGTGCCCTGCTGGTTACCGACGTGGTCGGGAGCACCGAGCTGACCGAGCGCGTCGGGGATGACGCTATGGCCGAGATCTGGGCTGCCCACGACCGTGTGGCGCGCGAACTGCTGCCGGTCTGGCGCGGCCGCGAGATTGACAAGACCGACGGCATGCTGCTGATGTTCGAAAGTGCGCTCGACGCCGTCGAGTACGCCTTCGCCTACCACCGTGGACTGGCCGCGCTGAGCACGCCAATGCGCGCTCGTGCCGGTCTGCACGTCGGGCCGGTGCTGCTGCGCGAGAACCTGCCGGAGGACGTCGCGCGCGGCGCGAAGCCGCTCGAGGTCGACGGCCTAGCAAAGCCGACCGCCGCCCGTGTGATGTCGCTCGCCCAGGGCGGCCAGACTCTGATCACCACCGATGCCCGGGAAGCGCTGAGCGAGGTGCCTCTGCGCACGGAATCGCATGGCCACTGGGTGCTCAAGGGAGTCACCGAGCCGTTGGAACTGTTCGAGGTCGGTTCGGACGAGACCGTCTTCTGCGCACCTCCCGATGGCGACAAGGTCTACCGCGTCGTGCTTACCGGGTCGATCTGGCTGCCGATCAAGGAGATCCCCAACAACCTGCCGCGCCAGAGCACCTCGTTTCTGGGTCGAGAACGCGAGCGTGGTGAACTCAAGGCGCTGCTCGCGATGACGCGCCTGGTGACGCTGCTGGGCATGGGCGGCCTGGGCAAGACCCGGCTGTCGATTCAGGTCGCGATGGAGTTGCTGGGCCGCTTCCCCGACGGCGTCTGGTTCCTCGATCTCGCGCCCCTGCGCGACCCTGACCTGGTGGTGAGCGAGACCGCCCAGGTGCTGGGCCTGCGCGAGGAACCTGGCCGCCCGCTGCTGCAGACAGTGTGCGCGCACCTGAAGACGCTGAAGGTATTGTTCGTCGTCGACAACTGCGAACACATGATCCACGCCTGCGCCGCGCTGGCCAGCGCGATCCTGAAGGCCGCGCCCGAGGTGCGAATGATCACCTCCAGCCGCGAGGCCCTGCGCGTGCCCGGCGAGCAGGCCTACCCAATCATGCCGCTGCCGGTGCCCTCGAAGGAGGACAGCCTGGAGACCCTGGCCGGGCTGACCGCGGTGCGGCTGTTCGTCGAGCGCGCGCAACAGCACAAGCCCTCTTTCGAACTCAACGAGCGCGAGGCGCCCGCGGTGGCCGAACTGGTGGCCCGGCTGGAAGGCATCCCGCTTGCGCTCGAGCTGGCGGCCGCGCGCGTGCGCGCGCTGACCGTGGCCGATATCAACGTGCGGCTGAAGGATCGCTACAAGCTGCTGACCGGCGGCGGCCGCGTGCTGGAGGAGCGCCAGCAGACGTTGCGCGCACTGGTCGACTGGTCCTACGACATGCTGAACGGTGAGGAGCAGGCGGTTCTGCAGCGGCTGTCGGTGTTTATCGGTGGCTTCGATCTCGAGGCCGCCGAGCATGTCTGCAGCGCCGAGCCCATCGAACCCTTCGACGTGCTGGACCTGCTGGCCTCGCTGGTCGAGAAATCGCTGGTGATGATGGAATCGCATGGCGATACCTCGCGCTACCGGATGCTCGAGACGATCTCCGACTACGCGCGCGAGAAGCTCGTACTAGGCGGCAGTGCGCCCGAGATTGCCGCCCGCCACTGCGAACATTACTTCTCGCTCGCCAAGCAAACCAACAAGGGCCTGCAGGGCCCCGAACAGGCACGCTGGGTCAGCCTGATGGAGACGGAGCTCGACAATACGCGTGCGGCGCTGGCGTTGGCGCTGTCCGGCGGTGTCGACGCGATCATCGCGGTCAAGATCGCCGTGGCCATGCAGAGCTTCTGGACGCTGCGCGGCTATTCGAGCGAAGGCCGCAACGCAGTGCGCGCGGCGCTGGCGCTGCCGGAAGTGCAGGCCTCGGCGATGGCGCAGGGCTATGCGCTGTACGTGGGCGCGGCGTTGGCCACCAGCCAGAGCGACCATGCCGAGGCGCAGCAGATGCTCGAGACCTGCCTGGCGCTGAGCCGGCAGGGCGGCGACGCGGCGGACACCGCGGCGACGCTGTCAACGCTGGCGCTGGCGCGATTCGGCCGTGGCGACGCCGAGGATGCACTGCGCGACGAACAGGAGGCACTGCAGCTGTTCCGCGACAGCAAGCATCGGGTCGGTGAGGCGGTCGCGATGCTCCACATCGGCCAGTTCCTGACCCACCTCGGCGACGAGACCGCCGCGCGTACGCACCTCGAGCAGGGCCTGGCGCTGGCGCGCCAGATCAAGCATCAGGAAGTCGAGGCCGAGTGCGAGCTGGTGCTCGGCAAGCTGGCCTTCATGCACGAGCAATACACCCTGGCAGCCCGCCATTTTGAGCGCTCACTGGGCGTCTGCCAGGCCTCGGGCGACAAGCACGGCGAGGCCAGCGCGCAATGGTGGCAGGGCAAGCTGGCGCTGCAGGTCGATGACATGGCCGCGGCGCAGCCGCTGCTGAACGCCGCGCTGAAATCCTTCGTGGCGTTCGAACTGCGGCTCGAACTGCTGCTGTGCCTGCGCGACCATGCCAAGCTACTCAGCCGCACCGGGTCGGCCGAGGTCGCGGTGGCGATCGAGGCCGCGGCGTCGGCCGGGCTGGATCGGATGAACGTGCCGCGCACGCCACGCGCCGAGCAGCGCTGGCAGGCCGAACTCGTGGCGCTGCACGCCGCGCTGGCCGACAAGCCGCGCTTCGAGGCCACCTGGGCGCAGGGCCTGGACGAAAACCTGGACGCCGCGGTCCGGCGGGCCTTGACAACCCAGCCGGCCTAGGAGGGCGCCGGACCGGTTTGAGCGAGGCGGCGGATAGCCGTGTCGGGGCTCGAGTGAAGCTTTTCAGCCGCGGCGGCGCAGCGCCCAGACCCCAGTCAGCGCCAGCAGGGCCAGCGCCAACGATGCGGGCTCGGGCACTACTTTGAGTTCAGTCGCGTCGAGGACGTCCTGCACTGAAGTGCCCGCGTCCCAGAGTTTGAATGTCGTCTTGTCTGGCAACTCTTGCGACTTCACCCAACCCCTACCGCAGTTGTATTCGATTCGAGGCGATGGGGTCCAGCCCCCAGTAAGTGAATTCAGTGCCAGTTGGAACTGGCATTCATCGCGGGCCAAATGGCCCCCGACCGCGTTCGAGGTACCGAAGCTCAGGAATTCGGTGATATCGCCGCTGGAGTCGATGGTGGTGAAAGAAAGGGCCGAAAGCAGCGTTGTCGGGTCGAATGTCAGCACGTCGACGAGCGCACCAGGATTGGAAAGGTCATAGATGCCGACCTGCGCACTCAAGACTGAAACTCCAGGTATGTCGGGCGCGCCGCAGCCAAACGTGATCCCGAGGAAATTGAGCGTCGTGTGGCCGCCGCCACCCACGCAGTCGTCGGGCACGAAGAAGTTGATGCTGGCCATCCATCCAAGACTGGAGTCGGTGGGGAGCGGCGGGGAAAAGTTGGGATCCCAACTCTTCGAGACGATCGCCGCATTGGCCGACGTCATTGCCGCAAAGACAGCCGCAAGGCTCACCACGCCAGCGCCGATTTTTCGTACAAATGCATTCATGGCCTATTTCCTCCGATTGCGCTAGATCAAGCAATTAATGCGCCACTCAGGACTCGACATTTCGCGATGGGCGCCTTCACCGAGGGGAAATCGTCTGGCGGATGCGCGCCGGCTCCGCAAGAAGGTGAGCTGTGCGGTCACGAGCCGGCGGGCACTGTAAAATTCTTCGACACTTCCTCGACATCCCCGCCCGCCGCCGTCGGCGCCCGCGGGCCCGCCGTTGCTGCAGTGCCTGCACCTGCCGGGTGTTGCAAGACCGAAATCTCCACGTCGCTACGGGGGAGGACACCCCATGAAGACCTCCGGCACCGACATCTTCGGCACCGGCGTCGTGCGTCCGCGCATGATCTCCGCCCTTGCTCGCCACAGTCTGATCTGCAAGTCCGTAGTCGAGACGGGTTCGTTGGGCGCATACGCTTCAACGGCAAGTCCCGCGACGATGCCTAGCCGTCGAGTAGTTCTGCTCGCCCCGCGAAGCCGCCGCCCTGATCGAAGCCCCGGGCCATCACTTCAACGAGGTCCGCACCCGCGGCAGCCTGAAATACTTGACCCCGGCGCAATTCACGCAATATCTGCACCAATATCTGCACCAATATCTGCACCAATATCTGCACCAATATCTGCACCAAGAACTGTAACCCGCCATCTCCTAGACAGAACTGTCTCGATTGAACCGAGCATGCCAGTACCCTGACTCGATCCTCAGCGAGATGTCTAGAAACGCTGTGAGACCACCTCGGCCATGGAAGCCCTCTATTTCGTGGGCCTCGTGGAAGGTGATGCAAAGGCGCCTTTCGCCTTACTTTCCGCACCTCGCGTGAGGCAAATAGAACGAATTTCCGACCGGAGTCGGCTCTTTGGTCAGGGTTTGCTGCGGGGTGCTTGGGCGTCGATGAGCCTTTCGGTTTCATCCTCCCAGGCCTGCATGAGCTTTTTCGCCTTGCGATGGTTGGCGATCGCCTGCTCGAGCAGAGCTGCTTGCTCGGCGGTGAAGGTACGGTGCACAAGTTTGCCGCCGCGCATGTGCCCCCATTCGTAGTACGGCCCGTGACGGGCGCTCGGATCCGTCGCGCAACGGCATCCAGCCTTGCCGCAGACCTTGGTGCGTTTCAACAGCGTGCCCGAGCACAGATGGTCGATGCCGCACAGAGCCTGCCGAATGCCCTCGATGCGCTTGCGTGCCTGCTTGATGATGGTTTCTGCTCGGCTCGACATGCTGCTTTACTTTTCTGCGTCTGGCGTTAATAATAACGCCAGAATGATCGACACACAAGGCTGGCCTCCCGCCAGCGCTCGCTTCAAGCTTCACAGCGAGCGCATGGGACCTTTGCCTCTGGTCAATCACTTCATCGAGCGCATCGGCCTGGAAGATCTGCTGGCGCGCCACATCCCTTGCGACACCCGCTGTGCCGTCCCTCATGCTCGAGCCCTGGGCGTGCTGCTTCGCTCGCTCATCGTCGAGCGCGAGCCGATCTACCGCCAGCAGGAGACCGTTCACGGCTTCGCAAGCGGCATGTTCGGCATCGACGCCAAGGCGATGGCACACCTCAGCGACGACCGGCTCGGCCGCGCCCTGGATCACCTCTTCGACGCCGACCGCACCGCGCTGTTGACCGAGGTCGTCCTGGCCGTCGGCGAGCAGTTCAAGCTTCGCTTCGACGAGCTTCACAACGACAGCACGTCCATCAGCTTCACCGGAACGTATCGAGCCGCCACCGGGCGGACCATCCGCGGTCGCATCGCACCGGCCGTGGTCTACGGGCATTCGAAGGCCCATCGTCCGGATTTGAAGCAGCTGCTGTTCATCTTGACCATGACCGCCGACGGGCACGTCCCCGTCGCCTTCCGCTGCACCGACGGCAACACCAACGACTCACGCACCCACATCGAGACCTGGAACACGCTGCGCGCCATCGCCGGCCGTGCCGATTTCTTGTACGTGGCCGATAGCAAGCTGTGCTCGCGCGAGAACATGGACCATATCGCCCGCGAAGGGGGGCGCTTCGTCACCGTCATGCCGCGCAACCGGCGCGAGGACGCAGAGTTCCGCAAGTGGATCCAGACCAACACCCCCGAGTGGGTCCCGGTGTGGGAGCGGCCCAATCCCCGGCGACAAGATGGACCGCCCGATTGCTGGTACGTCTACCGTGCCCCGCTTCTGTCCGCCGAGGTCTGCGTCGTGGTGAGGATCTGGAGCTCACTGCTGACGCTGCGCCAGGAGGCGCGAAGGCGCGCCAACATCGCTGCCGCCGTCCATGACCTGAACGCTCTGCGCGAGCGCCTGGCCGGTGCCAAGACACGGCTTCGCGGTGCCCCCGAGATCGACCTGACCGTGACCAACCTGCTGGACAAGCACCACGTCGCTCGCTACGTCAAGGTCAAGCGTGTGACGCGCGAGGAACACATCTTCAAGCAAACCAAGCGCGGACGCCCAGGGCCTGACACCGCCTACAAGAAGATCACCAAGCGGCGGTACGACATCGAATGGGTCACCGACGAGGAGGCCATCGCCTACGACCACAAGAGCGACGGGATGTATCCCCTGATGACCAATGATCGAACACTGTCGCCCGCCGAAGTCCTGCAGGCCCACAAGGGCCAGCCCATGATCGAGAAGCGCTTCGAGCAAGTCAAATCCGTGCACGAGATCGCGCCCGTCTTTCTGAAGGACGAGGGCAGGATCGAAGCTCTCTTCACCTTGTACTTCCTGGCCCTGCTCGTCCAGGCGCTCATCGAGCGAGAGCTTCGCCTGGCCATGGCACGAGAGTCGATCGACGAGCTGCCTTTGTACCCGGAGCAGCGTCAATGCGCGCATCCGACCACCGAGCAGGTCCTGCGCCTGTTCAGCCTCGCTCAACGGCATCGCCTGGCTGACCAGGGCGGGTTGACAATCCAGATCTTCGATGCCGAGCTCACCAGCCTACAGATCCAGATCCTCGCACTGCTCGGCGTACCAACCGAGTCGTTCCAGGCCCCTGTGTAGCCGGCCAGAAATTCAGTCTATTTGCTCGCGCACACCTGCGGAAAGTAAGTTTCGCAGGCCTGATGCTCGCCTTTGATGCCCCGGCAACGGCTATCAATAATCGATCGAAGGTCCAGGCCAACCAGGTTGACGCGGTCGTGCTCGCGCCATCGCTTCGTGCGCTTCGCACCAGCCTTCGCTGGCGTTGCGCCCCGCTCGGCCGCGCCAACGATTCAGCCAGGCCTTGCAGCGCGCATAGAAGCGAAAGAAGCGCAGCACGCGATCGATTTCCGCCGCACTGGGCGGGCGCTCGCTACACACCAACTTGTCATCGGCCATGCCGCGGTCAACGAGCGTGACCGCACCCCATGCGCGCAGGCGCAGTTGTGTGCCAAAGCGCAAACGTGGCCCCAGCACCAGCGCGTCGAGCAGGTCGCCTTCCATGCCCAAATGCGTGGGGACCGCGCCGTAGTTGAAGGGGCACGGCAACGGTGACACGAAGTCGACGTGGCCGGTCGAACCACGCTTGAGGAAACTGCCCTTCGGCACTTCGATGACGACGTCGACCCAGAGGGCCGGCTTCGTGTGGCACGCACCACTGTCTTGGGTCGGCTCCCGGGTGCCTGCATTCGAGTGACGACCTCTGCTCGCAAGCGGCGCGCACACGTCCAGGTGAGACGCCAGGAAACTGCCGATGGCCACCTTCGGCTGAGCGCCTTCACGATGAATCCGACAAGGCAAACCGAAGTACCGCTTGCGCTGCATATTTGCCGCTCGTTGCGGAGATATCAATGGCCCCGGAGGGACTCGAACGATCGCCGGAAAGCAGCGCCTTTGCTTGAAGTCGCCCTTCGGGCTTTCGAACTGTTCCCCGGCGTGTTCCCCTGTCGGGATTTTTACGACTTTTGACCGGATTCAAACCGGATGATTCTCGCGGCCTGAATGCCCCTGTGCGGCAGCCTACCGCTAATCGACGCACTCAAGCAACAGGTTGGAGTTCGGGAAGGGCCAAGGGCTCGGCGTACCGCTGGGCGGGCGAACGCTCAACGCCGGGCACTTCTTCGCCCTTGGCACGGCAGCTTCGTGGCGGTGGCGCGTCGGTTGGATCGATTTGCTGGCGGACTCTTCACGGCCATGAGCAGCCGCACATGGCCGGCAACTTCCTGGCATCTCGGCACTGCGACGCACGCTCGTGCGAAATGAGGTGGCACGAGCTGCTTGGGGGTCATGGTGAGCGCCAGTAGCAGGCTGCTGGAAAGGGCAGTTGCGGTTTCGTGGATCGAATGAATTGCTGGGCGCAGAACGTCCGCACATCCTGTGCTTCTCCGGTATTCGGAGAGCGTTCAGAGTTACCGCGTATACCGCTTTTGGTCCACCGGCGCCGCCGCGCCGCTCACCACGGCAGGATCATGGCGTAGGCCGCAGGCTTCGACCATGCGCCTCGACGCCACGTTCGACGAAGATACCAACTCGTAGATGCTTTCGGCCGCCAGCTCGTCGAAAGCAGCCTTCACCATCGCTGCGTTGATCAGCACGCCGAGCTTCCGGCCACGCTGGGACGGGTCGACCGCCACCAATCCGCCCCACGCCTTGTGCACGTGCACGCTCGTGGCGTTATGCGGGAGGTACGTGCAGGCGCTGGCCACCACGCTGCCGTCGACATCGGCGATAGCCAGCGTGCGCGCCGGGCCGCATCTGCCGAGCAGCATCGAGCCCGAAAAGGGCACGACGCCGTTGTCCAGCATGAAGGACTGCACGCTCTTGATGGCCGAGCCCTCGGGGTCTGTACCGAGGTCAAGCCAGGACATCCCGGGAGGCAAACCAGCGTTGAGGATCGTATCGACTAAGCCGGTGGCCGCAGCGCGGTCTGCGACGAAGACGTCCCACAGGTCAAGCCGATAGCCATGGCGCTGCAACTCGGTCACTGCCACTGCGGCCGCGTCGAGCGAAAGCAGGCGGAATCCGAAGCTGCCGTCGCGTGTGATTGCGTCGAGAATCGTGGGCCAACCGATGCCCTCGATGTCGTCGCAGCCCAGCATCCGCCCTACGTTGCAGGCGCCGCGAGTCGCGCGTGTCCAGTCGACGTGATCGTCGGATCTCCGCATCAGCGTGATCTGCGCATCAGATCCGACATAACCTGACATGACACCTCCACCAGCGATTTGGGCCGCTGCAGTTTAGAGAATAGCCTCGCCGGGGTCAGCAACGTTTCCCGGGTCCCGCATCGTGATGGATCGCGTTGCAACCTGGGCTCCTTTGCGGCAGTTCAGTTGGGCGGCTGATTGACGGCTCAGGGTCGACGGCGGCTACTCCCTCTGTGACCCTGGTCGGCAGCTGTGCGCCATAGACCTGCCTTTGAAGCCCCAATGACGGCAATGTGAAATCTGCCGTCGCTCGTCGTCGTCAACTGGCGGACGGCCGTCGGCCTATTCCGTTGAAAAACTCGATTCGCGACCGAGTCTTCGAGGACGTGCTCCGATGAACTGATTGCGATGAAGCGAAGGGCGCGCCGATCGTTGTTGTCGCGAGGGATCCGTGGCCTCTTCAGGCTGGCATCGCAGCCGTGTTTAGTCGTCCTTCGAACAACCTCTTTGCCATTCTTCGCAGATTCTGAGCGGTTGCGGCCAGTAAGAACTCATCGTGCGCGCCGGTCAGTCCTCGTCAGGCGCAGTCGATCCAGCTTGAGGATGCGTTTGAGATGCGCGAACAGCATCTCGACCTTCTTTCGATCACGTCGTGACTGCTTGTATTGCGGAGTGGTGGCGATCTCGCGCGCCACGTCGCTTGAGCGCTCGTGGACGCTGCGCATGATCTTGCGGTTGCGGCATGTTCGGGCAGCACTCTTGCTTCATCGGGCATCCAGTGCAGTCGTGCTGGCTGGCGCTGTACAGGATCGTGTCGGCCTTCGTGATGCGATCGCGCGGCTGGCTTGAACTGGCGGCGATCGCTCAGGAGCGCATGTCCTTGCGGGCAGCGGTATTCGTTCGCCTGCTCATCCCAGGTGAAGTCGCTGCTCGACAGCGTGCCGTCCTTGCGCTCGGCTCTTGTCCCACACGGGAACATGCGGTTCGATGCCCTTGTCCTGCACCATCCACCCGAGCATCGATGCGGTGCCGTAGGCGGTGTCGCCCACCAGCCGATCGGGCTTCATGTCGAAGCGTTGTTCGACGCGATCGACCATCGTCTTGGTCGATTCGACCTCCTGCGTTCGATGCGCTGGCGTGGCCTCGACATCCACGATGATCCCGGCGTCCAGGTCGATCAGGTAGTTGGTCGAGTAGGCGTAGAACGCCGGCCCGCCTGGCGCGGCGGTCCAACGCGCCGCCGGATCGGTCAGCGAGACGTTCTTGCCTGGCGCAGGTGGCTCGGTGTCTCCGCGTCGTCGTCACCGGTCGGGTTGAACTCTTCGAGTGCGTCCAGGTACTCGCGCACGGCGCGGCTCGTTCCGGCGTCCTTGCGCCAGTCCGTCGTCTCGGCGCCAGGAACGCCGCGTGCTCGGTTGGCGTCAGCCTTGATGACGCTGGCATCGATCGCGAAGCCTTCTCCGCGAACCAGGCCTTCGGCTCATGCAGCGGCGCAGCACGCTCTCGAACACATGGCGCAAGGCGTCGCTCTCGCGGAAGCGGCCGTGCCGGTTCTTGGAGAAGGTCGAATGGTCGGGCACCGCGTCTTCGAGATCGAGTCGGCAGAACCAGCGATAGGCCAGGTTCAGATGGACCTCTTCGCACAGCCGTCGCTCGGAGCGGATGCCGAAGCAGTAGCCGACGATCAGCATGCGCATCATCAGCTCGGGGTCGATCGATGGGCGTCCGGTGTGGCTGTAGAACGGTGCGAGATGGGTGCGCAGCTCACCGAGGTCGAAGAAGTGGTCGATGCCTCGCAGCAAGTGATTGCGCGGAACGTGATCGTCCAGGTTGAACGAGTAGAAGAGTCTGTCTTGGCTGCCACCTTGTTGACCCATCATCGTGATGTGCTCCCCGTCAATCGGTTGCCATCAAAGATCGGTCAAGTGACTCAAAGTTCCAAAGAGTTTTTCAACAGAATAGGCCACAAGCCGTCCTTCCCGGCGCACTCGGAATTCTTGCCACGGAGCGCCCTCGAATGGCAGGTTTCCGGCGACGAATCTGAGCCGCAGTTTGGCGGACCCGGCCATAACCGGCTGTTCGCGAAGGGCAGCTTGCTGGCATCTCACCTGACCATGTACGTGCAGTCGGTGACCAACTTGTAGACACCAGAAGGTAGGCCTCCTGAAGTAGGCACCCACAGGTAGGCGCCCGTGAGGGCGATTGCGACGCGGTGCATAGCTTGAGACCGTCCGAGGTCACCACCTCGGGAGCCTCGCGTGCAAGCTATTGGCCGGCAGCCCCAGGGGGCGCCGGACGGCGCCCCGGTTCACTACGAGCGTCACCGCCCGGAGCAGACCACGCTGTACCGCCTGGTGCAGCAGCACGCCGCGACCTTCATCGCCCAGACAGAGGCGGCCACCGGCGCCGACCTGCCGCAATTCGTGAAGGACGAGTTCGACGCGTTCCTGGAGTGCGGCATCCTCGCGCACGGCTTTCTGAGGCTGCGCTGTGGCGACTGCGGCCACGACAAGCTCGTGGCCTTCAGCTGCAAGCGGCGCGGGTTCTGCCCGTCGTGCGGTGCCCGTCGCATGGCGCAGACAGCGGCGCACCTGGTGGACCACGTGATCCCACACGTGCCGGTGCGCCAGTGGGTTCTGTCGCTGCCCATCCCGCTGCGCCTACTGCTGGCCGCGCAACCCAAGCTGGTGACGCCCGTGCTGCAGGTCGTGCACCGCGTGATCACTCGGTTTCTGCTCAAGAAGGCGGGCGTGAACGCCGACGATGCCGACAGCGGCGCCGTCACGCTGATCCAACGCTTTGGGTCCGCGGCCAACCTCAACGTGCACCTTCACTGCCTGGTGTTGGACGGCGTGTACCGATGCGGCACTGAAGGCACGCCGGAATTCGTCGAGGTACCTGCGCCAACCGATGAAGCGCTGCAGGCGGTCTTGCACAAGATCATCACGCGCACGATGAAGCTGCTCACCCGTCGGGGGTTGCTCATCGAAGAGAAAGGCCAAGCGTACTTGGCCGACACCGACGGTGATTCGGACGAAGCCCGCGTGCTCAGGCCGCTGCAGGCAGCAGCCTGCACTTATCGCATCGCCTTCGGCCCGCGCGCCGGCCAGAAGGTGCTGACGCTGCAAGGTGCAATGCCCCGGGAGACGGACTTCAAGCAAACGCTGTGCGCCGACATCAGCGGTTTCAGCCTGCACGCCGCAGTGCGCTGCGGGGCGGATGACCGCCAGGCGCTGGAGCAACTGTGCCGCTACATCACGCGTCCGGCACTGGCCAACGAGCGCGTACAGACCAACGCTGCCGGTCAGGTGGTGCTGAAGCTGAAGACCCCCTGGCGCGACGGCACCACGCACCTGGTCATGAGCCCGCTGGAGTTCATGCAGCGTCTGGCCGCGCTGGTGCCACGCCCGCGGCTGCACCTGATTCGCTTCCACGGCGTGCTGGCCCCCAACGCCAAGCTGCGCGCGATGGTGGTGCCGCAAGAGCCCGAGCCGCCCGCCCAGGCCGCGCCACCTGCCGAGTGCCAGGCGAGCTGCGCGCATCACAGGCCGGTGCGGCTGAGTTGGGCCCGGCTGCTCAAGCGGGTGTTTGCGCTCGACCTGGAGCACTGCCCGAACTGCGGCGGCGAGCTGAAGATCATTGCGGTGATCCTGGAGCAGCCGGTGATCGAGAAGATCCTCACGCACCTGGGTCTGCAGGCCCGTGCGCCGCCACGCTCAGCTGCGCGTGAACAGGCCCTGCAGGCGGCCTGAGCGCAGTCAACCACCGTCGATCGAGCGACCCGGCACCACGGATCGCAGGGATCGTCGGCGTCCGAGGTTTTCCGGGCCGGGGAAATGCGGTCCTGTCGCATGGGTAAACCCGCACACGAGCGCTGTGCTGGCGCGTGCGGCCGGGTTCATCGGCGCTCGGCGGACACCATCGATCACAAGAACCGCATTCGGAGCCTCGACAGACGGGCCCGACTACCCCATCGTCACGGAAAAAGGGCCTTTGAACGAACTATCCTCGAACTGGCCGTCGGGGCCGCGCTTGATGTCGGGGTTCAAGGCCGGGTCGTGCGAGATCACGAGCACGCCGTCGCGCGTGATCGCGATCGTCGGTCTCGATCGTTGTCACGCCGATGGTCAGCGCGGCCGCGAACGAGGGCAACGTGTTCTCGGGCGCCAGGCCGCGTGCGCCGCGGTGGCCCTGGAGGTCGAATGCCGCGGCCTGCAGGCTGGCCAGGCACAGCGCGGCGGCGAGCAGGCGCGAGAACTTCATCATCATCGGCCCATCGCTCCTTACAGCCAGCGCAGCGCCGCGTAGTTGATCGACAGATGCATCGTGTTGTCGATCAGGATCATGAGCCAGAACGCCTTTGCGGCGGGCACCTCGCCCGGGAAGCCGGTGGCGCTGCAGTCGGCCCACTTCAACTGCCAGTCGGTGAGCTTGTTCTTCGCGAAGGCCACATGGCGCGCGAGGCGGAAGCGGTCGATCAGGAAGTGCGAGACCGCGATCGCGCCGAGCGCGGCCGGCGACGGTGACAGCAGCATGAACGGCAGCGTGTAGACCACGGCGTGGCAAGCGGCCGCGGCGTTGGCGCGCGTCTTCGTGCGCGCCATCCAGTCGGTCTGGGTCACGTAGTCGCCGATCAGGTGCAGCAGGAGTTGTTCCATCGATTGCTGGTCCCGGAGCGCAGTCGCTGCGTGCGGACCGGGCCGAGCGTAAGGCATTCCGGGGGGCAAGCGCGGCTGGCGGCAAGAAAGCAATGCTCCCTGCGAAGCCTGGGCAACAGACCTTGAGCGCGAACAAGCTTCGCGACAATTTGCCTACATCGGCCTCCTCATCGATTAGGGTAGCCCTTGAGAATGCACCAGCGAATGACGAAGTTGTGTCAGTTCGCGCCCGTCGGCGCGAGCGCATCGTCGAAATGTGCGCGACCGTGTCGCGCCGCATTCATGACGCCTACGGCGTCGCGGCGCGGCGCCAACTTTCGGAGCTGCCAGACGGAGTTCAGATGACGCTCGAAGCAGGCTTCACTATCGCAGGGTGTGATGTGCTCCCGCTCGAAGGCCGCATTGGCGGGCCGGGCGGCTCGCTGCGCATCGAGCCCAAGGCCATGGCGGTCCTGCTCGAGCTGGCCCGGCATGCCCGGCGATGCGCACGCGCAAGCAGATCGAGCAGGCCGTCTGGCCGCGCGGCTTCGTCACCGACGATGCGCTCACGCGCTGCGTCGGCCAGATCCGCCGCGCGCTGGGCGACGACGCGCACGCGCCGCGGCACCTCGAAACTCTTCCCAAGCGGGGCTACCGGCTGCGCGCGGCGCCCGGCGCGCTGCGCGAACGCAGCACGCCAGCAGCCATCGCGATCGAGTGCCGAGTCGCTGATCGTGCTGCCGTTTCAGCACCTGTCGGCATCGGGCGAAGACTTCATCGCCGACGGCCTGACCAAACTCCTGATCCTGCGCCTGTGCGCGCTGCGCAAGGTGCGCATCATCTCGCGCACGACTGCGATGCGCTTCAAGGCGAGCACGGAGAGCGTGGCCGAGATCGCCGACAGCACCGGCGCCGACTGGGTCGTCGAGGGCTCGGTGCTGCAGTCGGCGACCGCCTGCAGGTGATCGCGCAACTCATCGACGCGCGCACCAGCGCCCACGTCTGGGCTGCCGACTACGTGCGCGACCTGCAGGACCTGCTGCCCTTGCAAAACGAGATCGCGCTGCGCCTGGCCACCGCCATCCGGGCGCAACTGGGCGCCGAATCCGGGCCGCCGGACAGGCTGCCATCGCTGCCGCCGCAAGTCATGCGCGACTACCTGCACGGGCGCCAATCGATCGCCCAGCGCACGCTGGCGTCGCTGGGCGAAGCGGCGGGCCTGTTCGAGGTCGTCACCGCTGCCGCGCCGACTCGCTCTCAGCCTCGGCCTCGCGCGCTGAGTGCGCGTTGATGCTCGCCCACTACGGCGCGCCCGATCCGCAACGCCTGGTAGCGGATTGCGAGCACCGTCTCGAACAGGCGTTGGCGTTGGAGCCCGAGCTGGCGATGGGGCTTTCGGCACGCGCGGCATTGCGATTCTTCTTCAAGGGCGACCTCGACGGCGCGGCCAAGGATTCGCAGCGCGCGCTGGCGCAGTTGCCCAGCCGTCGGCTGGCGATGGTGTGGATGGCAAATCTTGTGCGGTCAAGCACCAGTTCGCCGAGGCGACGACGGCTCGAACAGGCGCTTCTCATCGACCGGCTGGACGTGGGCCTGAACATGAACTTCGGCGACCACATGATTCTGCAGCGCCGCTTCGACGCCGCCGTCCGGGCCTTGCGCAAGGCGCTCGAGTTCGCGCCCAGGCACCGCCCCTGCCAGCTCCGCGCCTGCTGGGCGCTCGCGCTCGACGGGCGGCCCGACGAGGCCCAGGCGCTACTCGCGAGCCTCGGCCCGAACGGCGCGGACGATCTGCCGTGGCTCAAGTTCGCAGCGCTGGTGGCCGAGGCGGCAGGCGATCAGCCTGGCGCGCTGCGGCACTTCGAAGCGCTGGAGCGCCTCGCACAGCGGCGCGACGTGCCCCCTGGACGATGGCGCGTACTACCGCCGCCGCGCAACGATTCGATGCCACAATCGGTTTCGTCGCGACGGCCGCGCGGCAACGGTCGAGCTCGATGCCCTTCGTGCTGCTGACGCCTGAGTTCGACGCGCTGCGCCCGGATGCGCGCTTTGTCGCCGCCGCGGGCGGGTTGCCGCAGCCCTTGGACGCGCCTCGCGAAGCTCACGCGTAGGCCGAGTCGCCCTTCTTGACGGCCGACAACTTTGTCGGCGAATCCTCGAAAACCCTCAGCGCGCGGCCACCGCAAGCCCACTGGAACGGGAGTCGCCCTCAGCGTGGCGAGCACCGCTGGCCGCGCGCGCGTCGAGGAGTAGTTCATGAAGAAGAAGTACCTTTCGCATCGGATCCACCCATCGCGCAGGCGCGCTGTTGCTCGCGCTGGCTCGCGCAGGCTGCGGCACGGCCTTGGCGGCCCCATGCCGCTGGACTCGCACGCGTGGATGGTGTTCACGGGTAACTCATGCGGTCCTTCAGGGGTCTGCGCGACCAGCAACACGCCCGGCCCGAACCCACCCAACGGGATTCCCACCTCCACTTTCATCGGCAGTGGCGGACCTATCCAGACCGGTTCGGCCGAGATCTTGCCGGACCGGATGCGCTCGTTCAACAGCGGCTACGGGGGCTCGCACATGTACGTGTCGATGTTTGACACGTACACGGTCCATGGTGCCGCTACGGGGCCGTTCGACATCACGGTTCATTTGTCGGTGGATGGCTTCGCCAGAGCGATCTACCTCTTCGGCACCTATGGCCTGCAAAGCGGCGCTGTCGAAATCGAAATCGGCACCTGGGACCCAACCACGGAGGACCTCGACGAGCGCTCGCGGGTGACCCAGTTCGATAACTCAAGCGCCGCGATGTATCTCACCCCGACCTATTCGGGCGGTTCACCATTCGAAACTGCTCTGGCCGTGGCCGCGTCCCATTCGAGGATGGTCAGCGCGGGCGACGTTTTCGACATCGCCTACAACGTCTCGACCGACATGGCCTGGGGTGAGCTGGACCTTCTCAACACGGCCACTATTGGCTTCGACCTGCCCGACGGCATCTGGCTCACGTCGCAGAACGGCGCCATCTTCGGCACCCCGGTTCCCGAGCCGTCGACGCCGATGCTGCTGGCGGCGGGCCTGATCCTGGTCTGCCTGGCGCGCAGAGCCGAACGCCGAGGATAGCCACCCGCCCGGGTCAGCCCAGCGCCAGCCCCGCGACGCCGAGCGCAATCGCCGCGGCGCCGGCCAGACGTGCCTTGCGATCGCCCTCGCCGAGCAGGTGCCCGCCGAGCAGCGCCGCAAACAGCATCGACACCTCGCGCGCCGGCGCGACATGGCTCAGCGGTGCCATCTTCACCGCGTAGAGCACGAGCACGTAGCTCGCCGGCCCGAGCGTCGCGACCACGAGCGCTGGCTTGCACTGGCTGCGCAACGCCGCCGCGAGCCCTTGCCGGTCGCGCAGCGCCAAGGGCAGCATCAACGGCACGCGCAGCAGGTTGCCGAAATAGTCGACCAGGATCGGCGAGAGCAGCATCGCCTTGACCGCATAGCCGTCGATCAGGCTGTAGCCGGCGATGAAGCCGCCGGTCGCCGCGCCCCAGGCGATGCCGCGGCGCACGCGCAGGCGTTGTGCCGGGTCGTGCGCCCGGCGCCACAGCGCGGGCCCGCCGGCGATCAGGAACACGCCGGTGACGACCGCTGCCGCACCTGCGGCGCTCGCGAGCGACAGCCGCTCGCCGAGCAGCGCAACGGCGCCGAGCGAGGTCAGCAGCGGCCCGCTGCCGCGCGCGACCGGGTAGACGACCGTCAGGTCGGCGACGCTGTAGCCGTGCAGCAGCGTGCGGAAGTAGAGCAGGTGCACGACGGCGCTCGCAGCGAGCACGGCCCACTCGGCGAGGCCAAAGCCCCCGACCACGCCAATGCCGGCCCAGATCGCCACCGGCGCCCACAGCAGGCCGACGAACGCGGCCGCGAGGAAGGTGAAGTGGTTGCCCCCACCCGCCTGCTTGGCGACGAAGTTCCAGCTCGCGTGCAGCAGCGCGGCCACGAGCACGAGTGCGAGCGCGAGCGGTGACATGCGTTGAGTCTAGGCTGGCTACGCGGTCGCTCCGCACAGGCCGGCTTGGCCTACAGTTCACCCGATGAATCCGATCCTGGTCGAGGTGCTGCGAGGTGGCCATGTCGAATCGCGTCATCGCGGCGCGCTGGCCGTCGTCGATGCTGACGGCGCGGTCGTCGCGGCCATCGGCGACATCGAGCGCGCGGTCTTCCCGCGCTCTGCCGTCAAGGTGCTGCAGGCGCTGTCGCTGGTGGCCAGCGGCGCTGCGGACCGGCTCGCCCTGACCGACGCCGAGCTGGCGCTCGCCTGTGCGTCGCACCGCGGCGAGCCGCGCCATGTGGCGACGGCCGCAGCGATGCTCGCCAAGGCCGGCGTGGATGCCGGTTGCCTCGAATGCGGCAGCCATTGGCCCTACGACGAGGCCGCGGCGCGCGCACTCGCTGCGCAGGGCGGCGAGCCCTCGGCGCTGCACAACAACTGCTCGGGCAAGCACGCCGGCTTCGTCTGCCTGGGTTGCACACTCGCGGGCCACGGCGCCGACCTGCGGCGCTACCTGCAAGGCTATGTCGAGCCCGGGCACCCGGTGATGCGCGAGGTCACGGCGGCGCTCGGCGCCGCAACCGGGGTCGATCTCGGCCAGGCGCCGCGCGGCATCGACGGCTGCTCGATCCCGGCCTATGCGATCCCGCTGCGCGCACTGGCGCTCGCGTTCGCGCGCGTCGGCAGCGGCGTCGGCCTGTCGCCGGCCCACGCACAAGCCGCGCAGCGGCTGCGCAGGGCGGTCGCGCGCGAGCCCTTCATGGTCGCCGGCAGCGGCCGCATGGACACGCGGGTCATGGAGCGCTTCGGCGAGCGCGTCTTCATGAAGGTCGGCGCCGAGGGCATGTACTGCGCGGCGCTGCCCGAGCAAGGCCTCGGCTGCGACAAGCGACGACGGCAACAACGCGCGCGCGGCGAGGTCGCGATCGGCGCGGTGATCGAGGCCGGCTGGCGCTGGCCGGCGACGAGCTCGCGTTCATGCGCGGCTTCAGCGACGCGACGCTCGCCAACTGGCGCGGCATCGAGGTCGGCGCGCTGCGCGCAGCGCCGAGTTGCGCGACACGCTGGCGCGCGTCTTCGCGTAGAGCCGGCGCGATGGCCGCAGCGACGCCACGCTGTCTATGCGTCGGACCGCTGGCACCGACTTCGACCGCGCGCGCCAGCGCCCCATCTCCGCGCCGTCGGGTTCCGGCTCGAAGGCGAGCATCGCAGGCAAGGTATCAGAGAACTTCTCGACTTGGACCGGCACGAGCTGTCCGCTGCAACCCTGGGCGAGTGAGGACGTGCCGGCATCGCGCGTGAGCACGTTGGGGTTGCCATGGACACAGATCGATTGCCCGCTCGGGTCGACCCAGGGAGCGTACCAGGCGCCGGTGGGCAGACGAACCACGTTGGGCAGAACATCCTTCGATATCTCCACGGCGGCAAGACAGGCGCCGATGGCGTTGAAGATCCGCACCACGTCACCTTCGGAGAGGCCGCGCGCACGCGCGGCATCAGGGTGCAGTGTGCAGACTTCCCGGCCGTGCTTCTTGCCGGCCTGGCCGAGTTCGACGCGTTCCTGGAGTGCGGCATCCTCGCGCACGGCTTTCTGAGGCTGCGCTGTGGCGACTGCGGCCACGACAAGCTCGTGGCCTTCAGCTGCAAGCGGCGCGGGTTCTGCCCGTCGTGCGGTGCCCGTCGCATGGCGCAGACAGCGGCGCACCTGGTGGACCACGTGATCCCACACGTGCCGGTGCGCCAGTGGGTTCTGTCGCTGCCCATCCCGCTGCGCCTACTGCTGGCCGCGCAACCCAAGCTGGTGACGCCCGTGCTGCAGGTCGTGCACCGCGTGATCACTCGGTTTCTGCTCAAGAAGGCGGGCGTGAACGCCGACGATGCCGACAGCGGCGCCGTCACGCTGATCCAACGCTTTGGGTCCGCGGCCAACCTCAACGTGCACCTTCACTGCCTGGTGTTGGACGGCGTGTACCGATGCGGCACTGAAGGCACGCCGGAATTCGTCGAGGTACCTGCGCCAACCGATGAAGCGCTGCAGGCGGTCTTGCACAAGATCATCACGCGCACGATGAAGCTGCTCACCCGTCGGGGGTTGCTCATCGAAGAGAAAGGCCAAGCGTACTTGGCCGACACCGACGGTGATTCGGACGAAGCCCGCGTGCTCAGGCCGCTGCAGGCAGCAGCCTGCACTTATCGCATCGCCTTCGGCCCGCGCGCCGGCCAGAAGGTGCTGACGCTGCAAGGTGCAATGCCCCGGGAGACGGACTTCAAGCAAACGCTGTGCGCCGACATCAGCGGTTTCAGCCTGCACGCCGCAGTGCGCTGCGGGGCGGATGACCGCCAGGCGCTGGAGCAACTGTGCCGCTACATCACGCGTCCGGCACTGGCCAACGAGCGCGTACAGACCAACGCTGCCGGTCAGGTGGTGCTGAAGCTGAAGACCCCCTGGCGCGACGGCACCACGCACCTGGTCATGAGCCCGCTGGAGTTCATGCAGCGTCTGGCCGCGCTGGTGCCACGCCCGCGGCTGCACCTGATTCGCTTCCACGGCGTGCTGGCCCCCAACGCCAAGCTGCGCGCGATGGTGGTGCCGCAAGAGCCCGAGCCGCCCGCCCAGGCCGCGCCACCTGCCGAGTGCCAGGCGAGCTGCGCGCATCACAGGCCGGTGCGGCTGAGTTGGGCCCGGCTGCTCAAGCGGGTGTTTGCGCTCGACCTGGAGCACTGCCCGAACTGCGGCGGCGAGCTGAAGATCATTGCGGTGATCCTGGAGCAGCCGGTGATCGAGAAGATCCTCACGCACCTGGGTCTGCAGGCCCGTGCGCCGCCACGCTCAGCTGCGCGTGAACAGGCCCTGCAGGCGGCCTGAGCGCAGTCAACCACCGTCGATCGAGCGACCCGGCACCACGGATCGCAGGGATCGTCGGCGTCCGAGGTTTTCCGGGCCGGGGAAATGCGGTCCTGTCGCATGGGTAAACCCGCACACGAGCGCTGTGCTGGCGCGTGCGGCCGGGTTCATCGGCGCTCGGCGGACACCATCGATCACAAGAACCGCATTCGGAGCCTCGACAGACGGGCCCGACTACCCCATCGTCACGGAAAAAGGGCCTTTGAACGAACTATCCTCCGCCCGTCACCCAGCGGCCCGCTGTTTTGCCGCCGAAGCCTTGTCCGCATGCGCGAACGGCGTGAAGCGCGCCTGCTGCGGCGGCTTGCCGGGCCGCGTGATCGACAGCACGGCCTTCGTGTCCGGCGCCGACGCGTATCTGCAGCTGCCCGCCGTGCGGGGCGGACATTGCATCGAGCGTCGCTTCGTCGTGGCCGAACGCCGCACCCGCGCTCACCAGCAAAGCGGCAAGCAGGGTCGAGGCGAGGCGCTGTTTCATGATGGCTTCCTGTTCAGGCGTTGACATGAATCGGGATCGAGAGCCTGCGGCCGACGCCAGCACCGGCAGGCGCGCGAACGCGGCGGCGGGCGCTGCCATCGGCGCCGGCGTCAGCCGCTCGAGCGCGCCGCGCACAATCGCCCGCTTGCCGAATGGTTTGCCGGCCGGATGCGTACCGGTCGATCGATTCGCTGAACGGGAGCATGGCGTTGCGCGGCGCGCTGGTGGCGGGCGCGACGAAGCCTGCGCGCGCCGTGACCAACCGTGGCGGCCGGACGCGGACTTCTCAAAGGAGTGACGATGGAGCCAGATCACCGGGGCGCGACGAGGCTGCGCCTCGAAGGCGAGCGCACGACGCTCGCCGTCGGCACCGGACCCGAGGTGGTGCTGGCCCTCGGTGTGCGCGGCATTGCCGACGCGTGCTTTCGGCACGACCCGCCGACGCCGTTCGAGATCGAGCAGGCGATCGACGTCGTCGAGGACGCGCTGATGGCGGCGCCGCTGCGCCATGCGGCGCGCGGCGAGTTGCTGATCAACGATCCGCTGCTGCACTCGCTGCCTGGCCTGCAGGCCGACGGTGCGCGCCTTGCGCGCGACGAGGTGGAAGCAATCTTCCAGCGCCTGGCGTCGGCGTCGCTCGGCAATCCGGGTGCGCTCGCCGGCCTGCCGCCGGGCCGCGACGCCGCTGCGGCGTTGCTGATCCTGCGCGAATGCATGCACCACCTCGGTTACGACGCCGTACGCCGCGCAGCGCAGTAGCGGGCGAACATCGCGGCGGCGGCGGTCAGCGGCCGCGCGCTTCGTGAACGAGTGGATTGATTTCCTATCCGGCCGGCACCGGCCCGACGATCTTCTCCGGCGCGGCGAACGGTTGCCGCCAGCAACTTCTGTCGCGGGGCGCGGCACGGTTGTCGCCCAACAGTGACCTGCGGGCGGGCGCGGTGCCCGTGAGGTCTCCCGTGCCGGCGCCTTGCGCAACGCCAGGCGTCGGCGTACAAGGACACCCTCGCCACCCACTTCCCAGGAGCCTCGCATGGCAACCTACAAGGTCGGATATTTCGTCGGCAGCCTCGCGTCGACCTCGATCAACCGGCTGCTCTCCAAGGCGCTCGTCCGGCTCGCGCCGCCCGAACTGGTGATGAGCGAGATCCCGATCAGGGACCTGCCGCTGTACAGCGCGGACTACGACGCCGACTACCCGCCGGCGGCGCGCGACTTCAAGCAGGCGATTGCGGATGTCGATGCCGTGCTGTTCGTGACGCCCGAGTACAACCGCTCGATCCCGGGCGGGCTGAAGAACGCGATCGACTGGGCGAGCCGGCCGTGGGGCAAGAACTCGTTTGCGCGCAAGCCTTCGGGTGTGATCGGCACCTCGCCGGGCGCGATCGGCACCGCGGTCGCGCAGCAGAGCCTGCGCGGCGTGCTGTGCTTTTGCAACTCGCCGCTGATGAACACCGTCGAGGCCTACATCCACTTCGTGCCCGGGCTGATCACCGCCGACGGCGAGATCAACGACGAGCCGACGAAGGAGTTCCTGCAGAACTACATGAAGGAACTGCACGCCTTCATCGCGCGCGTGCTGACCGTGATGCCGCGCGAGTCCTGACCCGGTGCAAGCGTCGCTGCGCGCCCGGGACGCGCCGGCGCGGGCCGATTCGCCAGCCGCAGGGCGCACAGCGGCGTGTCGGTAAGCTGGCGTCGGACGCGCCGCGGCTCGATGTTGCGCGGGCCGCTGCAGCATCGGCATGGGCCGATCTGCTCGCGACCGCCGTGCCGAACAGATGACCGCAGCGGGCCGCGAAGGAGATGACATGACAACGAGCGCGCTGCCCACGTACTTCATCTCGCACGGCGGCGGGCCGTGGCCCTGGATGAAGCACGAGATGCCGGGCCAGTACGACCGCCTCGAAGCATCGCTGCGCGAGATGCCGCTGCAATTGGGCGCCACGCCGCGCGCCGTGCTGATGGTCTCGGCGCACTGGGAGGAACGCGAATTCACGGTCATGGCGCATCCGAAGCCGCCGATGATCTACGACTACGGCGGCTTTCCCGACTACACGTATCACATCGAGTACCCCGCGCGCGGCGCGCCGCAGGTTGCGCAGCGTGTCGTCGCGCTGCTCGCGGCGGCCGGCGTTGCGGTCGGCGTCGACGCCGAGCGCGGTTTCGATCACGGCCTGTACGCGCCGATGGTCGTCATCTATCCAAACGCCGATATGCCGGTGCTGCAGCTCTCGCTCAAGCGCGGGCTCGACCCGCGCGAGCATCTTGCGCTCGGGCGCGCGCTCGCGCCGCTGCGCAACGAAGGCATCCTGATCGTCGGCAGCGGGCTGAGCTATCACAACCTGCGCATGTTCGGGCCCGCCGCCAAGGAGCCGTCGGCGGCGTTCGACGACTGGCTGCAGCGCTCGCTGACGGCGAGCGATCCGGGCCAGCGCACGGCCGCCCTCGTCGGCTGGGAGCAGGCGCCCGCGGCGCGCCAGGCGCACCCCCGCGAGGAGCATCTGCTGCCGCTGATGGTCGCCGTCGGCGCGGCCGAACAAGGCGTTGCGACGCGCGTCTACCACGAGCAGGATTTCTTCGGCGGCATCAGCGTGTCGAGCTACAGGTTCGGCGACGGCTGAGGCGCGCCGCCCGGCGGCGCCGGGGCAAGTTGCGAGCGTTGCAGAAGGAGAGCACGTGGATACGACCGAGGCCACTCCTTTCGATTCGGTGCTGGCAGCCCTCGACGGCTTGTTGGCGGACCTGGAGGCGCGTACATGGATGTGCACGCTCATCCCGACCCGGAGATCTATGCGAAAGCAAAAGAGGCGAATCGGCTCAGCGAACTGCCCGTCAATCACAGCCCGAAGTTCGCCCCGGTGCCTCATCCGACGCTCGCGACGGGCGTCGAGACCTTGGTCGTCGCGGCCAGGGCGTGGCTGTCAGCGCCGGGTGCGTGAGCAGGTGCAGCAGGTCGAATTGCCGGCATGAAATGACGGCAATCTCGATCCTCCACGAAGCCGTCTCGATGGAGTCGCTGCCGCGGGTGCTCGATCTTGCCGGCACCTTCGTCTTCGCGCTCAGCGGCGGGATGGCAGGCGTCAAGCGCAGGCTCGATCTGTTCGGCGTGATGGTGCTTGCTTTTGCCGCTGCGACGGCCGGCGGCATCACCCGCGACGTCCTGATCGGCGCCATCCCGCCGCCAGGGCTCAACGATTGGCGCTACGTGAGCGTCTCGCTCGGCGCCGGGCTCGTCACCTTCTACTTCCCGTCCAAGGTGACGCGGCGCTGGAATCCGGTGCTGCTGTTCGATGCCGCAGGCCTCGCCCTCTTCGCGGTCACGGGCACGCACAAGGCGCTGCTCTACGGCGTGAATCCGGGAACGGCGATCCTGCTCGGCATGCTGACGGCGATCGGCGGCGGCATGGTGCGCGACATCTTGCTTGCGCAAACGCCGACCGTGTTGCTCGCCGAGCTGTATGCGGTCGCCGCACTGCTCGGTGCAACGGTCGTCGTGATCGGCGATTTCCTGCAATTGCCGCCAAGTGCGTCGACGCTCGTCGGCGCCGGTTTGTGCTTCGGGCTGCGGGTCGTCGCGATGCGGCGCAACTGGCGGCTTCCCATTGCCGACGCCGGTAAGCCGCCGGCCAGGTGATGCGGCAGCGTCGAGTCGAACCACAGGAGAACGCGATGCCATCAGCGCCTGCCGAACGTGAACGCAACGACCCGACGGGCGACGCACATCACCCTGCCGCCGGGGCCACCCATGCCATGCCCGATGGCAGCGTGACGGCGGGCGCGCATCACGATCATCGCGCGCATGCGCATCCGCCGGCCGCGAAGCGGCCGACGGCCGCCGCCGTGGCGGGCAAGGACGCCGAATACACGTGCCCAATGCACCCGCAGGTACGTCAGATCGGGCCCGGCAACTGCCCGATCTGCGGCATGGCGCTCGAGCCGGTGCTGGCAACCGGCGAGACCGGCGAGAGCCCCGAACTGCGCGACATGACGCGCCGGTTCTGGATTGGCACCGCGCTCGCGGCGCCGGTCTTCGTGGTCGAGATGGGCGGCCATCTGTTCGACTTCCACCATCTCGTTGCGCCGCAGACGTCGAACTGGATCCAGCTCCTGCTCGGCACGCCGGTGGTGCTGGTGGGCCGGGTGGCCATTCTTCGTGCGCGCCGTGGCGTCGGTGAAGAACCGCAGCCTGAACATGTTCTCGCTGATCGCGCTCGGCACCGGTGCGGCGTGGCTGTACAGCATCGTCGGCACCCTCGCGCCGCAGCTCTTTCCGCGCGAACTGCGGCTGGCCGATGGCGCGGTGCCGATCTACTTCGAGGCGGCGGCCGTCATCACGGTGCTCGTGCTGCTCGGCCAGGTGCTCGAATTGCGCGCGCGCGAGAAGACGTCGGGCGCGATCAAGGCGCTGCTCGGCCTGGCGCCGAAGACCGCGGTGCAGGTGAATGCCGACGGCAGCGACGAGACGGTGCAGGTCGACGCCATCCAGGTCGGCGAGCTGCTGCGCGTGCGCCCGGGCGAAAAGGTGCCGGTCGACGGCGAACTGACCGAAGGCAAGGGCAACGTCGACGAGTCGATGGTGACCGGCGAGCCGATTCCGGTCGCCAAGGCGGTCGGCTCGAAGGTCACCGCCGGGACGCTCAACCAGACCGGCGGCTTCGTGATGCGCGCCGAGAAGGTCGGCGACGACACGCTGCTGTCGCAGATCGTGCACATGGTCGCTGCCGCGCAGCGCAGCCGCGCGCCGATCCAGCGCATGGCCGACCAGGTTGCAGGCTGGTTCGTTCCGGTCGTCATCCTGATCGCCGCAGCGACCTTCGTCGGCTGGCTCGTTTGGGGCCCGCCGCCGGCGTTCAGCTATGCGCTCGTCAACGCCGTTGCCGTGCTGATCATCGCGTGTCCGTGTGCGCTCGGCCTGGCGACGCCGATGTCGATCATGGTCGGCGTCGGCAAGGGCGCGCAGCACGGCGTGCTGATCCGCGATGCCGAAGCGCTCGAGCGCATGGAGAAGATCGACACGCTGGTGCTCGACAAGACCGGAACGCTGACCGAAGGCCGGCCGAAGGTCGTTCACATCGAGCCGGCAAACGGCTTTGCGGCCGACGACGTGCTGCGCAAGCTGGCAAGCGTCGAGCGCGCGAGCGAACACCCGCTGGCGCTCGCGATCGTCAACGACGCGCACGAACGCAAGCTCGCGCTGTCGGCGGTGACCGATTTCGACTCGCCGCTCGGCAAGGGCGTCATCGGCACCGTCGACGGCGCGCAAGTCATCTCCGGCAGCGGCAAGTTCCTCGCCGAACACGGCATCGACGCGGCGCCGCTCGATCAGGCCGCCGAGACGCAGCGCGCCAAGGCTGCAACCGTCATCTTCGTCGGCGTTGGCGGCCGGCTCGCCGGCTTCGTCGCGATCGCGGACCCGATCAAGGCGACGACGCCGCAGGCGCTGCACGCGCTGAAGGCCGCCGGCATCGCAGTCGTGATGCTCACCGGCGACGGCCGGACGACCGCCGAAGCGGTCGGCGCAGCAGCTCGGCATCGACGAGGTCGTCGCCGACGTCCTGCCGCAGGACAAGGTGGCCGTCGTGCAGCGGCTGATGAAGGCAGGCCGGGTCGTCGCGATGGCAGGCGACGGCGTCAACGATTCGCCGGCGCTGGCCGCGGCCACGGTCGGCATCGCGATGGGCACCGGCACCGACGTCGCAATGGAAAGCGCCGGCGTCACGCTGCTCAAGGGCGACCTGATGGGCATCGTTCGCGCCCGAACGCTGTCGCACGCGGTGATGCGCAACATCCGCCAGAACCTCTTCTTCTCGTTTGCCTACAACGCAGCCGGCATCCCGCTTGCAGCCGGGGTGCTCTATCCGTTCTTCGGGCTGCTGCTCTCGCCGGTCGTCGCCGCGGCGGCCATGGCGCTGTCTTCGGTAAGCGTGATCGGCAATGCGCTGCGCCTGCGCGCTGCAACGGTCGTGGACCCTTGAACCGCTCGCATATGATCGCCCGGACTCGAGCCGGGCGGCCGGGTCGTCGATTGCACCGACGCACCGGAGGCCATTCATGCAACGCTATCTCGCCCTCGTTCTGGCTGTATGGCTCGCGCTCTGGCTCGTCAGCCTGCCGCCCGGCAGCCTGACGCTCGCGACGCCAGGCAACTACTGGGCGCTGCGCGGCACGCTGATTCTCGGCACCGGTTATCTTGCGATCGGCTGCATGTCGGTCGTGATGATCCTCGCGGCCCGGCCGGTCCGGCTCGAACGACTGCTCGGCGGCCTCGACCAGTTCTACCGCCTGCACAAGGGGCTCGGCATCGCCGGCGTGCTGTTCGGTGTCGCGCACTGGCTGCTCGAGATCCTGCCCAAATGGATGGTCGGCCAGGGCTGGCTGGCGCGGCCGCAACGCCCACCCGGCGGCGGCGAACCTGTGCCGTTCGAGGCGTGGCACGGGCCCGCCAAGGAACTCGGCGAGTGGGGCCTGTACCTGATCATCGCGCTGGTCGTCGTCGCGCTCTGGAAACGCATTCCGTACCGCCACTTCGCGCGGCTGCACCGGCTGACGCCGATCGCCTTCCTGTTGCTCGTGTTCCACGCGGTCGTGTTCATGCCGCCCGGCTACTGGACGGCGGCGGCGGGCCCGGCCGCTGCGCTGCTGATGGCCGGCGGCGTCCTCGCGGCGGTGCTGTCGCTGAGTGGGCGGATCGGCTTCACGCGTCGGGCGCTCGGCCATGTCGAGTCGTTGCGCCGGCACGAGGACCGCGTTCTCGAAGTGCACTGCCAGCTCGAGACGCCATGGGCCGGCCACCAGAGCGGCCAGTTCGTCTTCGCCACCTTCCATCGCGACGAAGGGGCGCACCCGTTCACGGTCATCTCGAGCTGGGCCGGCGACGGCCGCGTCGCGCTGGCGATCAAGGAACTCGGCGACTACACGCGCGCGCTGCCCGAGCGCTTGTCGGTGGGTGACCCGGTCACGATCGAGGGGCCCTACGGCCGCTTCAGCTTCGAGGGACCCCGCGAGCGCCAGATCTGGGTCGCCGGCGGCATCGGCATCACGCCTTTCATCTCGCGCATGCAACTGCTCGCGCAAGGCGGCGCAAGGCAGCGTCCGGTCGACCTCTTCTTCTCGACCAACGAAGAGCCCGAGCCGCTGATGACGCGGCTGCGCGAACTCGCGCAACTAAGCGGCATCACGCTGCGAGTCGTCGTGCCGCCGCGCGACGGCTACCTGACTGCCGAGCGCATCGGCGAGGCGGTGCCCAACCCCGAGCAGGCCGAGTTCTGGTTCTGCGGCCCGAACGCGTTCGGCGATTCGCTGCGCAGCGGGCTGCAACGCATGGGCCTGCCGTCGGACTGCTTCCACCAGGAAGCGTTCGAGATGAGATGACGGCACGCAGGTGCGGCACAGCACCGAGGGCGTCCGGTTGCCGATCGACGGCCGGGTGCGGGCGATGCCTCGAGACCGCTTGCGCAGGCGGGTCGCCGCTCGAAGAGACCGCGCTGACACGCGCCGGTCACCAAGCGGGTATTCTCGAAGCCCGCCCCCAGCCCTCGGCGCACTGCCCGGCTGGAGCCTCTCACTTCTTTTTCCGCGGAGGATAAACGCGATGTCGAGATCCAGATCCGAAGGCTCGACGCTGAGCACCGGCGCGCCGGCAGCGAGCGATCGCAACTCGCTGACGATCGGCGCCGACGGCCCGATCCTGCTGCACGACGTGCACTTCCTCGAGCAGATGGCGCACTTCAACCGCGAGAAGGTTCCCGAGCGCCAGCCGCACGCCAAGGGATCGGGTGCATTCGGCGTGTTCGAGACGACCGAGGACGTCTCGCGCTACACCAAGGCGGCGCTGTTCCAGCAAGGGCGCCACGACCGAGATGCTGGCGCGCTTCTCCACCGTCGCCGGCGAGGCGGGCAGCCCCGACACCTGGCGCGACGTGCGCGGCTTCTCGCTGAAGTTCTACACCAGCGAAGGCAACTACGACCTCGTCGGCAACAACACGCCGATCTTCTTCGTGCGCGACCCGATCAAGTTCCCGCACTTCATCCGCAGCCAGAAGCGGCTGCCGACTCCGGCCTGCGCGACAACCACATGCAGTGGGACTTCTGGACCCACAACCCGGAGTCGGCGCACCAGGTGACGTATCTGATGGGCGATCGCGGCCTGCCACGCACCTGGCGGCACATGAACGGCTACGGCTCGCACACCTATCTGTGGATCAACGCCGCGGGCGAGAAGTTCTGGGTCAAGTACCACTTCCACACCGACCAGGGCATGGCAGTTCTTCACCAACGCCGAGGCCGCGGCGATGGCCGGCGAGGACGCCGACTTCCATCGCCGCGACCTGTTCGAGGCGATCGCGCGCGGCGAGCACCCGACGCTGGACACTGTCGGTCCAGGTCATGCCGTATGCCGACGCCAAGACCTACCGCATCAACCCGTTCGACCTGACCAAGACCTGGCCGCACAAGGACTATCCGCTGATCGAGGTCGGCACGATGACGCTGAACCGCAACCCGGAGAACTTCTTCGCCCAGATCGAGCAGGCCGCGTTCTCGCCCGGCAACACGGTGCCGGGCATCGGCCTGTCGCCCGACAAGATGCTGCTCGGCCGCGCCTTCGCCTACAACGACGCCCAGCGCAACCGGATCGGCACCAACTTCCACCAGCTGCCGGTCAACCAGCCGAAGGTGCACGGTGAACACCTACATGTTCGACGGCCAGATGACCTACGACGCACGCCGGCGACGCGCCGGTCTACGCCCCCAACAGCGGCGGCCGGCCGTGGGCCGACGAGACGGGCGCGGTCGCCGACGGTTGGGAGAGCGATGGCGAGATGGTGCGCAGCGCCTACACGCTGCGTGCCGAGGACGACGACTTCACCCAGCCCGGCATCCTGGTGCGCGAGGTGTTCGACGACGCCCAGCGCGCGGCGCTCGTCGATCAGGTCGCCGGCAGCCTGCTCGGCGGCGTGCGCTCGCCGGTGCTGGAGCGCGCGTTCGACTACTGGAAGATCGATCGACCGCGATGTCGGCGGGCGGATCGAGCAGAAGGTGCGCGCCGGCGGTGGCGCAAAACCCGCCGAGGGCATGGGCGAAGGTTGAGCGGCTCGATTCAACATTCCAACTGCGAAAGGACGACTCCGATGGCCACCGGCAACTCAGCGCTCGAAGCATGGCGGCCGCAGGCGCTCGCCGTGCTGCGCATCGTCACCGCCTTCATCCTCATCCCGCACGGCACCGCCAAGCTGTTCGGCGCCCCGCACCAGGCCATGTTCGACGGCCTGCAGCTCATGTCTTTGATGGGCTTGGCCGGCGTGCTCGAGACCTTTGGTGGCCTGCTGATCCTGATCGGCCTGTTCACCCGACCGGCGGCTTTCGTACTTTGCGGCTTCATGGCCGTCGCGTACTTCATGGCGCATGCGAGCCAGGGCAATGCGCTGCTGCCGCTGCTCAATCAAGGCGAGGCCGCAGTGCTCTACTGCTTCATCTTCCTGTACCTGGTGTTTGCCGGTGCCGGCGCCTGGAGCGTGGACGCGGCGCGCGCTCGGACCTAGTGCAGTGTTGCGCGCTATGCAGCACATAAAACCGCGTCTTTGCCGCCCTGGCGTCGTTGCAAACTCTCGCGATACCTACGGGTATCGCTGCGGTTTGCGCCTAGCCAGGACGACAAATCCATCGGTTTTCTTAAGTGCTGCACAGCGTGCAACACAGCACTAGCCTGGCCCTGCTTCTTCGGCCGAAGCATTTGTCGATCGCGCCCGCGTGAGCGATGCGCCGGCGCACGTGAGCGCGGGACGAGACGCCGCCAAGCCCGCGCCCGCGCTCGACGATCCGTCGACGCTCGACGCCGGCAGGTCGCGCGCATCTGCGAAGCCGATCTCGAGCGCGGCCTGAGCCGCGCCGAAGCGGCCCGCCGCCTGGCGCGGGACGGACCGAACGAGTTGCGCGCCACCGCGCCGACACCGCGCTGGCGGCTGATGCTGGCGCAATTCCAGGACCCGCTGATCTACCTGCTGCTGGCGGCGATCGCCGTTTCGCTCGTTGCCTGGGCAATCGAGGGCAGCGGCTGGCCGGTCGATGCGATCGTGATCGCGATCATCGTGCTGCTCAACGGCGTGCTCGGCTACGTGCAGCAAGCCAAGGC
>CAVZFV010000001.1:0-760572 GCA_963774675.1 uncultured beta proteobacterium | reverse complement strand
CGCCGAACACGATCGCATACGTCGTCCCCGCCTGCGCCATGCCGAGCATCACCCCGGCGCTGCCGGTGAAGCCGGCGATAGTCGACGACACCGCCATCAACGCCAAACCACCACCGTAAAGCAGGCTGCCGACGATCAGCACGCGCCAGGCGCCGAAGCGATCGGCGACCATGCCTGCGAACGGCCCCGCGATGCCCCACATCAGGTTTTGCACCGCGAGCGCGAAAGCGAAGTTCTCGCGCGTCCAGCCGCGGTCCATCGTCACCGGCTGCAGCCACAGCCCGAAGCCGTGGCGGATGCCCATCGAAAGGGTCACGATCGCGGCGCCGCACAGCAGCACTTGCATCATCGACAGGCGGGCGGGCGCGGTGCTTTCGGGCATCGGGGAACTCTATCCGAAGCCATGCCGACTTGGCTCGATGGGTGCGCAAGACCATGCGCAATCGCGCCAACCACGGGATCGTGTCCGCGCCGGGCTGCGACCGGCTGCGGCGGCAGGACGACACGCCGCCAGTTGCCCGCAGCGATGGTGAGCGGCCATTCGCGCTGTCGTTGCCGTCAGTGGGGCTCGAGGTGCGCGCCCATCCGCCGCATCAGCAGCGCATGCGCCCAGTCCATGAAGACCTGGACGCGCGCCGCACGCCTGCGGCTCGCTGGCGTCAGCAGATGCATCGGCAGAGACGGGCAACGCCACCGCGGCAGCACGCGCACGAGCGCCCCGCTGGCGAGGTGGTGGCTGGCGACGAACTCCGAGACATGCACGAGGCCCAGACCGTCAAGTCCGGCGCTGAGCACCGCGCCGCTGTCCGTGGTGACGAAGCGCGCCGGCATGTCGACCTCGATCGTCCGCTCCTCGCCGAGCAGGCGGACCGGTTGCAAGCGGCCGGTGGACGCAGCGAGGTAGCCGACTCGATAGTGGCGCGGCAGATCGTCCGGCGTCTCGGGCAGGCCGCGCTCGTCGATGTAGCGCGGCGCCGCGCACAGCACGAAACGCAAGTCGCCGACCCGGCGTGCGGACAGTCGCGAATCAGGAAGCTCGCCGCCGCGCAGCGCACAGTCCACGCCCTCGTGCACCAGGTCGACGACGCGATCGGTGCAGCCGAGCTCAAGTGTGAGCCTGGGGTGGCGGTCGAGGAAGGCCCGCACCTCGGGCACGAAGACCATGCGCCCCACGGCCACCGGAACGTCCGCGCGCAGGTGGCCCGCAGCGGCAGCGCTGTCCTTGCGCAACTGCGCCTCGGCTTCGTCGACCTGTTGCAGGATCTCGCACGCGTGGCGGTAGTAGCGCAGGCCCTCCGCGGTTGGTGCGACGGAGCGCGTCGTGCGCTCGAGAAGCCTCGTGCCGAGACGGTCTTCGAGTTGCTGGATTTGCTGGCTCACGCTGGCCTTGTGCAGGTTCAGTTGCCGGGCTGCCTTGGTGAAGCTCAGGCTCTCCACCACTTGGACGAAGGCGCGCATCGCTTCGAAACGGTCCATGAGGATCTCCCGGGTGAGTCGGCGTGATTGTTGGCAATTGCCCGCCAGTGTGTAGCCGCCAGCGGGCTATGCGTTGCTCGGCGAGTTGCCTAGAGTCACCTGTACGCAAGCGTTCGCGACCTGACCACGAACGTTACTCCAAGCTCGCGGAGACGACCCATGCTGACATTTAACCGGCCTGACCCTGCTGCCTCTTTCGAACGACAAATCCAGCGCACGGCGTCACCCGTCTTCGGCGCCACTGCCCCCAACCTATGCGCGGCCTGAAGCCGTCGAAAGGATCGACATGCCCAAACGTGCTCACCTCGTCGCGGGGATCCTCGCCCCGCTGTGCATCGCCACCTTCTTCCTGTCCACGATTCTGGTCGAGCTGTTCGGCTCGCCGGCCGCAGTGGCGCAGTTGAAATCGCTCATCGTCACGCCCGGTCTGTGGATTCTGATTCCGGCCCTCGCGGCGGCCGGTGGCAGCGGCATGTTCCTGTCCCGATCGCGCAGTGGCCGCATGGTGGATGCGAAGAAGAAGCGCTTGCCCTTCATCGCTGCCAACGGACTGCTCGTGCTGGTGCCTTGCGCGATCTTCCTCAACCGCTGGGCGGCCGAGGGCAGCTTCGACACCACCTTCTACGTGGTGCAGGCCATCGAGCTGATCGCCGGTGCGATCAACTTGACGCTGTTGGGCCTGAACGTGCGCGACGGTCTGAAGTTGAGCGGCCGCCTGCGCCCGACGCGAACGGCGGGTGCGCGAGCCTCCTGACGAGCCCGAAGTCGGGCCCGTAGACAAGCACCGAGGCTTCGCCGCCTAGAATCCGCCGCCATGGCGAGCACTCGACAAGGCAAGTACGAAGAAGCATCGATCCGCGTGTTGAAGGGCCTCGAACCCGTGCGGCAGCGGCCGGGTATGTACACCCGCACCGAGAGCCCGCTGCACTGCATCCAGGAGGTGATCGACAACGCGGCGGACGAGGCGCTCGCCGGCTTCGGCAGGCGCCTCGCGCTGACGCTGCATGCCGATGGCTCTGCCAGCGTCGACGACGACGGCCGCGGCATTCCGTTCGGCCTGCACCCCGAGGAGCAGGTGCCGGTGGTCGAAATCGTCTTCACGCAGTTGCATGCCGGCGGCAAGTTCGACAAAGGCGCGGGCGGCGCGTACAGCTTCTCGGGCGGGCTGCACGGCGTCGGCGTGAGCGTGACGAATGCGCTCGCCAAGCGATTGCAGGTCACGGTCTATCGCGAAGGGCAGGTGGCGACGCTCGCCTTCGCGCAGGGCGAGGTTGCCGAGCCGCTCGCGCTGCGCAAGGCGGCGGCGGGCGATCGCAGGCAGGGCACGACAGTGCGTGTCTGGCCGGAGCCGAAGTACTTCGACAGCGTCGATCTGCCGCGCGCGGCACTGACGCACCTGCTGCGCAGCAAGGCGGTGCTGATGCCGGGTGTCAGCGTCACGCTCAGCGTCGAGAAAGCCGGTCGGGCGGAGGATGAGACAGAGACCTGGCTCTACAAGGCCGGCCTGCGCGACTACCTGATGCAGACGCTGCAAGCCGACCCGCTGATCCCGCTCTTCGAAGGCGAGCAGTACGCGACCGGCGGCGAGACCGAAAACGTCGCCGAGGGTGAGGGTGCTGCCTGGTGTGTCGCCTTCACCGAAGACGGCGCGCCGGTGCGCGAAAGCTACGTCAACCTGATCCCCACGGTGGCCGGCGGCACGCATGAATCGGGCTTGAAGGATGGCCTCTTCGGTGCCATCAAAAATTTCGTCGACATGCACGGCCTGCTGCCCAAGGGTGTGAAGCTGATGCCCGACGATGTGTTCTCGCGCGCTTCGTTCGTGCTGTCGGCCAAGGTGCTCGACCCGCAGTTCCAGGGCCAGATCAAGGAGCGCCTCAACAGCCGCGACGCGTTGCGCCTCGTCAGCAACTACGTCAAGCCGCCGCTCGAGCTGTGGCTGAACCAGCACGTCGAGTTCGGCAAGAAGCTGGCCGAACTCGTCATCCGGCAGGCCCAGACGCGCCAGCGCGCGAGCCAGAAAGTCGAGAAGCGCAAGGGCTCGGGTGTTGCCGTGCTGCCCGGCAAGCTCACCGATTGCGAAAGCCGCGACCTGAACCTGAACGAACTCTTCCTCGTCGAAGGCGATTCTGCCGGCGGCAGCGCCAAGATGGGGCGCGACAAAGAGACGCAGGCGATCCTGCCACTGCGCGGCAAGGTCTTGAACGCCTGGGAGGTCGAGCGCGACCGCATCTTCGCCAACAACGAGATCCACGACATCGCGGTCGCGGTCGGCGTCGATCCCCATGGGCCCGAGGATTCACCGGACTTCAGCGGCCTGCGCTACGGCAAGGTCTGCATCCTTTCGGACGCCGACGTCGACGGCTCGCACATTCAGGTGCTGCTGCTGACGCTCTTCTTCCGCCACTTCCCGCAGCTCATTGCGCGCGGTCATGTGTACGTCGCCAAGCCGCCGCTGTTTCGCGTCGATGCGCCTGCGCGCGGCAAGAAGCCCGCCGCCAAGCTCTACGCGCTCGACGACGGCGAACTCACCGCAATCCTCGACAAACTGCGCAAGGAAGGCTGCCGCGAAAGCGCATGGAGCATCAGCCGCTTCAAGGGCCTCGGCGAGATGAGCGCCGAGCAGCTGTGGGAGACGACGCTGAATCCCGAGACGCGCCGCCTGTTGCCGGTCGCCTACGGTCAACTCGACTTCGGCCAGACGACTGCGTCACTCACCAAGCTGATGGGCAAAGGCGAAGCCGCCGCGCGACGCGAGCTGATGGAATTGCACGGTGATGCAATCGAGGTGGACGTGTGAGGGCTGAAGCCTTGTGGAAGTTGCGGGCGTTGATCCCGAAACGCAGCGGGTCGGCACTCGACGCTTGCACCGAGTTTTTCCGCGGCTGCCTGTTGCCAGCCTTCGCGACCCCCAAGTGGGCCGGGGAAGAGTCAGGGTGCCGGCATGTAACACTGACGTGCTACATTGTCTGCAAGGAGGCTTCATGTCCACCACCACGATCCGACTGCCCGATGAGCTGAAGGCGCGCGTTGCCAAGGTTGCCGAAGCGGCGGGCATGACGCCGCATGGCTTCATCGTGGAGGCCGTTGCCGCCGTGGCTGCCGAAGCAGAGGCGCGCCACGCATTCCACCTTCTTGCGCAGCAGCGGCTGGAGGCATTCAAGCGCGCCGGCAAGTCGATTTCGTGGGTCGACATGCGCCAGTACATGCTCGACAAGGCGGCAGGCCACCCGGCCAAACGGCCCAAGGCGCGCAAGTTGGTGTTGTAGGCGCGGGCTATGGCGCGGGTCGAGTTTGCCGAGGCGGTGGCGCTGGACCTCGAGCGCATTACCGAGCACCTGCTGGTGCACGAAGCAGCGAATATCGGCGCGCGGATCGACGCCATCATCGAGGCTTGCGCGGTACTCGAGCGGCATCCGTTGATCGGGCGCCGCGCAGACGACGGCCTGCGAGAACTGGTGATCGGCCACGGCGCGCAGCGCTACGTTGCGCTCTACGACTATGGCGCGAACACCGATCTGGTGTTGGTGCTTGCCGTGAAGGCGCAACGGGAGGCGGGCTATGGGCGTGAATGAGGTTCCCGCACGCGCACTGCGCTGGCTGCTGCTCCGAGTGTGCTCACGATGAACACGCCCGTCCCGACCGTGCAGTTGCGACTGCGCCCGACCATGCTGTCGGACCTCGACTTCGTGCTCAGCGTCGAGCGTGACGCCGGCAATCTGCCGTTCATCACGCCGTGGGAGCGGACGCAGCACGAGGGCGCGGTGCGCTTTCCGGACTTCCGCCACTTTATTGTCGAGGCCGGCGAGGGCACGCAGGCGGCGGGCTTCGTCATCCTGCAAGGCTGCCGCAGCCAGCATCGCGCGGTGGAGCTGAAGCGCATCGTGCTGCAGGCCAAGGGGCAGGGGCTCGGCCGCGCTTGTGTGCGCCTGCTCAAGCAGATGGCGTTTCGCGATCTGCACGCCCATCGCTTCTGGCTTGATGTGAAGTCGAAGAACCTGCGGGCGCAGCAGTTGTACGAGAGCGAAGGCTTCGTCATTGAGGGCACGTTGCGCGAGGCCGTGCGTCTCGACGACGGCTACGACTCGCTGTTCGTGATGTCCATGCTCGAGGCCGAGTATGCCGGCCGCGTGGCCGCAAGCGCTGAGTCCGGCCGCGCCGCATGAGTCGAAACCTGCGCCTGGCGCGCGAGCGCACAATCCGCCGCCCCAATCGATCCTGTTGCTGATGTCCGACCTTTTCGATCCTCCGCCCGCCGACCCCACCGACGCCATCACGCTCGCCCACTACGCCGAGCGCGCCTATCTCGAATACGCGCTGTCGGTCGTCAAGGGCCGCGCCTTGCCCGACGTGTGCGACGGGCAAAAGCCCGTGCAGCGCCGCATCCTCTTTGCTATGGAGCGCATGGGCCTCGCGTTCACGACCGCGAGCGGGCCGCGGGCGGTGAAGAGCGCGCGCGTCGTCGGCGATGTGCTCGGGCGCTTCCATCCGCATGGCGACCAGGCCGCCTACGACGCGATGGTGCGCATGGCGCAGGACTTCAGCCAGCGCTATCCGCTCGTCGATGGCCAGGGCAACTTCGGCTCGCGCGACGGCGACGGCGCGGCGGCGATGCGCTACACGGAGGCGCGCCTGGCGCCGATCGCACGATTGCTGCTCGACGAGATCGACGAGGGCACGGTCGACTTCATCCCGAACTACGACGGCTCGACCGAAGAGCCGCGCCTGCTGCCGGCGCGCCTGCCCTTCGTGCTGCTTAACGGCGCGAGCGGCATCGCTGTCGGCCTCGCGACCGAGGTGCCGAGCCACAACCTGCGCGAGGTCGCCGCGGCTGCCGTCGCGCTGCTGAAAGACGACAAGCTCTCCGACGATGCGCTGTTCGCGTTGTTGCCGGCGCCCGACTATCCCGGCGGCGGCCAGATCATCAGCAGCGCCGACGACATCCGCGCCGCCTACGCGAGCGGTCGGGGGTCGTTGAAAGTCCGCGCACGCTGGAAGTTCGAGGAACTCGCGCGTGGCCAATGGCAACTCGTCGTCACGGAGCTGCCACCGGGCGCGAGCAGCCAGCGCGTGCTCGAAGAGATCGAGGAGATCACCAACCCGAAGGTGCGCGCCGGCAAGAAGGCGCCCTCGGCCGAGCAACTACAGCTGAAGGCGAGCGTGCTTGCGGTGCTCGACGCGGTGCGCGACGAGTCGGGCCGGGAAGCGGCGGTGCGTCTCGTCTTCGAGCCGAAGACGCGCGCGGTCGAGGTGCAGGACCTGGTGGCGACGCTGCTCGCGCACACCAGCCTCGAGAGTTCGTCGAGCATCAACTTGACGATGATCGGTGCCGACGGCCGGCCGACGCAAAAGAGCCTGCGCCAGATGCTCGTCGAGTGGCTGGGCTTTCGCCAGCAGACGGTCGAGCGGCGCACGCGGCACCGGCTCGCGAAGGTGCTGGATCGCATCCACATCCTCGAAGGGCGGCAACTGGTGCTGCTCAACATCGACGAGGTGATCCGCATCATCCGCCAGGCTGATGAGCCGAAGCCGGCGTTGATCGAAGCTTTCAGACTTAGCGAGCGCCAGGCTGAAGACATCCTCGAGATCCGGCTGCGGCAACTGGCGCGGCTCGAAGCGATCAAGATCGAGCAGGAACTGAAGGGCCTGCGCACCGAGCAGGGCAAGCTCGAAGACATCCTCGCCAGCCCCGCCGCGCTGAAGCGCACGCTGATCAAAGAAATCGAGGCCGATGCGAAGCAGCACGGCGACGAGCGCCGCACGCTGGTGCAGGCTGAGAAGCGTGCGGTCGCCGAGATCCGGCTCGTCGATGACCCGGTGACGGTCGTAGTCAGCGCCAAGGGCTGGGTGCGCGCGTTGAAGGGGCACGAGATCGACCCGGCCAGCTTCGCCTTCAAGGCGGGCGATTCGCTCTACGGCCACTTCGCCTGCCGCAGTGTCGACACGCTGGCGGTGTTCGGCAGCAACGGGCGCGTGTACACCATTGCAGTCGGCGTGCTGCCCGGCGGGCGCGGCGACGGGCAGCCGATCACGAGCCTGATCGAACTCGAGGTGGGCACGCAGCCGCTGCACTATGTCGCCGCCAACGCCGATCAGATGTTCGTGCTGGCCGGCAGCGGCGGCTTCGGCCTGCTCGCGAAGATGGGCGATCTGCTGACGCGCCAGCGCGGCGGCAAGACTTTCCTCGTGCTCGAGGCGGGCGAGACGCCGCTAACGCCCAGTGCGGTGCCGGCAGGCGATCTGCTGGGCCAGCAATTGGCTTGCCTGTCGACAGACGGCCGGTTGCTCGTCTTTGCGCTCGACGAACTCAAGCACCAGCCCAAAGGCGGGCGCGGCCTGACCTTGATGGACGTGGGTGCGAAAGACACGCTCGCGAGCGTCGCAGCGTTCACGCTGGCGCTGCGCGTGCTCGGCACCGGCCGCGGCGGCAAACCGAAAGAGGAGGTGTTCAAGGGTGACAGGCTTGCCGATCACATCGGCCGGCGCGCGCGCAAGGGCAAGGCCATTGCCGGTATGAAGACACAGCGCGTGCTGGCGGCCTGACGGCAAGCGCGGAGCAGAGCGGCACATGGGTCGAAACAAGAAGGGCGCTGGGGCGTCAAAGCCAACGCCAACGCCAACGCCAACGGCAACGCCAACGCCAACGCCGACGCCAACGCCAACGGCAACGCCAACGCCAACGCCAACGCCAACCGGCGAAGCGACCTCGCCGACGGCCGCGCCCGGCGCGGTTGCAGCGGGCTCGCATGAGCCGCCAACCCGCGGCGTGAAGGATGAAGTCGGACGCGGGCCGCGCGGCAGTTCCGCGTGGGCGCTGGTGGCGCTCGTGGCGTCGGCGGTGATCGTCGGCGGCGGATGGTGGTGGCAGACGCGAGGTGAGGCGTCTTCACATGCCGACATTGCCAGCGTCACCCCGGCCGAACTCGCTGCAAGCGACGTTCCCTCGTCCGTGGCCACAATCGCGCCGGCATCGACCGCGGCCCACGCCACCTACGTCGACAGCCAGCAATGCATCGGCTGCCACCAGGACGCCGCGCAGCAGTGGAAGCAATCGCACCACTTCATGGCGATGGCGCCGCCGACGCCCGAGACGGTGCGCGGCGACTTCGACAAGACAAGCTTCAAGCATCAGGGCGTGACGACACGGTTCTTTCGCCGCGACGGCAAGTACTTCGTCAACACCGACGGTCCGGACGGGAAGATGGCCGACTTTGAAGTGAAGTACACATTCGGCGTCGACCCGCTGCAGCAGTATCTGATCGAGACCGCGGGCGGTCGCCTGCAGCCGCTGACGATTGCGTGGGACACGAACAAGCAGCGCTGGTTTCACCTCTACCCGCACGAGAAGGCACCGCCCGGCGACGTGATGCACTGGACCGGCCGCTACCAGACTGGCAACACGATGTGCATCGCATGTCACACCACCGGCTACGAGAAGCGCTACGACGCCGCGACCGACAGCTTCGACACGCGCTGGAAGGAGCCGAACGTCAGTTGCCAGGCGTGTCACGGCCCGGGTTCGGCGCACCTGGCGTGGGCGCAGCACGTTGGCAAGGGCGGCAAGCCTGTTGGAGCGGCATACGCCGCGCTCGCCTCTGCCGACGCAGTATCGAGCGTGCCGGCCGCCAGTGCTGCCAGTATTGCCAGTATTGCCAGTATTGCCAGTATTGCCAGTATTGCCAGTGGCGCCAAGGGTGCAAGTGGCGGAAGTGCAGCAAACACCTCCAGTCCCGCAAGCGCCCCGCGCTTCGGCTTGACGATGGATTTTGCGGTGCGCGACAACAAGGCGCAGGTCGAGGTCTGCGCCGCCTGCCATTCCCGTCGCAGCGAGCTCACGGGCCGTGCGACGGCGGGCGAGCCGCTGCTCGACAACTTCATGCCGGCGCGGCTCGACCGCGGCCTCTATTACGCCGACGGCCAGCAGCACGATGAGGTCTATGTGTACGGGTCGTTCCGCCAAAGCAAGATGTACGCGCAGGGTGTGCGCTGCACCGATTGCCACAACGCGCACACGCTCAAGCTGAAGGCCGAAGGCAACGGCGTATGCCTGCAATGCCACGCCGAGGCGCCGAACCCGCGCTTTCCAAACGCGGCGGGCAACTACGACAGCCCCGCGCACCATCACCACAAGGCCGGCAGCGCCGGTGCGCAGTGCGTCGCCTGCCACATGCCGAGCACGACGTACATGCAGGTGCATGCGCGCCCCGATCACAGCCTGCGCATTCCGCGCCCGGACCTCGACGCCGCCACCGGCGCGCCCGATGCCTGCACCGCCTGCCACGCGGGCAAGTCGCCGGCCTGGGCGGCGAAGGCGATCGATGGCTGGTTCGGCGACAAGCGCAGCCCGCAGTACGGCACGACGTTCGCCGCGGCTCGCAGCGGCGCGCCGGGCGCCGACGCGGCGCTCGCGGCGCTCGCAGGCGACGCCGGCAAGCCCGCGATCGTGCGCGCCACTGCGCTCGCGGCACTGCGTGCCACGCCGCAGGGCCACGTCGATCTGCGCCTCGCCGCAACGCGCGACGCCGACGCCGAGGTGCGCGCCGCTGCGGCCGACAGCCTCGAAGCCGCCGAGCCCACGCTGCGCGTGAGTGCGCTGGCGCCGCTGTTGAGCGACCCGGTGCGCGGCGTGCGCACGAGCGCGGCGCGCAGCCTGGTCGGGGTCGATCGCTCGCTCTTCGATGCGGCGCAACTTCGCGCTTTCGATGCGGCGCTCGCCGAGTACACCGCCACACAGAACGTCGCGCTCGACATGCCGGGCGCGCGCTTGAACCTGGCCGTCGTCTATCAACTGACCGGCGAGCCGGTGCTGGCCGAGGCGAACTATCTCGCAGCGTTGAAGATCGATCCTGACTTCACGCCTGCGCGCGCCAACCTGGCGCAGTTCTACAGCGCGCGTGGCGAGCCCGAGGCAGCGGAGCGCGTGCTGGCTACAGGCGTCGCGCGCGTTCCAGAGCAGGGCGAACTGCAGTACTCGCTTGGCCTCGTACTGGCCGAACAAGGGAAGATGCCGGAAGCGGCCGCGGCGCTGGCGCGCGCGGCGAAACTGATGCCCGATCGAGCGCGCGTGCGCTACAACCTCGCGCTCGCGTTGCAGCAGAGCGGCAAGCCGCGCGAGGCCGAAGCTGCGTTCATCGAGGCGCAGCGCCTGAGCCCCGAGGACCCAGCGACACCCTACGCCCTGGCCGTGCTCTATGCGCAGCAACAACGCTGGGCCGACGCGCTCGCCGCGGTGCGGCAGGCGCGCCAGCTGTCGCCGAATGATCCGCAGCTGCGCCAGTTCGAGCAGCAGTTGCAGGCACGCATCCGGCCTGGCGGCTGAGGCGCAAGCAAGAGGCGTCAGCAAGAGGCGTAGGTAAGAGACGCGCGAAAGCGGCGTTGGCAATAGGCGGACGCAAGCCGAGGCGCACAGCCTGCGAGCGCGCTGCGCGATACGATGCCGAATCAACCCGGCAGGGCGCCCGGGCAATAAGAGCGAAGGGTAGCTTCATGGCAAGCGCAGGATCGGGGAACAGACAGACCGCACTCGTCACCGGCGCGTCGTCGGGCATCGGCGAGGCGCTCGCACGCTGCTTTGCGCGCGATGGCATGAACCTGGTGCTGGTTGCACGCAGCGTCGACAAGCTCGAAGCGCTCGCCGCGGCGCTTGCAGATGCGTTCGGCGTGAAGGCGATCGCGATGGCGGCCGATCTCGCCAAGCCGGCGGCTGCCGAGAAACTCGCTGCGGCACTGCGCCGGCGGCGGGTCGCGACCGACATCCTCATCAACAGCGCTGGCGTGCTCGAGCAAGGCGGTTTCGTGGGTATGGCGAAGCAACGTGTGCAGCCGATGATCGATCTGAACGTCGGCGGCCTGACGGCGATGTTGTCGGCTTTCGTACCGGCGATGGTCGGGCGCGGGCAAGGGCACATCCTGAACGTGGCGTCGGTCGCCGCTTTCCAGCCGGTGCCGTCGCTTGCGGTGTACGCAGCGACCAAGGCCTACGTGCTGTCGCTCACCGAATCACTCGCCGAGGAACTGCGTGGGACGGGCGTGACGGCCACCGCGCTGTGCCCTGGCATTACCGCGACGCACATGCTGAGCGCCGCGGTCGAGACCAATGCACAACTCGCGAAGCTGCCCAGCTTCATGATCGGCGATGTCGAGGCGGTGGCCGCCGAAGGCTATCGCGCCTGCATGCAGGGGGCGGTGATTTGCGTGCCCGGCAAGCTCAACGCTGCCGCAACGATCGCCGGTCGTGTAGCGCCGAAGTGGCTCGTGCGGCGCGTGGCCGGGGCGATCGGGCGCGGCGGGCTTTAATGTTTGCCCCAAGGTCGCCGCGCTGCGGCGCCCGTCCCCCTGAGGGGGAGCAACGAAGCTTGGAGCGGCCCGGTGCTTCGTTGGCTTGCGTATTCAGGTCTTGAACTTGATCAGCAAATTCAGGATCCTGGTCGCGCGGCCGGCATAGGGTGGCAGGAACATCATCTGGATCGCCGAGAACGGCCCCTGGTAGAACACCGGGCGCAACTTGGAGAAGGTGTTGAAGCCTTCCTGCGCGTGGTAGTGGCCCATGCCGCTGACTCCGACGCCGCCGAACGGCAGGTCATGCTGGCCGACGTGCAGGAGCGCCTCGTTGACCGAGACCCCACCCGACATCACGCGCGAGATATAGAAGTCCTGCAGCGCGCGGTCGTTCGTGAACGGGTAGATCGCGAGCGGCCGGTCGTGCGCGTTGATGTAGTCCGCCACCTGCTGCTGGTCGCGGTAGGTGCGCACCGGCAGGATTGGGCCGAAGATCTCGCGCTGCATCAACTGCATGTCCTCGGTCGGGTTGAGCACGAGATGCGGCGCGAACTTTCGGCGCGACGCATCGGGCGTCTGCCCCTCGGCCAGGTTCACGAGCGTCGCGCCTTTCACGCGGGCGTCGTCTAGTGCGCCCTGCAGGCGGGCAAACGCGCGCTCATCGATGATCGACGTGTAGTCGGCGCCGTTCAAGTCCGGGTAGCGCTCGGCGACGAGCCGCTTGCAGTGCTCGACGAACTCCGGCACCGCGCCCTCGGGCAGGAACACGTAGTCGATGTTGGTGCAGATCTGCCCCGCGTTGAGCATCTTCACCCAGATGATGCGTTCGGCCGCTGTCTTGATCGGGAAGTCCGGCCCGACGATCGCGGGTGACTTGCCGCCGAGTTCGAGCGTGACCGGCGTCAGGTTGCGCGCGGCGTTCGCCATCACCGCACGGCCCGTTGCACCCGAGCCGGTGAAGAGAAGGTGATCGAAGGGCAACGATGAAAACGCCGGTCCGCGGCCGCCGCCGTCCTCGAAGAACTTCAACTTCTCTTCGGGGAAATAGTTCGGGCTCAGGCGCGCGAGCAGCGCTGCCAGATGGCTCGAGTTCTCCGACATCTTCACCATCGCCCGGTTGCCGGCGGCGAGAATCGCTGCGAGCGGCGCGAAGCTCAGGTTGAGCGGGAAATTCCACGGCACGATGACGCCGACGACGCCGAGCGGCTGTGGGATGACGCGATTTCGCGCGCCAGGATAGGTCATGAAGTCGATGCGGCGCTTCTGCGGCTTCATCCAGCGCTTGAGGTTCTTCGCCGCGTCCTGAATCGTCTCGAGCACGACGTAGTACTCGGTGAACAGCGTCTCGAACGCAGAGCGATTGCCGTAGTCCTGGTTGATCGCTTCGATCAGCGCCTCGCGGTTTTCCTTGAGTAGCCGCACGAGTGACTGCAAGTCGATGCTGCGCTCGGCGTATGTCGGCTCGGGCCGCGCGAGGTAGGCGGCGCGCTGTGCATCAAAGCAGCGCTTGAACTCGGCCGGCATCATGACTTCGTCGAGATTGAATACGGGTGCGTTCATGGCAGTCCTCACGGTTCGGTTGATCGGTAGATTGTGACCACTCGTTCTAGAGCGCGCACCTTTCCGCACCCGTGGCGGACTCATCCGCTTCCAGCCGATCGCCGCGCCATCCCCTGAAACCGGGCGTGCGCGAAGCGCGGGTATTGCGCTGCGCTTAGACTTCGCGGGCGCCGCAAGGCGCGCGCCCGGCCGTTCGCTGTGGACGGCCTGGCTGCATGGCACGGCCCAGGAGACTTCGTTGCAACCCACGAACATTGCCGATCCCGCCTATTTCCACAAGGTCGTCGATTGCCAATGGGCCTGTCCGGCCCACACCCCGGTCCCCGAGTACATACGCCTGATCGCCGCCGGCCGCTACGCCGACGCCTACATGGTGAACTGGGTTTCGAACGTCTTTCCCGGCATCCTCGGGCGCACCTGCGACCGGCCGTGCGAGCCCGCGTGCCGGCGTTCGCGGGTGGAGGAGGGTGGCGGTCCTGGCGATGGGCCGCCCCGAGCCGGGAGCGCCCCCGCGGGGGGTCAGGGCGAAGCCCTTGGGGGTAATGGCCTGCCGGAGCCGGTTGCGATCTGCCGACTCAAGCGCGTCGCGGCCGACAACAAAGGTGACGTGCTCCTGCGCATGCCAAAGGCGTCCTCGCGCAAGGGCAAGCGCGTCGCCTGCATCGGCGCAGGGCCTGCGTCGCTCGCCGTCGCGCGCGATCTGGCGCCGCTCGGCTACGCGGTGACGGTGTTCGATGCGGAGACGAAGGCGGGCGGTTTCATGCGCAGCCAGATCCCGCGGTTTCGCCTGCCCGAATCCGTGATCGACGAGGAGACGGGCTACATCCTCGACATGGGCGTCGAGTTTCGCGGTGGCGAGCGCATCGACTCGATGAAGGCATTCCTCGCTCACGGCAAGTGGGACGCGGTCTTCGTCGGTTGTGGCGCGCCGCGCGGGCGCGACCTGCCGATCCCCGGTCGCGATGAGGCGAAGGCGAACATCCACATCGGCATCGATTGGCTCGCGTCGGTCTCGTTCGGTCACATCGAGTCGATCGGCGCGCGCGTCATCGTGCTCGGCGGCGGCAACACCGCGATGGACTGTTGCCGGTCGGCGCGCCGCCTCGGCGCGAGCGACGTCAAGGTCATCGTGCGCAGCGGCTTCGACGAGATGAAGGCCTCGCCGTGGGAAAAGGAGGATGCGCAGCACGAGGGCATCCCGATCGTCAACTTTCATGTGCCCAAGGCTTTCGTGCACGAGGGCGGCCGGCTCGTCGGCATGAGTTTCGAACTCGTGCAGGCACGCTACGACGACGCGGGCCGGCGCTCGCTCGTCCCGACCGGCGAACCCGACGTGTTCTTCGAATGCGACGATGTGCTCGTCGCCGTCGGCCAGGAGAACGCCTTCCCCTGGATCGAGCGCGACAGCGGTGTCGACTTCGACCGCCACGGCCTGCCGGTGCTCGATCCGGCCACGTTGCAGTCCACGCGCCCGGACGTGTTCTTCGGCGGCGACGCCGCGTTCGGGCCGAAGAACATCATCACGGCGGTGGCGCACGGGCACGAGGCGGCGGTATCGATCGACCGCTTCCTCCATGGCGAGGACGTGCGCACGCGCCCGGCGCCGCACGTGAACCTGATGTCGCAGAAGATGGGCATCCACGAATGGAGCTACGACAACGCGATCTCGAACGACCTGCGCTCCAAAGTGCCTTGGGCGGCGGCCGAGACGGCGCTTGCGAGCATCAAGATCGAGGTCGAACTCGGTTTCGACGCCGCGACAGCGTTCAAGGAGGCAGAGCGCTGTCTGAACTGCGATGTGCAGACGGTGTTCTCGGAGCCCGCCTGTATCGAGTGCGATGCCTGCGTCGACATCTGTCCGATGGACTGCATCACCTTCAACGCCGATGGCGAGGAAACTGAGCTTCGCGCGCGCCTGAGCGCACCGGCCCTGAACCTGACGCAGGACTTGTACGTCTCGAAGCCGGTGAAGACCGGCCGCGTGATGGTCAAGGACGAGGACGTCTGCCTGCACTGCGGCCTGTGCGCCGAGCGCTGCCCGACGGGCGCCTGGGACATGCAGAAGTTTCTGTTCCTGAGCACCTACGCCGGCGCCGCGTGCCGCGACCCGAAGGCAGCACGCAAGAAGAAGGCCGCAAGGGCGGCAGCGTGTGACGCGATGTGAAGCAAAGGCCGGTATGAACCGCATCGAGGCAGTCAACGATTTCGTCATCAAGTTCGCCAACGTCAACGGCTCGGGTTCGGCGTCGGCCAACGAACTGTTCGCCAAGGCAATCCTGCGCATGGGGGTGCCGGTCAGCCCGCGCAACATCTTCCCGAGCAACATTCAGGGCTTGCCCACCTGGTACGAGGTGCGGGTGAGCGAGCAGGGCTACCTCGGCCGACGCGGCGGCCTCGACATGACGGTCGCGATGAACCCGCAGACCTGGGCGCAGGACCTGGCCGAGATCGAGCCCGGCGGCTATCTCTTCTACGACAGCACGCGCCCGCTGCCGCCGAGCGCGTTTCGCGAAGACGTGAACGTGATCGGCATGCCGCTCACCGCGATCTGCAATGCGACCTACGAGGATTCGCGCCAGCGTCAGTTGTTCAAGAACATCATGTACGTCGGTGCGCTGTCGATGCTGCTCGAGATCGACCCGCAGGAGATCGAGGCGCTATTCACAGAGCAATTCCGCGGCAAGGAAAGGCTGCTCGATTCGAACGTGCGCGCGCTCACCGCAGGGCGCGAATTCGCGCGCGACCATCTCGCGCCGATCGGCTTGAAGGTGCGCCACGCCGAGCGGGTCGGCGATGCGATCTTCGTCGATGGCAATTCGGCCGCTGCGCTCGGCTGCGTGTACGGCGGCGCGACGGTTGCCGCGTGGTACCCGATCACGCCCTCGACCTCGGTGATCGAGGGCTTTCAGAAGTACTGCGCCAAGTACCGTGTCGACAAGGACACCGGCCGCAACAACTTCGCGATCGTGCAGGCGGAAGACGAGATCGCCTCGATCGGCATGGTGATCGGCGCGGGTTGGAACGGCGCGCGCGCGTTCACCGCGACCTCGGGGCCGGGCGTTTCGCTGATGTCGGAGTTCATCGGGCTGGCGTACTTCGCCGAGATCCCGGCGACGATCATCAACGTGCAGCGCGGCGGGCCGTCCACCGGCATGCCGACGCGCACCCAGCAGGCGGACCTGCTTGCGTGCGCCTATGCGTCGCACGGTGACACCAAGCACGTGCTGCTGTTCCCGGAAGATCCAACCGAGTGTTTCGAGCACGCGGCCGCGGCGCTCGACCTCGCCGATCGGCTGCAGACGCCGGTGTTCGTCATGAGCGATCTCGACATCGGCATGAACCAGCGCCTGTGTGCGCCCTTCCAGTGGGACGAGGCGCGGCAGCTCGATCGCGGCAAGGTGATGAGCGCCGCGGAACTCGAAGCCGGGCGCGAGTTCGCGCGCTACCAGGATATCGACGGCGACGGCATTGCGTGGCGCACGCTGCCGGCTACGCATCCGACCAAAGGCGCCTACTTCACACGCGGCTCGACGCGCGATGCGCAGGCGCGCTACTCGGAGGCCGGTCACGACTACGTCTACAACGTGCAGCGGCTGCTGAAGAAGTTCGAGACCGCGGCGACGCTCGTGCCGCAGCCCGTGCTGCGCCCGGCGCCGAAGAAGACGCGCCTCGGCGTGATCTTCTTCGGCTCGACGAGCCCGGCGATGCGTGAGGCGCTCGACACGCTTACCGAGACCGGCATCGCGCTCGACTCATTGCGTCTGCGCGCCTTTCCGTTCCCGGCGTTGGTCGCCGAATTCATCGCAGCCCATGACGCCGTCTTCGTCGTCGAGCAGAACCGCGACGCGCAGATGCGATCCTTGCTCGTCAACGAACTCGGCATCGACCCGGCGCGCCTGATCGCCGTCTTGCACTATGACGGCACGCCCATCACGGCCCGCTTCATCACGGGCACCATCCGGCAGAAGATCGCAGCGATGAGCGTCAAGCCCAGGCGCCGCAAGCGGCTGTTCGCCTGAATCCTGTCCGAACCTCTCATGACCTACATCACCAAGCCCCGGCTGCACCATCCGACGCTCGCGCGCAACCGCGTCGGCTACACCCGACGCGACTACGAAGGCAAGATCTCGACGCTGTGCGCCGGCTGCGGGCACGACTCGATCTCGGCGGCAATCATCCAGGCCTGCTGGGAGCTCGACGTTGAGCCGCACCGCGTCGCGAAGCTCTCGGGCATCGGCTGCAGCAGCAAGACGCCGGACTACTTTCTTGGCGCCTCCCACGGTTTCAACACGGTGCACGGGCGCATGCCGTCGGTGCTGACCGGCGCCTACCTGGCCAACCACAGCCTGCTCTACCTCGGTGTGTCGGGCGACGGCGATTCGGCATCGATAGGGCTCGGCCAGTTCGCGCACCTGATGCGCCGCGGAGTCGACATGACCTACATCGTCGAGAACAACGGTGTGTATGGCCTGACGAAGGGCCAGTTCTCGGCCACTGCCGACAAGGGTTCCAAGTCGAAGAAGGGCGTGAAGAACCCCGACACCCCGGTTGACATGGTGAGCCTGGCGCTGCAGCTAGGTGCTACCTACGTGGCGCGCAGTTTTTCGGGCGACAAGGCGCAACTCGTCCCGCTGATCAAGGGCGCGATCACGCATCGCGGCGCCGCCTTCCTCGACGTCATCAGCCCGTGCGTCACGTTCAACAACCACGCCGGCAGCACGCGCAGCTATGACTTTGTGCGCGAACACAACGACGCGGTGAGCCGCATCGACTTCATCACGCCGCGCAGTGAGATCACGGCGAGCTTCGCGCCCGGCGAAACCATCGACGTCGGGCAGCACGACGGCAGCGTGCTGCGCCTGCGCAAGCTCCATGCCGACTACGATCCCTGCGATCGCGTCGCCGCAATGTCTCAGGTGCAGGCCCTGCAGTCGCGCGGCGAGATCGTGACCGGCTTGCTCTACGTGTCGACCGACGCGCCCGCCTTGCACGACGCGCTCAACACGTCGCATGCGCCGTTGAACACGCTCGATGAAAGGGCACTGTGCCCGGGTATCGACGTGCTCGACAAGATCAACGCCGGCCTGCGTTGAGCGCCCGGGGCCGTGGTCGCGCATGTCTGACGCCTCGAATTTCGACTACGTGATCGTCGGCGCCGGCGCGAGCCTGAGCGGCAGGGCGAGGGGCCCCGCGCAGCGGGGATCGACCCCGCGCAGGCGAGGCGTGCCGGCCGCATCGCGATTTGCCTGGCGCTGCCGTGTCTGAAGCCACGACATTCGACTACGTGATCGTCGGCGCCGGCACCGCCGGCTGTCTGCTCGCGAACCGGTTGAGCGCCGACCCTTCGAAGCGCGTACTGCTGATCGAGGCCGGTGGCATGGACAACTACCACTGGATCAAGATTCCGGTCGGCTACCTCTACTGCATCGGCAATCCGCGCACCGACTGGCTTTTCGAGACCGAGGCCGACGCAGGCCTGAACGGCCGCCGATTGCGCTATCCACGTGGCCGAGTGCTTGGCGGCAGTTCGAGCATCAACGGCATGATCTACATGCGCGGCCAGGCGCGCGATTACAACGCCTGGGCGGCAGCGTGCGGCGACGACACCTGGCGCTGGGACGAATGCGTACCATTTTTTCGGCAGCATGAGCGTCATCACGCTGGCGGCGACGCGATGCACGGCGCCAGCGGCGAATGGCGCGTCCAGCGCCAGCGCCTGCACTGGGACGTGCTCGATGCCTTCGTCGAGGCAGCGCAGCAGGCGGGCATCCCCGCGACGAGCGACTTCAATCGCGGCAACAACGAAGGCGTCGGCTACTTCGAGGTCAATCAGCATCGCGGCTGGCGCTGGAGTGCGGCGGACGCTTTCCTGCGACCGGACTGCATCAAGCGGCCGAACCTGACGCTCTGGACCGGGGCGCAGGTGCAGCGTCTCCTGGTCGAGAGCGATGGCGACGGCGCGGCGCGCTGCGACAGTGCCGAGGTGATGACGCAAGGCGGCTTGCGCACCGTGCGCACGGCGCGCGAACTGGTGCTAAGCGCCGGCGCGATCGGTTCGCCGCAGATTCTTCAGCTCTCAGGCATCGGCCCTGGGCCGCTGCTGCGGGGGCTCGGTATCGAGACGAAGCACGAGTTGCCGGGTGTCGGCGCGAATCTGCAGGATCACCTGCAGATTCGATCGGTCTATGCGGTAGAGGGCGCGCGCACGCTCAATACGCGCGCCGCGTCGCTGTGGGGCAAGACGATGATCGCGCTCGAATATGCGGCCAAGCGCAGCGGGCCGATGAGCATGGCGCCGTCACAACTCGGCGCCTTCACACGCTCGTCACCAGACCATGCGTGGCCGAATATCGAGTACCACGTGCAGCCGCTTTCGCTCGACGCCTTCGGCGAGCCTTTGCACCGCTTCGATGCGATCACCGCGAGCGTGTGCAACCTGAATCCGACAAGCCGCGGCACGGTGCATATCCGCTCGCCGCGCGCGAAGGATGCGCCGGCGATCGCGCCGAACTACCTGTCGACCGACGAGGACCGCCGCGTGGCGGCCGATTCCCTGCGCGTCACGCGCCGCATCGTCGATCAGCCGGCGATGGCGCGCTATGCGCCGCGGGAAGTGAAACCCGGCGTGCAGTTCCAGAGCGACGAGGATCTGGCGCGCCTCGCGGGGGACATCGCGACCACGATTTTCCATCCCGTGGGCACCTGCCGCATGGGGCGTACCGACGACGCCGGCGCGGTTGTCGATTCGCGACTTCGAGTGCGCGGCCTGCGCGGCCTGCGCGTGGTCGACGCCAGCGTGATGCCGACCATCACCAGTGGCAACACCAATTCACCGACGCTGATGATCGCCGAGCGCGCGGCGCGCTGGATCGTCGAGACTCGGCGCGACTGCCGATGACCCTTCCTGTGAACGCCCCGTTGACGAGGCGCGCACCCTCACATACCGTTGCGCTAGTCACCTGGCAGTCGGCCAATCTGCATTGCCAGCATTGCCAGTCCCGGCCGAGTGCCGAATTCAAAGGAAAGCCGCTCCTATGTCACCCATCGATCGTCGTGCGTTCTTGAACCTCGCCGGCGCCGCCGGCCTCGCCGGCGCACTGCCGGCAGCGCGGGCAGCCGATGCCGCTGGCCTGGCCCAGGCCAAGGCCGAGGGGCAGGCGGTGTTCTACGCCAACATGACCGCGGTCAAGCCGATCATGGAGGCGTTCGAAGTCGCGACCGGAGTGAAGGGTGTTTACACGCGGATCTCGAGTTCGAAATTCGTCTCGACCGTGACGACCGAATTCGATGCCGGCAAGCTGCTCGCCGACGTCGTGCAGGGGCCGCTGCCGGTGCTGGAACTGTTGAAGGAGAAGGGCGTTCTCGCGCCGTATCGGTCGCCGGCCGCGGCCGGCTACCCGGACTGGTCGAAGCCGGACGACAGCATCCAGCTGTTCGGCATCGAGTACGTCTCGTATCTGTTCAACAAGAGCATCGTCAAGCCCGCCGACGCGCCGCAGCGCTACGAAGACTTGGCCGACCCGAAGTGGAAGAACAAAATCGTCATGGCGAATCCGGGCAACCACTCGTCTACGATTTCCTGGCTCGTCGGCCTGAAGGAGAAGGTCTTCAAGTCCGAGGGCGATTGGATGAATTTCGTCAAAGGGCTGGCAGCCAACCGGCCGTTGTTCGTCGCCTCGTTCGGGCCGACGCCGGCGCCGATCGAAAGCGGCGAGAAGCCGATCGGCATCTCGATGCCGAAGTACATCGTCACCAAGGCGCCGGCGCCGCTCGACTGGGCGCCCCGCAGCGGCCAGCCGCTGCTCGGCACGCCGCGTGCGATTGCGATCACGTCGAAGGCGCCGCACCCGGCTGCGGCGCGCGCGTTCATGGACTTCTGGCTCTCGAAGCCGGCGATGGCGCTGCTCGCCAAGGACGTTGGCGAATACGTGCTGGCGCCGGGCGTGTTCCCGCCGGTCGAAGGGATCGACAGCGTGAAGGTGGTTTCGATCCGCGATCTGCCGAACGAGGAAATCCAGAAGTGGGGTGCCGAGTTCAAGAAGATCTTCGCCGCTTGAGCTGTCTGTGGAAATCCGCATCGACGGCGTCACCAAGCACTACCAGTCCGAAGGCAAGACGGTCAAGGCGCTCGACAACGTCGACCTGACGATTCCGGCGAACCGCATATTCACGCTGCTTGGCCCCAGCGGCTGCGGCAAGACGACGCTGCTGCGCTGCATCGTCGGCCTCGAGACGCCAGATACCGGCGAGATCCGGATCGGCGACGAGATCGTCTGGTCGAAGCCGCGCGGCATCAACGTGCCACCCGAGAAGCGCGGGCTCGGCATGGTGTTCCAGACCTATGCGATCTGGCCGCACATGAGCGTCTTCGACAACGTCGCCTACCCGCTCCAGATTCGCGGCATGCCACGGCGCGATATTCAGCACAAAGTGGCCGCCGTGTTGCGCTTCGTGCAGCTCGAAGGGCTCGACAAGCGGTCCGCGACGCGCTTGTCGGGCGGCCAGCAGCAGCGTGTCGCACTCGCACGCGCACTCGTCGCCGAGCCGAAGGTGATCCTGTTCGATGAGCCGCTGAGCAACCTCGACGCCAAACTGCGTGAGGAAACGCGCAAGGAGCTGAAGAGCTTTCTGGGGAAGCTGAACATCACCGCTGTCTACGTGACGCACGACCGTGTCGAGGCGCTCGCGCTGTCCGATTCGATCGCCGTGATGCGCGCCGGGAAGGATCGTCGAGATCGGCACGCCGCAGAAGATCTACTTCCATGCTGACCATCGCTTCGTCGCCGACTTCATCGGCCGTGCGAACCTGGTCGGCGCCACGGTGCGCGGCCGCAAAGGCGAGCACACCGTCATCGACACCGCCCTCGGCCCGTTCGCGTGCGCTCAGCGCGACCTCGCGCCGGGCAGCGAGGCAACGCTGTGCATCCGCCCCGAATTCATGCGTGTCGTCGCGGGCGCGCCGGTGACGGGCGTGAACGTGGTCGGCGGCGTCGTCGAGTCGCTCGCTTTCGTCGGCGAGGTCTACGAAGTGGAAATCCGCAGCGCCGGGCTGCTGCTGCTGGCGCGCATCGAACCGGGCGCCGACATCCACGAAGGCGACAGCGTGAGCTTCAGCGTCGACCCGTCGCACTGCCTGCTCGTCTCGCGTTAGACGCATCGGCGCCGCATGAACCCCTCGCGCCCGGTGCTGACCTACTCGCTGATCGGGATCGTCGGCGCTGCTGACGGTGGCGCCGGTGCTGATGCTCGCCTTCGGCAGCTTCTCCGAAGGGCTCAACGCGTTCGGGCAGCTTCACGCTCGCCAAGTACGTCGCCGCGTATACCGACCCGGCACTGCTCGGCGTCATCGTCAACACGATCGTCTTCGTGATCGGGTCGACCGTTGTCGCGACCGGCCTTGCCCTCTTCCTCGCCTACCTGAACACGCGCACCGACATCCCGTTCAAGTTCCTGTTCGGCGTACTCGCGATCGTGCCGATGATGATCCCGCATCTGCTGTTCTCGGTCAGTTGGGGCGCTGCTACTCAACCCCTCCAACGGCCTGATCAACATGGTGCTGCAGGATGCGTTCGGGTTGCAGGACGCGCCGTTCAACATCTATTCGCTGCACGGCATGATCCTCGTCGAAGGGCTGTTGAACATGCCCGTCGCCTACCTGATCATCGCGCCGGCGATGGCGTCGTTCGACGTCTCGCTCGAAGAGTCGTCGCGCGTGTTCGGCGCCGGCACCTGGCGCACGCTGATGCGCGTAACGCTGCCCGTGCTGCGTCCGGCGATGCTCGCCGCCTTCGTGCTCGGCGTGGTGCGCAGCCTGGCGTCGTATGCGGTGCCGCGTGTGATCGGCACGCCCGGCCGCGTCGAGGTGCTCGCGACCTACCTCTACGAGATGATCGCGACCGGCTACTCGCCCGACTACGGCAAGGCCGCCGCGCTCGGCATGAGCGCGCTGGCGACGTCGATCGTGCTCATCTGGGCCTATCGCGTCCTCACGGCCGAGAGCGACAAGTTCGTCACGATCTCAAGCCGCGGCTGGCGGCCGACGGTGATCGAGCTCAAGCGCATGCGCATGCCGCTCTTCGTAGTCGTCGCGCTGTTGTCGCTGCTCGTCATCGTGCTGCCGGTGGCGGTGCTGCTTTACACCGCGTTCGTGCCGTACTCGATGGTGCCGAGCGCGAAGGCGTTTTCGCTGATGAGCTGGCGGCACTGGATCGAGGTGCATCGAAGATCCGATATCGCTGCTGGCGCTGCGCAATAGCGTCTTCCTCGCCGTCGTCGGCGCGACGCTCGGCGTGCTGCTCTCGTTGTTCGTCGCCTACGTGATCGTCAAGCAGCGCACGCGCGCCGCGGGGCTGCTGGAATCGTTGACCTACCTATCGTTCTCGTTTCCCGGCATCGTCATCGGCATCGGTTTCATGTGGTTCTTCGTGCAGACACCGCTCTATGCGACGCTGACCGCGCTGCTGATCGGCTACATCGCCACCTACCTGCCCTACGGCGTGCGCCCGCTGGCGAGCGCCTTCGTGCAGATTCATTCGCACCTCGAGGAATCATCGCTCGTGTGTGGCGCCAGCCGCATGACGACGATGCGCCGCATCATCGTGCCGCTGCTCATCCCTGGTGTCGTCTCGGCCTGGATCCTGATGGCGGCGATGTTCCTGCGCGAACTCACGGTGTCCGTCGTCCTGTCGCGCCCCGGCAGCGAGGTGCTGGCGGTGCAGATCCTCGGTTTTGCCGACGACGGCCTGTGGGGCAAGCTCTCCGCGCTCGGCATCATCATGATCGTGAGCTCGACCCTGCTCGTGCTGCTCGCGAGCTTCGTCGGCGCGCGCTTCAAGGCGGCACAAAGCAGCGCCGGCTAGCCGCGCTGGATGCGTCTCGAAGTTTTCGCTGGCTTGCGGCGCCGGCAGCCTTGCGGCTCAACGGGAGGGTTGAATGCGTTGAGCAGACCGCAATGGTTGGCGGTGGCCGATCGATGAGTCGCTGCCTTGACGCACCGGGTTTGGGTGCGTTTCCCGCCAAGTCGTCATGAAATCTCCGGGTTCCCCCTCGAACGTTTCCGGCTGTCATGAAGCACAGTGGCGAACTGTCACGTTTCTCAATCGAAAGGCTCTATTCATGAAGACAAGCTCCATCAAGACCCTCTTGGTTTCCCTGCCCGCCGCGCTCGGCATGTTCGTGGCCATGCCTGCACACGCTGGCAAGACGCTCGACGCCGTCAAGTCCCGCGGGCAATTGATCTGCGGTGTCCACGAGGGCCTGGCCGGCTTCTCGGCGGCAGACAGCCAGGGCAAGTGGTCCGGCATCGACGTCGACGTCTGCAAGGCCATTGCCGCGGCCATCCTGGGCGATGCGAACAAGGTCAAGTGGGTGCCGCTCAACGCACAGCAGCGCTTCACCGCGCTGCAGTCGGGCGAGATCGACGTCCTGTCGCGCAACACCACGTGGACGTTGACGCGCGACGCTTCTCTGGGCCTGAACTTCACCGGCGTCACCTATTACGACGGCCAGGGCTTCATGGTGCCGACCAAGCTCAACCTCAAGAGCGCCAAGCAGCTCAAGGGCGCGACCGTCTGCGTGCAGTCCGGCACGACGACCGAGAAGAACCTGACCGATTTCTCACGTTCCAACAACCTGAATATCAAGCCGATCGTGTTCGAGAAGCAGGAAGCGGCAACAGGCGCCTACTTCGCCGGCCGCTGCATCGCCTACACCACTGACGCATCAGGTCTCGCATCGGCGCGCAACAAGGAAGCCAAGAACCCGGCCGACCATGTGATCCTGCCCGACCTGATCTCCAAGGAGCCGCTCGGCCCCGCGGTGCGCCGCGGCGATGACGAGTTTTTCGCCATCGTCAAGTGGGTTGGCTTCGCGCTGATCGAGGCCGAGGACTACGGCATCACGCAGGCCAACGTCGACGCGATGATGAAGAGCGACAACCCGGCCATCGGCCGCATCCTCGGCAGCACCGAGGACACTGGCAAGTTGCTCGGTCTGGACAAGGCCTGGGCCGCCAACGCCATCAAGGCGGTCGGCAACTACGGCGAGATGTTCGATCGCAACGTCGGCCCGAAGAGCGCGCTGGGGCTGCCGCGCGGGCTGAACAACCTGTGGAGTCACGGCGGCATCATGTACGCACCGCCGATCCGCTGAAGTCCGCGCGCGGGCGGATCGCGTTCGATCCGCCTGCGCCATCCGCGAGATAACAACAGACTTCCACGACCGGCCCATACGGTCGAAGGACACGCGCGATGACGGCTCCGGCATCTGCTCCGCGAACACCGCCCACGAAACGTGACTGGTCGTGGCGCAGCCGCCATGTGCGCGGGCTGATCTACCAGGTCATCGCGCTCGGCGTGATCGGCCTGGCGCTCTGGTTCCTCGCCCACAACACGCTGACGAACATGCGTGTGCGAGGCATCCAGAGCGGCTTTGACTTCCTAACCGCGCCCGCCGGATTCGACATCAGCGAGCACCTGATTCCCTACGAGTCGAGCGACCCGTATTGGATGGCGTTCCTGGTCGGTGTACTCAACACACTGCGCGTGGCGATCGTCGGCATCGTGCTCACGACCATCCTCGGCACGCTGCTGGGCATTGGCCGCTTCTCGCGCAACGCGCTCGTGCGTGGGCTGTGCTACGCCTACGTCGAGCTGTTTCGCAACGTGCCGATCCTGTTGCAGCTGCTGATGTGGTACCTGTTCCTGATCCAGGCGCTGCCACCGGCCGGAGAGCCGAGGTCGATCATGGGCCTGGTCTACCTCGGCGCTGGCGGCCTGACCTATCCGGTGCCGGTATGGGGCTTGGGGCAGGGGCTCGCGGCGTTAGGCGCGCTGGTTGGCGTGGTCCTGTCGTATCTGTGGGCGCGACGCGCCCGGCTGCAATTCGAGCAGACGGGGGAGCAGTGGCCAGTGCTGCTGCCCGCGATCGGGCTGGTGCTCGTCTGCGCCGTTGCCGGCTGGGTGCTGGGCGGCGCGCCGGCGGCATGGAACATCCCCAAGCCCGGCGGTTTCGCGATCGAGGGTGGCAACTCGATGACGCCGGAGTTCCTCGCTGTGCTGCTCGGGTTGACGCTGTACACGTCCTCATACGCTGCCGAGGTGGTACGTGCCGGCATCGCCGCGGTGCCGCACGGCCAGGGTGAGGCCGCCAACGCATTGGGGCTGTCCAAGGGACAGCAGATGCGGCTGATCGCGCTGCCGCAGGCGCTGCGCGTCATCATCCCGCCGATGACCAACCAATACCTGAACCTGACGAAGAACTCGTCGCTCGCGGTGGCGATTGGCTACCCCGACGTGGTCTCGATCGCCAACACGGCGATCAACCAGACCGGGCGCGCGGTGGAGTGCATCTCGATCATCATGCTGGTGTACCTGACGACATCGCTGGGCACGTCGGCGCTGATGAACTGGTACAACAAGCGCGCGGCGATCAAGGAACGTTGAAATGGAGAGCACCACGTTCCAATCCATCGCGCCGCGGCCGGCGCCGGTCAACACCGAAGGGGCGCTGCCCTGGATCAAGCGCAACCTGTTCGGCAACGTACCGAGCAGCATCGCAACGGTCTTCCTGCTTGCGCTGGCCCTCTGGTGGGTGCCGCAGCTGATCAATTGGGGCCTCGTCAAGGCCGTGTTCGTGCCGAGCTACCCGGAGTGTCAGGCGGAGCGCGGTATCGGCGCTTGCTGGGGCGTGATCACCGAAAAGTATCGCCTTATTCTCTTCGGCCGCTACCCGTTCGAGGACCAATGGCGGCCGCTGATTGCCACACTCTTGATGGTTGGGACGCTGGTGGCGAGTTGCGTGCGCTACTTCTGGAAGCCTTGGCTGGTGCTGCTGTGGGCGGCGATGCTCGTGCTGTACTTCGGCCTGATGTTCGGTGGCTTTGCCGGCATGGCGTTCGTGCCGACCGACCGCTGGGGCGGCCTGCCGCTGACAGTGCTGCTGGCCACGCTGTCGATCGTGCTTTCTTTCCCGCTGGCTGTGTTGGTGGCGCTCGGCCGGCGCAGCAACCTGCCGGCAATCAAGACCGTCTGCGTCATCTACGTCGAGCTGATCCGCGGCGTGCCGCTGATCAGCGTGCTGTTCATGGCGAGCTTCATGTTCCCGCTGTTCATGCCGCCGGGCATGAGCATTGACGTGCTGTTGCGGGTGCTGGTGGGCATCACGCTGTTCTCGGGTGCCTACCTGGCCGAGATCGTTCGCGGCGGCCTGCAGGCCATCCCCAAGGGTCAGCAGGAGGCGGCCGACACGCTCGGCCTGAGCTACTGGCAGGCGCAACGCAAGATCGTCCTGCCGCAAGCGCTGGCGCTGGTCGTGCCGGGCGTCATGAACAGCTTCATCGCCATGTTCATGGACACCTCGCTCGTCACCATCGTCAGCCTGTACGAACTGACGGGCGCGATGAGCCTGGCGCTGAATTCGGACTCCGACTGGCGCCCGTTCAAGATCGAGGCCTACATCTTCATCGCCACGATCTACTTCATCTTCTGCTTCTCGATGAGCCGCTACAGCCTGTGGATCGAGAAGCGCCTGTCGCTCAGCAAGAACCGTTGAACCATGAACGCATTTCTGAAGCAGTCATTGCCGCGGCGGGCCGAGCGCCGGGCCGCCCCAAGCCGGTCCCCGCCAGCCGCGAGACGCGGCTGGCACTCCGGCCGTCCAAGCCCGCGCAGGCGCGCTTGGAGCCGCGGCCTCCTTTCCCCTCGGGGGATCGACCGGCCTAACCGCCGGACGAGGGACTGACATGGAATCGATCATCACCTTCGACAAGGTCAACAAGTGGTACGGCAACGCCTTTCACGTGCTGCGCGACATCGACCTCGTCGTCGCCAAGGGCGAGCGCATCGTTGTCTGCGGTCCGTCCGGCTCGGGCAAGAGCACGCTGATCCGCTGCATCAACCGGCTTGAGGAGCACCAGCAGGGCCACCTCATCGTCGACGGCACCGAACTGACCGACGACGTGAAGGCGATCGAGAAGGTGCGCAAGGAGGTCGGCATGGTGTTCCAGCAGTTCAACCTGTTCCCGCACCTGACGGTGCTGGAGAACTTGACGCTGGCGCCGATGTGGGTGAGCAAGATGCCCAGGAAGGAGGCCGAGGAGCGCGCGATGCAGCAGTTGACGCGCGTGAAGATCGCCGAGCAGGCGGGCAAGTACCCGCTGCAACTCTCGGGCGGCCAGCAGCAGCGCGTCGCGATCGCGCGCGCGCTGTGCCTGACGCCCAAGATCATGCTCTTCGACGAGCCAACATCCGCACTCGACCCCGAAATGATCAAGGAAGTGCTCGACGTGATGACCGAGCTCGCCGGCCAGGGCATCACGATGATCTGCGTGACGCACGAGATGGGCTTCGCCAAGGCGGTGGCCGATCGCGTGATCTTCATGGATGAGGGCCAGATCGTCGAAGAGAACACGCCGCACGAGTTCTTCGACCATCCGAAGAGCGATCGCACGAAGGATTTCCTCTCGAAAATCCTCGGGCACTGAGGCGGCCCGAACGCGACCCGGCAGCGCGCCCCCTGGGCGCTTTATGGGTGATCTGCGGATGATCTGCGGGTGATCTGCGCCGCGCGCAGGGTTCAGTCGATCCGAACGCGCACGCTGCGCAACGCCAGCGCGGCGGCGCCGACGGCGAGCAGCGCAAACAGCCCGAGGCTCCAGTATTCGAACGGCACACCGAGCATCGAAACGGCGGCCTCAGCGCAAGTCGCCGTGACCTTGAACATCGTCGGCCACAGCGACTCGAGCCTGAGCGCCGTGACCAAGGTGTCGGCGAACGTCAGGTTGCAGGAGAACTGCTTGGAAGCGACCTCATGCTGATAGACGGCCGCGAGGATGCCGCTGGAGGCGAACATGACTATCGCCACGCTGAGCGTCAGTCGCAAGCGTCGCCATGGCACCAGCGCGCAGATCACGCTCAACACCGCAATGACGAGGAAGATCAGACGCTGCAGTACACACCAGGGGCAGGGCCGCATGTCCCACACATACTGGGTAAACAGCGCGAAGGCGACCGCGAGCACGCTGGCGAGCGCCATCGCAAGTGGTATGCGCCTCGAGGTTCGTTCGATGAAACCGCGGTTCATGTCAGTTCTGAGTAGTGGACCTCAAGGTAGGGCCGGCCGTCGGGCCCAGGGTCAGCCCCGGAAGCGAGTTGGGGCCGGTTTCATGCCACTTCGGCGATGAGCTCGATCTCGACGCAGGCGCCCATCGGAATCTGCGCGACGCCGAATGCGCTGCGTGCGTGTGCGCCTTTGTCGCCGAAGACCTCGGCGAGCAATTCCGAGCAGCCGTTCGTGACGAGATGCTGTTCGGTGTACTCGGACGTGCTGTTGACGAGGCTCATGACCTTGACGATGCGCTTGATTTTTTCAAGGTCGCCGACGGCAGCTTGTAGTGTGCCCAGGAGGTCGATCGCAATCGCGCGCGCCGCAGCGCGCCCGGTGGCGGTGTCAATATTGCGGCCGAGCTGGCCAACCCAGGGCTTGCCGTCGCGCCGCGCAATGTGGCCCGAGAGGAATACGAGATTGCCGCTGCGGACGAAGGGCACATACGCTGCTGCGGGCACGGCGACGGGGGGCAATTCGATGCCGATGGATTTGAGGCGGTCGCGGACGGACATGGGGTGCGTGCTCCTTGAGTGAACGCGCCGCCGTCGGGTGACGGCGGGTGCGCGGCCTGCATCAGCCGTGCCGGAATTCGAGCTTCCGGCAATCCTACACTGCCGCCATGCCGCCTCCCACCCTCGGCGCGCTGCTCGCGGCGCTAGGCCTCGTCTGGCTGCCAGGCGTCGCGCTGCAACTGCAGCAGGCCGAGCTCTGGCCGATCGGGGCGTATGGCGGCAGTGCTGCTGCTGCCGCGCTCGCCAGTGCGTTCGCCGCCCGCGTGCGCGGCGGCGGCCGCCACATCTTGGCCTTGCTTTGTGTGTCGGCGGCGGCACTCGCGAGATTCGGTCTCACCGGGCTGAACGCGAGCCTGCGCCTCGCGGACGGTCTGTCGCAGGCGATCGAAGGGCGTGACCTGCTCGTCACTGGGGTCGTCGCCGACATGCAGCAGGCGGGCGCGACCGGCCTGCGGTTTCGGTTCGAGATCGAAACGGCGAGTCTCGATGGCGCGCCCGTGCAGGCGCCGCGGCGCGTCTCGCTCTCGTGGTACGCGCCGCGCGACGCCAGCGATGACGCGGTCGCACCGCCGCCTGCAGACCTGCACGCCGGCCAACGCTGGCAGATGCTCGTGCGGCTGAAGGCGCCGCACGGCGACGCGAATCCGCACGGTTTCGACTACGAGCTCTACCTCTTCGAGCAAGGCGTGCGCGCCACCGGCCACGTACGCAACGGCGTGGCGACGCGACAGCTCGCGCCCGCAGCCGGCTACTGGGTCGCGCGCTGCGCCAGTCGGTGCGCGACAGGCTGATGTCCGCAGTGGTTGATCCCAACGCAGCGGGCGTCCTCGCCGCGCTCGCGGTCGGCGATCAGGCCGCGAGCGATGGTTCCAGGCAAAAGAGTGCTTCCGGCGGTGACGAAGCTAAGCCGTTGATTTTGCTGGTGGCGCGTTGGAACTCGAGTGCGGGCCGGGTAATTGAGTTCTTCCAGGCCTGAGCTCGGGGCGCTGCATGACGGGTAAAAGAGTGCTTCCAGTCGCTCGAGACGGCCACACGAACTGGCGACCGGCGTCGCGCGCGATTCGACATGTCTATCGACCCGCAAGCTCCGGAAGGCCGGCTGGACAATCTCGGAGCCAGGCGTTGACCGGCTTGTCGGGGTCTAGCCTCATCAGGTAACTTGGCATACGAGCCGTACACGCCAAGCGTGCAGTCGTCTTGACGAACGACGTGAATGCGTCGGTAGCCGCCATGACCGCAGTCTGCGGCCTGGCACACGACCCGGTCCGCTTTCTCGACGCCCACTACGGCCAAGAGCTTCGCGGTGCTGCCGACTCTGCGGGCGGGTACAGCACCTCGACGAAAAACCCGTTCAGGCAGCGTTTGACACCGAGGTCTTCGGCTCGTTCGTACTTGGCCTTGTCGCAATACCACTCTTGACCGTTGACGGTGACTCGCAGTACAGCGTCGCCTTCCTCGATGCGTCGAAGGCCGAGTACTCGCTCAGCGAGCCAAACCTCTCCATCAAGTTGCATTCCGCGAACCACGTGCCGAGTCACCCCAGAAGTGGCCGCGTCCCACTTCCGACGCTCCGGGAACCACTCGAGCACAACCTCCGCCGGTTCACCCTCGTCCGGCAGCTCGAGCCTCTCCTGCATCAGCCGCATCGCAGGGTGCTCGTGCGGGCCGCCGTCATTAGTCAGCTCGAAGCCCATGCGTTGCCAGAACGGAATAGACGAGCTCGGCTTGCACTGAATGCAAAGAATGTGCTCTCCCGCCTGCTTCGCCAACGCCAGGCAGTGTTCCACCAATACTTGGCCGATACCGCGGCCACGCATGTCGTTGCGGACCTCCAGGATGCCCGACACCACCAGGCCACCCCACTGGTACGCCATCGGGGCCGGACTCTCGGGGGCGATGTAGACAAGGAGCCGTCCCTCGTCGTGGGACTTCCTGGTAAGCCGCCAGTTGCAGTTGAACGTGCCGTGCACCCCCGCCGCATCCTGCTCTTGGAGCCATTCGTGTATGGCCGCGGCATCCGCGTCAGTGGAGTGGCGGACGTGAGGACTGAGCCGAGGTTGAGGAAGGCTCACTGCGGGTTGCTCCGGTTGGTAGGTCTTCAGCCCGTAGCCGTGCTGCTTGGACAAAGCAGGTTGACGAAATATAAGCAGCCGATTACGACTAGGGGGCACTCGCGCTTGACACAGTTTCCAGCTGCGACGGGGTCAACAACTTGTACTGCACCCTCGATTTCTCGAACGCGTGACACCCCTCCATGAGCGCGATGACTGCATCTAAGTCTTCGTAGTCAAAGGCTGCTGTCCACACATGAATTTTCTGCATCGCATCGAGGAACGGCTTGGCTCTGCCTGTTCGTGTCAGGACGCGCAGGCAGTCAAGGTACTCCTCTCGATACAGCGTCGGTATGACGATGCGGCAGCTATTGACCACGGACAGCTCCGCGTTCATTACCAAGCGGGCCAGACGCCCATTGCCATCCGTGAAGGGGTGAACCTCGGACACGAGGAACATGGCGAGCAGTGCGCGCGCCGTTCCCGCTGAGACGGAAGGCAAAAGCTTGGAGCCCTCAACCAGAGTTCCGCGCACCAGCCTTGGCGCAACGAACTCGGTGTTGCCCGCACGGTTGGCGAGAGTCTTGAATTCGCCCGGGTTGACTTCGGGGCGCTCCTTCATCTGGTCCGCGTGCCGAGTTCGAAGCTGGTTCAGAACTGCTTCGCCTGATGTCAGTGTTTGGTTAGCCCAGCCAAGGTTGAGCGCTTGACGAAACCCACCAATGATGTCGTGGGAGTCCTTCGGCCGTTCGGTGATGGGCTTGCCATCAAGCACAAAGCCTTTGGCTTCTCGAACGTCAAACTCAGTCCCTTCGATGAAGTTGCTGAAGTACGACTCGAGGAAGGCAAAGTGAACGCGGGCGCGCTCAGACTTAAGAGCAGCCTCAGGCTGCTTGAGGGGGGTGGCTCGGAGCTCAGACGCTAGCTTTTCGAACAGCGCCACCCGAGCAGCGTCGTAGGGAGTGTCCGCCACCATTGCTTTGCCTGCGACGGTGGACATGGGCGCCTTGCGCGTACACAGAATGCCTCCAACGAGTCCGTCCAGAATAACGAACTCTCGGCCGAGGTCAAGCGTAGGGGCCAGCCCTCGTGCTTCTTCCCTGAGCTTGACCAGAGCTTCTTCGCCTCGGGCCTCGCAGATGGCGATGAGGCGCTCCTCAACCTTCGCAGGACCGGCCGACTTGTGCACCTTCCCGCGGCTAATCGTCAGGTTCTCCAGCAGCATCCTTGCGTTGGAGGGGAAGTGCAGACTGCGCCCCATCATGGGAGCGTCCCCAGAGCACTGTCCTGGTCCTGGCAGCAAGTGCACCTCCAAGCCAGGCAACGACACCTTGCGAAAGTAGGTGTAATTGAGGAAGAGGATACCCTCCGGTGTTGGCACACCCCCGTCGAACGCGCTTTGGTAGCCGATGACCGCGCCAGGGAACAGCGCTGCGATGACGCGAATTCGCTCCCGCGCTATCAAGCCCGGCCACTCGTCAGAGGGCCTGCTGCTCACAACGCCGGCTGCAATTCGGAACAACCCCCCTGCTCGCAGACGTCGTTGAACGGCACGGACCTCCCCCTTGTCGAGTTCGGGGTAGAGAAGAAGGGTGTCGTCAGCTGTCGCTTTTTTCATTGGTTTGAAGGGGGCACTGTGCGCGTTTGTCGTAAAAAGTAGTTCTTAGACGGCCACTTTGTCGTGTTGTTCTATTTAAGCAATACGGAGCGAGCCATTGAAACACATCACGCGTTGTCGGAAATTTCTATGCTTAGAGGGGCATTGCCCCTACTGATGTCGTAAAAACTATAGCGTATAGCATTTATTTGTCGCTTATATTAAGTTTAAGTGTAACATGCCCCGCCTCGATGTCAAGAGCTCCAGTGCTGGGTTCAGGCAAAAGTGGGCTTCCGGCCACAACGACGCTAAGTACTTCGCCAACGCTGGCGACTGTCGGTGTGCACAGTCCGACTGGCTGCTCCGTATCAAGCTTTTCCGACCGAATGGCGAAGGCCTGAGCCGAGCTACTTGACCAGCGAGCGACGCTGCCCTATGAAGCAGCATGGAGGAGCCTGCATCATGACTCCCGGTGCCGACGCAACTGCTGCAAATACTTCGCTGGCGAAAGTCGCGCAGCAGGGCTTGCTGCACGTCGACTTCGACGTGGTGCGCCAGGTAGCCATGGCCGTGTGGCATGGGCAAGACCGTGTGGACCTTCGAGAGGTGCAGGGGCCCTACCTGGCCGATGCGCTGAGCCTGCTGGAGCGACTGAGCTTCTACAACGTGGTACCTCAAGACCGCAAGAAGGCCCTTCTCGAGCAAGTGCGGCAGCTTCGCACAGAGCTGGTTCCAGGCAATGCTTCCAGCCGTGACGAAGCTGAGTCGTTGATTTTGCTGGTGGCCGACTGAGGCTTGAGGGTAGGCCGGGTAATTGAGTTCTTCCAAGCCCGAGCCGGGGAGTGCTGCATGACGGGTAAAAGAGTGCTTCCGGCCATTTCCCGCTCGAGCAAACCTACGACTTCGGGCGACGGGGCGAGTAAGACGTGCTCCAACCACAGCCGCGTTCACAAATGAAACGGTACTCCGTGTGTCCGGTACTACCACCACCGTGAAGGCTATCGACAATTTTCTTGTGAAAGCCCAGGCGACAAAGAAGGCGACCAAAAAGGTCTTCGGTCAGGTGTCGCTCGTCGGCTTCGCGGCCAACCTGGTGGCGATTCCACTCGTCACGCTCGTCATCACGCCGCTCGCGTTGCTCGGCGGGCTGATCGCGCCCTTGTGGCTGCTTGCTGCGCGTGTCGTCGATCTGCTCGTGGACTGGCTGCACTGGCTGGCTTCGTGGCCGCTTGCCGTCTGGAGCGCGCCCGCTGCGCCGCTTTGGGCCCAACTCGCCGCCTTGCTCGCCGCGCTGCTGCTCGTGCTGCCGCTGCCGTGGCGAATGCGCCTCATGGCGCTGCCGCTCGCGCTGCCGCTGCTGCTGCCGCCGCGCGTGCTGCCGGCCGAAGGGCAGTTCACGCTCACGGTCGTCGACGTGGACCAGGGCACCGCCGTGCTGCTGCGAACTGCGTCGCATCTTCTCGTCTACGGCGCCGGGACGCAGTATTCGCCGGATGCCGACGCCTGGGAGCGCGTGCTGCCGCCACTGTTGCGCGCGAACGGCGAGCAGCGCATCGACGTCTTGATGCTCAGCCACCGCGACAGCGACCACGTCGGTGGCGCCGCGGCGCTGATCGGGTCACTGCCGGTCGGCGAGATAGCGAGTTCGCTCGAGGAGGGTCATGCATTACTCTAAGGCGGCACCGCGCACCGGCGCTGCGAGGCCGGGCAACGCTGGGATTGGGACGGCGTGGCGTTCGAAGTGCTGCATCCGCAGCCGCAGGACTATGAGCACGTGCGCAAGTCAAACGCGATGTCATGCGTGGTTCGAGTGCGCGGACGCGACGCGAGCGTGCTGCTGACGGGCGACATCGAGCGCGAGCAGAGGTGGCGCTCGTCGCGACGCAAGGCGTCGCGCTCGGCAGTGACGTGCTGCTCGTGCCGCGCCATGGAAGTCGCACGTCGTCGTCGGCCGCTTTCATCGACGCCGTGAGGCCGCAGGTTGCCGTCGTCCAGGCTGGCTACCGCAATCGTTTCGGGCATCCGGTGGCCGAAGTCGTAGACCGCTACCGCCAACGCGGCGTGCAGCTTGCCGATACGGTGCGTTGTGGCGCCTGGACGATGGCATCAGGCGCCGAGGGCCTTCCGCTCAAGGGACATTGCGAGCGCGATGCGTGTCGGCGCTACTGGCAGCACAGCATGGCGCAGCTGGAGTTCGAGTCCGCCGGGCAGTGATGGTGCCGGGCCGCCCTGATCGAGCATGCCCTGACCGAATACCGGCCCGGATTTTGCTAACCTGCAAGCAGCAGCGCCACCGCGCGACAAGGGCTCCGCAATGAAATTCGGTTTCGACGAGATGCAGATGGCCCCCGACCGCGTGCGGGCGCACTACGCCGCCTACGAGCGCTGGCTCAAACGCCAACCGCAGGAGATCATGCAGGCGCGCCGCGAAGAGGCGGAGATGATCTTTCGCCGGGTCGGCATCACGTTTGCCGTCTATGGTGGCAAGGACGATGGCGGTGCGGGCACCGAACGGCTGATTCCGTTTGATCTGATACCGCGCGTCATTCCAGCGCACGAATGGGCCGAGATGGAGCGCGGCTTGAGCCAGCGCGTGACGGCACTGAACCGCTTCGTGCACGACGTCTACCACGAGCAGGAGATCCTGCGTGCCGGCATCGTGCCGGCGGATCAGGTGCTCAAGAACGCGCAGTTCCGGCCCGAGATGATGGGCGTCGACGTGGCCGGCGGCGTCTATTCGCACATCGCGGGCATCGACATCGTGCGCGCGGGCAATGCCGACGGCAGTGGCGACTTCTATGTGCTCGAAGACAACCTGCGCGTGCCGAGCGGCGTGAGCTACATGCTCGAAAACCGCAAGATGATGATGCGGCTGTTCCCCGAACTCTTCAGCGAGCACCGCGTCGAGCCGGTGGCGCACTACCCCGATCTGTTGCTCGAGACCCTGCGCGCCGTCGCGCCTGCGGCCGTCGACGATGCGACGGTCGTCGTGCTCACGCCCGGCATGCACAACAGCGCCTATTTCGAGCACGCCTTCCTCGCGCAGCAGATGGGCATTGAACTGGTCGAGGGGCAGGACTTGTTCGTGAAGGAGAAGTTCGTCTACATGCGCACGACGCAAGGGCCGGTACGGGTCGACGTGATCTACCGCCGGCTCGACGATGACTTCCTCGACCCGCTCGCGTTCCGACCCGATTCGACGCTCGGTTGCGCCGGCCTGCTCGCGGCCTACCAGGCCGGCAGCGTGACGCTCGCCAACGCGATCGGCACCGGTGTCGCCGACGACAAGTCGATCTATCCGTATGTGCCGAAGATGATCGAGTTCTACCTCGGCGAGAAACCGATTCTCAAGAACGTGCCGACCTACCTCTGCCGCGAGGCCGACGACCTGAAGTACGTGCTCGACCACCTGGCTGAACTCGTCGTCAAGGAGGTGCACGGCGCAGGCGGCTACGGCATGCTCGTCGGCCCGGCGGCGACGAAGCACGAAATCGAGGACTTCCGCGCCGCGCTGCTCGCCGATCCCGGTCGCTACATCGCACAGCCGACCTTGTCGCTGTCGACCTGCCCGACCTTCGTGGACAGCGGCATCGCGCCGCGCCATATCGACCTGCGACCGTTCGTCCTGTCGGGCACCGAGGTGCAGATGGTGCCGGGCGGGCTGACGCGCGTCGCGCTGAAGGACGGCTCGCTCGTCGTCAACTCGTCGCAGGGCGGCGGGACCAAGGACACCTGGGTACTCGAGGCCTGAACCGGAGCACACGACATGCTTTCACGCACCGCCGATCACTTGTTCTGGATGGCCCGATACATGGAGCGCGCCGAGAACACCGCCCGCATGCTCGACGTCAACTACCAGACATCGCTGTTGCCGCAATCGGCGGAGGCGGCGCTCAATGGCTGGAAGGGGCTGCTCAGCATCTGCGAATTGAGCACCGACTATGCGCAGCGCTACGGCGACGTCAATGCGCACGACGTCATGAACTTCATGGTGCAGGACGAGAAGAACCCGTCGAGCATCGTGAGCTGTCTGCGCGCCGCGCGCGAGAACGCACGCGCGGTGCGCGGCACGCTGACGACCGAAGTGTGGGAGACGCAGAACCAGACCTGGCTCGAGTTCAAGCGCCTGCTCGCCGCCGGCGACTACCAGGAGGACCCGAGCGACACTTTCGAGTGGGTCAAGTTCCGATCGCACCTGTCGCGCGGGGTGACGATGGGCACGATGCTGCAAGACGAGGCCTTTCACTTCCTGCGCATCGGCAGCTTCCTGGAACGCGCCGACAACACGGCACGCCTGCTCGACGTGAAGTTCCACGCCGTCGAGAGCGAGTTCTTCGGGCCCACCCCGGGCGTTGCGGTCGAGGGCATCACCGAGGGGCCGGACTACGACTTCTATCACTGGTCGGCGCTGCTGCGGTCGCTGTCGGGCTTTGAGGTCTATCGCAAGGCCTATCGCAGCGTGATCCGGCCCGAGAAGGTCGCCGAGCTTCTGATCTTGCGGCCGGACATGCCGCGCTCGCTCCTGAACTGCATGAACGAGCTGTTCAGCAATCTGCGGATGGTCGGCAACGCGCAGTCGAAGGAGACGCTGCGCCATACGGGGCGGCTGCGCGCAGACCTCAGCTTCGGGCGCATCGACGAAATCCTCTCGACCGGCCTGCACGCGTACCTGACGCACTTCCTCGATCGCATCGGGATGATCGGCGTCGGCATCAGCCGCGATTTCCTCGTACCGGCCTGATCACTCCTCGGCTTCGGCCGCCTGCGGTTCACGAAAGCCTTGCATGTCCATCCACGTTGCGCTCAACCATGTGACGCACTACCGCTACGACCGGCCGATCCAACTCGGCCCGCAGACCGTACGGCTGCGCCCGGCGCCGCATTCGCGCACGCGGATCCTGAGCTACTCGATGCGCGTCACACCCGAAACGCATTTCGAGAACTGGCAGCAGGACCCGCAATCGAACTACCTTGCGCGCCTCGTCTTTCCGGACAAGACGAGCGAGTTGCGCATCGAGGTCGATCTGGTCGCCGAGATGTCGGTGTTGAACCCGTTTGACTTCTTCCTCGAGCCTTCGGCGGAGCACTTCCCGTTTGAATACGACCCGTCCCTCGCACACGAGCTCGCGCCGTATCGGCTCAAGGGGGAGCTGACCCCGGCATTCGCCAAGTTCGTCGCCGGCATCCCGCGTGAGAAGAAGCAGACGACGAATTTTCTGGTCGCCCTCAACCAGCGCCTGCAGCAGGAGATCGGCTACCTCATCCGCATGGAGCCCGGCGTGCAGACGCCCGAGGTCACGCTCGTCAATCGCAGTGGCTCGTGCCGCGACAGCGGCTGGCTGCTGGTGCAGACGCTGCGACACCTTGGCTTCGCGGCGCGCTTCGTCTCGGGCTATCTGATCCAGCTGAAGAGCGACGTCAAGTCGCTCGACGGCCCCTCGGGCACCGAGGTCGATTTCACCGATCTGCACGCCTGGTGCGAGGTCTACCTGCCGGGCGCTGGGTGGATCGGATTCGACCCGACCTCGGGCCTGCTTGCGGGCGAAGGCCACATCCCGCTCGCCTGTTCGCCCGACCCTGGCTCGGCCGCGCCGGTGAGCGGCGCGATCGACGAATGCGAGACGATGTTCGAGCACGTCATGCAGGTCACCCGCGTCTGGGAGGCGCCGCGCGTGACGCTGCCCTACACCGACGCGCAGTGGTCGGAGATCGAAGCACTCGGTCATGCGATCGACGACGATCTGCATCGCGACGACGTGCGGCTCACGCAGGGCGGCGAACCGACGTTCGTCTCGGTCGACGACCGAGACGGTGCGGAATGGAACACCGACGCCATGGGGCCGACCAAGCGGCAGCTGAGTGCCATGCTGATGGACAAGCTGCGGCTCAAGTACGGCGCCGGCGGCTTGCTGCACTTCGGGCAGGGCAAGTGGTACCCGGGCGAGCAATTGCCGCGTTGGTCGCTGAACCTGTTCTGGCGCAAGGACGGGGAGCCGATCTGGACGCACCCCGAACTGTTTGCCGACGAGCACGTCGACTACCGCGTGACCGATGTGCAGGCGAAAGCCTTGCTGCACGGCGTCGCGCGCCGCCTCGGGGTCGACGATCGATACATCTTCCCGGCGTTCGAAGACGCCTGGTATTACCTCTGGCGCGAACGCAAGCTGCCAACCAACGTCGATCCTTTCGATTCGCGACTCACCGACCCGTTGGAGAGGAAGCGGCTAGCGCAGGTGTTCACACAGGGGCTTGAGAAGGTTGTCGGCCATGTGCTGCCTGTCGCACGCGACGCCGCCGAGTCGCGTGACCCGCCCGCGCCATCGCGCTGGAAGACGGGCCCCTGGTTCCTGCGTGCCGAGCGCTGCTATCTGGTGCCGGGCGACTCGGCGATGGGCTACCGCCTGCCGCTCGACTCCCAGCCCTGGGCGGGCGATACCGACATGCCCTGGGTGCATCCGCCTGACCCGACGCAGACCTATGCGCCGCTGCCGCGAGGTTCGTCGTTGCGGATGGCGCCTGCTGCAGCCGAAACCACGACCGGGACCACAACGGGAGCCGCAACCGAAACCGAACCCGCGGCTGAAAGCGCCGACGTTGATCGCGCTCCCGCGCCGCACGAATCGGCGGCGTCGATCGCGCGCACTGCCCTCAGCGCCGAACCGAGGAACGGCAGGCTCTACGTCTTCATGCCGCCGACCTCGGCGCTCGAGGACTACCTCGAGCTCGTTGCCGCGGTCGAGGACAGTGCGTTCGAGCTCGGGCTGCCGGTCATCCTCGAAGGCTACGAGCCGCCGCGCGATCCGCGCCTCGCGGTACTGCGCGTGACACCCGATCCCGGTGTGATCGAAGTCAACATCCACCCCGCGCACGACTGGGGCGAACTCGTCGAACAGGCGACGCACCTTTACCAGGCGGCGCACGAGACGCGGCTCTCGACCGAGAAGTTCATGCTCGACGGGCGTCACACTGGCACCGGCGGCGGCAACCACTTCGTGCTCGGCGGCGCGACGCCGGCCGACTCACCCTTCCTGCGTCGACCGGACCTGCTCGCGAGCATGGTTGCCTACTGGCACAACCATCCGGCGCTGTCGTATCTGTTCTCGGGCCTGTTCGTCGGCCCGACGAGCCAGGCGCCGCGCATTGACGAGGCGCGCAATGATTCGGTCTACGAGATCGAGATCGCCTTCGCCGAGCTCGCGCGCGTCACCGCGGCCGACCAGCCTGAGTGCCCGCCGTGGATGATCGATCGCCTGCTGCGAAACCTGCTGATCGACGTCTCGGGCAACACCCACCGTGCCGAGTTCTGCATCGACAAGCTCTACTCGCCCGACGGGCCGACCGGGCGTCTCGGCCTGCTCGAGATGCGCGCGTTTGAGATGCCGCCGCATGCGCGCATGAGCCTGACGCAACAGTTGCTGATGCGTGCGCTCGTCGCCCGCTTCTGGCGCGAGCCGTACCGGCCCGAGCGGCTCAAGCGTTGGGGCACCGAGTTGCACGACCGCTTCATGCTGCCGCACTTCGTCTGGCAGGATCTGCGCGACGTCATCGAGGAGCTTAACGGCTTCGGTACCCCGTTGCGCGCCGAGTGGTTTGCGCCGCACCTGAATTTCCGCTTCCCGCGCCTGGGCGATTTCAACGCGAGCGGCGTCGAGGTCGAAGTCCGCTTCGCGCTCGAACCGTGGCACGTGATGGGCGAAGAGGGCGCGCCGGGCGGCACCGTGCGCTTCGTCGATTCGTCGGTCGAGCGACTGCAACTGCACGTCACCGGCCTCGTCGACGATCGGCACGTGCTCGCGTGCAACGGCCGCGTCGTGCCGCTGCAGGGCACGGGCAATGTCGGTGAATTCATCGGTGCGGTGCGCTACCGCGCGTGGAACGCCGTCTCCGCGTTGCACCCGACGACTCCGGTGCATGCCCCGCTCACCTTCGACATCGTCGATACCTGGATGGGTCGCTCGATGGGCGGCTGCCAGTATCACGTCGCCCACCCGGGCGGCCGCAACTACGACACCTTCCCGGTCAACGCCTACGAGGCCGAGGCACGGCGGCTGGCGCGATTCTTCCGCACCGGCCACACACCCGGCGCGATGCAGGTCGCGCGCGAAGAGCGCAACCCGGACTTTCCGTTCACGTTGGATTTGCGTCGACCGGGCTAGGGCGAAACGAGCCCAAGCTCACTTGGCTCGCGCCCCCGTGGACCCGGAGGGGCCGCTTCGTGGCCCCTGGGAGCGTCAGTGCCTTCGGGCGGCCGGGCGGCACTGACACGCGCCTCCGGGTCGTCGTCAGCGGTGGCCCGAGCCGGCCTTCACCCGCGGCTCGTGTGACACACTGCCGCGGATCCGATCGTCACTGCCATGCCTCAACGCCTGCTACGGGACTACACCGTCCCCGCCGACCGCTTCGATGAAATGCTCGCCGCACCCGGCGCGCCGCGTCCGCACTGGGGTGCGTTCTTGCGCTCTCTCGCGGCACGCCGCGAAACCGAGGTGGGCGACGCGCTGGCATCGATGGAACGAGAGATCCGCGACAGCGGCATCACTTACAACGTCTATGCCGACGAGGAAGGCGCCGATCGGCCCTGGCAGGTCGATCCTTTGCCCCTGCTGATCGATCCCGCCGAGTGGGCGCAGATCGAGACCGGCATTGCGCAGCGCGCCGAGCTGCTCAACCGCGTGCTTGCCGACCTCTATGGCGCGCAGACGCTGCTTTCGAGCGGGGCCGTGCCGCCTTCGATCGTGTTCGGCCACAGCGGGTACCTGCACCAGGCGCAAGGCATCCGGCCGCCCGGCGGCGTGCATCTGTTTCATTACGCGGCCGATCTGGCGCGTTCGCCCGACGGCCACTGGTGGGTGTTCGACGATCGCACGCAGGCGCCCTCGGGTGCGGGTTACGCGCTCGAGAACCGGCTGATCGTCTCGCGCGTCTTTCCGCGGCTCTTTCGCGATTTGCGCGTGCAGCATATGGCGTCTTTCTTCGACGCATTTCGCGAGTCGCTGCACCAATGGGCGCCGCGTGGCGACGGCGAGCCGCTCGTCGCATTGCTCACCCCCGGGCCGTACAACGAGACGTATTTCGAGCACGCGCTGCTCGCGCGTTACCTCGGCTTCGCGCTCGTCGAGGGCGGCGACCTGACGGTGCGCGACGGCAAGCTGTGGCTCAAGACCGTCGAGGGTCTCAAGCGCGTGCACACGCTGCTGCGCCGGCAGGACGATGCCTATTGCGATCCGCTCGAATTGCGCTCGGACTCTGCCCTCGGCGTCGCTGGCCTCACGGACTGCGCGCGGCGCGGCACGGTCATGCTCGCCAATGCGCTCGGTGCGGGCGTGCTCGAGTCGGGCGCGCTGCTCGGCTACCTGCCGCAACTCGCCGAACGCCTGCTCGGCGAGCCGCTCAAGCTTCCGTCGGTGGCGACGTGGTGGCTCGGCGAACCGGCCGCGTTCGAAGACGCGTGGGAGCGACTCGACCGCCTGATCATCAAGCCGCTCGATCGAGCCTCGGGCACGCGTGCGGTGTTCGGCGCTGACCTGACGGCCGCCGAGCGCGATGCCCTGCGAGCGCGCGTGGCGATGCATCCGCAGCGCTATGTCGCGCAGGAGTGGGTGCGCCTGTCGCAGGCGCCGGTGCTCGACCGTGAGCGCAGCATCCCGAAGGGCGCGCTGCGCGACCGGCTGAGCGCGCGCACCGTCGGCCTGCGCGTATTCGCGGTCGCAACGCCCGGCGGCTATCGCGTGCTGCCGGGCGGGTTGACGCGGGTCGCGAGCGAGAGCGACGCGCGCATCATCGCGATGCAGCGCGGCGGACGATCGAAGGACACCTGGGTGCTGTCCGACGCGCCGGTCAACGCGTCGTTCTCGCTGCTGTCGAGCCGCGTCAAGCCGGAAGAACTCGGCCTGTCGCGCGCCGGCGTGTCCTCACGTGCTGCGGAGAACCTGTTCTGGTTCGGGCGCTATGGTGAACGCTGCGACGCTACCGCGCGGCTGCTGCGCGTCGCGATCGCGAGCGTCTTGGGCGACGATACTCGCTCGGGCGATGGCGACGCGCCAGCGGTCGTGCTCGCGCGTCGCGTGATGCTCATGCCCGAGTCCGATCAGGCGGCCACCGCCTTGCTTCAAGCTGCCACCCAACCCGACACCGGCCTCGGTGCAAACCTGCAGCAACTCGCACGCGTCGCCCACACGCTGCGGGACCGCATGTCGAGCGACAACTGGCGCGCGCTCAACCAGTTGAGCGCCGATCCGATCTTTCGCCGCGGCTTGTCGTCGCCGGCACAGTTGCCACTTGCGCTCGCCTGGCTCGACCGCGCGGTGATGACGATGACGACGCTTTCGGGATTCGTGCTCGACGGCATGACGCGCGGCATCGGTTGGCGCTTCCTGTCGATCGGCCGGCGTGTCGAGCGTCTGACGCAGTTGTGCGCCGCGCTCGACGTGGCGATGCATGAGGGCCGCACCGGTGGCCTCGACTGGCTGCTCGAACTGACCGATTCGGCCATGAGCTATCGCGCGAGCTATCCGGTGGCGCCGGAGTGGATGCCGGTGCTCGATCTGATCGTGCGTGACGCGACGAACCCGCGCGCGATCGCGTTCCAGCTCAAGGGCCTGCTCGAGTACGTCGACAAGCTCGAGCGGCTGCACGGCCGCTTCGCGAGCGACGTGCTGGCGCCGGCGCGCGACGCGCTCGACTGCCTGACACCTGGCGATCTGCATCCGGAGTGCGCGGCCTTGTCGGCGCTCGTTTCGCAGCTCACGGAGGTCTCGCGCCAGGTGTCCGACGAGTTGACGCTCAAGTTTTTCTCCCACGCCTCCTCGCGCAGCGTGCTGTCGCTCGTCGCCTGAGCGGCCGTAAACGAGCCATGCGCTACCAGATCGAGCACACGACGCGCTATGACTACGCCGAGCCGGTCTCGCGTTCGTGGCAGTTGGCGCGGCTGTTGCCGCGTGCGCTGCCGTGGCAGCACCTGGTGTCGCACGCGCTGCGTGTCGATCCACCGCCCGACGAGCGCCATGACGTGATCGACAGCTTCGGCAATACGGTGACGCACTTCTCGCTGCACGGTGCGCACCGCTGGCTGCGGGTACAGATGGAATGCACGGTCGATGTGGGCGATCGTCCGGCGTTGCCCGAAGCGGGGGAGACCACATGGGAAGTGGTTCGAGACGCGATGCGCGGCACGATGCCGAACATGATGCAGAACCCCATTCTGAACACGAGAGGCAGTGCCGCGCCACCAGTCGATCTGGGCGCCGCGCGCGCCTGCGAGCCGACGCCGCTGGTGCCTTTGTCCGACCTCTCGCGCGATTTCGCGGCGGCGGCGTTTGCACCTGGGCGCAACTGGCTCACCGCCGTGACCGGGCTGATGCAGACCATCTACGCAGGCTTCGTCTTCGACGCCGAGGCGACTACTGTCAGCACCTCGGTCGACGAAATTCTTCGCGATCGGCGCGGCGTGTGCCAGGACTTCGCACACCTGATGCTCGACTGCCTGCGCGCGCATGGCCTGCCGGCGCGCTATATGTCGGGCTACCTGCTGACCGATCCGCCGCCGGGCCAGGAGCGCTTGCTCGGCGCCGATGCCTCGCACGCCTGGGTGGCGGCCTACTCGCCATGGCATGGTTGGGTCGAGTTCGATCCGACCAACGATCAACTCGCCGACGATCGCTACGTCACCCTCGCGTGGGGCGGCGACTTCGCCGATGTGGCGCCACTGCGGGGGGTGATTCTTGGTGGGGCCAGGCAGACGCTCGAAGTATCCGTCAGCGTGCTGCCGATCTGATCGACCCGCAGGGGGTGGCGGCACGAAGTGCGCGCCGCTCGGGCAAGAAAAAAACGTGGGGGCCTCAGGGGGCCACCGCCGAGACAAAAAAAGCTCGGCGACCCCGGAGGTCCGCCGCCGAGACAAAAAAGCGCGGCTACCCCGGAGGTCCGCCGCCGAGACAAAAAAGCGCGGCGGCCCCGGAGGTCCGCCGCGCAGTGCCGTTCGCGGTCCAACGCGATCAGCCTTCCACGAGGAGGGTTCAGATTTCGGCCGCGTCGCGCGCCGCTTGCGCAGTGGTGGTCGTGTGCGGCACGGTCACGACGACGCGCGGCAACTGGCGCACCTCGGTGTTCGCGACGGACTCACGTTGCGCGGTGACGTACACCGTCGGCAGCTGCACGACCGTGCGGCGGGCTTCGACGGCGCGTGGCGCGGCAAGCGTGTCGATGCCGGCCAGCTCGATCCCGGTAGCGAATACCGATGCGATCGCAATCAGCATGACGGTCTTGACGGGGGTGGATGCATACATGGCGGGCTCCTTGCTTCGATTGACTTCGACGGCGCTCTTCGCTGTCGATGGAGTCAGTATCGGAAGCCCGGGGCCTCATTGCACGCGCAAAGCGACGGATCGCGCGATTCTGCCGATGAACTGCACTCTGCGCCGATGGATGGTCGACCGAACCGGCCGCGGCAAGGTCAGCGCGCGGCGTCGATCTGGCGCTTGACGGCTTCGCCGAGGTCGATCACCGCCATCGCGTAGTAGCTCGACCAGTTGTAGCGCGTGATCGCGTAGAAGTTCGCCGTGCCGGCGACGTAGCTCGGCGCGGCGTCGCCGTTTTGCAGCTCGACGAGCGCGAGCAGTCCGTTGTGGCCCTGCGCCTCGGTCGAAAGCCGCGCGCCATGCTCGGTGAACTGGGCCGCGCTGAAGCTCGGCGAGATGTCGGGCACGAGTAGCAAGGCGCGGTCCGTGGCGTCGACCGGCACCGCGACTTCATAGCGCGTCGGTTGGCCGCGCTGCCAGCCGAACGTGGCCAGATAGTGCGCAACGCTGCCGATCACGTCGGCGTTGCTCTCGCGCAGGCCGATGCGCCCATCGGCGTCGAAGTCCACCGCGTACTTGTTGACGCTGCCCGGCATGAACTGCGGCATGCCCTGTGCGCCGGCGAAGCTGCCCCTTTGCGCCAGCGGATCGCAACCGGTGTGCTCGGTCGTGGCGCGGCATTGAACGAACAACTGCTCGAGTTCGTCTCGAAAGAAGGCGCTTCGGTCCTTGCGGCCGGTGGGGAAGTCGAAGGCAAGCGTCGCCAGTGCGTCGATCACCCGAAAGTTGCCCATCTGTTCGCCGTAGATTGTTTCGACGCCGATGATTCCGACGACGATCTCGGGCGGCACGCCGTAGATGTCCTCGGCGCGCAGCAACCAGCCTTCGTTCGCGCGCCAGAACGCGACGCCGGCGCGAATGCGCCGTGGCTCGACGAAGCGCTCGCGGTAGGCGGCCCAGTTCTTCGCGGTGCCTGCCGGCGGCGGCATGATGTACTTGACGACGCTCGGCTGATAGCGCGCCGCGGAAAGCGCCTTCAGCACCCAGGCCGGATCGAGCCCGTTGCGCTCGGCGATCTCGGCGCCGAAGCGCATCACGTCGTCGCGCTGCGCATAGCTCACTTCGTCCTTCGCTGCATCGGCCTTGGCCGGGGCGGGGCGGGACGTCTTGGGCTTCTTCGCCTTCGCGGCATGCTTCGTCTTCTTCGGCGGCGTTGTCGGCGTCGAAGTCGTCGTCGTCTGCGTTGTTCCTGCTGCGTCGGCCGGCATGCTCGCGGGCAGCAGCAAGAGCGCGATCGCGGTCGCCGTCGTGCTTGCGCAGGCGGTGAGCAGCAACTTGCGCGCTTCCTGCATCGGTCTCGTCGTCATGCGGACGATTGTCGCCGCGCAAGGCGGCGCGCTTCGGCGCGCAGCGCGCGCAACAGCCCTGAAGGCGGGTCGCGCTGCGCGTCCCGGCTGTAGCGCTGCAATTCGAGTCGCCCCAGCAGATCGGCGAGCGCCGCGCCGGCGGCACCGAAGCGCGACGCGACCCGTTTGCCGATCGCCCCCGGCGACTCGTGCAGGCCGGCGTCGATGCCGAGCGGGCGCAACGCAGCGCGCAGGCGTGCGAGTTCGCGCGTCCACGGCTCGACGTGCCGGCGCTCCCACCATGCCCAGGCGGCGCCTGCGAGGCTCAAGCTGCTGAGCGCGCCGATCAGCAGCAAGGCCAGGTCCTCCCAGCTGGGCGCGCTGAATCCAATGTCCTTCAGCAGATCCAGCTGCTGCCCGCGCGAGTAGTTCAGCACCCACTGGTTCCAGCGGTTGTTCAGGCCCTCCCAGCCGTTGCGCAAGCGTGCGAGCAAGGCCGGGCTGACCCCGCCGATCGCGCTCGCTACAAGCCCCGGCGCGGGTTCGAGCCGCAGGCTGCGCACGATGCGGTCGGGCGCGACGGCGGCGGTCGGATCGGCGCGAAGCCAACCGCGGCCTTCCTGCCAGTACTCGGCCCAGGCGTGTGCGTTGCTCTGGCGCACGATGTGAAAGCCGTCGATCGGCTCGGCGTCCGCGCCCTGGTAGCCGGTGACGACGCGCGCCGGCACGCCCATGGCGCGCATGACGACAACGAAGGCGGCAGCGTAGTGTTCGCAAAACCCTTGTTTGCGGTCGATCCAGAACTCGTCAATCGCGTTCAGGCCGCCTTCCTCGGCGTAGGGGCCTGGCGTCAGCGTGTAGACGAACCCGGCGGTGCGGATGTGGTTCATCACCGCTTGCGCGAGCGACTCGGCGCTGGCCTGGGCGTAGCGCGGTTCGGCATGCAGCGCCTCGGCCCAGGCCCGGGTGCGCGGGTTGGCGCCTGGCGGCAAATCGAGGTAGGCCTGCAGGTCGGACACTTCTTCGAGCGGGCCGAGCTCGAACGCGAGTCGGGCCTGCGCATTGAAGCGCACACGCTCGGCGACCGGGCGGTTGGTGCGCCATTGCAGATCGTCGGTGCGCGTGACGCGCAAACCGTCGATTCGCGGCGCCTCGGGTGTCGCTTCGAGCAGCGGCAGCAGCGCTAGGCGCGACGGCTCGAGCGTCATCTCGTAGTCGATCGCGCGACCAGACACGCGTAGTTCGGCGCGTGGGCCCTGTCGTGACGCGGACGGTGAGGGGAACGGCAGCCAATCACGGCCGTCGAAGCGGCCGAGCACCGGGCCGCGGAAGTACAAGGCTTCGGGCGGCGGGGGTGCGCCGGCAAAGCGTACGCGCAGCGCAACGCTGTCGTCAGCCACAAGCTCGGCGATCGAGCCCATCTGCATGCTCATCGACAAGCCGGTCGTCGAGAGGCCGTCGTTGGGCACGCCCCACAGCGGCCCGATGCGGGGGAACAGCATGAAGAGCAGCACCATCACGGGTGTGCCGTACAGCGCACAACGTGCGGCGAGCGAGGCCGCCTGCCGCAGCGCCGGTTGGCCGACCGGCATGTGCGCGAGCACGAGCGCAGTCAACAGGCCCCAGACAGCAACGAGCATGGCGACCGCGACCGGCAGCGTCTGCGAGTAGAGAAACTGCGTCAAGACGACGAAAAAGCCGAGGAAGAACACGACAAAGGCATCGCGCCGTGCGCGCAGCTCCAGAGTCTTGAGCGCCATCAGCACGACGAGCATCGTGACGCCGGCCTCCTTGCCGAGCAGCGTGCGGTGCGTCCACAGCGTGAGGCCGATGGCGACGCAGAGTACGGCGGCAAGCCACCAGCGGCTGGGCAATGCGTCGTTCGCGAGCGCAAGCCGCGCGCGCCACAGCAGCACCGCGCCTGTCAGCAGCGCGCACCAGAGCGGCAGGTGGCCCAGATGCGGCAGCACGGTCCAGCCGATCACGCCGACGAGGAACAGCGTGTCCCGCGCATCGCGCGGCAACTGGCGCCAGCCGGGCCAGGTGGGCAGCGAGCGCCTTGGGAGCGGCCCGGCGGCGCTCAATTCCACAGCGCCAGCGCCTCCAGACAAGCACGGCGATGCGCGTCGCCTTGTGAGGGCGGCAACTCGACGCCGGGCAGTCGGAGCGCGAAGTCTGCTCCCGCGCGATGCGCGGCCAGCACCCAGGCGGCGAGGCGGGAGAGGCGCTCTTCAGCCCCCAGCCCACCGCACTGCTCCCAGGTGAGCCACAGCTGCTGGTGTGCCGAGTGGCTCGCGTCGCGGCTGACGAGTTCGCCGCCGCCGGTGAGCGCGCGCGCCGCCTTCTTCCACACGATCTGCTTGGGCGCATCGCCGCGGCGGTACGCGCGGACGGCGTCGAACTCGGCACCTTCGCCACGTCGCGTCGTTGCTGAACCGCCCGCGACAGAGCTGGCCGCTGGCAGTGGCGCGGGAGGATGCTCGGGGCGCGGGTAGGCGAGCAGGCGCGCGGCCGGCCGCCAATAGGCCCATGCGCGGAACAGGCCGAGCGGGAAGCGCGTCTCGGCGACCAGCGCGGGCGCCTCATGCAGGCCACGATGCGGCGGCACGAAGCTGAGCTGCGCCGTCGCCTGCCCGCCTTCGGGCACATCGATCCACGTCAGCGTCGCCGCCGGCGCTGATTGCAGGCGCAGGCCGATGCCCCAGCGCGCCGAGCCCGGCGTCGTCAGGACGACATCGAGCAGTGCCGCCTCACCCGCATGTACCGGCGCGATAGGGTGCAGGTGAAGCGTCAGCGCGCGCAACGTGGCATGTGTCAAATGCATCGAGACGACGCCTGCGCCGGCGAGCACAAAAGTCAGCAAATAGCCGAGGTTGAGCTGATAGTTGATCGATGCCAGCAGCAGCACGACGAGCGTGGCCGCGAACAGCAGCCCGGCGCGTGTCGGCAGGATGTAGACATTGCGCTGGGTCAGCAGCAGCGTGTCGCTGCGCGGCGCGCGAGCCTGCCACCATGCGCGAAAGCGCTGGCGTGCGCTCCAGCCGGGGTTTGCGGCAACGGTGGACGAGTTCAAGCGAGGGCCGGGGCAAAAAGGTGAGCCGAATGCGGGGCGAAAAGAGGCTGGCGGAAGGGGCGGCAGAAAGGGCAGACAAAAAGGGCCGGGCGGCAAAGCGCGGGCGGCACCCGCGATCACGGCAACCCAACCGCCTCGATCATCGCGCGCACCTGCTCGCGCCGCCCGCGGCCGGCGCCGGCGGCAGGAACGAGTCGGTGCGCGATCGTCTGCGCGAGGATCGCCTGCAGGTCGTCGGGTGCGACGTAGTCGCGCCGGGCAAGCAAGGCGTGCGCCTTCCCGGCGCGCAACACTGCGATGCCGGCGCGCGGGCTCAGGCCCTCGACAAACCAGCGGCCGGAGCGCGTCGCCGCAATCAGCGCCTGCAGATAGTCGAGCAGCGCATCCGACGCGTGCACCGCGAGCACCGCGTGCTGCGCGACGACGAGTTCTTCGGGCGACATCACGCTCGCCAGGTGCGCGATCGCCTCGCGCCTGTCCTCGCCGGCGAGCAGCGCGCGCTCGCTGGCCTGATCGGGGTAGCCGAGCGTGATGCACATCAGAAAGCGATCGAGCTGCGATTCGGGCAGTGGGTAGGTGCCGATCTGGTCACTCGGGTTTTGCGTCGCGATGACGAAGAACGGCCGCGGCAGTGCGCGCGTTTCGCCCTCGACGGTGACCTGATGCTCCTCCATCGCCTCGAGCAGCGCGCTCTGCGTCTTCGGCCCGGCGCGGTTGATCTCGTCGGCAAGCAGCACCTGCGCGAAGATCGGTCCGGGGTGGAAGACGAAGGCCTCGCGCCCGCGCTCGTAGATGCTCACGCCGACAAGGTCGGTCGGCATCAGGTCGGCGGTGAACTGTGTACGCGAGAACCTCAGGCCGAGCGAAACGGCGAGCGCATGCGCAAGCGTTGTCTTGCCTACGCCGGGCAGGTCCTCGATCAGAAGGTGTCCGCCGGCGAGCAGGCAGGCGACGCAGTCCTCGATCTGCGGCCGTTTGCCGACGATGATCGTGCTAACCTGATCGACGAGACGGGTGAGTTGCAACGCAAGCGGGTTTGTCATGCGATTCACAATACCCGAAATCCGCGTCGTGCCACAGGCCGATCAGTCCGCCACTTTGCCCTGCTTTTCGCCCCGATGGCCACAGCGTTCTACAGCCACCCCGACTGCCGCTTGCACGATATGGGCAGTCAACACCCCGAATGCCCGCAGCGGCTCGATGCGATCAGCGACTACCTGCTCGCAACCGGGCTGCTGGATGTACTCGAGGCGCGTGATGCGCCGCTCGTCGCGACGGCCGACCTGGCCCGCGCGCACGAAAGCCTCTACGTGAGCGAGCTGAAGGATCTGCTCGAACAGGTGGTGGCGAGCGGCGAGTCGCGTCACATCGACCCTGATACCGTGATCGGCCCCGGTACCTGGCGCGCAGCGCTGCGCGCGGCCGGCGCCGCAGTGGCTGCGACCGACGCGGTGATCGACGGCGAGATCGACAACGCATTTTGCGCGGTGCGCCCGCCCGGTCATCACGCGACGCGCAACCAGGCGATGGGCTTTTGCTTCTTCAACAACGTCGCAATTGCGGCGCGCCACGCGCTCGACGTGCGTGGCCTCGAGCGTGTCGCGATCGTCGATTTCGACGTCCATCATGGCAACGGAACCGAAGACATCGTCGCCGGTGACGAACGCATGCTGATGGTCAGCATCTTCCAGCACCCGCTGTATCCGAACAGCGGCGCCGTGCCGATGGGCACCAACATGTGCAACGTGCCGATCCCGCCCTACACGCGCGGGCCCGAGGTGCGCGACATGATCGAGGCGATGTGGATGCCGCGGCTCGAAGAGTTCAAGCCGCAGATGATCTTCGTCTCGGCCGGCTTTGACGCCCATCGCGAAGACGATCTGGGGCAGCTGGGCCTCGTCGAATCCGACTATGACTGGATCACGCGCCGCATCATGGCGGTCGCGCAACGCCATTCGAAGGGACGCATCGTGTCGTGCCTCGAAGGCGGCTATGCACTCGATGCGCTCGCCCGCAGCGTCGCCGTGCACCTGCGCGCGCTCGCCGATCTCTGAATCGCGGGGGCGGATGAGATGGACGTGTCGAGCGCGTTCCCGGTGCTGAGCGAACTTCTCTCCGAAGTCACCCGCGCCAGCGTGCTCAAGGAGCTCGGCGCCGTCGCCGCCTGCCTGTTGCTCGCGTGGTTCGTGGCCTGGCAGTTGCGGCGCATGGTCGACATCGAGGGCGACGTGTTGTTCGGCAAGCGCATCTTCGATGGCGTTCTATTCCCGGTGCTCGCGCTGGTGCTGGCCCTGATCGTGCGCGAACTGATGCGCAGCGCCACCCATCTGGCGCTGTTCAAGGTCGTCGTCCCGATTCTTATGTCGCTGGTTGCGATCCGGCTCACGGCGCGCGTGCTGCGCGCCGCGCTGCCTAGCTCGGGCTGGGTGCTCGCGGTCGAGCGCTCGGTGTCGTGGATCGCCTGGATCGCCGTCGTGCTGTGGGTGACGGGCGTGCTGCAGCCGATGCTCGTACAGCTCGACGAGGTCAAATGGCGCATGGGGGGCGAGCAGGTCTCGCTCGGCGGTGTGCTGCATGGCGTATTGACGGGCGGGCTGATCGTCATGCTGATGCTGTGGCTGTCGTCGGTGATCGAGCGCAGGCTGACCCGCGGCGCGGTCACGTCCATGTCGACGCGCAAGATCGTCGCCAATCTGGTCCGCATCCTGCTGCTCTTCATCGGCTTGCTCGTCACGCTGTCGGCGGTCGGCATCGATCTGACGGCGCTGTCGGTGCTGGGGGGCGCGATCGGTGTTGGCGTCGGCTTCGGTCTGCAGAAAATCGCCGCCAACTACGTGAGCGGCTTCGTGATCCTCGCCGAGCGGTCGCTGCGCATCGGCGACATGGTGGTGGTCGACAACTTCGAAGGACGCATCACCGACATCCGCACCCGCTATACGGTGATTCGCGCGCTCACTGGGCGCGAGGCGCTGGTGCCCAACGAGATGCTGATCACGCAAAAGGTCGAGAACCACACGCTCGCCGATCGTCGCCTGCTGATCAGTGCGCCGCTGCAGGTGGCCTATGGCACCGACGTCGCGGCCCTGATGCCGCGACTCGCTGCCATCATCGCGGGCATTCCGCGCGTCCTGAAGGACCCCGGGCCGGCGGTGCATCTCAAGGGCTTCGGTGCTGACGGGCTGGACCTGACGCTGATGTACTGGATCGGCGACCCCGAGAATGGGCAGGGTGCGGTGCGCTCGGCGGTGAATCTTGCGGTGCTCGCAGCTCTCAACGCCGAGGGTGTCGACATCCCGTTTCCGCAGCGCGTGCTGCGCCAGGCCGACACCTGGCGGGCGGAGATCGTGGCACCCGAGGCAACCGCTCCGCGTGGAGCGGATCGACTACCATGAAGGATCCTTGGCGGGCACACATCGGCATCGCCATCGACTTCGACTTGAAAGGAAGAACCAGATGATCTCAATGCGTGTGATAGGACTGTTGGCCGCCGTAGCGGCATCGGTGGCAGTTCTGGGGTGCGCGTCGCCGGCAACGACGCTCGACGCGCAATGGGTCAACCCCGCGTTCGTCGGCAAGAAGGCGGTGCGCAATGTGATGGTGATGTCGGCCGCGCGGGATTCGACGAATCGTCGGATCTTCGAAGATCAGATGGTCGCCGCGCTCACCGCGGCGGGCTTGAAAGCGACGCAGTCCTACAAGTTCATTCCTGAGAGCGCCCCGGTCAGTGAAGCGCGGCTGCGCAGCGCGGTCGCCGAGGCCGGCGTTCAGCAGGTGATGGTGTCGCGCATCGTCAATGTCTCGACCCAGGTGAACGTCACCCCGGGCATGGTGATGGGCCCCGCGTGGGGCCCCGGCTGGGGTCCCGGACCCGGATGGGGCGGAGGTTGGGGCGGCTTTGCGGGCTACCAGAACTCGATGTGGGCGACGAGCATCCCGCCGCAGGTCACGACGACGCAGAACGTCAACGTCGACACGCGTGTCTTCGACGCCAACGACGCCGAAGTGATCTGGTCCGCATCGACGACGACGGCCGCGGGCGCCAGCCCGTCGGTGCCGAAGCTGATCACGCAATTCGTCGATCTGATCGTCGCGACAATGACCAAGGACGGCGTGCTCTGAGGCCCCGCCAGGATCAGCGGCGCCGTTCACTGGCAGGCGCCGGAGCGCGCAAGGTGCGACGGCGGGCAGTGCCGGCTATCGGTTCGTCGCGGACGTCGCTGAAGTCGCTGGCGCCGGTATTGCCGGGAGCCCCTCGGCGATGCGATCCAGCAGATAGGGAAAGAAGGGATTCGACGAAGCCCGCACCAGGGTGTCGACGGTCACGATCAGCGTGCCGACTTCGCCGCGTCCGGCCAGGCTGCCCAGATTGATGCCGAACTGCTCTCGTGCGTCGGGCCCGGCGTCGATGCCATAGAGCGGATCGTTCATCGCGAACGGCAGCGCGATGTGCGAGAGCGAGAAAAGGCTGGGCGGGTAGTCGAGCGCGAGCGGACGTGTGAGCGTCGTTGTCGCGCCGGCCTGGATCGTACGCTCGACAACCTCGTCTGGCGTCGCGTTGGCTTTGTCACTGGAGTTGGTGTTGGCGTTCGCGTTGGCTACCACGGTCGTGCGGTAGTTTCGCGGCGGCGCCGGCAGAACGCTCTCCAGCGCCGTCCATGAGCGCGCGCGCAGCAGTGGGCTCAAGCCCGAGTGGCGATTGACGTCGAACAGAACCAGCTGGCTGCCGTTGGCTGGCAGGTTGGCATAGAGCGAGTCGACCACCGCCTGCGTGCTGACAGTGAAATCGACGACCGATTGAAACGTCAGGATCGGCGGCAGGGCGGCGATGCGCTGATCGCGCACGGCGTCGGCAATCTCGGCCTGCAACGCGCGCGTGAGCAACGAGGACTGTCGCGCGCCGTTGATCGGAAACGAGTTGTACTTGAAGGGGTTGAACTCCGGCACCACGCTCAGCCAGGCGGCCTGTGCGAAGGCGGGAAAGACGGCGGGCCAGCCGAACACCCCGGCAAAGCGGGCGAAGGCGGTCACGCCGATCATCGGCGAGATCAGCACCACCCGGTCGGGGCGGGAGAGTTGCGGGTCGGTCAGCGCGTCGAGCGCGTATTGCGTCGCGAGCGCCCCGCCGTTGGAGTAGCCCACCAGATGCAACGGCAGCGACGGCCCGATGCGGCGCCTTGCCTCCCGCACGGCGAGCCTCGTCGCCTGCGTCCAGTCTTCCCAGTCGACCTTGGTCAGCGCGGCAGGCACCGTGCCGTGGCCAGGCAGCCGGATCGCGATCGCGACGAAACCGTGATCGCGATACATCTGCGCGACGCTGCGCATGCTGTAGGGCGAGTCCGTGAGGCCGTGCAGCAGGACGACGGCGCCCACCGCCGCGCCACTCGGCTCCATCACGAAGGAGCGGTTCCAGTCCGTCTTGAAGCGACCGGGGTTGATCGGGCTGCCCTCGAAGTAGCGGTTTTCGTTGACCCGCTCGTCGGGTTCGATGCGCGTGACGACCTTCGTTCGCACCTCGTCGAACACCCGCCTTTCGGCCGCAAGGTAGCCCGTCCAGTCGAGGGCGGAGAGTTCGTCGGCCTTCAACTCGTGCGGCACATGGCTGTGCCAGACGGAGAGTGGCGGTCCGCGCTGGATATCGAAGGTGCGGATCGCGACCAGCGCGATCATGACGGCGATGAGCAGCAGCGCCAGAAGCGCCAGCAGACCCAGCAGACCCAGCAGCTTGCGGGTCATGGCAACGCGGGGGCGAGGCCCAGGCCAATGCCCACGAAAACGCAGGATCGCACCGCGTCCTGCCTTGGTAAGTGCCCGCCTCGAGGTCGACTTACTTGACCACCACCTCGACGCGCCGCGCTTCCGCCGCGTCGCCGCCGCTGACCTGCTCGGGCTTCGCCAGCTCGATGCGCGAGTCGGCGACGCCATTCGCCTTCAAGGCTTCGGCGACGGCGACTGCGCGCTGCTTGGCGAGTTCCGCGTTCTGCGCCGCGTCGCCGCTGGCGTCGTGATAGCCGCTGACGACGAGGTGGATGCCGTCGTTCGTCTTCACGACTGCGATCACGCGTGCGAGCGTGGCCGGCGCATCAGCCGGCAGATCGGCCTTGCCGACTTCGAAGTACAGCTTTGCCGCTTCGGGGATCGCGATCGCGACGGCGGCCGGTGCAACCGCTGCCGCGTGCGGCGCAGTGGTGCTCATCGACGCGCCGACCGGCAGCAGCGGCACGATCAACAACGCAACGATGTTGATGATCTTGATCAGCGGATTCACGGCCGGGCCGGCTGTGTCCTTGTAGGGGTCGCCCACGGTGTCGCCGGTGACGGCGGCCTTGTGCGCCTCGCTGCCCTTGCCGCCATGGTGGCCGTCCTCGATGTACTTCTTCGCGTTGTCCCAGGCACCGCCGCCGGTGCACATCGAGATCGCGACGAACAGGCCGGTGACGATCGTGCCCATCAGCAGGCCGCCGAGGGCCGCCGCACCGAGCGTGAGGCCGACGACGATCGGCACCACGACCGGCAGCAGCGACGGGATCATCATCTCCTTGATTGCCGCCTTGGTCAGCATGTCCACCGCGACGCCGTATTCCGGCTTGGCAGTGCCTTCCATGATGCCCTTGATGTCGCGGAACTGGCGCCGCACTTCGACGACGACGCTGCCCGCCGCGCGGCCGACCGCTTCCATCGCCATCGCGCCGAACAGGTAGGGGATCAGGCCGCCGATGAAGAGGCCGACGATCACCTTCGGATCCGAGAGGTCGAAGCTCACGCTCATGCCGCGGCCTTCGAGCGAGTGGGTGTAGTCGGCGAACAGCACGAGGGCTGCGAGGCCGGCTGAGCCGATCGCGTAGCCCTTTGTCACTGCCTTCGTCGTATTGCCGACGGCGTCGAGCGGGTCGGTCACGTCGCGCACGCTTTGCGGCAGTCCCGACATCTCGGCGATGCCGCCAGCGTTGTCCGTGATCGGGCCGTAGGCGTCGAGCGCGACGACGATGCCGGCCATGCTCAGCATCGACGTCGCTGCGATCGCGATGCCGTACAGGCCCGCGAGGCCGTAGGCGACGAGGATCGCGGCGCAAACGAAGATCACCGGCCAGGCCGTCGAGCGCATCGACACGCCGAGGCCGGCGATGATGTTGGTGCCGTGGCCGGTCGTCGAAGCCTGGGCGATGTGCTGCACCGGCTTGAATTGCGTGCCGGTGTAGTACTCGGTTACCCAGACCAGCGCGGCGGTCAGCACGAGGCCGACAGCGCAGGCGCCGATCAGGCGCATGTGGGTGTTGGCGCCGAGTGCGTCGGCGGGCATGAAGAACACAGTCACCGCGTAGAACGCGACGAGCGAGAGCACGCCGGCGACGGCCAGGCCCTTGTAGAGCGCGGGCATCACGTTCTTCATCCCCGGCGAGGCCTTGACGAACGAGCAGCCGATGATGGAGGCGATGATCGACACTGCGCCGAGCAGCAGCGGGTAGACCACTGCGTGCATGCCGGCGCCGTGCACCACGAGCGCGCCGAGCGCCATCGTTGCGATCAGCGTCACGGCGTAGGTCTCGAACAGGTCGGCCGCCATGCCAGCGCAGTCGCCGACGTTGTCGCCGACGTTGTCGGCGATCACCGCCGGGTTGCGCGGGTCGTCCTCGGGGATGCCGGCTTCGACCTTGCCGACGAGGTCGGCGCCGACGTCTGCGCCCTTCGTGAAGATGCCGCCGCCCAAGCGGGCGAAGATCGAGATCAGCGAGGCGCCGAAGGCAAAGCCGAGCATCGGCTTCAAGACCTGCGACAGGCTCTTGTCGGGCGTCAGGTTGCCGTTGCCGCTGATGAACATGAAGAAGATCACGACGCCGAGCAGGCCCAGGCCGACGACCAGCATGCCGGTGATCGCGCCGCCCTTGAAGGCGACGTCGAGCGCCGGGCCGATGCCCTTGGTGGCAGCCTGCGCGGTGCGCACGTTGGCACGCACCGAGACGTTCATGCCGATGAAGCCACAGGCGCCCGAGAGCACCGCGCCGATCACGAAGCCGGCGGCCGTCGTGCCGTCGAGGAAGACCCCGATCAACACCGCAAGCACGACGCCGACGATCGCAATCGTCTTGTATTGCCGCGCGAGGTAGGCCGCCGCGCCTTCCTGGATCGCCTTGGCGATCTCCTGCATGCGTGCATTGCCGGCGTCCTGCTTGAGGATCCAGCTTCGCTGGAGGAAGCCGTAGATCACCGCGGCAAGGCCGCAGGCCAGCGCAAAGTTGAGCGCCATCGTCGTGGACATCAAGGGTCTCCTTCTCGGGTCTCTCGTGGATTTGGAATCGTTGGACTTGTCGCGTCGCGCGCAGCCACAAAGCCGGTTGCGGGCTGCCGCGGCAACCGGTGGGACGGTTCAGGGCAGCGCGCATTGTATTTCGTCGCGCGGGGCGGACGATCGGGGCTGTCAGCGCCGGGCAAGACCGCTCCGTAGAATCGGCCCATCCCCACGCAACCGGTCGCCCATCATGAGCTTGCACAACATCCATCCCGGCCCGCGCGTTCCCGACGAATTCAACGTCGTCATCGAGATCCCGATGAACGCGGATCCGGTCAAGTACGAGGTGGACAAGGAAAGTGGCGCATTGTTCGTCGACCGGTTCCTGACGACGTCGATGCACTACCCGTGCAACTATGGCTACATCCCCGAAACGCTGGCCGACGACGGCGATCCGGTGGACGTGCTCGTCATCACACCCTATGCCTTGTCGCACGGTGTCGTCGTCACCTGCCGGCCGCTGGGCGTGCTGATGATGGACGACGAGGCCGGCGGCGACGCCAAGCTGCTCGCCGTCCCCGTCGACAAGGTGCTCAAGATCTACAGCCACTGGCAAAAGCCTGAGGACGTCAACGAAATGCGGCGCAAGACGATCGAGCACTTCTTCGCGCATTACAAGGATCTCGAGCCCGGCAAGTGGGTCAAGATCAAGGGCTGGGAAGGCCCGGAAGAGGCCAAGCGCGAAATCCGGGCAGCCGTCGCAGCCTGGGACAAGTCGAAGTAGGCTGGGTCGAGCGGTGGCGTTGCTGAGCCAGAGGCGGCGCCGCTGAGCCGGAGGCGCCGCCATTAAGCCGGCGTTAACCGCGCCGGCAGTGCGGAACGTCTACGCGGTACGGGGCTCTACACTGCCGGACTTTCTCCCGGGCCCCTCCATGCCGTACCGTCTGCTGAGCCTATTGTTTTTCGCCTTCATAGCGGTGGGCGTGCGCGCCGCGCCGCTGCCGCAGGCGGTGCGTTCGGTCGAGGGCATCACCGAGTACCGGCTCGACAACGGCCTGCAGGTGCTGCTCGTGCCGGACGACTCCAAGCCGACGACGACGGTCAACATGACCTACCACGTCGGTTCGCGCCACGAGAACTATGGCGAGACCGGCATGGCGCATCTGCTCGAGCACCTGATGTTCCAGGGCTCGACGAACTACCCGATGCCGATGCTTGGCGAGTTCACGAAGCGCGGCCTGCGCGCGAATGGCACGACGAGCTTCGATCGCACCAACTACTTCGCCAGCTTCGCCGCGAACCCCGAGACGCTGAAGTGGTACCTCGACTGGCAGGCGGACGCGATGGTGAACAGCTTCATCGCCCGCGAAGCGCTGGACAGCGAGATGACGGTGGTGAGAAACGAGATGGAGCGCGGCGAGAACGACCCGCAGCGCATCATGATGCAGCGCGCGATGAGCGAGCTCTTCGACTGGCACAACTACGGCAAGGCCACGATCGGTGCACGCAGCGATGTCGAGAACGTCGACATCCCGCGCCTGCAGGCTTTCTACCACGAGTACTACCAGCCCGACAACGCGACGCTGGTGATCTCCGGCCAGTTCGACCCGCAACAGACACTCGCGTGGGTGCAGCAGGCGTTCGGCAAGATCCAGAAGCCCACGCGCAAGCTGCCGGTGCTCTACACGCTCGATCCGGTGCAAGACGGCGAACGAAGCTTCACGCTGCAACGCAGCGGCGGCGTGCCGATGGTGCTCGTCGCCTATCACGCGCCTGCCGCGAGTGACCCTGACTACGCGGCGGCCGTGGCACTCTCGCTGATCCTTGCCGACGAACCGGCGGGGCGGCTCTATGCGACGCTCTTGAAGACGCAGCTCGCGGCATCGATGTGGGGAATCGCGTGGGACCTGGCCGATCCCGGCCTCATGATGTTCGGCGCCGAACTCGCCCCGGGGCAGGACGTGGGCAAGGCGCGCAGCGCACTGCTCGATACGATCGGCTCGTTCAAGAGCCAGTCAGTCACGGCAGAAGAGCTCGAGCGCGCAAAGGCGCGCTGGCTCAACGAGTGGAAGCGCCAGTTCACGAATCCTGAAGGCGTCGGTGTCGCGCTCTCGAGCGCGGTCGGGCAGGGCGACTGGCGGCTCTATTTTTTGCTGCGCGACCGTGTGCGCGAGCTAAAACTCGAGGATGTCCAGCACTTCGCGGTGAGCTATCTCGTGCCCTCGAACAGAGTCGTGGGCACCTTCTTGCCGACCGACAACCCGGTGCGCGCACCGGCGCCGAGGCGCGTCGATATTGCGGCCGAACTCAAGGACTTCAAAGGCGCCGCGGCCACCGCGCAGGCGGCGAGCTTCGATCCGACGCCAGCGAACATCGACGCGCACACGATCACCTTCACGTTGCCCAGCGGCATGCAGGTCGCGCTGCTGCCGAAGGGCGCGCGCGGCGAGGCCGTGAAGGCGCGCCTGACGCTGCGCTACGGTGACGAGAAGAGCCTCTTCAACGTCGGCGACGTGCCCGAGTTCACCGCGGCCCTGCTCGACTACGGCACGAAGACGATGCCGCGCCAGCAGATCCAGGATCGCTTCGAGGCTTTGCAAGCCGAGGTGAGCTTCGGCGCGAGCGACACCGCCGCGACGGTCGGAATCACGACGACACGCGAGAACCTGCCGGCCGTGATTGCGCTCGTCGGCGACATACTGCGCAACGCCACTTTCCCGGCGGCGGAGTTGGAAGAGTTGCGCCAACAGACACTCAGCGCGATCGAGACCCAGCGCAAGGAGCCCGATGCGCTCGTCGGGACTGCACTCGCGCGACATGGCGACCCGTACCCACGCGGCGATGTGCGCCACGCGCGCAGTTTCGACGAACGTGTGCAAGACGCGAAGGCAGTAACGATCGACCAGGTGCGTGCCTTCCACACGCGCTTCTATGGTGCGAGCCATGCCCAGTTCAGCGCCAGCGGCGAGATGGATGCGGCCGCGGTGAAGACGACGCTCGAAAAGGCCTTCGGCGACTGGAAGTCGACCGCGCCTTATGCGCGCGTGCCGACGCCGCTCGTCGCCGTCACCCCCGAGCGCATCATGATCCGCACCCCCGACAAACAGAACGCGACGATGCTCGCGAAGCTCGCGCTGCCGCTCACCGACAACGACACCGATTACGCAACCTTCACTCTGGCCAACGCCATGCTCGGGCGGGGCGGCAGCTCACGCCTGTGGGAGCGTGTGCGCGAGAAGGAGGGCCTGTCCTACGACGTCGGCAGCGGCGTCGCGTGGAGCAGCCACGAGCCGAATTCGATGTGGCAAGCGTGGGCGATCTTCGCGCCGCAGAACCAGCCGAAGGTCGAAGCGGCATTCCGAGAGGAACTGGCGCGTGCGCTGAAGGACGGCTTCACTCAAAGCGAACTCGACGCCGCGAAGGAAGGCCTGCTGAACGCCCGCCGCCTCTCGCGCGCTCAGGACGCGGTACTTGCCGGAGCGCTCAACAACAACCTCTACCTCGGCCGCACCTTCGCCATCTCGCAAAAGGTCGACAACGAGATCGCCGAGGCGTCGCTCGACAGCGTGAACGCCGTGCTGCGCAAGTACCTGAAGCCTGACGCCTTGGTGATCGGCTTCGGCGGCGACTTCAAGCCTTGATGCTGCTTGCCGTCGCTCGCAATGGGCGAGGGTCGGGCTTCTGAAGCGCATCCGGTGAGCGCCTCGAGCGGGTTCGACCCGCGCGGCGCAGCGTGCATTTCAATTGACACGGGACGGCATCAAGTGCCGCTGCGTCGTGAGCGTCAAAGTTTCAGCTGGGATGCGCAGGAGCCGAAGCGAACCACGTATCGGTCGGACGGCATGACGGAGCATTGCATACTGGCAACATCGCCACTCCCAGCCAAAGCGTTCTCCAGTCATGAAGTCGCCCCTCCAATCAACCGCCGTCGTCGGTGCCGGCGCGGTCGGTAGTTTTTTCGGCGCGATGCTCGCGCTCAGCGGTCACAAGGTCACGCTCATCGGCCGCGCGGCGCACGTGGAGGCGATCACGCGTGACGGCCTGCAGCTGCACCGAGCGGGTCACGTCGAAGCGGTGCGTGTCGCGGCGACGACCGAACTCGAGGCGCTGCGCGACGCCGATCTGGTGCTCATGTGCGTGAAGTCGGCCGACTCCGAAGCCACGGCGCGCGCCATCGCGCCGCTGCTCGCGCCGGGCGCGCTCGTGCTGAGCCTGCAAAACGGCGTCGACAACGCCGACACGATCGCGCGCCATGTGGGCCGGACGGTATTGCCCGCGGTCGTCTATGTCGCGGTGGCGATGCCCGAGCCCGGCGTCGTCAGGCACTACGGGCGAGGCGATCTGGTGATCGGCGCTCGAATGGCGAAGAAGGCCGGTGATGACGCGGCGCGGCAGCCGCAAGAAAATGCGCTTGCCGCGAGCATGCAGCACGTAGTCGATCTCTTCGCCGCCGCCGAGGTGCCGGTGCGCATCTCGGGCGACGTGATTGGCGAGTTGTGGAGCAAGCTGCTCGTCAATTGCGCCTACAACGCGATTTCCGCGCTCACGCAATTGCCCTACGGCCGCCTTGCCGCGATGCCCGAGATCTGCGAGACGCAGGCCGCCGTGGTGCGCGAGGTGCTCGCGGTGGCGCAGGCCGAGGACCACCCGCTCGATCCGGCGGCTTCGACCACCGCGATGGAGCGCATCGCGGTGGCGATGCCGGCGCAGCTGTCGTCCACCGCGCAGGACCTGGCGCGCGGCAAGCCGACCGAGATAGATCACCTGAACGGCTACGTCGCGCGGCGCGGCGCGGCGCACGGCATTGCTACGCCAGTCAATCAGACGCTACACGCGCTCGTCAAGTTGGCCGAGTCGGCACGGACTGCGCCGTGACGCGGCCAGTGTGTCGCACGCGACAGGCGGCGGCCGCTCGATGAGCGAGCAGCTGCAGACAGTACCCGCCGAGTTCGCGCAAGCGCTGCGCGAACTCGGCCTCACCGACGAGCGCGTGCTCACCGGCGTTGCGCTCACGGGCGGCGTTTCGTCCGACATCTGGCGCATCGACAACACCTTGCGTGGCCCGGTCTGCGCCAAGCGCGCGCTCGCCAAGCTGCGCGTCGCGGCCGATTGGCAGGCGCCCATCGCGCGCAATCTCTACGAGGCGCGCTGGATGCAGACTGCCGCCGCGGCAGTGCCGGGGTGCACGCCTGCGGTCCTCGGCCAGCATCCAGCACTCGGCGTCCTCGTGATGAGCTATCTGCCGGCCGCCGATCATCCGGGATGGAAGGGCCTGCTGCGCGACGGCCATGCCGATGCCACGACGGCACATGCCGTGGGCGAGATGCTGGCGCGCATTCATGCGTATTCGGCTGCGCGCCCCGAGCTCGAGGCGCAGTTCGACACAGACGCGATCTTCTTCGACATCCGGCTCGAACCCTATCTGCTTGCGACCGCCGCCAGGCATGTGGATCTGGCGCTGCAACTGCGCGCGCTCGTCACGCAGACGCAGGCGAACAAGCGTGCGCTCGTGCACGGCGACGTGAGCCCGAAGAACATCCTCGTCGGCTCGCGCGGGCCGGTGATGCTCGACGCCGAATGCGCCTGGTGGGGCGACCCGGCGTTCGACATCGCCTTCTGCGCCAATCATCTGCTGCTCAAGTGCCTATGGAATCCGGCTGCGAGTGAAGCGTTGCTCGCCGGCTTCGATGCGCTCACGTCGGCCTATCTCGCGGGCGTCGACTGGGAGCCGTGCGATGCGATCGAACGGCGCGCAGCGGCGCTGCTGCCGGGCCTGATGCTCGCGCGTGTCGATGGCAAGTCGCCGGTCGAGTACATCACCAGCGAAGATCAACGAGCGGCTCTGCGAAGGGCGTCGCGCGCGCTGCTGCAACATCCGGTCGAGCGACTCGCCGACGTGCGTGCTGCCTGGTGCAGGGAACTCGACGCAGGGGACATTGACACATGAAAGACAGCGATTTCGATCTCCGTTCGGTGCGCTCGCGGCGCGTGTGGGACAGCCGTGGCCGCCCGACCGTCGAAGCCGAGGTGGCGCTCCACGGCGGTGCCCTCGGCCGCGCCATCGTGCCGGCCGGCGCGAGCAAGGGCGCGCGCGAGGCACTCGAGCTGCGCGACGGCGGCAAGGCCTTCGGCGGCCTCGACGTTCAACAGGCCGTCGCCCATGTGAACGGCGAGATCGCCCGCGCGGTGGTCGGGCTCGCCGCCGACGACCAGGCCGCGCTCGACGCATGCCTGATCGCGCTCGACGGCACGCCGAACAAGGCCCGTCTCGGCGCCAACGCGACGCTCGCCGTGTCGATGGCGGCGGCGCATGCCGTGGCCGCCGCGCGCGGCCTGCCGCTCTACGAATCACTCGGCGGCGCCGACGCGACGCTACTGCCGATGCCGCAGATCCAGATCTTCGGTGGCGGCGCCCACGCCGGCCGGCGCGTTGACATACAGGACTTCATGATCGTGTGCCCGTCTGCGGCGAGCTTTGCGCAGGCGCTCGAGTGGACTGCCGAGGTCTACGCCCAGGCCGGCGAGCTGATGCGTGCGCGCGGTGCGCTCGCGGGCGTGGCCGACGAAGGTGGCTGGTGGCCGGCGTTCGACACCAACGAGGAAGTGCTCGAGACGCTCGTCGGGGCTATCGAGAACGCCGGCTTCGTGCCGGGCGAGCAGGTCGGCATTGCACTCGACATCGCCGCGAGCGACTTCGGCCGCGAAGGTCGCTACCGGCTCGGCCTGGAGCAGCGCGAGCTCGACAGCGACGGCCTGATCGAACTGCTGCTGCGCTGGTGCGAGCGATACCCGGTCCTCAGCATCGAAGACCCGCTCGGCGAGGACGACCCGCAGGGCTTCGCGCGCTTCACAAGCGCCGCGCCGCCCAAGCTGCAGATCGTCGGCGATGACTTCCTCGTGTCCAGTGCCGACCTGCTCCGCGAGGCCGCGGCCGCGGGCGCGGCCAACACCGTGCTGCTCAAGCCGAACCAGCGCGGCACGCTCACCGAAACGCTGCAATGCTGGGATGCCGCGCGCGTGCTCGGCTACAGGGCAATCGTTTCGGCGCGATCCGGCGAGACGGAGGACACGACGATCGTGCACCTGGCGATCGGCTGGAATGTCGGTCAATTGAAGGTCGGCTCCTTCGCGCGCGGCGAGCGCATGGCGAAGTGGAACGAGGCGCTGCGCATCGAAGAGCGTCTGGGCGCGCGGGCGCGCTTCGCGGGCGCGGCGGCATTTGGTGGCCGTAACGGCTGAAGGTGAAGCGTCTTCGGTGCGGCTTTGCGAGCGCATCGAGCTTGCCGAAACTCGTCGGAAGATCTACCGCGACAACTCACGCGCAGGCCATCACCGGACCGGCCCCACGATCGAGGCGTAGAGTACTCGCTCCACTGAGCTGCAAGGAGACACGCAATGGGATTGATGTCGTTTATCAAGGATGCCGGAGAGAAGCTGTTCGGTAAGGGCGAGGCCAAGGCGGCGCAGGACGCCGTCGCGCAGACGCCGACACCTGAGAATGTTGCCGCGCTGAGCAAGGCCGCTGGCGACGCGATCGGGCACTACATCGAGACGGTAGGCTTGAAGGTCGATGGCCTGGCCGTGGGCTTCGACGCACCGACGTCCACCGCCACGGTGTCGGGTACGGTAGCCGACCAGGCCACCAAGGAGAAGGTGCTGCTGTGCTGCGGGAACGTGGCCAACGTGGCAGCGGTGAACGACATGCTGATTGTCAGCACGCCGCAGCCAGAGTCCCGATGGCATGCGGTGGTCAGCGGCGACAACCTGTCGAAGATTGCGAAGGCTTTCTACGGCGACGCGAACAAGTACCCGGTGATCTTCGAGGCCAACAAGCCGATGCTGACGCACCCCGACAAGATTTACCCGGGCCAGATGCTTCGCATCCCCCCGCTGTAGGTTGCCATGTGGCGGGGCTTGGCAGCGGGTGCCCGGCTGTATTTCGGGCCTGAGGCGCGGGGGGTCAACCAGCACGAGCACGTTGCCGCGCGCAGCGACCGCATGGCGTAACGGAACGAGGCGCTGCGCATCGAGGATGCGCCTCAGCGAGCGCTCGTGCTTCGCGGGCGCGGCGGCTTTTGACAGCAGCCGAAAGTAGAGACTCGAGGAAACGGGGCAACGCGAACAGCCCCTGTCGCGACCCGTTGCGGCCGACATCGCGTGCGGCGCCCGGCCGCAGCAGTTCGATCAATTCCGCAGGTGCGAGACTGCGCTGCGAGAACAGGGTCAGACGCGCCAGCATGGCCACGGCGGTGTAGTCGCCGATCGTCGGAATCCGCCGCCGCACGTTGCGACGCTTCGCGACAGAATTGCCAGCGCCTAGAACTTCGCCTTCAATCCCACGGCGACCCCGTGTGGAAGCAGCTGGATCGAGATCGGCGTCTCGAGGCTGTGCGAGAGCCAGCCCGACAGGCCGCCGACAGCCCAGCCGGCGAGCACGTCTGTCTGCCAGTGGTCCTGGTTCTTGATCCGTCCAGCACCGACATACAGCGGCAGCAGCAGCAACGCATAGACCGCCGGTTGATCTGACCCGTATTCCAGTACATAGGGCGTGACAAGGGCGGCGGCGACTGACGCCTCGCCGCTCGGAAAGCTGTAGTTCGAGCCGCCCTGGAACCACAGGCAGGGGTCGCCGCCCTCATTTGGGCGGGCGCGCGTGAAGATGTATTTGCCGACGGCCGCACTCGCGCCGCCGATGACCTCGGCCTCCGCGCCTTGCCACATCGTTTTGCCGATGCGCGTTTCGGAACCTTCCCAAATTGCGCCGCCAAGGCCGGCAATGCTCAAGCCGCCGACGATGCTGCGATAGACGTTCGGGTTCCACATGCCCGATGCGTTGTAGCTCACGACATGGTCGACGCGAGACCAGCCGCAGGTCTGCGCGCCGCAGGGCAACGCGGCGAGCGCCAACGCCCCGAGCCACAGGGTGCGCCGTGCCGCGGTTGCGGTGGAGGTTGATGGGCAGGCCACGCGTCATGGTGGTCGTAGCCAACTTAATTTCGACTTAAGCCGAACGACCTCGAGTTTCGCCGCTGGTGCTGGGCCTAAGTCAGCCTTAAGTCGCGCTGCCCGACATTCCCTATCGATGTGCCCTGTGCCCTGTGCCCTGTGCCGCTGCGGCACGCAACTCGACCGGCCAGCCATGAACAATCATGTCCTCTTCGAAATCCTGAACGCGGGGCCCGGTCTCGGCCCGATGCCCCTCGCGATTGCGCGCTTCATGGCGACGCAGCTCAATTCCATCGTCCTCCTGGTGCTGGCCTTTGTATGGGTGCGTGGCGGGCATGCGGTCCGGCGTGACGTGCTCGAAATGTTGATCGGTTGCGCGCTGGCATCTGGCCTGGCGCAACTCGTGCTTCATTTCTGGCCGCAGCCGCGGCCGTTCACGCTGAATCTGGGTACACAGTACCTCCAGCATGCCGCGTCGCCTGGCTTGCCGAGTCACCACGTCACCTTCTTGTGGGCCTTGGCGTTCACGGCGTGGGGCACGCGGCGCCTGAGGGCGTTCGCGCTTCCGCTGTTGGTGGCGGGGCTGGCCGTGGGCTGGAGCCGGGTCTTTCTCGGTGTTCACTTTCCGTACGACGTGCTGGCGGCCGCACCGGCGGCACTGGCGGGCGCCGTTGTCGCGCGCCGGATGCGAAGGCCGGCGATGCTGCTCTATTCACCGATCCTGCACGGCTACGGTCGTCTGGACAAATGGGTCGTGGGCGGGTTGATGACCGCGCACCATACTTGACGATCGACGCGCTGACGTCGGAACAGGTCGGCTCGGATGCGAATACTGCTCATCGAAGATGACGAGATGATCGCCAAGGCGGTGCGTCGCGGCCTGGCGCAAGCCGGGTTCACGGTGGACTGGGCGCGTGATGGGCGGGACGCTGAGCTTTCGCTGGCAAATGGCGTCTATGACCTGGCTGTGCTCGACCTCGGGCTGCCGAAGAAGGACGGCATGGCGCTGCTCGCCACGCTGCGAGGCAAGGGCGATTCCATGCCGGTGCTGATCGCGTCCGCGCGTGACACGGTCAGCGACCGGATCGCGGGGCTCGAGGCCGGTGCCGACGACTACGTGCTCAAGCCCTTCGACCTCGATGAACTGATCGCACGCGTCCGCGCGTTGCTCAGGCGCCATGTGGGGAGCGGGATTCCGGTGCTGAAGTGCGGCGCGCTCACACTCGACCCGGTACGCAAGATGGTGACAAAGGACGACCAAGCGGTTGAGCTTTCGGCCATGGAGTTCGCTGTGCTCGAGGCGTTGATGCAGCGCCCTGGTGCCGTGCTGTCGCGCGAGAAGCTCGAGGAGTCCGTCTACGGCTGGGGCGAAGAGGTGAGCAGCAACGCCATTGAAGTGCACTTGCACAACCTGCGTAAAAAACTGGGCAGCCACTTGATCAAAAACGTTCGAGGGGTGGGCTATCGGGTGGCCGAGGGCTGAATGCGCTCGATCGAGCGCTACATGCTGACTTGGCTGCTCGGGGCCTTGAGCCTCGGCACGCTCGTCGTGATGCTCGTCACCTATTTTGTGACGCTCGACGAGATGAACGAAGTCTTCGATCGCGATCTGAGACACGTCGCCGAGTCCCTGGGGGGCTACCACCATGTCGGTGTGGCGCTCGGCGCGGGCGCGGCGGCGCGACTCCCGACGCGCACGGACGAACCCGACGCCGACGAAATCGTCACCGTGACGTGGACCGAGGAGGGCGCGCTGGCGTACTCGTCCGATCCGAGGGTGCAGTTGCCGTTCCTGCGCACCGAAGCACTGACCCAGGTCGAAGTCGGCGCCGAGCAATGGGTCGTGTACACCGATGTCAGCCCGAACGGCATTGCGCAGGCGGCGCAGCGTTTGGCCGCCCGCCGTGACGCCGCGCTGGAGGCGGTGGGCAAGATCCTGCTTCCGATCATCGCGATGTCCTTTCTGGTCGGGGCGATGATGGTGTTCGCGCTACGACGTGGCCTGCGGCCGCTCGATCAGGCTGCGCGCGATGTCGCCGCGCGCAGCGCCGTGTCGCTCGAGCCGATGCCCACCGAGACCGTCCCTGCCGAGGTATCGCCGCTCGTGCGGGCGATCAATTCGCTGATGGGCAAGCTGGCCGAATCGATGTCCTTGCAGCGGCGCTTCCTGGCCGATGCCGCCCACGAATTGCGCACCCCGGTGACGGCGCTGCGTCTGCAGGTGCAACTCCTCAAGCGCGCGCGGGACGAGGCGTCGCGGCACGAAGCCGTCGCCGAGCTGGAGTACGGCGTCGCACGATCCGCCCATCTGGTCGAGCAGTTGCTGCAGGTGGCGCGCTCAGGGCCGGACGGCCAGCCGATCCGGATCGAGTCGGTCGAACTCGGTGAGCTGGTGCGCTCCGTGGTGGGGCGAATGAGCGTGAAGGCGGACGACAAACACATCGACCTGGGCGCGCAGACCGGCAAGGAACTGCGCGTCGATGGCGACCCGCAATCGCTGCTGGTGCTGCTCAACAATCTGGTCGAGAACGCGTTGCGCTATACGCCGACGGGTGGAACCGTCGACGTCGGTGCGGTGTTGCGCGACGGGCATGTCGTGCTCTACGTGGTGGACGACGGGCCGGGAATTCCCGAGGCCGAACGGCCACGCGTCTTCGACCGCTTCTACCGCTGCGCCGATCGGACGGCTGGGAGTTCCGATGCAGACGGCAGCGGCAGTGGCAGCGGCCTGGGTCTGGCGATCGTGAAGGCGATCGCGCAACGACATGGCGCGCAAGTCAGTCTGCACACCCCGGCATCCGGTCAGGGGCTGGAGGTCCGGGTCGTGTTCGCCGCGGCGCGGGCCTGAGCCGGCTGAGCCGCCCGGGGCGGCGAGCGTGCTTGTCTGGCCGGTTCGTCCCGCGCGTCGGCGGGCGCTAAGTGTTCGTTAAGCGTCACGCGCCCACACTCGTGTCACGGCGCATCGGATTGCCGAAGCGACCTCACCCCGATGCAGGACCCCATGAACACACCGATTGCTATCTCTACGACGCGGACGCTGAACAAGGTTCCACAAGTCACTCTGAGTTTTTGGATCGTCAAGATGATGTCGACCAGCGTCGGCGAAACGGCGGCCGACTTTCTGACGTCGAACCTGAAGTTGGGCATTGCCATGACAACGCTGCTGACTAGCTTGTTGGTGATTGCGGCGCTTGCCGCGCAATTGCGTACGCGTCGCTACACGCCTGGCGTCTACTGGCTCGCTGTTGTCTTGATCAGCACCGTCGGGACCTTGATCACCGACGGTCTGGTTGATCTCTACGGGGTCGCGTTGACGACGACGAGTGCCGGCTTCGGCATCGCGCTGATCGCAGTCTTCGCGCTTTGGTACGCGAGCGAGCGAACCTTGTCGATCCACAGCATCGTCACGCGGCGCCGCGAGTGCTTCTACTGGCTCGCGATTCTGTTCACCTTCGCGCTGGGTACTGCTGCCGGCGATCTCGTCGCGGAGGGCCTCGACCTCGGCTACCCAGTGTCGGCGTTGATCTACGGTGGCCTGATCGCGCTGGTCGCGCTCGCCTTCCTGCTGCTGAAGCTCAATGCCGTGCTCGCGTTCTGGCTCGCCTACGTGTTGACGCGGCCGTTCGGCGCCTCCATCGGCGACTATCTCTCACAGCCGGCCGCAAACGGCGGCCTGGGCCTAGGAACCGTCTGGACGAGTGCGGTCTTTCTGCTCGCGATCCTCGCCGCGGTCGGCTACATGACTCTCACACGATTCGATGCGATCGATACGCCCAAGGAGGGCGTCCTGGTATGAACCTCGAAAATGGGCAAGAAGGGCGCGAGCCCCTTCAGCAAGAGCTGACGAAGGTGGCCGCGGTCACGCTCGGTTTCTGGATCATCAAGATCGCCGCGACCACCCTCGGCGAGACCGCCGGTGATGTGCTCACTATGTCGATGCACCTCGGTTACGCGACCGGCACCGTGATCTTTGCCGTGTTCTTCGCCATCGCCGTGGGTGTTCAGATCGCGGCGAAGAAGTTCCATCCCTTCTTGTTCTGGACGGTCATCGTGGCGACGACGACGGTGGGCACGACGCTAGCCGATCTGCTCGACCGCTCGCTTGGCATCGGCTACGCGGGCGGGACGACGATCCTGATTGCGCTGCTGCTCGGTACGCTGGCGCTGTGGCAACGCATGCTCGGGTCGGTGTCGGTGTCGGACATCGAAACACCCAAGGCCGAGGTGTTCTATTGGGTGACGATCCTCTTCTCCCAAACACTCGGCACCGCGCTCGGCGACTGGATGGCGGACAGCAAGGGCGGGCTCGGCCTGGGCTATGGCGGTGGCGCGCTTGTGTTCAGCGCTGCGCTGGCCGTGGTTGCGGCTGCCTATTTCTGGACCCGGGTGTCGCGCACCGCGCTCTTCTGGGCCGCCTTCGTCCTCACGCGGCCGCTCGGTGCGACGGTGGGCGACTTGCTCGACAAGCCGCACGCCAGTGGCGGATTTGCGCTCAGCCGCTACGTCGCGTCGGCCGTCCTGCTGGCGTTCATCGTGGGCTGCATCCTGATCCTTCCGCAGCGTGCGGAGGCACGCCGGGCGCGCCGGGCCGACGCGAGACTGCAGGACCCGCGCAGGCGCACGCCCGCGCCGCCAGCCCGTCCGGCGCACGGCTATCGGAAGTAGTCGAGCATCCGCTAGCGGAAGTAATCGAGCATCCGCTAGCGGAAGTAATCGAGCATCCGCTCGAGGGCCATCGTGAACGGTGTGCCCATCATCGGCAGCGTCAACAGCATGCCGATCAGGCCGACAGAAAGCGAGATCGGGAAGCCGATCGCGAACACGTTCATCTGCTGTGCCACGCGCGAGACGATGCCGAGCACGAAGTTGACGAACAGCAGCATCGCGACGAGTGGCAGCGCGATCCACAGGCCGAGCGCAAAGATCTCGGCACCCCAGACCTGAGGTTGAACGCTGCGCAGGAACGCGAACGGATCGGGCCCGACCGGGAACGCCTCGAAGCTCTGCACGACCGCGGCGATCAGCAGCAGGTGGCCGTTGATGACGATGAACAGCCACGAAATGGTGACGCCGAAGAACCGGCTCGCGGCGGTGCCCTGGCCGCCCGAACTCGGATCGAAGAAACCGGCGAAGTTCAAGCCCATCTGCAGGCCGATGACTTCGCCCGCGAGCTCGATCGCCGAGAACACGATGCGCACGGCGAAGCCGAGCGAGACGCCGATCAGCACCTGCTGGACGATGGCCAGCACGCCCGCGGCCGAATCGAGCGCGATCAGCGGCATCTCCGGCAGCGAGGCCTGCGCGGCCAGCGCGATCAGGAATGCGAGGCCGACGCGCAGCCGCATCGGCACGCTGCGCTGCGCGATCAATGGCATCGCGCCGAACAGCGCGAGCACGCGCAGGAAGGGCCACAGCAGCGGCGTGATCCAGGCAAGAACCTGGGCTTCGGTGAAGGTCAGCATGGCCCGGACGCGGCGGGCAGCTTCAACCGACAACGGTCGGGATTGCCTGCAGCGTGCGCTGTATGAATTCGACGAGCGTCGAGAGCATCCACGGCCCGGCAATCGTGAGGACGGCCACCGCGGCGACCATCTTCGGCACAAACGACAAGGTGACTTCGTTGATCTGCGTCGCGGCCTGGAAGATGCTCACGAGGAGACCAACGACGAGCACCGTCAGCAGCATCGGTGCGGCGACCATCAGCAGCAGCGTCAGACCCTGCTGGCCGAAGGTGAAGACTTGTTGCGAATCCATGGGTCTGGCGTTCTGGTCGGGAGCCGTCGGTCGAAGGTCGAATCCGGCGAAATGTGGCGGCGTCAGCTGGTGAAACTCGCGGCTAGCGAGCCGAGCAGCAGGTTCCAGCCGTCGGCAAGCACGAACAACATCAGCTTGAAGGGCAGGGCAACGAGCACGGGGCTCAACATCATCATGCCGAGGCTCATCAGCACGCTGGCGACGATCATGTCGATGACAAGGAAGGGGATGAAGATCAGAAAGCCGATCTGGAACGCGCTCTTGAGTTCGCTCGTGACAAACGCTGGAACGAGCACCTTGAAGGGTACGTCTGCGGTCTTGACCGCCGGGTCGATCTTCGCCAGCTTGGCGAACAGCATCACGTCGGACTGCCGCGTCTGCTTGAGCATGAATTCGCGCATCGGCACCTCGCCGCGCTTCATGGCTTCGTCGAACGCGATGCGGTTTTCGTTGAAGGGCTGGTAGGCGTCGGCATAGACCTTGTCGAAGGTCGGTCCCATCACGAAGAAGGTGAGGAACAGGCTCAGGCCGACGATCACCTGGTTCGGCGGCGCGGCCTGCGTGCCAAGCGCCTGGCGCAGCAGCGAGAGCACGATGACGATGCGCGTGAAGCCCGTCATCAGCAGCAGCACCGCGGGCAGGAACGACAGTGCGGTGAAGAACAGCAGCGTCTGGATCGGCACCGAATAGCTCGTGCCCGATGCGCCTTGACCGATGACGAGCGGCAGGCTCGCACCTGCCTGTGCAAATGCGGACTGCGGCAGCGCGAGTGCGGCAGCGACGCCCGCGACACCCGCAGCGCCCGCGAACGAGGGCCCCCGGAGCAGTTTGCGCATCGTGCGACCGGTGGTGCCGCGCTCAGGCCTTGGCATCGCGCGCGCCATCACTGGGGGTGCCCCCATTCCGCGTGCGGCCGAGGAGCTGGGCGAATGGCGATCCGGATGTGGCAGCAAGCGTCGGTGCTTCGCCTTGCGCCGCCATATCGCGCAGCAGCGTGACGCTTTGGGGCGACACGCCGAGCACAAGCCAGCGCCGATCGTCACCGCTGCCAACCTCGACGGTCACGACGCGTTGATTGGGCGAGAGCGCGAGCGTCGCCACACTGCGTAGCCCGCCCTGCGCGGCCATTGCACCGACCGGCGAGCGCTTGAGCAGCCACAGCGCGACCGGGATCAGCGCGATGATGGCCGCGAACCACAGCAGCGGGACAAGACTCGAAGACATGGGTGTACGGAGAAAGTGCCGGCGGCGCGAGCGTTCGCTCAGCCGCCCTTGCTGAGCCGACGCATGCGTTCGGACGGCGTGACGATGTCGGTCAGCCGGATGCCGAACTTTTCGTTGACCACGACCACCTCGCCCTGCGCGATCAGGTAGCCATTGACGAGCACGTCCATCGGCTCGCCGGCGAGCGCGTCGAGCTCGACCACCGAGCCTTGCGCCAGTTGCAGGATGTGCTTGATCGGGATGCGCGTGCGGCCGAGTTCCACCGTCAACTGAACCGGGATGTCCAGGATCATGTTGATGTCGTTCGCCGCGGCCGGTCCGGCGCCTGCGGGAAAGTTCGTGAACGCGGCCGGCGCGACCTGATCGCCGCCGTTTTGCAACTCGCTTGCCGATTCGGGCTTGGCCTCGGCCAGCGCGGCAGCCCATTCGGCGGCCATCGCGTCGTCGTCGCTCGCGCCCATCGCTTCGGTTTCAGACATGTGATTCCCCCAGCCAGCCCGTGGTCGAGCTGGTCAACAGTTGATCGACCTTCAATGCGTACTTACCGTTGGACGTGCCGTAGTGGCACTCGAGCACCGGCACCCCGTCCACCGTCGCCTGTATCGCGTGCTGCAGATCGAGCTCGATGAAGTCGCCCGGCTTGAACGACAGCAACTGCTCGACGGTGGCAGGCGCTTGCGCCAACGCTGCGACGAGCTCGACACTCGCGGCCTGGATCTGCGACTTCATCAGGTTCACCCAGCGTCGGTCGGGCTCGTTGGCGTCGCCCTGCGCGCTCGAATAGAGCACATCGCGGATTGGCTCCAGCGTCGCGTACGGAATGCAGAAGTGGATCGTGCCCGAGGTGTCGCCGATCTCGATCGTGAACGAGGTCGCGACGACGACTTCGCTCGGCGTCGCGATGTTGGCGAACTGCGGTTGCATTTCCGAGCGCTGGTATTCGAGCGCGAGCGGATACACGCCCTGCCACGCCTTGCCGTATTCGGCCGTGATGACATCGACGAGGCGCTGGATCACGCGCAGCTCGGTCGGCGAGAAGTCGCGCCCCTCGATGCGTGTGTGGTATTTCCCGGCGCCGCCGAAGAGGGCATCGATGACGGCAAATACGAGCGTCGGGTCGCACACGATCAGGCCGTTGCCGCGCAGCGGGCGCACCGAGACGATGTTGAAGTTCGTCGGCACGACGATCTCGCGCAGGAAGGCGCTGTACTTCTGCACTTTGATGGCGCCGATCGCGATCTCCGGGCTGCGGCGCACGAAGTTGAACAGGCCGACGCGGATGTTGCGGGCGAAGCGCTCGTTGATGATCTCCATCGTCGGCATGCGCCCGCGCACGATGCGCTCCTGGTTCGCCAGGTCGTAGTCGTGAACGCCGCCAGCAGCGCCGGACTGCTCGGGCTCGAGCTTCTGGCTCTCGCCGGTGATGCCCTGCAACAGCGCGTCGACTTCGTCCTGCGACAGGATGTGTTCGTTCATGGCGCTACTGGACGATGAAACTCGCGAACAGCACGCGGCGCACCGGGTTGTGCTCTGGCGGTGGCTGCGGCCTGACCGGCTTGCCGTCGTTGCCGAGGGTCGGCTCGAACTCGATCCCCATCGGCCGCACCGATTCGCGCATGATCTCGGCGGCAAGCGCCTCCTTGCCGGCGCGGTCGAGCAACTCGCCGGCGGTCTTGTGCGCGAGGATCATCAGGATCGCGTTGCGGATCGCCGGCATGTAGACCTTCATCTCCTCCGCGAACTTCGCATCGTCTACCTCCAGCGTCAGCCCGACCTGCGCGTAGCGTTCGGCGTCCTTGTCGGCGAGATTGACGACGAAGGGATCGAGCGGGACGAAGATCGGCGGCCCGTGCGGCTTCTCCTTCTCCGCGGCCGCATGGGCCACCGGCTGACCGTCCTCGTCGACGGCAGCCTCGGCCGCGGCGCGGTGCTTGAAGTACCAGATCGCACCGCCGGCGAGCAAGAGCACGACGACGAGCACGATCGCGATCAGGATCAACAGCTTCTTCTTGCCGCGCGCAGGCGCGGGGGCCTCCTCCATTTCCGGAGTGGCGGCAACAGGCTTGGCGGCGGCGGACATTCAGCAAGGCTCCTAGGGCCTGATCGGTGGCGCGGCGCACATGGCGGGCCGCGCTGCACCTCGGGCGTGGAGCAAATTATGAAAAGCGCACCGCGATTGCGAAGCGGCGATAAGCGGGGCAAAGCCGCGCCGTCTCGTCCCGAAGTCAGGCGTAGAGGTCGACCCCGCCACGCAGCGCCGCGCTCGCGCGAGCGTGCGCAGCCGGCGCAACGGCGTCCGCCGCGACCGACTCGCCGATGCGTCGAGAAGCTCCGCGCGTCACTCGCGCGGCGGGAGTGTCGGCGTCGCCGCGCTGGTCGGGTGCACGCTGGAAGACCCCGCCGCCGGACAGCGTCAGGCCTTGCTCGCGCAAGGCGCTCGCAAGCTCGGGCAGGCCGCGCTCGATCACATGGCGCGTGGCGGCGGCGTCCGCTGCGAAGTCCACCCGTGCATGCGCGCCCTCGATCGCGATCTGCACGCGGATCGGTCCCATGTCGGCCGGGTTGAGCTGCAGCTCGGCCTGCGCCAGACCGTTGCGCGCGAACAGGCTGACCTGGGCGCCGAGTGCCTTGGCGAAGTCGGGTGCGTTCAGCGGCGTCGGCAGCGCGACCGACGTTGCGGCGCCCGCCTCCACGCCGCGCAGGGCGATGCCGCCCGCGTGCCCGATGAAGCCGGGTGATGCTTCGATCCGCAGCGGCGCGCGCGGCGGCAGTGCGAAACGACCGTTGGACGCCTTCGACGCCTCGTCCGCATCGCTGTGAGCCGCAGCCGCAAGCAGCACGGCAGCCCGAGTGTCCTTGGCGCTGTCGTCCGCGTTGCCGCCAGCGCTGGCGTCGTTCCCGCCTTGACTGCCGGCGCCGGGCTCACCGGCGCCACGGCCAATGGTCGAGCCCGCGAGGCCGGCGACCAATCCGGCGCGGGTCTCTGTGCCGCCGGCAGAGGCGAGCAGATCGGTTGCGCCCGTCGCAGGCGCGAGGCCCGCAGCGTGTGGTATTTCGGTCCAGAACGGCACTGCGGCAACTGGCATTTCGGGTGTCGGCGTGGCGAGGTTGTCTGCGCTGGCGTCTTCATCGCTCGCACAGGGTTTGTCGGTCGTGTTTGCCGACGCGGCGAGAACCTCGCCCGCGGCCTGCGGCGGCAGCGGGGGTGCGTCGACGATTGGCTTTTCGACCGAAATGTCAGGTGGCAGCGGCGGTCTGCCTAGCAGGGCTTTCGTTCGAGCCGTCTCGCTGCCGGTAGATGCCTGCGGCGTGGCGTCGGCCTCGGGTACGTTCTCGGGCGTGTCCGCCTTTGCGCTGTCGGCGCCGGCCTGGGTGCTTCCTTCGGCGTCGCGCGGCGCGGCCGTTTTCGGGGCCTGTTTCGGTTCAGGCTGCGGCTGCGAAGCCTTCATAGGCGGTTGCGACTGTGGCGCTGATTGGGGCGGCGCTTTCGGTGGCGAGTCAGATGGCGAATCCGGTGAAAATTGCCGCCGCTGCTGAAGCAGTGTCGCGAAGCGATCCGTGGCCGTGCCTTCGGGCTGCGGCGGGTAGCGGTTCGGGCCAATCGCCTTGCCGGCCGGCGTTTCGGGCGCGATGGTCATCAGGTTCGTCAACATGGCTTGGCCTTTCGGGTCGCGGATGGAAGAGTGGGCGTGCGCGCTGCGCGTCAGGCCGGTGTGAGGCGGTCGCCGCGGCGCTCCCACGCGATGCGCGTGGCCTGCTCGTCGAGCAGCTTCTGCTCACGCCGGCCTTCGAGGGCACGCAGCGCGACGTTGCGCCGGCCGATCAGCTTGCCGACAGAGGCGACGCGCAATTCGCTTTCGCGCCAGATCCTTTCGGCGTGTTCGAGGCGTTGGCTCGCGGTCAGCGAGATGCGCGTCTGCTGGTCGATTGCCTCGCCGAGGCGGGTGACGAAGCCCTGGTAGCACTGCACGATCGCGATGCCGCCGCTGCGGCTGAACTCGCCGCTCCAACGTTGCTCGTATTCGCGTCGATACGTCTGCAGCTGGTCGGCCTGCGTCTGCGCATTGCGCGCGTCGATCTGGCGGCGTCGCATCTCGGCGAGCGCGGCGTCGCGCTCGCGTTCGGCGTGGGCAAGCAAGGTGAGGAGGGATTGCATCGCGTCCATCAAGGGCCTCTTGTCTTTAACGCTGGGTGATCAGGGGTTCAAGCTGGCGTGCAGGCCCTGCACGCTGTCGGCCAGCGTCGCGCGGTTATGCATGTCCTGCTGCAGTAGCGCGCCCATCTGCGGCGCAAGTGCTACCGCGGTGTCGAGGTCGGCGTCGTGGCCTGGCGCATAGGCGCCGAGCTGGATCAGGTCGCGCGCCTTTGCGTGGCGCGAGTGCAGATGCCGGAAGCGCCGCGCCGCCTCGGCGTGCGCGGGCGCGACGACGTTCGTCATGACACGCGAGATCGAGCGTTCGATGTCGATCGCCGGAAAGTGCCCGGCCTCGGCCAGCTCGCGCGACAGCACGATGTGGCCGTCGAGAATGCCGCGCGCGGCATCGGCGATCGGGTCCTGAGGGTCGTCGCCTTCGGTCAGCACGGTGTAGAAGGCGGTGATCGAGCCGACGCCGTGGATGCCGTTGCCGCTGCGCTCGACGAGCTGCGGCAGCTTCGCGAAGCACGACGGCGGGTAGCCCTTGGTGGCAGGCGGTTCGCCGATCGCAAGCGCGATCTCGCGTTGCGCCATCGCATAGCGCGTCAGCGAGTCCATCAGCAGTAACACGTGCTGGCCGCGGTCGCGGAAGTGCTCGGCGATCGCGGTCGCGTAGTTCGCCCCCTGCATGCGGGTGAGCGGGGGCGCGTCGGCGGGCGCGGCGACGACGACGCTGCGCGCGAGGCCCTCGGCGCCGAGGATGTCCTCGATGAATTCTTTGACCTCGCGTCCGCGTTCGCCGATCAGGCCGACGACGATCACGTCGGCTGCGGTGTAGCGCGCCATCATGCCGAGCAACACCGACTTGCCGACGCCAGTGCCGGCGAAGAGCCCGATGCGTTGGCCGCGGCCGACGGTGAGCATGGAGTTGATCGCCCGCACGCCGGTGTCGAGCGGCTCGCGGATCGGGTCGCGGTCCATCGCGTTGATCGGCCGCCGCACGAGCGGTTCGTTGTGCACATCGGCGAGCGGCCCCTTGCGATCGAGCGGCTCGCCCTGCGAATCGATGACGCGGCCGAGCAAGCCGTCGCCGACCGCGAGGTGCAAGGTGCGGTCTTCGCGCCGCCGCCACGGGTGGCGCGGCGCACGCAGCGTGAGGGCTACGATCGGCGAGGCCTGCGGCACGACACGCGCGCCGCTCACCAAACCCTGCACTTCGCCGCTCGGCATCAGGTAGGCGCGGTCGCCCGAGAAGCCGACGACTTCGGCCTGCACCGAGGGCTGCCCCGGCATGCGCACCTCGCAGACCGAGCCGACCGGCACCCGAATGCCGGCTGCCTCGAGCACGAGGCCGGCGACACGCACCAGGGTGCCCTGCGCTTCGAGCGCGATCGGTTCTGCCGCGAAATCCTGCATGTCGACGATGAAGCGGCGCCAGTCGGCGGGCAGCGTTGCGGCCTGCCTCGCGTGCAGGTCGGGAACGCCCTCCGGGATCAGCGAGAACGCGGTTGGATCGGACGCGCGTTCCGTCGCCTGCGCTGCTTCTGTCGCTTCCGTGGTTTGCGAGACTTGAACGCTCATGGAGCTTCCGCCTCCCACGGCATCTCGCTTCCGAGCGCGGCCGCTGCACGCGCCCAGCGCGTCGAGAGTGTGGCGTCGACCGCGCCGATGTCCGAATCGACGCTGCAACCGCCGCGCGCCATCGCGGTGTCGGTGATCAGCCGGGCGCCGCGTGCGGCAAGCACGTCGCCGGCGCCGAGCGTGACGAGTGGCTGGTCGTCTGGGTGGACGCGCATCGTGATGTGGCGCGCACTCGTCAGCAAGGTGTCGATCGCCTCCTGCGCGACGGCGGCGATCAGCTCCGGCCGCGTCGCGAGTTCGCTGCGCACGACCTGTCGCGCCAGTGTCGTGGCGGTCGCGGCGACGGCCTGCGCGAGTTGCTCGCGCAGCGCATTGAGCTCGGTGTGGTAGCCCTCGGTCAGCGCGCCGAGTTGCGCCGTGACCTGGCTCGCGTAGCTCTGCTTGAAGGCGTCGAGCGCGACGAGGCCGTCGCGATAGCCGTCCTGGTAGCCCGATTGGCGTGCGGCGCGCAGCTGAGATGCGAGCGACTCGGCCGCGCCCGTCGCTTCGCCGCCGGCCGGCGGCGCGTCGGTCGCGCGACGCAGCGGTGTCGGTGGCGGCGTACCGCCGGAGAGCGCATCCGGGCTCCAGGCGGCGAAGCTGCCGAGTTCCTCGCGCGGAATGAAGCGGGTGTAGGGCGAAGCTTTCTGTGTGGCGCTGCCGGTGGGCGGCGGCACCTGGCGCGGCGCGCGGCGCGTGTCAGACGAATTCGTCATCCGACGCGCCTCCGAGCACGATCTGGCCTTCGTCGGCGAGTCGGCGCACGACCTTCAGCAGTTCCTTTTGCTCGGCCTCGACCTCGGAGACGCGCACCGGGCCGCGCGCCTCGAGGTCCTCGCGCAGCGTCTCGGCGGCGCGCGTCGACATGTTCTTGAAGATCTTCTCGCGCAACTCCGGTGTCGCGCCCTTGAGTGCAATGACGAGCGACTCGGACTGCACTTCCTTCAAGAGGGCCTGAATGCCCTTGTCGTCGATCTTCTCGACGTCGTCGAAGGTGAACATGTTGTCCATGATGCGTTGCGCGAGGTCGTTGTCGGCGTCGCGCACGAAGTCGAGCACCGCGGTCTCGAGGCTCGCGCCCATCAGGTTGATGATCTCGGCGGCGGTCTTCACGCCGCCGAGCGAGGCCTTGCGCAGCTTCTCGCCGCCAGCGAGGACGTGTGACATGACGTCATTGAGGTCGCGCAGCGCGGCCGGCTGGATGCCGTCGAGCGTCGCGATGCGCACCACGACCTCGTTGCGCTGGCGCTCGGGCATGGCTTTCAGGATCGACGACGCCTGATCGAAGTCGAGATGCACGAGGATCGCGGCAACGATCTGCGGGTGCTCGTTGCGCAGCAGTTCGGCGACGGCGAGCGGGTCCATCCACTTCAGGCTTTCGATGCCGTTGACATCGCTGCCTTCGAGGATGCGGTCGATCAGCAGGTTGGCCTTGTCCTCGCCGAGCGCCTTGCGCAACACGGCCTTGACGTATTCATCGGTGTCGTCGACGAGCATGCTCTGCTCGCCCGCGATGGTGCGAAAGCGCTCGAGCACGCGGTCCACCCGCTCGCGCGGCACGGCCTTCATGCGGGCGATCGTCTCGCCGAGCTTTTGTACGTCCTTCGGGGCGAGATGCTTGAAGACGGCGGCGGCCTCTTCCTCGCCGAGCGACATCAGGAGGATCGCGGCGTCCTCGACGCCGCCCGCCTCAGCGGCGTCCGCGCCCGCTTTGCTGTTCATGTCGTTGGCCATCGTGGCGTGCCGGGGTGCGCTGTCTCAGGCGGCCTGGCCGCTTGCGACCCAATCGCGCACGATGCCCGCCACCGCGGCCGGGTTCTGTTTGGCCAGCATGCGGGCCTGTTCCAGGTGTGCGCTCGAGCGCGGCGCTTCGAGCACCGGCAGCGCGTTGGCGCTGCCGATCGGCAGCGGCTCGGCATCCTGCGCCACGGCGTGCAGGTGTTGGCCGGGTGGCGCCGCGGCAGGCAGTGCGCGCAGGGCAGGCCGTACGAGGCCGAAGAACAAGAGCAGCGCGACCGCGGCCAGCGCGCCCGGCACAGCGAGCGTGCGCACGAGGTCGATCGTCTCGGGCTGCTTCCAGATAGGCAGTTCGACGTTGTTGGGCGTCTCGACGCGGAAGGGCGCGTTGATGACCTTGACCGAGTCGCCGCGTTCGGCGCTAAAGCCGACGCTTTCCTTCACCAGTGCGGTGAGCTTTTCGAGCTCGTCGGGCGCGAGCGGCTGGGTCGTCGTCTTGCCCTTGGCATCCGTGACGCTGCGGTTGTTGACGACCACGGCCGCGTTCAGGCGCTTGACGCTGCCGGTCGCGTTGCGCGTCACGCGCACCGTCTTGTCGACCTCGTAGTTCGTCACGCTGTCGCGTCGCGAACTGCTGCTTCCGCCGCCCGTCTGTACCGCCTGCAACGGCGCCGCGGCGCCCGTGATCGGTGCGGTTGCCTGCTGTGGCGGTTGGTTCGACGCCGCACCCGGCACGCCCGCAGGCGCGGCGCCGGGGCTGCCACCGACCTCGGTGCTTTGCTGGCTGCGAACTGCGCGCTCACCGGCCTCGCCCTGGTTCGGCTTGAACAGTTCGGAGGTTGACTCGGTCTGCGAGAAATCGAGTTCGGCGGTGACGCTCGCGCGCAGGTTGTCGCGGCCTACGACCGGTTCGAGCAGATCGAAGATGCGCTTCGCATATCCCTGCTCGATCTGGCTCACGTATTGCAATTGCTGCGCGTCCAGGCCGCTCGTCGCCGCGGCGTCGTTGGCACCGGTCAGCAGCGTGCCGGTCTGGTCGAGCACGCTGACGGCCTTCGGGTTGAGCTCGGCGACGCTCGACGCGACCAGATGCACGATGCCCGCGACCTGCGTGCGGTCGAGCGATCGACCGGGGTAGAGCGTCAGCACGACGGAGGCCGAGGGCTTTTGCTGCTCACGAAAGAAGCCGTTCTGGTTCGGCAAGGCGAGGTGCACGCGCGCCGCCTGCACAGCGGCAAGCGCGGTGATCGAGCGCGTCAGCTCGCCTTCGAGCCCGCGCTGGAAGTTGAGCCGTTCACCGAACTGCGTCAAGCCGAAGCGCGCGGTGTCCATCAGCTCGTAGCCGACCACCGAGCCTTTGGGCAGGCCGACCGATGCCAGCTTGAGCCGCGCGTCGTGAACCTGCGAGGCAGGCACCAGGATCGCCGCGCCGCCGTCGGCGTGGCGGTAGGGCACATTCATCTGCGCGAGCTGCGCGATGATCGCGCCGCCGTCCTTGTCCGACAGATTCGCGTAGAGCACCTTGTAGTCGCCCTGGCTGCTCCACAGCGTGAGCGAGAGGACGACCGCGGCGAGCGCCGCGAGGCCGAGCGCGAGCGAGGCCTTCGAGCGCAGCGGCATGTTGACGAGGCGCGCAGTGAAATCGGCCGCGACAGGCTTGGCGGGGGTGGCAATCTGGCGTACGACGGCTGTTTCCATGGAGTGGACAGTTGCGCGCAGGGTGACCCGCGGAGGTTCCGATGGCGTCGATTATTCGGATGCCCCGCCTGCCGTATGCACGAAACAAGCTGTCAAAGGGGCACCAGTTCGCCTGTCCGCGCAGGGCGCCTCGCGACTACGATGACGCGACGCTGAAGCTAGCCGCGCGCGCCCTTGTCGGGCCCCCTTGGCGGCGCGGCGATCACGAGGGAGTCGAGCCGATGAACGTCACCATGAAGCCCTTTGATTTCGCGCAGGCCGTGGCCCGCGCCGGCCTCACGACACAAGGCGAGCCGATCGCCAAAGGCAAGGCAGTGCAGGGCGGCGACTTTGCGCAAGCGCTGACGCAGGCGCTCGGCGCAGTGAGCGACAGCCAGACCGAAGCGACGCGTCTGCAGCGCGAAGTGCAACTTGACAACCCGACGGTGAGCCTGGAAGAGACGATGGTCGCGATGCAGAAGGCCCAGCTCGGCTTCCAGGCCACGCTGCAGGTGCGCAATCGCCTGGTGCAGGCCTACAGCGACATCATGAATATGCAGGTGTGAGGCTGCGGACCGCGCGCCATGGCGCCCCCATCCGGCCCTTGGCCACACGGAACGCTGCGGAGAGCCTGAAACTCACGGACGCTCCGTTGGCCATAAGTTGGATGTAGCGGTAGCCTCCCAAGAGGTTGTTCATCCGAGGTGAAGGAAGATGGAGGCGTCGGTCACCTTCAAACTGCACTTCAGGACTGCTCGAATGAGCACTCGCGCGAATGCTTCAGATTCAGCCGCGCCATTGACTGCAGCCTATTCGTCCGCAGCCCGACGGGCTTGCCGCGACGAAAGACGTGCACCACTTCCTGAGACATCAACTGCAAGCACGCCGTCCCCTTCAGGCTCGCGCCTCGTTGGAAAAGCCCGCGCCTTGAACCATCCTTGCAGGCGTGATACGGTGCGCGCCCCTGTCTGGATAGTGCCCGCACGCAGCCGCCTGCCTGGGCGAGCGGCCACGTGAACCGATGAACATTGATCAACCTGCACGTGCGATTGCGTGGCGCTACATCCTGCTGATGGCCAGTGTCGGGTTGGTGAGCTTCGGGCTCTCCGCAGCGTTCCTCGTGGTCGGGGGCCGGATGGAGTCGCCAGTCGTCTTGCTCGGCGGCACCGTGCTGGTTCTGACCTTGCTCAACGGCGCCGCGGGCTGGGCGCTGTTCGTACCTGTGCGGCGCGCGCTCGAAGGCCTTGGTTCGGCGCGCGCCGCGTATCGGCATCTGAACCGGCTGCCAATGGTCTCGGCTGCGTGGGTTTTTGTCATCGGATTCGTCTACTCGGCCTGGGTGTTCGCCAGCGGCAGATACATCGCTGACTTGGAACAGTTGGAGGCGCTTTCGACCCTCTACAAGGCGCTGGCGCTGGTCTGGTACGCGCTCGTATATGCGACCTACTTCGCCCTCTACGCGGCGTTCGCGGCGTACTCGTGTGCCGGGCGGGCGCGGGCGCAACTCTCGCGCCGCGTGCCGCCCGAAGAGGCCGACCTACCCGGACGCCTGGTGCCGCGACTTTGGCGCGTGCTCGCGATGCTGACCATCCTGCCCCCTCTGGTGATGGTCATGGACCTCACCGTGTTTGCGCCGCTGCGCAGCGCGCAAGGCCTGTCCACCCATAAGGTCATCTTTCTGGATCTCCTTGCCACGCTTCTGGTGGGTGGTTTCGCCGCTGTGCTTGCCGCGCGCGAGCTCGCCGGCCCCCTGAATCAACTCGCGCTCGCGGTCGCTCGCGTAAGGCAGGACACCTTCGACCAACCCGCGCCCATCTCAGCCAACGATGAGTTCGGCCGCCTGACGCTGCAATTCAACCGCATGACCGAGGGCCTGCGCGAGCGGGAGATCATCCGGCGCGAGTTCGGACGCTATCTGGGCCCGGCGATCGCGGCCCGCATTCTCGACGGCGCGATGGGGGAGGGGCCGGCACAGGCGAATGGTGAACTGCGGGAGGCCTCGATCCTCTTCTCAGACCTCGAAGGCTTCACTTCGCTGACCGAACGTCTGCAGCCCGCGGAACTGATCGAACTGCTCGATCAGTACTTTCGCCTCATCGACGGTATCGTTCGCAAACACGGCGGCATCATTCAGTCATTCATCGGCGATGCGGTGCACGCGTCGTTCAACTTTGCCGACAATTGCCCGGATCATCCCGCGGCGGCGATCGCCGCCGCACTGGAGATCCAGGACAAGCTGGCCCGCACGCACTTCCCCTCGAACGAAGCGATGCGCACCCGCATCGGGGTCCACACCGGCAGTGTCGTCGCCGGCGCGATTGGCAGCGCCGAGCGGATGAACTATGCGATGTTCGGCAATGCAGTAAACGTCGCGATGCGACTCGAGCAGCTCAACAAGGAGCGGGGCACGCGTGTGCTGGCCAGCGCAGAGACCGTCCATGCGTGCACCGAAGCGCAACGCGCACGCTTTGGCGTGCGCGCTCTGGGCGAGACCCGTCTGCGCGGATGCGTCTCCACGATCAGCGTGTACGAGGTCGGGCCAGGGACAGCCTTGCAGCAGGCTCGGCCGGCTTGACCCCTGTCGCCTCCTGCGCTCCGATTTGGTAGGTGCGCCGACAGGGGACACCCACTGGCACACCGGCACACGGGGAACGGCGCGGCCGATCCAATGGGCTACGGTCTGCGCATGTGCCGGGCACCGCACGGTGGGCAACCCCCGCGCCACCTGCGATTGAAGGCGACCTGACGGCCCTGCCCGAAGTCATCGCCGTGCGGCCGAAGGAAGCCACGCGCCACGATGCCGCGCTCAAGGAAGGCTTCGAACTCGTCGTTGACAGACTGCGGTAGGTCGGTTGCGGCTGCGGACTCGGCGAGGGCGTTCGAGGCGCGCTGCTGCGTTGATTCTTCCCACCATCCGGTGTGCCTGTTCGGAGGTCTGGCGCAGTCGCTTGTCCAGCAGGCCACTGAACCCGTCTGTCGTGTAGCGCTGGACCTGGCGGCGAGAGTTGCTCTCGCACCGAACGAGCACCTTCGCCGCCTGAGCCGGCGAGCGCCGGTCCCTGCCTGAAATGCTTCGTGGACTTTCATATTTCGGTTCTCCCATAGGTAGCGGGCCGAGCTCATGGGAGCGTACTTCGGTCCAGCACAAACAGCACCGACTACTTGCTAACAAGGCCGGACAACTTGTCGACCCCGACCCCCCATGTTCAAGGGGTGTCGTGACCCGTAGGCGGCCCATACGATCCGCTGGAGGTCAAGTCCCTCTTGCCCTTCGAATTCAACCCAACTCCAGAGGAGTCATCAATGTCCAAGTTGCATGCCGTGGGAGCAGTGCCGGGTCTGAGGAGAACCAGCTTTGCTTCGTTGATTGCCGTGGCTGCCGTTTGCATTTCAGGCGTCGCGCAAGCCACTGTCATCGATTTCGAAGGTCTGCCGACGGGCGCAGCTGCAAATCCACTCGTGCTCAGCGGCGTAAGTTTTGAGACTCCAGGCGGATTCAACTACGTCGGGCCGGCCTTTGGATCGACGGAGCTTTGCCCGTCACCATCTGCCTTCAGCAATGCGGATTGCTCTTTGAACCTGATGGTCACCTTCAGTGCCGCGGCTTCGAACATAAGCTTCGAGTTCGCAGGCAATAACGAGACAAGCATCGGCGCCGACATTGGAGACGTACAGGTCTACTCCGGCGCGACTCTGCTCGGCACCGTCGACGTCATTGTTCAAGATGGAAGTGCGTCTACCCACGACCTTGTGAACCTGACCGCGTTCTCGAATGTGTCCCAGCTCATGATTTCGAGTACTGATTTCGGCGGGGTCACCTACGACAACTTTTCATTCATCGCGCGCGACGTTCCGGAACCCAGCACTCTCGCGCTCCTCGGCCTCGGGCTCGCCGGCATCGGTTTTTCGCAGCGGCGCAGAGGATAGGCTGCTGACGCCGATCGAAAATCGACCCCCATGCAGCTGCAGGACCAACCTAAAGCTGAGCTGGGCGTCCAACCTAACCTGCCTGATTCTCGAGCGGAGAAGAAGGCCTGATTACCATGGCCATGTTGGCAAGGCCAAGTGGATGAATGTCCGCCAGAAGAAGTCTGTTCGGGAGCCCGTCCGGCTGACGAGTTTGTCGCGCAACACCAGGGCGCATGTGGCTCAAGGCGCCGGCGCCGAAGGAGCCGGGGACCGCTATGGCTCGCTGAGTACCGCGCATCTCAGCCTCTCCGTGCGGCGGACTTACACGATGCGCTAGAAACCAAAACTCTGATCGCCGCGCCGCTCTGTGGCGGCCGCGACGTTCACGCCAGGCCCATCACTCGCCGGCGCTTTTGCGTCTGGTCGACATAGCGCTGCAACGTGCGCTCCGCTTCCTGGGAGAGGCGCACCATTTCGCAACCCAGGCGCACGCCGCTCGATTCGGCGTGGATTGACGTCACGTGGTGCAGCCTCAAGCCGGTCTCGAAGCGGGTGGTGGCGTCGAGCTCGAGTTGCACGCGGGTGATCAGCACACCGGGCTCCAACATCGGCACATCCTGCGGCAGCAGCAATGCGCAGCCGCCGACGCTCAGGTCGAGGATGCGCAGCGCGAGCGTCATGTCGGGGATCATCGGGTGGGCGAGCCGTGCGATCGGCGCATCGCGCAGCAGCGGCCGCACACGAAAGCTGTCGCGGCGCTGGAAGCGAAACACCTCGCGCGGGTAGGTCGTCGTCAGTGCGCAGCTGCGTGCGCCGTGCACGAGCACGAGGTTGCCGACGTCGAACTGGATCTTGACGTTGTCGAGATAGGCGACGACGACTGCCTCGTCGCACTCAAGCACCGCCTGTAACTGCGGGTCGCTTGCGTCCGCTGCGAAGCTTAGCGCGCCGCGATCGGCGTCTGCTGTCCAGAGCGATGTGGTGTAGACGCTGCCGTGCGGCGCGTTCAGGTTCACGAGCACGCTCGCGTCCTGAAGTCGGCGCAGCGTCGTCGCTATCTCATTGGGGGCGGTCAGGCGAAACGACTCGAGGCCGCCGTTTTGTGCGGCCATCGCCTCGAGGGGCATCGGCTGGGTGTCCATCGCCACGTGTCCTTGCGCTGCCGCGTCCGGGGGGCGCTTCAGTGCAGCGTCTTGGGGCGGCCTGCGAGCAGATCGTCCAGGTCTTCGAGCCAGGGCTCGGCGAGGTGGCGCAACTCGGCGTCGTTGAGCAGGATGCGCTGCATGATGCGCGACTTGATCTTCGCCTCTTCCGGGTCGAGCTTTTGCTCTGCGGCGGCATGCTTGAGCTGCGAGATCAGCAGCGCGCAGGCGCCTTCGAGCTTGACGACATGGTCCCAGTTGCCCGTCCGGGCCGCTTCCAGCATCTCGTGGCTGGCATGCTCGATGGCTTCGTAGTAATTCAGCAGCGCGGAATTCATGCAGGCGGGCTCCAAAGTGGCGCGGGCGAGACGGGAGGGGGAGGGAAGGACCGAGTGGCGCAGGGGCGCGGCGGCTCACTGCGTTGCGGCGGCAGCGCGCGGCCCGATCGCCTGCCACGCCGCACGCACGGGTTCGATGAGCTGCGCGCATTCGTCGAGCATCGCGGCGTCGTTGTGTAGGTTCGCCTGCGTCAGGCGCAGCACGACGTAGCCATAGAGCGAATTCAGATTGGCAGCGAGGGGCCCGCCGCGGCGGTCGTCGAGGCTGGCGCGCAGGCCCTCCTCGACGATGCGCACGGCGCGACCGATGGCCCGCCCCTTCTGCTCGATCTGTCCGGCCAGAAGCGCACCGCGAGCTTGCGCGAGGGCGTCGAAGAAGCCGCTATAGAGCATCGAAACGAGCTCGTGGGAAGAGGCTGCCCCTACGCCGGTCTCGACGCCGACCTGGCGGTAGGCGGTGGATGCGTGGCTGGCTTGCGAGGGTGCGAACATGCGGGTCATCGGGATGGGTCAGCGGGTCTGCCTGAATATCGGCGACGCCCCGGATGACTTGAGCCCCAAGCGCCTGCGGGCGGGTCGCGGCGGGCGCATGGAGCCGCCGCCCGCGCGAGGCCCGTTCAGTTCTTGTTGTTGTTGTTCGTCAGCATCGCCATCTGCTGCGTCACGTAGGCACTGAGGGCGCTCATCTGACCGAGCCGCGCGTCGAGCGCCGTGTATTGGGCGAGAAGGCGACGCTGAGTCTGTGCGAGCCGGTTCTGCAGGCTGTCCTGCTGATCCTGGTTGGTCTCGATGCGCTGGTTCAGGCCGTCTGTGCGGGTCGATATGACGCCGTCGATACCGAGCATCGCATCGCCCATCGCTCGGAACTGGCGCGCCATGCCGTTGTTGTCCGGTACTAGCGCGTCGCTGTTGGCAAGAAACTTCTGCAACTCGGGCAGCTTGGCAAAGGCGGCATCGAGCTTGCTGTCATTGACGCTCAGGGTCCCGTCCTTCTGCATTTCGAGGCCGATGTCCGACAGTCGCGAGAACACCGTCGACGCGCCCGAGACCGCCCCGACGAGGGAACGCATTTGGCGTTGGATGCCGACGGCGGCACTGTCACCCTGCAACGGACCGGCGGTCTTGTTCGTCGCGTCGTACTTGACTTCCCCACCTATCAGCTTGGCGAGCGCGTTGTAGGCGTCGACGAAGCCCTGCACCTTCTGCTTCATGCCGTCGGTGTCTTGCGCGACCGAGATGTCGACTGGAGCGTCCGTGACTCTGGAGAGCGTCAAGGTCACGCCATCCACGATGTTGGCGAGTGTGTTGCTCGCCGACGTGATTGCCAGGCCATTGAAGGTGGCCGACGCATCCGATGCGGCTTCGAATTGAGTCATCACTGCGCTACCCGACGATGGGTCGAACGCCAGGGCGGAGAGCCCGGTCGCGTCACCGTTGTTGCCGTCGATGTCGGTCACCGACGTGCGAAAAGCGTTGGCGGCGCCGGTTGCGCTCGACCGCATCAGCAGGCGCGAACCGCTCGCGTCGGTAAGGATCGTCGCCGTGACACCGGCGCCAGCAGCATTGATCTTGTCGCGTACCTGGGCCAGCGTGTCGGTCGCTTCAACGTTGATATCGACCGCGGGAGTTGCACCAGGCGTGAACGATGTCTGCCCTGTACCCCAGCTACCGGTCTCGATGCGCAGTGTGCCGGCGCCCGGCGCCACCGTCGAGTCGGCGAACACCCCGCTGGCGAGCGACTGCGCCTTGGCCAGCGCCAGCACCTGGACGGAGTAGTTGCCCACCGAGGCCCCGCCAGTCAGGCCGACACCTACCGATACGGCATCGGTGGAAGACCCGACCGTCATACCCCAGGTTGACTTCTCGGTCAGCTTGAGTGCGGCATCACGCAATGTCGACATCGCGCTCTTGATCTTGCCGTATTCGGAGATCTGGGTCTGAATTGCCGCGCTCTTGCTTTGCAGCGCTACCAGCGGTTGGCGCTCGATGGCCATCAACTGGGTGATGATCGAGTTGACGTCGAGGCCGCTACCGATGCCGGGTGAGCTGATGGTCATGGTGCGTTCTTTCGAGGCTGAGGAAGGGGAGCGATGCGGATGGCTGGAAGCATTCGATCAAGCAATGAAAAAACCCGATGCGGCGCGGTCAAGCCTCGCTCATCGGGTTTCGGCAGTTTGGGGGCCCGCTTGAGGCCCGAAGGCGCCGCCTACTTCAGCAATTGCAGCACCGTCTGCGGCTGCTGATTGGCCTGCGCCACCATTGCGGTGCCGGCCTGCTGCAAGATCTGCGCGCGCGACAGGTTGGCCGTCTCGGCGGCGAAGTCGGCATCCATGATGCGGCCCCGGGCCGCCGACTGGTTCTCGCCGGTGATCTGCAGGTTGGAGATCGCGTACGAGAAGCGGCTCATCGCGGCGCCGTAAGTCGCACGGTCGGTGGTGACCTTGTCGAGCGCGACATCGATGCTGCCCAGCGCCGCTGTGGCCGTGGCGAAGTCAGTAATGACGCCGAGGGTCATGCCAGTGATGTCTTTGGTTGTGATTGACAACGTGTCGTTGGCGTTAGCCCCTACCTGGAAGGTCTGCGGACCGGCGTTACCTCCGACGATCGCCTGGCCATTGAACTTGGTCTGGTTCCCGATGCGGTCAACTTCTGCCTTGAGTTCCAGAAATTCGGCATTAAGATTTACGCGATCGCTGGTGCCGTTGGAGCCGTTGGCCGACTGCACCGCGAGTTCGCGCATGCGCTGCAGCGCGTCGGTGATCGTCGCCAACGCACCTTCGGCCGTTTGCGCCAGTGAGATACCGTCATTGGCGTTGCGTACGGCGACGCTGATGCCACGGATCTGGGCGTTCATCCGGTCAGCGATCGCCAGACCCGCAGCGTCGTCCTTGGCCGAGTTCACACGCAGGCCTGACGAGAGACGCTGCATCGAGGTGGCGAGCGAGGACTGTGAGGTGTTGAGATTTCGCTGCGCGTTGAGCGAACTGACGTTGGTATTGATGGTTTGCGGCATGGCGTGAACTCCTGAGACCGTTTCGATCGCCGGCATCGCGTCCGGCCACTTCAGGCTCGCTCCAAGCGCGGCCTGTGGAGTGAATTTTCGGATTGCCGCACCGGCGCCGGTCAAGCGAACAGGGGCCGATTCAGCCATCAGTTCGTACCGCCGCGTGACCCCACAGGCCAAAGAAAAAGGCCACCCCGAAGGGCGGCCTCTTGGTGCGAAGTGAACGCTGCTAGCGCAGCAATTGCAGCACCGTCTGCGGCTGCTGATTGGCCTGCGCCACCATTGCGGTGCCGGCCTGCTGCAAGATCTGCGCGCGCGACAGGTTGGCCGTCTCGGCGGCGAAGTCGGCATCCATGATGCGGCCCCGGGCCGCCGACTGGTTCTCGCCGGTGATCTGCAGGTTGGAGATCGCGTACGAGAAGCGGCTCATCGCGGCGCCGTAAGTCGCACGGTCGGTGGTCACCTTGTCGAGCGCGGTATCGATGAGTCCCAGCGCCGCTGTGGCTGTGGTGAAGTCAGTGATAGTGCCGAGGGCCATGCCGGTAATGTCGTTGGTGGTGATTGACAACGTGTCGTTGGCGTTGGCGCCTACCTGGAAGACCTGCGCGCCGGCGCCGCCGCTGCCGACGATGGCCTTGCCGTTGAACTTGGTCTGGTTCCCGATGCGGTCGATTTCAGCTGTGAGTTGCAGATACTCGGCGTTGAGATTCGTGCGGTCGCCTGCGCTGTTGGAGCCGTTGGCCGACTGGACAGCCAGTTCGCGCATGCGTTGCAGTGCGTCAGTGATGGTCGCGAGCGCCCCTTCGGCCGTCTGCGCCAGCGAGACGCCGTCGTTGGCGTTGCGAATCGCAACGTTGATGCCGCGGATCTGGGCGTTCATGCGGTCGGCAATTGCGAGGCCGGCGGCGTCGTCCTTTGCCGAGTTGATGCGCAGGCCCGACGAGAGACGCTGCATCGAGATCGCGAGCGAAGACTGCGAAGTGTTGAGGTTGCGCTGCGCATTGAGCGAGCTGACGTTGGTATTGATTGTCTGTGCCATGGTAGAGAGAACTCCTTACGGTTGAAATGATTCCCGGCGTGGTTGCCGGCGTTACAAGAAACAAAGCGCAGTGGAGGGCGATCCTCTCGCCACACTGTTGTTCGCCTTTGGCGCAAGCACTCGGTGTGCCGTCGCCTCTGGCAACGCCCGCGCCAGTCAACCGCTGTGTCTTGCAGCCTTCGCTGCCCCACCTTCGGCCGGCCAACCGGACCACGACCCAAACTACAGGTACGTTGGAGGGCATATCGGAGCGCCCGTCGCGCCACTTGAGAGAAATAGTTGCAGTTCTGACGATCACATGCGTGCCTGGTTGTCAAGCGCTCGATGAAACAGCGCGTGTTCGGGGCCGCAATTCGTCTCGTAAACAGGGTCGTGTAGGAATTTGCCTGACAGATCCGATGGACGAAGCGGGACTCAAGCGACAGAAACACTCTGATGTTGCGAGCTGAATTCGATCATCACAATCGGTTTCACGTTGGGGCCATGGCCTCGGCGACACAAGCCCCAAAGGCCGAACAGACAACCGAGCAGACAACCGAGGAAGCCGACATGAACGCTGACCAGATCCTGAGTGAAATCCGCGAAGCCAATCTTTCCTACCTGATGCTTGCGCAAAGCCTGATTCGCGCCGACCGCGAGCAGGCCCTGTACCGGCTCGGCATTTCGGAAGAGTCGGCGGAGATGATCGCCTTGCTCGCGCCGTCGCAGATGATGAAGATCGCGTCGGGCAACACGCTGCTGTGCCGCTTCCGCATGGACGACGACCTGGTCTGGGGCCTGTTGACGAACCACGGCAAGTCCGCGGCCAACGACGTCACGACCCGCCTGCACGCCAGCATCCTGATGGCCGGTCGCCACCAGGAAGCGGCGTAAACGAAGCCCTCGGCGCCGGGTGTACCCGGCGTCACCCCCCGAGGGGGTGCCGGTGCCGCTTGGGAGCGGCCCGGCGCTGGCCCCGGCCTTCTCCGCTGGATCCACAGGATATTGACCACCATGGCCCGCAACAAGAGCATCCTCACCGAAGCCAAGCAGATCGACCGCGCCGTCACGCTGATTCACCTCGGCGCACGCCTGCAGGTGCTCGAGTCCGAGACCGATCTGTCTTATGAACGCCTGCTGCGCCTGTACAAGGAAGTGGCCGGCAAATCGCCGAGCAAGGGTCAGTTGCCATTCTCGACCGACTGGTTCATGACCTGGCAGCCCAACATTCATGCGTCGCTTTTCCTGAACATCCACGAGTACCTGAACAAGGTCGCTGCGATGGACGAGATCGACAACGTCATCAAGGCCTACCAGCTCTACACCGAGCAGACGACGGCGCAGGGCCTCGAGGCGCTGCTCTCGGTCACCCGCGCGTGGCGCCTCGTCAAGTTCATCGACAACGGCATGCTGACGATGACCAAATGCTCCAAGTGCGGCGGCCACTTCGTGACGCACCCGCACGAGATCGCGAAGCACTACGTCTGCGGCTTGTGCGCGCCGCCGGCACGCGCCGGCAAGGGCCGCGCCGCCGGTTCGATCCAGGTCCACTGAACTTTCGCGCCGCGCGCGGGTCCGCCCTCAAGTCGCCTCCGTCCGCGCCGAAAGTGCAAAGGACGGGCAATGTTTTCTTGCTAGTCTCCTCCTGGCACCTCAAAGTGTCATTTCAAAGCGGGTCCCTCGGGGCCCGCTTCTTTTTTGTGCGTTCGGCGCTGCGGTGCGTGATGGCAGACGTGACGACCGACGATTGCGCAAACGGCCGTCGCACGGGCTCAAGCGCCCGCGCATCGGGCCGATAAATGTCGTAACGAAAGCTGACAGCCGCGGTGGCTTTCGGGCAAGCAAGGGAAGTCCTGCGACATGGTCGTACTCATCGGTTACGCGATCGCCTTCGGGTGCATCTTCGGCGCCTACATCATTCATGGCGGCAACATTGCCGTCATCCTGCACGCGATCCCGACCGAGATGATGGCGATCGCGGGCGGCTCGCTCGGCGCCTTCGTCGTCACCAACCAGCCGCGCGTGCTGAAGGCGACGCTGAGCGCACTGCCCAAGCTGCTCAAGGCGTCAAAGTACACCAAGGCGCGCTACATGGAGATGATGGCGCTGCTCTACGACATCCTGCAAAAGGCGCGCAAGGAAGGTCTGATGTCGATCGAGAACGACGTCGAGGCGCCGCACGATTCGCCGCTGTTCCAGAAGTACCCGACCGTAGGCAGCGATCATCACGTGGTCGAGTTCATGACCGACTACCTGCGCATGATGGTCTCGGGCAACCTCAACGCGCACGAGATCGAAAGCCTGATGGACAACGAGATCGACACGCATCACGCCGAGGCGCACGCGCCGGCGGCCGCGATCCAGCGGCTCGCGGGTGCGTTGCCGGCCTTCGGCATCGTGGCCGCGGTGCTCGGCGTGGTCAACACGATGGGCTCGGTCGGCCAGCCGCCGGCGATCCTCGGCGGCATGATCGGCTCGGCGCTGGTCGGCACGTTCCTGGGCATCCTGCTCGCCTACGCGGTCGTCGAGCCGCTTGCCGGCCTGATGGAGCAGAAGATCGACGAAAGCTCGAAGGAGCTGCAGTGCATCAAGGTCACGCTGCTCGCGAGCATGCAGGGCTACGCGCCGCAGGTCGCCGTCGAGTTCGGGCGCAAGGTGCTGTATTCGACCGAGCGGCCGACATTCGGCGAACTCGAGAGCCACGTTAAAGGGAAGAAAGCATGACCCCCAAGACACCGGGTACGGCGTCGCCCTCCCGAGGGGGAGCGGCCGGCTTGGGGCGGCCCGGCGCCGGCCAGGCGCGCGCAGAAGTAGGGGCGCGGCATGGCGGGTGACAGCAAGAAGCTTCAACCGATCATCGTCAAGCGCGTCAAGCGCGGCGGTCACGCGCCGCACGGTGGCGCCTGGAAGATCGCCTACGCCGACTTCGTGACGGCGATGATGGCCTTCTTCCTGCTGATGTGGCTGCTCGGTTCGACAACCGAGGGCGACCGAAAGGGCATCGCGGACTACTTCCAGTCGCCGATGAAGGTCGCGCTGCTCAGTAGTGGCAGCGGCTCGGGGGATTCGTCGAGCGTCGTCAAGGGTGGCGGCACCGATCTGACACGTAGCGAGGGCCAGGTCAAGCGCGGCGATGTCGAGGCCAAACGCAGCACCTTCACCCTCCAGACGATCAAGAGCGAGGCTCGCCAGGCTGAAGCCGCGCGCCTGCAGGCGCTGCAGCAGAAGATGCGCGAGATCGTCGCCAACAACCCGCGCCTGGCGGCGATGAGTTCGCAGATCCGTCTCGACATGACACCTGACGGCCTGCGCATCCAGATCGTCGACGAACAAAGCCGCGCGATGTTCGACAGCGGCAGCGCCGTACTGAAGCCCTACATGCAGGAGTTGCTGCACGAGATCGCGCAGGTGCTGGCCGAAGTGCCGAACCGGCTGACGATCGAAGGCCACACCGATGCCACGCCTTTCAGCGGCGGCGAGCGCGGCTACAGCAACTGGGAGCTTTCGAGCGACCGCGCGAATGCGTCGCGCCGCGAGCTGCTCGCCGGCTCACTGCCCGAGACGCGCGTGCTGCGCGTGCAGGGGTTGGCTTCGAGCTCGCTCTACGACCGCGACGCGCCGCAAAGCCCGGTCAACCGCCGCATCAGCATCATCGTGATGAACCGCGAGGCCGAAGACCGCCTGCTCGCCGCCGGGGCCGAGTTGCCCGAGGCGGTGCAAGGGTCGCCCGATTCAACTTCAACCGCTGCGACCCGATAACCCGCTATTGCGAGCGCGAACCCCACTATGAAGACGCTGACCGACATGCGAATTCTGATCGTCGACGATTTCTCGACGATGCGCCGCATCATCCGCGGCCTGCTCAAAGAGATTGGTTACCTGAACACTGAAGAGGCGGAGGACGGCGTCGCGGCGCTCGACACCTTGCGCAATTCGGAGTTCGACTTCGTGATCAGCGACATCAACATGCCCAACATGAACGGCTTCGAGCTGCTCGCCGAGATCAAGAAGGACGAGACGCTCAGGCACCTGCCGGTGCTGATGGTGACCGCCGAGGCGCGCAAGGAGGACATCGTGCGCGCCGCACAGGAGGGCGCTGCCGGCTACATCGTCAAGCCCTTCACCAAGGCGACGCTTGAAGAGAAGGTGGCCAAGATCCTGCAGAAGCTCGTGGCCACCGTCTGAGGGCTGGCGATGAAGATGGAACACGAGAGCCTGCTCGCGCCGCAGCGTGAGGCCGGCGCGTCACCCGAGGTCTACCGTCAGCTCGGCCAGTTGACGCGGCTGCTGCACGACACGCTCGAGCAGCTCGGTGTCATGCCGCAGTTGCAGATGGCCGCCGACGGCTTGCCCGATGCGCGCAGCCGCCTGAACTACGTCGCCCGCAAGACCGGCGAGGCAGCCGAGAAGGTGCTCAATTCGGTCGATGCCGCCAAGCTCGAGCAATATCGGATCGCCGAACAGGCGCGGCGCATCGGCGAGGCGATCGTCGCCGACCCGACGCGTGCGGTGAGTGCCGGCGAGCTGATCGACTTCGTCAGCGAGATCGACGGCGCCAGCGCGCGCATCGATCGCCACCTGACCGACATCATGCTCGCGCAGGACTTCCATGACCTCACCGGCCAGGTCGTCACGAAGGTCGTGACGCTCGCCGCCGATCTTGAGGACAACCTCGTCAAGCTGCTGCTGCAGGCGGCGCCGGCAGACCTGCCGCCGCGTAGCGCCGAACCCACTGCGCTGCAGGGGCCGGTGGTGGATGCGACGGGCAGGAGCGATGTCGTCAGCAACCAGGGCGAGGTCGACGACCTGCTCGCGAGCCTGGGATTCTGAGAGAAGTTCTCGCCGCGTGATGCGGCGAACGTGACGTAGCGCACCTTCGACTGGTTTACGGCGCGCACAGCGTCGAACAACGCCGTCAAGTCCCCTCTTTTCGGGCTCAGGTTTTCGCGGCCGACGGGAACAATGGCATTGCCCCTGCATGGGGTGATTCCGCTTCCCCATGGCCGACCAAGACGCACAAGATCGCAATCTGCCAGCCTCCCAGCGCAAGCTGGACAAGGCGCGCGAGGATGGCCAGGTCGCGCGCTCGCGCGACCTCGGGCACTTCGCGGCGATCGCCGCCGGCGGCACGGCGCTGATGCTGATGGCGCCGACGCTGGCCGATCTGCTTTCCGCCATGGTGCGCCGCGCGCTCGCGTTCAACGCGCAATCGGTGACCGAGCCCGAGGCGATGGCAGAGCGGCTCGGCGAACTCGCGCCGACGCTGCTGATCGTCGCCGTGCCGCTCGGCGTGCTGCTTGCGCTAGTGGCCTTCGCCGGCAGCGCGATCTCGGGCGGCTGGGCCTGGAGCTTGAAGCCGATGAGGCCCAAGTTTGACAAGTTGAATCCGCTCGCCGGCCTGAAGCGCATGGCGTCGAAGCAGCAGTTCGTCGATGCCTTGAAGGCGAGCACGCTCGCCGTGTTGCTGGTCGGCATCGGCGCGGCGTATCTACGCGCGCACCTGGATGAGTTCAGCGGCGCGCTCGGGCTGCCGCTGCCGGCTGCGCTGTCGCACGTCGGGCGCACGCTGACGACGGGCCTGACCTTGGTCGTGCTGCTGCTCGGCGCCTTCGCGCTGGTCGACGTGCCCTGGCAACGCCATCTGCACAAGGTGCGGCTGAAGATGAGCCGCCAGGAGCAGAAGCAGGAATTCAAGGAGCTCGAGGGCAACGTCGAGGTCAAGAGCAAGGTCAAGGCGCGCATGCGCGAGATGGCGAACCGCCGCATGCTGGCCGCGGTGCCGCTCGCCGACCTGGTGGTGATGAACCCGACCCACTATGCCGTCGCGCTCAAGTACGACGAGGCGAAGATGGGCGCGCCGCGCGTCGTCGCCAAGGGTGCCGATCTGATGGCGATCCGCATCCGCGACAGCGCGAAGGGCGCGCAGGTGCCGGTGCTTCAAGCGCCGGTGCTGGCGCGTGCGCTGTACGCGCATGCTGAAATCGACCGTGAAATCCCCGCCGTGCTGTTCGCCGCCGTGGCACAGGTGCTGGCCTACGTCTACCAGCTGCGCGCGGCGATGCAGGGCAGGGCGCCGATGCCGGGCGAACTGCCCGAGCTCGACGTTCCTGCCGATCTCGACCCCCACCATGACCTGCCATCGGAAGCGGCGCCCGCATGAACCTCGTAATGCAACGCCTGCAAGCCTGGCTCGGCCCGAACGCGAACGCGATCAAGGCGCTGGTAGCGCCGATCTTCATCATCCTCGTGCTCTCGATGATGGTGCTGCCGCTGCCGCCGTTCGCGCTCGACATGCTGTTCACCTTCAACATCGCGATGGCGCTGATGGTGATGCTGATGGCGGCCTACATGATCAAGCCGCTCGACTTCTCGGCTTTCCCGGCCGTGATCCTGTTGACGACGCTGCTGCGCCTGTCGCTCAACGTCGCCTCGACGCGTGTCGTGCTGCTCGAAGGGCACACCGGCACGGCGGCGGCGGGCAAGGTGATCGAGTCGTTCGGGCACTTCCTGATTGGCGGCAACTTCGCCGTCGGCCTGATCGTGTTCGCGATCCTCGTCGTCATCAATTTCATCGTCGTCACCAAGGGCGCCGAGCGAATCGCCGAGGTCGGCGCGCGTTTCACGCTGGACGCTATGCCTGGCAAGCAGATGGCGATCGATGCCGATCTCAACGCCGGCCTGATCGACGAGAAGGAGGCCAAGCGCCGGCGCGCCGAAGTTGGCGAAGAGGCGGAGTTCTTCGGCTCGATGGACGGCGCGAGCAAGTACGTGCGCGGCGACGCGATGGCGGGGCTGCTGATCCTCGTCATTAACATCGTCGGCGGCTTCGTGATCGGCGTCGCGCAGCACGACCTGTCGGCCTCGGACGCGGCCAATAGCTACGTGTTGCTCGCGGTGGGCGATGCGCTCGTCGCGCAGATCCCGGCGCTGCTGATCTCGGTCGCGGCGGCGATGGTCGTCTCTCGCGTTGGCAAGGAGCACGACATCGGCGGCCAAGTTGCGCGCCAGTTGTTCGATTCGCCGCGCGCTTTTGCCATTACCGCCGGCGTGATCGGTTTGCTCGGCGTCATTCCGGGCATGCCGCACGTCGTCTTCCTGATGATCGCCGGCGCGCTGGCCGCGCTGTCGCAGTGGATGCACCGGCGCAACAAGCGAGCCAAGGATGCGCCGCCCGCGCCCGAGCCGATGCCGGATGCGAACGCCGAGGCGAGCTGGGAGGACCTGCGCCCTGTCGACACGCTGGGGCTGGAAGTCGGCTACCGGCTGATCGCGCTCGTCGACAAGGAGCGCCAGGGCGATCTGCTGTCACGCATCAAGGGCGTGCGCCGCAAGTTCGCTCAGGAGGTCGGCTTTCTGCCGCCGCCGGTCCACATCCGAGACAACCTCGAGTTGAAGCCGAGCGCGTACCGCCTGACGCTACGCGGCGCCATCGTCGGCGAGGGCGAGGCCTTTCCCGGCATGCTGCTCGCGATCAACCCGGGCGGCGCAACGCAGCCGCTGATCGGCACCGCGACGACCGACCCCGCGTTCGGCCTGCCGGCTGTGTGGATCGAGGAACGCCAGCGAGAGGCCGCTCAAATGAGCGGATTTACGGTCGTTGATTGCGCGACCGTTGTCGCCACCCATCTTTCACACTTGATGCAACTGCAGGCCGCTCGTTTGCTCGGCCGCGTGGAGACCCAGCAACTCGTCGATCACGTGACGCGGCTGGCGCCCAAACTGATCGAGGACGTGGTGCCCAAGATGGTCGGAATCGCGAGCCTTCAGAAGATCCTGCAACTGCTGCTCGAAGAGGGCGTGCACATCCGCGACATGCGCTCGATCGTCGAAAGCCTTGCCGAACACGCCGCGATCGTGACCGACCCGGCCGAGCTTGCGCGCCGCATCCGCGTGAATCTGGCGCCTGCGATCGTGCAGCAGATCTACGGCCCGACGAAGGAGCTCGACGTCATCGCGCTCGAGCCCGAACTCGAACGCATGGTGTCGCAGGCGCTCAATTCGCCGCATGGCGCGGCGCTCGACCCGGGCGTAGCCGACACGCTGTCGCGCAGCGCCGCGGTGTCGGCCAAGCGCCAGGAAGACCTCGGTTTGCCAGCGTGCCTGCTCGTGCCAGATGCGATCCGGGTGCCGATGGCGCGATTGCTCAAGCGCGCCGCGCCGCGCCTGCGCGTGCTCAGCCACAGCGAGATTCCGGAGACGCATTCGATCCGCATCGGCTCTGTGATCGGGGCTGGGGCATGAATAACAGGCGCGTGGTGCAGGTGTTGCGCATTGGTGTTGCAGGCGATCGGCCTGGCGTCACGTTCAGCGGAAAGACCATGAATCGGGTTTGCGGAGGCAGTCTATGAACGTCAAACGCTATACGGCGCGCAATTCGCGCGATGCACTGAAGTTGGTGCGCGAGGCGCTCGGTGTCGACGCTGTCGTGCTGTCGACCAAGCCCTGCGCCGAGGGCATCGAGGTGCTCGCGATGGCGCACGGCGTGCTTGATCACCTCGCTCGCAATGTGTCGAGTGCGGCCGCAAGGGACGAAGCTGCCGCTGCGATGCCAGGCATGACGTCAGCCACGGCGCTAGCAATGACGAGTGCCATGACGCCAGCCGCGACGGCGCCGTACACGGCCAGCGCGCCCGAGGCGCCGCAGCCCCGGCAGGCCAAGGCTGCTGCCGTGATCAAGCCCGCACCTCGTGCAGCCGACGGCCGGATGCCGCGTGAGCGGATCGACCCGACGCTCGACGAGAACGTTCCGGTCGAGGCCGACGTTGCACGCCTGACGATGAGCACGCTGTCGTTCCAGGACTATGTGCGTGAACGCATGCTGCGCCGGCGCCAGGCCGTGATCGCCGCGGACAGTGCGCCGGCCCAAGCGGCGAGCGGCGCTCAGCGCGCGGCCGAGCACACAACTGAGGCGACCGCGAACTTGATCTCGAACGCGACTGGAAGTGCCACCGCGAACGCCACCACAAACGCTTCCGCTATCTCGCCCGAGCCCGCCGTCGCGTGGCGCCAGCCCCCGGTGTTGCACGAGGAAGTCGCTAAGGCGGCTGCACCAGCGCCGCGCCGCGCGCCCGAAGCACGCTGGGACGATGCCCCCGCGCTAGCTGACAACAACGCCGCACCCGCACGCCGCGAGCAGCACGACGTGCTCGACGAGATCCGCGCAATGAAGGGCTTGATCGAGGAGCGCTTCGGCGCCCTCGCGTTCATGGAAAAGCTCCAGCGCCAGCCGTCGCAGGCGCGCCTTGCGCAGCGCCTGCTCGACGGCGGCTTCTCGCCGGCACTGATCCGCAAGCTCTCTGCCGGCCTGCCCGCCGATGTGACGGACGACGCCGCCTGGGCCGAAGGCGTGCTCGAACGCAATCTGCTGACCGGCGAGGCCGACAGCGCGCTCGAAGACCAGGGCGGCGTATTTGCTCTTGTGGGCGCAACAGGCGTCGGCAAGACGACGACGACCGCCAAGCTCGCCGCCGCGTTCGCGACCAGGCACGGCGCGGCGCAACTCGGCCTGATCACGCTCGACGCCTATCGGGTCGCCGCGCACGAGCAGCTGCGCGCCTATGGCCGCATCCTCGGTGTGCCGGTGCACACCGCGCACGATCGCAGCTCGCTCGAGGACCTGCTCGACCTGCTGTCGGCGAAGAAGATGGTGCTGATTGACACCGCCGGCATGGCGCAGCGCGATGCGCGCACGCGTGAGCTGCTCGACATGCTCGCCCATCGCAGCGTCAAGCGCCTGCTCGTCGTCAATGCGAGCGCGCAGGGCGAGACGATCGAGGACGTGCTTCACGCCTACCGTGCTTCGAGCTGCGAGGGCGTCGTGCTCTCCAAGCTCGACGAGGCCGTCAAGCTCGGCCCGGCGCTCGACGCCATGATCCGCCACAAACTGAAGATCGTCGGCGTCGCCAACGGACAGCGTGTGCCGGAGGACTGGCACCGCCTCTCGAGCCACGCCCTCGTGCACCGGGCGCTGCGTGCGCTGACCGGTGCTGCCTATCGACTCGAGGCGGACGAGGTCAGCCTCGTCTTCGCCGGCCCGCAGCGCACAACGACGCGCCCGGCTAACGCCTTCGCCGCCTGAGCGCGCGCCGCAGCCCGAAACGACGATCGCGATGAACAGCCCGCGCAAGCCGATGCACGCGAGCACCGCGCCGACACCGCCCGATCAGGCGCACGGCCTGCGGCGGTTGTTTGCGCAGGGCGGCGTCAGGCTCGTGCCACTGGTCTCGAACCCGCACGTCGCGTTCTCGGGCGCGCTGCTCGAGCGGCTGTGCAGCACGTTCGCCGACGAGGGCGCGAAGACGCTGCTTGTCGACGCCTGCGAGCGAGCGCCCGCGCCGGATGAACTGTCGGTGATGGGCCTCGCCGAGTGCATCGAGACGCTGTCGCCCGAGTTGAGCTACCTGGCGGCGCGCACGCTGCCGCTGCGCCATGTCGATGCACAGGGATCGACGGCGCCCTTTCTGCAGGCACTCGTCGAAGCCGCGCCGCGCGCCGACGTCATCCTCGTACATGCCGCCGCGAGCGAACTCTCGCGCATGTTCGCGCGCCAGACGATCACGACCCATCCGCGTCCGCTGCTGATCGCCGACGACCATCCGGCCAGCGTGACACACGCCTACGCGGCGATGAAGCTGCTGGCGCTGCGCGCGCGCATGTCTGTGTTCGGCCTGGTGCTCGGCGCCGCACCCTCGTCGCCGCGCGCCGAACGGATCGCCGAGCAGCTTTCGAGCTGCGCAGACAACTTTCTCGGCGCGGTGCTCGACGGCTGGGCGCTGATCGATCCCGCCTGCCGACCGACCGAACCTTTGTCGCCGGCACTACGCCGCCTGGTGCGCGGCGTGCTGCGCACCGCGCCCGGCGCCGGCCCGTCTCGCACCGCCCCTGCTGTCCCGATCGGCGAACTCTTGCAAGCCTTGAATTGAATCCCCTGGAGCCGCATTCCATGTACACCGCCAAAGGCCAACTCGACGTCAACTCGATGCTCAAGCAGTACAGCCCGCTGGTGCGCCGCCTGGCGCATCAGATGATCGCCAAGCTGCCCGCCAACGTCGAGATCGATGATCTGATCCAGGTCGGTATGATCGGCCTGACGGATGCCCTCAGCCGCTTCGACGCTGGGCAGGGCGTGCAGTTCGAAACGTTTGCGACGCAGCGCATCCGCGGTGCGATGCTCGACGAACTGCGCGGCAACGACTACCTCTCGCGTGGCACGCGCAAGCACCAGCGCTCGATCGAGGCGGCGTTGCACAAGCTGCAGCAGCGCCTCGGGCGCACGCCGGTCGAGAGCGAGATCGCCAAGGAGATGGGACTCTCGCTCGCGGATTACCAGGAGTTGCTCGGCAAGGTACGCGGCACGCAGCTCGTGTACCTGGAAGACATGTCGGGTGACGAGGGCGACGCCGACTTTCTCGACCGCCATGTGGTCGACGAGGATGCAAACCCGCTCGAGCAACTGCGCGACCAGCGCATGCGCCAGGCGCTCGTAGACGGCATCAAGACGCTGCCAGAGCGCGAGCAGTTCGTCATGAGCATGTACTACGAGCACGACATGAACCTGAAAGAGATCGCCGCGGTGCTTAAGGTCACCGAAAGCCGCGTCTGCCAACTGCACAGCCAGTCGATCGCCCGGCTGCGGGTCAAGCTGCGCGAATGGTGACGCGGGTTGCGTCACGCATTGGGCGACGCGTTGGGCGACGCATCGAGTGAAGCATCGGGCGACGCGCATGAGTCGGCGGTGAAGATCGGCCGGCAGCTGCCGATATCGCATGTGACTTTCCCTCACGAGGTTCGATGATGTTTGCAGCATTCAAGCGCACCCGGCTGGCGTCCACCGAGCCGGTCGAGGCCACCCCCGAAGCAGCGCAGCCTGACCTGCGCGTCGCCGTCGAGAGCATCGGCAAACAGGCCGCGCTCATGGGGCGCGACGCGGCGGAGGTGCGAGGGCTGCTCGACGAGACGCAAAAGGCATCCGCCTCGCAAGAGCGCGCGATGGCGACGCTGACGCACCAGCTGCACGAGATCACCCGCTCGCAGCAGGTCATCGGCAACGAGACGCGCGAGAGCCTGGATGCGGTCGCGCGCGCGCGGCACGCTGTCGAGGACGTGGGCCGGGAAGTGACCGGCATCGTCGACAACCTGCGCGACGTCGCCGATGCGGCAGGCGTGATCACGCAGATCGCGCTGCAGACGCGGCTCGTCGCGTTCAACGCGTCGGTCGAAGCCAAGCGCGCAGGCGACGCCGGCCGGGGCTTCGGCGTTGTCGCCGACGCGGTGAAGGATTTGGCGGGCAAGGTCGAGGCCTCGTCCAAGCAAATCATGAGCACGGTCGGTGACCTGGACAAGCGCATCGCCGCGCTCGCGCGCGAAATCGAGGCGCGCCCGGGCCAGGCCCGCCAGGGTGCGTTTCATGGCGCACTGGCCGAGGTCGATAGCGGCGTGGCCCGCATCACCGCGGCTGCCGATCAGAGCGGCACGGTGAGCGCTGAATTGAACACACAGATGGCGATGCTCGAAGGCGAGATGCACGGCACGACGCGCGCACTCGACGCTGCGATGCTGCGCAGCGAAGCCTTCCTGAAAGTCTCGGAGCAGCTTATCGAGCTGGTGGCCGATTGCGGCATCGAGACCGAAGACACGCCCTACATCAGCGCCGCGATGGAAACCGCCGGCCAGGTCGCGAAGTTGCTCGAGGATGCGGTGCGCACCGGCACCATCAGCACCGCCGATCTGTTCGACGAGAACTACAAGCCGCTTGGCAGCACCGACCCGGCGCAGGTGACGACGCGCTTCTGCGATCTCACCGACCGCCTCTTCCCGCAGGTGCAGGAGCGCGTGCTCGGCCTGTCCGGGCGTGTCGTGTTCTGCATCGCGGTCGACCGCAACGGCTACGTGCCGACGCACAACCGCAAGTACTGCCAACCGCAGCGCCCGGGCGAGCTTGCGTGGAACACCGCGAACAGCCGTTACCGACGCATCTTCAACGACCGCACTGGTCTCGCATCGGCGCGCAACCGGCGCCCATTCCTGCTCCAGACCTATCGGCGCGACATGGGCAACGGCCAATTCGTGCTGATGAAGGAAGCCGCGGCGCCGATCACCGTCAACGGCCGGCACTGGGGCGGCTTGCGGCTCGCGTTCCAGTTCTAGTGCTGCGGCACCGGGCATGACGACGGCCGCCAGCCGCGCAGCGCAGGCGCTGGGTTCTGCGCCGCGCTTCGGTTTGCTCGCCTGGCCGCTTCCTGCGCTCCTCGTCTGGGCTGCGGCCTGGGGAATCCATGTCGCGCTGACAGCGCATGGCATACCTGCATGGGTTGCAGCCGTGCTCGCGAGTTGCGCGGCCGCACTGGTCGCGTCGCGCGCGACGACGCCATGGCGTCGTCGGCTCGTCGCGGCCGGCTTCCCGCTCTCCTGGCTTGCGGCGAGCTTCGCCTTTGCACTGCCCGCCTGGGCTTGGCTGCTGCCGCTCGCGCTGCTCGCGCTGCTCTACCCGATGCGAAGCTGGCGCGATGCGCCGCTCTTTCCGACGCCTGCCCGTGCGCTCGTGGGTCTTGCGCAGGTGGCGCCGCTGCCGCCCGAAGCGCGTGTCGTCGACCTCGGCTGCGGCCTCGGCGCCGGGCTGCGCGAACTGCGTCGTGAGTACCCGGAGGCGGCGATCAGTGGTGTCGAGTGGAGCCGGCCGCTGCACTGGCTGTGTGCGCTGCGCTGCGGTGATGTGCGCGTCGCGCGCGGCGACATCTGGGCGCACGATTGGTCGGGCTACGACCTCGTCTACCTCTTCCAACGGCCCGAGAGCATGGCCCGCGCCGCTGCGAAGTCACAAGCTGAACTGCGCAGCGGTGCCTGGCTCGTGAGCCTCGAGTTCGAGGTGCCGGGTCAGGTGCCGCAGGCCAGGCTCGAAGGCGCCGATGGGCGCAGCGTCTGGCTCTACCAGACGCCCTTCGTGGTGGCGCCGGTTCTGCTGCCCACACCGACCCGTCCGTCGCGCTGACGGTCCCAGCGCGCGCTTGCCGAGCGCGCCGGCAAAGGTCAGGCCTGGCGGAAAAGCCGCAGCATCGTTTCGCGCATCCAGTCGAGTGCGGCATCCCCTTCCGACACGCCATGCCAGACCATGCGCACGTCGAACTGCGGCATCGGCATCGGTAGTGGCCACCAGGCGAGGTCGCCGTCGCGGCAAATGTCGCTCGCCCAGGATTGCGGCGCGATGCCGACCAGGGCAGCGCGTCGCACCAGATCGGGCATGGCCGCGAAGTGGCGCACGCGCATGACGATGCGTTCGTCGAGCCCGGCCTTCTTCAGGCTCGCTTCGACGCCGCCATGGAATGTGGCCGTGGGTGATGCGACGATCAACCCCTGGCGCGTGAGCGCCGCGCAGGTGCGCTGGCGCGGGACGCGGCTTGGGTCGCTCAACGCGACATAGGTCTCGCTGAACAGGGAACTGCTGTGCAGTCCGCGGCGGCCGGTGTCGAGGATGCCGATCGCCAGATCGACCTCGCGTTGTGCGAGCGCCTCAGGGAGTTGCGCGGTCGATACCGCCGCATTGACGATGCGCGTGAGCGGCGCGTCGGCAAGCACGGCGTCGGCGATCGCGGGCAGAAACGCCATCTCGCCCAGGTCGGAAAGCGAAAGCCGCCAGGTTCGGGTACAACTCGCGGCGTCGAAGGTCGCCGGTGTGCCGATGTCGCGTTCCAGCGCCTCGAGGTGCGTGGCGGCCGCCGCGGCCAGACGCAGCGCCAGCGGCGTGCCGACCAACCCGCCCGAGGTGCGCACGAACAGCGGGTCATCGAAATGCCGGCGCAAGCGCGCAAGGGCGTTGCTCGTCGCCGGCTGGCTCAACGCGAGGCTCTGGCCGGCTGCGGTGACGGAGCGCAGGCGATGCAACGTCACCAGCACGCGGAGCAGGTTGAGGTCGAGTTGGCGAAAGGTCTTCGTCATCGGTAGCGTGAATGTCGCATATCTCATCAATCCATTGGACCGATGGGCAACCAGACCCTAAGCTGGAAGCAAATCACAGCGGAGACAAACACGTGGAACGCTCGTTCGAGCACGAGATCCGCTCGCTGCGCCTGGGTGCCGGCGAGGTTTTCCACGGCGAGGGCATCCTTGCCGTGACGAAGGCGTTGCTGCAGTCTGGCGTCAGCTACGTGGGCGGCTATCAGGGCTCGCCGATCTCGCACCTGCTGGATGTGATGGTGCAGGCGCGCGATGACATGCGCGCATTGGGTGTGCATGTCGAGGCCTGCACCAACGAGGCCGCGGCCGCGGCGATGCTGGGTGCGTCGATCATGTACCCGGTCCGCGGTGCGGTGACGTGGAAGTCGATCGTCGGCACCAATGTGGCGTCCGACGCGCTGTCCAACCTCGCATCGCCGGGCGTCATCGGCGGCGCGCTGATCGTCGTCGGCGAGGACTACGGTGAAGGCGCGAGCGTGATCCAGGAGCGTACGCATGCGTTTGCGCTGAAGTCCTCCTTGTGGCTGATGGACCCGCGGCCGAACCTGCCGACGATCGTGCACTGTGTGGAGCAGGCGTTCGAGCTGTCCGAAGCGTCGAACACGCCGGTGATGCTGGATCTGCGCATCCGTGCCTGCCATGTGCGCGGCAGCTTCGTCGCCAAGGACAACCGCTCGCCCAGCATCGGCACGCACCGGGCGATGGCAGAGCCCGCTGAGTTCAACTACGCGCGGCTGTCGCACCCGCCCGTGACGCTCGACCACGAACGAGCCAAGGTCGAGGCACGTATGCCGGCCGCACGACGCTTCATTGAGGCCGCCGGGCTCAACGAGCAGTTCGACGGAGAGCACGCTGATCTGGGCATCATCGTGCAGGGCGGCTTGTACAACACGCTGATCCGCGCGCTGCAGCAGTTCGGACTGGCCGATGCGTATGGCGACAGCGCGATCCCGCTGCTGGTGCTCAACGTCGTCTACCCGCTGCTGCCCGATCAGATCGCGCGTTTTTGCGCTGGCAAGCGCAGCGTGCTGGTGGTCGAGGAAGGCCAGCCCGACTACATCGAGCAGGAGATCACTGCCACCTTGCGACGCGCCCGCGTCGACACGCCGCTGCGCGGCAAGGACATGCTGGCGCCGACCGGCGAATACACGGCAGAGGTGATGCTTGCCGGCCTTCAACGCTGGCTCGACGCCGATGCCGACACGGACGTTGAAGAAGAGGGGAAGGGCATCTCCACGAAGGGCGCACGTGAACTGCTCGCCGACGTGCGCCGCTCACGCGAACTGGCCGTGCAGGCGCTGGGCGCCGAGTTGCCGCCGCGGCCGCCGAACTTCTGCACCGGGTGTCCCGAACGGCCGGTGTTCGCGGCGCTGAAGCTGGTGCAGCGTGAGGTCGGCCCGATGCACATCAGCACCGACATCGGCTGCCACAGCTTCGCGACCTTCGCGCCGTTTTCCTTCGGTAACTCGATCCTCGGCTACGGCATGAGCCTCGCCAGCGGCGCCGGCGTGCGCAGCTTTCAGCAGCGCCGGCCATTGGCCATCATGGGCGACGGCGGCTTCTGGCACAACGGCTTGCTGTCGGGCGTGTCGTCGACGCTGCTCAACGGCGGCGACGCGGTGCTCGTGATCATGAAGAACGGCTACACCTCGGCCACCGGCACGCAGGACACGATCTCGACGCCGCTGGCCGCATCGCGACGTGTTGCCGAGGGCCGAAGCGCCACCGACGGCGAGCTGACGATCGAGAACACGCTCACCGGGCTCGGCGTGAAGTGGCTGAAGACAGTGCACAACTACCGCGTGGCGCAGGTGCGCGATGTGTTGCGCGAGGCCTTCACGACGAAGCAGGGCGGGCTCAAGGTCATCATCGCCGAAGGCGAATGCCAGCTCGAGCGCCAGCGCCGCCTCAAGCCCTTGCGCGCACGTGCGCTCAAGGCAGGTCAGCGCGTGCTGCGCACCAAGTACGGTGTCGACGACGACGTCTGCACCGGCGACCACTCCTGCATCCGCCTCTCGGGTTGCCCGACGCTGAGCGTCAAACCTTCGCGCGATCCGCTCAAGCGCGACCCGGTTGCCACGGTCGAAGCCGGTTGCGTGGGCTGCGGCTTGTGCGGCGAGGTCGCGCAGGCCGCCGCGCTGTGCCCGTCGTTCTTTCGCGCCGACGTGATCGCCAACCCGACCTGGTGGGAAAGGCTGCGCGATCGCATGCGCCGTTCGATCATCGGGTTGCTGCAGCCAGCATGACGCAGTCACCGACACCGACACCACAGGGACCGATGCCCATGCCGACACCGATGCCGACCTCGATCCTGATCGCCGCGCTTGGCGGCGAAGGCGGCGGCGTATTGGCCGAGTGGATCGTCGATGCGGCGCTGCGTGCCGGCTTGCCGGTGCAGGCCACCTCAGTGCCCGGCGTGGCGCAGCGCACCGGCGCGACGAGTTATTACGTGGAGTTTCTCGATGTGCCGGCGCGGCCCGGTCGCCAGCCCGTGTTCGCGCTGATGCCCCTGCCCGGGCGGGTGGACGTTGTCCTCGCGAGCGAGCTGCTCGAGGGCGTGCGCATGGCCGAGCGCGGCTTTGTCAGCCCGCAGCAAACGCTGCTCATCACGGCCAGCCACCGGGTGCTGACGACGACCGAGAAGATGGCGATGGGGGATGGTCGATTCGACTCGCAGCGTCTGCTCGCGGCGGCGGCCGCGAGCGCAAAGCAATGTCTCGCGCTGGACCTGCTCGCGATCGCGCAGCGCCGGCGCACTGCCATCAGTGCGGTGATGTACGGTGCGCTCGCGGGCTCGGGACGGCTGCCGTGGTCGCGCGATATCGACGAGGCCGTGATCCGCGCTCGCGGTGTCGGCGTCGAGACCAGCCTGGCGGGGTACGCCGAGGCGTTCGAAGCCGCGCGCGCCGGCCTGTCTGCACACGTACACCCGCCCGCGGCAAGCACATTGCCGCCGGCGCTGGCAGACATCGTGCAACGCGGTGAAGACCGCATGCGCGACTATCAGGACGAGCGCTATGCCGCACGCTATCGCGCGCGCGTCGAGTCGCTGCGTGCGGTGTGCGATCCCACTGCGCCGGCGCTCGAGGATGCGGCGCGCCAGCTGGCGCTGTGGATGAGCTACGAAGACGTAATCCGCGTGGCGGACCTGAAGACGCGGCGCGAACGCTTCGAGCGCGTGCGTGCCGAGGCGATGGCTGGCCCGCACGACGTGCTCGAGATCCGCGAGCACTTGAGCCCGGGGCTGGAGGAGGTCGCCGCCATTGCGCCGCGACGGCTCGGCTTGGCGCTGCGTCGGCGCGTCGGGCACACGCATGCTGTCGGCACTCGCGGCAAGGGCATGACGCTTGCGACCTCGTCCGTGCATGGTTTTGTGCTGCTGCGCCTGTTGGCGTCATTGCGGCGTTGGAGGCCGCGCTCGCTGCGCTTTCACGAGGAGCAGGCTGCCATCGATGTCTGGCTGGAGGCGTTGCGTGAAGCGTTGCCGCGTCACGCCGGGTTTGCCGCCGCGCTTGCCGAACTACCGCGCTTGCGCAAGGGCTACAGCGATACCTTCGATCGCGGGCGCACAAGCTACCAGCGCATTTTCGACGCGCTGGTGTCGCGCAGCGACCCGCCAGACGACGTCGCCGCCGAGGCGCTGCGCGAAGCGATCACCGCTGCCCTGGCCGAGCCGGAAGCTGCCGCCCCGCCGCCACGCCCGCAGGGCGCTGCGCAGCCCATCGTCTGGCATGCGAGGGATAGCACGCTAACCACAAACGCCACGCGCGAGTCATGATCGGCGCATCGCCACAACCTGCAACCAAAACGGAGACCCTCCATGAAATTTCTTCACAGCACCCCTCTGGCAGCGCTGGCGCTGACAGCCGCCGGCAGCTGTTTCGCGCAGGACAAACAGGTCGAGCTCAAGTTCGCGCACTGGCTGCCGGCGCAGCATTCGCTGGCGGTGACGGGCTTCCTGCCGTGGGCCAAGTCGGTCGAGGCGGCTTCCGGTGGCAGCATCAAGGTCACGATCTTCCCGGCCCAGCAGCTCGGCAAGGCACCTGATCACTTCGACCTGGCGCGTGACGGCATCGCGCAGATGGCCTGGATCAATCCGGGCTACCAGGCCGGGCGCTTCCCGATTTTTGCGGCGGGCGAACTGCCGTTCCTGGTTGACAAGCCGGGTCCTGCCTCGGCGGCGCTCGATCACTGGTACCGGCCCTATGCGGCCAAGGAAATGGGCGAGGTGAAGTACTGCTTCGCGCACCTGCACGTCGGCACCATTCACTCGAAGGCCCCGATCACCGAGCCGGGCCAGATCAAGGGCATGAAAGTGCGGCCGGCGAACGGCACTGTGGCGCAGATGGTGACACTGCTCGGCGGCACCAGCGTGCAGGTTTCGGCGCCCGAGGCACGTGACGCGCTGAGCAAGGGCGTGGCGGACGCAATCACGTTCCCGTGGCTGTCCACCATCACGTTCGGCATCGACAAGGTGGCGACCTTCCACACCGACATGCGGCTGTATGCTGCCACGTTCATCTGGGTGATGAACAAGCCCTGGTACGAAGCGCTGGCGCCGAAGCAGAAGAAGGTGATCGACGATCACTGCAATAACGAGTGGGCGGCCCGCGTGGGCAAGGACTGGGGCGACGCCGAGGACGCCGGTCGCGAGAAGATCGCGGCCACTCCGGGGCAGACCATCGTGCCGATGTCGAAGGCGCAGATCGACGTCTGGAAGAAGGCCGTGGCGCCGATGCACGCCACCTGGATCGCCGAAGCCGACAAGGCCGGCATCAAGGGCAAGCAGGCGCTCGAAGACCTGAAGGCCGAACTCGTGAAGACCGGCGGCGCGTACTGATTCGCTGACGCGTTCATGCGCCGCGTACTCGCCGCCACCGAAACGGTGGCGGCGATCTTCCTGCTGCTGATTGCGCTGCTGACTGCCGGCAACGTCGCGTTGCGCGACCTGCTTTCGGTGCAGATTCCAGACTGGTTCGACGGCTCCAAGCTGCTGCTGGGCATCGCGCTGTTCTGGGGTATCGCGCTCGCGACGTACCACGGCTCGCACATCTGTGTCGACGTGTTGTGGGAGCACTTGGGGCGGCGCGCGCGGCGCTGGCTCGACGTGGTCGCCGGCACCGTCACGCTGGCCTTCCTCGGCCCGATGGCGTGGATGGTTTGGGCCAAGGTGCTGGGCACCGGCACCCAGGCGACGAGCGATCTGCGCCTGCCGCTCGTCTGGTTCACGTCGATCGCTGCGGCTGGCGCGGTGGCCGCCGTCGTCTTCGCGGCGGTGCGCCTGTTCCTCGACATACGCGGCCACGCCACGCTCGAGGCCCATGCCAAGGCCGTCGCGCAAGCCCAGGCCGACCCAAGAGTCGGAGCCCGCGATGAGCCGTGAGTGGGTGACGCTGCTGGGCTTTGCCGGCATGTTCGCGCTGATGGCGCTGCGCGTGCCGATCGGCATCGCAATGGGCGTGGTGGGTGTGCTGGGCTTTGGCGCGCTGACCGGCATGGCGCCAGCGATGAACCTGCTCGGTCAGGTCCCGTTGTCGGTGCTGTCCGACTACAACCTTGCGGTCATCCCGATGTTCATCCTGATGGGCGCCTTCGCATCGGAGTCGGGCATGAGCCACGAACTCTTTGTCGCCGGCCGCGCCTGGTTCGGCCATCGGCGCGGCGGGCTTGCCTACGCGAGCATCGCCGCTTGTGGTGGCTTCGCCGCGATCAACGGCTCGTCCGTGGCGACGGCGGCGACGATGAGCCAGGTGGCGCTGCCCGAGATGCGCCGCGCCGGGTATGACCCGGGCTTCTCGGCCGGCCTCATTGCCGCCGGTGGCACGCTGGGGATCATGATCCCGCCGTCGACGATCTTCGTCCTCTACGGCATCATGACCGAGGTCGACATCGCCAAGCTGTTCGCCGCCGGCGCGCTGCCGGGGCTGCTCGCGGTGGTGTTCTATTTCGCCGTCGTGCAGTACATCGGCTGGCGACACCCTGAGCGGTTGCCGGTGGGCGAGTCGCATACCTGGCGCGAGCGGCTGCGCAGCCTGCGCGATCTGTGGGCCGTGCTGCTGCTGTTCGTCTTCGTGCTCGGCGGCATCTACGGCGGCCTCTTCACGGTTCAGGAGGCCGCAGGCATCGGCGCCACCGGCACCTTGATCATCGGCATTCTGCGCGGGCGCCTGGGCTGGCGGCAGATCCGCAGTGCGTTGATCGATGCGCTGCGCGTGTCCTCGGCGATCATGATGATCGTCGTCGGCGCCTTCCTGTTCGGCTACTTCCTGACCATCACGCAGTTCACGCAGCAGGCTGTCGAGTGGCTGGTGCATCTGCCGATCGGCGCCTACGGCGTGCTTGCGCTCGTGATGGTCGGCTACTTCGTGCTCGGCGCGGTGATGGACGAACTGGCGATGATCCTGCTGACGGTGCCGATCGTCTTCCCGGCCATGATGCAGCTCGGCTTCGACCCGGTGTGGTTCGGCGTCATCGTCGTCATGGCGGTCACGTTCGGGATGATCTGCCCGCCGGTTGGCATGAACGTATTCGTCATCAACTCGATCGCGACCGACATCTCGCTGACCGACATCTACCGCGGCACGATGCCCTTCATCGCGGTGGATGTGGTGCGCCTGGTGCTGCTGTGTGCTTTCCCGTCTATCGCGTTGTGGCTGCCTAACCTCTTGCTGTAGGCGTTGCTGTAGATGTTGGTGTAGCTTGCGAATGCGGGATTTGCGGCAATACTGTTGACCATCCCAACGCCGGAGGATTCGATGGCCACCAGCATTTCGCCCCGACCCCGCAAGCCTGCAGCGAAGCGGGCGCGCAAGACGACCAAGACGACTGGAAAGACGACGACCAAGGCCACACCACGCGCGACACCGCGCGCGACTGGGGTTGTACCGAGCGCGCCGTCACCACTCGCATTGCCACCCGCCGCGACGATCGCACCCAACGCGCTGAAGGCGCTTGCGCGCCAGCTTCAGTCGTGGACCGAATCGGTGCTCGGCATGGCCGGCACTGCGACCGACATCGGCGTGACGCTCGCCAAGTCACGCCTGTCGAAGCCGCAGCACAAGGCGGCGGTCGAGAAGGCCGGCTCGCTGCTGCACGACCTGCGCCAGACGGCAGGGCTCACGGTGCAGGACCTGGGCCGCGCGCTCGGGCTGTCGGACGCGACCGATCTGGAACTGATCGAAAGCGGCAAGTTGGCGATGCCCTTCGAGCTGATCCTGCGCGCGGCGTCGGTGCTCGGCCGCAAGGACCCAGTGACCTTCGTCATGCAGTTCACGCGCGCCTACAACCCCGAGATCTGGAAGGCGCTCGAGGCACTCGGCATCGGCAAGCTCGTCGTGCAGGGCGCGCGCGAGCGCGAGTTCGCCAACCTCTACCGCGCGCACGATCGGGCGCGGGCGCTGACGGACGCGGAGTTCGCGCAGTTGCTGGCGTTCGTCAATGCGTCATTCGAGCTTGCGCTGGATTTCATGAAGCCGCTGCGCAAGGAGGGTGCGGCCGCGGCCAGGGCGGGGCTGAAGACCGACTGACACGCCTTCCCGGTCGATCGCATGGGAAGTCATTGGCGACTCCCCAAACGGAAATCTGATTGGCGAGATTCAACGTTCTGAAGCGGTCGTCCGAAAGCGCCGCCTTGGCCACAGAGCCTGCGTTGAATGGCGCTGCATGAACGCCAGCCGCGACACCACGACGTGAGCGGCCAAATCTTGCAAATGCCGCGCCGTATCGCGTACGGCCTGAGGCTGGGTTACCCGATGTCGCTGGTTACTTCAGCTTGTAGTTGCCGGTTTGCTGGTTGCAGGCTTCTGCCGTTCCGGTCTCGAGCACCGGAGCCGGCCCGATGGCCTTGACGGTGCTGCCAGTCAGCACCATGCCGTCGTACTTGCCCGTGCCGACGAGGGCCTCGCGAACCAGCTTGCCTTCGTTGTCGTATTTGAACTGGGTCAGGCGTTTGTCGCCGTTCTTGGCAACTGCCTCGCAGAACGATCCACCTGAACGCTTCCCTTCGACGACGGCAGTCATGCCGACACAACGCACAACGTCACCGTCGAAAAGGCCGCCCGGCTGCGCACTGACTACCGTGCCCGTTTCCTCGTAGCTGTATGCGTACTGAGTCTTCGAGTATTGGATCAAGGTGCTTTTTCGGGTGAAACAGGTCTTGATGTCGTAGGCGCCTTCATTGGGTAGATCGGTCGCCCAGGCTGGGCAGGCGACGACGACGAACAGGCCCACCACGATACGGATTCGCGTCAGAGACATCACTGTGTCCTCGCAGGTAATTCGGGCATGTGCAACAACGACACCCCAACGTTTGCGACCCTCCAGTCGCGAGAATCAGTTTCCTGCATTCGCGGCCCAGACAATTGCGCGGGCTCAAGCCCAAAGTCGGGTCGGTGCCGTGCCGGCGAGGTCAGCCATCGCGCAACACTGCCTCTCGGTTCTTGGCGATGCTGCGATTCTCACAGTGCCGTACGACGCGCTCGAGCAGGCGTTCGACCAGTTCCACCTTTGTTTTCAGCTGACAGTTCAAGCCTGTGACAAACAGGCGAGCGACGCTGACCGGAGTTATGGCGAGCAAGTCGGAAAGATCACGATGTCGCAGGCTCAGCGGTTCGGAAGGAGCCACTACGCTGCGCACGTCACCATCACCGAAGAGCGTCTCATATCAATTGCTATCGATGGATTGATCAACTGGCCGCGAACGCACTCGCCCATTGATGCCACTCAATGACAGCAACACATTGGCAGTGCCGAGTGCATGAATAGAAATGCTTGAACGCGAAGCTGGAAAGTGCAAGCTCTCCGCACGCTGCGCGCCGCCGAAGCGGCGTAACCGCTCAGGCCTGCAGGCTGCCGCCGCGCCGGTTGTGCTCGGCCGCGCCTTGCGCCGAGTAGAGCGCTGGCGCTTCGCTCGGCATCAGCACGTCGATCGCGCGATCGAGCGCGGCGGTGGCGCGGGCAAAGGACTCGCGCTGCGCGGCAACTTGGCTGCTCGCGCGCATCAGCCGCTCGCGCAGCGGGGCGGGCAGTGCCCCGTTGCGTGCGGCGTGTGAGAAGTGCTCGACCGCACGCGCAAGCGCGCGATGCAGTTCGCTCGCCTGGGTGTCGATCTCGGGCGCGTTGCTTTCGAGCAGCGCGACACCGAGCGCGGTGAGCCGCGCTTCGACAGCGGCCAGCGTGTTTTCGAGTTCTTCTTGCGGCGTCAGGGCCGGGGAAGGGGGAGGGAATGCGGACATGAAGTGCCCGCCGTCAGCGTTGGACCTTGACCAACAATTCCTGCGCGTTGGCAATCAGCTTGTCTGCGATCACCTCGGCATTCACCTTGAAGCGTCCTTCGGCGATGCTTTGCGCGATGCGCTCGACCTTTGCCGCGTCCAGCTCGGCCGGGGGCGCGCTCGTGCGCAGGCTCGCCGCGGTGGACGACAGTTCGACTTTCGCGCCTTGCGACGCGACGAGGCCGGATGCCGTTTGCGGGGCGCCTTCGGCGGGTGCCCGCGTCAACGGGGCGCTTGGCCCCTGTTCCACTGGGATCGCGGGTGGAAGCGGATTGTTTATTTTCATGGCGTGCTCCTTCGTATCGCCCGAGCCGTGTCGATGCCCTGATGACAGCAGCGCCGCTCTCGGGGGTGACGCAGGGTGCGCGCCATCAACATGCAGGCTGTATCGGACGCATTCGCGGCGACTTTAGCGTCGCGGGGCGAATTCGAAGCCAACGAGGCCATCGTTACAAATCGATCTCGATGCGCCGTTCGGCGACCGGCTGGCCGACGACGATGCGCCCGCTTTCAGTGCGTACCCGGGCCGCCTGACCCTCCAGGCCGGGTCCCAGTGCCTGGCCTTCGGAGCTGACCCGAAAGCCCGGGCCGATGGCGGAGATCTGCACCGTCTCGCCGGCGGCGAACCACTGGCGTCGGCGAAGGTCTGTGGCGCGCACGCTCTGGCCCGGCGTCAGCGGCCGCGCAAGCGTGCGGCCGACGGCGTCGTCGAGCCTGACGATCGCCGCGCCGCGCTCGGCCAGGTTGACCTCGGCGGTTTGCAGGTCCGCCGCCGTGAGCACCGCGCCGGCCGGCAGCGCGGCGGCGCTCGTGATGCCGGGGCCGAACACGTTGACGGTCAACGGCAGATAGACGTTCCACGGCGTCACGCCCCGGGTGCATCGCAGGCCGATACGGGTGCGGCCCCACAGGCGCGTGCCGGTCGGCAGATAGGGTTCGATGTGTTCGCAGTGCGCCAGCCGCAAGCGCGGGTCGAGCTTGCCGACCTCGATTTCGAGCCGCATGCCGGGCAGGGCGCCGCCTTCGAGCGCGAACTGACGCACCTGTTGCGAGATGGCGGCTCCGAGGCTCGCCGCGCTGTCGTCGGCGGATGGGGTGGCCATCGTCGATGACGTGGCCGACCCTGTGGCGCGGGCCGGCCCTGCGGCAGCGATCAGGCCGAGCGTGAGGAACGCGAGCACGAGCCAGGCCAGAAACAGGCGCAGATCGCCGCGCAGGCGTTGCGTGCGATCGGGGATTGGAATTCGGGTGTAGGCCACGCCGCCACTTTAGGACGCGAGCAGCGCTGCGAAGGGCGCGAACTGGCAGCGTTTGCGCCCGTTGTTCGCGCTTATGTTGGCCGCCGTGCCGGCCAACAATGGCCTGACGCGGACCCCTTTCCGGCCCACTTTGCAAAGCCCGGCCCTTTCCCAGGGGCCGCCAGCCAAGGATAGGCAACATGCTCAACCGCCTCACCGACACGCTCGACTTCCAAGCCCAGGCGCTGACGCTGCGCTCGGAGCGCCAGCAGCTGCTCGCGAGCAACATAGCGAATGCCGACACGCCGGGCTACGTGGCGCGCGACATGAACTTCTCGCAGGCCCTGCAGCGCGCGACCGGCGCCTTGCCCGCCGCGCGAACGTTGGCGGCGACGCAGCCGGGCCACATCGGCACGGGCGCTGGAGCAGGAGTCGGAACCGGCGCCAGCGCTGGTGCGGATCTGGTCTACGCCACGCAGAGCCAGACCAATCTCGACCGCAACACGGTCGACATGGACCGCGAGCGCGCGAGCTTTGCCGACAACGCGCTGCGCTACGAGGCGACGCTGCGTTTCATCAACTCGCACGTGCGCACGATGACGAGCGCGATCACCGGCCAGTAGACCGCGCCCGCGCCGCAGCAGGAGTCTTCCTCATGTCGATGTTCTCGATCTTCAATGTCTCGGGCAGCGCAGTGAGCGCGCAGGCGCAGCGGCTCAACGTCGTCGCCAGCAACCTGGCAAACGCAGACACCGTGGCCGGGCCCGACGGCCAGGCCTACAAGGCACGCCAGGTGGTGTTCCAGACCTTGCTGATGGGCAACACCGGCCAGCCCGACGGCGCGGCCGGCGTGGAAGTGACGCAGATCACGGAGGACCAGACCCCCGGGCGCCGCGTGCACGACCCGAAGCACCCGCAAGCCGACGCCGACGGCTACGTGACTTTCTCCAACGTCAACGCGGTCGAGGAGATGGTCAACATGATCTCGGCCTCGCGTTCGTACCAGAACAACATCGACGTCATGAACACGGCCAAGACGCTGTTGCAGAAGACGCTGCAGATGGGTCAGTCCTGAGCCCGGGCCGCCTGACTCCGCCGACTGACTCCAGCCACGACACCTCCACCGAAGGCACACCATGACCGTCTCCTCCGTCAGCCAGACCTCGAAGGCCGTCGAACCGGCAGCGGCCGTTGCATCGGCCGATGTAGCCAGTGCCGATCGCTTCCTGAAGCTGCTCGTCGCGCAGATGCAGAACCAGGATCCGCTCAGCCCGATGGACAACGCCCAGGTCACGAGCCAAATGGCGCAGATCAATACCGTGACCGGTATCGAGAAGCTCAACTCGACGGTGCAAGGCCTGTCCAGCCAGTTCGTGCAGATGCAGGCGCTGCAGGGTGCAGGCCTCGTCGGTCACGATGTCGTCGTGCCCGGCAACCTGCTCGCGATCACCGATGGCTTCGGCCAGGGCGGCTTCGATCTCTCGGGCCCGGCCGACAGCGTGAAGGTCGAGGTCCTTGCCGCCAACGGTCAGGTCGCCGACACGATCAATCTCGGCGCGCAATCCGGCGGGCTGCACAGCTTCGCCTGGCCGTCCGGCACCGCCGACGACAGCAGCGGCCTCACGTTCCGCGTCACCGCCAAGAGCGGCGCTCTCGAGCGCAGCGTCACGCCGCTGATGCGCGACCGCGTCGCCGCGGTGAGCATGGGTGGCGACGCGCTGATGCTCGAACTCGCACGCAGCGGCAGCGTCCCCTACGCTGACGTCAAGTCCTTCAACTGATCTCCCGTCACTGAATTCAGTCCTTCAACCCGAAAAGGATCCCCCATGAGCTTCCAACAAGGTCTCTCCGGTCTGAACGCCTCGAGCAAGAACCTCGAGGTCATCGGCAACAACGTGGCCAACGCCAACACGATCGGCGCCAAGTCCTCGCGCGCCGAGTTCGCCGACATGTACGCGACGGCGATGAACGGCGCGGGATCGACCGGCGCCGGCATTGGTGTGAGCGTCGGCGCGGTTTCGCAGCAGTTCACCCAGGGCAGCATCACGAGCACCGGCAATCCGATGGACCTCGCGATCAACGGCGCCGGCTTCTTCCAGGTGCGCGACACGAGCAACCAGGTGCTCTACACGCGCAACGGCCAGTTCAAGCTCGACAAGGACGGCTACGTCGTCAATAACCAGCTGCAAAAGCTGATGGGCTATCCGGCCAACGCGCAAGGCGTGGTGCAGCCTGGACAGGCCTCGCCGATCCAGCTGCCGACGGCCGGCATCAACCCGAACTCCACCTCGCGCATCGATGTCGAGATGAACCTCGACGCGCGTGCGGCTGCGACCCTGCCGCCCTCGGGCCCGCAGATCGACTTTGGCGACGCGACGACCTACAACAACGCGACCTCGATGACGATCTACGACGCCAAGGGGCAGGACGTCGCGCTGACCTACTACTTCCAGAAGACCGGCACCGACAACTGGAACGTGTACGTCGCGGCCAACGGTACATCGATTCTTGACAACGGTGGCACGCCCCCCGTGCCGCAGCCGGTGACGACGATCCAGTTCCCGATCGACGGTGGCACGCCGATCTCGCCGGTCGGCGCCGTCTCGATCGACATTCCGGTGACGACCAACTCGGTCGGCGCCGAGACGGTGTCGATCGGCGGCGTCTCGCTGCATCTGGGTGGCGCGTCGCAGTACGGCTCGCAGTTCGGCGTCACGAGCCTGTCGCAGGACGGCTTCTCGGCCGGCACGCTGACTGGCGTGAGCGTCGAGGACGACGGCGTGCTGCTGGCGCGCTACTCGAACGGCCAGTCGCGACCCGCGGGCCAGTTGGAGCTTGCGAACTTTCGCAATCCGCAGGGTCTGCAGCCACTCGGCGGCAATGCGTGGGCACGCAGCTACAGCTCCGGCACGCCGGTCCTCGGGGTGCCGGCGGATGGCAACCTGGGCGTGCTGCAGTCTGGCGCGCTCGAGGAAAGCAACGTCGACCTGACAGGCGAGCTCGTCAACATGATCACCGCGCAGCGCCTCTACCAGGCCAATGCGCAGACGATCAAGACGCAGGACCAGGTGCTGCAGACGCTGGTCAACCTGCGCTGATGAACTGCTTCGCCGACGCCGGGCGATTCGCGCGCAATGCCGCGGGCGGCGGTGCGCGTGCGAACGATGAAAGGGCGATTGCATGGACCGCATGATCTATCTGTCGATGAGCGGCGCCAAGGCGGCAATGCAGCGCCAGGAGTCGCTTGCCAACAACCTGGCGAATGCGTCGACGACCGGCTTTCGCGCCGAGATGCAGGCGTTTCGCTCGGTGCCGGTGCTGGGCAGCGGCGCCAGCACGCGCGTGTTCTCGCTCGAGACGACGATCGGCCACAGCGACACGCCGGGGCCGATCTCGACCACCGGCCGCAGCCTGGACGTGGCAGTCAAGGGCGACAGCTGGCTCGCGGTTCAGGCGCTCGACGGCACCGAGGCCTACACCCGCGCAGGCTCGCTCGACCTCAGCGCGGACGGCACGCTCGTCACGCGCAGCGGCTTGCAGGTGCTGAGCGATGGCGGCCCGATCCAGCTGCCGCCGAACAGCGAGGCGAGCGTTGCGGCGGACGGCTCGATCAGTGCGCGGCTGCCCAACGGGACGTCGAGCGTTGTCGGCAAGCTGAAGCTCGTTACACCCGAGACGCCGCTGCAACGCGGCGCCGACGGCCTCTTTCGCGGCATCGGCGGCGACCCGCTTGATGCCGATGCGCTCGCCCGCGTGCAGGACGGCGCGCTCGAAGGCTCGAACGTGAGCCCGGTCGAAAACATGGTGGCGATGATCGCCGCCGCGCGCCAGTTCGAGGCGCAGATGAAGCTGATGCAGACCGCCGAGGCCGACGAGAAGGCTGCCTCGCAACTGCTGAGCCCCTGAATCCCTGCGCCCGCGGGCGCACAAGGAGAAGCGTGATGATGCGTTCGCTGTGGATTTCGAAGACCGGCATGGAGGCCCAGCAGACCCAGCTGGACACCATCTCGAACAACCTTGCCAATGCGTCGACCAACGGCTACAAAAAGTCGCACGCGGTGTTCGAGGACCTGATGTACCAGAACCTGCGCCAGGTCGGCGCCAACAGCTCGGAGCAGACGACGCTGCCGACCGGGCTGCAGGTGGGCCTGGGCACGCGCGCGGTCGCAACCGCACGCAATTTCTCTCAGGGCAACCTGCAGCAAAGCGGCAACTCGCTCGACATCGCCGTGCGCGGCAATGGCTTCTTCCAGGTGCAGATGCCCGACGGCACGGTCGGCTACACGCGCGACGGGTCGCTGCAGGTCGATGCGCAAGGTGTGCTGGTGACGAACAACGGCTACGCGGTGCAGCCCGGCATCACGATACCGGTCGGCGCGCAGGGCGTGACGATCGCGCCCGATGGAACCGTGACCGCGATGCTTTCGGGCCAGACGAACCCGCAAAGCCTCGGCCAGCTCCAGCTCGCAAGCTTCGTCAATCCGGCGGGCTTGGAGCCCAAGGGGCAGAACATCTTCACCGAAACCTCCGCGTCGGGCACGCCGAGCGCGGGCACCCCCGGGCTCAATGGGCTGGGCTCGCTGCAGCAAGGTTTTGTCGAGACATCCAACGTGAACGTGGTCGAGGAACTCGTCTCGATGATTCAGACGCAGCGTGCCTACGAGCTCAACTCGAAGGCGATCCAGACCTCCGACCAGATGCTGCAAAAGCTCGGCCAGCTCTGAGACCTTGCCATGCACTCTCCCGTTCCTCTCGTCTCCCTTGTCTCGCGTGCCGCGCTGTTTGTCGCCGCGGCCCTCGTGTTGTCCGGTTGCCAGGCGCTCAACAGCCCGCCGCCGGTCGATATCGCGCAGCCGACCGCGGTGCGCGTCCTGCCGCGCCAGACGCCGGTCGCAAGCAACGGCGCGATCTACCAGGCCGGTCAGTACCGCCCCTTGTTCGAGGACTATCGCGCCCGCATGGTGGGGGACACATTGACGGTGATGATCGTCGAGCGCGTGAGTGCGAGCCAGAAGTCCAACAGCACGGTCGACAAGACCGGCAAGATGGAAGGCTCGGTCACCGCACTGCCGATGTTCTCGATGAATTCGTTCAACCGCGCATCGGCGGCGGGATCCTCGGGAAACACCTTCGCCGGCAAGGGCAGCACCGACACTGCGAACGACTTCAACGGCACGATCAACGCGAGCGTCGTCGAGGTGCTGCCCAACGGCCACCTCGTGATCGCGGGCGAGAAGCAGATCGGCGTCAACAGCAACGTTGACGTGTTGCGCTTCTCCGGCCAGGTCGATCCGCTGATGATCCAGCCGGGCAACGTGGTTGCCTCGGCGCAGATCGCTAATGCGCGCATCGAGCATCGCGGGCGCGGTCAGGCTGCCGAGGCGCAGGGAATTGGCTGGTTGTCACGCGTCTTTTTGAGCATTGCGCCGTTCTAGCGCAGCACAGAATCGAAGCGCACCCAGAGCCCCTTCGACCATGCAACCGACCGACCGTTTCATCCGCTGGATCGTCAGCCTCGGCGCGCTCGCCGCGAGCGCCGCGCTGTGGTGGCCGCTGCCGTCGCACGCGATGCGCGTCAAGGAAGTGGCGACCGTGCAGGGCGTGCGCAGCAACGCGCTTGTGGGCTACGGCCTCGTGATGGCGCTCGACGGCACCGGGGATTCGAGCACCGGCATCCCCTTCCTGCCGCAAAGCATGATCGCGCTGCTGCAGCAAAACGGCGTCACTGTCCCGCAGGGCGCGAACATGCAGTTGAAGAACGTCGCCACGGTGATGGTGACGGCGCAATTGCCGCCCTTCGCGCGGCCCGGTCAGACGATCGACATCACCGTCTCGTCGATGGGGAACGCCAAGTCGCTGCGCGGCGGCACCTTGATCTCGACGCCCTTGCGTGGCGCCGACGGCCAGATCTATGCGATGGCGCAGGGCAGCCTGCTCGTCGGCGGCGCGGGCGCTGCGGCGGGCGGCTCGAAGGTGCAAGTCAACAGCCTGAACGCCGGGCGCGTGCCCGACGGTGCGACGGTCGAGCGCAGCGTGCCGACCTCGATCGCGCAAGGCGATTCGCTGCAGCTCGACCTGAGCGCGAGCGACTTCAACACCGCGCGCGAAGTGGCGCGCGTGATCAACCGCAAGATGGGCGACGGCGTCGCGCAGGCGCTCGACGGGCGCAGCGTGCGCGTGCGCGTGCCGGAGTCGGCCGAAGCGCGCGTGGCCTTCATGGCCGATGTCGAGAACCTGCAGCTCGAGCTCGCGCCGCCTTCGGCCAAGATCGTCCTCAACGGGCGCACCGGTTCGATCGTGATGAACCAGTCGGTGACGCTCGCGGCCTGCGCGGTCGCACACGGCAACCTCGCCGTCGTCATCAACTCGACGCCGATCGTGAGCCAGCCCGGGCCGTTCGCGCAGGGCCGCACCGTCGTCACCGAACAGGCCGACATCTCGATCCGCGCCCAGGCCGGCGCGGTGATCGAGATGCCAGCCGGCGCCCGGCTCGCCGACGTCGTCAAGGCGCTCAATTCACTCGGGGCGACGCCGCAGGACCTGTTGGCGATCCTGCAGGCGATGAAGTCGGCCGGCGCGTTGAACGCCGAGATCGAGGTCATCTGATGGCGCCGAACGCAGTCATCTCGACCGACGCGCTGCGTGCTCGCGCGGCGACCGATCCGCGCGCCGCCGTCAAGGAAGCGGCCAAGCAGTTCGAGGCCATCTTCATGCAGGAGCTGATGAAGAGCATGCGTCAGGCGACGCTCTCCTCGGGCATGCTCGACAACGCTGGCACGAAGCTCGGCAGCGAGATGCTCGATACCCAGTTCGCGGCGCAGATGACGGGCATGCCCGGCGGCCTGAGCGATCTGATCGCGCGCCAGCTCGAGCGCCAGATGGGCAGCCCCGCGGCGGCAGCGCCATCGGCAGCATCGAAGCCTTTGGGCAGCGCGGCGCGTGCGGCGGACTTCAGCGCCCTCAACGGTCAGACGCGCCAAGTCGCCTTCGTCCAGGCACATCGCGAGGCGGCCCAGGAGGCCGAGGCTGCAACCGGCATTCCGGCCACCTTCATGCTCGCGCAGGCGGCGCATGAATCGGGCTGGGGCCAACGCGAGATCAAGAACGCCGATGGCAGTGCCGCGAACAATCTGTTCGGCATCAAGGCCGGCGCTGGCTGGAAGGGTGCGGTTGCCGAAGTCACGACGACCGAGTTCATCGACGGCCAATCGAAAAAGACGGTGCAGCGCTTTCGGGCCTACGCGACTGCGGCAGATTCGTTTCGCGATTACGCGCGGCTGATGAACGAAAGCAGCCGTTACGCAAAAGTGCTCGAGGCCGGCGGCGACGCCAAGCGCTTCGCGCAGGGCCTGCAGGCGGCCGGCTACGCGACCGATCCGGCCTACGCCGACAAACTCGCACGCGTCATCAACACCACCTTGCGCGTGCAGCGCATGGCGGCCTGACAGGGCTGACGGCGATGTCCAACTCTGCTTTGATGTCGATCGGCATGCGTGCCATGTCGGCAAGCTACGCCGCCTTGCAGACGACCGGCAACAACATCGCCAACGCGAACACGGCAGGCTATTCGCGCCAGCAGGTCGAGCTTGCAGCCTCGGCCGGCCAGTACAGCGGCATGGGCTTCTTCGGCAAGGGCGTCGACGTGACGACGGTGACCCGCGCGCACAGCGAGTTCCTGACGCGCGAGGCGACGCTCACGCAGTCGATTGCCGCCGGCGACAGTGCGCGGCTGGAGCAGTTGCGGCGCCTGGAGCAGCTGTTCGGCACCGGTGAGTCGGGGCTGGGCTACCAGAGCGGGCAACTGCTCAACGCCTTCGTCGATGTCGCGAGTCGGCCGCAGGATGCGGCCTCGCGACAAGTCGCGATCGCACGCGCCGGTGATGTGGCGACGTCGTTTCGTGCCGTGGGTGACCAGATTTCGAACCTGCAGGCAGGCGTGCGTGCGGACATGCAGACCTCGATCAAGGCCGTCAACGCGCTGGCGAAAACCGTGGCCGGGCTCAACCAGCAGATCGCCAGCGCCGTCGCAACTGGCCATACGCCGAACGACCTGCTCGACCAGCGCGATCAGGCCGTGGCCGATATCGGCAAGTATGTGCAGGTGAGCACGATTGCGGCCGGCGATGGATCGCTCAACCTGTTCATCGGCGGCGGTCAGCGACTCGTGCTCGGCAGCGAAGCGACCAGCCTCGTGCCGCTGGCCGACCCTTTTGACTCGACCCAGGTTCATGTCGGCATCAGCGAAGGCGGCAAGTCCCGCCTCGTGCCCGACAGCATGGTTGCCGGAGGTTCGATCGCCGGCCTGCTGCGCTTCCAGAACGAAGACCTGCGCGACGCGCGCAACCTCGTCGGGCAGATGGCGGCGGCGCTCGGTGGTGCGGTTAACGACCAGCAGCACCTCGGCCTCGACCTCACCACGCCGACCGGCCGTGAAGGACAGGATCTGTTCGCGGTCGGCGCGCCGCGCGTGCAGACAGCGACGACCAACGCCGGCAATGCGGTGGTCTCGATCGCCGCGGCCGACGCCTCGCAACTGCGCGCGAGCGACTACGAATTGCGATTCGACGGCAGCGACTACACGCTGACGCGCCTCGGGAGCATGGATGCCCCGCAGACCCTCACGCCCGTCGCGCTCGCCGCTGGTGTGACGATCGACGGCATGAACATCCAGCTTGCGAGTGGCAGCGCCGTCTCCGGTGACCGCTTCCGCCTGCAACCGGTCGCTGCAGCGGCGAGCAACATGCAGCGCGTGTTCGAGGATCCGCGCGGCATTGCCGCGGCCTCGCCGGTTACGGCGACGCTCGGCGCTTCCAACACGGGCACCGCAGCCGTTGCGTCGCTCGACATGAAGTTGCCGATCGCGGCGCCGGTAAGCGCAATCGTGAAATTCAACGTCGCACCCTTCACCGGTGACACCAGTTACCAGATCACCGACGAAAACGGCAATCCCTTCGGCGCCGCGCAACCCTTCGTCGCCGGCCAGCCGATCGGCTTCACCGATGGCGGCGGCAATCTGCTGTGGGAGCTCTCCGTCACCGGCACGCCGGCCGACGGCGATTTAATTGCGGTCGACCCGACTGCCGTGCCGGCGATGAGCAATGGCAATGCGCTGGCCATGGTGGCGCTGCGCGATGCGGCGATCGTCGGCGGCGAGACAGTGACCGACGCCTGGTCGTCCACGCTCGGCGAAGTAGGTGTGCGCGTGCAGGGCGCGGACGGCACGGCGCGCATGTCGGCGGCGGTCGCGAGCGACGCTCAGATGCGCCAGCTCGATACGTCTGGCGTCAACCTGGACGAGGAAGCGGCGCGTCTGATCCAGTATCAGCAGAGCTACCAGGCGGCAGCCAAGATGCTGCAAGTGGCGCAATCGGTGTTCGACACCCTGCTGCAGATGACGCGAGGCTAGTGATGATCCGCCTGAGCACCGCCCACACACACGACACGACGATCGAGCGTCTGTCACAGCGCCAGCTCGAGCTGAGCGACGCGCAACTGCGGATGACGACCGGCAAGCGCGTGATGCGCGCGAGCGATGACCCGATCAACGCGGCGCGCGCCGAGCGCGCGCTCGCGAGTGTTTCCCGCGCTGACGCGGGCACGCGCTCGGTCGAAGCCAGCCGCAATGCGATGACGCAAACCGAGTCGGCGCTCGGCGATGCCGGTGAGCTGCTGCAGCAGGTTCGCGAGGCGCTCGTTGCGAGCGGCAACGCGGGCTACGACGACAGCCAGCGCAGGGTGCTCGCAGAGCAGATTCGCGGACTGCGCGATCAATTGCTCGCGGTGGCCAATCGCGGCGACGGCGCCGGCGGCTACCTGTTTGGCGGACAAGGCTCGGCCACACCGCCGTTCCTCGATGCCCCTGGCGGCGTGCAGTACGTCGGCACGCGCGGCGCGATCAATGCAGCGCGCGGCGACAGCCTGCCGATGACGATGGACGGCGACGCCGCGTGGCTCGCTGCACCGAGCGGGAACGGTGTCTTCGAGACGGCAGTCGTGTCGGTTGCGGGCGGCGCCTGGATTGACGCCGGCCGCGTGACGGACCCGACCGCGCTCACCGGGGCCAGCTACAGCCTGCAGTTCAGCGTCTCGGGTGGCGCGACGACCTACAGCGTGTTGAAGGACGGCGCAGCGACCTCGCTGACCGATGTCGCCTATGTGCCCGGGCAGGCGATTGGGATCGACGGCATGGCGTTCGCCGTCAGCGGCGCGCCGGCCGACGGTGACGAGTTCGAGATCAAGCCATCGACCCCATCGCTCAGCGTGTTCGACGCGCTCGATGCGGCGGCGAATGAGCTGGCGACGCCGCTGCGCAACCCCGGCGCGATCGCGCAGACGACGAGCACCAGCCTGCGTGACGTCGATGCGCTGCTCGCGCGGCTGTCGCTGTCGCGCTCGGCCGCCGGTGAGGCGCTGACCCGCATCGACAACGTCGGCGCGCGCCACGATGCAGCGCGCACGAGTGGGCAGATCGAGCGATCAAATGCCGAGGATCTCGACCTGACGGCCGCGATTTCGGACTTCCAGACGCGCCAGACCGGCTACCAGGTGGCGCTCCAGACCTACGCGTCGGTGCAGCGCTTGTCGCTGTTCGACTACATCAAGACATGAACCCGACAGACAGGCCGCGCTATATGGCGCGCGCCGCAAACCACAAGACATGAGCGACGCATCGATTCTCGGCCAGGTGGCGCTGTGCTATTCGCCCGTCATCGACCGCAACCGCGCCGTCAAGGCGACACGGCTGACGGTCTTTCCACTGCGGCCGGACGCCTCACTCGACGCCGGGTTGTTGCTCGGCGCGGTGGCGCAGGTCTGGCCTGCGGGCGGCGGCGAGGTGTGGCTCAACGTGTTGAGCGAGAGCCTGCTCGGTGATCTGCTGCGCGCGGACAGCGAGGCCAACCTCAAGCTCGAGGTGCCATCTTTCATGGCGAGCGACCCGGCGCAGCACGACGCGCTGCTCGCGCTGCATGCGCGCGGCAATGCGCTGCTGCTCAAAGGCCGTCCGGTCGAGGACCTGCCGCGCGATCTGCTGCCGTGCTTCAGCCATGCGATCGTTGACCTCTCCGAAGATCGGCGCATCAACGAAACGCCCGGCGCATCGCCGCACGCCGCGGCGCGCTCGATCGAGTATGCGCAGTCCGGCATCCGCACCATCGTGGAGATGGAGGCGAGCTTCAACCGCGGCGCTGCCGCCGTGCTCGGCTGGCCGATTGACGATGTGCTCGCCGAACAGGCCAAGGGTTCCTCGCGTTCATCGAAGCAGGGCGACATGCAGGTGATCGTGGAGTTGATCCATCGCGTCGATCGCGAAGAGTCGATCGACCGCCTGGAGCAGACGCTGCGGCGCGATCCGACGCTGGCCTTCAAGTTGCTGCGCTACATCAACTCGCCGGCCTTCGGCCTGCGGGTCGAGATATCGTCGTTTGCGCACGCAATCATGATGCTCGGCCATCGCAAGCTCAAGCGCTGGCTCGCGCTGCTGCTCGCCACCGCGACACAGGACGCGAACCTGAAGCCGGTGATGTTCGCCGCCGTGCGCCGCGGACTGCTGATGGAAGAACTCGGCCGCTCGGTGGGTGATGAGGAGATGCGCAACGAGATGTTCATCTGCGGCGTGTTTTCGCTGCTCGACCGCATGTTCAACCAGCCCTTCTCCGAACTGCTGAAGACGATCCCGGTGCCCGAACGCGTGGCCCAGGCGCTGCTCGACGGGGCCGGCCCGTACCGACCCTACTTCGAGCTTGTGCGCGCGGTCGAGGGCGACTCGCTGTTCGACGTGCGCGCGGCGGCCGAAAATCTGCTGCTCGGCATCGGCGAGATCAACCAGGCTCAGCTTCGGGCACTCGCCGCTGCGTCGCAGCTCGACTGAATCTAGCGCGAGTTCGGCCCAACGCAAAGGCGGCGCACCCTGCGCTGCGTACACTTCGGCGTTCAATTCCCATGCGAGCTCACGCCTCACGCTCATGAATCGCCCGGAATCGGTTGCCGGCGCGCCGCTGCTGCTGCCGTTTCTCGACCTGCTGTCCGACGCCGTGCTGGTGCTCGATGCGCAGGCGCGGCTGCAGTTCGTCAACCCTGCTGCACAGCGCCTGCTCGGCTGCGGCGCAGGCGCGCGGCTCGACCAGCTGCAACCGGTGCTCGGCGATCGCGCGCTGCATTGGCTGCGCGGTGCGCTCGCCGGCCGCGCAGGCGGCGCCCAGGAGCAGCCGTTCACGCGGCCCGACGGCCGGCGCCTGAGTCTCGCGTTGAGGCCGATCGACGCCCGCCAGTGGGCGTTGCGGCTGCGCCTCGAAGCGTCGCCCGAAGATGCCCTGCCTGCGGCAGCACGACCGATGCTGCATGCGGCCTCGTCGGATCTGTTGCGACTCGTCTGGGATGCGCCGTTCCCGGCCGTGCTGTTGGGCCCCGACGGCCGCCTTCTCGACGCCAACCCGGCCTTCGTCGAGTTCAGCGGATTCGCACGCGCCGAATTGATCGGCGTCGATCCGATCGACCTTCAACCCGGGGAAGACCGCGCCGCGGCGCGCGTGCAGCGCGAGCAGGTACCCGCGGGGGGCGCGCCCGGCGATCGGCTGGCGCTGCTCGATCGGCGGCTGATCGATGCCAACGGGCGCGAGCGCTGGTGGCGCGAGGCGCGCCACGCGATGCTCGATGCCGACGGCCGCAGCCTGAGCCTCGCGACGATGCAGGATTGCACGGCCGAGCACGTCGCGCGCGAGCGTGCCGACCGGTCGGTTCGCGAACTCGACGACTGGTTCAACCTCAGTCCCGTCGGGATGGTGTTGTTCGACGACTCGGGACTGCTGGTGCGCACCAATCGCGCCTTCGACGCCTTGGTCGGCGTGGTGCCTGTGCTGCTGAGCGAGGCCTCGCCCGGCCTGCAGCAACTGCTCGCTTTCAGTGAGGGCCAGCCGCTCGCGCCATTGCAGCCTGGCGCCAGCCCACACGAGAGCCAGGCCTGGCTGGCGCAAGGCGACGCCGCGCCGCGCCGCCTGCGATCGGTCGTGCGCTGCTACGAGACGCCGGGCGGCCACCGGCGCTACATGGCGATCGTCGAAGATCGCAGCGTGGAAGAGGAGCGCGACCTCGCACGAATGCAGATCGACGCCTTGATGGACACCGCCGGCGTGGGCCTCGCGACGTTTCAGGAATCAACCGGCTGGTTGCGCGAACGTGCGGCCGGCGCTGCCGACGCTGCCGGGGGCACTGGCCGGACCTCGTCGCAGGGCGTGCCTTCCGCGGCATTGCAATCGGTGCGGCGCGAGATCGTCGTCGAAGCGACCCTGCCCGAGTTTGAGAAAGTGCAGCACGCGTTGCGGCACACGCTGCGCGCCGAGGCCCGCTACGCGATCCGCCACCCCGAACTCGGGCTGCGTTGGCTGCTAACGCGCGTCGAGCCGGCGACGCTCGCCTCGGGCAAGCGCACGACCTCGGTCGTGACGCTCGACGTTACCGACCAGCACCAGACGCAGCTGCGCAGCGAACAGTTGCTGCGCGAGATGACGACGATTCTCGAGAGCGCGAGCACCGGCATCGCCTACCTGCGCGGGAACCGGCTGGTGCGCTGCAACCAGCGCTTCGAAGGGATACTGGGCCTGGAGGCCGGGCGGGCTGCCGGCAAGACCATCGAGGAGTTGTTTGCCGGCTGGCCGCAGTTGCGCGAAGTCGTCGACGAGACGGTGAACGCACTGACCAGCGGTGCGGTGTACGAGACGGAATTCAGAATCGAAGCCGACCCGGCCGAACGCGTGCCCGAACGCTGGTTTGCACTGTCGCTGCGCAGCACCGGGTCGGCGGAGGACGCCGAGGCGATTGCGGTGCTGTCCGACATCACGCGGCTGAAGGTTCAGCAGGGCGAACTCGAAACGCTGGCGCGTGACCGCGAGCTGATGTTCAGCCTGTCGGAGGTCGGCATCGCGTTCGTTCGCGATGGCCGCATCCAGCGCGCTAACGAAGCCTTCGCGACGCTCACCGGTTATCCGGCCGAGGACATCTCGGAGCTGCCATTCGAGGCCCTGTTTGCGGATCGCGCCGAATTCAACCGCCTGTGGGCGCGCGAAGACGAGCAGTTGCGCCGGCGCGGCCGCTGGAGTGGCGAGCGCCAATTGCGTCGGCGCGACGGCCAACTCCTATGGGTGCAGGGAAGCAAGCGGCTCGTCGTCGAGGGGGACCTGACGGGCGGCATGATCGCCTCCTACGTCAACGTCGATGCGCGCCATCGCGCGGAGCAGGCGGTCGCGCTGCAGGCCGAGCGCACGCGCGCGATCCTCGACTCGGTGCTCGTGGGCATCGTCACCGTCGGCGCGCGCGGTATCGAGTGGATGAACCGCTCGGCGCGCCGCATGTTCGGCGGCGATCTGGCGGATTTCGTCAGCCAGCCGATCAGCACCGTCGCCACACCGGAGCCGGATCATCCGTTCCGCCAGACGCAATACTTGACCGATCTGTTCGAGGGCCAGGCCGAGACCTTCGAGTGCCGTGTCAAGGCGCGTGACGGGCGCGAGTTCTGGATCGTCGGCAACGTGGTCGCGACCGGCATGGAGCGCACCGGCCGACAGCTCACCTACGCGCTGCTCGACATCGAGCGACGCCGACAGGCCGAGGCGCGCAGCGAGGAGACGCAAGCTTCGCTGCAGCGCCTGATCGAGATGGCGCCGCTCGCGATCGCGCTGCGCGACGCCAATACGCTGCGGGTGGTGCAGCTCAATCAGACGGCCGCCAACATCGTCGGCAAGCCGATCAGCGAACTCGTCGGTCGATCGCCGGAGGAGATGCACACGCCCGAGATGGCGGCCGAGATGCGTGAGCACATGGCGCGTGCGCTCGCCGCCGGCGAGGTCACGCATCACGAGTACACCGTGCCCGGTGCGGAAGGCTCGAGGCTGTGGGACGCGCGCTACCTGCCCCTCGGCCCACCCGGGCAGGCGCCGGACCAGTTGCTGCTCGTCGCGACCGACGTCACCGAGCAGCGCGCCGCGCAGCAGGCAAGGCTCGAGGCGGCGATCGCGCAACGCGAGATGCTGGTCAAGGAAGTGCACCATCGCATCAAGAACAACCTGCAGGGCGTCGCCGGTCTCTTGCAGCAGATCGCCGAGCGCAAGCCCGAGGTCGAGGCGGTGATCTCCGAGGTCGTTGGCCAGGTGCAGGCGATCGCACAGGTCTACGGGCTGCAGGTCGGCAGCTCGGGGCCGTTGCTGTTGCGCAGCGTCGTCGAGGCGATCACCGCTTCGGTGCAACGCACCTTCGGGCGCACCATCGCCTTCGGCTTCGAAGGCGAAGCGTCGCGACCTTGGGCGTTGCCGGAGGCCGAGTCGATTCCGATCGCGCTCACGATCAACGAACTGCTGACGAACGCGATCAAGCACTCGCGCGCGCAGGACGGCAGCGAGCCGGCGGTGCACTGCAAGCTGAGCTGTGGCGAAGATGGCGTCAGCATCACGATCTCGAACCCCGGCGCGTTGGGCGCGGACTTCAGCCTCGCGCGCATTCCGGGCGGCGTCTCCGGCCTCGGGCTCGTGCGTGCGCTGATGCCGCGGCGCTGCGCGACGCTCACGCTCGAGCAGCAGGGGTCGCAGGTCCTGGCGACGGTCGCGTTGACGCCGCCGGGCGTAGTCCGGCTGGCACAAGACGCCTGATCGTCACCGCCGTCATGGCGCGCGGCGCGCGGCGCGGGGCGTAAGTGCAGCAGGGCGCCGGTTTCGTGTCGAGTTGTTTCGCGTCGAACGCGCTTTCGGCCACAATTCGAAGCGCTGCCCCGCGACCGACGGGGTGCGCGAACCAGGACGCAATCGTGAGCGACAAGGGCAAGATACTCGTGGTGGACGACGACCGGCTCGTGCTGGCGACGCTGACCCACGGGCTGCTGAAGGCCGGTTACGAGGTGATCGAAGCCGACAACGGCAACGATGCGATCCTGCTTGCCCGGGAGCATCGGCCCGATCTGGCGCTGCTCGACATCCGCATGGAAGGCAAGAGCGGCTTCGACGTCGCCGAGTACCTGCGCAAGTTCCTTCAGATGCCCTTCATGTTCCTGTCGGCTTTCGCCGACGAAGAAACGGTGGCCAAGGTCAAGGAACTCGGTGCCGTGGACTACCTCGTCAAGCCGCTCGAAGTGCGGCAGATCCTGCCCGCGGTCGAGGCGGCGTTGGCTGCTTTGCCGGCCAGACCTGCGCCGAGCGCACCGCAGGCAGCAGCGGTCGAGGCGATGTCACCCATCGCCATCGCGGTGGGGGTGCTGATGCATCGCAACTCGCTTTCGCGCGGCGCCGCACTCGCAATGCTGCAATCACAGGCGCGCGAAGATGGTCGCAGCCTGGAGGATCATGCGCTGCGGGTGATCGAGGCGCTCGAGTTGCTAGCGCGGCCGCCGCGCGGCTGAGCCGTTGCGCGACACGTTTGTTCCGATCGGTTCGCTCGGTTCGATCTACAGCGCGGCGTTGCCCGACGTCAGCGTGAAGTAGAAGCTGCTGCCGCGCTGCACCTCGGACTCGGCCCAGATCTCGCCGCCGTGACGCCGCACGATGCGTCGCACCGACGCCAGGCCGACGCCGGTGCCCTGAAAGTCGTTCGCGCTGTGCAGACGCTGGAAGACGCCGAACAGGCGGTCCGCGAACCGCATGTCGAAGCCGGCGCCGTTGTCGCGCACGCAGTAGGCCGACACGCCCTCGATTACCGCGCTTTCGAACCAGATCTGCGCGTCGGGCTTCTTGGCGGTGTACTTCCACGCATTGCCGAGCAGGTTCTCGAGCACGACGCGCAGCAGCGTCGGGTCGCCCTGCGCCTGCAGGCCGTCCTCGATGTTCACGTCAACCCGGCGTTCTGGCGCTTGGCGGCGCAGGTCGTCGGCGACGTAGCCGGCTAGCTGCGAAAGGTTCACAGGCTGGCGCGCAAGCGGGCGCGACGACAGTTGCGCCAGCGTGAGCAGCGCATCGATCATGCTGTTCATGCGCGCGGCGGCGCCGAGCACGCGTTCGAGGTGGTCATTGCCGATGCGATCGAGCTGACGGCCGTAGTCCTCTTTCAGGATCTTCGTGAAACCTTCGACGACACGGATCGGTGCGCGCAGGTCGTGCGACACGGTGTAGCTGAAAGATTCATGGTCGCTCACAGCAGGAGCTGCCGCGCACGTCGGTGTGAGACTGAGCACCCACAGTGCGCTTGCCGGCACGCCGACATCGATGCGCTGCGCCTGGGCATCCCACGCGGCGTCGACGGGTTTGACCGATTCACCGAACGCCTGCGCCGCGCGGTCGCCGGTGCCGTCGGGCAACAGTTTTCGCAGTTCCGGCCATGCCAGGCCTTCGATCTGCGCGGGCGTCCGGGTCAACAACTGAGCCGCCGCAGCATTGGCCTGCACCACCTTGCCCACTTCGCGGCCCGCGGCTTCCAGAATGATCACCGGCAGCGGCAGGTCCGCGAGCAGCGGGTCCGGCAACGGCGCCTGCGTTTGCGGCGGTGGCAGGGGCGTAAGTCTGATCGCGTGTTCGGCATCGCGTGCATCGCGAAGGGCGATCTCAAGCGCGCGCTGGCGCCAGAGCGTCCAACCGATCGCCGCTGCTGCACATGCAAGGCCGATCGCGAGCAGCCAGGGCAGCGCAGGGGACGGTTCGGCCGCGCTGCCCGCGAGCAGCGCCTGGAGCGCAAGCGCGAAGGCGAGCCCTGTCGCGATCAGCGCCGCAATCCACGCCGTGCCGAGAGCCCGCGTCGCAACGCGGCCGGGCACGTCGGCCGGGTTCGAGGCGGGACGGGGCATGCGAAGATTGTACGGAGGACGCCCTTCCCGACGCGTTCCCGACGCGTGAACCCACGTCGCGCGAGGAACGCGCAAGGGGCGTTCAGGGCGACGCACGGTTTCAGTTCTCGCCCGTTCTGCCGAAGAACTGCGATTAGCGGTTTGGCGCCGAGAAGTGGAATGCAGTTCCCTCGCCTCCGGCCCGGGCCGCGGGCTTAGGCTTGGCGCGTGACGAGACGCGCCTCGTTCGCCGACAATGCAGCATGTCGAAAGTGGACAGAATTCATGACCAGTGAGACCGATCACGCTGCTTCAGTGGCTTCGCGTGTGGCCGGCGTGCTCGATCCCGAGGCGCTCGCACGACTGCGTGAACTCGATCCAGATGGTCAAAGCAAGTTGCTGCCTCGCGTCGCGGGTGCTTTCGGTACATCGGTTGCGCGCCTTCTGCCGCAGATGAAGACGGCGCTCGAAGCGCGCGACATGGCGGCGATCCGGCATGTCGCGCACACGCTGAAATCGTCCTCGGCGAGCATCGGCGCAGTCAAGTTGTCGCGCTTGTGCGCCGATATCGAAACCATGTCCCGCGAAGGCCGGTTCGAAGGCTTGCCTGATGCGATCGCCGCATTCACTTCCGAAGTCACCGCCGTGCTCGACGCCCTGAAACCGATGCTCGAGAGCCACCCATGAAGCGGGCAGAACCTTTGGTGGGCGATGGCGAGCCGGCACGCAAGGTCTTGCTCGTCGACGATGACGATGTGAACCTGTTGCTGACCTCGCACGCGCTGCGCGAGGCCGGTTTCGAGGTGACCGAGGTGACGAGCGGCGAGGCCGCACTCGACCTGCTCGATCGCTTCGTGCCCGACATCGTCGTGCTTGATGCCTTGATGCCCGGGCTGGACGGCTTCCAGACCTGCCGAGTTCTGCGCGGGCGCAGCGGCTTCGATGCTTTGCCGGTGCTGATGCTGACCGGCCTCGACGACGACGCATCGATCACCCGCGCCTATGAGGCGGGCGCAACGGACTTCTTCGTCAAGTCCACGCAATGGAGCCTGCTCACCGGGCGCCTGCGCCACTTGCTGCGCTCGGCCGGTATTCGCATCGAACTCGAGCGCAGCAAGGCCAAGCTCGCGCGCGCGCAGGACTTGGCACGCATGGGCAGCTTCGATTGGCGGCGCGGCCACGGCGGGCCGATCTTTTCGGTCGAAGGCCTGCGTGTGCTGGGCTTGGGGCCAGAGGCGAAGTTCGGCATTCGCCAGATGTTGCGCACCGTAAACGACGATGTGCGTGGTGGGCTGATCGAATTGCTGCACGACGCGCTGCGACACAGCCTGGCGCTCGCGACGGACGTGCCGGTCACGTTGCTGGACCACAAGCAGCGCATCATCCACCTCGAAGCGGAACCCGAGTTCAACGAGCACGGCCATCTGTCGGGTTACACCGGCATCGTCCAGGATGTGACGGACCGCAGGCTCGACGAGGACAAGATCCGCCACCTGGCGAACTTCGACACGCTGACGGGCCTGCCGAATCGCCATCAACTGAACCTGCGTGCCGAGAGTGCGCTCGAACATGCGCGTCGCCTCGGCCATCAGGTCGGTGTGCTGCTGATCGACCTCGGTCGCTTCAAAGTCATCAACGACACACTCGGCCATGCTGCTGGCGACGAACTCCTGATGGAAGTGGCGCGCCGCCTGCGCTCGAGCGTGCGCCACTCGGACAAGGAGATCGAGGTCTCGATCGACTCGATGGGGTCGCGCTCGCACCGCGCACTCGAAGGCGTCGGGCGTTACGGCGGCGACGAGTTCGTTGCCCTGCTGCCCGAGATCGGCGACGAACTCGATGCCGAACGCGTGGCGTCGCGAATCCTCGAACTACTGAAGGACCCGATGTTCGTCGGGGGGCAGGAGTGCTTCGTCACGGCGAGCGTCGGCATCGCGCTGTTCCCGCGCGATGGTGCCTCGGTGGCGGACCTGATGCGCAGCGCCGATGTGGCGATGTACGCGGCCAAGGCGCAGGGCCCGAACACGCACGCGCTCTACAGCCCCCACCTCGCCGGCATGGGGCGCGCAAAGATCGAGCTCGAGAGCGCACTGCACAAGGCGATCGAGCGCAACGAGCTCGTGCTGCACTATCAACCGAAGGTCGATGCGCGCAGCGTGCGCATGATCGGCGTCGAGGCGCTGATGCGCTGGAACAGAAACGGCGTGCTCGTGCCGCCCGGCGACTTCATCCCGCTGGCCGAAGAGACGGGCCTGATCGTGCCGCTCAGCGAATGGGCGATCCGCGAGGCGGCGCGCCAGACGCGTATCTGGCAGGACCGCTTCGGCTTTGCAGATTCGATCGCAGTGAACCTGCCGAACCGGCTGTTTGAGCGCACCGATCTGCTCGAGCACATCCACGCCGCCGTCAGCATGCACGGCGTGCCGCACCACGCGATCCAGCTCGAGATCACCGAGACCGGGCTGATGAAGGACTCGGGCAACGTCAACATGACGCTGCACCGCCTGAACGAGATGGGTGTCGAGATCTCGATCGACGATTTCGGCACCGGCTATTCGTCGCTGTCCTACATCACCAACATGCCGATCAGCGAGCTCAAGATCGATCGCGCGTTCGTGCACAACCTCGGCCTCACGCCGCAAAGCTCGGCGATCGTGACCGCGATCATCGCGATCGCGCGCTCACTCGGGCTTCGTGTCGTCGCCGAGGGCGTCGAGACACTTCGACAGATGGAGCAACTGCATCGCCTCGGCTGCCGTTTCATGCAGGGCTTTTTGTTCAGCCGACCGCTCGCTCCCGATCAGCTCGAGGCGTGGCGTGAGCAGACGCTGCTTTCGCGCAACGCACCCTGGATTGCCGAGGCGAACGATGCGGTGTCCGATGGGCAGGGGCGCGAGCCATACTTGCGCGCCGCCAACACCATCCCGCGCGCCTGAGCGCGGGGCGGCGATCACACATCGAGGTCACGGTGGATACACGCAACTCGACCGTCCCTGCCGCGTTGCAGCCGGCGCAGGTGGCCAAGGCGGCGCTCAAGCGCCTGGTCGAATCCCGCCTCGAGCCGACCCCCGAGAACTACGCGAAGGCGTATCGCGCCGAGGGCGGGCAGAGTGCGCCCGCGCCCCATTCAGAGCGCGGAATGCACTTGCTGGAGCGACTCGCTGGCGCGGCGGGCCCCGAGGCGCCGGCGACGGATCGGCGCGCGTTGGCAGCGGCGATTCTCGACGGACGCTGGGAGCAGGCTGAACGCACGCTGGACAAGCTCGCAGTCGAGAACGATCAGGGCGCGAGCCTTGCAAACCTGATCGAACGCATCGTGCGCGGCGTCGAGCGTGGTGGCAGGCAGTGGACCAGCGCGCGGCGCAAGGAAAGCCTGCAGCGCGTGCTCAATGGCAGTCACGGCGACGCGGGCGTGCTTCAGATCCGCTTGTCGCAGTTGCTCGGCAGCTGGGACCAGGATGGCGCCGACAGCGTTCGCCCGGCGCCTGATGACTCATCGGTGCAAGACGCCGATGGGCGGGAAGCCGTGCCGGCTGCTGGCGCAGAAAAGCCGATATCGCAGGTGTCCGTTGCGGCGAGCAACGTGGCTGCCACGTCCGCGGAACAGGGAGCCAACGAGTCGACCTGGGCACGCGCCGTCGCGAGTCTGGGTGCGAGCCTGCACAAGGCGCTCGCCGCTGCCGGAGCGAACGAACAGGCCTCGGCGCTCGCCGCGTTGACGGCCGAGATCGCCGCGCATGGTGCCACGCCCGAACATGCCGATGCCTTGCTGCGGCAAAGCCACGGCATCGATCGCGCGCTGCAACACCGCCACCATCTTGTCGAGCAGCTGGGCGGCCTGTGCCGCGAGCTGACGGAAGGTCTCGGCGATATGGTCGAGGACGAGAGCTGGACCAAGGGTCAGCTCGAGGCGATGCGCCTCCAGCTCGACGAGGGCAGCAACGCGCGCGGGATCAAGTCCGCGAGCGAACTGCTGCGTCAGACGCGGGTGCGCCAGCGCGAACTGCGCGAGGAGAGGGCGCGCGCGCGCGACGCGCTGAAGTCGCTGATGAATCAGATGCTGCAGGAGATGGGCGACCTCGGCACGCGCACCGGCAGCTTTCACGACAGCATCGGCCGCTACGCGAAGGCGATCGACGGCGCGGAGTCGCTCGAGAGCCTGACGGGCGTCGTAGGGGAAATGCTCGACGAGACGCGCAGCGTGCAGGAGCTCGTCGGTCAAACCCAGCAGCGCTTGCAGACCGAACATTCCCGCGCATCGGAACTGGCCGCGCGCGTGACGACGCTGGAGTCCGAATTGCGTCGTCTGTCGGACGAGGTGACAACTGACCAGTTGACCCAAATTGCGAACCGGCGCGGCCTGTTGCAGGCATTCGAAGTGGCGCGTGCGCGCGCGGAGCGCGAAGGGGCACCGCTCTCGATCGGGCTGCTCGACATCGACAACTTCAAGCGTTTGAACGACGAGCTGGGCCACGGCGCTGGCGATGTTGCGCTGCGAGCGCTTGCCGATCAGGTCGCCAAGTCGCTGCGCCCGGATGATGTGGTCGCGCGCTACGGTGGCGAAGAGTTCGTCGTGCTGCTGCCAGCGACGCCGCATGACGAAGCGCAGCAGATCCTGACGCGCTTGCAACGTTCGCTGTCGGGCGGGCTTTTCATGCACGAACGCAAGACCGTGCTCGTCACGTTCTCGGCCGGTGTCACCGTCTACAGGCAGGGGGAGGCGATCGAGCCGGCGCTTGAGCGCGCCGACGAAGCGCTCTACGAGGCCAAGCGCACCGGCAAGAACCGCACCTGCATTGCATAAGGCGGGCGAGAAAAGGGCGGCGGCGTGCCCAAATGAAAAGGCGGCGCCGGAAAACCGTACGCCGCCTTCGCGGGTGAGGCCCGGCCACCGGGGGCCGGAGATAACCCGATTTACTTCTTCTGCTTCGGCGGGCCCTTGTCTTGGTTGGCCACCGATTCCTGGCCTTCGACGATGGTGCCGGCCTTGTTGGCGGTCTTGGCCTCGTCCTTGACTTCGGCGCGGTTGCCGACCTTCGCGGGCTTCTTCGGCTGGTTCTGATTCTTGACGGACGATTGGCCCGACACGATATCGCCAGCCTTGTTGGCGGCCTTGGCCTCGTCCTTGACATCGGCGCGGTCACCGACTTTGGCGGGCTTCTTGGGCATGTCCTGCTTCGTCACCGACTGTTGGCCCGACGGGATGTCGCCGGCCTTGTTGGCGGCGGCCGTTTCGGCCTTGACTTCAGCGCGGGTGGGCGACGACGCGGGTTGAGCCGATGCGGACACGGCAAAGGCCGAGACCAGAGCGAGCGTGAAAATGGAAGGAGCGAATTTCATGTGAATCTCCAATTGCAAAGATATTGATTAAGGGCGGTTGCCATCGACTCACTGCCGGTCATTCGTGGACGTCAGGCCACGAGCCGACCGCGGTGATGATTAGCGCTCTCTCAACGCTTGGCGCTACCGGTCCGTTTACAGGGGACGAAAGATTCTACCTTGACCCAGACGCCGAGGCGTGAAATGTTGCCTCGTTGCAACCGCACGGTTTGCGTCGCGGGTGACGCTGGCGGAGACGGTGAGATTCGAACTCACGGAGGAGTTGCCCCCTCGGCAGTTTTCAAGACTGCAGCCTTAAGCCACTCGGCCACGTCTCCTTCGGAGTGTCGATTTTAGATGAAGCCTCAGTTCGTGCGGCCCGGGTTGCGCGCCTGTTCGCACCGCACCTGCACCGTCTCGCGCCGGCCGCCGTCGATGCGCACGGCGGTCAGCGCGCCGCCCCAGACGCAGCCCGTGTCGAGCGAAAGCAGTTGGGGCGAATCGATCAACCCGAGTGTGGACCAGTGGCCGAACGCGATCGGCGTGCCCTCGGTCAGGCGTCCGGACACCTCGAACCAGGGCATGTAGCCGCGCGGAGCGCTGTCAGCGCCTTCCTTGGTTTCGAGTTCGAGCCGGCCACGCTTGTCGCAAAAGCGCATCCGGGTCAGCACATTGACGATGAAGCGAAGCCGCTCGACGCCTTCGAGCTGCTCGCTCCAGCGCGCCGGCTTGTCGCCGTACATCACGCGTAGAAACGCGCCCGCGCCGTCGGATTTGATGGCGTCTTCGACTTCGGCGGCCAGCGCGAGGGTTGCCTGCAAATTCCATTGCGGTGCGACACCGGCATGCACGAGCAGCCAGCCGTCATCGAACGCGGCCAGGCGCTGTGTGCGCAGCCAGCCGAGCAGAACTTCCCGGTCAGGGGCATCAAGGATCTCTGCCAAGGTGTCCTGGCGCTTCAGGCGCTGCCCGCCTTCGGCCACCGCGAGCAAATGCATGTCGTGGTTGCCGAGCAGGCAGTCCGCCGCGCCTTCGAGCGTCTTGACGCGTCGCAGCGTCGCAAGCGACTGCGGCCCACGGTTGACAAGGTCACCGAGCAGCCAGAAGTGATCGCGCGAAGCCGAGAAACCGATCTCTGCCAGCAGGCGGTCGAGCGCGTCGCAACAGCCTTGCACGTCGCCGATGAGAAAGTTCATGCGCTGATTCTGCTACGCTCTGCGCCCACTCCACTCGAAGGAAACTGCGCAGCGGCCCGCGGCCTGCATTGCGCGCTGCATGGACCTGGTCCTACTTGCCTGCCTGATCCTGCTCAACGCCGTGTTCGCCATGTCGGAGATGGCGCTCACGGCCAGCCGCAAGGCGCGGCTCGCGGCAATGATCGAGGGTGGCGACCTCAAGGCGCAGGCTGCCCTCACGCTGCACGAGAACCCAACCAAGTTCCTGTCGGTGGTGCAGATCGGCATCACGTCGATCGGAGTTCTGAACGGCGTCGTCGGCGAGGCCGCTTTCTCCGAGCCGGTCGCGGCCTTGCTGCGCGATACCTTTCAAATGACTCCGCGCGCGGCGTCGATCGGTGCGACCGGGCTTGTCGTGTTCGCGATCACGGTGCTGACGATCATCTTCGGCGAACTCGTGCCGAAGCGGCTCGGGCAAATGTTTCCGGAGGCAATCGCACGCCGTGTGGCACAACCGATGGAATGGCTGTCGTGGATCGCGCGGCCACTCGTCAAGTTCCTGTCGTGGTGCACGGTGGCGACTTTGCGGCTGCTCGGCGCGCACGGCCCCGCGCGCATGGTGACCGAAGAGGAGATCGCCGCCAGCCTGGAAGAGGGTCTCGACGCCGGCGTGATCGAAGCGCAAGAGCATCAGATGGTGCGCAATGTGTTTCGCCTCGACGATCGACCGGTTGGCTCGATGATGATCCCGCGCAACGAGATTGTCTGGCTCGACGTCGCCGCACCGCAGGAGATGGTGCTCGACGTCATCGGGCGCTCGGAGCACTCCCGCTATCCAGTCTGCCGGGGGGGCATCGACGACGTCTTGGGCATCGTCTCGGCGCAAAGCCTCCTGCAGCAGGCGCTGCGGGGCGTGGCCCTTTCGCTGACTGAAGACCTGCAGCAGGCCGTGTATGTGCCCGAGACGCTGTCGGGCATGGAGTTGCTCGAGCAGTTCCGGGCGACAAGCGTGCAACTCGTCTTCGTCGTCGACGAGTACGGCGAGGTGCAGGGCGTCATCACGGTGCGCGACGTGCTCGAGGCGATCACCGGCGAGTTCACCAACCCGGCCGATGTGGACACCTGGGCGGTACAACGTCCCGACGGCAGCTGGCTGTTCGACGGCCTGATCCCGGTCCCCGAACTCAAGGACCGCCTCAACATCAAGGAGTTGCCCGAGGAGGGCCGCGGACGCTACAACACGCTCGCCGGCATGGTGATGCTGCTCCTGGGTCGCCTGGCGAAGACGGCGGATGTCGTCGAATGGGACGGTTGGCATTTCGAGGTCGTCGACCTCGACGGCAAGCGTGTCGACAAGGTGCTCGTCCGTCGCCTGGCGCCGGTGTCGGCCGACGAATCCGCCTGAAAGCGCGGGACGCCGCAGCGCCCATGTTTCGCCTCGTGCGAGGCCGCTGATGAATTGGCTACCATCGGACTTGTAGATCGCCTGCAGCGCTGCGCGGCAGGCGGCATCATTGTTCGCACATGCACCTGGAGATCGTGATGAGCAAAGCCTTTGCCTCGCAGGCGGATCTGGTCGAGAAGAAGATCAGCTTCGACAAGTTGTCCGACAACGCCTACGCCTATACCGCCGAGGGGGATCCGAACAGCGGCATCATCGTCGGCGACGACGCGGTGATGGTGATCGACACCCAGGCGACGCCGGTGATGGCGGCCGACGTGATCCGCCGCATCCGCGAGGTGACCGACAAGCCGATCAAGTACGTCGTGCTGAGCCACTATCACGCGGTTCGCGTGCTCGGCGCGAGCGCGTACGGGGCGCAGGAGGTGATCGCCAGCCAGGACACGTACGATCTGATCGTCGAGCGCGGCGAGCAGGACAAGGCGAGCGAGATCGGGCGCTTCCCGCGTCTGTTCAACGCGGTCGAGTCGGTGCCACCGGGCATGACGTGGCCGACGATGACCTTCAGCGGCAAGCTGACGATCTGGCTCGGCAAGCTCGAGGTGCAACTGCTGCAGCTCGGCCGCGGCCACACCAAGGGTGACACGGTGGCCTGGTTGCCGCAGCAGAAGATCCTGTTCAGCGGCGACCTCGTCGAGTTCGACGCCACACCGTACGCCGGCGACGCCTACTTCGAAGACTGGCCGACGACGCTGGATGCGATCGCAGCACTCGCGCCCGAGAAGCTCGTGCCGGGCCGCGGCGCGGCGTTGCAGACGCCGGCGCGAGTGCAGGACGGATTGGCGGGCACGCGTGCCTTCGTCTCCGAGTTGTATGCCCAGGTGCAGGCTGCTGCAGCGGCCGGCAAGCCACTCGGCGACGCCTACACCGAGACGATGAACGCACTGCGCCCGCGCTATGGCCAGTGGGTGATCTTCGACCATTGCATGCCGTTCGACGTCACGCGCGCGTATGACGAGGCGACGCAGTTCCCCGACCCGCGGATCTGGACCGCCGAGCGTGACATCGAGATGTGGCAGACGCTTGAAGGGCGTTGAGCGGGGCGCGTCGATGCTCAGCACCTACACTTATTCGATACTGCCCTATCGCAAGCCGGCGGAGTTGCAGTCGGGAGAAGCGTCGCGGCACCAGGTCGTCGTCATCGGTGGCGGGCCGGTCGGCCTGACAGCGGCAATCGATTGCGCGCAGCGCGGGCTACAGGTGCTGCTGCTCGACGACGACAACACCGTCAGCGTCGGCTCGCGCGGCGTGTGCTACGCGAAGCGCACGCTCGAAGTGCTCGATCGCCTGGGCTGTGGCCAGGTCATGATCGACAAGGGCGTGACGTGGAACGTCGGGCGCACCTTTCACGGTGAGGGCGAGGTCTACCACTTCGAACTCCTGTCCGATGCGGGCCATCACCGTCCCGGCATGATCAACCTGCAGCAGTACTACCTGGAAGACTATCTGGTCCAGCGGGCGAGTGCGCAAAGCGGGCTCGAGCTGCGCTGGAAGAACAAGGTCGTCGGCGTCACGCCGGCGCAGGATGGTGTGGCGCTCGAAGTCGAGACCGAAGACGGCCGCTACCTGGTGCACGCGGACTGGTTGATCGTCGCCGACGGCGCGCGCAGTTCGGTGCGCCGCATGCTCGGCCTCGACATCGAGGGCAAGGTGTTCCAGGATCGCTTCCTGATCGCCGACGTCGTGATGAAGGCCGCCTTCCCGGCAGAGCGCTGGTTTTGGTTCGACCCGCCCTTTCATCCGGGCCAGAGCGTGCTGCTGCATCGCGAAGCAGACAACGTCTGGCGCATCGATTTTCAGCTCGGTTGGGATGCCGACCCCGAGGTCGAGAAGCAGCCTGCGCGCGTCATCCCGCGCATCCAGGCGATGCTGGGGCCGGAGCACGAGTTCGAACTCGAGTGGGTCAGCGTCTACACGTTCCAGTGCCGACGCATGCAATCGTTCCGCCACGGCCGGGTGTTGTTCGTTGGCGATGCAGCGCATCAGGTGTCACCCTTCGGCGCACGGGGTGCGAACTCGGGCATCCAGGACAGCGACAACCTGGCGTGGAAGCTCAAGCTCGTCGCCGATGGCGACGCGCCGGACGCGCTGCTCGACACCTACAGCGAAGAGCGTGTCGCCGCCGCCGATGAGAACCTGCTGAACTCGACGCGTTCGACCGACTTCATCACGCCCAAGAGCACCGTCTCTCGCTGCTTTCGCAATGCGGTGCTAACGCTCGCCGGCAAGCACGCCTTTGCCCGCACGCTTGTCAACTCGGGGCGGCTTTCGGTGCCGACAATCCTCGTCGATTCGCGCCTAAACACGCCCGACACTGGCACCGAAGCCTTCGACGGCACGATGATCCCCGGCGCGCCGATGGACGATGCGCCGGTGCGCGTCGAGGGCCACGAGGGCTGGCTGCTCGATCAGGTCGGTGCGGGTTTTGCGCTGATGCTGTTCATCGACGACGCGTCCGCGCTCGATGACGGGGCGCGCACGATGCTGAAGGCGCTTGCCGAAACGCGGCCGGGCGCGGCGCCATTGATCGTCGCGCCACAGGCGGGCCAGGCCGGCGACGGCCTGACGTGGGTCGAGGACGTCCAAGGCCTCGTGCGCGAGCGCTACAACGCTCGACCGGGCAGCGTCTATCTGCTGCGTCCGGACCAGCACGTGGCGGCACGCTGGCGCAAGCTCGACGCGGTGAAGGTCCGCGCCGCGCTCGCGCACGCGACGTGCAACGCTTGAAGGACAGGACTATGCAGCATCTCAACACCGGACCGAACTTCGGCACGCCGGGCGAGCGCTACCTGCGCGCCTTCACGCCGGGCGACGACTTCTACGAACGCCTGATCGAAACGCATCGCGGTCTGAGTGACGAACAGAGCCAGCTCGTCAACGCGCGCCTGGTGTTGCTGCTCGCGAATCACATCGGCGATCTGCGCGTGCTCGACGAAGCGCTTGCCGCCGCGCGCGACGGCGTGTGACTTCCCGCTGTCCGCCGCAAACCCTGGTTGGAGGAGACAACCCATGAAGGTCGAACGCATCCACCACGTCGCCTACCGCTGCCGTGACGCCAAGCAAACCGTGGACTGGTACCGCAAGTACCTCGACATGGATTTCGTGCTAGCGATCGCCGAGGACAGGGTGCCTTCGACCAAGGCGCCGGACCCGTATATGCACGTGTTCATGGATGCCGGCAATGGCAACGTGCTCGCCTTCTTCGAAATTCCGAATTCGGCGCCGATGGGCCGCGACCCGAACACGCCCGACTGGGTCCAGCACATCGCTTTCAAGGTCGACAGCGTGGCGACGCTCGAGAAGGCCAAGGCGCGTCTCGAGGCTGACGGCATCGAGGTGGTCGGCGTCACCGACCATACGATATTCAAGTCGATCTACTTCTTCGATCCTAACGGCCACCGGCTCGAACTCGCCGCGGACGTGGCAACGCCCGAGCAGATGAAGATGCTCGACGACGTCAAATGGGAGATGCTCGAAGAATGGTCGCGCACGCGCAAGGCGCCCAAGCATGCGGCCTGGATGCACGAGCGCGAAATGACCGGCAAGGCGTCGTGAGGGTTGGCGCAGCAAATCGATCGCGGACATGACGGACATCGACGAGACACATGACCCGAAGCTGCGGAGCTGGGTCGCCTCGGCCAATGTGCCGGGCACGGATTTCCCGGTGCAGAACCTGCCCTACGGTCGGTTCCGGCGTACCGCGAGCGAGGAGCCGTGGCGCATCGGTGTCGCCATCGGCGACCAGATCCTCGACCTGAAACTCGCCGCCGGCCAATGCCCCTGGGACGCGCCGGTTGCCGCGCTGCTCGAGCCGCTCGCCGAAGGTGATCTCGCGTCGCTGATGACGTGCAGCGTCGACGAGCGCCGCTTGCTGCGTCTTGCCTTGTCGACGGCACTGCGCGAAGGCAGCATGCAGGGGCCGTTTCTCGAACTCTGTCTGCTGCCGCATGCGGACGCGACGATGACGCTGCCGTGCCGCATCGGCGACTACACCGATTTCTACACAGGCATCCACCACGCGACCGCGGTCGGCAAGTTGTTTCGGCCTGATCAGCCGCTGCTGCCAAACTACAAGTGGGTGCCGATCGGCTACCACGGACGAAGCTCGTCGATCGGGGTCAGTGGCAACGACTTCGTGCGTCCACGGGGGCAGTTCCGCGTCGCTGCCGATGCGCCGCCCGTCTTCGACGCATCGCGCCGGCTCGACTACGAACTCGAGCTGGGCGTCTTCGTCGCTCAGGGCAATGCGCTCGGGCAACCGATCGCGATCACCGATGCAGAGGATCACCTGTTTGGCATCTGCCTGCTCAACGACTGGTCCGCGCGCGATATCCAACCCTGGGAGTACCAGCCGCTCGGGCCCTTCCTGTCGAAGAGTTTTGCGACGACGATCTCGCCCTGGATCGTCACGATGGAAGCGCTTGCGCCCTACCACTGTGCGTGGACGCGGCCCGACGGCGACCCGCAGCCGCTCACCTATCTCGACGCGGCGAGCAATCGCGAACGCGGCGCGATCGACATCGCGCTCGAGGTCTGGCTGCAGACGGCCACGATGCGAGAGCGCGGCGAGAGCGCCGTGCGCTTGTCCGAATCGAACTTCCGTGACGCCTACTGGACGTTGGCGCAGCTTGTGACTCATCACAGCAGCAACGGCTGCAATCTCGGCGTGGGTGACTTGCTTGGTACGGGCACACTATCCGGCCCCCACGCGGGGCAGGGCGGGTCGCTGCTCGAGCTGACGCTGGGCGGGCGCCAGCCGATCAAGTTGCCCAATGGCGAGTTGCGCAGATTCCTGGAGGATGGCGACTGCGTGATGCTGCGCGCAGCGTGCGCGCGTGAAGGCGCCGCGCGCATCGGCTTTGGCAGCTGCAGCGCCACTGTGCTCGGCGCTGTACCCTTGTAGCAAGTTGAACAATGATGTGTGGGGCCGCTGCTCCAAGCGCAGAAGTTCACTTGTCGCGCGGTAGGATCACGATCTCTTAGGATTGGATCCCACCCATCCACAACTCAGGAAGCCCGACGATGAAGATCCCGAATACGCTGGCCGGTGCGGGCCTGTTCGCCGCGGCGCTTGCTGCGCCCGTTGCCGCCCAAGCGCAGTCAGCCACCGACAAGTGGGAATTTCAGATGGCCTTGTACGGCTACTTTCCAGCCCTCGGCGGAACGACGCAGTTCCCGACCGGCGCGTCGGGTCCCGAACTCGACGTCTCGTCCAAGACGCTGATCGACCACCTGAAGATGGCCGCCATGGGCACCTTCGGGGGGAAGAAGGACAAGTGGGGCTTCTGGACCGACCTGTTCTACACCGATGTCGGCGGCGACAAGACCGGGACGCGCGATTTCCACATCCCGGGCTACGAGTTGCCCGCCGATGTCACCGGCAACTTCAACCTGGACGTGAAGACGACGCTCTGGACACTTGCCGGCACCTACGAGATCGGCAAATCGCCTGACTACTCGCTCGACCTGGTTGCCGGGGCACGTCTGGCCGACATGAAGCAGCGGCTCGACTGGACGATCAACGGCGACATCTCCGGAATCCCGTTGCCCGGCCGCAGCGGGTCGAAAGAGCTCACGATCCAGAACTGGGACGGCATCGTCGGCCTGAAAGGTATGGCCTACATCGGCGGCGATCACAAGTGGTTCCTGCCTTATTACGTCGATGTGGGCGCCGGCCAGTCCAAACTCACCTGGCAGTTCATGGCCGGCGTCGGCTACCAGTTCGGTTGGGGATCTATCGTCGCCGCGTGGCGCTACATCGACTACGAAATGAAGTCCGACGTGCCGATCCAGAGCCTTGAGTTCAACGGGCCGATGATCGGCGCGGTGTTCCGCTTCTGAGTCGACGGCGAAGCGCCTGCGGCGCGACAAGCCCCGTCAGGCGTGCAGCCAGAAGGCGCTCTCGGCGAACTGTTCGCCGTTCCACCACCCGGCTCGCCCGACCCCTCGCTGGAAGTTCGTCGTACCGGCCTGGCTTTGCACCGGTGCCAGTACATCGCCTGCGGCGTTGCGCCGTGCGCGCAATGCATCGTCCTCCGGCACCAAGGCGACGATGTGGCCTGAGCGCCCGTCCTCCTTGCGTCGCGCGACGATGAGGCCAATTGCCCCCTGGTTCGCCTCGTCCTGAAGTTTCGACAGCGTTCCAGTCTGGCGCCAGCCGAAATCGGGCCCGAAGTCACGCAGCCAGCGAAAGAGGTCGTTCGCACGCACCTCGCTGATCGTGTCCCCGATGCGCGGCTCGACGGTCTCGCCTGCGGCCATGCGCAGCAGTGCTCTCGACGACCACCAGACGCGCGGCAGGTAGACGCCGGCGAGGCTGCAGAAGTCGTGCGCATAGATGTTGCAGAAGGTCAGGCCGCTGCGCGGCTGATAGCGAAGGTGGTTGACCTCGTCGACCGAGAGCCACGTGATGATGCGTGCGATTTCATCGCGCAATTCGGCCGCGGACGTGCCGTGGCGATCCGGTTGGCCAACCTCGTTGAGTGAATGCGCGTTGGCGGGATCCCGCCGCCGGGTGACCGAGCCTGCGCGCCGCGGCATCGTGACGGCGACGATGCCGCGCTTCGGTGGCACCGATGCCGGCGCGACGACTTCGATGGGTGCCGCGACCGCATCCGCGACGAGGAAGCTCTTCGACGCGAAGCCACGCAGCAGCGCGCCCGCGAGGCTGGTTTCGAGCTCGACGAAGCCGTTCACCACCTTGCCGGTCAGGGCGCGCACGGGTTGTCCGTCGGGCAGGTGGGCGACGACGTTGGCCTGCGGCGGGGTACTGATCACGGGTTCGCGCCGCAGCCTCAGCATGCCCTGTCGCGTGTTCACGCGCATCGCCGGTCCCTCGGCGGTGACGGGTGTCGGCAGCGCAATCGTGGCCTGGCCCGCAGGCGGCACCTCGATCGTCGGCGCGGTGCCGGGCAAGGCAGCGGTATGCCCGAGTCGAAGGAACTCGAAGATCGCCTCGCCGTAGAAGCGCGTGCCGTCGAAGTGGCCCTGCTTCAAGCCCTTGGACGCTCTGAATCCCCCCGTGTTGTAGGCGATGCCAACGGCCGCCAATTCGGCGTCGGTGAGCGTCTCGCGGCCGCTGAAGCCGAGCTTGATGACGGCGCGTTCGAGTTCGCCAAGGCACTGCGCGAGCGCCTTGTCGAAGTGTGCCCAGTCGCCGTTGAGGAAGTAGTCCGGATCGGTGCGGAAGAACTGCAGATCCCGCTGAAAAATGCCGAACCCGTGGCAGAACTTGTCTGCCCGTTTCGCGACACTCGCGTATCCCGGCACATGCGCAGCCATGCCGATCAGCGACTGGTGCGCGAGGGCAAACATCTCTTCGCCTCGATCGTGCGACACCAGGTCGGCTTTGGTGGTCGGGAACGCCCGGCGCCCGCGGTCGGCATCGAGCGTGTCACCGACACACAGTGCGAGCACCAGTTCGACAGGCAAACCCTGGCGCCTGAGCCCAGGCCAGATCGAACCGGTCTCCTGGCAGGCGATGGCGGCGATGAAATCCACCGTCAGCGGTGTGCCAGCGATCGCAGTCTCGATTTGCGGCTGGAACTGGGTCTTGAACCAGATGACGTCGTCGCGTGTCGGCATTTGCGTCTCCCATTCGGTGGGTGAGCGTCCCAGCACTCAAGTGCGGCCTCGGCGTTGCCGAGGCTGCCGGGGCTGCAGTACGCCGAAAGTTTGAGCCTCGCGGCATGAGACTGCAACCCTGTCACGTCATCTTCATTCCGAGATTTGGCGTAGGAAGCTCTTATCGCGAATGTCACGCGCTTTGGCCGCGGGGATGATTGCTCGCAGTTTGACTTACGGGCGGTCTAGCCCGCGCGTGGTGACTTAGCCCAACTTTGTCATTCGGCACTACGAGGGCCAATGGAATCAATGACTTGGAGCGGTATTGCGGCGCGTATGGCACTACGTTTGTGTAGTACGGCGTCGCAGATTACCCGACCTTGAGGATCGGGTCAGACAAGAACGCGATGGGTGCCGCCGGGGTTGGGCGTGTGGCCCAGGACTTCGTTGATTCTTTGATGAGGCGGCTCGGGTCGGGTCGCCTTGCGCACGTGCACGGCTCGCCCGTCGCGGCGCTGCAGGGTGGTGGTGACGCGCTGCTGCGTGGCGAGCGTCTCGCGCAGAGACTCCCAGCTGTCGCAGATGTCGTGGGCTTTGAGTTGCAGACGCAGCGTCTGCACGAAGTGATAGGCCAGCACGCTGATGAACAGATGCCCTTCAACTCGACGGTCGATCTGGTGGAAGACGGGCCTCAGTCCGAGATCCGTCTTGAGTGATCGGAACACCGACTCGAGATTGGTCAACATCGTGTAGGTGCGCCACAGCGTGGCGTTGTCCAACCCAACAAGGGTCGTGCGAAGGCAATACACGCCCGGGTGCGCCGCGGCGCTGCCAGGCTTGATCCGCTTGGTCCAGGTGATGGCGCGCACCCGCGTGCCGGTGTCGTCCTTCGTGACCTCGACCTGGTAGTGCTGCGCCGCACGCGAGTAGCGCTGCTTGGCACGTCCGAGCCGCTCCATGATCTTGGCCACGTCCTGGGTGCCGCGGGGCTTGCTCAGGCCAGCTTGCAGCTTGAGCAGTACCGCCTCGAAGCCGGCGGTCTTGGCCGCATCGATGGCGCGATCCTTTTGCTCGCGCGCCGGCGAGTGGCAGTACAGCAGCGCGTGGCCCTGCTCGTCCTGCACGCGCTGGATCTTGATCGTCGCCTGGCCGGCCGACTGCACCTCGGTGGCGAGCGCGGGATCGAACTGGCGCTCGCGCAGGCGCGACACCACCACGTACTCGTAGCCCTGGGCCCTGAGCCATGTCAGGTTCGCTTCGGTGGCGATGCCCGCATCCATCACCACCGTGGCCCCGCTCGGTGCGCCCAGCCCGGTGAGCATCTCTCGGAGCGTGGCGGGCTCGCTGGCGTTGCCGGCGAAGACCCGGCTGCGGCGCGGGAAGCCGCTGGCGTCCAGCACCATCGCCAACGTCACCAGCGGGCAGTCGCTGCGCTTTTCCTTGCTGTGCCCGCGCTTGGCCTTGTTCACCCCTGCTGCGATGCCCTCGAAGTAGGTGTTGGTCAGGTCGTACAGGGTGACGGTCTCGCCCAAGCCGAAGATCGCCCGTGCCTGCGCGAACAGGTGGTCCTGCAGCGCCTCGCGGTGCTTGTGCAGCACGTCCGAGGCCCGGTACATCCGGTTCAGCTCCATGGCCTCGAAGTCAAACCCCATCAGCTCACCCAATGCCGAGCGACGTTGCAACCAGGTGTGCGTGGCGAGCTCGCTGCCGGGGTGCGCCATGCGGCCGACGACGGCGCCCACGGCCGCGGCGATCTGCGCTCGGTTCAAGCCAAGCGCACCCAGCTTGTCCTCGAACCCGCACTGGCGCATCGCCGACAGCGCTGCGTGCTCCACACCCACGCTGCGCGGGCGCACCACCTCGAGCGAGTCGAGGTCGACCTCCTGGTACCGTTCGGGCTCGCCCGGCCGCGCTGCAGCGGCCTGGGCCGGCGTAAGCGCCGCAGCCGAGGGTCGCAGCGCAATCAACTGCGCCGCATAGCGCTGCGCGAGGGCCAGAGCCTTGTCGGAGAGCGCGGCCTCGACAAGCGGTTGCTGGCCCTGCAGCAGTTCATCGATGTGCCGGGCCAGCGCGGGCCACTCGGCTTGGGGCAGGTCGAAATGGCTGCCCAGGTTGAGCAGCGTGGACTGCTTGATGGCGCTGCCCACGCGCGAGGACTGAACGAGGCGAAAGGTCGAGTACGGCTCGCCTGAGTTGCGGGGCCGGGTCTGGGTGCGCCGGATGAACATTCCCCGATGCTGCACGAAAACCGGACCGCTGGATCATCTGTTACACAATATTATGGCACTACATTTCACTTCCTAAGCAACCTCCAGCATCCATGCGGGTTTGCGGGCGACGCATCCAGGAAATGGGCCGAAAAGTGACAAAGATGGGTTAGCCTACTTACGGCTCCTCTGCGCAATCGTGCGCAAAGCGTCCAAAAAAAAGGGCTCAGCCGAAGCCGAGCCCTTGATTCAACTGGTGCCGGTAAGAGGAGTCGAACCCCTGACCTTCGCATTACGAATGCGCTGCTCTACCAACTGAGCTACACCGGCGATAACCTCGAATTCTAGCAAACGGGTGCCGATTGCCCGGCCCGAGCCGTCGGTCGCGAGTGCTCTATTTCAATGCGAATGCCGTCAGCTTCTTCGACACGGCGACGTTCTTCAGCGTGACGTAGCGTGGCAAGCCGTCCTTGGCGTAGGTCGGGTAGTCCTCCCCGCGGATCAGCGGGGTGAGGTAGCGCTTGCACTTGTCGGTGATGCCGAAGCCGTCTTTCGTGATGAAGTCGCGCGGCATGAACTTCTCGACGTTGGCGACCTTCGCGAGCGGCGCGATGCCGATGCGGTAGCGGTAGGGCGAGTCCGACGTGCGCTCGATCGTCGGCATCACGGCGTTGTGACCGGCGAGCGCGAGTTCGACCGCTTTTACGCCGACTTCGTAGGCCTGCTTCACGTCGGTTGCGGACGCGATGTGGCGTGCCGAGCGCTGCAGGTAGTCGGCCACCGCCCAATGGAACTTGTGGCCGAGCGCGTCCTTCACGATGCCGGCGATGATCGGCGCCGCGCCGCCGAGCTGCGCGTGACCGAAGGCGTCGCGTGTGCCCTGCTCGGCGAGGAACTTGCCGTCTGCGGTATGGCAGCCTTCGGAGACGACGACTGTGCAGTAGCCGTGCGACTTCACGAGCTTGTCGACGCGAGCGACGAACTTCGCCTGGTCGAAAGCGATTTCGGGGAACAGCACGACGACCGGGATGCCGTGGTCTTCGATCAGGCCGCCGGCAGCGGCGATCCAGCCCGCGTGACGCCCCATCACTTCGAGCACGAAGACTTTGGTCGACGTGCGTGCCATCGATCGCACGTCGAACGAGGCTTCGAGTGCGGAGACGGCGACGTACTTCGCGACCGAACCGAAGCCCGGGCAGCAGTCGGTGATAGGCAGGTCGTTGTCCACCGTCTTCGGCACGTGGATCGCCTGGATGGGGTAGCCCATCGCCGCCGACAACTGGCTCACCTTGAAGCACGTATCGGCCGAATCCCCGCCGCCGTTGTAGAAGAAGTAGCCGATGCCGTGCGCGCGGAACACCTCGATCAGCCGCTCGTACTCGGGCTTGTTGGCTTCGAGCGACTTGAGCTTGTAGCGGCAAGAACCGAAGGCGCCCGCCGGCGTGCTGCGCAGGCCGCGAATTGCTGTCGCTGACTCCTTGCTGGTGTCGATCAGGTCCTCGGTCAGCGCGCCGATGATGCCGTTGCGCCCTGCGTAGACCTTGCCGATGCGGTTCTTGTGCTGGCGAGCGGTCTCGATCACGCCGCAGGCGGAGGCGTTGATGACGGCGGTCACGCCACCGGACTGTGCGTAGAAAGCGTTCTTCCTTGCCATGATCCTGCTCCTCATCTTGTGCGTTGCGCGCGTCGGGCGTTGCGTGCGGCGTCTCAGGCCGGCGCCGAGAGTGCGCGCTCGACGATCTCGCGTAGGCCGGCGGACAGATCGGGGCTTGCTGCGACACGCGACAGCGCGACGCGCGCGGCGCTGCGATAGGGTTCGACGAGCACGCTCCAGCGGTCCATCGATCGTGCGATGCGCGACGCCATCTGCGGGTTCACCGCGTCGAGTTCGAGCACGCGATCGGCCCAGAACACATAGCCGGCAGCGTCCTCGCGGTGGAAGGCGGACGGATTGTGTCTGCACAGGCCGCCGATCAGGCCGTTCACGCGGTTCGGATTGCGCAGCGAGAAGTCGGGGTGCTTCAACAACCGGCGTACGCGCTGCAGGACGCTGCCCTCGTGCTCCGGCATGCAGGCCTGGATCGCAAACCATTCGTCGATGACGGTGGCCTCGGCCTGAAAGAGTTCGTAGAAGCGTTCGAGCGCGGCCTCGGCGAGTTCGCTGCGCGCGAAGATCAGCGCGTTCAGGGCGCCCAGGCGGTCCGTCATGTTGCGTGCTTCGCTCACGCGCTGCGCTGCGCGCTCGGGCCATTCAGCGTCGCTCCGATGCTGGGCGCCGAGGCAGGCCATCGCGAGCGCCAGATTCGCGAGCGCTCGGCGGCCGGAAGATGCGGCGTCGGGGGAAAACGGCCCGCCGACCTGATGGGTCTCGAAGGCCCAGCGCCAATCGTCGGCCAGCGCGAGCGCAAGCTCGAGTTGAAACGCGCGACGCACGGCATGGATGCGCGGAGGGTCGACAGCCTCGAGCTGTTCGGCGATATAGCCCTCGCTCGGCAGCGTCAGCACCAGTGCCTTGAACGCGGGGTCGAGTCGTGCATCGCGCAGCACACTGCGCATCGCTTCGGTGAATGGCGCGTCGAGCTTCGGCGGACCGTTCTCGCGCAGTGCGGCGAGCAGGCGTGCGAGTGCCATGCGCTGTGCGGCCTCCCATCGGTTGAAGGCGTCGCTGTCGTGCTGCAGCAGCGTCAGCAGGTCGGCGTCGGCAAAGTTGTCGCTCAGCAGCACCGGCGCCGAGAAGCCGCGCAGCAGCGAAGGCACGGGCTCGGCATCGACGTCGACAAATGTGAAGAAGTTGCGGGTGGCGTCGAGCACGAGGACGCGCTCGAAGACGTCATGCGCGGGCGCGGTCTCGCCTTCGAGGCGCAAGGCGATCGGACGCCCTTCGCGCGTGAGCAGCCCCATGGCGACCGGCACGATCTGCGGCTGCCAGGCGTTGGCGTCCGTCACAGCCGGGCTCGACTGGTCCAGGCCCAGCGTATAGGTGCGACTCGGCGCGTCGTAGCGCCCGCGCACGGCAAGGCGCGGCGTGCCGGGCTGCGAATACCAGCGCTTGAATGCCGTCAGATGCTTCGCGAGCGTGCTGTCGGGGTTGGCGTCAGCCATCGCCTGGGCGAAGTCGTCACAGGTCACTGCCTGCCCGTCGTGGCGCTTCACGTAGAGCGCCATGCCGAGCGCGAAGCCGTCGCGGCCGACCAATGTCTGCATCATGCGGACGACCTCGGCGCCCTTGTCGTATACGGTCGCTGTGTAGAAGTTGTTGATCTCGACGTAGGCGTCGGGGCGTACCGCGTGCGCCATGGGGCCGGCATCCTCGGCGAACTGGATCTGGCGCAGGCCGCGCACGTCGCTGATGCGCTTGACGGCGCGCGCGCTCGCGCTGCCCGCCATGTCCATGCTGAACTCCTGATCGCGAAAGACCGTCAAGCCTTCCTTCAGGCTGAGCTGGAACCAATCGCGGCAGGTGATACGGTTGCCCGTCCAGTTGTGGAAGTACTCGTGGCCGACGATGCTCTCGACAGACTCGTAGTCGCCGTCTGTCGCGACCGATGGGCTGGCGAGAACGTAGCTGGAGTTGAAGATGTTGAGGCCCTTGTTCTCCATCGCGCCCATGTTGAAGTCGCCGACGGCGACGATCATGAAGCGATCGAGATCGAGCGCAAGGCCGTAGCGTGCTTCATCCCACACCACGCTCGCGATCAGCGAGTTCATCGCGTGTTCGGTCTTGTCGAGGTCACCGCGACGCACATAGATCTGAAGCAGGTGGTCGCGCCCGGCGCGCGTGCGAATGTGCTGTTCACGCGCGACCAGATCCCCGGCGACGAGGGCGAACAGATAGCTTGGCTTCGGGAAGGGGTCGTGCCACTTGGCGAAGTGACGGCCATCGGCGAGCTCGCCCTGCTCGACCAGATTGCCGTTGCAGAGCAGGACCGGATACGCCGTGCGACTCGCGCGCAGCGTGACGGTGTAGACGCACATCACGTCCGGCCGGTCGAGGAAATAGGTGATGCGGCGAAAGCCTTCGGCCTCGCACTGCGTGAAGAGACCACCGCCCGAGGTGTAGAGGCCGGAAAGCGCAGTGTTGCGCTCTGGCGCACAGGTGTTGCGGATCTCGAGCGTGAGCGCATCGACGTTCGGCGCGTCGATTTCGAGCAGGCCGCCCTCGCTGCGGAAGGAGACACTCTGGCCGTCGGCCTGGACGCGCAGCAGGTTCAACTCCTCGCCGTGCAGGCGCAACGGCTCGGAAGGAACGTTCAGATTGCGCTCGATGCGCATGCGGCTCGTCACGAGCGTCTTCGCGGGGTCGAGGTCGAAGCCGAGTTCGACGCTGCGTATCCAGTAGGCCGGCGCACGGTACGCGTCGCGCCGGATCAGTTTGTCATTGCCTTCATTCATGCCGAGATCTCATCGCTTCACTGTTCACACACCTTGCTTCAGGCTGGCTTCGATGAAGCCGTCGAGGTCGCCGTCGAGCACCTTCTGTGTTGCCGAGACCTCGAAGCCGGTGCGCAGGTCCTTGATGCGGCTGTTGTCGAGCACGTAGGAGCGGATCTGGTGCCCCCAGCCGACGTCGGTCTTGCTGTCTTCGAGTTTCTGCTGCTCGGCCTGCTGCTTCCTCATCTCATGTTCGTAGAGGCGCGAGCGCAGCATCTGCCAGGCTTCGTCGCGGTTGCGGTGCTGGCTGCGATCGTTCTGGCACTGCACGACGATGCCGGTCGGGATGTGCGTCAGGCGCACCGCCGAGTCGGTCTTGTTGATGTGCTGGCCACCGGCGCCGCTGGCGCGATAGGTGTCGGTTCGAACGTCGGCCGGGTTGATCTCGATCTCGATCGAGTCGTCGACCTCGGGGTAGGTGAAGACGGAGGCGAACGAGGTGTGGCGCCCGCCAGCTGAGTCGAATGGGCTCTTGCGCACCAGTCGGTGCACGCCGGTCTCGGTGCGCAGCAGGCCAAACGCGTACTCGCCTTCGATCTTGATCGTCGCGCTGCGGATGCCGGCGACGTCGCCTTCGCTCTCTTCCATCACCTCGGTCTTGAAGCCCTTGCGCTCGCAGTAGCGCAGGTACTGGCGCAGCAGCATCTGTGCCCAGTCGCAGGCCTCGGTGCCGCCGGCACCGGCCTGGATGTCGATGAAGCAGTTGCTCGGGTCGGCAGGGTTGTTGAACATGCGCCGGAACTCGAGGTCGGCGACGGTCGCTTCGAGCTTGGCGGCATCCGCCTCGATCGCGCGCAGTCCATCGACGTCATCGTCCGACTTCGACATCTCATAGAGCTCGGTGTTGTCCGACAGGTTGCTCGTCAGGTGGTCGATCGTCTCGACCACGCCGTCGAGCAGCTTCTTCTCGCGGCCGAGTTCCTGGGCGCGCTTGGGCTCGTTCCAGACGTTCGGGTTCTCCAGCGCCGCGTTGACTTCGTTCAGCCGCAGCGATTTGCGGTCGTAGTCAAAGATACCCCCGAAGTTCTTGCGTGCGCCGGGTCAAGTCCGCGAGATTGGTGCCGATAGCGTTGATGTGTTCAATGTCCATGTTGCGGGTCCGCGACGATTTGATGCTGCAATTTTGACATGGGCTCGTGGCCGCGATGATTTTCACGCCCCGTGCGGCGCGACAAGTCGAGGGTTGGCCCGGGGGAAATTTTCATGAGGGCGGCCTTGATCGATTCGGATTCGTGCGGACAATCGCCACCCACTGCGTTTCATCGCGAGAACATACGCGGCATGCTGCAACTGGTAACTCTCGCCCATCTGATCGTGTGGATCGCTCTGCTGGCGCTGGTCGGCCAGTTCGCGCTCGGCTTGCTGGCGGGCGCCAAGCGCGACACCAACATCTTCTACAGGTTGCTCGAAGTCGTCGCCTCACCGTTCGTGAAGCTGATGCGTCGCATCACTCCGCGCGTCGTGCTCGATCGGCATGTGCCGCTCGCAACGTTTCTCGTGCTCGGGGTGCTGCTCGTGGTCTTGTCGATCGCGCGCATCAGCATGTGCCTCGAGACCGGGGTCAACGTATGCGTCTGAACGCGCAGAAGCTCGGCTACCTGCGCCTGAAGCTGCATGCGTTGCTGCTGCTTGTGCTCGGGCGTCGCGACGCAGCGCTCGGCGTGTTCAACGTGATGCTAGAGCGCACGCCGCTCGACGCCTACGCGCTCGCGAGCCGCGCCCATCTGCACGCGCAGCTCGGCCGACACGACGCGGCGCTCGCGGATGCGCAGGCGCTGACCCAGCATCATCCGGATCGCAGCGCGGCCGACTGGTTCAATCTTGCCTTCCTGCTCGACGAGGCCGGGCGCCTGGAGGAGGCCGAGCCTGCCTTTCGCCGCGCTGTCGCGCTCGACGGCAAGCTCGATCGCGCCTGGTACGGCCTGGCGCTGGTGCTGATCCGCCTGCGGCGCCCCGAAGAAGCGATAGAGGCGCTGAAGCGCAACACCGAGCTGCAGCCGATGAGCCCTTATGGTTGGTACCAGCTCGCGCGTGTTCACTTCGATCGTGGCGAGCCCGACGCGACGCGCCGCATCATCGTTCACCTGAAGAATTTCGAACCCAAGGTTGCCGCGCAACTCGAGCGCGAGACCGGCCTTGCGGCATGAGCACGACGTGCCCAGTTCAGTGAAGGGCCGCCAGACACCGCCCGGACGAATCCGGAATCTGCAATCGAGGAGGTAAGACCATGCAAGTCAGCGACAGGCATCGGCGGTACTGGCAGCGAAACCTGCGCATCACCGGCATTTTGTTGTTCGTCTGGTTCCTCGTGACCTTCGGCATCGGGTTCTATGCGCGCGAGCTCAACTTCAACTTCTTCGGCTGGCCCTTCAGTTTCTGGGTCGCCGCGCAGGGGGCGTTGATCGTCTACGTCTGCATCATCGGGTTCTATGCCTACTACATGAACCGGCTCGATCAGGAGTTCGGCGTCGCGGAATCCGAGGAAGAATGACATGGCATCCGTGACCCCCACCTCCGCCGGCTTCGATGCCGGCAACAACAAGAGCTTCAAACAGCAGCTCAACAAGGTCTACACTTGGTACACGGGCGGCTTCATCGCATTCGTGGCCGTGCTGGCGGTGCTCGAGCAGTTGGGCCTGCCCAGGGAGTGGATCGGTCTGATCTTCCTGATCGCGACCGTCGGCCTGTACGCCGGCATCGGCATCATGAGTCGCACGACCGACGCGGCCGAGTACTACGTCGCCGGGCGGCGCGTGCCCGCTGTCTACAACGGCATGGCGACCGGGGCCGACTGGATGAGCGCAGCCTCCTTCATCGGCATGGCCGGCACGCTCTACCTGACCGGCTATGGCGGCCTCGCGTTCATCCTCGGCTGGACGGGAGGCTACTGTCTGGTCGCGCTCCTGCTCGCGCCTTACCTGCGCAAGTTCGGCCAGTTCACGATTCCCGACTTCCTGGGCGCGCGCTACGAGGGCAACCTGCCGCGCTTTCTGGGCGTGGTCGCGGCGATCCTGTGCTCGTTCACTTATGTGGTGGCGCAGATCTACGGCGTCGGCTTGATCACGACCCGCTTGTCGGGCCTCGCGTTCGAAGTCGGCATCTTCGTCGGCCTCGGCGGCATCCTGGTGTGCTCGTTTCTCGGCGGCATGCGCGCGGTCACCTGGACGCAGGTCGCGCAGTACATCATCCTGATCGTCGCCTACATGATGCCGGTCGTCTGGTTGTCGATCAAACAGACCGGCGTACCGGTGCCGCAGGCGATCTATGGCTTCCAGCTCGAGAAAGTCACTGCCAAGGAGCAGCAGCTGATCGACGACCCGAAGGAGAAGGAGGTCATCGCGATCTTCAAGCAACGCGCTGACGCCTACGGCGCGAAGCTGAAGGACGTTTCCACCTCGCTCGAGGCGGAGAAGTCCGCCGCGACGATGAAGCTCGACGACCTGCGGACGGCCAACGCACCGCCTGCCGAGATTCAGGCGGCCGAGAAGGCGCTCACCGCATTGCCTAGGGACTCTGCCGCGGCGAAGGCGGCGTGGACAAAGGCGAAGGCCGCCGACGAGGCGCGCGCCAAGCCGCTGGCAGGCATGCCGCGCCACGCGCAGCAGTTCGCCGGCAACCCGGACGGTGACGAGAAGGCGGTCAAGACATTCGACGAATCACGGCGCAACTTCCTCGCGCTCGTTTTCTGCCTGATGGTCGGCACCGCGGCCTTGCCGCACATCCTGATGCGCTACTACACGACGCCATCGGTGAAGCAGGCGCGCGAGTCGGTGACCTGGTCGCTGTTTTTCATCTTTTTGTTGTACTTCACCGCGCCGGCACTCGCCGTGCTCGTCAAATACGAGATCTTCACCGTGCTCGTAGGCACGCCGTTCGATCATCTGCCGGACTGGATCGCAGCCTGGAACAAGGTGGATCCATCGCTGCTGTCGGTCGTCGACGTGAACCACGACGGCATCCTGCAGCTCGGTGAGATGAAGATCGGCGGCGACATCATCGTGCTCGCGACACCGGCGATCGGCGGCCTGCCCTATGTCGTGTCGGGCCTCGTCGCGGCCGGCGGCCTGGCCGCGGCGCTGTCCACCGCGGACGGCCTGCTGCTGACGATCGCCAACGCGCTGTCGCACGACCTGTACTACAAGATGATCGACCCGAACGCGCCCACCTCGCGGCGCGTGACGCTGTCCAAGGCGCTGCTGCTGGTCGTCGCGCTCGCCGCGGCGTCGGTCGCGGCACAAAAGCCCGCCGACATCCTGTTCCTGGTCTCGGCCGCGTTCTCGTTCGCCGCGGCGGCGTTCTTCCCGGTGCTCGTGCTCGGCATCTTCTGGAAGCGCGCCAACAAGTGGGGTGCATCACTCGGCATGATTGCCGGCCTGGGCACGACCTTCTACTACATGGCGACGACACAGCCCTGGCTTCGCGGCCTGTTCGGCGTGACGAGCCCGATCGCCGACAACATCTGGTGGGGCATATCGCCGATCTCGGCCGGTCTCTTCGGCGTGCCGGTCGGCTTCGCCGTGATCATCATCGTGAGCCTCGTCACCGCTGCGCCGCGTCCCGATACGCAGGATCTTGTCGAGCACGTGCGATATCCGGATCTGAATCTGGGCAAGGCGTAAAAGCTCGGGCGCGTCGCGCCCGGCTTGCAGGATCGACGGCCCCGCTTGCGAGAGCGAGGCCGTTTCAGTTTCAACTGGTGGCGACCGCGCCCACGGATGCGCGGTCGGGTGCGTCGAAGAACGCCGTCAAGCGCGCCGCCAGCGCTTCCGGCTGATCGTGGTGCAGCATGTGGCCGGCCGGTGAGAGGCGATGCTTCTCGACATGCGGCACGACCTCGAGGCGCTCATGGAACTCGCCCGCCGAATAGCGGTGGCCCCACCATTTCGAGATATCGGTCTGGTCGCCGTCGACCCACAGCAGCGGCGCGCTGATCTGCTTCCAACAGGCGAGCGTCTCGTCTTTGCGGTAGAGCACGGGGTTGGACAGCTTGTGCGCAGGATCTGCCAGCAGCACCCACTCGGTTTCTTCGGTGTCGGCGTTCCGTTCGCAGTGTGACCAATGCGGCGCGAGCCAGGCAGCGCGCTCGGGGCGCAGCAACGGGTTTGTCCGCTGCAAACGCGCGGCGACCGCCTGCAGGCTCGGGTAACTGCGCAGCTGTCGCGGCTCCTTCAGCTCGTCCAGCCATTTTAGATAGCGCCCGGGCGCCAGCTTCGCCGGCGCATCGGGCAGGCCGAAGCCCTCGAGGTTGACGAGCCGGCGCACGCGCGCAGGGCGCACGCCGGCATAGATCATCGCGATGTTGCCCCCCATGCTGTGGCCGACGAGGTCGATGGGCTGATCGGGCAGGCGCGCGTCGAGCAGGGCATCGAGATCGCCCAGGTAGTCGGGAAACCAGTAGCAATCGGTGGCCGGGCTGTCGCTCAGGCCGAAGCCGCGCCAGTCGGGTGCGATCACGAAGCGGTCAGGCGCCATCGCGTCGACGACGAACTGGAACGAAGCGCCGACATCCATCCAGCCGTGGAGCAGCACCAGGGCAGGGCGCTCAGGCGTGACGAGGGTTTCGTTGCCCCAGACGTTGAGGTGAATGCGCAGGCCGCGCAGGGCTGCGAACTCGCTGCGCGCCGCGCGCCGCAGGAGATAGGGCTCAAAACTGTCCATGCCGCCACTGTAGGCGAGCGGCGCGTTGCGTGCTGTCCGGGCGGCGACAGGGGCTTGAATCGGCTGCCACAATCGAGCGATGCAAACCCCTGAACCTGAAGCGCGCCCTGAGTTCATCTTGCGCGCCGCCGAGTTGCGCGACGTCGCACCGATCATCCAGATGATCCGCGAGTTGGCCGAATTCGAGAAGCTCGAGCACCTCATGCAGGCGACGCCTGAAAAGCTGCGCCCGCACCTGTTCGGCGAGAAGCCGGCAGCCGAGGCGATCGTCGCCGAAGCTGATGGCAAGGCGATCGCGTTCGCGCTCTTTTTCACCAACTTCTCGACCTTCCTCGCCAAGCCCGGGCTCTACCTTGAAGACCTGTACGTGCAGCCCGCGCACCGCGGCAACGGTGTTGGCAAGGCGATGCTGACGCGTCTCGCCGCGACCGCGGCGGAGCGCGGCTGCGGCCGCTTCGAGTGGAGCGTGCTCGACTGGAACGAGAACGCGATCCACTTCTATGAGCGCATGGGTGCGACCGTGATGCCAGACTGGCGCATCTGCCGCATCACGGGCGACGCGCTGCAGGGCTTCGCCGAATAGCTTCGCCGCCTGCTGGGGCGCCACGCCTGTCGTGTGTTCGTGCGTGTCAGGCGCAGGCCAGCATCACGAGCTTCTCGGGCGAGATGCGGATGTGAAGGTCTTGTTCGAGCAGCGTGTCGACGACCTGGAATCCCGGTCGTGAAGAGTCGCGCCGCACCGGCTCGGCCAGGGTGCGTCCGCTCGCATCCCGCAGCGATGCAACGATCGGCGTGTTCGCGCTCGGGCCGCGCTTGACGACGATGCCGGTCTCGCCGCTGGCGAGCCGCACGCAGCAGCCGGGCGGGTAGATGCCGAACTCCTTGACGAGCGCGTTGTTCATCGGGTCGGTCGGGTCCTGCATGAAAATCTCGCGCCCGGCGCGGTTCGCCGCCAGAGCGCCGCGCGTGCTGCGCCCGCTGAGCTTGGCGGTATAGATGTCGACACGGCGCAGCAGCGAAGCGACCTTGCCGACGTCGCGCAACCGCAGCGGGTAGCCGCTGCCGTCGGGCGCTTCGTGGTGCTGGGCGACGGCATCGAGCCAGTCGCGGTCGACGACGCCGGCGGCCTGCAGCATCTCGACGCCGCGCATCGGATGCTCTCGGATCGTTGCGCGCTGCAGCGGCGTCAGCGGCGAGACCTGCGTTGCGAGCCGCCCTTGCAGTTCGACCATCGCCAGGTTCATCGTCAGCGCCGCCTTGAAGGCGGTGAGCGTCTGTGCCGGGGACCAGCCAAGACGCTGCGCGACGAGGTGCGTCGTGATGGCAGCGTGCACCGAATGTGTGACGCCGTAGCGCACGTTGTCGTCCGGGTTTTGGCGCAGCACCTGGAAGATCGCGAGATCCGGGTCACGCTCGATCAAGGCGAGCACGGGCTCCGCGGCGTCGTCGAGTGCGGCGCGAAAGTGCGCCTGCTCGGATGCACGCAGCGCGGCGGCAATGCCGTCCATGCACTCGGCCCAGAGTTCGGGCAGTTGCTCGGGCCGGGCTTCGTCCACCCGGGCGCGCGCAGAGGCGCTGTCTGTCAGCGCACCACGATCGCGAAGCGCCTGAAGTTGTGCTTCGCTCGTGATGAGCTGACCCGTGGCGAGCAGCAGCGTGCGGTCGGCATCGCGGATGTTGAACGGCAGCGGCCGGCCGACCTGCACCTCGTCCCAGGTGTGGGCATCGGGGGCGATTGGAAGGTGCGTCATGGTGGGGGCTCGGGCGTGGAGGCGGGGCGATCGCGTTCGCCGTTCGCGCTCGCAGGGGCGTCTCGCGTTTCGGTCGGCGTGCGGCCGAGGAATGGCGTTACCACGTCCTGGCAGCGGGGCATCGTGTGATCCGTTGTCGGCGCGCAGCGATTCGACTTGAGGCGCGGCCCCGTTTTCTTGCTACCCTCACCTCATGTCACGCCACGCCGCCGAGGATCACTACGTATCGCTGCACGCGAACTTCCGCTGGCAAGTGCCGACGGAGTTCAACATCGCGGAGCATTGCTGCACCCGCTGGGCACGCAACCGGCCGTTGGCGACCGCCATCATTATCGAAAGCGAAGATGGCCAGGTGCGCGACCACAGCTTCGGCGAACTGCAGGCCGACGCCGATCGACTCTCGCGCGTGCTGCACCGTCTCGGCGTCGGGCCTGGCGACCGGGTTGCGGTCGTCATGCCGCAGCGCTTCGAGACCGCCGTGGCGCACATCGCGATCTACCAACTCGGTGCGGTGGCGATGCCGTTGTCGATGCTGTTCGGCCCCGACGCGCTCGAGTACCGCCTCAACGACAGCGAAGCCAAGGTTGCGATCGTCGACGAGAGTGCTGTGGTCAATCTGCGCGCCGCGCGCCCGGCCTGCCCGGCGCTTGCGACGGTGATTGCTGTCGGCGATGCGGGCGGTTTGGGCGATCTCGATTGGCTCGCCGTGCTGCGGCGCGAACCGCCGCTGTTCGAAGCGCGTCCTACGCGCGCGGATGACGCTGCGGTGCTGATCTACACCAGCGGCACGACCGGCCCGCCCAAAGGGGCGCTGATCCCGCATCGCGCGATGATCGGCAATCTGCCGGGCTTCGTCTGCAGCCAGAACTGGTTCCCGGCGCCCGGCGATGCGGTGTTCTGGTCACCCGCAGACTGGGCGTGGACCGGCGGCCTGATGGACGCGTTGTTGCCCGCCCTCTACTTCGGAAGGCCGATCGTCGGTTACGCGGGTCGCTTCGACCCACTGCGTGCGTTTGCGCTGATGCAGCGTCATCGGGTGACGCACACCTTCTTGTTCCCGACCGCACTGAAGGCGATGATGAAGGCCGTGCCCGCGCCGCGCGCACATTACGCGCTCGAACTGCGCGCGATCATGAGTGCAGGCGAGGCGGTCGGCGATGCGGTGTTCGCCTACTGCCAGGACGCGCTCGGGGTGACGGTCAACGAAATGTTCGGCCAGACCGAGGTCAACTACATCGTCGGCAATTGCGGCACTTTCGTCGATACGCAAGGCGCTCGTCATCCGGCTTGGCCGGCGCGTCCGGGCAGCATGGGGCGGCCCTATCCGGGGCATCGCGTCGCGGTGCTCGACGACGACGGCAGGGAATGCCCGCGCGGTGTCGCCGGCGACGTCGCGGTGCACCGCCGTGACATGCACGGTGATGCCGACCCGATCTTCTTTCTCGGCTACTGGAAGAACGACGCCGCGACGCGCGCGAAGTTCACCGGTGACGCCGATGACTCGTGGTGCCGCACCGGCGACATGGCGGTGATGGATGCCGACGGCTACCTCTGGTACCAGGGCCGCAGTGACGACATGTTCAAGGCCGCCGGCTATCGCATCGGCCCGGGCGAGATCGAGAACTGCCTCGTCAAGCACCCGGCGGTCGCGAACGTGGCCGTCGTGCCCAAGCCCGATCCCCAACGCGGCGCGGTCGTCAAGGCGTTTGTCGTCCTGGCTGCCGGCTTCGACGCGAGTGATGCGCTCGTGCAGGAGCTGCAGCAGCACGTGCGCGGCAAGCTCGCACCCTACGAGTATCCGAAGGAGATCGAGTTCATCGCCGCACTGCCGATGACGACGACCGGCAAGGTGCAGCGCCGCGTGTTGCGCCTGCAGGAGGAAGCGCGCGCCGCGCGGCCACACAGCGTGCAGGGCGACAACTGAGGCGCATCCCCGGGCTTGCGCCGGCGAAAGCGAAGGGAGCGCTTCGCTACTTGCCGCAGTGATCGCGCAGCCGGGCGATGGCCCAGAAAGGCAGGCTCAGCAAGCCCATGCCGCCGCCCGCGAACTCGCCCTTTTCGCAATCCCCGCGTGCACCCGACGCGATCGAGGCGCCGAGTTGCCGCGTCGGGTTCGCACGTGCCGTCGTGCCGTCGAGGTCGGCGAGCGAGGGTGCGAGCGCCGCGTCGCGAATCGCACGACGCGTGCCGGGGCTGTTGAGGATGTCCTCCAATGGCCATCCACCCTTCGGTTGCGCAGTCGGTTCCGCTGGCGCCGGCGCTGTCGCTGGCCCGTCGGGTGTCGGCGGTGAAGTGAACTGGGTCGGTGCTGGCGCTGTCTCCATATCGGTCGCTGCCGCATTCGAATTCGCGGGCGCGCGTTGCAAAGGGACAGGGGGCACACCAGGGGTCCGCAGCTCGGGCTTGCGCCGGGTTGCGTCATCGGCTTCGGAATGCACCGTTGCGGCCTCCGCTACCAGCGGCGATTGCCTCTGTCGCGGCAGCCAGCGCAAGGAGATTCGCGCTGCAACCGGCTCGGCCCTGGGTGGCGCGACAACCGCGCGCTGACCGAGCAGCCACGCGACGGCAGCGTGCAATGCGAGCGCGGCGGCGATGACAAGCAGCGAAGCGGCGGGATGGCGTGGCAGCGGACGATGCAATGCAGTGTGAGGTGTGGGCCTTTGCCGCATTGTCGCCAACTCGCCGATCCACGCTGAGGCACACTCGTGCCATGAATCCGATCACCCTTGGCAAGACCGACCTGCGTGTCACCCCCATCTGCCTCGGCACGATGACATTCGGCGGGCAGGTCGATGAATCGACGACCCACGCGATCCTCGACCACGCAGTAGCGCGCGGCATCAATTTCATCGACACGGCCGAGATGTATGCGGTCCCGGCGCGCGTCGAAACCTTCGGCGTGACCGAGACGCTGATCGGCCGCTGGCTCGTAGCCCGCCAGGGCATGCGCGAAAAAATCGTGCTCGCGACCAAGGTGTCTGGCCCGTCGCGCAACATGCCGTGGATTCGCGGCGGCAGCCGCGACCTGCGCGCCGCCGACATCGTGCAGGCCTGCGACGACAGCCTGCGCCGGCTGCAGACTGACTTCATCGACCTCTATCAGATCCACTGGCCGAACCGCAACGTACCGATGTTCGGCCAGATCTATTTCGACCCGACGCAAGAGGCGCAATTCAGCTCGGTGCAGGAGCAACTCGAGGCGCTCGCGACACTCGTCAAGGCGGGCAAGGTGCGCCACATCGGCCTCTCGAACGAGACCGCCTACGGCCTGGGCGAGTTCGTGCACTCGGCGCAAGCCTTCGGTCTCCCGCGCGTGGCGACGGTGCAGAACCCCTACTGCCTGATCAGCCGCACGCTCGAGAACGGCCTGGACGAGGCGATGTTCCACCACGGCGTCTGCTTGCTCGCCTATTCGCCGCTCGGCTTCGGCCTGCTCACCGGCAAGTACGACACGCACGGGTTCGACGACCCAGCTCGGCCCGGTCGCATGAGTCTGTTCGCCAGCATGAAGGCCCAGCGCTGGGGCCGCGCCGAATCGCTCGCCGCAGCGCGGCGCTACAACGCGCTCGCCCGCGAACACGGCCTGACGCCGATCCGCATGGCGCTCGCCTGGTGCTATACGAAATGGCAGACGGCGAGCACGATCATCGGCGTGACAACGCGCGCCCAACTCGACGAGGACCTCGACGCGTGGGGCACGACGCTTGCCCCCGAACTGCTCGCGGCGATCGACAAAGTGCGCTGGGAAATTCGCGACCCGGCCCAGTAGGGCCCGGGCCGGCACGACCTGACCGAGACTCGACAGCGAGCCGACCGCAACGGTGGCGAACAAGCCCGCCCACGTCAGCGAGACGCCGGCGACGCAGCTCCTGCGCCGCCACGGCATCGTCTTCAGCCAGCACCCGTACGACTACGTCGAGCACGGCGGCACGGCCGAGTCGGCGCGCCAGCTTGGCGTACCGGAACACGAAGTCGTGAAGACGCTCGTGATGCAGGATGAGCGGGCCGCGCCACTCGTCGTGCTGATGCACGGGGATCGCAGTGTGAGCCTGAAGAGCCTGGCGCGCGAGATCGGGTGCAAGAAGGTCGAACCATGTCGTCCCGAGGTCGCGCAACGTCAAAGCGGCTACCTGATCGGCGGCACCTCGCCTTTCGCGTTGCGCAAGGCGATGCCGATTTTCGTCGAAGCCAGCGTGCTGGCCCTGCCGCGCATCTGCATCAACGGCGGACGGCGCGGCTTTCTCGTTGGCATTGAGCCGGAGGTGCTGGTGCGCCTGCTCGGTGCGAAGGCAGTGCGCTGCGCGAGTGCAGAATAGCCCCATGGACATGCTGCTGCCCTTTCTTCCCGCGATCGCCGCGGTGCTCGCCTACCTGATCGGTTCGCTTTCGTTCGCGGTCATCGTGAGCCGCGCGATTGGGCTGGCCGATCCGCGCAGCTACGGTTCGCACAACCCGGGGGCGACCAATGTGTTGCGTTCGGGTAACAAGGCCGCCGCCGCGACGACGCTCGTGCTCGATGCGCTCAAGGGCTTTCTGCCGGTGCTCGCCGTCGTGATCTACGGGCCGCGTTTTGGGTTGGGGGAGGGCACGCAAGCCCTCGTCGGCCTTGCCGCCTTTATCGGCCATTTGTGGCCCGTGTTCTTTCGCTTCCAGGGCGGCAAGGGCGTTGCGACCGCAGCCGGTGTGCTGCTTGCGCTCAACCCATGGCTGGGTGCGGCGACCCTCGCGACCTGGCTGATCATCGCGTTCTTCTTCCGCTATTCCTCGCTCGCGTCACTCGTCGCGGCGGTGTTCGCGCCGTTCTATCAGATGCTGATCTGGAACGGCGGTCCGCTGGTGCTGGCACTCATCGTCATGAGCCTGCTGCTGGTCTGGCGCCATCGCGCCAATATCGGCAAGCTGCTCGCCGGAACGGAGAGCAAGATGGGGCACAAGGCAGCGCTGATTCCTGCCGGACAGGGGCACGCGCGGCGCACGGCAGAGGGGCACGGGCATACCCACAAGGGCCCGCATGGCGGGCACGGCAAGTCGCACAGGGGAGAAAAGGCATGAGTGAGGGCATTCGGCGGTTTCACGTCGGAGATCGGATAAGCGAGATGGCGATCCACCGCGGCACGGTGTATCTGGCGGGCCAGGTGCCGAGCGATGCGACGGTCGGCATTCGAGGCCAGACACAGCAGGTACTGGAGATGATCGACCGCCTGTTGCAGGAAGCGGGCACCGACAAGGCGCACATCCTGCGGGCGCAGATCTTCCTCGCCGATATGTCCGACTTCGCTGGCATGAACGAGATCTGGGACGACTGGGTTGCGCCCGGTGATGCGCCCCCGCGGGCCACAGTGCAGGCGGCATTGGCGCGGCCCGAGTGGAAGATCGAAGTCGTCGTCACCGCTGCTCTTTGGGCCGAATGAAGGCGGGCGTGTTCGCATGAGCTCGCGGCTGCGCTCCGCACTGTCGTTGGTCGCGATCGTGCTCGTCGTCGGCGCGGTGAGCGAAGGCTGGCGCGCATGGTCGGCCGATCGCGTCGGCGAAGAAGTGGCGGCGCTTGCGGCGCCGGGCGACATCGAGATGATCGCCTCGGATACCTGCCTCTATTGCCACAAGGCACGCGCCTGGTTCAACGCGCACGACGTGCCGTTCACCGAATGCAGCATCGAGCGCGACACCGCCTGCGCGGCTCGCTTCACCGCGCATATGGCGCCGGGAACGCCGCTCATGTTCGTTCGGGGCAAGCCGCAGGTGGGTTTCGACCCGCGCCGCATCGCCGACGCGCTCGGCGCTTCCTGAACCTGCGCAACGTCAGTGCGCTGGGCACCCCGAGCGCGCAACAATCCCGCGCCGTGCAAGTCGGCTTCGGTGCGCTCCGCCAGCGTCAATCCAGGCTGAGCCCGAGGAGGGACGGGTCACCACGCCCGCGGCGCACGAGCACCGGCTCCTCGCCGGTCAGGTCGAGCACAGTGGTCGGGTGCATCGGGCACGCGCCCGCGTCGACCACCGCCTGGACCTGCTTGTGCAAGCGCTCGAGGATTTCGGCGGCGTCGTTCAGGGGTTCGGTCTCGCCGGGCGCGATCAAGGTCGTCGCGAGCAGCGGCTGACCCATCGACTCGAGCAGCGCCTGGGTGACGCGGTGGTCCGGGACGCGCAAGCCGATAGTGCGCCGCGACGGATGCGAAAGGCGGCGCGGCACCTCCTTGGTTGCCTCGAGGATGAACGTGAAGGGCCCGGGCGTGCCGAGCTTCAGCATCCGGTACTGTTTGTTGTCGACTCGCGCGTAGCTCGAAAGCTCGCTCAGGTCGCGGCACAGCAGCGTCAGGTGATGCTTGGCATCGACTTCACGAATGGCGCGCAGGCGTGCCGCCGCATCCTTGTCGTCGAGCCGGCAGACGAGCGCGTAGCTCGAGTCGGTCGGGATCGCGGCGACGCCACCCCCTTGCAGTATCTGCGCCGCCTGCTTCAGCAGGCGCGGTTGCGGGTTGTCGGGATGAACTTCGAAGTGTTGCGCCATGCCAGGAATTGTCGGCGACGCTGCCGACCGCGATCGACTCAGCGACGACGCGGTTGAAAGCCGAGTGTCCGGCCGCGCTCAGGCGACGGCGACAGGAATCTTGCCGATCTTGGCCTGCCACGCCTTCGGCCCGGTCTCGTGCACACTGGTGCCGTGCGAGTCGACGGCCACGGTGACCGGCATGTCTTTGACGTCGAATTCGTAGATCGCTTCCATGCCGAGATCGGCAAAGCCGACGATCTTCGCCGACTTGATCGCCTTCGAGACGAGGTAGGCGGCGCCGCCGACGGCCATCAGGTAAGCGCTCTTGTGCTTGCGGATTGCCTCGATGCCGGTCGGCCCGCGCTCGGCCTTGCCGATCATGCCGATGAGGCCAGTCTGCGCCAGCATCATCTCGGTGAACTTGTCCATGCGCGTCGCGGTCGTCGGGCCGGCCGGCCCAACCACCTCGTCACGCACCGGATCGACCGGGCCGACGTAGTAGATGACGCGGTTGGTGAAATCGACGGGTAGTTTTTCGCCCTTGTTGAGCATGTCCTGAATACGCTTGTGCGCGGCGTCGCGGCCGGTCAGCATCTTGCCAGAGAGCAACAGCGTGTCGCCAGGTTGCCAACTCGCCACCTGCTCGCGCGTCAAGGTGTTCAGGTCGACCGCTTTAGAGCGCTTGTAGTCGGGCGCCCAGTGAACGTCGGGCCAACTGTCGAGGCTCGGCGGGTCGATATACGCCGGGCCCGAGCCGTCGAGCACGAAGTGTGCATGACGGGTGGCGGCGCAGTTGGGAATCATCGCCACCGGCTTGCTTGCCGCATGCGTCGGGTACATCGCGATCTTCACGTCGAGCACGGTCGTCAGGCCGCCGAGGCCCTGCGCACCGATGCCGAGCGCATTGATCTTGTCGCACAGTTCGATGCGCAGTTCCTCGGTCTTGTTGCGTGGGCCGCGGGCCTTCAGATCGAACATGTCGATCGGCTCCATCAGCGATTCCTTGGCCATCAGCATCGCCTTCTCTGCCGTGCCGCCGATGCCGATGCCGAGCATGCCCGGCGGACACCAACCTGCGCCCATCGTCGGCACCGTTTTCATGACCCAGTCGACGAGGCTGTCGCTCGGGTTCAGCATCACGAACTTGCTCTTGTTCTCGCTGCCGCCACCCTTTGCGGCCACCTGCACGTCCACCGTGCTGCCCGGGACGAGTTCCATGTGGACGACCGCCGGGGTGTTGTCGCGCGTGTTCTTGCGTTCGAACTGCGGGTCGCCGACGACGCTCGCCCGCAGCGTGTTGTCCGGGTCTAGGTATCCCTTGCGCACACCGTCGTTGACGGCGTCGACGACGCCCCCGGGGAAGCCCTCGAAGCGCACGTCCATGCCGATCTTCAGGAAGACGTTGACGATGCCGGTGTCCTGGCAGATCGGGCGCCGGCCTTCGGCACTCATCCTCGAATTCGTCAGGATCTGCGCGATCGCATCCTTCGCCGCCGGGCTCTGCTCGCCTTCGTAGGCGCGCGCCAGATGGGCGATGTAGTCGGCCGGGTGGTAATAGCTGATGTACTGCAGGGCGGCAGCAATGCTGTCAACGAAATCGGCGTGCTGGATGGTCGTGGGCATGGCGGGCTGCTTGACTACGGGTTACGGATTGCGGATTACGAGTGTACCGATGGGAGTGAGCTGTCTTCCCGGCGCTCTTGCTCCGATCTCGTCGGCTTCGCTACTAGGGTTCACACTCCCCCTATCTGAGGTGTTGTGAAGGAAATCACTAAGCATATTGTCCGGGTCACGACATGTGCGTAGTTCGCGGGCATTCGAAATGATCGCGCGCACGTGTTGCGTAGAGAGATGCAATCGTCCGTGGGGGACACGGGCTCGGCGGTTCACACAGAGGAGTGTTCATGAAATTCCAGACCGAATTCAGGCCCGAGCGCCTGCTGAAAGCGGGAGCCATAGCTGGCGCACTCGCGATGCTGTTCGCTTCGGCGAGCCTCCAGGCGGCGACGATGAAGCCGTATTGGGAGTTCAAGAAGCCAAAGATGATCACCATCGAGGGTGACCTGTCCTACGACACCAACGGCAAGTCGCCGCCGGTATTCGGCACCGGTGCCTACGTCATGGGCTTCGAGGGCGTCAGCCAATACGACGGTGCGTTTTTCCAACGCAACTTCATTCCGCCGGACACGATGGGTGCGGTCGGCCGCACGCAATACATGTCGACGACCAACGGTGCCTACGCCGTGTTCGACAAGGCGACGGGCAATCGCACGGCGTTGTTGTCAGACGTGGACTTCTGGGCCCAAGCCGGGCAGACGGGTGCGAATGGTGATTCGCGCATCATGTACAACGCCGATGCCAGCCGCTGGGTTGCCATTTCATTCGGTGCCAGCACAAGCGATTTGCAGATCGCCGTGTCGGACACCGACAACGCGCTCGGGTCCTGGAAGTCGGTGAAGTACACCGGTTATGCCGGAGGCACGGCGGACTATCCGACGCTCGCGCTCGACAAAAATGCGGTCTACGTCGGCACGAACAACTTCTCGGGGGCGGGGGCCTTTCAGGGGACGACGCTCAACGTCATTCCGGTCGCCAGCCTTTTCAACGCCGGTGCGCCATCGGTCGCCAACATGAAGCAGTTCGTCACGCCGTATCCCGGCGTTGGCGAAGATCGCGGATTCGCCATTCAGGGGGTGAACAGCCGCTCGGCGGGGAGTACCGGAAAGGTCGTTGCGGCGTCGCTATTCAATTACGACAGCATGGGCTACAAGGTCAACGGCCTGAGCTCGACTGACGCCACCGGTTCGACGACCTCGGGGGTCACCTATCTCGGTCAGGCCGCCTATGTAAGCCCCGGCCCCGGACGGCAACCGTCGGTTGCCATCCCCGCAAATCAGCGGATCATCGACACCCTCGACGAGCGGATCAGTAGCAGCGCGTACGAGGCCAACGGCAAGATTTACATGGTGCAGACTGTCGATTCGGTTAGCGATGGAGTAGACGAGGCCCGGGTGCGCTATACCGTGCTCGACGCCGACAGCTTCGCCATTCTTTCGCAGGGTGACATCGGCGCGGCGGGCTACGACTACTACCAGGGCTCGATCGCGGTGAACGGGGACGGGCAGGTCGTGATCGGCTACAACCGCTCCGGACTCGATCTGACAACCGGCAAGATCAGCTTCATGGCACAGTCCTTCAACACGGACGCGAGCGGAAACCTGGTGGCACTCAGCGGCGAGTTGTTGCTGAAGGAAAGCCTGACCGATGACTATCACAACGGCAGCCTCTATGGTCAGCCAGCAGCCGGTCGCCAACGCTGGGGTGACTACAGCCAGGTGTCGGTCGATCCGGAGGATTCGAGCAAGTTCTGGGTCATCGGTCAGTTTGCGCGCGAGTACAACCTTCCAGAGTTCGGCCACCCGAATGGCACGGGCGGTTCGCGATGGGGTACCTGGATCGGCGTGATCCAGGTGCCGGCCGTTCCGGAGCCTTCGACTTGGGCGATGATGATCCTGGGCCTGGGTGCCATGGGCGGGTTCGCTGCCCGGCGCCGTCGCGCATCGGAGCGTTCGCTTGCCGCGTAAGCGACACTAGACGACACTTTGAAAATGCAGGGCGGGCGGGGGCATTCTCCGTCCGCCCTTTGTTTTGAGCAGACAATTTGTCGACTCGAGGAGCGAGGCAGATGAGACGATTCAAGCTTGGCATCCAACTCGCGATCCTCGGAGGTTTACTGATGACTGCTCCCTTGACGTTGGGCGCTCCATCCGAGGGGGCGATCGAAGGCACCTGGGGCGGCGACCGTCTTCAACTCGTGGTCGATGCGAAGGGCGCAGGGCGTGTCGAGCTCGACTGCGCGAGCGGTGCGATCGCCGGTCCGCTGGTGTTAAGCGAGAAAGGGGGCTTCGCCGCTGCCGGTACGTTCGAACAGTATCGCAGTGGGCCGCAGCGGGCTGACGAATCCGCGCCAGTCACGAAAGCGCGCTACGAGGGCACGGTCGAAAACGGCATGATGACCCTGTCAATCTGGCCCGAGGGTGCAGCGAAGCCGCAGGTCTTCAAGCTACGCAAGGGGGCTGAGGTCAAGCTCGTGCGATGCCTCTGATAGCCACGCCGTCGCTCCAGCCTTCGTCGATTTCGTATCATGGAAGCAGGGCGCTGTTGCGCCCACATGTTGCGACAGCGGACAGGGAGGGCGGGCATGAATCGACGATTGCTTCTCGCGCGCGGCTCGGCGCTGGTGTCGAGCATCGGCGCTTGGGCTGCAGCACTCGCGGCGCCCGAGGCCGGTGCGTTGCCGGCGCTGGGGAGTTCGCTCGCGCTGCCGTCGGTAACGCTGTTCGATGGCCAGCGCTTCGAGCCTGCGCAAGCGCAAGGCAAATTGCTGGTGATCTACTGGTGGGCAAGCTGGTGCCCGTTTTGCGCGCTGCAGAGCCCGTACATGCAGGCCCTGTGGCGGGCTCAGCGCAGCCGCGGACTGCAGATGCTTGCGCTGTCGATCGATCGACGCGCTGAAGACGCGACGAACTACCTGACCCAGCATCGCTACACTTTCCCTGCCGCGCTCTTCACGCCGGAGATCGGGCGCTTGCTCCCGAAACCCAGGGGCCTGCCAGTCACTGTGGTGCGAGGCCGCGATGGTCGCGTCGTGATGGCGGAGGCGGGCCAGCTATTTCCAGAAGACGTGGAACAGATCGCACAATGGCTGTAGCGGCTGGTTGTGGCCGGTGTCTTCAAACGAGATGAATCAAACTCCCGAAATCACCATCATTGGCGCCGGCTTCGGCGGCCTGTCGACGATCCGCGAGCTGCGCAAGCGCGACAAGTCGGCGCGCATCACGCTCGTTGCGCCGCACGCCGAACTGCACTACCTGCCGGGCATCATCTGGATACCTAGCGGTCTGCGCACGCGCGAGCAACTCATCGTGCCGCTCGGCGGATTCCTCAAGCGTCACGATGTGCACTTCCACGCTGCCGAAGTCATCGGCTTGTCGGCCGATGCGCGCACTGTGATGACGAGCGCGGGAGAGGTGAAGAACGACGCCCTCGTCATCGCCTCCGGTGGCCGATTCATCAAGAAGCTGCCCGGAATCGAACATGCCATCACGCCCTGCGAGGGCATCGAGGCCGCCGAGCGCATCCGCGATCGGCTGCGCGCGATGCAGGGCGGGACGATCGCGATCGGGTTTGCCGGCAATCCGAATGAACCGCAAGCCATGCGCGGCGGGCCGATGTTCGAGTTCCTGTTCGGCATCGACCGCCAGTTGCGGCGAGAGGGGCGGCGGGAGGCGTTCGAACTCGTCTTCTTCAGCCCCGCTGCCGAGCCAGGCAAGCGGCTCGGCCCGAAGGCGGTCGAGCATCTTCTGGCGCAGATGAAGCAGCGCGGCATTCGCACCCATCTAGGGCGCAAGATGTCGCGCTTCGAGGCCGACAAGGTCGTCACCGAAGGCGGGGAATTCAAGGCCGACCTGATCCTTTTCATGCCCGGCATGACCGGAAATGCATGGTTCGATAGGACTTCGCTCGCGCGCTCGCCTGGCGGCTTGCTGCAAGCCGACGCGCACTGTCGCGTTCTCGGCACTGAGCGCGTCTTCGTGGTTGGCGATTCGGGCAGTTTCCCGGGGCCGGACTGGATGCCCAAGCAGGCCCACATGGCCGATCTGCAGGCCGCTGCCGCGGCGGCCAATCTGCTTGACGACTTCAAGGGCGGCCCAGCGAGCGCGACCTTCAAGGTCGAGCTGATTTGCATCGTCGATGCGAATGATCGCGGCTCGCTCGTCTATCGCTCACCGCAGCGCAATCTGCTGCTGCCGGACTCGCGCGTCTTTCACTGGGCGAAGCGCTTCTTCGAATGGAACTACCTGCGCGCCTACCGCTGAGGCGACGGGGCCGCGAGGCGCGTACCGGAAGCGGCCGCACAAAAGAAACGGCCCGGTGGGGCACCGGGCCGAAGGTACCTTGAAGCCAATGCTTCGGGAGGCACCGAGGAGACTCACGTTCAAGAGGACTGCGATCTCGCGACCGCAGACTTCATAAGAGCTCAGTCTCGTTTCAAAAGTTCAACGCCCGCTACATATTTTGTTGCGGCGCATCGTCTGCAGCCTGGTCTCAGGCGGCGCGGCGCGACTTTGTCGCGGTAGCGGTCGCCTTTTCGGCGGTGGCAGCCATCGCCTGGAAGTTCGACTCGGCGACATTCGCGGCCTGCTTGGCGGCCTTTTGCACGCTTTCGAAGGCGTTGTTGGCGGCGGCGACGGCCGAGCGCACGAGCGCCACGGCGTTTTCCGAGCCAGCAGGTGCGCTCTTCGCGGCGGCGTCGACGGCAGACATGTACTTGGCTTGTGCCTCGGCGGTTTGCGCCTCGACCATCTTGCCGATGTCTGCGTTGGTGCTGGCGGCGATGTCGTACAGGTGGCGGCTGTAGGCGGCTGCCTTTTCAGCGGCGGGCTGCAACAGGCCGGCTTGCAGGGTCATCAGCTCTTGCGCATCCTTGACCGACAGAACAGCCTTGACGCCTTCGGCGGTCTCGCCGAGCGACGCCTTGGCGACTTGCAGGTTCAGTTCGACAAGCTTTTCGACGCCTTCGAAGGCCTTGTTGGTCAGGCCGAAGAGGGTTTCAACGTTGGCTTTGTGGGCGGCGAGCATTTGTTCAGCGGTCATCATGGTAAATCTCCAGTGAGTTGAGGTAAAACCGGTTGCAGTGAAAATTGCTGCACTGCACCATGAACCGAAGTATACGCATGCGACGGGACAAATCAAGGGGTTTTTGCTGCACTGCCGCATTCTAGAGATCGGGTTCTAATGGCTCCGACCGGTTGGGTCAATAGACACGCCCGGCATTGGAATCCAGTACGTGCACGCATACACCTCCGACCGCTCGAGCCTGCCGCTGCCGGTGGGCCACCGCTTTCCAATCCCGAAGTACCGCCTGCTGCGGGAACGCGTTGAGGCGCAACTGCCGGCGATACGCGTGCACGAGGCGCCCGCGGCGAGCGATGGTGAACTCGTGCTCGCGCATTCGCCAGACTATGTGCGCCGCGTGATCGAGGGTCGGCTCGATGCCGCTCAGCAGCGCGAGATCGGCTTTCCGTGGTCGCCGCAAATGGTGGAACGCTCGCGACGTTCGGTCGGCGCGACGATTGCCGCGGCGCGCGCCGCGCTCGCGCAAGGCGTGGCCGCGAATCTGGCCGGGGGCACGCACCATGCGACCGCCGATCGCGGAAGCGGCTACTGCGTATTCAACGACGCGGCTGTCGCCGCGCGCCTGATGCAGGCCGAATGGCGCCGCACGCGCCGCGATCCGCTGCACGTTGCGCTGATCGACCTCGACGTGCATCAGGGCAATGGCAGCGCGGCGATCTTTCGCGGCGATCCGACGGTGTTCACGCTATCCATCCATGCTGAACGCAACTTCCCGTTTCGCAAGGAGGCGAGCGATCTGGACGTCGCGCTTCCAGACGGCTGCGGCGATGCCGACTATCTCCCCGCGTTGGACACCGCTCTCGATGCGCTCTGGTCGCGCTGCGCCGAAGCGCCGCCGGGGCTGATCTTCTATCTCGCCGGGGCCGACCCGCACGAGGGTGACCGCCTTGGACGCCTGAAGCTGAGCATTTCAGGACTGGCCGAGCGTGACCGTCGGGTGTTCACCGCGGCGCGCGAACGTCGCATTCCGCTCGCGCTCGCAATGGCTGGCGGTTACGGGCGCAACCTGGACGACACGATCGCTGTCCAACTCGGCACGCTGCGCGAAGCCTTGGCGAGTTGGCAGGAGTGGAACAATGCGGCAGATTGAGACTGCTGCCAGCACGACACTACGGTCCCGGCGCGACGCCTGCCGCTACCTTGAGGAATCTCTGTGACACCTTCCCCCGAATCGATCGCCGCGGTCGACGCCGCCATCACCTCGCGCCGCGCGACACGTGCCTTCCTGCCTGCGCCCGTGCCGCGCCAGACGGTTGAAGACATTCTCTCGGTCGCATCGCGCGCGCCGTCGGGCACCAACGTCCAACCGTGGAAAGTCTATGTCTTGACGGGCGAGCCGAAGGACGCGCTGTCCCGCAAGATCCTCGATGTGTTCGACGATCCAGTCGCGCTCGCGCAGCACAGCGAAGAGTACGTCTACTACCCAACCGAATGGGTCTCTCCCTACATCGACCGAAGGCGCAAGATCGGCTGGGACATGTACGGGTTGCTCGGCATCGCCAAGGGCGACAAGGCGAAGATGCACGCGCAGTTCGGACGCAACTACGTGTTCTTCGATGCGCCGGTCGGGTTGATGTTCACGATCGATCGCATCATGTGCCAGGGCAGCTGGCTCGACTACGGTATGTTCGTGCAGAACGTGATGATCGCAGCGCGCGCGCGCGGCCTGCACACTTGCCCACAGGTCGCGTTTCTGCAGTTCCACCGCATCATTACCGAACATGTCGGCGCACCTGCCAGCGAAATGCTGGTGTGCGGCATGTCGCTCGGCCACGCCGATCCATCGGCGCCGGTCAATGCGCTCGCCACAGAGCGCGCACCTGTTTCCGAATTCACGAGGTTCATCGAATGAAGTCTCCCGTTCTTGTTGCCCGTGCGGTGTTTCCTTCCGTTCTCGATCGTCTGCGTGGGCACTTCGATGTCGAGGGCAACGATACTGACGAGCCGTGGAACGCGGCCGAGCTGAAGCGTCGCCTGCAAGGCAAGCAGGGCATCTTTGCGACTGGCGAGCGCATCGACGTCGCGTTGCTCGACGCCTGCCCGCAGCTGCGTGCGGTCTGCAACATGGCAGTCGGCTACAACAACGTCGATGTCGACGCCTGCACCGCGCGCGGCATCGTCGTCACCAACACGCCCGACGTGCTGACCGAGACGACCGCTGACTTCGGGTTCGCGCTGATGATGGCCACTGCGCGCCGAATGGCCGAAGGCGAACGCTACTTGCGCAGCGGCGCCTGGACGAAGTGGTCCTACGACATGCTCACCGGCAGTGACGTGCACGGCGCGACGCTCGGGGTCCTCGGTATGGGGCGCATCGGCCAAGCGATCGCGCGCCGCGGCGCGCTCGGCTTCGGCATGAAGGTGATCTATCACAACCGCTCGAGGCTGGATGCGGCGATCGAGGCCGATCTCGGTGCGCGCTATGTCGACAAGCCCACGCTGCTGCGCGAGTCCGATCACCTCGTGCTCGTGCTGCCGTATTCGGCCGCTTCGCACCACGCGATCGGTGCGGCGGAACTGACGCTGATGAAGCCGAGCGCGACGCTCACCAACATCGCGCGCGGTGGGATCGTCGACGACGCGGCGCTTGCCGCTGCGCTGAGCGACGGGCAGATTGCCGCTGCCGGACTCGATGTGTTCGAGGGTGAGCCGCGCGTGAACCCTGCGCTCCTCACGCTGCCCAACGTCGTCCTGACGCCCCACATCGCGAGCGCCACCGTCGCCACCCGACTTGCGATGGCGAATCTCGCGGCGGACAACCTGATCGCCGCACTCGGCTGCGGGCCGGCCGCAGGCCGGCCACCGACTCCGGTCAATCCAGGCGTCCTCGCCAGAGGTTAGCGAAGCAATCGGCCCGCTGCAGCAAACAGGTCCGTTCGTTGCCGCTTCACCCGCGCCGGCGCTCGAGCCAGCGATAGAGCAACGGCGTACACAGCAATACCGCGAGATAGCGAGTCACGTGAAAGGCGGTGACGACCGGCACACCGAGCTGCAGCACCTTGGCGGTGATGCACATCTCGGCGACGCCGCCGGGCGAGGTGCCGAGCAACACGGTTGCCCAAGGCAATCCGGCAAGCCCCGCCAGACCCCAGGCAACGCACGCCGAGAGGCCGATCAGCGCGCACGCGCCGAGTGCCACCGTCGCCAGCCAGCGCGGCGCGCTGTGAACAAAATCGGGCGTGAAGCGGGCACCGAGCGCGCAGCCGATCAGCAACTGTCCTGCGTGGCTCACCTGCGGCGGCAGCGCCGACAACTCGATGCCGCTGCCGGTCAGGGCAACCCCGACCGCCATCGATCCGAGCACGAATGGATTGGGCAAGCCAGTACGCCGCATCAGCAACGATCCGGCGAACGTCAGCGCACCGAGCAGCACGACGCCGCCGAGGTGGACGCGCGTGGGGCCTGGCACTGCGGCGTCGATACCGTGCAGCCCCGACCACTGCAGCCCGAACGGAATCGCGACGACGACGATCAAGACGCGCAGCGAATGCGCCATCGCGATGCGGTCGATGCGCCCGCCGTGGCGCTCGCCGAGTACGGCCATCTCCGAGGCGCCGCCGATGGCAGCGGAGAAGAACGCGGTCGCACGCTCCTCGGCGTTGGCCGCACCCGAAACGCGCGCGAGCAGCCGGTAGAAAAGCAGGCCGGCGAGCATCGCCCAGAGGATGCCTGCGGCCAACGCCGGTGCCAGCGTGACGATAGTCGCGAGCACCGTCGGCGTGAAGTACAGGCCAAGCGCAGTGCCGATCGCCCACTGGCCCGCATTGCGCAGCGGTGTGGGGCAATCGACGCGGGCGCCGAGCACGCCGGCCAGCGCCACCGTCAGCAGCGGCCCGATCATCCACGGCAGCGGCAGGCGCAGCCACTCGGCGAGCAGCGCCGCAACGAGCGCCAGGACCAACGTGCCGGCGACGCGGCCGGCACGCCCCGCGACGAGTTGCAGCGATTTTGGCGGCTGGCGGCGCTCCGGCTCAGGCAACGAAGACCACCTGCGATTCCGGCGTGCGCGTGTGCATGTTGCGGCCGCGATTCAGGTGGTCCGGTTCGATTTGCTTCAGGCTGCCGCGGCAGCAAGCTTGCGACGGGCCATCAGGCGCAACAGCGGGGGCACGACGACCATCGCCAGCGCACCGATCCACAGGCCGATCGAGATCGGGCTTTCGACCAGGATGCCGAGTTCCCCGTTGGTGATCGACAGCGCGCGACGCAGGTTCTGCTCCATCAGGTCGCCGAGCACGAAGCCGAGAATCAGCGGTGCCATCGGCATGCCCTGCTTGCGCAGCACGTAGCCCGCGACGCCCAGGCCTGACATGAGCATCAGATCGAAGGTGGTGGCGTGCACCGAATAGACGCCGACCGCGCTGACGGCCAGGATGCCCGGCACCAGAGCCCAGTTCGGCAGCTTCAGCACCTTCGTGAACACGCCGACCATCGGGATGTTGATGAAGAGCAGCATTACGTTGGCGACGAACAGCGAGGCGATCAGACCCCAGACCAGCGTAGGGTTCTGCGTGAACAGCGCCGGGCCAGGTGTGATGTTGTAGAGCGAGAGCGCGCCCACCATCACCGCCGTCGTGCCGGAGCCGGGGACGCCGAGCGTCAGCATCGGCACGAACGAGCCCGCCGCCGATGCGTTGTTCGCAGCCTCGGGCGCCGTCACGCCGCGCACGTCGCCTTCGCCGAAGCGGCCGCTCGGGCCGGCGAGACGCTTTTCCATCGAGTAGGTCATCGCACTCGCGATCGTCGCGCCGGCACCGGGCAGCACGCCGACGACGAAGCCGACGACCGAGGAGCGCACGGTGCCCCACCATGTCAGCGTCAACTCCTTCATGTTGAACAGCTTGCGGCCGGCGACCTGGATCAGGCCGGTGCTGCTGTGGTGCTGCTCGAGCATGAGCAGGATCTCGCTGACCGAGAACACGCCGATCACGACGACGATGAACTGGATGCCGTCGGACAGGTGCACGTCGCCGCCGGTGAAGCGGTAGACGCCAGAGTTCGAATCCAGCCCCACTGTCGACAGCGAGAGGCCAATCACCGCGGCCAGCGCCGCCTTGACCGGCGCATCGCCCATCAGCCCGGTGATGCAGGCGAAGGCAAAGCACATCAGCGCGAAGTATTCGGCCGGGCCGAAGGCAAGCGCCCAGCGCGCCAGCAGCGGCGCGAAGAGCACGATGCCGGCGGTGGCGATCACCGAACCGATGAACGAACTCCAGGCCGAGATCGACAGCGCGACGCCGGCCAGGCCCTGCTTGGCCATCGGGTGGCCGTCGAGCGCGGTCATGATCGCGCCCGCGTCGCCGGGTACGTTCAGCAGGATCGAAGAGATGCGGCCGCCGTATTCGCAGCCCATGTAAACGGCGGCGAGCAGGATCAGCGCCGTCTCGGGCGGGAGCTTCAACGCAAAGGCCAGCGGCATCAGGATCGCAACGCCGTTGATCGGGCCGAGGCCGGGCAGCATACCGACGATGGTGCCTATGAAGGCACCGATCGCGGCCACCATCAGGTTCTCGGGCGTCAGCGCAACGGCAAAGCCCGAGAGCAGGAATTGCAGCGTGTCCATCAGCGGCCTCCGAGGATGAACGAGAGCAGGCCTGTCGGCAGCACGACGTCTAGCAGCTTGTCAAACATCAGGTAGAGCACCAGGCCCATCGCCACGCCGCCGGCGAGCGACTGCTTCCAGCTGCCACCGAAGGCCATGCCGACCGGCAGCGCCATCACGGCCGTCGCGAGCGTGAAGCCGAGAGTCTCGAACAGCGCGGCATAGGCGAACACAGCGACCACGGCTAGCCCGATCGGCTTGAGGTGTTCGCGGGCGAGCCCGAAGCCCTTCGGCCCGGGCCGCGCGATCAGCCAGACGCCGGCCAACGCCATCAGCCCGGCCAGCAGCAGCGGAAAGGCGCGCGGGCCGACCGGTTCGTACGAGATCGGGGCAGCATAGTCGTGGGCGGCCCAGGCCATGCCTGCGCCCGCGACCACGCACACCGCGCCGAGGATGCGGTCACTCATGGATGTCTCCTGGAACGGCGCACAGGTGCATGACAGCCCCACGGCCGACGAGAGCGTCGGCCGAACCCGCGAGGGGACGAGTGCAGTGCCCGGCGCGCTCGGGTACGCGTTACTTGGCGGGGGCGACGTTGAGGCCGAAGTCCGCCGCCAGCGTGCGGTAGTAGGCGACGCGCTGCTTGACATAGGCGTCGAGTTCGGGGCCGGTCTTGTCGAACGCGAACAGGCCGCGCTCTGCGCGCAGCTTGGCGAAGGCCGGCGTGGCCATCATCTTGGCGAAGGTGTCCGACCAGATCTTGTAGTCCGCATCACTGACCTTGGGGCCAAGGTAGAAGCCGCGGATGATCGGCCATTCGATGTCGAAGCCCTGCTCCTTGGCCGTCGGAACGCCGGACAGGCTGCCTTCGAGCCGCTTGTCGGACATCACGGCGAGTACGCGGATCTTGGCGCCGGCCTTGATCTGCTCTTCGGCCTCGGACGCATCGCCCGAATAGACCTGCACGTGGCCGCCCTGCAGCGCGGTGATTGCCTCGCCGCCGCCTTCGAAGGCAACGAAGCGCATCGATTTGGGGTTCAGACCGGCGGACTTGGCGACGAGTGCGGCCTTCATCCAGTCTTGGCTGCCCACCGTACCGCCGGCGCCGAAGACGACCTTGGTCGGGTCGGCCTTGACCGCGGCGATCAGGTCCTTCATCGACTTGAACGGCGAGTTCTCGGCGACGATGACGGCGCCGAAGTCGCTGCCGACGGCGGCGAGCCAGCGCACGTCGTTCTCGTTGTAGCGACCGAACTTGCCCTGCGCCAGGTTGAGCAACGAACCGCCCGAGTAGGCGACGATCGTGTTGGCTTCGGCCGGGCGCTGCGCGACGATGGCGTTGTAGGCCACCGCGCCGATGCCGCCGGGCATGTAGGTGATGCGCATTGGATCGGCTATGAACTTGCCTTCCATCAGGCCCGATTGCGCGAGCTTGCAGGTGAGGTCGAAGCCACCGCCGGGCTTGGCGGGGGCGATGCACTCGGTCTTGTCGAGCGGGCCGGCAGTAGCCGCGGCGGCGGCGCAGGCCAGCACAAGCGCCGTCAGGGGGGTCTTGAGGTTCATTGTCTTGTCTCCGTCGGGTTGCGAAAGTAGGCCCCCGCCAGCCGGTGCGGCTTGGGGATGGAGGCACTTTATCGCCCCGCGACTTTCAGTCCGCTTTCAGCAAGATCGGCTGCGCGTCAGGGTAAACCTCTAGGTTTCCGCTGCGCTCCCGGCGCCGGGCAGGGCGATGGTTGCGCGCAGCCCGCGGTCCCCGTGCCCCGGCGTCAGCAGCAGCTCGCCTCCGAGGCGCTCGGCGATCGACTTAACGATCGCCAGCCCGAGACCGGTACCGGGCTGCCCGACATTGCTGCCGCGAAAGAAGCGCTCCCCTGCACGCAGGCGTTCCTCTGGAGGAATGCCCGGGCCGTTGTCGACGACCTCGACCCAGGCTCGCGACCCAGCCGCCTGCACCGCCACGGTCACTTGGCCCCCGCGCGGGGTGTAGCGGATGGCGTTGTGCAGCAGGTTCGACAACGCCTCGTGCAGCAATGCAGGCTGCGCCAGTGCACCGACCGGGCGCGGCGCTGCCTCGAGTCCGAGGTCGATGCCGCGGGCCCTGGCCTCGCTCCAGCAACGGCGTGTCACGGCCTGCGCCAACTCGTTCAGGTCGACCATCTCGGGCGTGATCTCGGCACTGTCGGCACGCGCCAGCGCCAGCATCTGGTTTGTCTGGCGCACGGTCTCGTCGAGTTGGGTGTGGATCGCCTCCAGCGCCTGGCGCTGCTGCGCAGGGTCGGTTTCGCGCAGTGCGAACCCGACCTGTGTGGCCAGCGTGGCCAGCGGCGTGCGCAGCTGATGTGACGCGTCGTCGACAAAGCGCCGCCGTGCCTCGGCCTGTTGACGGTTGCGCTCGACGTGGTGGTTGATGGCCTCGACCAGTGGTCGCACGTCGGCCGGAATGCCGATCGGCGAAATCGGCCGCAGATCCTGGGGACTGCGCGCCCGAACCTCTGCGCGCAGCCGCGCCAGCGGGCGCAGCGCCCAGCCGACGGCGATCACCAACAGCCCGGTTGCCGCGATCACGAGCACAAGATCGCGCGCCAGCGATTGCCAAACCAGCTCGCGCGTGAACGCCTCCCGTGACTGCAGGGTTTCCGCGACCTGGATCACCACGCGCTGCGGCGTGCTGCGATCCGTCAGCGGCCGATCGAGTACGCGCGCGTAGGAGCCGACGCGCACGGGTTCGTCGAAATAGCTGGCGTCGCTGAACTGAGGCTGCCCCGTCACCAGTGGCCGCGGCGGCCGCGGCAGGTCGGCGTTGCCGATCTCGGCCAGCCCGTCTTCGGTCGCGACGCGGTAGAACACGCGGCCGCTTGCGGTGAGTTCGAAGAATTCGAGCATGCGGTACGGCAACTCGACGCTCAGGCCGCCGCTGGCGGTGGAGATGTTGGCGTCCATGGCCTTGATCGCACCCAGCAGTGAGCGGTCGTAGGCCGCGTTGGCAGCGTCGAACGCGGTTCGCCAGGTGAGCACCAGTTCGGCGCCGACGACCGCCAGCAGGCCCGGGAAAAGCACCAGCAGCAACGTGCGGCGCAGGCTTAGCGCGTGCCAGGCGTCGAGATTCAAGCGCCGCCCTCGTGCGCGCACTCGAGCACATAGCCCAGCCCTCGCAGCGTCGTGATCTGCACCGGGCCCGCACCCAGGCGTTTGCGCAGCCGGTGCACCAGCACTTCGACCGCCTCGGGGCTCACATCCTGCTCGTCCGAAAACACGCGGTCGAGGATTTCCTGCTTGGTCAGGGGCTCGCCGGTGTGCTGGATCAGGGCGCGAAGCGCGGCATGTTCGCGCGGCGTCAGCGCCAGCGGCTCGTAGTCAAACGTGAACTGCTTCGCCGCGGGGTCGTAACTCAGTGGCCCGCAAGCCAGGCGAGGGTGTTCGCTGCCGCGGGCGCGTCGGATCAACGCAGTCAGCCGCGCCTCGAGCTCGGCCAGCTCAAAGGGCTTGGCGAGAAAGTCATCGGCACCCTCGTTCAAGGTGCTCACGCGCTCGATCAGCGAATCGCGCGCCGTCAGGATCAACACAGGCAGTCGCTGGTCGGCTTCACGCAGGTCGGCGAGCACATCGTGGCCGCCAACGCCCGGCAGGCCGAGGTCGAGCACGAGCGCGTCGTAGCGGGTCGCCTTCAGGCAGCGCCGGACCATGCGCCCGTCGTCGACCCAGTCGACCTGGAAGCCGCTCTGTTGCAACGCGCGCACCAACCAGTTCGCGAGTTCGCGCTCGTCTTCGGCCAGCAGGATGCGCATGAGGTGGGCAGGAGTCGGGCAGGTGCTTCGCGCCCATGATCGTGCACCGGACGACGTGAGGCAATCGATGTCGCCCCTAAGATGAACACCCGCTGCCGCCGTTGGCAGCCCGTTTGGGCGGTCGCCAGCGTGTTGCCGCAGGGTGGCAATCAGTAGGCGAACAGCAACGCCGCGCCGACGCCGAACAACAACTCCGCGAAACCGTCGACGAACGTCCGATTCAAAGTTGGACGGGTCGTGCCCTGTGCCTGTCTATCCGTCGGTTTGCCGACGGCTTGAATTGGCTCGTCTTTGGCCCGCATTTCGCGACGCTGCGCGGGTGGCGAATCGCCACAATTTATTGCCGGAGCATACGTCGCCGATCGATGCGTGCTGTCAGCCAGCGAAAGGGCGAACGTGAGCGCAAAGCGGACACGAAATTCACGCGCAGTGCCGGGCTTGTTCGCCTTGCTGCTGCTCGGCGGCTGCGCCGGCACGCAGGTCCGCGCGCTCGCAACCGATAGCGGACAAAGTGCCTACGACTTGCGCGGAACGGACTTGCGCACCCTGTCGGCCGAGGCGACCCGCCTGTGCCCGCAAGGACATGCCGTACTGCGGCAGTGGCAGTCCGGCGGCCAACTCGCCGGCGTCAACGCTGAATCGGTGTCGGCGAACGAATTTGCGTGGTTCGTCAGCTACGACGTCGCACGTCCCCAGGCGCAAATGAGCATCGTCTGCGAAGCCTAGTTTGACGTGACCTGACCCGCGCCCGGCCTCGTGCAGGCCGTGGCGCTGCGACAATCGCGCCATGATCGAATGGCTCTCCATCGCGCTGGGCGCTGTCACGCTGGCACTCGTCCTGTGGCTGCTCTTGAGGCGCAACGACGAAGCGCCGATGCAGCGTGCGCTGGAGGCGCTGCAACAGTCATTGCGCGCCGACGCCGAGCGCCTCGAGCGCGAACTGCGCGACGAGGTGGCGCGCAGCGGTAGCGGCACGCGCCAGGAGATCGGCCAGACGCTGGCCGCGTTCCAGCAAACGCTGCTCGCGCAGTCGGGCGATGTGGCACGAACGCAAAACGAACAGATCGACGCCTTTCGCGTCCAGCTGGCGACGATGCAGCAGGCGGTGAGCTCGGCGCTGCAACACGCGGCGAGCGCGCAATCGGCGCAGGCGCAGGCTTCGCGCGACGCGCAGGACGCTGCACTCAAGCGCTTCGGCGATGCGACGGGCGAGCAGCTGCGTGCGCTGTCCGAAGCCAATGAGCGCCGCCTGCTCGAAGTGCGCAACACCGTCGAGCAGCGCCTTACCGCGCTGCAGACCGACAACGAGAAGAAGCTGGAGCAGATGCGGGCGACGGTCGACGAGAAGCTTCAGGCGACGCTCGAGACCCGCTTGACCGCAAGCTTCCAGCAGGTCGCGGAGCGCCTGGAGCAGGTGCACAAGGGTCTTGGCGACATGCGGGATCTGGCGCGCGACGTCGGCTCTCTGAACCGCGTGCTGACGAACGTGAAGACGCGCGGCGTGTTCGGCGAGATGCAGCTTGCCGGCCTGCTCGAGCAGGTGTTTGCGCCCGAGCAATACGCGAAAAATGTCGAGACCGTGCCCGGCTCCGGCGCGCGCGTCGAATACGCGATCAAGCTCCCGGGCCGGCGTGACGATGGCGCGCCGCTCTGGCTGCCGATCGACGCCAAGTTTCCGCGCGAAGACTACGAACGTCTCGTCGAGGCGCAGGAGCGTGCGGACCCGGTCGCGGTCGAGGCGTCGGCGAAGGCGATCGAAGTCCGCCTGCGCGCCGAGGCGAGAACGATCCGCGAGAAGTACGTCGCACCACCGCACACGACCGATTTCGGCATCATGTTCGTGCCGACCGAGGGTCTGTACGCGGAGGCGCTGCGCCGGCCAGGGCTCGTCGAAAGCCTGCAGCGGGAACACAAGGTGATGCTCGCCGGGCCGACGACTTTGCTTGCCACGCTCAATAGCCTGCAGATGGGCTTTCGCACGCTCGCGCTCGAGAAGCGTTCTGCCGAGGTGTGGGAGGTGCTCGGTGCGGTGAAGACCGAGTTCGGCAAGTTCGGCGACGTGCTCGACAAGACGCAGCAAAAGCTGCGCGAAGCGTCCGACACGATCGACAAGGCGAAGACGCGGACCAACGTGATGACGCGAAAGTTGAAGACCGTCGAGGCGCTGCCTCTCGCGCAGACCGAATTGCTGCTGCCCGGCGTGGAGTTGCCCGTCGTCGATGACGACGCCTCCTGATCCGGCACACGCGCCGGCGCCGGTTGGCATCGCGTCGCGCACCGGCGAGGCCCCGCAACCCGCAGGTCCGCGCCTGCGCCCGCTGGTCGCGATCATCGTCGGTCAGATCTGTCTGCACGCCTGCATGGCGGGTGTGCGTGTTGCCGCACCCCTTCAGGCGCTGGGGCGCGGCCATAGCGCGTGGGCGGTCGGGGTGCTGCTGGCGCTCTTTGCCGCCGCGCCGGTCGTCTTCGCGATGAAGGCCGGCCGGCTGAGCGATCGTCACGGCTATCACGTTCCGCTGCGGATCGCGGTTTCGCTGTGCGTCACGGGCGGGTTGCTCGCCTTTGTGTCGCAGGAGTACCTCGTGCTTTGCCTCGCTGCCGTCCTGTGCGGCACCGGCGCGAACACCGGGATGATCGCAATCCAGCGCAGCGCGGGCCGGCTGGCCGCGAGCGCAACCGATCGCATCCGCGTTTTCAGTTGGTTGGGGCTCGCGCCGGCGCTGGCGAATATGGTGGGCTCACTTCTCGCCGGCGTATTGATCGATCTGATCGGCTTTCGGGGCGCCTTCGGCGTGCTCGCGTTGCTGCCACTCGCGGCGCTCGCGATCGCGCGGCACGTGCCGAAGGAAGCGCCACACGCTGCAGCAAGCGTGCCGCGCAAGCGCCACGCGGCGTGGGATCTGCTTCGATCGGCGCCGCTGCGTCGTCTGATGCTCGTCAATTGGCTGCTCTCTGCGAGCTGGGACGTGCACAGCTTCGTGCTCCCGGTGATGGGTCACGCGCGCGGCATGAGCGCGTCGTCGATCGGCCTCGTCCTCGGCCTGTTTGCCTTCGCCGTCGCCGCGGTGCGTCTGGTGCTTCCGCTCGTGGCGCATCGACTGCGGGAGCGCCAGATGCTGGTCGCGGCCATGCTGTTCACTGCCGCAGTGTTCGCCGTCTATCCACTGGCCCACGCCGTGTGGTTGATGTCGCTGTGCGCCGTGCTGCTCGGCTTGTCGCTCGGTTCGGTGCAGCCGATGATCATGTCGACCCTGCACCACATCACGCCGCCCGATCGCCATGGCGAAGCGATCGCGCTGCGCTCGATGGCGATCAACGCGTCGAGCACGGTGATGCCGCTCGCGTTCGGTGTCGTCGGCGCTGCGCTTGGCGCCGGTGCGCTGTTCTGGATCATGGGTCTCGCCGTTGCCGCCGGCACCCTGCAGGCGCGTCGCGTGTGACGCGCGCTTCCTTCTTGGGCCGCTGGGCGGCTAGAACCTGATGCCGTTCGCGTTGCGCAACGGGGGCGCCGCCGGTGCGTCATTGGGGGTGGGAGGTGCTGGCGCGGCCGTTTCCACTTTGGCCCGCAGCGGCACAGGCGCCGTGAACTCGTATCCTGCCGGCAACCTGGACTCGCCGGGATAGCCCGCCGCGTTCAGGTAGGCATTCCATGATTCCGGTGCGAATCCGGGAACCGCCTGCACGCCGATCAGCAGCGTTGGCACATCGCGTGTGCCGGTCAGCCGTTGCAGGGCGTCAGCGTCGTCACCGGACTGCACGATCTTCTCGTTGTGCGGAATACCGCGCTGGCGCAACATTGCGCTTGCGTTGTCGCACGGCCCGCAATCGACCGTGATGAACAACGTGACCGGATAACGCTCGACAGCCTTTTGCAACTCGGGAGGCAGTGCCGCGCTGTCGGTTGCAGCGCTGCCGTTGGCACCCAAAGGTGTCACCTTGCCGCTCGCGGGCCCGGTCAGGCGGTCGGTGTAGGTAATCTTGCCGTCCGGCCCGACAACCTTGTAGAGCGCCTGTGCGGGCAGGGCGGTGAATAGCGCGCCGAGTGCGAGGACCATCGTGGCGATCATTGGCGCGCCGAGCGTGGCGCCGCGCGTGGTGCCGCGCGAAGCCAGCGTCAAGCGACGCGTCGGCTCGCAGGGGTTCGTTCCGATGTCCGGGAAATTGTTGCCATTCATGCTCGTTCCTCGCCGCGCCGCGCCCGGGTTGCGGCGCTATTCGAGTTTATCGGCGCGCCGGCCGCAATCTCAAGCCATGCCTTGCTGGCGCAGTAGCGCGTCGATGGTCGGTTCGCGGCCGCGAAACGCCTTGAAACTCTCCATCGCCGGGCGGCTGCCGCCCGCTTCGAGGATCGCTTCGCGGTAGCGCCTGCCGGTCGCAGGGTCAAATACGCCGGCATCTTCGAACGCGCCCCAGGCGTCGGCGCTCAGCACCTCGGCCCACTTGTAGCTGTAGTAGCCTGCGGCGTACCCGCCCGCGAAGATGTGCGAGAACGCGTGCTGGAAGCGGTTGAACGACGGCGTCGGCACAATGTTGACTTCGTGACGAACCTCGTCGAGCAGCGACTGGATGTGCGCCTCGCTGCCGGGTTCGCCGTGAAGGCGCATGTCGAAGAGGGCGTACTCGACCTGGCGCACTGTCTGCAGCCCGCTCTGGAAATTGCGTGCGGCGAGCATGCGGTCGTAGAGCGCTCGCGGCAGAGGTTCGCCGGTGTCGACGTGCGCGGTGAGTCGCTTGAGCACGTCCCACTCCCAGCCGAAGTTCTCCATGAACTGGCTCGGCAGCTCGACGGCGTCCCATTCGACGCCGGAGATGCCCGCGACGCCGATGTCGTCGACCTGCGTCATCATGTGGTGCAGGCCGTGTCCGAACTCGTGGAACAGCGTCGTCACATCGTCGTGCGTCAACATCGCGGGGCGCGCAACGCCGTCGACGACAAGCGGCGGCGTGAAGTTGCATACGAGATTCGCGACAGGCGTCTGCAGCGTGCTGTCCGGCCGCAGCCAGCGACCGCGCACTTCGTCCATCCACGCGCCGGAGCGCTTGCCGGGACGGGCATGCAGGTCGAGGTAGAACTGGCCAACGAGTTCGCTGCCGTCGGCCACGCCCGCGCGTCGGCGCTCGATGCGAAAGAAACGCACGCTCGGATGCCAGGTCTCGGCATGATCTTCGCGGATCTCGACCTCGAACAGGGTTTCGACGATTCGGAACAAGCCGTCGAGCACTTTCGGCTCGGTGAAGTACTGCTTCACCTCGTGGCTGTTGAACGCGTAGCGCTGCTGCTTCAAACGTTCGGAGGCGAAGGCGAGATCCCAGGCCTGGAGATCGGGCAGCCCGAGCTCGCTGCGCGCGAACTCACGCAACTCGGCCAGATCGCGCTCGGCATACGGCCGGGCGCGCACCGCGAGGTCACGCAAAAAGCCGATCACCTGCGCCGGCGAGTCGGCCATCTTGGGCACGACCGACATGTCGGCGAAGTTCGCGTAGCCGAGCAGCCGGGCCTCTTCCTGGCGCAGCGCAAGCAGTTCGCGCATGACGTCGCTGTTGTCGAACGCCGCTGAGCCGAGCTCGCTTGCGCGCGTCACGTTGGCGGTATAGAGCCTCTCGCGCAGCGCCCGGTTCTCGCAATACTGGATCACCGGCAGGTAGCTCGGATAGTGCAGCGTGAGCTTGTAGCCCTCGCGACCGTCGGCGACCGCAGCGGCGCGCGCGGCCTGTCGTGCATCCTGGGGCACGCCGACGAGTTCGTCGTCCGAGACGTAGCAGGAGAAGCCGTCCGTGGCGTCGAGCACATGCTCGGAATACATCTGCGAAAGCTCGGCAACACGCTCCTGAATCTTCGCAAAGCGCGACTTCGACTCGCCACGCAACTCGGCGCCGGACAGCACGAAGTCGCGCATCGCGTTGGAGAGCGCTCGACGGCGTGGCGCGCTGAGCTGGGCGGCACCCGGACTTGCGTGCATCGCCTTGTACTTCGCATAGAGGCGCTCGTCGGCGCCGAGCCGGGTGTGAAACGCGGTGACGCGTGGCAGGTTCTCGTTGTAGGCAGCGCGCAATTCGGGCGTGTCGGCGACCGCGTTCAAGTGGCTTACCGCCGACCAGGCGCGGCCGAGGCGTTCGGTCGCGACGTCGAGCACCGCCGACAGCGCGTCGTAGTCTGCCGGCACGGCATCGCTGGTCACACGCTCGAGCGCGGCGTCGGCTTGCTCGAGCAGCGTATCGATCGCGGGCGTAACGTGGGCGGGTGTGACGGCCGCAAAGTGCGGCAGCGACTGCATTTCGAGCAACGGATTGGTCATGGCGTCCCTGGTTCTTGAGCGGCGCGCCAATGCCGCTCCGCCGCTTCGAGCGTGTTGACGAGCAACATCGCGCGGGTCATCGGTCCGACGCCGCCTGGCACCGGCGTCAGATGACCCGCAACCGCGCTGACGCCTGCGAAGTCCACATCGCCGCAAAGCTTGTCTTGCGCGTCGCGGTTCATGCCGACGTCGATCACGACTGCACCCGGTTTGACCATGTCGGCCGTCAACATGGAGAGTTTGCCGACCGCGGCGACGACGATGTCGGCCTGACGCGTATGGTGCGCAAGATCCGGCGTTGCGCTGTGACAGATGGTGACAGTGGCGTTCGCCTGCAACAGAAGCATCGCCATCGGCTTGCCGACGATGTTGCTGCGTCCGATCACGACCGCGTGCTTGCCGCGCGGGTCGCAACCGATCGATTCGAGCATCTTCATGCAACCATAGGGCGTGCAGGCCCGAAAGCCGGGCCGGCCGATCATCAACGAGCCGGCGCTGACGATGCTGAACCCGTCGACGTCCTTCGCGGGTGAGATCGCCTCGATCACCTTGCCGGCGTCGATGTGCGGTGGCAGCGGCAATTGGACAAGAATGCCGTCGATCGCCGGGTCCGCGTTTAGTGCTTCAATGCGCGCGAGCAGCGCCGATTCCGAGATGGTCGCGGCGTGGCGCTCGAGGACGGAATGCAGGCCGCACTCTTCGCAATCCTTGACCTTGTGGCGCACATAGACCTGCGACGCCGGGTCCTCGCCGACGAGGATCACCGCGAGCCCGGGCCGATGACCGCCCGCTGTGAGCGCGGCAGCGCGCCGCGCGACGTCGGCGCGGATGGAAGCGGCGAGCGCGTTGCCGTCGATCAGTTGTGCTGTCATAAGGGTGCTGCCTGCCTGATGCCTCGCACCACCGATGCCGCGGCCGCTGGTAGCGGGAGCCGACTCAGGCCTTGGCCGGCGCGCCAAGTGCAATCTTGAGCAGATCGGCAACGGTGTTGGCGTTGAGCTTCTCCATGATGTTGGCGCGGTGCGCCTCGACCGTCTTGATGCTGATGCCGAGGTCGTCGGCGATCTGCTTGTTCAGCCGGCCGGCGACGATGCGCTCTAGCACCTGCGCCTCGCGTGTCGTCAGGCGCGACAACAGCGCGTCGCGGCTCGCGGCTTCCTGGTGCTGCGAGAAGGCGATGCGAGCGCGCTCGAGCATGCGCTCGACGAGCGCAACGAGCGCGTCTTCCTTGAAGGGCTTCTCGATGAAGTCCTCGGCGCCCTTCTTCATCGTCGTCACCGCCATCGGCACGTCGCCATGGCCGGTGATGAAGACGATCGGCAGCGGCGAGTGACGCTCGACGAGACGATCCTGCAACTCGAGGCCGCTCATGCCGTCCATGCGGATGTCGGCGATCAGGCAGGCCACTTCGCGCGGGTCGAAGCGTGACAGGAACGATTCCGCCGAGTCGAAGCACTTGACGCGGTAGTCCTTGCCTTCCAGCAGCCATTGCAGCGAATCGCGCACTGCCTCGTCGTCGTCGACCACATAAACAGTACCGCGTTTGGGAATCAGGCTCATGAAGGAGGGGCTCAGGAAGCGGCCGTTGCGAGGCCTTCGGTTCGGGATGCGTCAACAGGCAGCGTGAACGAAAACCGACAGCCTGCAGCAAGGTTTCCATTGTATAAGTTCTGCGCCTTGATCCGGCCCTGATGCGACTCGACGATCGAGCGGCAAAGCGACAGGCCGATCCCGAGGCCATCGGTCTTGGTCGAGAAGAATGCCTCGTAGAGCCGGCCGATGACCTCGTCCTTGATGCCAGGCCCCATGTCGGTCACGCTGAACTCGATGACGCCACCCTCCTCGGGTGTGTGACGCGGCACGACGCGCAGTTCGATGTTGCGCCGCGCGGGAGGCAGGTGCGCTGAATCAATCGCTTCCGCGGCATTCTTCAGCAGATTGAGCACGACCTGCTCGATCAGGATCGGATCGACATGAAGTGGCGGCAGCCGCTGCGCGACATAGGTGTGGATCGACACGTTGCGCCGACGCAATTCGATCCCCGCGAGCTCCACCGCGTCCTCGATGATCGTGGCCGCCTCCGCCCACTGGCGCTGCGGCTCGCTGCGCTTCACGAAAGCCCGAATGCGGTGAATGATCTGCCCCGCGCGTTGCGCCTGGCGTGAGGTTTTCTCGAGCGCGGCGACCAGATCGTCCGTTTGGATCGTGCCGCCTTCGACGCGGGAGATCATGCCGTTGCAATAGTTGCTGATCGCGGTCAGCGGCTGGTTCAGCTCATGCGCGACCGAGGAGGCCATTTCGCCCATCGTGACGAGGCGGCTCGTGACCTGCGCCTTCTCGGCCTGACTGGCCGCAAGCGCCTCGGCGCTGCGTCGTGCGGTGATGTCGGTCGCAATCAGCATCTGTGCGAGGCGCCCATCGGTCCATTGCAAATAGCGCGCGCGCACGTCGAACCATTTGTTCAGCCCCTCGACGTACACCTCGCGCGGGTCGGAGCCGGCGTCCGTGAGTTCGTGCGTCGGCAGGCCGGAAAAGTTGTCGACCGAATCGTCCTCATCGTCGTTGGGCCCTGGCAGCGTGGCGTCACCTCCGGCGAGCAGCGCATGTCCGCCGCCATCTGCGCCGAACCAAAGCCGGTACGAGCGGTTGGCGAACAGAAGCTCGCCTTGCTGCACCGAGAGCACCGACACTGCCGCTTCCAGGCCCTCGAGCACGGTCGTGAAACGCTCGTGCGACGCCGAGAGCTGATCGCGCACGCGCTTGCCCTCGGTAATATTGGTCATCGACGTCATCCACCCTGTCTGCTGGCCCTTCGGGTCGATCAGTGGTGACACATACATGCGGGCGTCGAATGGGGTGCCGTTCTTGCGCATCACCTTGACCTCGAAGCCACCTGCCGGGCTGCGGCCCTGCAACTCCTGCAGCAGCAGGCGGTTGTTCTCTTCCTGGCGGTCGGCAGGCCAGTGCGGGAAGGGCGGGCGGCGGTCGATCAATTCGCTCTCGGCAAACCCCGTCATCGCGCAGAAGGCCGGGTTGACGTAGGTGATACGCCCCTCCATGTCCATCGCGCGCATGCCGGTGAGCATCGAGTTTTCCATCGCCCGGCGGAAGTTCGTCTCGCTGACAAGCGCAGTCTGCATTTGCAGGCGCCTCGCCATGTGGCGCCAGGTGCCGAGCAGCATCCACAGCGTGAGCACGCTGAGAGCGACAACCATCCAGAACAGCGTGTTGCTGACGAGGCCGATCGAGGTCCGAAAGCCCTGGGCCCGCATCACGATACCGTTGCCGGCCGGGGCAAGGGGCAAGTCGTGAATGATGGCCGCCGGACGCGCCGTCTTGCCGGGCATCGGCATCACACTGCTGGCGAGCGCCCGGCCTTCCTCGTCGAACAGCGCGACCGCATGCCGCTTCGTGACTTCAGCAGGGACGAAGTAGCGGAGCAAGCGTTCGATCGAGTACTCTGCCACCAGCGCACCCGAGAACGCATTGCGATCCAGCAGCGGCACGAGGACCTGGAATACTTCCGAGCCCGCCGCATTGCGAAACGGCCCTGAATACACAGGTTGACGCTGCGTTCGTGTCGCCTGGAAGGCGAGTGCGACTGCAGCGGCTGTTTCTGGCGGGGCGGGGGTGCTTGCGGCGTCGTCGATGGCGTCGGATGTGTAGGCCGGCAGGCCGCGCACGGCATAGCTCTCCTTGCGCGTGCCATTGGCAGCGAACCAGCTCAGCGAATTGATCTCGGGTCGCTCGAGCGCGAAGCTCGCAGCCTGTGCCAGATACTGTTCGCGGTCGATCGTGCGGGTGGCGATTTCGCGCGCCATGCGCACGAGTTGCTCCTGGTTCTCGATCAGGCGCAGGCGGATCTGCTGTTGCGAGATTTCGGCATCGCGCTTGACGGCCTCCTGCTCGCGTTCGAATTCCTCATTGCGCAGATACCAGAACGCCGAGATGATCGCGGCGAGAAACAGCAGCACCGAGACCAGCGGGCCGATCGTCGCGAAGCGATCTTGCCGCGCGGGTGTCTGCTTGCGCCACCAGCGGCCGAGCAAGCGCTCCAGCCGTCCGCGCGGCTTGCTGCGGTTGGCCTTGACCGTCAGGGATTCCTCCATGGTGCGATTATCGAGGCCACGCGATCGTAGGGTCGTGCGCGAGCGACTCGCGTTGATCCGTTTGATAGCATGATGTGAAATCCACTCGCGCAATTTGAAATGCGATTCGAAGTATGCGAAACTTGTTCCCATTCGAATTCGCCAACCGGAGACATGCATGTCCGCACTGCCTGAATCATTTCTCGGCGCCTCGGCCAACGACACCGACGCACAGGAAACACGTGAATGGCTCGACGCCCTGTCGGCCGTCATCGGTGCCGAGGGTGGCGAGCGCGCCCACTTCCTGCTCACCGAACTGATTGACCATGCACGCCAGGCCGGTGTCGACCTGCCGTTCTCGGCAAATACCGCCTACATCAATACGATCCCCGCCGACCAGGAGGAACGTACCCCGGGAAACATCGAGATCGAGGAGCGGTTGCGCGCCTACATGCGCTGGAACGCAATGGCGATGGTCGTCAAGGCGAACCGTCTGCATCCGTCCGATGGCGGCGACCTCGGCGGGCACATCTCGAGTTTCGCGTCGCTGGCGACCATGCTCGGCACCGGCTTCAATCATTTCTGGCACGCCGAGAGCGAAGGCCACGGCGGTGATCTGATCTACCACCAGGGCCATTCGGCACCCGGCATCTATGCGCGCGCCTTCATGGAGGGGCGCATCAGCGAGGAGCAGCTGATCAACTTCCGACAGGAGGTCGACGGCAAAGGCATCTCGAGCTACCCGCACCCCAAGCTGATGCCCGAGTTCTGGCAGGTGTCGACGGTCTCGATGGGCCTCGGCCCGTTGATGGCGATCTACCAGGCGCGCTTTCTGAAATACCTGCATGCACGTGGCATTGCCGACACGGCGAACCGCAAGGTCTGGGTCTTCTGCGGCGACGGCGAAATGGACGAGCCCGAGTCGCTCGGCGCGATCGGTCTGGCCACGCGCGAGAAGCTCGACAACCTGATCTTCGTCATCAACTGCAACCTGCAGCGGCTCGACGGCCCGGTGCGCGGCAACGGCAAGATCATCCAGGAGCTCGAGGGCGAATTCCGCGGCTCGGGCTGGAACGTGATCAAGCTGCTGTGGGGCAGCTACTGGGATCCACTGCTCGCGCGTGACAAGGACGGCCTGCTGCGCAAGGTGATGATGGACACCGTCGACGGCGACTACCAGGCCTTCAAGGCCAACGACGGTGCCTTCGTCCGCAAGAACTTCTTCGGCCGCCACCCGAAGCTGCTCGAGATGGTCGCCAACATGAGCGACGAGGACGTCTGGCGCCTGAACCGCGGCGGTCACGATCCGCAAAAGGTGTATGCGGCATTTCACCGCGCGAACAGCCACAAGGGCCAGCCCACGGTGCTGCTGATCAAGACCGTCAAGGGCTACGGCATGGGCAAGAGCGGCGAAGGCAAGAACACCGCACACCAGACGAAGAAGCTGATCGACGAGGACGTCAAGGCATTTCGCGACCGCTTCAACATTCCGATTCCCGACGACCGGCTTGGCGATATCCCGTTCATTCAACCGCCCGAAGCACACGCCGGAGACGCAGTATCTGCACGCGCATCGCAAGGCGCTCGGCGGGTACTTGCCGCACCGGCGGACGAAGGCCGACGAGAAGCTTGCGGTGCCGCCGCTCGAGACATTCAAGGCGGTTCTCGAGCCGACCGCCGAAGGCCGCGAGATCTCGACCACCCAGGCCTTCGTGCGCTTCCTGTCGCAACTGCTGCGCGACAAGGAGCTCGGCCCGCGCGCGGTGCCGATCGTCGTCGACGAGGCGCGCACCTTCGGCATGGAAGGCTTGTTCCGCCAGATCGGCATCTACAACCCCGCGGGCCAGAACTACACGCCGGTCGACAAAGACCAGGTGATGTACTACCGCGAGGACAAGGCAGGGCAGGTACTGCAGGAAGGCATCAACGAGGCCGGCGGCATGTGCAGCTGGATCGCCGCCGCGACGTCGTACTCGACGAGCAACCGCATCATGGTGCCGTTCTACGTCTACTACTCGATGTTCGGCTTCCAGCGCTTCGGCGATCTGGCCTGGGCCGCTGGCGACATGCTCGCGCGCGGCTTTCTGCTTGGCGGCACCTCGGGGCGCACGACGCTCAACGGCGAGGGGCTGCAGCACGAGGACGGGCACAGCCACGTCCTGGCGAGCACGATCCCGAACTGCATAAGCTACGACCCGACCTTCGCGCACGAGGTCGGCGTGATCCTGCACCATGGCCTGAAGCGCATGGTCGAGCAGCAGGACGACGTCTACTTCTATCTCACGCTGCTCAACGAGAACTATGCCCAGCCGGGCCTGCGCGAAGGGACCGAGGAGCAGATCATCAAGGGCATGTACCTGCTGCAGGAGGGCGCGAAGAAGACGCCACGCGTGAACCTGCTCGGCTCGGGCACGATCCTGCTCGAGAGCATTGCCGCGAAAGAACTGCTCGAAAGCGACTGGGGCGTTGCTGCGAACATCTGGAGCTGCCCGAGCTTCAACCAGCTTGCGCGCGACGGTCAGGACACCGAGCGCTGGAACCTGCTGCATCCGACGCAGACGCCGCGCATCCCGTTCGTCGCCCAGCAGCTTGAAAAGCATGCGGGGCCGGTGGTGGCCTCGACCGACTACATCAAGAACTACGCAGAGCAGATACGCGCCTACATGCCCAAGGGCCGTCACTACAAGGTGCTCGGCACCGACGGTTTCGGCCGCAGCGACTTCCGCTCCAAGCTGCGCGAGCACTTCGAGATCAACCGCCACTTCATCGTCGTCGCCGCACTGAAGGCGCTCGCGGATGAAGGGACGCTGCCCGCGGCCAAGGTTGCCGAGGCGATCGCGAAGTACGGCATCAACGCCGACAAGGTGAACCCGCTGTATGCGTGAGCACCGCCGAATCGAGGCCTTGCGGTGCAGGGACATATCGCGAAGCGATGTGAGCCGGAACCACAAGATCAACCCGTTGTACGCCTGAAGCCGCCCCTGGCCTGGAGACAAGACATGGCATTGGTCGAAGTAAAGGTCCCCGACATCGGCGACTTCAAGGATGTGGAAGTCATCGAACTGCTCGTGAAGCCGGGCGATACGGTCGCGGCCGAGCAGAGCCTGATCACGGTCGAATCCGACAAAGCGTCGATGGAAATCCCGTCCTCCCACGCCGGCGTCGTCAAAGACATCAAGATCCAGCTCGGTGACAAGGTCAACGAGGGTTCGCTCCTGTTGACGCTCGAGAGCGGGACCGAGGCCGAGGCTGCTGCACCCGCTGCGAAGGGCGAGAGCCCGTCGCCGGCGGCGGCGTCGCTTGCCCCTGCGCCCACGCCTGCGCCCGCGCCTGCCCCGCAAGCCGCGGGCGGCATGGTCGAGGTGAAGGTGCCCGATATCGGGGACTTCGATCAGGTCGCGGTGATCGAAGTAATGGTCAAGCCGGGCGACAACGTCAAGGTCGAGCAATCCCTCATCACGGTCGAATCGGACAAGGCGTCGATGGAGATTCCGTCGTCCCACGCCGGCGTCGTAAAGGAGGTTCGCGTCCAACTCGGCGACAAGGTGAGCGAAGGCAGCGTTGTCGTAGTGCTCGAGTCCGCTGCTGGATCGAGCGCGCCGACCCCTTCCGCACCTGCCGCGGCCCCGACGCCGGCGAAGGCAGCAGAACCAGCGCCGGCGTCCGCGCCGACCGAGCGTCAGTCCCCCACCGCGGCGCTACCCCCGATCGAGCCGGCCGCGCCGAGCGGGGCGCTGCCCCATGCGTCGCCGAGCATCCGCAAGCTCGCCCGCGGGCTCGGCGTGCCGCTCGCCGAAGTTCGCGGCAGCGGGGTCAAGGGCCGTATCACGCAGGACGACGTGCAGGATTTCGTGAAGGGCGTGATGTCGGGCAGTGTGCAGACGGCGGCACAAAAGTCCAGGTCCGCGCCTGTGGCGGCTGCGACCGGTGGCGCTTTCGCCGGTCTGCTCGCCTGGCCGCAGGTCGATTTCACGAAGTTCGGCGCCATCGAGCGCAAGGACCTCTCCCGCATCAAGAAGATCAGCGGCGCCAACCTGCATCGCAACTGGGTCGTCATCCCGCACGTGACGAATCACGACGATGCGGACATCACCGATCTGGAAGCGTTCCGCGTGCAGGCGAACAAGGAGAACGAAAAGTCGGGCGTGAAGATCACGATGCTCGCGTTCTTGATCAAGGCCTCGGTCGCGGCGCTGAAGAAGTTCCCCGACTTCAATTCGTCGCTCGACGGCGATCAGCTCGTGCTGAAGAAGTACTTTCACATCGGTTTTGCCGCCGACACTCCCAACGGGTTGATGGTGCCTGTCATCAAGGACGCCGACAAGAAGGGTGTGATGCAGTTGTCGCAGGAGATGGGCGAACTCGCCAAGAAGGCGCGCGACGGCAAGCTCAGCCCGGCCGAGATGAGCGGCGCGTGCTTCACGATCTCGTCGCTCGGCGGCATCGGCGGGCGCTATTTCACGCCGATCATCAACGCGCCGGAGGTCGCGATCCTCGGCGTGTGCCGCAGCGCCATCGAGCCGCGCTGGAACGGAGAGAAGTTCAAGCCGCGCCTGATGCTGCCGCTCAGCCTGAGCTGGGATCACCGCGTGATCGACGGCGCCTCCGCCGCACGCTTCAACGTGTATCTGTCGCAGATCCTGGCGGACTTTCGCCGGGTGCTGCTGTAAGGGGAGCTGGCGATGGCGATCACCGAGATCAAGGTGCCGGACATCGGCGACTTCAAGGACGTCGCGGTCATCGAACTGCTCGTCAAACCGGGCGACAAGGTGACGGCGGAGCAGTCGCTCATCACAGTCGAGTCCGACAAGGCGTCGATGGAGATACCGTCATCCGCCGCCGGTGTCGTCAAAGAGCTCAGGCTCAAGCTCGGCGACACCCTCAACGAAGGTGACGTCATCTTGACACTTGAGGTTGAAGGCGCGGCCGACGCGCCTGCCGTGCAGGCGCCAGCCGCCGCAACGCCCGCCGCGTCGCCCGCGCCAGCGTCCGCCGCGTCGCCCGCACCAGCGCCCTCCGCAACTCCCTCGCCCGCCCCCGTAGCGGCAAGCTTCGCCGGTGGGGTCGATATGGAGTGCGACCTGCTCGTGCTCGGCGCCGGGCCGGGCGGGTATTCGGCGGCATTTCGCGCTGCGGATCTCGGGCTGAAGACGGTGCTCGTCGAGCGCTACGCGACGCTCGGCGGCGTGTGCCTGAACGTCGGCTGCATCCCGTCGAAGGCGCTGCTGCACGTCGCCGCGGTGATGGACGAGGTGAAGCACTTCGAAGCGCTCGGCGTCAGCTTCGCGCCGCCGAGCGTCGATCTCGCCAAACTCAAGTCGCACAAGGAAAAGGTCGTCGGCAAGTTGACCGGCGGTCTTGCGGCGATGGCGAAGATGCGCAAGGTCACGGTCGTCCAGGGCCGTGGTGAGTTCGCCGACCCCTTCCATCTGACGGTGGCGCTTGAAAAAGGCGGCACGCAGACGATCAAGTTCAAGCGCGCGATCATCGCCGCCGGTTCCGAGGCGGTGAAGCTGCCCTTCCTGCCGAAGGACGATCCGCGCGTCGTCACGAGCACCGGCGCGCTCGAGTTGCGCCAGAAGCCGAAGCGCATGCTCGTGATCGGCGGCGGCATCATCGGCCTCGAGATGGGCACGGTGTATTCGACGCTCGGCGCGCGCCTCGACGTCGTCGAAATGCTCGACAGCCTGATGCAGGGTGCCGACCGCGACCTCGTCAAGGTCTGGCAGAAGATGAACGCGCCGCGATTCGACAACATCATGCTGAAGACGAAGACAGTCGGCGCCGAGGCGAAGCCTGACGGCATCCTCGTCAAGTTCGAAGGCGAGGGCAAGCTGACCGAGCGGACCTACGACCTCGTGCTACAGGCCGTCGGCCGCGTCCCCAACGGCAAGAAGATCGGTGCCGAGAAGGCCGGTGTCGCGGTCGGCGAGCGCGGCTTCATCACGGTCGATCGACAGATGCGCACCAACGTCGCCCACATCTTCGCGATCGGCGACATCGTCGGCCAACCGATGCTCGCGCACAAGGCGGTGCACGAAGCGCACGTCGCAGCCGAAGTCGCCGCCGGCGAACAGCTCGGCGATGACAAACTCGCCCGCACCGCCTTCGACGCGCGCGTCATCCCGAGCGTCGCCTACACCGACCCCGAGGTGGCCTGGGTCGGCGTCACCGAAGACGAAGCGAAGGCGCAGGGGCTGAAGGTGAAGAAGGGGCTGTTCCCGTGGAACGCGTCGGGTCGGGCGATCGCCAACGGCCGCGATGAGGGCTTCACCAAACTGCTGTTCGACGAGGCGACGCACCGCATCGTCGGCGGCGGCATCGTCGGCACGCACGCGGGCGACATGATCGGCGAGATCGCGCTCGCGATCGAGATGGGCGCCGACGCGGTCGACATCGGCAAGACGATCCACCCGCACCCGACGCTTGGCGAGTCGATCGGCCTCGCAGCCGAGGCTTTCGAGGGCGTCTGCACCGACCTGCCGCCGGTAAAGAGCTGAGGCACTGTGGCTGCGCGAGGCCCGCGCAGCGCCGGGCGATCCGCGGCACGCTTGCGCCGACAACAACTTGCGTCACGCTCAGCGCCCGGGCGCCCTCGCCGCTGCGGCGCAAATTGCTCAAGTCACCGCCGTGGCGGTCGACATTGAAAGCATGCGATCGAACCCGCAGCCGCCCGCGCGGCACCCGAATTTTTCAGCGCCGCGCGCGACATGCTGAGCTTTCTCGCCGGCTTCGGCGCGGCCCTGTTGCTCGCCGCAATCGTCGGTGCGCTCGTCTGGTGGCGCGCGCGACGCGATTTGCAGCAAGTGGCCACGCAGGCGCGCGGCGTGCTCGATGGCAACTACGGCGCGCTCGATGAGCCCGCGAATGCCGAGCTGGGAGTTGTCGTCGATGCGCTCAACGACATGCTCCACCGCTGGCGCGGCGCGCTCGGCGATCGCGCGGCTGAACTCGAACAATTGCGGCGCAAGGCCAATGTCGACGGGTTGACCGGCCTGTTCAAGCGCGGCCACTTTCTGGGCCGGCTCGAAGCCGCGCTGCAGCGTGAGGATGGCAACGAGCACTGCGGCCTCGTCCTGTTGCGCGTGCGCGAACTCGATGCGATGAACCGCGAACTCGGCCGCGACGCGACCGACCAGGTTCTGCGTGCGATCGCGCAAGCCTTGAGTGCCTACAGCGAGTGCGTTCCGGGCTGCTTTCCGGGGCGCTTGAACGGTGCCGATTTCGCGCTGTGCCTGCCGGTAGGCGGCATGGCGCAGGAGACCGCCCAGGCGCTCGCGCGCGCGCTGCAGGCGGTGTTGCCGGCGATGGGGCCGCAACTCGCCGTGGCGCTCGGGGCGATCGAATTGCAGCGCGAGATCAGCCTTGCGCAGGCGCTCGCGGCGGCCGATCAGGCACTCGCACGGGCCGAGTCGCGCGGCGCCTATGCGGTCGCATTCGGTGTGTCGGAGTCGGCGCCTTTGACGCATCGTGGCGAAGACGCCTGGCGGCGCGGCATCGGCGATGCGCTCGCCGGCGGTCGCGCGAAGCTGGCGCAATTTCCGCTCATCGACGCCATGCATGCGCTTGTGCATCTGGAATGCCCGATGCGCCTGCAGTTGCAGGCAGGTGGTGCTTTCGAGGTTGGCGCGCGCTGGCTGCCGCTCGCACTGCGTGCGCGGCTGACGACGGATGTGGATGTACGCGCGGTGGCGCTCGCGCTCGAGTCGATCGCGGACGACGGCGTCGCGCGCTGCGTCAACCTGTCGCCGGCGTCGCTTGCGGATGCGAGCCTTGCGCCGCGACTGCGGGCGCTGCTGTTCGCCGCGCCACGCGCGGCGCGGCAACTGTCGATCGAGGTGGCCGAGGAGGCCGCGCTAGAGCGCTTTGCCCCGCTTCAACAGCTAGGCCGCCAGCTTCGGCCGTGCGGCGTGCGGCTCGGACTTGAACATGCCGGTAACGGGCTCGGTCGTATCGACCGGCTGTTCGAGGTCGGGCTCGATTTCGTCAAACTCGACGTTTCGGCCACGCGGGGTGTCGCGAGCGAAGCGCAGCGCGCCGTTTTCGTACGTGCCAGCATCGAACTGCTGCACCGCATGTCACTGCCGGTGTACGCCGAGGGCGTCGCCGACGCCGACGATGCGCGCGAGCTGTGGGCCTGCGGCATCGACGGCATTACCGGGCCGTGGGCGAGTGCCCAGCGCCCTCAATCTGTCAGCTGAGAAGAGCGTCGCCCAACTCGACGCCGCCAGAGTGGCGGGAGGCGGGCAGGAGACGTGAAGCAGACGGGTGAGGCGGACGGGCGTGCCTGCGAGACTATCCAATGTCTCCGCAATACTGGCCGAACACACCGTTGCGGCGATCGTCGAAATAGCGCTTCAGCGTCTCCCGCACGGTGCGAAACGCGAGCTCGTCCCAGGGGACCGCCTCTTCGGTGAAGAGCCTTGCCTCGATCGTCTCCGCGCCCGGCGCGAAGTTGGCATCGAGCAGTCGTGCGCGATAGAAAAAATGAACCTGGCCGGCGCGCACGACGTTGAGCACCGTGTACAGCCCTTCGAGCTCGATGCGCGCGCCAGCCTCCTCGACCGTCTCGCGCAACGCGCCTTCGGCGAGGGTTTCGCCGAGTTCGTGAAAGCCTGCCGGCAGCGTCCACAAGCCGTAGCGCGGCTCGATGTTGCGCTTGCACAGCAGCACCGCATCGCCCCAGACGGGCACCGTGCCGACGACGTTCAGGGGGTTCTCATAGTGCACGTGGCCGCAGACGGTGCAGGTCGCGCGATCGCGGTTGTCGTCGGCCGGCACCTCGTAGCGCACCGGGCCGCCGCAGGCCTTGCAATGCTTGATGCTGCGGGGTTGGAACATGCATCGAGTGTAGCGTCGAGACCATCGCGGACGCCGTGACGGGCGGCAGCGTTTGCCTCGTGGCGCGCCCGGTGGCATGGCATGATGCGACCGATCCGCAACTCGCGATGCCCAGAGTTTTCCGCATGCCCTACGTCCTGCCTCCCGCTGCCGTCCCGAGCGTTCCGGTTCATGATCGTGCCGAAGCGCGCTTTGCAGTCCACCGCATCTATTGCGTGGGCCGCAACTATGTCGATCATGCAAAAGAGATGGGCTTCACGGGGCGCGAACCGCCGTTCTTCTTTCTGAAGCCGGCCGACACGCTGCTCGCGGTGGGCGAGGGCGAAACCGGGGAGATGCACTATCCGACCCTGACGCAAGACCTGCAGCACGAGGTGGAGCTCGTCGTCGCGATCGGCGTCGGCGGGCGCGATATCGCGGCGCAGGATGCGCTCTCGCATGTCTGGGGCTACGGCGTGGGTCTGGACATGACTCGCCGCGACCTGCAAGGCGAAGCCAAGAAGCAGGGCCGTCCCTGGTGCATCGGCAAGGGCTTCGAGGAATCTGCACCGATCGGCGAACTGCGCCCGGCGGCAGACTGCAGGATCGACGCCGAGACCGAGATCCGGCTCGACGTGAACGGCGAGACGCGTCAGCGCAGCAAGATCGGCAAGCTCATTTGGAGCATTCCAGAGATCATCGAACACCTCTCGCGCGCATGGACGCTCGCCCCCGGGGATTTGATCCTGACCGGCACGCCGGAAGGCGTTGCCGCGGTGGTGCGCGGCGACACGCTCGAAGCGAGCGTGTCGGGCGTCGGCAGCCTGCGCCTGAAGATTGTCTGACGAACCCTGACGAATGGATCTCTACAGTTATTTCCGCTCGTCGGCCTCGTTTCGGGTGCGCATCGCGCTCGCGCTCAAGGGCCTTGCCTACGATTACAAGCCGGTGCACCTCGTGAAGTCGGAGCAGCTCAAGCCGCCCTACACCGCGCTGTCGGCGACCCGGCTCGTGCCGCTGCTCGTGGATGGCGGGCATGCGATTGGCCAGTCGCTTGCGATCATCGAGTACCTCGACGAGACGCATCCCCAGCCACCTCTGTTGCCAGCCGACGCCCTCGGCCGCGCGCGGGTCCGCGCCCTCGCGCTTGACATCGCCTGCGAGATCCATCCGCTCGACAACTTGCGTGTGCTGCGCTATCTGGTGCGGGAGCTGGGTATCAGCGAGGAGGCGAAGGACGCCTGGTATCGCCACTGGGTCGAGAGCGGCCTCGCGGCCGTCGAGAATCACCTTGCCGGCGATGCGCGGACCGGACGCTTCTGCCACGGCGACAGCCCGACGCTCGCGGACTGCGTGCTCGTGCCGCAGATCTTCAATGCGCAGCGCTACGACTGCCGGCTCGACGCCGTGCCCACCGTGATGCGGGTGTTCGACGCCTGCATGCATTTGCCGGCTTTCATCGACAGCCAGCCGGACCGCTGCCCCGATGCGGCTTGAAGCGCCTGCTGCGAAGTCTGCGGGAATTGCGAAGGCCGTGAGATTGGCGAGGGCTGTGAGAGTTGCGGGATGACAAGCCGTTGAGCGCCGAGTGGCTGTGGCCCGCCGGGTTCGCTGCGACGGTCGGCGCGCTGATGAGCACCCGCCTGGGCGGCGACAGCTTCGCGCCCTGGAACTCGATGAACCTCGGCGACGCGACGGGCGACGACCCCGGCGCCGTCGCGCGAAACCGGCGCCGCTTCGCCGAAACCTCGGGCGCGACTCCCGTATTCCTGAGGCAGCTGCATGGCGTCCGCGTCGCGCGCATTACGCATGCCGACGCCGAACCTGTGGCACGGCAGCTCGAGGCGGACGCCAGCGTGACGACCGAGTGCGGCGTTGCCTGCACGGTGCTGGTCGCCGATTGCCTGCCGGTGCTGCTGTGCGCACCTGAAGGTCGGGCCGTCGGCGCTGCGCATGCGGGCTGGCGCGGGCTGGCGGGGGGCGTCGCCGAGGCAGCGCTGAGGGCCGTCTGCGAGGCCGCGGCATGCGAACCCGCGGACGTGCAGTGCTGGCTCGGTGCTTGCATCGGCCCACGTCAGTTCGAGGTCGGCGCCGACGTGCTGAAGGCCTTCGGCGTCGATCCCCGGGATGCCGACCCGCAGCGCTTCGCTGCGCGCGATTTGCCCGCAGGCAGCGAACGCAAGTGGCTCGCCAATCTGGCACAACTGGCCCGCGATCGCTTGCAGGGCGCCGGCGTACGTCAGCTCAGCGGTGGCGACTTGTGCACGGTCGAAGACAGCTCAAGGTTCTTCTCGTTCCGGCGCGATGGTGTCACCGGCCGCATGGCCGCCGCGATCTGGATTCGACACTGACGAAGTGCGCTCGGCCGCCGCGCGCCGGGCGCGGCGGTCGCGCGAGCCCAGCAGATAGAGCACGATGCCGAGTGGCAGCACGCCATAGAGCGCGAAGGTGATGATCGCGCCGAGCAGCGTGCCATCAGGGCTTCCGGCTTCGGCCACCGCCATCAGGACGACGACGTACATCCACGCGATGCCGACCAGCAGTCGGGTCATCGTGTTCGTCTCGTCAGGCGGCCGGGGCGGGGCGGGCGGATGGGCACGAGTCTGCGAGTCATGGGCGGGTAAGCATGGCGAGCTAAAAACGTGATCCGGCTTCAGCGTCAAAATGTTGCTGCTGGCACTCGCGCATTTTCGCCTTCAACTCGGGGCGCGACCGGAATCAGGAGATGACACGATGAGCACGAAATCCGCTGCGACCTCGACGAAACCCGCTACCACTACTGCAACCGCCGGCCTGACGCCAGACATCGCGGGGATGGGTGAAGCGATGGCACAGACCTGGAAAACCCTCTCGAGCCTGAGCGTGCCGCCTGCCGCGCTCGCCAAGCTGAAATGCGACTATCTCGAGCAGGCGACGTCGCTTTGGAATCAGGCGCTGTCGCAATCGACGGGTGGCGCTGCTTCGGACAAGCGTTTTGCTGCCGAGGACTGGTCGGCCAACCCGATGGCGGCGTTCACCGCGCAGACCTACCTGCTCAATTCGCGTGCCTTGATGCAGCTCGCCGACAGCGTCGAGGGCGACGCCAAGACGCGTCAGCGCATTCGATTCGCGGTCGAGCAATGGATTGCCGCCGCCGCGCCGAGCAACTTCCTCGCGCTCAACCCGGAAGCCCAGCGCCGCGCGCTCGAAACCAAGGGCAAGAGCATCGCCCAGGGCCTGCGCCACCTCTGGAGCGACGTTCAGCAGGGCCGCTTGTCGCAGACGGACGAGAGCGCTTTCGAGGTCGGCCGCAATGTCGCGACGACCGAAGGCAGCGTCGTCTACGAGAACGACTTCTTCCAACTGCTCGAGTACAAGCCGCTCACGAAGCAGGTGCACGAACGCCCGCTGCTGATGGTGCCGCCGTGCATCAACAAATTCTACATCCTCGACCTGCAGCCGGAGAATTCGCTGATCCGCTATGCGGTGGCGGAAGGGCACCGCGTGTTTGTCGTCAGCTGGCGCAATCCCGACGCGAGCATGGCCACGAAAACATGGGACGACTACATCGAGCAGGCGGCGATACGCGCGATCGATCTGGTGCAGGACATCACCGGCGCGCGCACGATCAACACGCTGGGCTTCTGCGTTGGCGGCACGATCCTCGCGACCGCGCTTGCGGTGCTCGCTGCGCGCGGCCGGCAGCCCGCGGAGAGCGTGACGCTGCTGACGACTCTGCTCGACTTCAGCAACACCGGCATCCTCGACATCTTCATCGACGAGGCGTCCGTGAAACTGCGCGAGGCGACGCTCGGCCCCGACAGCCCGGGGGGCGGCAATCTGCTCAAGGGGCAGGAACTCGCGTCGACCTTTAGCTTCCTGCGCCCGAACGACCTGGTGTGGAACTATGTCGTCGGCAATTACCTGAAGGGCGAAACGCCGCCGCCGTTCGACTTGCTGTACTGGAACGGCGACGGCACCAACCTGCCCGGCCCGTGGTACTGCTGGTACTTGCGCAACACCTATCTCGAGAACAATCTCATCAAGCCAGGCGCTGCGAGCACCTGTGGCGAGCCTGTGGATCTGGGCGCGTTCGATGCGCCGGTCTTCGTCTATGCCTCGCGCGAGGATCACATCGTGCCCTGGGATGGCGCCTATCTCAGCACGCGCGTGCTCAAGGGCAAGAAGCGCTTCGTGCTCGGCGCCTCGGGCCATATAGCCGGCGTGATCAATCCGCCGGCGAAAAAGAAGCGCAACTACTGGTTCACGCCCGCCAACGCCGCATTGCCGGCGAACGCAAACGAATGGTTCGACCAGGCGCAGGAAAAGCCTGGCAGCTGGTGGCCGGAGTGGTCGGCCTGGCTCGGCAGTCACGCCGGCAAGCTCATCGCCGCGCCGCGCACGCCGGGCAGCCGCAGTTGCAAGCCGATCGAACCCGCGCCGGGACGCTACGTCAAGGTCAAGGCCAGCGCCTGAGGCGGCGCGTGCCCCCCATTCCAACACCGAGGAGAGACAGCAAATGAATCAGAAGATCGCATACGTGACCGGCGGCATGGGCGGCATCGGCACGACGATGTGCCAGCGGCTGGCGAAGGACGGCTTCAAGGTAATCGCCGGCTGCGGCCCGAGCCGCGATTTTGCGAAGTGGCTCGGCGAGCAGAAGCCCCTGGGCTTCGACTTCATCGCCTCGGTCGGCAACGTCGGCGACTGGGATTCGACGGTCGCCGCTTTCGAAAAGGTCAAAGCGGAGCACGGCACGGTCGACGTGCTCGTGAACAACGCCGGCATCACGCGCGACGGCATGTTCCGCAAGATGAGCCGTGCCGATTGGGACGCGGTGATCGAGACGAACCTGACGAGCTTGTTCAACGTCACCAAGCAGGTGATCGACGGCATGCTCGACAAGGGCTGGGGCCGCATCGTCAACATCTCATCGGTGAACGGTGAGAAGGGCCAGTTCGGCCAGACCAACTACTCGGCCGCAAAGGCCGGCATGCATGGCTTCACGATGGCGCTCGCGCAGGAAGTGGCGAACAAGGGCGTGACGGTCAACACCGTGAGTCCGGGCTACATCGCGACCGAGATGGTCAAGGCGATCCGCCAGGACGTGCTGGACAAGATCGTCGCCGGCATCCCGGTCAAGCGGCTTGGCACACCCGGTGATATCGCGTCGATCGTCTCCTGGGTTGCATCCGACGAATCGGGCTTCGCGACCGGTGCCGACTTCTCCGTCAACGGCGGCCTGCACATGGGTTAGCGAAGTAATCGGCCCGCCCGCGCCTCAAATCATCCCGAAGAATCTCCCTCTCTTCATAACTGGAGGTCATGAACTGCAGCCTCCTTCAGGGAGTTTCTTGAGCTGCGGCGCAGGGTTTTCGAAGCTCTTGTGTCGCAGTACGAAGGCCAGGCAATTCGGCCACTGAGTTCCGGGCGCCCTAGGGATTCACCCCTTTCGCATTCCCACAGGCACGCTAGGGTTGCGCACGAGATCGCGTGCGCCTTATGAGTCGATCGGGCGGCGGTGTCGAACCCGGGAGACCATGGTCGCTGCCGCCATTGCTACCGCGAACTTGCTCGAGGTGCGGGACGTCACCGTCCGCTTCGCTGGTATCACCGCGCTCGATCATGTGTCGTTCGATGTGGCGGCAGGCAGTGTGGTTGGTCTGATCGGGCCGAACGGCGCCGGTAAGACCACGCTCTTCAACTGCCTCTCGAGGCTCTACGACTGCAACGAGGGGCGCATCGATTTCGACGGCGCACCTTTGCTCGCGGTGCCGCGCTACCGCATCGCCGGGCTCGGCATTGGGCGCACCTTCCAGAACCTTGCGCTGTTCGGCAGCATGAGCGTGCTGGACAACGTGAAGGTCGGCCGCCATTGCCGCACAGAGACCGGTTTTCTCGCCAACGCGCTGCGGCTGCCGCGGGTGATCGCCGAGGCTCGCGCCACCGAGCAACGCGCGCGAGAGCTCGTGACCTTCATCGGGCTCGACGACGTCGCCGGGATCGCCGTTTCACAGTTGCCGTTTGCGACCCAAAAGCGCGTCGAGATGGCGCGCGCGCTGGCCGCCGATCCGAGGCTGCTGCTGCTTGACGAGCCGGCCGCTGGCTTGAACCACGAGGAAGTGAGCGCGCTCGATGCGTTGATCCGCGAAGTCTGCGATCGCCTCGGCGTCACCGTGCTGCTCGTCGAGCACCATATGAGCCTTGTGATGAACGTCTCGGATCGTGTCGTCGCGCTCAATTTCGGTCGCAAGATCGCCGAGGGCACGCCGGCCGAGGTGCAGGCACACCCGGATGTGATTGAAGCTTATCTGGGTGTCGCGGAGGTGGCAGCGTGAGCACGCCGGGCGGCTCCCAAGTGCTCAGCTCCGGAGCGCACAGCGCGGAGGATCGCCTAGTGTCCGCGCCACTGCTGGAGGTGACGGGCCTGCACGCCTCCTACGGCGCGACGCGCGTGCTGCACGGCGTGGACTTCCGCCTGAACGAAGGCTCGATCACGGCCCTGCTCGGTGCCAACGGCGCCGGCAAGACGACGACGCTTCGCGCCTTGTGCGCCATGGTCTCGACCCAGGGCGCGATCAGCTTCGGCGGCGAGCGGATCGAGTCCAAGGCGACCGAGGATATCGTGCGACTGGGCATCGCCCACGTGCCGGACGGCCGCGGCACCTTCGTCAACCTGAGCACCGAAGAGAACTTGCGTCTGGGCGCCTACACCCGACGCGACAAGGCCGAAGTCGAACGAGACCTCGAGCGCATCTACGGCTACTTTCCGCGACTCAAGGAGCGCCGCCATCAGCAAGCGGGAACGCTCTCGGGCGGAGAGCAGCAGATGCTCGCGGTGTCGCGTGCATTGATGCTGCGGCCACGGCTGTTGCTGCTGGACGAACCCTCGTTCGGTCTCGCGCCGCTTATCGTGCGCGACATCTTCGCAATCATGCGGGTCATCAACGAGCGCGAGAAGGTCAGCATCCTGCTTGTCGAGCAGAACGCCTCGATGGCGCTGGCCCTCGCCGATCATGCGTACCTGATCGAGACCGGCCGCATCGTGCTATCGGGCACTGCCGAAGAAATCAAGCGCGACGACGCGGTGCGCCGTTCCTACCTCGGCTTCTGAAGATGGATACTTTCATCCACCAGGTCCTGACCGGGCTCGCCACCGGTGGCATCTACGCAAGCGTCGCGCTTGCGCTGGTGATGATCTACCAGTCGACCCATCTGCTCAACTTCGCGCAGGGTGAGATGGCGATGTTCTCTACCTACATTGCCTGGAGCCTGATCAACGCCGGCCTGCCTTACTGGGCGGCGTTCTTTCTGACGATCGCGCTCTCCTTCGTCATGGGGGTGCTGATCCAGCGTTACGTGCTGCGCCCGATCCGTGGCCAGTCGGTGCTTTCGCTCGTTGCGGTGTTCATCGGGCTGCTGTTCATCTTCAACAGCGTTGCCGGCTGGCTCTTTGACTACACGATCAAGGTCTTTCCGAGCCCCTTCCCGTCGGAGCCGCTTTTCGGCCAGCACTATGTGTCTTCACACGAACTCGGCGCGACTGCAGTGACGCTCGTGGTGCTCGCGCTGCTGTACTCGTTCTTTCGCTTCACCTCGCTAGGCCTCGCGATGCGCGCGGCGGCACAGAACCCAACCTCCAGCCGGCTAGTCGGCATCCGCGTCGCCTGGATGCTTGCGCTTGGTTGGGGTCTGGCGGCGGCGATCGGCGCCGTCGCCGGCATGATGGTCGCGCCGATCGTGTACCTTGATCCCAACATGATGTCCGGCATCCTGCTCTACGCCTTCGCCGGTGCGCTGATCGGCGGCATCGACAGCCCGGGCGGCGCGGTGATCGGCGGTTTCCTCGTCGGTGTGCTCGAAAACGTGCTCGGCGCCTACGTGATCGGTAATGAGCTGAAGCTGTCGGTCGCGCTTGTGCTGATCGTTGGCGTGCTGACGGTCAGGCCCTCGGGCTTGTTCGGCAGTGTCCACGTGACACGGGTCTAGCTGGTGAATGCCCAGCCCCCCGCCCGCCCAGATCGAAGGCTGCAGCGCATCGCGCTGGCGGTGCTGATCGTCGCAGCCTGTGCGATGCCGTTCGTCGTCAGCAACTACCGCAGCTTTCAGTTCACGCTGGTGCTCGTTTATGCAATCGCGCTGCTCGGCTTGAACATTCTCACCGGCTACAACGGCCAGATCTCGCTCGGCCACGGTGCGTTCTATGCGATCGGCGCCTACGTCGCGGCGATTCTGATGGACAAGTTCGGCGTGCCCTACTGGGTCACCGTGCCGCTGGCTGGCGCGGTGTGCCTCGTGGTCGGCTTTCTGTTCGGGCTGCCGGCGCTGCGCCTGGAGGGCCTGTACCTTGCGCTGGCAACCTTCGCGCTCGGCGTGTCGCTGCCGCAACTGCTCAAGTACAAGTACTTCGAGCACTGGACCGGCGGCGTGCAGGGTATCGTGATCACCAAGCCCGACGCGCCCCTGGGCCTGCCGCTCAGCCCCGATCAGTGGCTCTATCTGTTCACGCTGGCAGTGACGCTGCTGATGTTCCTGCTCGGCTGGAACCTGCTGCGAGGTCGCGTCGGGCGCGCACTGGTCGCGATCCGCGACCATCCGATCGCTGCCTCCACGATGGGCATCAACACGTCGTTATACAAGTCGCTCGCATTTGGCGTGTCGGCGATGTACACCGGCGTCGCGGGAGCGCTGGGAGCGATCGCGGTGCAGTTCGTCGCGCCCGACAGCTTCACGATTTTCCTTTCGATCATCCTGCTCGTCGGCATGGTCGTCGGCGGGCTGGCGTCAATCCCCGGCGCGGTGTACGGTGCGATATTCATCCAGTTCGTGCCGAACATCGCCGACCAGATCTCGAAGGCGGCGCCCTCGGCGATCTACGGCATCTTTCTGATCGGCTTCATGTTCCTGATGCCGGCTGGCATCCACGGTGCGATCCGCATGACGTGGGCGCGCATTCGCAATCGCAAGGCTCTCAACCCCCCGGGCGGATAGCCCGCTTCAACAGGAGACGAAGATGAACCTCAGACCTTTGCTCACCGCCACGTCGGCCGTACTCGGTTTGGCGCTTGCCGCGTCACCCGCGCTGGCGCAGAAGAAATACGACCCGGGCGCCAGCGACACCGAGATCAAGATTGGCAATACGATGCCCTACAGCGGCCCGGCCTCGGCCTACGGGACGATCGGCAAGGCCGAGGCGGCCTACTTCAAGAAGATCAACGACGAAGGCGGCATCAACGGCCGCAAGATCAACTTCATCTCGCTCGACGACGGCTACAGCCCGCCGAAGACGGTAGAGATGGCGCGCCGCCTCGTCGAACAGGACGAGGTGCTGTTCCTGTTCGGCACGCTGGGCACGCCGTCGAACACGGCGATCCACAAATACATGAACGTGAAGAAGGTTCCACAACTCTTCGTCGCCACCGGTGCGTCGAAGTGGAACGACCCGAAGAACTTCCCGTGGACGATGGGCTGGCAGCCCAACTATCAGACCGAGGCGATGATCTACGCGAAGCACATCCTGCAGACCAAGCCGAACGCGAAGATCGCGGTGCTCTATCAGAACGATGACTTCGGCAAGGACTATCTGACGGGTTTGAAGGACGGGCTCGGCGACAAGGCCAAGATGATCGTCGCCGAGGCGTCCTTTGAGGTGACCGATCCGACTGTCGATTCGCAGATCGTGCAGCTGCAGGGTTCTGGCGCCGACGTTTTCGTCAATATCGCGACGCCGAAGTTCGCGGCCCAAGCGATCCGCAAGGCCTACGATATCGGCTGGAAGCCGACGCAATACCTGACCAACGTGTCGCTCTCAGTGGGTGCCGTGCTCACGCCCGCGGGGCTCGAAAAATCTGTCGGGATCATCACGTCGAATTACGGCAAGGACGCGACCGATCCGCAGTGGGAGAACGATGCCGGCATGAAGGAATGGCGTGCATTCATGGCCAAGTACTATCCTGAAGGCAATCTGAAGGACAACTCGAACATTTTCGGCTACGGTGTGGCGCGCACGATGGTCCAGGTGCTCAAGCAGTGCGGCGACAACCTGACGCGCGAGAACGTGATGAAGCAAGCCGCCAATCTGCAGAAGTTCGATCCTGGCACGTCTTTGCCTGGTATCTTGATCAACACCAGCCCGACCGATTTCGCACCGATCCAGGCCGTGCAACTGGCGAAGTTCGACGGCAAGACCTGGGTGCTGTTCGGCGACGTGATCGACGGCTCGACCAAGTAGAGCCCACCGCTCCTACAAATAGGGGCCGCTCGCAGCGGCCCCTGCTTTCATCTGCGGCGTGCGTTGGGTCGCCAACACCTGCGCTCAGAACTGTCTCGCGTCAGATCCCTGCAACAGAGCGGACGCGACGCGGCGCAGCGTTTCAGCCGCGCCGTCCTCGATCGGCAAGCGCTGCGCCGCGTCGAAGCCTTTGAAGTTGGCCTGCATCGACTTCAGGTAGCCGGGATCGTAGTGAACGCCCATCAAGTCGACGAACACATCGGCCACGTTCCCACCCGCCGCCTGCGCCTGCCACGCCCGCACCGTCTCGCGTCCGCGCAACGCGACGAGGCCTTCGAGCTGGCGCGAAAGCAGCGACGGGTCGCGCACAAAGAAGGCGTAGTCCTCGAGCAGCAACGCAAGTCGGCTCGCCTCCGGCATCTCGACGAGGAGGCACTCGCCGCGCTCGCGCATCTCGCGGATCAGCGCCTCGGGCACCCGCAGGTTGCCGACTTTCTTGCTCTCGCCTTCAATGAAGATCGGGCGTGCGGGGTCGAAGTGACAGAGCTCGTTCCACAGCGCAGTCTCGAACGCCTTTTGCCCCGGCTGGGGATGGCCCGGCACGATGCCGAGTACGGAGCCGCGGTGGCTCGCGAGGCCCTCGAGATCGAGCACCTGCGCGCCGGCGTCGCGCAGGGCGCCGAGCAGGCGGGTCTTGCCGCTGCCGGTCTTGCCGCAGACGACGCGGTAGCGAAAGCGCTGCGGCAGGACTTCGAGCGCCTCTCGGACCGCAGCGCGGAAGGCCTTGTAGCCGCCTTCGACCACATGGGTGCGAAACCCCATCTGATCCAGAAACCAGGCCATTGCGCCCGAGCGCTGGCCGCCGCGCCAGCAGTAGACGAGCGGCCGCCATGCCTTGGGCTTGTTCATCACCTCGCGCTCGATGTGCGCGGCGATGTTCTTCGCGACGAGCGCTGCGCCGCGCTTCTTCGCGTCGAACGATGACACCTGCGCGTATTCGGTGCCGATCAGCCTGCGCTCCTCGTCGTTCAGCACCGGCCAGCTGACGGCGCCGGGCAGGTGATCTTCGGCGAACTCGGACGGCGAGCGCACGTCGACCACCGCGCCGAAGGCATCGAGTCGGCCCATCGCGAGGGCGGCGCTCAGCATCTGCACCGTCATGGTGGGGGCGCGGCGAAAAGAGGGCGATGCGCGTGGTTCACGTTAGGGGGTCACGTTACTGGAGCGGGCTATTGGAGGTTGAGCAGCCACTTGATGACGCCCTTGGCGGCAAAGCCGACCAGGCCGAAACCAAGTCCCACCAGCAGCACGAAGGTGCCGAAGCGACCGGCCTTCGACTCGCGCGCGAGCTGGATGATGATGAACACCATGTAGAGCATGAACGCGCCGACGCCGAAACTCAAGCCGAACTGCGCGATCTGTTCTTCCGTGAATCCGAACATGGTTTTCGCCGGCGGAGGTCAAGGCGCTTCGGGCAGGGCGGAGGGCTCGACCAGATCGCCGTAGGCATGCCAGCTCGCGTGCCCGAGCCAGGGCACGACGACGACGAGGCCGAGCAGCAGCGTGGCCATGCCAGCAAGCGTCAGGCCCATGATGAGCGCAGCCCACAGTGCCAGCGGCACCGGGTTGGCCATCACCGCGCGCCAGCTCGTGAGCACCGCTGCGAGCACGCCGATGCGCCGCGCGAGCAGCAGCGGGATCGCGATCACGCTCGATGCGAACATCGGTGCCGCGAGGATGCCGCCGAGCAGCAGCCAGGCCTCGAACAACATCGAGTCCTGAGGTAGGACGACGACGCGCAGGAAGTCCGCAGGATTTCGCACCGGCAGGGCGGCGAAGCTCGTGATCATCGCCGCCGAGGTCAACACCCAACCGGTGCCGGCGAGCGCGAGCAGCAGGCCGAACTTCACGAGGCGCCCGTCGCGTGGTCGCCAGGCGTCGAGCGCGGTGGCGAGATCCGTGCGTTCGCCGCGCGAGAGTGCGCGGCTGATCGCGTACAAGCCCGTCGCGAGCACCGGCGCGACGAGCAGGAAGCCCGAGAAAGCACCTGCAAGCAACCAGAATTCGCCGCGCGCGCCCAACAGCAGCAGCAGGCCGAAACTGGCGAGCGCGGTGCCGTGCAGCAGGGCAGGACCGGGGCAACGCATCAGGTCGCGCCAGCCGAGCGCAAGCCAGCGAAACGGCTGCTCGAGCGAAACCGTCCTCACGCCGACGCGGCGTGACTCGGCGAGTGCAGAGCTGTCTCTCATGCCGCAATCGCCTCCAGCAGTTCGGTCTCGATCGCGATCTGCGCGCGGTTGTGCTGCAGTGCCGGTCCGTCGACGAGGAAGGTGTCCTCGACCCGCTCGCCGAGCGTGGTGATCTTGGCGAGTTGCAGGTTCACGTGGTGGCGCGCGAGCACGCGCGCTATCGAAAAGAGCAGGCCGGTGCGATCGCTCGCGGAAATACCGAGCAGCCAGCGCTGCGCACGCTCGTCCGGGCGCAGCGTGACGCGCGGCGTGACAGGGAAGTTTTTCACACGACGTGAGACACGCCCGCGGCGTGGCTCGGGCAGCGGTCCAGTCGACTTCAACGCCAGCGCAAGCTGTAGCTCGACGAGCGGGATCAGGTCACGCGAACTGAGTTCGAGGTGCGGGCCGATGATCTGGAAGGTGTCCAGCGCATACGCGGTGCGTGAGGTGTGGATCTTGGCGTCGACGATGTTGAACGCCGAGCTGTCGAAGTAGCCGCAGATGCGCGCGAAGAGGTCGGGAGAGTCTGGTGTGTAGACGAGCACTTGCAGCCCTTCGCCGAGCGGAGAGGGGCGCGCGCGCACGACCGGCTCGGTCGTCTTCACGTGCGGGCTGAGCACCCGCGCGTGCCAGGCGATTTCGCCGGGGTCGTGGCGCGAGAAGTAGCTGAGCTCGAGCGTCTCCCACAGCGCCGTTTCTACGCCGCGCGGCAGCGACATCAGGTTGAGCACATGACGCGCCTCCTGCTTGCGGGTCTCGATTTCAGCAGCGAGGTTGATGTGCGCGCCACCTAGTGCGCGCAGGCCCAGGCGGAACAGATCCTCGAGCAGCTTGCCTTTCCACGCGTTCCAGACCTTGGGGCTGGTGCCGCGCACATCGGCGACCGTCAACAGGTAGAGGGCAGTCAGGTGGCGTTCGCTGCCGATGTCCCGCACGAAGCCGTTGATCACCTCGGGGTCGCTCAGGTCTTCTTTCTGCGCGACGCGGCTCATCAGGAGGTGCTTGCGCACGAGGAACTCGATCAGCGCCGCGTCTTCGCCTTCGATGCCATGGTCGCGGCAGAAGCGGCGCGCATCGATTGCACCAAGTTCGGAGTGATCGCCGCCCCGACCCTTGGCGACGTCATGGAACAGCGCCGCGACGTAGAGCACCCATGGCCGGTCGAACTGCGACGCCAGCTGCGAGCAGAACGGGTACTCGTGCGCATGCTCGGGAATGAAGAAGCGCCGCACGTTGCGCAGCACCATCAGTATGTGCTGGTCGACCGTGTAGACGTGGAACAGGTCGTGCTGCATGCGCCCGACGATGCGGCGAAACACCCACAGATAGCGCCCGAGGACGCTGGTCTGGTTCATCAGCCGGAAGGCGTGCGTCTGGCCTTCGGGCGCCTGCAGGATCTGGCGGAACAGCGCGCGGTTCGCCGGATCTCGGCGCCACGTGGCGTTCATCACCGTTCGCGCGTTGTAGAGCGCTCGCAGCGTGCGTGCCGAGAAGCCCTTGATGCCCGGCGTGCGCTGGTAGAGCAGGAAGGATTCGAGGATCGCCTCCGGGTGCGTGGTGTAGAGATCGTCGCTCGCCACCTCGAGCATGCCGCCGCGATCAAAGAAGCGGGCGTCGATCGGACGCATCGGCGCGTGCTGCGAGCCGCGCACGCGCTCCTCGATGTTGAGCATCAGGATCTGGTTGAGCTGCGTCACCGCCTTGGCCGCCCAGTAGTAGCGCCGCATCAGTTGCTCGGAGGCGAGCGCGGCGGTCGTCGAGTGGTAGCCGAAGCTCTCGGCGACGGTGGTCTGGAGGTCGAACACAAGCCGGTCCTCGCGCCGCCCGGCGATCATGTGCAGGCGGGCGCGAATCAGCTTGACGAGGCCCTCGTTGTGCTGCAGTTGCCGCGCCTCGAACGCGGTGATCAGGCCGCTCGCGGCCAACTCGTTCCAGCTGCGCCCCAGGCCCGCAGCGCGCGCGACCCAGATCACGACCTGCAGGTCGCGCAGGCCGCCGGGGCTTTCCTTACAGTTGGGCTCGAGCGCGTAGGGCGTGTCCTCGAACTTCTGGTGGCGCTGCCGCATCTCGAGCGTTTTGGCGACAAGGAAGGCCTTGGCGTCCATCGCCTTCGTGTTGGCGACACGAAAGGTCGAGAACACGCGCCGCGATCCGCAGATGAAGCGTGACTCGAGCAGTGCCGTCTGCACCGTCACGTCGCGCCGGCTCTCGGCGACGCACTCGTCCACCGTGCGTACGCTCGAGCTGATCTCCAGGCCGCTGTCCCAGCAGGCCGTGATGAAGCGTTCGATCGCCGCCTTCGTCTCGCTCTCGTCGCCAGCGCCACTGCCGCTGCCACCACCAAGCGCGGGGCTGCGTCCGGGCGGCAGCAGCACGAGCACGTCAACGTCGGAGTAGGGGAAGAGCTCGCCGCGGCCGTAGCCGCCGACGGCGACCAGCGCTGCATGGGCCGGCATGCCCTCGCGCTTCCACAGCGAAAGGAGCGTGCGATCGACCTGACGCGTCAGCGCTCGCACGAGGCGCTGCGTGGCGGTGGTTGTCGCGCGCGACGCACGAAAAGTCTCGAGCAGGGCCGCCTTCTCGTCGCGAAAGCGGGTGCGCAGATCGGCGAGCGTGGGCTCGGATGCGCCCGCTGGCACGGCCGACATCACGCGTCCGGATCAGTGCGCGGCGAGCGCGGAATCCGTCGCGAAGGCTGGCGGCGCGGGCGTGCCCTCGGAGACAGTCATCACCTCGTAGCCGGTGTCGGTGACGAGTATCGTGTGCTCCCATTGCGCCGAGAGCGAACGGTCGCGCGTCGCGATCGTCCAGCCGTCGCCGGTCTCGCGGATCTCGCGCCGGCCGGCGTTGATCATCGGTTCGATCGTGAACATCATGCCGGGCACCAGTTCTTCGAGCGTTCCGGGGCGGCCGTAGTGGAGTACCTGCGGCTCTTCGTGGAAGCGTGAGCCGATGCCGTGGCCGCAGAACTCGCGCACGATCGAGAAGCCGGCATTCTCGGCGAAGGTCTGGATCGCATGGCCGATATCGCCCAGATGCGCGCCGGGTTTGACCTTCACGATGCCCTTCCACATCGCCTCGTAGGTCAGCTGACACAGCCGCCGGGCGGCGATCGACCCCTCGCCGACGATGAACATCCGGCTCGTGTCACCGTGCCAACCGTCCTTGATGACGGTGATGTCGATGTTGACGATGTCGCCGTTCTTCAGCGCACGATCGTTCGGGATGCCATGGCAGACCTGATGATTGATCGACGTGCAGATCGACTTCGGGTAGGGCGTGTATCCCGACGGCGCATAGTTCAACGGTGCGGGGATGGCGTGCTGCACGTTCACGATGTAATCGTGCGCCAGGCGGTCGAGTTGCTCGGTGCTGACACCCGCACGCACATGCGGCGTCAGCATGTCCAGCACTTCGGAAGCGAGTCGGCCCGCGACACGCATGCCGTCGATGTCGGCGCCGGTTTTCAGGGTGATCGTCATGTTGATATTCGTTTCACGGTACGAGGCCATCGCAGCTTGGCAGGTCTTCGCCCAGCCAACTTGCATCGCCTTGCGAAGGCGGCATTGTCTCATCCGCCCCCTAAAATCGCAGGCTCCCGCCCCGGTCGCCCAGTGCGCACCGCGGCTATCGCGAATCCCTCGTCACCGCGCAGCGTTGACTCCGCACCCGATCCGGGCCTGTCCAGCGTGACTTCCCCTTTCAAGCATCTCCAATCATTCGACGGTGGCAGTGCATTGTCGGAATTCCGGCGCCGCGCCTTGCTCTTGCGGCTGCAGGGCGTGAGCGATCGCATTGCCGCGCTCCACGCGCGGCATGTGCACTGGGTCTGGAGCGATGCGGCGCTTGGGGGTGGCGCGCTGGATCAGCTCGGTGCGCTGCTTCGCTACGGCGACGCCTACGACGGGCCGAGTGAGGGCGCACTGATCGTCGTTGCGCCGCGCCTGGGCACCGTCTCGCCCTGGGCGTCGAAGGCGACCGACATCGCGCACAACTGCGGCCTGGCCGTCCATCGCATCGAGCGCGTGACCGAATGGCGTCTCACGCTGCGCGGCGGGCTGTTGACGGGCCGCAAGCCGCTCGACGATGCCGAACTGCACGCGGCCGCGGATCTGCTGCACGACCGCATGACAGAGAGCGTGCTGTTCGAGCGCGACGGCGCCCGCCAGTTGTTCGACGAAATGTCGGGCCAGGCCATGGTGCATGTGCCGGTCCGCGACCGGGGCCGTGGCGCGCTCGTGCAGGCGAACGTCGACTTCGGACTCGCGCTGTCCGACGACGAGATCGACTATCTGGTCGAAGCCTTCACCGCCCTGCAGCGCGATCCGACCGACGTCGAGCTGATGATGTTCGCGCAGGCCAACAGCGAGCACTGCCGGCACAAGATCTTCAACGCGGGCTTCACGATCGACGGCGTGGCGCAGGAACACTCGATGTTCCAGATGATCCGGCACACGCACGAAACCGCGCCGCAGCGCACCGTGGTGGCCTACAGCGACAACGCGTCGGTGATGCAAGGCAACGAGGTCGAGCGCTGGGCGCCGGAGGGCAGCGACGGCGCCTCGCGCTACGTCGCGCGGCGCGAGACGATGCACGTGCTGATGAAGGTCGAGACGCACAACCATCCGACCGCGATTTCACCCTTTCCCGGCGCGTCCACAGGGGCGGGTGGCGAGATTCGCGACGAAGGCGCGACCGGCCGCGGCTCGCGGCCCAAGGCCGGGCTGACCGGCTTCTCGGTGTCCAACTTGCACCTGCCGGACACCGTCGAGCCGTGGGAGGCGAACCCGGTCGGCAGGCCGGCGCACATCGCGAGCGCCTTGCAGATCATGGTCGACGGCCCGCTCGGCGGTGCGGCGTTCAACAACGAATTTGGCCGGCCCAACCTGCTTGGCTACTTTCGCGTCTACGAGCAGCGCATTGCCGGCGTGCAGCGCGGCTATCACAAGCCGATCATGCTCGCCGGCGGCCTCGGGCAGATCGCCGCGAGCCAGACGCACAAGATCGAGTTCGCCGCCGGCACGCTGCTTGTGCAGCTCGGCGGGCCGGGCATGCGCATCGGTATGGGCGGCGGGGCGGCCAGCTCGATGGCGGCCGGGGCGAACGCGGTTGCACTCGACTTCGATTCGGTGCAGCGCGGCAACCCGGAGATCCAGCGTCGCGCGCAGGAAGTCATCAACCATTGCTGGTCGCTTGGCGAAGCCAACCCGATCCTCGCGATCCACGACGTCGGCGCCGGGGGCATCAGCAACGCGTTTCCGGAACTCGTCGATGGCGCCAGCCGGGGTGCGCGATTCGATCTTCGCAAGGTGCCGCTCGAAGAGAGCGGCCTCGCGCCGAAGGAGATCTGGTGCAACGAAAGCCAGGAGCGCTACGTGCTCGCGATTGCGCCTGAAAGCCTGCCGCTGTTCACTGCGATGGCGGCGCGCGAGCGCTGCCCGTTCGCGGTCGTCGGCGTTGCGACCGAGGCCACCGAGCTCGTGCTCGAGGACGGGCGCGACGGCGAGCGCGTGATCGACATGCCGATGGACGTGCTGCTCGGCAAGCCGCCGCGCATGCAGCGCGACGTGCAAAGGGTCGCGTGGCGCGGCGAGCCGCTCGACCTGACTGGCGTGACGCTGGAGCAGGCAGCGTTCGACGTGCTGCGTCACCCGACGGTTGCGTGCAAGCGCTTCCTCGTGACGATCGGCGACCGCACGGTCAGCGGCTTGAGCCATCGCGACCCGATGGTCGGCCCGTGGCAGGTGCCCGTTGCCGATTGCGCGGTGACGCTCGCCGATTTCAGCGGTGCTGCCGGCGAGGCGATGAGCCTGGGCGAGCGCACGCCGCTTGCTGCGCTCGACGCGCCGGCATCCGGCCGCATGGCAGTGGCCGAGGCGATCACGAATCTGCTCGCGGCGCCGATCGAACTCGAGCGCGTCAAGCTCAGCTGCAACTGGATGGCCGCATGCGGCGAGCCCGGCGAGGACGCCGCGCTCTACGACACGGTGCGCGCGATCGGCATGAAACTGTGCCCGGCGCTCGGCATCAGCGTGCCGGTCGGCAAGGACAGCCTGTCGATGCGCACGCGTTGGCAGCACGCGGGTGAGACGCGCCAGGTGACGGCACCGGTCTCGCTGATCGTGACCGCGTTCGCGACGCTCGACGACGTGCGCAGCACATTGACGCCGCAGCTCCAGCCTGGCGATACGACACTGATCCTGATCGATCTCGGCCAGGGCCGGCAGCGCATGGCCGGCTCGATCCTGGCGCAGACGCTCGATCAGAGCGGCGACGCGGTGCCGGACCTGGTCGACCCGGAGCTGCTCAAGCAACTCGTCAACGCGATCAACCGCTTGCGCGGCGAAGGCCGGCTGCTCGCCTACCACGACCGCAGCGACGGTGGGTTGTGGGCGACGGTCTGCGAGATGGCGTTTGCAGGCCACACTGGCGTCAGCCTGAACATCGACATGCTGGTGACCGAGGGCGACGGCATCAATGACAGCCGCGCCGACACGGGCGATGCGAAGAACTGGGCTGCGCAGATCGGCGAGCGGCGCAACGAACTCAGCTTGCGCGCCTTGTTCAACGAGGAGGCCGGTGTCGTCATCCAGGTGGCGACTGCCGAGCGCGACGCGGTGTTCGCCGTCCTGCGCGAGCACGGACTCTCCCGTCACAGCCACGTCGTCGGCAAGCCCAACACGCGCGGCGTGGTCGAGGTCTGGCGCGACGCGAAGGCCGTCTTCGCCGCACCGCTGGAGCAGTTGCACAAGACGTGGGACGACGTGAGCTGGCGCATCTCGAGGTTGCGCGACAACCCGGAGAGCGCCGACGCCGAGCACGCCGCCGCCGGCGCAGCGGACGATCCCGGGCTTCACTTTCACCTGAGCTTCGATGAGGAGGAGGGTGTCGCCGCGCCGTTCGTTCACAGCGCGCGGCCCGCGCTCGCGATCCTGCGCGAACAGGGCGTGAACAGCCATGTCGAAATGAGCTACGCGATGGCGCAGGCCGGTTTCGACACCTTCGATGTTCACATGAGCGACCTGCATTCGGGGCACGCACGGCTCGACGACTACCAGGGCTTTGTCGCCTGCGGCGGTTTCAGCTACGGCGATACGCTCGGCGCCGGGGAAGGGTGGGCGCGCTCGATCCTCTTCAATGCTCGGCTCGCAGATCAGTTCGCTGCCTTCTTCCGGCGCGCAGACAGCTTTGCGCTCGGCGTCTGCAATGGCTGCCAGATGATGGCGGCGCTCGCCGACATGATCCCCGGCGCCGACGCCTGGCCGCGCTTCACGCGCAACCGCAGCGAGCAGTTCGAGGCGCGGCTGTCGATGGTCGAGGTGCTGGACAGCCCGAGCATCTTCTTCACCGGCATGGCTGGTAGCCGGATGCCGATCGCCGTCGCCCATGGCGAGGGCTTCGCCGACTTCTCCCAGCGTGGCGACGCGCAGGCGGTGCGGCGCGCGATGCGTTTCGTCGACAATCGCGGTGCGGCGACCGAAACCTATCCGTTCAACCCGAACGGCAGCCCGCAAGGCCTGACGGCCGTGACAACCGCCGACGGGCGCTTCACCGCGCTGATGCCGCATCCCGAGCGCGTGTTTCGGAACCTGCAGATGAGCTGGACGGAGGGTGATCCGCTTGCCGCGAGCCCCTGGCAACGCATGTTTGCCAACGCGCGGCGCTGGGTGAAGTGACGACGGCCGCTCGGCATGTGAACAGGCTCCGGCCGATCGTGGCTGCAACATGAAGCGGCAAGTCCATCAGGGTTGATCAGGACTGTTGTGCAGTAGCACCCTGTCACACCTGACAGTAGCGCGGCCCGCGCGCCGTGCGCAGAATCACGCCCAGCGGCGCAACCTGACCTGCGGCGTTGACGCCCCCCGAATTTCATCCCGATCCAGAAGCCCACGCCATGCAACCGTTCTTTGCCGATCTCGTGAGCCGCACCGACGAAGTGCGGCGCTCATTCGAGAACAACCCGGTCGTGCTCGACGCCGTCGCGCATGGCATGACGATCCAGCGCTATCGCAAGTTCCTGCTCGAGATCTATCACATCGTCTGGCACTTCAACCCGGTCACGGCCGCGGCGGCGAGCCGCATGCCGGACTCACACCGCCAAGTGCGCTACCACCTCTACGAGCACATGCACGAGGAGTCGGGCCACGAGCAGTGGGTGCTCAACGATCTGGACGCGGTCGGCGTTACCGCCCAGGACGCACGCGCCTTCCCGGCCAGCGCCGACACGCTCGCGATGTGCGGCTACAACTACTGGCAGGCCGACCGCGGCAATCCCTGTTCGGTGCTCGGTATGTTGTACGCGCTCGAAGTCATCGCCTCGGTCTACGGCGGCACCTTCACGTCGGCGATCAAGGAGTCGCTGTTGCTTGTCGGCGAGCGCGGTACGTCCTTTATCGGCTCGCACGCGACGATGGACGTCGCCCACATGGCCAGCCTGCGTGTCGTGCTCAACACGCTGCAGGACGACGCCGCGCAGGACGCGGTGGTCGAATCGACAACTGTCAACTTTCATCTGCTCACGCGCATCTTCGCTGCCGTATGACCGCGACCGTGGCGTCGGGCATCCCGGGGCTGCTCGGGCGGCCGTACAAGTACATCCGGCTCGAATGGAGCTCGGATCTCGGGCTGCTGCGCCTGCGGACCGCGGTGCGGCCTATCCAGTGCTACAGCCTCGCGGTAATGGGAGAGATGCACCAGCTGATCCGTGACATCAACGCCAATCCGGGGCTGATCAAGCACTACGTGATGTCGTCGGATGTGGCCGGCGTGTTCAATTTCGGCGGTGACCTGTCGCTGTTCGTGCTGCTGATCCGCGCGCGCGATATCGATTCGCTCAAGCTGTACGGCAGGCGCTGTGTCGATCTGGTGTGGTGGCTGGAGAATGCGCCAAGCCTGGGCATCCACACGACGGTGCTGGTGCAGGGCGACACGCTCGGCGGCGGGCTCGAATCGGTGCTGCCCTTTCACCGCGTCATCTTCGAGCGCAGCGCGCAGGCGGGCTTCCCCGAGGTTCTGTTCAATCTTTTCCCCGGCATGGGCGCGTGGAACTTCACGCTGCGCAAGGCGGGATTCGCAGTCGCCAATGAAATGATCCTGTCGGGCCGGCTGTACACGGCAGACCAGTTGTTCCGCCGCGGTCTCGTCGACCTGGTCGTCGAGGACGGCGAGGGCGAGGCGGCGATCGAGCACGTCTTGACTTCCGTGCACCCGCGGCTGCGTGGCACGCTCGCCGCACTGCAGGCGCGGCGCCTGGCGTCGCCGATCAGCTACGAATCGCTGCTCGCGATCGTCGATGAGTGGAGCGACACGGCGATGGCGTTGACGGACCGCGACCTGCGCCTGATGGAGCGCCTCGCGCGGGCGCAGGTGCGCAAGGCCGGCGGCGGCGAGGAGGGCGCGGTCGAGGAAATCAAGCGCATGGAGCTCGACACCGCATGGGGCGAGGAGCGCACCGGCCAGACCGGCTGGGACGACGAGCGCACCGGCATCACCGAGTGGGCCACGCAGCGCTGATGCTTCACGCGGCCGGCTTCGCGCCTCACCGCGCCGCTTGATTCGTGGCCGATTCCTGAAGCTGCGCGGGCGATTCCCCAGGTATCGTCGTGGCGAACTGGCTCAGAGCCAGCGCATCAGCATCTCGCGCAGCCGAGCCCGCGTGTAGGGTTTGGCGAGGTGATCGTCCATGCCGGCGTCGATCGCGAGCCGCGTGTCGTCGTCGAATGCGTTTGCCGTCAATGCCACGACCGGCAGGCGCGGCAGCCCGAACTTCGCTTCGCGCGCACGGATCTGGCGTGCGGCGGCGTAGCCGTCGAGCACCGGCATCTGGCAGTCCATCAGCACGAGGTCGAATGGGTGGGCACCGATCAGGTCGAGCGCCTGCTGTCCGTCCTCGGCCTCGATCACGTCCAGGCCGAGCGACTCGAGCATCTCGTGCGCGATCAGCAGGTTCACCGGGTTGTCCTCGACGAGCAGCACGGTGCCCGACAGCGCGCCGGAATCGTCCAGGCCTCCCATGGCCGAATCGAGCACGACCTGCGGCACCGGTGACGCATCGAGCTCGAGCTCGAGCGTGAACGAGAAGCGCGAGCCCGCGCCGCTGCCGCTGCGCACCTCGATGCGGCCGCCCATCGCCTCGACGATGCGCTGACTGATCGCCAGGCCCAGGCCGGTGCCGCCGCGGCGCCGGTTGCGCGTGCCGTCAATCTGGTGGAAGGGCTGAAACAGGTTTTGCGCCGCGTCCGGTGCAATGCCGATGCCGCTGTCTATCACCTCGAAAGTGACGCCCGCGCGGTCGCTGGTTGTCGCCACCGGCGACAGGCGCAGCGTCACGTGCCCGCGCTCGGTGAACTTGATCGCGTTGCCGACAAGGTTGAGCAGCACCTGCTTGAGGCGCTGCGCGTCGCCGATGACCCAGTTCGCGACGTCGGATTCGACCTCGAAGCGCAGCTCTAGCCCCTTGCTTTCGGCGTTTGCCCGGAACAGCGCCGCCACCGACGCGGCGAGGCTGTGCAGCGAGAGCGGCGCATGCGCGAGGTTGAGTTTGCCGGCCTCGATCTTCGAATGGTCGAGCACGTCGTTCAAGATGCTCATCAGCGACTCGCCGGAGGACGCCGCGGTGCGCACCAGCCGGCGCTGATTGGCGTCGAGCTGCGAATGGCGCAGCAGGTCGAGCGCGCCGAGCACACCGTTCATCGGCGTGCGGATCTCGTGGCTCATCGTGGCGAGGAACTGTGACTTGGCCACGTTCGCCGCTTCGGCAGACTCCTTGGCCTGCTGCAGCGACGCATTCGCGGCATCGGCCTCCAGGCTGTGGCGGATCGCCTGCGTCGCGGTGCCCTTGAACTGGCGTGAACCGCGCAGCACGGTAATACCGAACACGACCACGAGCACGGCAAGCAGCCACGAGCCGACGGCATTCGTCAGCAAGCTCACGAGTGTCAGCGAACCGACCTGCAGCACCGTCAGGAAAAGGAACGCGCGACCGACCAGCGTCATAAAAAAGGCGGCTGTGGTAATCGAGCCGAGCAGCACTGTCACGTAGGCGGTGCCCATGTCGCCCTGCAGCAGTGGGTAGATCCAGATCGTACCGATCATCCACACGACACCGGCGAGCGCCGAATTGCCTTCGAACTCGGCCTCCGCCCGTGCGACGCTGGCGTCCGTGAGGCTCGATGCGTCGCCAAAGCGCCGCGAGATCGAGACGCGCCAGACGGCGACCACGAGGCCGCAGGCGATGACGGCAGCGGCAGCGGCGACACGTTCCACCGACATCCCCAGATAGGCGACGAAGGCGACCCCCAGGAGTTGAAGCGGGACACTGCGACCGGAGTTCTGAAGCGCCAGTTGCAGCATCTCGCGCCGCACGGCCGCATCGACTGTAGAGGGGGAACTCGTCACCCGGCAAGCATATCGCGCGCGGCACTGCCCGCGGGGCAGAACGTGTCCGCTGCGCGACGCCACTTACGCTATCGTCAAGCGGTGTCGCCACTGACCTTCTCAGCGCCGCATCGATTCGACCGGCTTGACGCGCTGCGCGGTGGCGCCATCGTCTGGATGGCGATCTTCCATTTCGCGTTCGACCTGAACCACTTCGGTCTGGTCACGCGGCAGAACTTCCACAGCGACCCGTTGTGGACGTGGCAGCGCACCGCCATCCTGAGCCTGTTCCTGTTCTGCGCCGGTCTGGGGCAGGCGGTCGCAGCCGACAGGGGCGTGGGTTGGTCCCGATTCTGGCGGCGCTGGGCGCAGGTGGCGGGCTGCGCACTGCTCGTGACGGCCGGCTCGTGGTGGATGTTTCCACGCAGCTACATCAACTTCGGCGTGCTGCACGGGCTCGCGGTGATGCTCATCATGACGCGTCTGAGCGCGGGCTTGACGTGGTGGCTGTGGCCGCTCGGCGCACTTGCGATCACGCTCCCGCATTTCGCTGCAAGCCCGATGTTCAACGGCCCGGGCTTGAGTTGGCTCGGTCTCGTCACCCGAAAGCCGATCACCGAGGACTACGTTCCGTTGCTGCCCTGGCTCGGCGTGATGTGGTGGGGCCTGGCTGCCGGCCAGTGGTTGCTCGGGCATCGCCCATCGGTACTGCAAGGCGGCTTGCCTGCAGCGCTGCGCCCGCTTGCGGGGCTGGGCCGCTGGTCGCTGAGTTTTTACATGCTGCACCAGCCGATCCTGATCGGCGCGCTGATGCTTTGGATGCGTTGGCGCCAATGAGCGCACGAGTGACCGGTACCATTGACGCATGAACACCCTGTTCGGCTTTCACGCCATCACCGTGCGCTTCAAGACGGCGCCGCGGTCAGTGAGCGAGATCCATGTCGACGCCAGCCGGCGCGACCCGCGTATGCGCGCCTTTGTGCAGCGCGCTCAAGAGGCGGGGGCGAAGATTGTCGACAGCGACGACGCGCAACTTGCGAGGCTGTGCGGCTCGCCGCGCCATCAGGGCGTCGTCGCGCGGGTGACGGCAGTCGAGCGCTCGCATTCGCTCGACGACACGCTCGACGCGGTCGACGCCTCCGCGCGCGGCCCCGCGTTGCTGCTGGTGCTCGACGGCGTCACGGACCCGCACAACCTGGGCGCCTGCCTGCGTGTGGCCGATGGCGCCGGCGCGCATGCAGTCATCGCGCCGAAGGACCATGCGGTTGGCCTCAACGCCACGGTCGCGAAAGTCGCGAGCGGTGCGGCCGACAGCGTGCCCTACTTCATGGTGACCAATCTCGCGCGCACGCTCGAGGAACTCAAGGAGCGCGACATTCGCGTCGTCGGCACTTCAGACGATGCACCGAACTCGCTCTACGACGCGGACTTGTCTGGCCCGCTTGCACTCGTGCTCGGCGCCGAAGGCAAGGGCATGCGCCAGCTCACCGCGCGTCACTGCGATGCGCTCGTACGCCTGCCGATGCGCGGTGCGGTCGAGAGCCTGAACGTGTCGGTCGCGAGCGGCATCTGCCTGTACGAAGCGCTGCGCCAGCGCGACCACGCCAAACGATGAGGATCCCATCATGCCCGTGACCGATGTCAAGCACCCACTCGTCAAGCACAAGGTCGGCTTGCTGCGCGAAGACGATATCTCGACGAAGAAATTCCGCGAGCTGACGAACGAACTCGCACGGCTGCTCGCCTACGAGGCGACGGCCGACTTTCCACTGCAGAAGACGACCATCGCCTGCTGGAGCGGGCCGACCGAGATCGAGCAGATCCGCGGCCGCAAGGTGACGGTGGTGCCTATCCTGCGCGCCGGCCTCGGCATGCTCGACGGCGTGCTCGACATGATTCCGAGTGCGAAGGTCAGCGTGGTCGGCCTGTCGCGCAACCACGAGACGCTGCAGCCGGAAAACTATTTCGAGAAGTTCGTCGGCCATCTCGACGAGCGCACCGCGATCATCATCGACCCGATGCTCGCCACCGCCGGCTCGATGATCGCCACGATCTCGCTGCTCAAGCAGCGCGGCTGCAAGGACATCCGTGCGCTCGTCCTCGTCGCCGCGCCCGAAGGCATCGCCGCACTCGACGCGGCGCACCCCGACGTGCGCTGCTGGACGGCGGCGGTCGACAGCCACTTGAACGAGGTCGGCTACATCATTCCCGGCCTCGGTGACGCCGGCGACAAAATCTTCGGCACGCGCGAGTCCTGATGCTGCGCATGGCATTCGTTCGCAGGGTGTCGCACCCGCTGGTGCTGGTGTTGCCACTCGCGCTGCTCGCCGCCTGCACGCAAGAGACGCAGAACCAGTTCAAGCGCGGCATCCAGAACTGGACCGGCACCGACGGCGTGCTCGAGGTCTACGCCAGCGACAAGGTCGTCAAGCGTTTCCTGAAGATCGACAAGTTGAGCACCGCAATCGGCACCGGCGCCGGCAACGAAGAGGCGCGCGCCTACCGCTTCGGCTACGGCGTCCTCGACGAGAACCTCAACGGGAAGGTGGACGATGGCGAGAAGCGTGTCTACTTCGAGGTCGGTGGCTTCAGCACCTACGTCTTCTTCGAGAACCCGCACTGAGCGCCGTTGCCAACCGAAGATCGCCCGACCGGGCACACCACAGGAGAGCAGCAATGCCCACACACGACAAGGTCGCGATCGTCACCGGCGCGGGGTCCGGCATCGGCAAGGCCGTCGCGCACGCCTTGCTCGCGGACGGCTACCGCGTCGTCTTTGCGGGGCGCAGACAAGCACCGCTCGATGCAGCGATTGCCGAAGCCGGCGCAGATGCCTCTCGCGCGATCGCGCAGCCCACCGATGTCGGCGTGCCGGCATCGGTGCAGGCGCTGTTCGAGCGCACCGAGGCCGCATTCGGCCGCCTCGACCTGCTCTTCAACAACGCCGGCCTCGGGACGTCCAACGTCGCGCTCGAGGACGTGAGCTTCGAGCAGTGGCAGGCGGTCGTCGGTGCAAACCTTACGGGCGCGTTCCTCTGCACGCAGCAGGCGTTCAAGATCATGAAGCGCCAGCAGCCGATGGGCGGACGCATCATCAACAACGGCTCGATCTCGGCGCATGCACCGCGGCCCCACTCGGCGCCCTATACCTCGACCAAGCACGCGATCACCGGGCTGACGAAGTCGACCTCGCTCGACGGCCGGCGTTACGACATCGCCTGCGGCCAGATCGACATCGGCAATGCGCTGACCGACATGGCGCGCAAGATGACCACCGGCGTGCCGCAGGCCAACGGCGAGACCGCAATCGAACCGGTGATGGATGTGCAACATGTTGCAAATGCGGTCGTGCACATGGCGAGCCTGCCGCTCGAAGCCAACGTGCAGTTCATGACCGTGATGGCGACCAAGATGCCGTTTGTCGGGCGCGGTTGAGGCTTGTGGCGCCAAGTTGTGTCCTAACGAAGATTTACAACTGAGCGCTTACGGAAATCTGCCGGACACATTGACGCGCGACAGTGGGGTCTTGCGAACAGGATGCCCAACAGGAGCACCGTCATGAACAATCCATTGCGCTTCTGGCGTACCGGGGCCGTTGCCGTCGTGCTCGCAGCGCTCGGAGGTGCCGGCTTCGCGGACGATGCGAACGCAGTCGAGGAGCGATCCCTGCAGCGACTCGTCAGCCCCTATGACGTCGACGAGACGGTGCATCGCATCGAAATCAGTGCACGCCACCTCGGCGTGTCGGTGTTCGGCTGCTTCGAGCAGCACGGCGGCGGCGCGAGCGTCGCGCGCGCCCGCGCACCATTCAGCGGCATGCGTGTCGTCGTGCTCGAATCCAGCGAGGGCGGCACACCGGTGCTGATGAGTGCGGGCGAAGGAGACAACCGGGAAGGCAACGCCTTCGAACTGCCGCTCAGCATCCGGGTGCGGCCCGGCAGCGATGGGCGAACTGAAGTGTGGGTCGAGGTCGAATCAGACGCAACAAGGCGTGCTGCAGGGGCTCGACCTCGATCTTGCCGCGCTCGACGAGGTCGTGCGCGAGGCGCTGAGAGCCTGAGCGCCGCGGCCGAACCCGCAGCCGCGCGGCTTCGTGGCCTACACCCAGCCGAGCGCGCCCACGATCATGCCGCCGGCCACCAGCCAGAGCGGCCCGAGGCGGGTTCGCAGGCACAGCAGCACCGTGATCGCGACCACCGCGAGTACTGGCCACGCCACGCGCAAAGGATCGGCAAGCACCCAGCCGGTCGCGAACAGCAGCCCGATCGTGAGCGGCGCGAGCCCGGCCTTGAATGCGCGCACGAAGAGGGTTTGCGCGCGCCTGGCGCCCCAGCGTGTCGCCCACAGCGTCAAGGTCGTCGACGGCAGCATGATGCCGAGCAGGGTGACGAACGCGCCTGCCGCACCTGCGACGTTCCAGCCGAGGACGGCGACGAACAACACGTTGGGCCCGGGTGCGGCCTGTGCGAGCGCGACGGACGCGGTGAACTGCGCATCGCTCAGCCAGCCGTGATCGACGACGAGATAGCGGTGCATGTCCGGCGCGGCGGTGATCGCACCGCCCACCGACAGCAGCGACAACAGCAGGAAGTGCCCGAACAGGGCGAGCAGATCAGATGCGCCCATCAGCGCAGCTTCCACCACGCGGTGGCCATGCCGAGCGCACCGAGACCGCACACAACCCAGACGAGGGGCACTCGCCACACGATGACGGCGGCAAACGTCACGCCGCCGAGTGCGATGCACATCGGCTTGCCGAGCGGGCTTGCTCGCAGCGCCCAGGCGAGCTTCAATGCGGTGGCGATGACGAGTCCGGCAGCGACTGCGCCCATGCCGCGCAACGCGCCGCTGACCGCAGGTACTGCCTCCCAGTGGCTGTAGAGCGCGGCGAGCACGAGCACGATCAGCAGCGGCACGGCCATCATGCCGCCGAGTGCGGCAAACGCGCCGCGCCAGCCGAAGAAGCGGTCGCCGACCATCAGCGACAGGTTGCACACGTTCGGCCCGGGCAGCACCTGGCTGATGGCGAGCGACTCGACGAACTCCTCGCGTGTGAGCCAGCCGGCGCGTTCGACGAGCTCGATCTGCGCCACCGCAAGCACGCCGCCGAAGCCCTGCAGCGCCATGCGATTGAAGCGCAGGAACACGTCGAGCGGCGTGCGCGGGCCGCAAACGAGTGACGGCGCCGGATACTTCAGTGGTGGCCATGTCGGGAGGTCTTGCTCGCCTCGCGCGGTTTCACTCGTCGGGACGACTGCGTGCTGCGCTCGCCATCGGGCGAATCAGCGCGGGATGCGCAGCGCGTCGGGATTGACGATATTCGTCGGGTTGCCGGCGATGAAGTTGACGACGTTGTCGAACGCCGCGTTGAACAGCAACTCGTAGTTGTCCTGCTCGACGTAGCCGATGTGCGGCGTGCAGACTGCGTTTTCCAGGCGCAGCAGCGGCTGACCCTGCAACACGGGCTCGCTCTCGAACACATCGACCGCCGCCATGCCGGGGCGGCCGCGATTCAATGCGCCGACGAGTGCGCCTTCCTCGATCAGCTCGGCACGTGAGGTGTTGACGAGCAGCGCGGTCGGCTTCATCCGCGAGAGGTCGGAGAGCTTCACGATCGCGCGCGTCGCATCGTTCAGGCGCAGGTGCAGAGACAGCACGTCGCAGGCTTCGAAGAAGGCCTCGAGCGACTCGGCCGCCGCGTGCCCGTCGGCGCTCGCGCGCAGGCGTGATGCCTCGCTTCCCCAGACGATGACGTTCATGCCGAACGCGCGCCCATAGGAGGCCACCAGCGTGCCGATGCGGCCATAGCCCCAGACGCCGAGCGTGCGGCCCTTGAGCACCATGCCGATGCCGAAGTTCGGTGGCATTGAAGCCGCCTTCAAGCCGGACTGCTGCCAGGCCCCGTGCTTGAGGTTGCCGACGTACTGCGGCAGGCGCCGCATCGCCGACATGATCAGCGCCCAAGTCAGTTCGGCCGGCGCGACCGGTGAGCCGGCGCCTTCTGCCACCGCGATGCCCAGGCGCGTGCAGGTCGCGAGGTCGATGTGCGAGCCAACCGGGCCAGTTTGCGAGATCAGCCGGAGCTTGGTCAGCTTCTCGAGCAGCTGGCGCGGGAAGTGTGTCCTCTCGCGCACCAGCACCAGCACCTCGGCGTCGCGCAGCCGGATCGACAATTGGCCGATGCCCTTGACGGTGTTGGTGAAGACCTTGGCGTGGAGGTGATCGAGCTTCGATGCGCACTTGAGCTTGCGCACCGCGTCCTGGTAGTCGTCGAGGATGATGATGTTCACGTTGAGAAAGGCGGGGCGGGGCGGGGGCTGGGCGGGAACGGGGCGAGTGCAGGCACCGAGTGGTGATTGTGCACGTGTGCCACGTTGCCGCTAGCATCGAGCGCCAATGACAACTCCGGAGAGCCAGCAATGTCCATATCGATGTATTCCGCCAGCGTGCCGGTCTATTCGCACACCCTCGGCAACCTTGCGCGCCTGCTCGAGAAGGCCGAAGCGCATGCCGCCGCGAAAAAGTTCGACCCCGCCGTGTTGCTTGCGGCCCGGCTCGCGCCGGACATGTTGCCGTTCACGAAGCAGGTGCAGATCGCCTGCGATGCCGCCAAGTTGAGCGTCGCGCGCCTTGCCGGCATCGACTCGCCGAAGTTCGAAGACAACGAGACCTCGTTGGCGGAGCTGAAGATGCGCATCCACAAGACGATCGACTTCCTGAAGACGGTGACGGCCGGCCAGGTCGATGGCAGTGAAGCGCGCGAGATCAGCATTCCGCGTCGTGACGGCGTCATGAAGCTCGAGGGCGAGACCTATCTCAAGCACTACGCGCTGCCGAACTTCTTCTTCCACGTGACAACAGCCTATGCGCTGTTGCGCCACAACGGCGTCGAACTCGGCAAGGCGGACTACCTCGGCCAGCTGTAGCCGGCCGAAGGCGTCTCAGCGTCGTCCTGCAGGCGCCCTTGTCGGGATGCCGGAAGGTTCGGCGCCGCGCTCGAAGGCACCGAAGCCCGAACGCGGCGCGCGCGTCGGAAAGTGGCGATTGAGCCGTTCCAGGCGGCACTCGGCCTCGCCCTGACTGAAACGCAGTGCGACGAGCTTGAACACTTCGGGCCGAAGATGCCACAGCTCGCGCAGCGAGCCGGCAATGCGGACCCGTTCCTGCAGGATGCCGACCTGCTGGGTGCGGATGTCAGCGAGCGCCTGCAGGAATTCGGCGCGCACCTGGCCAATCGTGTCACGGGTTGTGTCGCGCGGGGTGATCGGCGTGCGCGACCGCGGCGCCCCCGGGGGACGGCTCCAGCCCGTGTCGAGCCAACCGCGCAGGCCGGCACGCCAACTGGGAGCGGCGAGGCCGAACAGCGCGGGCGGGCAGACTTCGACCCGGCGCGAAGTCTCTGGCAGACGGGCGAGGCCCAGGACGTGGCGCAGGAAGTTGGGCAACTGCACGTGCAGCCGGGTGGGCAGCCGGGTGGGCAGTCGCGTGGGCGATGACGGGTCGGTGGGCACGGGTCGGGTGTTGGGCGCCATCGTTCTGGCACCGCCAGTGTTGCCCGCGTCGCACCTCTGCGAAAGCGTGAAAAGCTGCTCGAAATGCCGCCTGTTCGGTCCCCGGCTTGATTCCCCGTTCGGCCGCCCGTCGGCCAATCGTCGAGCCCCTGCATCGACTCAGGCTCGAACTCGCGTCGATGTCCGAACGCACCGCCTGTTACCCGTCAGACGCTGCCGAATCGTTGTTTGCGCAGCGGCGTGTAAGTCCACCAGGGCGCGGGCGCCGCGCCGCGCATGAAGTCGGTGATCGCCATGAAAGTGTCGAGCACGCAAGGGTCCTGGCGCTTGCCGCTGCGCTGGCATAGCGCGCTGTAGAGCGCCATTGCGTCGCTGGTCGCCAGCTGGTGCGGGGCGGTGATCCCGATGCTGCGCAGGTCAGCAGCCAGCGATTCGCCGATGTTGGGCAGTTGCTCGAGCCGCTCGCAGTCCTCGGCGCGCTTCGCCTTGTCGGGCTTCTTCACAGCGTCTCAGAGCATCATGTTGTTGCGGATCAGGCCGACCGCGAGGCCTTCGATCGCGAAATCCTGCCCATTGCGGCCGGAGACGACGATCGGCTCGAAGTCGGGATTCTCCGGCAGCAGTTCCACGCGCGATCCGGTGCGGTGCAGGCGCTTCACGGTCACGTCGTCGCCGAGGCGCGCGACGATGATCTGCCCACTCTTGGCCTCGTGGGTCTTCTGCACCGCGAGCAGGTCGCCGTCGATGATGCCGGCATCGCGCATGCTCATGCCGCGCACCTTCAGCAGATAGTCGGGCCGACGCGGGAACATGCTCGCCTCGAGCACATACGTTTGGTCGATGTGCTCCTGCGCGAGGATCGGGCTGCCCGCGGCGACGCGGCCGACGAGCGGCAGCGTGAGCTGCGCGAGGCTCGGCAGCGGCAACATGTACTGACGGTTGCGCGACTGATGCAACGCACGCAATGTGTCAGACTGCAGGCGAATGCCGCGTGAGGTGCCGCCCACCAGTTCGATCACGCCCTTGCGGGCGAGCGCCTGGAGATGCTCCTCGGCGGCGTTGGCGGATCGAAAGCCGAGCTCGGCGGCGATCTCGGCCCGTGTCGGCGGGGCGCCGCTGCGTTCGATTGCGCTTTGCACGAGATCGAGCACCTGTTGCTGGCGCGCGGTGAGTTTCGGGCTTTCCTGCATGTCGTCCCCGGTCGCGGATGGCTGAAGTTCCATCCAGTGACTGTATTTTCATCCAGCTTTCATAAAAATGCAAAACGACGCTTCGAAAATCGTGATCCTGGGTACCGGCGGCACGCTCGCCGGCGCGGCAAGCGATCCCAACGACAACCTGGGCTATCGCGCGGCGCAGATCGGCGTGCGAGACATCGTCGCCGCGATTCCCGCGCTTGCGCAGTTCGAACTGCAGACCGAGCAGGTGGCGCAGATCGACAGCAAGGACATGAGCTTCGAAGTCTGGCAAGAGCTCGTGACGAGCGTCGCGTATCACGTCGACCGCAGCGATGTCGCCGGCGTCGTCATCACGCACGGCACCGACACGCTGGAAGAGACCGCATATCTGCTGCAGCGCGTGCTCGCACCGGACAAGCCTGTCGTGCTGACCGCAGCCATGCGCCCTGCGACTTCGGCGCAAAGCGACGGCGCACAAAATCTGCTCGACGCGGTGCGCGTCGCGTGCCACCCCGGCGCGCAAGGTGTCGTTGCCGTCGTCTCCGGCCGTATCCTGGGTGCGTTCGACGTGCGCAAGGTTCACACCTATCGGCTCGATGCCTTCGACTCGGGCGACGCGGGCGATATCGGTGTCGTGCAGGAAGGCGCGCCAACCCTGTGGCGACCCTGGCCTCAGGGCGAGCCACTTGGGACGGAAATCCTTGAGAGCGATCGCCCGCCGCGGGTCGCGATCGTGATGAACCATGGCGACGCCGACGGCAGCATCGTCGATGCGCTGCGCGCGCACGGCATCGACGGCATCGTCGTCGCCGGCACCGGCAACGGCAGCCTGAGCCAGCGCCTGGAGGCGGCCCTGCGACGCGCGCGCGACGAGGGCGGTGTGCAGGTGTTGCGAGCTACGCGCGTCGCAAGTGGCGCGGTGCTGCCGACGGCGAACGACGTGTTCGAATCAGTTGGCGCACTCACGCCGGGGCAGGCGAGGGTCGAGTTGCTGTTGCGTCTGTTGCGCGCCGCCTGACGCGCAACAGACGCTCAATGACGCATCCAGGGCCGTATCAAAGGCGGCCCCAAGAGCCGCGTTAAATTCGGCCACGATTGCTGTGACGAACGCCGCGAACGCGGCGCCGCTGGCGGATCAGTCGAAGCTGAAGCTGACGTCGATATTGCCGCGCGTCGCGTTCGAATACGGACAGACCTCGTGCGCGGCCTTGACGAGCGACTCGACCGCGGCCTTCTCCATGCCCGGGACTGACACTGCCATCGCGACCGCGATGCTGAACGCGCCAGGCTTGCCGGCCATTGGGCCGATGGATACCTCTGACTTGATCGACACCTCTGCGGGCAGCTTCAGTTTCTGACTCGCCGCAACCGCCTTCATGGCGCCGATGAAGCAGGCCGAATAGCCGGAAGCGAAGAGCTGTTCCGGGTTTGTACCGGGGCCGCTGTCGCCGCCGAGCTCCTTGGGTGTCGACAACTGCAGCTTGATCTTGCCGTCCGACGATTCGGTGGTGCCGGTGCGACCGCCGGTGGAGGTGGCGTGTGCGGTGTAGAGGGCCTTCTCGATGGCCATGGCGTGTTCCTTCGTGCGGGGTGGGGATGCGAACGATTGTGCCTGACGATGAATGCCGCGCAAAGCGAACGGTCACTCGACTGGCACCGACCGATCGCCTTGCAAGCCTTCCGATCGTGTCAAACCCAGAACCTGGTTGACGCCGACAGGAACACGCCTCAGCTCGCGTTCGATGCGCTGGCGAGCGACTCGATCTCGCTGCTCAGGGCCAGCCATCGCTCTTCGAGCAGTGCGGTTTCGGCGGCGATGTGGTTGAGCTGCCGGCCGGCGTCGGCGATTTCGGCGGGCGCGAGCGCGTTGGCGTCGCTGAGCGTCGCTTCGAGCGCGTCGCGTTCGGCGCCGATACGCGTGAGTCGCGATTCGATTTTTGTGAGCTCTACGCGAAGCGGGCGGGTCTGCTCTGCGATCCTGGCCCGCGAGCGCCCGCGTTCTTTGCGATCGTCGCGTTCTGTCGGCGTCGGCGTTGTCGGCGATGCCGCCGTGCGCTTTACTGCAGCAGGTGCGGCAACCGGGGCAGGGGAGGCAGGCGCCCCAGCGCGCAGCGCGGTCGTGTCGCCGCCGGCGCGCGCCGCCTTCGCTGCGCGTGCGGCGTCGCGCGACTGTTCGAGCAGCCATTGCTGATAGTCGTCGAGGTCACCATCGAACGGCTTCACGACGCCTCCGGCGACGAGCCAGAACTCGTCGCACACCTCGCGCAGCAACGCGCGGTCGTGGCTGACGAGCATCACCGTGCCTTCGTACTCGTTGAGCGCCATCGACAGCGCCTCGCGCGTCTGCAGGTCAAGGTGGTTCGTCGGCTCGTCGAGCAGCAGCAGGTTGGGGCGTTGCCAGACGAGCATCGCGAGCACGAGCCGCGCCTTCTCGCCGCCGGAGAGCGAGCCGACGGCCTGATGCACCATCTCACCGACGAAGCGGAAGTTACCGAGGAAGTCGCGCAGCGCCTGTTCGCGCGTGTCCTGCCCCAGCGGCCCGACGTCCCGCGCGAGGCGAACCATATGCGAGAGCGGCCCTTCGTCGAGGCGCAGCACGTCGAGTTCCTGCTGCGCGAAGTAGCCGATCGCGAGACCCTTGCCCTCGATGATCTGCCCGCCGAGCGCCGGCTGCATGCGCGCGACTGTCTTCACGAGCGTCGACTTGCCCTGGCCGTTCGCACCCAGGATGCCGATGCGCTGGCCGGCGAGTACCGAGCGGCTGATGCCGCTGACGATCGTTTTCTCGCCCTCTTCGGTGCGGTATCCGCAGGACACATCATCAAAGCTCAACATCGGGTTCGGCAGCGACAGCGGTTCGCGAAACTCGAAGCCGAAGTCGCTCGCCGTCAGCACCGGCGCGAGCCGCTCCATCCGCTCGAGTGCCTTGACGCGGCTCTGCGCCTGGCGCGCCTTGCTTGCCTTGGCCTTGAAGCGGTCGATGAACTTCTGCAGGTGGGCAATGCGTTCCTGTTGCTTGCCGAACGCGGCGGTGGCCTGCTCGATACGGATCGCGCGCATCTCCTCGAAGGCGCTGTAGTTGCCCGTGTAGCGCGTGAGCTGCGCCTCGTCCAGATGGACCGTCACCTTCGTGATCGCGTCGAGAAATTCGCGGTCGTGGCTGATGACGATCATCGTCCCCTCGTAGCGCTGCAGCCAGGCTTCGAGCCACACGAGCGCGTCGAGGTCGAGGTGGTTCGTCGGCTCGTCGAGCAGCATCAGATCGGCCGGGCACATAAGCGCGCGCGCGAGCTGCAGCCGCATACGCCAGCCGCCGGAGAAGCTGTTCACCGGGGCGTCGAGCTGTTCGAGCTTGAAGCCGAGCCCCATCAGCAAGGCCTGCGAGCGCGGCCGCGCGTCGAACACGCCGGCCTCGGCAAGCTCGTGGTGCGCTTCGCCCATCGCATGGCCGTCGTCAGCGGCTTCAGCCGCGGCGAGCATCGCTTCGGCCTCCATCAGGCGCGTGTCGCCCTGCAGCACGTAGTCGGTCGCACCGTCGTCCGTTTCGGGCATCGTCTGCACCACTTCTGCGAGGCGCCAGCGGGCCGGGAAATCGCAATCGCCGGTGTCCGGCTGCAGCTTTCCGGTCAACAGTGCGAAGAGCGACGATTTGCCTGCACCATTGCGCCCGACGAGGCCGATCTTCTCGCCCGGGTTGAGCGTCAGGTTCGTCTGGTTCAGCACGACTTTGGTGCCACGGCGCAGCGTGAGGTTGCGCAGCGTGATCATCGGCGGCTCCAGCGCGCGAGCGCGTCGCGCGTGACGAGCAGCACCTGGTCGTCGCCCGCGCTCGTTTCGAGCCAGGCGACTTCGAGGCGGCGAAAGGCGTGCTCAAAGTGCGCGCGTTCATTGCCTATTTCGAGCACGAGCACTGCGTCGTCGTTCATGTGTGAAGGCGAATCCGCAAGGATGCGGCGGACGAGATTCATGCCGTCGTCGCCGCCCGCCAGCGCCAGCGCGGGCTCCGCAAGGTACTCGGCCGGCAGCGCGGCCATGCTCGCGCTGTTGACGTAGGGTGGGTTGCAGACGATCAGGTCGTAGCGACCCGGCACGTTCTCGAACAGGTCGGACGCGAAGAGCTTGACGCGTTCGCCGAGCTTGTGGCGATCAACATTGATGCGCGCGACGGCGAGCGCGTCTTGCGACAGATCGCAGGCGTCGACTGTGACGTCGGGGTAGGCCATTGCCGCGATCACCGCGAGGCTGCCGTTGCCGGTGCACAAGTCGAGCACGCGCTGCGTTTCGTCCGATAGCCAGGTGTCGAGCGTGCCAACGCCCTCGCCGTCGGCAAGCAGTTCGGCGATGAACGAGCGCGGCACGATGACACGTTCGTCAACCGTGAACGGCACGTTCTGCAGCCACGCTTCGCCGGTCAGGTAGGCGGCAGGCCGACGCGTGGTGATCCGCTCGCCAACGAGTGCTTCGGCCTTCGCCTGCTCGTCCGCTGTCAGCGTGCGTTTGGCATGCGACTCCAGTTCTTCGAGTGGCATGCCGAGCGACCACAGCACGAGCCACGCCGCCTCGTCGAACGCGTTCGTCGTGCCATGTCCAAACGAAACGCCCGCCTGTTTGAGGCGGGCGCTTTGCGCGGTGATGAGGTCGATCAGTGTCATGTCAACAGGGTTTCCAGAGTTCTGCGATAGATGTTTTTCAGCGGCTCGATGCTCGCGACCTCGACGCACTCGTCGATCTTGTGGATACTCGAGCTGATCGGCCCGAATTCAATCACCTGCGGGCAGATCTTCGCGATGAAGCGCCCGTCGGAGGTGCCGCCGGTGGTCGACAGCGCGGCTTCGATGCCGGTCTCGTCGCGGATCGCGCCGCACAAGGCTGCGCTCAGCGTGCCGATGGGCGTGAGGAAGGGCTCGCCGCCGAGTGTCCACGCGATGTCGTACTCGAGATCATGGCGGTCTAGCACTGCGCCCAGTCGTTCCTGCAGCGACGCGGGCGTAGATTCGGTGCTGAAGCGGAAATTGAAGTCCACCACCAACTCGCCCGGGATCACGTTGCCGGCGCCGGTGCCGGCGTTGATGTTCGAGATCTGCCAGCCGGTGGGCGGGAAGTAGTCGTTGCCTTTGTCCCACTCGGTCGCGACGAGTTCGGCGAGCGCGGGCGCAAAGAGATGCACCGGATTCTTCGCCAGTTGCGGATAGGCGATGTGGCCCTGCACGCCGCGCACCGTGAGGTGGCCCGACAGGCTGCCGCGTCGCCCGATCTTCGCCATGTCGCCGAGACGTTCGACCGAGGTCGGCTCGCCGACGATGCAGTAGTCGATGCGTACTTCCCGCGCTTGCAGCCACTCGCAGACCTTGACCGTGCCGTCGACCGCCGGCCCTTCTTCGTCGCTCGTGATCAGCAGTGCAATCGAGCCGGGTGCCTGCGGGCGCGCGGCGACGAACTCCTCGCACGCCACGACCATCGCCGCGATCGAGGTTTTCATGTCCGCCGCGCCTCGACCGTACAGGCGGCCTTCGCGGTGGGTCGGCGCGAACGGGTCGCTCGTCCAATGCGCAAGCGGGCCGGTCGGCACGACGTCGGTGTGCCCGGCGAAGGCGAGCAACTTGCCACCCTGCGCGCCGCGCCGAATTGCCCACAGGTTCGTCACACGCGCGTCGTCAGGGCCGCTTGTGAGGGTCTGGCATTCGAAGCCGAGCGGCGCCAGCCATGCGGCGATCAGCGCCTGGCAGCCGGCGTCGTCGGGGGTGACGGAGCGGCGGGCGATGAGTTGTTCGGTGAGGTGGAGCGCGCGCGACATCGAGTTGACTACTCGCGCGGCGCGTCGAACGTGATTTCGGTGAAGGTCGCGCCTTCTTCCGACTCTTCAACCTTCGGCGCGAGGCGCGAAATCGGTGCCATGTCGTTTTGCAGCCGCCACATCAGGTTCGTCGGCGAATCGGCGAACGCGAGGCCCTCCTCGCGCGTGATGGTGCCGGCGGTGATGAGCCGGGCAATGTCCTGCTCGAAGGTCTGCGAGCCTTCAGCCATCGACTTTTCCATCGCTTCGCGGATGCCGCTGAAGTCGCCCTGCTCGATCATCTCGGACACGAGCTTGGTGTTGAACATGACCTCGACTGCCGGGATGCGGCCGCCGGCCGTCGCGCGCAGCAGCCGCTGCGAGACGATCGCGCGCAGGCCGGCGCCAAGGTCGGCGAGCAGCGCCGGCCGCGCCTCGGGCGTGTAAAACGACATGATGCGCGACAGTGCGTGATAGCTGTTGTTTGCGTGCAGGGTCGAGAGCACGAGGTGCCCCGACAGCGCATAGGAGAGCGCCGAGGTCATCGTCTCGCGGTCGCGAATCTCGCCGATCAGGATGCAGTCCGGCGCTTGACGCAGCGCGTTGCGCAGGCCGATCTGCAGCGACTGTGTGTCGCGCCCGACCTCACGCTGGTTGACGACCGATTTCTTGTTCGTGAACAGGAACTCGATCGGGTCCTCGATCGTCAGGATGTGGCCTGTCATGGTCTGGTTGCGCTGCTCGAGCATCGCGGCAAGCGTCGTGCTCTTGCCCGTGCCCGTCGCGCCCACCATCAGCACGAGGCCGCGCTTGGCGCTCGCCATCGTCGACAGGATCGCCGGCATGTTCAGGCTCTCGAGCGACGGAATCTGGTGCGGGATGCAGCGAAACACCGCCGCCACCGTGCCGCGCTGCTTGAAGGCGGAAAGGCGAAAGCTGCCGACGCCCGACAGACCGACGCCCACGTTCAACTCGCCCGTCTCCTCGAGTTCTTCGAGTTGCGTTGGAGTCAGCAGCTCGGCGAGCAGTTGGCGCGGCTGCGTCGGCGTCAGCGGCTGGTCCGAGAGTTGCAGGATCTGGCCGTTGATCTTGATCAGGATCGACGTGTTGGCCGACAAGTAGACGTCGGAAGCGCCCTTGTCGGCCATCAGGCGCAGCACGCGCTCCATGTTGCCGCTGCTCATCCGAATGTTGTCCGAGATCGCCATGATGTTCAGGCCCGCAGAAGTTCGTTGATGCTCGTCTTGGCGCGCGTTTGCGCATCGACCCGCTTGACGATCACGGCGCAATACAGACTGTAGCTGCCGTCCGCGCTCGGCAAGCTGCCGCTGACGACGACCGAGCCGGCCGGGATGCGCCCGTAGCTCACCTCGCCGGTGGCGCGGTCGTAGATCTTGGTACTCTGGCCGATGTAGACGCCCATTGACAGGACCGAGTTCTCTTCGACGATCACGCCTTCGACGACCTCCGAGCGCGCGCCGATGAAGCAGTTGTCTTCGATGATGGTCGGGTTCGCCTGCAGCGGTTCGAGCACGCCACCGATGCCGACGCCGCCCGACAGGTGCACGCCTTTGCCGATCTGCGCGCAGGAGCCGACGGTGGCCCAGGTGTCGACCATCGTGCCCTCGTCGACGTAGGCGCCGATGTTGACGTAGCTCGGCATCAGCACGACGTTCTTGCCGATGAAGCTGCCGCGTCGCGCGACGGCCGGCGGCACGACGCGCACGCCTGTCTCGCGCATGCGTTCCTCATCGAGATGCGCGAACTTCGTCTGCACCTTGTCGAAGAAGCCCAGGTCTCCGGCGCGCGAAACCTTGTTGTCGCTCAGCCGAAAGCTGAGCAGCACCGCCTTCTTGACCCACTGGTTCACGCTCCACTGGCCAACGCTGTGACGCTCGGCAACGCGGATGCGGCCGGCATTGAGATCCGAGATCACCTGCTCGACGGCTTCGCGCACCTCGGGCGAGGAGACAGCGCTGATCTGCGTGCGTGCCTCCCAGGCGAGGTCGATGATGTCTTGCAACTGGCCGGAGGAGGATTTCTGGGTCATGGAAGGCTCAATGGGTAGGGGCGCGCGTTCTCGACGCTAGGTCCGGGCGCATCTTGCGATGCGCTGCGCGGCTTCGAGGCATTCGTCGACGTCAGCGACGAGCGCCAGCCGGATACGGCCGGTGCCGGGGTTTGTACCGTGCGCCTCACGCGCGAGCAGGCTGCCCGGCAGCACCGCGACATTGTATTGAGCCAGCAGCTTCAGCGTGAAGCCCACGTCGTTGCCGCCCGGCACGCCGGCCCAGAGGTAAAAGCCCGCGTCGGGCATCGCCACTTCGAGCACATCAGCCAATATCGGCGTCACGTCGGCAAACTTGCGGCGGTAGAGCGCGCGATTGGCCTCGACGTGCGCCTCGTCGCCCCAGGCGGCGATGCTCGCGCGCTGCAGGGGCGGGCTCATCGCGCTGCCGTGGTACGTGCGATAGAGCAGGAATGCCTTGATGAGGCGCGCGTCGCCGGCGACGAAGCCCGAGCGCATGCCGGGCACGTTGGAGCGCTTTGACAGGCTCGTGAACGCGATCAGGTTGCGCCAATCGTCGCGGCCGAGTGCCTTCGCGGCTTCGAGCGCCCCGAGTGGCCGTGTGTCGCCGAAATAGATCTCGGAGTAGCACTCGTCGCTCGCAATGACGAAGCCGTGGCGGTCGCTCAACTCGAACAGTGTCTGCCATTCGGCGAGCGGCATCACCGCGCCGGTCGGGTTGCCGGGCGAGCACACGTAGAGCAGCTGCGTGCTCGACCAGGTGGCAGCGTCGATCTGCGTCCAGTCGATCGCGAAATTGCGCGCCGGGTCGCTGTTGGCAAACGCCGTTTGTGCGCCGGCGAGCAGCGCCGCGCCCTCGTAGATTTGATAGAACGGGTTCGGGCAGACGACCGTTGCGCCGGCCTGGGTCGGGTCGATCACGGTTTGCGCCAGGGCGAACAGCGCCTCGCGCGAGCCGTTGACCGGCAACACCTCGCGCGTAGGGTCGAGCGTGACGCCGTAGCGTCGCTGCACCCAGTGCGCGCACGCCTCGCGCAACGCCGGTTCGCCGGCGGTGGCGGGGTAGTTCGCCAGGCCGGGCAGGGCGGCGGTGAGTGCCTCTGTGATGAGCGCTGGTGTCGCGTGGCGCGGCTCGCCGATGCCCAGGCCGATCGGGCGATAGGCCGCGTTGGGCCGGATGTCGCGCGTCAACTCGCGCAACCGCTCGAACGGGTAGGGGTGCAGCCGGGCGAGCAGCGGGTTCATTGGGTCAATTATCGGCGAGGCCTTGGCTCGCGCCGCGCGAGGTCAGCTCGCGCGCGTTGACCGCACCGGCCGGCCGTGACGTTGCTGGAGCGCTTCGCTTGAACGCGGATCGATGTTCACCCGCGCCAGATCGCCCTGCACATGCGGCAGCGCCAGCAGGCGCGCATCCATCACGCGAAACCACAGCCACGGCACATAGGCGAGCGAGAACATGCCGAAGTAGCCGCTCGGCAGTTGCGGCAGTTGCTCGAAGTGGCGCAGGGACTGATAGCGACGCAACGGGTGGGCATGATGATCCGAATGGCGTTGCAGGTGAAACGTGGCGAGGTTCGAGACGAGATGGTTCGTGTTCCACGAGTGATGCGGCTGTGGGCGCTCAAAGCGGCCGTCGGGCAGCCGTTCGCGCAGCAGGCCGTAGTGCTCGACATAGTTGGCGGACGTGAGCTGCCACCACGCGACCATGTTGTGAACCACCAGAAACGGCAGCATGACCCAGCCGTACGCGGCGACGAGACCGAGTTGCAGCAGCATCGTCACCGCATAGGACTGCAGCATCGTGTTGTGCACGCTCCAGGGTGAACGGTCGAGCTGGCGCAGCCTGTCGGACTCAAGTTGCCAGGCGCGGCGCATGCCGCCCGGCAGCTCGCGCAACGCAAAGCGGTAGATCGACTCGCCCATGCGCGCGCTCGCGTGATCTTCGGGCGTTGAAACGAAGCGATGATGTCCGCGCCCATGCTCTACGGTGAAGTGGCCGTAGGCCGGCACCGCGAGCACCAGCCGCGCGAGCCATTGTTCGACGCGGTTGTGCTTGTGGCCGAGTTCGTGGCCGGTGTTGAGGCCCAGCCCCGAGCCGGTGCCCGCCACATAGCCGAGCAGCAGCACCGCCCACCACGCAAGCGCCTGCGTCCCGACCCACCACGCGCAACCGATCAGCGTGACGAAGTGCAGCGGCACGGTCGCCCACGTCAGCCATCGGTAGTAGCGATCCTCCTCAAGCTTCGGGACGACAGCCTCGGGCGGATTGTTTTCGTCTTCGCCGATCAGCGCGTCGAGCAGCGGCATCAGCCCGTAGCTGATGACGAGCGGAAGCCCGAGCAGGATCTGATCACCCGTCAGCGCGTGCGCGGCAATGCCGACGAAGGGCATCAGCGGGTAGGCGACCGACAGCGCCCAGGCCCAGCGCTTGCGGTCGCGAAAGCGCACCGTGCCATGCACCGGGTCGATCGCTTCGTAGGTCACGCTCATTGGGGTGAACTCATCTCCGCACTGCCGGCTACGCCGCCGCCCATGTCTCGCAGCAGTTGTTTGAACTCGTCCGATCCGGCAAGCACGGTCTTCGCGGCGGCGCGCAGCCGGTCCACCGCCTCGGCACTGAGCACGAACGATGTCGGCAACTGATTGAGGTAGTCGCGCTCCGCGGTGTCCTTCAACTGATCGAAGGAGACGTCGATCACGTAGATCTCGGCGCCCGGCCCGCGCTCGACAGCGCGTAGCGCCGGATTGCTAGGGTCGGTGATAGCACCTGACTTGCGGATCGCGCGGTAGGTTGCCCAGCGCGATGCGGTGTCGCGCAATTGATCGATGGCCTCGTACGAGTAGTGATCGATTGGAACGCCTGTGGCCTGCATCAGGACGTCGAACACGCCTGGCGCGTCGACAAGTCTGTCCCACGCGGTGGTCGGAGTGGACAACGAATTGACGACGATGACGGCGATGCGCTTGACGTTCGCTAGCGACTCCGGCAACTCGGCGAAGCGTGCGGCCTCCATCTTGTCCATCACGTTCATCACGCCACGCAGAGCGAGGTTGTCGGCCACGCCGCCATCGACGAGGTGGATGTAAGGGCGCTTCTGGCCATTCTGATACGCCTTGAGTTCGGCGACCTCCTGTATTACCCGCGCTGCAGCGCGCTCCTGCTTCTGCAGCTGCGCAATGGGTCGCAACCATGCCGGATCGCGGTTGTCGCAGGTGCCGCCGTAGTTGTTGATGGTGACGGGGGACAACACCACCGGCACCGCCGAGGACGACGCGGCGGCGCGCGACAGCCGCAAGCCCGACATGTCCGAGCACATGATGTCGAACATCGTCTGCGTGAAATAGAAGCGGGCGCCCGAGCTCAGGTCGGTCGCCGAGGCAATGATCATCGGCCCGGCGCCGCGCTGCAGATCGGCGTAGGTTGCGCCGTTGAACAGGATCTCGTCGTAGTAGTCAGCGGCGAGCTCCGAGCGGCCCCAGCCGGTGGACGATAGCGGGCCCCAGTACTCGGGGCTGAACGCGCGGCGCAGCAGCTCACCCTCGACATTGCGCTTGAGGAAGCGCTGCTCGTACTGGTCGAACAGTTTGTCGCCGTACAGGCCGTACGCAAGGGCCGTAAAGCTGCCGCCCGACACGCCGGTGACGACGCTGACGTCGTCGAGCAGGTTCGAGGACTTGCCGTCCGGCGCGGCGATGCCTGTATTGCGCAGCGCCTCGAGCACGCCGTACGAGAAGGCAGCCGCGCGCGTGCCGCCGCCCGAGAAAGCGAGCACGATCAGCGTGTCACGATCCTTGATCGCGACGGGCCGCGTCTCGAAGCGATAGCCCGTGTCCGGATCGGCAGTGGCCAGTGGCGGGTTGACGGGCCGCGTGGCGCAGCCGGCGAAGACGAGCAGGCCCGTCAACGCGATGGCCGCCCGCAACAAGCGCGCACCGACCACTGATCGTTCCGGCTCGACCCTGGGTTCGATTTCAAAATTGCCTGGCTCTCGTGGTGCGCAGAGTCGGCGAGGGCGTCCAGCGTGATGGCCTCTCGAGGGATCGGCAGGCCGCGCCTCTGCACAGATTCTCGTTGTCGAATGCATGGGGAAATCATACGGCGATGCGACGCGCTTCGCGTCCTGTAGCCAGACCGCGACGGCCGCTCTTGCAGCGGCCTCGGGGGTCCCAAAAGCAGCGCAGCGGGCCGAACCTGCTGGCGGGTTTGATTACACATAACCTGCGGATAGGGTGCCGACGGCACTGCTTTGCGCGGCGCGGCCGGCCGCCTACACTGGGCAGGGCCGCTTCGGGAGCGGTCAGGAGGGCCGGCAGATGAGCGTCTCGCACTCGATCCGCATTCCAACGCGGTGTTGCGCGTTGTTGGTCTTCCTGCTGACGGCACCGGTTGCGCAGGCACAGTCGCGCATGAGCGCCGCCGAGGCTGCGCAGCTTTACATGGCCGCGGGCTTTCAGATCATCGGCAATCGCCCGGCGAACCGTTGCGGAAAGCGGGCGCAACCTCGCGTCACCTTCGTCGACATCAACGGCGACAAGCGCGCCGAGGCCTTGTTCGTCGACGCCGACGCGAGCTGCTACGCGCCATCCGGCCGCTACTACGCCGTGCTGGTGAAGGACGGCGCCAGGTGGCGCTCGATCACGAGCGGCACCGGGGCCATTCAGGCGCTCGCGTCACGCACCAGTGGCTGGTTCGACATGCAAGCCAGCGACGCGGGCTGCAGGAAGCAGCTTCACTATGACGGTCACGTCTATGCAGACACGACGGATTGCACCGGTCGCGCGCTCGTCGCCGCGGTCGCTCCGTCTCACGCGAGTCCGACGGTGCCTGTGCCGCAAGCTGCTCAGCAAACTTCGCTGCCTTCGGCTGCCGCGACGATCGTAACGACGACAGCGACTGCGCCCGGAGCCCCGCCGAACTTGTCGCCCGCCGACGAGGCCGCCGCCTTCAAGAGCGCCGGCTTGAAGAAGCGGGGCGGCAAATGGCAAAGCGACTGCGGCGATCCGGGCACTGCGAGCTATGCACCCGGGCGCATCGATCAGGTCTTGGACGCGAACGGCGATGGCCTGCCCGAAGCGGTGATCGACGAAGGGTCGGTCTATTGCTACGGCGGCGCGGAGCACGGCTACTGGGTCGTGAGCAAGACCGCCAGCGGCACCTGGAAGCTCGTCACAAGCGGGAGCGGTTCGGTCGAGTTCCTGAAGAAGAAAGGGGTCGCCGGCTGGCCCGACATCAGCATCGGTGGGCCGGGGTTTTGCTTCCCCGTGCAGCGCTGGAATGGCAAGGAATACAAGTTGCAGCGCTGGGAGTACGAGGGCAAAGTCTGCAAGCCGCCGCGCTGAAAGACTCGCCCCAGCGCCCGAACGCGTCTTTCGTCACCCTTTGCGCTCGGCGCGGTCCGATCAGAGTAGCCCGCTTTGCGCCCCGTGCGCCGGCATTTCGACGCGCGGCTGCGGATTCCAGCCCTTCTTGCGCTGCTCGGTGACCACGTTCGTGTAGATGCCGCCGCGCACGAACCAGCGCGCGCTGACGCGGATGAAGCGCGGCGCGCAGACGCGCGCGATGTCGGCCAGGATGTCGTTCGTCACCTTCTCGTGAAAAGCGCCTTCGTTGCGATAGCTCCACATGTACATCTTCAGGCTCTTCAGCTCGACGCAGAGTTTGTCGGCCACCATGTCGATCGTGATGTGCGCGAAGTCGGGCTGGCCGGTGAGCGGGCAGTGGCAGGTGAATTCGGGAATCTGGAACTGGATCGCGTAGTCGCGTTCAGGCGCCGGATTCGGGAACACGTGGAGTTCCTTGCTCGGCGCCGACGGTGGCGTTGCAGGCGCGAGGCGCTGGCTCGGGGCGGTCGCGTCGGGCGAGCGGTGTTGGGCTTTCTTGGGCATGGAATCAGGTCTTTCGTGGGTGCGGCGCGGGTGTCGGCCAGAGTAGTGCCGACGAGGTCGCGATGCTATCATCGAGCCTCCTGAACGACCCGCAATTGCGGGCGTTTTATCAATCAGATCAACGACTTGCAAGCGCGCCACCGGCATTCGCGGGCGCGCCACCGGCCCCGCCTCAATGCGCCTGAATTCGATCAAGCTGTCCGGTTTCAAGTCCTTCGCCGAACCCACGAACTTCCAGTTGCCGGGCCAACTCGTCGGCGTCGTGGGCCCGAACGGTTGCGGCAAGTCCAACATCATGGACGCGGTGCGCTGGGTGCTCGGCGAAAGCAAGGCGAGCGAGCTGCGTGGCGAGTCGATGCAGGACGTGATCTTCAACGGCTCGGGCCTCAGGAAGCCCGCAGGCCGCGCCAGCGTCGAGCTCAATTTCAGCAACGAGGATGCGCGCGCCGGCGGGCAGTGGAACCAGTTCGCCGAGATCGCCGTCAAGCGCGTGCTGACGCGCGACGGCACGTCGAGCTACTACATCAACAACCAGCCGGTGCGCCGACGCGACGTGCAGGACGTGTTCCTCGGCACCGGCCTCGGCCCGCGCGCCTACGCGATCATTGGTCAGGGCACGATCAGCCGCATTATCGAGAGCAAGCCCGAAGAGCTGCGCCTGTTCCTCGAGGAGGCCGCCGGCGTCTCGAAGTACAAGGAGCGCCGCCGCGAGACCGAGAACCGGCTGAAGGACACGCGCGAGAACATGACGCGCGTTGAAGACATACTGCGCGAGCTGAACGCGAACCTCGACAAGCTCGAGACCCAGGCCGAGGTGGCGTCGCGCTACCGAGCGCTGCAGGACGCGGGCAGCCTGAAGCAACATCAGCTCTGGTTCCTCAAGCACCGCGACGCCGCGCTCGAGGAAGAGCGCGTCAAGCGCGAGGTGGCCGACGCGGCGAACGCGCTCGAGGCGCGGCTAGCCGAACTGCGCCACGTCGAGGCCGAGCTCGAGACGCTGCGCCAGGCGCACTACGGCGCGAACGACGAGATGCACGCCGCGCAGGGCCTGCTGGCAGAAGCCTCGCTCGAAGTGAGCCGGCTCGAAGAGCGCATCCGCTACGTGATCGAAGGGCGGCAGAAGCTTGAACAACGTCTGTCGGAACTGGCAGCGCAAAGCGCGCGCTGGAGCGAGCAGCAGTCGCAGGCGACGCAGGAGCTCGAGCGCGTGGGCACCGACATCACCGCTGCCGGTGAGCATGCGCAGACGCTCGCTGCACAGGCCGAGACGCTCGCCGCCGGCTTGCCGGGCGCGGAGGAAGCCGTGCGCACGGCGCAGGCGCGCAGCAACGAGCAGCGCAACGTAGTCGCGCAGGTGCAGCAGCAGATCCAGGTGCTCGCCGCCGAATCGCGCAGCGTCGGCGAGCAACTGCGCCAGCTCGGTGCGCGCCGCGACCGCCTCTCGAGCGAGAACAAGGCGCTCGTAGCGCCGGACGACGGCCGGCTTGCCGCGCTCCAGTCGCAGCACGAAGCGGCGCAGGCCACGCAGAAGACGGCCGACGCGCGCGTCGAGGCTCTCGGCGCGCAAGTCCCTGCGCTCGAAGCCGACCGGCGCGCCAAGCAGGAGCAATCGAACCAGGAAGCAGCGCGCCAGACGGCGCTGAGCGCACGCCTGGCTGCGCTGCGCGCGCTGCAGGAGAAGGTCCAGACGGAGGGCAAGCTCAAGCCCTGGCTGGCCAAGCACGGGCTCGACGGCCTGCAGGGACTGTGGACGCGCGTGCACATCGAGCCGGGCTGGGAGCCCGCGCTAGAGGCCGCGCTGCGCGAGCGGCTGAGTGCGCTTGCCGTCGGCCGAATCGAGACCGTACGCGCCTTCGCCGACGACGCGCCGCCGGCGCGCCTCGCGTTCTACACGACGCCGGACAACGCCACCCCCGGCAACGCGATCGCGAGCACGCATCACACGCTCGCTCGCCTGGCCGACAAGCTGCGCGTTGGCGACAGCGGCCTGCAGGCGCTGCTCGGTGGCTGGCTCGAAGGCGTCTACACGGCGGAATCGATCGATGTTGCGCTCACCGCGCGCGGCGAGCTCACCCACGGCGAGGTGATCATGACAGCGGCGGGTCATGCGGTCAGCCAGCATGCTGTGAGCTTCTACGCCCCGGATTCCGAGCAGGCCGGCATGCTCGCCCGCGCGCAGGAGATCGAGAACCTCGTTCTGCAACTTCGCGCGCAGTCGTTGCTGGCCGACGAATCGCGCGCCGCGCTGGTACGCAGCGAGGCCGCAGTGACCGAGGCGACCCAGCACCTCACGCAGGCGCGTCGCGAGGCCGCCGAAGCGCAGACGCGTGCGCACCAGTTGCAGGTCGAGCTGCTGCGCGAGACCGAGCAGGCGCAGGCCGCTCTAGCGCGGCGTGACCGGCTCGCGTCTGAACTGGTCGAGATCGATGCGGAACTTGCGGTGCTGAATGAGAGGCGCGCGCAAGGTGAATCGCGCTTCGAGGAACTCGACATGCAACTCGGCGCGACGCAGGAACGTCACGCGGAGCTGGACGAAGTCGTGATCGCCGCGGAGCGCGCGCTTGCGGCCGCGCGCGAGCAGCATCGTGCCCTCGAGCGCGAGGTGCAGGAGGCCCAGTTCACGGCCCGCTCGCTCGCCGCGCGCCAGGCCGAACTGCAGCGCAGCATTGCCAATGCGGTCGAGCAGTTGCAAGCATCCGAGACATCGGCGACCCGCCTGCGCGCGGAACTGGAGACGCTCAATGACGCGTCCGAGCAGGTCGGCCTGCAGCAGGCGCTCGCGCTGCGCGTCGAACGCGAGGTGGCGCTCGCCACGAAGCGCAGCGCTTACGAGGAACTCAGCGCGAGGCTGCGCGGCGCCGACGAGCAGCGCATGAGCCACGAGCGCAGCGTGCAGCCGTTGCGCGACGCGATCGTCAAGCTTCAGCTCGAAGAGCAGGCGGCTTCGCTCGGTGGCGCGCAGTACCTCGAGCAGCTTAGGCAGGCGCAGGTGGACCGCGACGCGCTCGCGCTGACGATCGCCGACGGCAGCGTCAAGCTCGCCGGCCTGGAAGGCGAAATCGATCGCATTCACCGCGAGGTCGAGGCGCTCGGTGCGGTGAACCTTGCTGCGCTCGAGGAGCTGACGAGTTCGCGCGAGCGCAAGACCTTCCTCGACGCGCAGATGGCCGATCTGCAGGATGCGATCGGCACGCTCGAAGACGCGATTCACAAGATCGACCTCGAGACGCGTGAACTGCTCGCGACGACCTTCGACGCCGTCAACGCGCATTTCGGGCGCATGTTCCCGGTGCTCTTCGGCGGCGGCACGGCACGCCTCGTGATGACGGGTGACGAGATCCTAGACTCCGGCGTACAGGTGATGGCGCAGCCGCCGGGCAAGAAGAACAGCTCGATTCACCTGCTCTCGGGTGGCGAAAAGGCGCTGACTGCAATCGCGCTCGTGTTCGCGATCTTCCAGTTGAACCCGGCGCCGTTCTGCCTGCTCGACGAAGTCGATGCGCCGCTCGACGACGCCAACACCGACCGCTACGCCGCGCTCGTCAAGGAGATGTCGCAGGGCACGCAGTTCCTCTTCATCAGCCACAACAAGATCGCGATGGAGATGGCCGAGCAGTTGATCGGCGTCACGATGCAGGAACAAGGCGTGTCGCGCATCGTCGCGGTCGACATGCAGGCGGCGGCCAGCATGGCGGAGGCGGCGTGATGAACGACCTGACAGTAGCGCTCGCAATCGTCGGCGGCGTCGCGCTTGCGGGCGTGCTGGCCCACGGTGCATGGCAGGCGCGCCGCGCCGGCCCGCGCCGCGCAGTGCCGTCGCCGCCGGCGGCCGCTCGCGAGCAGCTCGAACCCGTGTTGACCGACAGCGATGGCGACACCAGCGTTGAGGCCGGCAGCGACGCAGATGGACCCGACCTGAGGCTGCCACGCAGCGCGGTGCGGCGCAACTCGGCGCGTCTCGATGCGCTGATCGATGCCATCGCGACGCTGAAGCCGGAAGCGACCGAGCTCGTGTTCTCCGGTGCACTCGTGCTCTCCCATCTGCCGCCCACGCGCCGTGTCGGCAGCAAGCCGCTGGCGGTCGAGGGGCTCGATACGCAGACCGGCGAATGGGAGCCGATCAGCGCCGGCGCGTCCTACAGCACGCTGCAGGTCGGCGTGCTGCTCGCAAACCGCACCGGCGCCTTGAACGAGATCGAGTACTCCGAGTTCGTGCAGCGTGTGCAGACCCTTGCAGACGCTGTCGGCGCGATCGCCGAACTGCCGGACATGCTCGACGTCGTGGCGCGCGCCCGCGAGCTCGACACGTTCGCATCGGCGCACGACGCGCAACTCGCACTTCACCTGCAGGCGCGCGGGGCGGCCTGGTCGCTCGGCTATCTGCAGCAGCATGCGCTGCGGCACGGTTTCGTGCCGGGCCTGGTGCCTGGGCGCCTCGTGCTGGCGTCCCCCGAAGAAGGTGCGCCGCCGATGCTCGTGCTGTCCTTCGATGCGCAGGCGGCGCTTGCCGAACAGCCGGAACTCGCGGCGCTGCGCGACGTGACCTTGAGCTTCGACGTCGCGCAGACGGAGGCGTCGCACGCGCCTTTCGCCGCCTGGCAGTCGAGTGCAAGCGCGCTCGCGGCGGACATCGACGCCGTGCTCGTCGATGACAACGGCAGGCCGTTCGGCGTCGAGGCGTTCGCCAGCATCGGCGCCGAACTCGAGCGACTCTACGCCGCGCTTGCCGAGCGCGATCTGGCGGCAGGATCCCCCGAGGCGCGACGCCTTTTCAGCTGAATGGCCAGCCGGCGCTTGACGTGACCCGCCTGCAGCGTGCATAAGTGACCTTGGAAGGCGCGCCGACGCGTGGCGCGCCAATTTCGCAAGGAGAACGGCATGAGCGTAGAGAGCGAACTTCAGGCCACCGTGACCGAGATGCTGCGGCCCGGCCGGGGCATTCTGGCGGCGGACGAAAGCACACCGACGATCGCAAAGCGTTTCAAGGCGATCGGCGTCGAATCGACCGAGGAGCTTCGGCGCGCTTACCGCAGCCTGCTGCTGTCCACGCCGGAACTCGGCAACCACATCTGCGGGGTGATCCTGTTCGAGGAAACGCTCGGCCAGCGGGACGACGATGGCACGCCGCTGCCGGAAGTTGCCGCCCGGCAGGGCATCGTGCCCGGCATCAAGGTCGATGCCGGCAAGATCGCGCTTGCGCACGCGCCGGGCGACGAGATCACGCAGGGGCTCGACGGCCTTGCGAAGCGCTTCGAGGCCTACAAGGCGCAGGGTGCGCGGTTCGCCAAATGGCGCGCCGTCTACAACGTGTCGGAGACGTTGCCGAGCCGGCTCGCAATCCGGGCCAACGCCGATACACTCGCGCGCTACGCCGCGATCTGCCAGGAGCGGGGCATCGTGCCGATCGTCGAGCCCGAGGTGTTGATGGACGGCGATCACAGCATGGCGCGCTGCGCCGAAGTGACTGAGTCGGTGCTCGCCGAGGTCTTCGCTGCGCTGCGGCGGCATCGGGTGGTGCTCGAGCACATGCTGCTCAAGCCGAGCATGGTCGTGCCCGGCAAGTCGCATGCGCAGCGCGCTGCGCCGGTGCAGGTGGCGGAAGGGACGCTGCGCGTGCTCCGCCGCACGGTGCCGCCGGCGATGCCCGGCATCTTCTTCCTCTCGGGCGGGCAGACGCCGGAAGAGGCGACGGCCAACCTCGATGCGATCAATCGCAGCGGCGCGCAGCCCTGGGTCTTGAGCTTCTCGTACGGTCGCGCGTTGCAGGAGCCCGCGCTGAAAGCCTGGCAGGGGCAGGCGGGCAACGCGGCCGCGTTGCAGGCCGCGCTGCTCAAGCGCGCGATGCTCAATGGCGCGGCGCGCGAAGGGCGCTACGACGCGGCGATGGAGGGCGGCGGGTAAGGTAGGTGAGCGCCGCACGCGCCGCAATCGCGAAGTACGCCGCACGCGTCGAGCGCGCGTCAGCCCGCGCCCTGCGCCGCAACGACGCGCGTCGGCTCGCGCATCAGGACGAACTCTTCCGCCGCGGTCGGGTGCAGTGCAATCGTTCGATCGAACTGCGCCTTGGTCGCGCCGCAGGCGAGCGCGACCGCAAGGCTTTGCACGATCTCGGGCGCGTCGGCGCCGAGCATGTGGACGCCGAGCACGCGGTCGTCCTTGGCATCGACGAGCAGCTTCATGTAGCTGCGCTCGTGGCCGCCGAAGAAGGTCTGTCGCATCGGGCGGAAGTCGGACTCGAAGATCTTCAGCGCGTGACCGGCCTGCGCAGCCTCGGCCTCGGTCGGGCCGATCGTTGCGATCGGCGGCAGCATGAACACCGCGCTCGACACGAGGTTCAAGTCGACTTCGCGCGTCGAGTTGTCGAACAGCGCGTCGGCGAGGGCGCGACCTTCGGCGATCGCGACCGGCGTCAGGTTGATGTGGTCCGTCACGTCGCCGATCGCGTACACGCCGCGGGCCGACGTGTGACGCCGTGCATCGACCGGGACCGCGCCGTTGGCGCCGAGCGCGATGCCGAGCGTCTGGAGGCCGAGCTTTGCGGTGTTCGGCCGCCGTCCGGTCGCGTTGAGCACGAATGCAAATGTGTGCGCCTCACCATCGGCGAACTCGAGCCTGAGTTCGCGTCCGGCGCGCACGACACGCTTTGGCGCGGCGCCAGGATGCAGCGCGATGCCGGCCTCTCGCAGCGCCGCCGCCGCCCGCCGGCGCAGGTCGTCGTCGAAGCCTCGCAACGGCCATTCGCTGCGATAAAAGAGGCTCACCCGCACGCCGAGGCGGGCCAGGATGCTCGCGAATTCGATCGCGATGAAGCCGCTGCCGATCACCGCTGCGCACTCGGGCAACTCGGTCAGGTCGAGCAGGTCGTCCGACACCGCGCAATGCTCGATGCCGGGGATGCTGTCGCGCACCGGTGCCGCACCGGTCGCGATCAACAGGTGGCGCGCCGTCAACGTGCGTTTCCCCACCGCGACGTGATGCGGCTCGACGACACGCGCCCAGCCCTCGATCAGCTCGACGCCGCTGTTGGCGAGCAGTTGCCGATAGACGCCCTCGAGGCGCGCCGTCTCGGCGGCCTTCGCCGCCGCCCAGCGTCGCATGTCGAAGTGCGACGCGCCGATCGCCCAGCCGTAGCCCTCGGCCTCGCGCAGCGCGTCGCCGTACTGCGCGGCATACATCATCAGCTTCTTCGGCACGCAGCCGCGGATCACGCACGTGCCGCCGACGCGACTGCCTTCGATGACTGCCACTTTCGCGCCATGCGCTGCCGCACGGCGTGAGGCAGCAACGCCGCCGGAGCCGGCGCCGAGGGTGATGAGGTCGTAGTCGTATTTCAAGTTCGAATTCCCGCTTGCTATAGCCTGGTGATTGCGTTCGTGACGTCGGCGCCACGGCCGACGGTATTGGACAATGTCGCACATGCCATCCGACTCCGCCGCTCCGCCCGCTGACGCTCCTTCGGTTAATGCCGCGCGTGCCGCTGAGTTGCGCGAACAGTTGGCCTATCACGCGCAACGGTACTACGCGCAGGACGCGCCGGAGATTCCGGATGCCGAGTACGACCGCATGTTCGCCGAACTGCAGGCAATCGAGGCTGCGCACCCCGAACTGCTGAGGCCGGACTCGCCGACACAACGCGTGATCGGCCGTGTGCTCGATGGCTTCGCACCGGTTCGCCATGCGGTACCGATGCTTTCTATTCGCACCGAGACTGACACCACGCCGGGCGGCGCGCTCGCATTCGATGCGCGCGTGCGGCGCGAACTCGAACTGCCGCCCGATGCGCCTGCGCTGGCCTATGCCGCCGAGCTCAAGTTCGATGGCCTGGCGATCAATCTGCGCTACGAGCATGGCGTCCTGGTGCAGGCGGCAACCCGCGGTGATGGCGAAACCGGCGAGGACGTGACGCAAAACGTGCGCACCATCGGCCAGATCCCGCTGCGGCTTCGCGGCGCTGCGCCGGCGCTGATCGAGATCCGCGGCGAGGCCTACATGCGGCGGGACGACTTCGAGCGCCTCAACGAGCGTCAGCGCGAAAAGGGCGGCAAGACCTTCATCAACCCGCGCAACACCGCGGCCGGCGCCATCCGCCAGCTCGACCCGAAGGCTCTGGCCGACAAGAGGCTCAGCTTCTTTGCCTATGGCCTCGGCGACGTGCAGGGCTGGGCGCAGCCGGACACCCACAGCGCGACGCTCGACGCGATCGCAGCGTTCGGCCTGCCGGTGTGCGTCGAGCGCGAGGTGGTGCAGGGCGCCGAAGGGCTCGTAGTCTTTCATGCCGAAATGGGCGCCAAGCGCGACGCGCTGCCGTTCGACATCGACGGCGTCGTCTACAAGGTCGATTCGATCGTGCTGCAGAGGCGCCTCGGCTTCGTGACGCGCGAGCCACGCTGGGCGGTGGCGCACAAGTACCCGGCGCAGGAGCAGGTGACCCGGCTCAACGCGATCGAGATTCAGGTCGGCCGCACCGGCAAGCTCACGCCGGTCGCCAAACTCGAGCCGGTGTTCGTTGGCGGCACGACGGTATCGAATGCGACGCTGCACAACCTGTTCGAACTACGGCGCAAGGGCGTGCGCGTCGGCGACACGGTGATCGTGCGGCGTGCCGGCGACGTGATCCCGGAAGTCGTCGGCCGCGTGCCGGGTGCGCGCGCGGGCTATGTGCCCAACTTCCACATGCCGCGCGAATGCCCGGTCTGCGGCAGCCGAGTGCTGCGCGAGAAGGGCGGTATCGACTACCGCTGCACCGGGGGGCTGTTCTGCGCCGCGCAGCGCAAGCAGGCAATCCTGCACTTCGCGGGACGGCGCGCGATGGACATCGAAGGGCTGGGCGAAAAGCTCGTCGATCAACTCGTCGAGGGGGGACTGATCCGCACACTGCCCGATCTGTACCAGCTTGGGAACGAAGAAGGCATGGCGAAGCTCGCCGCGCTCGACCGTATGGCCGACAAGAGCGCGCGAAACATCGTCGACGCGCTGGAGGCCAGCAAGCGCACGACGCTCGCGCGCTTCGTGTATGCGCTCGGCATCCGCCAGGTCGGCGAGGCGACGGCAAAGGACCTGGCGAAGCACTTGGGCAGCCTCGACCGAATCATGGACGCCCACCTCGAGGAGTTGCTCGAAGTGCGCGACGTCGGACCGATCGTCGCGGAGAGCATCCGCACTTTCTTCGAGCAGCCGCACAACCGCGAGGTGGTCGTGCAGCTTCGCGCGAGCGGCATCGCCTGGGATGAGCACGAAGGTGCAGCCAATTCGGCGCCGCAGCCGCTCGGCGGCAGGGTGTTCGTGCTGACCGGTGCGCTGCCGACGCTCACACGCGACGCGGCGAAGGCGATTATCGAGGCGGCTGGCGGCAAGGTTGCGGGCTCGGTGTCGAAGAAGACGCACTTCGTTGTCGCCGGAACCGACGCCGGCAGCAAGCTGGACAAGGCACACGCGCTTGGCGTGGAAGTGATCGGCGAGGCAGCGTTGCTTGCAATGCTCGACGAGGCCGGCCCAGACGGGTCCTCGTCTTGACCGCGGCGACACGTCGCAGGCGTTTCGTCTTCGCGCTTGTGGCGCTGGGGTGGGCGCACGTTGTCGCGCAAGAGGCCACGCCCCCCGCGGAGGGCATCGGCGGTCGCGATGATCCCGGTTTGCGGCGGCTCGAGGCGGTGCTGGAGAAGCAGCTCGATCTGGGCAAGAACGCGCTGCCGCTGCCTTGGCGCGTGACGATTCTGAAGCCCAACACAGCGCGCCTCGTCTGGTGGCCGCGCACCTTGCCCTCGCCAGCGGGCACGGGTGGCTTTCGCGTCGCGATCGATCCACCGACGCGCTGGTACTACATCGCGTGGACCGGCGACGTGGGTGCGCCGCTGACGTTTTATGGCCCGCTCGAAGAGGGCGCCAAGGGCGCATTCGTCGACGCACTCGCGGCCTCGGCGCCGACAGCGACCGCATCGCAAGCTGCCGATCAGGCGATTGCAAAGCCGGTTGGCAAAGGCAAGACCGGAACGAAGCCCAAATCCAGGCCCAAGTCCAGATCCAAATCCAAGTCGAACACCAAGGCCGCGCCCAAGGCGAGATGACCCAGCGGCTTTGGCATGATGGCGCCTTTGATGCGCAGGGGGCTGATGATGGCGGTTCGTGAACTTCTCAAGATGGGCGACGCGCGGCTGCTGCGCATCGCGCAACCGGTCGAGCGGTTCGACACGCCGGAGCTGCACGCGCTCATCGCCGACATGTTCGACACGATGGAAGATGCGCGCGGCGCAGGCCTCGCCGCACCGCAGATCGGCGTCGATCTGCAAATCGTGATCTTCGGCTTCACGCACAGCGAGCGTTATCCCGACGCGCCGGCCGTGCCACGAACGGTGCTGATCAATCCGCGCGTGGTCCCACTCGGCGACGAAGAGGAACTGGGCTGGGAAGGCTGCCTCTCGGTGCCAGGTCTGCGCGGCCAGGTGCCGCGCTTTTCGCGCGTGCGCTATGCAGGCTTCGACCCGCGCGGCGGCCCTATCGAACGCGAGGCGGATGGCTTTCATGCGCGTGTCGTGCAGCACGAATGCGACCACCTGATCGGGCGCCTGTACCCGACGCGCATGCGCGACATGACGCAGTTTGGCTTCACCGAAGTCTTGTTTCCGGACTTGATGGACGCCGGCGATGATTGAGCGCCTCATTCGTCGACTGCTTCGGGCAGCCGCGCTCTGAGCATGTATCGGGGTCAGCGCCGCGTTCGCGCAGGCGCCCGCGTCGATCTCGCGAATCGTGTCGAGCGCTTCCTGACGAAGAAACTCAAATAGGCGACCGACCGCGCAGCAACGCTACTGAAGCATGGGCGCGAGCCCCGTCCAGACGTTGACCAGCAGCAGCGGCTGTGCATCCTCGTTCGGGTGGATGCGATCGGCCTGGAACAGCGATGACGCGATCGGCGTATCGGCGATGCCTTTGAAGAAGAAGGCCACGAGCCCGGTCCCCTCCGCCTTGGCGACGTCGTAGTAGAGCGCGGCGAGTTCCTGGTTGTACCTGCGCCCGTAGTTCGGTGGCACCTGCATGCCGATCAGGAGCACCTTGGCGCCGGCTGCCTTTGCGGCGCGGGTCATCGCGAGCAGGTTGGCCTCGGTCATCGAAAGCGGCAGGCCGCGCAGCGCGTCGTTGCCGCCGAGCTCGATGATCACGTAGTTCGGCTTGTGCTTCTCGAGCAGCGCCGGCAGGCGCGAGGTGCCGCCCGATGTCGTCTCGCCGCTGATGCTGGCGTTGATGACTTCGAGGTCGATCTTCTTCTCGTGCAGACGCTTGTCGAGCAACGCGACCCAGCCGCTGCCGCGCTTCAATCCGTACTCCGCCGAAATGCTGTCGCCAAGGACGAGCAGACGTTTGCCTTGTGCCTGCCCTCGTGCGGGCATCGTCGCCATCCACGACGCACCTGCCAGCCACAGGCTACAGTGCGCGCCAAACCCTCTTCGATTCATTCTCACTGGCAATCTCCATGTCCGAACCCATCATCGCTGTCGAGCGTGTCACGAAACAAGTGCGGGACTCGACCGGCACTTTGACGATTCTCCATGACATTGACTTCACGCTCGATGCGCGCGAATCGGTTGCCATTGTCGGCGCATCCGGTTCGGGCAAGAGCACGCTGCTCGCGATCATCGCCGGGCTCGACACGCCGACCTCCGGTACGGTACGCGTCTGTGGTGTCGATCTGTTCAAGATCGACGAGGACGCGCGGGCCGCGGTGCGCGCCCAGCACCTGGGCTTCGTGTTCCAGAGTTTCCAGTTGCTCGCCAACCTCAACGCGCTCGAAAACGTGATGTTGCCGCTCGAGCTCCAGGGTCGCAACGATGCGCGCGCGCAGGCGACAGAGATGCTGCGCCGCGTCGGCCTCGGCGAGCGGCTGTCCCATTACCCGCGTGTGCTTTCGGGCGGCGAGCAGCAGCGCGTCGCGCTGGCGCGCGCCTTCGTCGTGCGGCCCGCGGTGCTGCTCGCCGACGAGCCGACCGGCAGTCTCGACTTCGCGACCGGCGCGACCGTGATGGATCTGATGTTCGACCTCAACCGCGAGGCCGGCACCACGCTTGTCCTCGTCACGCACGAGATGACGATCGCGGCGCGTTGCGAGCGGCAGCTTCGGATCGAGGCGGGACGCGTCGCGCCATCGTCGGCTTTCGTCTGAGAGATTGAGGGGCAGTGTCGCAGGCGGCGGGTTGCCGAGCGGCGACTAGAAGGGGTGCCGACTCTGGTCCTGCTACTTCGGCGACGGGTGCGGCGCGACAGCCGTATGCCTCGAGCAGTTCAGCTTGTGAAGCAGTTCGGTCAGCATCAGTTGCTCGACGACGGTCAAATCCGCACAAGCGGTGCGCTCACCCTCGATCAACTCTCGCGTCGCGTTTGTCGCCAACGCCACGCCGCTGTCGGTCGCGTGCAAATGCTGGGCACGGCCGTCGCTCACGTTGCGCTCGCGATTCACGAGTCCGCGGCCTTCCAGCTTGTCGACGAACAGCGAGATGTTCGGCCGGGTCACGTCAAGCCAGGACGCGAGCTTCGCCGGGGAGATCCCCGGGTTTTCCTTGATCAGCATGAGGATCGTGTACTCGACCGGGCGAAGATCGAGCCTTGTCCTGACGACGGGGTTGAAGACGCCGAACGTGACGATCGCTGCCTGGGCAAGCTGATAACCGAGCACTTGGCGGAGCATGGCTGCGTCTTGCGCGGCGGCGCGCGGTATGGCTGTCGATGAGCGGGGAGAGCGTTTCACGATGGGATTGGTCGGATCTCGATTCGAACCGTCCGAGTGCTGTTGCAAAGCGGTGCGGGCGCCGCCAGCCGGTCCAGGGCGCAACTGTAGTGCCTGCGGCTTCGGACCGGCAATCGGCCGCCGCGCGGCGCCTCTATCAATACCGCAGGCTAATAGCGACAAAATGTAACCAGAAGAGCGGTCTGAATTCCATGAACTTTAGGGAAAGCACCTATGTGGTGCCTGGTAGGTAGTTCCTAAACTGAACTATGTGCCCGGTATGCGCAGATTTCCGCGCCGGCAGAACGTCCACCTCAGGAGCACAACATGAGACACCATTTACTTCGCGCCGCAGTCGCAATTGCCAGTCTCACTTTCCTTCTCGCGGGTTGCGGAGGCAGTGACGACAACCTCCCACAGCTACCCCCGGCCACTGGCGGCACCTTGCTGTCGTGCACCGACCTGGCGAGCAAGATCGTGATTCCGGATACGACAATCACCGCCGCCAATACGATCGCCGCGGGCACGCTGATGGTCGGTGGTACGCCCGTTCCCGCCCATTGCCAGGTCCTCGGTGCCATGCATCTGAGGGTCAGCCCTGTGGATGGCAACAGCTATGCGATCGGCTTCGAGATGCGCTTGCCGAACGACTGGAACGGTCGCTTCTTCTACCAGGCGAATGGCGGCATCGACGGCAGCGTCGTCACCGCGCTCGGCGGCGTGAACGGCGGGCCGGGATTGACGAACGCCCTCAGCATGGGCTTTGCCGTGATCAGCTCCGACGCCGGCCACAGCGGATCGCTCGGCCCGTTCTTCGGCCTCGACCCGCAGGCGCGGCTCGACTACGGCTATCAAGCGGTGGGATCTCTGACGCCGATGGCGAAGGAAGCGATCCGAGTCGCCTATGGAAAAGGGCCCGATCGTTCGTACATCGGCGGCTGCTCGAATGGCGGGCGGCACACGATGGTGGCAGCGGCGCGCTATGCCGATGACTATGACGGCTACCTCGTCGGCGATCCGGGCTTTCGGCTACCGCTGGCGGCCATCGCGAACATGGCGGCAGCCCAGGGCTACGCTTCGGTTGCAACCGACCCGAGCGACATCGGCACCGGCTACACGGTGTCGGAACAGGTGCTCGTTGCGAACGCCGTGCTCGCGAAGTGCGACGCCCTCGACGGCGCGACCGACGGGCTCGTGCAGGACACGGCCGCGTGTCGGGCGGCGTTCAACCTCGACCGCGATGTGCCGACCTGCTCGGGCAGCCGTGATGGGTCGTGCCTTTCGGCGGCGCAGAAGACTGTGATCGGCAAGCGGTTCGCCGGCGTCACCGACAGCAAGGGCACCGCCTTTTACGCGAGCTTTCCGTTCGACGCCGGCATCGGCAGTGGCAACACGCGATTCTGGAACTTCACGGCGCCAGTCGCGCTCGACTCAGGCGCAACGGCGTTCATCTGGCAGGTGCCGCCTGAGAGCAAGGCAGGCTTTGACGGACCCAAGTTCGCACTGAGCGGCAACATCGATACCATGCTGGCGAAGATCCAGGCGACGAACGCGACCTACACCGAGAGCGCGTTGTCGTTCATGACGCCGCCAAACCCGAGCGACCTGTCGAGCCTCAGGAATCGCGGTGCAAAGATGATGGTCTATCACGGGACGAGCGACCCCATCTTCTCGAGCGACGACACCACCGCCTGGTATGACTCGATGCGCCGCGCAAACGGCGGGGATGCGACCGGATTCGCGCGCGTCTATCTAATCCCCGGGATGACGCATTGCTCGGGAGGGCCGTCGACGGATCAGTTCGACATGCTCAGCTCGCTCGTCAAGTGGGTTGAACAAGGCAAGGGGCCGGCCAGTGTGACGGCCACGGTGCGTGGTCCCGGCAACGCGGCAGGTGCAAACGCCGACGTGCCGGTGGGCTGGTCGCCGACGCGCAGCCGGCCACTTTGCGTCTACCCGGCGGTTGCGCGCTACAAGGGCAGCGGCAGCATCGAATCGGCGGACAGCTTCAGTTGTCAGTAGTATCGGCAGCGCGGATCACGCAAGCGCGGAGCGCCCGGTTTTCGGCGCACGTTTGAGATGTCGATGGGCATCGGCGGCATGCGTGTTTCGCACAGCGCAACTGAAAGAGGGGCGAGATGAATCCCGCTGAACTGGTCGCGATCGACACCCACACGCACCTTGAGGTGTCGTGCCGCAATCCCTTCGACAGCTACGGTGAGGAGTACGACCGCGCGGCCGACAAGTACTTCCGCTCGAGCCGGCGGCCGACGATGGATGAAACCATCGCGTATTACCGCGAGCGCAAGGTTGGCTTCGTCAATTTCACGGTGGACGCCGAATCGCAGCTCGGCCGCATGCGCATCAGCAACGAGGAGATCGCCGACGCGGCGCAGGCGAATCCGGACATCATGATCGCGTTCGCAAGCATCGATCCGCACAAGGGAAAGATGGGTGCACGCGAGGCGCGTCGACTCGTCGAAGGGCACGGCGTGAAGGGCTTCAAGTTTCACCCGACGGTGCAGGGCTTCGAACCGACGGACCGCATGGCGTGGCCGATCTATGAAGTCATCGCCGAGCACGCACTGCCTGCCGTCTTCCACAGCGGGCACTCGGGCATCGGCTCGGGCATGCGCTGCGGCGGGGGCCTGCGATTGCAGAACAGCAACCCGATGCTGCTCGAAGACGTCGCCATCGCATTCCCCGACATGCAGATCATCATCGCCCACCCGAGCTGGCCGTGGCAGGACGAGGCGATCTCGCTCGCCATGCACAAGCCCAACATCTGGATCGATCTGTCCGGATGGAGCCCGAAGTACTTCCCGCCGCAGCTCGTTCAGTACGCCAACACGCTGCTCAAGGACCGCATCCTGTTCGGCAGCGATTTCCCGCTCATCACACCCGATCGCTGGCTGAAGGATTTCGAAGAGGCCGGCTTTCGCGACGACGTGAAGCCGCTGATCCTCAAGGAGAACGCAGTGCGCCTGTTGGGTCTCGGCGCCCCAGCATGAGCGCGCTGGGCCACTTCCAAGTGCGAATCCCGGAGCACGCAGTGCGCAGGCAGTCCAGTGACCTTCTTCGCCGTTCCAGCCATCGACACTGAAGCATGACGATGATCTTCACTCCCGCTACCGGCCAGTTGGCCGAACTTGACCTGCTGCGCATCGGGCTTGCCGGCTCGATCGCCCATGTGGAATTGCACCGGCCGAACAAGCGCAATGCGATCAGCGACAAGATGCTCCGGCAGTTGCAGACGGCATTGATCAACCTGCCCACCGAGGTGCGCGCAGCCGTGCTCAGCGGTTCGGGGAAGCATTTCTGCGCCGGCCTCGATCTCTCGAGCCTGAGCGAAAGCACGGTTGCCGAGGGCGTGCTGCACTCGCGCATGTGGCAGGGCGTGATGGACACGCTGCAGTTCGGGCGCTGCCCGATCGTCAGCGTGCTGCATGGCGCGGTGGTCGGCGGCGGGCTCGAGATTGCCAGCGCGACGCATATTCGTGTCGCTGAAACGAGCACGTACTACGGGTTGCCCGAGGGCCAACACGGCATCTTCGTCGGCGGCGGCGGATCGGCACGCGTGCCGCGTCTGGTCGGCGTGGCCTGCATGACCGACATGATGCTGTGCGGTCGCGTCCTGGACGCGCAGGAGGGTTATCAGCGAGGCTTGTCGCAGTACGTCGTTGCCGAAGGGCAGGGCTTCGCCAAGGCGTGTGAGCTGGCGCAGAAGATCGCCGGCAACGCCCCGTTGTCGGTTTTCGCGATCACGCAGGCCTTGCCGCGGATTGCCGACATGTCGCAGCCGGACGGCCTTTTCGTCGAGTCGCTGATGGCCGCTATCGCCCAGGGCGACGAAAGCGCAAAGCAGCGCATGCGTGCCTTCGTCGAAGGCCGGGCGGCCAAAGTGCGCCATCCATCGTGAGCGGCTCTGCGCAATACCGGGCCACCGAAGTCGGTGGCTGCGTCGCCACGACACTTGAGGCCCGCCCCGATGGTTCGCAAATCCTGCGCTCGACCGAAGCGCTTCGATGGTTCCCCGGCCGGCTGACCGATGCGTTGGAGCAGTGGGCGATGGAAGCGCCCGAGCGCACGTTCGCCGCGAAGCGTGACGCTCGCGCACCGTGGAAGGGTGACTGGCGTCGAATCAGCTATGCCCAGATGCTGGCCCGTGTGCAGGCAGTAGGGCAGGCGCTTGTCGATCATGGCCTGTCGGTCGATCGGCCGCTGGCCATCCTGTCCGACAACGATCTGGAGCATCTCACGCTCGCGCTGGCCGCGATGTGGGTGGGCGTGCCCTTCGTGCCGATTTCACCCGCGTACTCGCTGATCTCGAAGGACTACGCGAAGCTGCGTCACATCGTCGATACGGTGACACCCGGCATGGTGTTCGCCTCGTCCGCGGCCTACGGCGAAGCCATTGCGGCCACCGTGTCGACCGATGTGCCGGTCGTGTTTACCGAGGGGGCGATGGTCGGGCGCGAGGTACTGACTTTCGACACCCTGTTGGCCACCGTGCCGGGGAAGGGGGCGCGCGCAGCGCATGCCAAGGTGGGCCCCGACACGATCGCGAAGTTCCTCTTCACCTCCGGTTCGACCAAGCAACCCAAGGGCGTGATCAACACCCAGCGAATGCTCTGCGCCAACCAGCAGATGCTGCGCCAGGTCTTCGCCTTTTTCGCTAGCGAGCCGCCGATCCTCGTCGATTGGCTGCCGTGGAACCATACGTTTGGCGGCAATCACAACGTCGGCATCGTCCTCTACAACGGCGGCACGCTCTATATCGACGAAGGCAAGCCGACGCCCAAGGGCATGGCCGAGACGCTGCGCAATTTGCGCGAAATTTCGCCCACCATCTACTTCAACGTACCCAAGGGCTTCGAAGCCATCGCCGATGCCATGGACAGCGATGAGCGTCTGCGCAAGATGCTGTTTGCACGTGTGCACGCATTCATGTTCGCCGGCGCAGGGCTCAGCCAGGCGGTATGGGACAAGCTGGATGCGCACGGTGAGGCCGAGGTGGGCGAACGCGTGCGCATGATCACCGGCCTGGGCATGACCGAGACGGCGCCGTCCTGCCTGTTTGCCGTCAGCACCGACGTGCGCTCGGGTCACATCGGCCTGCCGGCACCGGGCGTAGAGGCGAAGCTGCTGCCCGACCCCTCGGGGCAACCCCACGGCAAGACGGAGGTCCGCTTCCGAGGCCCGAACGTGATGCCCGGCTATTGGCGTGCGCCACAGGAGACGCGAGATGCGTTCGACGAAGAGGGCTTCTACAAGTCGGGCGATGCGGTGAAGTTCATCGACGACGCACAACCCGAGCGGGGCCTGATGTTCGACGGCCGCATTGCGGAAGACTTCAAGCTCTCCACCGGCACTTTCGTCAGTGTCGGCCCGCTGCGCGCGAAGATCATCGCGATGGGCGATCCCTGCGTCCAGGACGCGGTCGTTACCGGGTTGAACCGCGACGAGGTCGGGCTGCTAATCTTTCCACGCGCCGACGAATGCCGCCGGCTCTCGGGATTGCCGGCCAGCGTGCCGTTCCCCGAGGTGCTGCACGAGCCCCAGGTGCGCGACTTTTTCCAGCGCCTGGCCGATGCACTCTGGACAACGGGCACGGGGAGCGCCAGTCGCCCGGCGCGCATGCACGTGCTGGCCGAGCCACCGTCGATCGACAAGGGCGAAGTCACCGACAAAGGCTCGATCAATCAACGCGCCGTGCTGGCCGCGCGTGCGTCGCTCGTCGAAGCCCTGTACGAAGGCGAGAGCAGCGACCCCTTCCTCATCCTGCCCCGCAAGGGCTGAAGGTCGAACAGGAGCCTTTCCATGAACATTCAAGGACATGCGGCAGTCGTCACCGGCGGTGGCTCGGGGCTCGGTGAAGCTGTCGCCCGCGAGCTGGCTCGCCTGGGCGCCAAGGTCACCGTGCTCGACGTCAACGGGGCCGGCGCCCAGCGTGTGGCGGGCGATATCGGCGGTCTCGCCGTCCGTTGCGACGTTACCGACACGGCTTCGGTCGTCGCCGCGCTCGATGCCGGCGAGGCCCATCATGGCACAGCACGCATCGTGATGAACATCGCCGGCATCGGCTCTGCAAAGCGTGTGATTCAGAAGGACGGTTCGCCGGCGCCGCTGGAGGATTTCGAGCGCGTCATCCGCATCAACCTGATCGGCAGCTACAACGTCATCCGCCTCGCGGCCGCGCGGATTGCCAAGGCGGAGGCGCTGGATGATGGCGAGCGCGGCGTCATCGTCAACACGGCTTCGGCTGCCGCATTCGACGGCCAGGTCGGGCAGGAGGCTTACGCGGCGTCGAAGGGCGCCATCGTGAGCATGACGCTGCCCCTCGCGCGCGATCTCGCCCAGTGGGGGATCCGGGTCTGCACCATCGCACCGGGGCTGTTTGCCACGCCGCTGCTGAAGGAATTGCCCGAGCCGGTTCAGCAGTCGCTTGCCGCTTCGATCCCGTTCCCGAAGCGGCTCGGCAAGCCGGACGAATTCGCCAGGCTGGCGGCGCACATCGTGACCAACGGGCACATGAACGGCGAAGTGATCCGGCTCGATGGTGCCTTGCGCATGGCGGCGCGATAGGCGACCGCGGCCTGACCGTCAGTTCGAGAACTTGTAGTCCGTCTTGGCCTTGGCGCGGATCTCGTCGCGGAACTGCACCATCTTCATCTGCGCCAGGCGCTGCTGAATTTGCGGCTTGACTTCGTCGAGCGGCGGGAACTGCGCCTCGCGCGTGTCGACCACCTTGATAATGTGCCAGCCGAACTGTGACTTCACGGGCTCTTCGGTCATCTCGCCCTTCTTGAGCTTGACCATCGCGGTCGAGAACTCGGGCACGAAGGAGCCGGGGTTGGCCCAGTCCAGATCGCCGCCTTTTTCACCCGATCCAGGGTCCTTCGAGTTCTCCTTGGCCAGCACTTCGAAGCTTGCGCCGCCCTTGAGCTTCACGATGAGCGCCTTGGCGTCTTCTTCCTTCTCGACCAGGATGTGGCTGACGCGGTACTCGACACCACTCGACTGCGCCTTGAACTTGTCGTACTCGGCCTGAATGTCGGCTTCGGTCACGGGGTGCGCCTTTTGATAGTCGGCAAACAGTTCGCGGATCAGGATGGTCTGACGCGCGAGTTCCATTTGCATCTTGTACTGCGGCGTTGCCGCGAGACCCTGCTTCTCCGCCTGCTGGGCGAACATCTCGCGCAGCACGACTTCGTCGCGCGCCTGTGCCTCGAGTTCCGGCGTGCGCGGCTGGCCCTGGCTCGTCGCCTGTTCGATCAAGGCGTTCACGCGTGCTACGGGCACCGGCTTGCCGTTGACGATGGCGACGTTTTGCGCCTGCGCAGGCAGCGCGAGCGCAGCGGCGAGCGCGGCAGCGGGCACAAGAGCGGCGCGCAGCGCTGCCGCATGACGATGAATGGAGAACATTGCGAACATGAGGCTCATGCCTTTCAGCGGATTTTGGGTTGGGGTCGAACGGGGGAGGGCGTCGTCGGGGGCCAACCGGCGGTTAGATTGCGCCTGGATGCGGCGGTGGGGTCAGGCTTCGCCCGGGGCGATGGCGTCGATCGCGAGCGCATGAATGCCCTGGGGCATCAGCGGGCCGACGGCATCATATACGAGCCGGTGGCGGCGCAGCCGCGAGAGGCCGCGAAACGCCTCGGCCTCGATGCGCACGCTGAAGTGGCGCCCTTCGCGCGCGCCGGCGTGGCCGGCGTGCTTGTGGCTGTCGTCCTGCACCTGGATGTGCAATGGTGCCAGCGCACTGCGCAGCACGCGCTCGATATCGTCGCTTGAAGTCGCCATCACACGCACACGCTCACGCGCTTGCTCACGGAGCACCGGGGCCGGTCTCGGCCGTCCCGTTGGCGGCGCCATCGGCCGGTTTCAGGTGCCGGCTCAGGTAGACGCCTTGCGCGAGGGTGAAGATCAGCATCAGACCGAGGCTGCCGAAGAGCTTGAAATTGACCCAGGCCTCGGTCGAGAAGCTGTACGCGACGTACAGGTTCAGGATGCCCATCAATCCGAAGAAGCCGATCCACGCGCGCGTGAGCGTCCGCCACACGGGGGCCGGCAGGTCGAGCTGCCCGCCCATCAGCGTGTTCAGCAGGTTCTTGCGGAACACGACCTGGCTGATCCAGAACGACATCGCCATCGCCCAGTACAGCACGCTGGGCTTCCACTTGATGAAGGTATCGTTGTGGAACCACACCGTCGCGCCACCGAGCACGGTGACGAGCCCGAGGCTGACCCAGAGCATCAGATCGATCTTCTTGCCGCGCGCGAGCATGAAGGCGATCTGCGCCAACGTGGCGATGATGACGACGATGGTTGCGAGCAGCACCGGCCCCTCTTTCGGGCCGACGACGCCGCCCGAGACAAGAAAGCCGAAGTGCTCGGTCGCGAAGTCGGCCGCGCCCTGCGCGTCGCGTTCGGCAAACTTGAATGTGCCGAAGAACAGCAGGATGGGCAGGAAGTCGAACAGGAGTTTCATCAGGTGAGTACCGGAAGTGCCGGCATCGGGCGTGACGGTCGGCGATAAGCAACGCGCTTTCAGCGGCCGACGGGCGACTAGCGCGGAGGCTCGAAGTTTATCGCGGCCGAGTTGATGCAAAAACGCTCGCCGGTTGGCTTCGGCCCGTCCTCGAACACATGGCCAAGGTGCGAGCCGCAGTTGTTGCATCGCACCTCGACCCGCACCATGCCGAGCGTCTTGTCGACGACGCGCTCGATCACCTCGGCGTTGATCGGTTGCCAGTAGCTCGGCCAGCCGCAGCCGGCGTCGAACTTGGTGTCGGACGCGAAGAGCGTTGTGCCGCAGCCGACGCAGTTGTAGTGCCCCGCCTTGAAGTGATCCCAGTACTTGCCCGTGAACGGCGGCTCGGTCGCGGCGTTGCGCGCGACGCGGTATTGCATCGTGTCAAGCGCGGCGCGCCACTCGGCGTCCGACTTCTGCACCTTGTATGTCTTGTCTGCACTCATGATGAACACGACACCTCTATCGATTGGGCCCAGTCGGGCGGGAAGCCGGCATCCGCGTCGTCTCGCGCGGTGGGATGGGCCGGGTCGTCGAACGGATGCTCGAGCACGCGCAGGAGCCGCGTGACCTCCGAAAAGTCGCCAGTTGTCGCCAGCCTGATCGCGCCTTCGGCGAGGTGATTGCGCAACACGACGCGCGGGTTGACCTGGCGCATGCGAACGTGCCGCGCGGCGTCGCCATCGTCTCCGCCTTGGTGGGCGAGGCGTTCGCAATAGCGCAGCGCCCAGGCGTCGAACGCGGGGCGATCGCGGAACATGTCGCGAAGCGCGGGGTTGTCGGCATCCGGTCGGCTGTCGAAGTGCGCGAGCCGGCGAAAAAGGATCGTGAAGTCGGTCTGTTCGGATGCAAGCAGGCGCATCAGCGTGTCGATCAACTCGAGGTCGCCCTCGCGTTCGCCGAGCAGTCCGAGCTTGGCCGAAAGGCGGTGCCGGAATGCGTGTTCGAAGGTCGCGCGATACGGCTCGACGGCGGCGAGCGCCGCCTCACTCGCGGCGTCTCCGTCTTCGTTCCCGTTGCCGAGCAGCGGCAGCATCGCTTGCGCCAAGGCGTGCAGGTTCCAGAATGCCACGGCCGGCTGGCGATCGAAGGCGTAGCGACCCTGGTGGTCCGAGTGGTTGCAGATGTGGCCCGGATCAAAACCGTCGAGGAAGCCGAACGGCCCGTAGTCGATCGTCAGGCCGAGGATCGACATGTTGTCGGTGTTCATCACGCCGTGGCAAAAGCCCACCGCCTGCCATTGCGCGATCATTTCCGCGGTGCGCACGGCGGTCGTTTGCAGCATCGCAGCATACGGATTGGCGGCCTCTCGACAGGCGGGCAGGTGATGGTCGATGACGAAATCGGCGAGCTGGCGCACCGCGTCCGGTTGCCCGTGGTGCGCGAAATGTTCGAAGTGGCCAAAGCGGATGAAACTTGGCGCGACGCGCGTCACGATCGCCGCCGTCTCCATCGTCTCGCGGCGCACCGGCAGCGCCGAGCCTGTGATGCACAGCGCACGCGTTGTCGGAATACCAAGGCCGGCCATCGCCTCGGAGCACAGGAACTCACGGATCGACGAGCGCAGCACGGCGCGCCCGTCTCCCATGCGCGAATACGGCGTGAGGCCCGATCCCTTGAGCTGCAACTCCATCGGGCCGGACGGCGTCGCGATCTCGCCCAGCAGGTGCGCACGCCCGTCGCCTAGCTGCCCAGCCCAGACGCCGAACTGGTGCCCGCTGTAGACGCTTGCGAGCGGGCGCATGCCGGGCCACAGCGCGTTGCCGCTCAATACCTCAAGCGCGTTGAGTGACGGGCGGTCGGCCCAGTCGGCTGGCAGACCGAGCAGGCGGGCGCATGCCGGACTGATCGCGACCCAGTGCGGATCGGGCAGCGGTTGCGCGGCGAGCTGCGTGAAGAATGCGTCACCCAGCTTGTGGAAACGATTCACGAAGGCGACCGGCGCCTGGGCGGCCGCTACGTGCGCGAGATCGACAACACTCATGAGTGCAGTTTAGCCAGCAGAGGTGTTCCTTGTCGGCACAGGGCCATCTCATGCAAGCTTCGGCTTCGTGCGTGCGCTGTCCCGGTCGTGACACCGGGTGCGGGAAGTCCCTGAACGGAAACCGACACAATCTGCTCTACCGTACGGACTGGTTCAACTGCGAGGACTCCTCCATGAAGCGCACGATCAATCTCAAGACTTTGGCGGCAGGTGTGGCGCTGGCTTGCGCCAGCGGCACGCTTTTTGCGCAGGCCGGTGAAACGGTGAAGATCGCCTACATCGATCCTTTGTCGGGTGCCTTTGCCAATGTCGGCCAGAACATTCTCAAGGGCTGGCAGTTCACGGCCGACCAGTTCAACAAGAAGAACGCCGCTGGCGTGAAGTTCGAGATCGTGTCGTTCGACAACAAGGGCTCGCCGCAGGAGAGCCTGAACGCACTGAAGGCCGCTACCGACCAGGGCATTCGCTACATCGTGCAGGGACAGGGGTCGGGTGCCGGGCTGGCGCTTTCCGACGCCATCAACAAGTACAACTCGCGCAATCCCGGCAAGGAGATCGTGTACATCAACTATGCGGCGGTCGATCCTGCAATGACGAACGAGAAGTGCGAGTACTGGCACTTCCGGATCGATGCCGACACTTCGATGAAGATGGAGGCATTGACAAGCTACATGAAGGATCAGCCCGACATCAAGAAGGTCTACATCATCGGCCAGAACTACTCGCACGGGCAGCAGGTCTCGAAGTACTTCAAGGAGGACATCAAGAGGAAGCGCCCGGACATCCAGATCGTCGGTGACGATCTGCACCCGATCGGGCAGGTGAAGGACTTCGCGCCTTACGTCGCCAAGATCAAGGCGTCCGGCGCCGATGCCATCGTCACTGGCAACTGGGGCCAGGACCTGACGCTGCTTGTGAAGGCGGCGAAGGACGCTGGTCTGCACGCCAAGTTCTATACCTACTATGCGAGCGTGACAGGCACGCCGACCGCGCTCGGCGCCGACGAGGCAGGCCAGGTTCGGATGGTCGCCTACGGCTACACCGACATGGGTGGCAAGGTCTCGAAACTCGAGAACGAGTTCAATGCGAAGTTCAACGACGACTGGTACGCGCTCGCGACCTACAACGGTCTGGCGATGCTGTCGGACGCGATGGCCAAGGCAAAGAGCACTGATCCGGTGAAGGTCGCGGCGGCGATGGAAGGCCTGACCTTCGACGGCTTCTCGGGCGAGTTCACGATGCGAAAGACGGATCACCAACTGCAGATGCCGCTCTACATCTCGTCGTGGGAGAAGGCGACCAAGGCACGGCCGTACAGCGTCGAGAACACCGGAATGAATTTCGCCGTGGTGAAGACGATTCCAGCGTACGTGGCGAGCACGCCGACCTCGTGCCAGATGAAGCGCCCCTGAACTCACTTCGTTGAACATGGCGCGGTGCTCAGCAGTGCCGCGCCGTTTTCGTTTCTGATGCTGTCGGCCCGGCCATGGACCTGACTCACACGCTCATATCGCTGCTCAACGGTCTGTCGACCGGGCTGCTCCTGTTCATGCTCGCTTCGGGCCTGACGCTGATCTTCAGCATGTTGGGTGTGCTCAACTTCGCGCACGCCAGCTTTTACATGCTCGGCGCGTATGTCGCTTACACGATCAGCCTCAAGCTGGGGTTTTGGTGGGCGCTGGTGCTGGCGCCGCCGCTCGTTGGCCTGCTCGGCGCGCTGTTCGAGCGCTACGCCCTGCGCCGGGTACACAAGTTCGGCCACGTGCCGGAGCTGCTGATCACGTTCGGCCTGAGCTACATCATCCTCGAGGTGGTGCAGATCATCTGGGGTCGATCCGCGGTTCCGTTCACCCAACCGGCAGCACTCCAGGGGCCCTTGTTCACGATTCTCGATTCGCAAAGCGGCGGCCTTTCTCTTGCGTGGGGCGCGGAGCCCGGGGTCTGCCGCACCGCCGCCGACTTGATCTGCACCCAGTTCCCGGCGTTTCGCGCATTCGGTATGGTGATTGCGGTCTTGATCCTCGTCGTGCTCTGGTTGGTGCTGACGCGTACCCGCATCGGCCTCGTCATCCAGGCTGCGCTCGCCCATCCGCAGATGGTCGAAGCGCTCGGCCACAACGTGCCGCGCGTCTTCATGCTTGTCTTCGCTGGCGGCACCGCGCTTGCCGCGCTTGCGGGCGTGATCGGTGGCGCGCTGCGTGTCACCGAACCGTCGATGTCGCTGCAGGTGGGTGCCGTGCTGTTTGCAATCATCGTCATCGGCGGCATGGGGTCGCTCGCTGGCGCCTTCATCGCGTCACTTGGGCTCGGCGTGATCGAGTCGTTCGCGATCGGAAGCGATCTTTCGCTGCTCGATCTGTTCAACTCGCTCAAGCTGAGCGTGACGCATGAAACCTTTGGCTATGCGATCTACAGCGTCAAGATCTCCCAGGTGGCGGCCATCCTGCCTTACCTGTTTCTCGTGCTGATTCTGATCTTGCGGCCCAAGGGCCTGCTCGGAACGCGGGAAGGCTAGCGTGGCTGAAGCTCTCGACAACAAGCTGCGCTTCTACACGAAGCGTTGGGTGCTGTGGTCCGCCTACGGTTTGCTGATGCTCGTCGCGCCGCTGATCTGGACCAGCAGCCTGTCGCTGACGATGCTCACGCAGATGGGTGTCGCGATCATCGCCTGCCTCGCGTTCAATGTGCTGCTCGGGCAAGGCGGCATGCTGAGCTTCGGCCATGCGGTCTATTCGGGCCTCGGTGCGTTCTTCGCGATACACACGCTCAACTTGATCTCGGATGGCCAGCTTGCGCTGCCCGTCAGCCTGGTGCCACTCGTGGGCGGGCTCTTCGGCCTGTTGATGGCGGCCCTGCTCGGCTACGTGACGACAAAGAAGGCCGGCACCACCGTTCGCGATGATCACGCTCGGGCTCGGTGAACTGGTGTGGTCGATGTCGCTGATGTTTCCGGGCTTCTTCGGCGGCGAGGGTGGCGTCAGCGGCAACCGCGTCGTCGGCGAACCGTTTCTCGGTATCACCTTCGGCCCAGGCATCCAGCTCTACTACCTGATCGCGGTGTACTGCTTCGTCTGCACCGCGTTGCTCTACGCCTTCACGCAGACGCCGCTCGGGCGCATTCTGAATGCGACCCGCGACAACCCCGAGCGCGTCGAGTTCATCGGCTATCGCACGCAGATGGTGCGCTACATGGCGTTCATGGTGTCCGGCTTCTTCATGGGCATCGCCGGCGGGCTCGGTGCGCTGAACTTCGAAATCGTGACGGCCGAAGTCGTCGGCGCGGGGCGCTCGGGCGCCTACCTGTTGTTCACGTTCCTTGGCGGTGCGATCTTCTTCATCGGGCCGATCATCGGCGCCGTGCTGATGGTGCTCGCGCTCGTCCTGTTCTCGGAGTTGACGCAGGCCTGGCTGCTTTACCTCGGCCTCATCTTCCTGCTGATGGTGATGTATGCGCCTGGTGGCATCGCGAGCCTGCTGATGATGAACCTGCGTGTTGCTGCATTCGGCAAGTTGCGGCGCTTCACGTGGCTGTACCTCGCGCTCGCCCTTGCATCGTTCGTCGTGCTGGCCGGTGCGGGGGCGATGATCGAGATGCTCTACCACCTGCAACTCAACGAGGCGCTCGGCCCGCGAACCACCTTCATGGGTGTGCCGCTCGACGCCTCGAAGTCGATCTCCTGGATCGGTGCGGTCGCGGTGCTGGCGATAGGCCTCGCACTGCTCGAGCCTGCGCGGCGGCGTTTTGCGCTGCGCTGGGGCGAGGCGCAGGGCGAGATTGAGCGCGAGATCAAGCGCAGGGAGGCGCGGTGAGCGCGGCCACCCCCGCGCTGGAATTGCGCGACCTTCGCAAGAGCTTCGGCCGTACGGAGATCATTCGGGGCGCGACGCTCTCCGTCGCCCAGGGTGAGCGCGTCGCGATCATCGGGCCGAACGGCGCTGGCAAGAGCACGCTTTTCAACCTGATCAGCGGGCGTTTCGAGCCGACTTCGGGGCAGATCCTGCTCAATGGCCAACGCATCGAGGGCCTCGCGCCCTATGAGGTCAGCCGCCGGGGCCTCGCGCGCAGCTTCCAGGTCAGCAATCTGTTCACGCGCCTGTCGGCGTTCGAGAACATCCGATGCGCCGTCTTGTGGAGCATGGGTTACCGCTACGCGTTCTGGAAGTTCCTCTCCGATCTGCACGATGCCAACCGGCGCACGGTCGAAGTGCTCGAGATGATCAAGCTCGACCGCCGGCGCGACGTTCAGGCGATGAACCTGACCTACGCCGAGCAGCGCGCGCTCGAGATCGGCATCACGATCGCCGGTGGCGCCGACGTCGTGCTGCTCGACGAACCCACGGCCGGCATGAGCCGCAGCGAGACGACGCGCTTCATCGATCTGATCCGCGAGATCACGGTCGGCAAGACGCTGCTGACCGTGGAGCACGACATGGGCGTTGTCTTCGGCCTCGCCGACAAGATCGCGGTGCTCGTCTACGGCGAGGTGATCGCCTTTGATGAGCCCGAGGCCGTGCGCGCTGACGCGCGCGTGCAGGAGGCCTACCTCGGCTCCGTGCTCGCCGAAGAGGGGCACTGAGGATGAAACTGCCCCCACGCTCGCTGCGTTCGCTGCCCCCATGGCACGGTACGTGCCACTTCGTGGCCCGTGGGGCGCGGCAGTACCTTCGGGCGGCCGGGCGCCACTGACATGCTGCACCTGAAAGACGTTCACGCCTACTACGGCAAGAGCCATGTGCTGCATGGCGTGCATTTCGACGTGCAGCCCGGCGAGATCGTCAGCCTGCTGGGTCGCAACGGCTCGGGGCGCTCGACGACGGCGAAGGCGATCATGGGGCTGGTCGATGCGACCGGCACCGTGGAATGGCGTGGCACGGCCATCCGCGGCCTGAAGCCATTCGAAATCGCGCACCTCGGGATCGGCTACGTGCCGGAGAACCGGGACATATTCCCCGATCTGACGGTGCACCAGAACCTGATGCTCGGCGAGAAGAGCCGGCGCAAGGAGGCGCCGCGCTGGAGCTTCGACGACGCCTATCGCATGTTCCCGCGCCTGCAGGAGCGCCAGCACATCGAAGCCGGCGTGCTCTCTGGCGGCGAGCAGCAGATGCTGACCCTGTGCCGCACGCTGATGGGCGACCCCGATCTCGTGATGATCGACGAGCCGACCGAAGGCCTCGCGCCGATGATCGTCGCGCTCGTCGCCGAGTTCCTGCAGGCGTTGAAGGCGCGCGGCGTCTCGGTGCTGCTGATCGAGCAGAAGCTGACGATCGCCCTGCAGGTGGCCGACCGCTGCCTCGTGATGGGGCACGGCAACATCGTATTCGAGGGCACGCCCGCCGATTTGCGCGCAAGCGCCGACATCCGCAAGGAGTGGCTCGAGGTCTAGCCTGCGGAAGCCTTCGACAGGCGCCCTTGAAGCGGCGCGGTTGTCACCGCAGGGACAGGCTTCGCCGCAGGCTGCACGCCTAGAATCGAACGATCGTTCCATTCTTTCGCCGAGGTTCGCCATGACAGCCCAATACGAAGTTCGCGGCACGGTCGCCGTCATCACACTCGACAACCCGCCCGTGAACGGCCTCGGCTACGCCACGCGAGTGGGCATCACCGACGGGCTGGCGCGCGCGGAAGGCGATGCGGCGGTGAAGGCGATCGTCATCACCGGCGCCGGCAAGGCGTTCTCCGGCGGGGCCGACATCCGTGAGTTCGGCAGCCCCAAGGCGCTGGCCGAGCCGAATCTGCTGAGCGTGATCCTCGCGCTCGAGGCGTACGAGCAAGCCGGTCGTCGCTGCGATCCACGGCGTGTGCATGGGCGGCGGGCTCGAGCTCGCGATGGGCTGCCACTACCGCGTCGCCGCGCCCGGCACGCAGGTCGCGCTGCCCGAGGTCAAGCTCGGCCTTGTCCCCGGCGCGGGCGGCACGCAGCGTCTGCCGCGCGTGCTGGGCCTCGAGAACGCGCTCAACATGATCGTCAGCGGCGAGCCGGTCAAGAGCGAGCTGCTCGCGATGGCACCGGGACAGAAGCTCTTCGACAAGATGATCGACGCTGACCTGATGGCCGGTGCGCTCGCATTCGCCACCGAGGTGGCCGAGAAGCACGCGAAGGACAAGAGCCCGTTGCCGCTCGTGCGCAACCTGAAGGTCACGCACCCGAATGCCGATGCCTATCTGCAATTCACGCGCAACACGGTCGGCGCGATGAGTCGCAATTTCCCGGCGCCACTGAAGTGCGTCGAGGCCGTCGCAGCGTCGCTGACGATGCCGTTCGATGCCGGCATGCGCAAGGAGCGCGAGATATTCATCTCGCTGATGATGACGCCCGAGAGCAAGGCGTTGCGCCACGCCTTCTTCGCCGAGCGCGCTGCGAGCAAGATACCCGACGTCCCGGCCGACACGCCGTTGCGCCCGGTCGCGAAGGTCGCCATGATCGGCGCCGGCACCATGGGTGGCGGCATCGCGATGAATTTCCTCAACGCCGGCATCCCGGTCGTGATGCTCGAGATGAAGCAGGACGCGCTTGACAAAGGCGTCGCGACGATCCGCAAGAACTACGAGTCGCAGGTCAAGCGCGGCAAGCTCAAGGCGGACAAGCATGAGCAGCGCATGGCCTTGCTCTCGACGACGTTGAACTACGGCGACCTGAAGGACGCCGACATGGTGATCGAGGCCGTGTTCGAGGACATCGCAGTCAAGGAGCAGGTCTTCAAGAACCTCGATGTGGTGATGAAGCCCGGCGCCATCCTCGCCACCAACACCTCGACGCTCGACGTCGACAAGATCGCCGCGTTCACCAAGCGTCCGCAGGACGTGATCGGCACGCACTTCTTCAGCCCCGCGAACGTGATGAAGCTGCTGGAAGTGGTGCGCGGCGAGAAGACGGCCAAGGACGTCCTCGCGACCGTGATGGCGCTCGGCAAGAAGATAAGGAAAACCTGCGTCGTCTCGGGCGTCTGCGACGGCTTCATCGGCAACCGCATGATCGAGCAGTATTCGCGCCAGGCCGGTTTCCTGATCGAAGAGGGCTGCACGCCCGCGCAGGTGGACAAGGCGATGGAGAGGTTCGGCATGGCGATGGGGCCGTTCCGCATGGGCGACCTCGCCGGCAACGACATCGGCTGGTACATCCGCAAGCGCCGCTACCTGGAAAAACCCGACCTGCGCTACAGCAAGACCGCCGACCTGCTCTGCGAACTCGGCCGCTTCGGCCAAAAGACTTCTGCAGGCTGGTACGACTACAAGCCCGGCAAGCGCGACGCGATCCCGAGCAAGCTGGTCGAGGACATGATCGCCACGCATCGCAAGGAACTCGGCATCACCCCACGCAAGATCGGCGACGACGAGATCGTGCAGCGGCTCGTCTACTCACTGGTGAACGAGGGTGCGAAGATCGTCGAAGAAGGCATTGCGCTGCGCGCGTCGGACGTCGACATGATCTACCTCACCGGCTACGGCTTCCCGCTGCACCGCGGCGGCCCGATGTGCTACGCGGACACGGTAGGCCTCTTCAACGTCGTGCAGGCGATGAATCGCTTCGCGCGCAATCCACTCGATGACCAGGCGTTCTGGGAGCCGGCGCCGCTGCTGGCGCGGTTGGCGGCCGAAGGTAAGACCTTCAGCTGAGCGCGGGGGAGCATCGATGATCAAGCGCATCCTGCTTGCCCTCCTCGCGCTGGTCGGGCTGTTGGTGCTGGCCGTGGCCGTCAATACCTTGCGCCAGGGCTCGCGCCAGATCGACGTGCCTCCGCTGGCGCCGATCGCGGTCAACGCGCAGGCAGCCGCCGAGTCGCTCGCTGCTGCGGTGCGCGCGAAGACCGTGTCGTCTGCCACCGACGCGGCGCTCAATGCGGATCAGTTCGCGATCCTGCAGGCGCATCTTCAGTCGCGTTATCCGTTGCTGCACGCGACGCTCAAGCGCGAAGTCGTCGGCGGGCTGAGCCTGCTCTACACCTGGCCCGGCACCGACCCTGCAGCCACGCCGATCCTTCTGATGGCGCACCAGGACGTGGTGCCGATTGCCCCGGGCACCGAGAAGAACTGGCAGGCAGAACCCTTCGCCGGCACGATCAAGGACGGTTTCGTCTGGGGTCGCGGCGCGTGGGACGACAAGGCGAACCTGATCTCGCAAATGGAAGCGGTCGAGATGCTGCTCGCTTCCGGCTTCCAGCCGAAGCGCACGGTCTACCTGGCCTACGGTGCGGACGAGGAAGTGGGCGGCCTGCGCGGCGCGAAGGCGATCGCGGCGCTGCTGGCGGAGCGCAAGGTCAGGCTCGACTTCGTCATCGACGAAGGTCTGCTGATCACCGAGGGCGTGCTGCCAGGGTTGACGCCGCCTGCCGCGATCGTCGGCATTGCCGAGAAGGGCTACCTGTCGGTGGCGCTGCAGGCCGAGGCAACGCCGGGGCACTCGTCGATCCCGCCGCCCGCGGGCACGAGCGCGATCGCGATGATGAGCGCCGCGCTCACAAGGCTCGATGGCAACCAGTTCCCCGCCGCCATCCAGGGCGTCGCGCGCGAGATGTTCGAGACGGTCGCGCCCGAGATGAACGCGCTCAACCGCATCGCGCTGTCCAACCTGTGGCTGTTCGGCCCGCTCGTGAAGAAGCAACTCGAGGCCGGCGCGAGCACGAACGCAATGTTGCGCACGACCACCGCGCTGACGATCGTGAACGCGGGCAACAAGGAGAACGTGCTGCCCGGCCGCGCCGATGCGACGGTGAACTTCCGCCTGTTGCCCGGCACCACGCGGGACGACGTGATGACGCACGTGAAGCAGACCGTCGCCGACGACCGGGTGAGCGCCGAGAAGCTGCCCGGTTCGTCCGAGCCGTCCAAGGTCGCGCCGACCGACAGCGCCTCGTACCGGCTCATCGAGCGCACGATCCGCGAGCTGTTCCCGGACACGATCGTCGCCCCCGGACTGATGGTGGGCGGCACGGATTCGCAGCACTTCGCGAGCGTCTCCGATCACATCTACAAGTTCTCGCCGGTACGCGCGAAGCCCGAAGACCTGCCGCGCTTTCACGGCACAAACGAGCGCATCACGATTGCGAACCTGGCCGAGTTGATCCGCTTCTACCATCGCCTTGTGCAGCAGGCTGCACAGTGATCCTGCCTGACCCGATTCCCACAGGAGTTTTGCCATGACCTCAGCCGTGATCGTTTCCACCGCCCGCACCCCGCTCGCCAAGAGCTGGAAGGGTGCCTTCAACATGACGCACGGCGCGACGCTGGGCGGTGCCGTGGTGAAAACCGCGGTCGAGCGCGCGGGCATCGAGGGCGCGCTCGTCGAGGATGTGCTGATGGGCTGCGCGACGCCCGAGGGCGCGACCGGCAGCAACATCGCGCGCCAGATCGCGCTCAGGGCAGGGCTGCCGATCACGACGAGCGGCGTCACGATCAACCGATTCTGCTCGAGCGGCCTGCAGACGATCGCGATGGCGGCGCAGCGCATCATTGCCGGCGAGGGTGATGTCTACGTCGCCGGCGGCGTCGAGAGCATCTCGTGCGTGCAGAACGAGGCGAACCGCCACATGATCACCGACCCCTGGCTGCTCGACCACAAGCCCGAGATCTACTGGAGCATGCTCCAGACTGCCGAGCAGGTCGCCAAGCGCTACAAGATCCCGCGCGAGCGCATGGACCAGTACGGCGCCGCGAGCCAGCAGAAGGCCTGTGCCGCACAGGAGGCGGGCAAGTTCAACGACGAAATGATCTCGGTGACAACGATCGCCGGCGTTGCCGATGCCCAGCTCGGCCTGCGCAGCAAGGAGGTGACCATCAGCGCCGACGAAGGCCTGCGCGCGGGCACGACCTACGAGGCGGTAGCCGGCATCAAGCCGGTGTTTCCGGGCGGCGTGATCGCGGCCGGCAACGCAAGCCAGTTCAGCGACGGCGCCGGCGCCTGCGTGCTGATGCACGAGAAGCTCGCCGAACAGAAGGGCCTGAAGCCGCTCGGCCGCTTCCTCGGGTTTGCAGTTGCCGGCTGCGAGCCCGATGAGATGGGGATCGGCCCCGTCTTCGCCGTGCCCAAGGTCCTGAAGCGGCTCGGCCTCACGGTTGCCGACATCGACCTCTGGGAGCTGAACGAGGCCTTCGCGGTGCAGGTGCTCTATTGCGCCGACACGCTCGGCATCCCGATGGAAAAGCTCAACGTCAACGGCGGCGCGATCGCGGTCGGCCACCCGTATGGCGTGAGCGGCCAGCGCCTGACGGGCCATGCGCTGATCGAAGGCAAGCGGCGTGGTGCGAAGAAGGTCGTCGTCACGATGTGCATCGGCGGCGGGATGGGCGCGGCGGGCGTGTTCGAGGTTCTCTGACGCTCGCCTGACCACTAGCACGATGCGCCGCACGCTCGACTTCCTGCTCTACGACTGGCTCGATGTCGAGTCCCTGGAGCAGCGCGCGCGCTTTGCCGAGCACAACCGCGAAACCTTCGATGCGGTGCTCGACATGTGCGAGAAGCTCGCCGCCGAGAAGTTCGCGCCATTCGCGCGCCAGTCGGACGCCGAGGAGCCGTGGTTCGACGGCGAGAAGGTGCACCTGCCCGAAGCGAGCCATGCGGCGTCGCGCGCGTTCGCCGAATCCGGCATGCTGGCTGCCGCGCAGGACTACGAGATCGGCGGCATGCAATTGCCATGCGTCGTCGAGATGGCGGCGAACAGCTTCTTCCCGAAGGCGGGCGTCGGCCTCGGAGGCGGTGGCATGCTGACGAGCGGCAACGCCAATCTGCTGATGGCGCATGGCACCGAAATGCAGAAGACGGTCTTCGCACGCAACGAGTTCGACGGCCGCTTCGCGGGCACGATGTGCCTGTCCGAGCCGCAGGCCGGCTCGAGCCTGTCGGACGTCGCAACGCGTGCCACTCCCGATGGCGAGGACTTCGAGCGCGATCCCCTCGGCCCGCGCTACCGGCTGCGCGGCAACAAGATGTGGATCTCGAACGGCGAGCATGAGCTGACGGAGAACATCATCCATCTCGTGCTCGCGAAGATCCCCGGGCCGGACGGCAAGCTCGTTCCCGGAACGCGCGGGATTTCGCTTTTCATCGTGCCGAAGAAACTCGTAGACACCGAAGGCCAACTCACCGGCGAGCGCAACGACGTCGCGCTCGCGGGCCTCAATCACAAGCTCGGCTATCGTGGCATTCCGAACACGCTGCTCAACTTCGGCGAAGGCAAGTTCCCGGTGCGCGCCGGGGCCGGCGGGGGAATGGATGGTGCCGGGTCCGGCGGGGAGCTGGATGGCGCCGGTTCCGGCGGGGGTCTGGATGGCGTCGGGTCCGGCGCCATTGGCTACCTCGTCGGCAAACCGGGCGAGGGTCTGCGCTGCATGTTCCACATGATGAACGAGGCGCGCATCGCCGTTGGTCTGGGCGCGGCGATGATCGGCTACGCCGGCTACGAGGTGAGCCTTGCGTATGCGAAGGAGCGCCCGCAGGGCCGGCCGATCGGGCCGTCTGGCAAGGACGCGACGCAGCCGCAGGTGCCGATCATTCGTCACGCCGACGTCAAGCGCATGTTGCTCGCACAGAAGAGCTATTGCGAAGGCGCGCTCGCGCTCGAGTTGTATTGCTCGCGGCTCGTCGATGAACTGCATACCGGCGACCCTGTGGCGGCTTCGGAGGCTGCCTTGCTGCTGGAAGTGCTGACACCGATCGCCAAGAGCTGGCCGAGCGAATGGTGCCTGGAGGCCAACAGCCTCGCGATCCAGGTGCTCGGCGGCTATGGCTACACGCGCGACTTCCCGGTCGAACAGTACTGGCGCGACAACCGCCTCAACATGATCCACGAGGGCACGCACGGTATCCAGGGCCTGGACCTGCTCGGCCGCAAGGTCGTGATGCAGGAGGGGCGCGGCTTCAAGTTGCTCGCCGAGCGCATGACGGCGACGATTGCGCGCGCGCACGCCGTTGCCTCACTCGCCGAACATGCGGGCGCACTCGAAGCCGCGCTGAAGCACCTGGGTGAGGCCACCCGCGCCGCTTGGCAGGGCGCTGACCCGCAGCGATCGCTCGCCAATGCGACCCCGTATCTGCAGGCCTTCGGCCACACGGTGCTGGCCTGGATCTGGCTCGACGTCGCGTTGTGCGTTCAGGCGCGGCTCGACGAGGCACCAGGCGGCGGCGCCATTGACGCCACCAACGCCTCGTTCCTGCAAGGCAAGCTCGCCGCCTGCGCCTATTTTTTCCGCTACGAACTGCCGCGCATCGGCGCATGGCTGAAGGTCGTCGAGACGCAGGATGACACCTGCCTCACGATGGCCGACGACTGGTTCTGAAGCCCTTCTCCACCTGTCACCGATTACGAGGAATCACACCATGAGCACGCCCGTCCAGAAGCTTTTCGATCTCACCGGCCGCACCGCGCTCGTCACCGGCGGCTCGCGTGGCCTCGGCCTGCAGATCGCCGAGGCGCTCGGCGAGGCCGGCGCGAAGATCCTGCTCACCTCGCGCAAGGCCGCCGACCTCGAAGAGGCCGCTGCCACGCTCCAGGCCAAGGGCATCGACACGCGCTGGGTCGCGGCGGATGCGAGCCAGCCCGCGGAGATCGCCAAGGTTGCCGACGAGGCGATGCAGCGTCTCGGCCAGGTCGACATTCTCGTAAACAACGCCGGCGCCACCTGGGGCGCACCGGCCGAGGACTACCCACTCGAGGCGTGGGACAAGGTCATGAACCTCAACATCCGCAGCATATTCCTGATGAGCCAGGCCATCGGCAAACGCTCGATGATCCCGCGCAAGCAGGGGCGCATCATCAACATCGCGTCGATCGCCGGCCTCTCGGGCTCGGGGCCCGACATCCAGTTCATCGCCTACGGCACGAGCAAGGGCGCGGTCGTCAACTTCACGCGCACGCTGGCCGGCGAATGGGGGCGTTACGGCATCAACGTCAACGCGCTCGCGCCGGGCTTCTTCCCGAGCAAGATGACGAAGGGCGTGCTCGCCACCTTCGGCGCCGACAAGCTCGCCGAGCACGCGCCGCTGCGCCGCCTTGGCGACGACGACGATCTGAAAGGCGCAGCGCTGCTCTTCGCATCGCCTGCCGGCAAGCACATTACCGGGCAGATCCTCGCCGTCGACGGCGGCGTGAGCGCGGTGACCGCGGGCGGTTGAACGTGACGAGCCCCGCATGCAGGACCCGCCGGGCGCGCCGATTCCCTTTTTGTACAGGGCCGCGCGTATGAAGTTCTCAGTCCAGATTCCTTTCGTCGAAATGGTCGGCATGGAACTGCTCGCCTGCGAGGCGGGCACCTCCGAGCTTGCGTTGACGCTGCGCGACGAGCTGTGCAACTCGTGGAGCGTCGCCCACGGCGGCGTCACGATGACGCTGATCGATGTCGCGATGGCGCACGCAGCGCGCAGCCCGAACCAGCCTGGCCACCCGACGAGCGCGAGCGTCGTCACGATCGAGATGAAGACGAGCTTCATGCGCCCCGGCATCGGCCGCCTGCTCGCGCAGGGCAAGCTGCTGCGTCGCACCGCGTCGCTGGCGTTCTGCGAGGGCTCGGTGTTCGACGACACGCATCAACTCGTCGCGCACGGCACGGGAACCTTCAAGTACATCCGAGCCCTGCCCGCGGGCGGGCGAAAGATCCAGCGGTCGGATGCTTCCGACTGACCTTACTCAACCAAGGAAACAAGAAATGACCACAACCATGAACAAGCAATGGCAGCTTGCCTCGCGCCCCAGCGGCGAGCCGACGGCCGACAACTTCCGCCTCGTCGAGGCGCCGGTGCCCGAGCTGAAGGACGGCGAAGTCCTGGTGCGCCATCACTTCATGTCGCTCGACCCCTACATGCGTGGCCGCATGAACGACGGCAAGAGCTACGCGCAGCCGCAGGCGCTCGACGCCGTGATGGGGGGAGGCACGGCGGGCGAAGTCGTAGCGTCGAAGAACGCGGCCTTCGCGATCGGCGACAAGGTCGTCGGCATGGGCGGCTGGCAGGAGTATTCGGTCGTCGACGCGAACCAGCGCGGCGTGTTGCAAAAGGTGGAAACGATCCACATTCCGCTGTCGGCTTACCTTGGCACCGTCGGTATGCCGGGCGTCACGGCCTGGTATGGCCTCAACAAGATCATCGCGCCCAAGGCGGGTGAGACGGTCGTCGTCAGCGCCGCCAGCGGCGCCGTCGGTACCGTCGTTGGCCAGCTCGCCAAGGCCAAGGGCTGTCGCGCGGTGGGCCTTGCCGGTGGCCCGGAGAAGTGCCGCGTCGTCGTCGAAGAGTTCGGCTTCGACGAGTGCATCGACTACAAGCAGCACCCGGACCTGAAATCGCTCAGCGCGGCGTTGAAGGCGGCGTGCCCGAAAGGGATCGACGGTTACTTCGAGAACGTCGGCGGCATCACGCTCGACGCCGTGCTGCAGCGCATGAACGCGTTCGGCCGGATTGCCATGTGCGGGATGATCTCGGGCTACAACGGCGCGCCGATTCCGCTCACGCAGCCGCAGCTGATCCTCGTCTCGCGTCTGCTCGTGCAGGGCTTCATCGTCAGCGAGCACATGGAAGTCTGGCCCGAGGCGCTGAAGGAGATCGGCGGCCTCGTCGCCACCGGTAAGCTGAAGTACCGGGAGTCGATCGCCGAGGGCATCGAATCGGCGCCGCAAGCCTTCGTCGGTTTGCTCAAGGGCAAGAACTTCGGCAAGCAAATCGTCAAACTGGTGTAGCGCGGCACGAGGTCTTCAAGAGGCGCGCATGGCACCGGAGTCAATCGACATGGACGCAACGCACGAAGTCTTCAATCAGGCACTGCCGCGCACCGGGAACAACCTCCTGGCCGACAACGCCGCGCTGCGCAATGCGCTGCATTTCAACGCGCCGGCGCTGGCAACGGATGAGCTCGAGCGTCTCGGTGCAGCGCTTGCCACGCCCCAGATGCAGACGCATGCGCGGCTCGCCAACGTGTACACGCCGCAGCTGCACACGCACGACCGCTTAGGGCATCGCGCCGACCAGGTCGAGTTCCATCCGAGCTATCACGCGTTGATGAACCTGGCGGTCGAGTCGGGTTTGCACGGCACGCCGTGGGCCGGCGCGCCGCACGATCATGTACGGCGCGCGGCGGCTTTCATGCTCTTCACCGAGCTCGAACCGTCGGTGCTGTGCCCGATCTCGATGACGTACGCCGTCACGCCTGCGCTGCGTGCGAATCCGGCGCTCGCCGCCTTCTGGGGGCCGCTGCTGACCAGCCGCGTCTACGACCCGCGCTTCGTCCCCGCGTCGCGAAAAGGCGGCGTGACGATGGGCATGGGCATGACCGAGAAGCAGGGTGGCTCGGATGTGCGGGCCAACACGACGCAGGCGACGCCCGCGGGCAGCGACGAGTGGGGGCAGCGCTTCAGAATCGTCGGGCACAAGTGGTTCATGTCGGCGCCGATGTGCGACGCCTTCCTCGTCCTCGCGCAGTCGCCGGGCGGCCTTTCCTGCTTCTTCATGCCGCGCCTGCTGCCGGATGGCACGGTCAACGCGATGCGCATCGAGCGCCTGAAGGACAAGCTCGGCAACAAGGCGAACGCAAGCTCGGAGGTCGAATTCGCGGGCGCTGTGGGCTGGCTCGTCGGCGACGAAGGCCGCGGCGTGCCGCAGATCCTCGAAATGGGCTCGATGACGCGGCTCGACTGCGCGCTCGGCACGGCCGGCCTGATGCGCCAGGCGCTGACGCTCGCGCTGCACCACACCGCACAGCGCAGCGCCTTTGGCAAGCCGCTCAGCGAGCAGCCGCTGATGAAGAACGTGCTGGCCGACCTCGCGCTCGAGAGCGAGGCCGCCACCGCGCTCGCGCTGCGCCTCGCGCGTACGCTCGACCACCCGGACGACGCGCACGAAGTGCTGATGCGCCGCCTGCTGACGCCGGTGGCGAAGTTCTGGATCTGCAAGCGTGGTAGTCCGTTCGCACAGGAGGCAATGGAGTGTCTCGGCGGCAACGGCTACGTGGAAGAGGGCGGCGAAGGCGTGATGGCGCGCATCTACCGCGAGATGCCGGTCAATTCGATCTGGGAAGGCGCGGGCAACATCATGGGGCTCGACCTGCTGCGCGCCCTGCGCCGCAGCGGCAAGGATGCGTCGGTCGCAGACGCGCTGGCTGCCGAGCTCGAACCCGCGCGCGGCGCGCTCCCCGCGTTCGACCGCGCGCGCGAGACGCTGCTGCAACGCATCGACGGCGAGACCGACGAGGCCGACGCGCGCCGCCTGGCGCAGGACGTGGCGATCCTGGTGCAGGCCGCATTGCTGCGTCAGCACGCCCCCGGTGTCGTGTTCGACGCCTTCAGCACGTCGCGCCTCGCAGGCGACTGGGGCCAGACCTTCGGCACGCTCGAGGCCGCAGGCACCGATTTCGATACGATCATCGCGCGCGCCTTGCCGCCGCAACCTGGAAGCTCGTGAACGACCTGATCCTGCACCACTACCCGAGCTCGCCGTTCTCCGAGAAGGTCCGGCTCGTCCTTGGCTACAAGGGCCTCGACTGGCGATCGGTCACGGTGCCGACGATGCTGCCCAAGCCGGATGTCGTCGCGCTCACCGGCGGCTACCGCCGTACGCCGTTCCTGCAGATCGGCGCCGACATCTATTGCGACAGCGCCTTGATGTGCCGCGTGATCGAGCGCATCGCGCCACAGCCTTCGATCTACCCGGCGAGTGCGGGCGGCGCGGCGCACATCGTGTCGCAGTGGGCGGACTCGGCGCTGTTCTGGGTCGCGATCCCGTACACGATGCAGCCGGCCAGCATCGAGCACATCATGCAGGGCGCCTCGCCGGAAATGTTGAAGGCTTTCGGCGCTGACCGCGCCGCGATGACGGCCGGTATGCGCCGCGCGACGCCTGCCGATACCGCTGCGCAGCTCAAGACCTATCTCGGCTGGATCGAGCAGCAGCTCGGCGACGGGCGCCGCTTCCTGTGCGGCGAGGCGGCGAGCATCGCCGACTTCTCGGTTGCGCAATCGATCTGGTTCGTCCGCCGCGCACCGCCGATCGCGACCGTGCTCGCGCCGCACGCGTTGCTCGTCGCCTGGTACGAGCGCGTCGCCGCGTTCGCGCCGCAGCGGCCGACGCAGATCGGCAGCAGCGACGCGATCGAGATCGCCGCGGCCGCGGGCTCGACGGTGCCGACCGCGTTCGAGGCCGAACCCGGCCTGGCGCAGGGCGACGCCGTGACGGTGAGCGCGACCGACTATGCGCGAGACCCGGTCGGCGGCAAGCTCGTTGGCCTTGCGCGCGAGGAGGTGGCGATCGAGCGCCACGATGAGCGCGCGGGCCGCGTCGTCGTGCACTTCCCGCGCATCGGGTTTCAGATCAGGAAAGAGGACGCAGCAGCATGAAGACTTTCAAGGGCCGCACGGCCGTGATCACCGGCGCCGCCTCGGGCTTCGGGCTCGAGACCTCACGCATCGCCGCGCGCGAGGGCATGAACGTCGTGATGGCCGACGTGCAGCCCGATGCACTCGACAAGGCGGCGGCCGAGGTGGCCGCGCTCGGCGCACAGGTGCTGCCCTATCGTCTGGACGTGTCGAAGGCGGCCGAGGTCGAGGCGCTCGGCGCCGCCGTGCAGCAGCGCTTCGGCGCCCCGCACTTCGTGTTCAACAACGCGGGCGTCGGTTCCGGCGGGCTGATCTGGGAGAACTCGCTGAAGGACTGGGAGTGGGTGCTCGGCGTGAACCTGATGGGCGTCGTGCATGGCGTGCGCGTCTTCACGCCGATGATGCTCGTCGCGGCCTATGCCGACCCGAAGTACGAGGGTCACATCGTCAACACCGCGTCGATGGCGGGCCTGCTGAACCCGCCCAACATGGGTGTCTACAACGTCAGCAAGCATGCGGTGGTGAGCCTGAGCGAAACCCTCTACCAGGACCTGGCGCTCGTCAGCGAGCAGGTGAGCGCCTCGGTGCTCTGCCCGTTCTTCGTGCCGACCGGCATCCAGCAAAGCCATCGCAACCGTCCCGCCGAACTCGGCGCCGACGAGAAGCCGACGCGCAGCCAGCTCGTGCAGCAGGCGATGACGGACAAGGCCGTCGGCTCCGGCAAGGTGAGCGCGGCAGAGGTGGCGCAAAACGTGTTCGATGCTATGGCCGAGAAGCGCTTCTACATCTACAGCCACCCGAAGGCGCTGGCGAGCGTGCAGACCCGGCTCGACGACATCATGCAGGCACGCAACCCGACCGATCCGTTCGCCGGCAAGCCGGAGATCGGCGAGGCGTTGCGGGCTGCGTTGCGGGCAGCGGGCTGAACGGGACTGGCGGGTGCTTCCGCCACGACCGCTGCCCCGCCCCCCATGATTGAGGGGTGCGGGGGCAGCGCCAGCGTACTATTCTCGTAATCTGCGGGTCTCGCAATATGCGAGCCGGAACGATCTGCGGACAGGCGACCGTCTGCATCGGACCGCGTGCCTGTAAGGGCAGATTCCTGGCACACAGGGATGCTCCGTTAGTGTGACCCAATTCGGCCGTTCGTTTGGAGAGGCTCGCCATGTCAAGACGGATGCAATCTCTGGTTGACCCTGTTGGCCGCGCCCAGGGTGAATCTGTCGCAGCTACCGCGTTCAGTGACGGCGGAGACGGTCACACGGCGGAAGGCGTTCGGCATGTGTTTGGCTTCCCCGACACTTCTTTAGGTGGGCGCGACGATGGGGAGGCGAGCGCGGTGATGTCAACAGGCGACGCTGTCGACGACGCAGTCTATCTTGCGCTTGCGTCGCACTTGGTTCCCCCGGCCCACATGCAAGCTCCGGTGTTTGCCTTTTCGCAAGGTCCAATGGCCGTCGCAGCCCCGACGTTGTCGGTGGCCGACATGGTGGTCGGCGAGGGCGATGGCTACATCGACGTGGTGGTCAGCCTGAGCGCGCCGAGCGCGTCCAACGTGTCGGTGGCGTACGCGACCGCGGCCGCGACGGCGGCGGCGAACTACGACTTCACCGGGGCCAGCGGCACGCTGAACTTTGCGGCTGGAGAGACGACGAAGACGGTACGCATTGAGCTCGAAGGCTCGGCCAGCTACGACTCCGGCATGCTGGAGCATTTTCGCTTCAACCTGAGCGCGCCGACGAATGCGACGCTGGCCAAGGCGTCGGCGATGGTCTCGATTGTGGACAACGACACGGCGCTGGCGGTTGGCGAGCAGCCGGGGTTGTTCGTGCGCGACGTGGTGGTCGACGAGAAGGCGGGGACGGCGAGCTTTGTGGTGCTGCTCGGCGGCGTGGGCGGGGTGGCCAACGCCAGCGACGTGACGGTGAACTACGCAGTGGCCGGCGGCAATGCGACCTCGGGGTCGGACTACAACGGCACGGCCGACCCGCTGAGCGAGAAGCTGACCTTTGCGGCCGGCGAGGTCGTCAAGACGGTGACGGTGGCGATTGCCGACGACGCGACCGCCGAGGGCGCTGAGCGCTTCTACCTGAACCTGAACAACGCCGTCAACGCCAGGATCATTGATGGTCAGGGTGTGGCGACGATCGGCAAGAGTGATGGCCCGGTGTCGACAGCCCCGACGTTGTCGGTGGCCGACATGGTGGTCGGCGAGGGCGATGGCTACATCGACGTGGTGGTCAGCCTGAGCGCGCCGAGCGCGTCCAACGTGTCGGTGGCGTACGCGACCGCGGCCGCGACGGCGGCGGCGAACTACGACTTCACCGGGGCCAACGGCACGCTGAACTTTGCGGCTGGAGAGACGACGAAGACGGTACGCATTGAGCTCGAAGGCTCGGCCAGCTACGACTCCGGCATGCTGGAGCATTTTCGCTTCAACCTGAGCGCGCCGACGAATGCGACGCTGGCCAAGGCGTCGGCGATGGTCTCGATTGTGGACAACGACACGGCGCTGGCGGTAGGCGAGCAGCCGGGGTTGTTCGTGCGCGACGTGGTGGTCGACGAGAAGGCGGGGACGGCGAGCTTTGTGGTGCTGCTCGGCGGCGTGGGCGGGGTGGCCAACGCCAGCGACGTGACGGTGAACTACGCAGTGGCCGGCGGCAATGCGACCTCGGGGTCGGACTACAACGGCACGGCCGACCCGCTGAGCGGGAAGCTGACCTTTGCGGCCGGCGAGGTCGTCAAGACGGTGACGGTGGCGATTGCCGACGACGCGACCGCCGAGGGCGCTGAGCGCTTCTACCTGAACCTGAACAACGCCGTCAACGCCAGGATCATTGATGGTCAGGGTGTGGCGACGATCGGCAAGAGTGATGGCCCGGTGTCGACAGCCCCGACGTTGTCGGTGGCCGACATGGTGGTCGGCGAGGGCGATGGCTACATCGACGTGGTGGTCAGCCTGAGCGCGCCGAGCGCGTCCAACGTGTCGGTGGCGTACGCGACCGCGGCCGCGACGGCGGCGGCGAACTACGACTTCACCGGGGCCAACGGCACGCTGAACTTTGCGGCTGGAGAGACGACGAAGACGGTACGCATTGAGCTCGAAGGCTCGGCCAGCTACGACTCCGGCATGCTGGAGCATTTTCGCTTCAACCTGAGCGCGCCGACGAATGCGACGCTGGCCAAGGCGTCGGCGATGGTCTCGATTGTGGACAACGACACGGCGCTGGCGGTTGGCGAGCAGCCGGGGTTGTTCGTGCGCGACGTGGTGGTCGACGAGAAGGCGGGGACGGCGAGCTTTGTGGTGCTGCTCGGCGGCGTGGGCGGGGTGGCCAACGCCAGCGACGTGACGGTGAACTACGCAGTGGCCGGCGGCAATGCGACCTCGGGGTCGGACTACAACGGCACGGCCGACCCGCTGAGCGAGAAGCTGACCTTTGCGGCCGGCGAGGTCGTCAAGACGGTGACGGTGGCGATTGCCGACGACGCGACCGCCGAGGGCGCTGAGCGCTTCTACCTGAACCTGAACAACGCCGTCAACGCCAGGATCATTGATGGTCAGGGTGTGGCGACGATCGGCAAGAGTGATGGCCCGGTGTCGACAGCCCCGACGTTGTCGGTGGCCGACATGGTGGTCGGCGAGGGCGATGGCTACATCGACGTGGTGGTCAGCCTGAGCGCGCCGAGCGCGTCCAACGTGTCGGTGGCGTACGCGACCGCGGCCGCGACGGCGGCGGCGAACTACGACTTCACCGGGGCCAGCGGCACGCTGAACTTTGCGGCTGGAGAGACGACGAAGACGGTACGCATTGAGCTCGAAGGCTCGGCCAGCTACGACTCCGGCATGCTGGAGCATTTTCGCTTCAACCTGAGCGCGCCGACGAATGCGACGCTGGCCAAGGCGTCGGCGATGGTCTCGATTGTGGACAACGACACGGCGCTGGCGGTTGGCGAGCAGCCGGGGTTGTTCGTGCGCGACGTGGTGGTCGACGAGAAGGCGGGGACGGCGAGCTTTGTGGTGCTGCTCGGCGGCGTGGGCGGGGTGGCCAACGCCAGCGACGTGACGGTGAACTACGCAGTGGCCGGCGGCAATGCGACCTCGGGGTCGGACTACAACGGCACGGCCGACCCGCTGAGCGGGAAGCTGACCTTTGCGGCCGGCGAGGTCGTCAAGACGGTGACGGTGGCGATTGCCGACGACGCGACCGCCGAGGGCGCTGAGCGCATCAACCTCAGCCTGAGCAAAGCCGTCAACGCAGCGATCGTCGACGGAAATGGCGTCGCCGTGGTCGGCGCGAATGACGGAGCCGTAGCCGCGGCTCCGGCGCTCTCGGTCGCGAGCAAGACCGTCAGCGAGGGCGACGGCTACGTCGACATGGTTGTGAGCCTGAGCGGACGGACCGCGTCCAACGTGTCGGTCAACTACGCGACGGCGGCCGGGACGGCGGCGGCAAACTACGATTTCGCCGCGGTCAGCGGCACGCTGAACTTTGCGGCCGGGGAGACGACGAAGACGGTACGCATCGAACTCGAACAGTCGCCCAGTTACGACACTGCCGGCGTCCAGGAGAGTTTCAACCTCAGACTCAGCGCCCCGGTCAACGCGACGATCGCGACGCCAGCGGCGACGATCACGATCATCGACGACGATTTGGTCGGCCAGAAGGTCTTCAGCTATGGCATCAGCGACGATGTTTACACGATCAATTCGGCGACCGACGTCATCGTCGAAAACGTCGACGGCGGCAAGGATCTCATCAACTCGAGCATCAGCTACACGCTCGGTCCGAACCTCGAAAACCTGACCCTCGTCGGCGCTGCCATCAAGGGGACCGGCAATGCCCTCGACAACGTTCTGATCGGTAACGCGAAAGCCAACACTCTCTCCGGCCTAGCCGGCAACGATATTCTTGACGGCAAGGCCGGTGCTGACGCGATGAGCGGTGGCTCGGGCAACGACACCTACATCGTGGACAACGTCGGTGACAAGGTGACCGAGGCTGCGAACGGCGGGATTGATCTGGTGAAGTCCAGCATCTCCTACGTGCTCGGCGCGAACCTTGAAAAGCTGACGCTGACGGGCAGTGGGTCGATCAACGGCACCGGCAACGCGCTGGCCAACACACTGACTGGCAACAGCGGCAACAACGTGCTCGACGGCAAGGCCGGTGCCGACGCGATGAGCGGTGGCTCGGGCAACGACACCTACATTGTGGACAACGTCGGTGACAAGGTGACCGAGGCTGCCAACGGCGGGATTGATCTGGTGAAGTCCAGCATCTCCTACGTGCTCGGCGCGAACCTTGAAAAGCTGACGCTGACGGGCAGTGGGTCGATCAACGGCACCGGCAACGCGCTGGCCAACACACTGACTGGCAACAGCGGCAACAACGTGCTCGACGGCAAGGCCGGTGCTGACGCGATGAGCGGTGGCTCGGGCAACGACACCTACATCGTGGACAACGTCGGTGACAAGGTGACCGAGGCTGCGAACGGCGGGATTGATCTGGTGAAGTCCAGCATCTCCTACGTGCTCGGCGCGAACCTTGAAAAGCTGACGCTGACGGGCAGTGGGTCGATCAACGGCACCGGCAACGCGCTGGCCAACACACTGACTGGCAACAGCGGCAACAACGTGCTCGACGGCAAGGCCGGTGCCGACGCGATGAGCGGTGGCTCGGGCAACGACACCTACATTGTGGACAACGTCGGTGACAAGGTGACCGAGGCTGCCAACGGCGGGATTGATCTGGTGAAGTCCAGCATCTCCTACGTGCTCGGCGCGAACCTTGAAAAGCTGACGCTGACGGGCAGTTCGGCGATTGCCGGCACAGGCAATGGCTTGGCGAACACCATTGCAGGCAACGCCGCGGCGAACACGCTGACTGGCGGTGGCGGAGGCGATGTCTTCGTCCTCAACAGCATGCTCGCCTCCGACACCATCACCGACTTCACCAGCGGGTCGGACAAGCTGCTCGTCAGCATGACCGGCATTCGTATCGGCGATGGTGACGCTGTGGTCGACGGCGCGGTGACGCGCAGCGCTGCCGGGGGCTTTGCGACGAGCGCCGAGTTCGTTGTCATGAAAGCCAACATCGTTGGCCACATCGATGCAACGAGCGCCGCCGCCGCCCTCGGATCGGCGACGAGCGCGTACGCTGTCGGGCAGACGGCGCTGTTCATGGTGGACAACGCCAGCGACTCGGCGCTGTACTACTTCGAGGCGCACGATGCCAACGCGATCGTTGATGCGAGCGAGCTGGCCTTGCTCGTGAGCTTGGTCGGGGCCGCGCAGACGACGGCTTCTGACTTGGTGTTCGGGGCCTGACCGGATCAGCAGTTTTCCACTCGCGGCGCGTGTCGGCGCGGGCGAGAATATGAACATGGGACTCTCGTTGTTCCGACCCCTGCACGGCCCGCTGCGTGCCGTGCTTGGCTACAGCCTGTTGATCAACCTGACGCTGCTCGCGCCGTCGATCTTTATGCTGCAGGTCTTCGACCGCGTGCTCGCGACGCGCAGCGTCGAGACTCTGGTCGTGCTCGGGGTGATGGCGTTGCTGACGCTCACGTTGATGGGCGTACTGGAGTGGCTGCGCACGCGCACGCTCGGCGCCATCGGCGTGCTGATCGAGCAGCAGTATGGCGAGCGCCTGCTCGGCCATGCGATCGAGACCACGGCGCAGGGTGGTGGTGGTGCTGGGCTCGACGCCATGCGCGACCTGTCGAGGGTGCGCACCTTTCTGTCCGGCCCGGGCATCGTCGCGTTGTGCGACGCGCCGTGGAGCCTGGTCTACGTTGGCGTGATCTACCTCTTCAGCGCGGCGCTCGGCGGCGCTGCGCTGGTGGCGGTGATCGGGCTCGTGCTGATCGCTTGGTTCAACGAGCGCATCACCCGGGCCGCGATCGTCGAGGTCAACAGTGCGCAGTTGCAGGCCGGTCGCGTGGTCGACGGTGCGGTGCGCAACGCCGAGGCCTCGCTCGCCCTAGGCATGGCGGGTGCATTGATCGGCCGCTGGGCGGGACGGGCGCGTGAGGGCCATGCGCTGACGCTCGCGCTCGGCGCCAAGGGCGGCGCGATGAGCGCGCTCACTCGCGTCACGCGCCAGCTCGTGCAAGTGCTGATGCTCGGCTTCGGCGCCTACCTCGTGATCACCGATCAGGCGACGCCCGGCGTGATGCTTGCGACGACGATCATCCTCGGCCGCGCGCTCGCCCCGGTGGAGTTGCTGATCGGCGGCTGGAAGGGGCTCGTCGACGCCGCCGCCGCATACGCGCGCTTGCGGCCGCTGTTGGCCGGACTCGACCAGGTGATCCAGCGTACCGAACTGCCGCCGCCGCGCGGACAGGTCGACGTGGAGAATGTGTCGGTCGCCGCGCCGGGGACTGACCGGGCGCTGCTGCGCGGCGTGTTGCTGCACGTTGCGGCGGGACAGGTGGTCGCGGTCGTCGGGCCGAGCGGGTCGGGCAAGACGACGCTGGCGCGATTGCTCGTCGGCGCGTTACGCCCGAACGCTGGTACGGTCCGCTACGACGGTGCGGACATTCGGTCGTGGCCTCGGTCGCAACTGGGCGCTGCGATCGGCTACATGCCGCAGGATGTGGGTTTGTTCGATGGCACGGTGGGCGAGAACATCGCCCGGCTTGGTGCGCTCGATTCCGAAGCTGTGCTGAAGGCGGCGCGCACTGCGCAGGCACACGACATGATCTTGCGCCTACCGCAGGGCTTCGACACGCCTGTGCGCGACGGCGGCTACCAGCTCTCGGGCGGGCAGCGCCAGCGCGTCGCGCTCGCGCGCGCAGTCTACGGCGAGCCCTCGCTGGTCGTCCTCGACGAGCCCGACGCAAGCCTGGACGCCGACGGCGAGCAGGGACTGCTGCAGTGCCTCCGGGCGCTGCGCGAGGCCGGTTCGACGGTGATCGTCATCACCCAGCGCCGCGGGGTGCTCGCTGCAGCCGACAAGGTGGTCGTGATGCGCGAAGGCGCGGTCGAGCGCGTCGCCGACGTCGAGAAGACGACACCGGCCTTGGCTGCTTCGGCGAGCGCGTCAGCATGATGCCGGCTGTTGACGCCGATGCCGGCGACGCGCTTGCCCTACAGCGCCGGATCAGACACTGGGCCGTCGCCGGCAGCATTGCGGTGGCGATCTGGATCGGCCTATTCGCGGCATGGGCGTTGGCGGCGCCGATCCTGGGCGCGGTAGTCGCGCCGGGCATCATCAAGGTCGAAGCCAATCGCCAGATCGTGACCCATCGCGACGGCGGCATCGTGGCGGCGATCCTCGTACACGAGGGCGAAGCGGTGGCGAAGGGTCAGCCGCTGATCCGGCTAGAGGATGCGCGCGTCGACTCTGCGCTCGAATTGCTTCGATCGCAGCTCGACGCCGAACGCTTGCGCCGCTCGCGGCTGGAGGCCGAGGCGGTGCTGCGCGACACTTGGCAGCCGCCGCCGCGCAACGGTCACGACGAGGTGCGGCGCGGCGAAGCCCTGGCGCGCGAAAGCGCGACCTTCGCCGCGCGGCGACGCGCCTTGCACGGCTTGCTCGAGTCGGCGCGTGGGCAGCTTGTCGACACGCAGGCCGAAATCGTGGCAACCGAGCGCAACATCGCCGTCACGACGCAGGCGCTCGCGATCATGCGCGACGAGCTCGCTTCCAACGAAGCCTTGGTGACGCAGGGTTTCGTCAACCGCACACGTGTGCTCGGTCTTCAACGCAACGTGGCGGAGTACGAGTCGCGCATCGCTGCGAGCGCGGCCGATCTGGCGCAGGTGCGCCAGCGCAGCTCCGAACTCGAAGGCCGACGCGAGTCGGCGCGCCGCGATTTTGTTCGCATTGCGACCGAGGAACTGCGCGAGACCGGAGCTCGCGTCGTCGATTTCGAGGAGCGCCTGCGCGCGCTGCAGGACACTGTCGACCGCAACGAGGTCATCGCACCGGTGGCCGGCCGGCTCGTCAACCTGCGCGTGAACACGGTCGGCTCGGCGATCGGCGCCCGCGAGCCGATCGTCGACATCGTGCCATCCGGCCTGCCGCTACGCATCGAGGCCCACGTGGGCGCGGGCGCGGCGGCCGACATCGTCGTCGGCCAGGCGGCGAGCGTCCGCCTGCTCGGCACGCGTCAGCGAAGCACTGGTCTCGTGCCGGGGCGCGTCGTCGCCATCTCGGCCGATACGCTGGTCGATCCGCGAAACGGCAGTGAGTACTTCGTGGTGCAAGTGGAACTGGCGTCCGAATCGATACCACCCGAGGCGCGCCATGTGGTGCGTCCGGGCGGCGCGGCCGAGGTCTACCTGAGGACGTCGGATCGCACCGCACTGGAGTTCCTGACCGAGCCGCTGACGGCTGGCATGGCGCGCAGTTTCAGGGAAAACTAGGGATCCGGCATCATCGAAATTGAATCGAGTTGCATTGCGAATCGGTCCGTGCTCAAAGCACTTTCGAATTCGCTCGGCTGGCGTTGCACGCTGCGCAAGTGTCGCGCCGTGGCTTTGAGCAGTAGCGGCTTCGTGCGCGCCGGAGCCAGTGTCGTGATGGCCTGCTTGATGTCAGCGATGGCCATCCGATCGGGGCTGAGCTCGAGGCTGTAGCTGGGCAGGTTGAACACCTGGGTCGCATCCGCGTGCTCGGCAAACCAGGCCTTCGCCGGCTTGGCGTGATGCACCCGCAGGTTGTCCAATCGCAGGAATGCAACGGCGACTCTAGAAGGTCGTACTAGCCACGGTGACTGCGAAGGGCTTTCATCCACATCGCGTTGACGAGCATCGCGGCGACCAGCGTCGAGCCGCACACCTGCAGCGCGACGCCGACACCGAACGCCTGCGTCAGCGCGCCCGCGGCAACGCCGGACGCCGCGGGCACGACCTGTGAAATGATCGTGTACATGCTGACGACGCGGCCGCGCGTGGCCTCAAGCGCCTGCGCCTGGATGCCGGCAACGATCAAGGACAGCGCGAGCCCGCCGGCGATGCCGACCGCGCAAAGCAACGCAACGGCCGTGCCTACCGTGCGCACGCTGCCGAGCGCGGCGAGCGCGATGCCGGCGACGATCGTCGCGCTGAAAACAAGCCGGCCGTTGTGCACGCGGCGCGCGGTGACGAGCGCAACGAGGCCGCCGACGATGAGCGACAAGGCGAGTGTGCCGAGAAACGCGCCGCGGCCGAGTTCGTCGAGCGCGAGTCGTGTCGTCGCGAGCCTGGGCAGCAGCACCGACATCGGCCCCATCGCCAGATAGCCTGCCATCGCCGCAACCATGAGTTGAAGCAGCAGCGGCTTCGCGGCGACGGCCGACAGGCCTTCGCGGATCTCGACCGAGACCGCCTCGTGCACGCGGTTGCTGCCACGGGTGCGTACGCCGAGCAGTGCGATCGACGACAACACGAACAGGGCCGTGGCGCCGAGGAATACCCCCGGCCATCCGAAGCCGCGCCGCGCGAGCGCGATCATGACCGGGCCGAGGCCGAAGCCGAGCATCACGAGCAGGTTGAAGAGTACCGACGCGGGCTTCAAGTCCGCCACGCTCGCGATCTGCCCGAGAGTCGCCATGCGCGCCGGCGAGACGAAGGACCATCCGGCGCCCGCGAGTGCCGCCGCGATCACGAGCGTCGGCACGCGCGCCGACGCGTCGGGCAGCCACGCGTGCCCGGCCCACAGCAGCAGTGCGGCGAGCACGAAGAGCGCCTGTGCGGCATGGATCAAGCGACCCGGCGCGAGGCGGTCGCAGAGCACACCGGCATACCAGCCGAGGACGAGCGGCGGGCCGAAACACAGGCCGAAACCGATGCCCGAAAGCAGGTCGGAGCCGATCACGTCCTGTGCGTAGATGATGACGCTGTAGTTCACCATGTGCCCGGCGGTGAACGCCAGCAGGCACGACAGGTAGAAGCGCCCGTAGCGTAGCGCAATCACGCGGGCGTCACTTGAAGAGAGCGCCCGGCTGCACGCGGATCAGCGTCGGCTGCGCATCCTCGGTGTGCCAGCTCGGGAAGTTAGATGTCGCGACATAGACCGTGCCGTCCTCTGCGATCTCGACATCGCGCGTGAACGAGACGCGCCGCGGCAGCGGCACGCTGCGCCAGGTGCCGGTCGCGATGTCGAGAGCGTGCAGCGCATCCGACTGGTTGCCGTTGACCCAGACGATGCCGCGCTTCTTGTCGACGTTGAGCGCATAGGGCGTATCGCTGCCCTTGGGGATGGCGGGCAGGTCGTAGCGCGTGAACTTGCCCGTCCTCGGTTCGTAACGCACGATTGCCGATTCCGGAAAGGCGCCGATCCACAGGTTGCCGTCGGCATCCGTGCGAAGGCGGCGCGGGCCCTTGAAGGGGGTCGGGATCATCGTCACCGTACCGGTTGCGGGATCGACGTATCCGATTTCGTCGGTGTGCAGGCGCGCGAACCAGGCCTTGCCGTCGGGCGCGATGTCGATTCCGTAGGGCAGGGGCACGCCGGTTGATTGCCGATCCACCGGCAGCCAGTTCGCGAGCGGCACCCCCCAACTCATCAGCCTGAAGATCGGGCCGATCAACGCCGTCGTCATGCGTTCGCGAAACGAGCGTGGCGGCAGGTCGTAGAGCGTGAACTTCGCCGTCGCGCGGTCGAACATCGCGATCTGGTTCGACAGCGCAAGCGTGAACCAGACGCGGTCCTTCGCGTCGACGCGGATCGTGTGTGGATAGAAGCCCCCTGGCATGTCGTGCAGGGTGAAGGCCTTGGTCTTGGGGTCGAACTCGACGAGGCGGCGCTGCGCCGAGGGCGTGATAAAGATGTGGCCGTCGCGCGGAGATTCGGCCAGCGAATGTGCATTGGACGTGCTGTCGTGGCGCGGGAATTCCTTCAGCCGCGCGGCGAGCAGGCCGCCGTTGGGTTCGCCCTCGCGATGCGGGATCCGGTACACGACGACGACGTTGGTCTTCGCGTCGATCTCGTAGAGCCGGTCCTGGATGTTGTCGGCGACATAGACGAGGCCGCTCTCGGCGAGCAGATCGTCGTGCGTCTGCGACATCGCATCGCCGATCGGCCACTCGGTGATCGTCGTGCCGGCAAGCGCCGGGTTCCATGGCGCTGGCTCGGCAAGCAGCGACGGATTCTCGCGCAACTTGCGCCAGCCGCGCTCGAGCATTTCGGGCAGCACGCGCTGGTCCTCGGTCGAGATCCGCGAGCCGTAGCGCACCATGCGGTGGATCGCGTCGCTCCAATCGGCGGCTGTGCGTTCCTGTCGCAGGAAGGCGTTGCCCTGCTGGTGGCAGAACGCGCACTGCAGCATGAAGTGCTTCTTGCGCGTCGCGTCGCCGAGGTCGAGCGCACCGAGCCAGACGTTCGCCGGCTTGGCTTCGGCGAGTTTGAAGGGATCGGTTTCGCGCGTCATCGCAACCGACACCTCGGCTTGGCCGGGCGCCGCGTCGACACTCACGTCCTGGTAGCCGGGCTTGCGCACGAGGTAGCGCACCGCCGCGCCGCGATCGGCCCAGCTTGCCTGCCCCGCAGCATCGGTGAAGCGCGTGATCTCGATGTCCACCGTGTTCGCCTTGCCCGGCGTCGGGTAGCCGCCGTCCGTGGTGTCGAGCTTGCGCGGTGAGGCGGCGACCTCGCGCACCTTCACAGTGGCGAGCCGCTGGCCGGATTCATCCTTGACGTTCAGCGTGGCGGACTGCGCGGCGATCGCGCAGAGCACTGCGCCAAACACCATGAACTTGGACTGTTTCATCACGATCAACCTTTGGCGTGCATGGTGTTGCCACGCCGATGCGCGGTCCACCAGAAGTCGAACACCTCCGCCGATGTCTTGCGCGGGTGATAGCCGAAGTTCTCCTTCAACCGCCGGTTGTCGAGCACCGGCCGGTAGCGCAGGAACCGTAGTTGTTCAGGACCGTACTGCGTTGCGCCGAGCCTCTTGCCGATCCACAGCGCGGACAGCAGCAGCCACGGCGGCAGCACGCGACAACGCTTGCCCATGCGCGCGGCGATCTCGTGGATCGTGAGCGCCCCGTCGCCGGCGACGTTGTAGATGCCGGGTGGCGCGCCGGCGAGCGCGTGCACGATGGCGCCGACGACGTCCTGGTCCCAGATGAAGACGAAGGGGCTGTCCGACCCGGCGATCGCGAGCGGCCGCGGCTTGTCGAAGAGGGCGGTGATCTGATTCTTCACGGTCTCGCCGAGGATGGTGCCGATGCGAAAGATCGTCTGCCTGAGTTGCGGCTGCCGCTCGCGGTACTCGGCGAGCATCTCTTCGACCAGACGCTTGTGCCACGAATACGCGAACTCGTGGTTGCCCCGGATCGCATTGGTCTCCGTCAGCCAGGCCGGGTTGTCGGCGTGGTAGCCGTAGGCAGCGCCCGAGGACGAGATGACGACATGCCCGACGCCGGCCGTGACACACGCTTGCAGGACGTTTCGCGTGCCCTCGACATCGACCTGGTACTCGAACTCGCGGTTCGACATGCCACCCGGCGTGACGATCGCTGCGAGGTGCACGACGGTGTCGATGCGGTGCTCGCGCAGCTGTGTGGCGAGGCCCGGATCGCGGATGTCGGCCGCGGCGTAGTGCACGCCCGCGAGACGCTTGGCCACCGGCGCTTCCCGCAGGTCGAGCGAGACGACGCGCCGCTCGGCGTCCGACTCGAGCTGCGCCGCGAGCGCGGCGACGACCTGCAGCCCGAGGTAGCCGCCGCCCCCGGTGACGAGCACGCGGCGCGCAGGCGCGTTCATGGCTTGTGCGCGACGACTTGCGCCGCGCCCGCCGGTGGACGTTTCATCCAGTACGTCGAGAGCGACATGCCCGCGACGATGTGCCAGACGCCCCACCAGGCGGTGACGATCGCCATGCCGCCCAGGCCATCGAAGAAGTTGAAGACGAGGACGAGGCCCAGCCCCGAGTTCTGGATGCCGGTCTCGAACGCGACCGATCGGCGATCGCGCTCGACGAGCCCGGCGAGCCGCGCGAAGCCGTAGCCGCCCGACAGCGCGAGCGCGTTGTGGATGAGCACGACGAAGACGACGAAGCGTGCGTACTCGCGAAAGATCGCCCAGTTCGTTGCCAGCGCACCGACCACGAAGCCGACCAGCACGATGAGCGAGAACATGCGCATCGGCCCATGCACCTTCTGCGCGAACGCCGGAAGACGATTGGCGATCAGCATGCCCGCCGCGAGCGGGATGCCCAGCAGCATCGCGATGTCGCCCAGCATGTGCACCGGGTCGAGCGAGAAGCTGCGCAGCAACGCGCTCATCTGCGCGTCCTGCGAGGCCCAGAAGCTCACGTTGAGCGGCGTCATCACGATCGAAGTCAGCATCGACAAGGTGCTGATCGACACCGACAACTCGGTGTTGCCGAGCGCGCGGTGCGTGAAGAAGTTCGAGATGTGGCCGGCCGGGCAGGACGCGACGAGCAGCATCCCGAGGCCGATCGACGGCGCGGGCCGCACGAGCAGCACGAGCAGGAAAGTGAAGGCCGGAAACAGCAGATGGTGGCTGACGAGGCCGATCGCGAGCGCGCGCGGCGTGCGCAGCGCCGCCTTGAAGTCGGCCACCTTCAGGTCGAGAGCGATGCCGAACATCACGAGCGCAAGCACCAGATTCAAGCCGAGCTGCGCCTGCGGGTTGAAATTCAGGCGCACGAGGTCTATGGAGTCGCCCACCGTTGTCTCCTCTTCGCGTTCTTGTCGATGCGAAGGATAACGGGCGAACCGGGGAGGTCCCTCGGGCGCGGGGCGCGGCGACCCGCGCAAGGCCGGGCGCGGCCGCGTGATGCGCGGATCAGCAGCCTGCGGCCTGGAGCGGCTTGCCGCTGTCGGCGTCGGTCACGATGAGCAGCACGTGGCGGCCCGCCGCATTGCTTTTTGCCGGCTTCGGTTCGAATCGCAGCGGCGTCGTGCCGACCGACGGCACCAGGAGGTATTCGCGCACGACGGCGTCATGGTGCAGCGTCACGCCACTGTTTTCGCCCGCCTTCACGTCGGAGACGAGACCGTCCTCCGTCACCGCCCAGTAGGCGGCGAGCCGCTGCGGCGCATCGGGGCCGCGCACGAGGCGGGCCACGTAGGTGCCGCCCTCCTGCGTCAGCGCGATCGTCACCGTGGACGCCCGGCCTTCACCCGGCGCCAGCGCCGGCCAGGTGCGGTACTCGACGCCATCGACCAGCACCTGCGGCGTGTAGACGAAGCGCGCGCCGGATTTCGGGCTGACCTCGTACTGACGCTTCGTGTAGGCCGGGTCGGCGAAACGGTCCTTCCAGCCGAGGCGATCCCAATAGTCGACGTGAAACGCGAGTCGCACGACGCCGGTTGTATCCTTCAGGCTCGCAAGCCACTTGTCGGCCGCGGGACAGGAACTGCAGCCTTCTGACGTGTAGAGCTCGACGATCGTTGGCACGGTGGTGCCGCTGCTGGCGTGGCAGGCGGCAGGCGCTGCGCGCGCGATGCCGGTCAGCGTGAGAGAGGCCGTGAAGAGGGCGAGGGCTGCGCGGGTGCGCGTGAGGGCAGGTCTCATGGTGGCTCCCGATCGTCGCGCCGCAAATCGGCGCGCTGCAAAGCTTGAGTCGCGGCAGCGGGCGCGATCTGACAGTGCGTCGGATGCGACGCCGCAATGCGCACAGCACCTGCCGCGACAATGCACGCCATGTTCTCGCCCTGCAAGTCGCTGTGTCGATGACCCTCGCCGCCATGCATGATCACGCCACACCGCTCGTCACTGCCGTGATCGGCGCGGGGCCGGCCGGGCTGATGGCGGCCGAGACCCTGGCGAAGCGCGGCGTGCAGGTCGATGTCTACGACGCGATGCGATCGGTCGGCCGCAAGTTCCTCCTTGCGGGCATAGGCGGGTTGAACCTGACGCATGGCGAAGACATCGAGGCGTTTCTCGGCCGCTACGGTTCGCGCCGCCCTGCGCTCGAACCGATGCTGCGCGCCTTCGGCCCTGACGCCCTGCGCGCCTGGGCCGCGGGCCTCGGCATCGCGACATTCGTCGGCACTTCGGGGCGGGTGTTCCCGAGCGATCTGAAAGCGGCGCCCCTGTTGCGTGCCTGGCTGCATCGTCTGCGCTCCAGCGGCGTGCGATTTCACATGCGGCACCGCTGGCTGGGTTGGGACGAGGGCGGCGCGCTTCGATTCGCAACGCCGGACGGCGAAGCTACGCTCGGCCCTGCCGCCACGGTCCTCGCACTCGGTGGTGGCAGCTGGGCACGCCTCGGCTCGGACGGCGCCTGGGTGCCTGTGCTCGAAGCGCGCGGCGTAAAGGTCGCGCCGCTGCAGCCCTCCAATTGCGGATTCGACGTCGGCCCTACGCTCGCCGGCCCGGCCAGTGGCGGCTGGAGCGAGCACTTTCGTGGCCGTTTCGCGGGGCACCCGATCAAACCCGTTGCGCTGCGCTTCGATTGCGCCGGCTTCTCGCGCCAAGGCGAGTTCGTCGTCACGAGGTCCGGTGTCGAAGGCAGTCTCGTATATGCCGCGTCGGCTGCGATCCGGGACGAGATCGCGGCGCGCGGGCAGGCCACCATCCACCTCGACTTGCTGCCGGGGCGCGACGCCTCGACGGTGCTCGCCGAACTCGCACGTCCGCGCGGCTCCCGGTCGCTCTCGACGCACCTGAAGAGCCGCCTCGGGATCGACGGCGTGAAGGCGGCGCTGCTGCATGAGTTGCTGCCGCGCGAAACCCTGCACGGCGCGGTGCGACTCGCCGCCGCGCTGAAGGCACTGCCGTTGACGCTCGTGCGAACACGTCCGCTCGACGAGGCGATCAGCAGTGCCGGCGGCGTGCCCTTCGACGAGATGGACGAGGCGCTGATGCTGCGCGCGATCCCAGGCGTGTCTTGCGCCGGCGAGATGCTCGATTGGGAAGCGCCGACCGGCGGCTATCTGATCACCGCGTGCTTGGCGACGGGACGCCACGCAGCCTCCGGCGTGCTCGATCTATTTCAGGCCAGTGCTCGAGCGGCCGAGCCTTACGGCGCCCGGTCCGGAACTTCCTAGCTGCACGTGACGGCGACCGTCGCCATCACATTGGCGACGACGATCCCAGTGCCGTTGACGACGTCGCAGCTTTGTCCCGCGGGCTGGCCCGATACCGTCACACTGTAGGCCGAACCGGCAGGCAACACGCCGGGAAAGGAGAAGAGGCCGTTCTCAGCGAGAACCAGCGTCTGCCCGGCGTTCAGCAGCGTGACGCTGCGACCGGAGCCGAGGCCGGCCAGTGTGCCACCCACCGACGAGCTCAGTGAGCAGGTAACGGCAATGTCGGTCACGTCGGCTCCATTGGAATTGACCGTGCCGCTACCGTTGTTCACGCCGCAGCTCTGCCCGAGCGGTTGGGTACGTACCGTGACGTCGTACGCATCGCTGCTGGAGAGGCCGGTCGCGAACACAAATGTGCCGTCGGCGCTCAGCGTGAGCGGGTCGGCGCCGTTGTTCTGAAGCACCACGCTTGTGCCGGTCGTCAGGCCCTGGAGCGTGCCGCCGATCGTGGCGTCGTTGGTGCCACCGCACGACGCCAGGGCGATGATCGCTGCGAGCACGATGGCGCGCTTCGCGTTGCGCATCGTCGAAGGATTCTGGTGAGAGTTCATGTCGGCACCAGATTCGCAGGGATCGAGTTTGCGCCCGCCGGCGCGACGCCTTGCCTTTGGGGCCGGGACGCCGAAAGTCGCTCGCGCAGCGCCGTCTTGAGCACTTTGCCATAGTTGTTCTTCGGAAGCGCCGCGACGATCTCGTATTGTTTGGGTCGCTTGAAGCGCGCCATGCGCTCGAGGCAATGCGCATCGAGCGCAGCCACGCTCACCGTCGCGCCGGGCTGCGTCACGATGAAGGCGACGACCACCTCGCCCCATTTGGCATCCGGCGCGCCGACAACCGCTGCTTCGGCGACGCCCGGTGCGGTGAGCAGAACTTCCTCCACCTCGCGCGGGTAGATGTTCGATCCCCCGCTGATGACGAGGTCCTTGCTGCGATCCTTGAGCGTCAGAAAGCCGTCCGCATCGAGGCAGCCCACATCGCCGGTGAAGAGCCAGCCGTCGCGCAACGCGGCAGCCGTTGCCTGCGGGTTGCGCCAGTAGCCGGCCATCACGCTGTCGCCCTTTATCAGCACCTCGCCGATCGTGCCGAGCGGCAGGTCGCGCCCGTCGGCATCGGCAATGCGAAGCTTTACCGGCGTCTGTGCCACGCCGACCGACGCGACGCGCTCGGCGTGGCGCGGATGATCGATGTCGGTCAGATGTGCGCGTGCGAGTGCGGTGCCGACCATCGGTGTTTCGCCCTGGCCATAGATCTGCACGAAGCGCGGCCCCATCACGCGCAGCGCGCGTTCGATGTCGGCGACATACATCGGCGCGCCGCCGTAGACGATGGTCTTGAACGCGCGCGCAGATTGCTCGGTGCTCAGCTTGCACTGCTCGGCATGCTCGACGAGGCGGTTCACTATCGTCGGCGCGGCGAACGTGGACAGGGGCGCGAGTCGCCAGCCGAGCTCGAACAACTCCACCGCATCGACGCCGCCGGAGGCAGGCACCACATGGCGCGCCCCGGCCATCAGGTGCGGGATCGAATAGATGCCAGCGCCGTGCGACATCGGCGCCGCATAGACGATGGCGTCGTCGGCAGCCACGGGATCGACATCGACGAAATAGGTGAGCCCCATCGTCATGAGGTTGCGCTGCGTGAGCATCACGCCCTTGGGCCGGCCGGTGGTGCCACTGGTGTAGAACAACCACGCGACGTCGTTCGCGGCGCGATCCGTAACCGGCACGGCGAACGCGTCGCGCACTGGCGCGAAGAGTGCATCGGCTTCGGCCGATTCGACGTCGATCTGGCGTTCGAGGCCGGCAAGCGGCTCGGCGGCCACATCGCTCGTGACGAAACCCCAGCGCGCCTGAGCATCGCCGATGATCCACTCCACCTCGCGCGCGTGCAGCTTGGCGTTGACCGGCACGACGATGAGGCCAGCCCACCACGCGGCCCACATCAACTCCAAGTAGCGCGGGTGATTGCGCATGAAGACGAGGACGCGATCCCCGGGCACGAGGCCCGCATCCCGCAGGCGCTGCGCGAGCGCCGCGCTGCGCGCGGCCCACTCGCCGTAGGTCGCCCAAGGTTGCACACCATTGAAAACGGCGGTGCGCTCTGGCGCAAGACGCGCCTGTCGCAACAGCAGGTGGGCCAGGCTCATCGTCTAAGTGGGGCGTCAGAAGGCGCCGTCAATCCGCGAAGTCGCGCGCCTGCAACTCGATCGGCCGGCCGTGCGGCGTGCGGTCGGCGGCCTGGCCCCAGGCGTCGGCGTGGCGCGCAAGTTCGCCCGGCGTGCTCGCGCCCTTGGCGGCCACCAGCAGTTCGAGCGCTGCGAGCCAGTGACGGTAGTAGGTGTCGCCGAGGTCGGCATCGCCTTTGCTTTGAGCGAGCTTGATCTGCGCGGCGAGCGCGTCGGCCCATTCTGGCCAGGTGAAGAGGCCTTGCTGATGCAAGGACCCCGCGAGGGCGAACGCATGCGCCTCCCAGGGTTCGCGAAACACCGGCTCGCCGCCCTCGTGAGGCTGGTCCGGGAGGCGAAGAGAAAAGGTGTTGGTACTCATGCGGGCTCGAGGTAGGGCTCCCAGGCATCGATCGCCACGCGCAGCCCGGGCTGCGCCTGCGCACCCCACAACTCACGCGCGTCGAACGCGACCGCATAGAGCCACTGCGGGTCGTCGCCGAGTCCCTGCGCATGCGTGTCGGCGAAAACATGCGGACCGTGCACGCGCTCGATGGTGCCGACACGGCCGGCGGCGTAGGCGGGAAGCCGGGTGTGGTGATCGACGGCGCCCGAGCGCGTGCGCACCCGATCGCCGACGGCAAAGCGGGCCGGCACCGTCGCCGCGCGTTCGGTCGGCGAGCCTTTGGCGAGCACGTCCGGCACATCGACCGTCTGCAGGACGCGTGCGACAGGCCGGGATGCGTGCAACGGTCGCGCTGCGGCGATCTCGTCGGCGAGGACGAGGCCACGATCGCTCATCAAGTTTTCAAGCGCCGCAAGCCAGATCTGGAAGTAGCTCAAGTGCGCGTAGTCGGGCAGTGTCTCGCGCGCGCTGCGGCTCTGGTCGATGTTCCACTCGCCCGTCGCGCCCATGGCGAGGGTGAGTGCAAGTGCGCGTGCTTCCCATCCGGCGTGAAAGGGATCACCTTCAGTTTCGGGGGCGACCGCGCCGAAGCCGTCGCGGCCACCGAGGTCGGCGTGGCTGAGGTAGCTCATGGCGTGAGCGCAGGCGAGGGCACGAGGCCGGTGCCGATCATCGAGTCGCGCGTCACGAGCGCGGCGAGTTCGGCCTCGCTCAGCCCTTGCGTGCCCGCCGGCCGCAGCGGGATCACGAGGTAGCGCACTTCGGCGGTCGAATCCCAGACACGGATGGCTGTGCTTTCGGGCAGCGTGACGCCGAAGTCGGCGAGCACGCCGCGCGGGTTCTTCACGACGCGCGAGCGATAGGGCGCGCTCTTGTACCAAGTGGGTGGCAGCCCGAGCACCGGCCACGGATAGCAACTGCACAAGGTGCAGACGACCATGTTGTGCTCGCCTGGCGTGTTCTCGAGAGCCACCATGTGTTCACCCTGGCGGCCGCTGTAGCCGAGCGACGCGATGGCAGCCGTCGCGTCACGCGCGAGCCAGTCGCGAAAGGCCGGGTCGACCCAGGCGCGGGCGACGACGCGCGCGCCGTTGCGCGGGCCGATCTTCGTCTGATACGTATCGATCAGCACGTCCAGCGCGGCCGGGTCGATGTAGCCCTTTGCCGCGAGCACCGTCTCGAGCGCGCGCACGCGCAGTTCCATCGGACCAAGTTCGCTTTGGTCGTGATGGTGATCGTGGCCGTGGCTGTCGGTGGGATCGTGATCGGGGCTCATGGCCGGATGCTAACTCCGGGTTCCCCCGGATGTGTCGAGATCAGGGTCTCAAGGACGCATACGCGGACGAATCCTACAGCGCGAATCCGGCCGATTACCGACCCTGGCGCGACGGTTAGCATGGCGCTGGTTCGCACGATGCGCTGAATCGAGTAGAAGTCATCGCCATGTAGAAGGAACCGGTCTGAATGCAGGTACTCGTCATCGATTTCCAGATCGCTCCGGCTATCGCCGAGGGCGTTGCTGCCGGCATCAGCGCCCCATGACGCTTCTGCTGGGCTGCATCGCAGACGATTTCACCGGCGCGACGGATCTCGCCAACAACTTGGTGCGCGCCGGCATGCGTGTGACTCAGGTGATCGGTGCGCCTGGTTCGCGACCCGAGACTTCACCCGAGGCGTCACCTGATGCCTCGGTGAACGACGTCGATGCGGTGGTGGTCGCGCTCAAGTCGCGCACTTCGCCTGTGGCTGAAGCGGTGCAGCAGTCGCTCGCGGCGTCGCGTTGGCTCCGCGCGCAGGGCGCAGGGCAGATCTACTTCAAGGTCTGTTCGACATTCGACTCGACGCCGCGCGGCAACATCGGCCCGGTTGCCGAGGCCTTGCTCGCCGAACTGGGGGCGGACTTTGCGATCGTCACGCCAGCCCTTCCAGAGAACGGCCGCACCGTCTTCAAGGGTCATCTGTTCGTCGGCGACCAGTTGCTGTCGGACAGCTCGATGCGCCAGCATCCGCTGACGCCGATGACCGATTCCAATCTGGTTCGCGTGCTTCAGGCGCAGCTCGCCCACGGCCGGTGTGGGCTGATCGATCACCGCGCACTGGCGCGTGGAGCGGCGGGCGTGACGGAGCGCATCGAAGCGTTGAAGCTCGAAGGCTGCAGCTTTGCGATTGCCGATGCCACCACCGACGACGATCTGCGAATCCTCGCGCGTGCCGCTGCCGGGCTGCGCCTGGTGGTGGCGGGCTCGGGGCTGGCGATCGGCATCCCGGCGCTGCACGGCCTGGCGCCGAACGCGCAGGCCGCGCGGCTGCCGCCCGCGACGGGCGCACGCGCGATCGTCAGTGGCAGCTGCTCGGCCGCGACGAACACGCAGGTCGCCGCGTTCATCGCGGCCGGCGGCGAAGCGTTTGCACTCGACCCGCTGCGCCTGGCGGGCGGCGAAGATCTCGCCGCGCAGGCACTGGACTGGGCCGCGCCAAGACTTTCCAAGGCGCCAGTGCTCGTGTACGCGACGGCCGAAGCAGCCGCGGTTCGCGAAGTTCAGGCCGCACTCGGCGCCGAGCGTGGCGGCGCGCTGGTCGAGGCCGCGCTTGCGCGCGTGGCTGTGGGTCTCGTGCAGAGCGGCGTGCGCCAGTTGCTGGTGGCGGGTGGCGAGACCTCGGGCGCCTGCGTGCAGGCGCTGGGTATCGAGCGCATGCGGATCGGTCCGCAGATCGACCCGGGCGTGCCGTGGTGCCATGCGGTGAGCGCCGCGAGCGGCCCGCAGGGGATGCACCTTGCCCTGAAGTCGGGCAACTTTGGGGCGACCGATTTCTTCACCCGCGCATTCGCTATGCTCGGCCGATGACGGACGAGAACGCGCTGCGAGGAGAGCTCTGCCGCATTGGCCGCTCGCTCTTCGAGCGCGGCTATGTCCATGCGACCGCAGGCAACATCAGCGCGCGGCTCCCTGACGGCGGCTTCCTGATCACGCCGACCGATGCCTGCCTCGGCAATTTGAGCCCCGAGCGGCTGGCGAAGGTCGACGCTTCGGGGGTGCAGGTCAACGGCGACAAGGCGAGCAAGACGTTGGCGTTGCACCGGCATATCTACGACGCGGACGCTGCCGCTGGCTGCGTCGTGCACAGCCACTGCACGCATCTTGTCGCACTCACACTGCAAGGCGTCTGGAGCGAAGCGGACATCCTGCCGCCGATCACGCCGTACTTCGTGATGAAGGTAGGGCACGTGCCCCTCGTCGCCTATCGACGCCCGGGGGATTCGCGTGCCGCGCAGGACGTCGCGGCGCTGGTGAAAGGCGGCCTCGCGCGCGGATTGCCGCTGCGCGCGGTGATGCTCGACCGGCTCGGGCCGGTGGTCTGGCACGCGAGCCCGGGCGAAGCGATCGTGGTTCTCGAGGAACTCGAGGAGACCGCACGCCTGTGGCTACTCTGCTCACCGCGCCCCACGCTTCTGGACGACGCGCAGCTGGAAGACCTGCGCACAACCTTTGGCGTGCGCTGGTAGTTGCGTCGGCGGCGTCACGTGGCATTGGTGTCCTGCCGCTGGCCTGAATTACAATGGCGCTTCGTTTCAGATCAACGAGCAAGAGCAGGAAAGGCAGACGGGTTATGACACCGCGAACTCACACGACCTTTACCGAGGTTTGCTGACCGCAGCGTTGTCACGTCCATATTGTTCGTTGTTTCGTGAAGCAAAAGGCGCGGTCGATGACCGCGCCTTTTTCTGTTTTGGTGGGGATTTCCGATGATTTCAATTCAATTGCCTGACGGCTCGAAGCGCGAGTTCGCGTCGCCGCCAACCGTCGCCGACGTCGCCGCGGCGATCGGCAGTGGGCTGGCGAAGGCCGCGCTTGCTGGGCGGATCGGCGAGGGCGCAGCATCGCGCATCGTCGACCTGGACACTCGGCTCGACGCCGACACGGTGTTCGCGATCGTCACGGCCAAGGACGCGGCCGGCCTGGAAGTCATTCGCCACTCGACGGCGCACTTGCTCGCCTATGCGGTCAAGGAATTGTTCCCCGAAGCGCAGGTGACGATCGGCCCGGTGATCGAGAACGGTTTCTTTTACGACTTCGCCTACAAGCGCCCGTTCACGCTCGAAGATCTGGCAGCGATCGAGAAGAAGATGACCGAGCTCGCGGCGAAGGACGAAGCCGTCGTTCGCCGTGTGCTGCCGCGCGACGAGGCGGTGGCGTACTTCAAGGGCCTGGGCGAGCACTACAAGGCCGAAATCATCGCGAGCATCCCTGCAGGCGAGGACGTGTCGCTCTACCGCGAAGGCAAGTTCGAGGATCTGTGCCGCGGCCCGCACGTGCCGAGCACCGGCAAGCTCAGGCACTTCAAGCTGATGAAGCTCGCCGGCGCGTACTGGCGCGGTGACCATCGCAACGAGATGCTGCAACGCATCTACGGCACGGCGTGGGCGACGAAGGACGAGTTGCAGCAGTACCTGCACCGGCTCGAGGAAGCCGAGAAGCGCGACCACCGCAGATTGGGCCGCGAGCTCGACCTGTTCCACCTCGACGAGCACGCGCCGGGACTGGTGTTCTGGCACCCCAAGGGCTGGACAATCTGGCAACAGGTCGAGCAGTACATGCGCGCGGTCTACCGCGACAACGGCTATCTCGAGGTGAAGGGACCGCAGATCCTCGACAAGAGCCTGTGGGAGAAGACAGGGCACTGGGACAACTACCGCGAGAACATGTTCACGACCGAGTCTGAGAAACGCGAGTACGCGTTGAAGCCGATGAATTGCCCGGGGCACGTGCTGATCTTCAAGCAAGGCATCAAGAGCTACCGCGACCTGCCGCTGCGTTATGGTGAATTCGGTCAATGCCACCGCAACGAGCCCAGCGGATCGATGCACGGAATCATGCGGGTGCGCGGCTTCACGCAGGATGATGGCCACGTCTTCTGCACCGAAGAGCAGATTCTCGAGGAATGCATTGCTTATACGGCCTTGCTGCAAAGGGTCTACGCCGATTTCGGGTTCACGGAGATCATCTACAAGGTCGCAACACGGCCCGACAACCGTGTCGGGTCCGACGCGCTCTGGGACAAGGCTGAGTACGCGGTGATGGAGGCTCTGCGACGCGCTGGCGTGGCTTTCGACCTCTCGCCGGGCGAGGGCGCCTTCTACGGCCCGAAGATCGAATACACGCTGAAGGACGCGATCGGCCGCCAGTGGCAGTGCGGAACGATGCAGGTCGACTTCAACACCGCCGAACGCCTTGGCGGCGAATACGTGACGGAATCGAGTGAGCGCGCCCACCCCGTGATGCTGCACCGAGCGATCATTGGCAGCTTCGAGCGCTTCATCGGTATGTTGATCGAACACCACGCCGGCGCGATGCCGGCATGGCTTGCGCCGCTCCAGGTGGTTGTGCTGGCAATCACCGACGCGCAGGCCGACTACGCGGTGGAAGTTGTGAAAACGCTTCAAAAACAAGGAGTTAGAGTCGAATCTGATTTGCGCAACGAGAAGATCGGCTATAAAATCCGCGAGCACTCAATGCAAAAGCTCCCGTACATCCTCGTCGTTGGCGACAAGGAAAAGGCAAACGGAGCCGTTGCGGTGCGCGCCCGAGGCAACCAGGATCTGGGTGTGATGGCGCTCGATGACTTCGCGCAGAAGCTCACGAGCGAGATCGCATCACGCACGTGATCCTGCCGTTGCGCGTCGGGCCCGTGCCAGATCACAGTGGGGGTTCGGTGCCTTCGAGCCCATTGAAAGGTTGACACCATCGCTACTTCTTATGCAGACCGTCGCACTCCGAATGTCGAGCGCAAGCACCGCCTGAACCGCGAGATCATGGCACCGGAAGTCCGGTTGAACGGGGTCGAGAATGAAGCCCTGGGCATCGTGAGCACAGTGGATGCGCTGCGAATGGCAGGTGAGCTCGATGTCGATCTGGTCGAGATCGCGGCCACCGCCGATCCCCCGGTCTGCCGGCTGATGGACTACGGCAAGTTCAAGTACCAGGAGCAAAAGCGCGCCGCCGAGGCGAAGTCCAAGCAAAAGGTCATCGAGATCAAGGAAGTGAAGTTCCGTCCGGGCACGGACGAGGGCGACTACGCGATCAAGATGCGCAACTTGCGCCGCTTCATCGGCGAGGACGGCGACAAGGGCAAGGTCACGCTGCGCTACCGCGGCCGCGAGATCACGCACCAGGACATCGGCATGCGGTTGCTCGAACGCATCCGCGACGAGCTCGCCGACATCTCGGTCGTCGAGCACATGCCCAAGCTCGAAGGGCGCCAGATGGTGATGGTGCTGGGGCCCAAGCGAAAGAACTGAAAAAGTGACACGTGGGATAGTTTGAAGATTCAACGCCGGGGTTTGGTCGCCGCGGCGTTGCAAGAAGCCCCTGCAGGCCTACAAGACCGTGAAGATCACGGGCGCCTGCAGGAGCAACCTAGAAGGAGCAGTCATGCCCAAGATGAAGACCAAGAGCGGCGCCAAGAAGCGCTTTCGCGTTCGACCGGGGGGCACCGTCAAGCGGGGCCAGGCGTTCAAGCGCCACATCCTGACCAAGAAGTCCACCAAGACCAAGCGCCACCTGCGTGGTGCTGTTGCGGTGCATGAGACCAACATGGGTCACATGGCGCAAATGCTGCCATTCGCTGGCCTGTGATCGTCATCAACGCTTGAAGGAGAACGACTCATGCCTCGCGTAAAACGTGGTGTAACCGCACGCGCCCGTCACAAGAAGGTCCTGGCTCTCGCCAAGGGCTATCGTGGCCGTCGCAAGAATGTCTTTCGCATCGCCAAGCAGGCGGTGATGCGTGCCGGCCAGTACGCCTACCGGGATCGCCGGACGAAGAAGCGCGTGTTCCGCAATCTGTGGATCGCGCGCATCAACGCCGCTTCGCGCGGGCTCGGCCTGACGTACAGCAGGTTCATGGCCGGCCTGAAGAAGGCGTCGATCGAGATCGATCGTAAGGTGCTGGCCGACATGGCCGTCAACGACCCGGCTGCCTTTGGCAGCATTGTCGAGAAGGCGCGCGCCCAACTCGCTTGATCGCGGCGGACGCGCCACGCCGAACATGGCAAGGCGCGACCGCGGCACCCTTCTCGCGGCCACACGCGGCACGAAGGGCGAGCATTCCAAGGCCGCCACCTGTAGCGGCCTTTTTTCTGCCCGATGAAGGTCTCGACGACGACGCAATGAACGATCTGGACACACTGGTTCTCGCTGCGCAGGACGAGTTCGCCAAGGCGGCGACGCCGGCCGAGCTCGAGAACGCAAAGGCGCGCTACCTCGGCAAGGCCGGCCGGCTGACCGACATGCTCAAGAGCCTTGCAACGCTCGACGCGGCGGAGAAGAAAACTCGCGGTGCCGAAATCAACGCGACCAAGCAGCGCGTCGAGGCGGCGCTCAATGCGCGCCGCAAGGCGCTCGCTGACGCCGAGCTCGAACACCAGTTGCAGGCCGAGGCGCTCGACGTCAGCCTGCCCGGCCGCCAGCGCGGCATCGGCGGTCTGCACCCGATCACACGGGCGATGGAGCGCATCGAGGCGATCTTCGGTTCGATGGGATTCGACGTTGCCGACGGCCCCGAGATCGAGACCGACTGGTACAGCTTCACAGCGCTAAACAATCCCGAGAACCATCCCGCACGCTCGATGCAGGACACCTTCTACGTCGACGTCAAGGACGCGGAAGGACGCTGGCTGAACCTGCGCCCGCACACCTCGCCGATGCAGGTGCGCTATGCGCGGGCGCATGCGGCGCGCCACGCTGATGCAATCGCCGCTGGCCTGCCGATTCCAGATATCCGCGTCATCGTGCCGGGCCGAACCTACCGCGTCGACAACGACGCGACGCACTCGCCGATGTTCCACCAGGTCGAGGGCCTGTGGATCGGCGAGAACATCAGCTTCAAGGATCTCAAGGCGGTGTACGTCGCCTTCGTCCGCGCGTTCTTCGAGACCGACGACCTGCAGATTCGCTTTCGGCCGAGCTACTTTCCATTCACCGAGCCGAGTGCCGAGATCGACATGATGTTTGGCAGCGGGCCGTTGGCTGGAAGCTGGCTCGAAATCTCGGGCTCTGGCCAGGTTCATCCGCAGGTCATCCGCAACATGGGGCTCGACCCGGAACGCCAAATCGGTTTCGCGTTCGGCTCGGGCATCGACCGCCTCGCGATGCTGCGTTACGGCGTCGACGATCTGCGCGTGTTCTTCGAGGGCGACTTGCGCTTCCTCGCCCAGTTCAAGTGACCGAGCAAATAGTCGAGCAAATGACGGAGCGTCCGCGGCATGCAGTTTCCTGAGTCCTGGTTGCGTGAATTCTGCAACCCACCTCTCGGCACCGTGCAGCTTGCAGAGCTGCTGACGATGTCGGGGATGGAGGTTGAGTCGCTCACGCCCGTCGCACCGCCGTTCAGCAAGGTTGTCGTTGCACAGGTGATGTCGGTCGAGCGCCATCCGAATGCCGATCGGCTCAACCTATGCGCGGTCGATGCAGGTACTGGCACGCCGCTGACCATCGTCTGCGGCGCGCCCAACGTGCGCGCCGGGATGAAGGTGCCTTGCGCGCTCGTGGGTGCGCTGCTGCCCGCGGCCGAGGAGGGCGGCGCGCCTTTCGAGATCAAGTCCGGCAAGCTGCGCGGTGTCGAGAGCCAGGGCATGCTGTGCTCGGGGCGCGAACTCAAGCTGTCGGAAGACCACTCCGGCCTGCTCGAATTGCCCGCCGATGCGCCGCTCGGGCGCGACGTTCGCGAGCAGTTGCGGCTTGACGACATGCTTTTCACGCTCAAGCTCACGCCGAACTTGGCGCATGGCCTGAGCGTCTACGGCATCGCGCGTGAAGTGGCCGCGCTCACCGGCGCGCCGCTCAAGGTGCCGGCTGCGAAGTCGGCCGCGCAGCAAGTGGAGGTGAAGCACGGCGAGATGCTGCCGGTGAGGGTCGAGGCGGCGGATCTTTGCGGGCGCTTCTCAGGCCGCATCATCCGCCAGGTCGACACGCGCGCCGTGACGCCGGGCTGGATGGTCGACCGCCTTCAACGCTGTGGGCAACGCTCGGTCACCGCGCTCGTCGATATCTCGAACTACGTGATGTTCGAGTCGGGTCAGCCGTCGCACATCTTTGACCTCGACAAGATCCACGGCGGCCTGCAGGTACGTTGGGGACGGAAGGGCGAGACGCTCGAGCTGCTCAACGGCGACACGGTCGAGGTCGACGAGACGGTCGGCGTCATCGCCGACGAACACGCTGTCGAATCGCTTGCGGGGATCATGGGTGGCGAAGCGACAGCGGTGTCAGACGCGACGCGCAACATCTACGTCGAGGCCGCATTCTGGTGGCCCGAAGCGGTCGCCGGGCGTTCGCGCCGGTTCAACTTCACGACCGACGCCGGTCACCGTTTCGAGCGCGGTGTCGACCCCGCGCGGACCGTCGACAACATCGAGCGAATCTCGCAACTCGTGCTCGAGATCTGCGGCGGCGAAGCCGGGCCGATCGACGATCAGATCGTGAACATGCCCAAGCGTGAGCCGGTGCGCCTGCGGCCGTCGCGCGCTGCCCGTGTGATCGGCATGCCGCTGACGCAGGCGCAATGCGCTGGCGTGATGCAGCGTCTTGCGCTGCCGTTTGTCGAGGCGCCTGACCTGCTGACGGTCACGCCGCCGAGTTGGCGCTTCGACCTGCGCATCGAGGAGGACCTGATCGAGGAAGTGATCCGCGTGCTCGGTTACGCAACACTGCCCGACGCGCCGCCGATCGCTCCCGTCACGCCGCGTGTGCAGTCGGAGTCGCACCGCAGTCGCCACGCGTTGCGCCATGCGATGGCGGCGCGCGACTACCAGGAAACGATCAACTTCAGCTTCGTCGAACCGCGCTGGGAGCACGAGTTCGCCGGCAACGCGGATCCGATCAAGGTGTTGAACCCGATCGTGAGCCAGCAATCGGTGATGCGCTCCAGCCTTGTCGGCAGCCTGGTCCAGGTGCTGCGCTTTAATCTCGCGCGCAGGGCATCGCGCGTACGTGTGTTCGAGCTTGGCAGCGTGTACCGGCGTGATGCGGCGGCGGTGGCCGGCGAGCGCAGCGTTGCTGGTGTCGCGCAAACGCTGCGTCTGGGAGGGCTGGCCTGGGGCCCCGCGGACGCATTGCAGTGGGGGCGCAAGGAGCGCGCGGTCGACTTCTTCGACGTGAAAGGCGACGTCGAACTGCTGCTGGCGCCGCGGCAGGCGCGTTTCGTTGCTGCATCACATCCGGCGCTGCATCCGGGACGCTGGGCGACCGTCGAGCTTGACGGCGAGGCGATCGGCTTCGTTGGCGAACTGCACCCCAAATGGCGCCAAGCGTACGAGTTGCCATCCGCGCCCGTGGTGTTCGAACTCGACGCCGTCGCACTGCAGCGGCTTGGGCTCCCCGTCTACGCGCCGGTGGCGCGTCAGCAATCGGCGTGGCGCGACCTCGCGCTGATCGTTCGTGAAGACGTCCGCCACGATGCGCTGATGGACGCAATAGCGGCCGGGCCGCAGGGCCTGGTTCGCAGCGCGCGCCTGTTCGACGTCTACAAGCCTGCAAAGGCAACGACGGCGACGACCGACATCGCTGCCGGCGAGCGCAGTCTCGCTGTGCGCCTCGAACTCCTCGATGAGGCCGCGACGCTGACTGACGAGCGCATTGACGCCGAAGTTGCGCGCGTCGTCGAAACCCTGCGCTCGCGCCTCGGTGCGCGCTTGCGCGCCTGAACGAGAGCCGGCAGATGAATGACAAGACAAGCCATCGGGGGGTCCTGCTGCCGACACTCGAGACGCCCACGCTGACCAAGGCCGAACTGTCCGAACTGCTGTTCGAGCGCCTGGGCCTCAACAAGCGCGAGTCGAAGGATATGGTCGAGGCCTTCTTCAACATCATTCACGCGGCGCTCGTCGAAGGCCGCGACGTGAAGATGTCGGGCTTCGGCAACTTCAACATCCGGCGCAAGGCGCCGCGTCCCGGCCGCAACCCGCGCACTGGCGAAGCGATCCCTATCAAAGCCCGAAATGTGGTCACATTTCACGCCAGCCACAAGCTCAAGGGCGTTGTGCAGGGCGAAATACCGGTTGGAGACGAGTTCGAGTAAAGTCTTAGCTTTCTCTGCCGATCTTATTGATTCATATGGAGAAAGCGCTCCCAGCAATTCCGGCGAAACGCTACTTCACGATCGGTGAGGTGAGCGAGCTGTGTGGCGTCAAGCCTTACGTGCTGCGCTACTGGGAGCAGGAGTTCACGCAGTTGCGGCCGATGAAGCGGCGCGGTAACAGGCGCTACTACCAACACCACGAGGTGCTGCTGATCCGGCGCATTCGTGAACTGCTCTATGAGCAGGGCTTCACCATCAGCGGCGCACGCAATCGGCTCTCCGAAGTGACGCCAGGACGGCGGCACGATGACTTCCTGCCGGACGGCAACGTGGCCGAAATCGTGGACGCGATGGTGGCCGAAGAGGCCGAAGTTCGAGCCGGAGAACGGCACGGCCCGCCAACGTCACGCCGAAGACCCGGAGACCCAGGATGCTGCGAGAGCGCTGCAGTGTCGCCCGGTGCGATGCGCCGGGAACTGATGGCCATACGCGATCTGCTCAAAACGTGATGCGATCGCGCGCGCCTTGCGCGCGCGAGGCAAAGCCGGGCGTCGTGTCCCATCCGGCCCGTATAATTCGAGCCTTGTCGGGGCGTAGCGCAGCCTGGTAGCGCACTTGCATGGGGTGCAAGGGGTCGAGTGTTCGAATCACTCCGTCCCGACCAAAGAAGACGAGGGTTAGCCGGTTAGCGCCGACTAACCCTTTTGTCTTTTCCTGGTCGCTGGCAACAGAATGGGCAACAGAATTCTCTGGAGCTTGGCGGGACACATGTGGTTGCTTCAGCGTGCATTGAGGGTTCTCTCGGCAGAGTCGAGAACTTCGAGCACCGAGTCGAATTCCGGCGGCGACTGTAGGAACATCGCGCGCATTTGCGAATAGTCACGAGCGAGCGCCGGAAGTCTGGCCGTGGGCGGAAGCAATCGAAACGTCCCTGGCCTCGCCAGGTCATAGCGCGCCCACTGGCGGGCGAACACGCGGCTCTTCCACTCGACGACTCGTGCACACAGCGCATGGTCTGCAAGCATGGCCATGGCACTCGCATGCCCGAGCAAGCGAGCCATATCCGAGTAGTGCCTTGCATAGCGGTCAGGCATCGGTTGATCGTTCGGACGGTGGTGCTCGGCATGCAGAATGGTTGCCTTCTCCCAGAATGTGCGCGGCAACTCCAGCGCGGTAACCTGGCAGTCCCAATCTATGCAAGCCGCAGGGAAATCGTCGACGACCCAGGCTCGCACAGCGTGTTTGCTCTGTGGGCCGCTGATCAGTGAGTGAGCCGAGTTCGAGCTTCACCTCGCGTCGAAGGTAGTCGAACCCGCGGCCTTCGTCCGACGCGTACTCGAAATGCACGACAGGCGAGCTTGCGATGGGATCGTCTTCGTAGCGCAGCCAGGGTGCCCGGTCCTGACGCATTCCAATGTGCTCGACGATCGTCGCTTCGAGGCGGGGTATGAGGAACGCACGTGTGCGCTCGCCTCAGTGCGACTGCATTCGGGCCAGGGCCAGATCGCGCTGTGCACGACTTTTCAGCCCCTCGAACACCGTCTCATCAGCACCAATGAACGCCGGCGACATCGACAGATCGATGTCCTCCGAGAAGCGGTCGATGACCCCATAGACCTTCGACAGCGATGTGCCGCCCTTGAACACCAAGTGTGGCGCCAGTTCGGCGTCGGCGAAGAGAATGCCGAGCAGCCAGCACACCCAGAAGTCTTTCTCGACCATGACGCTCGACGCCGACATGCGGGCCGCGGTCTGCGCGAAGGCGAGGCGCTCCGGGGGGAGCGCCACGAACTGCGGTGCAAGTCGTGCCATCGGATCAGTCGGAGGCCAGTGCGCGCAAGGTGGGCTGCAACCAACCAGGTGCCAGAGTCAGGTCGTCGAGCAGTGCTTGGCGCTCACCTGCCGGGATCGTGCGCTGCAGTTTGTCGAGCCGCTGTGGCGTCACATGATCAGGTCCAAGGCTGCGAAGCGCCTGAATGACGAGGCCACTCATCCGGCCTGCCGCCGCCATCTGGCGAGGCGTTGTACGCTTCAGCACGATCTGCATCGGCCCAGCCTTCACTGTGCGACTCGTGCCGTCGGTGAGGAACTCCACGCGTGCCGGCACCTGATCGGACAGTCCGAGCAGGTTTGCCGCGTAGGCGCCCGTCGGCTGCACGCGCAGCTTGTCCTTTCCGGTAAGCGCTGCCACTATGGCGTCCACTGAAGGCCAAAGCGTACCGAGCACCGCGTCTTGGCGCGGCTTGTCGTACAGACCGCGTGAGAGGCGGCGCAGCGCCCCGCGCGCAGCGAGCCGCTGCAGCGCCTTGTCGATTGCCGCGCGGCCGCCGAGGCCAGCAAAAGTCGCCGGTGTGAAGACAGTGCCTGGCTTGGAGCGGCGCACTCGATGCGCGATGTCGGCTTCGATGCCGGGTTCTGCTTCAGGTCGAGACCGCGCGCTGGTCTTGCGCTTCTCGGGGGTGTCTGGAGCGTCGCTTTCGTGTCCGAAAAATAGCACGGTTTTCGGACAGGAGGTGCACCTTGGAGGCCCCGGAAGTGTCTCGGCTCATCCGTTGGCCGATTTCAGCTGAAGGTCAGAACACTGTATGACAGGCCACTGTTGCTCTCGCGTCCAGCCAATTTGCAACGACGTGTAACGCGCCGCCGCTGCTCCTGAAACGGCCGGGGATCAAGTGGGGCGGCTCAGGACATTCTGGGACCGACGGCCTGGAATCGTCGGCCACTATCGCCCGGCGCGAGAGAGCGTCAAGATCGTTTCATGGGCATGCTATTGAGCAACTCGAACGCCGTTCAGCTCGAGCTGCTCGATACAGAACCCGGGGTCTTGCGTACCGCCCACGGCCCCGATGCCTATCGATCGGCACGTTCTGCGCCTTCCCCAAGATCATCGACGCGCACTGCCAGAAGCAACGACGGGTGTCCGCGCCTCGTCGCCCTGGCTCAGCTCTACGAAGATCCGAACAACCCACGTACCGAATTCCCTGAGGCGGAGATCGAAGAACTCGCCGACGACATCCGCCAGCACGGCATCCTGCAAGCGATCGTCGTACATCCGGCTGACGCAGCGGGGCGCTACCGAATCCACTTCGGTGCCAAGCGACTTCGTGCCGCCAGGCGGGCAGGGCTCGATGAAGTCCCCGTGGTCGTGCGCGATGCGCCGGCTGACGCCTATGCCCAGATCGCCGAGAACCAGAAGCGCCACGGCCTCACGCCGCTCGACCTGGCGCGTTTCATCCGAGCCAAGGTGGACGCAGGCGAATCGAACGCCAAGATCGCCGCGCGACTTGGAATGGACCCCACCACCGTGGGGCATCACCTCGCGTTGCTCGAACTGCCGCCGGAACTTGACGACGCGCTGAAGTCGGGCCGCTGCACTTCACCGCGAACCCTGTACGAGCTCCGCAAGTTGCATGAAGCGCAGCCCGAACGTACCGAGGCGCTGATCGCCGGCGAGCGCGAGATCACCCGCGCTGCAATCGCCGCCGTCCGGGCGGAGAAAACCCCGGCCACCGTCGGGGTGCACCCCCAACGGATCGCGGCCTCGCTGCTGGCCCAGGCCAACGGTGCCTGCGCGCGACTTGAGTTGGCGCTGACCCGGATCAAGCAGGTCGAACATGACCTCGCCGAAGCCGACCTTGCGACCCTGCGACAGCGCGTGGCGAACCTGACGAGTCGGTCGGCATAGGGGTCGGACAGTCCGACCCGCGTTTGTCGCCGACCACCACTGCTGAGGATGCGAGATGAAGAGGATTGAGAAAGACAGATGGCAGGATAGGCCGGCGGCCGCGTTCTGTGGTGTCTTCACCTGAAGTCAAACCGCGTGACATGTCGGCCACCCCGCGCGAGTTCTTCACCGTCGACCTGCGCGGACTGCGTGGAGCGTTGAGCCGGCGCGCGACCGAGACCGGCCTCACCGAATCCGACGTGTTGCGCAGCGCGCTGTCGGTGGCGCTGAACGACGACCAACGCGACACGCAGAACTCGCCGGCAATCGGCGCCAGCCGCGCATCCCAGCCGCAGATCAAGCTCTCCGTTCGCATCCCGGGCTCAGTCGCCGAACGACTCGACAGAAAGGCCCGCGCTGCCGGCCTCTCGCGCGGCGCCTACCTCACCGGCCTGATCGACGGCGCACCGGCAGTCGTCGCCGCGACCGATCGGCGCGCCGGATTCATCGCGCTCAGCACATCGGCCGCCGAACTCGCGCTGCTCAGCCGCGACATCAACCACCTGACCCACCTTCTGCGCAGAGGCGAAGTCCGGGCAGCGCAAGCGTACCGAGCCCGCCTGGACAGCCTCGACGCTGAAGTGCGCCAGCACCTCGATCGGTCTGCGGCGGCGCTCGCCGAACTCGCACCGCGGCAGGCTCATGCGCGCCGAATCCTTTTCGGCCCACCTCCAACCTCGGGGCGAAGACCATGACCCAGCCCTCGACAGACGGCGTCCTCATTCAATGGGGCGACCGACTCTTCTACCCCTCCAACCGGGTGATCAGGTCGCACACACCGCGACTGCACCCGCCTGCCGGCCGAGCCGCCGCGATCCGCAGCCGCATCGAGGCCACCGTCCGTCGCGCACCGCAGGTCATGGTCAAGGTCACCGGCGGTGGCCGCGGCATGACGGCAATCGCTGCGCACTTGCGTTACATCAGCAGAGGAGGCCGTCTCGACATCGAAGACGACCGCGGGGCCATCGAACGAGGCAAGGACTCCCTTCACGAGATCGAGCGCCAATGGCGCGTCGGCGGTGCCCGCATCGACGCCGTGAGCCCACGCCGCGAAGCCTTCAACATCATGCTGTCGATGCCGCGCGGCACCGATCCGCTGACCGTCCAACGCGCTGCACGCGAATTCGCCAGGATCGAGTTCGCCGATCACCGCTATGTGATGGTCCTGCACGACCACCAGGCCAACCCGCACGTGCACCTGAGCGTCAAGGCCGCGTCCAAGCAGGGCAAGCGCCTCAACCCACGCAAGGCCGACCTCCAGCGCTGGCGCGAGACGTTCGCCGAGCGGCTGCGCGAGTGGGGCATCGATGCCGAAGCCTCGCCGCAGATCACGCGCGGCGGCAGCCGGCGCACCGAGAGGTTATGGCAACGCAAGGCCAGAGAGACAGGGCGCATCGAGGCACCACGCGACGGTGAGCTGCAAACGAAAAAGCTGACAAAGGCGCGGCACGACGCGGCCAAGGCCTGGTGCGAAATCGCCAAGGCGCTTGCCGCATCGGACAACGCGGAAGACCGAAGGCTCGCCAAGCGAGTCGTCGACTACGCGCGCTACCTGCCGGGCATTCGATACAAGCCGCCAGCGCAGGAGGCGCAGCGGCAGTTTGCGGAAAGGGAACAGGGTAGGGCGCCTACGCGCGAGCCGATGCGCAGCCAAACGGCGTTGACGCAGTCTCAGCGAACCCGGCCAGAGCCTGAGATCGAACGATGACAGACGCACGCCCACCCCGCACCCCTCCCACGGGGAGGGGCCGTCCTCGCCGCCGGACGGGCTCGCGGGGCAGGGGGCTGAAGAGGCCACCTGCCCGCGAGCGCAAGCGTGATGGTGCCGCGCCCCGCGTCAAGGGTTCGCTGGCGCCGGGCTTCGCCCGCCCTTGACTCGGCTCGCGGCACCGAAATCAGTGGTGCATAGCCGACCGAGACTGCGTCCAGTGGTCCAGGTCCGACCAGCGCCAGGCGACAACGCGTCGACCCAGGCGAACCGGCGCCGGAAACGTTCCTTCGGCGATCCAGCGGTAGATCGTCGAGCGGCCCAGGCCGGTCAGCTTGATGACGATGGGCAGGCGTACTAGAAAGCGCTGGGGTTCGTCAGCGTGGGTTGAGGGCAGGGCGGCGGCGCGCTTCATCGCGAAGGGATCCGTTGGGTGCGATGAAAACTGTACGCGCCGCTTCGGCCTACCGGCGCGATGATTTACAACGAAAAATCAGCAGAGCCAAACCGCACTTGGTGGTCTGTTGCTACTACCGGCTGGCACGGGTGCGAGTGTCAGCTTGGTCCGAAGCTACCGGTCAGTCAGTTCACTTCGTCGACGACCCGCAATCGATCCCATTGCGGTAGCCCAAGTCACATGATTCAGCGCCACATAGCAGCCTCTCAACGCTGAGCAAGCCAGTTGCAGGACCCGAGGAGTTCAATCCATCTCGATGTTGGACTTGACAGAAAGATCAGCGTTGCCACCTGGGCAATCCGCGAATTCGACACACGCGTCGCATCGGCTCGCCGACACGATTCAGTGGACCACAGGTGACCCGAGTCACAATGCAGGCGGTGGCACCTGTCCACCTGCACTGCCCCTTAGGCCAATGCTCATCCGACAGTGAGGCAATCGACATCGCAGTGCCGGTCGCCAGATGCATCAACTCCGCGACGGTAGCGGCACCGGCTCACTTGACGGTGTAACCGCGCCCTTCGAGGCAGGCCGCGCGCGCCTTGGCCCAGTTGGCCTGTTGCTGCTGTGTCGCCGCCTGCTGTTGCTGCTGGCCCTGCTGCGCGGTCGCGGCATTCTGGCGCCGACTCTGCCCACGCGCGGCGGCGGCCCCGACGGCGGCGCCTGTGCTGGCGTCACCGCCCACGACCTCGCCGACGACCGCGCCGCGCGCTGCACCGCGCGCGCCGGCGCCCGGCGTGGTGCCGGTTGCCGTCGTCGGCGGGGTGGCAGCCGGGGCAGGTGGGGGCGGCTTGGCCGGGTCGTAGCCCGTCTGCTGCACGGCCCAGGTGCCGCAGGCCGACTCGTCGCTCTTTTGCTGCTGCGCCGACTGTCCTTTGGCTGGATAGACGACCTGCTGCGCGTTCGCCTGCGACACGAGGACCGCGGCGATCGCATACATCCAAAGCGTTCGTTGTTTCATTCGATGACTCCGTTGGTTGATGACAAGAAAACCCGCTGACTACTGCGCGGCCGACGCGGGTGGTGCGGCCACGACCTTCGCGCCGACCTGCTGCAGCAGCAACTGGAAGGCAGGTGATTCCATGATGATCGTCGCTGCGGCCCCGCGCAGTCGATCGACGGCCTCGGGCGGCAGCACGAAGCTCGTCGGCTGGCTGTTGAGGTATTCGAATTCGGCCTTGTCCTTCAGGGCGGCGAACGAGACGTCGATCGCAAAGATGTCGATTGCCGGGGCCTGGAGGTCGGCGGCGACCTGCGGATCCTGATTGCCCGCGAAGGCAGGCGACTCACGCAGCCTGCGCAGCGATTGCCAGCGTGCCGCCTTCTCCTTCAGCACATCCATGGACTCGTATGAATAGTGGTCGATCGGCACGCCGGAGGCCTGGATCAGCAGGCCCACCGAGCCGGGCGCATGTTCGGTTTCGTCCCAGTGCGTGCGCGGCACCGACACCGAGTTGACGACGAAGACCGCGATCCGGCGTACCTTGTCGAGCGGCGTCGGCAAGCCGGCGCGCTGCGCGGCCTCCATTAGTTCGAGCACGGTCAGCACGCTGCGCATGCCGACGTTGTCGGCGACGCCGCCGTCGACGAGATGGATGAAGGGGCGCTTCGCGCCATCGCCGAACGCGAGCCGCTCTTCCACCTCGCGTTTGGCACGCGTCGGGCCGCCGGGACCGCTCACGAGCGGCAGCCACGCGGGCACGGCGTAGCCACAGGTGCCGCCGTAGTTGTTCAGCGTCACCGGCGACAGCAGCATCGGCACCGCGGACGACGCCGACGCAGCGCGCGACAGGCGCACCGCGCCGAGGTCCGAGCACAGCGCGTCGAAATTGTCCTGGTCGAACACGAGGCGTGCACCGGTCGAGATGTCGGTGGCCGACGCCAGGATCAGCGGCCCGTCGCGGTGGCTCAGATCGGCAAAGGTCGCGCCGTTGAAGAGGATCTCGTCGTAGAGTTGCGCGGCCATTTCGCTGCGCCCCCAATACGGCGACCACAGATCACCCCAGTTGGCCGGGCTGAAGAAGCGGCTGATAATCTCGCCCTGCACGTCGCGCTTGAGGAAGCGCTGCTCGTAGTCGTCGAACAGCTTGTCACCGTAGAGCCCGTACGACAGCGCCGTGAAGCTGCCGCCCGAGACGCCGGTGATGACGCCCACCCCATCGAGCAGCCGCACCTTCTCGCCATTGGCGCGCACGATCTCGGTCCGGCGCAGGAACTCGAGCACGCCGTACGAGAACGCCGCTGCGCGCGTGCCCCCACCGGAGAAGGCAAGGATCACGAGCGTCTCCGGGTCCTTGAAATTCGGCTGCCGCGTCGCGAGGCGGTAGCCCGTGGTGGGATCGACCTGCGTGATCGGCGGGTTGACGGGACGTGTGGCGCAGCCCGCGAGTGCAATCAGCGCGATCGACCACACGATCCATGCTGCCCTCGATCTGCTCATTGCGTGGCCCGTCCTTCAACGGCTGGTTGCGGCAATTCTTCGGCATCCGGTTCCCCGATCGCAGCTCCCCGGGTGCGGAACGGCTTGCGGCGTCGGAAGCCTTCGGCATCCGCCTTCGCACTGTCCGCCGCCAGTGCCGCAGCCTCGGCGTAAGCCATGGGGTGCTTGCTGCGCGCGATCTCGAGCAACCCGGTCTTGTCGTCGATGTGCACGCTGTAGCGGGCCATGTTGTAGAGCAGGTACATCGCGTAGAGGTTGTCGAAGTCCTCGTACCGACCCTGCTCCTTGCGGAAGTCGCGCGATAGTACCGACGGGAAGCGGTCGGGCAGGTCCTTGAACGCCACAGCATTCTCGTCGTGCGGGTCGACGTAGGTCGAGCCCGGAGCCTTGCGGTAGAGCACGACCTCCATCGCGTAGCCGCGCGCGTGCCACGCCTTCATCAGCTTCATCGCCATCTCGGTCGGGATGTTGGCGTTGAGTGCCGCGACCACGCGCGTCCCGAGCAGCAGGTTCACGTCCTTCACATCCAGGTCGTCGTAGCCGGCGCCGACCTTGAAGCCCATGCCGATGGTCTTCGCGCAGTTGAGGTCGAGGTAGCCGTAGCGGGTCTCGTCGCCGTGATAGTCGGTGCCGCTGGCACGGCGGCGATAGTCGTCGTTGACGCGCGCGAAGAACGCCGCCAGCGCCTGCCTCTGCGCCGCCGGCACGCCGCGCACGCGAATGCCGACGACGGATCGCTTGTAGTTCTCGCCGTAGTCGAGGCCGAACGAGGCTTTGGGGCCGAGCGACGAATGCGTGCCGTACAGATATTCGAGCTTGGGCATGCTGACCATCAGGTCGGCGGTGTAGTGGTCGCGCTCGTGTTCTTTCGACCGGTCGGCATAGAAGTTCGCCGAATAGACGGTGTCGTCGTCCGTCGAAGGGTCGCGCATCGCGAGCGCCAGGTGGCCGGCCGATCCGCCCTTGGAGGTACCGAAGCTGATCAAAAGCTCGAGGTCGTAGGGCTCCTGGCGCAGCACGCTCGCGACCTCGTCGAGGTTGGCGGGCGGCGGCGCGCCGGGATGGCCGAAGTCTGCCGCGCGAGCGCCGACGGCAAGCACGATCGCGGCAGCGGCGAGGACGCGGGAGAGTTTCACTGAGCGTGCGCTCCTTGTTTCAGCCGGTGATGAACAGGATCCACGGCGTGCCGATCACGAGGTACACGCCGAGGAAGAACAGCGTCGTCAACAGGCCGAGCTTGTAGAGCTCGCGCTGCGTCAGGTAGCCGGCGCCGACGAAGATCACGTTCTGGCTGCCGCCCTGCGGCGTGATCGCCGAAAAGTAGCTGCTCGCGAGCAGGAGCGCGTAGGCCATCAGCGGCACCGGCACGCCGCCGCGGATGCCGACATCGAGGAACACGCCCATCAGTGCGAGCACCTGCGACGACTGGCTCACGAACAGGTAGTGCAGCGCGACGTAGAGCACGATCAGTGCGACATAGGTCACCGGCCACGACAGCCCGGAGAGGTGCCCCGCCAGGCGCTGGCCCACGTAGCCCATGAAGCCGAGTTCGTTCAGTTGCCCGCTCAGGCCGAACAGCACGGCGAGCCAGAGGAAGGTCGTCAGCGTGTCGCCCTGGCGCGTGATGTCGGAAAGCGTCAGCACGTTGGCGAGCAGCAGGATGCCGAAGCCGGCGAACGCGATCGCGGTGATGTTGAGGCCCAGCGCATCGGCGCCGACCCAGGCCGCGACCATCGCCCCGAAGGTCACCGCCGTGATGCGCTCGTCGCGCGACATGGGGCCGAGCTCGGCCAGCCCCTTGCGCGCGGCAATCGGCGCCTCCGGCGTCGCGCCCACGCCGGGCGGGAAGATCCACGCGACGACGCGCGGCAGCAGCACGATCGCGGTAAGCGCGGGCACGCAGGCGACGAGGAACCACTTTCCGAAGCCGGTCTCGAGGCCGAACTCCTTGACGAGCTGGATGCCGATCGGGTTCACCGAAGTCGCCGTCATCCACAGGCCCGACGAGATGGCCAGGCTTGCGATGGCGCAGAACATCAGATAGCCGCCGAGCCGGCGGCCTTTCTCGTCGTCGGGCTGCGAACCCGCACCCTGCGCGACCGACAGCACGACCGGGAACAGCACGCCGCCGCGCGCGGTGTTGCTCGGGAAGGCGGGCGCGATCGCGGCGTCGGTGAGGACGATGCTGTACGCGAGGCCGAACGCCGAGCCGCCGAACCGGCTCACCATCAGCAGGCTGATGCGGTGCCCGAGGCGCGACTTCACGACCGCCTGCGCGACCAGGAAGGCGATCACGACGAGCAGCACACTGGTGTTGGCAAAGCCGCCGAAAGCCTTGTCCGGCGAGATGGTGCCGGTCAGCACGACCGCCGCCACCGCCAGCATCGCCGACGTGAGCAGCGGGAAGGCACCGAGCAGCACCGCGGCGATCGCCGAGACGAAGACGGCGAACAGATGCCAGGCCGGCGGGGTCAGGCCGGCTGGGACCGGCGTCAACCAGATGCCGAGGGCGAGTGCGAAGGGGAACGCGCGCTTGATCCAGAGCCCGATCATGGCTTGGTCCCTCCTGTCTCGCCGACACGCACCCGGCCGTGCAGCCCCATCGACTGGCCCTGCACAACCCCGTCCTCGCCGACGAGCATGAAGCGCCAGACGAACTCGTAGTTGCCTTCGGCCCCGGCGTAGCGCCCGGTGCCACCGATGAAGCGGCCGGTGAGGCGATTGCCGGTGGTCACACCGTCGCCCTGCAGCTCGCTGTAGACCTGATCGCCACGCTCGTCGGTCCAGACGGCGCGGCCGATCATGCCGGTGGCGTTGTCGTTGAACGCGATCACGCGCGCGCGAAACCCCACACCGGGTCGCGACGGACCCGTCAACATCAGGCTGCCTTCGAGGTTGCCGATCGAGGCGCGATGCTCGCCGCCGAGCGACACGGCCTGGCGGGTGCCGGCGGCCGTCCAGGTGCCCTCGAACTCGCGCCACTCGCTTGCCGAAAGCGCCCCATCGCTTGCAGTTCCTGCGGGCGAACACGCTGCGGTCGCCAGCACCGCAGCGGCGACGATCCATCGTGCAGCGCGCACCTTCAGCGGCGCAACCAGCCAACAGTCGAGATTCATGAAGCTTCCTCCTTCGTCGAAGCCGACGGCACGGCACGATAGACGCGCAGGGCTTGCTGCAGCGTGGGGTAGTGACGGTGGGCGAAGTTGCTCTCTTCCAACCCGCTCGCCTCTCGTCGCAGGCGCATCTGGGTCATGCGGCCGGCAACGACCAGTTCGGCGCCGCGCTCGTGCAGCGTCTGCGACAAGTCCGCGAGCGTTTGCATGCCGGTGATGTCGAGCTGGCTCAGCGGCAGCGCGTCGAGGACGAACCACTTCAGATCGGCACCGGCGGCGGCGATCGCCGCCTGTGCCGTCTGCTTGAAGTGCGGTGCGTTGAAGAACACCAGCGGGCCGTCGAAGCTGAACATCACGAGGCCCGGTTCGGTGCGCGCGCCGGGGTGGCGATCGAGCGAATGAAAGCCCGACAGGCCCTCGACCTTGCCGAGTACCGAGGCATGCGGCTTTGCGCTGACCCGCACGAATTGCAGCAACGCCAGCGCGACGGCGACCACGATCGCCTGGATTGCGCCAACCCAGATCACGCCCAGCGTGGCCAGCAACGACAGCGTGAACTCGAACCTGCTGATGCGCAGGAAGCGGCGCAACGTGTGCACGTCGACGAGCGACAGCGAAGCCATGATCAACACTGCGCCCAAGGCCGCGATCGGCACGTAGCGCAAGGGCTCGGTGAAGAATAGCAACACGACGGCGATGGTCGCCGCCGCGGCCAGGCCGGTGAGCTGGGTTCGGCCGCCCGAGGCGTCGGACATCGCGGTGCGTGAATCGGCGCCGCTGACGGCGAACCCCTGCGACACGGCAGCGGCGATGTTCGCGGCACCGAGGGCGATGAATTCGCGGTCGGCGTCGATCTCGTAGCGGTTTCTGGCCGCGAAGCTGCGCGCCGTGAGCATCATGCTCGAGAACATCACGAGCGCGAGGCCGGCCGCGGCGCCGGCCACCTCGTTGACCTGCGCCAGCGTGATGTGCGGGATCGCGAACTTCGGCAGCCCCGCCGGCACCGCGCCGATCACCGCGACGCCTTGCGCGTCGAGTCCGAGCAGCGCCACCGCGAGCCCCGCGCCCACCAGCGCCACCAGCGGCGCAGGAAGGCGCGGCAGCAGGCGGCGCGAGCCGATGTAGAGCACGAAGGTGCCGACGCCCACCGCGAACGTTGGCCAGTGGATCTGCTCGATCTTGCCCGCCACCTCGGCCAGCTTGGGCAGGATGCCGGGCGCCGCGATCGAAAAGCCGAGCAGTTTGCCGAGCTGGCCGACGAGGATGTAGATCGAAATGCCGTTCAGGAAGCCGACCAGGATCGGCTTCGACAAGAAGTCCGCGAGGGCGCCAAGCCGCAGGAAGCTCGCGCCTATGCAGAACAGCCCGGCGAGCGCGGTCATGGCGATCGCCAACGCCGCGTAGCGATCCGGATCGCCGCCCGCCAGCGGCGTCACGGCCGCGGCGACGAGGGCGCAGGTCGCTGCATCCGGGCCGACGACGAGCTGCCGCGAGGTGCCAAACAGCGCGTAGAGGAAGAGCGGCAGGATGCTCACGTACAGGCCGACGACCGGGTTGAAGCCGGCCAGCTGCGCATAGGCCACGCCGACCGGCAGCGCCACCGCAGCGACCGACAGGCCCGCGATCAGGTCGTGCGGCAGGTCGGCGCGACGATAGCCGAGCAGTGCCGGCAGGCCCGGCGCAATGCGCGCCAGCCGGCGCATCGGATTGCCCTGCGCCCCGCCATCGGCCGCGTTCAACGGGGCGCCCAGTGCGCCGTCCGGCGCGAATCGATCAAATCATGCATGTGTGCCCTTCCGTTCTCGTCCGCGCCACGCGCGCAGCCGCGCGACGATCGCGTCATAGGCGACGACGACAACGACCGAGTAGATCGTGATCAGCGTGTAGTCGAGGATGCGCTGGTAGAACTTCATGTCCGGGTCGTCGCCGCTGAAGTCCATCGTCAGCGCGTCCGGGAAGACGATGAAGACGAGCGTCGACAGCCCGTTGCTCCAGCGGTAGTAGTTCGGCGCAAGCGGTGCCGGGCCGTGGGCAAAGATGCGCATCGCGAACACCGACGTGATCATCGCCATCACCAGCACGAACCACAGCCACGACGGCCACAGCTTCATCAGCCACCACATGACGACACCCGCCGTCGCGCCGATCAGCGTGGAGAGAAAGAGGTCGATCGCGAGCTTGCGCGACGTCGCCCGGCTCGCGTGCTGCGCGACCATCGCCGGCTGGAAGTAGCCGATCAGGTAGCGGATGTTGTTGTCGCTGCCAAGCATGTAGATGAACAGCGGCAGCAGCACGACGACCGGCCGCAGCGCCAGGATGCCGCGCTCGGCCGATGTGCCGGGCACGCGCGGCGCGTTCGGCAGGCCCGGGAATACACCACCGGGCAGCACGGCAAATGCAGCCCAGATGACGGGGAACAGCGCCAGCGCGGCCTGCGACAGGCCCTTCGCGAACTCGACGCCGACCGTCATGTCGTTCTGCCCGAAAGCCGGGACCAGCGTGACGCCAATGATGACGAAGATGCCGTTCAGCCCGGCGATCCGGCCTTGCGCCTGCAGGTAGAAGGTGACGAACAGGATCAGCGCGACGAGCGCGAGGCCGAAGATCTGGCTGCTGTGCAGCGGCAGCATCAGCACGACACCGAGGCCAATCAGGCCGACGAGCTTGAACACCGTCCACGCGGCGAAACGCAGCGACGGCGCGGGCGTCGGCAGCGCCATCAGCGCGATCACGAGCGGCAGCAGCATGAACGAGAACGGCCAGTTGATGTAGCTGCTGTACGCAGTGGCGAGCGAGACGCCGATGACGAAGCGCAGGATGCGCCGCGTGCGCGGGTCGTCCAGCGCCCGCGCCTTGGGCGCTGCCGCGGCGGCGGCGTTGTCAGTAGGCATAGGCGAGCACGCCGCTCAGGCTCATCAACCAGTGGCCGAGCCGGTTGAGGATGGGCCGGTCGCCGGTATAGACGAGCACGCTGACCTGGCTGCCGACGCGCGCGCCGAGGCGGGCTGCCTCCCGCGGGTCGTCGAAATCGATCAGCACCGGAAAGCGCTGCGCGTTGCGCAGCCAGTCGCGCGCGTTCTGCACCGTCGGCAGCGCGCCTGGCTTGGAGGTGGATTCGGCGCCGGTGACGCCCCAGGTGATGTTGCGCACCTTGCCGTGCAAGGTCTTGTCCGGCCACACGTCGAGCACCAGGTCGGCCTTGTCGCCGGGCTTGATGTGGCCGAGGTTGTTCTCGGTCAGGTTCGCCTCGACCCAGATCTGCTGGATCGCGACGAAGGTCATCAGCGGCTGCCCGGTCGCGGCGAAGTTGCCTGCGTCGACGCGCAGGTCGGTTACCAGGCCGTCGGCCGGCGCGACGAGGCGCGTGTACTGCAGGTCGAGCCGCGCCTTGTCGAGCGACGCACGCGCGGCGAGCAGCTGCGGGTTCTTGTCGTTGCGTGGCCCGAGGGCGTCGATCGCCTTTTGCAGGTTCGCCTTGGCGCTCGCCGCCTGCGCCTCGCCTTCCAGACGCGAGGTCGTCGTCGCCTCCAGTGATCGCTGCGAGATCGCGCCGGGCACGTCGGCCTCGATGCGCTTCAGGCGCGCCTCGTTCTGCGTCTCCTTGATGAGCGCAGCCTTGGCCGCCGCCAAACCGGCTGCGGCGGCATCGACGGTCGAACTCGACACCTTCAGGTTCTGCTCGGTCAGCGCGAGCTGGGCCTCGGCGGCGGCGACCGCGAGCTCGTAGCGCGCCGGGTCGATGCGCGCCAGCAGTTGGCCCTTCTTGACGTGTTGATTCGTATGCACCTCGACGGCAACGATCTCGCCCGCCACCTGCGACGCGATCGGCACGACGAAGGCGTTGACGCGCGCCTGCGTCGTGTACGGCGTGTAGCGGTCGGCGAGCATGTACCAGGCGAGCAGCAGCGCGCACAACGCGACGAAGATCAGCACCCACTTGCGCACCGGGTCCATGCGCGGCGGCGGCGGCGGCGGCGCGGGCGGTGGTGACGGCGTCTGCGCGGGCGGCGGCGTTGGCGCGGGTGGCGGCGGCGTCTGCGCGTGCGGTGGCGTTGGCGCGTGCGGTGGCGTTGGCGCGTGCGGTGGCGGCGTGGCGGTAGAGGCCTGTGCTTCGGTCATGGCTTGTCTGTGCGCTTCTTGTTGCTGGCGTTACCAGTCCGGCGCCGGCCAGCCACCGGCCTCGCCCTTGACAGGCGGTGTGGTGGCCCGCGGTTGCAGCAGCTCGCCCCAATTCGCGCGCTGGCGCATCGTCTCGCGCGTCGCCGCATCGACAAAACCGTTGCCGTCGCGGATCTCCCAGCCGCCGCCGAGCGCACGGTAGATGCCGATCGCGCTGCTGACGGTCGTGCCGCGTGCCGCGACGTTCTGCTGCTGCGCGCGCAAGAGCGAATTCTGCGCATCGAGCACGCGCTGGAAGTCGGAAATGCCTTCGCGGTAGCCGACGTTGGCCAGCGTCAGCGAGCGCTGCGCCGCGGCTTCGGTCTGCGCCAGGATGCGCTCCTGCTCGCGGCTGCGCAGCATCGCGACCATGCCGTCCTCTACTTCCTTGACCGCGGTGAGCACGGTGTTCTGGTAGCTCTCGAGCAACTGCTGCAGCCGCGCGTCCTGCACGCGCACGTTGTTGCGGATGCGGCCGTAGTTGAGGATGTTCCAGCTGAAGTACGGCCCGCCGACGAACGTCAGCGCGTTGGCGCTGAATAGCTGGCCGATGCCGCTCGTGCCGCTGCGCGTCGTGTTGGTGCCGTCGGCGGAGACGACGCCGAGGAATCCGGTCAGGCCGAAGCTCGGGTACAGGTCGGCCTCGGCGACGCCTTCGGCCGCGCTCTGCGCCTGCGCGGCGAGCTCGGCCTGGCGCACGTCCGGGCGCCGGCGCAGCAGATCGGTCGGCACGCCCGCGACGATCGCCTGCGGCGCGGCCGGTATCACGCCCGGCTGCGGGCCGAGCAGCGCGGCCAGGTCGCCGGGGGGCTGGCCGAGCAGCGTGGCGAGCGCATTCTTCGCCTGTTGCAGCCCGGCCTCGATCGGCGGGATCGCGGCCTGCGTGCCGAGCAGTTGAGTGCGCGCCTGCAGCATGTCGAGCTCGCCGATGTCCCCGCCGCGAAAGCGCGCCTCGGTGATGCGGAACGACCGCTGCTGGATCACGACGTTGTCGTGCGCGACGCGCAGCTGCTCCTCGGCGCTGCGGATCGCGACGTAGGTGTCGGCGACCTGTGCCACGAGCAGCACGAGCGCGTTGTCGTAGGCGGCGATCGACGCCAGCAGGCCGGCGTCGGCCGACTCGATGCCGCGCCGGAACTTGCCCCAGAAGTCGATCTCCCAGCCGACGTTGGCGCCGACGCTGTACTGCCAGAAGCTCAGGTCGCCGGCCGCCGTGTTGGCGGCGTTCTCGCTGGCGCTGGTGTAGGTCGCGCCGCCCACCGCCTGCTGCAGCTGCGGATAGGGCGTGCCCACCGCGATGCCGAGTTGCGCGCGCGCCTCGAGCACGCGCAGGCCGGCGATCTTCAGGTTGACGTTGTTCTGGTAGGCGAGCGTGATCAGCCGGTCGAGCGCCGCGTCGCCGAAGCTGTCCCACCAGCGGATCTGATCGGCCGGCTTGCGCGCGAGGATGGGGTCGTCGGCCGCCTGCCATTGCGGCGGCAGCGGCGCGACGGGTTTGACGAAGTTCGGGCCCACGGTCGTGCAGCCGGCCAGCGCCGCGATGCCCGCGACCCACAGGGCCGCGCGAACCGCAGCGCACCGTGGCCGCGCTTCGCGGCCGGTCGGGTCGAAGCCATGGCTGTTCATCGACTTCCCACCGTGGCCGCCGTGCCGGCCCGGCCGGCAAACACCCGCGCCGCGACGACGGCCGCAATCGTCTGCAGCGGCACGCCGAGTGCCACCATCACGATGGCGCGCTCGTCGGTGCCCGAGACCGCGAACAGCGGTGCGAATGCGGCACCGAGATTGCGCGTGCAAACGCCGAGTGCCAGCACGCTCTTGCGGTCCTGTGGCAGCCCGAAGCCCAGCGCATACGCGCCTCCGGTGACGGCGGCGTAGAAGATCAGCTGTGCCAGGGTGGCGAAGCTGCCTGCCGAGCCGACGAATCCCTTGCCGTAGATCACGACGCACAGCGCGAGCATGACGATCGTCGCGACGCCGGTCGTCTTCTTGACGATCGGATGCGCCTTGGCCGCGAAGGCGGGCGCACGGTGCAGCAGCACCATGCCGATCACGAGCGGTGCGAGCACGACGGACACCAGCGGTTTGGCGATCATCCACGCGCTGACGCTCAGGCCTTCGGCCATCAGCGGCACCGCGACCGGCATGAACAGCACCATGCCGACCGAAGCCAGCAGCATGAAGCTCGCCGTGTAGCCCATGTCGCCGCGCGCGCGCTCGACCATCGCCGGCAAGAACGGCGCGCACGGCGTCATGCCGATCAGCAGGAGGCCGATCGCATAGGGCGGCGCCAGCGGCAGCGCGAGCGTCAGGCCGTAGGCCACCGCGGGACACACCACGAAGCACCAGAGCAGGCTCAAGCTCACGAAGCGCACGTCGCGCAGGCCGACCAGCGCGGTGCCGAGGTGCAGCCGCAGCCCCATGTCGAACAGGTTGCCCGCCATGAAGATGACGAGCGAGAGCTTGAGTGCGATGTCGAGCATTTCGGTCATGTCGAACGATCGGTGTGGGGTATGAATAGCGCCTGCATCTGAAACCGGCGGACCGTCGCTGAAGGCGGCGACGCGCGGCGAGTCGAAGCGCCTGCGCGAAGGCACTCCGCGCGGCCACGCCGGGCCCGGTCCGGCGCCAAGGCCGAGCCTGCCGCGGCGTCCGCCATGCTTGCGGTCAGACCTCGGAAAACTGGATCACGACCTTGATGTCGTCGGGCTGCCGCGCCAGCGCCTGCTTGAAGTTCTCGGGCTTCTCGCGACGCGTGATCAGGCGGGCGAGCCAGTCCCGGTCGGCGCGCGCCAGGGCTTCGGCGGCCTTGTACCAGTGCCGCTTGTTGGCGTTCACGCTGCCGACCACGACGTTGTTCTTCAGCACGACGGCGGCAGCGACATCGGCCACGACCTTGCCAACCGCTCCGCCGGCGCCGACACCCGTGAGGCAGACGATGCCGCCCGCCGAGATCTTCTGGATCGAGTCCGAAACCACCGATCCGACGCCGGTGCACTCGATGATGACGTCGGGCTCGAAATCGAGATCCAACACGCTGCCCGAGTGGTAGGTCGCGCCGAGCGCGCGCACGAGGTCGGGCTTCGTGCCGGATTCGACCCGGTCGAGGACATGGACGTCGAGCCCATGCTGCGTGCCGATGAGGGCTGCGAGCAGGCCGATCGGGCCGGCACCGGTCACGAGCAGGGTGCGCGGCTCCCAGAAGGCGCGCTGCCCGACCGCGACCACCTGTTCCCACGCCTTGGTGACCACCGTCGTCGGCTCGAGCAGCACGCCGAGAATCCCGAGCGTGGGGTCGATCTTCATCGCGTACTCGGGCTCGATGCGCCAGCGCTCGGACATGTAGCCGTCGATCTCCTTGATGCCGCGCTCGGTGTACAGGCCGTTGCGGCACATGTCCCATTCGCCCACCGCGCAGTTCGGGCAGGGCACCGCATCGGGCCGACGCACGATGCCGACCACCAGGTCGCCCTTCTTGAGCCCGCTGGCCGAGCCCGGGTCTAGCACGCGACCGAGCGATTCGTGGCCCAGCACGAGCCGCTGCTTGCCGGGCGGCGACCAGCCGTACTTGCCCTCCACGATCTCGACGTCCGTGCCGCAGACGCCGACCGCGATCGCTTCTACCAGCACGGACCCGTTGCTGACATCGGGTTCGGGGACGTCTTCGAGTCGCGCGCTGCCGGGATTCTTGGGTTCTACCGTGACTGCTTTCATGGATCGATCTCCTTCATTCAGGGTTGAATGACCACAGCGTTCAGGCGTTCGGGCTCAGCTCGAAGACATGGTGGCCCCACGGCTTCAAGTCGAGGTAGAGGCCGCGCGAGCGCAACTCGTCGCCCGCGCGGTCGTAGTCAGCATCGCCGATCAAGTCGCGCAGGCGCCAGCGGCTGTCGCCGAGGTCGGCAAACGGCAGGCGCAGGTAGCACTGGCTCTGGTTGGGCGCGTAATTCACCGCGACCAGCAGGCGCTCGCCGCCGGCGCCGAGCCATGCGTAGGCCACGAAGCAGTCGCAGGTCCAGTTGTCGGCCCAGGCTGCCGTGCAGTCGAGCAACTGCCACTCGCCGTCGCGCAGTTCGGGCCGGCGCAGCACCGCGAGCAGCCGGTCGTAGAAGCGTTGCAGGCCCTCGTCCACCGGCTCGTCCGGCGCCCGCACCAGATGCGGGGAAATCCGCTTCATGCGGCCCTCGCACTGTCCCTGGTGCACGAAGCGCAGCCCCGGCGCAAGGAAGGTGATGACCGCCGCGGCCTCGTGAACCGCGGGCTCGAACGTCGCCGCAGCGCGCGGCTCGTCGTGGTTCTCCAGGAAGCGTGCCATCTTGTCCTGGTAGTCCGGCGCTGCATGCAGATGCTCGCGCACCGGCCGGGCATGGCCTTCGCGCAGCCGGTCGTAGAGCTTCTTGTCGTAGGTGGTGTCGAAGCCCTGCTGCTGCATCGTCCACTCGCGGTCCCAGTAGACCTCGGCCATGAAGCAGAAACCGGGATGGCCGCGCCGCACCGTGGCGACGGCCTTGGGCCAGAAGAGTTCGGCCTCGATGCCCCAGGTGCTCTTGAACACGTCGGGCAGGACCAGCATCGCCATGTCGCACCGGACACCATCGCACTGCCCGGCGATGCGCTCAAGCTCGCCGACCATCGCCTGTTGCAACTCCGGGTTGCCGTAGTCGAGCTGCAGCGTGTCGGGCCAGCCGTCGAAATACGGGTCGCGGCCGTGGGCGAGCAGCAGCGCGCCCTTGCGCGTCTGCACCCGGCAATAGTTCTGCGGCGCGCGCGCCAGGTCGGCCTCGCTGCCACGGACGAAATAGTCCGGGTGTTCGTCGATCCAGCGGTGATCCGGCGCCATGTGGTTCGGAACGAAGTCGAGCATCAGCCGTAGTCCGCGCTTCTTGAGGCGTTTGCGCAAGCGTGCGAGCGCCGCGTCGCCGCCGAGATCGCGATGCACGCGGTAATCCTGGATCGCGAACCCCGAGCCGGCGATGTCCTCTTCCTTCAGGTCCGGCAGGGTCTGCTCGAACTCGTGGCGCCAGCCCGGGTTCGCGCGCGAAATCGCCTGCGCCGCCGGGCCGGTCTGCCACACGCTCAGCAGCCAGATCCAGTCGAAGCCCAGCGCCGCGAGACGGTCGAGTTCGGCGTCGGGAACATCGTCGAGCCGCGCACGCCGGCCCAGCGTCGCGGTCAGCGCCGTCAGCCAGACCCGGGTGTTGATCTGGTACAGGGACGGATAGCGCGCTGGCGTCATGACTTCTTCGCCAACTTGGCCTTGCCGGTCACGGTGCTTGCCTTGCCCTGGTCGAGCGCCGCCTGCGCACCGGTCGTCGCCAGCAGCTGCATGATCCGCGCGACGGCACCGGTCCATCCCGTCTGGTGGCTCGCGCCGACGCCGGCGCCGGTGTCGCCGTGGAAGTACTCGTAGAAGAGCGGGTAGTCCTTCCAGTGCGGATCGCTCTGGAATTTCTCCGACGTGCCGTGCACCGGGCGCCGCCCGTGCTCGTCGCGCAGGAAGATGGCCGAGAGCCGCCGCCCGAGTTCCTGCGCCACCTCGTAGAGGTTCATCTGCTGGCCCGAACCGGTCGGGCATTCGATCGTGAACGTGTCGCCGTAGTACAGGTAGTACTGCAGCAGCGCGCGCAGGATCAGCATGTTGACCGGCATCCACACCGGGCCGCGCCAGTTCGAGTTGCCGCCGAACATGCCGCTGTCGCCTTCGCCCGGCACATAGGCCACCTTCAGTTCGTGGTCGCCGACGCGGTAGGTATAGGGATGATCCCGGTGGATGCGCGACAGCGCGCGGATGCCGTAGGGGCCGAGGAACTCCTGCTCGTCGAGCATGATCGCCAGTACCCGGCGCAGGTTGGTCTCGTTCAGGATCGAACCGAGGCGGCGATCCTTGTGGCCGGGCTTCATCGGGTCTTGAATGAAGCCCGTCAGCTCGGGGAATTCACTCAGGCGCTTCTGGATGGCCGGGCCGATTTCGGGATACTGGGTGGCCAGCTTGCCGTCGAAGATGGTCACTGCGCAGAACGGCAGCAGCCCGACCATCGAACGCACCTTCAGGCGCTGGCTGCTGCCGTCGGGCAGGCGCAGCACGTCATAGAAGAAGCCGTCCTCCTCGTCCCACATGCCGCATTCGTCGCTCGACCGGATCATGCCGGAGGCGATCATCAGAAAGTGGCCGACGAACTTGACCGTGATATCGATGTAGGCCGGGTTGTTCATCGCGAGCTCGGCGGCGATCTCGACCATGTTCTGGCAGAACAGCACCATCCAGGCGGTGCCGTCGGCCTGCTCCAGATAGCCGCCGGTCGGCAGCGGGCTGGAGCGGTCGAACACGCCGATGTTGTCCAGCCCGAGGAACCCGCCTTCGAAGGCGTTGTTGCCGGCGCGGTCCTTGCGGTTGACCCACCAGTTGAAGTTGAGCAGCAGCTTGTGGAACGAGCGCTCGAGCCAGGCGAGGTCGCCCTTGCCGGCATCGGCCTTCTCGACCAGGTACGTGTAGATCGTCGACCAGGCGTGAACCGGGGGGTTCACGTCGCCGAAGTTCCACTCGTAGGCGGGAATCTGGCCGTTGGGGTGCATGTAGCGGCCCTTGAGCATGCACTCCAGCTGCTCCTTGCCGAAGTCCTGATCCACGAGCGTCAATGCCGTGACGTGGAAGGCCAGGTCCCACGCGGCGTACCAGGGGTATTCCCATTTGTCGGGCATCGAGATGATGTCCGCATTCTTCATGTGCCCCCAGCGGTCGTTGCGGATCGAGCGCTGATTCGACTTGCGCGGCTGGATGCCGTGCTGCCTGAGCCAGCGGCCGACGTCGTAGTTGAAGAACTGCTTGGACCAGAGCATGCCGGCGAGTGCCTGGCGCATCACCAGCGCTTCGTCGGGGCTGCACGACGAAGGAATGACCGTGGCGTAGAACGCATCGGCCTCCGCGATGCGTGCGTCGAACACGGACTCGAACGCCTTGCCGAAACAGGCGCCGAGCGCCTTCTGGGAAGTCGTGGCGGGCCGATCGCCCAGCCGCAGGCGGATCGTGCGCGACTCCCCGGCGCCGAGCGTGAGCGGGTACTGGGCGGCGACTTTCGTCCCCTGCTGGTCGGGGTTCACCGCACCCTTGTTGCCGTGAACGAGGAAGTTGTCGATGCCGTCCTTGACGTACGGCGAAGGGTTCGCCGTGCCGAACAGCCGCTCGGTATTGGTTTCGTTTTCCGTGAACAGCAGGGCCTCCGCACCTTCTGCGCAGAAGCTCAGCTCGCCGAGATCGCGATGCGAAATGCTCGCGACCGCGCCGCCCTTGACCTGCGCGAGCTGTCGCAGCGCCGGGCGGGCGACGTCGTCGCCCCACGACCAGTCATTGCGAAACCAAACGGTAGGTAGCAGCTGGAGCGTCGCCGGCTCCGGCCCGCGGTTGTGGACGGTGATCCTGACGAGCATGTCCTCCGGCGACGCCTTGGCGTATTCGACGAAGACGTCGAAGTACCGGTCCTCATCGAACACGCCGGTGTCGAGCAGTTCGTACTCGGGCCTGCCGCGGCCGCGCTCGCGATTCGTGACGACGATGTCCTCGTACGGGTACGCCGCGTGCGGGTACTTGTAGAGGTACTTCATGTACGAATGGGTGGGCGTGGAGTCGAGGTAGAAGTAGTACTCCTTGACGTCTTCGCCATGGTTGCCTTCCGGGCCGGTGAGGCCGAACAGGCGTTCCTTGACGATCGGATCCTTGCCGTTCCACAGCGCCAGGGCGAAGCACAACTGCTGCTTGTCGTCCGAGATGCCGGCCAGGCCGTCTTCGCCCCACTGGTAGGCGCGCGAGCGGGCGTGGTCGTGCGGGAAGTAGTTCCACGCGTCGCCCCCGTCGCTGTAGTCCTCGCGCACGGTGCCCCACTGGCGTTCGCTCAGGTAGGGGCCCCACTTCTTCCACGCAGCCTTGTTTGCTTTCGCTTCTTCGAGACGCAGTTGTTCGGCATTCATCACGCATTCCCCTGTTGGTTGCCGAGAGTTGGTCGCGCGCACTGCTTGGACAGAACTGTCGGCAGTTCTGCACCGCCGCCGCTACGTCGGCCGCCGCCACGCTGGCCGACACTGCCTTGCCCACCGCGAGCGCTCATCGCTCGCTCGTCTCCACCGCCGGACGGTCGCCCCGCTGGCGCGCGCTCGCCGGACTGATCTCCCGGTCCAGGTGCGCCGCCATGTGCGACGGCAGGCGCTGGCGGATGAAGTCGCGATGCTTCGGCGTCTGCGCCGGGATGCCCGCGTCGCGGTACGTGAGCAGCGGCTGCTCGCACACCACGGTGCCGGTGATGACGGTGCGCCGCATGCCGTCGGCATCGTCGATGCGGATGGCGCCGGTCGGGCAGACCTGCGAGCAGGCGCCGCAGCCGATGCACAGCGACGCCGCGCGCGTGAAGTCGAAGTACGCCAGGCGTCCGGCCTGGGTGTCGGCCATGCGCAGCGCCTCGACGCCCATCTCGCTGCACGCCGCCATGCACATGCCGCAGCCGATGCACACGTCGCAGCGCAGGCAGCGCCGCACCTCGGTCTGCGCCATCGCGTCGGTGAGGCCCTCCTCGATGCGGACGTAGTTGCCTTCGCCGAGCACTTCCTCGACGTCCTTCTCGGGCATCGCGGCGCGCCGCTGATGGCTGCGTTGCTGCGCCTCGACGACGATCGGAATCACCTCGGCGCGCCGCACCGGCTTGCCCGTCGACACATCAGGCGCAGCGCCGCGCAGCCAGGCGTCGATGGCCGCGGCCGCGATCTTGCCGGCGCGAATCGCCTCGACCGCGGTGCGCGGGCCCTGCTGGCCGTCGCCACCGGCAAAGACGCCGGCGACATTCGTCATCAGCGTCTTCGGGTCGGCGGCGATGAAGCCGCGCACGGTCTCGACGCCGCTGCCTTCGAGCAGCGCGAGGTCGGTGCCCTGGCCGGTGGCGAGGATGACGTGGTCGACCTCGAGCGTCAGCAGCCGGCTGGTATCGAACTTGGGGTCGAACTTGCCGGCGTCGTCCTTGACGCGCTCGCAGAACTGGAAGATCGCCTGGCCTTCCTCCTCGATGCGCAGCGGCCCCCAGCCGCCGCGCAACTGCACGCCCTCGGCGGCCGCGGCCTCGAGTTCGTGCGGGCTCGCCGGCATCTCGCGGCGCTTCTCGAGCGCGACCAGGTCGACACTCTTCGCGCCCTGGCGCAGCGCCGTCAGCGCGACGTCGATGGCGACGTTGCCGCCGCCGATCACGACGACGCGCGGCCCGACGCGCACCGATTCGCCGCTGCGCACCGCGCGCAGGAAGTCGATGCCGCCGAGCACGAAGGGGTGGTGCGAGCCGGGGATCGGCAGCAGCCGCGCGGTCTGGGTGCCGACGCCGAGGAAGACGGCGTCGTGTCCCTTGCGCAGATCTTCGAGCTTGCCGATCTCGACGCCGGTGTGGATCGGTATGCCGAGCACGCGGATCTGCTCGAGCTCCTGCTCCAGCAGGTCCGGCGGCAGGCGGTAGGCCGGGATGCCGTAGCGCAACATGCCGCCGGCATGCTCCTGCGCCTCGAAGATCTCGACTGCGTGGCCATAGGTGCGCAGGTAGTAGGCGGCCGTCAGCCCCGCCGGGCCGGAGCCGACGATGCCGACGCGCTTGCCCGAATCCGGCGCGATCTCGGGCCGCGGGTAGCCGCCGTTGGCCAGGCAATGCTCGGCGGCCGTTGCCTTCAGCGGACGGATGAAGACGGCACCGTCACCGCTGCCGCGCAGGCAGGCCGATTCGCACGGGGCCGGGCAGACGAGTCCGCAGGTCAGAGGCAGCGGGTTGTCGCGCCGGATGACTTCGATCGTCGCGCGGTAGTCGCCGTTGCCCAAGTGGGCCATGAAGCTCGGGATGTCGATGTTGGCCGGGCAGGTGCTGTGGCACGGTGCCGGGTCGATGTGCAGGCACGCGCCTTCGGGGCACGACTCGCGCTTCGCGTGCTGCTCCCACTGCGATCGGTAGTGGCGCAGCGAGCTGACGAGCGGCCACGCCGCCGCCAGGCCTTGCGCGGTGAGGTCGAGCGCGATCTCGTCGAGCGCCGCGAGGTGCCCCGGATCGCCGCGGCCGAGCGTGATCTCGGTCGTCAGCCGCGCGCTGCGCGCGAGCAGGCCGCGCACCGTCGGTGATTGCCCGTCGGCGAGCTGCCAGTGGCGGTACAGCGCGCGCCGCGTCTGCTTGACGACGCAGGCACCATCGGCGATCACCATCAGGCTCGCCGGTGCCGGCACGATGCCGGCGCCGGCAAGCGTCAGCGGCTCGCACGCGAGATCCGCCTGCGACAGCGGCAGGAAGCCGCCGAGACCGTCGTCGAACGCGAGCATAGGATCGGCGCCGGCGGCCTCGACGCCGCCGCCCCAATTGGTGATCAGCTGGCGCAGATTGCCGCTGCGCTCGAACTCGACGAGGCCGCGTTGGCGCAGGCCGCGGCGCAGCGTGACGAGCGAGGCGTCGAGCCCCTCCGCGCCGCGCGCGAACAACAGCGCGATCCGGCACCAGGTCTCGGGCGTGTGCACGAGCCGCGACGCGTCGCCCTCCGGCGGCTCCGACCAACAGCTCGGCTTGGCATCGCGCACGACCTCGATGCGGCGCTGCGCGACCGGGATGTTGGCGAGCGAGCGGATCGCGTCGGCCGCGTTCAGGAAAGCCGCTTCGTGGCCGACGAGTTCCACCGGCAGGCGCAGCTCGATCGTCAGGCTGTCGCGCAGGCCGAGCGCGATCAGCACGCCCTCGGCGACGAGCCACGGCGCGCGGTCGAGCACCGCGCCTGGCCCCTGCGCATGCGCGTCGTAGGAAGTCGCGTCGATGACGAGCACCGACGCGCCGTGGCCGCGTACGAAGCGGCGCCACGCCAGGTGCAGCGGCTCGCCCGCCGGCCCCCACTCGCACAGGCCGGACTGCTGCACGCGCCGCAGGCGCTGCATCGCCGACATCGATTGCGCGCGCGCGAGGCCGGGCAGCGCAGCATCGAGCGTCGCCGCCGGCGCTAGCGCGCCGAACAGGTTGGCGCCGTCGGCCGCCAGCCAGGGCGGCAGCATGGCTTGCACGTCGCTCATGCCGTTCACCGCTTTGCGCCGGGCAGCGGCTCGGCGAGCAGTTGCCGTGCGTAGCGGTCGCGGCGCGGATCCGGCACCTCGTTGGCGAGGCCGAACGACAGGCAGCCGGTCACGCACTTGGTGACGCAGGCCGGTTGCAGGCCGGCGTCGACGCGGTCCATGCAGTAGTCGCACTTGACGACCTTGTTCGTCGCCGGGTCCCACTGCGGCGTGCCCCAGGGGCAGGCGGTGATGCAACTCTTGCAACCCACGCACAGGGCCGACTGGACGAAGACGATGCCGTCCTTCTCGCGCTTCTGCATGGCGCCGGTCGGGCAGGCCTTGACGCACCATGCCTCCTCGCAGTGGAAGCAGGGCATGAAGGTGTGGCGCACGCGCGGCATGCCGCCGACGTCGATCGGGCCGACGGTGATGATCTTGCACGGCGCGGGGCCGGGGCCGAGGCCCTTGTTGCTCTTGCAGTGGACTTCGCAGGCCAGGCAGCCGATGCAGGTGGCCTCGTCGTGGCGCAATGCGTACATGCTCATGCTTGTGCTCCTTGCGCGGTCGCGGGCCGGACCGTCACCACGGTCTCGGTCAGCGCGTTGCCGCCGCCGGCGGGGTCGAATTCGAAGAGCATGCCGCGCTGCAGGCGCTGGTCGGCGACGCCGACGCCGAGCGCGCGCGTGGCGAGCGGCACCGTTGCACCGTAGCCGTGCAGCATGAACACCGCCTCGCGGTGGATCCAGGGCGTGACCTTGGCTTTCAATCGCCCGACATAGGCGCCACCGCCGCTGACCTCGACCGCGTCGCCGTCGCCGATGCCGAGCGGGCCGGCGCGCTCCGGATGGATCCAGAGCACCTGCTCGGGCGCAATCTCGCGCAGGATCGGGTTGTTCAGCGACTGGCCGTGCGCCAGCGTCGGCGGCCGCCCGAAGAGCAGCGTGAACCGGTCGCCCTCGGGGGCGGTGCGTTCTTCGTACGGCGGGAAGGCGGGCAGGCCGGCCTGCTTGAGCAGATCGCTGTCGATCTCGATCTTGCCCGAGGGCGTGGGGAACCTGAGCTTGTCGCGCGGTGTCAGCTTCGGTGCCGGCGCCAGGCCATGCACGCCCGACTCGCGCATCTCGGCCACCGTGACGCCGGTGCCTTCGAGCTGGTAGTTCCAGATCTCCTCGATGGTCTCGAAGTCCAGCGCCTCCATCTTGCCCATGCGGCGCAGGATCTCGCGGAAGATCCACCACGCCGGGCGGCTGTTGAAGCGCGGCGCGATCGCCTGGTCGCGCATCATGAACACCGGCACCGGGCCGGGCATGCCGGCCAGGATGTTGGCGCGCTCCAAGTAGGTGGATTCGGGCAGGATAACGTCCGAGTACCAGCCGGTCTCCGAGTAGCGCACGTCGATCGAGACGAGCAGATCGAGTTTGTCCATCGCCTGCTTCAGCGCCTCGGCGTCGGGCATCGCCGTCAGCGGGTCGTGGCGATACGCGATGTAGGCACCGATGGCGTAGGGCTGCGCGGTCTGCATCGCTTCGAAGAACGGGTGCAGCATGCCGATCGCCGGGTCCCAGGTCGGGTGCGTCGTGCCGGCACCATCGACACGAGGCTCGCTCACCGCCGGCACGCGCGCGGCCAGGGGCTTCAGGCTCTTGCGGCCGTAGGCCTCGGGAGGCTTGGCGATGATGTAGCCGCCCGGCGTCTCCAGGTTGCCCATCAGCGCATTCAGGATCAGCGCCGTTCGGCTGACGTAGAACGACTGCTTGTGGCGCGCCGTCATCCAGCCCGGGTTGAAGATCACCTGTGGCGCCTGGCCGGCGATCTCGGCGACGAACTCGCGCAACTCGCGTGCCGGCACGCCGGTGTGCGCTTCCTGCCAATCGGGCGTCGTGTCCTTGACGGCCTCGCGCAGCACGTCCATGCCGCTGACGAAGCGCTCGACGAAGTCCTCGTCGTAGGCCTTCTGTCGCAGCACCTCGTGGATCAGCGCGAGGTTGAGGGCGTAGTCGCTGTTCGGCCGCACCTGCCAGTAGCGCGTCGACTTGGCCGCCGTGGCGCTCGCGCGCGGGTCGATGGTCGTGCAGCGCATGCCGGCGCCCAGCGCCGCCATGAAGGACTTGACCTCCTTGACCATCAGCGATTCGACGATGTTGCGGCCGTACAGCACGATGTGCTTGACGCGGCTGAAGTCGGGCACCAGCGCGGCGTGGCTGAAGCCGTAGATCGAGCGCGCGGCGTTGTGCACGTTGCCGCCGCAGGTGGCGTCGTGGTTGACGTAGTTCGGCGAGCCGAGCGCCTTCAGGAAGGTGCGCGTCAGATCGGTGAAGGGGCCGGCGCGGTCGGAAAGCGCGATGCCGCGCGCGCCGTGGCGTTCGATGGTGGCCTTGAGCTTGTCGGCGATGTAGTCCAGTGCCTCGTCCCACGACGCGCGCCGCCACTGGCCCGCGCCGCGCGGGCCGCTGCGGATCAGCGGCGTCTGCGGTCGCTGGTCGTCGTACTCGAAGGCGATGCCGGCCGCACCCTTGGCGCACAGGCTGGTGCCCATGACCTTGTCGTGCTCGTTGCCCTGAAGCCACTTCACGCGGCCGTCCTCGACCGTCACTTCCATCGGGCAGCGCACCGCGCACATGCCGCACATGCTGTAGACCGTGCGCTTGCCCGGGGTATTCACGTTGCGCACGTTCGGTGCCAGGTTGGTAGTCATTGTTTCTTCCCTTGTTCGATCAACGTCCGACCGGTGCATTCGATCTACAGCGCCATCTCCGGCACGTGCGCAGGCACCGCGAGTTCGGCCTCGGTGGCGTCGACGACCTGCTGCATCGACACGCCCGGCGCGGTCTCCATCAAGGTGGCGCGCCCGCCGGGAAAGGCGATTACCGCCAGCTCGGTCACTACCAGATCGACCGGCCGCACCGAAGTCAGCGGCAGGTTGCATTGCTTCACGATCTTGGACTTGCCCTTGGCGCTGTGCTGCATCGCGACGACGACGCGTTTGGCGCCGGTGACCAGGTCCATCGCACCGCCCATGCCGGGCACCATCTTGCCGGGGATCATCCAGTTCGCGAGCAAGCCGCGCTGGTCGACCTGCAGCCCGCCCAGCACGGTCATGTCCACGTGTCCGCCGCGGATCAGCCCAAAGGACATCGCGCTGTCGAAGGTGCACGCACCCGGCAGCGCGGTCACGGCCTTGCCGCCGGCATCGGTCAGCCGGGTCTGGGCCATGCCCGGCTCCGGCACCGGCCCGGTGCCGATGAGGCCGTTCTCGGACTGGAAGTACACGTTGACGCCGCTCGGCAGGTGATTGGCGACGAGAGTCGGGATGCCGATGCCCAGGTTCACGAGCATGCCGGTCTTGAGTTCCCGCGCGATGCGCCTGGCGATGATTGTCTGTGCGTCCATGGCGGTCATCCGTTCGCGATCAGGTCATTGACGAGGACGGCCGGCGTCATCACGTGGTCGGGGGCGATGACGCCGGTGGGCACAATGTGCTCGGCCTCGACGATCACCCTGGCGCCGGCCATCGCGATCACCGGGTTGAAGTTGCGCGCGGTCAACGCGTAGGAGAGGTTGCCGGTGGTGTCGGCGAGGAAGGCCTGGACCAGCGCGAAGTCGGCCTTCAGCGCGGTCTCGAGCAGGTAGTCCTTGCCGTCGACCTCGATCGTGCGCTTGCCCTCGGCGACGACGGTGCCCACGCCGGTCGGCGTGAGGATGCCGCCGAGGCCGAAGCCGCCGGCGCGGATGCGTTCGATCAGCGTGCCCTGCGGCACCAGATCGACCTGCAACTCACCGGCAATCATCTGGCGCTGCGTCTCGGGATTCGTGCCGATGTGGCTGACGATCACCTTGCGCAGCAAGCGCGCATCGACCAGCTTGCCGATGCCGACACCGGGAAAGGCGGTGTCGTTGGCGATGACGGTGAGATCGCGCTTGCCCTGGCGCACCAGTTCGTCCATGACGCGCCCGGGCGTGCCGACGCCCATGAAGCCGCCGACCATCAGGCTGGCGCCGTCGGGAATCTGCCTGACCGCTTCTTCGAGGGAGATGGATTTCATCGGTGTTGCGCTTGCTTCAGTTCGCGTGTCGCTTCCGGCCGCGGTTGCAGGTCACGCCATGATGTTGATGCCGCCATCGACATACAGCGTCTCGCCCGAAAGACGCCGCGCATACGGCGTCGCCAGGTAGGCGCAGGCGAAGCCGACGTCCATGATGTCGACGAGTTCGCCGATCAGCGCGCGCTGCGCGGCCTCGGCGAGCAGCAGGTCGAAGTCCTTCAGGCCACCGGCGGCGCGCGTCTTCAGCGGCCCGGGCGAGATTGCATGCACGCGGATGCCCTGGCCACCGAGTTCGTAGGCCAGGTAGCGGCAGCTCGACTCGAGCGCAGCCTTCACCGGCCCCATCACGCTATAGGTTGGCACGACCTTGGTCGCGCCGTGATAGCTCATCGCCATCATCGTGCCGCCGTTCTCCATCAGCGGTGCCGCAAGTTTGGCCATGCGCACGAAGGAGTGGCACGACACGTCCATCGCCTGCGCGAAGCCTGCCGCCGAGCAGTCGAGCAGCCCGCCCTGCAGGTCTTCCTTCGGCGCGAAGGCGATCGAATGCACGAGGATGTCGAGCCGGCCCCAGTCGCGCTCGATCGCCGCGAACACGGCCTCGAGCTCGCCCTCGACGCTGACGTCGAGCGGCATGAAGATCTGCGCGTCGACCTTGCGCGCCAGCGGCTCGACGTGCGGCCGCGCGCGCTCGTTGAGGTAGGTGACGGCCAGGTCGGCGCCGAGTTCGTGCAGCGCATGCGCGCAGCCGTAGGCGATCGAGCTGTCGTTGGCGATGCCGACGACGAGCGCCTTGGCGCCCTTGAGCACGGGGTGCGTGACGGCAACTGTCATGAGCTTTTCTCGTTCACCGCGCCAGCAGCCGCCAGGTATGGCGCGCGATCATCAGTTCCTCGTTGGTCGGCACGGCGTAGGCTGCGGTCTTGCTCTCGGCGCCGCTGATGCGCGGCCCGCCATTGCGGTTCGCTTTCGCGTCGAGCGCCACGCCGAGCCAGGCCGCGTCGCGGCAGACGCGCTCGCGGATCTCGGCGCTGTTCTCGCCGATGCCGCCGGTGAAGACGATCGCATCCAGCCCGCCGAGCGCGGCCGCGAGCGAGCCGAGTTCGCGGCCGATGCGATAGACGTACAGGTCGACCGCCAGCTTCGCGCGCGGCGCGTCGCTCGCCAGCAGCGTGCGCATGTCGCTCGAAACGCCCGAGACGCCGAGCAGGCCCGACTGCGTGTAGATCATCTTCTCGACGGCGCGCGCGTTCATGCCACGCTGGTCCATCAGGTAGAGAACGACGCCGGGGTCGAGCGCGCCGCAGCGCGTGCCCATCGGCAGGCCGTCGACGGCCGTGAAGCCCATCGTGCTCGCGACGCTGCGCGCGCCCGCCATCGCACACATGCTCGCGCCGTTGCCCAGGTGCAGGACGACGGTGCGGCCCTTGGCGGCCTTGTCGTCGAACTTCGGCAGCACTGAGGCGATGTACTCGTAGGACAGGCCGTGAAAGCCGTAGCGGCGCACGCCCTCTTCATGCATCTCGAGGGGCAGCGCGAACATCTGCGCCAGCTCGGGCATCGCGCGATGAAACGCGGTGTCGAAGCACGCCACCTGCGGCAGCTCGGGTCGACGTTCGAGGTTGAGCCAGATCGGCTCGAGGTTGTGCGGCTGGTGCAGCGGCGCGAGCGGCACGAATTCTTCCAGGTCGGCGAGCACCTTGCGGTCGACCCGCACCGGCTGCGCGTACTTCATGCCACCGTGAACGACGCGGTGCCCGATGCCTGCGAGCTGCAGGCCCTTCACGTTGTCGCGCAGGAACTCGACAATGTGTTCGAGCGCACCCTCGTGACCGAGGCGGGTGCCCTCGGGCCAAGCGTGGCTCGCCACTGTCTCGCCTCCTCCGTTCTTCGCGACGAAGCGCGGCGCGGTGAGGATGGACTCGACCTGTCCGCCCAATGCGAGCGTCAGATCGTCGCCGCCGCCTTGCGCGAACAGCGAGAACTTGATGCTCGACGAGCCGGCGTTGAGGACGGCGATGGCGTCGCGCTTGTTCATGACGCGAGCGCCTTTTGCAGGTTCTCACGCCGCGCCTTGGCGACGAGCACCGCCACTGCGCACGACGCGAGCCGCGTCTGCACCGAATCTGCGCGGCTCGTCAGGATGACCGGCACGCGCGCGCCGAGCACGATGCCGGCCGCGTCGGCGTCGGCCATGAACGACAGGCTCTTGGCGAGCATGTTGCCGGCTTCGAGATCGGGCACAACGAGGATGTCGGCCTGCCCCGCGACCGGCGACTCGAGCTTCTTGATGCGCGCCGCGCCGAGGTCGATCGCGTTGTCGAGCGCGAGCGGCCCGTCGAGGACGGCGCCGGTGATCTGGCCGCGCTCGGCCATCTTGCACAGCGCGGCGGCTTCGATCGTCGAAGGCACCTGCGGGTTGACGGTCTCCATCGCCGACAGGATCGCGACCTTGGGCTGCTCGAGGCCGAGCGCGCGCGCCATGTCGATCGCGTTCTGCACGATGTGGACCTTGTCCACCAGCGTCGGAAAGATGTTGATCGCGGCATCGGTGATGATGACGACGCGGTCGATCGCCGGCACGTCCATGATGAAGCAATGGCTGATGCGCCGGTCGGTGCGCAGACCGGTCTCGCGGTTGACGATCGCGGCCATCAGCTCGTCGGTGTGCAGGCTGCCCTTCATCAGCATCTCGACCTTGCCCTCGCGCGCCAGGCGCACCGCGATCGCGGCCGAGCCGTGGCTGTGCGGCGCATCGACGATCTCGCAGCCCGTGAGGTCGATTGCGGCCTGCGCGGCAACCGCCTCGATGCGCGCCTTCGGCCCGACGAGGATGGGTTTGAGCAGGCCCATCTGCCCCGCCTCGACGGCGCCGCGCAGCGAGCTCTCGTCGCAGGGGTGCGCGACCGCGCACGGCGTCGGCGGCAACTCCTTGCAGCGCGCAATCAGCTGCTGGTACTTCGCACGCTTGCCGCTCATGCCCGCTTCCTCGCTGCCACCGGCGCCGGCTGCGACTTCACTTCCGCGCGTTTTGTCTGCGCTTTGACTGCCGCGCGCTTTGCCGGCGCCTTGCGCGTCGCGCGCTTGGCGATCGGCGCCTCGGCGCCGGTCGCATAGAGCTTTTCGACCTGAGCAAAACGCTCGGCGCGTTCACCCTCCAGTGGCCCCGCCGCCTCCAGCACACGCCGCACGACATGCAACGTCTGCCTGCGCTCTGCGGCATCGGCCGGCAGCATCTTCGGCAGCGCAGCGAGCGCGGCGTCGCGGTCGAGCATCAGGCTGAAGTACTGTTCGCGCAGCGCCTGCTTGAACTCGGCCAGCGGCAAGCCCTTGTTTTCGGCGCGGATCTCGCGCAGTTCGTTGAACGCGCGCTCGTCCGCGCCGTCGCCACCGAGGCCAACGTAGAGCAGGGTGCGCAGCGCCGCCTCGCGCTTGCCGCCGCTGGCAATGCCGGCCTTGAGCTCGGCAATGCGATTGTTGACGAAGGCCATGCGCTCGGGCTCCATGCCCGGCCCGCGTCGCGGCGCTTCGTCGCCGGTGCCGACGCCGACCGTCGCCTGCAGCACCGGCGAGCCGTAGATCGCGAGGAACATCTTCTCGACGCTCGCCTCCTGGAAGTCACGCCAGCCGTCGAGAGCGGCGACGATCTGGTCGGAAACCATGGCCTGCCACGCCAGCATCGGGTTGTCGGGCGCAGCGGTCTGACGCTGCTCACGCACCTGCTCGGCCATCTGCGCGAGCGGCTGCATCAGCGGATTGCGGTCGGAGAAGACCTGGTACGGCAGCTCGGCGGCGTTGAGCATGTGCAGCCATTCGGCGCTCTTCTCGTTGATCGAAGCCTTGACGAGTGGCTGCAGCAGCGTGCGGTACAGGCCGAGGTTGATCTCCGACACACGCCGCACTGCGGCGAAGCGGCGCTCCATCTCGGGGTCGGGCTGCACGATCGTGCGCACGTCCGCCAGCGTGCGCGGCTCGAAGCGCACGATCCAGTCACCGGTCGCCTTGTCGGCATTCGCGCTGTCGGCCGTCTTCGGTGTCATCACGGCCTCGTACAGGCCGGGCGGCAACACGTCGATCAGGTCGATGTTGGACGCGAACTCCTGGTGCTCCTTCTTCGCCACGCCGCCCGAGACGAAGATGCCGAGGTGGCCGACGCTTTCATGCACGGCATAGATGATGGTCTGGCCGCAGGCGCGAACGTCGTCGTCCTTGGCGTAGAGGTCGACGATCCAGCCGAGCGCCTGCTGCGGCGGCGTGATGTTGTCGCCCTTGGAGCAGAAGCAGATGATCGGCGAGCGGATGTTGCGCAGGTCGACGCGGTCGCCGACGCTGGTCACGATCTCGGCCGTCGCGAGCCGGTTGCCGACGAAAAGCTTGTCGACGATCCACTGGATCTCTTCGCCGTTCAGGTTCACGTGGCCGCCCCACCACTTCTCGAACTCGATGTAGCGCGGCCCCTCGGTATCGACCTTGTTCCACAGGTTGTAGTGCTTGGTCCAGAGCGTGTTGGCGGGGTTCTGCTTCTCGAAGTTCTCGACCAGGTAGCCGCCGTCGAACTTGCCGTTGCCAAGGTCGCTCGCGAGCGCCGTCATCCAGCTGCCGCCGGCCATGCCGCCGGTGTAGCGCATCGGGTTCTGGCCTTCGACGCCAGCCCAGTACGACAGCGGCGAGCCGGGGACGATGATCGGGCCGAAGAGGTCGGGCCGGATCGCAGCGACCATCAGGATCGCCCAGCCGGCCTGGCAGTTGCCGATCACACACGGCTTGCCTTCGGCCTCGGGGTGCAGCGCAATCACTTTCTCGAGGAACGCCACTTCGGCGTAGATGATGTCCTCGATCGTCTGCCCCGGCATCGGCTCAGGCGTGAAGCCGACGAAGTAGCACGGGTGGCCGGCGTTCATCGCGACGCCGATCTCGCTGTCGGCCTTGAAGCCGCCGATGCCCGGGCCGTGTCCGGCGCGCGGATCGACGACGACGAAGGGGCGCTTCTGCGGATCGATGACCACGTCCTTCGGCGGTGTGACGCGCACCAGCAGGTAGTTGACCGGCTTGGCGAAGCTGCGCGCGTCGAGCACCAGTTCGGCGTCGAAGCTCAGCACGTGCGGCACGTCCTTGGAACGTTGCGCGTAGTACTGCTCACTGCGCTGACGCAGCACGTCCCAGAACAGGACCGTGCGCTGCATTGCATCGGTCATGTATTCGGCGAGCGGGTTGCGCACCGTGTCGGCGCCCTGTGCGGCGGCTTGTGGGTTGGCAGACTTCGTCATCTTGGCGGTTCCTTCTCATTCAGCTTTGGAGACTATTCGCAAGGGATTTGCCTCGGTAGACAGGCCCGGACAGGCGCTGGACAATTTCGGACAGCGTTCGGATATGCTGTTGAGCCATGTCAACAGCGCCGCGCACGCCCCAGATGCAGCGATCAACCACGCGCAGCCTCGTCGAGCAATCAACCGTTCGCATCGCAAGCGTGATGGTGATCCCGGAAGTCCTTCGGGAACTGGGCGCCGAGCCGGACAGGGTGCTGCGCGACGCCGGTGTCGATCCGAGGCTGTTCGACAACGCCGACAACCGCATCTCCTACGCTGCCCGCGGTCGGCTGCTCAATCACTGCGCCGCACGCACCGGTTGCCGGCATTTTGGCCTGCGCATCGGCGAGCACGGCGGCCTGCACGGGCTCGGACTGGTGGGCCTGCTCGTGAAGTACTCACCCGACGTGGGCACGGCGCTACGCAGCGTGGTGCGCTACCTGCACCTGCATGTTCGCGGCGCGGCGACCACCTTCGCAACGCAGGGCGGTTCGGCGACCTTCGCCTACAGGGTTCTCCTGCCGCACTACGAAGGCATCGAGCAAACCGGCGACGGCGCACTCGCTTTCATGTTCAATGTCATGCGCTCGCTGTGCGGAGCCGAGTGGCTGCCCGCCGAAGTCTTGTTCGCGCATCGCAGGCCTGAAGATGTCGGGCCCTACCGCCGCTTGTTTCGCGCGCCGCTCGCCTTCGACGCCGAGCAGTACGCGCTCGTGTTCTCATCGGATTGGCTCGAGCGCAAGCTGCCCAGCGACGACCCCATGCTGCGCCGCCTCTTGCAGCAGCAGGTTGATGCCCTCGAAGCCCTGCACGGCGACGATCTGCCAGCGCAGGTGCGCACCATGTTGCAAACCGGGCTGCTCACGGGTCACGCGCGCGCGGACCAGATCGCGGCACTCTTCTCGGTACACAGCCGCACGTTGCATCGGCGGCTGAGCGCCGTCGGCACGACCTTCCATGCGCTGGCTGACGAAGTCCGCTTCGAGCTCGCCCAGCAGATGCTCGAGACTTCGACGATGGATGTACGCCAGATTGCGCAGGCGCTCGACTACGCCGACGCGAGCGCATTCACCCGCGCGTTCCGGCGCTGGAGCGGCAGAACGCCGGCGCGGTGGCGGGCATGGCGCGCACAGGCCGGCAAGGGGCCGTGAACGTTATTGGAAGCGTCACAACGAGATCCCTTCCAGCAGTGTCGACTGGCCCTGAAGCATGACGGAACGCAACGCTGGCGCGCGCGACATGACGCCATAATTCCGCGCAGCCAAGGCACCGGACCCATCCATGAGCGAAGCGAACGATCTGCGCGATTTCCAACTCTCCAGTGCGCTGCGCGACGGGACACCGGTCACGATCCGCATCGCCCGCGCCGATGACCGGCCGCGACTCGTCACGGCCTTCGCCAAACTCGACCCGCAGTCGATCTACACGCGCTTCTTCGGCTACCGCAAGGAGCTGAGCGAAAGCGTGCTCGGCCACCTCGATGCACCCGACTTCGATCACTATGTCGCGCTGCTGGCCACACTCGGCAGCGGTGCCGACAAGGTCGTCATCGGCGCCGCGAGTTATGTCGTGCTTGACCCGACCGCGGCGGGCCTGACGGCCGAGGTCGCGTTCCTGGTCGAGGAGGACTTCCACGGACAGGGCCTGGCGGGCAAGCTGCTCGCTGCCCTCATCGACGTCGCACGCAGCCGCGGGATCACACGCTTCGAGGCCGACGTCCTCTCCAGCAACGCGGCGATGCTCAGGGTGTTCCGCCGCAGCGGCCTGCCGATGACGACTTCGCGCGAAGGCGGCGCGATTCACCTCGTCGTCGAGTTGACCGAGGGCACGACGCTCTGATGGACACGGCGCAGAGGGCGGCAGCGGTTTCCGATCTGGACATCGGCGGCAGCGCCCGAATTCTCGACCCGATCGATCGTGTCTCGGAGATCCTGTTCGGCCTGTTCATGGTGCTCACCTTCACCGGCACGCTGAGCGTCGCGTCGGCCGGCCGCGACGAGGTGCACACCATGCTGATCGCGGCGATCGGCTGCAACATCGCGTGGGGCTTCGTCGACGGCGCGATGTACGTGTTGCGCAGCCTCGTCGCGCGCGGCCGGCAGGCGAGGCTGGTGCGGGCCGTAAAAGGTGCCGCCGATCCGGTACTGGCGCGCCACCTCGTCAGCGGCGAGATCGGCGCGTTGTCTGACGCGCTCGGCCCGGCGGAGATCGAGCGCGTCCGCCAATGGGTCCTGGCGCAGCCGGCGCCGGCTACCGGTGGCATCGGCGTCACGCGCGCCGATATGCAAGGCGCGGTGGCCGTCTTCCTGCTTGTCTTCCTGTCGACCTTCCCGGTCGTGCTCCCGTTCGTCTTCATCGCCGACCCGGGCATCGCCAAGCGCGTCTCGGCACTCGTCGCGATCGCGATGCTGTTCCTTTGCGGCCACGTCTGGGGCCGCTATGCTGACATGAGGCCCTGGCGTACCGGTCTCGTCATGGTGCTGCTCGGTGTCGTCATCGAAGCGGTCATCATCGCGCTCGGGGGTTGACGAGCGCCGTCGCCATTCCCAGCACCCATCCCTTCACTTCGAGAGAACCTGCCATGACCGACGAATCCAAATCCGGCGACCCCGCCAACTACCGCCTCGAGCGCTGGGCCAAGCATTTCGGCGAGATCGACCGCGAGATCGGGCAGCTGGCCAGCCTGTGCAAGGTGCCCCTGCTCGACCCCGGCGTGATCGAGCGCGTGCTGAAGAACGACACGCTCGTGTGCGGCACGCAGAACACGCGCGCGTTCGAGAAGCTGCGCTCGCTGCTGATGATGCACTACTCGGTGCGCGACAGAGCCGTGGTCGCACTCGGCGAGCAAGAGACGATGGCGATCATGAACGAGATCGTCGAGCGCCTGCGCGCACGCTACGGCGACCGGTTGGGCGGACCGACGTCTTGAGCGCCGGCCACAGGTCGCTTGGCGCCCGAGCTGATTCGCCGTATGGCAGCAGCGGTGGACGCCGAGGCGTGACGCGCGCGCGCCGTTCCTAAGGCGGCAACGGCCGGCGCGGGACAACCTGAGGCGACAATCCGCGCCGACCATGAACGAAGTCCAGGACGCGGCCGTGCTCGGCATGCCGCGACGCGAACGCAACCTCGTGCTTGCCTTTGTGGTGGCGGTGCTGCTGCTGACGGGCGGGCTGATTGCCGTGTTCTGGAAACCGGCGCCGCCACATCGGGTCGTGATGAGCACCGGAGCCGTCGATGGCGCCTACCACGCGTTCGGCTTGCGCTATCAGCAGATCCTGGCGCGATCCGGAATCCGCCTCGAATTGATCCCGTCCAGCGGATCGGTCGAGAACATCGAACGTCTGCGTGCGCGCCGCGATGGCGTCACGATCGCGCTGGCACAGGGCGGCATGGCCCAGCCCGACGACATTAACCAGATCGTCAGTCTCGGCGGCATGTTCTACGAGCCGGTCTGGGTCTTCTACCGCAAGGTATCGGCGATCACCGGGCTGGCCAGCGCGAGCGGCAAGCGCTTCGCGGCTGGCACGCCGGGCAGCGGTACCCGGCATCTGGCGGACCTCCTGTTTGCCCCGGCCATGTTCCCCAACGGCGCGCCGCCAACGCTCGTCGACCTCGGCGGGCTTGACGCAGCACGCGCGCTGGAGCAAGGTGAAGTCGACGCGGCGATCATCGTGTCGGCGCCCGACGCGCCGGCGGTCCAGCGCCTGCTGCGCGCACCCGGCATCGATCTGCTGAGTCTGCGCCGGGCCGAGGCCTTCACGCGTCAGTACCCTTACTTCACCCGACTTGAGTTGCCGGAAGGTGCCGTCGACCTCGCACGCAACGTGCCGCCAGCCGACACCACGCTGGTGGCGGCGACGGCGAGCCTGCTCGTGGCAAGCGATATCCATCCGGTGATCGTCGACCTGCTGCTCGAGGCCGCGCGCGAGGTGCATGGCCGCGGCACACTCGTGTCGCGACCGGGTCAGTTCCCATCCGCACAGGCACCCGAGTACCCGCTGTCGCCCGATGCCGAGCGCTTCTACAAGAGCGGGCCTTCGGGCTTGGCGCGTTACCTGCCGTTCTGGGCTGTGGTCTGGATCCAGCGCCTCCTGTTCCTCGGCCTGCCTATCCTCGCCGTCGGCATACCCTTGCTGCGCTTCATGCCGGTAATCTACCGCTGGAGCATGCGCCGACGCATCTACCGCTGGTATGGCGAACTTGCCTTCATCGAGCGCGCGGCCAGCCTGGGGCAGGGCAACCGCCTGGAGCAGCAGCGCAGGCTCGAGGACATCGATGGCCGTGTCAGCGCGATGCGCGTGCCGCCCTCGTATGCGGGCGAAGCCTATACGCTCAAGATGCACGTGCAGATGGTGAGGAATTTGCTGAGGGGAACGCCAGACTGACCCGCCGGACCGAGCGCAGCTTGATCTGGTGGCCGGGCCGGCCCTCCGGATCGGACCGCGCGCCCGGCCCGAAGGTCGTGGTGGAAAGGCCCCACAGGCGCACCCTTCGCGCAACCCAGCTTGACGCTTGGGCATCCGTCGACGTCGGTGCCCCGTGGGTTGCGCGACGGTTCACATCGCGGTCACTGCTGCTTACCGCCCTTGATGTTGCCGGCGACGCCGCCTGCGACAGCGCCGACCGCGGCGCCGGTCCAACCGCTGCCGCCTGCGATCGCTGCGATGCCTGCGCCCGCTGCCGCGCCGATGGCCGCGCCACTGACGGTGCCTTGCTGTTGCGGCGTCATGTTCGTGCATCCGGTCGCCGCTGCCACAGCGACGATCGCGACTGTCCAGTGAATTCGATTCATGTGTTGACTCCGTTACTTGTTTGTCTTCAGGCCTGGCACGACCATCTCGAACCAGATCGTTTCGATGACCGGGCGCTGCAATTGCGTCGGATTTGCCGCGTACCAACGGTCAAGCCCTTCACGCACCGTGTCGAGGGTCTGGCCCTTCATTCCCTTGGCAAAGCGCGGAATGAGGCTTTGGTCGTCAGCAGGCGGCTTCGCCGCGTGATAGGCCGTTTCGACCTGCATCGCGTTGACAAGGCCGATCAGATAGACCTTTTTCAGTTGTTCGGTGGATTTGCTCCACTGCTCCCCGGTGACCAGCGGCACATCGTCCGCGCGCGCGCTGGTGCAGACCAGCGCCGCAGCCAGCAAAACCGGCACCATTGCCGACCGCCATTTCCGTTTCATCGTCATCGTCTTCTCCTCGAGGGTAATTTCCGCCATGAGCGGAAGCTTGAAATCAGGACACCGCAATGGGTGGCCCCGCACTGTTCGCTACCGGCGCCGCAAGGTAGCGCTCGATCACCTCGCGGGCATTGAAGAGCAGGCGCTCCCTACCGAACTGCTTGTCCAGCCCGGCATGCCGTATGACCGCCAGAACGCCCGGATTGAGCGCCGCCAGCCAGACCGCGATGCCCTGTTCGGCCATGCGCTTCTCGCCTTCCATCAGGGCCTGCAGCGCCGAGTATTCAATGTCGGGCACGCGGCTCATGTCGAGCGCCAGCACGCGTGGATGGTGCTCGGCGACGAGCGCGTCGATCTGCTCGCCGACGATCTGCGCATTGACAAAGAAGAGGCGCCCTTCGGGTCGCACGATCAGCAGACCCTCGAAAGTCTCGTCGTCGGGATGCTCGGGCGACAGCGGCCGCAGCACGTCGGCGCCACGCTTGCGGCCGATCACCGACACACGCGGATGGGCCGTCTGACTCGCCAGCCCGATCGTCGACACGATGATCGCGACGACGATGCCCTTGAGCGTGCCGAACACGAGCACGCCGGCGCAGGCGATCAGCGCCCAGCGGAATTCCATCGAGCGCACGGCGCGGATGGCGCGGAACTCGGACGGCTTGATGAGGCCGACCGAGTAGACGATGACCACCGCCGCCAGCGTCGCGTGCGGCATCAGGCCGAGTAGCGGCGCCAGGAACATCATGGTCGCGACGGCGGCGGCGGCGGTGACGATCGAGGCCTTCTGCGACTGCCCGCCGACCGAGCGAACGACTGCTGTCTGCGAAGTGCCGCCGCCGGACGGCATCGCGCCCAGCAGCGCGCCGGCGAGGGCACCAGTGCCGGTCGCGACAAGTTCGCGGTTGGCGTTGATCGGCGGGTCGTCGTTGCGCGCGAAGGCGCGGCCGGCGGCAATGGTCTCGGTGAAGCTCATCAGCGCGATGCCGAGCGCGCCGGGCGCCAGTTGCTCGAGCAGCGAGAGATCGGGCGGCGTGAGTGCAGGCAGGCCTTGCGGAATCAGACCCACTGTCGAGACGCCCATCGCATGCAAGCCGAAGTACCACGACGCGGCGATGCTGCCGCCGACGGCGATCAGGGGTGCCGGTGAGTGCGGCTTCCAGCGCTCCATCGCGATCAGCACGGAGAAGGTGGCCGCGGCCATGGCCAGGGTCGGCATCGAGCTGCCCGGCAGGTGCTGAACGATCGCGACCACGTCGGCAAAGAAACCCTGCTTCGTGATGTGAATGCCGAACAGCTTGGGCACCTGGTCGAGCACGATCACGAGGCCGATGCCGGCCTTGAAGCCGGTGAGCACCGGCGCCGAGATGAAGTTGGCGACGAAGCCCAGCCGCAGCAGCCGCGCCGCGAGCAGCATCGCGCCGACGAGTGCAGAGAGCGTCGCCGTCGCGGTGATGAGCCGGGCCGGATCGCCGTCGGGCACCGCAAGCCCGAGCTGGGTGCCGGTCAGGATCGCGAGCGTGGCTGTCGAGCTGACGCTGAGCACGCGCGAGGAGCCGAGCAGGGCATAGACGAGCATCGGCACGAAGGCGGTGTACAGGCCGACGGCCACCGGCAGCCCGGCGACCGTGGCGTAGGCCATGGCCTTGGGCAGCACGACGGCCGCCGCCGTCAGGCCGGCGACGATGTCCAGGCGCAGCCCGGACGCGCCGGCAGGCGTGTGCGCTTTCGATTCGACGTGGGTCATGGCGAGCCCGTCAGCGGCCGCGGCGAGCGTTCAGGCGACGCCGGTTTCAGAAGCGTTCGGGCACGTACCTCACCGGGTGCTCCGAGGCCTCGACCTTCCCGACCTTGCGCTTGGGCAGCTTGACCTTCTCGACCGGCAAGGCCTCGTAGGGCACGTGTTCGAGCAGGTGGCTGATCACGTTCAGGCGTACCCGCTTCTTGTCCTCGGAGCGGGCGACGTGCCATGGCGCCCAGTTCGTGTCGGTGGCGGCGAACATGTCGTCGCGGGCCGCGGTGTAGTCGTCCCAGCGCGTGAAGGACTTGATGTCCATCGGCGAGAGCTTCCAGGTCTTGCGGCCGTCGTCGATGCGGCCGCGCAGTCGGCGCTCCTGCTCGTCGGCGCTGACCTCGAGCCAGTACTTGATCAGGATGATGCCGGACTCGACGAACGCCTTCTCGAGGATCGGCACGATCTCCAGGAAGCGCTTGGACGTGTGTTCCGATGTGAAGCCCATCACCCGCTCGACGCCGGCGCGGTTGTACCAGCTGCGGTCGAAGATCACGACCTCGCCGCCCGACGGCATGTGCGCCAGGTAGCGCTGCATGTACATCTGCGTCTTCTCACGGTCGGTCGGCGCCGGCAGCGCGACGACGCGGAAGATGCGCGGGCTCACGCGCTCGGTGATGGCCTTGATTGTGCCGCCCTTGCCGGCGCCATCGCGGCCCTCGAAGACGATGCAGACCTTCAGGCCTTTGGCGACGACCCACTGCTGCATCTTGACGAGTTCGACGTGCAGCTTCTTCATCTCGCGGGCGTACTTCTTGTCGGACAGCTTCGCGCCGGGGCCCGCCTCCTCGGATTCGGCCGCGACCGCGTCGGCAGCCTTGCCGGCGAACTTCTTGTGCCTGCCCTTGCCCTTGGCCTTGCGCTTGCCCTTGGGCGCGTGCTGCCGGTCGGTCGCCTCGATTTCAGGTGCCGTCTCCTCGACGTTCAGTGATTCGGCACTGGCCGCCTCGGCGCTTTGCTCGTCGGCGTTCTTGACTTCAGCTTTCTTGCGTCCCATGTTCATCTCCTTTGACTGATTCAACTGAAAACTTCAGGCATCGCGGCGTGAGCCGTCCCGCATGTCTGCCCAGAGGCCTTCATTGCGCCGCCACCGATTGGGCTGGCAGGCAGGTCAAAGCCACCGCCCAGCGCCAGGAACAGGTTCACACGCTGCGCCAGCCGGTCGGTCTGCACGCGCAGGTGCGCGACGCGCGCCGAATACAGCGCAAGCTGGCGCTGCTCCACCACGCGCAAGTCGACCTTGCCGACGCGGTACTGTATCTGCGCCAGCTCCAGCGCGCGCTGGTTCTCGGCGATGTTGCGCGAGAGGATGGCGTCGCGCTCGCGCAAGGCCAGGTCGGCGCCGAGCGCGTTCTCCGCCTCGCCGAAGCTGCGCTGCGCAATGCGCGCGTACTCGGCCATCGCCTGCTTCTGCTCGGCGTCGCGGACCTCGACTTGCGCCTGCAGTGCGCCGCCTTGGTACAGCGGCGCGAACAGTGTCGCGCCGAAGCCGAAGCCTGGGTTGTTGACGTCCTTCAGCACCAGCAGGTTGCTCGAGATGGCGCTGATGCTGGCGCTCAGGCTGATGCGCGGCAGCTTTGCCGCCTTGGCCTCGCCGACGCGGTTGAAGGCGGCGGCGACACGGCGCTCGGCGGCGATGATGTCCGGGCGGCGCTCCAGCAGATCGGAAGGCGTGCCCACCGGCACCGGGGCGGGCATCGGCGCGAGGCGCTGCGCCACGGCGATCTCTGCCGCCGGGTAGCGGCCCAGCAGCAACTCCAGCGCGCGCAGCGCCTCGTCGCGCGCCTGCACGAGCTGGCGCTGCAGGTCAAGCAGGTTGCTGACATTGGCCGCAGCTTCGGCGACCGCCTGTTCGTCGCCAATGCCGATGCGCTGGCGATCGACGGCCACACGGTGAAGCTCTTGTGCCGCACGCACGGCCTCGTCGGCCAACGCCCGCTGCAACCCGGCTTCGATGGCCAGGAACCAGCTCTTCGTCACCATCGCCGCGATCGACTGGCGCGCATAGGCATAGTCGGCCTGCGCCGCTTCGGTCTGCGCCTGCGCCGCGGCCTCGCCGTAGCGCAAGCGGCCCCACACGTCGAGCTCGAGCGAGGCGTTGAGAAAGATCGCGTTCAGCCCGCCGCCGCCGCCGGCCTTGCCGCTGTAGGTGGCGGGAACCGCCACCGACGGCAGCAGCGCGCCGTGGGCCACCTGCAAATAGCCGGCCGCCTGTTCGACACGCGCCGCGGCGACGCGCAGGTCCGCGTTGTGGGCAATCGCCTCGGTGACCAGCGCGCTCAGCTCGGGATCCTCGAAGCTGGCCAGCCAGGCGGTGGGCAGCGGCGCGGCGGCCATGTCACCCGCCTTGTACGCGCCCGGCACCGCAGTGTGCTCCAGCGCGTCGCGCTTCAGGTCATCGCGGGTGGGCGGACTCTGCAGCGCACACCCTGGCACGCTGGCCGCGAGGGCCACCGCGAAGGCTGCTTGCCAGGCCAGACGTGCTTTCATCAGTGCAGCTTCAGCACGAGGTAGTTGGTGATCGCATTGATGCGCAAAAGCACCATCCGAAGGATCTGGATCTCGTGCAGGTGCTCGGTGTAGATCGCGCCGTGGCCGTCGGCGCCGGCGGGCAGGAACAGATCCTTCTCGTTCTCGGAGACCAGGAGCTTGACCGGGAAACGGCCAGGCACCTGCGGATAGGCGCCCGTCTGCGGCAACACGCCCGACTGCGCCACCTGCCCCTGGCCCTGGGCCCAGACGATGGAGTCGACTTTCGCCTTGACGATCCGTCCAGGGTAGGTCTGGAGCGTGAACTCCGCCGCGTCCCCCGGCTCGACGAAGCGCAGTTCGTTCTGCTCGTACAGGGCGATAACCTGATACGTCTCCTCGACGAAGCTCATCGCCGGCGCCACCGGGAAGGCCGTCACGAACGAGCCTGGCCGCAACTGGACGTTGATCGCGTAGCCGTTGGCCGGCGCGTAGACGGCCGTCTGCTCCAGGTTCCATTGCGCGTTGGCGAGGTCTGCGCGGCTGAGATCGACCTGCGCCTTGGCGGTCGCGAGTTGCGCCCGTGCCCCCGCGACCGAGGCCTGTTCGCCGTTGACCTGGCCCGACAGCTTCTGCACGACCTGCGCTTCGTTGGCCTTCGCAGTGGCGATCTGCGCCTCGAGCTCGATCACGTTGGCGTCAGCCTGCTCGAGCGCGAACTTGTCGCCCGCGCCGGTAGCCACCAGCTCCTTGTTCTGCCGGACGCGCAGCTTCGCGAGCTCGAGCCTGGGCTGGAGTGCGCTGACCTGTCCGCTGGCGGATTTGAGCTGTTCCTGCAACTGCCGCGCACCGGCCGAGGCGTCGACGAGCCCGGCACCGGCCTGGGCGAACTTGGCCTCGTCGGCGGCGAGTTTTGCCTTCGCGGCGTTGAGCTCGTTCTGGTATTGCGCCGGATCGATGCGAAACAGCAACTCACCCTTCTTGACCAGGCGATTGGGCTCGACCGGCACCTCGATCACGCGGCCGCGCACCTGCGGAATCACCTGCACGACGTACTTGATCACGCGCACGTCGGACGACGACGGTGCAATCACGTTGAGCGTCAATATCAGCGCCGTCAGCCCGACGATCGGGATGATCACGACGGCGATCTGCCAGGGCGTGGTCCAGGGCAGCCACTTGAACTTGATGAAGATGAGCCAGACGAAAAACGCGTAGATCGCGATGAGGATGGCTTCCATCAGGCGGCTCCTGCCTTCGCACCGGCGGCCGGCAAGCCGGCATCGGCCGCCGCCTGTTCGGCGGGCTTGTGCTGCACCGTCTGCAGGTCTTTGCGCAACAGCTTGAGCTCGGCGCTCAACGAACCCTTCTCCGCCATCGCATCGAGCTCTTCTCGCAGGTGGGCCAGTTCATGCTCCAGCAGCTCCCCCGAGCGCGCCTTGTGCCCGAGCTCGTGGTAGTAGTCCTCGTGCTTGTCGGTGCCATAGGCGCTGCGATGAATCGTCGGCTTGGTGTAGGCCCAGAGCCAGGCGATGGGCCACAACAGCCCGCCGAACACGAGCGACAACAGACACATCACGTGGATCGCGTCGCGTTGCGGGTGGTGGCGCTTGTGCGCGATCTTCTCGGGCAACACGTGCACCATCCAGAACAGCACGATGCCACCGATCGGAACGACGATGACGATGAACCATGCGAGGCCCATTGCCGCCGAGTCCATCAGATCGGGGGGCAGGAAGGAGGCGCGCGCCGCCAGCGGCCACACCAGCGCGGCGAGCGCGGCGACCTTGAGCCACGCGCTTGCGGGCCGGCTCGGGTTGGATCGCCTTGAGCGTGAAGTCATGTTTGCATGCATTTGTCATTCATCCTGCGCACGCAGACAGGGTCCACGCTCACTTCTTGGTGGTCGCGGCCGGCGCCGGTTCGACGCTCAGCGCGAGCGCTTCAGTGTAGGTCACCTCGACATGGTCGCCCTTCTTGACGACCTTGAACTGGTCTGGATTCTGTACGTTGAGCGCGATCACGTTGCCCTTCGGACCCTTGAGGGAGATCGTGCTCGCCTTCGGGTCGACGGCCACCACTTCGGCCATCAAGGTCAGCTGGCGCGCACCGGCGACAGCGGGGCGTTCGCCGGGTTTGGCTGCGACGGCGTCTTCCGTCATCGTCACGCCGCCGGCCGTCGTCTTGGTCTTGCGCAATTCGAGCGTCAGCGCTTCTGCGTAGCGGGCGACGACGGCATCGCCGACCTTGATCTGGTCGAAGTTCTTGACATCGTCACTGGCCACGATGTCGAACACATCGCCCCTGGGCCCCTTGAGTGTCAAGGTCCGTGTGGCTTTGTCGATCCCGACCACCTTGGCCGAGACTTCGACCGCCCGCATCGCGCCTGCCTTGCCGGGTTCACTCACGACGGCCACGCCGCCCTTTGGGGCCGGTGGCTGCTGCGCCAGCGTGGTGGAGGCGGATGTGGCTGCAATCAGTGCGATTGCGAGTGTCTGTGCGGTGCGGGTGAGGGTGTGTTGCATGCTTCTTCTCCGATTGAGGGGGTTGAGTAGTCGTGCCGTTTGCACTGCCGGCCAACGCGGCAGCCGGCTCCTGGGTTCACAAGTACTACATGGCTTCGCGTGGTGTTGCGTCGAACGTGCCGCGGCGCACGGCATCGACGGTGTTCAGGAGATCGGATGCGATCGCGCGCTTGAGCACGTAGGCATCCGCTCCGGCTCGCATCACGGCGTCGCGAACGCTGACCTCGTCGTGGACGCCAAGGACGATGACCTTTAGATTCGGGCAGTTCCGTCGCAGCGCCTGCATCCAGGTGAGATGGCTGCCTGGCGCCAGCGACAGATCCACGATCGCCACATCGGGCTGCAGCCGGTCAGCTCCCTCGATCAGCGAAGTCTCGTCCGCCACCATGACCACGGTTCCGAAGGCCGTCGCGAGCAGGCTGCGCAGCCCTTCGGTCAGACCGTGGTGACGGTCGGCCAGCAGTACACAACTCAGAGAGGTATTGGACACAGCGCCACTTCCATTTCCGCAACCGCGTTGGCCTCGATGCCTGGGCATCCAGCGTTCAATGCAGGTTAGTCAGTGGCAGCGGGGCTGTGACCTCGAAAGACTACCGGTGGGGCGCGAGGAATCTACCGGGCCGCGCTGCGCGTCAGCGCTCGAAGGGGCTATGCTTGATCGCGAAGTGGACCAACTCGGCGTTGGCCTGAAGGCCGGCCGGGGTCGCTCTGCCGACAACGCACGCCGAAAGCGGCGAGTCATGTCTCCGCGCTGCGATTGCACGACAGACCAGTGGTGAAATGAAATGCACTGAGGCTCGAGATGCATGCCCGCGTCAGAACGTGACTTTGGTCGAGAACTGCAGGCGGTAGTCGGTCGCCGAGTCGCCGCTCTTTTGCTCGAGCTCGCCATACACGAACTCGAGGCCGGTAAGTACGTTCTTCGCCGGGGTGTACAGCAGGTTCACGTTGCCATAGCTGCCGCGACGGAAGGCGGTGCCGGTCTGGCCGTCGGTGTTGTTCTGCTGGTTCTGCGAGAAGCCGATCGTGCTCGTCCACTTGTCGGACCAGGCATGGTTGTAGTAGGCCAGCCAGCCGAGCGTCGGCACCGTCTCCGCACGCAGCCCCTGGCCCGGTGCGAGGTCGACGCCACCGTCGTTCATGTAGCTCGCGATCGCCTCCCCGGCGACGAGTTGCAGGTTGACCTGATCCTTGCCGAAGACCTTGAACGCGCCCGCGAGATTGATGCCGTAGCCGGTCTTGTGGCCAGACGGGTTGTTGTCGGGCGTGAGCGTGTTCTGGTAGCCGACCTGGCGCAGGACGCCAGCCACCTTCACGTGGCCCCAGTCGCCGTCCATGCGCCACGATGCGGTCAGGTCGGGCAGCCGGTTCCAGCCGGTGAAGCCGGCGCCAAAGTCAGGCGAGATGTCGCTGATCCTGCCGGTGTCGAGCGCCGAGTAAGGTGCCTCGAGCGAGAACGCCAGGCTCATGCCGTCCTTGCTCCACGGCGTGACGCGCAATTGCGGGTTGCGCACGAAGACCATGCCGCTCGGGCCCCAGTAGTCGATCGTGTTCGGGAACACGTCGATGTCCATGAAGTTCGAGTAGGTCTGGCCGACGCCGAACATGCCGATCTCGGCCCAGGCACTGAGCCAGTGGATGTTGGTGCTGCCGTCGGAGGCGAACAGGTCGAAGCTGAGATCGGTCTTGAGCAACCCGAGGCCGGTCGGGATGAACGCCTTGAAGCCGAGGCTGGACTGGCGCACGCTGAAGATCGTCGCCCCGTCCTTGCCGCAGCCGGCGTCGCCCGGGCAGTTGACCGGGATCTGCGACGGCCGCTCGGTCGCGTTGAAATCCGGGTTCATGCGCCTGAAGTCGTAGATCGCGTCGATCATCGCCTGGCCGTAGAACTCGACCCGTGCTTTCTCCGAGTCGGGCAGGCTGGCGTCCTCGGCGCGCGTGCCGACCGAGACCAAGGGCGCTCCCCAAGTCGACGAAGGCGTGGACGCCGCGGCGGTTGTCGGCGCGGGGGCACCAGCAACGGGGGCGGGCTTTTGTTGTTCGAGCGCCTTCACGCGGCCCTGCAATTCCTGGATCGTCTTCAAGGCCTGGTCGAGCGTGGCCTTCAGTTCCTCGTTGGACTGCGCCTGCGCGCCACCGCACAAGGCCAGAGCGATCACTGCCACCATTGCTTGTCTGCTCATATCGTCTCCTGCACTTCGCTGTATCAATGCGCTGCCGCCCGCCAGCAGCAGGGGCGAGCCCTCAGGTTCTCTTCAGGCAATAGACGTGGTACGTGCCGTCCTTCTCGATCGCGCCCTCCACTTCCTTCGCGAAGCCGGGGAACAGCTCGGCCCAGCGCTGCAGTACGCGCAGGTAGTTGATCCAGGCGCCATCGGCGGGGCCGATGCTTTCGCCCGGCATCACGATCGGTATGCCCGGTGGGTACGGGATCACGCCGACCGTGACGACGCGGTTTGCCATCTGGTCCAGCGCCACCAAATCCACGTCGCCTGCCATCAGCTTCTGGAACGCCACGCGCGGTGTGCACTCCGGCATGGGCAGCTGCGCGTAGGCCTCGGCCTCCCAGTGGCCCATGCGGCCAGCACGCAACTCGGCCCACATCTCGTCGCCCAGGTCCTTCACGCCCATGCCGGCGTAGCGCCGCGGCGCGGCGGCCAGAACGCGCGGCAGGGCCTGGGCCAGCGGCACGTTGGCGTCGTAGTCGCGCTTGAAGTCGAGCAGTGTGTTGATCAACGTGCCCCACTTGCCCTTGGTCACACCCATCGAGAACAGGAACAGCACCATGTGCGAGGTGGTGCGCGAGGGCACGATGCCGTGCTGTCCAAGATAGGCCGTCACCAAGTCGCCGGGCACGCCCCGCTCGGCCAGCGCGCCATCGTCATTCATGCCCGGCGCGACGATTCCAAATTTGATCGGGTCGAGCAGGCACCAGCCGTCGGGCAGGGCGCCGAAGCCGTGCCAGCTTTCGCCCGGGTGCAGCACCCAGCATGACGGCTCGTGCGCCAGCAGCGCGGCCGGCGCGTCGGCGAACACCATGCGTTTGCCGGTGGCCGGGTCGGTCACCTCGGGGGCGTTCCACGGCGTGAAGAACCATGTGTTCTTCGCCGCAAGCTCACGCTGGACACGCGCCACCGCCTGGCGGCAGGCAATGGCCTCGTCGATCACGTCCTGCGTCAGCACCTCGCCGGCAGGGCCGTCCATCATGGCCGCCGCCACTTCGTTGCTGGCGATCAGTGCGTACAGCGGCGAGGTCGAGGCTTGCGAGCCGTAGGCTTCGTTGAAGCGGCCGTGGTCGATCGCGCCGCGGCCGTCGCGCACGTGGATGTACGAGGTCTGCGACAGCGCGGCCAGCAGCTTGTGCGTCGAGTGCGTCGCGTAAACCGACGGGCCGCTGGTGTCGTGGCTCTTCGCGTCGCCGCGCATCGCGTAGCGGTCGCGGTACATGGGGTTGAAGCGCGCGTAGCCGTACCAGGCCTCGTCAAAGTGGATACGGTCCACGCTTTGCGCCAGCAGGTCTTGCGCGCCCTTGGCGTCGTAGCACATGCCGTCGTAGGTGCAGTTGGTCACCACGCTGTAGACGGCGCGCTGGCTCGTTGCCTGCTTCGCCAGCGGGTTGGCCGCGATCTTCGCCGCGATGGCGGCTGGCGCCAGCGCATCCGGGTGGATCGGCCCGATCACGCCGTAGCGGTTGCGCCCGGCCTGCAGGAACACAGGGATGCCTCCAGTCAGCGCCAGCCCCTGCTCGATCGACTTGTGGCAGTTGCGGTCGCACAGCGCGATCTGCAGGTCGGCCACGCAGGCCGACATGATGGTGCGGTTCGAGCCCGAGGTGCCGTTCAGCACCGAGTAGCTGCGGTCGCTGCCGAACACGCGCGCGATGTACGCTTCGCTCTCGCCGATGGGCCCGGTATGCGACAGCAGCGAGCCGAGCGCGCCGCGCTCGATGCCCATGTCGGTGCGGAACAGCGTTTCGCCATAGGCATCGAGGAAGATGCGGCCGATGGGCGACTTGCTGAACGCCACGCCGCCCTGGTGGCCCGGCGCGGCCCAGGAATACTCGGCGTCGCGGTTGTAGTCGACCAGCGCGCGTGCGAACGGCGGCAGAAGCGTATCGAAGTAGCGCGTCACCGCCGCCTGCACCCGGCGGGCGATGAAGTTCGGGTCGTCCTGCAGCGTCCAGATGAATTCGTCGGCCAGGCTCGCCACCTCGACCGTCACTTGGCCGGCGATGCTGCTGTCGGCGAGCAGGAAGATCGGTACGTTCGCGTTGCGTTGTCGGACCGTGCGCAACAGCTCGGTGCCGGCCGCGTGGCTGGCGTCGTCGTTGGCGCCGAGCACCCAGTCGACCAGCACGCAGTGAATGGCCGAGTCCGCCACCACATTGGCCACGCCGTCTTCATACGACAGCGACTCGATGACCTCGACCCCGCGATCGCGCAAGGCCTCGACGATGGCGCGGATGCGTCGGCTGCCGGTGGTCGCATGCGTAGCGAGGTCGCCGTCGATGCAGAGCACGCGGGAATGGATCGGTGACTGGCCGGGCATGGGCAAACTCCGTGACTGCGATGCGCTGGGGTACGCGTTTGGGCGAACCCGGTGCTCAGGGCCGCGAGAAGCCTAGATACGTCAGCTTGGTCGCGTCGTCGAACGCGCCGAAGTAGCGCGTGAAGATCGCAGGAAAGGCCGGCGAGGTGAAGAGCTTGCTCAGCGCGGTGTCGACCAGCAGCCGGAAATCGTCGTCGTTGCGGCCCATTGCCAGGCCCATCGGCTCGACGTTGAACTTGCGATCCAGCACCACAAGTTCGTTCGAGCCGCGCGCCACCTTTTCGAGCAGCAGCATGCGTTCGGCAAAGAACGCATCGGCCTGACGCGCGCGCACCAGCTCGACGCCCTTGGCGTCGTCGTCGACCGTGATCACGTGCACGACTACGTTGAGCTGGCGGATCCTCTCGCGCACCCAGTCATCGGTCACCGTGCCGGCGCGCACCACGAAGGTGTAGTTGGCCAGGCCGCGGTTCACCGTCGCGCGCCAGATCGGGCCAGTAGCGGCCACCTCGCCGTTGAGCACGTCGCGCAGCGCGCGGGGCGAATCGGCGCGCAGCAACACGCCGATGCCGCCGTTGAAGACCGGCAGCGAGTAAGACACGGTGGCGCGGCGCTTCAAGGTGTCCACGGTCGGCGTGCACAGCAGGTCGACTTCACCGTTGGCGACGCTGGCGAGCGTGGTTTCGGCCTTCAATGCGACCAGGCGCACGTTCAGCGCAGGCAGCTCGAGCCGGGCCTTCACCGCCTCGGCGACGGGCAGGCAAAGGTCGATGCCGAAGCCGGTGGCCTGCGCGTCGCCCACCTTGGACGAGAACGGCGCTGCTCCGTCGATAAAGCCGAGGTTGATCGTGCCTGCAGCCTTGATGCGCTCGAGCGTTTGCGCCGACGCGTCGAGTGGCGTGGCCAGTGCGGCCACCAACGCAGCGCCGAGCAGGCCGAGGCGAAGCGTGCGATGAGCGAGTAGCGGGTGAAGCATGCCCATGATCGATGTCCTCATTCGGGTATCTGGCGCGGGTGCAGCGGCGGGTGAGTGGATGCGCATGGTGGCCACCACCTCAGGTTTGCGCCGCCACGGCGCCGGCCGCCATGGCCTCGCGGCTGAAGCGGAAGGCGATAAAGCCGAAGATCAGGTAGCCGATGGCCATCACGATCATCGCGCCGAACACTGCGTCCTTGCCCGAGGCGTATAGCGCGTAGAAGCTGTACAGCATCGCGACCATCAGCACCGCAACGTTGCGGTTGAAGAGCGAGTCTTCGACCTTCGACTTGCGCATGATGATCATCAGCGCCGACAACGACGTGACGTAGGGAATCAGGTTCGTCACCGCCGCCAGGCTGACCAGCTTGCCGAACTGCGCGGTTGCGTCGGGCGACATGGTGGACACGGCCATTGCCGTTTGCAGCCCGCCGGCCACGAGCATGCCGACGATCGGCGCGTCGGCCGCCGTGACCTTGGCGAAGAACTTCGGGAACATGCGCTGTTCGGCCGCGGCCTTGGACACCTGCGCCAGCGTGAACTGCCAGCCGAGCAGCGAGCCCAGGCAGGCCGCGACGGCCAGCACCAGGATCACGTTGCCGACCAAGGGCGAGAACATCTTGGCGTAGACCAGCGCGAACGGCGCGGTCGATGCGGCCAGCTCGGCGTTGGGCACGATGCCCTGGATCACTGTCGTCGACAGGATGTACACCACTGCCGCGCCGCCGGTGCCGAACAGGCATGCAAGCGGCACGTTCTTTTTCGGGTTCTCGACCGCGTCGGAGTTGGCGGCCGCTGACTCCATGCCGAGAAATGCCCACAACGTGAGCGGGATGCTGGCAGTGATGGCCTCACCGAACGGCGCGTTGTTCGGGTTCCAGGCCGCGCTGAACACCGAGCCCTGGAACCAGAACCAGCCGATAACCGACAGGCCGGCCACCGGAATGATCACGCCCCAGACCGTGATGGCGCCAATCCTGCCGGTGATACGCGGACCGCCGAAGTTGGCCACCGTGGTCAGCCACAGCAGTCCGACCACGCCAACGAACAGCGGCGTCGATCCGGTCCCCAGCCAGGGAAAGAACGGCGTCATGTAGCCCACCGCCGAGATCGCGATAGCCACGTTGCCGATCGCGAGCGACAAGTAGTACAGGAACGAAGCCATGAAGAAGCCCGACTTTCCGTGAGCCTCTTCGGTGTAGGCCGACATGCCGCCCGAGCGGCTGCAGAACAGGCCGCACTGCGCGAAGCAATAGGCAATGGCCATCGAGCCCACTGCCGTGACGCCCCACGACAGCAGCGACACCCCACCGATCTGCGCCATGCTGGCGGGCAGCATGATGATGCCGGAGCCCATCATGTTGACGGCGACGAGCGTCGTCAAGCCCACGAGGGTCATCTTCTTGCTGGAATCAGCCATGCAGGCCTCCGTGATTGATCTTCTGATGCTTCGTTTGCGGGAAGGGCTTGTTGCCACCGCGGCTCAAGGTCAGGCTAGGCCTTGAGGCATTGGACGTAGTAAACGCCGTCTCGGTCTTCGACCCCGTGCGTGTCGTGCCCGAAACCGGGAAAGCGTTGACCCCAGGCCTGCAGGCCGCGCAGGTAGCCGATGAACGGGCCGGCCGCATCGCCGGCGTTCTCACCCGGCATCAGCATCGGGATGCCCGGCGGGTACGGCACCACCGCCGTAGCGAGCACGCGGCCGGCGAGCTGGTCGATCGAGACTTCCTCGATCTCGTTGTGCACGAGCCGTGAATAGGCGTCGGCCGGCGTCATTACCGGCACAGGCAGCGACGAGAACGCGGCCGCCTGCAGGCGCAGGATGTCGGTCGCCTTCATCTGCGCGAACATCGCGTCGGCCAGGTCCTTCAGGCCCACTCCGGCGTAGGCCGCCGGCGTCTCGGCAGCGTGTTCGAACAGCACCTCGGCCGCTGGCGTATTGGCGTCGTAGGCTTCCTTGAAGCGCAGCAGCGCGTTCACCAAGGTGCCGAACTTCCCGCGAGTGACGCCTAGCGAGAACAGCACCAGGATCGTGAAGTCGGTGGTCTTTTCGACCTGAATGCCACGCCGGCTCAGGAACGCCGTCACCAGCATCGCCGGGATGCCGCTGCCTTCGAAGGAGCCATCGAGCGCAACGCCGGGCGACACGATCGAGACCTTGATCGGGTCGAGCATGCAGTAGCCGTCTTCGATGTCCTTGAAGCCGTGCCATGCATCCTTCGGGTGCAACACCCAGCAGTCGGGTTCGCTGATCAGCAGCTCCTCCGGCGCGTCCTCGAACGCGGCGGCCTTCTTCGTCACCGGGTCGGTCACGGTGTCGGCGTTCCAGGTGCTGAAGAACCAATCGCCGCTCTTCTCGGCGTCGCGCTTGATGTTGCGCACAACCTTACGGAAAGCCACTGCTTCCCTGATCGACTCGGTCGTCAGCGTGCGCCCGCCGACGCCGCTCATCATCGCCGCCGAGACCTCGTTCGAGGCGATGATCGCGTACAGCGGCGAGGTCGAGCCGTGCATCATGTACGACTCGTTGAAGCGCGCATGCGGCACCGGGTTGCGCCCGTCGCGCACGCTGATCAGCGACGACTGCGACAGCGCCGCGAGCAGCTTGTGCGTCGAGGTGGTGGTGAAGATGGTCGGCTTGTCGCGCGGGTAGTCCTTGGCCTCGCCGTACATGCCGAAGCGGTTGCGGTAGAGCGGGTTGAAGCGCGCGTAGCCGTACCAAGCCTCGTCGAAGTGGATGCGGTCGATGCTCTTGTCAAGCAGTTCCACCACGCGCGGCACCAGGTAGATCAGCCCGTCATAGGTGGAGTTGGTGACGATCGCATGCACGGCCTTCTGCTGCTTGTCGAGCGCCAACGGGTTCGCCTCGATCGAAGCCTTGATCGCGCCTTCGGTCAGCCGCTGCGCATAGATCGGCCCGATGATTCCCAGGTGGTTGCGCGACGGCACCAGATAGGTTGGCACCACGCCGGTCATCGTCAGCGCCTGTTCTGTGGACTTGTGGGCGTTGCGGTCGCACAGGGCGTAGTCGCCGCGCGTCACCGACGACATCATGATCACGCGATTCGACATCGACGAGCCGTTGGTCACGGTGTATGACCGGTCGGCGCCGAAGATCTTGGCGCAGAACTTCTCGCTCTCGCCGATGGGACCGCTGTGGTCGAGCAGTGAGCCGAGCTCGCCGACCGAGATCGACAGGTCGGAGCGCAGCAGGTTCTCGCCGAAGTACTCGTGAAAGGCGCGGCCCACCGGCGACTTCAGGAACGCCGTCCCGCCGGCGTGCCCCGGCGTGTGCCAGGAGTATTCGTACTTCTGCGCGAAGCCGATCAGCGCGTGGGTGAACGGCGGCGCGATCGCCTCGCGATAGCGCAACACCGCGGCCAGCACGCGCCCGGCGATGAACGAGGTGGTGTCCTCCAGGAACCAGATCAGCTCGTCCACCTGGCGCATGACGGCCGCGGTGAGTGCTGCGCCGCCCTTGTCGGCCATCAGGAACACCGGCACGTCAGTGTTGCGCGAGCGGATGAGGGCGAGGAGATCTTGCGCCGCCTGGTGCGTCGGGCCGGACTCGCCCAGGCTCCAGCTCAGCAAGATGGCCTGGACCGACGGGTCTGACACCACCACTGCCTTGGCGTCTTCGACGCTCGCAGCCTCGATCACCACGATGTCGCGTTCGCCCAGCGCCTTGGCCAGAGCGCGCACCGTACGGCCCACCGCCGAAGCGGCCGTGATCTCGTGATTCACGACCAGCACCTTCATCTCGATCAATCGCTCGCCTTGGCTCATGTCGATTGCTCCGGAAGACCCGCTGGGGATAGAAGTGCTGCACGGCGGCTGGAAGCGCGATGCGACCAAGGCCGCTGATGCCGTTCGTCAGTCAACAGGTCGCTCAAGGGTTGCAAGAACAACTCAGCAAGGCATTCGGCATCACGCCACTTCCACTTCCGCAACCGAGTTGACCGCGATACCTTTCGGCAGCCGGCTTCGAACGCAGGCTAGTCAATGGCAGCGGGGCTGTGACCTCGAAAGACTACGGGGGCGTCGCGCGGAATCTACCGGGGGCGCGCGGCCTTCGCTTCAGCGCTCGACCAGGCCATGCTTGATCGCGAAGTGGACCAGCTCAGCGCTTGTGTGAAGGCCCAGCGCCTCCATCATCTGGTACTTGTGGAACTCCACCGTGCGCGGCGAGATTTCGAGCACGGCCGCGATCTGCTTCGCCGACTTGCCCTCTGCCACCAGTTGCAGGACCTCGCGTTGCCGGGGCGGCAGGGCGCCAAGCGTACCTCCTGCCTGTTGCGGGCCTTGCTTCATCGCTGCGAGAACCTCGCCCGCAATCTGCGGGGTGAGGTAGGTCTTGCCGTCGAGCGCGGCGCGGATGGCCAGCACCAGTTCGGCCGGCGCCGAGTGCTTGAGCACGAAGCCGGAGGCGCCGGCTTCGAGCGCGCGGCGCGCGAAGCTGGCATCCCGGTGCATTGTGAGAAACACGACCGGCACACGATCGCCGCGCTGCCTGAGCTGAAGCAGCGCATCGATGCCGTTCAGATGCGGCATGGTGATGTCGGCGACGATGACGTCGGGCCTGAGCGTGCCGGCGGCCTCGACCAGCGTGCGCCCGTCTTCGACCACGCCGACCAGATCGAAATCAGGGGCGAGCAGGCTCTTCAATGCCTCGGCCACCAGCAGATGGTCGTCTGCCAGGAGCACGCGCGGACGTCGCGGACCCGCCATCACGTGTGTCCCTCATCTTGCCGTGCCGGCACCCAGGCGACGAGCGTCGTTCCTTTGCCTGGCGCGGTCTCTATGTCGAGCGTGCCGTTCGCCAAGTGCACACGCTCGCCCATACTCAACAGGCCGAGGCTGCGCTCCTGTCGCGCGCTTGCCGGATCGAAACCGACACCGTGATCGCAGACGGCAAGCAGCAGGCCACCCTCCGACTGTCGCAGTGTGACGCTCGCGGCAGAAGTGCAGGCATGGCGGGCGACGTTGTTCAATGCCTCTTGCGCGACGCGGAACAGGCACAGTTCCGCCTCCTTGCCAGCCGCCGAAATCGGGCACTCGACATCAATGGCCACGGCGAGCTTGCCGTGGCGGCCATGTCGCTCGCACTCCGCACGGAGCGCCTCGACGAGGCCGAGTTCCTCAAGTACGGACGGGTGAAGCTGGTAGGCCAGCGCGTGAATGTCCTCGCTGAGGCGTACGAGCTCGGCGCGGACCGAGCGCACTACGTCGATCTGCGTGCCTTCGATCGCGGCTTGTTCGACGCGACCCATGTCGATCGCCAGCACGGCCAGCCGCTGCGTCACGTCGTCGTGCAACTCGCGAGCAAGCAGCGCGCGTTCGTCCTCGTGGGCCTGGATCAGGCGGTGGCTCAGGCCGCGTAGCGCCATCTCGGCCTGCTTGGTCTGCGTGATGTCGCGCAAGACGCCATAGGACTGGAGTGTGCATCCGTCGGCATCACGCCCGGCCACGCGGGCGACGTGATGTATCCACCTTTGCCCTCGGGCGGGATGCACGAAGCGATACTCTTCGGACAGGCGTTCCAGACTCCCCTCGTGCAGCTGCCGACGCCGCTCCAGGATGCGCTCGCGGTCGTCGGGATGGATTTGCTCCATCCAGAACTCCAGCGCCTGGAAGCCTCGGTCCCGGTCAGCGGGCACACCGCAAAGGTCGCGCAAACGGTCGTCGATGTGGGCGACGCCGCTCGTGAAATCCACCTCGTAGAACGCCAGGCCGGCGAGTTCTGCACTTGCCTCCAGGCGCGCCTCACTTTGCACCAGCCTGCGCTCGTAGCGCGCCCGGGCGAGCGCATTGGTGATGATTTGGGCGACCAGTTGCAGCCGTTGCACCAGCGTGTCCGGCCAGTCGCGTTCGGCGCGCAGCGTGTTCAGGCCCAGGATGCCGATCGGCGGGGCTCCGCCCACCGTGAGCGGAAGCGTCAGATTCGACTTCACGCCGACGAGGCGGCTGTTCTCGCGGTCGATGCCCGCCTGCGGCGGGAGCGCTTCCAGTGTCGACACGGCCACAAGGCGGCCGGCCAGCATTTCCTGCGAGTACCACGGAAACTGCGCCTGGCGCAGTGGCCCGGGAGATGGCAGGGTTTCCCGCGCGTAGACGTGCGTGGCGTGGGCGACATCCGGGTCCAGATCCGACCATTGCCATAGCACAGCGAGGTCGATGCCCAAAGGCTCGCAAAGTCGGCGCAGCGCGTCCTCGATCGCGCGGTCCACTTCACCCGCCTGAAGGTTGATGAATTTCGAGGAGAGTTCGGAGATCAGCGTCTCGAATTCGAGGCGCTGCTTCAGATCCTCGACATCGTGATGTACTTCATCCATCGTGGGCATGTGGTCGAATCATAGGGTGCAACTTGGATGCATGGCTGCTGGCGACGCGGGAAGAGCTTTGCTTTGGCGGCGAGCAACCTCGGGAACTGAGACAGTACGGCCAGTGATCTCGGCGAGCGGCAGAGATGCCTGTCGCGTGGCATTGACTTGGGTCAACTGCTGACCTCGCGCGTGTCCGAATATGGCCAAGCACTGTCTCGAACCGTCTATCGCTTGTAGGGAGCGGGTGGTGTACTTGCGTAGGAAGTCCATTGTCGAATCGGACTTGGACCCTTCATCCAGGAAGTCGCTCGCAAGTCGGGGCGCATCCGCCCCGCTGGCATGGCGGGGAAGATCAAGGCTGCATTTGGAGCACGCATGACGAATCACGTTCAATCCTTCGCGGCCGCGTTTGCGCGTGGCCGTAGTCCCTGGCTGGCGCTGCTGGCCGGCATCGCCCTGTCGTTCTTCGCCATGGACGCCAGCGCGCAGGCCCCGGCCGCCGATGCCGAACTCGACTACCTCGTCGGCCCGATCGCGCTCTATCCCGACGACCTGATCGCGATCATCCTGCCGGCATCGACCAGCCCGCTTCAGATCGTGCAGGCTGATCGCTATCTGGAGAAGCGCAAGTCCGACCCCAAATTGCCGCTCGACGACAAGTGGGACGATCCGGTGAAATCGCTGCTGAACTATCCCGACGTCGTGAAGAAAATGAGCGCCGATCTCGACTGGACGAGCGCACTCGGGGAAGCCGTCGTCGCCGACCAGGCCGCGGTGATCGAGGGCATCCAGAGCTTCCGCCGTCGGGCACAGGCTGCGGGCAACCTCAAGTCCGACAGCAAGCAGGTGGTGACGGCCGAGAAGGAGGTCATCGTCATCCAGCCCGCCGATCCGCAGGTGATCTACGTGCCGCAGTACAACCCGAGCACCGTGGTTGTCTACGGTGCGGCACCGGTCTACGGCTACTACCCGACACCCTATCCGTCGTACTACTACCCCTATGCGCCGGGCGCCGCGATGGCCGCGGGCGTGATCTGGGGTGCCGCCATCGGTGCCGCCTGGAGCGGCAACCACTACGGCTACAGCGGCAACAACAACACCATCAATGTCAACCGCAACACCAACATCAACACAGGCAACACGAACGTCAACCGCGGCTCGAGCAGCGGCACGGCATGGAAATCGAACAAGCAGCCGGGACAGGTGAGCAGCTCGGTGGGCAAGACGGCGCAGACCGGGCGCGTGGGGGATTCGCGGGCGGGTGCAGGTGCGGGTGGCAGTGGCGCGGCGGCGGGTGGCGCACGCGCATCCAACCAGCCGGCGGGCGGGGGCGGGATCGGTTCCTCGTCAGCTGGCGGGGCACGTGCGTCGGCCCAACCCTCGGGGGCAGGCGCCGGCCGCGACGGTGGTTCGGGCGGCAACGCCTTCGCCAACTCCGGAGCCTCGGGGCGACAGACACAGGCCGACAGTTCGCGAGGCGCGGCCAGCCGCAGCTCGGCGTCGAGCATGGGAGGGCACCCTGCGCCCAGCGGCGGCGGTGCACGCGCGGGCGGGGGCGGTGGTGGCGGCGGACGCAGTGGTGGCGGCGGGCGGCGGTAACGCGAGGAGTCCTGTCATGCAACCATCCCATTCGATCGAACACGAGACCTCTGCCATGAACATTTCCCGTCTTTGGGCCTTGCTGCACCGCGTGGTGCTGGCGCTCACCTTGGCCGTGCCGCTTGCCGCGGTGGCTGCGCCACAGGAGACCTTCGCAACACCGGAAGCTGCGGTCGACGCGCTGATGGTCGCACTCAAGGCCGACAACGACACGGCGATGATTGCGATCTTCGGCGAGGAGCACAAGTCGCTCGTTGTCCAGTCCGACAAGGCAGCCTCCAGCGCAAACCGGGCAAAGCTTCTGGCTGCCATGCAGACGCTGCACGTGCTGCGCGAACCCAGCCCCGACCGCCGCGTGCTGTTGATCGGCGACCAGGCCTGGCCGGTGCCGATTCCGATCGTGCGCGAGGGCGATCGCTGGCGCTTCGCTACCGAGTTGGGCGAGGACGAACTGATCAATCGCCGCATCGGCGCCAACGAATTCAACGCGATCCATGTGCTGCGCGAGTTCGTGAAGGCACAGCGCGCGTTCGCGGCCGTTGACCGCGACGGTGACGGCGTGCTGCAGTACGCGCAAAAGCTGGCGAGCACATCGGGCAAGCGTGACGGCCTGTACTGGACCGCAGACGTCGAGAACGGCGAAGAGCTGAGCCCGTTCGGACCGCTGATCGCGGAAAGCTCCGCCTACCTCCAGGGCCACGCGTCGGGCGATGCCTATCGCGGCTATCACTTCAGGATCCTTACCCGCCAGGGCGCCAACGCCGCGGGTGGTGCCTACAACTACATCATCAACGGCCGCATGGTCGCGGGCTTCGCGATGGTGGCCTACCCGGCCGAATGGGACAGCACTGGCGTGATGACGTTCATCGTCAACCACAATGGCAAGGTCTTCCAGAAGGACCTCGGCAAGGACTCCACGACCATCGGTGGGAAGATGACGATCTTCGAGCCTGGCCCAGGATGGAAGGAAGTGACGCCCTGAGGGCGCGAGCGCTTTCTGGCCCGCAAAATCCATTCGGAAGAGGCCGGTGTCGAACGGATCCGCAGCGGCCAAGAGTGGCAAGCGCAGGATCAGTGTGTACGCGCCGACGGCTTGAAGGCCGGCGATACCGTTGAGCTGTCTTCTTGAGTGCCGAAGCCACGCATGCTCGTCACCGGTGACGTCGACATCGCTTTGACATGCGCCTAAATAGACGAACTCGGCGAGCCCATCGAATCCATGACCCGGGCAACTGACCACTGCGCGGTTGCCTTCCCTGTTCACATCGCGAACCGGATTGACGCGATCTGTTCGCCAGAATGTCATGAACCGGCCCTATGCAGAGGAGGTCGAAAGGTCATTACCACTGCGGCGGCCTGGAGCGCTAGCTGCCGGCCCAATTCTTCGCTCGCCTTCGCACTCGATGTGCTTCGAGGAAAAGTGCGCCTCCCCCTGGTTCAGTAGTCGTCTGTCGTATCCACCACTTGCTCGATCGCGGTTCTGCGAACCCGACACGTAAAGTGGTTGCGCACAGCACATTCGGCAAGCGGACATTGACTTACGGCCGCTCTTGGCCGTCATGAATAGCTTTACATGAGTTCTATGCATAGTGGCCGCGACCTGCCCGCGAGATGGTGTTGCCCGACGACAGGTGACCGCCACATTGCCGACACTGGCACCTTCGATCAGACGAGTCCGACAGAGCGCAATGGACCACGGACCGCGTGACAGTCTGACGAACTTCGCGAACGCAATTGACCAAGTATCAAGTGATATCAGCGCAAGGTTCCAATTGCGCTGAGTTTGAGTTTCTCCTTGGCCGAACGATGGCGTTGTTGAGTGCGAGTAGCTCGGTCGCTTCCAGGCAGCAACGACTCCAGCAACTTTCCAAGCGCATTGAACGCACGTGCCTGGTCGCCCGCCCGGCGGTCGCGGATGTAGGTGCGCCGCATGCGGCTTTCGATCATATGGTTGAGGCACTCGTCGATCACGTCGCCACTGATGCCGAGGCTTGCCATCAATGTCGCCGAAGTGCGGCGCAAGTCGTGAGCGGTCCAGCGCCCGCCCGACAGTAGCAGGGCAGAGGTGGCTTTGGTCCGGCCACGCAACCGTCGCTGCGGAACGCGCTGGCGATCGCTGAGCTGTTTGCCAAGTGATTTCACATCGATCGGCCCCTTGCCGTTGGCGCTCGGGAAAACCCAGGGCAGGGCGGTGCCGGCTTCACGCCTGTCGAGCAAGCACCGAAACTGCGCTGCCGCGAAGGCGCTGAGGTGGATCGTGTGGTCGCGTTGGTTCTTCGTTTCCGGCAGGTACCACGTGCTCAGATCGAGATCGACGAACCCGAGCTTGGAGCCTGAACGCGCTACAGCAGCCCGTAACTCGTCCGCAGACGCGGCGGAGTCGGCCCATGCGGCGCCAAGCAGTTCGCCAACCCGAGCACCCGTGGCAAGCATGAGCCACACGCCCGCAATGAATCTGGGCGACAGTGCCGAGCCAGGTAGCAGCTTCGCAATCTGGCGAATCTCGGGTGTCGTCAATACGCGGTCGCGCTCGACCGGCGTGCCGCCGACCTCGCGCCTGCTCACCGTGTCCAGTGGATTGCGTGGCACGAGATCACGCATCAGCGCGAAGCGGAACATCTGCTTCAGATCGGTCAGAAGGACATTTGCGGTACGCAGTTTCCCTTCGGCCTTGACGACATCAAGCAGACCGATCAAGTCGGCGCGCTTCACATCTTCAATGGCGTGATCACCGAAGCGCGGGAAAACGCGGCGCTCGAACTGGGCGCGCGTGAACGCTCCACCATCCTTGCGGCCGATGCGACGGCCATCCGCCAGCACCCGTGGCTGCAGGTCGATGGCTGCCCACCGTTCGAACAGTGCGCGCAGCGTGATCCGGCGCTCGGCGGCAAGCCTCGCTTGGCCTTGTGCTTCGCGCTGCGCGTCGGCAAGCCGCCGGCGTTCGACGCGTGGGTCCACGCCGTTCGAACGCGTGGACCACAGCCGTCGTGCCTCGGCGCGTGCTTCGGCGAGTCCTTTGTGCGGGTAACTACCGCGCGGGTCATCGGGAAAGAGGCGATGCCACTGTTCGGCGCTGGTTACCGGGTCCGTGAGCCGAAGGCTCCACAGCAGGGCCGAGTTGCGTCGCCGCAGGTACAAGCCTCCGCCGTCGTGAAGTGGCGTCTTCACGCCAGAGTCGGCGAACTTCTTCACCTCCAGCGTGGTGAGCCGATGGGTCTTTGCAGTGCGCGACATGGGAAGTGGGAGCGCGTCCCTTGCAGTCTGGCAACAGAATGGGCAACAGAATGGGCAACAGAATTCTGCGCGCTTTCACGAAACTTTGCGAGACGTCTCGAAACGAAAAAGTGATGCAAGTTGTTGATTTACAAAGACTTCGTGGGACGCCCTGGGACGCTCTTGGACCCCCGGAAACCTTGTTTTTCTTGCATGGGGTGCAAGGGGTCGAGTGTTCGAATCACTCCGTCCCGACCAATGAAAACGAGGGTCAGCAGGTTAGCGCCTGCTGACCCTTTAGTCTTTCGTGGGTTCAAAGTGCATTCTGGTTGCCGTTCGGTTGCCGTTTGCCGATCGCTGTGACGTGTCTCCGAGAGACAGTGTTGGCGACGAACCCGGAGGGTAGTGGGGTCGATTCGTGCCAGCCGCCACCATAGAAGACGAGGTTCACCAGGCTCGTCATGGCCGCCATGGTGACCGGCCGCCTGCGCCGCCTCAAGATGCCACGGCCAGACGCTTACTTAGCAAGTGCCGGCACGCAGATTGCCGAGCACGGGCTCTCAACCGTTCGCCAACACAGGGGTTTTCAGCCATGGGACAGAGCAGCCTATTGGGCACAAGCAAGGCACCCACCGAGGCCAAGGGTCGCGACACCCGGACACTGGGCCCGAGTGACAACTCGGACAGCGGCAGCGACACCGTCGGCGTCGCCGACGCGCCAGGCACCGACCCGTTCGTGCCGGTCGACGTGGCGCTGGCCGACGACTCGCAGCACCCGCTGGAATCGCGCGGCGGCGCGCGGCCCGGCGCCGACAGCGATGCCGCCGGCACCGGGGAACGCCGCAGCGCCGCCGACGACCCTGGGGACCGCGCGGGCGCCGACATCTCGGTGGACCGCATCATCGAAGCGCCGACGGCGCACGATGCTGCGGACTCGGATCTGAACGTCATGGACGGCACCGACGCAGCACACGATGCGCTCGACGGCGCTACCGCAACCGACCCGATGTCCGAGGAATTGCCGAGCGAGGAAGAAGAATCGGTCATCGAGGCAGCCGCCGCACGGAGCAGCGCCAAGCGCGAACGCGACGGACAAGACGGGCCGCCTTGACGGCAAAGGCGAAGGCAGGTCGATGGCCTTTCCTTGCGACGAGAAGTATTTGCGTGGCGCTCGATGACTTGAGCGAGCGGGCGCGCGCGAGCTACCCGTTTGCACGCGCCATGGTCGGCAGGGTCTTCGCCCGGCCGCGGGTTTCTCGGGTTTCGCGGGTGATCGCGCAATGCGTCACACTGCCCTGTAAGCTCGCGCGGATCCCGCCTGCCGGGTCATGCGGTCAGGGTCGCCTGACGCCCGCCAGGCTGGGCAACTCGCCGTCGTTGTCGCAGTTGTTCGGCAGCGGGTCGGCAGTTCCAGTTCGGCTGATCGAAGTGCGGACGCTTGGCCCGCATCGGATGTCGACCAGCGCCGCAAGACCACGAACGATCGCGTTGGAGAACGGGTCACTTCGAGCGGCCGCCGGTCTGTGACGGCTCTACTTTGAAACCGGTCGTCGGCGTGGTGACTTTCCGGCCGGCTGTTGTACCGGAAGTGGCCGTCAAGAGCCCGCCAATGGACGACGTTGAACGGCGGGTATGTAGTGTTTTGCTGCCAGCCGCACGGGCAGGGCGGTGATCGGTTTGGGACGCTCCTCGAAGGTGGTCACAGTTGGATAGGTCTGCCGCGAAGACCAGTAAACGAGCATCGCCCTCGGCTCCACGTTGCCCGCCTCAGCAATGCTCGTCGGCGTGGACAACACGGGCGGCTTCACGACCATCGCGGACCCTGCGATACGGTGAATCCCGGGCGCACGCACCTGTTGCACACCATCGGCTATCAGCGTGAAACGGTGTCCCCGATCGGTGGTATGGGCATCAAGGGTTCGTCTCGCCGGGCTGTGCCGGCCCCCGACCCCGCGCAGCGAGCCGAGATGCACGATGCACCGAACCGAGATGGCTCAGCCCGCTTGCAGTCCAAGCATCAATGTCAATGGGTCGAGAGGAGATGACACGAAGCCGTGCTTGAGATAGAAGCCGATGGCTTCGTCATCGATCGCGTGGCACAACAGGGCACGCACGCCGATCAACGCCGACGCCTGGATGGCGCGAAGCACGGCGTCCTTCAGCAAACCGCTGCCGATGCCTCGGCCGGCCCAGTCGGTGTGAACGGCCAGCCGCCCAAGCACGATTACGGGCAACGGGTCCGGCATGTTTCTTCGCAGTCGCCCTGTGACCGATGCTGCTGCGATCGAACCCGCTGAAAGAGCGTAGTAGCCAACGACCTGAAGGCCCATCGTGCAAACCACATATGTGCGCGTGGCGCCCGATGCCGCATTCGCTAGGGCGCGCCTGCTGAGCCATGCACTTAAGGAGTCATGCCGACAAACGAACTGCGAAGTGTCGTGCTCGGCAGTGAGCGGCACGGGCGCCGCTGGGTTCATTTCTCCCAAGGCGCGCGCTTGGCCAGCAGTCGCTTCAGCGCTGTGTTCTGAGAAAGTGGCGCGTCCATCAGCGCCACGAAGGCCTCGTACTGCTTGGCATTCACTGTGAACAGCGTTTGGTCGAGCAGCACCTGCTCAGCCTTCTCGCGCGACGCTTCAAGCATGAAGTCGGTGCGACTCTTGCCCTGCAAACGCGCTGCGCGGTCGATCAACTCCCGCTGCGCGGGAGGCGTGCGCAGGTTGATGATAGCGGAGGATGTGGTTGAACTCATTGTGTGATTGTAGCGTGTGTATGCACGTTGTGCATACGTCTGGAACGCATCCCAATCAGCGGGCAGCCCGACGCCGACCGGGGGGCTCGATCGCTGCGTGAAGGACTTCGAGCGCTTGGCGCTTCTCCGGCATGTAGTCGTGCCCGTCGTAGTGTCGCGCCTGCACACCGGTGAGGCCGTGCGACTGCAGGTGGCCGCGAATCTCGCGGCTGATGCCGCCCGCTGCCAGCAGCGTTTCCACACCAGACCGGATACGCTTGAGCTGAAAGCCTACGCCCTCATGCGTCGCGGGATCACTGGGATGTACACAGCCCAGACAGCGGTTCCGGACGGAGACGTGAAGGTCACTCTCACCGACTATGTGCAGTGGGCCGTGAAGACGCAGTTCGGGTACCAGACGGTTGAGGAGTGCCGTGTGGCGTTTAACGAGTTTTCAGGGAAGGTGCCGACTCTTGCCAAATTGCGGCACCACCGCCGCTCCCGTCCGCGCCGACGCGCTGAACGTGTTTTGAGTTGGAGATGCCGGCCAGCCCAGCAGCCCAGCAGCCCAGCAGCCGGACAGCCCGGCAACCCGGAGCATGTCAGCCTCTGTGCGACAGGCGCTGAAGGTGTCAAGGAACGCGAGGCAAATGTCCGCTTTGCGACACCTTGGCCGCTGGGTCGAACGACGGCAGCGGGTCGTCTTGCGCAGGACACGCCAACGAATTCTCCGCCGGAATTCTGACCTTGAACTGAGTGACCCGACTTCGGCCGGTCATGGAGGGCAGCGACCGGCCAAGCGGGCACCCAAGACTGACCGCTTTCAGGCGTCCAGTAGTTGCCGCCAAGTCATTGCCACACACGGCCCTCAGGGCCTACCATTGCAAACGCCGTACGGGATCAATTGAAGAACCAACGAGTCCGGTGGAGCATATGTTGGACCCCGAGAATTTCTATCTGCTGATCAACCACCCGACCCTGATCGTCGTGCCGATCATTCTCTTTGCGGCGACGGCGCTATGGAGCCAATCGCGCACCGCATGGGCAGCGACAGTTGCGTGGAATCTCTACCTTATCTACGAACTTGGCATGAAGGCCGGGGAATTCTGCAGCGGCGACGCCTGCATGAAGCGAACACCACTCTATGTCGTTTACCCGATATTGGCGATCCTGTCGATGTTGGCCGTGGTGCAGGGCTACGTTCGCATCCGCGACAAACGTGCGCGTGAGCGGCGGCTGGCCCCCGCTGATATATCGGCACCGACTCGACCCTGATCGTGGCACTGGCGTTGATCTGGCGCCTCGGCTTGGTGCTTTGGACGCTGAATGGTTTGAAGCATTGGCCGGCTGCGATCCGGTGACGCAGCGCCGGGGTGTCCGGCTACTCTTGGCACCACTCCGCTGCTGATCGCGTCGCCTGTTTCCATGTGACCCGCGCAGGGACCTTCACGAGCGCGTACGTGATCTGACAGCACGATCATGATGCGCACGATCAACGCGCGTCGAGCAGGCGCCAAGTAGTCTGCCCGGCGTGGAAATGGTCTGGCACTACGCGAACTGGCGACTGATGCCCGAGGGCGTCGCGCACCAGTCCCTGGTGCTGCTGGTTTTCGATCACCTGTATCTCGTCGTGCCTGCAACGGATGTGCTGCGGGATCGAACCGTGACCACGCCGGATCGGTTCGGCATGAACCCGGGCATCACGGCTTAGGTCTGCCGGGCCGCCATTTGGGTCACGGCAAAGCGCCCAGGCAACGTGCGTCCGCGCGGCAAGGAGTGCGGCCGGAACAACAACGACGCTCCCGCCAAGGCGAATGCGTGGCGGCAGTGATGAAGAGCATCTGGCGGCCACGACGAACGATTCGCAGGGCTTACCATGCGACATAACGGGATCCAAAGGTCACGGGATGTCGTCAATTGGAGAGACCATGAAAGCGATACTGGTGCTGGTGTGCGTGCTGTTCGGATCGGGTGCTATGGCAGCCGACTGCCTCACCAACGCGCGTGGCAAAACCATTTGCAGCAACGGTGAGAAGGCTGTTGCTGTCAACCCGAACACGGGGACCATCACAACCGCCCAGAAGAATGCGAACGGGGTGACGAGTTCTCAAAGAAGTAACGGCGCAAAGGCCGCCTACAACCCGAACACGGGGAACGCGGCGGTGGCTCATCAGAATCAGAACGGAGTCACCACCACACGGACCACCCCGGGCGGCCAGGCCAAGGCCAAGAATGGAATGGGGGCGGTCCAGGGCCCGAACGGTACGAACTGCGCCAAGGGCAAGAACACCCAGGGCTGCACCAAGTAGTAGCGGTGTACCGCCTGCCCGCTTCAAGACGGGCGCAGGCTACGTCCGCTGCCAATTCGCAGCCGCGCCAGGCAGCTGACCTTCGCCGGGCAGGCCCACGCGTCGAAAGACAGCTTGCTGGCCAGGCCTCGGGCTCACGCTGCCGGCCAGAGGACAACCCTAAACATCAACCGTCGCTCGCGGCCGACGGCTTTCCGGCGTGCCGAAGATTGGCCGAAGCCGCGCAGTTCGCCCGCCGGCGGGCTCGCCTGAAGTGCGTGCCGCAACCGGTCGCGTTTTGGGCATCGACCTTAGTGGCGCCAGACCTTGACCTTCCAATTGTCGATGCCGTGTTCGATCGACCCCGCCTCTGCGCCCGTCGGCAGGTCAACGCGACGCTCGAATCCGAATCGCAGCGGAGCGGCGCTGGCCGCGAAGTCCGGGCACGATTCGCCGTTGCCACAGGCCGGTCCGTCGATCTGCACGAAGTCGTTCGCCTCCAGGCTCGGAAGCTGGCTGAAGTTGCCAACCCACAACGAGAGGCACCCACGGCCGCGGCTGGACACATAGCGGCGTCCGGCCTGCTCGATCATCGGAAACGACGCGACGTCAATTGACGCCGAGCTCGCGCTCACGCGGTCGCAGTCCTCCGCGTAGTCGATTGCATGGATCGCGCCGAGGGTCTGCGGGTCGTAAACCGCAGACGCCTTGGTGTTGAAGACGCGTAGGCTGCTCGGTCCTGCCGTCATGGTGTGCACCATGTGCCGGAAGGCGCCGGGCAGGCCGCCCGTGGCCCTGCGATCCTCGTTGTGGGTCGGCCCGCCCAGCGTCGGAGCCGCGATCGCACTCGCGCTCCAGTCGGCCGGATCGAACTCGCCATCCGAGAATGCAATCGCAGGCATCGACGACACCAACAACGTCCCCGAATTGCTCGTCGCGATCACGGTGTTGTCGCCGCTACCGCGCACGTCGACGCGGAATACGGCACCTTCATCGGCAAATTGCACCTGGGACAGTGTGTACGTGGCGGCCGTCGCACCGGCAACGTCGACGAAGTTCACGCCTCCGTCGGCCGAGCGTTGCCACTGGAAGCTGGGCTGGTCGATGCCACTTGCCTGAGCGGTGAAAGCCGCGCGCGTCCCCGCCTGGACCGTGAGCTTGGTCGGGTAGATCGACGCACTTGGTATGGCCGGGGCCGGCGGAATTGTCGGGTCGCAGACGTTCGAGAAGAAGCTGCACTCCGCGGCATCGCCGCCGCCGCCGCTGCCGACGATGGCCAACAGTCCGAGGGCGGCAACTGCCACCAGCGCGATCCTGAGCACCCAAGCTCGAGTCAGGCTACGGTCATGGCTCATGTTGGCTCTCCCGGTGGAAGTGAGACAGTTGCAGGATGCCGGCCGCCAGCGCGGCACCAAGCGCTGCGGCGACGAGGTCGCCGACGTCGAACGTACCGCGCAGGAAGTAGTTCTCGAGGGCACGTGCGACCGGACCCTGACCAAAACCGTGCCGCAACACATCGGTCAGCGAATTGCGGACCTGCGGGTGCTGGCCGATCTCGAACGCCGCGTTCACCACGAACCAGAAGGCGCACGCACCGTACTGGCTGCGCGGTCGGGCGGTCAGCAACGCGGCGCTGAACAGGCTGAATGCCAGCGTATGGGCGAAGCTCGGCAGCCAGTTGCCGAGCGCGCCGAACAGGTGCAGTCCGGCCAAGATGGACACGCGAGGGATCAGCGATGCCCGGCCGGGGCTGCGGTCCGTCCAGTACACAAGCGTGCCCACCGCCAAGGCGAGGCCGCCGCACAACACGCGCGCGCGAGGGTGTGACCAGCTCCACATGGCTTGCAGGACCCGGATGGGACGAATCGGTTGCGGTGAACGAGAGCGCCGTCGCGTGAAGGGCGACAGCAGGCATGCACAAGCGCCGCTCAACCCCACCTTGCCGAGAGTATGAACCTCGTCGTCAAGCCAGTGAAGACCAAGTCCGTCGGGTCGATGATCGTTGCCGTGCGCTTTCGTTGCGCCGGATCCCGCGAAAGCGCGCAGCGCGACACCGGTGGCCAGGTGGCGGCTTCCTCGAGAAAGCCGAGTGCGGCCGGTGCCGCATCCGAAAGTCGGACCCTGTGCGACCGGTTCGGCAATCCAGAAGGCGGCTGAGGGTCGTCAGTGACTGTTCGAGCCGAGGAGAAGTAGACATTCGATCGGCCGAAGGTGCGGGACGCCGCCGAAGCGACTGTCAGCTTCCTGGCGCGTTTGCGAACTGGTAGTCCCGGCCATGACACGACGTTGACGAAAGGCGGCCCACAGGTGTCTCGTTGAGACGTTCACTGCAGCCTGACCCGTGGCGGCGATCTCGAAATCATCGCTGCCATCCTCGAATCGCCGATGATCGAGAAGATCTTCACGCACCTTGGGCCGCAGGTCCGGGCGTCATCACATGCGCAAGCGCGCGGCCACATGCAACACGCACGCTGCGTTATCGTGGCCCTGCACCTCAGACTGCGGTGACTGGCTGCGACTGGAACGGGTAGAGCTGTCTGGCTGGGTTCAAATCGCGAGAGCCTACCCGAGCCAGGGACCCTTTTGAGCCAAGCCGCGAGCCTGTCGTTTATGGACAGGAAGAAACACCTCCGGGATCACCCGGGGATCGCCCCAGAGCGGGCGCTCCCTTTCCAGCGGGGCGGAATACATGCCGTTTGAAAATCCTGGCGCAACCTCCGGCCGCAGCCAAGTCGCCGCCCCAACTTCTTTGTCGAACGCAAAGAACTCCAGAAAAGAGAATCTATTTCCATTTCCCGCCGACAAACTCAGCCGCCATTCTCCACCACCGCGATCGACGGCCCCGCGCCACCGCGCAATATCGTTTCCGGGAGGTCCGTCCGACGCACCTCATAGTTGACCGAGATCCTGCCAACGCGGCGCTTGTCGTTGTTCGGCGTGCCGGCAGGAAAGCGCGCTTCCCAGGTCCAGTTCTTCCCGAGATCGACAGGAATCTTGAACTCCCAGCAATCCATCTTGTTGACGCTCGGCTTCTCGCACACCGCCGTCACGCCCCTGGGTTCCAGCATGTACAGGCCCGTTCGGGTCGACGTGACGATCAGGAACAGGCCCACGTTCGGGTTGCAATCGTTCCTGCCGGACAGCTTGATGCGAGGTTCCTGCTCCCATTCGCCATTGCTGTAGACCAGACGATCGGGGAAGCGTGGCTCGTCCACCGTCAGGCAGTTGGAGTCGGCGGTCGCTGCCACCCGTTCCTGGGGCGGCGGCGCCGGCGATTGGCCGGCTGATAAGGCCGGCGGTGCAGGCGGCGGCTTCGGCGGCGCCTTGGGCATGATGTTGAACAGGCCGGCCAGATTGGCCAGTCCCGCCGCCAGCGCCGCCAGAGCCGCCACGAGCGCGGCAGCCTTGCCAATGCGCCCGGTCAGCACGTCCATCCAAGACGTGGACTTCATACCGTCCCTGTCGCCAGAGTTCTCCGGGGCGCTCATCGACGACCACCTTCTGGATCGGGAATGTCACCGAACAACCCCGCGGCCTCGGCGATTGCAACGTCGACCAGCACTTGCCGAACGAAGACTTGCGTGGCCGGAAATCGAAGCGACTCGACCTGCAGTTCAAGGTCAGCCTTGGTCCGGGCATTCCAAGTGGCGGCCCACTTGCTGAGGTTGCCACTGCCGGCGTTCTGACGCACCAGCATCATTGCCAAGTCGTCACGATCCTTGGGACGCATATCGACTTGCGCGAAACAGGCCCAGAATTTGATGCTGTTGCCCGCATTGAACAGGAACGCCTGCGGACGGGATGGGTCGGCACCGCGCCGACAAGCCGCTTTGGTCGCGGCGAATGTCTTCGGCAAGATCTGGAACAAGCCCAGCGCCCCGGCGGCCGAGATAGCGCCCGGGTAGAACGCGCTTTCTCTCCGCATCACCCCATACATTAGGCTTTGGCCGAGCGGGCGCGATCCTTGCACCTTCAGGGGCGGGTCGTCGGGCATGTGGCGCAAGACGCTGACGTCTGCCGGACCCGGGTAGGCAGTCGCCAAATAGTGTTCGTTCGTTTGCAGCGCGCTCAGCCGCGATCGCGGGTCCGATTCGGGCACCGCCAGCAAGACCATCGCGAGTGGCCAATCGTTCATTGTGTAGCCCATGAAGGCCGACAGCGACAGCAATGGGCCCGCCTCTGTCAACTTCTGGCGGGTACCCAACGCGTCTTGCCGCCACGCCAGCAGCAAAGCAACGGCGGGCAATGCCCGGTCGCGACTCAACTGCTCCAGCGGCACGGCATCCATGCGCGACCAGTAGCGCCGGCCCAGATCGTCGACCTTCGCGCCGGCGAGAGCATACAGTCCGCTGTCGTGCGCGCTGCGCAGCCGCTGGATCGCCGGAATGTCGCCGACCAGCGTGCCGTCCGGTCGGCGACTGGCGGCGAAGGCTGCGCGTAGATCGGCCAACACCTCGGACGACGAGTCCGGCAGCGCGTGACTCGCGGCGGCTTGGCCTGGTGCACGCAAATGCATGCGCGCTCGCAGGCCATAGTAGTCAAACGGCACCTCGGCCACGACCTGCTGGAACAGCTTGCGGGCCGCATCCCCGTCCGGCTGTCGCCACTCCGCGATGCGGCCGCGCCAGAACAGGCCCCGGAACCGGAATACGCCCTGCGGAAAGTTGGTCGCGTAGTCCTCAAGCAACGCGTCGGCCGCGGCGAGGTTCTCCTCGTCGGGCGAGCCGCGCGTCAGCAGGCCGATCGCCGGTACGAAGTACGCCGAATCAGCCCAATCGTTGCTGCTCGTGATCCTGCGCAACTCGGCGAAGGTTGACAGGCCGTCCTTCAGCTTGTTGCCAAAGATCTGCTCGCTTCCCAACTGATATAGCGCGTCGTCAATGAGTCGGCTGCGCGGGAAGGCGGCGATGAATCGCGTCAGGTCAGCCTCGAAGTGCTCGCCACTGCCGTAGAGCATCGCGCGGCCATACAGCGCGCGCTCGGCAACCGGGCCAGTCTCGCCGGACAACTCGAAAGCCGCGCTTAGCGCCTCGATCGCGGCCCGCCGATTCTTAAGGCGCTGATAGTTGCCCCACTCGAACGCAGCCTCGGCGCGAACCGGCGCCGGTGCTGACGCGTCGAGCCACATGCTGTGCAGCTTCTGCACCGCCTCCGCTTTGCGGGCCTCGGTCTGCACCATGCTCAGCTGGCGGCGGTAGCGGAACAGGTCCAGCCGCGGGCGGCTGAAAATTCCGTCCTCGATCAACTTGAGCACCTGAAGCTGCTCAGCTGCATTCAATTCGCCGGTCGAATCGATGCTAATGAAAGCCAGCAACAGATCGTTGGCCTCTGGCCGATTCGCGTTTCGGGCCACCGCGGCCAAGCGGCGTGCGATGTCTTCCTCCATCAATGGCAAGGCCTGTAGCAGCCCGCTACGCACCATGCCTTCAAACTGGGGCGTCGCCTGCAGGCGCGCTGCCTGGGCGAGCAGCGCGTCCACCTCTCCGGGCGCGGCCTTCGATGCTTCGAACAGCTGCAACCAGCGCCACAGGCCGACCGCGGCGAGAGCGCTGCTCTGGGTCGCACCTGAATGCGCCACGAGTTCCTTGAAGCTCTGACGGGCCGCCTCGTCCCGACCGGCGCCAAGGCACAACTCGCCTGTCAAAAAGGCAGCGACCGTCCAGTTCGGATCGGCAAGGCTCACCGAAGACAGGACGGCCCGGTCTTCCTCGCAGCGAGACGGGTCCGGATCCTTCAGTCGCTCAAACAGTCGCGCAATCGCCGAGGGTGTCAGCCGGACCGGCTCCGCTGCTGCTTTCGCTGCCAACGACGAAGCCGCCTGGGAAGTTGCGGCTGGCTCGGGCCTAGACGCTAACTCGGAGACCGCCGAGGCTGCCACGGGTCGCTCGGCCACCGCCTCCGGTGAACGCTCGCACGCTGCCAGCAGCAGCGCCGCCGACAGCACCCCTGGCCCAGCAAGCGGGATCGTCAGCCAGATCCGTCCGCAAATCGGCTGTGCATGTTTCCCACTGCGTCCGAATGCGAACATGCGCATCGTCGACCTGTCCTCCGTCTGCTGTTTCAATGCCCGACCCTGCAGCCGCGGCGCGTTCAGCCCTGAAGTCGGGCGAGAACTTTTGACGCTAACTTATCTCATATCGGGTGCCGGTACCATCCCTTTTGCACTTTCCCTCCTGCGCCTTTTCAAGTCCAACCTGATCCCATGAAGGCACACAGGCCTCGGCGCCCGGTGCGGTGCGCCACTTCTGCGCGCCGTGGACCGTCCGTGCGATTATCAATTCCTAGGTTCACGGGCAGAACAGTCTCTACGCTCGACGTCCATTCCGGGCCGCGGCAGCAACAGTGCGAGCTGGTGATTCATGGCAGGCGAACATAGGGTGGTGGCAGCCGCATTCTCGGCATCGCGGAAGGATCCGTTGCGGTTGCCGCGACAGGCACCGGCAAAGCGGGTCACCGGCGAGGCCTATTCGATGTTGCGCCAGCTTGGCCACCCTCGCCGGGCAGATCCAGTTGGACCTAGAGGCACGTTGGTGCAACGACATCACGCACTGGGTGATGTCGCCGCTAGAGTTCATGCAGCGGCTGGTATCGCCGATGCCAGAGTCGAGCCTCCTTAACACGGGCTGGTGGCAAAGCGCGAAGTGCGACTGGGTGCTTTGTGCCAACCCATTTAGGGCGCAGAGTGCCGGGAGTGGGTCGGCAGCACCAGTAGGTGACTTTCGAATGCAGTCGTTCGGCGGCGAACCTGTCGCTGCCGTCGGTTGGAACGCGTGAACGACCACAATCGTGAACCATGGTTTGCTCGACGGCTTTGGCGAAGGGCAAGCGACATCCCCGCCGGGACGGCGCCCCGCGCCATCGAGTCACCGGCGCGGCGGCGATCGGCCAGAATCCACACGTCCATGTGCCGCACCGTCACGCTGCTACTGAACCTCGGGCACGCGCTCGACCACCTGTTCCTGCTGATCTTCGCCACCGCAGTGGCCGCGATCGCGCGCGACTTCGGCATAGCGCGCTGGGAGGACCTGATGCCCTACGGCGCGGGCGCCTTCCTGCTCTTCGGCCTCGGTTCGCTGCCCGCCGGCAAGCTGGGCGACCAGTGGGGCCGCCGCCAAATGATGCTGGTCTTCTTCTTTGGCATGGGCGCCTCGGCACTGTCGGTGGCCACAACGCAGGGGCCGTGGACGCTGGCGGCGGCGCTGACACTGCTGGGCGCCTTCTCGTCGATCTATCACCCGGTGGGTATCCCGATGCTGGTGCAGCAGGCGGCGAACCCGGGCGCAGCGATCGGCGTCAACGGGCTGGCTGGCAACCTGGGCATCGCGGCCGCGGCCGTGCTGACCGGGCTGCTCGTCGAGCTGGCCGGCTGGCGCGTCGCCTTCGTCGTGCCGGGGCTGGCCTGCTTCGTCGCCGGCGCGCTGTTCTGGTGGCAGGCGCCGCACGAGACCGAGGCGCCTGCCAGGCGCGCGCAGAAGTCGACGGTGGTGCTGGCACCGCGCCAGCTGGCGCGCGTGCTGGCGGTGATGACGGCGGCCTCGGCCACCGGCGGCCTGATCTTCAACCTGACGACCAACGGCAACGGGCAGATGTTGCGCGAGCGCCTGAGCGGCCTCGTCGAGGACCCGTCCGCGCTCGGCCTGCTGCTCGGCGCCGTGTATGCGGTGGCCTCGCTGGCCCAGGTGGTGGTCGGCCGGCTGATCGACCGCTACCCACTGAAGCCATTGTGGATGGCGATTGTCGGCCTGCAGGTGCCGATGTTGGTGCTGGCCGCGCTGGCGCCGGGCTGGTGGGCCTGGCTGGCGCTGCTGGGTTCGATGGTCTTCATCTTCGGCTCGATCCCCTTTACCGATGCCACCATCGTGCGCTATGTCGATGACCGCATGCGCAGCCGCGTCGCCGGGCTGCGGCTGGCGATCTCGCTGGCGATCAGCTCGGCGGCGGTGTGGGCGCTCGGGCCGGCGGTCAAGGCCGCCGGCTTCGGCACCCTCTTCACCGTGATGGCCGGGGTGGCGCTGCTGGGCGTGGCGGTGCTCGTCTGGCTGCCCGCCGAACCCGCGGCCGCACTCAATGCCGGCGGCGCCGATCAATCGCTTCCGCCGAAGCCGCCGCCGAATCCGCTGCTGCAGCCGTCCACCCCGAGGAGAGTTCCATGACCGTGCATCCGCTTCGCCACACCGCCCAGGCCGACCCGGTTGCGGAGGCCCGCATCCAGCTGGCCGCCGCGCTGCGCATGGCGGTGCTCGACCAGCTCGAGGAAGGCATTGACAACCACTTCACGGTGCAAGTGCCGGGACGCCACGGGCAGTACCTGATCCTGCCTTTCGGCCATCACTGGTCGGAAGCGCGCGCCAGCGACATGATGGTCTTCGACGAGAGCGGCCGCACACTGGAAGGCCAGGGCGTGGTCGAAATCTCGGCGCAGTGCATCCACGCGCCGCTGCACCGGCTGACGGGTGCGCAGGTGGTGCTGCACACCCACCAGCATTGGGCGATGGCGCTGAACATGCTGCAGGACAACCGGCTGCTGCCGGCCTCGCAGACGGCCGCCTTCTTCCACGGCCAAATCGCCTACGATGACGAGTACACCGGCCTGGCGGCGACGCTGGCCGAGGGCGATCGTCTGGCGCGCGTGATGGGGGACAAGCCGATCCTGTTCATGAAGAACCACGGCGTCATCACCACCGGCGCCACCATCGCGCAGGCCTAGCCGTTCGAACCGCAGCTGCCGATCCTTATGCGCAGGTTGCCGAGAACCAGAAGCGCTGCCCACTCCAGCCGATCGAATTCGCGCGCTTCATCCGGGGCCGCTCAGACGCTGGCGACTCGAACACGACGATCGCCAAGCGGCTCGGCATGGACTTGACCACGGTCGCACACCACCTCGCGCTGCTCGACCTGCCACCCGAACTGGATCGGGCGCTCAAGGCCGGACGCTGCACCTCACCGCGAACGCTCCACGAGCTGAGCAAGTTGCACAGCAAGCATTCGGAGCAAGTCAGTGCATTGATAGACGGCGAGGGCGAGATCACGCGGTCGACCCTCGCAGCGCTGCGTGCGGGTTCGACGCCAGTAGGCGGACCGAGCACCGACGTCGCAAGGAATTCGACATCGCTCATCGAGCAAGCCAACGCTACTTGTGCGCGATTGGAGGCGCTCGTGAGTCGACTCAAAAGATCAGAGACGCCAGACGCTCAGATCGAACTCGCCGCCTTGCGGCATCGCATCGCCGACCTCGCGGATCGACTTGCGTGAACCTCTATTTCCGCGGACGGACTGTCCGACCGAATCGATTACCTTACGACTGCAATCGTGCACTCACCGCAAGAACCGAGGATGTGCTCGATGACGTGGATTGAAGAGAGATGGATGGGAGGATAGGCCGGCGGCCGCGTTCTGTGGTGTCGGCCCTTAAGTGACGGTCCGATCGACATGTCGGCCGCCCCTCGCGAGTTCTTCACCCTCGACCTGCGCGGCCTGCGTGCCGCGCTGAGCCGGCGCGCGACCGAGACCGGCATCACCGAGTCCGACGTGCTCCGCAGCGCGCTCGCGGTGGCGCTGAACGACGACCGAAGCGACGCGCTGAACATGCCGGAAACCGGCGACGCCCGAGCATCGCAGTCTCAGGTCAAGCTGTCCGTTCGCATCACGCGCCCAGTGGCCGAGCGTTTCGACAGAAAGGCCCGCGCCGCCGGTCTGTCGCGCGGCGCCTATCTCACCGGTCTCATCGACGGTGCACCCGCGGTCGTCGCGGCGACCGATCGGCGAGCCGGGTTCGCCGCGCTCAGCGCATCGGCCGCCGAACTCGCGCTGGTCAGCCGCGACATCAACCACCTGACGCAGCTGCTGCATAGGGACGAAAGCCGGTCGGCGCAGGCGTACCGGGCGAGGCTGGACAGCCTCGACGCTGACGTGCGCCAGCACCTCGATCGGTCAGCGGCAGCGGTCGCCGAACTCGCACCGGCGCAGGCCCGTGCCCGCCGAATCAAGTTCGATTCACCCCAACCGCCACAGAGACGACCATGACCCAGACTTCCACCGACGGCGTCCTCATCCAATGGGGCGACCGACTCTTCTACCAGTCCAACCGCGCGGTCAAGTCACACACACCACGCCCGTACCTGTCGGGCGGTCGAGCAGCTGCGTTCCGCAGCCGCATCGACGCCACGGTCCGGCGCGCACCGCAGGTCATGGTCAAGGTCACCGGCGGCGGCCGCGGCATGACGGCGATCGCTGCCCACTTGCGCTAGATCACCAAGAACGGTTGCCTCGACATCGAAGACGACCGCGGGGCTGTCGAACGCGGCAAGGACTCCCTGCACGAGATCGAGCGCCAATGGCGCGTCAGCGGCGCCCGCATCGACGCCGTGAGCCCGCGACGCGAAGCCTTCAATATCATGCTGTCGATGCCGCGCGGCACCGAACCGCTGACCATCCAACGCGCGGCCCGCGAATTCGCCAGGTTCGAGTTCGCAGACCACCGCTACGTGATGGTCCTGCATGACCACCAGGCCAATCCGCACGTGCATCTGAGCGTCAAGGCCACGTCGAAGCAGGGCAGGCGGTTCAACCCGCGCAAGGCCGACCTGCAGCGATGGCGCGAGACCTTCGCAGAACGGCTGCGCGAGTGGGGCATCGATGCCGAAGCCTCGCCGCAGATCACGCGCGGTGGCAGCCGGCGCACCGAACGGCTGTGGCAACGCAAGGCCAGAGGGACAGGGCGCATCGACGGGCCGCGAGAGGGTAAACCGGAAACGGTAAAGCTGACGAGGTCGAGGCGCGACGCGGCCAAGGCCTGGTGTGAAATCGCCAAGGCACTCGCCGCCTCTGACAACGTCGAAGACCGCAGGCTCGCCAGAAGAGTCGTCGACTACGCGTGCCACCTTCCAGGCGTGCGATGCGTATCGCCGCAGCCGCAGGCACAGCGCGAGATTGCCGGGATGGAACGGGGCAGGGCACAAGCGCGCGACCTGATCCGCTACAGCGGAACCAAACCACAACCCGAACGAACCCAGCCAGAGCCTGATCTCGAACGGTGAACAGCACACCCCCACCACGCACCCCTCCCCCGAGAGGGGCCGTGTTCGCCGCCGGACAGGCTCGCCGAGCAGGGGGCTGAAGGACCGCCTGCCCGCGAGCTTGAGCGTGATGGCGCCGCGCCTCGCGTCAAGGGTGTTGCTGGCGCCGGGCTTCGTCCGCCCTTGACTCGGCTCGCGGCGCCAGAATCAGTGGTGAGTATCCGGTCGAGATTGCGTCCAGTGGTCCAGGTCTGACCAGCGCCAGGCGACAACACGTCGACCCAAGCGAACCGGCGCCGGAAACGTTCCTTCGGCCATCCAGCGGTAGATCGTCGAGCGGCCCAGGCCGGTCAGCTTGACGACGATGGGCAGGCGTATGAGAAAGCGCTGGGCTTCGTCAGCGTGCGTTGAGGGCAGGGCAGCGGCGCGCTTCATCGCGAAGGGATCCGTTTGGTGCGATGAAAACTGTACGCGCTGCTTCGACCTACCGGCGCGACGATTTACAACGAAAAATCAGCAGAGCCAAACCGAACTTGGTGGTCTGTTGCTACTACCGGCTTGCACGGGTGCGAGCGTCAGCTTGGTCGAAGCGAGTGGTCAGTCAGTTCTCTTCGTCGACGACCCGCCACTGGCCGACGGCCGTCCGCCACTTGACGCTGACGATCGACCGCAGTCCCCCACTTCGCCGCCATCGAACGTTCAAAGGCCGGTAAAACATGCACTGCTGTCGCTCAAGCGCGCAGACCGAGCACCGTCCCGACCCACTTCCGACTCGCGCCAAGTTTGACTGACAGCCCAAAAGCGGCCGGTCAGATCCCCTCCGCAGTCGAGCCGATGCCCCTTTTCCAAAAAGGAAGTGCCGAGCCAGCAACCCGCATGCACTGTGGCGTCACGACGACTCCTGACAACACCTCGATGACAGGGTGTTTGAAGTCTCAGTCGTCGACAACCGAGTAGGTTGGGCAGCAAAATCCGCTTGGGAGGATCATTGTGATTTGCAGACCCGTCACGGAAGTCACCGGTTGTCGGAATCCGATTCTGTTGGCAGGTATCGTGACGCCATACGCGCTTGGGGCTTGACCGATGCAGAACTCCCGACAGCAACTGCAAATCGCCATCGCTGCGATCGAGGCGCAGCGCAGCTCGCTCGGCGACGCAGTGGTCGATGCAGCGCTGGGCCCGATGCGCGAACAACTGGCGCAACTTCAATCCGCATCAAGCCATGCGGTGGCAACCACCGACACGTTGCCAACGCAGAAGCTCAAGCAGGTGTCGGTGCTGTTCCTGGACATCGTCGGCTCGACGAACCTGAGCCAGCACCTGGATCCCGAGGACGTGCATGCGCTGGTCGACGGCGTGCTCGAGCTCAGCACACGGGTCGTGCACTCGCATGGCGGCCGCGTTCTGCAGTACGCGGGCGATAACCTGCTGGCCGTATTCGGCGCCGATCAGACGCAGGAAGACGATGCCGAGCGCGCCGTGCGCTGTGGTCTGGCACTGCTCCAGGAGGGCCGCGCCTACGAGCAACGGGTGCTGCAGCAACATGGACACGCCGACTGCAATGTGCGCGTCGGCATCCACACCGGTCCGGTGCTGCTTGGCGGTGGGGTCGACGACGAAGGCAACATCCGCGGACTGACGGTGAACATAGCCGCGCGCATGGAGCAGACCGCACCGCCGGGCGGCCTTCGCATCAGCCACGACACCTGGCTGCCGGTGCGCGGCGTGTTCGACGTGCTGGAGCAGGCACCGCTGCAGGTTAAGGGCCGCGATGAGCCGCTGGTGACGTATCTGGTGCAGCGCGCCAAGCCGCGCGCCTTCCGTATCGCTGCGCGTGGCATCGAGGACGTGGCCACGCCGCTGGTCGGACGTGACGCCGAGATGGAGCAACTCGTCGCGCTGCTGCACGCCACAGCGGCTGACCGCACGCTGCATGCGGCCACCATCATCGGCGACCCCGGACTGGGCAAGAGCCGGCTGATGCGCGAGCTCCAAAGCGCGCTGGAAGTACATGCGCAACGCTTCTGGTTGCTGCTCGGCCGGGCGCAGCCGCAGAGCAGACTGCAGCCCTATGGCCTGCTGCGCGACCTGTTGGCCTGGCGACTGCAGATTGCCGACAGCGACAGCGGCGAGGTGGCCAAAGTCAAGCTGGTAGACGGCTTGTCGCCCTGGCTCGCCGCCGCTGGCACTGCCACCAGCGCCCAGGCGCAGGCGCAGGCGCAGGCGCAGGCGCACAGCCTCGGCCAGCTGATCGGGCTGGACTTCTCCGGCAGCCCGCACCTGGCCAATTTGCGGCCGCAGCAATTGCGCGAACAAGGCTTCGATGCATTGCATTGCTACCTGAGAGGTCTGGCCCGCGAAGGCCCGGCGGTGGCGGTGCTGTTGGAAGACCTGCAGTGGGCCGACGATGGCTCGTTGGACTTCGTTGCCGAACTGATGGAGCAGTCGGTCCCGCTGCTGCTGTTGGCCAACGCGCGGCCCGAGTTGCTCGAGCGACGCCCGACCTGGGGCGAAGGCGTGGGGTCGCACCTTCGCCTGGAGTTGGCGCCGCTGGATTCGGCGCAAGGCCAGACCTTGTCGGCAGCGCTGCTGCAGCGCCTGCGCGGCGACGCTCAGTTCGACGCCGTTCGCGCGCTGCTCGAGCGCGAAGCCGAAGGCAACCCGTTCTACATGGAAGAGCTGGTGCGCATGCTGCGTGATGATGGCGTGATTGCCCAACACGGCCAACCCGGCGGCGAGGTCTGGCGCGTCGTCGCCGACAAACTCGCGGTGGTTCACCTGCCCAGTACGCTGGTGGGCGTGCTGCAGGCGCGGCTGGATACGCTGTCAGCCGCCAACCGACTGGCGCTGCAGCAAGCCAGCATCGTCGGGCCAGTGTTCTGGGATGCTGCGCTGGCGGCGTTGAATGTGCAGGCGCCCCAGGCCATTCCGACGTTGGAGGCCAAGGCCTTGATCCAAGGCCATGCCGGCAGCACATTCGAAGGCACGTCCGAGCATGCGTTTTCGCACCACCTGCTGCAGCAGGTCACCTACGACACGGTGCTCAAGGCGGTGCGGCGCTCCGGCCATGCGGCTGCCGCGGCCTGGCTCGCCGAGCGTGTCGCCGACCGGCCGAGTGAGTACTTGGCCATCACCGCCGAGCACTACGAGCGTGCCGGAGACCACGAGAGGGCGTTCGAGTACTTCGAGCGAGCATCGACGGATGCAGATCGCCGCTGCGCCAACCATGCCGCGCTGGAGTACGTCGAACGTGCCCTGGCCAGCCCGGCCGCATCCGACCCGCGTCGGCGGGCCAAGGCGCTGCTGCGCAAGTGCAGCGTCGCCGACGTGCTCGGTCTGCGCACGCTGCAACAGGCGGTACTCGAGGAGCGCGAGGCCGTGGCGCGCAGGCTGGAGGACCACTGGATGCTTGCTGATGTCCTCTTCGGGCAGGCGTTGCTGGCATCGCGGCGCAGCGACGAGACGCGTTCGCTGGCGCTGGCCAAGCAGGCCGCGGAGATGGCGCAGGATTCCGGCAACAATGCCGTCGCCGCCCATGCGCTTGGCCAGATCGCCTGGGCCAAGCACACGCAGGGGCACAACCTGGAGGCATTGGCGGATGCGCGCGAAGGGCTGCGGCGCATCCGCCGCGCACTCGATGACAGCACGGTGGAGCAACGGCATCTGATCGAGGTGCAGATGCTCACCTTGGTGGCGATGATGGAGCGCGCCGCCGGGATGCCCCGCCAGGCCCGGGCAACACTGGAGGAAGGCCTGGGCGCGGCGGAGCGGCATGGCTTCCGGCGCTGCATGGCGTCGATCTTCGAGCTGCTGGCCGGACTGGCACTGGACAGCGGCCGGCTCGCCGAGGCCATTGCTCACAGCGAAGACTGCCTTCGCGTGGCGCACGAGATCGGCGCACCCATCATGGTGGCCACGGCGCACCTCAACCTGGCCAGTTGCAAGTTGGAGCTGGGCCAGCTGGACGAAGCCGCACGGCATGTTGCGGAGTGCGAGATGCTGGCTGTGCAGTGCGAAGACCGCGAGAAGCATGGCCGCTGCCTGGTCCTTCGCGGACGCCTTGCGGCGCTCACCGGTGGACTCGACGGCGGCGCCTACTTCGAACAGGCGCGCTCGGTGCTCGAGGCCTGCGCGCTGCCGTCGCCCCTATGCCAGACGCATGCACACCTGGCGCGGTGGCACCTGGAGCGTGGCGACCTGGCACAGGCGCGCCGCCATGTTGACCTCGTCTCCACGGCGCTGGAATCGGGCATCTCGATGTCGGCAGACGACGAACCATTGTTTCCGCTGTTGGTGTGCCACCAGGTCTGGACTGCAACCGGCGACCCGCGCGCCAGTTCGGCACTCCAGGCTGCCTACGCCGGAATGCAACAGGTCGCTTCCGCGAGTGACGACGAAGCCTCGTGGCGCAGGACGCAAGGCGGTGTGGCGCTGTACCGCGAGATTGCCGCGGCCTGGTCGAAACAGGGCATCGGCCGACCGCTTTGATTGACCGAGGCCAAGGGCAGTCGTCCGACCCAGCGGCGAGATAGTCGCGATCGCTGTCGGCGCCGAGCACCCGGTCTCGTTTCAGTTCGACGGGATCGGCCCCATCAGAGGCATCAACGAGATCGGGCAGGGGTCTTCAGCTTGAGTAGGATCGGGCCAGCTGCGCTGGTTTGCATGCGCTTGTTGGCCCTGGGCGGGAGACGTGAAGACACAGTTGTCTCAACGCGCCTACCTGCGTGTTCTCCTCTTGTGTGCCCAATTCCTTGTGACCATCTTCAGGCGCCGGCCTGCGCGAGGATGACTCTGTGAGATGCCCAGCAAGCTGCCCTTGGCCAGCACCCGCTCCTGGCCGACGGCCGTCCGCCACTTGACGATGATGATCGACCGCAGTGCCTCACTTTGCCGCCATCGAATGTTCAACGGCCGCCGGATGATCCACTGCTGTCGCTCAAGTCCGCAGACCAAGCACCGGCCATCGGCCCGGAGGCGCCCATCGCGCTGTGATGCTCGACGTCCGGAAACGGGCAGTCAGTCATAGTGTCAGCGGACTCCTCGACGGACATCGGCTCGCCTTCGGTAAGCCCGTGCCCGGCGCGATATGGCCGTAGCGGACATCCGCGAACGCGAGGTTCAGCGCGTATCGTCGATGCCTGCCGCGCGCGCACTGGTGCGGAAGTTCGTGACCCAGTGCTCGTATGCCCGCTGCCGCAGCTCTGCTTCGGAAGCGAAATCGGCTGACCGCCCAGCGGGGCCGAGGGTGGCACCTCCGTCGGCTGCGTAGTGCAACCCGCGAGGGCCGCGACCGCGAACGCCATGGCGGCGAACACATGACTGCGTCCGCGACTCACGAATCCGTTCCCCTCCGCAACTGCAGCAGGCCTGGGGCTCGGCTCCTTCAAATTGCCGCGATGACGCGCTGGTCAATCACGCCGAAAGGCCCCTCGCGCCCGTCGGCGAACTTGGCCTGCATACGCACGCGATCACCGAACTTCATGAAGCCGGTCTTCGCCGCACCGTGGTCGATCATCTCGATGACCCGCCGCTCGGCGATGCATGCCGAGCCCGCTGCGCGATCGGCATTGGAGACCGTACCTGAGCCGACGATCGTGCCCGCGCTGAGGCGCCGCGTGCGAGCGGCATGCGCGACCAACCTGCCGAAATCGAAGTTCATCTCACCGCCATGCGGCTCGCCGAATCGTTCGCCATTCCACTGGATGTGCAGGCGCATCTGCACGCGGCCGTCGCGCCAGCCGTCACCGAGCTCGTCGGGTGTGACCGCGATCGGCGCGAACGCGGTTGACGGCTTTGCCTGCAGGAAGCCGAACCCGCTGCGCATCTCGCGCGGGCCCAGCGCGCGCAGGCTCCAGTCATTGATCTGCACCACCAGCCGCACGCAGGACAGCGCCTCGGCAGGGGTGGCGGCCATCGGTACGGCACCGACGACCACGCCGAACTCGCCTTCAAAATCGATGCCGTCGGCCTCGCTCGGCAATGGCACGTCGGCATGGGGGCCGAGGAAGTCGTCGCTCGCGCCTTGGTACATCACCGGCACGGTTTCGAACTCGGGGATCGGCGGCGTGTTGAACGCGCGCTCCATCAGTCGGCCATGGTTCAAGAAGGCCGAGCCGTCGAGCCACTGCGGGCCTCGCGGCAGCGGCGCGGTACAAGCGACCGGGTCGAAGGCTTGACTGCCGGCGCTGCGGCCGGCGCTCAATTCGTCGTAGATCGCCTGCAACCGTGGCGCCACCTCATCCCAGCGCTGCAAGGCATCGATCAGGCTGCCGGCAACGCCGCGTGCGGCAGTGGCGCTGCGGCCGTCGCGCGAGACGATGAACAGTTGACCGTCGGGCGTTGTATCGGGTAATGTGGCAAATTTCATCCAGTACCTCAAATTTCAGGAGTCTCAAGGCTCAGGGTTGGCGGCCTCGTTGACCGTAGCGTAGCGGGTTGTCGCGGCGGCGAAGCCCGCGAAGGCATCCGGTAGCAGGCGCGGTCGGGAGCGCGCTGTTCGACACGACCACGGCTTCGCGACCAGTGACGACGCGGTGGACAGGGGGGCTCATGATGTGTGCTCCTCGAAAATCGCCACCGCCCGGGTCCAGCCGGCACTGGCGCCGCGGATTTTGTGCGGGAAGCAACTGATCGTGAAGCCGTTCGCCGGCAGCGATTCCAGGTTGTGGAGCTTCTCCAGGTGGCAGTAGCCGATGTCGCGGCCGGCCTTGTGGCCCTCCCAGATCAACGCGGTGTTGCCGGTCTCGGCGACCTTCGCCGCGGTGTAGGCAAACGGCGCGTCCCAGCTCCAGGCATCGGTGCCAGTCAGGCGCACTCCGCGCTCTAGCAGATACATCGTTGCCTCGTAGCCCATGCCGCTGCCGGCGCTGACGTAGTCACTACGTCCGTAGCGCGAGCCGGCACGGGTGTTGACGACGACGATGTCCAGCGGTTCGAGGGTGTGGCCGATGCGCTTCAGTTCCGCTTCCACGTCGGCCGCGGTGGCAACGTAGCCGTCGACGAAGTGGCGGAAGTCGAGCTTCACGCCGGGCTGGAAGCACCACTCCAGCGGGACTTGGTCAATGGTGATCGACGGCCGGTTACCACCCAGCTTGGCGTCCTGCGTCGAGTGAAAGTGCCACGGCGCATCCAGGTGCGTGCCACTGTGGGTGGTCAGTGTCACCCACTCGGCGGCTGCGGCTTCGCCGTCTGGATAGTCCTCGGCCTTCGTACCCGGCAGCATCGCCATGAACTCGGGCAGCGTATCGGCGTGCTTCTGGTAGGTGATTTTCGGCGCCAGCGGCGGCGGATCGGAAAGTACGTCGTTCTCCAGATAGATCGACAGGTCGACGAAGCGGCGTGGGGTCTTCATTGGGAAACTCCGAAGGGGATGCGAGGCCTGCAAACGGTGGAATGTGTGACTACGAGGACACGACGATCGCGCCGATCGCCAGTACCGCACAGGCGCGTTGCGGCGCTGTGGGTTTGCAAGGTCGCAGCGACGACGCCGTTTTCGAGGGTCCATCTGTCACAGCTGGTGCCACGACGAGGGAGACCTTGACGCAATCTGTATTGCGGTAGATGTCGCATGCCAAAACCCGTCGGGCCGGCAAGCACAGTTTGGTCTCGATAGCAGGATAGGAAGGCGACACGCGGACGGTGCAGGCCTGGAGTGCAAGTCGGTTGAAGAGATTGACGGCTGCGAAAGCGATTGTTGTGCGTAGTGCGCACGTGTGCAAGGGCTCGGCGAGCGGGATCGAGGTAGGGGTTGCACTGATGTACGAGAAATATGTACAAACGTCCAATGCCCAACATGGTAGCCAGCGTGCGAACTCGCAAGCCCAGACGCGCCGCGCCGGCGGGTGTGCTCGTCGATCGCAAGCGCGACATCCTGCTCGCGGCCGAAAAGCTCTTTGCCCTCCACGGTTACGACGCAGTCACCGTGCGCCAGATCGCCTTGGAGGCTCAAGTGCCGCTCGCGCTCGTCGGCTACTACTACGGTCCCAAGCAGGCCCTGTTTCTGGCCATCTTCGAGGCCTGGAGGCACACCATCGATGAACGGCTGGCGGCGCTGCACATGGCTTCGTCAAAGCCGCCGCGGCGTGGCACGCTGATGCAGATCATTCAGGCGTTTGTGGACCCGGTGCTGAAGATGCGTGCCAGTCCGGAGGGCGAGTATTACGCTTTGCTCATCGCGCGCGAGCTGTTGCTGCACCGGGCGGAAACTGATCAGGTGCTGCGCAAGCAGTTTGACCCGATGGCGCATGCATTCATCGACGCACTGACCGATGCCCTGCCGGGTTCGAGTCGCGTGCAGGCCGCGTGGTGCTACCAGTTCGCGCTGGGCGCGCTCGTCAACCACATGAGCGACACGCGCATCGAACGGCTGTCTCGCGGCGAGGCACGAGCAAACGACCCAGCAGCGCGTGCCATGTTGCTGCGCTTCGTCGAAGCTGGCACAAGGGCGGCCGTACGTCCGCCGCGCTCGCGACTTTCATCACCCACCGCAAGCAGGAGACAAGCATGAAATTTCAACGTTCACTCATCGCCGGCGCCACATTGGCCGCCGCAGCCTTCGCCAGCGCACCGGCCATGGCCCAGCAGGTCATCAAGCTGACCGCCGTCGCCGGCCACCCCACGGCCTTCCTGTGGACGAAGACCCTCGACGAGGTTTTCATTCCCGAGGTCGACAGGCGCCTTGTCGCATCTGGCAACAAGTACAAGATCGAATGGACCAAGGCCTTTGGCGGCACCCTGGTCAAGCTCGGCAGCGAGTCCAAGGGACTGGCCGACGGCGTCGGCGATATCGGCATCGTCAGCACCATCTTCGAGGCGCCGAAGTTTCCGCTGCAGAACGTCAGTTACTTCGCTCCGTTCGGCACCGACGACATCAATCTCGTCAGCAAGACCATCAACAGCATGCAGGAGCGCATCCCGGCAATGGGGGAGGCCTGGTCGAAGAACGGGCTGGTCTATCTAGGCGGCATGGCGCTCGACAGCTACCACATGGTGACCAAGTTTCCGATCAAGAGCCTGGACGACCTGCAAGGCAAGAAGATCAGCGCCGGCGGTCCTTCAGCCAACTGGATCAAGGGCACGGGTGCCGTAGCCGTTGCCAGCACGCTGAACACAGCCTACGAGGACATCAAGTCCGGCGTATCCGACGGCTACGCCATTTTCCTGACGGGCGCCTATGCCGCAAAGCTGTACGAAGTTGCGCCGTACATCACCAAGGTCAATTTCGGCTCGCAGTTCGCCGGCAGCGTTGCCGCCGGCAAGGCCCGCTTCGACAAGCTACCGCCCGAGGTGCAGAAGGCGCTGCGCGAGGCCGGTGACGTTTGGGCCGCCCAGTACGCAAAACTTCAGGACGCGGCCGTCGGTACGGCACTGCAGAAGATGATCGAAGGCGGTGCCAAAGTCAGCGACTTCAGCGCGGCCGAACGCAAGCGCTGGGCCGATGCGTTGGGGCCGGTGGGCAAGACCTGGAGCACCGAAGTACAAGCCAAGGGGCTGCCCGCTGACAAGGTGCTGAGCGAGTTCATGTCCGATCTGAAAGCAGGCGGAGCAAACCCGCCGCGCGACTGGGCCAAGTGACGTGTCCGAGCTGGACCAGGTGCGTGCCTTGGTCGCCGCAGATGCGGTGGCCGAGACCGACCATGTCGGCGATTCGTACGGACCGACCTTGCCGCTGGGCCTGCAATGGGTGACGGGTGCACTGAATGCCCTGGGCACGCTGTGGATCCTCAGCCTGATGGTCCTGATCGTGGCCGACGTGCTGGGTCGCAACCTGCTGGCCAGCCCGGTGCGCGGCGTGCCCGAATTGGTAGCGCTGTCGATCGTCGGCATCGTCTTCTTGCAGTTGGCCGACACGCTGCGCGCCGGCAGCTTTACGCGCGCCGATGTGCTGCTCGATCGGCTGCAGAAAACCCGGCCCGGTGTGGCCGACGCGCTGCACATGCTGTTCCACGCGGTGGGCGGCGCGCTGATGCTGGTGATTCTTCGTGCCAGTTGGGATCCATTGGTGGAGTCGGTGCGCATCAAGGAATACGTCGGGTCGATCGGTGTCTTCGAGGCGCCGGTGTGGCCGATCCGACTGATCACGCTGATCGGACTGTCGCTTACTGCATTGGTGTACTTCCTGCTGATGTGGCGAGACTGGCAACGCCTTCAACGCCGACGCAAGGCCGCGCGATGAGGGTGAGCTGCCGCACGCGCGGCGACCTCGACCGAGCCGGCGGCACTTCACCGCTGCGGCAGACCTCGACTCAAACCCACTCTTCCCAGTTGCAACACCCGAAGGGTTGAATCCGATGCTGCATACCTGTTCGCCGGGCTGCCGGCACGACCCCGCCGTTCGCCGCACCCGCCGGCACGAAAGTGGCGGGGTGCCGACCATCGACTTTCACTGCCACATGCTGACCGGTGCGGTCGAAGCCCTGGTGGCGGCCACGCCGCAAAAGCAGGGCGAGCGCGCCATGCAGTTGGTGTTGATGGGGCAGGCATCGGTGGACCACAACGAGCAGGTCATGATCCCACATGCGATGCGACGCATGACGTCGATTGACGAGCGGCTGGCCGACATGGATGCCATGGGCGTGGACGTGCAGGTCGTCAGCCCCTCGCCAACGCAGTACTACTACTGGGCCGAGGACACTCTGGCAGAGCAGATCGTGCTGCTGCAGAACGAGCACATCGCCGCCCAGTGCGCCGCGCACCCGGGCCGCCTGCGCGGCCTGGGAACGGTGGCGCTGCAGCACCCTCTGCTGGCCGCCTCGCAGTTACGCCACTGCGTCAAGACGTTGGGACTGCAAGGCGTCGAGGTTTCCGGTTCGGTCAACGGCATGGAGTTGTCCGACGATGCCCTGGCGCCGTTCTGGCGCGAAGTCGCCGGGCTCGATTGCGTGGTCTTCCTGCACCCGCTGGGCACCTCGCTCGGTCCGCGCGTCGACACTCACTATCTGTCCAACATCATCGGCCAGCCGCTGGAGACGACGATCGCGCTGTCGAAGATGATCTTCTCGGGCCTGTTCGACCGGCACCCCGGCATCAAACTGGTGGCCGCGCACGGCGGCGGCTACCTGCCCTCGTACGTGGGGCGCAGCGACCACGGCAGCGCGGTGCGGCCCGAAGCCTGCGGCATCGCCAGGAAGCCGTCCGACTACTTGAAGCAGATCTGGTTCGACACAATCGTCCACGACCCGGCGATCCTGCGCCACCTGATCGACACCGTCGGTGCCTCGCAACTCGTCGTCGGCACGGACTACCCATTCGACATGGGTTCGTACGACGTCCACGAGTTGATCGACGCCGTACCTGGCATCACAGAGGAAGAGCGCCGCCTGATCCTCGGCCTGAACGCGGCCCGCTTGCTAGGCTCGAGTGTCGCTGCCGCAGCCGCGCAGCGTTGAATGCCCCAGACAGAATCACGATGGCGAGCCCGGGCTTCATCTTCGACGGCATCAACGTCTGCGCTGCCGAGGCCGAAGCGGTTCGCTCGACCGACCTACGGGCCGATGGCGCGCCGCCAGCATTGGAAGTGACATGAGCAACCTGTCCATTGCGCTGGGTTCGCTGGCGCTGATGCTGTTACTGATCTATGCCGGCATGCACGTGGCGATCACGTTGGCGCTTCTCAGCTTCATCGGTGTGTGGTTGATCAGAGACGATGTCGGCATTGCCGCGAACCTACTCGCAGCCGCCGTCAACGATGCCATCGCCAGTCACATCTTCGGCGTGGTGCCGCTGTTCGTGTTGACTGGCTTTCTGGTGGCCTTTGCCGACGTCGGCAAGGACGCCTTCGACGTGGCCAACCAGGCTTTCCGGCGCATCCGCGGTGGGCTCGGCATCGCCACCGTGGCGGCGAATGCGGTGTTCGCAGCGATCACCGGTATCTCGATCGCCTCGGCCGCGGTGTTCACGCGCGTGGCGGTGCCGCAGATGCTGCGCTACGGCTACCAACCGGAGTTTGCGGTCGGTGTGGTCGCCGGATCGTCGGTGCTCGGCATGCTGATTCCGCCGAGCCTGCTGATGATCCTCTATGGCTTCCTGTCGAACCAGTCGGTCGGCGACTTGTTCACCGCTGGCATCCTTCCCGGGTTGCTGCTTGCGCTGGCCTACGTCGTGGTCATCCTGCTGATGTCATGGTTGCGGCCGCACGCCGTCTATGTCGGTGGGCGGCCGCAAAAGCTGGATGACACTGCGCTGATGCCGTTGTCGGAGATGGCCCTCAAGGGCGTGCCGATCGTGCTGCTCATCGGGATCGTGCTGGGTGGCATATACGCCGGGTTTTTCACGGCGACCGAAGCCGGCGCCGTCGGCGCATTGCTTGCGCTGCTTATCGCTCTGGCGCGCCGAAAGCTGACGTGGAAGAGCTTCTGGGGCGTGCTCACCGAAACCGGACATGTCACCGTGTCGGTCAGCTTCCTCATCATCTGCGCGAACATCTACACGCGAATGCTGGCCATGAGCGGCACGCCCCAGGCTGCAGTCGAGGCCATGACGGCAGCCGGCTTCGGCGTGACCACATTCCTGCTGATCTACGTGGCGCTAATCCTGTTGCTCGGCACGATCATCGACTCGGGCTCGATCCTACTCATTGCGTTGCCGTTGACCTTGCCGATCGCGGAGCAGTTCGGCCTGAACCTTATCTGGTTCGGCGTGATCACCGTGGTGGCCGTGGAAATCGGTCTGCTCACGCCGCCGTTCGGCATCAGCATCTATGTCATCAAGAGCACGCTCGGCAAGAGCGTCGACATTTCGCTGGTTGCCATCTTCAAAGGCACTGCGCCGTTCACGCTGACAATGCTCGCCGTGCTGGTGCTGCTCATCGTCTTCCCGCAAATCAGCCTGTTGCTGCTCAAGTGAAACGCCACAACCCCATCGATGCCTTCGTGGTAGACCGCGCGTCGATCACCTTCATCGGCCACGAGTTGCAACGGCCCGAATGCATCCTCGCTGAACGCAACGGTACGTTGTGGTCAGCCGACGCACGTGGTGGCGTCATGCGTATCGCCACCGATGGCAGCCAGCACTTCATCGGGCAGAGGGCCGACGAGAGTTTCGCCAAGGGGTCGATCGCCTCGACGCGAGCCTTCGAAGCCAAGTTCACGCAAGGCACGCTGCCCAACGGGCTGGCCTTTGCGGCCAACGGCGACATCCTGATCTCCAACTTCGGAACCGACCTGCTCGAGGTCATGACGCGCGACGGCGCGACGCGCACGTTGTTCGACCGCATCGACGGCCAGCCGATCGGCAAGGTCAACTTCGTGCTGCGCGATTCGAAGAACCGCATCTGGCTGACCGTGTCCACACGCGTCAACCCATGGACGAAGGCCGCGGCGAGCCGCGTGCGCGACGGCTACATCGCGGTGGTCGACGAAAGCGGCATCCGCGTCGTCGCCGATGGTTTCCACTTCACGAACGAGGTTCGACTCGACGCGCGCGAAGAGTGGCTGTACATCGTCGAATCGACTGGGCCGTGCATCAGCCGCATGCGCCTGGACGAATCGGCGCGTGGCGGTGTCGCGCTGCGCGACCGGGAGATCTTCGGCCCGTCGCACCTTGGCGGCTCGCCGGACGGCTTTGCATTCGACGTGTTTGGCAACCTGTGGTGCACGCTGATCATGACCGATCAACTCATCGCCCTCACGCCCCAGGGCGACAAACGCATCCTTCTCGACGACAGCGATCCGGTCACCCGGCCCCTGTTGCTACAGAAGATGGCAGATGGCACGGTCACGCCAGAAGACATGCTGCGCACCCGCGGCACGATCGCACCGTGGATGGCCAGCGTCACCTTCGGCGGGCCCGATCTGCGCACTGTCTACCTGGGTAGCCTGCTGGGCACAACGATCCCGATGTTTCGCTCGCCGGTGGCTGGCTTGCCGATGGTGCATTGGAATGAGAACTGACATGGCCCGAATTGCAGGTGTCACGCCAGACGACTCGCCGGAATTCACGCGGCTCGAAGCGTTGTGTGTCGAGACGCTGGGCTTTGTGCCCAACAGCGTGCTCGCCATGCTTCGGGTGCCGGGGCTGGCGCAGGGGTTGGGCGCATTGAACAGCGCAGTTATGGGGCCGGGGCGGGTGGACAAGGGCTTCAAGCGGCTGGTGGCGCACATGGCGTCGCGCGCAGCCGGTTGCCAGTACTGCATGGCCCACACCGCGGCGGGGTCGCAGCTGCACGGCATCGACTCTGCAAAACTCGACGCACTCTGGCAGTTCGAGACCAGCTCGCTTTACACACCGGCCGAACGGGTGGCGCTGGAGCTCGCGCTGGCTGCGGGCCAGGTGCCCAATGGTGCGGACGACGCGCTGTTTGTGCGCCTGCGTGAGCACTGGAGCGAGCAGCAGATTCTCGAAATCGTGGCCGTGGCGTCGTTGTTCGGCTTCCTCAATCGCTGGAACGATACGTTGGCCACACCTTTGGAGCCGCACCCCGTGGAAGTGGCCGAGCGGCATCTCGCGTCGCATGGATGGGCACCCGGCAAGCACGCGTCTTGACGCCAATCGATTTCATTTGAGCAAGGAGCTCACCATGCCACGCCGATTTGTCGACCTGTCGATCTTTCTGGAAAACGACGTGCTCAGCGATCCGCCGGCATTCGCGCCGAAGATTCAGTACTTCACGCACGACAACACGTTCGAGCAGATTGAGCCGTTCTTCCCTGGGCTCAAAAAGGAGGATCTGCCGGACGGTGAAGGCTGGGCCGTCGAGATGGTGCAGTTGTCGACGCACAACGGCACGCACCTCGACGCGCCATACCACTTCCACAGCACGATGAACAAGGCACTCGGCCACCAGGAGCGCTCCATCGCCATCCACGAAGTGCCGCTCGATTGGTGCTTCCAGCCGGCCGTCAAGCTCGACTTCAGGCACTTCGCAGACGGCTACGTTGTCACCGCCGCCGACGTCGAGGCCGAACTCGCGCGCATCGGGCACACCATCGCGCCGCTGGAGATCGTCGTCATCAACACGCGTGCGGGCTCGCGCTACGGCCACAATGACTATGTGTCGGCCGGCTGCGGCATGGGTTACGAGGCCACCATGTACCTGCTCGAACGCGGAGTGCGGCTGACCGGCACTGACGCCTGGAGTTGGGACGCGCCCTTCGTGCATACCGCGCAGAAATACGCGAGCAGCAAGGACGCTGGCCTGATCTGGGAAGGGCACAAGGCCGGGCGCGACATCGGCTACTGCCACATCGAGAAGTTGCATAACCTCGAATCGGTGCCAGCCGAAGGCTTCTACATCTCCTGCTTCCCGCACAAGATCCGCGGCGCATCGGCCGGCTGGACACGCGCTGTAGCGATCTTCGACGATGCGCTGATGGCGGCAAAGGACACGCAGCAGTCCCAAAGCTGAACCGACCCAATCAATGGCCCGGCGGCGCGCAATCCGAAGATCACGGTGATCGGAGGGTTGATAGGAAGCGTCGCGTGTACGTCACCCAACTGCCGTCGGCCCGATACCGGTCTCGGACCGACTGGGGCGGCCGAGCGCCGGGCGATGCTCGTAGCAGAGACCGGTCATGCCGAGACGCTCACGGAGCGCATTCTTCGAGAAGCCCTTTATCCTAAAAACCGCAGTTACCCCGGCGCCGATAGCGTTGGTGGAGGGATTGGCAAGCCAATCTGGCCGACGATGCGCTGGCAGATATAGCCCGAACTTTGGGACCTTACGAAACGTAAACCCTCTGTCCCGCTTGCACTTTTGGTTCGCGGGGTGTGCCGTTACTGGGTACAAGCGGGGTTCAGTACGAGCAGTTCGAAGGCCTTGGTCTGAACGGGCGTGGGCCGGGTAGTCACGACGATCTTGGTGTTGGGGCTGACGTTGGCGTGGGTAACGTTGTAGGAGAGGGTGCCCAGGTCCTTGAGCAGAGTCCTGAAGCTGTGCAGTGGCAAACCGTCATCGGCGGTCTGGCTCGCTTCCTTGGCTTTGGCGTGCTCTGAGCGATGCGCCTTGGCCACCGCAGAGGCGCGCGTCGTGCTGGCCGCGTCGAGCTGCTCGTCGTCAAACAGCATTGGCTTCAAGCGCTGGCGCATGTGCCACTCGAAATAGTAGGCCAGCATGCACAAGAAGACGTGGGCGCGAACGCGAGACTCGCTGTAGTGAAAGACCGGGCGCACGTTCAAGTCGATCGTCTTGATCGAGCGGAAGGCGCGCTCCACATGGGCCAGGCTCTTGTAGGCGGCCACCGTGGCGTTGGCATCGAGTTGGGCCGCAGGTAGGCTGGTGTGAATCACGTACAGACCGTCCAGCGCAGCCTCGGCCAGGATAGCTTGCGTCTTGAGCTGGAAGGCCAGCGAGGTCTCGGTGATCGTGAGCTCGAAATGCTTGGCCATGCGGAAACGCCCGAGCACTCGCCCGACGCGCAAGGCGATGGCGTCCTGGCCGCGCAGCGGGCTGCGCGCACGCTCAGTGGCCGCCGAGATCTTCGCCAGGTCGGTCTCGCTACGCCTTGGTTCGGATTGGATCCGAACCACACAACATTCGGGTGCTGTTCGAGCGGGCGAGCTACCTCCTGAATCACAGCGACCGGGCTTGCCGGTGACTGTCCGCTTGAGCGAAGGGTTGGCCCACAGATTGACGAGACTCCAAAGTGCAACCATAATGGTGACTCGTTGACGGGAGCTAGCCATGCCGACCACGCTGACCCTGAAGAACATTCCTGATGAGGTGTACGAGCGCCTGAAGACTTCTGCCGACATGCACCGCCGAAGCATGAACAGCGAGGCCATAGTCTGTCTTGAGTCTGTGTTGCTACCTGGGCGACTTGACACAAGTGAGCGACTTGCTCGCGCTCGCGCGCTTCGGGCTGCGCTGCCTAAGGGCAAGTTCCTCACACGGGACATTGATGCGTTGAAACGCAAGGCGCGGAAGTGATAGTAGTTGACAGCAATGTCGTTGCCTATCTGTACCTGCCTGGAGAACACACCTCTCGCGCGGAGGCGCTGTTGGCGTATGACGCCGATTGGGTGGTGCCACTGCTCTGGCGCAGTGAGTTTCGCAACATACTTGCCGGCTACATGCGCCGCGGCACGCTGACATTTGAGCAAGCACGCGACCTGCAGACAGAGGCTGAAGCATTGCTTGCAGGCAACGAACACGAGATTGGTTCGGGCCGCGTTCTTGAGCTTGTGCGTGACAGCGACTGCTCCGCGTACGACTGCGAGTTCGTAGCGCTCGCGAGCCACCTGAACACGAAGCTCGTGACAATGGATGCGAAGCTGCTTCGGGCGTTTCCAACATACGCGGTGCCACTGTCTGTGGGCTAGCCTTGTCACGGGGCGACAGCCGTGCGCCCTAACTCGGGCACCTGTCGCCGTAACTCTGCGCCTGCCGACGATGCGGTGAGCGAGCCGAAGGGCATCTTCATCCGCACGAACAGATGCCGGGTCGGTGTATGCGGTGGTCGGCCGTGACGGAGGTAGCGCGCCAAAACCTTGGCTACGGCGGGCAACAGTGGCAAGGTAAAGGCAACCCCCGTCTTCGGCCGCACCACCTTGATGGTGCCGACGCTCCCGTCGATGTCCTGCAATTGCAAGCCGATGACTTCGCCGGCACCGAAGCCGTAGGTGCTCATCATCAGCAGTAGCGCGTGGTCGCGCAGACCCCGGGCGGATGACGTGTCCACGGCCCGCAGCAGACGTTGCACGTCCTCCCACGGCCACGCGCGTCGCGGGCGTTCGTACTTGGCCTGAACCGGCGAGATCACTGAGTCGGCCAGTTCGACCGAGATGCGCCCCGTGGCGAGCAGGAAGCGCGCAAAGGAACGAACGCCACCCGCAATGTCGGCAGTCGTTGCACGTGCGTAACGACGCGAGCACTCGACGAGGAACTCATCAATGTCGGGCAGTGTCATCGTCCGCCATGTCTTGCCATGTCGCGCGAGGTGGCCCAACAACTTCTCGACGTGATCAAGCCTCTTGTGCACGGTCACCTCGGGACTGCCACGCTGCCGAGCGAGGTGGTCGGCATACGCGCGCAGCAGCGCTGTTCCCGGCGTTCGAGCGCGTCGCGGGGCCTGCCACGCGGGCAAAGTCAGTCCCATCACGTGGTACACGCGGCTCAGTGCATACAGTGCCGTGCTCGCGCTGCCGAGGTGACGCACGTCCAGGTGGCGCCGCCGTGCATACCAGGCGATGAAGCGTTGCGTGCCGTCCAGAGTCAGTTCGGTCCGCTCGTCGAACTCGCGCTGCTCACAGTAGGCGCGAAACCTCCTCACCCACTGCAGGTACACGCCGGCGCTGCTGTCCTGCACGCAGCGGTCGGCATGCCAGACGCGCAGCATGTCCGCAGGGGCGCCTCCTACGATGGAGGCCCCTATGCCGATCGGCGTGCGGGCTTGGGTGTAGGCTGCGCGAACATGAGCGCTAGCGGGCGCCTACAGCACGAACAAATAGACCCCCAAACAGGCGGCCACGGCTGCAATCGCCGCCCACACGACCGCCCAACGCGGACGCGCCGAAGTGGTCGGGCTATCCAGTGCCGAAGCTATCGAGGCAAGCGTGATCGGCGGCTCCGGGTGATGTCGGGAACGCAAGATCATTGGACAATTCTGGAGGATCGGACCCGACCTTGCAGTGGTTGCCGGTTTGGCCGTAGCATACTGTATATGCATAATGGGTATCCACTTAGCTCCAGTTGGCGGCAGACAACTGGATATTCATCCAGTACATGCTACTCGCTCCGGGACGGTGAAGACAGGCCCGTTTTGACGACGTTCTGGTAGGTCACCGGCGCGGTCACTACGGCCTGTTGCATCAGCCGGTAGAACAGCAAGCCGCGCGACGTAGCGGTGCGACGGTTGAAGCGAAAGACGAACTCGTCGAGGTAGGCGTCCAGGTGCTCGGGTTGAACCGAGCCATGATGGGTGCCCAGGATCCAGCGCTTGACCAGGGAGGCCACACGATGCACGCCAGGCATCGTCACATGGGCGGGTGACTTTGCGCCCAGCATGACTTGCCGGTTGTGCTCGAAACCGATCTTGCTCAATGAGCGGTAGGCCGCCGAACCATCGGTGCGCACATTTGCACCGGGCTCGATGTTCTCTTGCACGAACGGCACCACGCAGGCGTCGGATTCGTTTTCGATGCGGCGCAACCGGATTCGACCGAAGCCCTTGGGCTGGTGGATTTCCACGGCGATGGCCACCAGGATCTTGCTCGTATTGCTCTTGCGCCCCTCGCTGGACAGTGGCTTGTCGCGATCCGAGATGGCCAGATAGGTCTCGTCGACCTCCACCTCGCCGTTCAGCAGTTCGCGCTCCGGGCGCACCATCGCTCGGCGAAATCGGTGCAGCATCGTCCAGGCCGTCTGATAGCTGCCCAGACCGAGCACCCGCTTCAACCCCAGCGCACTGACCCCAAGCTTCTGGTTGGTCACGTACCAGGCCGCCGCCAGCCACACCCGCAGCGGTGTGCGGGTCTTGTCGAAGATGGTGCCGGCCGTCACCGAAGCCTGGTGCGCACAACTGCGACACATGAGTCGAGTCCGACTCGAGCGATACGGCTCGCCGACGACGCCGCAGGCCGGACAAACGAAGTCGTCCGGCCAGCGCAGCTTCTCCAGATAGGCCAAGCAAGCCTCTTCGCTGGCGAACCAGTCCAGAAACTCGCTCCAGTTTCGTGGGTAGTCTTTACCTGCGACCGGCCCTGCGATATGCTGGATGTCCATCCAGTAACTCTAGCGTAACTGGAGCTAAGTGGATACCCATGATGTTCATACAGTTACTTGCTCGATCCCTCGCCGAGCGCTGCAACGTCCCCCGCGCCCGAACTGCGCGCCTTCGCCGCAGCTGTCGCCGAACGACAGCGGATCATCGGGGCAGTAACGGTAGGCGGTGCGCCGCAGGCACGACTGCGTGAGCGAAGGGCTTGACCGCTCTCTTGAAGAGCGTAGTTCCGTTGTGTTGACGGAGCAACTCGGTTTCGAAGTGGCTGCACGGCGAGATTGAAGGCCCGCCGAAAGCACCGGCGCGGCGAGCAGCCGATCGAGCGCGCCGTGTTTCACAACGACCTCAAGCGGGCCCTGAAGGCCCACTCCCGGCATCCGTGCTTGCCGACAATGCTGCCGTCCGAACGCGGGCCGACCCGCGGCGCCGGCAGCGACTGGTGAGACGGCGCCGCGCCGCGTTCAGGACGCCCGAGTAGCCGGCGCCTCGCGACGCATGCGCGCCGAGACGCCAAAGTGCTGCCGGTGCCAGCGGGAAAACGCGCTCGGCTCGGAGAAGCCCAGCAACGCCGACACCTGCGACAGCGAAAGCGTGCGCTCGGACAGGTAGCGCGAGAGCAGGTCCTGCCGCATGGCGTCGACCACGCGGCTGAAGGTGGTGTGCTCGCCCGCCAGGTGGTTGGCCACGGTGCGGCGTGTCACGCCGAGGTGCTGCGCCACGATCTCGGCGCGGCAGTGGCCACGCGGCAGTAGCAGCACGGCCACCCGGCGCACGCGGTCGGACATCGGCGCGTCCTTGATCGGCACCCTTTCGAGCAGCTGCCGCGTGTAGCGCGCCATGACCGGATCGGCGCCAGGGTTGGGCGCGGCCAGGTCGGCGGCCTTACAGACGATGCCGGTGAAGTCCTGCCCGAAGGCCAGCGCCGGGCCGAACACGCGGCGGTGCAGCGCAACGTCGGGCGGCGGGGCGTGTGTGAAGCAGACCCGCTGCGGGCGCCAGGCCTCGCCCATGAAGATGCTCAGCACGCGCAGCGTCGTGCCGAGCGCCATTTCCGTGGCCTGGCGCGCTGACTTTCCGGCCGCCGCGGAAGTGTCCTCGCGCAGCGTAAGCCAGCCATCCGCCTCGTCCAGCGTGATGGCAATGGCCTGATTGTGCAGGTGGATGTGGTGCACCAGCGCGCCGAGCGCATGGCGCAGTGTGGGCTGGTCGCGCATCAGCATGCCGAGCGGCCCGAGGTTGGACAGGCGGCGCGACACGGCCATGCGCAACCCGAAGGCAGGTTCGCCGCCGCCCTGCGCCGCCAGTTCGAGCAATTCGCCCACGCGTTCGGCTGGCAGCATCAGGTCGGGATCGTCGAGGCAGCGCGTCGGCAACCCGACCTCGGCCACCAGGGCCCGTGCGTCCAGGCCGCAGGCCGTGGCCACATTCTCGAAGTGGGTCAAGGTCGCCGCACGAACAAGGACCGTCGACTTGCCACCGCTCATTGCCCGGATTGTTAATTTCACTTCCCAAATGGTCAAATCACGACGCGCCGCGCTGAACATAATCTGCACACTCGAATCTGTACCTGACAGCCAAGCGACCGGTTCTCGGACGCGCGCCACGGCACTCAAGGCCACCAGGAGACACGACATGAATTGGAAGAATCGGCCTGGTGCAGTGCTCACGGCGCTGCTCTTGATGCACGTCGTTGCGCACATCGACCGCAACATGCTGCTCGGTTTCTCGCCGCAGATCACGCACGACCTCGGCTTGAACAATGCGCAGTACGGTCGGCTGGCCGGCGCTGTCTGGGTTCTGAGTTACGGCGTGATGGCGGTGATGATGGGCACGCTGGCCGCCCGCTAAAGTCGCACGCGCGTCATCGCCGCCGGCCTGCTGGTGTGGAGCGTGTGCACGGTCGCCTCGGGCATGGCGCAGAGTTTCGAGCAGATGGTGGTCGCGCGATTCCTCGTCGCCAGCGGCGAGGCCGCGTTGGTGCCGGCCGCCGTGTCGCTGATCAGCGAACTCTTCAGCGATCGCCGCAGCGGCAGCGCCGTCGGCGTGTTCTTCATCGGCATCCCGGTTGGCATCGGTCTGAGCTTCCTGCTCGCCGGCACGATCGGTGCCTCGCAGGGCTGGCGCAACACGTTTTACATGCTCGGCGCTGTCGGCGTTCTCGCCGCAGTGCCCCTCTTGCTGCTCGACGACCGGCGCGATGCGCACGGTGCTGCCGAGCGCGGCGCACCGTTCCTGGCGCAACTGCGTGGCACGCTGGCCAGCGTGCGCGCCAACCCGGTCGTGCTGTCGACGATCATGGGCTTCGTGCTGTTGCACTTCGTCTTCGCCGGCCTCTCGTTCGCCCAGCTCTGGCTGGTGCGCGAGCGTGGTTTCGACGCCGCCGCCATCGCCCGTCAGATCGGCCTGCTGCAGATCGCCTTCGGCACGCTCGGCGCTCTAGTCGGCGGTGTGCTCAGCGACCCCTCGCCGGGCGTATCCGCGGGGGCCACGCCGGCTTCATCGTGCTGCTGATCGCGGTCTGCGGCCCGTTGATGATAGGCGCGCGCCTGGGCGAAGCCGACTCAGTGCTGTTCTACATCGGGCTGTGTGCGGGCTTCTTCCTGCCGCTGGCCACCTACGGCCCGGCCCTCGCGCTGATCCAGGGCGGCATGCCGGGGCAGATGCGTTCCACGGTGACGGGCCTGACGATGCTGCTGCTCAACGTGCTGGCGATCGCCATCGGCAACCTGGGCGCTGGCGTGGCGATCGACCGCATCGGCGCGGCCGGCGCCGTGCACCCGATGACCACGGTGCTGCTCGTCACCGACCTGGTGGCGCTGTCGAGCATCGTCTGCTTTCTCTACTCCGCTGCGCGTTCGGCCGCTGCGAAGGGCCGGCGTGTCGACCTTCGCACCTCGGCCGCCCACGGCTCCTGAACTCAGCCGAATTGACGAAGGGGAAACCGATGAAAGTCACTCGACTGACCTGCGCTTTGGGCGCTCGGCCCGGCCGCCTGCTTGGGGTTCTCTTCATCGGATCGTTCGTCACTGCCCGGGCGTCGTATGGGCGGGGGGAGGAAGGGGGGTTGGCGCAAAATGGTAATTTGCGCCATCGCGATCGCGCTAGATTAGCGTTTGACTTCCCCCTTCCATTGGCTTGGAAGACGGCACCAAAATGAGCGAACAAGAGGGTCCTGCGTCGGCATACGCTTTGGCGGCTCAAACCCCGGAACCATGAACGTTCCCTTGCTGAGTGGCTGCGTTGCCAGTTCGCCATCCCGTCCCAGCGTGAACGCCGCCATCGATGCGCTCACTGCAACTGCGAAATCACGCTGAGGGCCCGAACTGCACTGTTTGCCTGGCGCGGCTCATGTACAAGGCCCTGTGAGCGAAACGAAGTTGAAATATGGAAGGCCAAGTCCGGGAACCAGAGGCCGCCATGAACCCTGGGCCAAGAGATTGGCTTGCACAACCTGAAGGGGATGAAGATGGGAAAGAAGACCGCTGAAATGAAGAGCGCCGAGGAATCGAGCGCGGCCGCAATCGACACTGGCGAGGCGACGGCTCAAGCTGAAAGCACCCCCGAGAAAGTGGCCGCCCCGAGCAAAGCCAAGGGCAAGAGCAAAGGAAAGCTCAAGAAGCACGACGACGACGCCGCGAAGTCCAGTGCCGGCCAGCCCGGCCGGAAGATGTCTAACAAGGCATACGCGCGGGAGTTGAAGAAGCTCCATGTCGAGCTGGTGAAGCTTCAGCAATGGATCGTGCACAAAGGCATGAAGGTCTGTATTGTTTTCGAGGGCCGTGACGGCGCCGGCAAGGGTGGCACCATCAAGGCGATCACCGAGCGCGTCAGCCCGCGCATATTTCGCGTCGTCGCCTTGCCCGCTCCGACCGAGCGCGAGAAGTCGCAGATGTACGCGCAGCGCTATCTCCCGCACCTGCCGGCGGCCGGCGAAATCGTGATCTTCGACCGCAGTTGGTACAACCGCGCCGGCGTCGAGCGCGTGATGGGCTTCTGCACCGAGGAGCAGGCGACACAGTTCCTGGAAGTGGTGCCTCTGTTCGAGAAGCTGATGATCAAGTCCGGCATCATCCTGCTCAAGTACTGGCTGGAAGTGAGCCCCGAAGAGCAGGCCCGGCGGCTCGAGGGGCGCATCGACGACGGCCGCAAGGTCTGGAAGCTCTCGCCGATGGACCTGAAGTCCTACAACCGCTGGGACGACTACACGAAGGCGCGCGACGAGATGTTCGCGGCCACCGACACGGATACGTCGCCCTGGTTCGTGGCCAACTCCGAAGACAAGAAGCGCGTGCGCCTGAACGTGATCAAGCACCTGTTGGAGCACGTTCCCTACAAGGCCCTCAAGGTCGAAGAGCCCGAGCTGCCCAAACGCAAGATAGGCCGCTACAAGGCCGGCGACCATCCGCTCAGGAGCGTGCCGGAAAGCTTCTGATCGCGGGGCTACACGGGGCCTTGACTTCGCACCAATGACGTTTCGGCTCACGAACAAGAGGAATTGCCATGCCGGAGGCAAGTCCCAAATCGGACTTCGAACTTCGGTCGATGCCTGACGTACTGAACCAGAGCCAATATGACTGACGAAACCAAGACAGCAGTTAACCCCGCCGGTCCGGACCTGGAAAGATCCCGGTCGATCAGGTCCTGAAGGCACTCGGCGCCGATCCGGACAAGGGCTTGAGCGATGCCGAAGTGAAAAGGCGTCTCGCCCAGTACGGCCCGAATGCCCTGATCGAGAAGGAGGAAAGCTTCGCGGCCAAGCGCGGCGGCAACTGGCAGGCGGTGCAGTCCTCGACCCTGGCGCCGGGCGACATCGTCAAGATCCGCCTCGGCGTCATCATGCCTGCAAACTTGCGCATGGTCCGCAGCGACTACGCCTCGATCGACCAGGCCGTCAGTGAAAAGCCGATCCGTTGGGAGATGCCGCAAGTTCTCGGTGTCTGCGCGGTGTTGGGCTTCTTCTGCGTGGTCCAGTCCTTCGGCCCGTTGCTGATCGGCATGAGGGCGCTGACCGATGGGACTTGTTCTGGCAGCTTGAGAGGCGCCGCAGCCGGACATGCCGTCGTTGCGACATCCGCGCCACTGAGAACGAACGAAAGGAAAGGCGGATGAAGCTGAGAACCTTGCTCGCGATCGTCGGCTGGCTATGCGCCGCAGTCGCCCAAGCACAACAAACCCCGGTGCAACGTGGCGAGTACCTCGCACGGGCCGGTGACTGCATCTCGTGCCACACCAAGCCGGGTGGCACACCGTATGCAGGCGGCTTGAGGATGAAGCTGCCCTTCGGCTATATCGTGTCACCGAACATCACGCCCGATCCCGAAACCGGCATCGGCAACTGGACAGCGGACGACCTGTACCTTTCGCTGCGTGACGGTATCAGCAAGCGGGTCGGCCATCTCTTCCCGGCCATGCCCTTCACCTTCTTCACCAAGGTGACGCGTGAAGACAGCGACGCGATCTACGCCTACCTGCGTTCGTTGAAGCCCGTCAGCAACGCCGTCGTCGCCGACCAGTTGCACTGGCCGTTCAGCGTCCGGTCGAGCATGATCGCCTGGGACGAACTGTTCTTCGACAGAGGCACGTTCAAGGCCGATGCGAGGCAGAGCGCGGCGTGGAACCGCGGCGCCTACCTGGTCGAGGGGCTCGGCCACTGCAGCGCCTGTCACTCTCCGCGCGACGCCCTGGGTGGCATCGAGAAATCCAAGGCCTTCACCGGCGCCACGGTGGATGACTGGTTCGCGCTCAACCTCACGTCGAACCTGAAGACCGGTCTCGGCAGCTGGAGCGTCGACGAGATCGCGATCTATCTCAAGAGCGGCGCGTCGAAAAGCCAGTCGACGACCTTGGGCGATATGGCCGAAGTCGTGCACAACAGTCTGTCGTACATGACCGAAGCCGACCTGCGCGCGATGGCCACCTACTTGAAGTCGATTCCGGCCAGCAGCTCGCTAGCTGGCCGCGGCGCGATCGAGAAAGTGCCTGCACAGGCAGTGGCGCTCTACGTTGACCATTGCGCCGGTTGCCACCAGGACAAGGGACGCGGCGTTCCCGGCGTGTTCCCGCCGCTCGCCGGCAATGGTGTCGTGATCGCGCCCGACGCGGCGAACATCCTCAAGGTCGTTCTCGGCGGCGTCCCGGCGCGGGGCGGCTACATCCCGATGCCGGGTTTCGCCAGCCAGCTGACCGACGGGCAGATTGCCGACATCGCGAACTAGGTGCGGTCGAGCTGGGGCAATGCTGCACCGACCAACGTCACGCCGCTGTCAGTCGCGAGCATGCGCCGCACGCTGCCCGCAGCGTCGAGCGCGACCGTCAAATAGACAGCCGCAACATGAAACTACAACCCGCCCTCGGTGGTCGAGCGTCGCGATGATCGTGGCGTGTTGGGCTTACTGGCGGCCTGGCGTGCACAAGCCGGCGCCCCCTGGTCGAGCACTTGACCCAAGTGTGCTCATGCGATTGGTATCGTGAATCTCGTTGGACGTCGTTTACCTGCCGCATCGGCTTTGACCTACGCGCAGTGCAACAGGGCCCGACAGCGTCAGCCAGCCGCCACCGCCGTCGAGGATCGCAGCGCTGGCTGGCTCTGCCTGCTCACCGACGAGGACGATGGTCGGGTCGGGGGTGGGTCATTTCAGGCATTCTCGATCAGGATTTCCTCGATCGTCTTGCCGGCGCGCTTGCACGAGTCGATCACGATCTCGAGCAGGGTGTAGAGCTCCTTCATCCTGATCGCGTGCCAGACTGCGTCGTCGTCGCCTTCCTCTTCGAAGATCTTGCGGATCGCCTTCTGGCGCAGCTTGTCGGCCTTGGATTCGAGGCGGTCGATCTCCTGGCACAGGTCGACGGTTTCCTGGCTGCGGTCCCTGTCGGCCAGCGCGATCACGGCGCGGTTGAGGCGCATGCAGGCCTCGGCGCACAGCGACGCCATGGCGCGCGCCTCTGCGGTGGCCTCGTCGATGCGAAAGGCGCCGATCGCGTTGGCGACGTGCTGCAGGCCGTCGAGCACGCGATCCAGGTCGAGCGTCAAGGTGTGCAGCTGGTCGCGGTTGATCGGCGTCGTGAACGATTCGTAGAGCAACCGGATCACGTCTGCCTTGATCGCATCGGCACTTTGCTCGTAGGCATGTATCTCCTCGATCAGCGTGGCGGTGTTGGCGTTGGGCTGGCCGAGGCTGGAGATCAGGCGCAGCGTGGCATTCGCCCCGGAGACGACGCGCTGCGTGTGCGACGCGAGCAGTTCGAAGAAAACGCCCCGCTTGGGCATCACGTTGTTGAGCATGGTGTTCTCGGGCGCGTTCTTGTGGCGCTTGGGGGAGGGGAATCGTTCGCGGTCAGAGGAAGCTGCGACCGACGTACCAGGCGAGCGCCGCGATCAGCCCTGCTGCGGGAATCGTCAGCACCCAGGCGATGACGAGATTGAACGTGATGGCCCAGCGCACGGCCTTCACGTCCTGCGCTGTGCCGACGCCGACGATGGCGCCGGTGATGGTGTGGGTGGTGGAGACCGGAATCCCGCCCAGCGTCGCCAGGCCGAGGCTGATCGCGCCGCCCAGCGAAGCGCACGAGCCGCTCACCGGGTTGAGCTTCGTGATCTTGGTGCCCATGGTCTTGACGATGCGCCAGCCGCCGAGATAGGTGCCCCAGGCGATCGCGCTGTAGCACGAGTAGATGACCCAGTTGGGCAGTGTCTCCACGTCGGGCGTCGCCACGCCGGCTGTGATCAGCAGGAGCCAGATGATGCCGATCGTCTTTTGTGCGTCGTTGCCACCGTGACCAAGGCAGTAGGCGGCGGCGGCAACGAGTTGCGCCTTCTTGAACCACTTGCCGGCCTGATGCGGCGACTGTTTGCGAAACGCCCAGGCTGCGAGCACCATCATCAGCCCGCCGATCAGGAAGCCGACCAGTGGCGAGATGACGATGAAGGCCAGTATCTTGCCGAAACCGCTCCAGACGATGGGCGCAGACGATCCCGCCTTGGCCATCGTCGCACCGACCAAGCCCCCCACGAGGGCATGCGACGACGACGAAGGGATGCCGTAGTACCAGGTGACGACGTTCCAGGCGATGGCGCCGACGAGCGCGCCGAAGATCACCCGGTAGTCGACGAAATGCGGATCGACGGTGCCCTTGCCGATCGTTGCTGCCACGCTCAGGTGAAAGACCCAGAGCGCGGCGAAGTTGAAGAAGGCAGCGAACAGCACCGCCTGCTTGGGCGTCAGCGCACCGGTCGCGACGATGGTGGAGATCGCGTTCGCGCCGTCGTGGAAGCCGTTCATGAAGTCGAACGCCAATGCGACGCCGATCAACAGCACGAGCACCCACACACTGATCGTCAACCCTGCCATGGCCGTACCCCCTTCAGGAGTTCTCGATCAGGATTTCTTCGATCGTCTTTGCGGCGTCCTTGCAGCGGTCGAGCACGCTTTCCTGGAGGGCGTAGAACTCGCGCATCTTCATCGCCGTCCACGGGCTGCCGCCGTTTTCGAACAGCTTGGTCACGGCTTGGCGCTCGACCGTGTCGGCCCGCGTCTCGATGGCGTCGATCTCCTTGCATGCGGCGATGATCTTGTCGACGCTGCGCTTGTCGGGCAGCGCCGTCACCGCGCTGTTCAGGCGCATGCAGGCGTCGGCGGCGAGGGCGGCCATCTCGCGCCCCTCGGCGGTCGATTCCTTGATGCTGTACATGCCGACCGCCTGCGCCACGTCCTGCAGGGCGTTGATCACGTTGTCGAGCTCTATCGTCAAAGTGTGGATCTGGTCGCGGTTGATCGGCGTCGTGAACGACTTGTGCAGGAGCACGATCAGCTCGGCCTTGATCTTGTCCGCCGCCTTCTCGTTCATGTCCACCTCGGCACCCAGCGCGGCCACATCGTGGCCGGGCTCCCCCAGCGTGTCGAGCAGGCGCAGCACGGCGTTGGCGCCGGCGACGACGCGGTTGGAGTGGGCGGTCAGGAGCTCGTAGAACTCGCGCCGCTGCGGCATCAGGCTGCTGAACATCGAAGCGGTTCCTGCGGTTGTAGGGGTTGACGATGCGGCAGTGTCGCCGATGCCGCATTGATCGGGCTCAAGCGCACTTCACCACGATGTCGTGCAGCGTGCTGAGGACAGTTCCACAGCATGCTGTTGACTCCGCTTGAGCGAAGGGTTGGGCTGCGCCGATCGGGGAGCGAACTGGCCTTGCAGCCGCCTATGGATATGGTTTGCCATCTCTGTGCACAAACCGGCCGTCCTTGTTGTAGCTCATCATGTGGACGTCGGAACACGTCGTGAGTTCGTCGGGGTGGCGTGCCCCGACTTCCAGGTACACCGCCAAGGTGCCCCGAGGTTCCGCAGGTGGTGTCCGTTCCCCGCGCCCTTTGGGAAGGCGGCGCAATCTCCAGGGCGAAGCATTGTTTGTCCCTCGTCCTCGAAGAGTGCGAGTTCACCTTCAAGAACATAGACGAATTCATCCCCGTGGCTGTGCCAGTGACGCTGGCTTGACCATCGTCCGGGCGGAGGAGCCATGAGATTGACTCCGAAGTCCTGGAGCTTTCCTGCATCACCGAGTCGTTGCCGGGTGCGGTCGGCACATGCGGCGTTGAAAGAATCAGGATATCCGGCGCCGACTCGGACTGAGATGTCGGATACGTTGGTCTTTGGCATCGCGATCTCAACTGCGTGCAGAGGGGTCAGGCCGCCTTCTTGCCTAGCCCCGGTTTCGCAGGTGAACGCTGAACGCACGCTCGTTCCCCCGCATGTAGTTGCCCGTGACTCGCGCGATGAGTTGCTGCGCGCCCGAGTGACTCAAAGTCTCGATTTCGCTGACGAATCTTGTAGCGTCACGGCCCCGGAGCGTTGAAGCTGGCTGGCCGTGGTGCAGTACCTCGACCGAACCGTCCTTCCGGCTGCGATAGCAGAAACCGAGGTCTGCGGACATTCGGTCACTGCTCCGGCACTCGATACTGTGCGCTCATGGCTTGACTTCGCGCTTGAGAATTGCTTTCGCATCCTCGAACCCAACCGGCGCCGACGTGTGCTCGTGAACTATGCGCAGGACGTGACCACTGGCCTTGAGCACCCAACTGATGCGGTTCTGCATTGCCCGGATCTCTTCACCTTGCGCTGAGAGTCCGGCGTAAGTGACGACAGCGCTCATCGCCGCAAACCCCTGCTCACTGATGATCTGTACGTCTTCGAAAGTGACCCTCACGCTCTCACCCCCAAGCGACGAAAACCAACCTTCAATGGCAATTCTCCATGCCGCCGCCCCTTCGTATGACCAGGTACCCCAGGTGTCAAACACTCTCACGTCGGGATCGTATAGATGCATGAACGTCTCGGCGTTCTTTGCCCGAACCGCCGACTTGTAGGTCTCGATCGCCCGCAAAACTTGCTTCTCGGTGTCGTTCACTTGCGAACTCCAGTTGGCCGTCGAACGGCATTGAATCCCGGGCCGTGCATCGAATCAAGCGTTGGCCCTTGCCGCCCAACGCGTTGATTTAGACGGGTCCGCTCGAAGGAAGTGTTGGACGAAGCCGCTACGCGGAGCAAGCCCAAGCCGCTCGGCTGACTCGTAAGGTGGAGGCTCACGCACTCGATTCTGAGGCGTGAATCAGAGCCACTCATCGAGGACTTTCCATCATGGCAGACTTTCCGGAGCATTTCGAGCGGCAGTACCAGTCGCACCTGAAGCACCTCAAGCTCAAGGGCCTGCAGCCCAAGACGATCGACGCCTACGCGCGCGGCATGCGGCGCATCGGCGAGTATTTCGCGTACCAGGTCGACGCGCTCAGCCAGGACCAACTGGTCGAGTATTTCACCGATCTGATAGACAAGCATTCGTGGAGCGGGGTCAAGCTCGATCTGTACGGGCTGAAGTTCTTCACCGAGCACGTGCTGCGCAAACCCTGGACGATGCCCAATTTCATTCGCCCGCCCAAGGTCAGCCGCCTGCCCGACATCGTCAGCGTGGCCGAGGCGCAGGCACTGTTCGGCGCCACGCGCGTGCTCAGCTACCGGGTGTTCTTCTTCACGCTGTACAGCCTGGGCCTGCGCCTGGGCGAGGGGCTGGCGCTGACGGTGGGCGACATCGATGGCCAGCGCATGCGCGTGCACGTGCGCGACGCCAAGGGCAACCGCGACCGGCTGGTGCCGCTGCCGCTGCAAACCCTGCAGGTGCTGCGCGGCTACTGGCGCGTGCACCAGCACCCGCGGCTGCTGTTTCCCAACCGTGCCGGCGGCCTGCGCGGCGCCGCCGCGGCCACCAGCGCGCTCGACCGCGGCGGCGTGCAGCGCACGCTGCACCAAGTGGCGGCGGGCTGCGGGCTAAAAAAAACATCACCCCTCACAGCCTGAGGCACAGCTATGCCACGCACCTGATCGAGGCCGGCGTGGACCTGCTGGAGGTGCAAAAGATCCTGGGCCACCACAGCATCCTGACCACCAGCCGCTACACCCATCTCACCAGCCACACCGCCGAGCACAGCAGCGCGCGCATCAACGAGCTGATGAGCCGCTTCACCCTGCACTGGGGGACGGTGCTGTGATCGCGCTGGCCGAGTTGATCGAACGCTTCGAGCCGGCGCTGCTGCAGCGCTACGGCGACCGGTTGCTGCCCAGCCAGCACCAGGCGCTGGCGGCGATGAAGCGCTGCCGCACCCGCTTTGCGCCGCGCATGCTGGCGCAGTGCGCGGCCTGCGGCGAGCAGCGCAGCGTGCCCCACTCCTGCGGCCACCGCGCCTGCCCGCACTGCCAGCACCACGACAGCCCAGGTCTGGCTGCAGCGCCAACTTGCAGTCGCTGGTTCCGGCCACCTACTTCCTGGTCACCTTCACGCTGCCGGCCGAGCTGCGCGGCCTGGCCTGGAGCCACCAGCGACGTGGTCTATGCGCTGCTGATGCAGTGCGCCTGGGACACGCTGCAACACCTTCAGCCGCAACGACTCCAAGCTCGGCGCCACGCCCGGTGCCGTGGGCGTGCTGCACACCCACAACCGGCGCCTGGACCTGCACCCGCATGTGCACATGGTGATGCCGGCCGCGGCGCTGGACACCCAGCGCAAGCTCTGGCGCACCAAGCTGCGGCGCACGAAGGCCGGGACCCAGGCCGGCAACACCAAGCCCGCCCAGGCCGGTGGCGGCTACCTGTTCAACCACAAGGCGTTGGCCAAGGTCTTCCGCGCCAAGGTGCTCGCCGCCATCGAGCGTGCGGGGCTGGTGCTGCCCGCCAAGCTGCCGGCGACCTGGGTGGTCGATTGCAAGTCGGTGGGCGACGGTAGCAAGGCGCTGCTGTACCTGGGCCGCTACCTGTACCGCGGCGTGATCCAGGAGCGCGACATCCTGCGCTGCGACGACAACGGCAACGTCACCTTCGAGTACCGCCACGCCAAGACCGACAAGATGGCCGTGCGCACGCTGCCCGGCGCCGACTTCCTGTGGCTGGTGCTGCAGCATGTGCTGCCCAAGGGCTTGCGCCGTTCGCGCAACTTCGGCTTCCTGCACCCCAACAGCGCCGCAGCCATCCGACTGCTGCAGGTGCTGCACCTGCGCGCCGCGCCGAGGCCCCAAGCCGTGCCGGCGCCAGCACGCCCGACCTGGCGATGCGCCTGTGGCGAGCCCATGCATGTGGTGCGCCGGCGCATGGCCGCTCTGCAGCCTCAGCACGGGCTCCAAGCCCAGCCTTGGCGCGTCAACCCGCCCGACAAACCCTGCACGGCTCAGGCCAGCAGCATGCACTGAAGACATCGTCGCCACCCTTGGCAAAGGGCTGAAAACCGGCCCGCTGCATCCGCTCGCCTGCAAATCGATCGCGCCCTCGGAGAATCCCAGGCATCGATACTCGCCAGCCACCGGCCAGCGCATTCAGCACCCTTGCCGGCTTCCCCAGCGCAGTTCTTGCGGCTGGACCATTCGGAATCTATTTGCAGTGGCTTGGGGCACCGCCAAGCCGCTTGCCCAGGGCTTGTCCAACAAACGGATCAGATCGCGGCTTCGCGCGATCTATCCTTAATCGTCAGGCCGCTGCTGCGGTGACGAGGTAGAGCAGATCGCTGTATTCGACTTTTCCGGCGCTGTCACACTGCGCTTCGATGGCTGCGGTGAACTCTGCGTTCAATGCGTGCTGGCTGGCCGCATCCAGCACCCCGATGGCCACCCAAACTCCTCCACCTGTGGCCACCTCAAACTCCTCCACCCTGAACGGGGTCTGACGATGGACTGATCAGCCCGTTTTCAGCGCCTCGGTCATTGCTAGGCAGGACGTTACCTTCAGCCCCTCGAACACGAGGAGGAAAACTGGATTGAACGTCTTGAAGCCACATCAAAGAACGACCGTAGCGACTTTGCTGGACGCGGGCACGAGCCAGCGCCAGATCGGGCGGCTGACGGGTGTCGATCGCAAGACGATCCGTAGCGTTCAGCTCGGACTTGCCGCCGAGCGGTCAAATTCCCCCGGGGTGGCCACCGGCTCGGCGCGTCAAACTCCTCCACCCTGGCCACCGGCTCCGACAACGACGACGACGACGCCGGCGCCGACATCGGTCTCGGCCTGCGAGCCCCACCGCGCCAAGGCGCAACTGTGGCTCAAGCGCAACTTCATGGCGATCTACCAGGATCTGGTCGATCAGCACGGCTTCACCGGTGCCTACAACAGCGTCAAGCGCTTTGCCGGCGGGCTGCGTGAGCGCCAGCCCGAACAGTTTGACCGCCTGGAGTTCGCCCCCCGGCGAGGAGGCGCAGGTCGACTACGGCGAGGGCGCGCTCACGCGTGTTCCCGGCACCGAGCGCTACCGCAAGCCGCGACTGTTCGTGATGACGTTGCGCTACTCGCGGCGCAGCTTCCGGCGCGTGGTGTGGAAGTCCAGCCAGGAGACCTGGGCGCGGCTGCACGAACAGGCCTGGCGCTACTTCGGCGGCAGTTGCCGCTACGTGGTGCTGGACAACCTCAAGGAGGGTGTGATCAAGCCCGACCTGTACGAGCCCGAACTCAATGCCGTCTACGCCGCCACGCTGGCTCACTACGGCGTGGTCGCCGACCCGGCGCGGGTCCTGGACCCCAACCGCAAGGGCAGCGTCGAGAACGCCATCGGCCACACCCAGGCCACCGCACTGAAGGGGCTGCGCTTCGAATCCATCGAAGAGCAAAACGAGCACCTCGAGCACTGGGAGAAGAAGTGGGCTGCCCCTCGTATCCATGGCAGCGCGCGGCGCCAGGTCGAGGCCATGTTCCAGGAGGAGCGCCCCCATCTACTGGCCTTGCCGCTGCTGGGCATGCAGTACTTCACCGAGCAGCAGCGCACGGTGTATGACGACACTTGCATTCGCGTCGATCACAGCAGCTACGCCGCACGGCCAGCGCGCATCGGCAGCCTGGTGCTGGTGCGCCTGTTCGAGCATCGTCTGGAGATCCGCGATCTCAAGACGCATGCAGCGGCAGCCGGACACCCTGGCGACGGACACCGGGCCACGGGCAGGCCCCAGTGATGGACGAGGCCGTGCTCAGTGACAGTGCGCGCGTGCTCGACCCGATCGACCGCGTCTCCGAGGTGTTGTTCGGCCTGTTCATGGTGCTCACCTTCACCGGCACGCTGAGCGTGCTGGACAGCGGCGCCGACGAGGTGCGCACCATGCTGGTCGCCGCCATCGGCTGCAACATCGCCTGGGGCCTTGTCGACGGCGTGATGTATGTGCTGCGCAACCTCGTCACGCGTGGCCGCGCGGCCCGGCTGCTGCGCGCCGTGCGCGGCGCGCGCGATCCGGCAGCGGCGCACCGTCTCATCGCACGGGAGATCGGCGCGCTGTCGGGCGCACTCGGCGCGGCAGATGTCGAGCGCGTGCGACAGTGGATCGTCGAACAACCCTCGCATGCCGACCCTGCCGCGCGCGTCAACGCGCGCGACCTGCGCGGCGCGGTGGGTGTCTTCCTGCTGGTCTTCTTGTCCACCTTTCCGGTGGTGCTGCCCTTCGTCTTCATCGCCGACCCGGGCCTCGCCAAACGCGTGTCGGCCGCAGTCGCGATCGGCATGTTGTTCCTCTGCGGCCAAGCCTGGGGCCGCTATGCCGGCTTTCGGCCCTGGCGCGCCGGGATGGTGATGGTGCTGCTCGGCGTTGTGGTCGAGGTGATCGTCATCGCGCTGGGGGGTTGACGATCACCCATGCTCGTACCGGAGCGCGACTCGTCGTAGCGCAGGCGCCACTTCCCGGGCGATCGCCGTGGTCTCGGCACCCGCGGTGTGCCTATCGCGCAGCTGTGCCGAGCCGGTCGCCGTAGCGCGATTGCAGGCGCTCGACGATCTCCGAGATGATCGCCATCGTCTCCTGTTCCCCAAGCGCAACCATGGCCCTGTCGCGCACCGAGTAGTGCATCATCAGCAGCGAACGCAGCTTGTCGAAAGCGCGGGCATTCTGAGTGCCGCAGACGAACGTGTCCTTGTGCAGCACGCGTTCGATCACCCCGGGGTCGAGCAGCCTTATCTTGCATAGGTCGGCAAGCTGGCCGATCTCGCGGTCGATCTCATCGAAGTGCTTGGACCAGCGTTGGAGGCGATAGTTGGGTTGCGCGTCCGGCGTCGTTTCATCGGTCATGGCAGTCTCTCCCTGGGCGCGGATCTCGCGTTTGCATGGGTCGGATGATAGTCAACCACCGTGCGTGATGACGACGGCCGCGATCTCAATGAACACGAAGGGCAACACGACCGGGAAGGTCGACAAGAAGACGAGCAGGATCTCAGCGCTGCGGTCGATCGGGTCCAGCACCCGCGAACTGCCGGCGCTGTCGAGGACCGACGTCATTGCGCTGCCGCGCCCGGCTTCAGATCGATCTCGAAGAGGATCACGCCGCCTTCGCGCGACCTAGTCATCGGCAAGCCGCTGCGCCGGAACACCATGAGCATCGCCGGGTTGGCGGCCAGCACGTCGGCTTCGAAGCGGGTGATGCCGTGGCCGCGCGCGACTTCGATGGCCGTCGTTAGCAGCTTGCCGGCAAGGCCCTGGCCCTGATAGTCCTCCTCGACCACGAACGCGATTTCGGCCGCACGGCCGGCCGACGTTGCGTCGAGCACGACATAGCTCACGGCGCCGATGACGACCTCGTCGGGCCCGCTGCCGAGCGTCGACAGCAGCCCGACGAAGCGATCGAAATCGCCCGCGTCGAGGCGGGCGAACACGTCCTTGCCGATTTCCTTACGAAAGCCGAAGAACCGCGTGTAGATCGACTGTGAATCGAGTTTGGCGAAGGCGGCTTCGAGTCGGGCATGATCGTCGGCTCGCGCTGTCCGGATCGTCATCGGCGCGCCGTCGCGCAGCGCGCCGGGCACCTGGAAATTGCGCAGATCGTTCGCTTCGCTCATGGGTGCATCCGGTGCTTCACTCGGGCGGGACTATCGCGTCGGGCCGCGCGTGCGACGCCAACTTCGTTGCGCCAGGCTCAGGGCTGCGGCGCCTGCTGCGCCCGCCACCGAGCCGGCGTGGTGCCGCTCCAGCGTCGGAAGGCGCGCGTGAACGCGCTCGCGTCGGCATAGTCGAGCGACGCGGCGATCCCGCGCACGTCCATCGTCGAGGTCGCGAGTATCTGCCGGGGGAGTTCGAAGCGGACTTTGTCGGCCAGCGCGCGAAAGGTCGTGCCGAAGGGGCTCAAGCGACGATGCAGCGTACGGCTGTGCATCGAGAGGAGTGCCGCGATCTTTTCGGCGCTGGCGTGCCCCGTCAGCAGCCCGGTTTGAAGCATGGCGCGAACCTGCCCGGGCAGGTCGTCGCCGTGCTGCGCCTCGGGGGCGTCGATCTGCCGCTGCAAGAGCTGCCGCAGCGGAGGGTCGTCGCCGGGCAGCCTGCGCGCCAGCCAGTCCGCCGAGAAGACGAGCGCGTACTGCTGCGCGTCGAAGGCGAGCGGCGCGCGAAAGAAGCGGCGGTAGGGTCCGACGTCCTCCGGCCTGCGATGCGCGAACAACACTTCGGTGGGCATCCAGTCGGCGCCACAGAGCGAGCGCATGATGTTGAACATGAAGGCAAGCGCACCGTCGCCGGTCTGCTCGAACCCTTCGTCTTCCGGCAGGTGGACCCTATAGGCGAAAGTTGCTGATCCACCCTGCAACGTGAGGGAAGTCGCTGAGCCGCGGGCGTGCAGGTGGAGGTAGCGCACGGCGCTGCGCGGCGCCGTGCCCACGTCCGGGGAATACTTCATGAACAGGCCCACCAGACCCAGCGAATGCAAACCACTGCGCTCGCCGATGAGCAGGCCGAAGTGATGGCAACCGGTACGCGCAACGCAGTGGTTGAACAGGCGGCCGCGGGTAGCGAAGGAGATGCGGTTGTCGATGTTCTCGAACAGCCTCGGGTCGATGCCGACCTCGCCCAGCACCGTGTCCGGGTCGGCCCCCAGGCTTCTCAGCACGGCTGGCACATCGATCGCGGGCCCGATGCGAACGGTCGCTTCGTCGGCAAGACTGGACGTTGGGGTAGGAGGCATGTCGAAGGCGGCGGTTGGGTTGACTTGAGTCAACAGCATATCCGTGCGCTGTCCGACAGTGTCCAACGCTTGTCCGCCCTTGCCCATTCGTTCCTAGGGCTTTCCCTTAGACTCGAAGCTTGTACCTGAAGGAGTCGCCAACATGCCGAAGACTGCCAACCCACGAGCCACCTCCCGAGCTGCGAACACCGTGTTCGACCCGCTCGCGCCATGGGCTGGAGCGGGCTTCACTCAGCAGGGCTTGGGCCCAGTTGGTGAGTACATGACCGATGCCGTCCAGCGCACGGTTCTGTTTTGGGACGTGCTGCGCCAGCGCAGCGACCAGTACTACGCGCAGAGGGCAAAGGAAGTGCCGAACGTGCTCAGCTTCGACGCTGAACTGGTGCTTGATGCGCGTACCTTCGCCAAGCCGGTGAACTACTTGCTGGTACGCGTCAAGCCGCCGCAGGGTGTGGTCATCGATCCGCAGAAGCGCCCGTTCGTCGTCATCGATCCGCGGGCAGGGCATGGGCCGGGCATCGGCGGCTTCAAGGCTGACAGCGAGATCGGCGTCGCGATGAAGGCGGGGCACCCGTGCTACTTCGTCGGCTTCACCCCGGAGCCGACGCCAGGGCAGACGATCGAGGACATCATCTACGCCGAAGTCGCCTTCCTCGAGAAAGTCATCGCGCTGCACCCCGAGGCCGACGGCAAGCCGTGCGCGATCGGCAACTGCCAGGCCGGCTGGGCGATCATGATGGTCGCCGCGATCCGGCCCGACCTGTTCGGCCCGATCATCATTCCCGGCTCGCCGCTGTCGTACTGGGCCGGCATCGAGGGCCAGAACCCGATGCGCTACTCCGGCGGCATGGCTGGCGGCAGCTGGACGACGGCGCTCGCGAGCGACCTCGGCAACGGCAAGTTCGACGGCGGCTACCTGGTCGAGAACTTCGAGAAACAGAACCCCGCCAACACGCTGTGGAGCAAGAACTACAACCTGTGGTCCAAGGTCGACACCGAGGGCAAGCGCTTCATCGAGTTCGAAAAGTGGTGGGGCGGCCACGTGATCCTGAACGGCGAGGAGATCCAGTGGATCGTCGACCAGCTCTTCGTCGGCAACCGCCTCGCGACGGCAGAGATCGTCACCAGCGTCGGCGACCGCATCGACCTGCGCAACATCCGCTCGCCGATCATCTGCTTCTGTTCCAAGGGCGACAACATCACGCCGCCGCAGCAGGCGCTCGGCTGGATCGTCGATCTCTACGCCAAGGACGACGACGTTCGCGCCTGCGGCCAGACCATCATCTATGCCGTGCATGAAAGCGTCGGCCACCTCGGCATCTTCGTCTCGGGCGGCGTGGCGAAGAAGGAGCACCAGGAGTTCGCGTCCAACATCGACCTGATCGACGTGTTGCCGCCCGGCTTGTACGAGGCGGTGATGACACCCAAGACGGCCGAGAGCACCAATGCCGACCTCGTCAGCGGCGACTGGATCGTGCGCTTCGAGCCGCGCACTCTCGACGATGTGCGCGCGATCGTGGAGCCCGACCCCGAGATGGAGCGCCGCTTCGCCGCGGTGCGGCGCGTGTCGGAGATCAACCTCGGCCTGTACCGCACGCTGCTGCAGCCGCTCGTCAAGGCGTCGATCAACGAGCAGAGCGCCGAATGGCTGCACAAACTCAATCACGCCGAACTCCCGTATCAACTGTTCTCGGACGCGAACCCGCTGATGCAACCGCTCGCGCAGATGGCCGAGCAGGTGCGCGAGCAGCGCCAGGCCGCGTCGCCCGACAACCCGATGCTGCAATGGCAGGCCATGGTCTCGGACCAGATCGTCGCCGGCCTGAACGGCTGGCGCGACTTCCAGGAGGTGAGCGTCGAGAAGCTCTTCCTCGCGATTTACGGCTCGCCGCTGATACAGGCCATGGTCGGCGTCGACTCGGCGGACCAAGCCCCGCGGCGCGGGCCGGGGATGGAGCCAGAGCGCATGGCCTTCGTCGAGAAGCGGATCGCCGAGCTGAAGGCCGGCATCGCCGTCGGCGGCGTCCGCGAGGCGGCGCTGCGAACCCTGCTTTACGTGGGCCTGGCGGGCCAGGGCACTGATGAGCGCGCGTTCAACGAACTGCGCGAGATCCGCGCCGAGCACAAGGGCCTGCCGCTGGCCGGGTTCAAGCAGGCGGTGCGCGAGCAGTACTTCGGCCTGATGCTCGACCGAGACGCCGCGCTCGCTGCGATCCCGAAGATGCTGCCGGCCGATGCCGTGAGCCGCAGGCAGACGCTGCAGATCGTGCGCAGGGTGCTCGAGGCCGCCGGGCCGTTGACCGGAGAGCGCGCCGAGCGCTTCGCTCAGGTCGAGAAGGTGTTCGCGACCGGAGCCGAAACGGCGCCGGCCAAGAAGAGCGCGGCGCGCAAGCCGCCTGCAAATAATACCGCCGTGAGCAAAGCAGCCGCCAAGAAGACTGCGGCGGGCAAGGCGCCCGCCAAGAGTGCCGCGCGCAAGCCGCGTCCCACGCCCACCATGACGAGGAAGCGGAAATGAACGGCAATCACTCGAAGTCCCGGCAACTGATTGAGCGTTGCAAAGAGCTGCCGCCGACGCACTGCGCCGTCGCCCATCCGTGCGACGAGAGCTCGCTGCGCGGCGCTGTCGAGGCCGGACAGATGGGCCTGCTCAAGCCCATTCTCGTCGGCCCGAAGGCGCGCATCGAAGGCCTGGCCGCGCAGTTCGACATCGATCTTTCGGGCATTGAACTCGTCGATACCCCACACAGTCACGCCTCGGCCGAGATCGCCGTGCGCCTGGCGCGCGAGGGCAAGGCCGAGATGCTGATGAAGGGCAGCCTGCACACCGACGAGTTGATGGCCGCGATCGTCAATCGCGAGACCGGTCTGCGCACCGAGCGGCGAATCAGCCATTGCTTCATCATGGATGTGCCGGCGATCGATCGCGTCGTGATGATCACCGACGCCGCCATCAACATCCTTCCGACGCTGACGGACAAGGTTCACATCGTGCAGAATGCGATCGATCTCGCCCATGCGCTCGGACTCGAGAACCCCAAGGTCGCGATCCTGTCGGCGATGGAGACGGTCAATCCGCAAGTGCCGTCGACGATCGACGCCGCGGCGCTGTGCAAGATGGCCGAGCGCGGCCAGATCACAGGCGGCGAGCTGGACGGGCCGCTTGCGCTCGACAACGCCATCAACCTCGGTGCGGCGCGCATCAAGAACATCGCGTCGCCAGTGGCGGGGCAGGCCGACATCCTCGTCGTGCCCGACCTCGAGGCCGGCAACATGCTTGCCAAGAGCCTGTCCTTCATGGCGGACGCCGACGCCGCCGGCATCGTGCTCGGCGCGCGCGTGCCGATCATCCTCACCAGCCGCGCCGACTCGGTGCAGACGCGGCTCGCTTCTTGCGCAGTCGCGGTGCTCGTCGCCAAGGCGCGGCGCGAGGATCTGAAGAAGGTCGTCGTGTGACGAACAAGGCCATCGCCGTCCTCAACGCCGGCTCGTCGAGCATCAAGTTCTCGCTGTTCGCGCAAGCCGGCGACGATCTTGCACTGACCTTGGGCGGCCAGGTCGAGGCGCTCCAGAACGCGCCGCGCTTCATTGCCAAGGATGCAGGCGGCGAGACAATCTCGACCCACGCCTGGCCCGAGGGCACCCGCCTCGGCCACGACGGCGCGCTCGAGCACATCGTCGAGTTCCTGCGCGGCAACGCGAGTGGCATGCAGATCGCAGGCATCGGCCACCGCGTCGTGCACGGCGGCATGAAGTACGCGCAGCCGGTGCGGGTCGACCGCAAGGTGCTGGCCGACCTGGAGGAGTTCGTCCCGCTCGCGCCGCTGCACCAGCCGCACAACCTCGAGCCGATTTGGCTCACGCTCGAACGCCGGCCCGAACTGCCGCAGGTGGCCTGCTTCGACACCGCGTTTCACCGCTCGATGCCCGAGCTGGCGCAGATGTTCGCGCTGCCGTTCGAGTTGCATGAGCAAGGCGTACGCCGCTACGGTTTTCACGGCCTGTCCTACGAGTACATCGCCTCCGTGCTTCCGCAGTTCGACGAGAAGGCCGCGCAGGGTCGAACCGTGGTCCTGCACCTGGGCAACGGCGCCAGCATGTGCGCGCTGGTCGGCGGGCGCAGCGTGGCGAGCACGATGGGCTTCACAGCCGTCGACGGGCTGCCGATGGGCACGCGCTGCGGCGCGCTCGATCCGGGCGTCATCCTCTATTTGATGGAACAGCGCGGCATGGATGCGCGCGCCGTCGAGAAGTTGATTTACACCCAGTCGGGTCTGCTCGGCGTCTCGGGCGTGGCGAGCGACATGCGCGAACTGTTGGCAAGTCCGGCGCCGCGCGCGAAGCTGGCCGTGGATCTGTTCGTCTATCGCATCGGCCGCGAGATGGGGTCACTTGCGGCCGCACTCGGCGGCCTCGATGCCATCGTGTTCACTGGCGGCATCGGCGAGAACAGTGTCGAGATTCGCGCGCGCGTGTGCCGCGACGCGGCCTGGCTCAGCGTGGCGCTCGATGACAAGGCCAACCGCAACGGCGGGCCGCGCATCAGCAGCGGCAAGAGCAAGACTGCCGCCTTTGCCATACCGACGAACGAGGAACTGATGATCGCGCGACACACCCAGCGCCTGTTGTCGGCGTGACAGAAGGAGACCCATGACCGCTGCCGTTCCACAACCCGTGCTGAAGGGCGCCAAGGCGCTCGTCGTCGGCGTCGCCAACGACAGCTCGATTGCCTATGGCTGCGCGCGCGCGTTCCACGAACTCGGTGCAGATCTCGCGATCACCTACCTGAACGACCGCGCGCGTCCGCACGTGGAACCACTGGCACGCGAGCTCGAGGCATCGATCTTCATGCCGCTGGACGTGAGCGTGCCCGGCGAGGTCGAGGCCCTGTTCGCGACCATCGAGCGCGACTGGGGATAGCTCGACATCCTCGTCCACTCGATCGCCTTCGCGCCGCTGCAAGACCTGCAGGGCGGTCTGCTGAACTGCTCGGCGGAGGGCTTTGCGAAGGCGATGGACGTGTCGTGCCATTCGTTCGTGCGCATGGCCAAACTTGCGGCACCGCTGATGGAGAACGGCGGCACGATGATGGCGATGAGCTATCACGGCGCGACCAAGGTCGTGCCAACCTATAGCGTGATGGGGCCGGTGAAGGCTGCGCTCGAGTCGAGCTGCCGCTACCTGGCCTACGAACTCGGTGGCCAGGGCATCCGCGTGCATGCAATCTCGCCCGGGCCGCTGAAGACGCGCGCCGCCGGTGGCCTGAAGGACTTCGACCTGCTGCTCGCCGAGGCCGCGCAGCGCGCGCTGATCGGCGAACTCGTCGACATCATGGACGTCGGCATTACCTGCGCCTACCTGGCAACGCCGTATGCACGGCGGCTGTCTGGCGAGACGCTGTATGTCGATGGTGGCGTGAACATCATGGCGTGAAGGCGTTGGGTGGTACCTTGCGCTGATGCGCAGGTTGGCCCGGCCAATGATCTGCTCCTCGGTGAATCACCTCTTCATCGGCCCGATCTTCTTCTCGGCTTGATCGAACTCCAAATCGCGACGCTATTGATCTACCGGGGCAGCGCAGATGCGCACCCGATGAAAGCGGTATTCACGAGGCTCGCCGACAACTTCCGGACACGGGTGCCATCCCTGGCGGAGAGACCAGAGCCATGCGCAACCCCTGTGCAACTCAGCTGTTGCACGCTCGTTGCATCCCCCGTTGCGTCGCGAAGCGAGGATTGACGCGGCTTGTCGGCCGGTCGTTGCGTTCGCGTTGCATCGTCGGTTGCACGCTCGGCGTCGATTGTTGCGTGTTGCATCCTTTGGGGCGTGCAACATGCAACAGTTGCGCGCAGGGCTTCGCGCAGGCTCATCACTTCGCCTCCGACTTCAAGTCGCCCAACTCGCGCGCCTTGCGCAAGTGGCGGGACACCGTGGACTTGTTGATCTGCAACTCGGTGGCAATCTCGCCGGGTTTCAAGTCCTCCTTGGCGAGCGCCAGGACGCGGTCATAGGTGGACGACTCGACCGTTCGCCACGTCCATGCAGCTTGTTCGTCGGTGCCGCCCAATTCAAGCTCGATACTTTCGGCGTCATCGCCGGCTAAGTTGCGCGCCTTGGTGAACTCGGCCACGAATACGGCGCCCTGCGAAGGTTCATAGTCGCTCGGCCGGCTCAGGCTGATGACGACATCGAGCAGGTCTTCACGCTTGGACGTTCCGCGCTGCTGGCCCCCTTTGCCAGCATGGTGCGTCAGGACTACCGCGATACCGCGGCGGCGCAGCGACAGTATCCAGTCGGCGATCGGCAGCCAGGACTCGGCCTCGTTCTCGCGGCCCGTTCGCGCCCAGCAACTCAGGTTATCGACGATCACGACCTCGGTGTCGTCGTCGATCATTTCGTCAACCTCCGCTTGGCCGGCGTAAGTGGACAAGTCAGGCAGCGCGCGGCCGTCCGGGCAGCAGGTCGGGCGTGAACACGCGCAGATAGCCCGGCGCCGGTTCGAAGGATGGGCAGTGCATCAACAGGCGCTTTTGCATCACGATGCCGGGCAGTTCGCCGTCCAGATACAGCACTTTGCGCGGCTTCTCCGCCTTCCACTTGGCGAACGTGCCGCCGGTTGCAACGGCGTAGGCCAATGACAGGTTGAAGTGAGTCTTGCCGATGCCGCGCGGTGCAAACACCATGCACAAGTCTTGCGAGTGCAGCCAAGGCGCCAGGATCACTTCGCGTTGCTTGAAGTGCATCTTCGCCAGCACATGCACATCCTTGGCCTGCAGCGGCTGGATACGCTCGATCACGGCGGCTGCACCTCCGGCGGCGGCCACTTCACGGTCGAGCACGTCAGCGGCCCTCACGCCTTCACCTCGTCACGCAGGTAGGCCACGCGGCCGGCGGCCGTGAGCAGTCGCGCCCGGTCGTCGTCGCTGAGTTCTACGCCGTTCGCGATATTCGAGGCGGCCAACGCCACGAGCTGCAATTCGTCGTTCACCAGATCGAGCGTCTGTCCCGCAGTGAGCAGCCGGCGCCGCTTGAGTGGCCCGGCCCCGTGCCCGTTCTCAGGCTTTGGCGGAAACAAGTCTGCAATCTCAAGCCCGAGTGCGCCGACGATCTGTTCGATATCGCAGCCGTGCCAGCACTTGAGCAGCACCGCATCGTCGTTCGTGACGCCGGCACGCGATGCGGCCGCCCGCCCTTCATCCGATCGGCCGTGCCAGGTTCCACACGCCGGCCTGCAGATCGATCTCCGGCCAGGTGGCGCCGCGCACCTCGCCCGACCGCGCAGCAGTCAGGATCGCGAATTCCAGCGCCCGCGCGCCCGTACCTTCGGCGCTGCGCAGCCGCTGCATGAAGTCGTGCATCTCGTCTATGGCCAGCGCGGCGTGATGCTCGACCTTTGCCACCTTCGACGCCTTCGGCAGCGCCGCATCCAGATTGCCGCGCCAGCGCGCCGGGTTCAGTCCCTCGGGCCGCAGCTCGCGTTGCACTGCGTAGTTCAGCACCAGCTCGATGCGATTGCGCACCCGCGTCGCCGTCTCGTTCTTCGTCGCCCAAATCGGCTCGATCGCGGCCAGTACATCACCCTTGGACACGTCGCGCACATGCTTGTGCCCGAACACCGGGAAGGCGTAGGTCGTCGATCGTGTTCGCCCATTGGTCGGCGTGCTTGGCGTTCTTCCAGCCCGCCCGGTGCGCCGCGATGTAGGCGCCGGCCGTTTTCTCGAAGGTCCACTCGACGATGTTGCGCTTCGCTCGCCGCTCGCGCGGCCGGATCGTCGCCAGCGCGGATCGCCCTGCAGCGCTTCTCGCGCGTACTCGATCGCCTGCGCCAGCGACACGGTCGGATAGCCGCCGAGACCCAGTTCGGCGCGGCGCGTGCCGACCATCGTTCGCAGCACCCAGCTGCGCGCGCCGCTCGGTTTGACCAGCAAGCGCAGCCCTGCAACCGTCCCCACTGCGTGCAAGCCCGGCTCCGTCAGTCGTTTGACTTCAAGCGCGGTGTGCTCTTTGGCGATCTTCGGCATCGTAGTTCCCCCATCCGTTCCACCCGTACGATTATGCGCTTGATTGCGACGGGTTGAAACAGCAGGGATTCGAACTTACCTGTGTGAAGCCGTGTTTTATGGGGGGACTGAGACGAAAAAAGAGCCCCTGATAGGGGCTCTTGGCGGAGAGAGCGGGATTCGAACCCGCGGGGGGTGTTTAGCCCCCACACGCTTTCCAGGCGTGCGACTTAAACCGCTCATCCATCTCTCCGGGAGGACGAAGTTTAGCCGACGGGGTTCTTCGCGTGGGCGCGCAACGCTTCGAGGCTGACGTACTCGAGCGCGCGTTCGTGCGTGGCTTCGAGCACTACGACGGGTGCCGCACCGGCGTCGCAGGCCTGCTTCCAGCGCAGCGCGCAAAGGCACCAGCGGTCCCCCGGCTTGAGGCCGCGAAAGCGCGCATCCGGAAGCGGCGTCGAGAGGTCGTTGCCGCATTCCTTCGAGAACGCGAGGAACTCGGCCGTCACGCGCACGCACACGACGTGCGCGCCGACATCCTCGTCGCTCGTGTTGCAGCAGCCGTCGCGAAAGAATCCGGTCAGCGGATCGTAGGAGCAGGGCACGAGCTCGGTGCCGAGAACGTTGTAGGCCATGGGGTCAGGTCAGCGCGGACAGTTTTCATCAGCGTCATTGCAGTGCCGATCAGCGCCGACACTTCGGTCATGTTGCCGGGCACGATCATCGTGTTGTTCTTCTGCGCGAGGTTGGAATAGGCCTCGACGGCTTTTTCCGCCACCTTCAGCGTGACCGCCTTTTCGCCGCCAGGCGATTCGATCGCGGCGGCGATCTTGCGGATTGCGTCGGCCGTGGCGTCGGCCACCGCGGTGATCGCGGAGGCCTCGCCCTGGGCGCGGTTGATCGCAGCCTGACGCTCGCCCTCGGAGTTGTTGATGAAGGCCTGGCGCTGGCCTTCGGCAATGTTGATCTGCTCCTGCTTGCGGCCTTCGGAAGCAGCGATCAGCGCACGCTTTTCGCGCTCGGCGGTGATCTGAGCCTGCATCGCGCGCAGGATCTCGGCCGGTGGCGTCAAGTCCTTGATCTCGTAGCGCAGGACCTTCACGCCCCAGTTCAGCGCTGCATCATCGAGCGCGGATACCACGGCAGCGTTGATCAAATCGCGCTCCTCGAAGGTCTTGTCGAGCTCCATCTTGCCGATCACCGAGCGCAATAGCGTCTGCGCGAGCTGCGTGATTGCGACCACGTAGTTGCTCGAGCCGTAGCTTGCGCGCATCGGGTCAGTGACCTGGAAGTAGATGATGCCGTCGACCTGCAACTGCGTGTTGTCGCGCGTGATGCAGACCTGGCTCGGTACGTCGAGCGGGATCTCCTTCAGCGAATGGCGGTAGGCGACGCGATCCACGAAGGGCACGAGAAAACTGAGCCCCGGCGTCAGTGTGACGTAGTACTTTCCGAGCCGCTCGACGATCCAGGCGTTTTGCTGGGGCACGACCTTGATCGACTGCGAGATGAAGATCGCGGCGATAACGAAGATGACGACGGCGACGATTTCCATGCGGGCGCTCCAGGAGTCTTGTGCTCAGCGATCGACGAGCAGCCAGTTGCCGTCGAGCGCGCGGATCGTGAATTCGCCTGCGGCCGGCGTGCCTTGGCCCTGGTATCGCACGTCCCACGCCGTGCCGCGATATTGAACACGCGCGGTGCCATCGGCCTGCCACTGTGCGACTTGGATGCGCGAACCGATGTCCAGGTTCACGTTGCGGTTCGGTGAGCCCGGCGCAGGGCCCGGAGTGCGTTTGCGCTTGGCGCGCCACAGCACAACCGCGCCACCGCCGACCAGCGCCGCTGCGATGAACTGGAACGGTTGGCCAAGGCCCGCATGGGCCGCGAGCGCGCCGGCCGACATGCCCATCGCGAGCATCAACAGATAGAAGGTGCCACTGGTGAGTTCAGCGGCCACGAGCACGCCCGCTGCAATCCACCACAAGACTTCGGCGGAGAGGATCATGGCGCGTGAATGGCGATGAGCATGACGGCCAGTTTAGGCGCAAAGCCGGGCACGGTTTGCTTCCGTGGCCTTGTCCTGCCATTTGACTGCGGCCGAAGCTTTCGGTCATCGGCCCTACACTTTGCGCCTCGCCCGAGAGACCGGCGCAGTTTGAAGGACCCACGGATGCAGTATTTCAGTTTCCCGATCGTCATCATCGACGAAGATTTCCGCTCCGAGAACACGTCCGGGCTGGGCATTCGCGCGCTCGCCGAAGCGATCCAGAAGGAGGGTTTCGAGGTCCTGGGCAACACGAGCTATGGCGATCTCTCTCAGTTTGCGCAACAGCAAAGCAGGGCGAGTGCGTTCATCCTGTCGATAGACGACGAAGAGTTCGGCGCCGGGCCGGAGGTCGATCCCGCGGTACTCAACCTGCGCAAGTTCATCGCAGAGATCCGGCGCAAGAACGCCGACATCCCGATCTACCTGTACGGCGAGACGCGCACTTCGCAGCACATCCCGAACGACATCCTGCGCGAGCTGCACGGCTTCATCCACATGTTCGAGGACACGCCGGAGTTCGTCGCCCGCCACATCATTCGCGAGGCGCGCAGCTATCTCGATTCGCTCGCGCCGCCGTTCTTCAAGGCACTCGTCGCCTATGCGCAGGATGGCTCGTACTCCTGGCACTGCCCAGGGCACTCGGGCGGGGTGGCGTTCCTGAAGAGCCCGATCGGGCGCATGTTCCACCAGTTCTTCGGCGAGAACATGCTGCGCGCCGACGTCTGCAACGCGGTGGAGGAACTCGGCCAGTTGCTCGACCACACCGGCCCGGTGGCCGCGAGCGAGCGCAACGCCGCGCGCATCTTCAACGCCGACCACTGCTTCTTCGTCACCAACGGCACGAGCACGAGCAACAAGATCGTCTGGCATCACACGGTGGCGCCAGGCGACATCGTCGTCGTCGATCGCAATTGCCACAAGTCGATCCTGCACGCGATCATCATGACCGGCGCGGTGCCGGTCTTCCTGACGCCGACGCGCAACCATCTGGGCATCATCGGGCCGATCCCCAAGAGCGAGTTCGAGCCCGAAACGATTCGACGCAAGATCGCCGCCAACCCGCTGCTTGCCGGCGTCGATGCCTCGAAGGCCAAGCCGCGCATCCTGACGGTGACGCAAAGCACCTACGACGGCGTGCTCTACAACACCGCGACGATCAAGTCGATGCTCGATGGCTGGATCGACACGCTGCACTTCGACGAGGCCTGGCTGCCGCATGCCGCGTTCCATCGCTTCTACGGTGCCTTTCACGCGATGGGCAAGAACCGCGTGCGGCCGAAGGAGGCGGTGGTCTATTCAACGCAATCGACGCACAAACTGCTCGCCGGCATCAGCCAGGCATCGCAAGTGCTCGTGCAGGAGGCGCAGAACACCAAGCTCGACCGGCATCTCTTCAACGAGGCCTACCTGATGCACACGTCGACCAGCCCGCAATACGCGATCATCGCGTCGTGCGACGTCGCGGCGGCGATGATGGAGCCGCCTGGCGGCACGGCGCTGGTCGAAGAAAGCATCAGTGAAGCGCTCGACTTCCGGCGCGCGATGCGCAAGGTCGAAAAGGAATTCGGCAAGGATTGGTGGTTCAAGGTCTGGGGGCCGAGCAAGCTGGCCGAGACCGGCATCGGCACGCCCGATGACTGGATGATCAAGGCGGACGCCAAGTGGCACGGCTTCGGCCCACTGGCCGACGGCTTCAACATGCTCGACCCGATCAAGTCGACGATCGTCACGCCGGGGCTCGACGTGTCGGGCAAGTTCGCGAAGGTGGGCATTCCGGCGAGCATAGTCACCAAGTACCTTGCCGAGCACGGCGTGATCGTCGAGAAGACGGGCCTCTACTCGTTCTTCATCATGTTCACGATCGGCATCACCAAGGGGCGCTGGAACACGCTGCTGACCGCCTTGCAACAGTTCAAGGACGACTTCGACAAGAACGCGCCGACATGGCGCGCACTGCCGGAGTTCTGCGCCGCGCACCCGCGCTACGAGCGCATCGGCCTTGCGGACTTGTGCCAGAGCATCCACGCGGCCTACGCGAAGGGCGACATCGCGCGCCTGACGACCGAGATGTATTTGTCGGACCTGCAGCCAGCGATGAAGCCGAGCGACGCTTACTCGCACATCGCGCACCGCAAGACCGAGCGGGTCGAGATCGACCGCCTCGAAGGGCGCGTGACGACCTCACTGCTGACGCCGTACCCGCCGGGCATCCCACTGCTGATTCCGGGTGAGCGATTCAACAAGAAGATCGTCGACTACCTGAAGTTCACGCGCGCGTTCAATGCCGGCTTCCCGGGCTTCGACACCGACGTTCACGGCTTGGTCGAAGAGCCCGATGCCGAAGGCGTCCGCCGCTACTACGTCGATTGCGTGAAGGACTGAGGGATCGTCGTCTGCGACGACCGATTGGAGTCACCGGAGGTATCGGCCTGTGCTATATTTATAGGCTGATTCGGGGCGCCGCAGGAACGCCTCCCGAGCACTGGAGTGGTAGTTCAGTTGGTTAGAATACCGGCCTGTCACGCCGGGGGTCGCGGGTTCGAGTCCCGTCCACTCCGCCAGCAAAATCAACGGGTTGCAACAGGTATGTTGCAACCCGTTTTTCTTGTATGGAGTCCATGGGAACGCTCATGGGAACAGTTGCATTGAGCATCGGCCTTCACAGCACAGAGCCCAGTTGGGTGGACGCCCCAATCGACTTCCGGCGGACGTCACTTCACGAAGCTTGCCGATCATGTGTGCCTGTACTCAGCCGGGACTTCCCTGTCACGAACGACCGCTGGCAGGCAGCTTGATTCGAGAGCTGATGCAGGGCAGTGCTGGTCGCGCGTACGAAGCGCACTGACCCCACACTCAACGTTGGGCTGCTCCGAACCTGCCGCTCACCGGGACCCGGTTTCGGCCACAAGCGGGTACCTGTCGGTGGCTGCTTTTCAGGAATCTTCGCAACAGCGCCTCTCGCGACCTAGGGACGGCACCCACCGTGCCAATATATGAGTCGCGGGAGCGTAGGACGCTGCCGCCAAGCGCAGATTCCTGGCTATCGCCGCCACACTGCCTCACGTTTCGCGCATTGCTCCAACTCGCGCGACCCGAAGGCGATGCCCTAGGCAACTCTTGTACCGAAGGTGTGCGCGACTTCGCCTGCCTCTTGCTTCGTGCCTCCAATGGGGCGACCATTGCGTCAAAACGTCACGCAAGGGACCCACGTGCGAGTCTTCCTGTCGAGCACCTACGAGGACCTGAAGTCCTACGTTCATGCGGCCGAAGAGGTGCTCGGCGAGTTGGGCGTCGACGTGGTCCAGTTCAAGCATTGGGAGGCGACAGGACGGCCGTCCGTTCCGGAGTGCAAGGAGCGCGTACACGGGTGCGACGCGCTTGTCGTACTCGTAGGCAAAACCTACGGTTGGATTCCCGCGCCCGAGTATGGGGGTGACGGACGCACGAGCATCACGTGGTTCGAGGTGCGCTGGGCGCGCGAGAAGCCCATGCCGGTGCTGCCGTTCTTCATCCGCGAGCCGTCGTGCTCAACCGAGTCGAGCAACGAGGCCGCTGGCCTCCTGGCCGAGTTCGTCGCCGAGCTGCAAGCCACGCTTGGCAAACCGGTTGCGTCATTCGAGACGTTCCGCGACGACTTCCGCCGATCCATCGTCACGCTCGTTCGCGCGCAGGCCGACAGCTCGCCGCGAGGCCCCGCGCAGGTGGGGCAACGCACGCAGGGCATCTATCGCGAGTTCCTCGATCGCGCCGAGCCCAGGCAGCACCTTCGGTCGGCGCTCACGGCCGGTCGCTTTCGCGGCGCCGCGATCGTGGGGCGCGGCGGACTGGGGAAGTCCGCTCTCGCGAACTGGGTGATCGAAGCGCTGCGCGAGGAAGGCGCGATACAGCAGGTCATCTATTTAAGCTCAGTACCGGAGAAGTTTCCGTACGAGCTTTTCGAGTCGACGATGGCAGCAACGGGATCGCCGAAGATCGTGTATGAGGGCTCCTGGGCAGCGCTGAACAACAACCCGCAGCGGTTAGTCGAGGTGCTGCTCGACGTCTACCGGCGGCAGCGCATCCTGCTGGTTCTCGACGCGTTCGAGCACCACCTAGACGAGGGCGGCGCTGTCCGCTCGCCGGTAGCGGCTGCCTTCCTTACCGCCTTCCTGACGGAGCAACATCCCTCGAAGCTGCTGGTGACGGCGCGCCGTTTCCCGGCATTTTCCTTGACGGTGGCGACGGCGCTCGACGAGATTCAACTGGAGAGCGGGTTGCCACTCGACGCGGCCGTGTCGCTGCTCTTGAGCCTCTTACCGGACGGGCTCCCGAAGATAAGGTCGCGCGCCGAGGCTGCGGTAAAGGCAATTGATGGTATCCCGTTCGCGGTCGAGCGCATGGCGGACCTGCTTCGTAGGGATCGCTTGATCGATGTCGGCAAGGCGGGAGTGCACGAGGGCACGCTCGATGCTTTCGTCGAACTCGCACACTCCACGCTCAGCCCCGACGCACGCATGGCGCTTCAGGCGCGTGCCGTCTTCGACGAAGCGGTACCCGTCGATGCGCTGCGCTACGTTCTTGCGGAAGTGCTTGCGCCGGCGGCGGTAGACGCAGCCGTCACGGAGCTCGGCCAGGGGCACTTCCTGTTCCGGCTCGGATCCGACGGGCTTTTGGGGCTACACGAGTTCGACAAGGAGTCGAGCTATCGCAGCCTTGAGCGTGACCGACGGCTCGACCGCCGCCGGTTGCACGTACGCGCCGCAGACTGGTACGCACGCAGCTGCGAGGACCGCGAGTCATGGTTCGACTGGACTTCGTACGACGAACTGCGCAACGACATCAAGCGTTTCTGGCATCTCGTCAGAGCCGAGCAGAAGGTGGCGGCCGCCAACGCGTTCAGTGTGTCGAAAGTGGAGTTCCTCAACTACTCCGGCCACGTCCAGGAGATCCAGCAGATGTTCTCCGATCTGGACGTGGGCTCGGCGCCGTCGCGCGCACTGCTCGTGAAGCGATACGCCAACGCGGACGCACGCATGCTCGTCGGTCCGTTCGCGCAGGCGATTGCCGAATTGAAGGAAGTCATCGGTCTCGCGCGTCAACTCGGCGAGACATCGGCCGAGCTGTCGGCGAGCTACGAGCTTGGGCTTGCGTACCGGTACACCGGGCAAGGCGAGGAAGCGGTCCGCATCATGCAGTCCGTCACGGACCGCCTGCGCGAGCGCGGCGCCGAGAGTTCGCTTGCCTATTGCCTCTACGGCTTCAGCCTGGCGTGCTGCTATTCCGGTCGCTATGCTGAAGCGGTACGGCTGGGCCGGGAGCAGGTCCGCCACGGCAGACGCGTGGGCAAGTCGCGGTTTATAGGCCGCGGGAAGAGCACGCTGTGCTTCGCGTATTACTTGATCGGCGAAGCGGAGCAGGCGGCCAAGTGCGCGGCGGATTCCGCGCGCGAGTTCGTGGGAACGCCTGACGAGTACCTGGTGGGATTCATCGAGAACGTACACGGCCTCTCCTTGCACGCCCTGGGACGCGGACGTGACGCGATCGAGGCTTACACGCGGGCGCGCGACGCGGGCAAGCGCACTGTGCAACGGCGCGTAGAGGGACTAGTGGCGGCCAATTGGGCGTGGGCACTGTACGACCAGGGCGATGTCGATGGGGCGCTGTTCCAGATCGCCGAAGCGATCCGCGTGTTTGAGGAGATCAGCCAAGTGGACGCGCGCCTGGCCCACCATCTGCGCGAAGCGTTCGAGTACGCGCGCGACCGCGACACGCGATACGAGGCCGAAGCGCTGGCCGGCTTCGTGCGCGACGAGTACACGAACCCCGACCTGATTCAGCGCGCGACCGTGTCCGCATGCATCCTGGCGCTCGGTGCTCAGGTGTCGGTCGAGGCGCGGCAGTCGGCGGAAACTCTGATCGAAGAAACACGGGGCCAACGCGCGGCGGTCCTGGCCGAGCTGGCCGAGTGAGGTAGCTGGGCCGGGGCGTCATGGTTCGTCGAGACTTGCCATGCAAGGCAACGATGCGCCGAAGCGAAGGGTGCACCGATCGGGAGGTCGTAGCAACTCGAAGACCCTGAACTTCCCGGCGCTGCCTCTAGCGCTGCTGAGGGGTTGCAGCTGCTGCGCAGCAGAGTGCTGGCGGCACCGGCAGATCGCAGCATCCGCTCAATCTCGCGACGAAGCCGGAGGCATACCGGGTCCTCGAGGGAGCGGCAAACGCACGTGCGACGCGCGGGCGGGATTCACGACCGTGCGCGACATCGGCAATGAAGTGTCGCGCTATGCGGACATCGCTTTGCGCGACGCCATCGACCGCGACCTCATCGAAGGCCCGCGCATGCGCGTCGCGACGAGCCGATCGCCACGATCGGACAATACCAGCGTTTCGGCATCTCAGCGGACCTGGAGGGGTTTGCCAGCGGCGCGCAGATGATCAGTGGTGTCGATGACGCGCGGCGTGCGGTGCGGGAGCAAATCGGTGGCGGCGCCGACCTGATCAAGGTCTACGCTGACTGGGATGCTCCGACTCTGACCTCCGCTTCGAGTTGCGGCATCAGCTTGAACACGGGGCTGTCGGCGCGAATCTGGTTCAGGGTCTTGCGCAGTGCCGTGGCGAGCCGGGTAGCGACCTCGTGAGGAGTCCGGATCAGATCGAGCAGGCGGTAATCGAAATAACGGTCGGTCCGCAAGTCAAAGGGATAGAAGTCCAGATCGCAGCGAATCACGAAGGTGAACTTGTCGCGAAAGGCCTGGCGCAGCCCGAGCTCGTAGAAGACGTTCGGGTTGTGCAGCGACACGTCGGCGACCACGAGGTCGGCCGTAATGAGCCCGGTTGAACATGTCCTCGCGGATGTTGCCGGCCTCAACCACCGCACCGGTGGTGTCGCCTCGCACGCGCGCCTCGCGCAGCGCGGGCTTGATCAGCACCTCCTCGATGACGTCGAAGTCCACCAGCAACTCGTTGGGCGACGTGGCGCCGGGCTGCCGGCCACCAGATCCCTGCCGCGCGCGGTTCTGCCAATGCTGCCCTGGCTGTCGAACAGTTCATCGATCTGTTCGGTCATCTTGGCCGGGTGGAGGAAGGGCTTGCGGCCGAAAGGCCGCACGATGAAGGCCGCTTGTGGCATGTGCGTTCACCTTCGTTCTGCGCCGAGGGGGCAGGAGGATAGCGCAATCGTGCGTTCTGCAACATCCCCAGAATGGGGCCTGTACTAGTAGTTCGTTCCATTAAATCAGATACATATCAAGCCACGCCGAGGTCGAACTTGTTCCAGCGAAACACCACAGGCGCGGCGTTGATCTCGGCGATGCCCTTGAGGATGCGCTGTTTCAGCTCGTCCTTTGAGGTGACGCGGATGTGTCGAAGGAAGGTACGCGCCATCTTCGAGAAGGCGCACTCGATCAAGTTGAGCCAAGAGCCATGTTTGGGCGTGTGAACATACTCGAAGCGACCGGGGCGCTCGCTGAGATAGGCCATGGTCTCCTTGGAGATGTGGGCCGAGTGGTTGTCCAGCACCACGCGGATGATGGCCTCGGCGGGGTAGTGCTCGTCAAGTTGCTTGAGCAGCGCGATGAACTCGACGCTGCGGTGGCGCTCCTCGACGTTGGCGAAGATGTGTCCGCTGTGCAGGTCGATGCCGGCCAGGATCGACACCGTGCCGTGGCGAACGTATTCATAGTCGCGCCCGACGCTCGGCGCCTTGCCGGGAACGGGTGGCAGATCGGGCGCGGTCAGTCCGATGGCTTGCACACCGGGCTTCTCATCGACGCTGACGGTGTAGATGGGGTTGGGCCGTGCGTCGTGGGCGGCACCCGCGGCATAGATCGAGACGTCCCGATAGACCATCAGCACTTCCTGCATCTTGCGGTCGAAGTCCGGGTCGCGCTTCTCGAGGTAGTAGCGGATCTTGTGCGGCTTGATGTCGTTGCCGTCAAGGATGCGCCAGATGGTGCTCTTGCCGGCATTGATCAGGCGGGGAAAGCCTGCCGCCGCCGTGTGCTCACTGACAAACCTTGCCAGCGCCGAGATCGACCACAGTTCGGCCGCCAAGCCATGGTCCTTCGGCTTGGTGCACGCGATGCTGACCACCCAGGCCTTGGCCTCGTCGCTGATCTCAGGCTCATGCGGCCGGTGGTATTTGTCCTTCAACCCCGTCTGCACGCCCGCAGCCAGCGCCTTGTCGATGCACCGGTAGATCATCGGCCGGCTGAAGCCGAGCCGACGCTGGAGTTCGGTGATCGAGATGCCATCGGCGTAGCCAAGCAAAATCTTGGCTCGCTCCACTTCGCGCGCCGACGCCGTGCGCGAGCCCGACAAGTCCCTGAGCTTGACCCGCTGCTCCGGAGTCAACGCCAACGCCGCCCGCTTGGACTTCCTTGCCATGATCGCCGCCTTCCAAAGTTGAAAAAGTACGACGATTATCGCTCTATTAGTAACTGTATTGCTGGAACGAACTACTAGGCATACAAATGGCTGCTGCCGCATTTCAAGGCCGCGCAAAATAGCCCTTGCGGTAACCCGTTGCACTTCGCTCCCGATTTCGCGATTCAATGGGCGGCCTGGATCGGAACCAAACTGCTATGCTGGCACCAGTGAATCCGAGTTCGGGGCGATGCTTGGCAATCGTGTCGGACATTTCTGTGAGCGCATAGAAGCGTTTCTGCGATCGGTGCTTGCGCGATGGGTCACACTCCCGGCAAGGTGCTGCTCTTCAGCGGGCACATGATCGATGCGCCGGGCCGGAGCGAACCCCGCTTTCCTTCAGAACAAGAGGCTGTTGCCCGCGAGGCGATCCGCAGGTTGCTGACTCAACTTGATGTCAGCACACTGGACCTGGCAATCTGCAGCGGCGCTTGCGGGGGTGACCTTCTTTTCGCCGAGTCTGTGCTCGAACGCGGCACCCCACTCGAAATCTACCTTCCGTTCGAGGCAGCGAGGTTCATGGAGAAGTCCGTCGACTTCGCAGGCGCTGACTGGCGCGAGCGTTTTAGGAAGGCGTGTTCAGCAAGCAGCCTGCACGTGATGACTGAAGAGCGCGGCCCGCTGGCACCTGGCGCCGACCCGTACGAGCAGAACAACTTGTGGATGCTCGAAGCGGCAACCCGCTTCGGCTCGAAAAAGGTCGACTTCATCTGCCTGTGGAACGGTCGAGGTGGCGACGGCCCGGGAGGTACGCAGCACTTGATGCAAGTCGTGTCCGAGCGGCTTGGACGCACTCACTGGCTCGACACCACTCAACTCTGGAAGTGAGCACTCCGTGTTGAGACCTCTGTGCTTCATGGTGATGCCGTACGGCCGCAAGGCAACCCAGGCCGAAGCCGGCAAGGGTCCGGCCGAGATCGACTTCAATGCGCTGTGGGATCGGGCCTACGTGCCGGTCATCACCGAGCTCGGCTATCAGCCGGTGCGGGCGGACCAGGACACCGGTGCGCTGATCATCACCCAGATGCTGGAGCGCCTTTACTTCGCTGACCTCGTGCTCGCCGACATGACGATCCCCAACGGAAATGTCTACTACGAGATCGGCATCCGGCATGCCGCCAGACCGACGGGTTGTGTGCTGCTCGCGGCTGACTGGTCCAGACAGTTGTTCGACGTTGCACAGATGCGCACGGTGCGCTATCCACTGCCAGAAGGAGACATCGTCGAGGCGACCGCGTTGGCGATCCGGCAGGCCATCAAGGGCGCGATCCCTCCGCTGGGCCGTGGTATTTCGCCGATGCACGCATCGATCGCGGGCTATCCCGCCCAGGTTGACGAAGGCACCGCCTCAACGATGAAGGACCAGATGGCGCAGCTGGCGGCTTTCCAGGCCGAAGTGCGCGCGGTGAGGGCTGCACCACGCAACGAACGTCTGGGCCGCGCCCGTGAATTGGTCAGCAACTATGCGAGCGCGGTCATGACGGCTCACGTTGCGATCGCGCTGATGCTGATGTTGCGTGATTGCGCCGATGCGACGGAGGACTGGAACGTGCTGCTCGGCTTCATCGACGGGCTGCCCGACGAGCTGAAGTCTCTCGATGAGGTCGCGGAACAACGAGCGCTTGCGCTGTCGTACGCTGGTCGGCACGTCGAGGCGATTGCCTCTCTCGAAGCACTGGTGACCCGGTCCGGCCCCACTCAGGAACGGCTGGGACTGCTCGGCGGACGATACAAGCGATTGTTCAAACAGGCAGTCACGCACGGCGACCGGCAACAGGCGCTGGCTCGGTCTATAGACAACTACGAACGGGGCATGGAACTCGACCTCAACGAGTACTACTGTGCGAGCAACCTGCCGAGCCTCTATCGCGCCAGAAACCGCAAGGGCGACGAAGAGCGCGCCCAGTCGGTCCTGCGGATGGTCATCGTCGCTTGCGAAAGGGCACGCCGGCGGGGTGCCATCGACCCTTGGTTGAAGGCGACCCTGCTGGTCGCTGCGTTCGACGCCGGCGACGCGGATAGGGCCGAAGAACTGGCCGACGAAGTCGAAAATGAAGACTCGGCCAAATGGCAACTGTCGAGCGTCATGAGCGCGCTCGAGGGTAGCCTTCAGAACCTGAAGGATGAAACCACGAAGACGCGGTTGGCCGTGGTCGCGGACAGACTCAAGGTCCGCGCTGAGGGCTAGCGTCAAGGGCCGATTCTGCCGAATTGGTCAATCTGGACCTATCTCGTCGCCGAGGCGGCAGCTCCTGTGAAGTGACCGGCCTTGACCAACTTTTGCCCAGCCAATCGCCCGATCCGGTCGAGTTCCGGGATGTTGTCAGGATCATCCATGGCCTCCAGATTCTTCAGCGCCTTGCCACTGATGGTTTCGCCAAGTCGGGCAGCGCACCAATCCGGCTGCAGCAGCACGTTGTAGCGCAGATAGCTGCACATTGCCTGACCTCCCAAAGGAGGCCCGACCTCGCCCAGTTCGCGGTCGATCGTTCGAGCCGTCGGGCTGCGCGACAGCCACTGCATCACCGTTTCCACCTGGTCCACACAGTCCTCCATCAGCGCCTTGAGCGACAGCACCGCGTGAATCGCGGCTGTGCCCTGGATCACGTTGGCATGCCCCACGGCCGGATCGGACTTGCCGGTGCCAACCGAGACCACGAGCAGGCGGTCCTCGCCAACCGGCCAGCCAAGTCGATAGCCGTCCACCGTGGCCGTCATAAGCGCCTGCAGGGCAGGATTGTTCGACGGGCTGACACCACCGTCGATAAAGTCCCCGCTCACGGCCTTCAGCCTGTCTGACGCCTTGCCGATGCGAATGCTTTCGGGGTCAAAGAAATACGGGGCTGCCGTGCTTGCGCGGACCACCTGCCACAGCGGATAGTCCGCGTTGGGTATCGTTGTCGCCTGCGTTCCCGCCTTGAAATACCGAGACTTGGGGTTGTTGGTGATGGGCCACGTGCTGCCGGTGTCCAGCCGCTTGGTCACCACCAGCAGACCTGTGCAGAAGTCGCCACTGTCCAGGCGGCGCTCGCCGAATACACCGATCAGCGCCTCGCGCACCTTGGCGCCATCGAACTTGGCTCGCAACGCGCCCCAGCGCAACAAGCTGCGCTTGAAGACCAGCTTGCCGAGATTCATATAGTGGCCGTGCACTTCGTCGACAGTCATGCCCAGCGAGAGCCCGCCGGCGATGATTGCGCCGGTCGATGTGCCGGCGATCAGATCGAAGTAATGGCACAGCCGAAACTCTGGATCATCGCCATGCTGCGCGCGCAGCAGAGTCTCGATCTCGCGCAGCATTCCCAGCGTCAGGACGCCCCGCAGACCACCGCCGTCGAGCGCAAGGATGCGCTTGGGTCCAATTCCCGGGTCGAGGTGCTCTGCAAAGCTGCGGTAGCGGGCCATTGTGTGCTCCTGGTGGTGATGGGAAGAGACGAAGAGGCTAGAGGATTTTCCTTTGTCCTGTGCACCGCCGATAGCTCAACTTGGATCCAGCTACCTGACGCCGCCAGGCTGCCATCAACACTCCCATCGCCAGCCCCTCTTTGGCTGCACAAGTTCCGCTACCGCCGTTCGGCCTCGGCTCACTGAAGCGACCGCCCTTTTGGTGCAGCGCGATCACGCGCCAACCGTCGGTTTCGATCACCGGACTGCCGGAACTGCCGCCCTCCGCGGGTGCTCGGTAGTGGACGCGGCACACACCGGCGAGCGCGGGCTTGCCATTGGGGGGCCTTCATGATCGAGTAGTTCGTTGTCTCGGAACGAGAACGACAGTTCACGGCCGCCCTGATGTGACGACTGCGCGGAAGCAGCAGTTCGCGCCGCCGCTCAGGCGCAACGGAACGACGGTGAAGGCCACCCCCAGCGGCGGGTCGAGTTTCGCCGGGGTCCATTCTGGCCGTCGTCGTTGCTGAATAGCAGCAGCGCCTACCGCGGCGTGCTGTCGTCGGGCCAACCGCGGATGACGAGTTCCAGGCCGGCCTCGACGCGGCGCGGGCCGTAGAGTTCGACACTCGGCGGCTCGCTGCCGGCCGCCACTTCCGCGATGGAGCTGCTCGCTGCCGTCGTTGATCTGCAGCCGGGTGATGGCCTGCTCAGCCGGCCACTCGATGGCCTCGACGAAATCCAGCCAAGGCTCGCGCCCGCTCGGCACCGGGCCCACAGCAGCAGTCGGCTCCGGTAGGAGCGACGCAAAACAGTGGTGGCTGGTGACAATGCGCTCATTGGCGTCAATGCGGTGCACCGCCGTCAGCTCGATCGACTTGCAGCCGCGCGGAAAGCCACGACCAACAGCCCGCGCACACGCTGCGGGTCGTCAGGCGCGCTCTGGTGGTTGAAGCGGACGTCGATCAGTGAGCGGTAGGTGTGATCCCAGGTCGTCGCCGCAAATCATGATGCGGCGCTTAGACCGTCACCGGCTTCGCCGATCGAACGCCGGTCGCTGCCGCACTTCGGAAACATGGTGTCGTTGTCGGGGTCGCCCGGCACCCAGACGTGCTCGTGCGCATAGATGTGGCCGATCTCGTTCGCGAAGGTGCACTCGAATCCGACTGTCAAGGCGCCCTGCATTTGCGACCCGCACATGTTGACGCGTCAAGCCCAAGCGCGCTATCCCGGCCTGCCAAGAACGACGCGCTCGTCAGCCACCTCAATCGGATTGGCTGACACTTGCCTTCTGCGTTGCTGTCTCTATACTGACACCGCCACTCCGATCTCCGGGCCGTAAGCAACGCGTCCCGGGATCGGGGCCGCATCGGAAACGAGGCGTAAGTGATGGTGGTCATCTGCAAACCCCGTTCGCGCAAAGTCTACGCGACCCGTGCGCCTGTTGCGTTGCTGGCGGCAGTTGTGGCCCACGGCGCAAGCGCCCAGCCGCAGGCCGCCGACTTCCTTGATTTCGGATTCAATCTCGATCTCGACGCGGCCGTAGGCTATCTCTACGATGACAACGTCACCCGCGCTCCGAGTGGACCCGACAAGCTCTCTGACCAGTTCTACAGCCTCAATGCAAGCAAGACGTTCACGTTCTCTGTGACCGACCACGCCCGGTTTGCCGTCGAGGCATTCGCCGGCGGCGAACTCGCGCAACGGTACAACGGATTGAGTAACGTCTTCGGTGGCACGCAGGTTGCGCTGCAATACCGCGGTTCGACCGAGTTCGACACCCCGACCTTCAGCGTGTTCGGGCGGGCGTTGGGCGAGAGCTTCGATTCTGAGTTGCGCAGCGGCTACCGCTTCGCCGGAGGCGTATCGGTGCGACAGCCGATGACGCAGGAGTTCAACATGTTCGCCGCGTACGCCTACAAATGGCGCAATGCCAATAGCGATGTGTTTGACACCCGGGACAACTCGGTGTTGGGGAGTATCGACTATTCGTTCGGGCGCTACGGCACGGTGACCTTCACGGCCGAATACCAGCGGGGCACGATCGTCTCCACTGGCCAGCCGACGCTCACGATCCTCGACATCGCGCAGGTCTTCGTCGCGGATGATGTTTTCACCTCGCCACAGATGATCAGCTACAGGTTCAAGGCCGATTCGGTGCTGACGACGCTCAACTACAACGTGCCGATCAGCCAGGCCGCAGCGCTGGACTTCTCATGGCGGCGCGTGGGATCGACGTCGACGCAGACAGCAACTTTTCCGGGCGGCGGATCACTCAGGTACGTCGACAACCAGTTCAACGTCCAGCTTCTTTTGCGCTTATGAAGGGAGCGATCGTGAGCCTTGGAAGATTCGTAGCCAGTGCCGCAGTGCTCGCTTCCTCGTGGCTGCTGACCGGCTGTGGCGGCGGCGAGGGCGGCGTTGCGACACCGCAGACGCCACCGGTCGCCGCGCCCACCGGGCGGGACATGTTCCTGCTCTTTCCCAATCCGCAGCACGCGCCCGCCGTACCCGCCTTCAATACGAGTGCGTCGCCGCCCATCGATTCGCTCGACTATGCCTCGGCGTACTACGCGGCCATCGACCCCCAGAACGAAAAGGACACACTGGCCAAGTGGAAGGTCGCGAACGGCTTCGGCAGTACCGCCGGAAGCGAAGTCACGGTGGCGTTCGGCGATACCCGCGACCTCGGGTATGGCCGGCGGATGACCGGGCGCATCAGTGCCGACGGCAGGAGCGTCGCGTTTGTCGTCGAGAACTACCAGGTCGACCCGGGCGGAGCGTACGGCTACTCGCCCTTGAGCCTCGAGGCCGCGGCGCGCGAGGACACCCGGTGGCGCATCCTGATCAATGCGATCGAGTGGAGCCCCGGCAGGAACGGCGGCGCGAGCTTCGTCAAGGTCTTCAACTTCGATCCAGTCACCGGCAAGCGGTCGCTCAAGGTCAACCTCGACGGCCGCGGCGACAAGTTCATGCCCGGTCCATGCCTCACCTGTCATGGCGGGCGCGGCGATGCGCTGGTTCCCGATCCCAATGCCAACGGCAAGCTGCGCTTCCAACTCGTGCACAACGCGGTGTCCGGCACGGTCGGGGACACGCAGGCGCGGATGGCTCCGCTTGAAGTGGGCCACTTCGATTTTTCGCCACTCGCGGGCTTCACTCGCGCCGAACAGGAGCAGAAGCTCAAGACGATGAACATGTTCGTGCTCTGCACGTATCCGTTCGCCCCCGGAGCGAAGCCGCTGGTTCCGGCCACCCTGTGCACCCGGCGCCCGGCCGACGCAAGCGAATGGGAAGGTACGGCAGCCGAGCTGCTTCACAACGCCTATGGCGGCGACACCCTGCCAAGCACACGCTACGAGGACACTTTCCTTCCGGCTGACTGGAGCCAGGAGCAGGACTTGTACAAGAAAGTGGTGGTACCGTCCTGTCGATCTTGCCACATCCTGCGAGGCGTCAAAAGCCAGTCCGACATCGACCTGATGTCACTCGAGAAGTTCGAAGGCTACGCGAAGCAGAATCCGCAGGCGACTCCGCCGAACGCGCACCTCGACGATCGGATCAAGGTGCATGTCTTCGAGCGTCTCGACATGCCGCTTGCCAAGATCGTGTTCGACACGTTCTGGGGCTCAGACAACCCGCCGATTCTCGCCCGCTTCCTGGAGAGGCGGGGTTTCGATCTGAGCGGCGCGATCGGCACGCCGCCCTTGCGCCCGATTGCGAACCCGGGTCCGGACCGGGTGATACCGCTGTCACCGCCCACCAAACTGTCCGCGGACCAAAGTCTCGGCGCCATTGACTTCCAATGGGCGGTCGTCTCCGGTCCAAACGGTGCCTCGCTAACCGACGACCGTTCCCCGACACCCACGTTCACCGCGACGCAGATCGGCACGTACAAAGTGCGGCTCGTGGCTAGCAACGGTACCGCGCAAAGTTCTGCGGCGTCCGTGACGCTGAAGGTAGAGGATCCTGGGCGGACGGCGACGTTTTCCGAGGTGAGTGCGATCCTGCTCGCATCGTGCGGCAGTTGCCACCGCCCGGGAGGATCAGGTAGCCCACCGGTGTTTTTCGCAGACACGCTTGCCAACACCACGGTCGCACGAACGGACATCCCCGCGTTGCACGCCGAGGTGCGAAGTCGCGTCAACTTCGCCGATATCGCCGCAAGCCCGCTGCTGCGAAAGCCTACTGGGCTGCATCACTCCGGCGGTCCCCTCCCGAACTTCGACGATACGAAAGAGGTCGGGAGGCCAGAACGGAAGGATTACGACACGTTTGTTGCGTGGATACTGGCGGGCGCACCAGGGACTCCATGAACTGAACGGGAGGATGTTGGTTCGGGTCGCACTGCGCAGCTGGCCCGCGCCGCAGCTTACCGGCGATAGCCTCCGCCTTTGGGCGTCTCGTATCGCCTATCCGGGAACACGAAGCTCGGCGGAAGCGAGCGCCCAACCAGCGCCTCGATCAGCGCGAGTTCCTGGTCAGTATGGTTGATGAAGCGTGCAGGGCGGACGCTGTTGCCGCGATTGTTCGCACCGCTCGCGATGTACAGCGGTCGGTCGTGATGCGTCGCCACCACCGACGTCCGGCTGTCCGGATCGTCCTTCGCCTCGACGTCGGTAGCGCCGAAGCAGGTGCAGAAATAGGTCAGCTCGCTGTCGGATTCGACGTAGACGCCCGTCCCGCGGATCTGTGCCGTTGCCGTCGCGGTCTCGATGCGCACCGGGCCGGGCGGATATACGGAAAGGAGCTTCCCGACCAGGAGCTTGAAGCCCGAGAGACGCACGCTCGCCTGCCCATCGAGGACGAGTTGGCTCTCGGCACGAAGCAGCATTGCACAGTCGCTCACGACGAACACGATCTCGCTGTCCTTGCCGGTGCGCACCGTGTCGCCTGGTTGAACGAGCGTCTCTTGCGTCACAGGCTTGTCGTTGACCGTAGCGGTGCCCGAACTGCGGAACACCGACTTGTCGGGCGGCATCTTGTGTGGGCGCCCACCCGACACCTGCGCGGCGAGCGAGCCCGCCCTCGTCATTCCGCCCGAGAACACCCCCACCGTGAGCGCCCATATCAGCAATCGGCGTCGTGGATCGTCGGCATCGTCGGCACGATTCACAATGGCTCCTCGGTCAGTGTTGCGGGCGCGCCTGCGAACAGTGCGCGTCAGGGAGTGGTAGCGGAATCTGGAGTTTCCGCTTTTTTTTGAAGATGGAAAAGGCCAAGTCTTTCGCCAGTGCTATTCCAACCAAGAGCGTAGCCCGCAACTCGCACCGCCAGTGGCCATTCGCTACCGGGGCGCCCGCGGCTGTAGAAGCTCGCCACCCCGGTCCGAGGCACACCACCTCATGACGCGCAAACGCTTGGCACTGGTGCGAGTCTGGCTGCGCCGCAGCCTTCGACCGCGAGCAAGGGACCGCACCGAACACGCGTTCCCTTGCTATGCTCGATCCCGCACGGGCCCAGGCCCTGTTTCGGAGGCACCGACGCGAATTGCGCGGCGAAGGTCATGAGCTATCTGCGCGACTGCCAAAGCGACCTCTTCATCAGCTACAGCCACGTCGACAATGTCCGGCTGTTCGAACAGCCAGGCTGGATCGAGGTACTCCACAGGGATCTCGAGGCCAGGCTGGCTCAGCTCCTCGGCGAGGCGCCTTCGGTTTGGCGGGACACCAAACTCACGGGCATTGAGTACTTCGACGACACCATAAGGGAGCGGCTGCTCAAGACGGCGCTGCTCCTGACGGTGGTTTCACCTCGCTTCGTGAAGTCCGAGTCATGCCTGAAGGAGGTCGAAGCCTTCTGCAACGGCGCGGCGCAATCGGGAGGATTGCGCTTCGGCGACAGGGCACGCGTCCTGCGCGTGGAAAAGACGCTTGTTGCGCTCGAGCAGATGCCATCACCATTGCGGCCGGTCCTGGGCTACGCGTTCTACGCCCTCGACAAGCAGAAGGATAGGCCGCGCGAGTTTCCACTGCCGCCAACGCGCGGCGACGAGTCGTATCAGGCCTGTCTGGAGGAGTTCGAGGATCTCGCCTACGACATCAAGTCGACACTCGAGGCCTTGCGCAGTCGAGAGACGCAGCCCGCGGGCGAGCCACCGAAGGCGGTGCTTACGGTCTATGTCGCGGACACGGTCTCAGAGCTTCGCCCGCTGAACGCGCAACTGCGCCGGGAACTGCGCCAACGCGGCTACGTCGTCTTTCCCTGTGAGGCTGCGCCAGACGATGGCGAGCGGTACCGCCAGTTCGTCGCCGGGGAGCTCGGCAAGGCGAGCCTCTCGGTGCACATGCTGGGCAGCCTGTACGGGATCACTCCGGAGGGCGAAACCCGTTCGACGATCGACGTTCAGATCGCGGAGGCGGGTCGCCTCGCCGCGGGAGGCGCGCTACGGCGCGTTCTCTGGTTGCCAGAGTCCCTCGTGCCCGCCGAGGAGCGGCAGGCGCACTTCCTCGAAACGCTCCGGCGCGACACGGCCAACGAGCCGAACACCGAGCTTATGCAAACGAGCATCGAGAACCTCAAGACCTACCTCCTTCGTAAGCTCGCGGAAACTACGAAGCCCGCTGTCACCACCCAGGAAGCCTCCGCGCCACCGATCGTCTACTTGATCCACGACCAGCGCGATATTGACGCAGTCGCGCCACTCACCGATGCCCTGATGGGACTGGGCTACGAGGTCAAGCCGTCGTATTTCGAAGGCGACGAGGCCGAGTTGCGTGCGTACCACCAGGACACTCTGGTCGAGTGCGACGGTGCGCTCATTTTCTACGGCGCCGCGAACGAGCTCTGGGTGCAGCGCAAGCTCTCCGATTTGCGCAGGGCCTTCGGCCTCGGGCGCACGCGCCCCTATCGCGCCAAGGCCCTCGTCGTCGGTGCGCCGGCTCGACCGGACAAGGAGCGCCTGCGCACGCAGGACGCTGTCGTGATTCGCTCTGGAGCGGACGTTTCCGCGAGCACGCTCGCGCCCTTTGTCGCACAGTGGACAACGGCGACATGAGGGACGCGCCAGGTGGGTCGAGCAGCCTCGTCAATCCGTTCGTCGGCTTGCGCGCGTACGAGGAACATGAGGCTCATCTCTTCTTTGGCCGCGATGGGCAGAGCGACGATCTCGCAGCGCGTCTCGCGAGAAAGCGTTTCGTCGCGGTGGTGGGCATGTCAGGCTGTGGCAAGTCGTCGCTGGTGCGTGCGGGCCTCTTGCCGACGCTTCACGGTGGTTTCGTCGCGTCGGCCGGATCGGGATGGCGCATCGCCGTGATGCGACCTGGCTATGCGCCGCTGGCAAGCCTCGCCACAGTGCTCTGCGGTGCACTGTGCGGTACTGAGGAATTGACCGCGCCAGTACTCTCTCCGGAGTTGATCGAATCGACGCTGCGCCGAGGCTCGCTCGGCCTCGTCGACGCCGTGCAGCAGGCGCGCCTGCCGCACGACGAAAACCTGCTCGTCGTCGTCGATCAATTCGAGGAGCTCTTTCGTTTCCGGCAGGACGATGGTGGTGCGCGGGCGGACGCCGATGCGGCCGCGTTCGTCAAGCTCCTCGTTGAGGCGCATCAGCATGCCGCGGCGCCGATCTACGTGATGCTGACAATGCGATCGGACTACCTCGGCGAATGCGCGCGGTTCCGCGGGCTCCCCGAGGCGATGAACGAGAGCCAGTATCTCGTTCCGCGGATGAACCGCGACGAACGACGGCAGGCCATAGAAGGCCCGGTTGGTGTGGGGGGCGCGCGGATCAGCCCGCGTCTGGTCCAGGGCCTCCTGAACGACGTGGGCGAGGACCCCGACCAACTGCCGATCCTGCAGCACGCGTTGATGCGCACGTGGCAGCGCTGGGAAACGCACCGGCAAGACGGCTCACCGCTTGATCTGGACGACTACGAGGCGATCGGCACGATGACGCGGGCGCTATCCGAGCACGCAGACGAGGCGTACCGCGACCTCTCCGGGGATCACCGTCGGATCGCTGAGAGAGCGTTCAAGCGCTTGAGCGAGCGCGGCCCGGACAACCGCGAGATTCGCCGGCCGACGCCGTTCGGCGAGTTGTGCAACATGGCCGGCGCGCCGCGGCGCGACGTGCTCGCCGTGATCGACTGTTTCCGCAGCCCCGCCTATTCGTTCCTCATGCCATCGATCAGCTCGCCGATCCAGAGCGACACGTTCGTCGACATCGCGCATGAAAGCCTAATCCGCAAGTGGCAGCGCCTCGCGCGCTGGGTCAACGAGGAGGCGGAGTCGCGCGCCGCATACGCGCGGCTCGCCGACGCCGCGAAGCGCCACCGAGACGGAAAAGCCGGTCTATGGCGCAACCCAGAATTGGGGCTCGCGCGCGACTGGTTCGTCCGCGAGCGGCCCACCGCCCACTGGGCCGAACAGTATGGCGGCGAGTTCGCGCTTGCCGATGACTTCCTGCGGCGGAGCCTGCGCCGGGCTCTCGCCATCCGCGGTGCGATCGCCACCGTGGCGCTCGCGCTGGTCGGGCTCACGCTGTACTCGATTAGTGCACGGCAGCGAGCCGAAGAGCTCGCGACGCGGCAGCAGCAGATGGCCCGCGTGGCCCTCGATGCGGTCAAGAAACTCACCTACGACCTTCCCAACAAGCTCGTCCAGATTCCGGGCGCCCTGGACACCGTCGCCGAGGTCTACGAAGAGAACAAGCGAATCCTCGACCAGGTCCGTGACATCGCCGGACAGAACCAAGCGACCGCGCGCGAGTTTGCGTCGAACTCAATGCGCATGGGTGATCTCTGGCGGCAACAAGGCGACCTAGCCCGCGCTCGCCTCGAGTATGAGCGCGCGTTGCCGCTCTACCAGCTCGTTGCGCAGAACGATCCGACGAATCCGAACTGGCAGCGCGACATTTCGATCTACTACGAACGGATCGGCAATGTCGAGCTCGAGTCGAATGACTTTTCTGGCGCGGCTTCCGCCTACCGGACGGGGCTCAAGATTGTGGAGCGGCTCGTGCATGAGGACCCGAGCAACTCCGAATGGCGGCGGGCCCTCTCGCTCTTGCATGAAAAGATCGGAGACGTGTTGCTGAGACAGGGAAACCCCGAGTCGGCGCTGTCCGAATACCGCATCGATCTCGACATTGCAATGGATCTCGCCGACGCCAATCGGCAAAATGCCGGTCTTCGCAAGGACCTCGCGACAAGCCACGAGCGAATGGCCGCGGCGCTCTCCGCGATGGGTCGCACCCGCGAGGCAGCTGACCATACCCGCGCAGCGCAGGAGATCGGCATGTCGCCGCCTCGCGATTGAAGTGGCGTCCGCATCTTGCAACCCCTTCATCCGCAAGTTCTGCCAACACCTGCGCAGACAGGGCAAGCCGTCCAAAGAGCCATCACGGCCCGCCCTCGCAAGCTTCTTACCACGATGAATGCCACGTTCAAATGTCGCTCCGCCCGGCTGCCTTCCGTTTACACGCAGCACTGATGCTTATGTTCTGCCTGGCGCGCCGTTGCGGCAGTATTCAGATGGTTGCGCAACAGTACGTCGACTCCACCGCGTGACGATCCCCTGAAATCAGATCTACGATTCGATCCTCTTGGTAGTAGTGGACATTCAGCTTCGGGGTGTCAATGAAGACATTCTGCAATCGAGGGGGTCAGCGCAGCCGAGCTGCTTCGTCGGAATTGCGATCAGGGGTCGAAGGCGATTTTGGAGTTCCCAGCGCGCTTTTGCTTCCCGCTCAGTGCACTTCCGAACGACCGCTTCCCTCCTTCGCATTCGCTTGCGTCGCTGTCGGCTCTGGGTCGGCAGTGACTGTTCGAGCCGCGGAGGAGCAGACATTCGATCTGTCGAAGGTGCGGGACGCCGCCGTGCGCCAGATTGGGGTCCGTAGCACCTTCGGGACCGGTCATTGGCGCGGTTGCCACGCGGGCCGGCCTACGACCGGTAGGTGGCCCAGACCGTGAGTACGAGGATAAGCAGTGACCGGCCGCAACCGCTGCATTGCTGAAGTTGCTGGCTCGATCGTCGCCGGCAGCAATGGGTCGAGCCGGGTTTTCATTGATTCGATCTCGTCGCCTTGAACCTGCCGTTCGCAGCAGACCCATACAGGCGACGGCTGCCAGAAGCGCGTCCCGGCCAGAAGCGACCGTCGAGCCAGGCATCACGGACGGCGAGAAGGAGGACTCTCAGATCGAGAATCTTCTGCGGCGTCTCGGCCGGGATGAATTACGTGATGGGCAGGGCCGGCTGCCCCGGCGGTCATCGGCGCCGTCGCGTCTGTGCTCACCGGCGCTTTAGCGTTGCTGCGCGGGCACGCTCCATAAGGCCCAGACTGCCACGCTTCGATCCTTGGCAGCGTCCTCCGCCGTGACGGCCGACGCGTCTGGCGGTGTGTAACGCGGACCGGAAGTCAGCGTGAGCAGTTGGCTGGACGGAACGTCACACTCCAGCAGCCGGGCTTTCACCTCCTCCGCGCGAGCGCGGGCGAGGCCGACGTTGGAGTCGTACTGGCTTGAAGTCGCGCGCGCCAGGCGGACGCGGTCCGTCGAGCCGATCACGAGCAACAAGCCGCGCTGGCGCCGGCCGCCGTGCTCGACCCACTTGTGGCACATCCGATCCAGCGCGTCGCGCATGTGCGGGCGAACCTCAGCGCGCCCCGACTCAAAGTCCTCGACCACCCCAAGCGGCTGTGGCCCGAACTCGGAGATGGCTTGTAGTCGCTTACCGAACTCGAGTTCGAGGCTGGCCTTGTCTATGCGCGTCTCGAACTTGAACAGGTCGTCGAACTTGATCTCCTTCACGACATAGCCGTTGGCCGTGAGGCCGAACGCAACCATCGCCGTGCCGACGCCCTTGGCCCAGGGGCCGCGTCCTAAGCCGACCAGGAGCGCGCCACCGACGAGAGCCAGACAGGCACCACCCACCATCGCCAGCAGCGTCGGCGTCAGGCCCGGAGGGTCGTCGTCGAGGACGGGCACCTGCGGTGGCGCAATCGCAGTCCTGGAGGCCGGCTGCGATGCTTGCGCGGGCCCCCCACGGACGACAACACCTTCGTGAGAGCCGGTCTCGTGCCGTGATGTCACGAGCCAGAGGATACCCAGAGCGAGAGCGGCGAACGCCGTTGCGGTCAGCCAGGCGTCGCAGCGTGACCGCCGTGCACGGACGTGCTCGGCGATTCGCAGGCCGAGCGGATCGTCCGCCGACGCCGCTTGCCATTCCCGCGCACGTCGCGCAGCCGCCCCGCGCTGGATCGTCAGGTAGACGAGCAGCGCAGCGCCGAGGGCCACCAGCAGGCCGCCAGGCGCAGGCCAGTTCACGCCGATCTCCGGATCATAATTCGCATCTCCTTGCTGCAAGCCGCAGAATAAGCCGAGTTCCGCACGGACGACATCCTTATGCTGCAGGTCCCGAAGAGCGTGGTTGCACGCTGGTCGCCATTCGCGACGCAATGGATCGAGGTGGAGCGGCTCTTGCAGGCTCGCCTCGACGGAGTGCCCGCGGTCGAAGGATGTGGTCTCAGCCTCGAGCGGGTGGACGCGCTCGGCTGGCGTAGCAGGCGTGCCCGATTGCTCTACGACGAGGCCTGTGAACGGGTCGCACAGCGCTGCGTGGATGCGGGCCGCTACGCACACAACATTGGCGTCTGGCAGGCGCTCAACGACCTCGACGATGCGCACCTCGCGCTTGCGACCAACACCGACCGCCAGCGCATCGGGCATCCGCAGCCATTGCCCTGGCCGCGCAAGCGCGCCTCCAAACGCGATGCGAGAGTCAACGAGCAGGTGCGTGCGCGCGGCCGCTACAGCGAGGTGCCGAGCTGGGGGATGATGGCCGGCAAGCTGCACGAGGGCGACGCTGTGCTCGTTGCCGCGCCGCTTTGCGTCGTGGCGGACGAGGCGACGGGCTCCGAGGCCTTTCTGTGCGACTACCCGGACTTTGTCCGCGCCGCCGCGGATCCCAGGGTGAGGCTGAGTGTGTCGGCGGAAGCAGTGCAGCGTCTGCAGGACGAACTTGGGGCGGCCGTGGCCTGGCACCCGTTCGCCCGTGTTCTTGGCATCGCGCACCAGACGCCGCGCGGCTTGAGTCTGGACCTGCTGCGCCTTGAGCTTCGCGTGCCGGTGCCCGAAGACCGTCGCTATACCCACCAGGCGACATGGGACGAAGCGCTCGTCGAGGAAGCGGCTAAGCCCGGCTACGACATGCGCGAGGCGCAATGGGCTGAGAAACAGATCGCGGCATTGCGAACCTTCAGCCCCGGGCCGGGGATGTACGCGCTGCCGGACGCGATCGATCCGCAGGCGCGAGCCGAACTGGCGCGCCGCGTGGCCTTGGCCTCGGATGACACCCATCGTTCGTTGACGCGGGACAGCGGCACGCCGTACCACGGGATCGACGCATTCTGGTGCGCTGCCGCGGCGCTGCTGCCCGCATGGCCGCGAGAGTTTGTGCTGGAGTCCGACAAGGTTGAGGCGCTATTGACGGCGTTTGACGTCGCGCACGGCCCGCCATGGCAGAACATCGCAGGTGACCCGGCGCTTGCTGGCGCAATCCGCTATAGGCCCGCAGTGATGGCCGAGGCTCGTGCGCGTATCGCCGCGCTGTCTGCGCCGCGCGCAACGCCGCGGAAGGGTTTTGCTCTTTGATCAGCTCAGACCAGCGCCTCCAATCGAAGTCGATGAACGGGGCGAGCGCCGGCCTCAATCCAATGTCCAATCGCGGGTCAGACCAAGGCATCAACGCTGGACCGTCCCGAGTTCGCCAACCCGCCGGGAAGTGACCTCGGGTTTCGCTCGGGGCTGGGCGTGAAAGAGTTCTCGACACGGCCTGCTCAACTGGCGCGAGGAATCGTTACGCTCGTTGCCTACCAACCCTCGCGAGCGACGGCCCGTGGACACAACTGGACGCCAAGCCGGCACTTCGATCACCCACCTCGAAGGACTCGAACTGCTGAGCGCGCTTCCGGTGCCAGTGGTGGCGGTCGCCGCCGATGGGACCATTGCGTTTGCCAACGAAGCGGCCCGTCGCCTGCATGCCGGCGCCGTTCCCCATGCCGCCTTCACAAATCTTGTCGTCGAGGATCAGCGAGGTGTCGTTGCCGGCTACCTGAACAGCGTGCTCGCACTCGAAGAGCTGGGAGCCTCGAGGTACCTGGCCTGCACGCTGCAGGGGCCCTGTGGGCAGCTTATCGATGTTTCCGTCCGCGGGGGCCGGGTCCTTATTGGAAAGGGAGCCGGAGCCACCCTGTCGCTGACGGACGTCACGCAGCAGCGAGAGAGGGAAGCCGAGTTGCAGTCGCAGGCGTTGATCGACAGCCTCACCGGTGTGCCCAACCGGCGACCGATCCTCAGGACTTTGCAAGCAGCCCTCAGAGACGACAAAGGCTGTGTGGTGGCAGTGATCGATCTCGACCGCTTCAAGCGCATCAACGACCAGCTCGGTCACCGCGCGGGAGATCTGGTCCTCGCCGAAGTCGCCTCCGCTCTGGTCAGGGCGGTGCCGGAAGATGCGATCGTCGCCCGGCAAGGCGGCGACGAATTTATCATCGTCATACTTGGTGCGGTCGACCCCGCAAGCCTGCGGCGTCTCGAGTCGGTTCGGCAAATCGCGTTGTCAGCGGAGTCGTCGCGTCTGGGTGTCGATGCCGTCACAGCCTCGATCGGCGTCACCCACTCGACGGTTGGAACAGTGGACGAGATCCTGCGCCAGTGCGACATCGCAATGTACGCAGCCAAGGTCCGCGGCCGGGCGCAGGTCGCGGTCTACGGTGGCGACGCCGCCGCAGTCGTTGAGAACAGTCAGTCGCTCGCCGACCTGGTTGCGAATTTGCGCGAGCAGAATGAAGAGCTGCATCTCGAGGCGCGTACCGATGCGCGAACTGGACTCGCGAACAGCCGAGCGCTGGCAGAAGTTGAAAGTACAGTCGTTGGCGCGCCCGAATCCGCTTGGGCAAGTTGCGCAGTCATCTTTTTCGACGTCGACCGCTTCGGAGACTTCAACCATTTGTACGGTGACGACGCAGGCGACAGGGCGCTCAAAGGCGTCGCTGACGCGCTACGCCGTGCCGCGCGCAAGACTGGCCTGGTCTTCCGAAAGGGTGGCGAGGAGTTCGTGATGGTCCTGCCGCTCGCTGACCCAAGCGCCGCCGAGCGGGTCGCGTTTAGGGTGGAGGAGTGCATGTCCGCGCTCAAGATCCCCCACGCCGAAGGGCCGACCGGGTGGTTGTCGGCCTTGGTCGTCGGCGTCTCGGTGAATGCCGGGGAGTCAGTGGCTCAGGGCGTCGTCAGAGCCAGCAATGCCGCAATGCGTTGCAAGGCAACGGGCATTCGCGCCAAGGTGCTGTTTGACGTGTGAGGACTGGCCGAACTGGCAGAGTCGGTGGCCTGCCGGTCGGAGTCAGATCCTCGAGTGCCGTTCGCCGATGGCGCTGCGGGTATACCGCGTGAATGTCCGCGTCCGGCGTGTGGTACTGCGGCAGCACATGCACCAGCGCCCGTTGCGCAAGTAGCGCTCGATGTCCCACTCGGCGCGCATCAGAATGCCGTGGTCATCCAGTGCCTAGCCTGAAGTTCCCCCGCCTCGCGCCCGAATTCTCCTGTTCCATCAAGCACTTGCGATGGATTTCGGGTTTGAGTTTCTGACTACGGCTGGATGGCCTGGATCAGCGCCAAGGCGCGCTGTTGGTGTGCGGTGGCGGTGGTGAGCAACTCGAAGGTCGGTGCATCCGGCGCCGGCGCTGGGCGTGCGGCAGGTGTTGCGCACGAGGGTGGCCATCTCCGCCATCAGGGTGGCGAAGCTGTGCACGGGCTGCTCGTCGTCGAGCAACTTCGATGCGGCCTTGGCGCTGTGCCGAGGCCGAGCGCTTGGCTGGCGCCACCGGATCGCGCGTGGCCTTGGCGGCTTGATCGGTGTCGGCGAACATCAGCTCGCGCCAGGCCTCGCGCATGTGCCACTCGACGTAGAACGCCAGCATGCACAGCAGGATGTGCGCGCGCACCCGGTCAGCCAACCGGTGGTGGATGGGCCGCACCTTCAGGTCCACCGTCTTCAATGAACGGAACGCCCGCTCCACATTGGACAAGGCCTTGTAGCTGCGCACGCAACTGGGCGCATCCATGCGCTTGCGCGTCCAGCGAGGTGCGAATGACGTACAGCCCGTCCAGCGCCGCCTCGGCATCGATGGCGTCTTGCCTTCGCGCCCAGCTCAAGCGTCGCCTCGCCGATGCTCAGCTCGAAGTGCTTGGCCACCTTGTGGCGGTTGATGATCTTGCCCACCTGCACGCCGATCTTGTCCTGCCCCGTGAGCCGGCCCGCATCCACACTGGCCTTGACCTGCGCCAGCAGGGCCTCGGTGGCCTGCAGCAGACTCTCGCGCTTGTGCGCACGCAGCTTGGCCAAGGCGTCGTTGCGGCAGGCCACCAGACGCTCGCCGGGATAGTCCGGCGACGTGATCTCGGCCAGGTTGCGCTGATCGAACAAGCCCAGCTGCAAGTGGCCCTGCTCGACCAGGGAGCGGATCGACACGCTCTTGAGCGCCGTGATCCAGTCGATCCCGCCCTGGCCGCGAAGCTCGTCGATGGCCTTTTGCGACACCATGCCGCGGTCGCCCACCATCACCACCTGCGCCAGGCCGAAGCGCTCGCGCACGCGCTGCACGGCGGGCAGGAAGGTCAGGCTGTCGGACGTATTGCCCTCGAACACCGAGACGGCCACCGGGCAGCCGCGCGCATCGGTGAGCAGCCCGTAGTTGACCTGCAGCGTGCCGGGGCGGCCATCGCGGCTGTAGCCGCGCTTGGCCAGCGGGCAGGTGCTGCCCTCGAAGTAGCTCGACGACAGGTCGTACAGCACCAACGCATCCTCGCGCAGGTGGCGCGCGGCGAGCTTTTGCTCGATGGCGTCCTGGCGCGCCAGCAGCCAATCCATGGCGGCATACAGGTCGTCCTCGGTGGCCTCGGTCACGCCGAAGTCCTCGGCCAGGGTCGAGCAGTGCCAGCGCCTGGTGGTGGCCAGCTTGGTGTCGGGCTGCACGATGCGCGAGGCCACCATGGCCAGCACCAGGTCGCGCTCACGGCTGGGCTTTGAGGCGATCACCGAGGCCAGGCCCAGGCGCTGCATGGCCAGTGCGACGGCCTGCACGTGACCATGGGCGCGCGAGCGCACGACCTCGAAGGCCTGGGAGGCGGCAACGAAGGTCTCGCCCTGCAGCGAGCGCCGGATGATGTCGATCAGCGCATCGCGCAGGTGCGACAGATTGCCCAGGGTCTCGTTCTTGACCTTGCCGTCTTCGCGGTAGCTGCGGCGCAGCAGGTGGGTGCAGTAGACCTTGTCCTTGTAGGTGCGTCTCGTGGTGACGACGTGAGCGGTTCCGGTGCGGGATGGCATGAATGGAAATTGTGCACCAGTTGATGCGAACAAGTCAACACATTTAGTGACTACACTTTTGAGCACAAAAATGGCCCGAAAGGGCCAAAAATGTCAATCGCGATAGGGACTTGTCGATGCCAAGCCGTGAGAAACGGCCAGGAACTTCAGACTAACCCTTGGTGGCTCGAATCGTCGATGTCCACGGGAATGGAATGGAGCCCCGCTGAGCGGTTCGCATCTGGGTCCGCACGACAAGCCATAACGCCCGTGCAACAAGGCCGTCTGTAGAGAAGCAGTCTGTTCCTCGTTCACGCCCTTCAGCGCCGGCCTGCTCTTCAAACCGTCGAGGTCCATCAACGACAAACGCAAATTCGCCTTGACTGAAGGGGAAGTCTCTGTAAGGGGTTAGGAAGGCAGCCTGGCCGTCTTGGCGAACCATGGCACTCGGCCCCACTGGCCGAACACGATTTCGCGCCGAGCCTCCGTGGCATCACGTGCTGCGCGGGGGAAGGGCCTGGACGCGTGCGGAATGACCTTGGCCATGCGCCAGGGCGTGCGCGGGCGACGTTCCGATAGCGCTCAATGTCGCAGGCGTCGCGTGCGGCTGTAGCGCCCGCCGCGCCAGACCGGGGTCAGCGCCTTTCCTTGATCTCCCGGTCGCGCGCGTCGCGCAGCGCGAACACGAGTTCGCTGAACTCACGTGTCAGCGATTCGAGGATGTCTTCCAGTGCCACCAGACCGACGACGCGGCCAGCATCGTCGGTCACGATCAGGCGGCGCACGCGATGTTGGTGCAGCAGCCGCGTCGCGTCGATCAGGCACGCAGTCGCCGGGACGGTGACGAGCTGGGTTGACATGATGTCGCCGACCGTGAACAGCGCCGGATCAAGCCCCTCGGCCATTACCGCGAGCACCAGATCGCGGTCGGTGACGATGCCGACCGCCCTGTCGTCACCGGCGGCCACATCGACCACCACCAGCGAGCCAATATGGTATTGACGCATCAACTGCGCCGCGTGCGCCGCCGTCGTTTCGGGATTGGCGGTGACAACGATCTTGCTGGCGAGTGACTCGACTGTTGCGGACATCAAGCGCTCCAAGACGACCAAAGGAACTGCTGAAACCTATTCAACTCCGGCTGCGCCGTCCCGGCGTTGACTGGGCTCAAGCGGCGACGGATAACGCTCCAGCAGGCTGTATAACTTGGGCTGTCGGGACTCGATGAGCGCGTATCCGTCCAGCCACCAGCCCATCGGCGCGCATGGTGTCGGCGGACTGGCCCCGGCCGCGCGGCGCGCCAGCGTGACGTGAGGCCTGTACGGCCGTGTATCGACCGGCAGCGCCATGCGGCTCAGTACTACAGCCAGCGCCGCGTGCAGTTCGGCGAGCGCCGGCGGCATGTCCTCCGGTTCGAGCACGGCCGTACCGTCGGGCCAGAGCGCTGCACGCGAGAGCGTGAGCGAGAACGACGTGAACGGGACGGCGAGTGCCGCGCGGATCTTCGGCAGCAGCTCGCGGGCGACGTCGCCGATGAAGTGCAGCGTCAGATGCAACCGCTCGGGACTCACCGGCGCGGCGCCAGGGTTCCAGGCCCACTTCGCGGCGCTTGCCGCCAGCGCCTCGCGCTGGCGCTCGTTCGGCCACAGCGCGACGAAGAGCCGCGCCGGAGCGTCGGCGTCCAAAGTCACGGCGCAACGCGCACCGGAATGCGCCGCCGGCGGACGGATGGAGCAAAGCTGCCGAAGCGCCCTGCGATACGCTGGCCACAGTCCGGACAGCCGCCGCCATCGTCAAGGTCGTAGCGCAGGATCTGGTGCCAGTCGCGCACGATCAGTGCCCGCGCGCAACCGGGGCAGGTCGTCGTGCCGCCTGCCGTATCGTGCACGTTGCCTGTGTAAACGTAGCGAAGGCCATTGGCCAGTGCGATCTCGCGCGACCTGCGCAACGTGGCCACCGGCGTGGCCGCTACATCGGTCATCTTGTAGTCGGGGTGAAAGGCAGTGAGGTGCAGCGGCACGTCGGGCCCGAGGCGATGCGCGATCCAGCGCGTCATTGCCTCGATCTCGGCCGGGCTGTCGTTCAAGTCCGGGATAAGCAGCGTCGTGATCTCAAGCCAGCAACTCGTCTCGTGCCGGATGTACTCGAGCGTTTCGAGCACCGGCGCGAGGTGCGCGCCGGTCTGCTGGACGTAGAACGCCTCCGTGAAGCCCTTCAAGTCGACGTTGGCGGCGTCCATCTTTGCGAAGAACTCGGCGCGTGGCTCGGCGTGGATATAACCTGCCGTCACCGCGACGGTCTTTACGCCGGCCGCGTGGCAGGCATCGGCGGTGGCAAGCGCGTACTCAGCGAAAATCACCGGGTCGTTGTATGTGAAGGCCACGCTGCGGCAACCGGTCTCCTGCGCGACCGCGGCGATGCGCTCGGGTGACGCCTCGTCCATCAGGCGGTCCATCTCGCGGCTTTTCGAGATGTCCCAGTTCTGGCAGAACTTGCAAGCGAGGTTGCAGCCGGCGGTGCCGAACGAGAACACGCTGCTGCCGGGATGAAAGTGGTTCAGCGGCTTCTTCTCGATCGGATCGACGCAAAAGCCCGAGCTGCGGCCGAAGGTCGTGAGGACGATTTCGTCGCCCTCGCGCGCGCGGACGAAGCACAGGCCCCGCTGGCCCTCGTGAAGGCGGCAGTCGCGCGGGCACAGGTCACACTGCAGACGCCCGTCGGCGAGGCGGTGCCACCAGCGTGCCGGATGGTGGGTCGGCGCGGTCGCGGTGCTCATCCAGTGACCTCGACGAACTTGCGCACGCCGTAGCGAGACAGCCGCAGATCGGGCGCCCAGAAGTCGCGCGGCAAGCCAGCCTTGGCCTTGAGCGCGGCGAGAAATTCGCGCGGGCTGGGCAACTGATCCCAGACCTGCGGCAGGAAGGTCGCGCGCCGGCCCCGCCATTCGAGCACCACACCGTCGGTGCCGGGACGCAGCGCGTTGCGCGCGTCGGCCTCGCTTGCGGCTTGCAGCGGCTGCGCCGCGTCGAGCAGCGAAACCTCGACCTCGAGTTCGGCGAACTCCGAGGCGCTCAAAGGTTCGAAGCGCGTGTCGTGAAATGCCGCGCCGATGGCGTGCCAGCGCACGTCCTCGGCGAGTGGTCGCTCGGCCACGAGCGTGCCGACGCAGCCGCGCAATGCGCCGCGCAGGCGCAGGGTCACGAAGGTCGCGCCGGGTGCCGACAGTGCCTCGTGCCCGGGCTCGGCGCGAGTGGGCAGGCCGAGCTCGCTCGCGATCGCATTGCGCGCACGCCCGATCAGCGCGGCGCCGAGCCTCGCGTCACGCGCCTCGAAGGCGAGCGCGGCGTAGCCGACCACGCGCGATCGGTCGCCCGCGGTATCGCCCGAATTGCGCAGGTCGAGCAGGCGCGGCGCGAGATCGTGCGACCGGGCGGCGAGCAGCGCACCGGCCAGCGGTGTCGCGCCGCAGGCTTGGTCGTGGTCGATGGCGGGATCCAGGCGCAGAATTGCGTCGATGGTGACGCGATCGACAGCGCAGGCCTCGGTGTACGGGAGGTAGTGCGAGAGGTCCGTGCTGATCACGATGAGCGTTTCGTCGCCGCCCCAGAGGGCTTCAAGCACCTGCTGTACCTCCGCGGCGCTGGCGCGCCCGACGACCAGCGGCACCAGCGTGAATGACGATGAAGCAAGCACGCGCTGCAGAAAGGGCAGTTGAACCTCGAGCGAATGTTCAAGCGCATGCGCCTTGTCGCTGGTGGTCACCTGAGGCATCGTCACCAGCGAGGCCAGCGCCTCGATATCGACAGTTACGGGTCCAAGCGGTGTCTCGAAGGCTCGCGCCGTGGGAACGGCCAGCCCGAGGACCGCGACGCGGTGCGTCGGCCCGAGCAGCACCACGCGCCGGATCCGGTCACGCCAAGGCGCAAGCTGTGCATATGCATGCGCCGCGACGGCGCCCGAGTACACATAGCCGGCGTGAGGCACGACGATGATCTTGGGCGCGTGCACAGGCTCAGCAAGCGGCACGTCGCCGAGCAGACCATCGACTTCGCGCGCGAGGGCGCTCGGTTCGGCCAGATAGAACACCCCCGCCACTGCGGCGGGCCGGATTGCAGCAGACACTAGACATCTCCTTCTGTATTGCAGATGCGAGCGCGCGGGCAAAGATCAAGGCCTCCGACCAGATGACCGCTGCAAGGTCAGTTCGCTTGAGCGAGGGAGGTGACCTTCAGCCCGCAGGCATTGGCACGCTGGGGCGCAACGTCGAGCGTCTCGATCTGCTGCTTCTATAACACTGCTCCGATCAGATCGATATTGAGCGCCATAGAGCAAGCGCGTGTCCGGGCCAGCACCCAGTCGACACTGGCGGTGAGCGTCTTGCCGACGATGGCGCCTCTGGTGGTCTTGGAGATGCCCAGCACGCGCGCACTCGCGCATGCTCAGCCAAGCTTCGAAGTGAAGGCGAATGGTCTGCGAGCGCCGCTGACGCGTGTGCGCCGTGAAAAGGCGGCGCTTTCCAGTGGGTGCAAGTTCCACCCGGCGAACGCTCCAGCCGGAAGCAACCGGAGCAGTCATGGAGGTAACGATGTGACTGAAGCCTTCGGGTACGGGCGCGTTTCCATGTCCACCAACAGCCACATGGTCTGCGAAAGGGCAATCGGAGTCGCCTAGAGTCTGTTTCCTGCATCGGCATTCGATTCGGGAGGTCACGTCATGAAGTTGCTGCTCATCGGTACCACGGGCACGATCGGGAGTGCTGTTGCTGCAGCGCTTGCGCAGCGGCACGAGGTGATCGGAGTGAGCCGCCACACGGACCCCCTGTCCGTAGACATCTCGTCACCTGCTTCGATTCGGGCGTTGTTCGCGGCGGTCGGACCGATCGATGGCGTGATCAGCGCCTGCGGTGCGGCGCGCTTCAAACCGCTGGCACAGCTGGATGACGAAGATCTTGCGTTCTCTCTGCAGAACAAGCTGATGGGGCAAGTCAACGTCGTGCGCGAGGGCCTTCAGCGCGTGCGCGACGGTGGCGTCGTGGTCGTCACCAGCGGCATCCTGAGCCGCTCACCGACACCCGGCAGCAGCGCCATCAGCCTGGTCAATGCCGGTGTCGAAGCCTTCGTGCGCGCAGCGGCGCTCGAGGCACCGCGCGGCATCCGAGTCAACGTCGTCAGTCCGCCATGGGTGTCCGAGACGTTGACCAAGCTCGGCATGGATCCAAAGGGCGGCCTTGCGGCGTCGGTTGTCGCGCAAGCCTATGTCCGCGCAGTCGATGGCACGGCCACAGGTCAGGTCATCGAGCCCTCGGCGGCTTCCGGCGGCTGACGCTGCGAGATTGTCCGGCGCGCCCTGGGTTCCCAGGTCGCGCGGTGCCGCTTGAAGGGCGACGGATCGAGCGCCGCCAGGCTCAGGCTGCGAGCGGCCCGACCGCAGCCGGATCATCGCTACTCGATTGGTCCGGCGCCCCGGCGCCACGTCGCGCAATGCGCCATCGTGGTAGCCGTTCTACGCACCACCTCCTTCTGTCCTTCTTGGCGTGACTCAGAATTGAGCCACCTCCGCCTGAAGTGGCGCCGGTTGAATGTCTTGCGACTGGCGGCTGTCGGGCGAGCAATCTGTACTTTCGTCCGACAGCAACGGGTCGGCAGCACCAATTCGAAGTCTTGAGCAGGGGACAGTCGGCAGATCTTTGGCCTCGACAAGGATCGAGCGACTGCTTTCGGGATTTCGACCCCGCGAACGGACGACGGCCTACGTCCGCAGCACCTTGTACGGTCATTTGCCCAAAGAGCCGCCGGTCTCTTTCGGTTCGACACGCGAGATTCGCTCCCGAAAGTAGTGCACCCGGCAGCAGTCAAGCGGTCATGCAGGCTGAGCTGGCCGAACTGTCAGAACAGCAGTTTCCCGGCAGCGCCTCGTTAGGCGTTTACGACTGTATTTGACGCGGGACCCGGCTTCGGGCGGCGCTGGTCAGCTGTTGTTTACGACTCTTGCTAGACCGTGTAGGCGAATCACAACGCCGCCACACCGCATGAATGCTGCATGGCAGTTTTCGACTCTTTTTGGTCGGAACATGCATCGCGCGTGTGCACAAACGCTGGCGTGCACTGGGACACCACAAACCCAGCCGACCGGCTCGTATGTGGGCCTGATTGCAAGCCACGCGGTGCCCTCTCACTTCATCTTGTAGGTGCCCGTCTGCCGATTGCACGCGGTGAAAGTGCCGGGCTTGATCGACGGGAACTGACCAAGGGGCTCAGTGATGCCTGCGCGCACCATGCCCTCGTACTTGCCGGTTCCGGCGATCACTTCCTGTTTCCCTTTCTGCCCTTCGGTCGTGTTGCGCGTCATGATCTTGTCGCCGTCCTTGTCTACGCCTTCGCAGTAAGCCGAGGTGGAGTATTTGCCATCGACGGCCGCATACGTGCCAACGCAGCGGAATGCGGTCATGTCAAAGGGTCCACCGGGTGGTGTGGCGCACGCAACGGGTGCCGAGCCCTGTACGCCCCGAGCGTCACTCCAGTACGCGTTTGATCGCCCCGATCAACGCATTCGGATGTTCGAGCCCCCGGTATGCAGCCGGTACACGGTACGGCGCGCCGAGCAGGGTCGCGACGGCGAGCGCCGCCGAGTGGATTGAGTATTCGACCGTGTAGACCACGTTCTCGGGTATCTCGACGTACTGGCCGACGAAGGCGAGGTTAACGGTGCCGGGTGGAACCACCGGCGGCCGGTCGCCGGGCGCCCTCGGCATGAATTGGCTCGTCGTGTACGGCAACAGGCAGGGGATGCAGATGGCGCTTTCGAGGAGCGCCGGCAGTTCCTCGCGCCAGCCGAGGTGCGAAACCACTTCGGTCAGGATCTCGGCGCCGTTGCAATCCGGCATCGTCTTGGCCACGAAGTCGCCGGCGCAGTCGGCGAACAGACCGTAGCCCCACCAAACCTGCGTGCCCGGCGGCTGCCCGGCGTAGGCCGGCCGGTGGAAGAGGTGGAAGGTGATCCCCCAGCTCGAATCCTTCAGCGTCACCAGCCCGCCCTGCCCGGCCGGGCTGCCGCTGAAGCGCTCCATGCGACGCACGAAGCGGTCGTCAGCCTGCGTCACCGTGAACGTGACCCACCTCGTGCGCTCGACATCGCCGCAGAACACGGACGGACGGCCGAAGGCCAGATCCTTGGCCGCGAGCCGCTCCCACAGCGCCCAGGCACCGCTACGGCGCCGGACCGGCGGTGGCGGCGAGTCCATCGTGCCGACGGTCGAATCGGCCGTCATCGAGCCCAAGGTCACGATCACGAGGTCGCCATCGCCCAACTCGATGTCGGCCGGCGCGCCATCGCGTGTGGCGCAGATGCGGCGCACGGCCTTGCGTTCGTTCCCGACGGCTTCGAAGTCGAGGTCGGTGACCTGCACGCCGACGTCGAACTGCACGCCTTGCTGCTCGAGCCAGTGCACGATCGGCCGCACGATCGAGTCGCGGCCGTTGTAGCGCGTGGACTGGATGATCCTCAGTGTCGGCAGGTCGGGGAACAGGCGCAGGAAGCGCAGCAGGTAGCGCCGCAACTCGGCGGCGCTGTGCCAGGTCTCGAAGCCGAACATGCTGCGCCACATGAACCAGAAGTTGGAGGCGAAAAAGTGCGCATCGAAGCACTCATCGATGCGCCTGGCGCCGAGCGCCTCTTCGCCGCGCAGCATGAACTCGATCAAGTCGACGCGGTCCTTGTTGCTGAGCCCGAACGGCGGTGCGTCGACGATGTGTCCGTGTTCGACGAGCCGCGCCTTGTCATTCCATGGTGCCTGGAGCCAGAATTCGAGCGTGTCCTGCGTGACCGACTTGTTCGGGTTGTCGAGCGACGGGATGTACGACAGCAGTTCGTGCATCAACTCGTAGGCGGGGCCGTACATCCGGCTGCCGCGCATCGAGAAGCCCTGGTCGGCCGAGCCGGAGGCGTCGAGGCTGCCACCGAGCGCCTGTTCTTCGAGGATCCGCACGCTGGAGCCCGGAACGTGGCCATCGCGGACCAGATAGACAGCAGCGGCGAGGGCGGCGATGCCGCCGCCGACAAGGGTGACGCTCGGGCCTTGCGCTGTGGTCTTCATCGTGGGTTCCTCGAGGCGGTCGCCGCGGCGGCGACCTTTCGACGGGGGGTCTTCGCCGACGGCTTGCCGGTCTTGATGAGCAACTCCTCGAAGGCCTCGACGAGCGCCTGAGTGAGACGGTGCGCGTCGGGCACCGCCGCGCGCGCGGTCGTGAAGCCGAAGCCCATCGCGCCCGCGTAGCTGATCACGGTGATGTTCAGCCCTAAGCCGTGCTCGACGATGGATACCGGCCAGTAGTCGCTCATGCGTGCACCGGCCGCATACAACGGCACTCGCGGACCCGGAATATTCGAGATCACGACGTTCGCCAGCGTCGGCATCACGCCGGCGAGGTGCGATCTGCCATAAAGCTCGGCCAAGCCGTGGAGCAACCAGGGTACGCCGATCGACGGAAAGTCCATTGGCATTACGCCCTTGGTCTGCTGGACCATCGCCTTGACGGCGTCGGCGCCGTCGCGGATCGCGCCCAGGCGCTGCACCGGGTCCGCGATGTGCGTGTGCAGGTTGACGAGCGGCATCGTCGCCTGCGTCGTGAACTCGGTGTTGCCGGCCTCGCGCAGTGAGATCGGCATCGCCGCCGTCAGCGGCTTCTTCGGGATGCCGCCGTGGTGCGCCAGGTAGCGGCGTAGCGCGCCGCTGCACAGCGCCAGCACGATGTCGTTGAGCTTGGCGTCGTGCGCGGTGGCCAGCGCCTTCAGCGCGTCCAGGGGCAGCGACAGGCCGGCAAAGCCGCGCTCGGCGGTGATCGGCACGTTCAGCGGCGTCGGCGGGCCAAAGGCAAAGTTCTGCCGCAGCCGTCCCGACGAGCCGCCCCTCTTCGCGGGGCCGAACAGGCCCGCGAGCGTGCGCACCACGTCGGGCAGATGGCGCACGAGCTTGATGTACTGGCCGGCGTCGTGGCGCAGCGCGGCGGCGCCGAGCTCGACCATGCCCGGATGCTCTGCGCCACTGCGGTCCTTTGCACGCGGTACCGCCGGCGAGCGCGGCGACAGGTCGAACAGCGTGCGCGTGAGCACGATGCCTGCCTGGCCGTCCAGCGCCGCATGGTGCGCCTTGAAGTAGTAGCCGATCTGGCCGCTTTCGAGCCCGTCGATCACGTACAGGCGCCACAGCGGCCGGCCGCGGTCGAGCAGTTCGGCGTGCAGGCGGCCGACACAGTCGTCGAACTGCGTCATCGTGCCCGGCGGCGGCAGCGTCACTCGCTGCACGTGGTGATCGAGGTCGACCGCGTCGTCGTCGACCCAGACCGGGTTGGCGAATTGCAGCGGCATCGGCGAAAGCTTGCGGTGCAGTACCGGCGCCAGATGCAGGCGCTGCGCCAGTGCCCGCTTCACCGCGGCGTGGAAGTCACGCCGATACCTGGTCGGCAGGTCGAACAGGCTTACCGACGCGACGTGCATCGGTGTCTCGGGCGTCTCCAGGTGCAGGAACGCCGCATCGACGCCGCTGAGGGATTTCATCGCTCTCGCCTGCTCCGGCACCGATGCACCCGCGTCGCGGCGGCCTTCTTGGGGGCGTTGGCCTTCGCAGGGCGTCCGCCGGCGGCCGTTCTGCGCCCCTCGGTGCGTCGGGCCGCGGACAGCATCGTCACGAACTCCTGCTGGAAGTGACGCGTGATGGTCTCGGGATCGGGCACTAGGTGCGCGTCGGCGACGATGGCCAGCGTCGCGTAACCGCGATAGCTGAGGATGCTGATGCCCATGCCGAGATGCTCCCCCGGGTGCGGAACCCAGAACATGACCCGCTCGATCGGCACCCCGGCCACGTAAAGCGTATGCGGTGAACCTACGACGTTGGTCATGACCACACTCGCCTTGCTGCTGAGCATCGACGAGGGGATGTCCGACACCAGCTTCGGCGTCCGGCCGAAGATGTCGAACAGCACCCGCATCGCCACCGGCTCGGGCGAGCGCTTCAACGCGTCCATGTGCGCCTTTGTCACGCGGAGTCGCCCGAGCGGCGTCCTGGCGCCGACCGCCAGTTCGAGCAGCACCAGGCCGAAGTCGTTGCCGAGTTCCAGCGCGCGCTCCGGCGGGCGCAGATCAACCGGCACCAGCGCGCGCAGCGTCGTGTGCCCCACGTCGACACCCCGTCCTTTCAGATAGGCACGCAGTGCACCCGTCATGCCGGCCACGAGCACGTCGTTGACCTTCGCATCGGCCAGCGCGCCAATCGCCTTGACATCGGCGATAGCCACCGGCTCCGACCATGCGACACGTTTGGCCAGCGAGAACGCCCCCTTGAACGGCGATTCAGGGTCGTCGCGCTTCAGCAACTCGGACAGCAGCATCCCCGCTCCCCCGGCGATCAGCGCGGCCTTGTCGATCAAGGCCTGCGGGTGTGAGGCCACCTCGAGCGCCGCATCGGCCGTCGACACGACGGCCCTGACCGACTCCCCCAATGCGTCGAAGGTCGACCCGAGCCATCCGTCGCTCGCTCCGCGCGCGGCCTTCGGCGCCGGGGCGTCGTGCGGGCCTGCCGGCGCATCGGCGTTCTTGTCGTACAGAAGCATCGACAGCGCCGTCATCGCCGTGCCGTCACCGATGCAGTGGTGGAATCGCGTCACAAGCGCACTGCCGCCCTCGACACCGTCGATCACGTGCACCTGCCACAGCGGCTGTAGGCGATCGAGCGGCGTGCTCACGATGTCGCTGAGCAGTTGCGCGAGCGCGCGCTGGTCGCTGGGCTGCGGCAGCGCCACGTGGTGCAGATGCTGGCCAATGTCGAAGTTGGGCATGTCCTCCCAGTGCGGCGTGGGCAGCGGCAACCCGCGTTCGACGACTCTTTGCCGGAAACGCGGGAAAGCGCTCAGACGCGCCGCGTACAAGGCCTTGACCTTGGCGAAATCGAGCGGCCTCTTGGTCAGGGCGACGCTCGTGACCATCGCGAGGTTCGCCCTACCGTCCATGTGGAACCACGCCGCGTCCACCGGCGTCATCTTGTGAAGCGTCATTGCATGCCCTCCGTTAGAGACCCTGCGGCAGCCGACCAGTGAACTCGCTGCAATCGATGCTAGGAGCACGCGCAGATTGCAGGGTGATCGGCGTCAACGCGAACGCGAATCGGGTGCCGGCATGGCCGCCGCCGTGCACCGCTGAGGGCGCGCACACGACAAAAGTCGAACCCGAGGAATCCGAAGCTTTTGCCCCGGTCCAGGTCGACGGCTGCGCTCTACTCCTCATTGACTTCGACCTGCAGTTTGGCCATTTCCTGCCGCAGTCGCATTGGCACCGCCTGCCTCGAACAGACGTGTCGCGGATGCGCGTCCACAACGATCACGAGGTCATCTGCGAAGCGCGCCTATTCCTCCCGCCATCAAGCTACGTGATCGCCAGGGCGTGCGAACCCGTCTGGGTTGGTGTTCAGGCTCCGCCGCCCAGGCCGCGGTGGATTGGCACAACCGGAAGTGGGCGGGCTGACCACCGTCGCGGTCGCAGAGCGGCGCTAGAGCGACCGTTGGCCATCGGCATTAGCCGGCTCTCGAAGCAGCATTGGTGATAGTCCGCTTGAAACCTTCAAATCAATGAATCAATGACGGTCACGCTGGGTAATAGAGCATCGTGCGGGAGACACGCCAAGGCGCACGCGCATTGACTATCCATCACAGGGTTCAAGCCACCGGCTTTCAGCCGGTCAGCTTTAGCTTCAAGATGCGGCACCGGAGGTGCCGCGCATGGACTACAGGTACGGAAGTCATACGGTCTTTCAGATCGAGTACCAGTTTGTATGGGTGACGAAGTACCGCTACAGGGTGCTGACGGGCGAGGTGGCGGTTCGTATGCGGGAACTGGTGAGGCAGACGTGCGAAGCATTCGAGATCGGGATCGTGAGCGGAGTGGTGAGTGCAGATCACGTACACGTGCTGGTGAGCGCGCCGCCGGAGATGGCGCCGAGCGAGATCATGAGGCGGATCAAGGGGCGGGCGGCAAGCAAGCTGTTCGAGGAATTTCCGCACCTGAAGAAGCGGTACTGGGGCAGGCACTTCTGGGCAAGGGGGTACTTCTGTGCGACGGTGGGGCAGATGACGGAAGAGATGATCAAGCAGTACCTGGAACATCATTTCGAACCCAAGCCGAACGACAATTTCAAGATGGAGCCGGAGTGAAGACGCGTCGTTCAGCCGACGCGTATCCGGACTTTCAGGCCGTAACGCTCAACCCACCGGCTTTAGCCGGCGGTTGTTGAGTTCAATCAATGCCGCCATCGCCGGAACGACCATTCTTGCTCATCGGGTGGTGTAGATCGTTACTGAACGGAATGTTCCACCCCCAACGAACCGGAAAGGAGACAGATGATGAAATCTACCCAAACAACGATGCCCCCGGCTTCAAAGGTTTCCGCCGGCATGGCGGATCAGTCGGTCGCGGAGAAACACGAGTCAGCCCAGACCGGAGCTTCGCAAGACGACGCCGAGAAGCGTGAGACCATGATCCGAATCGCGGCGTACACGTTCTACGAACGTCGGGGCTTTGTTGCTGGCCGTGAACTCGAGGACTGGCTTCAAGCGGAACTGGAGATCGATCGCCAATTGGTCGATGCCCCGCAGCCCACGGAAGCGAAGTGATTGCCAAGCCTGTCGAAACCCGGTAACGATAGTCTCCTAGTTCTTGCTTTTTAGTCAAAAGCAGAGGCTTCTGTTTGAGGCACATCGCGTGGGCGATTCGATGCGAAGCGCCAGCGCAGAAAGTGGTAGCCACTGCAAGGAGTCGCGCGGGGTGAATTTGAGCCACTTTGGGCAGCGCACCTATGCGTTGGTGTTGGCAGGCGGACGCGGAACACGGCTAGAGCAACTGACAGCCCGCCGCGCCAAGCCGCCGGAGCGAATTCCTTGGCTGACTGAGACGCAGCGGGAGCGGTTCGTCTCGCTCGGCCGGTGACCGGTAGTTGCCGGCCACAACCGCCGCGAGGCGCGGCTCATCGGCCACGCTCACAAGCTCTGCGCGCTCGGCCTCGCTCAGGGCATGGCCAGGCAGCGGGCGCACCGCCTGAGGCCTGCCATCGCCCGCTGTGAGGCCTCCGTGCACCCTCCAGCGCTGCAGGGTGCGCACGTCGATGCCGGCGATCCCGCAGGCCATATGCAGCCGCGCGCCTGCGGCATGCGGCATGCGCAACGCCAACGTCTTGGGACAGGGACTGGCGATCCTCGAGGCCGATCATTCGTCCTCTCCCTTGCTGAAGATCGCCTGCACTTTTTTTGACAGCACCAGCAGCGCCGCCGTCTCGGCCAGGGCGCGGTCCTTGCGCAGCAACGCGCGCTCGAGCTCCTTGATGCGCTTGCGATCGGCCCGCGTGGCCTGCGGGCTGGCTCGCAGCTCCTCAGGCGCGGCCAGCGCGGTCGTGACACTTGCGCGCCACTTGGCCAGCTCCTCGGGGTACGCACCGTGCGAGCGACACCAATCGCTCTTGTCGGCCTCGTTCATCGCCGCCGTGCTCACCACGGCCTCAAGCCGGCCGGCCGCGCCAGCGCGCCAAGGTGTCCGTGCCGATGCCAACCTCTCGCGCAACCACGTCGATCGACGCGCTCTCCGGCGGCAGCAACCGCGCTACCGCTCTGTCCTTGAATGTCTGTCCGTATCGGGGCAAGTCCGTCCTTCGTCGCCGCCCCCGGGAGTTGATCTATGGAGGCGACAACTATTCTGACGCGGGGGCCTGTCCCTTATCGAGCCGGCGTCGCCACCAACCGGCACAAACTAGCCATCGCTAACTGCCTTGACCGAGCGTCAGTCGCTGCACGTCGTGCGCGGTTCTGTTGCGTATCTCGCTTATGCGGCTGGGCGCGTTCAGCGCCTAGTGCTTGGCAACGCCGGTGCCAACGACGAACGTGCGGACGCTACGTGCCAAGGTCCTGAACGGCGCCAAGCCCGGGAATCTTCCCGTTCAAAGGCTGCCCCCGCGTCTTACGCTATTGCCGCGGCGCGCGCCCCTGGGCTTCTTCGATCTCGCGCACCGCCTGCATCGTGCGCAACACGCGGTCAGGTGTCAGGCTGATGCTGTCGATGCCGAGTTCCACCAGGAAGCGTGCGATCTCGAGATGGTCTGACGGCGCCTGTCCGCAGATGCCACTGTGGCGCCCGTTGCGCTTGGCACCTTCCACCGCGAGCTTCAGCATCTTCAACATGCCCGGGTCGCGCTCATCGAACGAGTCCGCGACGATGGCGCTGTCGCGGTCCACTCCGAGCGTCAGCTGCGTCAGGTCGTTGCTGCCGATCGAGAAGCCGTCGAACAGCTCTGAGAACTCATCGATCAGCAGCACGTTGTTCGGGATCTCGCACATCACGTAGACCTGCAGGCCATTCTCTCCGCGCCTCAGGCCATACTTCGCCATGGTATCGAGCACCTTGCGTGCCTCATCGAGCCGGCGGCAGAACGGCACCATCACCTTCAGGTTCGTCAGGCCCATCGTCTCGCGCACGCGCTTCAAGGCCGCACATTCCAGCGCAAAACCTTCCTCATAGGCCGGGTGAATGTAGCGTGCCGCACCGCGGAAGCCGAGCATCGGATTTTCCTCATGCGGCTCGAAGTCCCGTCCGCCCAGTAGCGCGGCGTACTCGTTGCTCTTGAAGTCCGAAAGCCGAACGATGACGGGCCGCGGCCAGAACGCGGCAGCAATCGTGCCCACACCTTCAGCCAACTTTTCGATGAAGTAGCTCGCCCCATCCGGATAGCCGACCCACTGCGCCTGGACCTTCGCACGCACGGCCGCATCGCTGATGCGCTCAGGGTGCAGCACCGCCATCGGGTGCAACTTGATGTGCTCGTTGATGATGAACTCCATGCGCGCCAGACCCACGCCGTCGCACGGCAGCAACGCGGTCTTGAATGCGAGTTCAGGGTTGCCCAGATTAACCATCACCTCGGTGGCCGGACGCTTGAAGCCGGTGAGGTCGCTCTTATCGACGCGAAAGCGAAGCATGCCTTCGTAGACGCGACCTATGTCGCCCTCGGCGCATGACACGGTAACGGGCTCGCCGTCCTTCAGCCGCTCGCTCGCCCCCTCGGCACCCACAACGGCGGGGATGTTGAGCTCACGCGCGACAATTGCCGCGTGGCAGGTGCGCCCACCGCGGTTCGTGACGATGGCTGCAGCGGTCTTCATCACCGGCTCCCAATCGGGCGTAGTGGTATCGGCCACTAGCACCTCGCCCGGCTTGAAGCGGTGCAGCTGTGACGCGTTGGCGATCCGCCGCACGCCGCCGGCGGCGATGCGTTCGCCGACGGCGCGGCCCTGCACACGCACTGGGGACGTGCCTTCGAGCACGAATTCCTCGAGCACGTTGGCGGCGCGCTGGGAAGCGGATGTCTCCGGCCGCGCCTGCACGATGTATATCTTGCCATCCGGCCCGTCCTTCGCCCACTCGATGTCCATCGGCCGCCAGGCGCCGGCCCGACGGGTGAAGTGGTCTTCGATCTTGATCGCGGCCTCGGTGAGCTCGAGCACATCGGTATCGCTCAGGCAGAAGCGAGCGCGATCTTCAGCCGGGGTGGGCTGGTTGACTACTTGCTCGCGCGTGCGTCCGCCGCTGTAGACCATGCGAATCTGCTTGCGGCCGAGCCGCTTGCTCAGCACACAGCGGTGTCCGGCCTTGAATGTGGGCTTGTGCACGTAGAACTCGTCGGGGTCCACGGCGCCCTGCACCACGTTCTCACCCAGGCCCCAGGCGGCGGTGATGAAGGCGACGTCAGGGTGGCCAGATTCGGTGTCGATCGTGAACATCACGCCGCTCGACGCGAGGTCGCTGCGCACCATCTGCATCACCGCCACCGACACAAAGACCTTGAAGTGGTCAAAACCCTGGTCAGTGCGGTAAGAGATGGCACGGTCGGTAAATAGCGAGGCCTGGCAGCGCTTGACGGCGTCGATCAGCATCTGTTCGCCGCGGATGTTGAGGTAGGTGTCGTGCTGGCCGGCAAAGCTGGCATTCGGCAGGTCCTCCGCGGTGGCCGAACTGCGCACAGCCACGCTCAGCGTCGGGCCAACCTGCACCTGCAATTCGCGCCAGGCACTGCGGATACCTTCTTCCACCGCGGCCGGCATCGGCACCGCATAGACAATCTCTCGCGCCCGCGCGCCGGCTTGAGCGAGAGCGTCCACATCGCGCTTGTCCAACTGGTCGAGCAGCGAATGCAGCGGCGCCCAGGCGCTGGCGGCGTCAAGTGCATCGCGGTACGCCGTCGCGGTGACGGCAAAGCCGTTGGGAATTCGAACGCCCAGCGGTTGCAGTTCCTGGAACATTTCGCCGAGCGAGGCGTTCTTGCCCCCGACCAGGGGCAGGTCCGCCATCGAGATGTCCGCGAACCAGCGGATGTACTTTGAGTCGGCCATGTGGATGCTCCTACCGGGATGAGTGTCTGCGCGCATCGTGCGCGCACGGATGCCGTCGTCGCTTGAGGCGGCTCAATGCGAACCGTTGCCGCAGGCCCAAGTAGGGCACGCTCATGCGTGTGTCACGCTGAAGTTCACAGTGCCCAGTCCGGGCGGATCGGCGGTAAACTGGCATCGACTGGTGCCCACCCTTTGCATTGCCCGGCTTGCTGGCAGAGGCCGACCACTGGTTCCAGTTAAGGCCGCATTGCGGACGCTCGGAAGTGACCACGGTCAATTGATACGACCGTGCCACTCACGATACTGCATCCTGGGTTCGCGTACTGCGACCCGTTGTCACGGACGCGTTTCCGATGAATGGCGATTATGTTTGCAGGTGACCGCGATATTGAGCGTGCGGTCGTCGAACTGGAGGAAGCTCTACCCGAGCCGTTGCGGCCGCTCGCCAGGGTCGCGTATGACTATCGCTGGTCGTGGTCTGCGGAGGGGGCGGCCACGTTCGAGGCCATCGATCCCGAGCGGTGGGCACGCTCTGGATGCAATCCACGCCGCCTGCTCGCCGAGACACACCGATCGATGTTCGACCGCGCCGTCGCGGATGCCGAGGTCGTGTCAAGGGTCGGGCGACTGGCAAGCGAACTCGCGGTCGACCGCGCTCGACCGTGGAACACCGGCGCGGTGAGTCCGGAGCATCCGGTCGCGTTCTGTTGCGCCGAATTCGGTGTGCATGGGTCGCTGCCCATCTATTCGGGCGGGCTCGGTGTGCTCGCCGGCGACATCCTGAAGGAGGCATCGGACCTCGCATTGCCGATGGTTGGCGTTGGTCTCATGTATCGCACAGGCTATTTCCACCAGCGCATCGATCCGACGGGTTACCAGCATGAATACTGGATCGACGCCGACCCCGACCGACTGCCATGCGTGAAGGTAACTGGCGTTGACGGGCGGCCGGTCACGATCTCAGTACCGGTCGACGATGAAGATGTCAGAGCGCAGGTTTGGAGAGTCGACGTCGGGCGGGTGCCGCTCTACTTGCTTGACACCGATCTACCGGAGAACAGCCAAGTCGGCCGCTGGGTCACTTCACGGCTTTACGAGAGCAACCGCGCGATCCGGCTGGCCCAGTACGCCGTGCTGGGCGTCGGCGGCGTGCGTGCGTTGCACGCGCTCGGCATTGCCCCATCGGTCTACCACCTCAACGAAGGGCACCCCGCGCTCGGCGTGTTCGAACTGTTGACCCAGGCCCGATCCCGGACAGGTGGAGGGGTCGAAGATGCATGGCGGCGAGTGCGAGAACAGGTGGTGTTCACGACCCATACTCCGGTCGCGGCCGGCAATGAAACCTATCATCGGGGCGAATTGCTCCCGATCCTCGGCCGGATCGCGGATCTCGCCGGTGACCGCGAGCAGTTCCTGGCCATGGGCCGCATCGATCCCGCCAATCCCGACCAGCGCTCGGGCATGACCGCTCTCGCGCTGCGCGCCAGCCGCCATGCGAACGCCGTCAGCCAACGCCACGGCCAAGTGGCTCGCGCAATGTGGCAGCCTCTATTCCCTGGTCGCACGGTGGAAGATGTGCCGATCACCCATGTAACCAACGGCGTGCATGTGCCCACCTGGTTGCAGGGCCCGATGCGCGAACTGCTCGATCGTCACCTGGGCGAAGGCTGGTTGAGCCGTGCCGACCAGGCCGCGACCTGGGATTCCGTTCGCGACATCCCGGCGATCGAACTGTGGGACGCGCGCTGCGCCGCGCGCAAGCACTTGGTCGACATGGTCACGCACCGCGCCATCAGCGACCGCCTGCGCCGCGGCGAGCCGCTCGACTATGCAGAGGCCGCCGGCAACGGATTCCACCCCGACCGGCTCACGATCGGCTTCGCGCGGCGGCTCGCGACCTACAAACGCCTGCATCTCATCGCCCTCATGCCGGAGCGAGCGCTAGCCCTGATCGGAGGCGAGCGTCCTGTGCAATTCGTGTTCGCGGGCAAGGCACATCCCGACGACATCGAGGCGAAGGAAGTCGTACGCCACGTGTTCTCGCTGAAGCGGGCGCCAAGTGTTGCCGGTCGGGCAGCGTTCCTCGAGGACTATGACATCCCGCTCGCCGGGCGCCTCGTTGCTGGATGCGACGTGTGGATCAACCTTCCGCGCCCTCCGAACGAGGCGAGCGGAACCAGCGGCATGAAGTCGTGCCTTGGCGGCGGGCTGCAGCTTTCGGTCCTCGACGGCTGGTGGGCCGAGGCCTACGACGGCAGCAACGGCTGGGCGATCAATGGCAGTGTGGACGACGACCATCAAGCGCAGGATTACCGCGATGCCCGCACCCTGTTCGACCTGCTGGAGCAAGAGGTGGTCCCGATGTTTCATGAGCGCGACGCCAACGGTGTGCCGCAACGATGGGTGGCGATGATGCGCCGCAGCCTGCAAACGAACGGTCCGCGTTTCTCCGCCACCAGAATGGTCCGCGAATACGTCAGCCAGGTTTACCAGCGCGATTGAGATGGCAGAAGCGTCAATCTCGAGCATGTGATCTCGCCCAAGGGGCGGGAGATGGCGGGTCGATGGCATCCGGGCGCTGTGGGTCACTTCTACGTCCGCAGCAATTCGGCCGATGGCGGGGGTGCCGGTGACGGAGCGACTTGGAGTAGGAACTGCAAACGCTCATTGCGCACCCGGTCGGGGGATAACCCACCGTAAGGGCGGATCAGGTGCAGGCGCGGTCGTGGCACCAGGGCAGCCAGCCGCTGCATGAATTCCAGCGGCGGCATTCACCAGGTGAGTCGATCTTCGCCGAGCACAGCGCCGATGCCGGCATCGACCTGCATGTGTTCTCCGCGCTGTACCGCGTGGGGCTGCTCGGCTGCGTACAGCACGACCGGGTGCGCGGGCAGTGGCAGCAGCACTTCCTGCGCCCCGGCGAAGCGACGCTGGAGCCGATCGACTCGCTGCCGCTGTCGTCACACTACCTGCTGCATCCAGTGCTGTCCGACGCGATCGGACGCATCAACCCGGCGTTCCTGCGGCGTGTCGATCGCGACAATATCGTCGGCTACGACAGGCCGTGGCGCGATCCTGGCACGTTCGACCAGACGACCAGCGTGCGCCTGCTGTGTGTCCTGAAGGCCGATGTGCATGGCTTCGGTGGCCTGATGCGCGCCGGCGCCGACGGGCCGGTGCGCAAGGCGCTGGAGGAAGCCGTCGCACGCTGGGCGCCACCGGGCGCGATCACGGAGACCGGCGCCGGTGATGCGGCGCTGATTGCCGACGAGGACCCGGCCGCGCTGGCTCAGACCGCACGCTACCTGATGGACCGGGTCTTCAACGCGCCGAGCCAGCGCGGCTGCGCATCGCGCTCCACTACGGCGAGCTACAGACGCGGCAGCGCGAGACCGACCTGCGCACGGTCATCGCCGGTGGCGAGGCGATCCTGTGTGCGGCCCGCGTAGAGCCGCTGGTCGAGCCGGGCCAGATCTGGGCGACCGAAGAGTTCCGCCGGCAGTTCCTGCAACGGCCGTCGCTGTCGCGCACCGTGCCGGTGCCCGCGCCTCAGGGAGATGAGTTCTTCAATGTCAAGAAGGAAGGCACGGAAGGGCCCGACCTGTGGGTGCGGCTGTATCGCCTCGAATCCTAACGTTGCTCACCCGTGAACGACCTTCGCTTCGAGGTGCATCAATGTTCAAGTGTTCGCGAGGGCAATGGACTTTCAGACAGCAAATCGGATAGCGCGTACGGTCGCAGGCGGGGGTCAATGTTCATCCCCGCGGCACCAGTCATCCAAGGCGGGCCAGCAGGGGAAATTCTGGGAGGATCGCCAGGGGCCGGTGTTGGCCGGCCGCCGGCATCCGCGAGCGGCGGCTTCGGAGGAGGCCAGCATCGTAGTCGAGGTTGTAGACCGAGCGATGTTCCTTGCTGCTCTGGTCCGGTCGCCTCCTGCGGCCGCTGGGCGCCGCGTCGACCTACTCCTCAGCGTCTTCCGAAAGGCGGTCGTCCAGGCTGGCCTCGAAGATCCGCTGCCGTTCATCCGCAGCCTCGCCCGTGCGTCCGAGCGCCGTCAGCGCCTGGGCGTGCAGATGCCGGCGGGTAATCTCCAGGTGATCCTACGAGCCTTCGAGCCACACCAGGCGCCTTCCGGACGGCCGTACTTCAGGAATGCCTCGGTGAGGCTGGGCTTGTGCACCTGGTTCGGCGACGGACTGTGCCTGAGCATCGAGCGCACGAGCACGTCGGGGTCGCGCAGCGCCTCTGACAACAGCGACAGCGCCGTTGATGCCCGGTGAGCCGGCCAGCTCACGCGCCTTGGTGCCGCGGGCGAGTGCGCGAACGCGTCGTCGAGCTGCGCTTCGCAGGCTGACACCTTGCGGCGCAACGCCTCCTCGCTCAGCAACAGGTCGCAGCGTCGCAGCAACTCCTCGCGCGCGCCGTGCTCGTCGGCCGCGACCAGGGTCGTGATGCGGTCGGGCCAGGCGCTCTCAGGGCTTTCGCAGCGCGAGGCAGCTTTCAGCCACAACACGCATACCGCGCCGATCGCATCCCCGACTTCGCCGGACAGCGCGTTAGCCAGGCCAGCATCGTCGTGGAAGTGGTGAAGGGCACACCGTCGCGCATGGTGCACTCGACGTTCTCTATTCTCGACATCGATGCTGACGATTTGCTCGACGTCGAGCGCCACACCACCCAGCAATTTGCCCGTGTGGACGACCCGTTCGAATCTGCAGGACCAACGCGGGGAATAGGCGGCCCCGTCGTCGATGCGGCCACGCGCTTTGTAGCCCGAGGCGGCTCATGGGAGCCCGACACACGCCTGCTGCCCCGTATCGAGGCTGCGGCGCTGGGACAAGTATCGTGTCCGTGGGTTCGCGTGATTCGATGAGTCCGGTTGCCCGAGCGATGACGGTCTGGTGCGGCTGACTGGACGAGACACGCCTCCACGCGTGCATCACCGGCACCACGACTTGGCACCACGGTCGCGGGAGTTGGTCAAGGTGCTGGTGGGAGATCGTGGCCGCGGCATTACGTGAATTCCACTTTGCACGTCGATCGTCGTGCAGAACGTGCAGTTGGGCTGCGTCGGTGAATGCGATCTTCCGGGCGCATCCGGCTGCGCCGGACCGGGGCTGTTGCGCTGCGCGTCGAGCAGCTGCGCGCCTCGATCCTTCGGACTGCCATCCCTTGCGCAACACAGCCGGGCCGGCGTTGCCGGCGTACATACGACAGCGGCCCGTTCCCGTGCCCTGAGCGGGGACGCTTCACGTCTGCGTGCCGCCGCCATCCGCAAGCGCATCGAGGCGACGATCGTCCGGCGTGCGCCCCAGGTGATGGTCAAGGTGACCGGCGGCGGACGCGGCATGAGGGCCATTGCTGCGCACTTCCGCTACATCAGCAAGGACGGCCGGCTGGAGATCGAGGACCAGCGCGGCGAAACGATGCGGGGCAAGGACACCTTGCGCGACCTGGCCGATGAATGGCGCTTCGGCGGATCTCTGATCCCCGATGACGCCGAACCCGGCCACCGGCGCGAGGCTTTCAACATCATGCTGTCGATGCCGCGCGGCACCGAGCCGCTGAGCGTGCAGCGCGCAGCGCGAGAGTTCGCGCAGGCCGAACTGGCCGATCACAAGGTCGTGATGGTTCTGCACGACCACCAGGCCAATCCGCATGTGCACATCAGCGTGCGCGCGGAGTCGAAGCACGGCAAGCGGCTAAATCCGCGCAAGGCTGACCTGCACCGGTGGCGCGAAATCTTCGCCGAGAAACTGCGCGCGCACGGCATCGAGGCCGAGGCCACCCGGCAGGCCACGCGCGGGCGGCGCCAGAACTACGAGCCACTGTGGCGTGTGAAGGCGCGTGAAGATGGTCGACTTCGCACCAGCCGCGCTGGCGCCACGAGCGGCGCACGGGCCCGCGCCACGCGGGCAGAAGCCGTTGAGGTCTGGATGCACGTGGGTCGCGCGCTGGCCATGTCGGGTGACGCAGCTGATCGCGACCTGGCGCGATCCATCGCCACGTTCATCAAGGAGATGCCGTTGACGCAGACTCGCGAAGGTCAGCGGCAGGCACGTGATGTGACGCCACACCCGACGCCGATCGACATCGGGCCACGTCGGTAAAAAAGCCACGTGGCAGCGAGCAAGTCCCCGGCGCGCGTTACGCCAGCTGCATCTTCACAGCCTCCTGGCGCACGGGCGCCATAGTCAGCGCCGGTGGCTATTCTGCGAGCGCAGCTACAGACGAATAGGGTGATGACGTCCCGCAGCACCAACGAGCGCGAAGCGAGAGCCGTAGCGGCTTGTGCCTGCCAGCTTCTTCGGATTGCTCTGTTGTCTTCATTTTCTTTGCTGCATGCATTTGCTTAGAATCTTCTCATGAGCACCGAAGTCAGTACCCCCGTCCTGCTGCGCAGGATCGCGCAGCTCGAGGTCACCGTTGGTCGCCTCAGAGACGACCTAGGCAGCCTCCGCTCGGCGGTAAGCAAGCAAGGTCTGCAGACGGCCAAGACGCGAGACGCCCGTGCGCGGGCGGCACATGCCAACGCCGCCGCCAGACACCCAGCAAACTCAGGCTACCGGAGGTCTGGCAGGCGCCACCGCGCGTGGCGAGGCGGCCCGTGTCCAATGGGTCAAGGATGGCCTCGTCGTGCCCGGCGAGCAGCTCGCACAGGCTTGGGGGCTCACGCGCCAGGCCTTGGCACCTGCCGCAGACCGCGGCGAAGTGTTCTCGGTGAAGGTCGGCAACCGGCTGTACTACCCCCAGGCGTTCCTGGGCATGGACCGCGAGACCGTGGCCAGCATCTGCCGCGCACTCGGTGACCTTGGCTCCAGCGAGAAACTGATGTTCTGGCTGCGCGACCACGGCACCCTGGCGGGCAAGAGCGTCGCGGTCGCCTTGGAGGCGGGAGTTCCAGTGGCGAAGGTGGAGCGGCTGGCTGCTGCCTGGGCGCGTGAGCGAGGCGCCGCGCGTGTCATTGCGACTACCTGAGCCCGGATCCTTCGAGGACATTCTTCGCCCGGTGAGGATCGAGTTGGTTGCCCTCGTGCGGTTGAGCCGGCATCCGGGCACCGAGCCGCACTGGTCCGCTGGCGTCTATCGTTTCGATGATCCGGAGCCCGGCCGAGTAGGTGTATTCGGCACCTGCTAAACCGCCCGTTCCATCGAGGTGGCGTTCGCGGAGAGCGTCATCCACGAGTCCGGCCGGTTTGTCGGCGGTCGCTACGAAGTGCCGGCCGCCGAGTTGACCGGGCGCATTGTCGTGCGCTTCAACTGTGAACGACGCAAGACGCTGGTGCTGGCCGGCCTGAGCGGGGCGACGCTGAAGTCCCTGGGCCTGAACAATGACATCAGCGCGTCCGCTGACTACACGGCGAGCCAAGCCTGGGCACAAGCGATTCACGCTGCGAGTCCGCGTTGGGACGGGATCCGCTACGTTTCGCGGCAGATGAACAAAGGGTTTGCCTACGCGATCTTTGAGCGCAGCGGACTTCGGAAGATGCGGGCGGAACAGCTCAAGTCGCGTCAGGTGGACGCGCTCTGCGACAGGTTCAACGTCACTGCGGTTTGACCACGCGGTAGTTCAATCCTGAAGGTCGACAACCTGGTGGGGACCGGCCGTTCGTTGGCGAGATTCGGTCGGCTCCACCCGGCCAGAAGCGGGTGCTCGCGACGGGCAGCTTTCTGGGAACTCGGTACGTGCAACTGCCTGCCAGCCTCGAACACCACTTCGAACTCTCGCCCTGTATCGACTGAATCGGCACCTGGGGTCAGGGCGACGCATCGGCTGTGACGCATCGCTCGCGCACAATATTTTCCGCGCTCAATCGTCTACCTAACATGGACGCCCTAGCCGGACTGCCCTCGACAGTCCACTTCACCATGCCCGCCAACGCCCCGCGCTTCACCGAAATCGTTGCGCGTGAGCGTTCGCGGCTGGGCAACTTCATCCGTGGCCAAGTCAGCAACGCGGCTGAAGCCGAGGACATCTTGCAAGACGTGTTGCTCGAGTTCTATGCCGCCACCGATGCCATTGAGCAAGCCGGCGCGTGGCTGTTTCGGGTAGCCAAGAACCGCGTCGTCGACCGCGCGCGGAAGAAGAAAGAAGAACCACTGGCGACAGCTGATGGTGGAGACGGCCGCAGTTGGCTCGAAGAGAACCTGCCCGACCCCGCCGTAGGCCCTGATGCCGCCTATGCCCGCTCGGTACTGCTCGGCTCGATACAGGCCGCATTGCAAACATTGCCACCAGAGCAGCGCGACGTGTTTGTGGCGCACGAGATCGAAGGCATTTCGTTCGCCGACCTGTCCACGCAATGGCACGTGCCGCGGAACACCTTGCTCGCGCGCAAGCGCTACGCCGTGCTCGCCTTACGCTTGAGGCTGCAGGCTGAATACGGTGACCTCATTGTTTAGCACGCACGCGCCCCGATCCTTGTTTTGGAGAAACCCATGCGCATCTTCCCGCTCGCCCTCATTGCCATCGGCGTGTTTCAGGTGCTCAAGCACTATGGCCTCATCCGGCTTCGAGCGGACGCGCATCGTCCTGCAGCAATGGAACCCCAACTTCCAGCCGTCGCAGATGCGGCTGGACGGCCGGATGCCCGACGTGTTCATGGTCTCGGGCGTGGCCTGCACTCGCGCGGTGCGAGGACCTGATCCGCGACGCCTGCCGCATCGACCCGGCCGCATCGCGCCGCTGGTGATCGCCGGCGGTCCGAAAGTCATCTACGAACCGTGGGACGTGTTCAGCGCCGACCCGGCGCGCCCTGGGGGCGCCGACGTAGCGGTCACGGGTGAAGAGTACGTCCTGCTGCAGCCTGCTCGAGACGCTGCTGTCGCTGCGCGGACGCGGCGAATCGATGCGCTCGGCGTTCCTCCGCGCGCGCGACAGCCGGGCGCTCGACCAGCATCCCCGGCCTGGTCTATTCGCGCGGCGAGCACGCGCCGGCGTGCCCGAGGAACTGGTCGACACGGGCATCCAGCGGCTGCTCGGCGATCTCGGACGAACTGCCCCACCCGGTCCACGGTTACCGGCTCCTGGAGCCGCCCGAGCCGACACGCGACGCTCAGCGCGCGCGCGATGCCGGTCGAGGAGCTCCAGCACCGCAGCGCCCGATCAGTTCGCTCGTTGCTGACCTTCGGCTGCAAGTTCGCCTGTCCCTACTGCCCGATCCCCGCCTACAACCAGCGGCAGTACCGCGTCAAGAGCGGCGAGCGGATCGCCGAGGAAATGTGCCGGCTCTACCAGGAGTACGGCCTCCGCTACTTCTTCGGCGCCGACGACAACTTCTTCAACGACAAGGCGCGCACGCTCGACATCGTCGAGACGCTGGCTCGCGCCGAGTTCGACGGCGTCAGGCTCCGCGAGCCGGGCGCGCTGGTCCACCGAGGTCACGGTCCACGACACGCTGCAGATGAAGGACCACCTGCCGCTCGTGCGCGAGTCGGGCTGCCGGCGCCTGTGGCTCGGCGTGGAGGACCTGACCGCCACGCTGATCAAGAAGGGCCAGAGCGCGGACAAGACCACCGAGGCGTTCCGCGTGCTGCGCGACGCGGGCATCTGCCCGATGCCGATGATGATGCACCACGACTCGCAGCCGCTGTACTCGCGCGGGTCGAACTACGGCCTGCTCAATCAGGTCGAACTGCTGCGCCGGGCCGGCGCGGTGTCGCTGCAGGTCCTGATGCTCACGCCTGCCGTGGGCTCGAAGCTGCTCGAGGCGACCTACACGAGCGGACAGGTCTTCAGGAGCGCGGGCGGCAAGGCCGTGCGCCCGCACATGCTCGACGGCAACTACGTGGTGCCTCCAAACACGAGCATCCGTGGCGGAAGCAACTGAACATGCTCGCTGGTTATCTGTACTTCTACAACCCGGTTTGGCTTGTCGTTGCGCTCATCCGCAGCAAGACCCCGGTTGCCTGAAGCCCGCCTATTTGCAGATCTTCGGCATGATGGGTCTGGTGATGACGATCGCTCGGACGTCCGGCTGGGCCGCGCGCTTGATGTTCGGCCGAATCGAGCGCCTGTCCCATCCCCCCGCAAGCGAGATCCCCATGCGAGGAATAGACGGGGCACCGGCACACGACGAGGGGGCGGCACCGCCGATCGTCGTTCCGCATGCGCTGGTTCGCTCTCCAGCGCGACCACGCGAGACGGCCAGCCTCGATCCCGGTAGGCGCACGCTTCGAACCCACCGGCGTGCGTCGCAGCCCACTTTCGCAGCCGATCGCCGCGGTAGCCGAGCAAGCGACCCGTTTGCTGGTTGGTCAAGTCTAGGTGCCGCGAGCTGCATGGCACGCCGCCGCACGCGGTTCTGACGTGACGCGGCCAATGCCGCCGAGGCTCGGTATGACCCTTGTGACGCGGGGAAAGCGCGGCGTATCGCTCGACGACAGATGGTTCGAGGGCCGCTAGCTCGCTCTGTGTGGCACCAAAGGTGGCGTCGTCAGGGCTGCCGCTGCGCGACCACCCGGCCCTCGGCGTTGATGAAGACCCGGTAACGAGTCCCGTCCTTGCAGGTGGCGATGTGGTCGTCGTCCTTCAGGCGTTTGGCACTCACGACCTGTCCGCAGGGCAGGCCCAGAAGCGCGATCACCGCGGTCAGATCCTTCAGCACTGCGGCGTCTTCGGCCGCGCGCGACGGCAAGGCAAAGGTCGTCGCCAGCAAAGCGACCAACATCCAGCTTCTCGTGCCATTGTTCATGTGCAATCTCCGTAAAGGCCCCTAGACCGCGGCGAACTTCACTGGGTTCGAGAGAATGCCCCAGATGGATTCGCGCGATGAGGCGATGGCCGATGCGAGCGGCGGATCGGCGTCCTGCAACAGTGCCAATACCTTGAGCACCAGCAGATCGTACGACCGCCTCAGCTGGGGCAGCGTCAACTTCACTCGGCCTTGGTAGTACGCCCGAAATTGATCCAGCAGTTCATCGACCTGATTCTTCAACGCAAGCTTGGTGAAGACACCGATCGCCTGGGTCTCCTTGAGCCGGGTCTCGAGCGACTTGAGATCCAGCGTTGGTGTGGCCGCAGGCTTTGCAGGTGCCGCAGCAGGCGTTTCATCCTTCGCAAGCCGCGTCGCCGGCGATGGTGACGGTGTTGGCGACGGCGCCGCTTTCGCCTGCTCACGGGCCGCTGTGACGGGTTTGGTCGTGCTTCGCGACGCTACGCGAGTGGGTTCCTTCTGGATGGTCGCGGTCGCAGACTCGGGCCTTACAGGTACGCGCTGAGCAACATCAACTTGTGGCGTCTCGTGTGCCCCGGCCCGAGCGGCCTCTGGCCCTGGTGCGGTCTCGGGCGCGTGTGCGGGTGCCGGTGCGGGCGCTGCGTCCGTGGGTGGGGCGTTCGAGGTCGGTACTGCTGCAGCCGGCGCCGCGCCAACCTGCAAGCCGCGTTCGATCGCGGCACATCCTGCCAACAGGACGACGCAGAGCGCCACACCGAGCCGCGTGCCTGCCATCGTATATTCGGCGACGCGGGTCTGTACCGCCAGAGCGGTATCGCGCTGCGGCAAGTTGGGCACCTCGCTCTCCAGCATCGCTTGGGTCATGGTCTTATCGCACACGAGTAACTCACGGCTTCACGCCAACGATCTTGAACTTGCCATATTCATTTCGGAGGCTCGACGCGCCGATCTTCACCCAGAAGCGCCGTGCCTCCGAGTCTAGGTGAGAAAACGCTTCAGACACCACGGCGTTCTCGATCAGAATTCGAAACTGCAAGAATACGAAACCGCAGCCCCGCGCACCCTGCATTTTCGCGGCTGCTCGTTTCGCTAACATTCATGCCGCCGGCACCATCGTCGGCCTTGCTGGACTCCTCATGATCGACGCCCTCGCGGCCCGTCAAAATCAGTTGCTCGCCGCCGTACCGGATGTCGAACTCGAGCGCTGGCTGCCCTACCTCGAGGCGGTGGACCTGCCGCTGGGCAAAGTGCTCTATGAATCGGGCGCGCGGCTGAGCTACGTGTACTTTCCGACGACCGCGATCGTCTCGATGCTGTACCTGATGGAAAACGGCGCCTCGGCCGAGATCGCGGTGGTCGGCTTCGAGGGGTTGGTCGGCATCTCGCTCTTCATGGGCGGCGAATCGACGACCAGCCGCGCCGTGGTGCAAAGCGCCGGCAGCGGCCTGCGCCTGAGCTCGCAGCAGATGATGCTCGAGTTCAACCGCGCCGGGCCGGTGCTGCACCTGCTGCTGCGCTACACCCAGGCGCTGATCAGCCAGATGACGCAGACGGCGGTGTGCAACCGGCATCATTCGCTCGACCAGCAGCTTTGCCGCTGGTTGCTGCTGAGTCTGGACCGGCTGCCCGGCAACGAACTCGTGATGACGCAGGAGTTGATCGCCAACATGCTGGGCGTGCGCCGCGAAGGCGTGACGATGGCCGCCGGCAATTTGCAGGACGCCGGCCTGATCGAGTACCAGCGCGGCAGGATCACGGTGCTCGATCGGGCCGGGTCTGGCGAAGCGCACCTGCGAGTGCTACGCGGTGGTCAAGCAAGAGTACGACCGGCTGTTGCCGGCGACCATGGCCACCTGAAGCGTCCCGACCGACACGGGGTCACCGCCGGCCGAGACCCGTCAGCAACAGCACACCGCCGATGATGGCCGCGACGCCGGCCCACACGGGGATGTTGATCCGGTGCTCTTCGGACACCTTGAGCTGAAGCGGCCCGATCTCGGCCTTTTGCGTCGTGCTCGTGTAGCTCAGCCCGCCGAACGCGAGCGCCAGGGCGCCGCCAACGATCAAGATGATGGCTGCAATCTTGCGAATGTCCATGGGAGTTCCGTTCCGGCAAGGTGTGGTTCGGCAGCGAGGCGGCCCGGCGCGGGCCGCGCCAGGTTCAGACCTGGGACTTGAAGTAGTTGAAGGAGTGGACGAAGGCGTCGCGAACCTTGTCCATCTCCGCGACCATCTTGTCCCAGCCGGTTTCCCCGGCGGCCGCGATTTCGTCTAGCTTGTCACGGGCCAGTTTCGATTGATGGCGCAGCTTGGTCATCTCGGTCTTGTACTTTTCGCGCGCATCGGCTTTCGCTTCGCTTGCCTTGGTCTCCAGCGCATCCATATTCGCGTTCAGGGCGGCGAGCTGGCGCTTCATCTTCTCGATGTATTCGGTACGGGTGGTTGTCATAGGGGTCCTGGTTGAGGTGAAAGTGCGGGTATCTGCGGGCGCGGGCCACTGATGGTCGCCGCGCAGAGCGACAGCGGCCATCAGGCGCCCGCAGTGCGCTTCAGGTCTTGCCGAATTTCGTCTTGGCGGCGGCAACGCATTGGCTCTTGGCGTCTCCACCGGCGGCATCGCACCTCTCGATGGCCACCTTGAATTCAGCGTCGCGCTTTTCGTCGGCGGCCTCGGTGCGGGCCTCGCCGATCTGCTTGCCCATCTTGGCGTCGGCAAGAGCGCTGGTGTGCGCCGCTTCGGCTTCCTTCACGCAGACGTCCTTGACGTTTCCGGCCGTATCGTCACAGCGCTCCTTGGCAACGGCAAAGTTCGCATCGGCTTGCGCCACTGCCACTTTGTTGAGGTCGCCGGCCTTTCCGGAACGACCGTATTCCAACTCGGCAAGCGCAACCCTCTGTTTGCCGAGGGCCTGCTCGGCGCAGATGTCCTTGGCGTTGCCTGCCAGCGCGTCGCACGCCGATTGGTCGAACTTGTAGGTTGCGCTGATGCGCGTCTTGCCAAGTGCGTAATCGGCCTTGGTCATGCTGGCCGCCTCGGCAAGCGACAGAGCAGCAAGCCGGCAATCAGCGCCGACGCCTTGAGTTTGTAGTGAAGTTTCATGTCATTCCTTTGGGTGGTGGAGTTGGCAGGCCACGCGCCGCACCGCAGGGTGCGATCGGCCTGCGTTCGGTTTCACTTCAGCTTCATGTCGTTGGTCACCGAGGTCACGCCTTCGACGCCGCGCGCCACGTTGACAGCCCGGTTGATGTCCGCCTGTGAGCCGACGAAGCCGCTCAACTGCACCTTGCCCTTGAAGGTCTCGACGTTGATCTCGGCCGACTTCAAGTTCGGGTCGTTGAGCACCGCGGCCTTCACCTTGGTGGTGATGACGGCATCGTCGACGTACTCGCCGGTGCCCTCGGTGCGTGCAGTGGAGGCGCACGCCACGAGCGTAACGGCGCCGATGAAGAGCGTCGCGGAGGTTGCGATGCGGCGAGCGATAGAGGTGGTCATGATGGATGTCCTTCTGATTGCGGCTGGGGTTGGGGCCGACCCAATAGGTCGACCGGTCCACCAGTCCGGCGTGCCGGACTCGTTGAAATCCGGCGAACGCAACGAAGCTTGAGGCGTCTGATCCACGCTGTCGGTGCGCTGCAGCACATTGGCCGTCGTCACTCAACGTGCTGCAACGCACAGACGAACACCGCCGCACGCCCTACCTTGTGCTTGGTCGTCGCGCTTCGCGATGCCACCCACAAGGAGTTCGGCATGAGAACCATCAATCGACGCGTACTGACCCTGCTGGCCGCAACCGCGGTCGTCACGCTCGGCGCCTGCTCAGGCATGTCGACGCGCGACAAGGACACGGCTGTCGGTGCCGGTGTAGGTGCCGTTGGCGGCGCCGTGCTTACCGGCGGCAGCGCGATCGGCACCGTCGGCGGTGCCGTGGTCGGCGGCGTCATCGGCAACGAGGTCGGGAAGAAATAAGCTGGACCGGCCTCTAGGTGGCACTGCCCGGGTCGGATCGACCCGGCGGCGCCTTCACTCCAACGGGACGGAATTTTCTGCCTCGACAACCTGCGGACTCGGTGGCGAAAGCCGCTCGACGATCAACATGCTCTACACCCTCGCGGTCATTCTCATCGTGCTCTGGCTGCTCGGCATGGTCAGCTCCGTCACCATGGGCGGCTTCATCCACATCCTGCTCGTGGTCGCCGTCGTGGTCGTACTGCTGCAGATCATCAGCGGGCGCAGGGTCGGCTGACGTCGACCCGAATCGACGGGCGCCCGCAGCCCTTCGTGGTCGAGCGCGCCGCCGTGGCTCAACCCGGCGGCGCAGCGTCGCCTGAGTCGGTCAAGGTCAGCAGGATGTCGGCATACCAGGCACAGTTCAGCCCGAGCGACTCGTCGAGCACCAGATCGCGGTTGCCGATATCCATGCGTGACGAGTGCACGCCCAGCGACTTCCAGGGCATGGCGGCCGTTTCGGCACTTGGCGTCGCGTCGCGCACCACCACCGGGGCACCGCTGGTGCCGCGATGCGTGCGCGCATCAGTCAGGAAGTAGCCCTGGCCCTGGAAGCGGATGCCGTAGGGTGACGCGAAGACCGCGTGGCGCAGCACGGGCAAGTGGTGAAGGGCATCGTGGAATCCGAGCGGGAAGCCCACCACCCGCAGTGGCTCGATCGTGTTCACGTCGGCGAAGCTGCCCACCAGGTGCGCCGGCGTGAAGGCCTTGTAGATCGCCGCCGCGGGCAGTTGGGATCGTGCCAGCTCAAGCACCGCCACGTCGATCTCGCCCCCGGCGTCGCGCCCTTGCCTCCACGCCGCCTTGCCATCCGCATAGAGGAGCATCGAGAAGCCGGTGGAACGGGTCAGGTTGCTGCGATCCATGTGCAGCTCGATTTCGAGCCGATCCGGGAAGTGTTCAGTCGCCTCGTCGATCACGACGTGGCGGCTCGTCACGAGATAGAGCCGCTCGCCGCGCTGGAAGAAGAAGCCGCTGGCGTTGGTCAAGCCGAGGCTGCCCGAAAAGGTCGACACGCGTGGGGCCGTCAGAAACAACGGATCGATGGGCGCCGCTAGCGCGGGTGGCCGATGATCGACGGTCGTCAGCGGCGCGGTGTGTGGCGGGGCCGTGCGGGCGCTGGCCTGGCGTGAGTTCATGCGTCGAAAGACTCCTCATCCGCGACGCGATTCTTCATTCGCGCCGCCGGAATCGGGAAGTGGAGGGTTGCGGCGGACTGATCGTGAAGCTCGAAACTACCGCCGCCACGATGCTTGACACGGTACATCGCCGCGTCGGCATGGCCGACGAGCGTCGCCGCATCCGCACCGTCATCCGGGAACAGGGCGATGCCGATGCTCGCCGTCAATTGAAGCTTCCGGGACTGAACCACGAAAGGTTCTGCCAGGGCGGCGAGCATCTTCTCGGCGATCGCCTGCGCGTCTGATGCCTGCGCCACTTCGGCCAGCAGGACGAGAAACTCGTCGCCGCCGTGGCGGCTGACCGTGTCCGACGCTCGCACCGCCGACGCCATCCGGCGTGCCAGCAGTTGCAGCACTTCGTCGCCGGCGGCATGGCCCGACTCGTCATTGATGGGCTTGAACCCGTCGAGGTCGACGAACAGCACGGCAGCGCGCATGCCGTGTCGCCTCGCGAGGGTGATCGCCTGCTCGAACCGGTCGCGCATCAAGGCACGGTTGGGCATGCCCGTCAGCGCGTCGCGTTGGCCGGAGCGGGTCAACTCGTCCAGGTCGCCCGCGGCCGTATCGGCCACATGCTGCGATCGCAGCGCCGACAGCACGAGCTGCTCGTTGGCCTCCCGCAACTGGGCGCCGCGACTGCCTTCCAGCCCGCTGCGCGCGGCCGCAAGCTCGACTTGCAGGCTTTCCAGTTCGGCGCGCAGCCCGGCCACCTGGCTTTCGAGGGCAGCGCGCGTGAGTGGCGAAGCGTGCGCCGTGCCGGGAGTGAGCGGTTTGTCTTTCATCGCCAGCCCTCCTGCCTAGATTTCAGGCTTCGGCACTTTGCTGGAATTATCGCCGCCTGCGACATCCTGCCTGAGGCTCGGACGGCCGCCGAGCAAGCCCTCATGATCGGCCATCATCTTATCGACGTGGATGCCGCGACCATCGATGTGGAACAGGCACAGCTCGTTCGAATGCTTGCTGTTGCGCACCTTGACCACCGCCATCACGCGCCGCAGCCGGCTGTCGACTTCGATGTAGCGCTGCACGATGATCGCGTCGGTGAGGAAGGCGGTGCCATACGGGCTGAAACTGAGCTCGTCGAAGCGGTCTTCCAGCTCCGAAGTCATCAGCAGCGTGACGCCGGTGCTGGCCAGCGCCGAGACCAGGCGCAGCAGCGACTCGCGGAATTCATCGCGGAAGGTCGGCGCCAGGGCGAGCACGAAGCCTGACAACGAATCGATGACCACACGGCGGGCCTTCAGGCGCCGGATCTCGGAGACCAACAGCATCGCGATCTCGTCCACCGACAGCGCCGGGGCCCAGGTTTCGATCACGCCGATGCGGTCGGCCGCCACCAGCTCGGCAATGCCGGCGCCCCTGGCGCGGTCCGGGCGCTGCTCGAAAGCCGCGATGACGGCAGTTTCGCCCAGGCGTGCGCCTTCGGCCAGGAAGGACGCGGCGAGGATGCTCTTGCCCGAGCCGGACGGGCCGGCAACGAGCAGCGAATAGCCGACCGGCAGGCCGCCGCCCAACATCTCATCCAACCCTGAGACGCCCAGTTGCAGCCGCTCGCCTTGCGGCGCTGTCGATGCCGGTGCCGCTGCCGCGGGCACGCTCAGCTGCGCCGGCGCGAACACGTGCAGGCCGGCGTCACTGATGCGAAAGCTGTGCAGCCCCGGCAGCGTGGGCTGGCCGCGCATCTTTATGACTTCCATCTTGCGCACCACCGAATTGCGGTCGATGCTCTGCTGCAGCCAGATCAGTCCGTCGCAGACGGTGAACACCGGGTTCGGGACGGTCCCGCTGAAGTATTCGCCGATCAGGAAGGTCGTGGCCTGCCAACTCGTCATCAGCACGCCCAGGTCGTGAATGAACTGCTGCAGGTCGATGGGTGGCCGGCCCCGGTCCTCCCCCTGCATCGCCATCGTGCTGAACGTTTCGATGAACACCAGGCCCGGCGTCCGCTCTTCGACTTCGGCGACGATGCGCTGGAGCACCTTGCCCAGGTCACCGTCCTTGAACTCGTCGGCGAGGTTGATGAAGCGGATCGAGCGGTTGAGCTTGTCGAGGTCGAAGAAGTCGAACTGCTGCTGATAGCGCAGCATCTTCAGCGGCGGCTCGCCGAGCGTCGTGAAGTAGAGCGCCGGTTGCTCGGGCGTCGCCCGCGCGAACATGATCTGGTGCGCCAAGGTCGTCTTGCCGCACCCGGGCGGGCCGGCGATGAGGTTGAACGAGAACTCCGGCAGCCCGCCGCACAGGACTTCGTCCAGGCCCGGGACGCCAGTGGGAAGGCGGTTGATCTTGGCTTTGATCTCAATCATGGTGTGTTGTCCTTCATCCCTGGTCTGGGAGGTTGGGGGCGGGTTACGGGCTCGAGCAGCCGTTCGGTCAAGGGCGCACCGATGAGGTCGGCCAGCAACTCGCAGAAGGCACGCATCAGCGCGCGACTGGCGACGACGGCGTCGGCATGCGACAGGCTCGAGAGCATGTAGCGAAGCGGCTCGAGACCCTTGGCATACGCCGTCGCGTCGTACACCTCGGCAAGTGCCGGGCCTTCCGCGCGCGCCCGGACCAGGCTGCGCCGGCACAGCGCCGCAACACCCGCGGAACCGATGACGGGCGACAACTCGGCCTCGACACGGGCCCATGTGGCCGACGCCGCCTCGGAGACCTGCCCGGCGTGCTCGCCCTGGCTCACCAACGCGAGCAGCGCAGCCCGCACGGTTCGAGTCGCCGGCGGGGCCGCCGACGAGGCGGCCGTCGCGCTGTTGGACCGGACGATGACAAGGCGTGCCATGCGTCCTTATTCCCTCGGTTCGCCATCGCGGTTCACCGCGATGGTCGCGCCCGGCGCGCTGCTCATCTGCACCCGGTGCGGGGTGCCGCGGAACTCATAGTCGACGTCCCAGTAGGCGGGTGGGCCACTCTGCGCGCTGGTCTCGCAGCGCTTGACGTCCTGCTCTGTTGCGGCGTTCCCGCCTCCGCCTACTTTGGAGCCGACGACCGCGCCGGCGACCGCGCCACCGACGGTGGCGAGTTGCTTGCCCTTGCCGCCGCCGACCTGATGGCCGAGAACGCCGCCGAGCACGGCGCCGATGACGGCGCCGCCAATGTTGGCGTCGTTGCGCTGCGGCTCGCTCACCTGCTGCTTCTCGACCCAGCAGCGCTGTTGCGGCGGGCCCATCACCGCACGCGCCGAGGTGACCTCGGCCCGATAGATCTCCTCATTCGGGCGGCGCCGGTAGTCGTAGGCCGGATCGGCAACAGGCATGGGCGCCTGGTTGTCGTACTGCGTGCTGTAGGCGACAGGCCGTACCGAGGAGAGCCGATCGTTCATGCCCATCGTATTGAGCGACGCGTACTTCCCCGGGCGCAACACCATGCAGCGCCCTCCGAAGCGCACGTGTTCGCAGACCTCCCAGTTGCCACGCTCGACCACGACCGATGAGGCGCGGTCGTTGAACCCGGAATTGCCGAAATTGTCGACCTGCTCGGCGGTGGTGAAGGCACGCCCGCGAAAGTCTTCGCTCTCGTAGAAGGTGACCTGTGGGTCTGCCTGTGACACGGGCGCCTCGTTGTCGTAGTGCGCGCTATCGGCGACCACGCGCATGGAGGACACGCGATCGTTTATGCCGATCGCCTCGAGCGACGCATACCTGCCGGGGCGCAGCACCATGCAACGCCCGCGAAAGCGTATGTCTTCGCACACCTCCCAGTTGCCGCGCTCGACGACGACCGATGAGGCGCTGTCGTTGAAGCCGGAGTCGCCGAAGTTGTCGACCTGCTCGGCGGTGGTGAAGGCACGCCCGCGAAAACCTTCGCTCTCGTAGAGGGTGACCTGCGCGCCGGCCTGTGGCACGGGGGTCGTGTTGTCGTAGCGCGTTCGATCGCCTACCGGTCGCACCGACGAGAGGCGATCGTTCATGCCCATCGCTTGGAGCGACCCATAGCGGCCCGGGTGCAGCACCGTGCACCGTCCGCCGAAGTTTCTGTTTTCGCAGACTTCCCAGTCGCCACGCTCGACGACAGCAGACGACGCACGGTCGTTGAATCCGACGTTTGCCAAGTTGTCGACCTGCTCGGCGGCGCTGAACGTGCGTCCGCGAAAGCCGTCGTCTTGATAGAAGGTGACCTGCGCGCTGGCATGCGCGAAGACCATCAGCGCGGACAGGCCGACAGCGGATTTCAGTGACCAGTTCATTCGTGACTCCGGTGGTTGTACAGGGTGCGGTGCGGGGTTCGTACTGTCGCTACGCACTCAGGGCTTGGCACGCTTGCCCTTGTCATTGCCGTTCGATTCATCCTCGGGCGGTGATTTGTCGGCGTGAGGGCGCTTCTTCGGCGCGGGCACCTGCGTGTCGACAACGGGCGCCGTTGGCGCAAAACCGAGTTCGGAAGGCTTGCACGTGCCCCCTACGCGAACCCGGGTCCGCAGCCGCGGCGGCCGGACAGGTGCCTCTGCGTGCGACGGCGTCACCCCCTCGACCTTGGATGCGCCGGCGGGCTGCTTCCGGAAGGCGCGCGTCGCGGCGTGGGTCGGCTTGCGCCAGTCCCGCAACCTCCATCGCAACAAGCGCCAAACATGACGCGACGATTCGCCTCCCCGGCATTGATGGCCGGCTCCGCAGATTCGAGCTTGCGGTCACCGACGTACGCCTGGGACGAACGGCGCGCAGCGGCGCAACCCAAGGCGGGCTGGCGCGAAGTTCAGCGGGTGCATTCATGCCGGCAAGTGTGAGCGGCGCTGCGTCCCGCGTCTGTGTGCCAGCGCACGTTGATCATGGCCGTTCGCGCACGTCCCGCACCCTCAGCTTGCACGGCGGCCCGTTGCAAAGAACTGCTCGTGATCACGGATCGACCGGCTCGCGAGTAGAAACGCTGGCCCTGGCCGACAAGCTTTGCCAGTTGTGGTCGCCACAACAAATTGCTGGATGACTCACGCTCACTTTTCTCCGCGCGACGAGAGCCAACCGTTGTCCCACGCGACTATTCTCCGCAGTCTCTTCATTCATGTGCGTGGCGTCTTGAACAAGGACACGACCTGCTGCGGAGTGAGATCGAGCGCATCACACGCGCTGCGCCACTGCGTCACATGGAGGCGGCCCGAGGCTGGCGCATGTCGGTTGCGATGACGAACTGAGGGGACGCGGGATGGCTGAGCGACCGCATCGGGTATCGCTACGGCGCGCTCGATCCGCAGACGGGCCGGCAATGGCCCGCGATGCCAGACGTCTTTGCGAAGCTTGCTGTGCGTGCCGCCCGGGTCGCGGGCTTTGCGCATTTCGCACCGAGCGCGTGCCTCATCAACCGGTATGCGCCAGGTGCCCGCCTGTCGCTTCATCGGGACCGCGACGAACACGACCTCGGTGCGACGATCCTATTGGGTTCCCTGGGCGTGCCAGCGTCGTTTCTGTGGGGCGGCGCAGCGCGCGCGGATCGGCCGCGCCGGGTGCTTCTCGAACACGGGGACACCGTGGTGTGGGGCGGCCCGGCTCGCCTGAATTTCCATGGCATCGGCCCACTGAGCGAAAGCAGTCATCCCCTGACCGGCAGCGTGCGATTCAGCCTGACTTTTCGTCACGCGCGTTTGCCGCGCTGAGGACCTGAACTGCCCCCGCATTTGTGAAGGCTGGTTGGTGCGAGCAGGACTCGAGGGCGCCCGATGTTGACCGTCGGCTTTACGGCTTGAATTCAAGGTCGGCGAAGGTCGGCGAAGGTCGGCGAAGGTCGGCGAAGGTCGGCGAAGGTCGCGTAAGGGTCGACTACGACCATCGAGCGATCACCCGCGAAGTGCCGCCCTCAGTCTCGACCGTACCGGCCGCGAACCTGAGCCAACGGTCCGTTCATCCCTGCGTGTCGCAGCGCCGACCCCTCCGCTCGCACGAGCGGGTGGGGCCAAGCGCGGGGCGAATGTGGGCGGGGAGTTTTGGGGCTGCAGGTATCCGGCATGCAGAGGGACGAGCGGTGTGTAGCCTGGCGATACAGAGCGAAGAATCAAGAGGGCGAGGTGGCTTGTGAGCCGGTGCGGCCCAAGTTGCTGATCGCGGATCTCCAACAAATGGCTTGTCTTCAGCCGAAGGCGTAGGATTTCACTCCCTCGCCGGTTCGCGGCTCGACCGACTCCAGGGCTAACTTCAACGGGCCGCACAACCCATCGAGGAAGCGTCATGGCAAACCAGATGACTGACCGGTATTTGGCAAACAACAAGCAGTACGCGAGCGGGCAGCCTGTACACAAACCCAACTACCCTGGCAAGCAGCCGATCAACCCGGCCAAACACGTGGCGGTCCTTGCCTGCATGGACGCACGAATTGACGTCGAGGACTTGCTTGGCCTGGAGACCGGGGATGCGCACATCATCCGCAATGCCGGGGGCGTGGTGAACGACGATGCGATCCGGTGCCTCATCATCTCGCATCACCTGCTCAACACGAACGAGATCATCCTGGTCCATCACACTCGCTGCGGCATGCTCGCCTTCACTGACGACTTGCTCAAGGCTGGACTGGAAGGCGACCCGGCCGCCGAGAAGCTGCTGGGACAAGCAACGTCTCGAAAGTTCATGAGTTGCAAGACGTGTGCGTCGACGCCGTCCCAGTTTCACGCCTTTCGCGGCGCGATCGAGCCGCTGGATGCTCCACGAAGCACCAAGCAAACGGAACGACTCGAGTGGGATGTACGGCGCGGCATGTCGGCGATCCTGAACCACCCGTGGATTCCGACGAGCGGGCCAGACGCGGTCACCGTGCGTGGATTCATCTACGACGTGGACACCGGCAAGCTCGAGGAGGTGAGCTATCCGGGGCCGATGGGATCTTTCGCCTGACGCGTCGAGCTCCGACGTGAGTGACATGCGCCGCGCGATCGCGGCGCGTCCCGACTCGACCGATGTTCCATCGGGTGCTGATTCCAGCCTATCGACGCCGGCGACGACTGCACCGTCGAGTCGGCCGCTCAGCTTGTCGAGTGGCGGGAACATATAGTGCCTGAACGCATGCAGTCATTGGTAGACTGAAGTTCGGTCGCAAGGAGCCGTTCGAACTCGGGGCGCAGCTTCACGCTGCCGGCCGCAAGCCGTCGGTCACCTGTGTCGGCTTGTACGCCGCCCGATCGCGGGCGACTGTCCGTACCCGTGGATCGACGCGAACTACGTTGCGGCCCGCGAGGCCGGCTCCATCGTGAGCCTGACCGTCAGCATTTCGGCACGCTCATGGCGAACTTTACGGACGGGTCGACCATCGTCTGTCGACAGGTCGGTCTCGACGCTCGGGAGTCGCTGTCGAAGGGCGTGGTGCGACGATCCGGCGATTCGAATTTGGCAGTGCGCGGAATGGGCTGATCGGGTGTGGCAGAGGCTCGCCGAACAGCGCACCTCGCGCAGACCACACGGCCCCCCCGCAACCGCCGTGCTGCAGCATGCGGCAAACTAGCGGCCCGCGTCAGGCACTGTGCTTGACGCTCGAAATTCCACTCGGAGCGAAAGATGACAGCAAGAAGCACATTCGCCGCGCTCGCGGCCGCACTGGCAGCGATAACGCTGCTGGCCTCCTGCGGCAAGCAGGAGGAGGCCGAGGCCGCGAAGAAGGTCGAACAGGCTGCCGCCGAAGTGAAGGCCAAAGCCGACGCTGCCGCCAAGGAAGCCGAATCCATCGCCAAGGAGGCCGAAGCCTTTGCGCTGGCCGCCGAGGCCTACGTCTACGGCTATCCGCTGGTGACGATGGAGATGACGCGGCGCGTCATGACCAACGTGGACAAGCCCGAAGGCACGCGTGCGCCGATGGGGCAGTTCGTGCGCATGCGCGAATACCCGACGGCCGCGTTCCGCGACGTCACCGCGCCGAACGCCGACACGCTCTACACCACCGCCTGGTTCGACGTGTCGAAGGAACCGTGGATCGTCAGCGTGCCGGACATGAAGGAGCGCTACTTCCTGCTGCCGATGCTCGACGGCTGGACCAACGTGTTCGAGGTTCCTGGCAAACGCACCACCGGCACCAAGGCGCAGACCTTCGCCATCACCGGCCCGGGCTGGAACGGCGAGCTGCCGGCCGGGGTGACGCAGTACAAGTCACCGACCGGCCTGGTGTGGCTTCTGGGCCGCATCTACAGCACCGGCACGCCGGCCGACTACAAGGACGTGCATGCACTGGAGGACAAGATCACAGCCGTGCCGCTGTCGTCCTGGGGCAAGCCCTTCACGCCCGAGCCGGGCAAGGTCGACGCGGCCATCGACATGAAGCTCGCCGTGCGCGACCAGGTCGACGCGCTCGATGCCACGGCTTACTTCAAGCTGCTGACCGAGTTGCTGAAGACCAACCCGCCAGCCGCCGAGGATGCGCCGATGGTCGAGAAGATGGCGAAGATCGGCATCGTGCCGGGGCAAGACTTCGACCCCGCCAAGCTGGAGCCCGCCGTCGCCAAGGGCATGGCGCGGGCACCGAAGCCGGCACAGGAGCAGATCATGGCCTGGATGAAGGAAGGTGTCGCTACCGGCGACTTCAAGCTGGAGAACGGCTGGGCCTTCACCACCAAGACCGGGCTGTACGGCACGAGCTATCTGCAGCGTGCGCTGATCACGGCTATAGGCCTGGGCGCCAACCGGCCGCAGGACGCGGTGTACCCGACCTCGACCGGGCCCGACCTGGTGCAGAAGTACAGCGGCGAGAAGAAGTACGTGATGCACTTCGACAAGGGCCAACTGCCGCCCGTGAATGGCTTCTGGTCGCTGACCATGTACGACAAGAACTACTTCTTCGTCGACAACCCGCTGAACCGCTACACGCTGAGCCTGCGCAACAAGCTCAAGGCCAATGCCGACGGCTCGGTCGATCTGTACCTGCAGGCCGAGTCGCCCGGCAAGGACAAGGAATCGAACTGGCTGCCCGCGCCGAAGGACGAGTTCATCCTGATGTTGCGCCTGTACTGGCCGAAGGAAACCCCGCCGTCCATTCTGGACGGCAGCTGGAAGGTGCCCGAGGTGAAAGTCGCGTCGTGATCACATCATCTTCGCTGGCTCCCTGCCGCGGGCTCCGCGTGAGCGGCGCCTTTGCGGAACTGAACATGCCGAAGTGAATATCGGTGATGGGTCGGGAGCTCCAGTGGGCGCGCTCAGTCAGCGGACACTAGGGCATCTCCAACTTGCACCATGAGAACTCCGCAGGATGCACGCTCGACCGGCAACGCGGGAAAGAGCAGCTCGTGATCAAGGAGACCGTGCAGCATAGCCTTTGAACAGATCACGCCCGTGTCGAGACAGCCTGCCGGAATCCGGTGACTGGCTGCGCCGACTCCCCTGGACCTTGTGGCTTCAGTGGCCCGCCTGCTCGCCCCAGAGCTTCTTCAGGCGCGAATCGCGGCCGCAACTGGCGCGGTAGTACTGGTAGCGGATCGGATTCTTGCGGTAGTAGTCTTGGTGATAGTCCTCGGCCGGGTAGAACGGCCCGGCGAGCACGACCTCGGTGACGATCAGCTCCTTGAAGGGTTTGTTCTTTTCGAGCGCGATCCTCGAGGCCTGGGCGATCTTCAGCTGCTCGGCGTCGAGGGCGAAGATCGCAGTGCGGTAAGGCGTGCCGACGTCACAGAACTGCTGGTCCTTTGTCGTTGGGTCGATCGTGTGCCAGAAGTGTTCGACGAGTTGCAGGTAGCTCACCCGGGCCGGATCGAACACCACGAGGACCGCTTCGGCATGCCCGGTGCCGTGCGCCGAAACCTGTTCGTAGCTCGGATTCACCGTCGTGCCGCCTGTATAGCCCGAGGTGGTCGAGATCACGCCCGGAATTTTGTCGAAATCCGACTCGACGCACCAGAAACAGCCACCGGCAAAGATGGCCTTCGCGGTGGCCGGCGAGGTCGTCTGCGCGCAGGCACCGGGCGGCAGCCCCACCAGCGCGGAGGCGAAGGCCAGCGCGATCGTGGCCAGACACAGTCGCAGGGCGTTCATGCCGCCTCCGCGACGAAATCAAGTGCGACGCCATTGTTGCAATAGCGCTTGCCGGTCGGTGCCGGGCCGTCTTCGAACACGTGGCCCTGGTGGCCGCCGCAGTGCACACAGTGGTACTCGGTGCGCGGGAAGATCATCTTGTAGTCGGTGTGGGTCGCCACCGCGCTCGGGAGAGCGGTGTAGAAGCTCGGCCAGCCGGTGCCACTGTCGAACTTCATCGCTGACGTGAAGAGGGCGGTCTGGCAGCCAGCGCAACGGTAGCTACCTGTGCGCTTCTCGCGGTCGAGCGGGCTGCTGAAGGCGCGCTCGGTGCCTTCCTGGCGCAGCACGCGGTACTGCGCAGGGGTGAGGCGCTGCTTCCACTGTGAGTCGGTCAGTTGAAGCTGGGCTTCGGGACGCACTGGCGCGTCGGCAGGTTGCGCTGGCGCGGCGCGCGGCACGAGGCCAAGCGCCCCGAGCAGGGAAAGAAGGTGGCGGCGGGTCATGGTGATGATTCCTGGAACACATGATGGCACCCAGCTGGGTCGCGCCGACAAGGCCGACCTTACAGTCCGGGTGGCAGTCGCGTGCTAGAGACCTGCTGGCATGCGATCGTCTGAACGAATTCCCTCTGGAATCCGACCGACTTTGCACTTGATCGCGTGGCAGGCGCGCTGAAGCGAATGCGTATTGCGGACCCTCTTTCTGACGCAAAGGGCTGTTCTGCGAGCGGCGACTCCCAGCAGTCACGACGACGAAGTGGCGCACCTGTTCTCAGCCATTGGCGCCGAGTATCTCCTGTTGGCGCAGTTGCTCTACGGCACCGGCATGCGCATCACAGAGGCGATCGGCCTGCGCGTGAAGGATGTCGATTTCGAACACCGGGCGGTGATCGTGCACGAGGGTGCGAAAGACAGTGTGGTGATGCTGCTTGAAGTGCTCGTGCTCGTGCCCGTGCCCGCGCTGCGCCAGCAGCTCGCGCGGGCGCGCCTGCTGCGGGCCGCGGATCGCGAGTGCGGGTGTGCCTGTGTGTACATGCCCGATGCGCTCGATCGCAAGTACCCACGCGCGGGGGCGGCGTGGACATGGTTCTGGCTGTTCCCGCAAGCCACCCTCTCGGTCGATACGCGCCCCGGCGTCTTGCGCAGGCACCATGTGGTCGACCCTACCTTCCAGCGCGCCTTCAAGCGCGCTGGCATCAAGCATCCGGCGACGCCGCACACGCTGTGCCATTCGTTCCCCACGATAAGTTGAGTTGACGAGCGAGCAACTACCAGACAGTTTGATGTTCTAGACCGGGCAGCCGTGAGTGGCAGGAATTGGCCGACAGCGTGAGTACGAGGCCGCTCCAATAAGCTGACTTTGCATTGGCGAGGCCCGCCGGCCTAGGTCAGCTTGCGGGGACTCCGTGGGAAACCCGGTGTCGGCCAGTTCCTGTCGTTGACGATCGGCGGCTTTCCTGCAATCCCGGAGTTTGCCCAGAAGACCGTTGGCACTGCCTGCGCGCGGCAAACCGACGTTGCATTGCAGCATGCTCAGCCAATGACAGGCTGCCATTGGCCGTGCGAGTAACGCTGCAAACCAACGTCATCGACGAAGCGCCACAGGTGCAGCCAATCGTTGTCGAGAAGTTGGCGCACGACTGCGTGGTTGGCAATCACGCGCTCGATCGCCTCGGCCGGCGCGTCGATCATCACGGTCAGGCGCAACGGCTCGTGCCGCCAATGCGTGCCGTCGTGCAGCGACTGCCGCGCCAGGCCGACGCGCAGGTCGCCGCCGTTGCCCTCGAACACACCGACGCGGCCGCCGACCACGTTGTGCAGCACCTTGTTGCCGCTGCCAAGGCGCAGCGGGTCGCAGGTGGACGCGTGGTACTGCCAGTTGATCCAGTGCGTCACCAGCATCGGGGCGGTCATCAGCAACTCCAGCACACAGCCGTCGGCGTCGTTGGCTGCGTCGTAGTCGTGCAGGAAGGCGCGGCCGTCGAGCACGGCACCCAGACTGCGCTCTCGTGGCGCGATGATGAACGCCGCGTTGCCGGCCAGGCCCCACTCCGGCCGCGTCTGCGCTCCGTCGTTGGCGCGGCGGCGAAGCTGCTCCAGCAAAGCGGCATACGGCGCCCGGGGGTCGAGTCCGAGCGCTGCTGCACGCTCGCGACGCACCTGGTCGCCGGCCTGTGAAAACACCAGCTGCAACCGGGTCCAGCGCGCGCGCGCGGCGTCTTCCAGCAGGTCGAGGTCGAAGCCCTCGATCTCGTCGGTGGTCGTGTTGTGCAGCGCAGCGACGAATGCCACTTCTGCGGGTATCACGGTGTCGCGAGCGCGCAGGCCCGCCTGCACCTCCGGCTCGTTCAACAGCCGAGCCAGCACACGCGCATTGACCTCGCCGGTCTGGCCGCAGCAGGCCCCGCAGTCCAGCGCGGCGGCCTGCGCGTTGTTCGCGCTCTGGCTGCCATGGCCAACCAGCAGCACCAACGGGGCGAGGCCACGGTCCAGACCCATGGCGTGCAGCACGCGCGCTGCGAGATCCACCTTGGCACCGAGGTCCAAACCAGCGAGCACCGGCCGGCATGCCGGTCGATAGCGCGGCGCGAGGCCGGCACCGTCGAACGAACGGCGCGTGGCGACCGACGGACGCAGCCACCGCGCAAGCTTGCCCAGGTAGCCGGCCCCGATCGCCTCGACCGACGAAAAGGCCGCGGTAGGCCAGCGGCTGCCGGCGCCCCACCGCTCCGCGTCTGCGAAGCGGTTCAGCCGCGCCTGGCGGGCGGAAGCCTGCAGCGCGTCACCTGGCGGGCCGAAGTCGGCGGTGTTGTCGGCCACCCGCTCGGTCACTTCCAGTGCGGGTGCCAGCAGACCGGGCAGCTGCGGGCGCCGCGCTTCGGTGGCCAGCGGCGTGTAGGCCACTGGCAGACCGAAGAATCCGGCGAAGCCGATCGTCTGCACCGCCGGCCAAGTCGATTCGATGGCCCGGCGCAACGGCTCGCTGCGCACGTCGATGCAGAAGACTGCCTGGACCTCGAAGCCCGACTCCCCGACCGGCGCTGCCGGCAGGGGTGCGACAGCCCGCAGCCTCTTTGCCAGACCGCGCTGGTAGCCCACCTCGAACGCGAGCTGCCAGACCTCGTCGACCCTCAAGGCGTGCTCGGCCTGCTGCAGCAGCGCAGCCGCACGTTCCCACTCGACCTGAAGCGCGACAAAGGCGCATTGCGCCGCCTTGTCGTCGCGGCACTCCAGCAGGATCGCGCCCCAGGCCAGGCGGATCGCGAGCAGGTCACGCAGATGCACGTCGCTGCCCCCGGCCAAGCGTGCCTCCCAGGCAAGGTAGGCGCACCACGATGCCCACCCGTTCACCGTGAGCAGCACGGCTTCGAGGTAGTCGGCCCAGGCTTTCTCAGGAAGGCCCAGCCGGCGCAGCACCCAGCGTTCAGCGTCCTCGCGCGTGGCGGGCAGCGCGACGAGGCCGCGCGCCAGGTCGGGCAGGCCCATGAGCACGCCGATGCCGTGGTCGTGGGTGAGCGTGTCGCGCCAGAAGGCGTAGAGCCCGCCCGCCCGGTCGGGCTGCCAGTCGGCCTGGTGGGCGTCGAAGTACGCGGCGCAGACCTGGCTCACCTGGTGGGTGATGGCCTGCCGCCACGAAAGCCGCCGCTGGCCCAGCGGGTCGTCATCGAGCACGTCGATCAGGAGGGGCAGCCGGGGGAGCTCCGGCATCTCGGCGAGTGCAGCAACGGCTTGGTCGGCGTCAAGCCCGGCGGCCCGAGCATCGGGGCGTTGCGCCAGCGCCTCGTCGAGGTCGGCGGCCGCGATGCGGCCCGACATCCAGGCCTGGCGCAACAGCGCACGCGGCGGAAACACGCGGATGTCACCCAGCACCGCCATGCGTGCGGCCACGGTGCGCACGCTGGATCCGATGCGCTCCCAGTGCGGGTTGACGGCGATGGCGCGGTCGAGCGGCCAAGCCGGTGCAATGGCGCGGCAAGCCTTGGCGCAGGCGGCGTCGATACGGAGGTCGATGTCGACGTCGACGTCGACCGACCGGGGTGGCTTCAGGAGGTGCTGCGGTTCGGCGCGCGGGGTCAGCAAGGTTTGCATCGGCGGTTCCTCGTTTCGGGTCCTTCGGTGGTGGCGGCAGTCCAGCGCGCCGGCCACAGGCGCAGCACCGCGCGCGTGGCGTACTCGTCGACATAGAAGCCGGCATAGCTCCAGCGGCGCCAGGTGGTCAGCGCCGCCGGGCGGGCGTGCAGCAGTGCCAGGCAGACATAGAGCCCGGCCATGCCGGCCAGCGCCACGAGGCCCGCCGGCCCATGCGGCGTGCCATTCACACCGAACGGCAACGCGTGGCCGATCAGCGCGGCCAGCACCAGGGCGGTCACCATGCCGGCGCCGGCGAGCGCGCCGCGCACCGCGCCGGGAGCGTCGGCACGGCGCTTCGAGGGCAGCCAGAGCAGCGGTGCCCAGGCCAGCGCCAGCACACCGTTCCACCACCAGGGCCATGCGACCACCGGAAAGAGCGCCGCATGCAGCGAGAGCAGAGCTGCGACCAGAGCTGCGGACAGGAGCGGCGCGACGACAAGGCTGGCGACCGAAGGCGCCTCGGCACCGCGCATCGTGCGCAGGCGCGCCGATTCGACGGCGGTGGAGGCGGCGAGGAAGGCATGCGCCTTGTAGAGCGAGTGCCCGATCAGATGCAGCATCGCAAGCGTGTACAGACCCAGGCCGCACTCCATCACCATGAAGCCCATCTGGGCCACCGTCGACCAGGCCAGGCGCACCTTGATGCTGATCCGCGTCAGCATCACCAAACCGGCGAGCAGCGCGGTGGCCAGGCCGATACCCACCAGCAACCAGCGTGCGATGGGCGCCGCCTCGAGCAAGGGCGCAAACCGGATCAGCACGAAGCCGCCGAGGTTGATCACCCCCGCATGCAGCAGCGCCGACACCGGCGTGGGCGCCTCCATCACCTGGATCAGCCAGCCGTGAACGGGCAGTAGCGCGGTGCGCAGCACGACCGCCATGACGAGGAAGACCGCGCTGGCCTGCAGCGCCATCGACGGCGAACCGGCCTCGAGATGGCGCCACAAGTCGGAGAGCGAGCCTGACCCGACCACGTGCCACGCGAGGGCTGCAGCGGCGACCAAGAGGACATCGGCCAGGCGGTCAGCCACGCGCTTCTTGTGAGCCGCCAGCAGCGCGAAGGGGCGATCGGTGTAGAAGCACAGGAGGTGCTGCAAGGCCAGTCCGACGGCCGCCCAGGCGGCGATGAGCACCAGCCAATGGTCGGCCAGCAGCAGCAGATGCACGGCGGCCAGTACGCCGCCGAGCGCGGCCACGTAGCGCGCCTGGCCGGGCTCACCCTGCAGGTAGCGCGACGAGAACACCCCGATCACGGTGCCGAGCAGTTGCACCAGCACCGCCATCCAGGCGCCCGTGAGCGTCACGGCAAGGCCCGGAACCGGAATCACCGGCGCGCCCGGCTCGGCAGCGAGTTGCAGCCCAAGGCTCGCGGCCGTGCCGGCGACCCCGACGATCGCGAGCACCCGGAACCGCCCCCAGGCTGTTGCCACGTCCGAATCGCGCCGATGCGGCATGGCAGCGAGCATCAGCACGGCAGGTAGCAGGCTGCTGGCCGGCAACAGCACACTCGCAGAGATCATCAGCGGGACTCCAGTCGAAAGACTGGCTGATGGTGCGGGTCCGATTAGGTTCTGTAAAATACATTGATAAGAACTTTTTATGCTTATTAATAGAACGATGCAGGTCGAGCAACTGAACTTCCATCACCTCCTGTATTTCTGGCGCGTCGCCAAGGCGGGTCATCTCACGCAGGTGGCGAATGAATTGCACGTGTCCCAGTCGGCGCTCTCGAACCAGATCCGCCAGCTCGAAGACCGCCTGGGCGAGGCGCTGTTCGAGCGCACCGGCCGCCGCCTCGTGCTGACCAGCACCGGACAGCTCGTGCTGTCCTATGCCGAGAACATCTTCGGTCTGGGCCAGGAACTGCTCGGCCGGTTGCAGGGCAGCGGCGAGGGCCTGGTACGGCTGCGCGTGGGAAGCGTCGCAACGCTGTCGCGCAACTACCAGGAGAACTGGATCCGGCCGCTGCTCGCCGACCCGACGGTGACGCTCACGCTGGAGTCCGGCATGCTCGACGAGTTGCTGCGTCGCCTGCTTCAGCACCAGCTCGACGTGGTGCTCGCCAACGAGGCGGTGCCGACCGATCCCGACCGGCCGCTGCACTGCCGCTTTCTGGGCAGCCAGGACATCTCGCTCGTCGGCCCGGCGGCGGCGTGGCGTGGGCGCATGCTGCGCATGCCCGAAGATCTCGGCGGGCTGGAACTGGCCTTGCCAGGCCCACGCCACGCGCTGCGCGGGCAGTTTGACGCGCTCTGCGTGGCTGCGGGCGTCACCCCGCGTCTGCGAGCAGAGGTGGACGACATGGCGATGCTGCGCCTCGTGGCGCGCGACAGCGGCTGGCTCACCGTGCTGCCCGAGGTGGTGGTGCAGGACGAGCTCCGTGCGGGTGTGCTCGTGACCGTTGGTCGATCGACGTTGCTGCAGGAGAATTTCTACGCGATCACCACGTTGCATCGGCACCGCCTGGAGCGGCTGGAGCAATTGCTCGCGCAGGGGCCTGCGCTGGCAGTGAAGCGGCTGGATCGACCCGCCGCCGAGGCATCGAGCAAGGCGAGCCGGCGGCGGAAGACCGAAGGCCTCGCGTAGCGGCGTACGCGGCGATTGAGTTCAGCGGGTGCGGCGAACATGCGTATTCTCAAGTGATCCGCGTGTCGACGCGTCCGATCGACGGCAATCCGAATGCGAGTTCGGGCTGCCAGATGTCGCCGAGGGGTCGGCAGTGCCAGTTCGGTCGATCGAATTGCGGACGTACAACCTGCATCGGGCGTCGACCGGTTGAATCCGTCCTTCAATCCTGACCTCGTCGGCATCATGCCGAGCGGCGCACGAGCACCGTGCCGTGACAAACGACCCGCGCACATGCAGTCGAATTCGAAGGCGTCGGACTGCGCCGACACAGATCAGGGGGCGCAGCTCATCTCTGCGGCATGTCCTTTGCCGAATAGCCCACGGAAACGGTGGCGTCGTCCGGGATCGGCGGCATGGTCGCGTCCCAGGCGAACCAGGCTTCGCGCATTGCGGACAACCGATCGGGCTGGCGATGCGCAAGGTTGGCGCGTTCGCGCGCGTCGGCGTCGATATCGAACAAGTATTCGTTGTCGTCGACCTTCAGGTACTTCCAGCGGCCCGCGCGCATGGCCCTTTGTTGGCGATGCTTCATGCGCCAGAACATCGGCCGCTCGAAGACGGCCGCCGGATCTTCCATCACCGCGCGCAGTGACACGCCATCCAGCGGGTAGTCGGGGTGCGGGCGTCCGCCACCCGCCTCGAGCAGCGTGGCCGACCAGTCCATGGTCATGCAATGCTGTCGGCTCGACGATCCGGCAGCGATCACGCGCGGCCAATGCGCAATCCAAGGCACGCGGATGCCGCCTTCGGTGAGGTCCATCTTGCCTCCCACCAGCGGCCAGTTGTCCGAAAATCGCTCGCCACCGTTGTCACTGGTGAAGACGATCAGCGTGTCGTCGAGCAGGCCGTGTCGGCGCACAGTGTCGACGAGTGCGCCGATGCCCTCATCCATGTGGTGGATCATGCGGCGGTAACTGCCCACGTTACCGCCGTCCAGGTGGAACAGGTTGCCCGCCACTTCCGGCGCGACTTGCGCATCGTCGCGCGTCTCCCAGGGCCAGTGCGGCGCGGTGTAGTGCAGGCTCAGGAAGAACGGCCGGCCCGCCTGGGCCGACTCCGCCATGCGCTGCACGTAGCCAAGCGCCCGGTCGGACAGCACGTCCGTCAGGTAGCCGACCTCGCGGTGCTCTTCGTCGCCCGCATAGAGGTCATGGTCGCCCCTGAACGAACAGTGGGTGAAGTAGTCCACGCCGCCGGCCATGATGCCGAAAAATTCGTCGTAGCCCGAGCGCAGCGGCCCGAACGACGGCGGGTAGCCCAGGTGCCACTTGCCGATCAATGCGGTGGCATAACCGGCATCGCGAAGCAACGACGGCAGCGTCGGCAGGTTCGGTGGCAGCCCGAGCGTGGTGCTGCCCTTGCTGCGGCTGTTGAGCGGCTCTTCGAGTGCGCCGCGCAGGCGGTACTGGTAGCGCATCGTCATCAGCGCGAAGCGCGTCGGCGAGCACACCGGCGCGTTGGCGTAGCCCTCCGTCAGGCGCAGGCCGCCGGCGCCCAATGCGTCGATTTGCGGCGAGACGGCGCCGAACGGCGCCTCGCGCCCGCCGTAGCAGCCCAGGTCGGCGTAGCCCAGGTCGTCGGCGACGATGTAGATGATGTTCGGTCTCATGACACGCGATGCCTCGCTGGTTGCGTGAGACGGTCAGGCCGGGCCGCGGTCGGCGATCAGCCGCGACAGGAACGCGCGCGTGCGTTCGTGTTGCGGCCTTGCCAGCAACTCGCCTGGCGGCCCGGACTCGACGATCACTCCGCCGTCCATGAAGGCTACCCGATCACCGGCATCGCGAGCGAACGCCATCTCGTGAGTGACGACGATCATCGTCATGCCCTCGTCGGCCAGGCCGCGCATGACACCGAGCACTTCATCGACCAGTTCGGGGTCGAGCGCCGAAGTGGGTTCGTCGAAGAGCATCAGCTTGGGCTGCATGGCGAGCGCCCTCGCGATCGCCACCCGCTGCTGCTGGCCGCCCGACAGGTGGCTCGGGTACGCGCCGGCCTTGTCGGACAAGCCGACACGGTCGAGCAGCGCCAGCGCGCGTTCGTTCGCTTCGGCCCTGGGCTCGCGTTTGACGTGCACGGGCGCCTCGACGATGTTGTCGAGCACGGTCTGGTGCGGAAACAGGTTGAAGCGCTGGAACACCATGCCGATGTGCGCGCGCTGCCGGCACACGTCGCGCTCGCGCAGTTCGTACAGCACGTCGCCGCGCTGGCGGTAGCCGATCGGTTCGCCGTCGACCTCGATACGTCCAGACTGAATCTTCTCCAGATGGTTGATGCAGCGCAGGAAGGTGCTCTTGCCCGAACCGGAGGGCCCGATCAGGCACAGCACCTCGCCCGCAGCCACTTCCAGGCTGATGCCCTTGAGCACCTCGTCGCGGCCGTAGCGCTTGTGCACGTCCTGCGCGCTGACCATGCTGCGGCGCGCTGGCGCGCCGGGGCTTGCGTCAACGCGCGGCATGGGTGTGCGCCGCGGATCGGCCAAGGCGGCGCTCGATGTAGAGCTGGCCCAGGCTGCTGATCGAGGTGATCGCTAGATACCAGAAGGTGGCCACCAGCATCAGCTCGATGGTGTGCAGGTTGGACGACGAGATGTTCTGCGCCGCGGTCAGCAGGTCCCCGCCGGCGATCACCGATACCAGCGACGTGGCCTTGAGCAACGAGATGAACTGGTTGCCGGCCGGTGGAATGATGACGCGCAGCGCTTGCGGCAGCACGATGCGCCGCAACGCGAGCGAGCGCGACATGCCGAGCGCCAGCGAGGCCTCGTGCTGGCCGCGGTCCACCGCCAGGATGCCGGCGCGAACGATTTCGGCCATGTAGGCTGCCTCGTTCAAGCCGAGTGCGATCAGCGAAGCGACGAACGGCGTCAACAGGTCGTTGGTCTTGAACGGCCCGATGGTGGCGAACAGCAGCGCGAAGTTGCCCCACACCAGAATCTGCACCAGCAGCGGTGTGCCGCGCAGCAGCCACACGTAAAGCCCGCTGCCCAGGCGCAGCACGCGGCTGTCGGACAGCCGCATCACCGCCAGCACAATGCCGAGCACGAGGCCGATCACAGCCGCCAGCAGCGCCAGCACAACCGTGGTTCGCAAGCCTTGGAGAATGGCCGGTGCGAACTGGTATTCCCAGATCACCGAGTGCACGATGTTCGGGTTGCGCCAGATGGCCACGGCGAGCCAGATCATCAACGCGATGACGACAGCGCTGCTCAGCCACAGCCCCGGCTGGCGCAGCGGCACGATGCGGGTCATGGGAGCGCCGAGAGTGTCAAGCCGCCAACGGCCGTCGACCGATCGAGGTTGGGCGGCGGCGCCGTTCAGCCGCCGTTGATCGTGGCGGTTTTGATGGCGCCGCCTTCGACACCGTGCTTTTCAAGGATCTTCAGGTAACTGCCATCGGCGATCAAAACGTTCAACGATTTCTGAAGCGCATCGCGCAGCGACGTGTTGTCTTTGGCCACGCCGATACCCAGCGGCACGGGCTGGTATTCGCGGTTGGGCACCACATCGAATATCTTGCCCTCGCCGGCGGTGCGCGCCAGATAGACCATCACCGGCGAGTTGCCGAAGAACACCGCAACACGGCCGGTCTGCACTTGCAGGCGGGCGTCGGCAGGCTGGGCGTACTGCAGGTTCTCGACGCCCGGCTTGCCGGCCTTCTTGCAGGCGGCGTCGGCTTCGGTCACCAGCGAGATCTGGGTCGAGCCCTGCACCGTCGATACGGTCTTGCCGCACAACGTGTCCAGACCGTCGATGTGCTCAGGATTGCCCTTCTTCACGAGCAGCTTGGTGCCGAGGTTGAAGAAGTCGACGAAGTCGATCACCTTCTGCCGCTCGGGCGTGTCGTTCATCAAGGTGAATGTGATGTCGATGTTTTTCGCCTGCATCGCCGGCAACAGACCGTTGAACGGGATCGGCTTGAAGACGATTGCGCGGCCCATCTGCTGGCTCATGGCTGCGGCCAGATCGACGATCGCCCCTTGGAGCGTGGTGCCGTCGGAGGCGTACGAAATCATCGGCGGACTGTTGGTGATGCTGCCCGCCGTGATGGGCTCGGCAGCAGCTGCCGGCGACAGCCACGTGCCGGCCGCTACAAAGGCGGCCGCCCCGAGCGCCAATCGCCGAAGGGCGCTAGCGGGCCCGTCATTCATTGCTTTCGATTTCGGCATGGGTTGCTCCGTTCGCGACGAGTCGAAGGTCATTGTAGGCACTCACCGACCAGACTCGGCAACGCCGCCGTTAAGAGCGCTACGGTAGCCAAAGATGGGTCGCAGCAAGGCCGCTGTTCGGTGCATCGCGCGCGAGATGCCCGCCTGGCATGGTTGGCACGCGCGTCCCGCCGCGAAAGCACGCCATGCCCGTCGACCCCGAAGTGCGGCGGCTCGACATCGACATCCACATCAAGCCCGAGGCGCACGGCAAGCTCGCGATGCTGCTCGCGGAGGAGGAAGTTGACCTGAAGGCGCTCGCCAGCCTGATCGAATCCTACTTGGCGCTCGCCGCCGCGGCGATCAAGGCAGTAGATTTGTCGCTTTGTGGCCTGCCGGGCAGTTCGAATGTACCGTTGGTGTGCGGGCTCGGCCTGCCGGATCGCCTTCGGCCCGCGCGCTGGCCAGAAGGTGCTGACGGTGTAGAGCATCGGTCCGACGGAGACCTTCTTCAACCAGGTGCTGTACGCCGACATGCAGGGTATCTGCCTGCACGCCGCCATGCGCTGCGGCGCCGACGAGCGCCAAGCGCTGGCACAACCGTGCCGCCGCATCACCCGCACATCCATCGCCAAAGAACGCGTGCAACGCAATGCCGCCGGCAAGTCGTGCTGAAGGCGAAGGCGCCTCGGGACGACGGCACGACGCCTCAGGTCATGTCGCTGGTGGGGTTCATGCATGGGCCTGCGGCGCTGGCTTCACGCCGACGCCAGCTTGCTTCTGGACCGTATATTTGATGCCGCGAATGTCGCCGAAGGGTCGGGTCGTAACATCCCAGTCGAATACCTGAGCGGCAAGTAGATGATCGACATGCGACATCCTGACCCGGCCGGCGGCAATGAATCGCTCGACCCTCGCCCTGACTCGGCAGATAGTCGACCTACGCAATGGGCTCTTCCTTGTCGCGGACTGGAGATTTCGATTGGCGTGCCTCGCATGAAGTCTCCAGATCGGGGAGCCGATCCAAGTGCGTACTCTTATGGGGGTAGGTAAGGGGTAGGGAACCAAAATCGCCCCAAGCGCCTTGATTTGCTTGATTGTTTGGATGACGTCCAATCCGCCAATCTTCAGAAAGGCCCTCGCAAGTCATTGACTCGCAAGAGCTTTTTTCGTTTTGTTGCTACCCCGCCTACTTGCATCGGTGCTACCCCGACGGCCCTTCGAAGTAGCAGGCGGTGTTGCAGGCCTCGAGGCCACTTTGATGCATCGCTGAGCTGCCCTGCGGGGTCGATGTCCACCACTCAGCGGAGCATCGACATGAGCACTTCAGCAGCGCGCGCAATCCATCTGGCGTTGGTCAGGCCCACAGCCAAATCTCCCTTCCTGCATCGGCGCGGGCCGCGGGACTACTTCAAGCGCAAGGTCCCTGCCGACTGCCGCGTGCTGTTCGGTGGACAGCGCCAGCTCTGAAAAAGTTTCGGCAGTGACCGACTCGAGAAGGCCGTCGAGCCTCACCGAGGGGCAATGCCGTGCAGGGCGCGCTCCACTTCGTTCAGTGCCTGCGGATGTGGCCCGAGCAAGCTCTGGAAGGCTGGTTGCCGTTGACGGGCTGCGTCGAGCACCTCCATGGGCACCGCCCTTGGCTTGATTTCATCCGCCGCGGGCTCATGTGCTCACGATGAGCGAAGACGCGTTTCATGCAGCGCTGCCGCTGATCACCTTGGGGCTCGTTGCGCTGGGGATCGTCGGCGCCCTGCTCGGGCAGCCCTGGCTGCAGGAGCGGCGGCGGGCGCTGATCCGGGAGCGGCCCTTTCCGGCGGCGTGGCGTCGAATCGTGCGGCGCCGGGTGCCGATCGTCGCGCGCATGCCGACCGATCTGCAGATCAGGCTTCGTCGGCACATGCAGGTCTTCATCGCCGAGAAGCCCTTCATCGGCTGCAATGGTCAAGCCATCACAGACGAAGTACGCGTCACCGTCGCGGCTCACGCTTGCCTGCTCCTGCTCGGCCACGAGCGGCCGGACTACTACCCACGTCTGCGCCAAGTTCTTGTCTATCCCGACGCCTTCGTCGTTAGCCGCGAGCGGCCGGTGGGCGCGGGGCTGTTGCAGGAGCAGCGACGCACAATGGTCGGCGAGTCATGGGGTGTGGGCCAGGTGATCCTGTCGTGGGCCGAAGTGATGGCCAGTGCAGCGGACCCGTCCGACGGCCGCAACGTGGCGTTGCACGAGTTCGCGCACCAGGTCGACCAGGACAAGGGCGCAGCCGATGGGCGGCCGTGGCGACCGAACGCGACGAAGCGACGACGCTGGGCAGCGGTGATGGACGCCGCGCTGCAAAGGCTCAGGCAAGAACCCTCGACCGTGATCGACTCTTATGGTGCGAGCGAGCCGGCGGAGTTCTTCGCGGTCGTGACGGAAGCGTTCTTCGAGCGGCCGATGGAACTCGCTGCGGAGGCACCTGAGGTCTACGGTGAACTCGCCGGGTTGTACGGCGTGAACCCGATGGGGTGGTGAAGCGCCGGAGCATCCATGCTATGCGGGCTCACCGAGTGGTGCTACGCGCGCTCGCTGATTGACGAGCACGATGCCGGCCACGACGCCGACGAGTGCCAGCACCAACTGCAGCGTCAGCGGTTCGTCGAGCAGCATCACGCCGAAGACGAGCGCGAACACCGGCGTCAGGAAGGTGAAGGTGGACATCTGTGTCGCCGGATAGTGGCGCAGCATCCACATCCAGGCCAGGTAGCTGGCGAAAGCGCCGACGGCAGTCTGCAGGGCGAGCGAGCCCCAGGCCAACGCCGAATAGGCAAAGCCCCACGACTCGCCGAGGCCGATCGACAGAAATGGCGCCACGGCGGCCGTCACCGCGATCTGATAGAAGAGCGTCTTCTCGGCGCTTGCCTCGGCGAGCACGGTGGCGCGGATGGTCAGCGTCGTCAGACCCCACAGGATGCCGGCGGCGAGCCCGAAAGCATCGCCGCGCCACTGGCCGGCCACCGGGGAGCCGTGGATGAAGCCCTCGCTGAAAGCGACCGCGACCGCGACGAACGCCATCACGAGACCGATCCACTGCACGCGGCGCAGGGTCTCACCGGGCACCACCCGCGGCAACAGCAGCGCGACGACGAACGGGCTGGTGTAGAGGAAAACTGTCAGACGCGACGCGCTAGTGAGCGTCAGCCCCAGATAGATGCTCGCGAACTCGCCCGCGAAGAGCAAACCGGCCAGCAGCCCGGCGGCGAGTGTGCCGTCGCGATCGAACAGCGGCACGCCGCGTGCGCGGCACCACAGCCAGAGCAGCACGGTTGCGCCCCAGAAGCGCAACGTCGCCTGCCACAGCGGCGGGATCTCCGCGACCGCGAACTTGATCAGGATCTGCTGGAAACCCCAGAAGGCGCAGCACAGCACGAGCAGCGTGATGGCCAGGCTATCGAGGTGGAGTTTGCGAACGCGCGGCGCGGTCTTGTTCATGCAGCAGCATTGTCGCCGGCCCGCTTCAGGCGCTGCATCCACGGGTCATTCGATCAAGACCACACTTCCGGACCGCTTCCCCCTTTTGCGCCGAAAGTGTCAGTGTTTGGCCTCGCGCGCCGGGCTGAGCAGGCGGTCGGTGAAGGCGATCGCCATCGCCGAGAGCAGGAAGGTGATGTGAATCCCGGTCTGCGCGATGAGCGCCTTGTCGCTGTAGTTCTCGGCGTTGATGAAGGTCTTGAGCAGGTGGATCGAGCTGATGCCGATGATCGCCGTCGCCAGTTTGACCTTGAGCACCGAGGCGTTCACGTGGCTGAGCCACTCCGGTTGGTCGGGGTGATCCTCGAGGTACATGCGCGAGACGAAGGTCTCGTAGCCGCCGACGATGACCATGATGAGCAGATTGGAGATCATCACGACATCGATCAGCCCGAGCACGACGAGCATGATCACGGTTTCGTTGAGCACGCCCGTCGTGCCGCGATAGCCGACGCCGGTGACAAGCAGTTCGAACGCCGTCTGGCTGCCGAAGGCGGCCTCGATCAGGTGGGTCAACTCGATCCAGAAGTGAAAGACGTAGACGCACTGCGCGAGGATCAGGCCCAGGTACAGCGGCAGTTGCAGCCAGCGCGACATGAAAATCATGCGTGGCAACACGCGCAAGCGGGCGGCGCGCGACGGATCGGGGTGAATCATGGGTTTGATGTCCGGGCTCCGGAAATGGCGAGGCTGCATTTGTAGATATCGCCCCTGCCGATCGAGGCCGCCGGCCGCGGGAGCAAGGACCGCAGGGGACGGACCCGCAGGGGATGGAACCGGACCGAGAAGCCCGATAGAGTAAGGCGTTCGTAAGAGCGCCCGCCTAAGGTCCGCTGACCGCCGAATACACCTCAAGGAGACCTGCATGTCCGCTGCCGAAACCCACGTCCCGTACGAACTCAAGCTCTATCCGCCGCCGCCGGCCCTGGTGAAGGGCGCGCACGTCTCCGGCATGGCGGCCTACGAGAAGCTGTGTGCCGAGGCCGAGGCCGATTACGAGGGCTACTGGGCGCGTCTCGCGCGCGAGTTCGTGAGCTGGAAGAAACCGTTCACGAAGGTGCTCGACGAAAGCAAGGCGCCGTTCTTCAAATGGTTCGAGGACGGCACGCTCAATGCCTCGTACAACTGCCTCGACAAGCAGGTCGAGGCGGGCCTCGGCGACAAGGTCGCGATCATCTTCGAGGCTGACGACGGCAAGGTCACGCGCGTCACGTACAAGGACTTGCTGGCGCGAACCTGCCGGCTCGCGAATGCGCTGAAAGCACGCGGCGTCAAGAAGGGCGATCGCGTCGTCATCTACATGTCGATGTCGGTCGAGGGCGTCGTCGCGATGCAGGCTTGCGCGCGCATCGGTGCGCCGCACTCGGTTGTTTTCGGCGGCTTCTCGGCGCAAAGCCTGCGCGACCGCATCGCCGACACCGGCGCGGTGATGGTCATCACCGCCGACGAGCAGATGCGCGGCGGCAAGCAACTGCCGTTGAAAGCGATCGTCGACGAGGCGCTCGCGCTCGACGGCTGCGACAACGTGAAGGATGTGATCGTCTACAAGCGCACCGGCGGCAAGATCGAATGGAACGCGCCACGCGACCAGTGGCTGCACGAGGCGACGGCCGGTCAGCCCGACGACCTGCGAGCCCGAGTGGGTCGGCGCCGAGCACCCGCTCTTCCTGCTCTACACCTCGGGCTCGACCGGCAAACCCAAGGGCGTGCAGCACAGCACCGGCGGCTACCTTCTGTTCGCGGCGCTGACGACGAAGTGGACCTTCGACCTCAAGCCCGACGACATCTTCTGGTGCACCGCCGACATCGGTTGGGTTACCGGCCACACCTACATCACCTACGGCCCCCTCGCGCTCGGCGGCACCGAGGTCGTGTTCGAAGGCGTGCCGACCTACCCTGACGCCGGGCGCTTCTGGAAGATGATCCAGGACCACAAAGTCAGCGTCTTCTACACGGCACCGACCGCGATCCGATCGCTCATCAAGGCCGCCGAGGGCACGGCGAGCGCGCATCCGCGCAACTACGACCTGACGAGCCTGCGAATCCTCGGTTCGGTCGGCGAGCCGATCAACCCTGCCGCCTGGGAGTGGTACCACGAAAACATTGGCGGCGGGCGTTGCCCGATCGTCGACACCTGGTGGCAGACAGAGACGGGCGGCCACATGATCACGCCGCTGCCCGGCGCGACGCCGCTGATCCCCGGCTCGTGCACTTTGCCGTTCCCCGGCATCATGGCGACGGTGGTCGACGAAACCGGCAAGGACGTGCCGTGGGGGCAGGGCGGAATTCTCGTCGTCAAGAAACCGTGGCCCGGCATGATCCGCACCATCTATGGCGATCCCGAGCGCTACGTCAAGAGCTACTACCCCGACGACTTCAAGGGCCAGTACTACCTCGCCGGCGACGGCGCGATCCGCGACGCCAAGACGGGCTACTTCACCATCACCGGCCGCATCGACGACGTGCTCAACGTCAGCGGCCACCGCATGGGCACGATGGAGATCGAATCGGCGCTCGTCTCGCACACCGCGCTGGTCGCCGAAGCGGCTGTCGTGGGCCGTCCCGACGACACGACCGGCGAGGCGATCTGCGCCTTCGTCGTCTTGAAGCGCCCGCGCCCGACTGGCGACGAGGCCAAGCGCATCGCCAAAGAGTTGCGTGACTGGGTCGGCCGCGAAATCGGCCCGATCGCCAAGCCGAAGGACATCCGCTTCGGCGACAACCTGCCCAAGACCCGCAGCGGCAAGATCATGCGCCGCCTGCTGCGCTCGGTCGCTAAGGGCGAGAAGATCACCCAGGACACCTCGACGTTGGAGAACCCGGCAATCTTGGATCAGTTGGCAGAGTCCAACTGATCCCGAGGCGGAGCCTCGGCGCCGGAACGGCGCTTGCCGGGTTCCGGCGCAGGCTCATATCCGCGCAGCGGGTGTGAAGCCCGCAGGGCGTGCCGAAGCCAAAATCCCGCGATCCTCGATCAGTTGGCAGAGTCCAACTGAGCGAGAGGTGCCGGATTGAGAGGCAACGAGTCGGCAGTGGTCAACTGACGATGTAGGCCGCCGAGCCGATGCTCAGCAGCCCGCCTTCGGCATCGAGGAACTGCATCCGCGTTGACGCCACGCGGCTGCCGAGGCGCATGACTTCGGCGTGTGCGGTGAAGTGGGTCCCGATGCCAGGGCGCAGATAGTCGACGCGCAGGTCGATCGTGCCGAGCTTGCCGAAGCGCGCCATCCGCGCGTCGATCGCTTCGTTCATGTGGCGTGCGCCGATCGCCGCCATCACCGCCAGCCCGCCCATCGCATCGAGCGTCGCGCTGATCACGCCGCCATGCAGGCGGTGATGCGTGAAATGGCCGATCAGTTCGGGCCGCATCTCGACACGCGCCGAAGCATGGGCAGGCGTGACGGCAGTCACTTGAAGTCCGAGCGTTCGGTTGAAGACGATCAGTTCCTCGAACAGGATCTTCAGTCGTGCGACGAACTCCGGCTCGAAGGTGACCTCGGGGGCGATCGGATTTCGGTTCATGGTTCAAGCTCCCTGAAGCACCTTCGGTATCGCGGCCAGATGAAAACCATCGAAGGCCTTTGGTGACTTGCCGGTGCCGACCACCGGCCAGACGCGCCTGGCGTTGGGTGCTGCGCCGTCGATGCGCAGGCAGGCGCCGGAAATGAATGCCGCAGCCGGCGAGAGCAGGAAGACGATCGCCGCCGACACTTCGCTCTCGGTGCCCAGCCGCCTCGCGGGCACCATCGTGGCCATCTTGCGAATCAGCGGCCCCATCTCTGGCGGATAGTGATCCATGCCGCTCGATGCGATCCACCCCGGCGCCAACGCGTTGAGCCGAACCGGCGCCCACTCGAGTGCAGCCGTTTCGGTGAAGTTGAGCATCCCGGCGCGCGCCGCGCCGCTGTGCGCCATGCCGGGCATGCCCATCCACATGTCGGCAATGATGTTGACGATCGCGCCGCCGTGCGCTTCCATCCACTGCGTGTAGCACTCGCGCGCCATCAGGAAGCCGCCGGTGAGGTTGGTGCGGATCACCGCGTCCCAGCCCTTGGCCTTGATGCTCGCCAGCGGCGCCGGGTACTGGCCTCCGGCATTGTTCACGAGACCGTCGATGCGGCCGTGCGCGGCGATGATCGCGCCGATGGACTCGGCGACGCGCTCTTCCTCGCGGATGTCGCAGACGTGGCTGCTCGCGCACCCGCCGGCCGCTGCGATCTCGGCCTCGACGGTAGCCAGTTTGTCGGCCTTTCGGCCGACGAGCGCGACCGTCGCCCCGAGCGCGGCGAGTTCGTGCGCGGTACAGCGCCCGATGCCGGAGCCGCCGCCGGTGACGACGACGACCTGGTCTGCGAACAGGCCAGGTGCAAAAATCGATTCGTACTTCACTTCAGCTCCTCGTGAATGAACATCGCAATCGCGGCGTCGGTCAGGTCGTCCAGCGACATCGTCTTCTTCGGGTCGAACCACTGCACCGACCAGTTCAGGGCGCCGAAGATCAGCAATCGTCGCGATTGCGACGTCGCAGCGCAAACGCCCGCTTGCCGCCAGCGCTTCGAGCACCGGCAGCCAAGCCGATTCGTACTCACGCTGCAGGCGGGCGATCGTCGTCCGCTGCTTCGGGCTGAGGGACCGCGCCTCGTAGAGCATGACGGGAATGAAATCTCGCCCCGCGCCGTGCAGCGTGTCGAAGTGGCCGCGAATCAGCCGGCGCAGTGCGGCGACGGGTTCCGCATCGAGTTCTTGAGACTCGGCCTGACGCGCGATCGCCGCGCGCATGCCGGCCTCCATCACCGCGCTCAGCAGCGCGCCCTTGCTCTTGAAGTGATAGAAGGGCGACCCAGCGTGCATGCGCGCCGCGGCTGCGATGTCGCGCGTCGTCGTCGCCGCGTAGCCTTTGCGCCGAAAGAGCCGCGCCGCGGCATCGAGCACGACGCGGCGGCGGTTGCCCTCGTCGCGCTCGTCCGGCGTCTTGCGCGGCCTGCCGCGCGGGCGCTTCGCGGCGGCGGCCGTTGGGGCGGCGGTGCCGACGCCCCGGGGATGGGCTCTTGGAGAAGGACGGGAAGTCATTTATGCAAAGCGATCGCTCTGCGTAAAGTTTATACTGATCCGGAGCCGGTCTCTTCAGCAGATCGGCAGGAGCATCGACATGACACACGCATTCATCTTTGACGCCGTGCGCACGCCGCGCGGCAAGGGCAAGAAGGACGGCAGCCTCTACGAGGTCAAGCCGGTCGACCTGCTGGCTGGCCTGCTGGTCAAGCTGCAGCAGCGGCACGATTTCGATCCGGCGGCGCTTGACGACGTCGTGATGGGTGTCGTCTCGCCGGTCGGCGAGCAGGGCTCGGTGATCGCGAAGACCGCAGTCGCTGAAAGCGGGCTGGGACTTCCGCGTGAGCGGCGTGCAGATCAACCGCTTCTGTGCCTCGGGGCTGGAGGCGGTGAACCTCGCCGCGCAGAAGGTCGCGAGCGGCTGGGAGGATCTGGTGATCGCCGGTGGTGTCGAAAGCATGTCGCGCGTGCCGCTCGGCTCGGACGGCGGCGCCTGGGCGCAGGACCCGGAGACGAACGCGCGCACCGGTTTCGTGCCGCAGGGCATCGGTGCCGATCTGATCGCGACGCTCGGGGGTTGGGGGCGCGAGGATGTGGACGCGTACGCGCTCGCGTCGCAGCAGCGCGCTGCCGCGGCGCAGGCCGAAGGGCGCTTCGACAAGTCGATCCTCGCGGTGGAGGACGCGATCGGCCTGACCGTGCTCGATCGCGACGAGTTCATCAAGCCACGCACGACGCTCGAAGGCCTGGCCTCGCTCAAGCTCGCGTTTGCCGAACTCGGCGCGATGGGGTTCGATGCGGTCGCGCTGCAGCGCTACCCTGAAGTCGAACGCATCCATCATGTGCACACCGCAGGCAACTCGTCGGGCATCGTCGACGGCGCGGCGGCGGTGCTGGTCGGCAGCGAGGCGATGGGCAAGTCGCTCGGCCTTGCGGCGCGCGCGCGCGTCGTCGCGACGGCGCTCTCGGGCGCCGACCCCACGATCATGCTCACCGGCCCGATGCCGGCCGCGCGCAAGGCGCTCGCCAAGGCGGGGCTGACGGTGGACGACATCGACCTGTTCGAGGTCAACGAGGCCTTCGCCGCGGTACCGATGCGCTTCATGCGCGAGATGGGCGTGCCGCACGAGAAGGTCAACGTCAACGGCGGGGCGATCGCGATGGGCCATCCGCTCGGCGCCACCGGTGCCATGCTCGTCGGCACGCTGCTCGACGAGCTCGAGCGTCGGCATCTCAAACGCGGTCTTGTCACGCTGTGCGTTGGTGGCGGCATGGGCATCGCAACCATCATCGAAAGGCTCTGAGAACTTTCATGAAGACGATCCGCTACGAGCTTACCGACGACGGCATCGCGACGATCACGTTCGACGCGCCCGGTTCGCCGGTGAACACGATGACGCTGCAGTGGCAGGCCGATTTCGCCGAAGCCGTGCAGCAGGTGCTCGCCGACAAGGAGAAAATCAAGGGCGTGCTGCTCGCATCGGCGAAGACGACATTCTTCGCGGGCGCCGAATTGAAGGGCGTGCTGAAACTCAAGGACGAGGATGCGCGCGAGGGCTTCGCGCGCATCGAGGCGATGAAGAAGGGCTTTCGACAGCTCGAGACGTTTGGTCGGCCGGTCGTCTCGCTTCTGGGTGGCGCGGCGCTCGGCGGTGGGTGGGAGGTGGCGTTGATCGGGCACGCCCGCTTCGCGCTCGACGACCCGAAGATCAAGTTCGGCACGCCCGAGGTCACGCTCGGACTGATCCCCGGCGCGACCGGCATCACGAAGACGGTGCGGCTGCTCGGCCTGATGGGCGCGAACCCGTATCTCGTCGAAGGCAGGCTCTTCGGCCCGCGCGAGGCGTTCGATCTTGGCCTCGTGACGGGACTCGGCGACTCGCTCGAGGCCCTGCGCACCTTGGCGCTCGAGTGGATCGCAGCCAATCCGAACGCAGTCCAACCGTGGGATTGCAAGGACTACAGGATGCCCGGCGGCACGCCGGCGAGTCCGAAGATCGCGATGGGGCTGGCAGTCGCGCCCGCAATGTTGAATGCGAAGACGCGTGGCCTGTATCCGGCGCCCCAGGCTGTGCTCGAGACCATGGTTGAAGGCGCGCTTGTCGATTACGACACCGCGACGCGTATCGAGAGCCGCAAGCTCGCGAAGATCATGGTCGGGCAGAACGCGAAGAACATGATCACCGCGTTCTTCTTCAATCTGAACGCGATCCGCGCCGGCAAGTCACGCCCCGAAGGCTACTCTAAGTGGAAGCCGTCCAAGGTCGGCGTGCTTGGCGCCGGCATGATGGGCGCAGGCATCGCCCACGCCAATGCGACGCGCGGCATCGCGAGCGTGCTGAGGGACGTGAGCCTCGAGCGCGCCGAGGCCGGCAAGGCGCACAGCAGGAAGCTGAGCGAAAAGGCGATCGCGCGCGGCAAGTCGGATCCGGCGAAGCAGGCGAAGCTGCTTTCACTCATCACGCCGACCGCCGACGCGGCAGACCTGAGCGGGTGCGACTTGATCATCGAGGCGGTGTTCGAACAGCGCGAACTGAAGGCGCAGGTCACTCGCGAAGCCGAGCCGATGCTGGTCGAAGATGGCGTATTTGCCTCAAACACCTCGACCTTGCCGATCAACTCTCTGGCGAAGGCGAGCAACGCGCCCGAGCGCTTCGTCGGCCTGCACTTCTTCTCTCCGGTCGACAAGATGAGGCTCGTCGAAATCATCCGTGGCAAGCAGACGAACGACGAGACGATCGCGCGCGCCTACGACTACGTGCTCGCGATCGGCAAGACGCCGATCGTCGTCAACGACTCGCGCGGCTTCTTCACGAGCCGCGTGTTCGGCACATTCGTGATGGAGGGCGCCGCGATGCTGGACGAGGGTCTGCCTGCGCCGCTGATCGAGCATGCGGGGCTTGCGGCGGGCATGCCGGTGGGTCCGCTCGCCGTACTGGACGAGACGTCGCTGTCGCTCTCGGTGCACGTGATGGACCAGACGCGCAAGGATCTCGCAGCGGAAGGCGGCACCTACGAGAGTGCGGCCGGCGAGCACCTCGTCGAACAGATGGTCACTGAATTCAAGCGCCCCGGCCGGGCGGGCGGCGGCGGCTTCTACGACTATCCGGCCGGCGCGCCGAAGACCTTGTGGCCCGGATTGAAAGCGCACTATCGAGAAGCCCGGCATGCACGCTGAGCTGCCCGACCTCGTGCGGCGGCTGCTCTACCGTCAATCGATCGAGACTGCGCGCTGTCTCGCCGAAGGCGTGCTGACGAGCACGCACGACGCCAATATCGGTTCAATCTTCGGCATCGGCTTTCCCGCGTGGACGGGCGGCGCGATGCAGTTCATCTACTCGGAAGGCATCGAGCGATTCGTCGCGAACGCCGAGGTGCTCGCTGCGCGCCACGGGGAACGCTTTGCACTCGGGGCGGAAGTGCGGGACTGCATCGCGCGGCACGCGCCCTAAGAACCGCAGGCGCGCGGTCGCGGAGCTTGCCGTGCGACGCCGCCTGGTGCGACGCCGTCTGGTGCAACGCCGCCTGGTGCGACGCCAATGGGACGAGCGCCAGAGCGAGCGGTCTACTTCTGCGTCAGCACCCAGGCCGCGAGTTGCTTGGCCTCGGTCTCGCTGACCTGCGGATTCGCGGGCATCGGCACCGGGCCCCAGACGCCCGAGCCGCCCTTCATGATCTTCGTCGCCAGCATATCGACCGCGCCCTTGTCGGCCGCGTATTTCGCGGCGACCGACTTGTACGAAGGCCCGACCAGCTTCTTATCGACCTGATGGCAGGCGAGGCAATTCTTCTTCGCGGCCAGCTGCGCGCCGGCGTCTTGGGCGATGGCCGGGCTCGATAGGGCGGCGAGCAGCGCCGCAAGGAGCAGGGGAAGGGTCGGCTTCATGATTTAGTTCCTGGGTCGATAAGGATCGATGCACTACATTCGATACAACGCATTCTAGGGTCGGCGGTTGACTGCACGCCGCCTCAAGGCGTACTTAGGAGTCCTTCACCATGTACCTTGTACTGCTCGGCACGGCTCTGCTGTTGCTCAAGATGCTCGAGTATGGGCCGGTGGGCGGCTGGTCCTGGTGGGTTGTGCTCGCGCCATTCGTCGGCGCTGCACTGTGGTGGGCATGGGCCGATGCGTCGGGCTACAACAAGCGCCGCGCGATGGAAGGCATGGAAGCGAAGAAGGCCGCACGCCGCCAGCGCAACATGGATGCGCTGGGCACCGGCCCGAAGCGCAAGTGATACCGGCCTTCGCCGCTATTCGAAGCGGTCGAGCACAGCACCGAGCGATGCACTCGATGCATTGAACGCGAACTTGGCGAGCACCCCACGCTTGTAACGCGGGGACGGCGCCTTCCAGGCGGCGCGCCGCTTCGCGATGACATCGTCGGCGACGTTGAGTTGCAGCAGCAGCTTGTGCGCGTCGATCGTGACCGAATCGCCTTCCTCGATCAGCGCGATGTTGCCGCCAGCGAAAGCCTCTGGTGCGACGTGGCCGACGACCATGCCCCAGGTGCCGCCCGAGAATCGACCGTCGGTGATCAGGCCGACAGACTCCCCGAGCCCTTGGCCGATCAGCGCGCCTGTCGGCGCAAGCATCTCGGGCATGCCCGGCGCGCCCTTGGGGCCGAGGTAGCGCAGCACCATCACGTCACCCGGAACAATCGTCTTCGCCATGATGGCGGCGAGCGCGGACTGCTCGTCGTCGAAGACGCGCGCCGGGCCGGTGATCACCGGGTTCTTCAAGCCGGTGATCTTCGCCACGCAGCCTTCAGGTGACAGGTTGCCCTTCAGGATCGCGAGGTGGCCGTGCTCGTACATCGGGTTCGACATCGGCCTGATCACCTTCTGGTCAGCGCGCGGCTCGTCGGGCACGTCGGCCAGGGTCTCGGCGATTGTCTTGCCAGTGATCGTGATGCAGTCGCCGTGCAGCAGCCCGGCCTTGAGCAGCATCTTCATCACCTGCGGAATGCCGCCCGCCTTGTGCAGATCGACGGCGAGGAATTCGCCCGAGGGCTTGAGGTCGCACAGCACCGGCACGCGTTGGCGCACGCGCTCGAAGTCGTCGATCGTCCACTCGACACCGGCCGTGTGCGCGATCGCGAGAAAGTGCAGCACCGCATTTGTCGAGCCGCCGACCGCCATGATCACGGCGACCGCGTTCTCGATGCTCTTTCGCGTCACGATGTCGCGCGGCTTCAGGTCGTGCTTGACGGCTTCGATCAGCACGCGCGCCGCCTCGGCCGCGGCGGTGACGATTTCGTCGTGCGGATTGGCCATCGTGCTCGAGTACGGCAGGCTCATGCCGAGCGCCTCGAAGGCCGAGCTCATCGTGTTCGCGGTGTACATGCCGCCGCAGGAGCCGTTGCCAGGGATCGCACGGCGCTCGATCTGGCAGAAATCTTCCTCGCTCATGTTGCCGGCGCTGTACTGGCCGACCGCCTCGAACACGCTGACGATGTTCAGGTCCTTGCCCTTGTAGCGACCGGGGAGGATGGTGCCGCCATAGACAAAGATGCCAGGCGCGTTGGCGCGCAGCATGCCCATCATCGCGCCAGGCATGTTCTTGTCGCAGCCGCCGATCGTGATGACGCCGTCCATCCACTGGCCGCCGACGCAAGTCTCGATGCAATCCGAGATCACCTCGCGCGAGACGAGGCTGTACTTCATGCCCTCGGTGCCCATCGCCATGCCGTCGGAGATCGTCGGCGTGCCAAATACCTGCGCGTTGCCGCCAGCGGCCTCGATGCCCGCGACCGCCGCATCGGCGAGCCGCTGCAGCCCGGCGTTGCAAGGTGTGATCGTCGAGTGCCCGTTGGCGACGCCGATCATCGGCTTCTTGAAGTCACCTTCCTCGTAGCCCATCGCGTAGTACATCGAACGGTTCGGCGCGCGCGCAGCGCCTTCGGTGATGTTGCGGGACCGCCTGTTGATGCTGCTCATGACGCTTGGCTCGTTGAAAAGGTGGAGGCGCCGTGGCGCCCGTGAACGTTGAGAATCAAGGGCAACTATAGCCGCGCCGTATCATTCCCAGACCCAAAGCCTCCTCCGCACGCATGCTCATTCACCCCCAGTTCGATGCCATTGCTCTTCAGGTCGGACCGCTCGCCATTCACTGGTACGGGCTGACCTACCTGGTTGCCTTCGGCCTCTTCTTGTGGCTGGCGTCACTGCGCGTGAAGCTCGCACCGTTCGCCGTACGAGGCTGGACCCGTCGGGACGTTGAGGATCTGCTGTTTTACGGCGTGCTCGGTGTCGTCGTCGGTGGCCGCCTGGGCTATGTGATCTTCTACAAACCCGACTACTACGCCAGCAATCTGCTCGAGATATTTGCCGTATGGAAGGGCGGCATGTCGTTTCACGGCGGGATGCTCGGCGTGCTCGTGGCGATGGCGCTCTACGCCCGGATGCGTGGGCGTGGCTTCTTCGAGGTCACCGACCTGATCGCGCCGTGCGTGCCGACCGGGCTCGCGTCGGGGCGCGTGGGTAATTTCATCAACGGCGAACTCTGGGGCCGTGCGGCCGACCCCGCGCTGCCATGGGCGATGATCTTTCCGCAGTCGGGGTCGAATCTGCCGCGCCATCCGTCGCAGATCTACCAGTTTCTGCTCGAGGGCCTGCTGCTGTTCGCGCTGCTGTGGCTCTACGCGCGCCGCCCTGGCGCGTATCTCGGCGTGCGCGGGCAGCCGGTCTGGGGCAAAGTGTCGGGCGCCTTCCTGTTCGGCTATGGTGTGCTGCGATTCATCGCCGAGTATTTTCGCGAGCCAGACAATTTTCTGGGCCTGCTCGCGCTCAACCTGAGCATGGGCCAGTGGCTGAGCTTGCCGATGGCCATCGCCGGCGTCGCGATGTGGGTATGGGCCGTACGGCGCCCGGCAGTGGCCGCAAGAACGTGAGCGCGTAGCTTCTTCACACACCGATGCGACAAGTTTTTCTCGACACAGAAACCACCGGCCTTTCACCTGAATCCGGCGACCGCATCGTCGAGATCGGCTGCGTCGAGTTGCTGAACCGGCGACTGTCCGGGCGCAACCTGCACTATCTACCTGAACCCCGAGCGGCGCAGCAGCGAGGACGCGGCGCGCATTCACGGCCTGAGCGACGAGTTCCTCGCGGACAAGCCACTGTTCACGACCGTCGCGGACGAACTTCTCGACTATCTGGCGGGGGCCGAGATCATCATTCACAACGCGAGCTTCGACATTGGCTTTCTCGAACGAGGAGTTGCGCCGCGTCGGGCGCCCGAAGATCCAGGCTCTCGGCGTCCGCATCACCGACAGCCTGCTGATGGCGCGCGAGATGTTTCCCGGCAAATCGAACTCGCTCGATTCGCTTTGCAAGCGGCTCGAGGTCGACAACACCGGCCGCAGCCTGCACGGTGCGTTGCTCGATGCCGGCCTGCTCGCCGAGGTCTACATCCGCATGACGCGCGGCCAGGAATCGCTCGTGATCGACGATACGGCGATCGACGCCGTCGAGTCTGCACTGGGCAGCCCCGATCTAAGCGCATTCGACCTGCCGGTGCTGAGCGCCGATGCCGAAGAATTGGCGGCGCACGAAGAGGTGCTTGCTGCCCTCGACGAGGCGAGCCACGGCAAGACGGTGTGGCGCCGCGCCATGGCATAATTTCCCGCTTCGCGAAGAGCGACGCGACACAGGAAAAAGGGCGGTTAGCTCAGGGGTAGAGCACAGCATTCACACTGCTGGGGTCGCAGGTTCGAAGCCTGCACCGCCCACCAGAAACGACACGGGCCCGCGGTCGATGACCGGCGGGCCTTTTCAATGTTCAGGGCTTGACTGCCGACGCAGCGCTGCGCTTCTCGCGGTGAGCAAACGTGAAGGCTTGCGTCGAGGCACTTTTCAGGTCGAGGCTGCTGGCGCTCTGACCGACTACAGACGGCATGGGCGTGGTTCCAGGCGTGGCCCCGGATGCGGTCCTCGGGGTTGGGCGCAGCCGGCGTAGCGGTGGCTTCGCGGTCGCGGTCGCGGTCGCGATCGCCGTAACGGCCGCGTTTCCCGCGTCGACGCTCGTATAGCCGCGCTGCGCGAGGCCCCAGCCGTCGGTCGCCTGCTCGAAGCTCGTTGCGAATGCGGCGCGATCGGCAAGGTGCAACGCGCTTGCACGCAGCACGGTGCGCTCGGCCAGTGTCGCGTCGAGCTGGAGCGCGACGCGCTTCCAGCAGCGCAGCACCAGCGCGTTGCGCCATGCGTCCTCGAGCGCCCAGCGCATCGCATGGGCGCTGCCAGGTTGCCCGGACTCCAGCACGCGCGGCACGAGCGCATTGACGAACACATGAAAGTCGCGTCGCAGGCTCTTGCCCGGCAGGAGTTCGGCGAGGCGTGCGATGCGCGTACTCCAGCCCGGCTTCTCGAACTGGCGCGTGACAAGAGCCTGGAGGGCCTGAATCGGGTTGAACAGACGCAACCGATTCGGCGGCAGCACGAGCAGGGGCAACGCCGCCGCCTGTGCGTGCGGCAGTTCGGTGACGAACGAGCACAGCACCGCGATGCGCGCCCACTCGGCGGCGGAAAGTGCGTCTGGTGCGGCCTGCGATGAGGCTGACCGCAGGGTCTGCGGCACCCAATCCGTACGCGACGCGTCCCGACCTTGCGGCATCGCGGTTGCATTGCCTTGCGAAATCGCAGCGGCCTCGACCTGCCGCATCTGCGCTAGCGCATCGTCGAAGTCGGCGTCGCCCTTCGCCGCATTGGCCCGCGTGCTCATCACGACGAGGTTGCCGGCGGCGTAGCCGGCGTCGTTGCGCACGCGGTCGATCGATGCATCGCTCGGCGTGCACGTCGCCTGGGTCAAGGCTCTCGCGGGTGATCGGACAGCGCGCGACATCGATCTGGCGCAGGTAGTTGGGCGTAACCTGCAGGCCCTCGAACATGCGGCCGCGTCGCCACGCGTTCAGGCGCAATTGCAGCCACTTTCGCGTGTGTCGTGTCGGTGCGAGCGTGCGCGTGCCGAAGCTCGCGCGAGCGGCCTCCCAGCCCTGGCGCAAGCGGCGAACCGGCGATCAGTGTGGTCGGCGGGCGGGGTCAGCGCGAAGTGCGCGAAGTCCCAGCCGATCTCGAACGCCACGGCGGGATCGGTGGCAGTGGCGACAGGAGAATCGAATTCGAAAGTGATCTGGCTCATGAAGTTGCTCCGGCGTTGTGCGCCGTGCCCGATGCGCGACGACGGAGACAGTGTCTCGCTTAACAGGCTCACCAAATGAGCCTGTAAGTTCTGGTTTGCAATACGCCGTTCGCGCCCGTGCGAGAATGCCGGCGAGCCGATGCTGGCTCACCTCATGAGCCTGTCGGAGCCGGCATGGACAGAACCGAACGCTTCTACAAGATCGAGCTGCTGATCCGCAACCGCGGCGGGGTCAGCTGCAAGACCCTGCGCGAAGCGCTCGAGGTGTCGCCGGCGACGCTCAAGCGCGATCTGCAATACCTGCGGGATCGACTCGATGCGCCGATCGTCTATGACCGCGGGGACGACGTCTATCGCTTCGCCCCCGAACACGGCCACGCGCTCGACAACGCACGAGCTGCCTGGCATCTGGTTCAGCGAGTCCGAGATCCATGCGCTGCTGACGATGCACCAGTTGATTGCCGGGCTCGATGCCGACGGCGTGCTCGGGCGCCACCTGCAGCCGCTGCTCGACAAGCTCGACGGCATGCTCGGCGCGGACGCCGCCGAGGTGCGACAGATGATGCAGCGCGTGCGCATCCTCGGCGCCACGGCGCGGCCCGTCGCCAGCCGCTACTTCGAGCTTGTCGGCAGCGCATTGCTCAAACGACGTCGGATCCGGATGCGCTATCTGACGCGAAGCCGGGGCACGACCTCGGAGCGTGCCGTCTCGCCACTTCGGCTCGTGCACTACCGCGGCACCTGGTATCTCGATGCCTGGTGCCATCAGGCCGACGCCTTGCGGCGCTTTGCCCTTGACGCGATCGAGGAGGCCGAAGTGCTTGAGCAGCCCGCGAAAGTCGTCGCGATCAAGACGGTCGAATCCGAGCTCGACGGCACCTACGGCATTTTCAGCGGCAAGGCGGCGCGCCGGGCGACGCTCGTGTTCGACGCCAGCGTCGCGCCCTGGGTGTCCGGGGAGGTTTGGCACGCGGACCAACGCGGGCGTACGCTCGAGCGACGGCCGCTACGAATTGCAACTGCCCTACGCGGACGATACCGAGCTCGCGATGGACGTGTTGCGCTACGGCGAGCAGGTCGAGGTGATCGCGCCCTCGACACTGCGTGACGCGATCCGTGCTCGACTCGGCCGCGCACTCGCCCGCTACGTATGACGATGGAACAGGTCGAAGCGATCGTCATCGGCGCTGGCGTCGTCGGCCTCGCGGTCGGCCGCACGCTCGCCCGCAAGGGGCTCGAGACCCTGGTGCTCGAGCGCGAGGACGCCATCGGCACCGGCATCAGCTCGCGCAACAGCGAAGTGATCCACGCCGGGCTCTACTACGCGCCGGGCTCACTCAAGGCCCGGCTTTGCGTGCAGGGCCGCGATCGAGCTCTACGCGTTCTGCGAGTCGCATGGCGTCGCGCAGCGGCGCTGCGGCAAGCTCGTCGTGGCGACGTCGCCTGCGCAGGTCGAGGGGCTCACTCAGCTTGCGCAGCGCGGCGCGGCCAACGGCGTGCTCGATTTGCAATTGCTGAGTGCCAATCAGGCAAGCGCACTGGAGCCAGCGTTGCGCTGCGACGCCGCACTGCTCTCGCCTTCGAGCGGCATCGTCGACAGCCATGGCCTGATGCTCGCATTGCAAGGCGATCTTGAGCGCGCCGGCGGCACGGTCGTGCTGCGCTCGCCGGTCGATGGCTTGCGTATTGATCGCGTAGGCCATGTCCTCACGATCGGTGGCGCGGAACCGATGACCTTGCGCGCGCGCATCGTCGTCAACGCAGCCGGCCTCGACGCACCACCGCTCGCCCTGCGCTTCGACGGCTTCGCTGGGCAACACGTGCCTCGCGCTTACTTCAGCAAGGGTAACTACTACGCGCTCGCCGGCCGCGCACCGTTTTCGCGCCTCGTCTATCCGATGCCGCAGGACGCGTGGCTCGGCGTGCACCTGACGCTCGACCTCGCGGGGCAGGCTCGCTTCGGGCCCGATGCGCAGTGGCTCGACGTGGCGAGTGCGGAGAGATCGACTACAGCGTCGATCCGGCACGTGCCCAGGGCTTCTATGCCGACGTGCGTCGCTACTGGCCGGGCCTGCCCGACGGCGCGCTGCAGCCGGCGTACAGCGGTGTGCGGCCCAAGATCCACGGCCCCGGCGAGCCCGCACCTGATTTCTGCATCCAGGGTCCGCGCGAGCACGGTGTCGCGGGGCTCGTGAACCTGTTCGGCATCGAGTCGCCCGGGCTCACGAGTTGCCTCGCGCTCGCCGACGAGGTCGTTGCTCGCCTCGACGTCTGAGACGCACCGTCAAGCGCTGGTATCGCCCGTCAGCCACTGCCCGTCGCGCAGTACCTGGTGCGGGCGGAACTGCTTCTTGTAGGCCATCTTCGGGCTGCCGTCGATCCAGTAGCCGAGGTAGACGTGGGGCAATTTGAGTTGGTGCGTCTGCTCGATCTGCCACATAACGTTGTAGGTGCCGTAGCTCGTATTCGGCTCCGGCTCGTAGAACGTGTAGACCGCCGACAGGCCGTCGTTGAGGATATCGAGGATCGACACCATCTTCAGCGCACCCAGGCCTTGCGCCGCCGGTTCGCGGAACTCGACGAGGCGCGAATTGACGCGGCTTTGCAACAGGAACTGCGTGTACTGATCGATGCTGTCGTTGTCCATGCCGCCGCCGGCATGGCGCCCGGCCTGGTAGCGCAGGTAGAGCTGATAGTGCTCGGGCACGAAGCAAAGCCGCAGCACGCGTGCGCGCAGCCCGGCGTGCGCACGCGCTGCGCGGCGCTGACTGCGCGTCGGCACGAAGCCATCGACGGGCACGCGCAGCGGCACGCAGGCCTTGCAGCCGTCGCAATATGGCCGGTAGGTGAACATGCCGCTGCGCCGAAAGCCGTTGGCGACGAGGCCCGAATAGACGTCCGCGTTGATCAGGTGGCTCGGCGTCGCGACCTGCGAACGCGCCATGCGCTGCGGCAGATAGCTGCACGGGTACGGCGCCGTGGCGTAGAACTGGAGCGACGAAAGCGGAAGTTCTTTCGGGTGCGTCACGCGGCGTCCTCGAGCGGCGGGGTCTGCGGTGCGTCGTGCAACCGCTCCCAGTGCGAACGATGATAGGCCCAATCGGTCAACACCGGCCCCCGCACGCGGGGGGTGATCAGAGCGTTCGAACGCTTCGCGTGGAATTTCCCGCGCGCCGAGCGAGGCGAGGTGGCTCGTCTGTTGCTGGCAGTCGATCAGATCGATGCCGTGCGCCCGGCAAAAGCACACCAGCGACGCGAGCGCGATCTTCGAGGCATCGGTGCGGTGCGAGAACATCGACTCGCCAAAGAACATGCGGCCGAGGCAGACGCCGTACAAGCCGCCGACGAGCTCGCCCTCGATCCAGGTCTCGAAGCTGTGCACCGCTGGCCACGCGCAGTAGGCGGCGATCATCTCGGGCACGATCCAAGTGCCGTCCTGGCCAGTCACGCGGCGTCGTCGCGCAGGCCCGCATCACCGTTTCGAGCGCGCTGTCAATGCGCACTTCGCAGCCCGGCGTCGCGATGAAGCGGGCGATCGTCTTGCGCAGCGAGCGCGACAGCTTGAACTCTGCGACCGGCAGCACCATGCGCGGGTCGGGCGACCACCACAGGATCGGCTGCCCCTCGCCATACCACGGGAAGACGCCGTGCGAATAGGCCTCGGCGAGGCGGCGCGGCGTAAGCTCGCCGCCCGCCGCGAGCAGCCCGGGTGCCTCGGTCTCGTCGCCGAGCGCCTGCGACGTCGGCGGCAGCGGCTGCTGCTCTTGCGTCAGCCACACGACCACGGTGAAGCGCTCAGTGCGCTCAGTGCGCTGAGTGCGCTGAGTGCGCTGAGTGCGCGACCGGCAGCGCCGCGGTTTCAGCCGCTGCGCCGCGCGGGCGCTGGGTCTCGCGCTGGGTTTGCGTCACGCCGTTGCGAACCGCGACCAGTTCGGCAACGATCGCGACCGCGATCTCGGCCGGCGTGCGGCTGCCCAGATTCAGGCCGATCGGGCCGCGCAGGCGTGCGATCGCCTCGGGCGGGAGGTCGAACATCGCGAGCCGCTCGCGGCGCTTGGCATCGTTGCGGGACGAGCCGAGCGCGCCGACGTAGAAGGCGGGCGACTTGAGTGCTTCGAGCAGCACCAGATCGTCGAGCTTGGGGTCGTGCGTGACGGCGACGACCGCGCACTGCGCATCGAGTTGCATCTCGATCGCGACGTCATCCGGCATGCCGCTGCTGAGGATCGTCCCCGGCACGTCCCAGCCGAGGTGATATTCCTCGCGCGGGTCGCAGCAAGTCACTTCGAAGTCGAGAGCGACGGCGATCGGCGCGAGCACGCGCGAAAGCTGCCCGGCGCCGATCACGAGCATGCGCCAGCGCGGGCCGTAGGGTGCGACGAGCGTCTGGCCGTCGTACGCGAACCGGTTGGTGCGCTGCGCCGGCTCGATCTTCACCGCGCCGCTCGCAATGTCGAGGCGGCGCGCGACGAGTTCGTGCTTCTCGGTGCGCGCCAGCACCTCGTCGATCCATGTCGCATCGACGAGTGGCTCTTGCAGAAGGCGCAGATTGCCGCCGCAAGGCAGGCCGAACCGCGCCGCCTCCTCGTTCGTCACGCCGTAGAGAATCGTCGACGGACGTCGCGACACGTTCGCCCTTGCGCACGCGGTCGATCAGATCGTCCTCGACGCAGCCGCCAGATACCGAGCCGACGACCTGCCCGTCGTCGCACAGCGCCAGCAGCGCGCCCGGCTGGCGCGGCGCCGAACCCCAGGTCTCGATCACCGTCACGAGCCAGACGGCATGGCCCTCGGCGCGCCAGTCGCGTGCCCGGGTCAGCACCTGAAGGTCGAGGCTGTCCATCGGGCAATTCGATCAGCGCGGGCCGGAGTCTCTGCGAGCGTCAACCAATGCCCATGGATAACGCTAGCGACGCTTCGCCGCAGCCTTCGGTGCCGTGCTCTTGGCCGGGGGCGACGCAGCGCCTTGTTGCAGCCCTTCGGACATGCCGATCAGCACGCCGCTGACGAGCGTCGCATAGCTCTCCATCATCACCTGCGCGGCGCGCAGCCCGGTGGCGCGCCCGTCGCGGATCGCGCTGCGCGTTTGCGCGAGCATCTGCTCGACGGTCTGGCTCGCCTGCGAGCCGGTGTTCGTGCCCTTGAGCTTCATCGCCTCGAGCACCTGGTCCCACGGCCCTTGCATCGGCTTGTCAAGCCCCTGCACCGCCTTGCCGACCGTCGCGAAGAACATGTCTTCCATCTTCTCGAGGTTGCCGAGCGCGCTCTTGAACTGCTTGTCCTGCGCGTCGACGCCCTGGCTGACGACTTGCTCGAGCGCCTTGCGCTGCGCCTCGACCGTCTTGAGCAACGCGGCGTCCATCCCGGCGAACGCCTGTCCGAGCAGGGCTTCGACATCGGGCATCGGCAGCTTGCTTTCGGCGGCGCCGGCGGAGGCCGCCTGCGTCACCGACTGCAAAACGCTCTTGATGTTGGTGAGCGTCAACTCGCGCCCTTGCAGCGCCTTCAGCGTCGCCTCGCTGACGGCCTTGCGCAAGGCGGCGCCCTGCTTGGCGCTCGCCTGCGAAAACTGCGTGATGAGGGCATCCTGGTCGATTCCGGACTTGATCATTGTTTGCTCCTTGATTCGGTTGAGGCGCGTTCGCGCATCACTGCATGTGCTGGCCGCCGTTGATCGCGATGTTCGCACCTGTCACGAACGCCGCCTCTTCGGATGCGAGATAGATGATCAGGCCGGCCACTTCCTCGGGCTTGCCCAGGCGCCCGACCGGTATCTGCGGCAGGATCTTCGAGTCGAGGATGTCCTTCGGGATCGCCGTCACCATCTTCGTGCCGATGTAGCCGGGCGAGATGGTGTTGACTGTCACGTTCTTGCGCGCCACTTCGAGCGCGAGCGCCTTCGTGAAACCGTGCACGCCGGCCTTGGCCGCCGAATAGTTGGTCTGCCCGAACGCGCCCTTCGAGCCGTTGACCGACGAAACATTGATGATGCGCCCCCAGCCGCGCTCGACCATGCCGTCGGCGACCTGCTTGGTCATGTTGAACAGGCTGTCGAGGTTGGTGCGCAGCACCTCGTCCCAGCTGATCTTGTCCATCTTCTTGAAGGTCATGTCGCGCGTGATGCCGGCGTTGTTGACGAGCACGTCGATCGGCCCGAGCTTTTCGTTCACTTCGGCCACCGCGCGCGCGCAGGAATCGATGTCGGCCACATCGCAGGCGACGGCGGCGAAGTCGTAGCCCCCCTTCTTCATCTCGGCGAGCCACTGCGCATGCTTGGTGTTGCCCGGCGAGTAGGTGACCGCGACCTTGTAGCCGTCGTCGGCCATCTTGGTCGAAATCGTCTCTCCCAAGCCACCCATGCCGCCGGTGACGAGGACGGTTCTCTTCGTGTGTGTCATCTGGTGCCTCCTGCTTTCGTGTCTGAGTTCGTGTGTGGGGGTCTCGATCTTAGGGCAACGCTGAACAAATCAACAGCTATGAAGATGGTGCAGAGGATGACTTCGGGGGCGAACCCATTGGCGGCAACGGCAGCAACAGAGCAAGTTCGTGATACAGCGGCGGGCCGAGCAGGCGCGAGACACCGCCCGCCAGCATCGAGCAGACCATCAGGCTGAGCACCATTGCGTGGCCCGAGACCATCTCCATCACGATGATGAACGCCGTCAGCGGCGCTTGCGTCGCGGCCGACAGGAAGCCGACCATGCCGAGCGCGATGAGCGGAATCGCCGCCTCGCGGTTCAGATCAGCCAGCAGCGCGATATCGCGCCCGATGCCCGCACCGATCGACAGTGACGGCGCGAAGATCCCGGCCGGCACGCCGCTCCACGCCGACAGCCAGGTGGAACAGAACTTGAGCACGGTGTAGACACCCGGAAGCTGCGCCTCGCCCTCGAGCAGGGCGCGCGTCGGGCCGTAGCCGGTGCCGCTCGTCGTACCGCCGGTGACGATGCCGATCACCGCGACGCCGAGCGCGCAGGCCGCGGTGAAGCGCAGTGGATAGTTGGTGCGCCAGCGGGTGAAGCGATCCGGCAGGCAGCGTGCCGACGTGATCAGCAGGCGGGCGAAGATGCCTCCGCTGATACCGCAGACGAGCGCGACCGCAAGCCCCGGCCCGATCAGATCACTGCTCACGTGCTGGACGCGCAGCTCGCCGAAGTAGGTGGTGTTGCCGAAGAACGCGACCGACACCATGCCGGCGAGCACGATCGCACCGATCACGAGGCTGCTTTGCGACAGGCTGCGCCGGCGCGACATCTTCTCGAGCGCGAAGATGACGCCGCCGAGCGGCGTGTTGAACGCTGCCGCGATGCCGGCGGCGGCACCTGCGATCAGCAGGTCATTGGCATCGATGCCCGACTGCGGGCGAAGCCAGCGCCGCGCGTGGTACATGACGCCGGCGCCAATCTGCACCATCGGCCCTTCGCGGCCGATCGACATGCCGCCGAGCAGGCCGGCGCAGACGAGCAGCGGCTTCTGCAGCGACAGGCCGAGTGACACGAGCCAACTGCGCTGCTCGGGCTTCAAATCGTCCTCGAGCGCGCGGATCACCTGCTGAATGCCCGAGCCCGACGCGCCCGGAGCGAACCGCCGCACCCACCACATCACCGCGACGGCGAGCAGAGGCGTCAACGCCAGCGTGATCCAGGGACCGAGCGGCGTGGCACGGCTCAACGTGTCGAAGCCGTTGTGCGCGGCGGTTGCGAGCAGCGTGAACCCGACCGCGAGCAGCCCGGTCAGGCCGGCGTAGGTCAGGATCACGGTGTGATCGATCCACGCGCCACCGGCCACGAAGTCGTGCCGCCACAGCGCGAGCAACTGCGCGCGAAGCGTGGCCAGCCCCGTCACCAGCGGGCCGAGCTTCGCGCCCGCGCGCCACTCCCGCAGCCAGCGTCGCGCGCGGGGAACGAGGCCTTCGCTCATCGCGGCAAGGGCACCATCAAGCCCGCGCGAGGAGGGCGTTGCCCAACCACATCCCAGCGCCGGCAAGCAGCAGCGATCCGGCCAGATGAGCGCCGGCGGTGCCGAGCGCCCAGCCGTAGTCGTGGCGCTCGATCATGTTGACGACTTCCATCGAGAACGTCGAAAACGTCGTCAGCCCGCCGAGAAACCCGGTGATGACGAAGAGGCGCCACTCCGGTGCACCTGTGTGCTGGTGCGTGAAGTAGGCGACGGACATGCCGACGAGCAGGCCGCCGAGCAGATTCGCCGCGAGCGTGCCGAGAGGGATCGGCGTGTACAGCGGATTGAGCCATTCGCCCAGGCCCCAGCGCCACACGGCACCCAGGCCGGCACCGACAGCAACAGCGAGGATCGAATAGATCATCCGGATCGTGCGTGCAGTGGCAAATTGAGAAATGTTTGCGGGCGGATTGCGTGCGCTACGCTCAGTCGAACATGATGACGCCGCGCGCATTGCGCCCGCTCGCCAAGTCGTCGAAGGCCTGCGGCGCGTCGTCGATGCGATAGCGCTTCGTGATCAGCTCGTCGAGCTTCAGGCGGCCCGCCTTGTAGAGCGAGATCAGGCGCGGGAAGTCCTCGCGCGGGCGCGCCGAGCCGAAGTAGCTGCCGGTGAGCGTCTTCTCTTCGAACGACAGCGAGCTCGTGCGCAGGGTAGTCTGGTCCTGCGGCTTGGCGATGCCGACCATCACCGCGGTGCCGCCCTTGCGCAACGCACCGTAGGCCTGGGCCAGGATCGCGCCCTCGCCGACGCACTCGAAGGCATAGTCCGCACCGCCGCCGGTCAGCTTGCGCAGTGTCTTGACGATGTTGTCTTCGCGCGAAGTGTTGACGACATGCGTCGCGCCGAACGCGCGCGCCAGCTCGAGCTTGGCATCACTCCTGTCGACGGCAACGATCATCGCCGCGCCGCTGAGCACGCAGCCCTGGATCGCATTCAGGCCGACGCCGCCGGCGCCGAACACGATCGCAATCGACCCGAGCTCGACCTTGGCGGTGTTGCACACCGCACCGACGCCCGTCATCACGCCGCAGCCGACGAGTGCGCAGCGATCGAGCGGCACGTCGTGATCGACCTTGACGAGGTTGTCGACGTGCAGCGTTGCGTATTCGGCCATCACGCCGCAGCCCGAGAAGACGTTGAGCGGCTGGCCCGCGGCGTCGCGCGTGCGCACGCTACCGTCGGGCAGTGTGAAGAGCGCCTTGCTCGCCTGATCGCACAACTGCGGCCGGCCGCTGACGCAGTAGCGGCACTTGCCGCACATGCTGACGAAGGAGCTGATCGCGGCGTCGCCGACGGCGAATTCGGTGACGCCTTCACCCACCTGGACGACGATGCCTGCGCCCTCGTGTCCGAGCACGAGCGGCGGCGGGAAGGGGATCGTGCCGTTCGTCGCCGACAGGTCGCTGTGACAGACGCCGCACGCGCTGAGCTTGATCATCACCTCGTTGCGGCGCGGTGCCTCGACGACGATGTCTTCCACCACCACAGGTTGATTGAGTTCGCGGAAGACGACGGCGCGGGCTTTCTGGTTCATGCGAAGGGTCCTGGTTGGGTGTGGGGCGCTGACGGGAATCTGACGCGGAAGGGCGAGGGCAGCTCTTATGATGCCTGCCGGCGTCGCGGCGGGCCAGGCCCGGGCGACATGCATTCTTCCATGAACCGAACACACTCACCTTCAGACAGGACCGCATCGATGAGCATTGATTTCAAAGACAGGGTCGCGATCGTCACCGGCGCAGGCGGCGGCCTCGGGCGCGCACATGCACTCGCACTCGCGGCGCGCGGTGCACGCGTTGTCGTCAACGATCTGGGCGGCGCGCGCGACGGCAGCGGTGGCTCGACGAGCGCCGCCGACGCGGTGGTGGCAGAGATCCGTGCCGCCGGCGGCGAGGCGATCGCCAATGGCGCGTCGGTGACGGACTTCGACGCCGTGCAGGCGATGGTTGTGCAGGCGATGGACGCCTGGGGTCGCATCGACGTGCTCGTCAACAACGCCGGCATCCTGCGCGACAAGACTTTCGCGAAGATCGAACTGGCGGACTTTCGCCTTGTGCTCGACGTGCACCTGATGGGCGCTGTGCATTGCACGAAGGCCGTCTGGCCGATCATGCAGGCGCAGAAGTACGGCCGCGTCGTGATGACGACCTCGTCCACCGGCCTGTACGGCAACTTCGGGCAGAGCAACTACGGCGCGGCGAAGATGGCGCTCGTCGGCCTGATGCAGACGCTCGCGCTCGAAGGAGCGAAGCACGACATCCGCGTCAACTGTCTCGCACCGACCGCGGCGACGCGCATGACGCAGGACCTGATGCCGCAGGCGGTGCTCGATGCGCTCGGTCCCGAGGCCGTCGTCCCGGCGATGCTCGTGCTTGCCGCCGAAGGTGCGCCGACGCGGACCATCTGTGTGCCGGCGCCGGCAACGTCGAGGCGGCGCACGTCACGCTGACCCAGGGCGCCTGGATCGGCCTCGACAGTGAGGCGCCGGAGCGACTCGCCGAATTGCTCTCGCAGGTGACGCAGCGCGAGGGCGAGATGGTGCCCGAGAGCGGCGCGGCCCAGGGTACGCACGAGGTCGGGCGCGCGATGGCGAAGGCAGCGCGCGTGACTGCCTGACATCGCGCGGCGCGGCTTGATCCTGGGGTCGCCCGCCTCGCGGTGAGGTGGCTCGGCGCGTTCGATGCTTCAGGCGGAGGACTGTGCAGGCTGCGCCGCGGGGCGGTTGCGCAGCGCCATCAGTGCGGCGAACGCCGCGATGCCGAGCCCGCACGTCAGCCACAGCGCACGTGCGCCCCAACTTTCCAGTGCCAGGCCGAACAGGAAGGGCGCGAACGCCTGCGCGATGCGCGACGGCAGCATCAGCCAGCCCTGACGCGCCCCGTACCCGGCCGGACCGAAGAAGACCAGTGGCAGCGTGCCCTTGGCGATCGTCAGGATGCCGTTGCCCGCGCCGTGCAGGATCGCGAACAGCGGAGCGAGGGCGGGGCCCCATGCCAGCAGCAGCAGCGCGCCCGCAGGATGCGCGAGTGCCGCGAGGCGAGCCGACAGCAGCGGATGGACGCGCCGCAATAGGCCGAACTCGAGCAGCCGCCCGGCGACCTGCGCCGGCCCGACCAGCGCCCCGACGCCGATCGCCACCGCAAGGCTCGCGCCGGTCGCCTGCAGCATGCGCGGCAGATGCGCTGCCATCGCAGTGCTGGTGAACCAGTTCACCGCGAACACGAACGCGAGCAGTGCGGAAGTTGAGCCCACGCGATTCGCGCCGGGCTCTGCGGCAGGCACGCGCTTGCCCACAGGCAGCAAGGAAACGGGCGCATCGGCGCGGGTCGCTGACGTGCGGGGCAGGAAGGCGTAGAGCGGCAGGCCGACGATCAGGTGCAGCGCGGCCCAGCCGAAGCAGGCGCCGCGCCAGCCGTAGTGCGTCGTCATCCACGCGGACAACGGCCAGCCGACCGTGCTCGCGAAGCCGGCGATCAGCGTGATGCCGGTGATCGGGTTGCGCGCGGCCGGGCCATACAGGCGCACGAGCGTCGCGAAGGCCGCCTCGTACAGGCCACCGCCGATGGCCACGCCGATCACGGCCCAGGCGGCGAACAGCGCCGTCGGCGTCGTTGCGAGCCCGAGCCCGGCGAGCGCGCCGGCAAACGCGAGGCTGGTCGCCATCAACACCGGCCGGCCGCCATGCCGATCAATCGCGCGGCCGGACCAGGGGCCGACGAGCGCCGACACGATCAGGGCGAACGAGAAGGCTGCGAAGACGGTCGACACGTCGATCCCGAGGTCGAGCGCGATCGGCCCGGCGAGCACGGCAGGCAGGTAGTACGACGACGCCCAGGCCAGCGTCTGCGCGGTGCCGAGTGTGGCGACGACCGAGGCGCGCGGGCCGGTCGCCTTCATGCGGGAGTGGACCGCGGCGGCGAAGCGGGAAGGCGTTTCACGCGTGGAGGCGGGTGTGGGTTGACGACAGTGCAGTGTGCCTGCATTGAGCGCCCGCGCTGCCCGAGTCCAAGGTCGGCAAAATCATGCGCTGCGAATTGCGTGACCTGTGACGAGGGCGTCGTGCAGCAGGGCCCGACGACAATACGACGGTAAGATGTTTGAAGAGCCCCTTGGCGGGCTCATTCACTCGAAAACTGCACCGAATGGAGGACGAGTTGAAAGCTATCGGAAGAGTTCTTGGCGGGTGGTGTCTGGGTGTCTTGGGCTTGCTCTTGGCGGCCCCTGGGATCGCCGTTGCGCAATCCAAGCCCAACATCCTGTTCATCGTCTCCGACGACACCGGCTACGGCGACCTCGGTCCTTACGGCGGCGGCGAAGGCCGCGGCATGCCGACGCCCAACATCGACAAGATGGCCGCAGACGGCATGACCTTCTTCTCGTTCTACGCCCAGCCGAGCTGCACGCCCGGACGCGCCGCGATGCAGACCGGGCGCATCCCGAACCGCAGCGGCATGACGACCGTGGCCTTCCAGGGCCAGGGCGGCGGCCTGCCGGCGGCCGAATGGACGCTCGCCTCGGTGCTCAAACAGGGCGGCTACCAGACCTACTTCACCGGCAAGTGGCACCTGGGCGAGGCCGACTACGCGCTGCCCAACGCGCAGGGCTACGACGAGATGAAGTACGTCGGCCTGTACCACCTCAACGCCTACACCTACGCCGACCCGACCTGGTTCCCCGACATGGACCCGGAGCTGCGGGCGATGTTCCAGAAGGTGACGAACGGCGTCGCTGTCGGGCAAGGCCGGCGAGAAGCCGCACGAGGACTTCAAGATCAACGGCCAGTACGTCGACGAGCCGGGCAAGAACGTCACGCTGCACGGCGTGAACTACCCCGACGGCGTCGTCGGCATCCCGTTCTTCGACGGCTACGTCGAGAAGGCGGCGCTCGAGTTCCTCGACGCCGCGGCGAAGGACCCGAGCAAGCCCTTCTTCATCAACGTCAACTTCATGAAGGTGCACCAGCCGAACATGCCGGCGCCGGAGTTCGAGCTGAAGTCGATGTCGAAGAGCAAGTACGCCGACTCGGTGGTCGAGCTCGACACGCGCATCGGCCGCATCATGGACAAGCTGCGCGCGCTCGGCCTCGACAAGAACACGCTCGTCTTCTACACGACCGACAACGGCGCCTGGCAGGACGTCTATCCCGACGCCGGCTACACGCCGTTCCGCGGCACCAAGGGCACGGTGCGCGAAGGCGGCAACCGCGTGCCGGCGATCGCCGTCTGGCCCGGCAAGATCAAGGCGGACGTGAAGAACCACGACATCGTCGGCGGCCTCGACCTGATGGCGACCTTCGCCGCGGTCGGCGGCGTCGACGCTGCCGAAGAACGACCGCGAGGGCAAGCCGATCATCTTCGACAGCTACGACATGTCGCCGGTGCTGTTCGGCACCGGCAAGAACCCGCGCAAGGCCTGGTTCTACTTCACCGAGAACGAGCTGACCCCCGGCGCGGCGCGCGTGGGCAACTACAAGGCGGTGTTCAACCTGCGCGGCGACGACGGGCAGGCGACCGGCGGCCTCGCGGTCGATTCGCAACCTCGGCTGGAAGGGCGCGGAGAAGTACGTCGCGACGGTGCCGCAGGTCTTCGACCTCTGGCAGGACCCGCAGGAGCGCTACGACATCTTCATGAACAACTACACCGAGCGCACCTGGACGCTGGTGACGATCAACGCAGGCAGGTCAAGCAAGCTGATGAAGACCTACGCTGCAGTACCCGCCGCGCAAGCTGCAGAGCGAGGGCTACACCGGCCCGATCACGCTGACGCAGTACCAGCGGCTTCCAGTAGCGTGCGCGACAGCTGCAGAAGGAGGCGTCAACCTGCCGATGCCGACCGGCAACTGAACCCGCGGCGGCCATGAAGATGTGCCCGCGGCATGGTCCGGGCCCGCGAGCGTTTTCCATCCATAGCAAAACCGGAGACCCCATGATCCTGCAGACAACCCTGCTGTCGCTCACCCGCCGCCGCTGGCTGGCCGCCGTCGGCGCTTCGCTCGCACTCGCCGCGTGCGCGCCGATGGCCGCCACGCCCTCGGTCGCCGACCCGCTGCCGTCGTGGAACGACGGCGCGAACAAGCAGCGCATCGTCGAGTTCGTCAAGGCCGTCACCACCGAGGGTGGCAAGGACTACGTCGCGCCGGGCGAGCGCATCGCGACCTTCGACAACGACGGCACGCTGTGGCTCGAGTACCCGCTGTACACGCAGGTGCGTTTCGTCTTCGACCGCATTCGCGAGCTCGCGCCGCAACATCCCGAGTGGAAGGACAAGGAGCCGTACAAGTCGGTCATCGCCGGCGACATCAAGGGCGCGATGGCCAGCGGCGAAAAGGGCCTGTTCGAGATGGTGCTGGTCGCGCAGACCGGCACGACGACCGAGGGGTTCGCCGAAATCTCGCAGGCAGTGGATCCTGGCGTCGAAGGACGCGCGCTTCAAGCGCCCGTACAACGAGCTGACGTACCAGCCGATGCAGGAAGTGCTGAGCTACCTGCGCGCCAACGGCTTCAAGACCTTCATCGTCTCCGGCGGGTCGGTCGAGTTCATGCGCGGCTTCACGCAGGACGCCTACGGCATCCCGAACGAGCAGGTCATCGGCACGCGCCAGAAGCTGGCCTTCGAGGTCAAGGACGGCAAGCCGATGGTGATGATGCTGCCGCAGCTCGACTCGAACGACGACAAGCAGGGCAAGCCGATCAACATCGCCGCGATCATCGGCAAGCGGCCGATCGCCGCCTTCGGCAACAGCGACGGCGACTTCCAGATGCTGCAGTGGACGACCGCCGGCTCGGGCAAGCGCCTGGGGATGCTCGTGCATCACGACGACGCAGTGCGCGAATATGCCTACGACCGCGACTCGTCGATCGGCCGCCTGGCCGAGGGGCTCGATCAGTACCAGGCGATGGGCTGGGGCCTGATCAGCATGAAGAACGACTGGAAAGTCATTTTCCTGCCAGCGAAATAGGGCTTGACACAGAACTCGGCGTCGCCACCGTTGGGCCCGTAGCTCGGCGGTGGCGGCGCTACTTTGGCCGCATGCCCAGCATCCCGGTCGCGAACCCGGTCCCGAGCAGGATCACAGCGCCGCCGGTGATCATCGGCAGCGTGACCTGTTCCGCGAGGAACAAGCCGCCCCAGAGCATCGCGAACAGCGGCACGAGGTAGGTGACGGCAATCGCGTTGGCCGCGCCGACATGGGCGATGAGGCGGAAGAAGAGCAGGTAGGCGAAGCCGGTGCAGACGAAGGCGAGCAGCACCATCGCGATCCACGCTCTGGGCGACGGCGCAGCCTGCGGCCACCAGATCACGGCCGGCAGCGCGAGGCACAGCGTGGCGGCGAGCTGGCTGCCCGCGGCGACTGCCAGCGGTGCGACGCCGACGAGCCGCTTCCTCGTGTAGTTGGCGGCCAGCCCATACAGTGCGGACGCGGCGACGCAGGCGACGACGGCCCAGCCCGAGCCACCGGTCTTGAACTCCGCCGCGCTATTCACGTTGCTCCACGCGAGCGCGACGACGCCGCCGAAACCGAGCGCGAGGCCGACGGTGCGCAGCCGCGTCAAACGCTCGTTCAGCCACAGCCATGCAACGGCCGCGCCAAAGAGCGGCGCCGTCGCGTTGAAGATCGCCGCCAGGCCCGCCGTGATCGACATCAACGCATACGCGAAGCCGAGGAACGGGAGCGCGGAGTTGATCACGCCGACGACGAAGATCGGCCGCCAGTGACGGCGCAACGCGGCCGTCTGCCTGCGCAGTGCGAGCAACGGCATCAGCAGCAGCGCGGCACCCGAAACCCGCAGCGCCGCGACGGCGACGGCACCGAACTCGCCTGCGCCCATGCGCATGAAGAGAAAAGACGCGCCCCAGATCGCCGCAAGCAGCGTCAGCTCGGCGCCATCGCGCAATCTCACGCGCGCGCCGGCGCGAAGCGCGTGGTGGCCAATACCTTCGGCGACGCCGAGACGCCGTGCAGCGCGGGTTGCGCCGCGGTGATGCCTTCGATCTCGAGCAGCGCCACCTTGCGCGGCAGGCCGCCGGCATAGCCGGTGAGTGAACCGTCGCTGCCCATCACGCGATGACAGGGCACGATCACCGCGACCGGGTTGCGCCCGACCGCGCCGCCGACGGCGCGCACCGCATTCGGTTTGCCAACCGCACGCGCGACCGCGCCATAGCTCGAGGTGTCGCCACAGTCGATCGCGAGCAGCGCCTGCCACACCCCGCGCTGGAACTGCGTGCCGTGCAGATCAAGCGGGACGTCGAAGTGCTTGCGCTTGCCCGCAAAGTAGTCGGCGAGTTGCGACTCCGCCTTGCGCAACAGCGGGTCGTCGGGCGCTTCGGGCGCGGCAATCGAGATGGGGTAGTCCTTTTGGCCGACGAACCAGGCGCCGGTCAACCCGTTGTCGGTGCGCGCGAGCAACATCGTGCCAAAGGGGGTGTCGATGTGCAGTTGCGCCGTGCATGCGGCGGCGAGTTGTTTCAGGCTCATGGTGTTGGCTCCAGGCTGTTCCACAGTTTGAGGACGGCATATGCGCGCCATGGGCGCCATGCCTGCGATCGTTGCTCGGCTTCGCGCTCGGCGCGCACGCCGCGCGGCAGGCGCATCGCGTTGAGCACGGCGACGTCGCCCGGCGGGAAGGCGTCAGCCCAGCCGAGCGCGCGCATCGCGACATAGTGCGCCGTCCACGGTCCGATGCCAGGGATGGCGCGCAGGCGGTCGATCAGCGGCTGCGGCGCTGCGTGCGGCGCCGCGAGCGGCGCAATCTCGGGCCAGGCGCGTGCGACGGCGACGATTGCCGCGCTGCGTGTGCGAATGATGCCGAGCGCGCCGAGCTGGGCTGCGACAGTGTTCGGATCGCCATTCGTGTCCCGGACCGCATTGCGGTTCGCATGGCCATTTGGGTCGGCGCTCGCATCGCCTCTCGGATCCACTCTTGCATCCCCGTTCACGTCGCCGTTCGCGGCGGCGAGCACGGACGGCGCAGGGAAGGCGCGCTGCACTTCGCGCCACGGTGTTTCGACAGGTTCGCCGAATCGCTCGACGAGCCGTCCCGCGAGGGTGCGCGCAGCGCTGACGGTGACCTGCTGGCCGAGGATGGCGCGTACGACAAGCTCGAACGCGTCGAGCCCGCCCGGCAGCCGCAGCCCGGCGTCGCCTGGCAGCCCGGCAAGCGCGTTGTCGATCGCAAGCGGGTCGGCGTCCAGATCGAACCAGCGCCGGACTGCCGCGAGCAGCCCGCCCGCGCTGAGCGCGAGCGAGGGTGAGCAGCGCAGCCGCAGATGCGGACGCAGCGGCAGGAATTCGGCCGCGACCCAGCCCGCGTTCTCGCCCCACAGGCCGGCGCGGACGCTGCGTCGCACGTGCGCCTCGTCGACGTGTTCGACACCGGGGATCGCACGGTGGGCGAGAAAGCGCAGAAGCGCGGCGCGGTCGAAGGGCTCGCGAAAGGCAAGCGTTGCACAAAGGCCGTCGCTCTCGGTCGGCGCGGCACCCGAAGCGTCGCGGCGCAACCGGCTCGGGCTCAGCCGGTAGTTGTCGGCGAACGCCGCGTTGAAGCGGCGCAGGCTGCGAAACCCGCTCGCGAGCGCAACCTGCGAGACGGGCAGGTCCGAGTCGGTCAGTAACTGCTTGGCAAGCAAGAGCCGCCGCGTCTGCAGGTACTGCAAGGGCGTCACGCCGTGCTCCGCGGCAAAGATGCGGCGCAGATGCCGGTCGCTCACGCCGAGGTAGCGGGCGAGGGCGGCGACGCCTACATCTACGCCTTGGGCCGCTTCGACCTGCGTGCCTTCGGGCTCGCCGGCATGCGCGTGTGCGTCGAGCCACTGCGCAGCCTGGCGGGCGAGCGTGCGTGAGGCGTCCATCACCGACCACGCGAGCCCCGCGCCTGGGGCAATCTCCGGGCGGCACTTGAGGCAGGGGCGGAAAGCGGCTGCCTCGGCCTGGGCGGGAGTGCCGAAGAAGCGGCAGTTCTCGCGCCGCGGCGTGCGCACGCGGCAGATCGGGCGGCAATAGACGCCGGTCGACGTCACGCCGACGAACAGATGGCCATCGAGCCGGGCGTCGCGCGCGAGCAGTGCGCTGTATGCCGCGTCGTCGTCTCGGGTGCGCTGCAGCGAAGAGTCCATGGCGTCAATTATGGGCAGTGAAGTTTCGAGTACTCGCCGTTTTCGGACATGTGGTTCGGCGCGTGCGATGACCCCCAACTCGCAGGTGTGTGACGAGAGGTGCGGAGGGTGGTAGGACGGGCGATGCAAGGAGAAATGACGCATCCCTACAATCGTCCATCGAATCGAGAAGGGGTCGCCACGTGGATGTGAATGCATCGATCTTCAAGGCCTACGACATCCGGGGCGTCGTCGGCACGACGCTGACCGAGGCGCTTGCCGAACACCTGGGCCGCGCCTTCGGCACCGAGGCGATTCGCCTCGGCGAGAAGGCCGTCGCCGTCGGCCGCGACGGACGCGTCTCGGGCCCCGCCCTCGTCGCGGCGCTGACGCGCGGCTTGCTCTCGACGGGCGTCGACGTCATCGACATCGGCCCGGCGACGACGCCGATGCTCTACTACGTCGCCGCGACGCGCGCCGGACGCGGCTGCACGAGCGGCATCCAGGTCACGGGCAGCCACAACCCGAAGGACTACAACGGCTTCAAGATGGTTCTCGCCGGCAAGGCGATCCACGGCGAGGAGATCCAGGGCCTGCGGCGCCGCATCGAGGCCGAGGACTACGCCCAAGGCAAAGGGCGCGCCGAGACGCTAGACGTGCTGGCCGAGTACCGCGAGCGTATCGTCGGCGACTGCAAGATCGCCAGGCCGATCCACATCGTCGTCGATTGCGGCAACGGCATCGCGGGCGCCTCGGCGCCTGCCATCCTGCGCGCCCTCGGCTGCGCCGTCACCGAGTTGTACTCGGAGGTCGACGGCGACTTTCCGAACCACCATCCCGATCCGTCCAAGCCCGAGAACCTCGCAGACCTGATCGCCACCGTCAAGGGCGGTGACGCCGAACTCGGCCTCGCGTTCGACGGCGACGGCGATCGACTCGGCGTCGTCACGAAAGGCGGCGACATCATCTACCCCGACCGCCAGCTGATGCTCTTTGCGCGTGACGTGCTGTCGCGCAACGCGGGCGCAACCGTTATCTTCGACGTCAAGTGCACGCAGCGACTTGCACCCGATATTCGCGCGGCCGGTGGCGTGCCGCTGATGTGGATGACGGGGCACTCGCTGATCAAGGCCAAGCTGCGCGAAACGGGCGCGCCGCTCGCGGGCGAAATGAGCGGCCACATTTTCTTCGCCGAACGATGGTACGGCTTCGACGACGGAACGTACACCGCCGCGCGGCTGCTCGAGATCCTGACCCGCAGCGCCGACCCGAGCGCTGTGCTGAACGGCTTGCCGACGAGCTTCTCGACGCCAGAACTGAACGTCCCCTGCGCCGAAGGCGAGCCGCGCCGCGTGATCGAAAAGCTCCAAGCGAATGCGAAATTCCCCGGCGCGCGAGAACTGATCACGATCGACGGCGTGCGCGCCGAGTACGACGACGGTTTCGGTCTCGTCCGGGCGTCGAACACGACGCCGGTGCTCGTGCTGCGCTTCGAAGGCCACACGCCCGAGGCGCTGCACCGGATCGAGCATGACTTCATGGCCGCGCTGCGCGCCGTGAAACCCGATGCGCAATTTGCCGCCGCGGCGCACTGAACCGACCCTGCGGCGGGTGACGCCATCTTGCGCGTCCTGATTGTCAAGCTGTCCTCGCTCGGCGACGTCGTCCAGACGCTGCCAGTCGTGCATGATCTGCTCACGCACGTCGACCCCGTCTTGATCGACTGGGTTGTCGAGGAGGCGTTCGCGCCGCTGCTCGGCGAGGTTCTCGGCATCGAGCGCGTCGTGCGCTTTGCCGGGCGGCGCTGGCGTCGTCGGCCGTTTGCCGCCGACACACGGCGCGAGCGTGCCGCCTTTCTCGCGGAATTGCGGCTCGAGGCCTATGACGCGGTGATCGACTGCCAGGGTCTCGTCAAATCGGCGCTCGTCGCGCGGCGCGCACGCCTTGCAGGCGGAGGCCATCGATACACGTACGCCAATGCAAGCGAACTGTGCGGCTACGAGTGGCCGGTGCGCTACATGGTGGATCGTCCGCTTGCGATGGAGCGGCGCGTGCACGCGGTTAGGCGCACGCGGCTGCTCGCGGCGCGCGCGCTGGGCTACCAGATCGACACCGGCAACGGCGCAGGCATGCGCGCAGGCGACGGCGCAGGTAAGGGTGCCGGCGAAGGGGCGAACGGTGGTGCCGGTGATGCGGCCAACGACGGGGCTCGCGAACAGGCGCAGGCGCCGCGCGTCGATTGGCGCTTTCCGGCGCCGGCCACCGCATCGCGCGACGTGATGCTCGCGCATGGCACGACGCGCAGCGACAACGAGTGGCCGGAGCCGGCCTGGGCCGACATCGGCCAGCGTCTCGTCGCGGCGGGCTTTCGGGTCGTCCTGCCTCACGCCGGCGCCGTCGAGGCGCAGCGCGTGCAGCGGATCGCCGCGGCGATCGGTGCCGCCGGCGATGTCGAGATCCTCGCGCCGCTGCCGCTCGACGCGCTCGCGCGACGCATGGCCGCGTGCGGTGGCGTCATCGGCGTCGACTCGGGGCTGAGTCATCTCGCGGTCATGCTCGACCTGTGCCACGTCCAGATCTTCAGCCAGCCACGCGTCTGGCGTGCCGGGCCGGTCGGCAGTGCGCATCAACTGCCGGTCGGCGGTGAGCACGCACCGTCGGCCGAGGAAGTCTGGGCGGCCTGGCGGCGGGTGTGGGCTGCGCGACATCAAGGCCGGACCGCCTGATGGTGCGCTGGTGCTACGGGTGGCTGACTGCGCTGCTCGTGCCGCTCGTCTGGCTGCGCCTGCACTGGCGCGCCCGGCGCGAGCCGCTCTACGGCACGGCGATCGGCGAGCGCTTCGGGCGCTACGACGGGCCGCCCACCCAGGGCTGGGTCTGGGTGCATGCGGTGTCGCTCGGCGAGACGCGCGCCGCGGCCTCGCTCGTCGACGCGCTGCGCGGCATCGAGCCGTCACTGCGCCTGCTGCTCACGCACGGCACCGCAACCGGGCGGGAGGCGGGCGCAGCGCTGCTGCGCGAAGGTGATCGGCAGCTCTGGCTGCCGTGGGACAGCGCGGGCGCGACGCAGCGCTTTCTTGCGCACCACCGGCCGCGCATCGGCGTCCTGATGGAAACCGAGGTCTGGCCCAATCTCCTCTTTGCGGCACGAGCGAGCGGCGTGCCGATCGTGCTGGCCAACGCGCGCCTGGGCGAGCGCAGCGCGAGGCGCGGCGCGCGCATGCCGCGCCTGATGCGACCCGCGTTCGAGAGCATGGCGCTCGCGCTCGCGCAGACCGAGCCCGACGCCATCCGGCTGCGCGCCGCCGGGGTGCGACAGGTCGAGATCTGCGGCAACCTGAAGTTCGACATGACACCTGCGCCCGCGCTGCTCGCCCAGGGGCGCCGCTGGCGTGATGCGATCGGGCGTCGCGTCGTGCTCGCCACGAGCACGCGCGAAGGCGAAGAAACCGCGCTGCTCGAGGTCTGGCGGGCGCAGCGCGGCGAGCGGCCCTTGCTGCTCATCGTGCCGCGCCATCCGCAGCGCTTCGACGCTGTCGCCGCCCTCGTGCGCGACGCCGGCTTCACACTGGCCCGGCGCAGTGCGTGGGCCGAGATGCCTCCACACGAGGCGTTGGCTGCCGATGTCTGGCTCGGTGATTCGATGGGCGAGCTGCCGCTTTACTACGCATGCTCGCAGGTTGCGTTGCTCGGTGGCAGTTTTGCGCCACTCGGCGGTCAAAACCTGATCGAAGCGGCGGCCTGCGGATGCCCTGTCCTGATGGGCGCGCACACCTTCAATTTCGCGCAGGCGGCGGAAATGGCGGAACAGGCGGGCGCAGCCCGGCGCGTTGGTAGCTTGCGCGAAGCGGTCGCCATCGCCTGTGAGCCCCTGCCGGCGGTCGAGCAGCGAGAAGCCGTCCAGCGTTGCCTCGATTTCGCGGCCCGGCACCGTGGTGCCGCACGTCAGATGGCGACACGCATTGCGGCGCTGCTCGATTCCGCGTCGCCGCCTCGGCCGTCGTGAACGACTTGCCGGCGCGAGTGCGTGGAAATGCTGGTGCGCGTTTGCGAATCTGTGGCTGGGCTTGTGTCGTCGCGCTCGCCCTCGGCGGCTGTCAAAACACGCCGCCCAAACCCGCGACAGTGGCGCCACCGCCTGTGGCTGAAGTGGTTCCGGTGGCGCCGAAACCACCGCCGCGCGCGCCCCGCATCGGCCTCGCGCTCGGCGGGGGCGCGGCGCGCGGGTTCGCGCACATCGGTGTCATCCAGGTGCTGGACGAAGCGGGCATACGACCTGATCTCGTTGTCGGCACATCGGCCGGCAGTCTCGTCGCCGCGCTCTATGCATCCGGACTGAACGGTGCACAACTCGGCACACTGGCCGACACGATGGACGAGGCGGCGATCACGGACTGGTCCTTCCCGGGCCGCGGTCTGATCCGCGGCGAGGCGCTCGCGCGCTTCGTGCGCGAGCAGACCGGCGGCCTGACGATAGAAAAGATGCGCCTGCGGCTGGGCATCGTCGCGACCGATCTCGACAGCGGCAACGCGATCTTGTTTCAGTTTGGAGATACCGGCACCGCCGTGCGCGCTTCGAGTGCCGTGCCGGCGGTGTTCCGGCCGGTGCGCATCGGCAGCCGCGAGTATGTCGACGGCGGCCTCGTGTCACCCGTGCCGGTGCGCTTCGCGCGTCAGATGGGCGCCGAGCTCGTGATCGCGGTCGACATCACGCAGGCACCCGACGGCGCCGACACTGGCGACGTCATGGGCGTGCTGCTGCAGACCTTCTCGATCATGGGCCGCAGCATCACCCAGTTCGAAATGCGCGATGCGGACGTCGCCTTGCTCCCGCGTCTGCAGGGCGTCGCGAGCGTTGACTTCGCGGCGCGCGCGCAATCGATTCAGGCCGGACGCGATGCGGCGCTCGCAGCACTGCCGCAACTCAAGGCGAAGATCGCCGCGCTCACGCGCTGAGTTTCGTCGCACGCGGTGGCACGCATTGGCACATAGAGCCCCCGTGTGTGCGCAAGTGCGTGTGAGTGCGCGTCCGTGCGAGCAGCTCTGACGTCTCTCCAGACTTACCCGGGTTGAGGCCTGCGGATTTTCGGAAGTTGACTGCGGTCAATCATTTTTGCTGACAACACGCAGACCATGCGCCCACAAGTTGCAGCGACGCAGTCGGCTTGTGCCCTCTGCGATTCCGACCTCATCCATCGACAGGAGACGACATGACCAAGCTTGCCTTCCACCCCAAGCGTGCAACGCTCGTGCGCGCGTTGGCCTCGATCACGGTGCTTGCGGCCGCATGCTTCGCGAGTCCCGCGATGGCATGGGAGCCGACAAAGCCGGTCGAGTTCATCGTGCCTGCCGGCACCGGCGGCGGTGCGGACCAGATGGCGCGCCTGATCCAGGGCATCATCGTCAAGCACAAGCTAATGAAGGAGTCGATGATCGTCGTGAACAAGTCGGGCGGCGCGGGTGCCGAGGGCTTTCTCGACTTGAAGGAAGCCAAGGGCGATCCGAACAAGATCATCATCACGCTTTCCAACCTGTTTACGACGCCGATGGCGACCGGCGTTCCCTTCAACTGGAAGGACCTGACGCCGGTGACGATGATGGCGCTTGACCAGTTTGTGCTCTGGGTCAACGCCGACACGCCTTACAAGACCGCAAAGGACTATGTCGACGCGACGAAGGCCGCCGGCCCGAGCAAGATGAAGATGGGCGGTACGGGCTCGAAGCAGGAAGACCAGATCATCACTGTCGGCCTCGAGAAGGCGACCGGCACCAAGTTCATCTACGTCCCCTTCAAGGGCGGCGGCGCGGTTGCGGTGCAGCTCGTCGGCGGGCATATCGATTCGACGGTGAACAACCCGATCGAGGCCGTGTCGCAGTGGCGCGCCGGCAAGCTGCGGCCGCTGTGCGTGTTCGACGACATGCGCATGCCCTACAAAGAGAAGGTCACGGACACGATGTCGTGGGGTGACATTCCGACGTGCAAGGAATCCGGCGTGCCGACCGACTACGTCATGCTGCGCGGCATCTTCATGGCACCGGGCGTGACGCCCGAGCAGGTTGCGTTTTACAACGACCTGATGAAGAAAGTCCGTGAGACGCCGGACTGGAAGGACTTCATGGAGAAGGGCGCGTTCAACACGACGGCGATGTCCGGCCCCGAGTTTGTCAAGTGGCTGACTGCCGCCGAAGCAACGCACAAGCAGTTGATGACCGAAGCCGGCTTCATGGCGAAGTAAGTCGCGTGGGGGGCGCGCCCGCGCCCCTTGCGTGAGCTGGCGCGGCGAATTGCCTGCGGCGCACCGAAACGTGGGCCGTGATGCGCGGCGCCGGACCGACGCGGTCGGCAAGTGGCCCAGCGGGCGCTACAGCGGCACGCTGCGGCGTGAGCAGGCTGGGTTATTGAAGCGGCAATGCTCTCAGCGCGCTGCGCCGCGCCGTGATGCCGCAACCACCTCAGGAGCGAAGCATGTCTGATCCACACTCCGCAGGCCGACGAAGGTTCGCCGACTGTCGTCAAGAACAACACGATGGACGCGATCGTCGCCGTCATCCTGTTTGCGCTTGGCATCCTCGTCATCGTCGAGGCCGAGCGCCTGGGCGCGGGGTGGACCGACGACGGTCCGGGTTCGGGCTATTTTCCGTTCTATATCGGCCTGGTCGTGTGCTTTTCCGCGCTCGGCATCTTCTATCAGGCGATGTTCTCGAAGTCGCGCGACACGGACGCATTTGTCGACCGCGTGCAACTCGGCCGGGTCGCCCAGGTGCTGTTGCCGGCAGTGGTCTTCGTACTCGCGATCGTCTTCGTCGGCATCTACGTCGCCTCGGCCATCTACATCGCGCTCTTCATGATCGTGCTCGGCAAGTACCCGCGGGGCAAGAGCGTGTTCCTCGGCTTCGCGGTCAGCGCGTTCTTCTTCGTGATGTTCGAGGTCTGGTTCAAGGTGCCGCTCTACAAGGGCAGCCTAGCGCCTTTGAGCTTCCTCGGCTACTGAACCCGGTCGTACCCGGCGCCCATCCGCGCGCCTGACTCTCTTTCCGGAGATCGATCCATGGAAGCACTCGGTTCACTGCTCGGTGGGTTCGCCGTCATCCTGACGCCGGCGAACCTCGGGCTGATGTTCGTCGGCATCATTCTCGGCGTGCTGATCGGCGTGCTGCCGGGTCTCGGTGGCGCCAACGGCGTCGCGATCCTGCTGCCGTTGACTTTCACGATGTCGCCGACGTCGGCCATCGTGATGCTGTCGTGCCTCTACTGGGGCGCCCTTTTCGGCGGCGCGATCACCTCGATTCTTTTCAACATTCCGGGCGAACCGTGGTCGGTGGCAACGACCTTCGACGGCTATCCGATGGCGCAAAAAGGGCAGGCCGGGCAAGCGCTGACAGCGGCCTTCACCTCGTCCTTCGTCGGCGCGTTCGTCGCGGTGTTGATGATCACGTTCCTCGCGCCGCTGGTGGCGAGTTTCGCGCTCGAATTCGGCTCGCCCGAGTTCTTCTCGGTGTACCTGCTGACGTTCTGCAGCTTCGTTGGCATGGGAAAGGGGTCGCCTTTCAAGATCCTCGTGTCGATGGCGCTCGGCTTCGCGCTTGCCTCGGTCGGCATGGACACGGTGACGGGCCAGTTGCGATTGACATTCGGCTTCCATGACCTGATGCGCGGGTTCGACTTCCTGATCGCGGTGATCGGTCTCTTTGGCATCGGCGAAATCCTGCTGTCGATGGAAGAAGGCCTGCAGTTCTCCGGCAAGTCGGCCAAGATCAACCCGAAGGTGGTGTGGGAGACGTGGAAGCAGTTGCCGAAATACTGGGTCACGTCGCTGCGCAGTGCGCTCGTCGGCATCTGGATGGGCATCACCCCGGGCGGCGCGACGCCGGCCTCGTTCATGAGCTACGGCCTGGCAAAGAAGATGTCTCGCAACGGGCCCAAGTTCGGTACCGGTGAAATTGAGGGCGTCGTCGCTCCTGAGACCGCGGCACACGCTGCCGGCACGAGCGCGCTGCTGCCGATGCTGGCACTCGGCATCCCCGGCTCACCGACCGCGGCGGTGCTGCTCGGTGGCTTGCTGATCTGGGGTCTGCAGCCAGGGCCGTTGCTGTTCGTCGAACAAAAGGATTTCGTCTGGGGCCTGATCGCGAGCATGTACCTCGGCAACGTCGTCGGCCTGATCGTCGTCCTGTCCACCGTGCCGCTGTTCGCGTCGATTCTTCGGATTCCGTTCTCGATCATCGCGCCCGTCATCATCGTGATCTGCGCGATCGGCGCCTACACGGTTGCCAACGCGATGCTCGATGTCTGGTTCATGCTCGGTTTCGGCGTCATCGGCTACGTGTTCAAGAAGCTCGACTATCCGCTCGCGCCGCTCGTGCTCGCGCTCGTGCTCGGCGACAAGGCGGAAGACTCGTTCCGGCAGTCGATGCTTGTGTCGCAGGGCGACGTGTCGATCATGTGGTCGAACTGGCTCGTCGGCTCGATCACGACGCTTGCACTCGTGATGCTGTTCTGGCCTCTGATCGCCAAGGCGATTGCGATCGTGCGCAAGCCCAAGGTCGACGAGCTGATGGCTCAGCGGCCAGTTGATTGAAGTCGGTAGACGGAAGGGAAATGCCATGCCTGTGATTGCACTGACCCAGGGGATGGGTTCGCTCGCCCAGGACATCGCCGAGCAGCTGGCACAGGAGCTCGGCATCGACGTGCTCCAGCACGATGTCGCCGGGCATGTTGCCGAGAAGATGAATGTCTCCAAGAGCCTGATCAGCCGGCTGCGCGCCGGCAAGGCCGGCCCGATCGAACGGCTGCGGGCGGACACCGACTCGATCGCGGTCTACACCGCGCGCGAGGTGCTCGACACGGCGTCCAAGGGCAACGTTGTCATCCGCGGCTGGGGTGCGACGGTGCTGTTGCACCCGGCGCAGCACGTGCCGTGCATTCGCATCTTGCGGCCTTTCGAGAAGCGCGTGCAATGGCTGATGGCGCAGCTCGACACGGACGACTTCGATGCCGCTGAAGAGGAGATCCAACGCAGCGATCGCTCGAACGCGACTCGAATGCACGCTCAATTCGGCGTGAAATGGAACGACCCGGTGCTGTTCGACATGGTGCTCAATACGGACCGCTTGTCGGTCGACACCTGCGTTCAGCAGATCAAGGGCTTGCTCGCGCGGCCGGAGTTCGCCGAGACCGAAGCGTCGCGCGCGCAGCTGCAAGGCCTCGCACTGAGCGCGCACGTGCGTGCCGCGTTGCGTGACCATGCCGACACCGAGGGGGTGAATGTCACGATTGAATCCAGCGGTGGCGTCGTGACCCTGAGCGGCATCGTGCTTAACCCGACCGAGCGGGCGAATGCCGAGCAGGTAGCTGCGGCAGCACCCGGCGTGACGAGCGTCGACAACCGCTTGCGCGTGATGAACAAGCGCGGCGGCTGACGCCGCCGAAGGTTCTCAACGGTGGGGTGCGTCCTCGCGTTCGGAATTGATCTTGCCGCTTCGCTTCAGGCGGCTCATCGTCTCAGTCGTGAGATTCAGATAGGCCGCCAGTTCCTTTTGCGGGAGACGTTCGTGCAGTTCGGGATGCTTGCGCAAGAATCGGCGAACACGGCCCGGCGCATCGAGCAGGTGCAGCGTGATCGTGTGCGCCATGACTTCGCTCATCAGCTTCATCACTTCGTACTCGAAGCCCGACTTGATCGGCGGATGGCGCTCGAGGAAGTCGGCCCACGCGGGCAACGGCAACTTGGCGACGCGCGCCTTTGTGACGCACACGATGGAGTAGGGCGTCGGCGCGTTCAAGCGCCAGGCGGCGTAGCTCGTCTCCATGTCGCCGACGTCTGCAAAGCGCAGGATCATCTCCTTCGCGTCGGCGTTCGTGACGACACGCTTCAGGATGCCGGCCAGCACGAAGTATTGCTCCATCTCGTGAACGCCCTGGTGCAGCAGGTGGTCACCCTTCGCGCAATCGACGATCACGAGGTGGCGTTCGAGCTCCTTGCGCTCATTGTCGCTGAGTGCCGTGAGCGAATGGTTCTGCCGCAGTTCGACGCGGATCACGTTGCGTTCCGGGTGGTCGTCGATGTGCTTGGAAAGCATGTGGTTCGCGTCGCTTCAGGTCGGGCGCGTAGCAGGCATTTTTTGAATGTTGACCATGGTCAATCGTGCAAGGAAAGGTCGCTTTCTATGATAAGTCGAACTCGCATCACGTCCGTGCGATACCCCGGGGACGAGCCAGGCGCGACGCGCCCTCACAAGCCGCATCAGGCACTCAGCATGACAAACGATTTCCAAGCTTCCGAAACGACCGACGGCTTTCATCTCGTCATCGAAGCGCTCAAGCTCAACGGGATTGACACCATCTACGGTTTGCCTGGCATTCCGATCACCGACCTGTCGCGCAAGATGCAGGCCGAAGGCATGCGCTTCATCGCGTTTCGCCATGAACAGAACGCCGGCAACGCGGCCGCAGCCGCCGGCTTCCTGACGCAAAAGCCCGGCATCTGCCTGACCGTCTCGGCGCCCGGTTTTCTGAATGGCCTGACGGCACTGACCAACGCAACGACGAACTGCTTCCCGATGATCCTGATCAGCGGCTCTTCCGAGCGCGAGATCGTCGACCTGCAGCAGGGCGACTACGAGGAGATGGATCAGCTCGCGATCGCCAAGCCCTTGTGCAAGGCGGCGTTTCGGGTGCTGCATGCCGAGGACATCGGCGTCGGCATCGCACGCGCGATCCGCTCCGCGGTGTCGGGGCGCCCGGGCGGTGTCTACCTCGATTTCCCGGCCAAGCTTTTCGGGCAGGTGATGGATGCCGCCGTCGGCAAACGCTCGCTGATCAAGGTCGTCGACTCCGCGCCAAAGCAGATTCCTGCGCCCGATGCAGTGCAGCGCGCACTCGACGTGTTGAAGGGTGCAAAGCGCCCGCTGATCCTGCTCGGCAAGGGCGCGGCGTATGCGCAGGCGGACGCCGAGATTCGCGCGTTCGTCGAGTCGAGCGGCATCCCCTACCTGCCGATGTCGATGGCCAAGGGTCTGCTGCCCGACACGCATGTACAGTCGGCCGCGGCGACGCGCTCCTATGTGCTGGCCGAGGCCGATGTCGTCGTGCTCGTCGGTGCGCGGCTCAACTGGCTGCTGTCGCACGGCAAGGGCAAGACCTGGGGCGGTGCGAACACGGAGAACCGCCAGTTCATCCAGATCGACATCTCGCCGACGGAGGCCGACAGCAACGTGCCGATCGCGGCGCCGCTCGTCGGCGACATCGGTTCGTGCGTCTCGGCGCTCGTCGCCGGCATGGGTGCGAACTGGCCCAAGCCCCCCGCGGAGTGGACCGGCGCGATCGCAGAGCGCAAGGACAAGAACGTGTCGAAGATGGCGGAGACGCTGGCCAAGGACCCGTCGCCGATGAGCTTTCACAGCGCGCTGCGCGTGATCCGCGACGTGGTGAAGGTCAACCCAGAGGCGATCGTCGTCAACGAGGGCGCAAACACGCTCGACTTCACGCGCAGCATCGTCGACATGTACCTGCCGCGCAAGCGACTCGATGTCGGCACCTGGGGCATCATGGGCATCGGCATGGGCTTCTCGGTTGCAGCAGCGGTCACGACCGGCAAGCAAGTGATCGCGATCGAAGGCGACAGTGCGTTCGGCTTCTCGGGCATGGAGGTCGAGACGATCTGCCGCTACAAGCTGCCGGTGTGCGTGATCGTGTTCAACAACAATGGCGTCTACAAGGGCACCGACATCAACCCGGCGGGCGGTGACATGGCGACCACCCAGTTTGTCAAAGGCGCGCGCTACGACAAATTGATGGAGGCCTTCGGCGGTGTTGGTGTCAACGCGACGACTTCAGCCGAGCTGGATCGCGCGCTCAAGGAGGCAGTCGCCTCGGGCGAGCCGACGCTGATCAACGCCGTGATCGACGAGAACGCCGGCACCGAGAGCGGGCGCATCACGAGCCTGAATCCGCAAACCGCGGCGAAGAAGTGAATCGAAGCAACCAAGGAGAATTGAATTGAGCAAGGCACTCGATGGCGTGCGCATCCTGGACTTCACGCACGTCCAGTCCGGCCCCACCTGCACGCAACTGCTGGCCTGGTTTGGCGCCGACGTGATCAAGGTCGAAAAGGCCGGCGACGGCGACGCGACGCGCGGGCAACTGCGCGACGTGCCCGACGCGGACAGCCTCTACTTCACGATGCTCAACCACAACAAGCGCTCGATCACGGTCAACACCAAGGACCCGAAAGGCAAGGAAGTGGTCGACCGGCTGATCAAGACGTGTGACGTGCTGGTCGAGAACTTCGCCCCCGGCGCGCTCGACCGCATGGGCTTCACCTGGGAGCATATTCAGAAGCTCAATCCGCGCATGATCGTCGCCTCGGTCAAGGGCTTTGGCCCGGGCAAGTACGAGGACTGCAAGGTCTACGAGAACGTCGCACAGTGCGCCGGCGGCTCGGCCTCGACGACGGGCTTCGACGACGGCCCGCCGCTCGTCACCGGCGCCCAGATCGGCGACTCGGGCACCGGGCTGCACCTCGCGCTCGGCATCGTCGCCGCGCTCTACCAGCGCAACACGACTGGCCGCGGGCAAAAGGTGCTCGCGCCGATGCAGGATTCGGTGCTGAATCTGTGCCGCGTGAAGCTGCGCGACCAGCAGCGGCTCGATCGCACCGGAGTGATGAACGAGTACCCGCAATACCCGGACGGCAAGTTCGGCGAGGCCGTGCCGCGCGCCGGCAACGCCTCGGGCGGCGGCCAGCCAGGCTGGATCCTGAAGTGCAAGGGCTGGGAGACCGACCCCAACGCGTACATCTACTTCATCACTCAGGCGGCGGTGTGGCCGGCAATCTGCAAGGTGATCGGCGAGGAACGCTGGATCTCCGACCCCGACTACGCGAAGCCGCCGGCACGCCTGAAGCACCTGAAGGCGATCTTCGCGCGCATCGAACAATGGACGATGACGAAGACCAAGTTCGAGGCGATGGAGATCCTGAACGAGTTCGACATTCCCTGTGGGCCGATCCTGTCGATGAAGGAAATTGCCGAGGACGAAGGCCTGCGCGCCACGGGCACCGTCGTCGAGGTCGACCACCCGACGCGTGGCAAGTACCTGACGGTCGGCAACCCGATCAAGATGTCGGACAGCATCACCGAGGTCAAGCGCTCGCCGCTGCTCGGCGAGCACACGGACGAAGTGATGGGCCAGCTCGGCTATTCGGCAGCCGACATCGCCGCGCTGCGCGAGGCGAAAGTCATCTGACACACGACGCGCGGCCCAGTCGCGCGAAGAACCGCACCACCCGAACACGAAGAGGACAGCATGGACAAGACCCTGGTTCGCAAGATTCTCGACGCCGTACGCGCCGAAGGGCGTGATTCGCTCACCGCCCCCGAAGGCAAGCAGGTTTGCGACGCCTACGGCATCGCGGTGCCGGGCGAAGGCGTTGCCCACAGCGCGGCCGAGGCGGCCAAGCTCGGCGCCGGCACGGGCTTTCCGGTCGTCATGAAGATCGTCTCGCCCGACATCCTGCACAAGACCGAAGCGGGCGGCGTGATCGTCGGCGTCGCGAGTGCCGAGGCCGCGAGCCAGGCCTACGACACGATCCTCGCGAACGCGAAGAAGTACAAGGCCGACGCCAAGATCGTTGGCGTGCAGGTGCAGCAGATGATCCAGGGTGGGCTGGAGGTGATTGTCGGCGCAGTGACCGACGGCAGTTTCGGCAAGCTCGTCGCGTTCGGCCTCGGCGGCGTGCTCGTCGAGGTGTTGAAGGACATCACCTTCCGCCTCGCGCCGGCAACGACAGAGGATGCACTGTCGATGCTCGATGGCATCCAGGCCGCTGAAATGTTGAAGGGCGTGCGCGGTGGCGATGCGGTCAACCGCGAAGCGCTCGCCAAGCTCATCGTCGGCGTGAGCCAGCTCGTGAGCGACTTCCCCGAGATCGTCGAGATGGACCTGAACCCGGTGTTCGCGAGCAAGACGAGCGCGATCGCCGCCGACGTGCGCATCGTCGTTGACTTCAATCAGAAGCCGGCGCGCTATCGCCCGGCCGAGGCCGACGTCGTGAAATCGATGAACCGATTGATGCAACCGAAGTCAGTGGCTGTGATTGGCGCCTCCGACGAGGCCGGCAAGATCGGCAACTCGGTGATGAAGAACCTGATCAACGGCGGCTACAAGGGCAAGATCTATCCGATCCACCCGAAGTCGGCCGAGATCATGGGCCACAAGGCCTACAAGAGCGTGAAGGACGTGGAAGGCGAGATCGACACGGCAGTGTTCGCGATCCCCGCCAAGTTCGTCGCGGGCGCGCTGACCGCGTGCGGCGAGAAGGGCATCGCAGGTGCCGTGCTGATTCCCTCCGGCTTCGCCGAGACCGGCAACCTTGAAGGCCAGGAGGAGTTGGCCGCGATCGGCCAGAAGTACAACATCCGGCTGATGGGGCCCAACATTTACGGCTTCTATTACACGCCGTCGAACCTGTGCGCGACCTTCTGCACCGCCTACGACGTGAAGGGTTCGGCCGCGTTGTCGTCGCAATCCGGCGGCATCGGCATGGCGATCATCGGCTTCTCGCGCTCGGCGAAGATGGGCGTGTCGGCGATCGTGGGCTTGGGCAACAAGTCCGACATCGACGAGGACGATCTGTTGCTGTTCTTCGAGCAGGACCCGAACACGAAGGTCATCGCGCAGCACTGCGAAGACCTGAAGGACGGCCGTGCCTTTGCCGAAGTCGCCAAGCGCGTCTCGAAGAAGAAGCCCGTCATCATGCTCAAGGCCGGGCGCACGGCCGCCGGCGCGAAGGCGGCCAGCTCGCACACCGGCGCGCTCGCAGGTAACGACAAGATCTACGACGACGTGTTGCGCCAGTCGGGCGTGATCCGCGCCAAGTCCTTGCGTGACCTGCTCGATTTCGCGCGCGGCGTGCCGATCCTGCCGACGCCCAAGGGCGAGAACATCGTCATCATCACCGGCGCTGGCGGCTCGGGCGTGCTGCTGTCGGACGCCTGCGTCGATCAGGGCTTGAAGCTGATGCCGATGCCGGCCGATCTGGACGCTGCCTTCCGCAAGTTCATTCCGCCTTTCGGCGCGGCGGGCAATCCGGTCGACATCACCGGTGGCGAACCGCCGCAGACGTACAAGAACACCGTGCTGCTCGGCCTGTCGGACCCTCGCATCCACGCGCTGATCCTCGGTTACTGGCACACGATCGTCACGCCGCCGATGGTGTTTGCGAAGATCATGGTCGAGGCGCGGGAGGAGATGCTCGCCAAGGGCATCGAGAAGCCGATGGTGGCCTCGCTCGCCGGCGACGTGGAGGTCGAGGAAGCCGCGCAGTACCTGTACGAGCACGGCATTCCGGCCTACGCTTACTCGACCGAGATTCCGGTCGCCGTGCTCGGCGCCAAGTACCAATGGGCGCGCGGGGCGGGTTTGCTGTAATCGAGCATTCGCTGCCGGTCCGCATGGCGCGGTCCCGGCGCGCCGCCTTTGCCGCGTATGGCGCGGCGGTGGCGCACGCCAACTGCCTGCGACCCGAGGTCCGAGCATGAACACGAAGGTCATTCCCATCGCGTCAGCGTCGGCGGACGCGACGCGCCAGCGCAAGCGCGAGGCACCCAAAGGTCGCCGCGCGAGCCATGCGGCGGTCGCAGCAGTACGCGAACTGCTCGGCAAAGCCTCGCGTCAGCGCGACCTGCTGATCGAACACCTGCACCTGCTGCAGGACCGCTACGGCCATTTGTCGGTTGATCACCTCGCGGCGCTCGCGCAGGAGATGCGCCTGGCGCAGACCGAGGTGTACGAGGTCGCCTCCTTCTATCACCACTTCGACGTCGTGCGCGACGGCGACGTCGTGCCGCCCGCGCTCACGGTGCGCGTCTGCGACGGCCTTTCGTGCGAAATAGCCGGCGCCAGCGATTTGCTCTCGCGTCTGCCGGCGATCCTCGGCATGCAAGTGCGTGTGATCGCAGCGCCGTGCATCGGTCGCTGCGAGCAGGCGCCCGCTGTTGCAGTTGGCCAGCATCCGATCGCCCGCGCGACAGTCGACGCGGTGCAGACGGTGGTGCAAGCCGCGATGAAGGCAGGCCGCACGACGCCCGCCCCCAAGGGCTTCATCGACCTCAAAGGCTACGAGTCAAGCGGCGGCTACGCGCTGCTGAAGTCGTGCATTGCGGGCGATCACGAGGTCGAGGACATCGTCAAGGCGCTCGCCGATTCGGGCCTTCGCGGCCTGGGCGGCGCGGGCTTTCCGGCCGGGCGCAAGTGGAGCATTGTGCGAAACGAGCCCGCGCCACGGCTGATGGCGGTCAACATCGACGAGGGCGAGCCGGGCACCTTCAAGGACCGCGTTCTTCTGGAGCGCGACCCGCATCGATTCCTCGAAGGCATGCTGATCGCTGCCTGGGCGGTGGGCATTGCGCGCATCTACGTCTATCTGCGCGACGAGTACCACGGCGGCCGCGCGATTCTTGAGGGCGAACTTGTCAAGCTGCGCAAGCATCCGCCGTACCCCGGCATGCCGGAGATCAACCTTCGGCGTGGCGCCGGCGCCTACATCTGCGGTGAAGAGTCGGCGATGATCGAATCGATCGAAGGCAAGCGCGGCATGCCGCGCCTGCGCCCGCCGTATGTGGCGCAAGTTGGCCTCTTCGGGCGGCCAACGCTCGAGCACAACTTCGAAACGCTGTACTGGGTGCGCGAGATCGTCGAAAAGGGTGGCGCGTGGTTCGCGTCGCACGGCCGGCACGGCCGCAAGGGGTTGCGGTCGTTCTCGGTTTCGGGGCGAGTGAAGAACCCGGGCGTCAAGCTCGCACCGGCCGGAATCACGATGCACGAACTGATCGCCGAGTACTGCGGCGGGATGCAGGACGGCCACGCGTTCTACGCCTACCTGCCGGGCGGCGCCTCGGGCGGCATCTTGCCGGCTGCGATGGGCGATATCCCGCTCGACTTCGACACCTTGCAGCCGCATGGCTGCTTCATCGGTTCGGCGGCCGTGATCGTGCTGTCCGACAAGGACCGCGCGATGGACGCGGCGCGCAACATGATGCGTTTCTTCGCGCACGAATCCTGCGGGCAGTGCACGCCTTGCCGCAATGGCACCGTGAAAGCCTCGGGCTTGATCGATGCGCCGCAGTGGGATCTGCCGCTGCTTGCCGACCTCTCGCAGGTAATGCGCGACGCGTCGATCTGCGGCCTCGGGCAGGCTGCGCCGAACCCCGTGGATTGCGTCATCAAGTACTTCGCGCACGAACTCGGCGAAGAAGGTACGCGGCAAGCCGCGGTTGCCGTCGCTGCCGAGGCCGACGCCGCGCCGCCGAAGTCGCAGAAGGAGTTGCCATGAACGCCATCACGCGAAAGGAGGCAGCGGCACTCGGCGCGCCGACGATCCGCTTCGAGCTCGACGGCCTCGAAGTCGAGGCGCGACAGGGCGAGTTGCTGATCGAGGTCGCCGATCGCGAAGGCGTCGAGATCCCCCGCCTTTGCTACAAGCCGGGACTCGAGGAAGTCGGCAATTGCCGGGCGTGTGTCGTCGAGATCGATGGCGAACGCGTCCTGGCGCCATCGTGCTGCCGCACGGCGGCCGCCGGCATGAAGGTGCGCACGGACAGCGAGCGTGCGCGCAAGTCGCAATCGCTCGTGCTCGAGCTGCTACTCGCCGACATGCCCGCGCGTGCGTACACGCGCCTCAACGAACTCGACGTCTGGGCGGCGAAGCTGAAGATCGGCAAGCCGCGCTTCGCAGCGCGCGCACAGCCGGCGGCAGATTTGTCGCACCCTGCGATGGCGGTCAACCTCGACGCGTGCATCCAGTGCACGCGCTGCCTGCGTGCGTGCCGCGACGAGCAGGTCAACGACGTGATCGGTCTCGCGTTCGGCGGCGAGCACGCCAAGATCGTGTTCGACATGGACGACCCGATGGGCGCGTCCACCTGCGTGGCCTGCGGCGAGTGCGTGCAGGCGTGCCCCACGGGCGCCTTGTCGTCCGTCGTCAGGGACAGCGCGTTGATGCCGGCGCGCGACATGGCGCTCCCCGTGCCCGAGAGACAGGTCGCGTCGCTGTGCCCGTTCTGCGGCGTCGGCTGCCAGCTCACCTACAACGTCAAGGACGACAAGATACTGTTCGTCGATGGCCGTAACGGCCCGGCGAACCAGGGGCGGCTGTGCGTCAAGGGCCGCTATGGCTTCGACTACGCCCACCATCCGCAACGTCTGACGAAGCCGCTGATCCGTCGCGCGGATGCGCCTCCCAAGCGTGGCGATTTCGTGATGGACCCGGAGCGCGTGATGGACGTGTTCCGCGAAGCGACGTGGGACGAGGCGCTCGACTTCGCCGGCGGCAAGCTGAAAGCGATCCGCGACCAGCACGGCAAGAAATTCGCTCGCCGGCTTCGGCTCGGCCAAGGGCAGCAACGAAGAGGCCTATCTGTTCCAGAAGCTCGTGCGCACTGGATTCGGCAGCAACAACGTCGATCACTGCACGCGGCTGTGCCATGCGTCCTCCGTCGTTGCGCTGCTCGAAGGCATCGGCTCGGGCGCAGTCAGCAACCCGGTGATGGACGTGACGAAGGCCGAGGTCGTGATCGTGATCGGCGCGAATCCGACGGTGAACCACCCGGTCGCAGCGACCTTCATCAAGAACGCGGTGAAGAACGGCACCAAGTTGATCGTGTGCGACCCGCGGCGCTCCGATCTGGCGCGCCTTGCGCACCGCTTCCTTCAGTTCAACCCGGCCACCGACGTTGCGATGTTGAACGCGATGATGCACGTCATCGTCACCGAAGATCTGGTCGACGCCGACTTCATCGCGAGCCGCACGATCGGCTACGACGAACTGCGCAAGAACGTCGAGAACTATTCGCCTGACGCGATGGCGCCGATCTGCGGCATCGACGCCGACACGCTGCGATACGTCGCGCGGCTTTACGCCAAGTCGAAGGGCTCGATGATCCTGTGGGGCATGGGTGTGAGCCAGCATGTTCACGGCACCGACAACGCGCGCTGCCTGATCGCGCTCGCGTTGATGACGGGGCAAATCGGCCGGCCCGGCACTGGTCTGCATCCGCTGCGCGGGCAGAACAATGTGCAGGGCGCGAGCGATGCGGGCCTGATCCCGATGATGTTCCCCGACTACCAGCACGTCACGAAGCCCGAGGTGCGAGAGCGCTTCGAGAGCGCATGGAAGCTCGCTCCAGGCACGCTCGACGATCAGGTCGGCCTGACGGTGGTCGAGGTGATGCACGCCGCCAAGCGCGGCGAGATCCGCGGGATGTACGTGCAGGGCGAGAACCCGGCAATGTCGGACCCCGACGCAAACCATGCGCGCGAGGCGCTGGCAAAGCTCGAACATCTCGTCGTTCAGGACATCTTCCTGACCGAGACGGCCTATCTCGCCGACGTCATCCTGCCGGCTGGCGCGTTCCCCGAGAAGACCGGCAGCTTCACGAACACCGACCGCATGGTGCAGATGGCGCGCCAGGCCGTGAACCCACCGGGCGATGCGCGGCAGGATTTGTGGATCCTCCAGGAGATAGCCAATCGCCTCGGCTGCGGCTGGAACTACGGCCATGTGAGTGAAGTGTTCGACGAGATGCGGCACACGATGCCGAGCATCGGCGGCATCACCTGGGATCGTCTCGAGCGCGAGCATTCAGTCACCTACCCGTGCGTGAAAGAAGGCGACCCGGGCGACCCGGTCGTGTTCATCGAAGACTTCCCGCGCGAAGGCGGCAAGGCGCGCTTCGTGCCGGCCGACATCATCCCCTCCGCCGAGCTCCCTGATGCCGAGTATCCGTTGGTGCTGATCACCGGCCGCCAGCTCGAGCACTGGCACACCGGCAGCATGACGCGGCGTGCGAGCGTGCTCGATGCGATCGAGCCCGACCCGACCGCGCTCATCCATCCGCTCGACCTCGACGCGCTCGGTGCGAAGGCGGGTGATGTGATCACGATCGAATCGCGGCGCGGCAAGGTCAGTCTGTATGCGCGCGTCGACGAAGGCACGCCGCGCGGCGCGGTCTTCGTGCCGTTCTGCTACTACGAAGCGGCGATCAACAAGCTGACGAATGCAGCACTCGACCCGTTCGCGAAGATTCCCGAGTTCAAGTACTGCGCGATCCGCGTCCGTGCTGGTGGCGAGACGCCGCGTCAGGGAAGCTACGGTGGCGGCCAGTTGTTGTCGGGCACGACTGCAGCAAGGTAGTTTGAAGGAAGCCTGATGTCGTTTTCGAGCCCCGAGTTCTGGATCGCGCTGGTGCAGATCATCGGCGTGAATATCGTGCTGTCGGGGGACAACGCAGTCGTGATTGCGCTGGCGGCGCGCGGCCTGCCGAAGGAGCAGCAGAAGAAGGCCATCGCCTGGGGCAGTGGCGCCGCGGTCGTGATGCGCATCGTGCTCACGGTCGTAGCCGTCGAGTTGCTGCGCCTGCCCTACCTGAAGCTCGTCGGTGCAGGCCTGCTGCTATGGATCGCGGTCCAGCTGCTGCTGCCGGAAGAAGAAGGCGACGGCCACGCGACGGCCAACGGCTCGCTGGGCGCGGCGATCCGGACGATCTTGCTTGCTGACCTCGTGATGAGCTTGGACAACGTGATCGCCGTCGCCGCTGCCGCGAAGGGCCACACTGGGCTGCTGATCATCGGCCTGGCGATCTCGATCCCGCTCGTCATCTTCGCCAGCCAATTGCTCCTGAAGCTGATGGATCGCTTCCCGATCATCATCACGCTCGGCGCCGCGCTGCTCGGCTGGGTCGCCGGCGACATGATGGTGAGCGACCCGGTGGATCGACCCTGGGTCGACGCGAACGCCGCCTTTCTGCACTGGGGTGCGCCGGCGATCTGCGCGATCCTCGTCGTCGTCGTCGGCAAGTGGCTTGCAGCGCGCAAGCGGGCGGGTTGGGCGACAGAGCGGGAGGCTCGCGCGGCAGTCGCTGCGCCTGCGCTGGCCCACGCAGCCGACATGCCTGGCGCGATCAAGCGTGTGCTGCTCGCGGCCGACGGCTCGGCCAGCGCAGCCAACGCCGCGAAGCACGTGATCGCGATGCGCGGTGACTTGCGCCACCCCGACAAGATGTCGGTGCACCTGGTCAACGTCCAGCGCCCGGTGTCCGGCGATGTGTCACGCTTCGTGTCGGGTAAGACGCTCGACGAATACCACCGGGAGCGCAGCGATGAAGCGCTCGATCCGGTGCGCGCGCTGCTCGACGCGGCCGGCATCGCGCACACCGACCACTACCGCGCCGGCGAGCCTGGCCCGACGATCGCCAGTGTTGCCGCGGAAGAAGGCTGCGACATGATCGTCATGGGCACACGCGGCCACGGCTCGCAAACCGCAGCTCTGATCGGATCGGTGGCGCAAAACACCGTCGCCAACGCGACCGTGCCCGTGTTGCTCGTGAAGTGAACTGAGGTGAAGTGAAGTGAAGCAAGGCGGTGCGCGAGACGGCGTCTCCGCCCACCGTTTGGTCCGCGGCACGCGCGCGTGCCGCACTCCCCTCAGTCGCGCGCGATGTAACGGTTGTCGAGCCGCCCGATGCCTTCAATCTCGACCGAAACTTCACTGCCCGGCTTCATCGAGCCGACGCCGACCGACGTGCCGCACAGGATCGCGTCGCCGGGGACGAGCGTCATGTCCGTCGAGATCAGGCTGACGAGGCGGGCGACCGAGAAACGCATGTCGCTGACCGGGTATTCCTGCCGCACTTCGCCGTTCAGGATCGTGCGCACGACGAGAGTCGAGGGGTCGAGGCCGGTCGCAATCGCGGGGCCAAGCGGGCAAAAGGTGTCCATACCTTTTGCGCGCGTCCACTGCGTGAAAGTAGGGTCGCGGTTGAGGATGTCGACCTCGGTGACGTCGTTCACACAGGTGTAGCCGAATACGTGGTCAAGCGCATCGACCTCGCTGACGCCGCTCGCCTTCTTGCCGATCACGATCGCGAGTTCGCCTTCGTAGATGACCTTGCCCTTGCTCCGCGGCTGCAGGATCGCGTCGCCGGGATTGGCGAACGAGTTCGGCGCCTTGAGCAGATACAAGGGTTCGGCCGGCACCGCGAGACCGAGCTTCTCGCCGAGCGCGGCGAAGTTGTTCCACAGCGCCAGGACCTTGCTCGGCTCAGAAGGGCGCAGGAGCTTGACGGCGTCGAGCGCGAACAAACGCCCGGTCGCCTCCGAAGCGCCAAACATGTCGCCATGATGTTCGGCAATCTGATCGTCCTGAAGCGTGCCGAAGCCGGTGACGCCATCGGGTGTTGAGAACCGCACCCAGCGGAGATGTTGTGTCTGCATGTGGCCGCCCCCTACAACCTCGCCTTGAGCAACTTCCCCATCTCGGACGGATTGCGTGTCACGGTAAACCCGCAAGCCTCCATGATCTCGAGCTTGGCGTCCGCCGTATCGGCCCCCCCGCTGATGAGTGCCCCGGCATGCCCCATGCGCTTGCCAGGAGGGGCAGTCACCCCGGCGATGAAGCCGACGATGGGCTTCTTCATATGCTCCTTGCACCACAGCGCGGCCTCGGCCTCGTCCGGCCCGCCGATCTCGCCGATCATGATCACCGCGTCGGTCTCGGGGTCGTCGTTGAAGAGCCTCATGATGTCGATGTGCTTCAGGCCATTGATCGGGTCGCCCCCGATCCCGACCGCGCTGGACTGCCCGAGCCCGATGTCGGTGAGCTGCGCCACCGCCTCGTAGGTGAGCGTCCCTGAGCGGCTGACGACGCCGATGCGGCCCTTTCGGTGGATGTGGCCCGGCATGATCCCGATCTTGATCTCCTCGGGCGTGATCAGCCCCGGGCAGTTGGGTCCGAGCAGCAAGGTCTTCTTGCCGCCCTTGGCCTCCTTGGCGCGCATCTTGTTGCGCACGACGAGCATGTCCTTGATCGGGATGCCTTCGGTGATGCAGATCGTGAGGTCGAGCTCGGCCTCGACCGCCTCCCAGATCGCGGCTGCGGCGCCGGCCGGGGGGACGTAGATGACGCTCACCGTCGCGCCTGTCGCTTCCTTGGCTGCCTTCACGCTGGCGTGAATCGGGATGCCTTCGAAGTCTTCGCCCGCCTTCTTCGGGTTCACCCCGGCGACGAAGCAGGCCTTGCCATTGGCGTAGTCACGGCACATGCGGGTGTGGAACTGCCCGGTCTTGCCGGTGATGCCCTGGGTGATGACGCGGGTGTCTTTGTTGATCAATATCGACATGGGGTTCTTTCGCTTCGGCGTCTGCTTACTTGAGTGCGGCCATGACAGCCTCTGCCGCCTCTGCCATGGTGTCGGCGCTGATGATGGGCAGGCCCGAGTCCTTGAGCAGCTTCTTGCCGATCTCTTCGTTGGTGCCTTTCATGCGCACGACCAAGGGGACGCTGAGGTTGGTCGCCTTGCAGGCCGCGATCACGCCTTCGGCGATCGTGTCGCAGCGCATGATGCCGCCGAAGATGTTGACGAGGATGGCCTTGACCTTGGGGCTGGCGAGCATGATCTTGAAGGCTTCGGTGACTTTCTCGGCAGTGGCGCCGCCGCCGACGTCGAGGAAGTTGGCGGGCTCGCCGCCGAAGAGCTTGATGGTGTCCATCGTCGCCATCGCGAGGCCCGCGCCGTTGACGAGGCAGCCGATGTTGCCGTCGAGCTGGATGTAGGCGAGGTCGAACTTGCTGGCTTCGACTTCGGCCGGGTCTTCTTCGTCCAGATCCCGGTAGGCGACGATCTCGGGATGCCGGTACAGGGCATTCGCGTCGAAGTTGAACTTGGCGTCGAGTGCCTTGATGGAGCCGTCACCCTGCAGGATCAGGGGGTTGATCTCGGCCAGGCTGGCGTCGCTGTCCATGTAGCAGGTGTAGAGCTTCTTGAAGACGTCCACCGCCTGGGCTTGGGACGCTTCGGGGATGCCGATGCCGCTCGCCAGTTCCGCTCCTTGGGCGTCGGTCATGCCCACGAGGGGGTCGATGAAGACTTTGAGGATCTTCTCGGGCGTCTTGTGGGCGACTTCTTCGATGTCCATGCCGCCTTCGGAGCTGGCCATCATGGCGACTTTCTGGCTCGCGCGGTCGGTGACGGCGGCGACGTAGTACTCGTGGCGGATGTCGGCGCCTTCTTCGATCAGCAGGCGGCGCACTTTCTGGCCTTCGGGGCCGGTCTGGTGGGTCTTCAATTGCATGCCGAGGATCTGGCCGGCCAGGGTGCTGACTTCATCGAGCGACTTGGCGAGCTTGACGCCGCCGCCCTTGCCGCGGCCGCCGGCGTGGATCTGGGCCTTGACGACCCAGACCGGGCCGCCGAGCTTTTGCGCAGCCTCACCGGCTTCGTGGACGGTGAAGGCGGCATAGCCGCGCGGCACGGGCACGCCCGCCTTGCGCAGCAGTTCCTTGCCCTGGTATTCGTGGATTTTCATGAGGTGCCTCGGGCTGTTTTGAAATGGATGGTTGCGAATTCGCACGGCTTTGGGCTGCCCGCAATGTCGGTGCGTTGGGCGTAAGCCGTCATTGACCCGGGTCAATGACGCGGGTATGCCCGCGTCTGCAGTATCAATCACAGGTGCGTGGCAAGCTCGACGCACTCTCGATTCGAACACCAACACGCAGTCACTGTGAGAACCTGATGACGACACTTGTCTACACCCACGCGGCCTGCCTTGAGCACGTTCCTGGCCCTGGCCATCCCGAATCGCCGGCGCGGCTCACTGCTGTGCTCAATGCGCTGCGCGCCGCCGAGTTCGCCGCGCTTACCTGGGGTGATGCGCCGCTGGGGACCGTCGAGCAACTGCGCCTGATCCACACGCAGGACTACATCGACTTCGTCACCTCCAGTCGTCCGACCGGCGGCCATGCGCTGCTCGACAGTGGCGACACCGTCATCTCGCCCGGCAGTTGGGAAGCGGTGATGCGCTGTGTCGGCGCCGCGTGCGCAGGTGTGGATGCGGTTGTCGCCGGCGAGGCGGCGAATGTCTTCTGCGCGACCCGACCTTGCGGCCATCACGCCGAGGCGGATCAGGCGATGGGGTTTTGTATCTTCAACCAGGCCGCGATCGCGGCGGTACACGCGCAGCAGGCGCACGGCCTGTCGCGCGTGGCGGTGATGGACTTCGACGTTCATCACGGCAACGGCACGCAGGACTCGTTCTACCGCCATGCGGATCGGTTCTACGGCTCGTGCCATCAGTCGCCGTTCTACCCCGGCACCGGCGCGCGCAACGAGGCCGGCATCGCAGGCAATATCGTCAACATCCCGTTGCCGCGCGGTTGCGAGTCGGCCGCCTTTCGGCGTCACATGGAGCAGGTCATGCTGCCCGCACTGCGCAAGTTCGCGCCCGAGCTGCTGATCATCTCGGCCGGATTCGATGCGCATGAGAAGGATCCGCTCGGCGGTCTCAATTTTACCGACGACGACTTCGCCTGGATCACGCGAGAGCTGATGTCGGTCGCAGACGAAAGCGCGCAGGGGCGGGTCGTCTCGGTACTCGAAGGCGGCTACAGCCTGGAAGGTCTGGCGAGCGGCGCCTCGGCGCACGTACGTGCGCTGATGCAGCATTGATACGGCAACGATGCGGCGTTGACACCAAGGCGTCGCGCGATGCATGACAGAACACTTGCCATACAATTCATTCTCAAACACTAATGAACAAGAAAGAAAGCTTTCACTATTAATTATTGATCAGTCCTCCTACAGTGACCCCAATGACGTGGTGCCTGACACCGTCGTCGTACCGACCACCGAAGGAGGACACTCATGACGAACGCACTGGAAACGAAGCCCGGGACGACCGATGCCGCCGAGCTTGACCGGCATGCCTTCAACCTGACCTTCTACGGCCTTGGTCTGCGCTTCCACTGGGATAGCGATACCTACGACGATCTCTGCGCACGCGCAGCCGATGCCAACGCGCGCGCACTGTTGTACCTGTCGAACGCCCAGGGTCATCTGCTGAAGGCCTATGACCCCGAGTTCCTCGTCTACACGATCGTGACACGCATGCGGCAGGTGCGCAGCAGCGTCGCCGGCCGCGAGCCGAACACGATCGCGTTCGACGGCGCACGAATCGTGCCGCGGTGAACTTGGCTTCTAGACTTCGCTTGCAAGGCGCCGTAGCCGGCCGGCTCGCATCGCGGCGCCCGCATGTTGCGGCTACAGAATCATCAATCAGGGAGTAGAAAATGAAAATTGCAGTCATCGGCGCCGGCGCAATCGGCGGCTACGTGGGCGTCAAGCTCGCGCTTGCCGGCAACGACGTGAGCTTCATCGTGCGCGGCGCGAATCTGACGACGATCCGGCGCGACGGCATGAAGCTCATCGCATCGGACGGCAGCGAGCACGTGGCGCGCAATGTGAATGCGACAAACGACTACACGCAGGCAGGCGTGCAGGACATCGTCGTGATCGCCGTCAAGGCGCATCAGGTGGAGGCGATTGCGGGTGACCTGCCGAAACTGCTCGGCCCCGAGACGCTCGTCGTGACGATGCAAAACGGCATCCCGTTCTGGTACTTCCATGCGCACGGCGGCGCGCATGCCGGCAGTGTCGTCAAGAGCGTGGATCCGACAGGCGCGCTGATGCGCAGCATGCCCCTCGGCCAGATCATCGGCAGCGTCGTCTATCCGGCCTGCGAGCTGATCGCCCCGGGCGTCGTCCGGCACATCGAGGGCGATCGCTTTCCTGTGGGCGAGCTCGACGGCACGAAGAGCGAACGTGTTCTGCGCTTGTCTCAGTGCTTCGAGGCGGCGGGTATGAAGGCGCCGGTGCTGGATGACATCCGCTCTGAGATCTGGCTCAAGCTGTGGGGCAACCTCACGTTCAACCCGATCAGTGCTCTCGCGCATGCGACCTTGGTGGACATCTGCCAGTTCCCGCTGACACGCGAGCTTGCTGCCGACATGATGCGCGAGGCGCAAGCGGTGGCGGGCAAGCTCGGCATCGGCTTTCGGGTGTCGCTCGAGCGGCGCATCGCGGGCGCCGAAAAGGTCGGTGCACACAAGACCTCGATGCTGCAGGATGTCGAGGCCGGCCGCCCGCCCGAGATCGATGCGCTCGTCGGCTCCGTCGCCGAGCTGGGTCGCTTGACCGCGACGCCGACGCCCCACATCGACACCGTCTTCGCGCTCGTCAAGCTGCTCGCCAAGACCTTGGAGGTCGAGCGCGCGCAGCTCAGCGTTCGGCAGCTCGGCAAGGCCGCTTGAGCGGCGTGGCGATGCAGCGCGCACGAAAGGCAAGGATCGTCGCCACACTCGGCCCGGCGACAGCGGGTGAGCAGAGCATTTGCGCACTCGTCGAGGCGGGTGCCGATGTCTTCCGGCTCAACTTCAGCCATGGTTCGCGTGAAGACCACGCGAGGTGCGTCGCTGTCATCCGCGGGCTCGAGGCGCAGTGTGAGCGGCCGATCGGTGTGCTGCTCGACTTGCAAGGGCCCAAGCTTCGACTCGGCACATTCGACGCGGGTGCGGCACTGCTGGCGGCAGGCTCGCAGTTCCGGCTCGATCTCGATCCGGCACCGGGCGACGCGCGCCGCGCTTCGTTGCCGCACCCCGAGATCTTCGCCGCGCTGGCGCCGGGAGCCGAGTTGTTGCTCGACGACGGCAAGCTGCGCTTGCGTGTCGAATCTTGCGGCGATGACTACGCTGAGACGACGGTCATCGTGGGCGGGCCGGTTTCCGATCGCAAGGGCGTGAATCTTCCTGGCGTCGTGCTGCCGTTGTCGCCGCTCACCGACAAGGACCGTAGCGACCTCGCGTTCGGCCTTGATCTCGGTATCGATTGGGTGGCGCTCTCGTGCGTGCAGCGCAGCGCCGATATCGCAGCGTTGCGAGAGATCGTCGGCGATCGCGCCTGGATCATGGCCAAGCTCGAGAAGCCGGCGGCGATCGACGATCTTGATGCCATCGTCGCGCTCGCCGACGGCGTGATGGTCGCGCGCGGAGACCTCGGCGTCGAGCTGCCGCCCGAGGACGTGCCCGAGGTGCAGCGCCGCATCGTGCGCGCCTGCCGCCAGGCGGGCAAGCCGGTAGTCGTGGCCACGCAGATGCTCGAGTCGATGGTCCACGCGCCAACGCCGACGCGCGCCGAGGTGTCGGACGTCGCCACTGCGATCTACGACGGTGTTGATGCCGTGCTGCTCTCGACCGAGACCGCATCGGGTGACTACCCGGTGGAGTCGGTCGCGATGATGAACCGCATCATCGAGCGGGTGGAAGCCTCGGCCTCGTACCGCAGTGGCCTCGGAACACCGCAGCCGGGCGCGTCGCCGAGTACCGCGGACGCACTGTGCAGCTCGCTGCAACGTGTTGCCGACTTGATCGCGCCGGCGGCGCTGATTACCTACACAACGTCGGGCTCGACCAGCCTGCGCGCGGCGCGCGAGCGGCCGGCGGCGCCGATCCTCGGGCTGACACCCCTTGTCGCCACGTCACGCCGGCTCAGCATCGTCTGGGGCGTGCATCCCGTCTTGATCGATGAAGTCCTCGAGGTCGGGCAGATGATCAAGTGGGCGAATCGCATTGCGGTGATCGAGGGCTATGCGGGCTCTGGCGACGATATCGTGATCGTCGCCGGCCTGCCGTTCGGCGAACCCGGCGTAACGAACCTGCTGCATGTGTCGCGCATCGCGGGAGCGGCGGCCCGTCGCACCTGACGCACCCGACACACCCGACGTGCCCGGATGAAACACGCCACCCTGCGTCAACTCAAGGTCTTCGAGGCCGTCGCGCGGCGCCTGAGCTTCTCGCGCGCGGCCGAGGAACTGCACCTCACGCAACCGGCCGTCTCGACGCAGGTCAAGAAGCTGGAGGATTTGTCGGGCGTCGCACTGTTCGAGCAACTCGGCAAGAAGATCTATCTCACCGCGGCGGGCGCGGAACTGCTCGACATCAGCCGCGCGATCATTGCGCAGTTCGAGGCCGCCGAAAGCGCGATGACGCAGTTCAAGGGCGTTGCCGGCGGCAAGCTCAATGTGGCGGTGATCAGCGCGGGCGACTACTTCTTTCCACGCCTGCTCGTCGAGTTCATTGGCCGCCACAAGGATGTCGCGCTCAACTTCACCGTGCACAACCGCGAAGAGCTGCTCGCCCATATGGCGGCCAACCTGACCGACCTCGCCGTGATGGTGCGGCCGCCCCAAGAGGCCGACATGGTCGCCGAGGCGTTCGCGCCGCACCCCTACGTGATCGTCGCGCCACCCGGCCATGCGCTCGTCGGCGTTGCCGACATCCGCATGGATCGACTGCTGCGCGAGCCCTTCATCGTGCGCGAGCGTGGCTCGGATACCTGGCATTCGATGCAGGATGCATTCGGCGCGCGCGTCGATCGGCTCAACATCGCGATGCAGATCAAGAGTACCGAGACCATCAAGCAGGCGGTGATGGCGGGCATGGGCATCGGCTTTCTGTCGGCGCACACGATCGCTCGAGAATTGCGCGCTGGCAGCCTGAAGATGCTCGATGTGCGTGGCTTCCCGCTCGTGCTGAACTGGTACGTCGTACATCGCCGGCAAAAGCGACTGCCCCCAGTGGCGCAGGCATTCAAGGAATTCCTGCTAACCGAAGGGCGGCAATGGATCGAGCGATACACGCAGGCCTGATGCGGAGTCGCATTCAACCGCAAGGAACACCGGCGGCTCGCGGCACATAGACGCCGCTGGCGATCGCAGGGGCGGCGTGCTGCCCTCGGAGCGGCAAAGGCGCGTACGGACAGTCTGCATCGCTTCGGTGGTGCGGTCTACGCTGCGCTTCGACTGCCCTGCGAAGCTCGGTCTCGTGGCCCTGTCGCTCAACTCACTTCGCTCACTGCGTTCGCTATGTTCAGACAAACGCGACGAGTCAGTTCACGAAGCGCGCTGCGCGCGCGGGCCACGAGCTCTGCGCTTCTCGGCGCCCCACAGGCGCGCCGCAGCCTACCCGCACGCGCCTTTGCGATCACCGGTCGTGGGTCCGCCACGAACAGACGCAAACGGTACAAGCAGGCCTTGTTGTCCGGCACGCACGCCACCAACGCTTGAAAGGCTGCGGGCGAGCTCGAACGCACCCAACAGACGGAAGGCAACTCGAAAGGCCGCTATGTGCCACGAGCCGCCCTCGACACCTATTCGATTGATCGATTGATCGCCAAGTCAGGCTGAGCGGCGCGACGCGCTCTTACAGCGCCATCCTGCGGATTCAGCGAGGCGGCGGCGCGTCCTCGCCGCTCGCGAGCCAGTGCAGTGCGAAGCGGTGCGCCGGATCGGTCCAGCTCACCACTGGCGCGAAGCCAGCCTCGCGCGCGAGCGCCTGGAAGCCCGGCACGGTGTACTTGTACGAGTCTTCGGTGTGCACGCTGTCGCCCTCGGCGAAATCAAACTCGACGTCCGCGACCCTGACGCGCTGCGCGCGGCGGCTCACGAGGTGCATTTCGATGCGATGCAGCGGCGCGTTGTAGAACGCCGCATGCGCCCACTGCGCGAGGTCGAAATCGGCGCCCGCCTCGCGATTCGCACGTGCCCACAGGTTCAGGTTGAAAGCGGCGGTGACGCCCGCGCGGTCGTTGTACGCCGCATGCAAGAGGGCAGGGTCCTTCACCAGGTCGACGCCGATCAGCAGCCCACCACCGGCGAGCAGCGTCGCGAAGTGGCGCAAAAGCGCGGCCGCCTGAGGCGGATCGAAGTTGCCGATCGAGCTGCCGGGGAAGAAGCCGACGCGTCGACCGGCAGCAGGGGGCAGCACGAGCAAGCGCGTGAAGTCGCCGACGACGGGGCGGACATCGAGCGCCGGATGCTCGGCGCGCAGGGTGTCGGCCGCGTTGATCAGGTGCTCGCCCGAGATGTCGACCGGCACGAAGCGCGCCGGTTTGTCGATCGCGCCCAGCAGCACACGCACCTTGCGAGTCGCGCCAGCGCCGAACTCGACGATTTCGCAGCCCTTGCCGATGAACGCAGCGATCTCCGCCGCGTGGCGGTCGAGCAGCGCGATCTCGGTGCGCGTCGGGTAGTACTCGGGGAGGGCGCAGATCTGTTCGAACAGATGCGAGCCCTCGGCATCGTAGAACCACTTCGGCGAGACGCGGCGTGGCCGCGCGGACAGACCGGCGACCAATTCGCGCTCAAAGTCGCTGCTTGCAGATCTGCTGCCTGCGGATTCGGTATTCACGGGCTCGGCCTTCACAAATCCCGCGCGAGCCGCAGCCCGCTGAACTGCCAGCGCGCGGCGGGCGGGAAGAAATTGCGGTAAGTCGCACGTGCATGGCCTGCCGGCGTTGCAACACTGCTGCCGCGCAACACGATCTGGCCGACCATGAACTTGCCGTTGTATTCGCGGACCGCGCCCGCTGCGGGTCGAAAGCGCGGGTAGGGGTCGTAGGACGAGCGAGTCCATTGCCACGCCAGGCCGAAGCTCTGCGCCGGCGGCGACGCGGCGGTGACGGCCGCCTCCCATTCGAATTCGGTCGGCAATCTCGCACCGGCCCACTCTGCGTAAGCGGCGGCTTCGAAGAAGCTCAGGTGGCGCGCCGGCTCATCGCTGTCCCGAGGTTGCGCACCGCGCAGCGTGAACTCGCGGCCATCGGGCAGCCAATGCAACGGCGAGCCCCAACCCGGCGCCTGCACGGCGGCCCAACCGTCTGAGAGCCACAGCTCGGCGCGCTCGTAGCCGCCGTCGTCGATGAAGCGCTGGTACTCGCCGTTCGTCATCAGCCGGTTCGCGAGTTCGAACGGCAGAAGCCGCACGCTGTGGCGTGGCGTCTCGTTGTCGAACGCGAAGCCCGAACCCGCGTGTCCGATCTCGACATCGCCGCCCGGATGCTCGAGCCAGCCCGCCGCGGGCTGCGTCGAGCTGGCGCGCTGCCGGGGTGTCGAACACGGCCGGCAGCAGCGGGTTGAGTGAGAACAGATACAGGATGTCGGTCAGCATCAGCTCCTGGTGTTGTTGCTCGTGCTGCAGCCCGAGTTCGATCAGCGGTGCCACGATCGCAAAGTCTTGCGCCGGGCACTCGCGCAGCAAGTCGGCCATCGCCACGTCGACCGCGGCCCGGTAGGCGTGCACCTCGGCAAGCGCCGGCCTTGTCAGCACGCCGCGTTGCGGGCGCGGGTGGCGCGGGCCGAGGCTCTCGTAGTAGGAATTGAAGAGCAGCGCGAAGCGCTCGTCGAAGCATCGATAGCCGCGCGCATAGGGCTGGAGCACGAGCGTTTCGAAGAACCAGCTTGTGTGCGCCAGGTGCCATTTGGTCGGGCTCGCGTCGGGCATGGCCTGCACGCACTGGTCTTCGGCGCTCAGTGAATGCGTGAGAGCCATTGACGCATCGCGCACCATGGCGAAGCGCTCGGCGAGGGCAACTCGATCGGCTGAGTGCATGGCCTGACTCTACGCCACGGTGCCGAAGCGCCGCACGAATGCCCGATCGATATGATCTTTCCAGCGCCAGACCCAGCGCCCGCTCCATGACCATCGGCCCCACGTCGCGAGCGCGTGTTTGCCGCCGGTGCTCACGAGGTAGAGCGCGCGCTCTTGCGGTGTCCAAGACTGAAGCGCGCGGTCTTCGCAAGCCGCGCGAAGGTTTCCGGCCAGCACCGGCCCGGCCCGCACCGCGAAGACACCCGACTTCGGCCGCGGGTCGGTGTAGGCGGCAACGTCGCCGGCCGCGAACACGTGGCGGTGCGACACACTTTGCAGCGTGCGCTCGACGCGGACAAATCCCTGCGCATCGGTGGCGAGCCCGGCCGCTGCCGGCCAGCCGGGCGCTGCGGCGCCGGTCGAGACGATGCAGGCGTCGAAAGGCAGCGGGTCGCCGGATTGCATGGCGATCGAGCCGGCCTCGATACGCACGGCGCGGCGTGTGCCGATCCAGCCGATGCCCCGCTGCCCGAGCATGCGCGCTGCGTGACGCCGGGTCGCCTGCGGCATGCCGGGCATCGGCAATTCTTCTGCGCCGACGACGGCGAGGCGCAGATGTGACCAGCCCTCGTACGCCGCACGGTGCTGGATCGCGAACGCGAGCTCGACGCCCGCCGCGCCAGCGCCGAGGATCACGAGGTCAAAGCGACGACAGGTGGAACGCATGTGGTCTACGAGCGGCGGCCAGGCCGCGATGAAGCCTTCGATTGGCCGTACTGGCAAGCCGTGTGCCTGCGCACCGGGCAGATCGTCGAGCGCAGGCACGGGGCCGGTGTCGATCGACAGCAGATCGAAGCGCTGCACGCTGCAGTCCTCGCATTTCACCTCGCCGCGTTCGAGGTCGAGTGCGACACCTGCCGTTTGATGAAAGTCGACCCCAGCCGTGTCGGCAAGGCGGTCGAGTTCGATCGCGCAGGCGTCGAGCGGGTAGTGGCCGGCGACCCATCCGGGCAACATGCCCGAATAGATCTGGCGCAGATAGGGTGTGACGAGACACACCTTCCAACCCGGGATCGGTTGCCGAGCGAGATCAGCAAGCACATGCACGTGCGCGTGCCCGCCGCCGAGCAGCAGCAAGCGCTTCATGTGGGGTGGCCCGCCGCCGCGTCATGCCACGCGAGCCGGCGAAAGTCGAAATCCAGTGCAAGCGTCGGCTTGATGATGGTGAAGTAGGGCGAGACGTCGAAGTCGCGCGGCACGTAGAGCGTGTAGTTGCGGACGTGTAGGATTTCCGCGACCACCTCCGGGTGCACCGGATCACCGCCCGGTACACGCTCGATGATCGGCAGAATCGGGTAACGCACGGATTCGAACGCTTGCGCGATCAGCGTCGAGCAGATCGCGCGTGACGGGTCGCCGCTGCCGAGCGCGATCATGCGGCGGCGCCACCGCGACGGCACGGGCGGCGTGGGCAGCAAATAGCGCGCGAGATCAAACACATTCTTCAGGTCGTAGCGATAGCCGACGCGGGCGGTGGCGAACGCAATCACGGCAGCGATCTCTTCGGCGCTCATGCCGATCGGTCGGCAAATGCGGCAATGCAGGCCCCTGTACGCTTCGACACCGATCACGCGCACACCATCGCGAAGATCCGACTCGATGAAGGTGTGCCGCAGCCGGCCCGCACCGGTGTGCTCGAGCGTATCGCCGACGTAGAGCGCGGCATGTGACCAAGTCGACTGCGTCAGGTATTTGATCGCCGCGCTGATGCGGGTTTGACCTTCGATCAGCAGCACGTCTCCCGGTTGGATGCAGGCCAGCAGCCTTGCGGGATCGGTCGGCGCCGCGGTGCTCGGAACATGGGTCGGTTGCAGCAGGTAGCTGCTCAGCAAGCCGCCGATCCAGCGTCCGATGCCCTCGATCAGCTTGGCCATCGAAGCCCTCCACCTCTAGCCGCGCCGCCACGCATGAAAGCGCTTGACCCACGCCAGCAACCTCTGCGGCGCGTGGGCGCGCCGCCAGTTGCCGGCCACGTACTTGTTCGCCTCGGACAGCGTGGGATAGGTGTGAATCGTGCCGAGGATCTTGGTCAGCCCGAGCTTGTGCTTCATTGCGAGGACGAATTCGGCGAGCAATTCCGCCGCATGGTCGCCCACGATCGTCGCGCCGAGGATGCGTGTCCTTGCCCGGGACCGTCAGCACCTTGACGAAGCCGTGCGCCTCGCTGTCGGCGATGGCGCGGTCCAGATCATCGATGCCGTAGCGCGTGACCTCGAACGCGATGCCCTGTTCCGCAGCCTCTCGCTCGTTCAATCCGACGCGCGCGACCTCGGGCTCGACGAATGTTGCCTGTGGAATCACGCGATAGTCGGCACGAAACTTCTTGAATGGATCAAAGAGCGCATTGACTGCCGCATACCAGGCCTGGTGTGAGGCAGTGTGCGTGAATTGATACGGCCCGGCGACATCGCCCGCAGCATAGATGTTCGGGAAGCGCGTCTGCAGAAACCCATTCACCTCGATCGTCTTGCCGGTCGGCACGCCGAGTTCCTCGAGCCCGTAGCCCTTCAGGTTCGCAACGCGACCGACAGCGACGAGCAGGGCGTCGAAGTCGACGCGGACTTCGCGTCCTTCGTGCTCGGCGAAGAGCGTCTTCGCACCGGCACCCTCGTTCACGTCGACCTCGATGCGCTTGACTTCGTGACCGAGCAGAACGTCGATGCCCTCGGCTCGAAAGCGCTGCTCGATGAGCGCGGACACTTCGGTGTCTTCGCGCAACAGCAGTCGCGGCGCCATCTCGATGAGCGTGACGCGGCTGCCCAGGCGTGCGAACGCCTGCGCCATCTCGCACCCGATCGGCCCGCCGCCGAGCACCGCGAGCCGCTCGGGTCGCACGCGCAAAGACCAGAGTGTGTCGGAGGTCAGCGCCTCGATCTGCTCGATACCCGCGATCGGCGGGACGAACGGCCGCGCGCCGGCAGCGATCACGATGCTGCGCGTCGTCAGCATGCTCTTGCTGCCGTCGTCACACGTGACCTCGACCTGCCAAGGCGAAACGATGCGTGCCTTGCCGAGCACGACGTCCACGCCGAGGGCGGTGTAGCGCTCGACCGAGTCGTGTGGGGCGATCGTCGCGATCACACGCTGTACGCGCTGCATGACATCGGCGAAGTCGAACTCGGTGCTCGCCGAACGCATGCCGAATTCCTTCGCGCGTTGGACCTGCGAGACGAATCGCGCCGAACGGATGAGGGCCTTTGAAGGCACACAGCCTGTATGAAGGCAGTCGCCGCCGAGCCGGTCACCCTCGACCAGGGTGACCTTGGCCTTGAGCGCAGCCGCGATGTAGGCCGCGACGAGTCCGGCCGACCCGCCACCCATCACGACGATGTTGCGATCGAAGCGCGCGGGCCTTTTCCAGCCCGCGTAAACCCTGCCTGCACGCACCGCGTCGACGAGCTTCTTCGCGATGAGCGGAAAGACGCCGAGCAGCGCGAGCGACCCGAAGATCGCTGGCGAAACGATGCCCGAGAGCGACTCGATGCGCGCGAGCTGCGTGCCGGCGTTCACGTAGACGACCGTGCCGGCGAGCATGCCGAGCTGGCTGACCCAGTAGAAGGTGAGCGGCTGGATCGACGTCAAGCCCATCGCGAGGTTGACGATGAAAAACGGGAACACCGGCACCAGGCGCAGCGTAAAAAGGTAGAAGCCCCCCTCGCGCGCGACCCCGGCATCGAACGCAGCGAGACGCTCGCCGAAGCGCGCCTGAACCCAGTCGCGCAGCAGCCAGCGCGACGTGAGGAAGGCGAGCGTGGCGCCGAGGCTCGACGCAAACGAGACGATCAGCAAGCCCCATCCGAGCCCGAAGATCGCGCCGCCGGCGAGCGTCATCACCGTCGCGCCGGGCAGCGAAAGCGCGGTGACGACGACATAGAGCGCGAAGAAGAGCGCGGCCGCGAGCAGTGGCCGCGCCTCGCGCCAGGTCTCCAGCGTCGCCTGGCGGGACTTGATCGCATCGAGGCTCAGGTATTGCCCGAGGTCAAGCGCGAAATACAGGCCGACGAGCACGAGCAGCGCGAGGGCCCACCCCCATCGTTTGTGCAATTGTTTGGGCAATCCCATCGAGCGTGTTCCGTTCTTGCCTGCGCGACGTTCGCGGGGCTTGCCATCAAGGCGCGCCGGCCGGCCGATTCTTACAGGCATTGCCGCGGGCGGCCGGTATCTGCTTTTGTAAGACCTTGGAGCGGCCGCGCGACACAGCAACACGAGGGCTCGAATCGGCTCTCGGTGTGAAACGCGGCGCCCGCCGCGCCTGTCGTCAACCCGCATCCAAGATGGAGATCAACATGACCCAATCCCTACCCCAACTGTCCGCAGCGGCGCTCGCTTTCGCGCTCGGCGCCGCCTTCACAAGCCTGCCTGCCTCTGCGGCGGATTCGGCTGACAAGGAGAAGTGCTACGGCGTCGCGATGAAGGGCAAGAACGATTGCAAGGCCGGCGCCGGCACGACCTGTGCCGGTACGTCCAAGATGGACTACCAGGGCAACGCCTTCAAGCTCGTGCCGAAGGGGACGTGCGAGAAGATGGAATCCAAGACCTCGGACACCGGCATGGGCCAACTCACCGAGTTCAAGGAAAAGAAGGCCTGAGCGGAGTCCGCCATGTGCAGCGCGCGCAACGTGGGGTTCGCCGGCAAGCTGGCCGACGCGCGCGCGCGGTGCGCATCACCGGAACTGCCGGCGCGCGCCGGCATTGGCCTGAAGCCCGAGCACTTCCGCGAAGTGCTTGAAACCCTGCCCGACATCGGCTTCTTCGAGGTCCACGCCGAGAACTACATGGTCGACGGCGGGCCCTTTCACCACTATCTTGGCCGCATTTGCGAAAGCCATGCGCTGTCTCTGCACGGTGTCGGGCTGTCGATCGGCGGTGAATCGCCGCTCGACGAGGCGCATCTGGCGCGCCTTGCGGCACTGATAGATCGCTACGAGCCGGCCGCTTTCTCCGAGCATCTGGCGTGGTCGAGCCACGGCGACGTGTTCTACAACGACCTTCTGCCGGTGTCGTACGACCGCGCGACGCTCGACCGGGTCTGCGATCACGTGGATCGGACGCAGGAACGCCTGCGCCGGCGCATGCTGCTCGAGAACCCATCGACCTATGTCGAGTTCGAGGCTTCGACGATGGACGAGGCCAGCTTTCTTCGCGACATCGTCAAGCGTACCGGCTGCGGCTTGCTGCTGGATGTCAACAACGCGCATGTGTCTTGCACCAACCACGGACGCGACGCGCTCGCCTTCATCGACGCGCTGCCGCTCGAAGCAGTCGGCCAGATCCACCTGGCCGGCTTTACGCGCGACGCGGATGCGTTGGGCGCACCGCTGCTGATCGACAGCCACGGCTCGCCAGTCGACGAAGCCGTGTGGGCGCTCTACCGCGAGACGGTCGCGCGGGTCGGACCGATGCCGACGCTGCTGGAGCGAGACAACGACATTCCTGCCTTCGCGAAGCTGTTCGCCGAGGCGCTTCGGGCCGAAAGCCTGATGCGCGCCACGCTGGCACAGCCCGCGATGCGCTGCACTTTACGGAGTGCCGCGTGAGCCAGCGCGCTTTCGCCTCGACGCTGCTCGCGCTGGACTACCCATGCCCTCCGGGCCTGCGCACCTGGAACGGGTCGGACGCGCGCGCCAGACTTGCGGTCTACCGCAACAACGTCGTCGGCTCGCTCATCGATGCCGTTGCCGACACTTTCCCGGTCGTGCGGCAGCTTGTCGGCGAGGGGTTCTTTCGCGCGACGGCGGCGCACTTCGTGCGCGAGCATCCGCCGCGCTCACGCGTGCTCACGCACTACGGTGGCGAGTTCCCGGATTTCATCGCGCGCTTCGAGCCGGCGCGGCCGGTTGCGTATCTGGCCGATGTCGCCCACCTGGAGTGGGTGCGCGTCGTCGCCTACCACGCTGCTGATGTGGCGCCACTGACGGCGGAAGCGGTCGGCATAGCGCTGTCGGGTGATGCCGACGTGGCCGAACTTCGGCTCGAATGCCATCCATCGATTTCGATCGTCGAATCGCGCTTCGCCGTCGCCTCGATCTGGGCTGCGCATCAGAGTGATAACGCCGGAAGAGCGATGGCCGAAGTGGGTGTGCGAGCTGCCGAATCCGCACTCGTTGTTCGCGACGGCCTGAACGTGTTGGTGCTGCGATTGCCGCCCGGTGCGCCGCAGTTCATCGCCGCCCTTCGAGCCGACGCGTCGCTCGCGGATGCTGTGGGTCGGGGCCTGGGGGCGTCGGCCGACTTCGATTTGCAACAGGCGCTTGCACTGCTCGCGCGGCATGGCGGTTTGACCGCGATCCGCGCGACCAAGGGAGAACCGAGATGAGACGCACCCTGAGCAACACACGCGCAGACACCGCCGGGGCCAGCGCTCTCACCCGCTCTATCGCTGCGTTGATCCGGATCTTCGAGCGCATCCCGAACGGCCTGATCGCAGTCGTCGCCCGCTTCTCGATCGCCGCCGTGTTCTGGCTCTCGGGACAAACCAAGGTGGAGGGCTTCGCGATCAACATCGTCAACGGCGAGTTCGCGCTCGGCTGGCCGCGCTTGTCGGACTCGGCCGTGGCTTTGTTCGGTGACGAGTTCCAACTCCCGTTTATCGCGCCCGAACTCGCGGCGCCGATGGCGGCCCTGGCCGAACACGTGTTTCCGCTGCTGTTGCTCGTCGGGCTGGCGACACGCTTCTCGGCGGCCGCGCTGCTTGGCATGACGCTCGTGATCCAGTTCCTCGTCTATCCCGGCGCCTATCCGACGCACGGCACCTGGGCGGCGGTGCTTCTGTTCCTCATGGCGCGCGGGCCGGGAGTCCTCTCGATCGATCACTGGATCGCGTCGCGCTACGGCATGCGTGCGTAGGCGCTGCGTGCGCCAACGCGGTCGGCGACCGCGTTGGCTATGTCGTGGCGGGCGGCGCCCGCCACAACGGATACAGGCCGACGAGCCCGAGTACGGGGCCGGGTAGCAACAGCCAACCGACGTAGGGGCCGATCTGCCCGACCCAGGCGGTACCGAGCTGAATTGACACCATCGTGATCGCAAAGCCGATCGAGTTCTGCAAGGCGAGTGCGCTGCCGATGACTTCCGGTTCGCAGGCGCGCGCCGACAGCGCCGAGAACTGCGGCGAGTCGGCCACTGCCGACGCGCCCCACAACAGCAGCAACGCCAGCTTGGCGCCATGGGCCCAGTCGCCGCTTGCCGGATACAGCGCGCAACACACTGCCGACAGCGCCAACGCCGTTGCGGCGACACGCGCGCTGCCAAAGCGCCGGCTCCACCAGCCGCCGGCGATGCAGCCGAGCGCGCCGATGCCGATGATCGCGAACGCGAAGCCCGACTGCGCGGGCGATGCAGGCGCCGCCAGGCCGCTCAGGACGACGAAGGTTGGCGCGAGCGTCCACAACGCATACAGCTCCCACTGGTGCCCGAAGTAGCCGAGCGCGGACGCGCGAAACGCCGGGACCCTGAAGGCTTCGAGCACGCGCCCGAGGCGCAGCGGCGCGGCGCTACTGCTTCGCTTCAGGTGCGGCCCATCGCCGAGACGCCAGATCATCGCGGTCGCCACCAGCGCGAGCGCCGATGAGACGAGGATCGTCGATTGCCAGGAAGCGCCGGCACCCGCCAGCCGCACGCCGTGCGGCAGCGCAGTGCCGAGCGTCAGCATCCCAACAAGGTAGGCGAGTGCCGCGCCCGCACTGTGCGGCACCCAGCTGACGACGAGCTTCATGCCGAGCGGGTAGACGCCCGCGAGGCAGACGCCAACCGCGAAGCGCAGCGGCACCCCGCTCGCCATGCCGCCGGCAAACAGCGCGAACGCAGCGTTGCCAAGCGCGCCGAGCAGCGCGCAGATGCCGAAGATGCGGCTCGCCGCAAAGCGATCGGCCACGCCCGACAACGCAAACACGAGTGTGCCGAGGATGAAGCCAAGCTGCACCGCGTTCGTCAGCGTGCCGATGTCGGCCGCAGTGATGCCCCAGGCGCGGATCAGGTCGTCCCCGGCGCTGTTGGCCGAGAACCAGAGTGAGGTGCCGAAGAGCTGCGCGACGACGATGAGCGCGACCGGGTTCACCATCGGCGCGCGCCGCTTCGACGCGTTGTCGTTCAGTTCAACGCCTTCAGGGTCGGATGTAGGCGTAGCCTTGCTGCTGCTTTTGCATCAGCTCCACCACACCGGCAGGCACAAAACCAATGTCGGGCAGCATGTCTGCGTAGACGAGTTTTTGCGCCTTCATCGTGTTCTCGCAGGCGACGACCTTAACGCCGGACTTGAGCGCGGCGGCGATGCGCTTGGCCACCGGCGAATCGGCCTTGAGCATGCCGATGCCGGGGCCGTAGGCGACGATCTCCATCTCGACCGTGTCTTCGCCCAGATCGACCTGAACGTTGTGCGCATTGTTCAGTGCGAGACCCCACTTCGCCGGATCGTTGTCGCTCACCTGGAAGACGACCTTGTTCTTCTTGGCATCGCCCGAAGACTGCGCACTGGCGGGGAGGGCGGTTGCGACCAAAGCGACGGCGGCGGACAGACCCAGCCAGCGGCGTGAAATGGTGTTCATGGGCAAGTCTCCATTCTGTTTGAAGTGGGTGGCGCCGCTTGAAAGGTAGTCGAGGAAGCCGCGTCGTTTCCATTCTCGCGCAACCCGCGGGCTTGCGCTGCATGCGCAAGACCTCGCCGGGTAGGGCGGCCTACACTGCAAGAAGCAGAACCAGGAGGTGTCATGAAGACAAGACAGGCAGACAAGGTCGACGCAGAGACCAGGGCGAACCAAGCTCTTTCCGACGCCCTCGTCGTCTTCGGCTTCAGCGGCGATCTGGCGCACAAGAAGGTCATTCCGGCGCTGTACGCGATGGTCAAGTCCGGTGCGCTGGCGGTGCCGGTGATCGGCGTCGCGTCGTCGAAGTGGAACACCGCGCAATGGCACCGGCACGTGCGCGAGAGCATCGAGCAATCGGGCGTGCTCGACGACGAGGTCTTCAAACGGCTCCTGTCGCTCATCACCTACGTCAGCGGTGACTATCGCGACGCGCAGACCTTCGCGCACCTCAAGGCCGCGCTCGGCGACGCGCAGCGACCGGCGCACTACCTCGCGATCCCGCCATCACTGTTCCCGAACGTGATCCGCAGCCTGGGCGCCTCTGGCCTCGCCAAGGACGCACGCGTGATCGTCGAGAAACCTTTCGGACGCGACCTCGCATCGGCACGCGAGCTCAACGCCATCGCGCAGTCGGTCTTTCCCGAGGCATCGATCTTCAGGATCGACCACTTCCTCGGCAAGGACGCGATCATGAACATCCTGTACTTCCGCTTCGCGAACTCCTTTCTGGAGCCGATCTGGAACCGCAACCACGTCGCGAGTGTGCAGGTGACGATGTCCGAAGCCTTCGGCATCGGCGCACGTGGGGCGTTCTACGAGAGCGCGGGATGTCTGCGCGACGTCGTCGAAAACCATCTGTTCCAGATCGTGGCGCTGCTTGCGATGGAGCCGCCCGCGTACCAGAGCTTCGAGGCCGTGCATCACGCGAAGTCGAGCGTGCTGCGCGCGATGCAACCGCTGTCGCGCGACGACCTGGTGCGCGGGCAGTACGACGGCTACCGCAACGAGAAGAACGTCGCCGCCGATTCGGACGTCGAAACGTATTGCGCAGTGCGCCTCGGCATCGATTCGTGGCGCTGGGGCGGCGTGCCGTGGTATCTGCGCGCCGGCAAGAAGCTGCCGACGACCGCGCTCGAGGTGCGGGTGCAACTGCGCCCACCGCCGCAGCACCTGTTCGACGACGCCGGCCCCGACGCCGGACACGCCAACTACCTGCGCTTCAGGCTGCAACCGGGTTCGACGATTGCGCTCGCGGCGCGCATCAAGCTACCGGGCAAAGCCTTTCGTGGTGAGCAGCACGAGTTGTGCCTCCACGAGGAAGCCAAGGACGAGGATCCGACCTATGAGCGCCTGCTCGCGAGTGCCATGGCAGGCGACGATGCGCTCTACACGAGCCAGGAGGCGGTCGAGGCGGCGTGGGCGGTCGTCGATCCAGTCCTCGTCGACCACCACGCCGCACTGCCTTATGCGCCCGGTACTTGGGGGCCGCGTGAGGCTGATTCGTTGATCGCTGCCGATGGCGGCTGGCACAACCCGAGCTGACGCGCCAGGATGAAGCGACCTCAAGCTCACTTCGTTCGCGGCCCCGTGGCCCCGGAGGGGCCGCTGCGTGGCCCCTGGGCGCGTCAGTACCTTCGGGCGGCCGGGCGGCACTAGGATGAAACGACCCCAAGCTCACGTCGTTCGCTGCCCCGTGGCCCCGGAGGGGCCGCTGCGTGGCCCCTGGGCGCGTCAGTACCTTCGGACGGCCGGGCGGCACTAGGATGAAACGACCCCAAGCTCACGTCGTTCGCTGCCCCGTGGCCCCGGAGGGGCCGCTGCGTGGCCCCTGGGCACGTCAGTACCTTCGGACGGCCGGGCGGCACTAGGATGAAACGACCCCAAGCTCACGTCGTTCGCTGCCCCGTGGCCCCGGAGGGGCCGCTGCGTGGCCCCTGGGCGCGTCAGTACCTTCGGACGGCCGGGCGACACTGACATGCCACTTCCGATCGAAGACTACGCGCTGATCGGCGACTGCCACGCGGCCGCGCTCGTCGGGCGCGATGGATCGATCGACTGGGTCTGCCTGCCGCGTTTCGACTCCGGCGCGTGCTTCGCCGCGCTGCTCGGCGATCCGGGCCACGGCCGCTGGCTGATCGCGCCGAGCGGCGAGACGCGGGCTGTGCAGCGGCGCTATCTGGACGACACGCTGGTGCTGGAGACGACCTTCAAGACCGCTGACGGCGTGGTGCGCGTCCTCGATTGCATGCCGCCGGCGCGCGACAGGCGCGACATCGTGCGCGTCGTCGAAGGCGTGCGCGGCACCGTCGCGATGCGCATGGAGCTCGTCATCCGCTTCGACTACGGCAGCGTCGTGCCCTGGGTTCGGCGTGTCGGTGATGCCGTGCTGGCCACCGCGGGGCCCGATTCGCTCGAACTGCGCACCACGGTGCCGACGCACGGCGAGGATATGACGACAGTGGCCGCGTTCGATGTCGCCGCGGGCGAGCGCGTGTCGTTCACGCTGAACCATCACGCGTCGCATGAAACGGGGCCACCGCCGATCGATGCGGAGACTGCGCTCGCGGCGACCGAACGCGATTGGCGCCAGTGGTCCCGACATTGCACTTTCGAAGGCCCCTGGCGCGACGCCGTCGTGCGATCGCTGCTGACGCTCAAGGCGCTGACCTACGCACCGAGCGGGGGCATCATCGCGGCGCCGACCACCTCGCTGCCGGAGCAGGCGGGTGGCGTGCGCAACTGGGACTATCGCTACTGCTGGTTGCGCGACGCGACGTTCACGCTCAATGCGCTGCTGCTGGCCGGCTACAAGGACGAGGCGATGGCCTGGCGCGAGTGGTTGCTGCGCGCCGCCGCCGGCCGCCCCGAAGACCTGCAGGTCCTCTATGGCATCACCGGCGAGCGGCGGCTCGACGAGCGCGAGCTCGGCTGGCTGCCCGGCTACAAGGGTGCGGCGCCGGTGCGCGTGGGCAATGCGGCGGTCGATCAACTGCAACTCGACGTCTACGGCGAGGTCATGGACACGCTGCATCTCGCGCGCTGCGCGGGCCTCGACCCCGAATCGAGCGCGTGGCGGATTCAATGTGCGCTGCTTTCGTTCCTCGAATCGAACTGGCAGCAGCCCGACGAAGGCATCTGGGAGATCCGCGGCCCGCGGCGTCACTTCACGCACTCGAAAGTCATGGCGTGGGTCGCGTTCGATCGCGCGGTCAAGGCGGTCGAACGGTTCGGGCTCGATGGGCCGGTCGAGCGCTGGCGCAAGCTCCGCGACGAGATCCACGCCGAAGTGTGCGAATCCGGGTTCGATGCCGAGCGCAACACCTTCGTGCAGTCTTACGAGACGAAGTGCCTCGACGCAAGCCTGTTGCTTATCGTGCTCGTCGGCTTCCTGCCGACCGAGGACGAGCGCGTGCGCGGCACGGTCGAGGCGATCGAGCGCGAACTGGTTGTCGACGGGCTCGTGCAGCGCTACGCGACGACAGCGGCGCTCGACGGCCTGCCGCCCGGCGAGGGCGTATTTCTGCCGTGCTCGTTCTGGCTGGCTGACAACCTGCATCTCATCGGGCGCGAACAGGAGGCGAGAGCGCTGTTCGAGCGACTGCTCGAGCTTCGCAACGACGTCGGTCTGCTGGCCGAGGAATACGACCCGCGCACGGGTCACATGCTCGGCAATTTCCCGCAGGCGCTGACGCATATGGCGCTCGTCAACACGGCACGCCTGCTGTCCCGGCCGGCCGCCGATGCCAAGACCAAGGCAAGGCAGGGCGAACGGCCGGCCGTGGCATAGCCCTCAGCCCTTTACGCGCACTCACCGCGATCCGTCTTTGCGCAACTGCGAAAGCCCGCGAAGATGTCGTTGCGTTCAGCGGTGAAGTAGTTGCGGTAGCGGGCGTGCCGCATGCGCGGCTGGGTGGCGAAGCTGGCGCCGCGCAGCACCGGGCGGGTGCCGAAGAACGGTGCCGAGTAGTCGCGGTACGGGTGCGGCACGAAGCCGGGGTAGGGCTCGAAGAGGCTGGCGGTCCATTCCCAGACGGCCCCCCAGCGGAAGGCGGCAGGCCGGGTCAGCGCGGCGCGCTCCCATTCGGCTTCGGTCGGCAGCCGCCGGCCGGCCCAGGCACACCAGGCTTCGGCCTCGAAGGCCGTCAGGTGGCAGGTGGGCAGCGCTTCATCGAGTGCCAGCCACGTGCCGAACTGCTGGCGTTCCCAGGCAGCCGATGCGCGGCGACGCAGGTGCAGCGGGTGGCTGGTGTCGGTCCGCCGAAGCCAGTCGCGCCCCGCTGGGGACCACCACTGCGGCGCCTCGTAGCCACCCTGATCGATGAAGGGCAGGAACTCGGCCCAGCGTACCGCCTGCGCGTCGATCTCGCAGGCGTCGACGTGAACGTCGTGCGCAGGCAACTCGTTGTCGAAGGCAAAGCCTTCGCTTGAGCCGCCCAGCCGCCAGCGCGAAGCTTCGAAGCGCAGTGCGTCGGTGGGCTCGGGCAAGGCAACAGGCAGGCAGCGCGGGTCTTCGATCGGCAGGCCGAGTGACTGTGCCATGTAGAGCGCGGCCTCGTGGTGCATGTCTTCGTGCAACAGCACGAGCCGCGCGAAGTAGAGCGCGCGGTCGTCATGTGGCAGCCCGGCGATCAATGCCAGGCTCTGCGCGAGCTCCTGTGCCAGTTCGGCGCGCGTGGTGTCGGCGTCGGGCAGCGGAAGCGTCCAGCGCGTGGCGTGCGGCACATGGCTGCTGTCGTAGAGCGCGTCGGTATTCGGGCGCGATGCGGGCAGACGCGCCACTGCAGGATCTGCGTCCCAGCCTCGGCGCCGCTCGGCTTCGGGCTGGCGCGCCATCCAGTACGCCTGGAACCAACCGATGTGGCCCAGTTCCCACAGTGGCGGGTTGAACTGCGGCTGCCGCGGCACGCGCTGCCCGGACCAAGCCAGCGCGGCTTCGGTGGCTGCGAACGTGGCCAACGTATCGGCCCGGCTGGCCCGCAACGCGTCGGCCAACCCGCGTGCATTGCCCTGGCGGGCCAGGTCAGCGGGGCCGCGGGTTACGCTATCCAACGTGAAACGTCCTTCGATCGCACTCGTGACGCCGGCGATGGCAGATGCCAACAACGGCAACTGGCAGACGGCCCGGCGCTGGGCGCGCATGCTCGGCCACGATTATCGGGTGCATCTGTCCAGCGCCTGGGAGCAGGGTGACGAGGCGCTGATGATTGCGCTGCATGCACGCCGCTCGGCTGCATCGGTTGCGGCCTGGCACGCCGCGCACCCGCAGCGCCCGCTGGTGCTGGTACTGACGGGCACCGACCTGTACCGCGACATCGACAGGGACGCCGCCGCGCAGCGTTCGCTGGCGCTGGCCGAGCGGGTCGTGGTGTTGAACGAGCTCGGACTCGAGCGTCTCCCGGATGAGGTTCGGGGCAAGGCCGTCGTCTGCCTGCAATCGGCGCCCGCGCGGCAGTCGTTGCCGAAGACGCGCCGCCAGCTGCGCGCGCTGATGGTGGGGCACCTGCGCGAGGAGAAATCGCCGGCAACGTATTTCGACGCGGCCTTGCGCCTGGCGCAGCGTGCGGACATCGTGCTCGACCACATTGGCGCCGGGCTCGATCCTGCACTGGCCGATCGCGCGCGCCGGCTTTCGGCCCAACTGCCGAACTATCTCTGGCTCGGCGCGCAGCCGCACGGCGCGACGCGGCGCCGCATCCAGGCGGCGCATGTGCTCGTTCACCCGAGCCGCATGGAAGGCGGCGCGCAGGTGGTGATCGAGGCCATCGTCAGCGGTACACCCGTGCTCGCTTCGCGCATCGACGGCAATGTCGGCCTGCTCGGCCACGACTACCGCGGCTATTTCGAATGGGGCGACGCCGAGGGGCTGGCAGCACGGCTCGTGCGCCTGCGCGCCGAGCCCGCTATGCTCGCCGCACGGGCAGCGCAATGCGCTTTGCGCGCACCGCTGTTCAACCCTGAAGTCGAACGGCGCACGCTGCTGGATATCGTTGCTGGCCTGCGCCCGGCATTGCATGGAACCTCCACATGAACGCACCTGAACGACCGCCCGTTACACCGACTGAACCGCGCCTGACCTCGCTGTCGCACGGCGGCGGCTGCGGCTGCAAGATCGCCCCGGGCGTCTTGTCGGAGATCCTCAAGGGCACTTCGGGCTTTCCAGTGCCGAAGGAACTGCTGGTCGGCATCGAGACTGCCGACGACGCTGCGGTCTACCAGCTCAACGACGAGCAGGCGTTGATCGCGACGACGGACTTCTTCATGCCGATCGTCGACGACCCCTTCGACTTCGGCCGCATCGCGGCCACCAACGCCATCAGCGACGTTTACGCAATGGGCGGCAAGCCGATCCTCGCGCTGGCGCTGGTAGGCATGCCAATCAACGTGCTGTCCACGCATACCATCGGCCGCATCCTCGAAGGCGGCGCATCGGTGTGCCGCGCAGCCGGCATCCCAATCGCCGGCGGCCACACGATCGACTCGGTCGAGGCGATCTACGGCCTGGTGGCGCTCGGGCTGGTGCACCCGAAGCGCGTCAAGCGCAACGCCGACGCCCGGACCGGTGATGTGTTGGTGCTGGGCAAGCCGCTGGGCGTGGGCGTGATGTCGGCCGCGCTGAAGAAAGGCCGGCTCGACGACGGCGGCTACGCGCAGATGATCGCCAACACCACGCAGCTCAACACCCCGGGCCCCGAATTGGCGGCGCTGGACGGCGTGCACGCGCTGACCGATGTCACCGGCTTCGGCCTGGCCGGCCACGTGCTGGAACTCGCGCGCGGCGCGAAGGTGCAGGTGCGGATCGACTGGGCCCAGGTGCCGTTGCTCGGCGGCGTGCGCGACCTCGTCGCCGAGGGTTTCGTGACCGGCGCTTCGGGCCGCAACTGGCAGGCCTACGGCAGCGAGATCGCATTGCCCGAAGGTTTCCCGGCGCAGGAACAGGCACTGCTAAGCGATCCGCAGACCAGTGGCGGCTTGCTGGTGTCGTGCGACCCGGCCGCGGTCGGCAAGGTGCTGGCCACCTTCAAGCGCCACGGCTTCGGCGCTGCAGCGGTCGTGGGCGAAGTCATGGCAGTAGCGGCCGGCGGGCCGCGCCTCGTAGTGCGCTGACGCCCCGCAGCGGTGGCAGCAAGGGCGCGCTGCGTTCGAAGCCTGGGTCTCGATCCCGGAGACGCGCTTGTGGGTGCTCGGCCAGGCTTGCTTCAGACAATTCGACCGGTGATAAGGTGACGACTTCAATAGCTCAGAAGCTTCAAGGAGAACACCATGCCCGGCCTGCTACCCGAAGTTGACCCCGACGGACTGCTCGAATACTCGGTCGTCTTCACCGACCGCGCGCTGAACCACATGTCGCAGAAGTTCCAGCATGTGATGCGCGACATCTCGGGTGTCCTCAAGGAGGTCTATCGCGCGAAGTCCGCAATCGTCGTCCCCGGCAGCGGCACGTTCGGCATGGAAGCGGTGGCGCGCCAGTTCGCCACCGGTCGAAAGGCGCTCGTCATCCGCAATGGCTGGTTCAGCTATCGCTGGACGCAGATCTTCGAGATGGGGAACATTCCGTCTGCGCAGATCGTGCTCAATGCCCGCCCGACTGCGCCCGGCGGCCAGGCGCCGTTCACGCCGGCCCCCATCGACGAGGTCGTGGCTTCAATTCGCGCCGAACGACCCGATGTGGTCTTTGCGCCGCACGTCGAGACCGCCGCTGGCATCCTGCTCCCCGACGCATACCTGCGTGCCGTCGCCGATGCGGTGCATGAGGTTGGTGGATTGTTCGTGGTCGATGCCATCGCTTCCGGCGCAGTCTGGGTCGACATGCAGGCCACCGGCGTCGACGTGCTCGTGAGCGCACCGCAAAAGGGCTGGAGCGGCTCGCCTTGCTGCGCCTTCGTGATGCTCAGCGAACGCGCGCGCGCCATGATCGATGGCACCACGAGCACCAGCTTCTCAGCCGACCTGAAGAAGTGGCTGCAGATCATGGAAGCGTACGAGGGCGGCGGCCACGCCTACCACGCGACCCTCCCGACCGATGCGCTCGCGCTCACGCGCGACGCGATGCTCGAGACACGCGACTACGGCTTCGAGAAGCTGCGCGCCGAGCAAATCGAGCTGGGTCGCAGGGTTCGCGCGCTGCTCGAAGGCAGGGGCCTGCGCAGCGTCGCAGCAGAGGGCTACCAAGCCCCCGGCGTCATCGTGAGCTACACCGACGACGCCGGTTTGCATACCGGCAAGGCATTCCTCGGCGAGGGCCTGCAGACTGCGGCCGGCGTGCCACTGCAATGCGACGAACCGGCCGACTTCAAGACATTTCGCATCGGCCTGTTCGGGCTCGACAAGCTGCACCATGTAGAGCGAACGGTCGCGAACCTCGACGCGGCGCTTAAGCGCATCCTGGGCGAAAGCGCGCCGGTACGCGCGGCGGCATGACTGGCAGGGGAGGGCGACACAGTTTGCCCGCCGCCCGGCTCGAGCCCGGGCCATCGCCGAAGGCGTTTGCCAATGCGCAGTGACGCACGACCCACGAGCCGCACCGCACCGATAGCGCGCCATGCCTGAAATGGCGGAACATCTCTGTGAGGCCGGTGGGATTTTGACTCCCCGGATGGACCGGAACTGAGAAATGGATTGAGGCGATTCGGGTGTTCTGACGCGCAGGGTCTTGCTGCACGATCGCAGTGCCGACCTCATGACGGTCCTGAACTGGCGCGCTGTCGAAATCGCCAGGGTCGACCACGATTTCACATACGCGCCTTGTGCTCAGCAACATTCGTAGGCAACTCCGATGTGCAAGTGAAGCGGCGGAGCCGTGCGACTCGCAAGCGTACAAACGGCGGTCGGAAGCTTGCTTGAGCCCGTCGGCGATATCCCACGGGCCGAAGCCGAGGCAAACAACTGCCGCCGACAAGCTCAGGTTTCGGCCACAACCAAGCCGGCCCAGACGGCAGCGCTGCAGGAGGGTTGAACCATGAGTACACCTGATCAGCAAGATGTTTCAGCCGCAAGAACGGCGCGCTGCGGACACGGCGCGGCCTGACAGGCGGCCCGGGCGAGTCGCCCGAGGATCGTGCGCAGATCGAACCGGCGATTGAACAAGTACTGCACTTGACCGAGGTAGCGATGAGCGTACTTCCTGAAGCCGAAGGCATGGTAGGTACCGGCCAGCGACGTCTTGATGTTGCCCAGCGCGGTGTTGACGGCCAGGAAGTCGGGACTCTTCATGCTGGCCGCGCCGCCACCGGTGACGTGAGGCTCGTGCAGGATGCTCGTGCCGCGCACTGCGGTGAAGCAGCCCAGACCGTCGGAGACCAGGGTTGCCGGTGCCGCGAGCGAGCTTTGCGCGAACTCCCTGATCGACTCCTTGGTGAAGGGCCGCTGCGACAGGCACATGAGCACGGCTTTGCCGGACGCGGTGGTCTGCACGGCGGCCACGAACGGCACCTTGTTGGGCGAGCCGCGGCCGGCCTTGGCGCCCCGGACCTCGCCCCCGAGGTAGGCGTCGTCGATCTCGACCCTGCCGGTGAGCTGGCGGCCCTGCTCGCGATCGACCATCACCTGCATGATCTTGTGCTTGAGCAGCCACGCCGTGGGGTAGGACACGCCCAGGTGGCGCTTGAGTTCCAGGGCCGAGACGTTGTTCTTGGCCTGCGTCATCAGGTGCATGGCCAGGAACCACGTTGGCAGCGCCAACTTGCTGGACTCGAAGACAGTGCCGCTGACCAAGCTGCACTGATAGCGGCATCCCGTGCACTGCAAGTACAGCCGAGTGTGGCGGCGGAACTCGCTGTGCCAGCTGCCTTGGCAGCGTGGGCAGACGAAGCCATCGGGCCAACGCCAGCCACGCACAAGGGCCTCGCATTGCTCGACCGAACCGTAACCGTCGAAGAATTCCGGCATCGACAGACCCCGCTGGTACTGCACCTTGTTCTGCGCCATGGCCAAGCTCCTGTTCAGATGAGCCATCGTCGCAGCGAAGTGGCTCACAGCGTGAGCTAGACCTGCGATGGCTGAATCATCTTGCTGATCAGGTGAGTACATGGCCCAACCGGGGGCGCCTCCGGGCGGCCCCCGCGGAGGCTGGAATAATGAGAGTACGAACAGCCAAAGCAGTCAGACTACATCGGTCTGACTCAAGCCAACAGGCCTCCTCGAAAGCCGGTGCGGTTCAATGGCTGATGTTCGAGCGGGAGTGACGTGATGAGGATCATCTTCAGTGTTCTCGGTCTGCTGGTCGTCGTCGCGATCATCGGCATGCTCGCGAAGCACGAGTTGCAGTCCGCGCGGGTGATCGTGCCTGCCGATGGCGCCGCGAGCGCAACGGTGTTGAGCGGAACGCCGGCGCAGCAATCCCAGCAGCTGCAACGCCAGGTGACGGACGACATCAACAAGGCCTTGCAGCAGGGCATGCAGCGTAACGAAGACGCGAGCGCGAAGCAGTGAACGGGCGAGCCTTGAGCGAGCCACCCTTGAGCGAAGAGCGCCAGGCTGCCGACGAATACGCAATGCGCATCGCGCTCGACCAGGCGCACAACGCTGCGCTTGTCGGCGAGGTGCCGGTCGGCGCCGTCGTGATGCGCGCGGGCCAGGTCATTGCGACCGGCTACAACCGGCCGATCACCGAACACGACCCTACCGCGCACGCCGAGATCGTCGCGCTGCGCCATGCGGCGCATCTGCTCGCCAACTACCGGCTGCCGGAGTGCGAGCTCTTCGTCACGCTCGAGCCCTGCGCTATGTGCGCGATGGCGCTGCTTCATGCGCGCTTCAAGCGTGTCGTGTTCGGCGCGGTCGACCCCAAGACCGGCGCCGCCGGCTCGGTGGTGGACCTGTTCGCCAATGCGCAGCTCAATCATCACACCGAGGTGACGAGCGGCGTCCTGTCCGAAGCGTGCGGGCAGGTGCTCCGGGACTTTTTCGCCGAACGGCGCGAGCAGTATCGGCAGCGTCGCGTTGCCGGTATTGGCGGCGCAAACGGCGAGCCGATTCCGACCGGCGAGGCGCTCGAGATCGATCCGGCTAAGCCTGCATGAGCACGCTCGGCCACTCCCAAGTGCTCATCCCGGAGGGCGCAGCGCGAAGGGTAGTCCAATGAACTCACTCACGATCTTCTCGCCTTCGGGCGTCGTGGCACAAGTGGCTCCGTTGCGGCGCGCCGCGGAGCGTCTTCGCGCGCTCGGCTTCGATGTGGCGGTCGATGCCGCAGCACTCGCCAGGTACCAACGCTTTGCCGGGGACGACGCGCTGCGGCTTGCCGCGCTGCACCGCGTTGCCGCGCAGGCGCCGGATGTGGCGATGGCGTCGCGCGGTGGTTACGGCCTCACGCGGCTACTCGACAGCATCGACTGGAAGCTGCTCGCGCGCAGTGTCGAGCGTGGCACGCGATGGGTTGGCCACAGCGACATGACGGTGCTGCAGCTCGGCCTTCTCGCCCACACGAAAGCGCGCAGCTGGGCCGGGCCGCTGGCGTGCTACGACTTCGGCCGTACGGCGGAGGAGCACGGCGAGAAAGCAGTGGAAGGCGTCGACGAGGTGACGCAAGGCTGCTTCGTCGAGGCGATGAGCGGTGAACTCGAGGCGGTCGGCTTTCGCACGGCGGCGGGCTTCGACGGCCTGCAGGTCCGCGGCACACTGTGGGGTGGCAACCTGTGCATGGTGAGTTCGCTGCTTGCAACGAAGCATTGGCCCCGAATCAAAGGCGGCGTGCTGTTTCTCGAAGACGTGAACGAGCACCCCTACCGCGTCGAGCGCAGTCTCTTGCAACTTCACCAGGCCGGCGTGCTTAATGCGCAGAAGGCGGTGCTGCTCGGTGGGTTCACCGACTTCCGAAAGTCACCGCTCGATCGCGGCTACACGTTGCGCAGTGCCATCGAGCATCTGCGCAGCGTGACGAAGACGCCGATCCTGACCGGGCTGCCCTTCGGCCATGTGCCGACCAAGGTCTGCCTGCCGGTCGGCGCGAAGGCAACGCTACTGGTCGATGGGCGCGAGGTGCTGCTCGGCTGGTAAGCAAGCGCGGAGCCCTGGAGCGCCTTCGCTCGGCATAAAACGCTGAAGTGAAGTCATTGAATAGTTTGTAAATTGATGTTTCAATTTGGCGCGGCGCCGATCCTGGATCCGCCTACTTTGTCTCGAAACTCAGATTGAAGGAGCACATGAAAATGTATAAATATCTCCCGCGAACCCTGGCTGGGCTGACGCTAATGACCTCGCTGGCGGCTGGTGCAGCGACCCAGATCGTCATGGACCCCTCATTCGAGGACGGTAGCCCGAACAACTACTGGAACGAAGGCTCGATCAACTTCGGCACGCCGTTGTGCACCATCGACAGCTGCGGCACCGGTGCAGGGACCACAGGCCCCAGAACCGGCGACTGGTGGGCCTGGTTCGGCGGCATCTCTTCCTACGAGGAAGGTAGCGTATCGCAGTCGATGACCTTCCTGAATGGCACTGCCGAGTTGTCGTTCTGGTTCTGGAACGGCCTCGATGGCGACGCCAGCGACTACATCCAGGCGGTGATCGACGGCACTCCAGTGTGGAGCTACAACGCCGCGCAGGGCCTCACGGGCGGCTACACCCAAATTTCCGTGAACCTGGACGCTTACGCCGACGGCAACGCTCATTGGCTGTCGTTTTACAGTGAGAGTGGCCTTGGCGGCAACACCGCCAACTTCAGCGTCGACGACGTGACGGTCACGACCGCCGCAGTCCCGGAACCGGGCGCGCTGGTGCTGATGGGCCTGGGCCTGGCGGGACTCGCGTTCGCGCGCCGCAAGAGGACTACGAGCGCCGCCAGCTAAGCGATCCATGCGGAGGGCCCCTGCTGCGGCGACGCAGCAGGGTGGCCTCGAGCCTGGCCCTGATCGTCAGCCGGAAGAAGGCGGCACATATCGGTGCCGGCGTTGTGGCAAGGGCATAGGCAGCTGTGACGGTCGGCCGCCGCCGAAATTGTGCACCCCAAAATGTCCGGCCCGATGCCGGGCTGGCCTGCGAAGGAGCCGTGCGCAGCGCATGCATTTGGTGTGGCGGATGCTGACGATGGCTCGAGTGCCAGCAGGTCCGCGGTTGACAGAACCGGACCGACCGTACCAGCGATTGCCGTCCGCGCATGCCGATAGGCCTAGCGGAACGCGGTAGTCGCGGCGAACCTCATTGGCGTGGGTGTACGAGTAGAACATCCAGGGCAACGTGACTTGGCCCGAGCAAGTCGATCAGTTCGTGGGCAAGTGCTCGATGCGCAAGCTCAAGCAGGGAATGACAGATCCCGAGCAGGCGGCTGCGTGGTCGGCCATTGTTACCGAGCCTCGCATTCTTGCCCTCGAATGAATGGAGCCAATCTGTCGGCAAGGTCGAAGTCGACGAGGTCGAAGTCACGCTGCACGATCGAGGCTTTATCATTGCGCCCTGCCTCGGGTCGCTCCGGTCACAAGCCGGGCGCGGCCGGAGGCAGATTGTTTTGTTGCGGCGAGCGCGCAAGCCTGCGATCGCCCGACGATGAAGGGATGGGCCGCATGAACGGTCGTTTTCGGGTCAGCAAAATGCGCGCGATCGGGCGGCCGACGGTCTGGGTGGCAGGTCTCGCGATCGCTTTGCTCGCAATGCTCGGTGGCTGCAACAACAGCCCCTGGCCGGAAGGCGCGGAGAAGGCGAACGTGGTGCGCTCGGCGATGATCGAGAACACGCCGCGCCATCTCGACCCCACGGCGTCGTACTGGTCCAACGACACGCTCGTCACCTACCAGGTCTACGAGCCGCCCTACGGCTATCACTACCTGAAGCGCCCGTTCGAGCTCGTGCCCAAATCGGCTGCCGCGGTCGTCAAGCCGATCTACCTCGACAAGGACGGCAACAAGCTGCCCGACGATGCGCCGGCCGACCAGGTGGCCGAAAGCGTCTACGACGTGCCGATCAAGAAGGGCATCAAGTTTGCGCCGCACCCGGCCTTCGCCAAGGACGCGCAGGGCAAGTACCTGTACCACGACATGAAGCCGGGCGAGCTCGGCGAGCGGCGCACGCCGATGGATTTCAAGGAGACCGGCACGCGCGAGCTGACGGCCGATGATTTCGTCTACGCCGTCAAGCGCCACGCGACGACACGCATCACGACGCCGATCTACGGCATCTTCTCCGAGTACGTGCTCGGCCTGAAGGACTACGGCGCGCTCATCAAGGCCGAGGACAAGAAGCTGCGCGAAGGTATGGACCCGGCGAGCCTCGACAAACCCTTCCTCGACTTTCGCAAGTGGCCGCTGATCGGCGCCACGGCGCCCGAGAAAGACCTGCTGCGCCTGCGCATCAAGGGCAAGTACCCGCAGTGGAAGTACTGGATGCAGATGACTTTCATGTCGCCCGTTCCGTGGGAGGCTGACGCTTTCTATGCCCAGCCCGGCATGGCCGAGCGCGGCATGACGCTCGATACCTGGCCGGTCGGCACCGGGCCGTTCATGGTGACGGACTTCACCAAGGACCGGCGCATCGTGATGAAGCGCAACCCGAACTACCGCGGCGAGCCCTATCCCTGCGAAGGCGCGCCGGGTGACAAGGAAAAAGGCCTGCTCGACGATTGCGGCAAGCCGACGCCGTTCATCGACGAGATCGTCGCCACCGTCGAGCGCGAGGCAACGCCGCTGCGCAACAAGTTCCGCGATGGCTACTACGACCTCGAGGTCTTCGAGCGCACCGACACCGGCAACAGCTACCTCGTCGAGATGAAGGACTCCGACGAGGTGCGCGACGACTATTTGAAGAAGGGCTTCGACTTCCCGCAAAGTGCGGACGTCAACATGTACTTCCTCGGCTTCAACATGCTCGATCCGGTGCTGGGTGGGGGCGACACGCCCGAGCAACGCGAGCGCAGCCGCAAGCTGCGTCAGGCGATCGCGATCGCGGTGGACTGGGAGGAGTACTCGAAGATCTTCCCGAAGAAGGCCGGCGCGACGGCGATGAGCCCGTTGCCTGCAGGCATTCCGGGCTCGCACGAAGGCACGCCGGGCGACTTTAATCCGGTCACGCACAAGCTGGTCGACGGCAAGGTCGTGCGGCGTTCGATCGAAGAGGCGAAGCAATTGATGATCGAGGCGGGCTATCCGAACGGGCGCGATGCCAAGACCGGCAAGCCGCTCATCATCGCCTACGACTTCTACGCCGTGCCGACGCCCGAGCGCAAGCCCGAGATCGACTGGGTCGTGCGCCAGTTCGCCAAGCTCGACATCCAGCTCGACGTGCGCGCGACCGACAACAATCAGTTCCAGGACAAGGTCAGGAAGGGCAAGCACCAGGTGTTCTGGAGCGGCTGGAACGCCGACTACCCGGACGCCGAGAATTTCCTGTTCCTGTTCTACGGCCCGAACGCGAAGAGCGTGTCGGATGGCGAGAACACCTCGAACTACCAGAACCCTGAATACGACAAGTTGTTCGAGCAGCTGAAGTCGCTCGACGACGGGCCCCAGAAACAGGTCGTCATCGACAAGATGGTGGCCATCCTGCGTCGTGATGCACCGCTGAGCTTCGGCTTCTTCCCGTACGCTTCGGCCGCCGTGCAGAGCTGGGTCGAAAACTCGAAGCCGGCGATCCTGATTCGCGATCACGGCCGCTACCTTCGCCTCAAACCCGAGGAGCGCGCCGTCAAGGTCGCCGAGTGGAACAAGCCGATGTGGTGGCCGCTGGTGCTGATCGGCGCCGCGATCGTCCTCGGCCTCGTGTTCGCGCGCAAGAGTCTGCGCCGGCGCGAGCGCATGAATGCGCGCGGCGAAGTGCTGGCGTCATGACGGTGCACTTGAATCAGGCGGCAGTGATTGCCGCGACGCGCATTTCGGCGGCGGGGTGCGCCCGATGATCAACTACGTCATTCGCCGCGTGCTCTATGGCGTGCTGATCCTGTTCGGCGTCACTCTCGTCACCTTCTTCCTGTTCTTCACCGTCAACACGCCGGACGACATGGCGCGCATGAACATCGGCGGCAAGCGCGTGACACAGGAGCTGATTGAGCGGTGGAAGGTCGAGCGCGGCTACGACAAGCCGCTCTACTGGAACGACAAGGAGCCGGGCAGCGCCAAGCTCACCGACACGATCTTCTGGGAGCGTTCGGTCTCGCTTTTCACACTGAACTTCGGCCGCGCCGACAGCGAGAGCGCGGGCGACATCGGCCACGAAGTCGCGAGCCGCATGTGGGTCAGCATCCAGCTTGCGGCGCCGATCTTCCTGCTGCAGGTCATTGCGAGCACGTCGTTCGCGCTGCTGCTCGTGATGTTCCGGCACACGCGGCTCGACCTGTGGGGCGTCGTGCTGTGCGTGCTGATGCTGTCGATCTCGAGCCTGTTCTACATCATCGTCGGGCAGTACCTGTTCTCGCGCGTGCTGCGGCTGGTGCCGATCTCGGGCTATGCGGGCGGGTTCGACGTCGTGCGTTTCCTGATCCTGCCGGTGCTGCTGTCCGCCTTCGCCCGGCTCGGCGCCGAGTCGCGCCTGTACCGCGCGATGTTCCTGGAAGAAATCGGAAAGGACTACGTGCGTACCGCGCGTGCCAAGGGCCTGTCCGAGACGGTCGTGATGTTCCGTCACGTGCTGCGCAACGCGCTAATTCCGATCATCACGAGTGCCGGCAGCTACCTGCCTTACGTGTTCCTCGGGTCGCTCGTGTTCGAGAGCTTCTTCGGCATTCCGGGCCTCGGCGCCTACACCATCGAGGCGATCAGCAAGCAGGACTTCGCGATTGTGCGCACCATGGTGTTCGTCGGCTCGTTGCTCGCGATCGTGTCCTACATCTTGATCGACGTCGCCTACACCTGGGCCGATCCGCGCGTGCGGCTGGCCTAAACCGACCGAGGACACCCGTCAGATGCCCAAGCTTGTCCTGCTGTGGACCGACGTTTCGATCTGGCTGCTGGCGGTCGCACTCTTCGGCTATGTGCTGTATGCAAGGCGCCAGGTCAACCTCGCGTCGACCTGGCGCAAGGTGTTCGGCGACGCCGCCGCGCTCGCGTCGGGCGTCGTGCTGGCTGCCTGTCTGGTGCTGACGCTCGCCGACAGCGTGCACTTCCGCAGCGTGCTGCCGCCCGCCGCTGGTGCGCCCGCGGGCAGCGTCGCCTACGACGCGCGCGTGCAGTCGCTGCTTGACGTCGCGCTGCGCGATCTCGTCGATTCACGGGAGTCCACCTACTCGCGCCCGCTCGCGTACACCGGCTTCACGAAGGAGTCGATCGAGGTCAACGGCAAGCTCGAGCGCGTTGCCCCCCGGCTCGTGCACGGCGGTGCGCATTTGACCGATCCGGCCACGCAGTGGCGGGGCGACGTCGCGTGGCGCATCGTGGTTGGGCTGGTTCAAGGCACGATCGCCGCGGCGATCGTCTGCGCGCTCTTCATTGCCGTGCTCGCGCGGCGCGCGGGCAGGAGCTGGCGGGCCATGGGCGCCGCCGTCCGGCACGGCGAGACCGACATTCCGTGGCGCGTCGCGGCGCTCACGCTCGGCGCTCTGTTTGCGATCGGCGGCGTGATCGTTTCGCTGATGGGCTACTACCATCCCTTCGGCACCGACGTCACCGGCAACGACGTGCTCTACCAGACCTTGAAGAGCATCCGCACCGCGTTCGTCATCGGCACGCTGGCGACGATTGCAACGCTGCCGTTCGCGGTCGTGCTCGGCATCATGGCCGGCTACATGAAGGGCTGGGTCGACGAGGCGATCCAGTACGTCTACACGTTGCTGTCGTCGATCCCGAACATCCTGCTGATCGCCGCCTGCGTGCTGATGGTGCAGGTCTTTCTCGATAAGCATCAGGATCTGTTCGAGACGGGTGTCGAGCGGGCCGACGTCAAGCTCTTCCTGCTGTGCGCGGTGCTCGGGGTGACGGGCTGGACCGGCCTGTGCCGGCTGCTGCGCGCCGAGACGCTCAAGCTGCGCGAACTCGAGTACGTGCAGGCGTCGAACGCGTTCGGCGTCAGCCGCACACGGATCATGGTGCGCCACATCTTCCCGAACGTCGCGCACCTGATGTTGATCGTCACCGTGCTCGAGTTCTCCGCGCTAATCCTGTACGAAGCGGTGCTGTCGTATGTCGGCGTCGGCGTCGATCCGTCGATGAACAGCTTCGGCGGCATGATCAATTTCGCGCGCAACGAGATGAGCCGCGACCCGGTCGTCTGGTGGCCCTTCGCTGCGGCGTTCACCTTCATGGTGGCGCTCGTGCTTGCCGCCAACCTGTTCGCCGACGGCGTGCGTGACGCCTTCGATCCGCGCTCGCGCGCCTTCCGTCCGCGCGTGATCGCGAAGAAGCTGGACGAGGAGGGCGTCCATGCTTGAGATCGATGACGTCAAGGTCGCGCTCGATTCCGAGGCCGGCATCGTGCGGGCGATCGACGGCATGCGGCTCACGCTGCGTCGCGGCGAGACCTTTGCGCTCGTGGGCGAGTCGGGCTGCGGCAAGAGCATGACCGCGCTCGCGCTGATGCGCCTGCTGCCCGAGAACGGGCGCGTCACCCAGGGCCAGATCCGCCTCGACGGTGCGGACCTGCTCGCGCTGCCTGAGTCGGGCATGCGTGCGATCCGCGGCGGCAAGATCGGAATGATCTTCCAGGAGCCGGGGACGAGCCTGAACCCGGTGATGCGCATCGGTCAGCAAATCGTCGAGGCGATCGAGGCGCACACCGCGCTGCGCGGCGCGGCGGCGCGCGAGCGGGCGATCGAGTGGCTCGGCAAGGTCGGCATCCCCGAGCCCGAGCGGCGCATCGACGAATATCCGTTTCGCATGAGCGGCGGCCAGAAGCAGCGCGTGATGATCGCGATGACGCTTGCCGCCGAGCCCGACTACCTGGTCGCCGACGAGCCGACGACGGCGCTCGACGTCACGATCCAGGCGCAGATTCTCGATCTGCTGAAGGACTTGCAGAAGGAGCGCGGCCTCGGCCTGCTGCTGATCACGCACGACCTCGCGGTCGTCTCCGGCATGGCGCATCAGGTCGCGCTTATGTACGCGGGGCAGATCATCGAAGTGGCGAGCGCCGACGCCTTTTTCGGCAAGCCGCTGCACCCCTACGCAAGGTTGCTGCTGCGCGCGCTGCCCGACGCCGATCGACGCGGCGAAGCGCTCGCCGCGATCCGCGGCACGGTGCCGCCGTTGTGGCTGCGCTTCGAAGGCTGCCGCTTCGAGCCGCGCTGCGACCGTGCCTTCGCTGCCTGCGCGACAACCCGCCCGGAGCTGATCGACCAGCCCGGTGGGCGCAGCGTGCGATGCCTGCTCTACGGCGAGGACGCGCCCGCTTCGGCGCTGGCACCGGGCGAGGCCGGCGTCATCGAGCGCATCGAACCGGTGCTGCGCGCAATCGCCGCTTCAACGCCGAAGCCGGGCCAGCGCCTGCTCGAGGTCGACAAACTCGCTGTCCGCTTCCCGATCCGCAAGGGCTTGTTGCAGCGCACGGTGGGGCATTTCGATGCCGTCGATGGCGTTTCCTTCAACATCGAAACCGGCCGCACGCTCGCGCTCGTCGGGGAGTCGGGCTGTGGCAAGACGACGACCGGCAAGGCGATCGTTCAACTGCTGCGGGGTCAGGCGCTGATCGAAGGCACGGCCAAGCTAGACGGGCGTGACCTCTTCACGCTGCACGACGATGCGCTGCACGAGGCGCGGCGTTCGATACAGATCATCTTTCAGGACCCGTTCGCGTCGCTCAATCCGCGCATGCGGGTGTTCGACATCCTCGAAGAGGGCCTGCTCGCGCTGTGCACCGATCTCGACGCGCCGGCTCGGCGTGCCGCGCTCGAAACGCTCGTCGACCAGGTCGGGCTGCGGCGCGACGCGCTGGAGCGCTATCCGCACGAGTTCTCCGGCGGCCAGCGCCAGCGCATCGCGATCGCCCGTGCGCTCGCGGTCTCGCCGCGGCTGATCGTGTGTGACGAGCCGACTTCCGCGCTCGACGTCTCGGTACAGGCGCAGATCCTGAATCTGCTGGCCGAGCTGCAGCGCGAATTCGGCATCTCCTACCTGTTCATCACGCACAACATTGGCGTCGTTGAGTACATCGCCGACGAAGTCGTCGTCATGCAAAAGGGCCGCGTCGAAGAGTCCGGCCCGACCGATCGCGTGCTCGGCAGCCCGCAGTCCGACTACACGCGCACCCTGCTCGCAGCCGTGCCGCGCGTGGCCCAGATGGCAACGAACTGAGCCTTCGGCGCGGCCGCTGGGCCGCGCGCAATGCCGGGTCGACGCTTCCGCGCGACCTGCCAGCGCACTTGGCCGACGGAGTCGATTGCGATGTGATGCGCATCGAATTGTTGCTCGATTCCAACGAAGCATCGCCACGCGAAAGCCCGAAAAGCCATGCGTTTACTGCGGTAGCTCTGCCTTCCGGATGGCTGATCCCGCGCTGCGAGTTGCCCGCAAACCCGCATGAATAAAGGCTTTGCGAGAGGTCTCCTGCTTCGAGCGCAATCGCCGGCGCCGGGTCACCGTCCTGAGCGTCAAGGATTTCCCTAGCGGAGCGCGAATTTCGTTCCATGACAATTTCGCTCACAAGGTTTCGAGGTCCGGAAACAGTCGGCTTACAAAGTCGGCGTTCAAGGCCTCGCACCTGGGTCAGTCGATCAACCTTCCCGTCCAATCAGGAGTCCTCATGTTCAAGAAGACCAAACTTTGCAAGGGTCTGCTGCTCGCCTTTGGCGGCAGCTTGGCGCTGAGCGCATTGCCGGCACATGCGCAGGATGCGCAGGCCACGCAACTCGACCGCGTCGAGAGTCACAGGTTCGTCGATCAAGCGCCTTGCCGCCGAAGCGGCGCTGCCAGTGCAGGTCCTCAAGGCCGACGATCTGGCCAAGGCCGGTGTCACCAACGCGCAGGAGGCGTTGAATTTCGTCGCGTCGAACCAGTCCTCGACGCAGACGTCGTCGTCGGTCGGCGCCTCTAACGGTGCCGCTTCGTTTGCCGACCTGCGCGGCCTGGGTGCTCAGCGCACCCTGGTGCTCGTCAACGGCAAGCGCATGGTGAACAACCCGTACCTCTCGGCGGCAGTCGACTTGAACGCGATCCCGTTCGGTACGGTCGAGCGCATCGAAGTGCTGACCGACGGTGCATCTGCCATCTACGGTTCGGACGCGATCGCCGGCGTGGTCAACTTCATCACGCGCAAGGAATATTCGGGCATCAGCGCGTCGGCGTCCGGCTCACTGGCCCGACGGTGGTGGTGAGAAGTACACCGCAAGTCATCACCGGCGGCTATGGTTCGCTGGCCGACCAGAAGTTCAACATCTTCGGTGGCATTTCGTACAGCAAGCAAGAGGCCCTGGCTGCCACGAGCCGCGACTTCGCTAAGACCGCTTACATTCCATCGAGGGGCGTCGACAAGAGAAGTCCGCACGACCTTCCCGGCGAACTACTACCAGGTGATCGGACGACTTCAACCCACCCGAGCCTGCCCGACTGCACCCACCGACCTCGACCCCGGCGGGCAGCATCTGCGCCTTTGACTACGTGCCCTTCATCAACATCATCCCCGAGCAGGAGCAGTGGTCCTTATATCGCCAAGGGCTCGTACGCGGTCAACAAGAACAACACGATCTCGCTCGAGTACCTGCAGGCCAACAACTCGGTCAGCACGAGATCTCGCCGACGCCGCTGGGTGGCTTGTCGATGGCTCCGAACAATCCGAACTATCCGAGTGCATCGCCCGGCACGCAAGTCCGAATTTCGACCCGACGCAACCGATCGGCCTCGCCTGGCGCCAGACCGAGCTGAGTGGCCGTGCCTCCGCAGGTCGAGAACGACACGAACCGCTGGATGCTCGCCTGGGACGGCAGCTACAAGGGCTGGGACTACAACGTCACCGCGCTGCAGTCGAAGGCCGACGGTGACGAACGACTTTCACAGGCGGCTACGTCAGCAGCCAGAAGGTGAGAGACGGACTGCACGGCGTCGAACGGCGCACCGTGGCTCCTAACCCGTTCGGCGCCAGACTGCCGACGGCTTGGCCTATCTCAACGCGGCGCAAGTACTCGGCCAAGTGCAGCAGGCCGAGGGCACGCTGAAGGAACTCACCGGCGTCGTCAGCGGCGAAGTCTACAAAATGCCCGCCGGTCCGATGATGCTCGCGGTCGGTGTTGACTTCCTGAAGGACGAGGCGAACTACAAGAACAACTTCGATCTCATCCGCCAGGCGGCGAGCTCGGGTCTTGCGGGCGCCGAGGACTCAACGGCAACCGGCGCGACAACGCGATTTACGCCGAGTTGAACGTGCCGATCGTCGAAGTCGCTCGAAATGAACCTCGCCGTGCGCTACGACGATTACAGCGACTTCGGCGGCACGTGGAATCCGAAGGTCGCGATGCGCTGGCAGCCGACGCAGCAGGTGCTGGTGCGCGGCTCGTACAACACGGGCTTCCGCGCGCCGACGCTGCAGGAAGTCTATTCGCCGAACTCGGTCACCTATCACCGCTTCAAAGTATGACGATCCGCTGATGTGCCCGGGCGGCGTCCCGAATGTGGCATTGGGCGCCATCAAATCGCGGGATTGCAGCATCCAGTTCTTCCAGCAGCAAGGCGGCAACACCGAGCTGAAGCCGGAGACGTCGAAGGCGTGGACGATCGGCGTGCTCTTCCAGCCGAACACTCAGCTGGACCGTCGGCGTCGACTACTGGAACTACCTGGTAGAGCATTCGATCGGTCTCACGGCGAGTCGGTCATCTTCGGCGATCCGAATGCGTACGCGTCGAGTTTCGTTCGCTGCGGCGCACTGACTCCCGATCAACAGGTGGGGCTGGATGGCTGCGCCAGTGGGGAGCCCGAACGCGCTGGGCTACATCAAGAATACCTATCTCAACCTCGGAAACTACAAGACGAGCGGTCTGGACCTGCAAGGTGGTTGGCAGAGCGCGGTCGAGCGATTGGGGACGTTTCACCGTCAACTATCGCGGTACCTATGTCATCAGCTACGAGTACCAGCTCGACCCGGGCGGTGCGTACTTCGACAACAACGGCAACTACTTCAATGGTCAACCGATCGCCCGCTATCGCCAGACGATGGCCTTTGGCTGGCAGAAGGCGGCATGGTCGGCTAACCTGGTCAACCGCTACACGAGCAGCTACACCGATCAGAATGAAACGGGTGATCCACAGTTCGACAACAACGTAGTCGCTGGCAACAACGTCTGGGATCTGGCGGTGACGTGGGCGGGCTACAAGGGCTTGGCCATAACCGCTGGGGTCACCAACCTATTCGACCGCGCGCCGCCATTCTCGAACCAGGGTGACGGCTTCCAGGTCGGCTACGACTTCCGCTACGGTGACCCGATCGGTCGCGCGTTCCTGCTGCGCGGCACGTACAGCTACTGATAGTTTGAGTCGGCAGCGTGTCAAGGGCCGGTGCGAAGTTCGCTTCGCACCGGGTTCCCCCGAGGTGACTGCCAAGCGAATCCTGTAAAATTCACGTCAGACTGACTGTGCCCGCTGGCCACAAGCCGGCGGGCATTTTTGTTAACCTCGCCTGACCACTCCTCCGCCGAGGCCACCGGAACATGGACTTTTCGTCGCGCCAGCCGCAACCCCAGAAGCATCTTCTGGGCATCACGTTGGTCATCGTGTTTCACGCCGCGCTGATCTACGCGCTCGTGACCGGGCTTGGCAAGAAGATCGTCGACGTCATCAAGCAGCCGATCGAGACCAAGGTCATCGAGGAGATCAAGCCGCCGCCGCCGCCGCCCGAGCGCGTGCTGCCGCCGCCGCCCAAGCTTGAAGCGCCGCCGCCGCCTTTCATTCCGCCGCCTGAGGTCCAGATCGCGACACCGCCGCCGGTGCAGAACGTGATCTCTGCGACCACATCCACGCCGCCGCCGGCGACCGATTTCCGCCCCGTCGCGCCGCCCGCCCCACCCGCGCCGCCCGCCCCGCCGCCCCCGAAGGCGCTGCCGAAGACGATCGGCAGGGTTTGTCCGACCCAGGTTCAGCCGGAGATTCCTCGCAGGGCGATTCGCGAAGGGCGTAGCGGCAGCGTGATTGCCAGAGCGATGGTCAAGGGCGGCAAGATCGTTGAAGTCGAGATCGTGCGTTCGGAACCACCGCGCGTGTTCGACGACGCCGTGCGCGACGCGATGATGCAGTACCAATGCATCGAAGACGGCCCCGTCACGCAGGAGTTTGTCTTCAAGCTCGATTGATCGCAATCCCGCTCCGGACTGACGTCGCGAGAGGGCGCAACGTCGGCCACCCATTTCACTCATCGCACTACGTTACAAGACCAGGAGACTTCTCCCATGACCACCCGTTTGACTTCACAGCTCGCGGCGCTGACTCTCGCTGTTTCGCTGGCCGCGCTGCCCGCCGTGTCCTTCGCGCAGGAGGCCAAGCCCGGCGAGGCCGCAACTCCCGCGTCGGCCGTCGCCGTCATCCCGGCCGATACCAGCGCCGCGCCGCTGCCGCCGCCGATGCCACCGGCGGTGACGAAAGAGGTGGTTGACAACCCCTATGGTCTGTCTGCGCTCTGGGCGCAGGGCGACTTCGTCTCGCGCGGCACGCTGATCTTCCTCGCCATCATGTCGATGGGCAGTTGGTACATCCTGATCACCAAGCTGTGGGAGAGCATCAAGCTCGGTGGCCAAGCCAAGGCGGCCAACAAGGGCTTCTTCAAGGCCGCCAGCCTGCACGAGGGCGCCAAGCTGCTGAAGAAGGGCAGTGCGTACCGCTACATTGCCGAAACCGGCATCGAAGCGAGCGAACACCACGAGGGGTCGCTGACCGAGAACGTCGACCGCAACAACTGGGTCAGCATGAAGGTGCAGCGCAGCATCGATGAGGTGAACAGCCGTCTGCAGGACGGTCTGGCGGTGCTCGCGACCGTCGGCTCGACGGCACCGTTCGTCGGCCTGTTCGGCACCGTCTGGGGCATCTACCACGCGCTGACCGCGATCGGTATCGCCGGTCAGGCGTCGATCGACAAGGTCGCCGGCCCGGTCGGCGAAGCGCTGATCATGACCGCGCTCGGCCTGGCCGTCGCGGTGCCGGCAGTGCTCGGCTACAACTGGCTGGTACGTCGCAACAAGGTGGCGATGGAGTCGGTGCGCGCGTTCGGCGGTGATCTTCACGGCATCCTGATGGGCGGCCGCGTCGTTCGCTAAAAGATTGCGCCGAGGCAAAGGAGGCAGCAACCCATGGCGATGAATATCGGCTCCGAAAGCGACGAGGACGAACTCAGCGCGTCGATCAACACCACGCCGCTGGTCGACGTGATGCTGGTGCTCCTGATCATCTTTCTGATCACGATCCCGGTCGTCACGCAGACCATCCCTGTCGTGCTGCCGAGCGAGACCAACCTGCCGATGCAGACGAAGCCCGAGAACGTCGACATCTCGGTCAATAAGGACGGCGACGTGTTCTGGAATCTGCAACTCGTTCCCGACAACAACGCGCTCGTGGAGCGCCTGAAGAAGGTTTCGGTGCTCGACCCACAACCCGAGGTTCACATCCGGGGAGATCAGGACAGTCGCTACGAATCCGTCGGCCGCGTCGTGTTTGCGTGCCAGCGCGCCGGCATCCTGAAGGTTAGCTTCATCACCCAGCCACCCGCCAAGGGCTGATGACGACGGCCCTGCGCGGGCTGCGAAGGAACACAGCATGTCAATGAACGTCGGCACGCACGAAGACGAAGTGATGATCGACATTAACACCACGCCGTTGATCGACGTGATGCTGGTGCTGATCATCATGCTCATCATCACGATTCCGGTGCAGTTGCATTCGGTCAACCTGAACATGCCAGTTGGCAACCCGCCGCCGCCGACCAAGCCGCCGGTGGTGGTGACGATCGACGTCGATTTCGACGGCACGGTGCTCTGGAACGGCGAGACGCTTCCCGACGCGCAGGCGCTCGACGCCAAGCTGCGGCAGGCAGCCGCCGAGGCCGATCAGCCCGAAGTCCATCTGCGGCCCAACAAGCTCGTCGCATACAAGAGCGTGGCGGCGGTGATGGCAGCGGCGCAGCGCCTGGGCGTGAACAAGCTCGGGATCGTCGGCAACGAGCAGTTCATCAAGTAGGCCCATGATCAAAGTCCTCCGTTTCGCCGCTGCACTCGCCTTTGCCTCATTCACATTTGCCGCGCAGGCGCAGGAAGCCGTTCGGCCTGTGGTCGGCACGCCGCTGCAGGCGGCCCAGCAGTTGATCAAGTCGGGCAAATACAAGGACGCGCTCGCGAAGGTTCGCGAGGCCGACGCGGCGCCCAACAAGACCGCGAACGAGAACTACCTCATCGATCGCATGCGCCTGGCGGCAGCGTCCGGCGCTGGCGACATGGGTACTGCCGCCAAGGCGTTCGAAGAGGTCAACGCGACGGGCAAGCTTTCGTCGTCCGACAAGCTTCGCATCATCGAGTCCATCGCTGGTGGCTACTACCGGGCCAAGGAGTACGGCAAGTCGGTCGAGTGGGCGCAGCGCTACGAGAAGGAAGGCGGCAAGAGCGCACAGATGGACACACTGCTGATTCAAGCGCAGTTCCTGTCGGGCGATACCGCGAACGTCACGAAGGAGCTCGTGGCCGACATTCAGGCCGACGAAAAGGCGGGCAAAGCCCCCTCCGAGGATCGCCTGAAGCTGCTGCTGAGCGCCGCCGGGAAGCAGCCCGAGAGCCCAGCCTACCTGCTGGCGCTGGATCGGCTCGTGACCTACTACCCGAAGAAGGAGTACTGGGTCGAACTGATCGACAGGGTGCAGCGCAAACCCGGCTTCTCCGATCGCTTTTCACTCGACATCTATCGCCTCATGCTTGCCACCGGCGGCATGCGCACTGCGAACGACTACATGGAGATGACCCAGCTCGCGCTGCAGGCAGGCTTTACTGGCGAAGCGAAGAACGCGATCGACAAGGGGTTTGCCGCTGGCGTGCTCGGCGTGGGGCCGGAAGCGGACCGTCAGAAGCGCCTGCGTGATCTTGCCATCCGCAGGGCGGATGAGGCACGCGCGCAAGCCTCGACCAAGGAGGCCGAGGCGCTCGCCGACAAGAATGGCACCGATCTGGTCAACATCGGGTTCAACCTGGCCTTGTCGGGGCAGGCGGCGCAGGGTGTCAAGTTGATCGAGAAGGGGATCACCAAGGGCGGCCTCAAGCGGCCTGAGGACGCCGAGCTACGGCTCGGACAGGCGATGGTGCTCGCCGGCAATTCCAAGTCGACTGGTGTGCTGCGCGGCGTCACCGGCGCCGATGGCGCCGCCGACCTCGCGCGCCTCTGGATCCTGATGGGTCGCCGCAAGGGCTGACCGCCATCGGATTCAGTCGCCGCGCGCGACACCCTCCCGGCGCGGGTCAGCGCCGGCCAGCCAACCTCCAGCCGGCCAACCCGCGTCTGGCCAGCCCCGATTCGGCGCGCGCATCAAGGTGTGCACGCCGCTCGGCAGGTCGCTTTTGCCGAGCTTGTGGCCGCGTGTCGTCAGCGCGTCCATCGTCGCGTCGTCGAAGCGGCCGGTCTCCAGCAACAACGGCCCACCCCCGCTACTGAGTGGCCCGAAGTTGGGCAGGTCAGCGGCCGCCTGCGGTGACAGCCCCCACGCCGCGCCGAGCAAGGCCTTCGCGGTGTGATGGATGATCGCCGCGCCGCCGGCCGAGCCAGTCGCCAACACGAAGGCACCGCTCGCGCGATCGAACACGAGCGTCGGCGACATGCTCGAACGCGGGCGCTTGCCGGGCTGCACCCTATTCGCAACCGGCAAGCCGTCGTGTTCGGCGACGAAGCTGAAATCTGTGAGTTGGTTGTTGAGCAGAAAGCCACCCGCGATCCCGACGCCGCGGTTGACCATCAGGCGCGCGCCGAACTGGTTCTCGACGCTGCTCGTCATTGCCACGGCCTGGCCCCACGCATCGACTGCGGCCAGATGCGAAGTCGAAGGAAGCTCCGGGCTGCGATCGGTCGCCCACGCGAGATCGGCGCCAGTGGGTGTGCCGGGGTGTGCCGGCCCCATCGCGCGCGGGCCGATCAACGCGGCACGTCGGGCCAGGTACGCGGGTGCGTAGAGACTGTCCCAGCGTCCGGCCGGCGGTGCGACGAAGTCCGGGTCGGCCACATACTGGTTGCGGTCGGCGAATGCGAGGCGTGAAGCCTCACTGTACATGTGGAGGAACTCAGGCGTTGGCTGACCGTTGGCGAGCGCTGGCGCATGCAGGTGCTCGGTGGCGATCGCGGTGATGCCCAGAATCTGCGCTATCGCGATGAAACCAGAGGACGGTGGCCCCATGCCGCAGACGCGCCGCGTTGCCCAGTCGGTGCACAGCGGGTCGCGCTGGCGCGCTGTGTATCCGACCAGGTCAGCTTCGCTCAGCAGCCCGGGATTGACCGGGTGATTCCGCACTGCGGCGACGATTGCGCGCGCCGTAGGCCCGCGGTAGAACGCATCGGCACCGTGCGCCGCGATCTCACGCAGGACGGCCGCGTATTCAGGGTTTCGCAGCCGCGCGCCGGCTGCGAGCGCGCTGCCGTCAGCGGTGTAGAAAAGGGCGAACGCCACCGGGTCGAGACGCAGGAAGGCGTCGCCTTCGAGTTGCCGGTGCAGGCGCGGCGAAATCGCAAAGCCCTGTTCGGCGAGCGCAATGGCGGGCGTGAACAGGGCCGCCCAAGGCAGGCGCCCCTGCTTGCGGTGCGCAGCTTCGAGCATGCGCAGCACGCCCGGAACGCCGACTGCGCGCCCGCCGACGAGCGCCTGGGTGAACGACAGCGGCCGGCCTTCGCGGTCGAGGAAGAGGGCTTCGGTTGCGGCGGCGGGCGCGGTCTCCCGCCCGTCCCAGGCCTGCACCGAGCCGCCGTCCCACAGCATCAGAAAGGCGCCACCGCCGATGCCGCTCGACTGCGGCTCGACGAGCCCGAGCACGAGTTGGGCGGCAATCAAGGCGTCGAGCGCCGATCCTCCGGCCCGCAGGATGCTCGCGCCCGCGTCGGCGGCAAGCGGATGGGCGGCGACGATGGCTTGACGCTCGAAGTGCCAGCCCGGTTTCGCGGTGAGCTGCGACGCGAGCTCGGGTCGATCCGCGCTTGCGCTGGCGCTTGCAGGAGCGGGGCTGGGCCGTGTGCTCTCGTTGCCCGACAGTGCGCAACCGAGGAGTTGTGAGCAGAGCAGGGCCGCGAACAGCCAACGCGGAAGTGCGCGTCGGGATTGCGAGCTCATGACGCTTTCTTCAAGGGCTTGCCCGGGCTGCCACGATCGATTCGCCCGAGTCGGCCCGCCGCGGCAGCACGGCGCGCCTCACCAAGCTACTTCGGCGCGAGGCGGATCGCGCCGTCGAGGCGAATCACTTCGCCGTTGAGCATGTCGTTGGTGACGATCTGGTGCACGAGCTTGGCGTAGTCCGCCGGCGTCCCCAGACGGCTCGGGAAGGGCACGCTCGCGGCCAATGCGTCCTGCACTTCCTTGGGCATCGTGAACAGCATTGGCGTGCCGAAGATGCCGGGCGCGATCGTCATGTTGCGGATGCCGTTGCGCGCCAGATCGCGCGCGATCGGCAGCGTCATGCCCACGACGCCACCTTTGGACGCCGAGTACGCGGCCTGGCCGATCTGGCCGTCGTAGGCAGCGACGCTTGCGGTCGAGATCAGCACGCCGCGTTCACCGGTCGACTCGGGGTCGTTCTTGCTCATTGCCTCGGCGGCGAGGCGGATCATGTTGAAGCTGCCGACGAGGTTGACGCTCACGACCTTTGCGAAAACCGCAAGCGGGTGCGCGCCTTCCTTGCCGACCGTCTTCACAGCCGGCGCGATGCCGGCGCAGTTGACGAGCCCGACGAGCTTGCCGAGCGAGGTCGCTTTCGCGACGACCGCCTGGCCGTCGGCTTCCTGGCTCACGTCGCATTTGACGAACGCGCCGCCCAACTCGCGCGCGAGCGCCGCGCCCTTGTCTTCCTGCAGATCGGCGATGACCACGGTGGCGCCGTGCCCGGCGAGCATGCGCGCCGTGCCTTCACCGAGGCCGGAGGCGCCGCCGGTGACGATGAAGACCTTGCCCTTGTTGATGTCCATGTTTGCTTCCTTCTCGATTGTTCAGCCGAGCGCAGCGAACGCGCGATCGCGGATCTCGTCAACGCCGCCCGTACCAGAGATGCGCAGGCAAAGTGGCGCGGCCGCGTCGCCGCTCGCCGCCCAGCGCGTGTAGAACTCGATCAGCGGCCGGGTTTGCTCCTTGTACACCGCAAGACGGTGGCGAACCGTCTCTTCACGATCGTCTTCGCGCTGGATCAGCGCTTCGCCAGTAGCGTCGTCCTTGCCTTCGACCTTGGGCGGGTTGAACTTCAGGTGATAGGTGCGGCCCGACGCGAGGTGCACGCGCCGCCCGCTCATGCGCTCGACGATGGATGCGTCGGGGACGTCGATCTCCAGCACGGCATCGATCGCGACGCCTGCGCTCTTGAGCGCCTCGGCCTGCGGGATCGTGCGCGGAAAGCCGTCGAACAGAAATCCATTGGTGCAATCGACCTGCGCAATGCGCTCCTTGACGAGGGCGATGATGATGTCGTCGCTCACGAGCGCGCCGCTGTCCATCACCTTCTTGGCTTCGAGCGCCGCCGGCGAGCCGGTCTTTGCTGCGGCACGCAGCATGTCGCCGGTCGAGATCTGCGGAATGCCGTACTTCTCGCAGATGTACGCCGCTTGCGTGCCTTTACCTGCGCCCGGCGGGCCAAGGAGGATCAGTCTCATCGTTGTTCCTTGTCGTGTCTCGCTGTGCTTGTTTTGTTAACCGTTTCGGCACGCCGGCAGGTCGAATCGAGAATAACATGCACCCCCCGCGCGAAGCTGACTCGCGGTCCGCTCCACGCTCGTGCATGAACGTGCTTGAGGCTAGACAAACAGGGCGCGCACGCGCTCGAGGTCTTCGGGTGTGTCGACGCCCGGGCCCGGCCGAAGTGCGCTGACATGCACCGCGATGCGCTCGCCGTGCCAAAGCACGCGCAGTTGTTCGAGCGCCTCGATCTCTTCCAGCGGACTCGCGGCAAGCGTCGGGAAGCGGCGCAGGAAGCCGGCCCGATAGACATAGATGCCGATGTGGCGCAGCGGCGCCGGCTGCGGCAGGTTCTGCGCAGGGTCGGCGTCGCGCCAGTGCGGGATCGGCGCCCGCGAGAAATACAGCGCGCGGCCCTTCGCATCGAGCACGACCTTGACGACGTTCGGATTCGAGAAGTCCTCGATCGTGTCGATCGCATGGGCCGCGGTGCCCATCACGCAGTCGGGCCGTGCGTCGAGCAGCGCAGCGCAGGCGGCGATCAACGCGGGGTCGATCAGCGGCTCGTCGCCCTGGACGTTGACGACCGCGTCTTCGCCATCGAGGCCGAGCTGTTCGCAGGCCTCGGCGAGGCGATCGCTGCCGGTCGCGTGATCCTTTCGCGTCAGCAGGGCCTCGACGCCCCAACGCTCGCAGGCTTGCAAGATGCTGGCATCGTCAGCGGCGACGACGACACGCGCCGCGCCTGCCAGTGCCGCGCGCTGCGCGACTCGCACGACCATCGGCAGCCCCCCGATATCCTCGAGCGGCTTGCCGGGCAGACGGCTCGACGCAAGCCGCGCCGGCACGAGCACGGTGAAGCTCACTGGACAACCCTCCGCACTGCGTGCTCCGGGATTCGCGCTTGGGAGCGACCCGGCGCGCTCATGCGCCGCCTCAGACGCGGTCGCTGTCCGCGCCTTGCGGCGCCGACGCGGACAGCGACCGCGCCTCGCTCTCGAGCATCACGGCCATGCCGTCGCGGATCGGGAACGCGAGCCGGTCGGCGTTGCAGACGAGCTCACCCGCCTCGCGCTGGTAATCGAGTGCGCCCTTGCAGATCGGGCAGACGAGCAGTTCGAGCAGGCGGTGATCCATCTTCCTACGTCCTTGTCCTTGTCTCGGCCCTAATTCTTCTTGCGTGGCCGCGCCGGCAACAGAGCGAGCAGTTGCGACTCGGTGGCCGCAGCGAGTTGGAAGTCTAACGTCGCGACCCAGACGCGGGTCGCGCCCAGCGGCGTTTGCGGGCCGAGCTTCACCGCGTCCTTTTCGGTCACGATCACGTCGGGGGTGTCAGCGGGCCAAGGCAGACCGGCAAACGCATGGTGGTCGGGCAGCGGCAACTCCCCGATGTCGAGGCCCCACTCGCGCAGCATCGTGAAGAAGCGCTGCGGCCGCGCCATGCCCGCAGCGGCGAGGACGCGGCGACCGCGCAGCGCGTCGAGATGCGAAGGGCTCGCCGCTGCGCCGGCCCACCAATCGGTGAGCGACGCCGCACCAGCTAGCCCGCGCCGTGCAGTTTCACCGGGCCACGAGGTTGTCGGCCGAGCGGCGTTGTAGAGCACCACGCTGCGCGGTGGCGGGTGCTTCGCAAGCGGTTCACGCAACGGCCCGGCTGGCAACAGCCAGCCGTTGCCGGCGCCGCGCTCGTCGAACACGATAATTTGCGCGTCGCGCGCGAGCCGGTGGTGCTGCAAGCCGTCGTCGCTGACGATGATGTTGACTCGGGGATGAGCCTTCAAGAGCGCGCGGGCTGCGGCCACGCGGTCGCGGCCGACGAACACCGGTGCCTCGCTTCGGCGGTGAATCAGCAGCGCTTCATCGCCGCACAAGCGCGCGGGCGTGCCGCGCAGCACTTCGAGCACGCCGCCGCCGCGGCGACCGTAGCCGCGCGAGACGACGCCAGGCGCCCAGCCTTCGCGCCGAAGCAGCTCGATCACCGCGCGCACGGCGGGTGTCTTGCCGGCGCCACCCGCGATCAGGTTGCCGACAACGATCACCGGGACCGGCAGGGTCTGCGTGGGCGGCCCGCCGGTAGCCGCCGTCCCGCGGCGCAGCGTGATGGCCAGGCCATACAGCAACGACAGGGGATAGAGCAGGCAGGCGAGTAAGCCTCGCGCCATCCACGCGGCATCGACGCGTCGCTGAAACCCCAAGAACACGTACGCCGCTAGCGGGCGCCGGCGCCGCCCGACGATTGGGTGGCGAAGGTCAGCCGCGGCAGGCCGACGCGGCGCGCTGCATCCATCACGTTGATCACGCTCTGGTGCGCCGCGTTGGCGTCTGCCGAGATGATGACCATCGCCTCTTTCGAGCCTTCGCTGGCGGCTTGCAGCTGGGCCGCGAGCACGTCGACGCTGCGCCCGTCGACCGGCTTGCGGTTGATCACGTAACGGCCGTCAGCGGAGATTGCGACGATGATCTCGTTCGGGTTGTCGCGCGGCTTGTCGGCGTCGGCCGTCGGCAGCGTCACCTGCAGCTCGGTGAACTTCGAATAGGTCGTCGACAGCATCAGGAAGATCAGCACGACGAGCAGCACGTCGATGAACGGGATCAGGTTGATCTCGGGCTCTTCCGGCTCGCGCCGTCGGAAGTTCATCGCCATCGCAATGCGACCCGGTCAGGCAGCCGGCGGACGCGGGACAGAAAAGCGCATCAGGTGCGGCACCATGCGCTCGGCGGCTTGCTCCATGTCGAGCGCGTAGCCGTCGACGCGGCGGCGGAAGTAGCGGTAGAACATCAGCGCCGGAATCGCGATCATCAGCCCGAACGCGGTGTTGTAGAGCGCGATCGAGATGCCGTGCGCAAGCAGCGCCGGGTTGTTGCCGCCGGTAGGCGCCTGCGAGCCGAAGATCTCGATCATGCCGATCACCGTGCCTAGCAGGCCCAGCAGCGGCGCCGCCGAGGCGATTGTGCCGATCGAATTGAGATAGCGCTCGAGGTTGTGGATCGCTGCGCGGCCGGCAGACTCAAAACTGTCACGCAATGCGACTTCGCTGATCCGCGGCTCTGCGATCACTGCGCGCAAGCCGGTGGCCAGCACGCCGCCGAGAACGGAATTCACGGCGAGTTTGTTGACCACGTCCGCGGGCGGCAAGCTGGCGCGGGTGACGGAAATCACTTCTTCGAGGAGGCGTGGCGGTGCGACGCGCTGTGTACGCAGACTGGCCATGCGCTCGATCACGAGCGTCAAGGCAGCCACGGAACACAGGATCAGAGGCCAGATTGGCCAACCGGCGGCTTGTATGATCGACAGCAATGGAGGCCTCGCGGCGCCGAACGCGCTTTCCGAAAGGCGCGATTATGGCCCCAAGGCCGGCAGCGCCCGCTGGGGCGGGGTCGTGCAACGTCGCTCGTTGCGCTTGTGCGACCGGAGCGTGACTCTCGGGTTACGGACAAACTGTTCACCCGTCCTGTGGATAACTTTGTGGGTATCCGGCCTGCGCCCCGCCGAAAGCGTTGAAACCATCGGGCCTGGCACAGATTGCTTAAACAAAAGGCAGAAAATTCGTGTTCAAAATCAATCACTTGCACGAAAATGACGGCGGCCGAAGGGGGATTGTGCGGCGCGAGGCCCCATTTTCCGCGGCTGTGGAGTTCTCGACCCGCATGAATGCTTGCGTTGCCGATGATTGAGCCGGACGCACCGGCCCCGCTCGCCGCCCCGGCGCGGCTCGTCTGGGAGGTCTCCGCCCTCGTGCATGCGATGGGTGATGCGCTCGACGCGCGCTTCGCGGTGTGCTCGGTCAAGGGCGACATCTCGGGCTTCCAGCGCGCCGCCAGCGGGCACTGCTACTTCAGCCTGAAGGATGGCGCGGGGCGCGCCGCGTTGATCCGCTGCGCTATGTTCCGGCGCGCGGCGAGCCTGCTCGACTTCGCCCCGACCGACGGCCAGACGGTCGTGGCACGCGGCCGCGTCTCGGTCTACGAGCCGCGCGGTGAACTGCAGTTCATCGTCGAAGCGCTGCAGCAGGGCGGTGCGGGGGCGCTCTACGAGCAGTTCTTGCGCCTCAAGGCCAGGCTCGAGGCCGAAGGGCTGTTCGAGACTGCCCGCAAGCGCGCTCTGCCGCGTTACCCGTGGCGCATAGGCGTCGTGACATCGCTTGGCGCCGCGGCGCTGCACGATGTCGCGAGCGCGTTGGCGCGCCGGGCGCCTCACGTCGAGCTCATCATCTACCCCAGCCCGGTGCAGGGCGCGGAGGCGCCAGCGGCGCTCAGTGAAGCGATTGCGATGGCGAACCGACGCGCCGAGGTGGACTTGCTGATCATCTGCCGCGGCGGCGGCTCGCTCGAAGACCTGTGGGCCTTCAACGACGAGCGGGTCGTGCGCGCGATCGTCGTGAGCCGGCTGCCGATCGTCTGCGGCGTCGGCCACGAAACGGACGTGACGCTCGCCGATTTCGCCGCCGACCTGCGCGCGCCGACGCCGACCGCTGCGGCAGAGATCGCCGCCCCGGCGCGCGCCGACTGCGTGGCCTTACTGCAAGCGGCCGCCGGCGCGATGCGCCAGCGCGTGCAGCGCGCGATCGACGATCGCCGTCAGCGCGTCGATCGCGCCGCACTGCGCATCGCCCGACCCGCCGATGCGATGGCGCGTCAGCGTCAGTTGCTGGCGTCCCTGCAGCACCGGCTGGCCATCGCTGCGCGACAGTCCGGCGCGACACGGGCTCGATACGAGCGGCAGACAGCGCAGCGCTTGTGGCGCGCTGCGGCGGTGCTGCGCGCACAGAAGGCGCAGCGCCTAGCCTCGGTCGCGGCGCGGCTCGATGCGCTCGACCCGAAGCGCGTGCTGGCGCGAGGCTACGCGTGGCTGAGCGATGCCGACGGTCGGGCGCTGACATCGGCCGCGCAGGCCGTTCCAGGGCAGCGTATCGGCGCGACGCTCGCCGATGGCCGCTTGAGCGCCAGCGTCACGGAGGTCGTCACCGAGGTCGTTCGCGACGCCGGCGCACCGCGCTGATTCAGGCACGTCGATTCACGCACGCTGATTCAGGCACAAGCGCAAGGGTCACCCGAGCTGCCTACAATGAATCGCACCACTCCCAACAGACAAGAGAGGATCACGATGGAACACACACTTCCTGCATTGCCGTATGCGCTCGACGCGCTGGCCCCGCACCTGAGCAAGGAAACGCTCGAGTACCACCACGGCAAGCATCACAACGCTTACGTCGTCAATCTCAACAACCTGCAAAAGGGCACCGAGTTCGAATCGATGAACCTCGAGGACATCGTTCGCAAGTCCTCCGGCGGGATCTACAACAACGCAGCCCAGGTCTGGAATCACACCTTCTTCTGGAACTGCATGACGCCTAAGGGCGGCGGCGAACCGACCGGCGCTCTGGCCGCCGCAATCAAGGCCAAATGGGGCGACCATGCAAAGTTCAAGGAGGCCTTTGCGAAGAGCGCCGTCGGCAACTTCGGCTCTGGCTGGACCTGGCTCGTCAAGAAGGCCGACGGCAGCGTCGACATCGTCAACATGGGTGCGGCCGGCACACCGCTGACGACTGGCGACAAGCCACTCCTGACGATCGACGTGTGGGAGCACGCCTACTACATCGACTACCGCAACCTCCGCCCGAAGTGGGTCGAGACCTTCCTCAACTCGCTCGTGAACTGGAAGTTCGCCGAAGCCAATTTCGGTTGATGCGCGGGACGCTCGCCAACTGAATCGAAGCCGGTCCCTGACCGGCTTTGTTCATTGCGCGTGTGACTCCGTGGACGCTCCGGTGGCCGCGAGCTGGACAGCGGCAGTCGAATTGCGCTTACCGGCTTTGGCACTTCGAACCGGCGCCTTGGCAGCACTTTTGCCCGAACTTCGGGCGGCGACGTGGCTGGACTTGTTCTTGGATGCGGACGCCGACTTCGTGCGCGTAGAGCGCTTGGAATGCGACTTGGAGGCGACACTGGCCACTCGGTAGACGACGACGCTCTGCCCGCGTTTGAAGCTCGCAGTGACGGCGACCTCATTCCACTCCGCGACCTGCGCCGCACTGACTCGATAGCGCTTCGCGACCGAGGCGACGCTGTCCTTGCGGCCAGCCTTGAAGGTGGTCTTGCGCAACTGCTGATCGGGCGCGAGGGCGAGCGTGGCGCCGTCGGCCACATGCACGGGCACGTCGACCTGAGCCGTCGCCGCGCGCGGCACGAGCAGTGTCGAGCCGGCCTTGACGAGCATCTTCGGCGGAATGCGGTTCACATCGCGCAGCGTCGACTCACTCATGCCGACCTGCTCGGCGACTGCCGAGGGCTTGAGCGTCTTGGGCACGACCCAGGCCGTCCAGGTCGCCGTATTGCCGTCATATGCCGCGAGGCGGTGCAGGAACTGGTTTGCGTTGTCGTAGGGCAGCAGGATCTGCTGCGTGCCCGCGGCCAGGATCACTGGCTTGTTCATCTGCGGGTTGAGCGTCTTGAACTCGTCCATCGACACGCCCGAAAACTGCACCGCGAGTGCGACGTCGATATCGCGTTCGATCGGCACGCTCAGGAAGTACGGATGGTTTGGCAGCGGCGGCAGCGAAAGGCCAAAGTTTGCCGGATCGGCGACGATGTTCTTCACCGCCTGCAACTTGGGCACGTAGTAGCGCGTTTCCTCGGGCATCCGCAGGCTCTGGTAGTCGGTCGGCAGGCCGGCCTTCTGGTTGCGCGCGATCGCGCGCTGCACGCTGCCTTCGCCCCAGTTGTAGGCGGCGAGCGCAAGCTGCCAGTCGCCGAACTGATCATGCAGCCGGGACAGATAGTCGAGCGCGGCACGGGTCGACGCGAGCACGTCGCGGCGGTCATCGCGAAACACGTTTTGCTTGAGGTCGAAGTCCTTGCCGGTCGCGGCCATGAACTGCCACATGCCCGACGCCTTCGCGCTCGAAATCGCCTGTGGGTTGAAAGCGCTTTCAATGAAGGGTAGCAGCGCGAGCTCGGTCGGCATGCCGCGGCGCTCGATTTCCTCGACGATGTAGAACATGTAGCGGCTCGAGCGCTCGGTCATGCGGGCGACGTAGTCGGGCCGGCTCGCGTACCACTGCTCGCGGTTGCGCACGAGATCGGTGTCGAGATCGGGCATCGCGAAACCCCGCCGCACGCGCCCCCACAAGTCTTTGCGCGCAGCCTCTTCGTCGGCATCCAGCCCGCTGCCTGCCATGCGCGATGCGCGCTTGGCCGCGGCCATCTGCGACGGTTGGGGAACGAATGCGGCAGTCTGCGTTTCGACTGCGTCTGATTTCGGGCGCTCGGTGGCCTGAGTCGACGTGTCCGCGGTGCTGGTGGAAGTCGGGGTCGCGGCGCAGCCGGCGAGCAGCGCGGCGACGATCAACAGGGCGGACAGGTGCTTCGTCATCGATGTGGGCGCTTCCGTGGGCGTTGGTGAAGATCGGCTTGGCCGCCAGATGCGCCGCCATCAAGACGCATCACTAGAATGCCGGCCATACCGGGCGCTGCTGCAGCACACGCTGCGTTGGCGTTCGAAGCATTGGCCGGCTCGAAGACGATCACCTCACAGAGATCACCGGGCATCCGGATCCCGTCGTTGCCGAAAGCGAGCAGACCAGTTGAATTCATGACGCAAGACCGCGCGATTATAGGTTTGGCTCACTGGTTGCATACCCCTGCAGGCCGCTATTTGCTTGGCTGGGAACAAGGTGAGCTCGATCAGGCGGTGGCCGATGTGTTTGGTTTTCACGCGATGCAACTCGGCTTGGCCGAGCTCGACGCGCTTCGCGCGAACCGCATGCCGCATCGCTTCATCGCGCTCGACGCGCATTCGCCGCGGCCCGAGGAGGGTGACCCCGCGCGCGCCATCGCGCTGCTGCGCTGCGACTTCGAAGCGCTGCCGATCGACTCGCAGAGCCTGGACCTCGTCGTGATGCCGCACACGCTCGAGCTCGCGCATGACGCGCACCTCGCGTTGCGGGAGGTCGAGCGCGTACTGCGCCCCGAGGGTCGGCTCGTGATCCTCGGTTTCAACCCGATGAGCCTGTGGGGCCTGCGTCAGCGCCTCGGGCATCTGCGCAGGACCCTGGGTCTCGGCGCGGCCAAGCCGCTGTACTTGCCCAACGAGGGTGAATTCCTCGGCTATCGAAGGCTGCGGGACTGGCTGCGGCTGCTGAGCTTCGAAGTGGAGGGCGGCCGCTTCGGCTGCTACCGGCCGCCGTTCAAGTCCGCGCGGGGCTTCACACGCTTCGCCTGGATGGAGCGCATGGGTGATCGCTGGTGGCCTGTCTTCGGCGCGGTGTACTTTCTCGTTGCCGTCAAGCGCGTGCGCGGCATGCGGCTCGTCGGGCTCGTCCGGCAACAGGCGCCTCAGCCCGGCGCTGCGCCGGCGGTCGTCGCAAACAGCCGCGAGGCCGCATAGTGACGGCTGCAAAACACAACGGCGCATCCATCCGCCGCCCCCAGGTGACGGTCTACACCGACGGCGCGTGCAAGGGCAACCCGGGCCCGGGCGGCTGGGGCGCATGGCTGGCCGCCGATGGGCACGAGAAGGAGCTCTGTGGCGGCGAGAAGCTGACGACCAACAACCGCATGGAACTCACTGCAGTGATCGAGGCGCTCGCGTCGCTCAAACGCAGTTGCACGGTGACGATTCACACAGACAGCGAGTACGTTCGCAAGGGCATCACCGAGTGGATCCACGGCTGGAAGCAGCGCGGCTGGAAGACCGCCGACAGGAAGCCGGTCAAGAACGCCGAACTCTGGCTGCGCCTCGACGCCCTGCGCGAATTGCATGAAGTGCACTGGCGCTGGGTCAAGGGCCACTCGGGCAATCCGGGCAACGAGCGCGCCGATGCGCTCGCGAATCAGGGCGCTGCGTCGTTCGTCTGAGCGTGGCCGGCGGTGGGCTTGTCCGGCGGTGGGCGTGCAGCTGAGGTCGCGCTACACAAGCCCGTCGAACGGCAGCACGTCCACCTGCTCGCCGGCGCCGACACTGCCTTGTTCGTGGCCGAGCACGACGAGACCGTTCGCCACGCTCATGCTGCGCAGGATGCCCGAGCCCTGGGAGCCGGTGATCGCGACCTGCCAGCCACCGTCCGGCGCACGCGTGACGATGCCGCGCTGGTATTCGGTGCGGCCGGGCTTCTTGCGAATCGCTGCCGTGCTGGCAGCGCGCAGCATGGGCAGCGGCTCCATGTTTGCGCCGCTCATCGCGAGCAGCGCATCGCGCACGAAGGCGTAGAAGGTCACCATCACCGCGACCGGGTTGCCGGGCAGACCGAAGAGGATCGCCTGATGTCCAGCGTCAGCGCCGATTCGACCCTCGGCGGCCGCCACACTGCCGATGCGTCCGATCGCCATCGGGCGTCCAGGGCGCATCGCGATGCGCCAGAACAGCACCTCACCGAGCTCGGCCATGATCTTCTTCGTGTGGTCCGCTTCGCCGACGCTGACGCCGCCCGAGGTGATCACCGCGTCGGCGCAGTTCGCGGCTTCGCGAAAGGCCGCCTCCAGCGCTGCCGGGTCGTCGCGCACGACGCCGAGGTCGAGCAGCTCGACGCCGAGGCGCGCAAGCATGCCCCACAGCGTGTAGCGGTTGCTGTCGTAGACGCAGCCTTCGTCGAGCGGCTCGCCGATCGAGCGCAGCTCGTCGCCGGTTGAAAAGAAGGCGACACGCAGGCGTCGGAACACTGGCACTTCGGCAATGCCGAGCGAGGCGATCATGCCGAGGTCGGCCGGGCGCAGCACGCGGCCGGCCTGCAATGCAGGATCTCCCACGGCAAGATCCTCGCCGGCGAGCCTTAGGTTGTCGCCGGGTCGCAAGATGCCGGGCGGCACGATGACAGCGTCGCCCTCGACGCGAACGAACTCCTGCGGCACGACGGTGTCGAACCCTTTGGGCATCACGGCGCCGGTCGTGATGCGCAGGCACTGGCCCACTGTCACGTCGCCTTTGAAGGGTTGGCCGGCGAGGCCTGTGCCCACCGCCAAGAGCCGCGTCGGTGCATCGGCGGACAGATCGCTGCCGCGCAGCGCGTAGCCATCCATCGCCGAGTTGTCGTGCGCCGGCACGTTGAATGCGGACACGAGGTCGCGCGCGAGCACGCGGCCGAGGGCCGAGCGCAGCGGCAGCATCTCGACTGCCGTGACACGCGGCACGAGGCGACCGATGAACTCCTGCGCCTGCGCGACGGGCAGGGCGGTCGGGTCGTAGCCGCTGACCTCGGCGGCGATGGCTTGCAGGCTCTTCATGGTTCAGATTGTCATTTCGAGGTCGAGCGCCATCAGGTCCTTGGCGTGGAACTGCGCTTCGACGCGTATCGCGCGTTCGAGCCGGCCGTAGCGAACGAAACCCATACGTGAATAGAGATCGACCGCCGCCGCGTTGTCGCTTGTCACCGAAAGCGTCAACATCGCCAGTCCGCGCTCTCGCGCCTGCCCAACGCACGCCTCGAGCAGCGCACGCCCGATGCCCTGGCCGCGAAGATCGGGCGCGACCATCATGCCGATGATCTTGCCGATATGGTTCACCTTCACGCGCGCATCGCGCTCGCAGGTCACCGCACCGACCAGGCGCTCGCCCAGCCAAGCGGTGAGCGTGAACGGCCAGCCGCCGTCGGCCGCTCCCGAAAGCCGCGCGAGGTAGGTCTCCGGCGGCCGGCGCAATTCGGTTGCGGCGTCCGACGTGAAGGCCTCGGGCCGCTCGGCGAGCGCGCCGTCGCGCAGCAGCTTGTAGGCGGCCAGATCAGCCGCGCCCATCGCGCGCAGCGCAACGCGCTCAGCCATTTGCGTCAGGCGGCGCCGGTTCCTGCAACGCGTGCAACTCGGCGAGAGTGTTGGCGTTGAAGAACGCGCACTCGTCGGCGAAGGGCACGTCGACGCAGACATGCTGCGCGGTCCAGCGGTCGATCTTGCGGCCGCCGGCCTGCGTGAAGCGCACCAGGCTTTCGAGCAACATGGACTGCATCAGGCAGAAGACCGGCTGGGCGCGCATCTCGCCGTTTTCCGGCGCGCAGGCGACGGCGATCTCGGCGCCCGCGGCCTCCAGCGCGGCCGCCATCCGATCGACGAGATCAATCGGGAACAGCGGCGAGTCGCAGGGCACGGTCGCGAGGTAAGGGGTTTCGCACTGTTCGAGCCCGGCCACGAAGCCGGCGAGCGGGCCGGCGAAATCGCCGCTCGCGTCGGGGAACACCGGCACGCCGAACGACTCGTAGGCAGCAAGGTTGCGGTTCGCGTTGATCATCAGCGGGCCGACCTGTGGCGTGAGGCGCAGCATCGCGTGCAACGCGAGCGGCTGGCCCTGGTAGGTTTGCAATCCCTTGTCGACGCCGCCCATGCGGCTGCCGCGCCCACCCGCGAGGACGAGGCCGGTGATGTCGGCGCGCGCGATCACGGGACACGACGCGGCGCGACGCGCGGCGAATCCACGGGGAAGGAATCGGCAACGTAGCGCGGGCCCTTCATGACATTCGTCACCCAGCAGCCGATGGCGACGGTGAGGACGAGCGAGAGCGCGCTGAAGATGGTGCCGGCGACAAGGAAGTCGATCAGAAGCACGCGCCTTGCAAGGTCGATCGGCATCTCGGATTCGATCCCGCGCTTCACCCACTCACCCGCCGCCCACGGCAGTGCAACACCTGCCACCACTGCCCAGGCAAGGCGATCGCGAACCGCGCGCGGAAAGAGCTTCATCCGCCGATGTAATGCATCTCGACGCGCTTGGGCGCCGATGCGTCCGCGCCATGCTCACGCGGCAATGCGCTGCGCAGCTCGGAGTAGCGATCGTCGCGGCGCTGCCAGATCGGCGCGATCGCGGCCGAGATCTGTTCGTCGCTGAACCCTCCGCGCAGCAGCGCGCGCAGGTCGTGCCCATGGGTTGCGAACAGACACAAGAAGAGCTTGCCTTCGGTCGACAACCGTGCGCGGTTGCAGTCGCGACAGAACGCCTGCGTGACGCTCGAGATGACGCCGATCTCGCCTTGCCCGTCGGCATAGCGCCAGCGCTGCGCCGTCTCGCCCTCGGACTGCGGCTGCATGGCGACGAGCGCGAATTCGGCCTGAAGTCGTGCGATCACGTCGGCCGACGGCAGCACTTCGTCCATGCGCCAGCCGTTGCTGGCGCCGACGTCCATGTACTCGATGAAGCGCAGCACCGCGCCTGTGCCGCGGAAGTGGCGTGCCATGCGGACGATCTCGTGATCGTTGGTTCCGCGCTTGACGACCATGTTGATCTTCACCGGGCCGAGGCCGACTTCCATCGCGCGCTCGATGCTGCGCAGCACGTCGTCGACCGGAAAGTCGACGTCGTTCATGCGTCTGAAAACGGCGTCGTCGAGCGCGTCGAGGCTGACGGTGACGCGTTGCAGCCCGGCGTCTTTCAGCGCCTGCGCCTTGCGCGCGAGCAAGGAGCCGTTGGTCGTCAGCGTCAGGTCGAGCGGCGCGCTGTCTGGTGTGCGCAGCGCGCTCAACTGCGCGATCAGTTCCTCGACGTTCTTGCGCAGCAGCGGCTCGCCACCGGTGAGGCGGATCTTCCTCACACCGTGCGCAATGAAGAGCCTGGCCGTGCGTGTGATTTCCTCGAAGCTCAACAGCGAGCTGTGCGGCAGGAAGGCATAGTTCTTGTCGAACACCTCCTTGGGCATGCAATAGCCGCAGCGGAAGTTGCAGCGGTCGGTCACCGAAATGCGCAGGTCGCGCAACGGCCGGCCGAGTTGATCGGCGAGCAAGCCGATCGGCGCCGCGGGGTGTTCGGGCACGCGCGGCACCGCGGCAGCGTAGCGCTGGTCGGCTAGCGGAATCACTCTCTCGGCCATTCGTTGATTGTCCCTTCTTTCATGGCATGGGATGGCACGCATGGGCGTAACCCTGCAATCCGTTCGGGACATTCAGCGGTGCGCGGTGTTGGCGCGCCTGCTGCGACAACTGCGCCTACTGGTAGCAGATTCGGCTCTGGTAGTCGTCGTTGCGCACGATCGCCCAGTGTTCGCCGCCCGGCTGTTGGCGCACGCGATAGCACTCGTTGATGTTGTGCTCGCGGGTGACGCGCCCATCGCGCCAGTGGAAGTCCATGCTGTAGCGAGCGCCGAAGCTGGCTTCGCCGCCTTCGCTGCCCTGGTACATGACCTCGTACTTCAGCACCTCGACGCGGTCGAGACGGGGAAAGTCCGCAGCTCGCCGCGCCATGATCTCGTCGAAGCCACGCTGGTAGGTCTTGCCACCCTTCAAACGCCCGGTCTGTACCGCCGAAGCGTCGAACTGCGCGCGGTAGAGCGCCAGGTCCTTCGTCGTCCAGGCCTCGAACACGTTGTCGATCGGCGCGCGCATCTGCTCGATACTGGCGCCGACGGCTTCGGGCGTGTCGCTGCGCGTCAGAAAGCCGAGGTCGCGCAGCGTCTGGCGCGAGATGTCGGGCAGCCGCGCAATTCGAGGTGAGCCCTGCGCTGTCGACATCAGCAGGAACTCGCCGCCGTGGTGACCGGCAAGGCTGCCGAACGCGGGCGTGTGCTTCGGGTTCGCGCTCAGCGCCTGCACATAGGTCGCGAGCTCGGAGAACGTGATGAGCCCGCTCGCGCGCCGGCTGGCAACACCCGGCTCGACGCCCTTCAACAGGAAGTAGGTGAACCAGCTCAGCTTGCCGGGGCCGTTGTCGAGCACCTCCTGGTCCTCGCCGCCCGCGCTCAAATATTGGCGCACGCGGCGCGCCGAAAGGTCCTTGACGAGAAAGGCCTCGCTATCGAACTCGGGCCGATCGCCCGCGGCGCGTGTCTGGAACTGGCCCATCAGCCCGGCATAACAACTGTCGAAGATGAACAGCTGGTGGCGCGCCTTGTCCAGCAACCGCGAGTAGTCGGTGATGTCGCCGGTGGAGATGAGCGACGCCGGGTCGTTGCGGTCGCGCCCGCCGGGGACGACGAGATAGGCGACATCGACGCCCTCCGTGCGCTTCGACTTGCCGTGGCCGGCGAAGAAGAACACGAAGCGGTCGCGCTCGGTGAGCTTCGCGGCGATCGCACGTACCGCGTCGGCGACGTTCTTCTTCGTCCCAGCCTGCGCGCCGATGAGAGACGTCACTTCGTAACGCTGCGCGCCGAAATAGCGCGCCACCGCCTGCGCGTCGGACTCAGCGTTCGAGAGCCGCCGCAGCCCCAGGCTCACGTAGTCGTCGACGCCGATGACAAGGGCGTAGCTGTGGTCGAACGCCTGCGCCCGCGCCGAGGCTGCACCAGTGATCGCGAAGATTACGATCGCGATCCGTGCGAACAGCGTGATGACCGAACTCAACAAGCTTGCTCCGTCAGCGGGTGGTGTGTTGCGTGTCATGGGTGTTGAGCGTGGCCGCACGTGCGGCACACTACGTCATTCGGAACTCACGCACTGACCATAGGCAAGCGCCTGCGCGGCGTCAAGCGCGCGGGATGCATTGTCGAGAAAGGAGAAGACGATGATCCAGGCCCTGCTGCTCAACAAGGACGACGCGGGCTTCCGCGCCGAAGTCACCGCCATCGACGACGCCGCGCTGAAGGCGGCGACGCCGGAGGCGGATGTGCTCGTCGCGGTCGAAGCCTCGACGCTCAACTACAAGGATGGCCTCGCGATCACGAATCGCGGCCCGGTCGTGCGGCGCTGGCCGATGGTGCCTGGCATCGATGGTGCCGGCACCGTCGTCGAGAGCCGGCATGCGCGCTGGAAGGCGGGCGACAAGGTGGTTCTCAATGGCTTCGGCGTCGGCGAAACGCATTGGGGCTGCCTGGCCGAGCGCGCGCATCTGAAGGGCGACTGGCTCGTGCGCTTGCCCGAGAGCTTCACGCCGCGCGACGCGATGGCGATCGGCACCGCGGGTTACACCGCGATGCTATGCCTGATGGCGTTGCAGCGTCATGGCGTGAAGCCCGAAGCCGGCGACGTGCTCGTCACCGGGGCAACTGGCGGTGTCGGCAGTGTCGCCGTGAGCCTGCTCGCGCAGGCGGGCTATCGCGTTGTTGCTTCGACCGGGAAGGCGGACGAGGCGGCGTACCTGCGCGATCTCGGCGCCGCCGAGGTGATCGATCGCAACGAACTCACAGCGCCGGGCAAGCCGTTCCAAAAGGAGCGTTGGGCGGTTGCGGTCGATACCCTGGGCAGCCACACGCTCGCGAACGTCTGCGCGCAGATGCGCTACGGCGGCGCGGTCGCGGCCTGCGGCTTGGCGCAAGGCGCCGACCTGCCGCTGAGCGTGATGCCCTTCATTCTGCGTGGCGTCGCGCTGCTTGGCGTCGACAGCGTGATGGCGCCGATCGCCTTGCGTGAGGAGGCGTGGTCGCGTCTGGCGCGCGAACTGCCCCGCGCGGCGCTGGCTGCGATCCAGCACGAGATCGGGCTCGAAGAGGCGATCGCAAAGGCGAAGGAGTTGATCGAGGGCAAAGTCCGCGGTCGTATCGTCGTGCGTTTTGCCTGATTGGCCTGATTGGCCCGATTCGGCGTCCGCGTCAGCGCTGCGCAAGCGGCGCGTCGAAAACTCGCGGCAGATCCCCGCGCCGCGTATACGATTTCGCTTTCGATTTCGCTGCCGGCCCCGAGCCACGAGATCAGGAGACAGACCATGGACTACGCCAGCTTCTACCGCCGTTCGATCGACGATCGCGATGCCTTCTGGACCGAGCAGGCCGAACTGATCGATTGGCACCGCCCCTTCGACCAGGTCTGCGACTACAGCAATCCGCCGTTCGCGCGCTGGTTCGTCGGCGGCCAGACGAATCTGTGCCACAACGCGGTGGATCGCCACCTGGCGACGCGCGGTGACCAGAACGCGCTGATCTTCGTCTCGACCGAGACCGACGACGAGCGCGTCTACAGCTTTCGCGAACTGCATGCCGAAGTGCAGCGCATGGCCGCAGCGCTGCAATCGCTCGGCGTCAAGCGTGGCGACCGCGTCCTGATCTACATGCCGATGATCGCTGAGGCCGCCTTCGCGATGCTCGCCTGCGCGCGCATCGGCGCGATCCATTCGGTCGTCTTCGGCGGCTTCGCAAGCTCGAGCCTTGCGAGCCGCATCGATAACGCCGAGCCGGTCGTCATCGTCAGCGCCGACGCCGGCAGCCGCAGCGGCAAGGTCGTGCCCTACAAGGGCCTGCTCGACGAGGCGATCCGCCTGGCGAAGCACAAGTCCGCGCGGGTGCTGATGATCAACCGCGGCATGGCCGCGTACACGCCGGTCGAAGGCCGCGACGCCGACTACGCGGCGCTGCGCGAGCAGCACTGAACACCGTCGTGCCCTGCGTCTGGATGGAGGCCACCGATCCGAGCTACACGCTCTACACGAGCGGCACGACCGGCACCCCGAAGGGCGTGCAGCGCGACATCGGCGGCTACGCCGTCGCGCTCGCGGCGAGCATGAAGCACATCTTCCTCGGCAAGCCGGGCGAGACCTTCTTCTCGACGAGCGACATCGGCTGGGTCGTCGGCCACAGCTACATCGTCTATGGCCCGCTGCTCGCCGGCATGGCGACGATCTTCTACGAGGGCCTGCCGACGCGGCCCGACGCGGGCATCTGGTGGAGCCTCGTCGAGAAGTACAAGGTCACCGGCATGTTCAGCGCGCCGACCGCGGTGCGCGTGCTGAAGAAGCACGACCCGGCGTTCCTGTCGAAGTACGACCTGTCGTCGCTGCGCGCGCTCTTTCTTGCCGGCGAGCCGCTCGACGAGCCGACGGCGCAGTGGATCTCGGGCGCGCTCGGCCGGCCGATCATCGACAACTACTGGCAGACCGAATCGGGCTGGCCGATCCTGGCGCTCGCCAACGGCATCGAGAAGAAGACGAGCAAGTTCGGCAGCCCCGGCCTGGCGATGTACGGCTACGACATCAAGCTGCTCGACGAGAACACCGGGGAGGAGTTGAAGGGGGCCAACCAGAAGGGCGTGGTTGCGATCGAAGGCCCGCTGCCGCCGGGCTGCATGCAGACTGTGTGGCGCGACGATGAGCGATTCGTCGAAACGTACTGGAAGAGCGTGCCCAACCGCCTCGCCTACAGCACCTTCGACTGGGCGGTGCGCGACGAGGACGGCTACTACTTCATCCTCGGCCGCACCGACGACGTCATCAACGTCGCCGGCCACCGCCTGGGTACGCGCGAAATCGAGGAGAGCATCTCGGGTCACGCCAACGTGGCCGAGGTCGCCGTGGTCGGCGTCGCCGATCAGTTGAAGGGCCAGGTCGCGATGGCGTTCGTCGTGCCGAAGGACGCATCCGCTCTGACCGACGATGCTGCGAAGCTCAAACTCGAAGGCGAGATCATGAAGCTCGTCGACCAGACACTCGGCGCCGTAGCGCGGCCATCGCGCGTGCGCTTCGTCACCGGGCTGCCGAAGACGCGCTCGGGCAAACTGGTACGCCGCGCGATTCAGGCCGTCTGCGAGGGCCGCGATGCAGGCGATCTTTCGACGATCGAGGATCCGGCGGCGTTGCAACAGATCAAGGACTTGTTTCCCAAATCCTGAAAGTGCACCGGCACCTTAGCTGTCGCCCCCCGAATGGGGGAGCGATGGTGACTCCGCATATCCCCCGACGCCACAGGGGGTGCCCATTCGACCCATGCCCCGACCTCGGAGGGGTGGGCAGCACACTGGTGCCAATGAACACTGCATCCCTGAATCAACACGGGGTGCACATCATGGCAAGAATGGCGTTCACGGGGCCGCAGGCGGCGATTCAAGGCAAGCGCACGGTGGCACGAGCTCTCGCTCGTGCCGACCGAGGCGCAGGCTGCTTCCAGGTGGTCGATCGACGAGGAGCCGATGGGCTCGGGTTGGCACGACTCATCGTGGATGTTGAAGAAGAGCCTGGACGTGATCGAGGGCCTTCTGCCGGGCTCGGCGCCGCACGAATGGGCCTGGACTTGGCGGCTGGCCGCCTTCGGCGGAGTGCAAGGCCACGCCTGACCGATGCGCGGCGCCGCGGGTTGCGCTGCCGGCTCCGGCGCGCCTTCGCTAGAGCGCGTCCGACGCGAAGTCCGCCAGTCGAGAGCGCTCGCCGCGAGCAAGCGTGACGTGCCCGCCGTGCGGCCAGCCCTTGAAGCGATCGACCGCATAGGTCAGGCCCGAACTGCCTTCGGTCAGGTAGGGCGTGTCGATCTGCGCCAGGTTGCCAAGGCAGACGATCTTCGTGCCCGGCCCGGCGCGCGTGATCAGGGTCTTCAACTGTTTGGGCGTCAGGTTCTGCGCCTCGTCGATGATGAGGAACTTGTTCAAGAAGGTGCGACCGCGCATGAAGGCCATGCTCTTGATCTTGATCTTGCTGCGCACGAGGTCGTTGGTCGCGGCGCGGCCCCATTCGCCGGCGCCGCCGTCGCTGCGCGACAGCACCTCAAGGTTGTCGTCGAGCGCGCCCATCCACGGATTCATCTTCTCCTCTTCGTTGCCCGGCAAATAGCCGATGTCCTCGCCCACCGGCACGGTCACGCGGGTGACGACGATCTCGGTGTAGCGGCGGTCGTCCATCACCTGGCTCAAGCCTGCGGCGAGGGTCATCAGCGTCTTGCCGGTGCCTGCGGTGCCGGTCAGGGTGACGAAGTCGCAGTCCGGGTCCATCAGCAGGTTGAGCGCGAAATTCTGTTCGCGGTTGCGTGCCGTCACGCCCCAGACGGCATTCTTCGCGTGGGTGTATTCCCTGAGCGTGCGCAGCACGGCCGTCTTGCCGGTGATCTCGGTGACCTTCGCGTAGAGCGGCGCAGCCCCCGCCGCCTCGAGATAGGCGAACTGGTTCACCAGCAGCGCCGGCACGAGCGGACCGCTGATGCGGTAATAGGTGAAGCCGCCCTGGTTCCAGCTTTCCATCGTCTTGCCGTGCTGGTCCCAGAAATCCGCGGGCAGATGCAGCACGCCGGTGTAGAGGAGGTCGCCGTCGTCGAGCGTCTTGTCGTTGAAGTAATCCTCAGCCTTCAAACCGAGCGCGCGCGCCTTGATGCGCATGTTGATGTCTTTCGACACCAGCACCACTTCGCGGCCCGTCATCTGCTCGCCGAGCGCCTTCACGACGCCGAGAATCTGGTTGTCCGCCTTGCCCTGCGGCAACCCGGCGGGCAGCGTCGCGTTGACGAGCGTGGTCTGAAAGTAGAGCTTGCCACCCGCCTCACGATGACCGGTACGCGCGAGCGCAAGACCCTCTCCCATATCGGCGACGCCGTTGCGGCCCGGCGTAATGGCAGCGAGCGCGTCGAGATCGCGGCTCACCTGGCGCGCGTTGCGCGCGACTTCGCTCATGCCCTTCTTGTGATCGTCGAGTTCCTCGAGCGTGATCATCGGCAGGTAGACGTCGTGCTCCTCGAAGCGGAAGAGCGACATCGGGTCATGCATCAGCACGTTGGTATCGAGCACGAACAAGCGCGCCGGGCCTGTCCCGCGCGGCGTGCGCGTGCGGCGCTGCGTGGCGGGCTTGGCGGCGTCGCGCGGCGCCGCCGCGGGCGCTTGTGTGGGCGACTGTGTGAGCGCCTGTGTCGGCGCGCTTACCAGAGCTGGGGCGGTGCGGGTGTCAAACAGATCGAGCACCGCTGGCGCGGCGGGTTCGGCCGCCGCGGGTGACTTCTGCGCGCGCCGGCCCGGACGCGGTGCGGCCTGCGATTCGAAGTCGTTCGGGTTCAGCAGGGAGGCGGGTTTGGCGGGTGGCTTGGGCAGGGGCATGGGATGGATTGCAGGCTCGGGCAGCCAAGTTTAGGGCAGCCAAAAGACAAGAAGCCGCTCAGTGTCCTGGGCGGCTTCAATCAAACGCGCGACGCATGCCGCGCGGGCAAATCGGTTCACGCCGCCTTCTTGAGCGCCTTGACCGCCTTCAATACTTCATCGACGTGACCGGCCACCTTGATGCCGCGCCATTCCGCGACCAGCACGCCTTCGGCATCGATCAGGAAGGTGCTGCGCTCGATGCCCTTGACCTTCTTGCCGTACATGATCTTGTTCTTGACGACGCCGAACATGTGGCACAGCTTCTCTTCGGTGTCGGCGATCAGGTCGAAAGGCAACTCGAGGTTCTGGCGGAACTTGTCATGCGAGGCCATGTTGTCGCGCGAAACACCGAACACGATCGCGCCGGCCTTGACGAAATCCTTGTTGCGGTCTCGGAACTGCATTGCCTCGGTGGTGCAACCGGGGGTGTTGTCCTTCGGGTAGAAATAGAGGACAACTATCTTGCCGAGATAGGCTTGGGGAGTGAACTTCACGCCGCTGGTTGCGAGCGCTTCAAATTCCGGGAGGGCTTTGTTGATGGCTGGCGTCATGTAGTAATCTGATGAGTTGAGCCGCGCTTGGCGTAGCCTGCGATTATAAGGGCAGGCTTCGGGCCGCCCGGAGAGTCAGGGCCCGGCGGGGCGTTCGAGGAGTAGCGCGGCGACGACTTCGCGCCCTTCCGCCGCGAGCACGTTGTAGGTGCGGCAGGCAGCGCCGGTGTCCATGGTTTCGACGCCGATGCGTTGTGCGATCAGCGCCCGAATCAGTGCGGCGCCTGGAAATCGCAGGATGTCTCCACTGCCGAAGATGACGAGTTCGGGCTTCAATTCGAGCACCTGCTCGAAGTGCCCGGCGTTCAGATTGGCAAACGCGGTGCAGCCCCAGGGCTCCACCTCTCCCTGCCAGGGCACCAGTACGCTCGTGTCGTGGCGCTGCGCGTTGACGCGCACGCCGCTGCGATCGATCGCCGTGATGGCGTTGACGCCATCGAGTCGGTCAGGCTGGAATTTCACTTGGGGGTGGGATGGTGCAGGGTTGTCGGCCACGTCTCGGGATCGCGGGGCGTGGCGGATAAAATTATAGTTTTTGCGCCGCAAGTCCTTGCCGCCAAAAAAGCGGCCCCGCGCCGAGATCGGAGAAACCACTTGCGCAAGCGCATCAACAAGTCGGACAAGCTCGCCAGCGTCTGCTACGACATCCGCGGCCCGGTGCTGGACAAGGCCCGGCAGATGGAGGACGAGGGCCAGCACATCATCAAGCTCAACATCGGCAACATTGCCGCGTTCGGGCTCGAGCCGCCGGACGAGATCGTGCAGGACATGATCCGCAATCTGCCGCACTCGGCCGGCTACACCGACAGCAAGGGCCTCTTCGCGCCGCGCAAGTCGGTCGTGCACTACACGCAGGAGAAGCAGATCCTCGGCGTGACGGTGGACGACGTGTATCTAGGTAACGGTGCGTCCGAGCTGATCGTGATGAGCATGAACGCGCTGCTCAACAACGGCGACGAGGTGCTCGTCCCGGCGCCAGACTATCCGCTGTGGACGGCCGCGGTCGCCCTCTCGGGCGGCAAGGCGGTGCACTATCTGTGCGACGAGAAAAGCGACTGGCTACCCGACATCGCCGACATGCGCTCGCGCGTCACGCCGCGCACGCGCGCCGTCGTCGTCATCAACCCGAACAACCCGACTGGCGCGCTTTATCCTGAAAGCGTGTTACGCGAGATCGTCGAGTTCGCGCGCGAGCATGACCTGATCGTCTTCGCTGACGAGATCTACGACAAGACGCTCTACGACGGCGCGACGCACACGAGCATCGCCTCGCTCGCCGACGACGTGCTGTTCGTCACCTTCAACGGCTTGTCGAAGAACTACCGCTCGTGCGGCTACCGCGCCGGGTGGATGATCGTCTCGGGCGACAAGCGTCACGCCGGCGACTACATCGAAGGGCTGAACATGTTGGCCTCGATGCGCTTGTGCTCGAACACACCGGGGCAGCTCGCGATCCAGACCGCGCTCGGCGGCTACCAGAGCATCAACGATCTGGTCGCGCCGGGCGGGCGCCTGTGCCGCCAGCGTGACCTGGCGTACGCGCTGCTGAGTGAACTTCCTGGTGTCAGCGTCGTCAAGCCGAAGGCGGCGCTCTACATGTTTCCGCGCCTGGATCCGAAGCTTTATCCCATCACCGACGACCAGCAGTTCGCCTACGAACTGCTCGCCGAAGAGAAGGTGCTGATCGTGCAGGGCACCGGCTTCAACTGGAAGGCGCCCGATCACTTCCGGCTTGTGTTCCTGCCGAACTCCGACGACCTGACCGAAGCCGTCGGCCGCATCGCGCGCTTCCTCGAGCACTACCGCAAACGCCACTCGCATTGATGACGATCATGACCACTCCTAAAGCCGCGGGGCAAGCCGGTGTCGCCAAGCGCCGCGACGCCGACGTCAAACCGATCCAGGTCGGCCTGCTCGGCATCGGCACTGTCGGCCGCGGCACCTTCGAGGTGCTGCAACGCAACCAGGAAGAGATCCGCCGCCGCGCCGGTCGCGGCATCCGCATCACGACCGTGGCCGATCTGGACACCGCGCGCGCGCAGTCCATCGTTGGCGACAGCGTGAAGGTGATGGCCGACGCGCGCGCCGTGATCGCCGATCCGGCGATCGACATCGTCATCGAGCTGATCGGTGGCTACGGCATCGCCCGCACGCTGGTGATGGAAGCGATCGCCGCCGGCAAACACGTCGTCACGGCCAACAAGGCGCTGCTCGCGGTGCACGGCAGCGAGATCTTCGCCGCCGCGCACGCCAAAGGCGTGATGGTCGCGTTCGAGGCGGCGGTCGCCGGCGGCATCCCGATCATCAAGGCGCTGCGCGAGGGGCTGACCGCGAATCGCATCGAATCGATCGCAGGCATCATCAACGGCACGACGAACTTCATCCTGTCGGAGATGCGCGCCAAGGGGCTCGACTTCGGCGTCGTGCTGAAGGAGGCACAGCGTCTGGGTTACGCCGAAGCCGACCCGACCTTCGACATCGAAGGCGTGGATGCCGCGCACAAGGCAACGATCATGAGTGCGATCGCATTTGGCATCCCGATGCAGTTCGACAAGGCCTATGTCGAAGGCATCACGAAGCTGCAGGCGGCCGACATCAGCTATGCCGAGCAACTCGGCTACCGCATCAAGCTGCTCGGCATCACCAAGCGCACCGACAGTGGCATCGAGCTGCGCGTGCACCCGACGCTCGTCCCCGCCAAGCGACTGATCGCGAATGTCGAAGGCGCCATGAATGCGGTGCTGGTGCAGGCGGACGCGGTTGGCACAACGCTCTACTACGGCAAAGGTGCAGGCGCCGAGCCGACCGCTTCGGCCGTCGTCGCCGATCTGGTCGACATTACGCGCCTGCACACCGCGGACCCCGAGCAGCGCGTGCCGCACCTCGCGTTCCAACCCGACGAGTTGAGCAACGCGCCGATCCTGCCGATGGAGCAGGTCGTCACCGCCTTCTACTTGCGCCTGCAGGTGGCCGACCAGGCGGGCGTGCTCGCGCGCATCACCGGTATCCTGGCCGAGCGTGACATCTCGATCGATGCGCTGCAGCAGCGGCCGGGCGACGCAGGCGCCCTTAGCCGGGCGCAGGGCAAGGGCGAGACGCACACCGACGTCATCATCCTGACGCACGACACGGTCGAGGGTCGGATGAACGACGCGATCGCGCGCATGCAGGCGTTGCCGACGGTGCTCGCGCCCATCGTGCGCATCCGCAAGGAAGAACTCAGTTGAGATACATCAGCACCCGCGGTGACGCGACACCGCGGCGCTTTTGCGACATCCTGCTCGAAGGCCTGGCACCCGACGGTGGCCTCTACCTGCCGGATCACTATCCCCGTATCGATGCCGCGACGTTGACCAGGTGGCGCGGCCTGTCCTATGCGGGTCTGGCGTTCGAGATTCTGTCGCTCTACATCGACGACATTCCCGCCGCCGATCTGCGCGTGATCGTCGATGAGACCTACACCGAAGCTATCTTCGGCACGCCCGAGATCACGCCACTGAAGGCGATCGGCGACGGCCTGTGGCTGCAGGCGCTTTCCAACGGCCCGACGCTCGCCTTCAAGGACATGGCGATGCAACTCCTCGGCAACCTGTTCGAGTACGAACTCGAGCGGCGCGACGAGATGCTCAACATCCTGGGTGCGACGTCCGGTGACACCGGCAGTGCAGCCGAGTACGCGCTGCGCGGCAAGCCGATGCTTCGCGTCTTCATGCTCTCGCCGCATGGCCGCATGAGTCCGTTCCAGCAGGCACAGATGTTCTCGCTGCAGGACGAGAACATTCACAACATCGCGATCGAGGGTGTGTTCGACGATTGCCAGGACATCGTGAAGGCCGTCTCGAACGATCTGGAGTTCAAGCGTCGGCATCGCATCGGCGCGGTCAACTCGATCAACTGGGCGCGTCTGCTCGCACAGGTCATTTACTACTTCGCGGGCTACTTCCGCGCGACGCGCTCGAACGACGAGCAAGTGAGTTTCACCGTGCCCACGGGCAACTTCGGCAACATTTGCGCCGGCCATGTGGCGCGCATGATGGGGCTGCCGATCAAGCATCTCGTCGCCGCGACGAACGAGAACGACGTTCTCGACGAGTTCTTTCGCACCGGCACCTACCGTGTGCGCGGCAGTGCCGAAACGCACGAGACCTCGAGCCCGTCGATGGATATCTCGAAGGCTTCGAATTTCGAGCGCTTTGTCTTCGATCTGCTGGGTCGCGATGGCGCGCGCGTGCGCGCCAAGTTTGGCGAGCGCATCGCGCGTGAGGGTGCCTTCAGTCTCGATGATGCGACCCGCGCGAAGCTGCCGGACTTCGGATTCGAGTCAGGCCGCAGCACCCATGCGGACCGGCTCGCGACCATCCGGGACCTGTATCGCGGGCGCGGCGTACTGATCGATCCGCATACCGCGGACGGCGTGAAGGTGGCGCGCGAACACATCGAGCAGGGCGTGTCGATGATCGTGCTCGAGACGGCGCTGCCTGCAAAGTTCGCCGAGACGATCATCGAGGCGATCGGCATCGAGCCGCCGCGCCCCGCGGCGCAGATCGGCATCGAGGCGCTGCCGCGCCGCTTCATCGTGCTGCCGGCGGATGTCGATGCAGTCAAGCGCTGCATCGAGCCGGACATGGCATGAAGGTCATCGGCTTTTCCGGTTGGTCGGGTTCGGGCAAGACGACGCTCGTCGAAGGCGTGATCGCGAGTCTCGCGTTCGCCGGCCAGCGCGTTTCGGTCGTCAAGCACGCGCACCACGATTTCGACATCGACCAGCCGGGCAAGGACTCGTGGCGCCACCGCAAGGCCGGCGCGTTCGAGGTCGTGATCGCGTCGAGCCGGCGGCTCGCCAAGATCCGCGAGTTCGCGGTTGAGGCCCGGCCGAACGTGCACCAGCTGCTCGCCGAGCTCGGCGATTGCGACTGGGCGCTCGTCGAGGGCTTCAAACGCGCTGATCTGTTGAAGATCGAGGTCTGGCGTGCCGCCAACGGCAAACCGGTGCAGTACCCGGACGATCCTTTCATCGTTGCGCTCGCAACCGACAGCCCGCAGCAGCTCCCGCATCCCACGGCGCTGCCGGTGCTCGATCTCAATGTCCCCGACGCGGTTGCGCAGTTTCTGCTGCAATCGTCGGAACGCTATGAATACGCCGCCCCGCAACTCCTTGCTGACTCTTGACGAAGCGCTCGCGCGGCTGCTCGCCGCCGTGCGGCCGCTGGACGCCACCGAAACGGTTTCGACCTTCGACGCACTCGGCCGCGTGCTCGCCGCCGATGTCGCGTCCTTGCTCGACGTGCCGCCGGCCGACAACACCTCGATGGACGGCTACGCGCTGCGCGCTGCGGACGTGCCAGCGGCAGGTGCCGTGCTGCCGGTCAGCCAGCGCATACCGGCAGGTGTCGTCGGCGAGCCGCACGTGCCTGGCACCGCTTCGCGCATCTTCACAGGCGCGCAGGTGCCGGCGGGGGCAGACGCGGTCGTCATGCAGGAGCAATGCGAAGTGGTGGCCGGCGGTGTGCGCATCGACACCGTTCCGATCGCGGGGCAGTGGGTGCGGCGTCAGGGCGAGGACGTGAAACGCGGCAATGTCGTCCTCGCGCGCGGCACCAAGCTCACGCCGCAGGCACTCGGCCTGGCGGCATCGGTCGGCGCAGCGACGCTTTCGGTGTCGCGCCGGCCGCGTGTCGGCTTGATGTCCACTGGCGATGAGCTCGTGATGCCGGGCGAGCCGTTGCGCCCCGGCGCGATCTACAACTCGAACCGCTTCACGCTGCGCGCACTCGTGCAGGCGGCCGGCTGCGATTGCGAGGATCTCGGCATCGTGCCCGATTCGCTGCCCGCGACGCGCGACGCGCTACGCCGCGCGGCGGCAGGCTGCGATCTCGTTGTCAGCTCGGGCGGCGTGTCTGTCGGCGAGGAAGATCACCTGCGCCCCGCCGTCGAGTCCGAAGGACGGCTCGACCTCTGGCAGGTCGCGATCAAGCCGGGCAAGCCGCTCGCGTTCGGCGAATTGCGCCGTGGCGACGGCTCGAACGCCTGGTTCATCGGCTTGCCGGGCAACCCGGTGTCGAGTTTCATCACGTTCGTGATTGCGGTGCGTCCCGTGCTGTTGCGCCTGCAAGGTGGGCAGCCGCAGGCGCCGACCGCGCTCATGGCACGCGCGGATTTCGAGTGGGCAAAGCCCGATCGCCGGCGCGAGTTCCTGCGCGTGCGACGCAATGCCGAAGGTGGGCTCGAACTGTTCGCCAACCAGAGTTCAGGCGTGCTGACTTCTACCGTCTGGGGCGACGGTGTCGTCAACAACCCGCCGCAGCAGGCAATCCGGCGCGGCGACTGGGTGTGCTACCTGCCCTTCGCGGAGCTGCTGTCGTGAGCGGCTGTGCGGTCGTGCAGGTGCGCTACTTTGCCTCATTGCGCGAGGCACTCGGCGCGGGCGAAACCCTGCCACTTGATGGCGAACTCAGCGTCGGCGCCGTGCGCGACGCCTTGATTGCGCGCAGCCCGCGCCACGCCGAGGTGCTCGCACGCGGGCGGGCGGTGCGCACGGCGCTCGACAAGACGCTGTGCGACGAGTCCGCACTCGTGCGCGGCGGGTCCGAGCTGGCCTTTTTCCCACCCGTCACGGGCGGCTGAGGGCGAGGCGATATGGCCGCACGCGTCGGCATCCAGACGGAGGACTTCGACCTGTCGAGCGAAGTCGCCGCCCTGCGCGAGGGTGATGGCGGCGTCGGCGCGGTGGTTGCCTTTGTCGGCACGGTCCGCGATCGCAGTGGCGGCGCGGCGGTGAGCGGGATGGAACTGGAGCACTACCCCGGCATGACCGAGCGTGCGATCGAAGCCATGATCGACGAAGCGGCACGACGCTTCGACGTGCGCGGCGCGCGCGTGGTTCACCGTGTCGGGCCGCTCGCGCCGCTCGACCAGATCGTGCTCGTCGTAGTTACCTCCGCGCATCGCGGCGACGCTTTCCAGGCCTGCGAATTCCTGATGGACTACCTGAAGACGCAGGCGCCGTTCTGGAAGAAGGAGCACGGGTCGGGAGGTGCGCACTGGGTCGATGCGCGCGTCACCGACGACGCGGCGCTCGCGCGCTGGGGCATCGAGGTGGGTGGCAACGCGGGCAGCAAAGCAGGCGATTGAAGCGGCTTGCCCGGGCGTGCGCGAAGCGCTTACGCCAACGTCGGTTTGCGTCGCAACGTGATTGCAGGCACATTGACTTGCGTCAGTTTGTGCCGGTGTCCGACACCTTGAATTTCCGCCGTTGCGCCTAACCTCTGTGGTATTCGGAGGAATTCCCATGCGACAAGACAAGTTCACGACGCGCTTCCAGGAGGCACTTGGAGAGGCGCAGAGTCTCGCCGTCACACGCGGCAACCCCTACATCGAGCCGGTGCACCTGCTCGCCGCGATGCTGACGCAGGAAGACGGCCCACGCGCGCTGCTTTCGCGCGCAGGGGTGCGCCTGCCCGCGTTGCAGACGGCGCTCGAGACCGCGATCAACGGCCTACCCCAGGTCGAAGGCGGCGGCCAGCCTGTGCAGGCCGGGCGCGACCTCGTCGCGCTGCTGCAGGGGGCGGAAAAGGAGGCCAGCAAACGCGGCGACCAGTTCATCGCGAGCGAAATGTTCCTGCTCGCGCTCGCCGATGCGAAGACCGACATTGCCGGCATCGTGCGGGGCCACGGGTTGACCCGGAAGGCGCTCGAGGCGGCGGTCGACGCCGTGCGTGGTGGCCAGAAGGTCGATTCGGCCGAATCCGAAGGCCAGCGTGAGGCGCTGAAGAAGTACACGATCGACCTCACCGAACGCGCTCGGATGGGCAAGCTCGACCCCGTGATCGGCCGTGACGACGAGATCCGCCGGGCGATCCAGGTGCTGTCTCGCCGCACGAAGAACAATCCGGTGCTGATCGGCGAGCCGGGTGTCGGCAAGACGGCGATCGTCGAGGGCCTGGCGCAACGCATCGTCGCTGGCGAGGTGCCGGAATCGCTCAAGTCCAAGCGCGTGCTCGTGCTCGACATGGCGCTGCTGCTGGCCGGTGCGAAGTACCGCGGGGAGTTCGAGGAGCGCCTCAAGTCCGTGCTGAAAGAGGTCGCGCAGGACGAAGGCCAGACGATCGTCTTCATCGACGAGTTGCACACGATGGTGGGCGCCGGCAAGGCCGAGGGGGCGATCGACGCCGGCAACATGTTGAAGCCCGCGCTGGCGCGTGGGGAGTTGCATTGCATCGGCGCGACGACGCTCGACGAATACCGCAAGTACATCGAGAAAGACGCCGCGCTCGAGCGGCGCTTCCAGAAGATCCTGGTTGGCGAGCCGACGGTCGAGGCGACGATCGCGATTCTGCGCGGCCTGCAGGAGAAGTACGAGGTGCACCATGGCGTCGAGATCACCGACCCGGCGATCGTCGCTGCGGCCGAGTTGAGCCATCGCTACATCACCGACCGCTTCCTGCCGGACAAGGCGATCGACCTGATCGACGAGGCGGCAGCGAAGGTCAAGATCGAGATCGACTCGAAGCCGGAGGTGATGGACAAGCTCGACCGTCGCCTGATCCAGCTCAAGATCGAGCGCGAGGCGGTGCGGCGCGAGAAAGACGAAGGCTCGCAGAAGCGCTTTGCGCTGATCGAGGAGGAAATCGCCAAGCTCGAGCGTGAGGCCGCCGATCTGGAAGAGGTCTGGAAGTCCGAGAAGGCAACCGCTCAGGGTTCGGCGCACCTGAAGGAAGAGATCGACAAGCTGCGCACGCAGATCGAGGAACTCACCCGCAAGGGCGATTTCAACAAGGTCGCCGAGTTGCAGTACGGCAAGCTGCCCGACTTGGAGAAGCAACTGAAGGAGGCGCAGGCGAAGGAGACCGGCAAGGCGAAGGCGGGCAAGGACGGCGGTGCGCCGCAGCTACTGCGCACGATGGTCGGCGCCGAAGAGATCGCCGAGGTCGTCGCGCGCGCGACGGGTATTCCGGTCAGCAAGCTGATGCAAGGCGACCGCGACAAGCTTTTGCAGATGGAAGCCAAGCTGCATGAGCGCGTGGTCGGCCAGGACGAGGCGATCACCGCGGTGGCGGATGCGATTCGCCGCTCGCGCTCGGGCCTGTCAGACCCGAACCGGCCGACCGGCTCCTTCCTGTTCCTCGGCCCGACGGGCGTCGGCAAGACCGAGTTGTGCAAGGCGCTCGCCGGCTTCCTGTTCGACAGCGAGGAGCACCTGATCCGCCTCGACATGAGCGAGTTCATGGAGAAGCATTCGGTCGCCCGCATGATCGGCGCGCCACCGGGCTACGTCGGCTACGACGAGGGCGGCTATCTGACCGAGGCGGTGCGCAGGAAGCCCTACAGCGTGTTGCTGCTCGACGAGGTCGAGAAGGCGCACCCTGATGTCTTCAACGTGCTCTTGCAGGTGCTCGACGACGGGCGTCTGACCGACGGCCAGGGCCGCACGGTCGACTTCAAGAACACGGTGATCGTGATGACGAGCAACCTAGGCTCGCACCAGATCATGCAGATGGCGGGCCGGCCGAGCGAGGAGATTCGCGACGCGGTATGGGTTGAGGTCAAGCAGCACTTCCGCCCCGAGTTCCTGAACCGGATCGACGAGGTTGTCGTGTTCCACGCGCTCGACGCGAAGAACATCAAGGCGATCGCGAAGATTCAGCTCAAGGTGCTCGACGCACGCCTCGAGAAGATGGACATGAAGCTCGACGTGTCGCCGCAGGCGCTCGCCGAACTTGCAAAGGTCGGCTTCGATGTGGCGTTCGGCGCGCGACCCCTGAAGCGCGCGATCCAGCAGCGCATCGAGAATCCGGTCGCCAAGCTGATTCTCGAAGGCCGCTTCGGCCCGAAAGACGTGATCCCGGTCGGATTCGCAGACGGTAAGTTCAGCTTCGAACGCGTCGTTCACTGACGCTCAGGCAAGGGCAGGGCAGTGCCCTGCATCATGCCGCGGCGCTTCAAACAGATTGGGGCGGCGCGGCGTGTTCCCGAGAGGCCGGCAGAGAGTTCGGCTGGGCTGCCGGCTGCGAGACCGATCGAGAAACTGCGCGCAATGTCGCGCAATGTCGCGCGCAGTCTCAGCCGCCGTGCTCGTCGAACAGATCGTCCATGCGCTGAATCTGCAGCCGCGCCAACGTCAGGTTGGCGTGATGCTTGTCGAGCACCGCGTGCAGCATCAGTTCGGGGTGGCGCGGCACCGGACGCAAGAGCAGGTGCCGCGCGTCGAGCGTGATCGCAGCGTCGGGAAGCTCAGCCGCCAGCCCGAGCCGGCGCCCGGTGCGCACGATCGCGCCGAGCAGCGTCGTCGCCGCCGACGCCAGGCTTTCCGGGTCGAGCATCTCGCCCGCGTGCGCGATCTGGCGGCCGCTTGCGATCTCGAACACACAGCAGTCGAGCATGCCGTTGAGCTTGTGCAATTGCTCGACGTAATGCGTCATCTGCGCCGTGAGCTTGTCGTCTAGCGTGCCGCGGCGGGATTCGGCGGCCACACGGGATGCCGATGCCGACGGCAACGGCGGCATCGGCCGCAGCGACAGCGGCTGCAGGGTCGGCGTCACCGCGTTCGGTCCGAAGGCCGACGCCGGCCCGGCATCCGAAGCTGCGACGCTCAGCGCGGGCACGACCAGGCCGGTAGCGGCGATCTGCGCCCGCAGCCGACTCCAGGTGCCGTTGATGAAGTTCCAGGCGTCCGACGGCCGCAGCACCGCAGGGGTGCTGCGCACGGTGATGCCGGTGCCGCGCCCGAGGTCGGCGCTTTGCGTCGCGAGCGCACCGGTGGCGGCCAGCGGCAGCAGTAAAAGATCGCGGTTCGGCCACGGCCCGGTGATGATGTCGTCGCGCAACGGCTTGAATGCCGCGGCAAGCGCATGCGCGGGCAGATCGCCGACCATCAGCACACCGAGCCGGCTGTAGGCGAGCAGCACGCGGGCGAGCCCGTGACGCGACACGGTGTCGGCGTCGGCCTCGGTGCTGTAGATGCGCAGCGACCCGCCTTCGCCGGCCGGAAACTCGATGAACTCGAGCGTGGCGAGTGTCGTGCCGTAGCCCTGGCGGCGAATCGCGAGCTTCTTGACGGGCAGCCCGGTCGCGGCGCCGACATCCGCCAGCAGCTTGCGCGATGAGCTGGTGCCGATGTCGTGCACCGCAATGAACTCGGGGCGCGCATGGTCGAACTGCTGCAGCAGCGCGGGCGCCGGATCGCAGGAGACGAACAGCTCGCGCAGCTTGTCGCCGACCGGGCGGCCGATGTCCTTCGCCTCGGGGGCGAGGTATTCCTCCTTGTTGGCGACGAAGCGCGTCGCCAGCACGGTTTGAGTGCGCGTCGCCTGCCAGCCGTCGATCAGCTCGTTCATGCGGCTGAGCGGCCGTGTTGCGGTCGGGTCGGAACCTTCGGGCGGGTTAGCGTTCATGGTTCGAAGTATCGGTCGTCGGCGCGGCGCACGCGAGGTGTGCCCTTCACAATGGCACACACTTTGACACAGCCCAAATGCGCAGCACGATCCAAGTGAACTCCATCGCCACGCCGCGTGCACGTATTCGGCACGCCAGGTCGTGATTTCCGCCGCGCAAACACGAGCCGCGGATGCCTTGACTTCGAGGGGCGCATGCCACCGATAGAATCTGCCACTCCAAAACCCCGATTGCCGCGCCGCCCGACAGGCGTCGGCAAGCCACGATGACGACTATCGACGTGCAGGCACAACGTCCCGTGGTGATCGTCGGTGCGGGTCTCGCCGGCCTGACCGTCGCGCTGCACCTTGCAGCACACCAACCGGTCATCGTGCTCGCCAAGCGCGGCCTCGACGAGGGGGCGACCGCCTGGGCGCAGGGCGGCATCGTCGGCGTGCTCGGCGACGACGACAGCATCGAGTCGCACGTTCAGGACACGCAGGTCGCCGGTGCCGGCCTCGTCGACGAGCAGACCGCACGCTTCGTCGCCGAGCACAGCGCGCAGGCGATTGCGTGGCTGGTCGAAAGCGGCGTGCCGTTCTCGGCCGACCCTTCCGGGCCGCTCGGCCTGCACCTGACTCGCGAGGGCGGGCACGCGGTGCGCCGCATCGCTCACGCTGCCGACGCCACAGGCAAGGCGATCCTCGATGCGTTGCTCGCGCGCGCCAGGGCGCACCCGAACATCACGCTGCGAGAGCGCTGGATGGCGGTCGACGTCATCACCTCGCGTCGCCTGCACCGCGACGAGCCGACGCGCTGCTACGGCGTGTATGCACTCGACATCGACCGCCAGCGTGTCGAGACGTTGCCCGCCGCGGCGGTGGTGCTGGCCACCGGCGGCCTCGGCAAGGTGTATCGCTACACGAGCAATCCCGACACCGCGACGGGCGACGGCATGGCGATGGCGTGGCGTGCGGGTTGTCGCGTCGGCAACATGGAGTTCATCCAGTTCCACCCGACTTGCCTGTACCACCCGCAGGAGCGCAGCTTCCTGATCACGGAAGCGCTGCGCGGCGAGGGCGCCCGGCTGCTGCTGCCAGGGCGGGAGGGTGACGCGGCGCGCTTCATGGCGGCGCACGACGCGCGGCTCGAGCTTGCGCCGCGCGACATCGTTGCGCGCGCGATCGACTTCGAGATGAAGCGCCATGGCCTGGATTACGTCTGGCTCGATGCGACGCACCTCGGCGCCGAGTTCCTGATCTCGCACTTTCCGACCATCCATGCGCGCTGCCTGAAGCTTGGCATCGACATCACGAAGCAGCCCATTCCCGTCGTGCCTGCGGCGCACTACGCGTGCGGTGGCGTGGTCACCGACCTCGACGGCCGCACCGACCTGTCTGGACTCTATGCGGTGGGCGAGACGACCTACAGCGGCCTACACGGCGCGAACCGCCTGGCGAGCAATTCGCTGCTTGAGTGCGTCGTCCTCGGCCGGACCTGCGCTGAGCACATCCTCGGCCATCCGGCTGCAGAGCAGCCCGCGCTGCCGGCGTGGGACGAGAGCCAGGTCGAGAACGCCGACGAGCAGGTCGTGATCGCGCACAACTGGGACGAACTGCGCCTGCTGATGTGGAATTACGTCGGCATCGTGCGCACAACCAAGCGGCTCGAGCGCGCGCTGCACCGCATCAAGCTGCTGCGCAGCGAGATCGACGACTACTACGCCAACTTCCGCGTCAACCGCGATCTGCTGGAATTGCGCAATCTCGTCGATTGCGCCGAGCTCATCGTGCGCTCGGCGCTGATGCGCCGCGAAAGCCGCGGTCTGCACTACAGCCGCGACTTTCCCAACGCGTTGCCCGTGAGCTTCCCGACCGTCCTCGTGCGCTCGGCGCGCAGCCGCAACGGGGGAAAGAGCGTCGGCCTCAGCGGCTGAGACGCCGAGACGCCACATACGGACGTTCAGGCGCGCGCCTTCATCACGCTGCGCGCCTGCACGAATTCGAACGCGAAGCGCACCGCATCGTCGACCGCCGCCTCGGCATCCTGCCGCTCGCGCTCGGTCAGATAGAACGCCATGTCCACCTTGTGGCGTATGTAGCGTGGCGGCAGGCGGTTGAGCGCGACGCAGGCGACGTCGGGCAGCAAGTCGCTCGCCGTGACATGCGGGTAGGTCGGCGCATGCTGGCGGATGGCGTCGAACACCGCGCGCTCATGGTGGTTGTGGATGGTTTCGAATTCGGCGCTCATCACGCGCAGTGTCGCGCGCTGGCGCGGGCGTCAAGCCCGGAACAAGGTCGGCGCGGTACGGCTTTTCGTGCTGCGGCCGGGACGCAGTTCAGCCAGGCGCGAGTCGCTCGATCACGCGCATCGAGAAGTCGACCGCCTGCGCGTCCTTCGTCAGCCGCCCGATCGAGATGCGATCGACGCCGGTTGCGGCGATCTCGCGCACCTGATCGAGGGCGACACCGCCCGAGGTTTCGAGCAGCGCGCGACCGGCGGTGATCGCAACCGCCTCGCGCATCTGCGGCAGCGTGAAGTTGTCGAGCAGCACGCTGGCAGCACCGGCGTCGAGCGCTTCGCGCAACTGCGCCAGGGTCTCGACCTCGATCTGGACGGAGACGTCCGCGTTGAGCGCCCGCGCATTCCTCAGCGCCGCGCCGACACCACCAGCAGCGGCGATGTGGTTCTCCTTGATCAGAATGCCGTCGTAGAGCGCAAGCCGCTGATTCATGCCGCCTCCGACACGCACCGCGTACTTCTGCGCGAGGCGCAAACCCGGAATCGTCTTGCGCGTGTCGAGGATCGCGCAGCCGCGCGCGTTCGGCGACGCGCCTGCGACGGCATCCACATGGCGGCGGGTGAGCGTCGCGGTCGCAGATAGCAGCTGCAGGAAGTTGAGCGCCGGCCGCTCTGCCGCAAGCATCGCGCGCGCATCGCCAACGATCTGGCAGACGAGGCTGTCCGGCGCCATCGCCGCGCCTTCCTCGACATTCCATTCGACGCGCGCATTCGCATCGAGTGCCAGCACGACGGCATCGAACCAATCGCGCCCGCACAGCACGGCAGCCTCGCGCACCAGCACCCGCGCACGCACCCGTTCACCGGCAGGAACGAGCAGACCCGTCCAGTCGCACCGGCCGATGTCTTCAGCCAGCGCGTCGCGAACGTTGCGCGCGCGGGCCTGATCAAGCGTTTCGTTGTGGTCGAAGGTCAGCATGTTCTTGGCGTGTTGTGCGCGGATGAATGGCGGACTTCGTGCGAAATGCTTGGCCGGTGGTGGAGCGTGGTGCGGCTAGCCGAAGAAGCAACAGAACTCGTCGCGATCGATGACGTTCAGGACCGTTTCGAGTCTTCGTTGCTCCCCGTTCGGCTCGTAGCCGTGCCATTTCAGATCAAGCTGCATCCAGAACAGGCGCCAGTGATTCCTGGTTCGAACGTAAGTGGTCTTCGCGACCGGCGCCTCCATCGTCTTCGGCTTGTCCTGCCAGTCCGGGCGAATCTCGAAGATCTCGAGGCTGTAGCCGTTCCATCGAACCCCGATATCGAGTTGCGGCCGGATCTCTTCCGGCGGCCGGCGGCGCTCCATGAAGTGCGAGATATCGCGTTCATGCCGCTTCTGCTCGAGATCGGAAAAGGCCATGGCGTGATCGGCAGACGAAGGCGAAAGTCTGTCAGCTTGCACCAAGGGCCGGCACGAACCCCTGCACCGGCTGCGCCAAGCTTGTTGGGTGCGCGACCACGAAGTCCAGCATGCGCTCGATGCAGCCGAGCGCCCGGTGACGGATGTCCTCGTTGAGCAGGACTTCGCCGCTGCCGTTTTCCAGGCAGCCGAGCACGCCCTGCAGCGCATTCATCGCCATCCACGGGCAGTGCGCGCAGCTCTTGCATGTTGCGCTCTTGCCGGCGGTCGGCGCTTCGTAGAGCGTCTTGCCGGGCGCGAGCTGGCGCATGCGGTGCATCAGGCCGCCGTCGGTGGCGATGATGTATTCGCTCGCGCTGCCTTCGATGACGGCCTTGAGCATTGCACTCGTCGAGCCGACGACGTCCGCCTGCTCGATCACGCTGCGCGGTGATTCGGGGTGCGCGAGCACTTGCGCGCCGGGATGCTCGCGCCGCAGCAGTTCGAGCTCCAGCCCCTTGAACTCGTTGTGCACGATGCAGTCACCCTGCCAGAGCAGCATGTCGGCGCCGGTCTCGTCCTGGATGTAGCGACCGAGGTGGCGGTCGGGTGCCCACAGGATCTTCTTCCCCTGCGCCTTCAGGTGACTGACGATCGCCAGCGCGCACGAACTCGTCACCATCCAGTCGGCGCGCGCCTTCACCGCGGCGCTCGTGTTGGCGTAGACGACGACGGTGCGGTCCGGGTGGGCATCGCAGAAGGCGTTGAACTCGTCGGCCGGGCAGCCGAGGTCGAGCGAGCAGGTGGCGCCCAGATCGGGCATCAGCACGCGTTTGTCGGGTGAGAGGATCTTCGCCGTCTCGCCCATGAAGCGCACGCCGGCGACGACGAGCGTCTTTGCCGGATGGTCACGGCCGAAGCGCGCCATCTCTAGCGAATCGGCGACGCAGCCGCCGGTCTCGAGCGCCAGATCCTGCAAGTCGCCGTCGACGTAGTAATGGGCGACGAGCACCGCATCGTTCGCGACGAGCAGTTCCTTTGCGAGCGCCTTTGCCGCCGCGCGCTCGCGTGGCGGCAGTGCGAGCGGCACCTTGGCCCAGGCCTGCGAGGTGCAACTCGCGCCGCTGGCGTCTTGGCGCGTGAAGTCGAACAGCACGGATTCGGGAGCATTCATGGCGGCATCGTAGCTGCGTAGCTGAATAAGTGAATAGCTGGGGGCGGACGGCCCGCGCTTCAACCGCGGTCGAAAAAGCGGCTCGGCGGTACGCCGACCGAACGGCGCACCATCGCGGAAAACGCGCTCGCGCTCGCGTAGCCGAGCTCTGACGCGATCAGGCCCATCGGCTTGCCCTGCGTCGCAAGCGTCAACGCCCGGCCGAGCAGCACCTGCTGGCGCCAGGGACCGAAGCTGGTGCCGAGCTCGTCGCGAAACAGGCGTGCCACCGTGCGCTCGCTCGCGCCAGCCTCGCGCGCCCAGCCGGCGAGCGTCGCGTGGCGCTGCGGGTCGTCGAGCACCGCCCGGCACAGCGCGCGCAGCCGCTTGTCCGCTGGCAGCGCGATCCCGAGGCGCACCTGCTTGGCGTGGCCGAGTTCGTCGAGCACCAGTTCGTTCAGGCGACGCTCGCGCGCCAGCCATTCTGGCGAGCGGGTTTCGCCGCGATCGTCCGTCATGTCCATGCGCAGCACGAGCTCGCGCAGCAGTGGCGTCACTTCCAGCACCCTGCAGTGCGCCCAGTCTGCCGTTGATGCAGCGACGGGATCCGCGACGCCGTCTTGCGGCAGCACGTACAGCGTGAGAAGTTCGGCCGCCTCGACGACGCTGACGACGTGCACGACGCCCGGCGGAATCCAGATCGCGCGCCACGCAGGCACAAGGTAGGTGGCGTTGCCCGCGGTGATGCGTGCGACGCCCGAGGCGGCAATCGCGACCTGCGCCCAGGCGTGGCTGTGCGGCTCGATGTCGGTGTCCGGCTCGACATGCTGCGAGTGCGCGCGCACCGGACGCTGCTGCGTCGGAGTGAAGCGCGTCGCGTCGGTCGGCGCGCGCACGGCGCGGCGCGTGTATGCGGGTGCGGAGGCGGCAGGTGAGCGGCTGGCGGCAGTGCGGGACACTTGGCAGGAATTCGATAGAACTTGGCGCGCTATCGTAACCCTGCCGGCTACGCCGCGCCTACATTGTGGGCATGCAATCCGACACAGTTGCCGCTTCGCCTTGGCGGCGCGATGCCATGCTTGTCGCGCTCGTCGGGGGCGCCCACAGCATCAGCCACTTCAGCCAGCTTCTGCTCGCACCGCTTTTCCCGTGGTTGAAGGACGCGTTCGGCGTCGGCTTTGCCGAACTGGGCTTCCTGCTGACGATCTTCTTCGTCGTCTCCTGCGTGATCCAGACCTTGTCCGGCTTCTGGGTCGACCGTTTCGGACCGCGCCCGGTGCTGCTCACCGGCTTGACGCTGATCGGCTGCGCGGCGCTCGGTTACTCGGTGAGCACGAGTTACGCGATGCTCGCCGCGTTCTCGGTCGTGGCCGGCATTGGCAATGGCGTGTTCCATCCGGTCGACTACACGCTGATCAATCGCAAGGTCGCGAAGGAACACCTGGGACACGCCTACAGCGTGCACGGGATCACCGGGAGCCTCGGCTGGGCGCTCGCGCCGGTGCTGCTGGTGCCGCTCACGGTCGCCTTCTCGTGGCGCGTCGCGCTCGCGAGTGCCGCGGTGCTTGTGTTCGCGGTGCTGGCAGTGCTGGTGATCTTCCGGCGTCACCTCGAGCTCGAACCCCTGGCGCCTTCGCCGAAGGTCGCGGACGGCGGCCTGGCGGTGGAAGGCACGCTCGACTTCTTGCGGATTCCGGCCGTGTGGATGTGCTTCGGCTTCTTCTTCTTCTACGCCGGCGCGCTCTCGGTCATCCAGAGTTTTGCCCCCGCCGCCGCCGGCCGCCTGCACGGCGTGCCGACCGAACTGGCGGCGATGTGCCTCACCGTGTACATGGTCTGCAGCGCGGGCGGCATGCTCGCTGGCGGCTTTCTTGCGGCCAACCATGAGCGCAGCGAGCGCATCGTCGGCATCGGGTTCGGCGTCGCGGCCATCGTCGCGCTGGTGCTCGGCTACGCGACCTTGCCCGTACTTGCCGTGCCCGTCTTGTTTGGCGTGATGGGGTTTGTCACCGGCACGGCAGGTCCATCACGTGACATCATCGTCAAACGTGCTGCGCCCGACAACGCGACGGGGCGCGTCTATGGCGTCGTCTATTCGGGTTTGGATATCGGCCAGGCCGTCGTGCCGCTTGTCATCGGCCACATGATGGATCTGCATCAGTACCGCTCGGTCTGGCTGGTGCTGGCCATTTTGCAAGGTGTGCTGATCGTCAACGCGTTCAGCGTGCGGCGTGTGCGCCGCACAGTTGGCGTGCCGGCAGCGGCCTGAGCGGCCACAGTTTGGGACGCTACACGCAGCGCCGGTGGCGCTCGATGCAGGTGTCGAGTACCTCGCCCCCATCCCGCTGCCACCAGTTCGCGGCGGAGAAGATCTCGACTTCGCTGTAGCCCGCGAAACCCTGCGCCTCGACGAGTGCGCGAATCTTCGGGATGTCGATCACGCCGTCACCCATCATGCCGCGGTCGTTGAGCAGATCGGTGGTTGGGGTCAGCCAGTCGCAGACGTGAAAGGCGAGCAGCCTCTTGGGCCCCGCGCGCTCGATCTGTTGCGCGAGCTTGGGATCCCACCAAACATGGTAGAGGTCCACCGCGACACCGAGCGCGGCGCGTTCCGTGGCCTTGACGCTCCGTCCCTCGCTGGGTTGCGGATCGAGCGTGTCGCACACATCAAGCGCCTGTTCAAGTGTGTTGATGCAGGCGCGGTCAGCTGCGTACATCGGGTGCAGCGGCTCGATCGCAAGCGGCATGTGTCGTTCGCGCGCGTCGTCGAGCAGTGCGGCGATGCCTTCCGTCACCTGCGCGCGTGCCGATGCAAGATCATTGTGCGCGGCATGGCCCGCGAGCGCTCCGGGCAGGCCGCCGACGACGAGCACGAGGCAGGCGGCGCCGAGCGTGCAGGCTTCGTCGAGCGCGCGCCGGTTGTCGTCGCTCGCCGCCTGCCGGCTTGCCGCATCCGTATAGGTGAACATGCCCCCGCGGCAGTAGCCTGAGAGTTCGAGCCCGTGTGACTTGATCGCGCGCGCAGTGGCATCGAGCCCTGCGGCGGCGACCTGATCGCGCCACGGCGCAACGGCGCGGATGCCGCGCGCCGCGCAGGCGTCGAGGATCTCCAGCAGTGGCCAGTCCGCGCTCCGTTGCTTGCGCACCGTCGCAGTATTGATCGAAAGCCAACGGTGGCCTTGCGAGAAGTCACGCATGTCGATGCTCGGGCTGCAGCCAGCGCGAACGACACAGCTTGTGCCGAACCGATGACGATTGTGTGTGCTGCCTACAAACTGCTGATGTCGAGCAGACATCCCGCGCGCCGAGGCCACCGGGTGGCCGACTGCGCTCATGCCCCCCGCGCCGGGCTTCGCCCGGCGCTCCTCCTCTACTTCGCTCCGTCAGCCACCCGGCGCCCTCAGCGGGTCGGGTTGTGTTCGTGCGGCCGTCGAACTGCCAGTGCGGCTGAAGATCGGGGCGGTGGTGCGCTCTGCGTAGCGAAGTAAAGGGGGAGCCGGCGGCCAAAGGCTGGCGGCGGAGGACATGAGCGGAGCAGAGTGCGCCGGCGACTCGATCGCGCGTGGCTATCTGCGCGAAACTGACAGGTGCGAAACTGCATGGTTGCGCGATAGACGCGGTGATGGGCGCGTTTCGACGCGCGGCCCGCCTAGAGGCCATGCTCACGCATCGACCCCATGCAACGCCAGCAGGGTCTTCATGCGCTGCACCGCCAGTTCCGGCTGTTCGATCAGTCCGGCCGCGTCGGCGAGGCGGAACAACTCGGCCAGGTGCGGCAGCGAACGCGTGCTCTGCTGGCCGCCGACCATCGTGAAGTGACTCTGGTGGCCGTTGATCCACGCCATGAAGACGACGCCGGTCTTGTAGAAGCGAGTCGGCGCCTTGAAGATGTGGCGCGACAGTGGCACCGTCGGTGCGAGGATCGCATGAAAGCGCGCTTCGTCGCCGTCCGCCAAGGCCGCCAATGCGGCGCTCGCGGCCGGTGCGACGGCGTCGAAGATGCCGAGCAGCGCGTCGCTGCGCTGCTGCATCGGCGTCGCACCGATGCCGTCGCCGGCAATCAGTTCGGCGTAGTTGAAGTCGTCACCGGTGTACATGCGCACGCCGGGCGGGAGTCGCCTGCGCATCGCGATCTCCTTGTCCTTGTCGAGCAGCGAGATCTTGATGCCGTCGACCTTGTCGGGGTGCGCCGCGATCACGCCGAGCGCTGTGTCCATGGCGCGGTCGACATCCGTGCTGCCCCAGTAACCCGCCAGCGCCGGATCGAACATGTCGCCGAGCCAGTGCAGGATCACCGGCTCCTTGGCCTGGCGCAGCACGCGGTCGTAGACGCGTTCGTAGTCGCCCGGTCCGGTCGCGACCTTCGCCAATGCGCGGCTTGCCATCACAATCAAGCGGCCGCCGAGCGCTTCGATCGCGTCCATCTGCTCCTCGTAGCCGCGAATGACATCGTCGATTCTCTTCATGCGCTCGAGGTCGAGATGATCCGTGCCGCAGCCCGAGGCGATGAGCGCACCGGGCACGTCGCGCGCGGCAGTGAGCGAGCGGCGAATCAGTTCGAGCGAGGTCGGCCAGTCGAGCCCCATGCCGCGCTGTGCGGTGTCCATCGCCTCGGCGACGCCCAGCCCCATCTTCCAGAGCCGCACGCGATAGGCGATCGTCGCGTCCCAGTCGATCGCGCACTGCAGCCACGGATCGATCGCTGCGCACGGGTTAGCCACCACGTGGGCAGCCGAGTAGGCGATGCGGTTGAACTTTGTCCCGGTTGCGGCGGGCGTGAAGCCGGCCACGCCGCGCAGCGTGTAGCGTTCGAGCGCCCTGCCGGCGGCGTTGGGCAGTGTGATCGTCGTCATCGGGCAGGCCCTACAGCGCCAGCGCGGGCACGTCGATCCAGCGTCGCTCTTTCCAACTCGCAAGCGCCGCCTCGACGAGTTGCACGCCCTTCGCGCCCTCGGGCAGCGTCCAGCGATAGGGCGCGTTCTCGGCGACGTGGCGGATGAAGGCTTCCCACTGCAGCTTGAAGCCGTTGTCGTAGACCGTCGAGTCGGGCACTTCCTGCCACTGATCGAAGAAGTTCATCGATTGCTTCACGTCAGGGTTCCACACCGGCCGCGGCGTCGTCACGCGTGATTGGGCGCGGCACTCCTGCAATCCGGCGACGGCCGAGCCATGTGTGCCGTCGACGTGGAAGGTGACGAGATCATCACGCCGCACGCGCGTCGCCCACGACATGTTGATCTGCGCGACGACAGGCTCGCCGTTGTGGCCCTTCAATTGCACGGTCGCGTAGGCGGCGTCGTCAGCGGTTGCCTCGTATGCGTTGCCGGTCTCGTCCCAGCGCTTCGGGATGTGCGTCGCGCCCAGGCACGAGACGGACTGCACTTCGCCGAACAGGTTGTCGAGCACATAGCGCCAGTGGCACATCATGTCGAGGATCATGCCGCCGCCGTCCTCCTTGCGGTAGTTCCAGCTCGGACGCTGGATCGGTTGCAGATCGCCCTCGAAGACCCAGTAGCCGAACTCGAGTCGCACCGAAAGCATGCGGCCGAAAAAGCCGGCGCGGCGCAGCATGTCGAGCTTGCGCAGGCCGGGCAGGAAGAGCTTGTCCTGCACCGCACCGTGTTTGAGGCCGGAGGACTCGGCGAGGCGGCAGACCTCGACCGCTTCGTTCAGATTGGTCGCAATCGGCTTTTCGCAGTACACGTGCTTGCCTGCGCGCAGCGCCTTGGCCAGCAGCGTCGGTCGCATCTGCGTCGTACCGGCGTCGAAGAAGACGGTGTCAGCCTTGTTCGCGAGCGCGGCGTCGAGATCGATACCCCAGCGCGAAATGCCGTGCTCTTTGGCCAGCGCCTCGATCTTCCCGGCGTTGCGGCCGATCAGGATCGGGTCGGGCATCACGCGGTCGCCGTTGGCGAGCGTGACGCCGCCCTGCGCGCGGATCGCCACGATCGAGCGGATAAGGTGCTGGTTCATGCCCATGCGCCCGGTGACGCCGTGCATGATGAGGCCGAGTCGTTGCGTGGCCATTTAGGGTTCCTTGTGTTGAGCTCAGCTGATGTGCAGCTTCAGCGCGTCGTCGTAGGGCAGGGCGGGATGTTCGAAGAAGGTGCGTGCATTGACGTAGTGCAAGGCACAGGCGCGGCGCCAGTGCAGCGAGAGGTTCGGCGCTGACTGGTGGAAGGTGTTGCCGTGATGGAAAGACACGCCGCCGCGTCGCACCGGCGCCGGCGTCATCGGCTGGCGCGCCAGGATTGCGGCGGGCAATTGCAGGTTGTACGGCTCGTCTGCGGGGGCTTCGTGCGCATACACCGGGCCGCGGTTTGTGCCTTCGCCGAAGCAGAGGCAGCCGTTTTCCAGCGTCGCGTCGTCGAGTGCGATCCACGCAGTGACCACGCCTTCCTCGTCGTTTGGGCCGAAGTAGAAATTGTCCTGGTGCGCCGGCTTCGGGCCGCCGCCCTCGGGTGGCTTGAAGAAGATCTGGCTGAAGTACACCGACACGCCGCGCCCGATGATGGCTTCGACTTGCGCGACCAATGCAGGCGTGCGCGCCAGCTCGCGAACGGCGGCCCGGTGATGGTGCGGGTTGTCCAGTTTGCGCAGTACGGCGCGCGCCGTCACGCCGCCGTCCAGATACCAGGCGCGCTGGGCCGCGGGCAGATCGGCGAGGAAGCTCTCGCCCCAGGCCTCGATGTCGCCGATCACCGTCTCGACCGTGCGCGCGTCGAACAACCCGGGCAGGGTGACGTGGCCGCAGTGACGGTAGATGGCCAGATCGCCTTCACTCAAGAGCATCTTGTTTCCTCGCCGGGTTCGCGTTTAATCTCCATCTGGTGAATTAATGTATGAGCCGGCGCGCTCGAGGTCAAGGGTTTGCCCGGTCTGTGCCTGTGAAACCCTCTTGATCCCTTGACAGTGGCGGGTGTCGATTCGATACTGATCCGGGCACCATATTCACCGAACCGATAACTCTGCAGGAGACCACGCATGAACCGAATCCAACTTGTCTCGACCCTCGCGTTGGGCGCGGCAATGACGCTCGCCGCGGGCACCGCGTTCGCCGACGACTACCCCTGGAAGCCGACCAAGCCGATCACGATCATCGTGCCCTGGGGCGCCGGCGGCGCTACCGATCAGGTGACGCGGCTGACGGCAGCCGTGATCGAGGACGAATTGAAGCAGCGCGTTGTCGTTGTCAACCAGCCGGGCGCTTCGGGCGCGATCGGAACGAAGAACGCCTGGGACGCGCCGCGCGACGGCTACACCTGGACTGCAGGCGCACCCAAGCAGCTCGGCACCTACAAGCTGCTCGGCCAGTTGGATACATGGATCGACGACTGGCAGCTCTACAACACCGTGACCAACGTACCTCTGGTGTCGGTGAACCCGGATTCCCCGTACAAGGCGATGCCTGAATTCATAGCCGCCATGAAGGCCGGCACGGTGACGATCGCCACCGCGGGCGCGGGATCGTCGGGCCATGCAGCGGCGGAGGCCTTGAAGGCCGCGGTCGGCGGAAACTACAAGCACGTCACGTATGACGGCGGCAACCCGGCGGTGGTGGCGACCGTCGCCGGCGAGGCACAGGCGACAACGCAGCTCGCCTCGGAACAGGCCGAAATGGTGCGAGGCAAGCGCCTGCGCCCGCTGGCGGTTTTGTCGGACCATGCGCTCGAGATCGAGGGCTATGGCAGGATTCCGCCGATCACGGATTTCATCACCACCAAGATGCCGATCCTGTCCACCACCTTCGGCATCGTGGTGCCCAAGAAGGGCATGCCGCCGGAAGTGATCGAGACGCTGAACATGATCTGGACAAAGAAGATCCCGACCAACGCCAAGCTCAAGGCCTATGCGCTGGAAAAAGGTGCGCTGTTCACACCCGCCTACGGCCAGGCTGCGCGCGACAAGGTGTGGCCTGAAATCCAGGCCGACGCCTGGTCGTTCCAGGCAGCCGGGCGCGCCAAGGTTTCGCCCGAATCGCTCGGCATACCGAAGCCCTGAGTCGCCAAGCCCTGAGTCGACAAGACGTCTCTGCATGCCGCCGCTGTGGCGGCACGTGGCGCGCGTCCTGAACTGAAGCCACTGTGTCCACGCAGCGCCGCGCCGACCTGATCTTCTCCATCGTGCTCACGGCCCTGGCGCTGTGGGTTCTGGTCGAGTCGTGGCGCATGCCGCGCCTGTCCGAACTCGGCGTGCACCCGATGAGCGCGCCGGGACTGACGCCGGGGCTGCTCGCGCTGATCCTTGCCGGATTGGGTTTGGCCTTGCTGTGGCGCAGCCTGCGCACGCCGGCAGTACCGGCGGCGTGGCCAGCGTCGGAGGGCGAAGCAGCCGTCAACACGCAGTGGTGGCGCGCCTTGCTGGCGCTCGGGTTGTGCCTTGTCTATGCGCTGGGCCTGCTCGGGCATCTGCCTTTCCGCTGGGCCACCGGGTTTTTCGTGTTTGCCTTCATCGTCGCCTTTTCGTCCGATCGCGACCGGTGGGTGCGCAACTCGTTCGGAGCCGCCTTGACTGCGGCCGCGGTAGCGGTTGGCGTCAGCTTGTTGTTCGAGCAGGTGTTCCTGGTACGCCTGCCATGACGCATCCGTGTTCGGCAGGATCGGCGGGACGCGCTTGGAAGGTCTGAGTCAGTTCATCCACGCGATCGGCGTGTTCGCGACGCCGAGCGCACTGTTCGACGTTGCCTGGGCGACGTTGCTGGGCATCGCGGTCGGCATGATGCCGGGTCTGACGGCGACGCTCGGTGTCGCGCTGCTCACCACCTTGACCTTTCGCCTCGAGGCCGGCGACGCGATCCTGATCCTCATCTGCACATACGTCGGCGCCATCTACGGCGGCAGCCGCTCGGCGATCCTGCTCAACATCCCCGGTACGCCGGCCAATGCGGCCTCGACGCTCGACGGCTTCCCGCTCGCGCGCCAAGGCCGGGCCGGCGAGGCGATGGGCATCGCCACCGTAGGCTCGTTCTTCGGCAGCGTCGTGGGCATGCTGTTGATGGTGATGATCGCGCCGCAATTGGCCGAGCTCGGGCTGAAGTTCCAATCCTTCGAGTTCGTCTGGCTGGCGATATTCGGGGTCGTGATCTCCGGGCGCATCACGGCGATGAACGACCCGATCAAGGGCTGGATCGCCGGCTTCCTTGGCCTGTTGATCGCGCAAGTGGGGCAAGAGGGCATTCATGCCTACCCTCGATTTTCATTCGGCTCGACCGACCTCGCGGGCGGGCTCGGGCTGCTACCCGCGCTCGTCGGCGCATTCGGCTTTGCCGAAATCCTGAGCGTCATGAAGCACACGACCTACGAGACCGTACGCGACAGCGGGCGGCGCATCCTGCCGCGGGCGCGAGACATCTTCGGCCGCTGGTGGACGATCCTGCGCTCGGGCGTGATGGGCACGGTGATCGGCATCATCCCTGGCGTCGGCGAGGACATGGGCGCGTGGGTGTCGTATGCCGCGGCGCGCCGCGCGAGCCCGGACCCCGACAGCTTCGGCAAGGGCAACACCGAGGGCCTGCTCGCCGCGGAAACCGGCAACAACGCCGCGGTGCCGGGCGCGATCATCCCGGTGCTGACGCTCGCAGTGCCGGGTTCGGCGCCGGCAGCGGTGTTGCTGGCGGCACTCTTCATCCACGGCATTCGGCCCGGTCCGCTGATCATGATCGAGTTCCCGAACTTCGTGTTCGAGGTCGCGGCGATGCTGTTCTGGGCATCGGTGGCGATCCTGGTGCTCGGCCTGGCACTGACGCGGCCGATGCTCTATGTGCTGCGCGTGCCGCGTCAATACCTGATGCCGCTCGTCTTCGTGCTGTGCGTCGTCGGCTCGTACGCCATCACAAGCCGCATCTTTGACGTCTGGGTGATGCTCGGCTTCGGCGTGCTCGGTTTTGCGTTGCGTGAGATGGACTATCCGATGGCGCCGCTCGTGCTCGGCATAGTGCTCGGCGACCTGCTTGACAAGAACTTTCGTCGGGCGATGGTGTTGTCAGACGGCTCGCTCGAGCCGCTTTTGACGCGCCCCATTTCCGCGGTGCTGGCGCTGCTCACGCTGGCGGCGCTGCTCTGGGGGATTGCGCCGGTGCGCCGCTTAACGCATGCGCTCTTCAGGAGAAGTGAATGAAACTTTCGCTGTGCAACGAGGTTCTGCGCCCGTGGAGCTTTGAGCGCCAATGCGCGTTCGCGGCGGCTGTCGGCTACGACGCGCTCGAGATCGCGCCGTTCACGCTTGGCCCCGATCCGCGCAAGTTGACGCCGAGGCGCATCGCGAGCGTGCGTGCGGCGCTCGCCGCGGAGGGGCTCGTCTGTTCGAGCCTGCACTGGCTGCTCGTCGCGCCGCAGGGCCTGTCGATCACGAGCGCGGATGCGTTGGTTCGGCGCGAAACGATCGACGTGATGCGTGCGCTGTGTGCATTGGCGGCCGAACTCGGCGCGAGCGTGCTGGTGCATGGTTCACCGATGCAGCGCAAGCTGCCGACGACTTCGCAAGCATCGAGGCGGGATGCCGCGCGCCAACGTGCCGCCGAATGCTTTGCTGCCGCCGGCGATGCGGCAGCGGATGCCGGTGTCACCTATTGCATCGAACCGCTGGCCGCACGGGAGACCAATTTCATCAATACGGTGGCCGAAGCGGTGGCCTTGGTCGAGTCCATCGGCAAACCTGCGCTGAAGACGATGATCGACACCTGTGCCGCCGGCACTCAAGAAGGCGACGTCGTCGGTCTCATCGATCGTTGGCTGCCGAGCGGGCATATCGCGCACGTTCAGGTCAACGACCCGAACCGGCGTGGTCCGGGTGAGGGTGACATGGCCTTCGCGCCGGTCGTCGCTGCGTTGACGCGGCATAGCTATGCGGGCTGGGTGGCCGTCGAGCCCTTCATCTACCAACCCGACGGCGCCGCTTGCGCGGCTCGCGCCGCGGGTTTCATGCGTGCATTGCAGGAGGCAAAGCAATGACCCGAGAAGTACCCCGCCTGACGCTCGTCGAGGCTCGATTCTTTGAACGCGATGTGCGCCTGCGTATGCCTTTTCGCTTCGGCGTCGTCACCCTGCGCGAGGCGCCACAGGCGTTCGTGCAGGTGCGTATCCGCACTGAAGACGGTCGTGAAGGTGCGGGCATGGCCGCCGAACTGCTGGCGCCGAAATGGTTCGACAAATCGGTCGCGCTCAGCAACGAGCAGAACTTCGATCAACTTCGCCAGGCCATGGCGATCGCAGCGCAGGCGTATGCCGGCGCCGACGCGCCGCTGAGCGCTTTCGGCTTGCACGCGGCAATGTCCGGTGCGCAGCTTGAAGCTTGTGCGGCGGCGGGCCTGCCGCCGCTGGTCGCCGGCTTCGGCACCGCCTTGCTCGACCGCGCGATCATCGACGCGCTGCTTCGCTTGGGTGGCGAGAGCGCTTTCGCGGCGACCCGCGCCAACCGCTTCGGCATCGATGCCGCGACAACGCCCGACCTGCGAGGGTTCGATCTGGGCGCCTTCCTTGCAACACTCAGGCCGGCGCAAAGCATCGCCGCACGGCATACGGTCGGCCTTGTCGATCCGGTCGAGACCGCCGATCAGACGGCCGGCAGCCGCGTCGACGACGGTCTACCGGAGACGCTTCGCGAGGTGGTGCAGCATTACGGCGTCGATCACTTCAAGCTCAAGGTCGGGGGCGACATCGATGCCGACATCGAGCGTCTGTCACGCATCGCCGGCGTCATCGACGCGCTGCCCGCTTACCGTGCGACGCTTGACGGCAACGAGCAGTACGCTAATGCCGAAGCAGTGATTGCGCTGTGGAGGCGCATCGAGGCGACGCCGACGTTGCAACGCTTGCGCGCAGCCATCCTCTTCATCGAGCAGCCGATCGTGCGCAGCAGCGCACTCGCGCACGACATCGGCCAGCTGGCGTCGTTGCAGCCGGTGGAAATCGACGAGTCGGACGCGACCATCGACGCCTTCGTCCAGGCCAAGGCGCTCGGCTATACGGGCGTCTCGTCCAAATCGTGCAAGGGTTTCTATCGCTCGCTGCTCAACCGCGCCCGGTGCGCAAACTGGAATGCGCAGGCGGGCGTCGACAAGTACTTCATGTCTGCCGAAGACCTGACGACGCAGGCGGGGCTTTGCGTGCAACAGGACCTGGCCCTGGCGACGCTCATTGGCTGCACACACGTCGAGCGCAACGGCCATCACTACGTCAACGGCCTGGCAGCGGCGCCGCGCGCTGAGCAGCTCGCCTTCCTCGCCGCGCATCCAGACCTCTATCACGACGACGAAGGCACAGTGCGCTTGACGATCAAGGCAGGGCAGATCGCCATCGGCTCGCTGGACACGCCGGGGCTGGGAAGCGCTGTGCTGCCGGATATCGCCGCCCTGCGAGAGTGCCGCTACGCGCCTTGACGCTCGCGGAGGTGCGGGCTAGGATCATTCATCACCAAACGGTTAATAAGGAGAGCGACGCAATGCCCAGGATCTTGACCACCGTCGTCGGTTCGTACCCGGTGCCCGACTGGCTCGTTGCGAATCCGTCCGACCAGGCACTGATGGATGCGACGCGCGTTGTCATCGGCACGCAGGAGCAGGCGGGGGTGGATGTGGTGTGCGACGGCGAGTTGTACCGCTTCGATATCAATCACCCCGAAACGAACGGCATGATCGAGTACTTCGTCCGGCCGATGGACGGCATCACGCAGCGCTTTTCATTCGACGATCTGATCGCCTACCGCTCGAAGAGCGGCATGAAGTTTCGTACCCGGCCGCCCGGCACCGTCGTCGGCGAAATCGGCCACGGCAGCCTGGATCTGCCGCTCGCCTGCGCGCGTGCGAAGGCGCTCGCCACGCGCACCTTCAAGTTCACCGTGACCGGCCCGCACATGCTGGCCAAGACGCTGATCAACAAACACTACGCCGACACCGCCGAAGTGGCGCACGCGCTCGCCGACGCGCTCGCCGAACAGGTGAAGCACCTGGATGCCGACATTGTGCAGATCGACGAGGCGAACCTGCCTGGCCACCCGGAGGAATGGGAGTGGGCCGCATCGGCGATCAACCGTATGCTCGACGCGGTACAGGGCACGCCTGCGGTGCACCTGTGCTTCGGCAACTACGGCGGGCAGACGGTGCAAAAGGGAACCTGGGACAAGCTGATGAGCTACCTGAACGCGCTGCATGCGGACCACGTGGTGCTCGAATGTGCGCATCGCCCGCCAGATGAACTCCTCGCTTTCAAGGACCTCAAGCCTGAGATCGGTTTTGGCATGGGAGTCGTCGACATCAAGGCGACCGACGTCGAAAGCGCCGACCAGGTCGCGCGCGCGATCGAGCGCGCCGAGAAGCTGCTCGGGGCCGGGCGCGTGCGCTACATCCACCCCGACTGCGGTTTCTGGATGTTGAAGCGCCCGATCGCAGACGCCAAGATGCGGGCGTTGAGCGAGGGACGCGATCGCTTCGAGGGTATCGCCTCGTGAGTCAGTTGCCGCAGCGCTTCGCCGATGTCGAGGCGCTTGAAGACTTCATGAGCGAGCCGACGCCAGCGTTGGTTGCCGATCTGGCGCGTGTGGATGGCGACATCATCGTCCTGGGCGTCGGCGGCAAGATGGGGCCGACCCTCGCGCGCATGGCCAGGCGCGCCGCGCCGGGCAAACGCGTGATCGGTGTGGCGCGGTTCTCGGACGCCACGGTGAAGGCGGCGCTCGAAGCGCACGGTGTCGAATGCATTGCCTGCGATTTGCTGGATCGGCAGGCGATCGAGCGCTTGCCAAATGTGGCCGAGGGCGTGCGCAACTGTGTCTTCATGGCCGGGCACAAGTTCGGCGCCGCAGGGAACGCGGCGCTCACCTGGATGATGAACGTCGGCGTGCCGATGATGGTGGCGGAGGTCTATCGCGACGCGCGCATCGTCAGCTTCTCAACCGCATGCGTCTATCCCTTCGTGCCGGTCGACGGCCCCGGCGCCGCCGAGGACACGCCGGCCGCGCCGCCCGCCGGCGACTATGCCAATTCCTGCGTCGGACGCGAGCGCATGTTCGAGTACGGCTCGCTCAAATATGGCACGCCGGGGCGCATGGTGCGCCTGTCGTACGCGATCGACATGCGCTACGGCGTGCTCTATGACGTCGCCAGCGCCGTCTTCGCCGGCCGTGAGGTCGATCTGACGATGGGTCACGCCGACGTCATCTGGCAAGGCGACGCGAATGAGCAGTCATTGCGGCTGCTGGTACATTGCACCAGCCCGGCCTCGCCGATCAACATCACCGGGCCGCGCCACACCAGCGTGCGGTGGTTGGCGGGCGAGTTCGGCAGGCGATTCGGTCGCGAACTGCGGCTCGTCGGGCAAGAGGCGCCGACCGCATGGCTCGAAGACACGTCGCTTGCCATCTCGCTGCTCGGTGAACCGCGGGTGGGCATCGACACCATGATCGATTGGGTCGCGGACTGGGTGCAGCGCGGCGGACCGAGCCTCGGCAAGCCGACGCACTTCTCGACGCGGGATGGCAAGTACTGAAGCAGCGCCGGTGATCCGGCCACTGACGCACTGGCCGGATCTCGATGCTGCGGTCCAGCTTGTCGGCCTCTGCACACTGGAACCAGAACCGCAGCGACTGGTCGACGATGCTGCGCCTGGGTCAGGGCTGGGGCATCGATGCCGTAGATGACGCCGGCAACGAAGTGCTTGCTGCCTCGGTGATCGTGCTTCCCTATGGCGCGCACTTCGCGTGGACGAGCATGGTGTTGGTGCTGCCGGCGTGCAGGCGCCGTGGCTACGCTCAGAAGCTGCTTCGCTTCGCCCTCGCGCATCTTGACGCGCAGGGCCGGGCAGCGATCCTCGATGCCACCCCGGCTGGCCATGCGGTGTACGTGCAGGAAGGGTTTACCGACACCTGGGGCTTCGCGCGCTATCGGCGCGAAGCGGGGGCTGCGTTGCCGGCACGGCCTGCGCGTCTGGAAGGCCCAGCGACGCGTCTTCTGACAGACGCAGACTGGCCTGCGATCGACGCGATGGACACGCCTGCGTTCGGCGCATCGCGGCTGCCCTTGCTGCGCTCCCTGGCGCAGCGCTGGCCGCAGGCGGCGCGCGTCGCCGAGGTGGGCGGTCAGGTTCGCGGCTACATGCTCGGTCGCGACGGCCGTGAGGCGTGCCAGCTCGGCCCCTTGCTCGCCGATGACGACGAGGTCGCCGCGACCCTGTTGAGCGACGGCTTGCGGATCGCGACGGGCCCGCTCTATGTCGATCTGCTGGATCGGCGCCGCGCGTTGCTGCCGCGGCTGGAAGAGGCCGGCTTCGCCTTGCAGCGCCCGTTCACGCGGATGGTGCACGGCAGCGCAGAAGCGCCTGGCGACGCGACCAACATCGTCTTCGCCGCCGGCCCGGAACTCGGCTGAGCACCGGGCGGCGCGCGGTCTGCCTACTTCGTCATCTTGATCGAGCGGTCGAGGAACTCGTTCGTGTAGACGGACTTCACGTCGAAGGGCTTGTCGATGCCGATGTATTCCTTCACCAGGTCATAGTCGCTCTGCATCCGGGCCGGATCGAAGTAGCCGAGCGCGACTTCGCGCGAGAACTTGTCGCTCATCAGCGTCTCGACCAGCATCCAGTTGTCGAGCTCGTTGTCGAACTTGAGCGCACCGTTGGCGTCGACCAGCGCCTGCACGCAGGGCTTCGGATCCTTCACGCAGGCGGCGAACGCACGCTGCGTGACCTTGACGAACTGATCCACCATCGGCTTGTTCTCCGCCAGGAACTTGGCGTTGACGATGATCGAGTTGCCGTACGGGTTGATCCCCGCGTCCTTCCAGGCCAGGAAGCCCATGTCGTCGCCGAGTTCACGCTGGAAGATGTGATGAATGTTGTAGAACGAAGTCGTCACGTCGATCGACTTCGATTTCAGCGCGGCGAGCTTTGCGTTGGCGTCGATGTTCACCCAGGTGACTGACTTCGGATCGATGCCGTTTGCCTTCGCCAGCGCCGGCCACATCACGCGCGCCCCGTCGGCGGCTGGGTTGCCGATCTTCTTGCCCGGGAAATCCTTCACGCCCTTGATGCCAGAGCTCTTCAGCCAGTACATACCCTGCGGCGAGTTGGCATAGACGTTGAAGACCGCCACCGAGTCGGCGCCCTTGCCCTTGGCGACGAGCACGCCAGCCATGTCGGCGAGGCCGATCGGTGTGATACCGGCGCCGACGCGCTGCGTCGCGAGCGCCGAGCCCTTCCCGTTCTCGATGTTCAGGTCGATGCCGGCCTTTTCGTACCACCCCATCTTCTTCGCGAAGAAGTAGGGCGCGTGGTCGCCACCCGGCACCCAGTTGAGAATGAAATCGACCTTCTGCTGAGCATGTGCCGAGAAGGACGCGAAGCCGGCAGTCGCCAGCACGGCACAACTAACGAGGCGTTTGATCATGGAGACTCCTGTTGCCATTCGGTGGGGGGATGCAGTAAATTCACCACTTAGTGATTTCGCGTCAAAGTATAGAACAGCCGAATCGTTTCACCCAGTGGCTGACATGGGTGCAGCTACAGACTTTCCCCTATGCGCACCCATCGATCTGAACTGCCGCAAGAGGTCTCCACGCTGCTGCGCCGGGGTTGCGTCATCCCTGCGCACCCGTTGGCGCTGGACGCTTCGCGCAAGCTCGATTCCGTGCGTCAGCGCGCGCTGACGCGCTACTACATCGACGCCGGTGCGGGTGGCTTGGCGGTGGGGGTGCATGCGACGCAGTTCGCGATTCGCGAAGTGGGGCTGTACGAGCCGGTGCTGGAACTGGCGGCGCGCACGGCGCGCGAGTGGACGCAACGCCCTCTGGTGATGATCGCCGGGCTGTCGGGCCGCACGCCGCAAGCGCTTGCCGAAGCGCAGCTGGCGCTCAAGCATGGCTATCACGCCGGCATGCTGTCGCTGGCGCCGATGAAGGGTGCTTCGATCGACGAGTTGATCGTGCATTGCACCGCCGTCGCCGAGCAGATTCCGCTGATCGGCTTTTACCTGCAGACGGCGGTCGGCGGCATTGCGCTGCCGATGGAGTTCTGGCGCCGCTTCGCGCTGATCGACAACGTCATCGCGATCAAGATGGCACCCTTCGACCGCTACCGCACGCTCGATGTGGTGCGCGGCGTCGTGGCCGCCGGCGCCGAAGAGCGCGTCACGCTGTACACCGGCAACGACGATCACATCGTGCTCGATCTGCTCGCGCCGTTCGCCGTCAAGCGCGGCGACGAGGAGGTCAACGTGCGCATCCGGGGTGGCCTGCTCGGGCACTGGAGCGTGTGGACGCGAAGCGCCGTGCAGCAACTCGAAGCGCATCCACGCCGCGATCGAAGGCGGGCGGGTCGATGCGAACTTGCTCGCGCTCGACTCGCGCGTCACCGACTGCAACAGCGCCTTCTTCGATGTCGCGAACGACTTCGCGGGTTGCATCCCGGGCTGCCACGAGGTGTTGCGTCGCCAGGGGCTGCTCGCGCGGATCGACTGCCTCGATCCGAACGAGAGCTTGTCGCCTGGGCAGGCAGAAGCCATCGACCGCGTGTGCCGAGAGCATGCCGACTTGGCGGACGACGCCTTCGTGTCGGCGAATCTGTCGCGCTGGCTGGCCTGAGAGCGCCCCGAATGGAACGATCCGAATCCAGGCTGCGCCAGTACACGCTGGGCGTAGCCGCGCACCTGCTGTTGCTGCTGGCCTGGTATCTGTTCGTGCGGCTGGCCGACGTGCCGAAGTACGTCATGCCTTCGCCGATCGACACCTTCCGCTCCCTCGGTGTGTCGGACTACGGCTGGTGGGCCAACACGCTGGTCACCGGCACCGAGATCTTCGGCGGCTATGCGCTGGCGCTCGGCGTCGGTGTGCTGCTGGCGCTGCTTTTCACGTGGTCGAAGACGCTCGAGTCGCTTCACGCTGCCGCTGCTCGTCACGTTGAACATGATCCCGAAGGTGGCGCTCGGCCCGCTGCTCATCGTGTGGTTCAGCTACGGCGTGTTGCCGAACACGATGATGGCGTTCTCGATCGCGGTGTTCCCGATCCTGCTGACCACGGCGCGCGGGCTGCGCGAGATCGAGCCCGATCTGCTCGACCTCGTGCGTTCGCTCCGTGGATCGCGTTGGCAGTTGTTCACCAAGATCCAGCTACCCGGTTCGCTGCCCTACGTGTTTGCGGGCATGAAAGTGGCGGCGATCCTGGCCGTGGCCGGCGCCATCGTCGGCGAGTTTCTCGGCTCTGATCGCGGCCTCGGCTACCTGATGCTGCAGGTGCAGGTGACGCTGGACACGCCGGCGATGTTCATGGCGGTGATCCTGATCACGCTGCTCGGCATGTTGCTGTACGGCCTGGTGCTCGGGCTCGAACGGTGGCTGGTGCCGAAGGACGCGCGTGTGTCATGAGTAGCGATACATTCATCCACTTGTCGGGCGTCAGCAAGAGCTACGGCAAGCACCTGGCGATTTCCGACGCCACCTTCGATGTCATGTCAGGCGAGCTGGTGGCGCTGGTCGGCCCCTCGGGCTGCGGCAAATCGACGCTGCTGAAGGTGCTGGCGGGGCTGCACCCGCACGATGGTGGCGAGGTGCGCATCGGCTCGGCAAGCCACCCGTTCGATCCCGCGCGCGATATCGGCATGGTGTTCCAGGCGCCGCTGCTGCTGAAGTGGCGCCGCATCCTCGACAACGTGCTGCTGCCTGCCGAAATTCTCGGCCTGCCGATGGGCGAGGCGCGCGAGCGCGGCCGCGCGCTGATCGACATGGTCGGCCTGGCGGGCTACGAGGACAAGTATCCCTATGAGCTGTCCGGCGGCATGCAGCAACGTGCCGCCATCGCGCGCGCGCTCGTGCACGACCCGAAGCTGGTGCTAATGGACGAACCCTTCGGCGCGCTGGACGCGTTGACGCGCGAGAAGATGAACCTCGAGTTGCTTCGCATCTGGAAGGCCTCGGGCAAGACGATCGTCTTCGTCACGCACGGCATCTCGGAGGCGGTGTTCCTCGGCACGCGCGTCGTCGTGCTCACCGCGGGCCCGGCGCGCATGGCCGACAACATCGAAATCGACCTGCCGCGTCCGCGCACACTCGACATGAAGACGCACGAGAAATTCGGCGTCTATACGCGTCGCATCTACAAGCTGCTCGGGATGGAGTGAAGGACTTCGTCAGTCGCGCACCAGATAGCCCAGTACCAGCTCGGTCATGTGCGACAGCCGCTCGATCTTCGCCTTCTGACCGAGCAGCGAGCGCTTGAAGATGGTCGACAACGTGTGGTTGTTGCCGAGATAGAAGTACGACAAGCCGGCGATCGAGATATACAGCTGCACCGGATCGACGCCGGCGCGAAACACGCCGCTCTTGTGCCCGCGCTCGAGTACGTCGGCCAGGGTCTGCACCAAGGGTGAGTGCATCGCCGGGATCTTGCTCGATTGCTTCAGATGCCTTGCGCGGTGCAGGTTCTCGCTGTTGAGCAGCGTCAGGAACTCCGGGTGCGCGAGGTAGTAGTCCCAGGTGAAGGCGATGAGGCGGCGGATCGCCTCGGTGGGCTCGATCTGCGTCAGTTCGAGTTGCTGCTCCTCGCCGCGGATGCTCTCGTAGGCGCGCTCCAGCACCGCAAGGAACAGGCTCTCCTTGCTCTCGAAGTAGTAGTAGATCAGTCGCTTGTTGACTGACGCCCGCTCGGCAATGCGGTCCATGCGCGCGCCACCCAGGCCGTGAAGCGCGAACTCGTCACGCGCCGCGTCGAGAATGTCGCGTTGCGAGCGGTCTGCGTCGCGGTGACGGGGTGCGGCGGGTCGCGACGGGGTTGCGCGGGCCGGAAGACGCTTATTCACCATTCGTTGAAGTATGGTTCCACCCGGGGCGCGAGCGCAAGCCCGTCGTTGCGCCGGTCGTTGCGCACAAATTGCGCACAATCGGGCAGTCGGGCGCCGCCCGGTTTCGCGCTCGTTCCGGAGTCCACGCACATGAATTCACGTCTGGCCGGCCATGCCCTCGTCGAAGCGCTGATCGCGCAGGGCGTCGACACCTGCTTCGGCGTGCCCGGCGAGAGCTTCCTCGCGGTGCTCGATGGCCTGTACGAGCATCGCGAGCGTATCCGCTTCATCGCCTGCCGCCAGGAGGGCGGCGCTGCGTTCATGGCCGAGGCGCAGGGCAAGCTCACGGGTCGACCCGGCATCTGCTTCGTGACCCGCGGCCCGGGAGCGACGAACGCAAGCATCGGCGTGCACACCGCGTTCCAGGACTCGACACCGATGATCCTGTTCGTCGGCCAGGTGGCGAGCGCGCAGCGCGACCGCGAGGCCTTCCAGGAAATCGACTACCGCCAGATGTTCGGCCCGGGCACGCTCGGCCTCGCCAAGTGGGTGAGCGAGGTGCAGGACGCCGACCGACTGCCGGAGTACGTGGCGCGCGCCTTTCATACCGCGCTGCAGGGCCGGCCGGGTCCGGTCGTGCTCGTCCTGCCCGAGGACATGCTGACGACGCCGACCGCCGCGCCCGTGCTGCCGCGCGCCGAGCCGGCGCAGGCGTGGCCGGCGCCAGGCGCGCTGCGCGAGTTGCGCGCGTTGTTGCTCGCCGCCGAGCGACCGTTCGTGATCGTGGGCGGCGGTGGCTGGGACGGCCCGGCGTGCGCCGCCTTGCAGCGCTTCGCCGAGAACTGGCAGTTGCCCGTGGGTTGCGCCTTCCGTTTCCAGGACCTGTTCGACAACAACCACCCCAACTACGCAGGTGATGTCGGCATCGGCATTGCGCCGAAGCTCGCCGCGCGCGTGCGCGAGGCCGACCTCGTGATCGCGCTCGGTGCGCGCCTGGGCGAGATGACGACCGGCGGCTATGCGTTGATCGAACCGCCTCGCCCCAAGCAGCGGCTCGTCCACGTACACGCTGGCGCCGAGGAACTCGGGCGCGTGTACGCGGCCGACCTGCTCGTGCAAGCGTCGATGGCTTGCGCAGCGAAGGCGCTCGAGACGCTGGACGCGCCCGCTCGGCTGCCGTGGTCCGGGCAAGCGGAGGCGGCGCACGCCGACTACGAGGCCAATGCCGCGCCGAGCCCGCTCGACGCTGCCGTGAGCGCGCTCGACATGGGCCTCGTCGTGCAATGCCTGCAGCGCGTGCTCAACGAGCAAGGCGCCGAGAACGCCATCCTCACGAACGGCGCCGGCAACTATTCGGGCTGGCTGCACCGCCACTATCGCTATCCGGGCCTCCAGCGCAACGGCCGCAGCCAGCTCGCGCCGACCTCGGGCGCGATGGGCTACGGCCTGCCCGCTGCGGTCGCGGCGGCGCTGTTGCAGCCGGAGCGCACGAGTCATCAATCTCGCCGGCGACGGCGACTTTCTGATGACGGGGCAGGAACTCGCGACGGCCACCGCGTATGGCGCCAAGCTGATTTCGATCGTCGTCGACAACGGCAGCTACGGCACCATCCGCATGCACCAGGAACGCGAGTACCCGGGCCGCACGAGCGGCAGCGATCTGGCCAACCCGGACTTTGCGATGCTCGCTCGTGCCTACGGCTGGTCGTCGGCGCTGGTTACGCAGACCGCGGAGTTCGAGCCGGCCCTGCGCGCCGCGTTGGCAGGCAAGGTGTCGACCCTGCTGCACCTGAAGCTTCCGGTCGAAGTCAGCACGAGCCGCGCGACACTGGGCGCGATTCGTCAAGCGGCGCGCGATCGCGCCTGAAAAGGGAGGTGAAGGTGAACACGGATTCGACTTCTCAGGGCAACACTTGCGACCTCTGTGACGCTCGCAAGAGCGACGACAGCGGCAGCTTTCGCGTCCTGCCACCGGTGTTTCGCGACTTCGGCGGCGCGACGGCGTTCGCCGGCATCGTGAGCACCGTGAAGTGCTTCGAGGACAACTCGCTCGTGAAGGTGGCTGTCGAGTCACCCGGTGCAGGTCGCGTCCTTGTCGTCGACGGGGGCGGCTCGCTACGGCGTGCGCTGGTGGGCGGCAACCTGGCCGCCGCAGCGGCGCGCAACGGCTGGGCGGGCCTCGTGATCGACGGCTGTGTGCGGGACGTGGCCGAGCTTGCGCAGTGCGCGGTCGGAATTCGCGCGCTGGCCTGCATTCCGCTGCCGACCGAAAAGCGCGGCGAGGGCCTGCGCGACGTCGCCGTTCAGGTCCAGGGTGTCTGGGTGAGGCCGGGCGATCGGCTCGTCGCCGATGCGGACGGCATCGTCGTCATGTCGGCCGGCTGAACGCGCGACCCTTCATTTTCGGACCGCATGCCGGTCACACGCGGGTGACCCGCGCATGGCGCGCGGGCCGCTTGTGAATCACATCAGGTCACATGCAGGCGTGGCGAGTAGAGCGGGCAGCCGCACCCGCCACTACTTGAATATGTCCTTCACCCGATCCGTCCACGATTTGGCGTTCGGCGAATGCCTGTCGCCGGACTTGCGGAACGACTCGTCGAGCTCCTTCAGCAGCTTTCTCTGGTGTTCGGTCATGCGCACCGGCGTTTCGACCGCGACGTGGCAGTACAGGTCACCCGGGTAGCTGGAGCGCACGCCCTTGATGCCCTTGCCGCGCAGGCGGAAGGTCTTGCCGTGCTGTGTGCTTTCCGGCAGATCGATCTCGGCCTTGCCGTTGAGCGTGGGCACCTCGATGTTGCCGCCGAGCGCGGCGGTCGTCATGCCGACCGGTACCGAGCAGTGCAGGTCGTCGCCGTCGCGCTCGAAGATTTCGTGCGCCTTGACGCGCAGTTCGATGTAGAGGTCGCCCGGCGGTCCGCCGTTCGTGCCCGGCTCGCCGTTGCCGGCCGAGCGGATGCGCATGCCCTCGGCGATGCCGGCCGGGATCTTTACTTCGAGCGTCTTCGTCTTCTTGATTTTGCCCTGGCCGCTGCAGGCGGTGCAGGGCTCGGGAATGATCTTGCCCGAGCCGTGGCAGTGCGGGCAGGTCTGCTGGATGCTGAAGAAGCCCTGGCGCATCTGCACCGTGCCCGCGCCGTTGCAGGTGCTGCAGGATTTCGCGCTCGTCCCCGGTTTGGCGCCGCTGCCGCTGCAGGTCTCGCACGACTCCCAACTCGGAATGCGGATCTGCGTTTCCTTGCCGAGTGCGGCTTCCTCGAGCGTGATCTCCATCGCGTAGGACAGGTCGCTGCCGCGATAGACCTGCTGGCCACCGCCGCGGCGCCCGCCTTGGCCGCTGAAGATGTCGCCGAAAATGTCGCCGAAAGCCTCGGCAAAACCGCCGAAGCCTTCCGCGCCGCGGCCGTTCGGGTCTACGCCCGCGTGGCCGTGCTGGTCGTAAGCCGCCCGCTTGTGCGGGTCCGACAGCATCTCGTAGGCCTCCTTGGCCTCCTTGAAGCGTTCCTCGGACTTGCTCGCTGCATCTCCCTGGTTGCGGTCGGGGTGGTGCTTCATCGCGAGCTTGCGATAGGCCTTCTTGATGTCGTCTTCGGTGGCGTTCTTGGGCACGCCCAGAACGTCGTAATAGTCGCGCTTTGCCATTCGTGCTGCCTTGTCAATGCGAAACCCCCGTGCGCCATTTCGGGCTCACGGGGGTGCCTCTGCGCCGGGCCCGCCGGGGTGGCCGGGCACCGGAGAAGGATTACTTCTTGTCCTTCACTTCCGTGAACTCGGCGTCAACCACGTTGTCGTCCGCTGGCTTCGAAGCTGAAGCACCTGGCGCTTCCCCGCCCGCCGGGCCGGCTGCTTCCGCGGCGGCAGCCGCCGCGGCCTGCGTTTCGGCGTAGACCTTTTCTCCGAGCTTCTGGCTTGCGGCCATCAACGCCTCGGTCTTGGCCTCGATGTCGGCCTTGTCCTCGCCCTTGAGCGATTCTTCGGCTTCCTTGACGGCCGTCTCGATCTTCTCCTTCTCGCCGGCTTCAAGCTTGTCACCGTGTTCGGCAAGCGACTTCTTCACGCTGTGCACCATCGCGTCGGCGGAGTTGCGCGCCTGCACGATCTCGAGCTTCTTCTTGTCCTCGGCGGCGTTGAGTTCGGCGTCCTTCACCATCTGCTGGATCTCGGCCTCCGACAGGCCCGAATTGGCCTTGATCGTGATCTTGTTTTCCTTGCCGGTGCCCTTGTCCTTGGCGCCGACGTGCAGGATGCCGTTGGCGTCGATGTCGAAGCTGACCTCGATCTGCGGCGTGCCGCGTGCCGCCGGCGGAATGCCTTCGAGGTTGAACTCGCCGAGGCTCTTGTTGCCACTCGCCAACTCACGCTCGCCTTGATAGACCTTGATCGTCACCGCCGGCTGGTTGTCGTCGGCGGTCGAGAAGGTCTGCGCGAACTTGGTCGGGATGGTCGTGTTCTTCTTGATCATCTTCGTCATCACGCCGCCGAGCGTCTCGATGCCCAAACTCAGTGGCGTGACGTCGAGCAGCAGCACGTCCGAACGATCGCCGGCCAATACCTGGCCCTGGATCGCCGCGCCCACGGCGACGGCTTCGTCCGGGTTCACGTCCTTGCGCGGCTCCTTGCCGAAGAACGCCTTGACCTTCTCCTGTACCTTGGGCATGCGCGTCATACCGCCGACAAGGATGACGTCGTTGATGTCGGAGACGCTGATGCCCGAATCCTTGATCGCAGTGCGGCACGGTGCGATCGTGCGCTCGATCAGCTCATCGACCAGCGCCTCGAGCTTGGCTCGCGTGAGCTTGATGTTCAAGTGCTTCGGGCCCGAAGCATCGGCTGTCACGTAGGGCAGGTTGATGTCGGTCTGCGCGCTGCTCGAGAGCTCGATCTTGGCTTTCTCGGCCGCTTCCTTCAGGCGCTGCAGCGCGAGCACGTCCTTGCTGAGGTCGACGCCTTGATCCTTCTTGAACTCGGCAATGATGTATTCGATCACGCGCTGATCGAAGTCTTCGCCGCCGAGGAAGGTGTCGCCGTTGGTGGCGAGCACCTCGAACTGCTTCTCGCCGTCGACATCAGCGATCTCGATGATCGAGATGTCGAAGGTGCCGCCACCGAGGTCATAGACGGCGATCTTGCGGTCGCCCTTCTCGTTCTTGTCGAGGCCGAAGGCGAGCGCCGCAGCGGTCGGCTCGTTGATGATGCGCTTGACGTCGAGGCCGGCGATGCGGCCCGCGTCCTTCGTCGCCTGACGTTGGCTGTCGTTGAAGTAGGCGGGCACCGTAATCACCGCCTCGGTGACCGGCTCGCCGAGGTAGTCCTCGGCCGTCTTCTTCATCTTGCGCAGGATTTCGGCGCTGACCTGCTGCGGCGCGAGCTTGGTGCCATGCGCCTCGACCCACGCGTCGCCGTTGTCGGCCGCGACGATCTTGTAGGGCATCAGGTCGATGTCCTTTTGCACTTCCTTCTCGGTGAACTTGCGGCCAATCAGGCGTTTCACCGCGTAGATCGTGTTCTTCGGGTTCGTCACTGCCTGGCGCTTGGCCGAGGCGCCGACGAGGATTTCACCGCCGTCCTGGTAGGCGATGATCGACGGCGTGGTGCGCGCACCCTCGCTGTTCTCGATCACCTTGGGCGTGTTGCCTTCCATGATCGACACGCACGAATTCGTCGTGCCGAGGTCGATGCCGATGATTTTTCCCATGATCTGGCTCCTGCTGAAATGTGTGGATTTGGCTGTGGACTACTTGTGGATGGGCGGTGGGCTTTCAAGCCCGGCCGATCTCATTTCGGCCCGCTGACAGTGACGAGCGCCGGCCGCAATACGCGGTCTGCGATCAGATAGCCTTTTTGCAGCACCGTGACGACGGTGTTGGGCTCCTGGTCGGCCGGCACCACGGTGATGGCCTGCTGTCGGTGCGGATCGAACTTGTCGCCGGTGGCCGGATTGATCTCGACGACCTTGTTGCGCTCGAGCGCCACGGTCAACTGGCGCAAGGTGGTGTGCACGCCCTCGATCACCTGCTCGACGGTGGCCGGCGTGCCCGGAGCCCGCAACGCGAGCGCCGCCTCCAGGCTGTCCTTCACCGGCAGCATGCTTTCGGCAAAGCCTTCAAGCGCGTACTTGCGCGCCTTGGCGATCTCCTCCTCGGAGCGGCGCCGCGTGTTTTCAGCCTCGGCCTTCGCGCGCAGGTAGGCGTCGGAAACGTCGGCGTGGCGCGCTTCGAGATCCGCGAGCTTCGCTTCGACGCTGAGTTCGGCGGTGGAGGGCGCTTCGGCTGGATTGTTGTCTTCGGTGCGGTTTTCGTTGTTCGACATGGCAATGCTTCTCCCCAAGGCCTTGGATATGGGCGCTACATGGCAGATCTCAAGGGCTTCGGGCGGGCAAATTCACGCTGCCAGCATGAATATCGAGCAGCAGGCGCCTGTCTGGCTTCGCCGAGCGCGCTTCAATCGTCGACCGAAGCGCTCCAGCGCTGCCATTCGCCCAGCTCGCGACGATTGCGCTTGGTCGGGCGACCTTGCTCGATCGCGTGCGCCGGGTCGGCGCCATAGGGTCGCGCCGCGGCCGCCTGTTCGCGTGCAGCGATGCTCTCTGGCGTTTCCGCATAGAGCTGCTGCGCGATCGGCGCCGGGCCGCGTACATCGCTCAGCGCGAGCACCTGTACCTCGCGCTCGATCTCGCCACGCTCGCCCTGGCGCAGCTTGACGAGGTCGCCGACGTGGAGTTCCCGCGCGCGCTTGGCGGGCTGGCCGTTGACCTGCACCCGGCCCTTGTCGATGACCTCGACCGCGATGCCACGCGTCTTGAAGAAACGTGCCGCCCACAACCACTTGTCGAGGCGGACGCGTGCGACTGCTGGCTTCGAAATCATCTTTCAGGATTGTCTCGCATCGCGGATCGCGTGCTGGCGCAACTGGTGGCGAATGGCAGCGCGCGGTTGCAACCTGTCAGCGTTTCCCCTAGTGCGCATCGCCGTCGTCCACCGTGTTTTGAGGTGAACATTCGGGCATCGCAACTTTCGCAATTGGAGACCGCAGATGCGCAGAGATACCGTCCTCCGTTCGATGGGCATGCTGGCCCTCGCAGTCAGCTTTCCGCTTTCGGCGCGCGCCGCCGAGGCGATCAAGATGATGATCCCGGCCAACCCCGGCGGCGGCTGGGACACGACCGGCCGCGCGCTCGGCAGCGCGATGCAGGATGCGGGCGTTGCGTCCTCGGTGAGTTACGACAACAAGGGCGGCGCCGCGGGCGCGATCGGCCTTGCGCAGTTCGTCAACAGCACCAAGGGCGATCCGAACGCGCTGATCGTGATGGGTGCCGTGATGCTCGGCGGCATGATCACCGGCAAGCCGCCCGTGTCGCTGACGCAGGCGACGCCGATCGCGCGGCTGACGAGCGAATACAACGTCTTCGTGCTGCCGGCGGAGTCTCCCTTCAAGACGATGAAGGACGTCGTCGAGCAGATGAAGAAGGACCCCGGTAGCGTGAAGTGGGGTGGCGGTTCGCGCGGCTCGACCGAGCACATTGCAGCGGCGATGATCGCGCGCGCGGTCGGCGTCGATCCGGCCAAGATCAACTACGTGGCCTTCCGCGGCGGCGGCGAGGCGACGGCGGCGATCCTGGGTGGCAACGTCACCGTCGGCGGCAGCGGCTACAGCGAATTCGCCGAGTACATCAAGACCGGCAAGATGCGCCCGATCGCCGTTACCTCCGACAAGCGCCTGCCGGGCATCGACGTGCAGACGCTCAAGGAGCAGGGCATCGACGTCGTGATCGGCAACTGGCGCGGTGTGTATGGCGCCGGCGGCATCGACGCCGCGCAGCGCAAGGCGCTGACGGATCGCATCGTCGCGGCTACGAAGAGCAAGTCCTGGGCCGCGTCGCTCGAGAAGAACAAGTGGACGCCCGCGTTGCTGACAGGCCCCGCATTCGATACCTTCGTCGACAGCGAGTTCGCAAGCCTGCGCGCGGTGATGGTCAAGTCGGGCATGGTCTGATCGACGTGAAGGCCCTGCAGTCGGTCGTCGGTCTGGGCACGATCGCGCTCGGCGTGCTGCTCGCCGCCGGCGCGGCGCAGTTCTCGTCGGAGGCGGGCTACGCCGGTGTCGGGCCGAACTTCCTGCCGTGGGTCGTTGCCGTTCTGCTGACGCTTTGCGGCGCTATGCTGCTGTGGGAGGCCCGCAGCGGTGGCTTTCGCGCGATGGAGGAGCCGACCGGCGCCGATACTGGCCACTGGCCCGGCTTTGTCTGGGTGTCGGTGGGCATTCTCGTGAATGCGGCCCTCATCACGCGGATCGGCTTCATCCTGAGTTGCTCGCTGTGCTTCGTGCTTGCGGTGCGCGGTTTCAGATCGTCCGAAGGGCGGCTCGATCTGAGCCTTCGCGCGCTCGTGCTCGACGCCGCGATCGGCTTTGCAATCGCAGCGCCGGTGTTCTGGATGTTCACGAAGTTCCTTGCGATCAGCCTGCCGGGGCTGACCGATACCGGGTGGCTGTGAAGGCGCACCGGGGCGCGTGACATGGACATCCTCAACCAGCTCGTCCAGGGCTTCATCACCGCCGGCACGCCGATCAACCTGCTGTGGTGCCTGGTCGGCTGCACGATCGGCACCGCGGTGGGTGTGCTGCCTGGCATCGGCCCGGCGACGGCGGTGGCGATGCTGCTGCCGATCACGCTCAAGGTCGAGCCGACTGCCTCGATGATCTTCTTCGCCGGCATCTACTACGGCGCGATGTACGGCGGCTCGACAACCTCGATCCTGCTCAACACGCCGGGCGAGGCGGGCTCGATGGTGACCGCGCTCGAAGGCAACAAGATGGCCAAGCACGGCCGCGCCGGCGCAGCGCTGGCGACGGCGGCGATCGGCTCATTTGTCGCCGGCACGATTGCGACCGTCATCGTGACCTTTTTCGCGCCGGTGGTGGCCGAGTTCGCGATACGGCTCGGCCCGCCCGAATACTTTCTGCTGATGGTGCTCGCGTTCTGCACGGTCAGCGCCGTTCTCGGCCAGAGCACGTTGCGCGGCATGACCTCGCTGGGCGTGGGCTTGGCGATGGGACTCGTCGGCATCGATCAGATATCGGGTCATGCGCGCTACACCGGCGGCGTGCCGGAACTGCTAGACGGACTCGAGGTGGTGCTGATCGCGGTCGGCCTGTTCGCCGTCGCCGAGGCGCTGTACGTGGTGCTCTACGAGGGCAAGACGGCCGAGACGCAGAACGCGATCTCTAAGGTGCACATGACGGCAGCCGAATGGCGTCGATCGTGGCCGGCCTGGCTGCGCGCGACGGCGATCGGCGTGCCCTTTGGCTGCATCCCGGCAGGCGGCAGCGAGATCCCGACCTTCCTGAGTTACGCGACCGAGAAGAAGCTTTCGAAGCACCCCGAAGAGTTCGGCACCGTCGGCGCGATCGAGGGCGTCGCCGGGCCGGAGGCGGCGAACAATGCGGCGATCACTGCGACGCTGATCCCGCTGCTCACGCTTGGCATCCCGACCTCGAACACGACCGCGATTCTGCTCGGCGCGTTCCAGAACTACGGCATCCAACCCGGGCCGCAGTTGTTCAGTTCGAATTCGGCGCTCGTGTGGGCGCTGATCGCTTCGCTCTACATCGGCAACGTGATGCTGCTCGTGCTCAACCTGCCTATGGTCGGGCTGTGGGTGAAGCTGCTGAAGATCCCGAAGAGCTACCTGTACGCCGGCATCCTGATTTTCGCCACGGTCGGCGTCTACGGCATGCGCCAATCGGCTTTCGATCTCGTGCTGCTCTACATCATCGGGCTGCTCGGCGTCGTCATGCGGCGCTTTTCATTCCCGACCGCGCCCGTCGTCGTCGGCATGATCCTTGGGCCGCTGGCGGAGGCGCAGATGCGCAATGCGCTTTCGATCGGCGAAGGCCACTGGAGCGTGTTCGTGCAGCGTCCGATGTCGCTCTTCCTGCTGCTTGTCGTGCTCGCCGTGCTGCTGCTGCCGCGGCTGATGCGGCTGCGCAAGAAGCTGAAGAACGCCTGAGGCCGCACCGGAAGATTCAGTTGCTTCGCGCCGTGTCGGCCTCCCAGGCAGCGACGATGGCTCGGTTCTCGGGCACGGAGAACAGGAACGATTGACGCAACGCCGCATCTCCGATGCTCGCCGCGCGGTGTTGCAGCGCCGAGTGTGCGCGGGCCAACACATCGCCGGCGCGCGCGTCACCCGCAGCGAGCAGCGCCCGATGGCAGGTCAGTCGGATCGCCATGTTGTGCGTCTCGCCACCTCCGTCAGCAGTCGTCAACTGCTCAAGCAAGGGCTCCACGAGCGCGAGGGCCTGCTCCGTGGTGCCGCGGGCCAGCGCGACTCGAGCTAGGCCCGCGAGCGCGTCTTGTTCCATCGAGTCTCCGACTGCCTGCGCTGCATCGCGCGAGCGCGCGAAGGCGCGAGCAGCGTCGTCATGGCGATCGAGCGCGAGTGCAGCATCACCCATCACGAGTGCAGCAAACGCCTCGGCGCCGGGGTCGTGAATCGCCACTGCAACTTCGAGCGATGCCTGCGTCTGATTCAACGCGCGTGCGGCGTCGCCTCGGCGCAGCGCGAGTTCGGACAAATTGGCTAGTGCCCAGGCTTCGATTGCCCGTATGCCGCACTCGCGCGACAGTCGCAGGCCGTCTTCCAGATGCTGAGTGGCCCTCGCGTGCGCGCCGAAATTGAGCAGGCTGGCGCCGGCATTGCAGAGCGCGATGCTCTCGGAGCGGCGGTCGCCCAGCTCGCGGCTGATCGCCAGGCCTTTTTCGGCGTACTGAAGCTCCGCGAGCAGATCGCTCCGGCTGGAGACGATCACCGTCAGCGCGTTGATGAAGCGCGACTCGATTTCGCGAAAGTCGTGGGTGCGTGCCGCGGCCAAGCCTTGCAGCGCAAGGGACTCGGCGCCGCTGGGGTCACCCAAGTAGGTGCGCGCGAGGACCAGGCGCTGTTGCGAGCGCAACTCGAGCTCGATCGCTCCGGCTTGCTTCGCGAGCGCGATCGCCTGCAACGCCGCGGACTCGCTTGCGCGGTAGTCGCCTGTGCGCACGGCGAGATCGCAGCGCCGCCATGCTGTTTCGGAGCGCAACGTGTCGTCGTTCAGCAGATCGGCAAGAGCCTCGAGGTGCGCGATGTCGGCGGCCTGCTCATCGCGAAGCCCCCGCAGATCGAGCGCACGCTCACGCAGGGCAAGCAGCCGCCAACGCATGCGCGACGCTTCAGGGTCTTCGCTCGATTCGGTCAGCGCAAGGCCGCTCTGCACGTGGTCGGTGAGGGCGTCGTGCGCGTAGCGCGCCGCCGCGTGTTCGGCCGCGCGCGCATAGAACTCGCAGGCGTTGCGCGCGTCACCGGCCTGGGCGAAGTGCTCTGCCGTTGCGCCCAGGAAGTCGTTCGCGCGCGCGCCACGCAAGCCCGACAGCCACACTGCGGCGCGCGCATGGCACTCACGCCGCGTGCGCTTGAGCACGGTGTCATAGGTGACCTGGTGCAGCAGGTGATGACGAAATGCGAATTCCCGCGCGTCGTCGATATTCCCGCTCGCGTGCGCTATGACGAACTCGCGGCGTGCCACTGCCGGGAGCGCCTCGGTCGCATGGGGATCGATCGCCGCAAGCGCCTGATCCCAGAACACGAAACCGATCACGGAAGCCTGCTGCAAGGCGAGCTTTTCGGCCGCGTGCAGGCCGTCCAGCCGTGCCTGCAGCACGCCGGTGAGCGTATGCGGCACCTTGCTCGCCATCAGGCGACTGGTGTCCAGGGTCCAGGTGTCGGTCGAGGCGTCTATCGCGCCAGCATCGACCAGCATCATGACCAGTTCTTCCATGTAGAACGGATTGCCTTCGGAGCGAGCGCAGACAAGTTCGCGCAGCGCATCGGGAACGTCGGCCAGTTTGTGCAGAAGCGCGTCCGCCAACTGATTGCTGCTGTCGTCGCCGAGGGGCGCGAGAGCAATCCGCTGACCGGCAGCGAAGTCGGGCCGGCGTTCGAAAAGCGCCGGTCTCGTCAAGCCGAGCATGAGCAGCGGCAGATCGGCGTTCGCGTCCGCGAGATGGCCGAAGAACTCGAGCGACGGGTCGTCAGCCCAATGCAGATCGTCGAGCATCAACAAGGCAGGGGCGCCATCCCGCAGTTGGAGGCGACGGAAAATCTGTGCAGCTGCGTGGAACGCGCGATTGCGAATCTGCTGGCTGTCACCGAGTATGGCCTTCAGGTGGTGGCTTGCCTTGAAGTCGAGCCCGATCAGGTGGCCCAGCACATGCGCGTGCGCGAGTGCCATCTCGGCGCCGTCGTCGGCCGTGAAGAGGGGAACGATGCCGTCCTCGATCTTCTGCCGGGCCGTCTCCATGGTGTCGCTGTCCGCGATCTGGAGCCACGAAGCCAGGACGTCGCGCAGCAAGCCGTAAGGCTGCGCTTGCGTACGCGGCTCGGCGCGGCCGTGAAAGATCGCAATCAACTCGGCCCGGGACGCCACCCACGATTCGAACTCGTACAGCAGGCGACTTTTTCCAATGCCAGCTTCGGCGATGACGGTGATCCTCTCGAAGCCGCGGCCGCGAAGCAGGCGCTCGAACGCCTGCATCAGTTGCGCGAGCTCGGCGTCGCGCCCGATCATGCGCACCGCGATCCCTTCGATGCCGCGCGTCGCGACGCGCAACGCGCGCGGCCGGGCGCGCAGCACGAGGTAGGTGAGGATCGGCTCGTCGCGGCCCTTGACGAGCATCGGCGTCTGGGGCTCGGCCTCGAACATGCCGCGCACCAGGCGCCAGGTATCGTGGCTGATGCGCAGGCTGCCCGACGGTGCGCTTTGCTCCATGCGCGCGGCGACGTTGACCGAGATGCCGCGGATCGTTCTCTCTTCGTCGACGCCACCGCCGAGCAGCACGCCGCCCGTGTGGATGCCGACGCGCACGTCGAAGCCTTCGTGGGCGTGGCGCTCGGCGACGAGCCGCCCCTGGTGCTTGCCCTCTTCGAGCAGCGCGAGCCCGGCGCGCACAGCGCGTTCGGCGTCATCCTCCCGCGCAGCGTCGGCGCCAAATACCGCGAGCAGGCTGTCGCCCGCGTACTGCAGTACCTTGCCCTGGTGTGACTCCACGATAGCCGTGCAACGCGCGAGCGCGCCGTCCATCACGGCGTGGATCTCCTCCGGGTCGAGATGCTGGCTGAGCGTCGTCGAGCCGACGACGTCGAGGAAAAGCACCGTCACCTGGCGCAAGGTCTGATCCGGCGTCGTCGGCTGCGGCGCCGCCTGCAGTGCGGCGAGCCGCACGCGCAGCGGCGTGAGCACGGCGTCGACCGCTTCGTCGCCCAGCAACCCACGCTGGGCTTCGAGGGTCGCGATGGTCTCGGCGAGTCGCTGCGTTTCGGGGGTCACGAGGGTTGGCGGCAAGGTCGCGGTCGGGCGGCGGTGCCTGCGGTGGCGCGTGTCCAAGTGTAAGCATGGGGCCGGCCACGCCGTTGGTCCGCGGGGGACGCACCGAAGGTGGAATGCCGAGCTGTGTCAAGAGTGGAAGCACGACCCGCAAACGAGGGGGGTGGCAACAGCAGGCGACAGTTCTAGGGATAGGGCGTGACAGCGACTTCGTGAGAGTCTGCACGAGTCCGGACCACTCGGGCTCAAAACATGTGACGAGGAGCACTTCATGCAGACACAGCATCGCATTCGACGCAACTCATTCGCCCGGCCTCTGACCTGGGCCGTTTCGTTCGCGGCGTTGCTGGGCGGGGCCTTGCCTGCGCAGGCGCAAACGCAGTACTACGACTTCGACGGATCGATCTTCACGTATCCATTCAATTTCTTTCCGATTGACAAGTTCACGAGCTTCTACGACTTCAGTGGCAACACGTTCGTTACCGGCTTGTCGGCTCCCGGAAGCTTTTCGGCGTTTGCCGGCGCGTGGCTGAAGGTCGATGGAATGACCGTTGGCGATGGTGGTACCGGAAGTGGCACGGTCAATGTGAGCGGCGGACGGATCGACCTTGGCGGCGATACCGATCGGCTTGTGGTCGGCAATTGGGGCGTCGGCTTGATGACGGTATCTGCCGGGGGCTTGGTCGACGCCACAGTAAATGCAGGGGCGTGTTCGGGGTGCTACAACTTCATTGGCAACGCCGCGGGATCCACTGGCACATTGACCGTGACGGGCGCTGGCTCTGAAGTACGCACATTGCGCACCTTCATCGTCGCGAAAGCAGATGTCGACTCCGGTTTCGGCACGCCGGGGGCGACGACAACCGGTTCCGTGAATATCCTCGATGGTGGCACCTTGAGGACCGAGGGAGCGTATATGAGCGCCGGGCCCGAAGGGCCGGGTGCGACAGGTGCCGAACACACGGTCGCCTCCGTATCCATCGACGGTGCAAACTCGAGATGGATCGTCTCCCGAAACAGCGTCGACAACGGTGCGGCGGTCTTCTATGCCGGCATGCATGCGAACGCAACGGCGACCATCGACATCGCAAACGGCGGGAAGCTGATCGTCGACGGTACCGGCAGCGTCGAGCCGTTCGCTGGCATCTACTTGGGCGACGATGGTGGACAGGCCGATCTGACCGTCAGCGGCATCGGCTCCGAAGTCCGGATCGACAACGCGGCGAACGGGAACATCGAAGTCGGCAGTAGCGGCGCGACGGGCCGGGCTTCGTTCAACGTGCTGGCCGGCGCGAGTGCGTCGTCATTGTTCTTGAACGTCGGACGCAACGGCGCGCAGGGCACGGTGCTCGTCGATGGGGCCGGCTCGACGGTGACGATGTCCGGTGTCGGTTCGCCAGCCGCGAACGGATCTGGCTTCGTGAGCATTGGGCGCGACGGTGGAAACGGCGTGATGACCGTGAGCAACGGCGGCCGGCTTCTGGTCTCCGACGGTGGCGGTGACTCGCGGCTCGGCGGCGGCCCGGGCATGATCGTTGGGCGCGGCGCCGGTTCGATCGGGGCCTTGAACATCACGGGGGCGAATTCGACGGTGGAGATCGTGTCGACTTCGCTCGGCGTGGGAACTCCAGACAACTTCAATCCGTATGTCTCGATTGGCTACGACGCCGGTAGCACGGGGCAGCTCTCGGTCACCGCCGGCGGCAAGCTCACGCTGACGGGCAATGCGCTCACTTCGCTCGCTGACCGCCATTCGACAGGACTCATCATCGGCGGGCGAAACGAGGTCACGGTCGGCGGCAGCGGCCAAGCTGTCATCAGCGGGCTCGGTTCTGAGGTGCGCGTGCAGGGCACCGACGCCTACGTGAGCGTCGGTCGCGGTCCCGGTTCGGTCGGCCGACTCGATATCGCAGACCGCGGCCACCTCGAGTCCACCGGCATAGACGTGGGCTGGGCGGGTGGCAACGGCACATTGGTGATGGACAACGCGACGGCACGCTTCTCGGGCGCGCCCTTCATCGACGGCGCCGGACCCGGCATGACGATCGGCGCCGGGACCGGGAGCCTCGGCAATGCGACCTTGCGCAACGGATCGAAGATCAGTATGCACGGGGATCTGTCGACCTTTGGAATGAATGTCGGCGGTGGCACGAGTCTCAACGGAGGGACGGGCAGCCTGGCACTCGAAAGCGGTTCGATGATCGAGGCCAGCGGCAGCGAGCCACACGCTATCTCGATTGGGCGAAGCCTGGGCAGTGTCGGCGTCATGACGATGACGGGCGGCAGTAGCGTGGCGCTGAGCAGCATCAATGGTTACGTATTTGTCGGTCGCACGGCGGGAGCGACCGGCGCGCTGACGATGAATGGTGAGTCGTTCTTGAACGCGAGCTACGTGGGCGTCGGCAGCACGCCTGGGGCGGACGGCGGCACCGGCACCTTGCTCATCAGCCACAGCACCGTGACTGCCGCCACGATCGAGGTTGGCAGCCACGGCCTGCTCGGCGGCGACGAGGGCACGATCAACGGCAACCTCATCGTTCGCGGCGGCGCGCTGGCGCCGGGCGAGTCGCCGGGGCGCATGATCATCAATGGCGGCATCATTACCACAGACGATGGGCGAATCATCCTCGATGTCGCGTCCGACGGGCACGGCGGCTTTCTTACCGATGAAGTCATTCTGACGCTGGGATCGAGCTTCGATTTCGGATCTTCCACGAAGGTGATCTTCAATTTCCTCGGGGATACCGACCTGAACGCGTTCGGCGCCAGTGGCAACTTCAACATGGACACCTTCATGCTTTCGCGTGATGGTGACATCGACAGCGGCCTTTCGAGCGCCTTCGCACCGGGCACCGACTGGGGCACGTATTTCACCTCGGACCAGTTCAGTGCGCAGTCGGATGCATACGATGTAAATGAATTGACTTTCAATGCTGACGGCAGTTTCGGCGTGATCGCCGTGCCGGTACCCGAACCGGCCGAGTGGGCGCTGATGCTCGCCGGGCTCGCGCTGATGTTTGCTCGGTCGGCCGCTCGCGCGCGCTCACGCAGCGCGCGACGCTGAGGTCGCGCAGCTCAATTCTTTGCGCCGAGTGCCAGCGCGTGCTCGCGTTGCAGGCGTGACGCGGCCTCGTCGGTCGCGCCGCTCGTGTCCCAGCCCTGGAGGTGGCGTAGCGCGATGGCGGCGAGCGCGGCCATCCATTCGTGTTGATCGTTCAGGCAGTCGATGTAGTGGAACTGCTTGCCTCCGGCTGCGAGGAAGGTGGAGCGCGCTTCGATCGCGATTTCTTCGAGCGTCTCCAGGCAATCGCCTACAAAGCCGGGGCAAATGACGTCGACGCGCGTGACGCCTTGAGATGCAAGCGTGCGCAGCGTCGGTTCGGTCGCGGGCTCGAGCCATTTGGCCTTGCCGAAGCGGCTCTGGAACGTGACGCTCCATTGCGCGGGCTTCAGTGTGAGCCGTTCGGCAAGCAGGCGCGCGGTCTTGCGGCATGCGCAGTGGTAAGGGTCACCGAGCGCGAGCGTGCGCGCGGGCACGCCGTGAAAGCTCATGACCAGCTGTTCACCGCGGCCGTTCACCATCCAGTGGTCGGTGACGCGTTTGGCGAGCGCATCGATGTAGCCGGCGTCATCGTGATAGCTGTTGACGAAGCGCAGCTCGGGCAGGGTGCGTGTGCGTTGCGCCCAGCCCGCGACGGCGTCGAACACGCTTGCGGTGGTGGCAGCGCAGTACTGGGGGTACAGCGGCAGCACGAGGACGCGCCCGACGCCCGAGGCCTTCAGCGCCGACAACACGCTCGCGATCGAGGGTGCGCCGTAGCGCATTGCCGGCCGCACTGCGACGCGGTGGCCGCGTTGGCCCAGATAGCCTTCGAGCAGGCTGGCCTGTTTTTCGGTCCACACCTTGAGCGGCGATCCTTCGCTCGTCCAGATGCGCGCGTACTTGGCCGCCGACTTCGCGGGGCGAGTGCGCAGCACGATGCCGTGCAGGATCGGCCACCAGGCCCAGCGCGGGATTTCAACGACGCGAGGATCGGCAAGGAACTCCGCCAGATAGCGACGCAGCGCCGCCGCATCAGGCGCGTCCGGCGTGCCCAGATTGCACAGCAGCACGGCGCACTCGGGAAGCGTCGCTGCGGAGCCGTGGGTGTGGCTGGGTTCGGAAAGGAATCGCATGCGTTCTTTGGTAGCGCGTGGGTGGCGCTTGGGCTGCGCTTGGGCTGCGCGTGGGTGAGGCCTGGGTGGCACGTAGGTACCGAGCGGCACGCGATTATCGGCGTGCCAGGCTCGCGCCGTCAGCGCTGCAAGGCCAGGCTGTCCAGGTCGCGCATGACGGCGGCGATGTCGATCGGCTTCGCCCAGTAGCCGACGAAGCCCGCCTCTCGTGCGCGCTGCACGTCCTCGACAGAGGCGTCGGCGGAACACATGAAGGCCGGCGTTTCGGCAAACGTGGGCAGCGCGCGTAACTGCGCAAGCACGTCATGGCCGCTCATGTCCGGCAAGTGGGCGTCGAGCACCAACACCTGCGCCGGCCACTGCTGCGCGAGTGCAAGCGCCTGCGCGCCATCCTCCGCAATCTGCAACTCGACGCCGCCGCGCATCCGCATGGCCTCCTCGAACAGGATCGCGTTGATGCGGTTATCTTCTACATAAAGTATGCGCAGCGTGCTGCGTGGCGAGGCATTTGCGTCGTCCGGCGTCGATTCGTCGCCAGTCGACGCGGGTGACCCTTCGCTGACGTTGCCCGCAGCGGTCGCCGCGCGCGGCAGTTCGATGCGTACCAGGGTGCCGCTGCCGGCCAGGCTCGAGAGCGTCAGCCGTCCCCCCATTTCCTCGACCAGACGGCGCGCGATCAAGAGACCCAGGCCGCTGCCTTCGATTGCAGACGCTTCCTGTCCCAGACGCTCGAAGGGTTGAAACAGCCGCAGCATCTGCTCGGGCGACATGCCGACGCCGTTGTCTTCGACTGCGAGCACGAGTCGATCCCCGGCGTCGGGCAACAGCGTGACGCAGACCCAGCCGCCGGGGCGGTTGTACTTGATCGCGTTCGAGACGATGTTGATCAGCACCTGTCGCAGGCCCTGCGCGTCGGCCAGCACCCACGTCCGGGGATCGAGTTGCTCCTGCAGCACAAGGTCGTGCTGCCGGGCGAGCGGCTGCAGCAGTTCGAGGATCTTCTGAACCAACAATTTCAGGCTGAGCGGGCGCAACTCGAGCGCCGTGTCGCCGCCTTCGAGCCGCTGCAGGTCGAGCAGATCGTTGATCAGGGCCAGCAGATGCTCGCCTGCGCTCAGCACATGGCCCGTGTACTGCGCCACGGTTGCCGGGCTGGCATCGTCCGCTGCCAGACGCAGCAACTGGGTGAACCCGATCACCGCGTTGAGCGGCGTACGCATCTCGTGGCTAACGCGCGAGAGGAATTCCGTCTTCGCTCGATTGGCGAGGTCGGCCGCCTGCTTGTCGCGCAATGCCTGCTCGGCGCGGCGTCGATCGGTGATGTCGCGAAACGTCACCAGACACACACCGGACTGAGGCGCGGCGTTGCCGGCAATCGACTGCACGCTCATGCGCAGCAGTCGCTGGTCTCCATTCGGGTGGCGAAGGAGCACCGATCTGTCTACGCATGGCACGCCGTCGGCGATCGCAAGGTGCACCGGATGCTCGGTGAAGGGCATTGCGCTGCCATCTTCGTGGAGCCAGACATAGCCAAGGCGGCTCAGGCGCTTGCCGATCAGCGCCTTCTCTTCTGCGCGCAGCATGGCGCAAGCAGCCGGATTGGCCGCGACGATGCTGCCGTCGCGGCCCACCACGCACAGGCCGTCGGTGATCGCGACCGCGACTGAGCGGTACAACGCTTCGCTCGCGGCAAGCCGGTCGGCGGCGGCGAGGCGGTGCGTGACGTCGGTCTGCACGCCGATGAAATGCGTCACGCGCCCGCCTGCGTCGTGCACGGGCGCGACGTGCAACTCGTTCATGAAGCTGCTGCCGTCGCGTCGTTCGTTGCGAAGCGTCACGGTGCAGGCCTTGCCGGCTGCCATTGCGACGCGCAGCGTCTCGAGTTCGGTCTGCGCAGTGTCCCGACCCTGCAGCAGGCGGCAATTGCGGCCGAGCACCTCGTGACGACTGTAGCCGGTGAGGCGCTCGAAGGCGGGGTTCACGTAGATCAGCGGTTGATCGGGGCGCTGCGCGTCGGCGACGCACACGGGCAGCGAGCCCTCGGCTTCGAGCGCGCGTTGCAGGATGCGCACCTCGCGCTCCCGGCGCCGAAGCTCCGTCACGTCGCGCGTGAGGTAAAGCACCTGCTGGTCCGACATCGGCGAGATCCGCGCCTCGAAGTGGCGCTTCGCGCCATCGAGGCATTCGAGCTCGTACTCGAGGCGCTGGACCTGGCCCGAGCCGACGGCATTGCGTGTCGCCCGCATCGCGCGCTCCGCGAGCACGTCGGGCACGCCGTCGCCGAAAGGGCGGCCGTGGAGTTCGAGATAGGGCCGCGCCAAGGCAGGGTGGGACGCGTCGCTGCACTCGAGATAGCGCCCCTGCTCGTCGAGCACGAACCACAGGTCGGGGATCGCCTGAAGGACGGCCGTCAAGCGTGTGGCCGCGGTGGCTTGCGTGCCCGCAATGCGGGGCGCGGGCGCCGGGCGGCGGGCATCGAGCAGGGCGCCGCAGAGGGCGGCGAGGTCGCGCAGCGCGCCGCGCTGGTCGGCGTCGAGTTCGCGTGCGACCTGGTCGATCACACACAGGCTCCCGATCGGATAGCCGCCGACGTGGATCGGCATGCCTGCGTAAAACGTGATCGATGCCGGGTAGGGTGATGGCGAGTCCGAAGCGAAGCGCGGATCGTTGCGGACGTCGGCCGCGATGAGGCCGTCCTCACTCAGGATTGCGCGCCCGCAAAGCGATTCGGCGCGCGAGCTTTCGGGGATCGTCAAGCCGTCGGTGGCGGCAAACCATTGGCGGTAAGCATCGACGACGCTCACACCGGCGAATGCACAACCAAGCGTGTGTCGCGCCAGACGCACGATCGACGCCAGCGCCGGGTCGGGCATATCGGTGCCGCGCAGCGCGAGCGAGTACAGCACGCGCAAGCGTTCGGACTCGTTGGCCAGGAAGTGGTCGGCCTTCATGGGGACGGTTCGGGGGCGAGATCCGGCAGGGCTATGTTCGAGAGCCTGCACCACACCGGGCGTCGACGCTAGACGCTTGATGCGTCACTGGCGTTGAGCTCGCTCAGCCGCAGGACTTCGAACTTTACGCTCGGCGACAAGGCGTCGACTGGCGGTGTTCCGAGGCCGATCGTCCCGCTGCCGTGCAGCGTGCAGGTCCCGCGTCGCAGCGCGAGGGTCTCGCCGCTTTCACCGAAGCGCACGAAAGTGCCGTTGTAGCTCAGGTCGGTCAGCTGGAAGGTGCCGCCGTGCCAATCGATGCGCGCGTGCGAGCGCGAGACGCGCGAATCGTTGATGCAGTAGGTGGCCTGCGGGCTGCGGCCGAGGACGACCGCGAGCTGCGGCCCGCGGTAAACGCGCGTCAGGTCGAGCCAGCTCAGCCGGATGCCTTCCGGCTCGGCGAAGACGTTCAAGCCGCCAAACGCCGTCGTCACCGTGTCGCCGAAACGGCGGGCTTCGAGCAGATGGACATGCACGGGTTCTGCGCGGCCGCGCAACTGCATGTTGTCGAGGTCGCGAAACCGCGCGCGACCGGCGTCGTCGAGGTGTTCGAGGACCGATGCGGTGACCAGCGTTTCGTTGTCCCCCGCGTGGTCGATCAATCGTGCCGCAACATTGACTGCGTCCCCAAAGCAATCGCCGGCCATCTCTACCATTTCGCCGTAGGCGACGGCAACCTGCAGCTTCAGCGGGGGGACGCGCGGCGTGCTCTTGGCGGGCGCCAGATGCTGGAGCGCGTCGTGCATCTCCTCGGCGGCGGTGACCGCACGGCACGGCGACTCGAAAACGGCCATCAACCCGTCGCCCAGTGTCTTCACGACCTGGCCTTGCTCATCGTGCACGATGCGTCCGAGCTCTGCCACGGTGCGCGTGACAACGGCAGTCGCAGCGGCGTTGCCGAGGGTTTCGTACAGCGAGGTGCTGCCCCGAAGGTCGGCGAACAGGACAGTGCGTTGTCGAATCTGGGGCATCGGCGAAAGCGTGAACTGTTTACGTGAACTAATTCACGCAGTTTATCGCCTGCCGGATGCCCGACGCCGCAGCCGGCGGGCCGGCCGCGGTGTTTCGGTTGCTACAGTTTGTCCAGATCGGTTCTGAGCTTGTGCCTGCGGCGGCACACACGTCCCCGGCCAATCAGAGATTGTCCAGGTACGTGCGCAGCTTGTCGGAGCGACTCGGGTGCTTCAACTTCCTGATCGCCTTGGCCTCGATCTGGCGGATGCGTTCGCGCGTGACGTCGAACTGTTTGCCGACTTCTTCCAGCGTGTGGTCGGTGCTCATCTCGATGCCGAAGCGCATGCGCAGCACCTTGGCCTCGCGTGGCGTGAGCGAGTCGAGGATGTCCTTGACCACATCACGCAGACCGGCCTGCATCGCGGCCTCGATCGGCGCCGTGTTGTTCGTGTCCTCGATGAAGTCGCCCAGATGCGAGTCGTCGTCGTCGCCGATCGGCGTCTCCATCGAGATCGGCTCCTTCGCGATCTTCATGATCTTGCGGATCTTGTCCTCGGGGATTTCCATCTTCTCCGCGAGGGTCGGCGCGTCGGGTTCGAAGCCGAACTCCTGCAGGTGCTGGCGCGACAGCCGGTTCATCTTGTTGATCGTCTCGATCATGTGCACCGGGATGCGGATCGTGCGCGCCTGGTCGGCGATCGAGCGCGTGATCGCCTGGCGGATCCACCACGTCGCGTAGGTCGAGAACTTGTAGCCGCGCCGGTATTCGAACTTGTCGACCGCCTTCATCAGGCCGATGTTGCCTTCCTGGATCAAATCGAGGAATTGCAGGCCGCGGTTGGTGTACTTCTTCGCGATCGAAATCACGAGGCGCAGGTTGGCCTCGATCATCTCCTTCTTCGCGTCGCGCGAGGCCTTCTCCCCCTCGTTCATGCGCTTGTTGATGCGCTTCAGGTCCTCGAGCGGCACGACGGCGCTGGCCTGCTGATCGGCCAGCTTGCTCTGCAGTTCCTGCACCGGCGGCAGGTTGCGCTCGAGCACTGTGCTGTAGGGCTTCCCGGCTGCAGCTTCCTTCGCGGCCCACTTCAGGTTGAGCTTGTTGGGCGGGAAATGCTTGATGAAGTAGTCCTGCGGCATGCCGCACTTGTCGACCACGATCTTGCGCAGCTCGCGTTCGTAGCGACGCACGTCGTCCACCTGAGAGCGCAGGATGGCGCACAGCTTCTCGATCGTCTTCACGGTGAAGCGGATCGTCATCAGCTCGGAGCTGATTGCGTGCTGCGCCTTGTTGTAGGCGGGCGATTGGTAGCCTTCCTTCTCGAAGGCCTTGCGCATCTTGTCGAAGTTCACCCGCAACGATGCGAACTTGATCATCGCGGCCGTCTTCAGTTCCTCGAGCTTTCTCGTCAGCGCCTTGCTGCCGCCCTGGCCGTCGTCGTCGTCCTCGTCGTCGAAGTAGTCGACATCCTCCTCGGCGACGTAATCGTCTGCCTCGTCTTCGAGCACGAAGCCGTCGACGACTTCGGAAATCTGCATCGTGCCCTGTGCGATGCGGTCGGCGTACGAAAGCAGTTCGGCAATCGTCGTCGGCGAGGTCGAGATCGCGAGCATCATCGCCTGCAGGCCACCCTCGATGCGCTTGGCGATTTCGATCTCGCCCTCGCGCGTCAGCAGTTCGACCGTACCCATCTCACGCATGTACATGCGCACCGGATCCGTCGTGCGGCCGAATTCGGAATCCACCGTCGAGAGCGCCGCCTCGGCCGCCTCTTCGGCCTCCTCCTCGGTTGCGGTCGCGGTGCCGCCGCCGGCGATCAGCAGCGTCGCGGCATCGGGCGCCTGCTCGTAGACGGCAATGCCCATGTCGTTGAGCATCGAGACGATCGCCTCGAGGATCTCGTTGTCGACGAGCTTCTCGGGCAGGTGGTCGTTGATCTCCTGGTGCGTCAGGAAGCCGCGCGTCTTGCCCATCTTGATGAGCGTCTTCAACTCGTGGCGGCGCTTGGCAACCTCTTCTTCGGTCAGCGCCGTCTCGTCGAGGCCGAACTCGCGCATCAGCGCGCGCTCCTTCGCGCGCGATACCTTCATCCGCAGCGGCTTGACCTTGGCCTTGGCTTCGGCATCTTCCGCCGCATCGGGTTCGCCGGCGATGTCGGATTCGATGTCGGCGTCTTCGCTTTCCAACGCGCCACGCCCCTTGCCCGGAGTCGGCTTGCCCTTGCCCGCCGGTCCCGACTTGGCGCTCGAAGCTTTCGCGGCGCCCTTCGTTGCCGGCTTCGTCGCCACTTTCGGCGCGGGCTTGGCGGCGGTCTTGGGCAACGCCTTGGCCGCAGACACCGCGGTCTTCGCCTGCGCGGCCGCCTTCGCAGCCGGCTTGGCGGGTTGCTTCAGTTCGGGTTCGACGGTCTTGGCGGAAGCGGTCTTCTTCGCAGTCATGCAAATCCTTCGGAAGGTGATTGCCATTGCAGGCCTCGCAGCGCGGCGGGCTTGCTCTGACATTGGATATTCGATCGTCGCTGTCGGGCGCGTGGCGGGCGAACTGGCAGCATCGGCGGCCGGCGGCCTGGCCGCAGGCCGGATACAACCATCTCGGGCTCAACCGCGCCAAAGCAAGATCGGGTGATCATTCCCTCGTCGAGGGGGCAGTCCTTGCGGGTAGAGGGTGGCCTTATGGGGGGACCCTGGGTCAGAGGGTGGCCGGGGCCCGGAGGTGCTGCTGTCACTCTTGCCACGCTAGCGTGAACCTGCAATTATACCGTGGTGCGGACCTTTCGGAGCCCGTCGGCGTCGGGTTTTTGAGGGGCCGTTAGGGGCGCCGCGCGCGTGCTTCGTGCTACCAGTCGACCTGCATCGACAAGCGCGCGGTGCGGCCGGGGAGGGGGAAGAGGTAGACGTGGCCGAACTGGTAGGGAGACTCCTTCCACGCCTGTTTGTCGAACAGGTTGTCGACGCCGGCGCGCCAGGTCAGCGTCGTCGCACCGGACGCCCGCTGGATCCACTGCGCGGTGAGGCCGACAACGCCGTAGCCGGGGATGCGGGTCGATTCGTCGTCGGGCAGCACGGTGCGATCGCCCTCGGCCGAGAGCGTCGCGCCTAACGACAAACCCGGCACCTCAGGCACGACGTAACCCGCGAGCATGCGGAACGCGAGCGCTGGCACGTTGACCGGCCGCAGGCCGTTGATCTGCGCGTTCTGGCTGCCGGTGCGCCGCGCGTGCAGCCATTGCAGGCCAGCGCCTAGGGACCAGGGCCCGCTTTGCCAAGTGCCGCCGGCCTCGACGCCGGTGTGGCGCGCGCTGCCGTCGGCCTGGCGCGTGCAGGTGTCCGCGACGTCGCAACTGCCAATGTCGGCATAGACCGGGCGGTCGATGTCGAAAGCGGCGAAATTCCACGTGAAATGCTCGGCGGCGCCCTTGAGGCCGATCTCGAACTGCTGGCTCATCAGCGCTGGCAGCGCCTGCCCTGCGTTGACGTAGATATCGCGATTAGGTGCGACGTCAGACTCCGCGCCGCGCCCCCAGCTCGCATACACCAGCTGCGCGGGCGCGTATTCGTAGCTCGCGGCTATCCAGGGCGATGCAATCGATTGTCGGTAGTCGGTGGCCGCTGTGCCGTCGGTTGCGATGCTCTGCCGGTCGAGCCACGTGTAGCGCAACCCGAGCCAAACCCGCCAGCGCGCGTCGATCTGCATCGCGTCGCGGATGAAGGCTTCGGTGTTGCGCTCGTCCCGGTTCGTGGCCTCGTAGTTCAGTGTTGGATCGGCAGGCAACGTGACGCCGCCGTCGATGGTGCCGCTGCCGACGTAGTTGTAGGCATTGCGCTGGAAGCGGCTCCAAAAGCGCGTACCGAGCACGCCCAGTCCGAGTGAGTGCCGCACGTTGCCGGTCACGACATCGCCCATCAGGGAGAGTTCCGCCGCGTCGGTGTTGCGCTGCTCGTTGTCGCTTCGGTAGTCGTACATGTCGAAGCTGCCGTCGCTGCAGTAGCGGTCGTAGTGGCCCTCCGCGCTGCAGCCAAACGGGAACGCAGTGCGGTCGTCGTTGTTCAGGCGCTGGCCGGCGAGCTGCGCGCGCCAGCGCCAGTTGGCGTTGATAGCTTGCGTGAAGCGGATCGATCCGGTGTTGGCGCCGAACACCACCGGTTCAGACCAGGGCTGGTTGTTGAGGTTCGTCGAAGGGTTCACCGGCGGCGGCACCTGGTTGCCGAGTAGGCTGAACCCCGGCACGCTCGGCTGGTTCTGGCGGCTGCTTTCGAACTCGACTTCCAGCAGGCTCGACGGTGTGATGCGCCAATCGCCCGCGGCGGCGATGAGCCAGCGGCTGCCGTCGGCGGCCTGCACGTCGGGCCGCAGCCACGAGTACGCTGCATTGACGCGCAGGCCGAACGCTTCCTTCTCGCCGTAGCGGCGCGACATGTCCACTTGCGCAAGCACCGTCGACTCGGTCTGCCATTGCAGGAACGCGCTCGACAGCGGCGTATCCAGCGGGCGCTTGACGACGTAGTTCACGAGGCCGCCCGGTGAGCTGACGCCGACTTGCATGCCGCTGATGCCCTTGAGAATCTCGACGCCGGACTTGTTGTCGAGCGGCACCGCCGTCTCGGCGTTGATCGGCAGCCCGTCTCGGCGGAAGTTGAAGCGGTTGTCGATCACGTAGCCGCGCAGCGTCAGCGCGTCCCAGTAGCCGACGGCGTTATAGGCGTCGCCGATTGCGGCGTCTAGCCGCGTCAGGTCTTGCAGCCGCTGCACGCCCTGTTCGCGCAGCGTTTCGGCGTCGTAGACGCTCGCCTGCAGCGGCGTCTGCGACAGCGGTATGTCGCCCCAGCCGCCGACGGAGAGTTCGGGCGCCTTGCGCGCGGTGACGGTGACCTGTGGCAGCCGGGTGGCCTCGACGCTATCCGTTTCTGACTGCGCCCATGAGGCCGGTGAACCGGCGCTTCCCGCGCACGCGATGGCGAGCACGGTGGCCCGGGTGCGCGCGCGGTCGCGATTGGAGGAAGAGGTCTTGGATGCCATCGTGTGCTCAACTGCGATGGCAGGTCGGCGAACACGAGCCGGAGGTGGCCGGCATCTGGTGCATGCTTCCCTGCGCGAGGATTACCTCAGTCAGGTTCAAAGGGACTTTCTCAGTCGAACCGCGTGCGCAGTCCAACACCCCCAGCGAGAGCGGCGCACAAGGCGTCGCTGGAATCGATTATCTCTCAGCCCGAGCGGCGCTCACGCGCCGCCTGCTTTTCCTTCAGTCGAAGTTCGGTGTCTCGACGCCGAGAACCTTGTGCAGCTTGGGGCTCGTCGTCGTGTACTGCAAGAGCACGCGCTTGTCCGGGAAGATGTAAGGCGCGGCGCCGAAGGCGGCAAGCGCCGCTTCGTGGAAGCCCGACAGAATGAGCTTCTTCTTGCCCGGATACGTATTCACGTCGCCAACGGCGAAGATGCCCGGGGTGCTTGTCTCGAACGTCTCCGTGTTGACGACGATCTGCTTGCGCTCGAGCTGCAACCCCCATTCAGCGATCGGCCCCAGCTTGGGCGTGAGGCCGAAGAACACGAGCAACATATCGAGCGGCACGAGGCGCGTCACGGCGTCACCACCGGTCACCTTCAGACCCGTCAGCTTGCCGTCTGTCGCCTCGAAGGCCGTGACCTGGCCGACGATGAACTGCATCTCGTAGGCGTCGCACAACTCCCTCATTCGCGCGACCGAAGCCGGCGCGGCACGAAAGCCGTCGCGCCGATGGATGAGGATGACGCTCTCGGGCCGGTTCGGCCCGTCGCCCTTGATCGCGCCGACGAAGTTCAGGGTCCAGTCGAGCGCCGAGTCCCCGCCGCCGACGATGACGAGGTTCTTACCGGCGAAGTGGGCCGGATTCCTGACGCTGTAGAAGAGCTGCGAATCGCGGAACTTCGCGATGCCGTCGACGCGCAGTTGACGTGGCTGGAACGATCCGACGCCTCCAGCGATGAAGACCGTCTTGGTCAGGAAGCGTGTGCCCTTGGACGTGGTGACGTGAAAGCGCCCGTCAGGTTGGCGCTCGACTTCGGTCACCTCCTGGCCGAAGTGGAAAGTCGCGCCAAAGGGGTCGATCTGCTTGAGCAGGTTTTCGGTCAGCTCGCGCCCCGTGCACATCGGCACGGCCGGGATGTCGTAGATCGGCTTGTCCGGGTAGAGCTCGACGCACTGCCCGCCGGCGTACGCGAGCGAATCGATGATGTGCGCCTTGATTTCCAGCAACCCGAGTTCGAAGATCTGGAACAAGCCGACCGGCCCGGCGCCGACGATGACGGCGTCCGTTTCGATTTGGCCCGAGGTGTCGCCGCCGCTCTGCGGGTCGGCGGGCGCTGCGTGTTCCGCCGAGGACGGCGTGCTCACTTGTGCGTCCGCCATCGCTAGCGCTTGAGCTCGGGCAGTTTGCCGGTGCGGTCCTTCCACTCGTCGGCGTCGGGCAGCGCAGGTTTGCGCTTCGTGATGCTCGGCCAGATTTTCGCAAGGTCGGCGTTGAGGGGCGTCATGTGCTGCTGGTCACCGGGCACGTCTTCCTCCGGCACGATCGCAGCGACCGGGCACTCGGGAATGCACACCGCGCAGTCGATGCACTCGTCGGGGTCGATGGTGAGGAAGTTCGGCCCCTCGCGGAAGCAGTCCACGGGGCAGACATCGACGCAGTCCGTGTACTTGCACCGGATGCACGATTCGAGAACGACGTGAGTCATACGTTGGGTTTGCAGTTGCGTCCACTCGGGCCGGCGGGTCCGAATGCGGGTCGCGCACTGCAGCTCTTGGATTTGTGACAACCGATTTTAAGGCCCCAGGGTTTCCACCACCTGACTCGAGGTGATAGCGCATGCGGCCGGCGTGGTTCATCGGCGTCCCTTCGTGCTGCGCACTCCGGCATTCGCCCTTGCTGCGGCCCGGTGGGCTCATGCAGCGCGTTTCACGAGCAGTGCGCCGCTGGTGCGGTGGCTGACCGCATCGACCACGACGAGCGAGCCGCCGACGCGATTGTCCTCGTACGCTTCGAGCGGCAATGGCTGCTGCGTGTGCACCCACACCTCGCCGATGTCGTTGACTGCGAGTTCATGCGCAGCGCCGGGTTGCAGCGTGTGAATGTCGAGGCGACTGGCGATGCGCGTGATGCGCGCCTGCACCCAGCGGTTGCCATGTCGCAGCCAGTACTTGCGACCGATCTGCGCCGGCTCGATGTCGAGCCAGGCGAGCGTGGCGGGGAACTCCTGCACCGCGCGCAGCGTGCGCGGCGTCGCGATCCAGTCGCCGCGCGAGACGTCGAGCTGGCGGTCGAGCACGATGCCGGCCGACTGCCCGGCCTCGGCGCTGGGCACCGTGTCGCCAGCACGCCGCACTTCGACGACGCGTGCCTCCTGCCCGCCGGGGAAGATCTGCACCGCAACACCAGGCCTGACCCGGCCGTGCGCGATGCGGCCCCACAGGGTTCGAGGCTGGTGACCGGCGCCGTCGACTGCAGCCGCCCCGTCACGTGCCACGTACTGCACTGGCAGCAGCAGATTGCCGTCCGTCCTCTCCTGCGCAACCGGCATGCGCTCGAGCAAGTCGAGCAGCGTCGGGCCGTCGTAACCGTCGTCGTCAGGGCTCTGCCGGCGCGCCGTGACGTTGTCGCCGCGCAAGGCGGAGACTGGAATAATGCCCGCGACGTCGAGCCCGGCTTCGGCGGCGAACGCGAGCAGCGCGTCGCGCACCGCTTCGAAGGCGTGGCGCGTCTCGGCGACAGCATCGATCTTGTTGATCGCGAACACGATGTGCGGCACGCGCAGCAGGTGTGCGAGCAAGGCGTGGCGGCGCGTCTGTGCGAGCAGCGCGACCGGCCGCACCGACAAGTCGAGCTTGGTGATGTCGACCAGCACCACCACCGCGTCGCTGCCCGCGGCGGCCGTCACCATGTTGCGCGTGTACTGCTCGTGACCGGGCGCATCGGCGATGATGAACTTGCGCCGGCGCGTCGCGAAGTAGCGGTAGGCGACGTCGATCGTGATGCCCTGTTCGCGCTCGGCCTCGAGGCCGTCGGTCAGCAGCGACAGGTCGATCGCCGCACCAGCGGCCTTCTGCTCGAGCATGTCGATCTGGTCGGCAAGGATCGCGCGGCTGTCGTAGAGCAGCCGGCCGATCAACGTGCTCTTGCCATCGTCGACGCTGCCGGCGGTGAGGAAGCGCAGCGCGCGGTGGTCCGCGCACTTGATTGAGTTCTCGTGGTGGCCTGCAGCGTCGCCTCGTTCAATCGCATCCATCAGAAATAGCCCTCCTTCTTGCGCCGCTCCATCGCGGCCTCCGAACTGCGGTCGTCCATGCGGGTTGCGCCGCGCTCGCTGAGCGTCGCCTGCAGCGTCTCGGCGACGATCTCCGCTGCCGTTGTGGCACCGCTTTCGACCGGGCAGGTGCAGGTCATGTCGCCAACGGTGCGAAACCGCACCTGCGCCGTCTCGACCGCTTCTCCCGCTGCGACCGGCGTCACACCGGTGAGCGGGACGAGCAGGCTCTTGCGCCGCATCACCTGCCGCTCGTGCGCGTAGTACAGGCTCGGCAGCGGGATGCGCTCGCGCGCGATGTAGAGCCAGACGTCGAGTTCGGTCCAGTTGCTGATCGGAAACACACGCATGTGCTCGCCCGGCCGGATGCGCGTGTTGAACAGCGTCCACAACTCGGGCCGTTGCTCCTTCGGCAGCCATTGGCCGAAGGCGTCGCGGTGCGAAAAAATGCGCTCCTTCGCGCGTGCCTTTTCCTCGTCGCGCCGCGCGCCGCCGATCAAGGCGTCAAAGCCGTGCGCCTCGATCGCCTCGAGCAGGGCCACCGTCTGGTGCGCGTTGCGCGATTCGAGTGCGTGCGACAGGCGCACCGTCCCGCGCGCGATCGAATCCTCCAGGTGCCCGACGACGATGCGTTCACCCATCTCGGCCACGCGCCGGTCGCGAAACTCGATCACCTCCGGGAAGTTGTGGCCGGTGTCGACGTGCAGCAAAGGGAACGGAAGCCGTCCCTTGTAGTCGCCGCCCGCCGCCCGTCGCTTGAACGCCTTCTCGGCCAGCCGCAGCACGACGCACGAATCCTTGCCGCCTGAGAATAGCAGGGCGGGCCTCTCGAAGGCGGCAGCCGTTTCGCGCAGGATGAAGATCGCCTCCTCTTCGAGCCAGTCCAGGTGCGTGTGGTCGAGGTCGGGCAGCAGTTGCTCGACGCGCAGGGGGGTATTCATGCGAGGGCTCCGGCGGTTTCGGTCGTTGAAAGTTCGTGCACATGCAGCCCGCACTCTTTCGCGCTGGCCTCCTCCCACCACCAGCGGCCCGAGCGGAAATCGGCGCCGACGGGAATTACGCGGGTGCACGGCTCGCAGCCGATGCTCGGCATGAAGGCGTCGTGCAAGGGGTTGTAGGGCACGTCGCAGAGCGCGATGTAGTGCCAGACGTCGGCCCAGCTCCAGTCGGCGAGCGGATTGAACTTGATGCGCCCGTGTGCGTCGTGTTCGCTGAACGGCACGATCGCGCGTGCGTTCGACTGCTCGCGGCGAAGCCCTGTCACCCAGGCGCTGCGACCGGCAAGCATGCGCGACAGCGGCTCGAGCTTGCGCAGCTGGCAGCACGCCATGCGTTGCGCGATGCCGTCGCGCATCGCGTTCTCGCCGTTCGCGCCGACGAAGCGGACGACCGCCTCCGCCCGCGGGCGAAAGACCTCGACCGTCAGGCCGTAGCGCTCCTCGATCCTCGGCACGAGCGCGAGCGTCTGCGCGTGCAGGCGGCCGGTATCGAGCGTGGCGATCGCGATGCCGAGGTGATGGCGCGCGATCAGGTCCGTGAGCACCATGTCCTCGGCCCCCAGGCTCGTCGCCTGGACGATGCCGCCCGCGTGCTCGAGGGCGACGGATTGAAGCGCCGTGACGGCATGCGCCACGCGGCCGTCGAAGCCGTGGGTGGCGCGCGCATAGAGGGCGATCGCGCTTGCACCGGCACTTGCACCCGCGCTCATATCGACACCCCGGCATCGACGAACTCGCGCACCGGCGGTTGTGCAGCACGCTCGGCCCAGCCGGGAGGCTTGGCAAAGAGCGGCTGCGCATCGAGCGCGTCGCCCTGGTAGTGGCCGCCGAAGTAGCCGAGCGCGCGCTCGGCTGCGTCCTGGCGCTGGTCGGCGCGCAGCGCCACCGCGTCGAAGCCGGTGCGCGCGAGCAGCGGCAGCATGTCGACCAGTACCTCGCCCGTCGCCCGCACTTCGCCTGCATAGCGCAGGCGTGAACGCAGCAAACGCGCCTGGCTGTAGGCGCGGCCGTCGGTCCATTTCGGGAACTCGAGCGCGACGAGGGCAAGACGCGGCAGGTCGACTTCGAGCACTTCGACGTCGAGATCGTTCGCGAACTGAATGCCGACCGGCATGCCATGCGGCCAGTGGCCGCGCACGGCGTGCCATTCGGCCAGGCTGAGCAACAGATGCGGTTGCGGCGTGATGCTGACGAGTGGCCCGTCGTCGCCACTGACAGTGCGCCAGGGCCCGCGGTGGGGGTGGACGAATCTCATGCTGCAAACTCCCGCGCCGTCGCGCGGCGCACCGCGTTGGCGGCGGACTTGAAGGATTCGACGCCGACGCGCCGAACGGTTTCGATGAAGTGCTCGGTGCCGCTGCGCTCGCGGCGATAGGTGTCGACCAGCGCCTCGATCACGTCGGGGACCTCGTCCGCCGCGAACGCCGGGCCGATCACCTTGGCAGGCAGCGGCGCGCCACTCTGGGTCGAGCCGTCCGAGCCGCCGAGCGCGACCTGGTACCACTCCATGCCGTCCTTGTCGACGCCGAGGATGCCGATGTGCCCGCTGTGGTGGTGGCCGCAGGAGTTGATGCAGCCGCTGACGTGCAGGTCGATGTCGCCGATGTCGTAGAGCTCGTCGAGGTCGTCGAAGCGCTCGGTGATCGCCGCGGCGACCGGAATCGAGCGCGCGTTGGCGAGGCCGCAGAAATCGCCACCGGGGCAGGCGATCATGTCGGTCAGCAGGCCGATGTTGGGCGTCGCGAAGTTCGCGGCGCGGGCGTCTTCCCACAGCGCGCGCAGGTCGCCCGTCCGTACCCAGGGCAGCACCAGGTTCTGGTCGTGGGTGACGCGCAGTTCGCCGAGCGAATAGCGATCGGCGAGCGTCGCCGCGCGTTCGAGTTGCTCCGCGGTGGCGTCGCCAGGGGCTTGCCCGGCGCGCTTGAGCGACAAGGTCACCGCACGATAGCCGTTCAGCCTGTGGCTGTGCACGTTGCGCGCGAGCCAGCGTTCGTGGGCGAGGGGCACCCTGGGCGCGTCGCGCATCGATGCATCGTTCGCCGCCGCGGGCTGGGCCACTCCCGCCGGCATCTGGAACGATTGCGAGACCCGATCGAGCTCTGCCTGCGGGATCAGGTGCGCCGACCCGGCTTCGTCGCGCTCCTGGATGTTGTGGAACTCGGTCTCGACCGCGTCGAAGAACTTCTGCCCTTCGGCCTTGACGAGAATCTTGATGCGTGCCTTGAACGCGTTGTCGCGCCGGCCATAGCGGTTGTAGACGCGCACGATGGCCTCGATGTAGACGAGGATCTGCTGCCACGGCACGAACTCGCGCGCAACGCTTGCGATGACGGGCGTGCGGCCCATGCCGCCGCCGACGTGCACCCGGAAGCCGACGTCGCCGGCGTCGTTCCTGCGCAGTTGCAGGCCGATGTCGTGCCAGGCGATCGCGGCGCGGTCTTCCACCGCGCCCGTCACCGCGATCTTGAACTTGCGCGGCAGGAAGGCGAATTCCGGGTGCAGCGTGCTCCACTGGCGCAGGATCTCGCAGTACGGCCGCGGATCGACAATCTCGTCGGGTGCGATGCCGGCGAAGGCGTCGGTCGTGATGTTGCGGATGCAGTTGCCACTGGTCTGGATGCCGTGCATGTCGACCGCGGCGAGCTCGTCCATCACGTCGGCCGCGCGGGCGAGCGGGATCCAGTTGAACTGCACGTTCTGGCGCGTCGTGAAGTGCGCGTAGCCGCGGTCGTACTCGCGCGCGATCCGGGCCAGCGCGCGCAGTTGCGTTGCGCTGATCTCGCCGTAGGGGACCGCGACGCGCAGCATCGGCGCGTGACGCTGGATGTACCAGCCGTTCTGCAGCCGCAGGGCCCTGAATTCTTCGTCGCCGAGCCGGCCGCCGAGATGGCGCGCGAGCTGGTCGCGGAACTGCGCTGCGCGCTGACGGATGACGTGGCGATCGAATGGGGTGTGGTTGTACATGGCGGCGTGACTCCGTCCCTTCAGTAGATGACTTTCAAACCGGCTGCGACGAGCGACGCGCACAGCAGCGTGCGCACCAGCCGCTCGGGCAGCTTGCGTGCGAGTTGGGCGCCGAGCCAGATGCCGGGCAGCGAACCCGCGAGCAGCAGCGCGAGCAGCGGCCAGTCCACATGGCCGAGCGACGCGTGGCCGACGCCGGCGACGAGTGTCAGCGGCACCGCGTGCGCGATGTCAGTGCCGACGACGTTGCGTGCTTCCAGCCGCGGATGGAGCAAGCAGGATTAGCGTCGCACCGATCGCGCCGGCGCCGATCGAGCTGAGCGACACGAGCACGCCGAGCAACACACCGCAGAGCGCGGTGAGCAGCGGCTTGCGCGCGACCGCGATGTGGCGCTCCAGGCGCAGGCCGACCGCGTACCAGGCGCGGCGATAGGCGACCGTCACCGCAGTCAGCAGGAGCGCGATGCCGAGCGACATCGTGAGCGCGCTCGACCAGCCCTGGCCGAGTCCGGTCAGGTGCATCAGCGCGATTGTCGCGAGCGAGGCCGGGATGCTGCCCGCGAGCAGCCGCCTGGCGATGCGCCAGTCCACCTGCCGATGGCGATGGTGCGCGATCGCCCCGGACGTCTTGGTCAGCCCGGCAAACCACAGGTCGGTGCCGATCGCGAGCGCGGGATGGAGCCGGAAGACCGACATCAGCAGCGGCGTCATCAGCGAGCCGCCGCCCACACCTGTCATGCCGATGATGGCGCCGACGCCGAACCCACTCAGTACTGCAATGCCGATCATGCCCCCGTCCCGTTGCCCGCTGCCGCGCCGAAGAAGGCGGCGCTCGAGAGGGCGAACTGTATGGAGGCTCTACCGATTCACGAACTACAGTTTCTTTGTTTGCTTAGCACCAGAAGGCATAAGCGCTGCGCCAGGGGTGGGAACCCGTGCGCTCAGCCCCGGGTTTGCCTTGTGAGCCCGCAGGACTCGCGCCTACTTGGCGAGCAACTGGTTGGCCAGCGCGACATCCTCGGGTCTGAGCGACCCAGAAACCTGCCGCAACCGGACCCCTGAGAGGATCAGGTCGTAGCGCGCCTTGGCCAGGTCGCGCTGGGTGGTGAAGAGCTGCGTCTGTGCGTTGAGCACGTCGAGCGTGACGCGCAGCCCGACCTTGTACCCGAGTTGCGTGGCCTCGAGCGCGAGCTTGCTCGAACTCTCCGCCGCCTCGAGCGCGTTGACGAGCGCGCGCCCTGACTTCACGGCGAGAAACGCGGTGCGTGTTCCGAGCTCGACGCTACGCTCGGCACCGTTCAAGTCGTTGCGCGTCTTCTCAGCCAGACTGACCGTTTCCTTGACGCGGTTCTGCACGGCGAAGCCGGAGAACACCGGAATGTTCAGTTGCAGGCCGATCGAACCATTCCGGTAGGTGCCGGGGAGTTGCGCATTGCCGGTGCCCCCGCCGCTGATGCCGGTGTTGTTGTTGCCGCCGAGCGAGCCGACGAGATCGAGCGTCGGATAGTGTCCCGCGCGCGCCTTCTCGATATCGATCTGGGCGATGTCGTAGGCCAGGCGCGCCTTGCGAACGGCTGGGCTGTCGACATTCGCGCTGGCGAGCCACTCCTCGACCGTGCTCGACAGGGGCGGGATGACGACCGGCACTGCGAGCGGCCTGGGCTCGACATCGGTCTTGCCGACCAGGGTGTCGAGTGCCGCGCGGCGTGTGCGCAAGTCGTTCTCGGCCGCGATGGCCTGGGCGCGCGTCAGGTCATAGCGTGCCTGTGCCTCGCGCGTGTCGGTGATCGTTGCCGTGCCGACTTCGAAGTTGCGCTTCGCCGAAGCCAGCTGCTCGGTGATCGCCTTCAGGTTGGCCTGGGTTGTCTCCAAGTTGTCCTGCGCGGCAAGGACGTCGAAGTACGCCTGCGACAGCCTGACGATCAAGTCCTGCTCGGCGGTCTGCAGGTCGGCGACCGCGATTTCGTAGGCCTTCTCGGCGGCCGAAATCGTCTCGTTGTTCGCCTTGTTGTAGATCGGCTGGCGCGCGTTGAGCGTTGCCTGATTCACGGTGCCGTAGAAGTTGTCGTCGATCCGGGGCACATCGGTGCCGCTGCGCGTCGTGCTCGCGTAAATCGACGCCGACGGCAGACGCAGCGCCTTCGATTGGTCGAGCCGATACTGCGCCGCTTCGGCCGACGCGCGGGCGGCGAGATACGTTGCGTCATAGCCGCGCGCCGCGTCGTAGAGCGTTTGCAGGCTCTGTGCCTGCGCGCACAGGGCCGTCAAGGCCAGCAGCGCGCCGGCAAGACTCGACCTGACGAGCCCGCTGGCGAGGGTGCGGCCATTGCGGCGGCGGGCAGAGCGGGAGGGACGCGCAAGAGGCATTTGGATTCCTTGGCTATTCATTCTCGACAGCGCTTTCTCAACCGCGCTTTCTCAACAGCGCATTCTCGTCAGTGGCGTGGCCTCGCCTCAGTAGCGCGGCACCTGGGGCGCCACCAGGAGCGACCAGGCGTCGATGCCGCCCGCGAGGTTATAGACGTTTGCGAAGCCACGTTGCGACAGGAATGCGACGACCTGCAGACTTCGCACCCCGTGATGACATAAACAGACGATGAGCCGCGCCGGGTCGAGCTCACCCAATCGTTGCGGGAATCTCGTTCATCGGAATGCGCACCGTCGGCACGCCCGCAACCGTGAGTGCCGCAGTCGCGACTTCCCACGGCTCGCGCACGTCGAGCAGGGTGACTTGCGATGCCTGTTCGGCACACAGCGGCCCCAGTTCCTCGACCGCAAGCTGGCGCATCAGAAGTGGAACCGGCTCGGCTCGTCGAATCCGTGCAACCTCGGGGCGACGGTATCGAACAGATCGACGCTGCTGAAGCCGTGTTCGCCGGTGCGCGTGACGCGCACAGCGCGCATCACGGGTTGCTCACCGACGATCGCGGTGAGCCGCCCGCCGATCTTCAGGCCCTCCAGCAAGTTCGACGGCAGCGATGCGACCGAGCCCGACAGCACGATGGCGTCGAACGGCGCCTCGCCCGGCAGACCGCCGCTGCCGTCGAGTTCGCGCACCGTAACGTTGTGAATGCCGGCGCGCTTGAGGTTGGTGGTCGCGAATCGAGCCAGGTCGGGGCGGATCTCGAGCGTCAGCACATGGCGCGCGCGATGCGCGAGCAGCGCTGCCATGAAGCCCGAGCCGGCGCCGATCTCGAGCACGCTTTCGTGCCGCGCGAGCATCAGCTCCTGCAGCAGGCGCGCTTCGACCTTGGGTGCGAGCATCGATTCCTGCGTCGCCGCGCCTTCGAGCGCCGGCAGCGGGATCTCGGTGTCCATGAACGCGAGCGCACGGTAGGCCTCGGGCACGAAGTCCTCGCGCCGGACGATCGTCAGCAGTGCCAGCACGGCGGGGTCGAGCACCTCCCAGGGGCGGATCTGCTGCTCGATCATGTTGAAGCGCGCCCGCTCGACGTTCCAGTGGAAGCTCATGAGTCTGGTTCCCTTGCTTGTGTCAACCCGGCATTTTATGGGGCGGCGTCTCACCAGTCGCTATTGCGCCTGCTGTCGACAGGCCGAGTTTGCGGCGGCCCCATTGCGCCAGGTCATCGAGATAGCAATAGATGACCGGCACGACCACGAGCGTCAGCAGCGACGAGGTGATCACGCCACCGATCACCGCCTGGCCCATCGGCGCGCGCTGCTCGGAGCCCTCGCTCAACGCGAAGGCAAGCGGCACCATACCGAAGATCATTGCCAGCGTCGTCATCAAGATCGGTCGCAGCCGCACGCGGGCGGCATGCAGCAGCGCATCCTCACGGCACATCGGCGCGGTATCCCGGTCGAGTCCATGCTCGCCGGCATGCTCACCGGCGCGCGAGCGGATCGCGAAGTCGATCAACAGAATCGCATTCTTCGTCACCAGGCCCATCAGCATCACGACGCCGATGATCGAGAACATGTTGAGCGTCGATCGGAACAGCAGCAGCATGAGGACGACGCCGATCAGCGTCAGCGGCAGTGAGGACATCAGCGCCAGCGGCTGCAGGAAGCTGCGGAACTGGCTGGCGAGGATCATGTAGATGAAGACGACGGCCAGCGCGAGCGCACCCACCGCATAGGCGAAGGACTCGTTCATGTTCTTCGTCGAGCCGCCGAACACGTAGCGGTAGCCCGGCGGCCAGGCAATCTGGTCGAGCACACGCTTGATGTCGGCCGACACCTCGCCAGAGCTGCGTCCGAGCGCATTCGCATCGATCATGATCTCGCGGTTCAAGTCGCGCCGGTTGATCTGGTTCGGGCCGGTGGAGGGCACGACATCCGCCACCTGCGACAAGCGCACGACGCGCGGGCTGCCGTCGGCAGCGCCGGCCACATTCAGCGGCAGGTTCTTGAGATCGGCGATCGAGTCGCGGTGTTCAGGAGCGAGCCGCACATTGACGTCGTAGTTCTCGCCGTCCGGCGCGCGCCAGTTGCCGATCGTCTGCCCGGCAATGAGCGTGCGCAGTGCGCTGCCGAGCGCGTTGACGTTGAAGCCGAGGTCCGACGCGATATCGCGTTTCACCTCGATCGCGACTGTCGGTTTGTCGGGTTTGAGCGTTGTGTCAAGGTCGACGAGCCCGGGAATCGCGCGCAGCTTGTCGGTGATGAGTCGCGAGAGCCGCGCGAGTTCGTCCAGGTCCTTGCCCTGCACCGAGAACTGAAGGCTCTTGCCGCCGCCGAGATCGGTGACGCCGATGTTCGTGATCGTGATGCCGGGGATGCGGGCGAGTTGCTCGCGCATCGGCACTGCGAGCTGGGTGACGCTGCGCTTGCGGTCGCGGCGATCGAGCAGCCGCACGTAGACGCTTGCGTAGATCTTGCCCGACGCCGCGCCGCTGTTGATCGTCGTCACGGTGTACTTAACTTCTGGCATCTCGCGCAACGCGGCGTCGACCTGTCGGGCGCGCGCCTCGGTCGCCTCGATCGAAGAGCCGACCGGCGTGTAGAAGTTGATCTGCGTCTCGGAAAAATCCGCCTTCGGGATGAACTCCGCGCCGAGCAGCGGGATGATGAAGAAGCTGCCGATGAAGGTCGCGAGTGCGATTGCGAGCGTTGCGAGCTTGTGCTTGAGCGACCAGCCGAGGATCGCCTGATAGGCGTCTGACAACCAGTGCGTGAAAGTGTCGAACAAGCCCGTCACGCGGCCGATCGTGCGGTCGTAGAGCGTCACCGGTGGGCCGCGGTGCACCCCATGCGCCTGCGGATCGTCCCAGATGCTGGAGAGCATCGGGTCGAGCGTGAAGCTGACGAACATCGAGATCAGCACCGCGGTGACGATCGTGATGCCGAACTCGTGGAAGAACTTGCCGACGATGCCGCCCATGAAGCCGATCGGCAGGAACACGGCGACGATCGACAGCGTCGTCGCCAGCACCGCGAGGCCGATCTCGTTCGTGCCGTCGAGCGCGGCCTGGCGCGCGCTCTTGCCCATCTGCACGTGGCGCACGATGTTCTCGCGCACCACGATGGCGTCGTCGATCAGCAGGCCCACGCTGAGCGACAGCGCCATCATCGTGATGCCGTTGATCGTGAAGCCGAAGAGGTACATGAAGAGGAAGGTGCCGATCAGCGCAATCGGCAGCGTGAGCCCGGTGATGACGGTCGAGCGCCACGAATTGAGAAACAGGAACACGATCAACACCGTGAGCGCCGCGCCTTCGAGCAATGTCGTCTGCACGTTGGCAACCGAGACGCGGATCGAGCGCGAGTTGTCGCGATTGACCTCGGTCACGATCCCCGGCGGCGTCACGTCCTTCGCCCCGGCGAGCGCTGCCATCAAGCCATCGACGACCGCGATCGTGTTCTCGCCCTGCGACTTCTGCACCGAAAGCACCACCGTGCGTTGGCCGTTGTAGAGCGCAAGGGACTCGATTTCCTGCGGTCCGTCGACGATGTCGGCGACCTGCCACAACTTGACCGGCGTTCCAGCGGCGCCTTTGCGCGCAACGATGATGTCGCGAAAGTCTTCGGGGCGCTTCAGGCGCGCGTCGATCTGCACCACGCGTTCCTGGTCGCGCGAGCGGATCGCCCCCAGCGGCAGTTCCTGGTTCTCGCTGCGCACGGCGGCGACAACCTGCTCGACACCAACCCCCATCGCCTCGAGCGCATCGGGCTTGAGATACACGTTGATCTGGCGCGCAACGCCACCCACCACGTTGACCGCGCCGACGCCGCGCACGTTCTCGAGGCGCTTTTGCAGCACCTGCGACCCCCAGGTCGTCAACTGCTGCGCGTCGTAGCGGCCGTCCGGCGAGAGCACGGCGACGTTGAAGACCGGCTGGCTGGCAGGGTCGAAGCGCGAGACGCGCGGCTCCTTGACCTCGTCGCGCAACAGCGGCCGGATCGCTGCGACCTTCTCGCGCACGTCATCGGCCGCCTTGCGGCCATCGACATCGAGATTGAACTCGACGACGACGACCGACGTGCCTTCATACGACCTTGACCAGAGCGAGTTGATGCCGGCCACCGTGTTGACGGCCTCCTCGACCTTCTTCGTGACCTCGGATTCGACGATCTCGGGCGACGCGCCGGGGTAGTCCATCTGGACGACGACGGTCGGGAAATCGACGTTCGGGAACTGATCGACCGCGAGGCGCTGATAGCTGAACAGGCCGAGCACGACGAAGGCGAGCATTACCATCGTCGCCATGACGGGGTTGTTGATCGAGACGCGGGTGAACCACATGGGCGTCGTCGTTCAGTGCGTTGCGCTGGCGGCCGGCATGGGCGCGGCGGCGGGCGCGGTCTCTGTCGGTGTGGTGCTCGATGCCCCGGGCGTCGACGACGACAGGGCTGCAACCGGCGACGCTGCCGCGAGCCGCACACGCGTGCCATCGCGAAGATTACCAACCCGCCCGCGCAGCAGCACATCGCCCGGCGCAAGCCCGCGCGTCACCTCGACCGCTTGCTCGCGCACACCGTCGAAGGACGCATCGCCACGTGCGCCGAGTGTCACTTCGCGCTGCGCGACCTTGCCGTCGGCTACGACGAACACATAGGGCCGTGCCTTCTCGATCCGCACCGCGAATTCCGGGATGGCGAGGGCCTGGCGCCGTTCGGATTCGATCACCCCGCGCGCAAACAGGCCCTGGCGCAAACCGGGTTGCGGATCGAGCGCCAGATAGACAGTCACCGCGCGCGTCCCGCTTTGCGTGCTGGGGTTGATCCGCGCAACCTGGGCATGCACAGGTTCCGTCAAGCCGTCGACCTGTAGGCGAGCCTTGCCGCCAACGCGCACGCTGCCAACATCTTCCGGGCTGACCGCGGCTTCGAGTTCGATACGCGACAGATCCACGATTTCGAGCAGTCGGGCGTCGAGTGCGACGCGCTCGCCCGGCTGAACGAAGCGCTGCGAAATGATCCCGCTCAGCGGCGCGCGGATCTCGGCGTCCTGCAGCGACTTGCGCGCGACTTCGGCCGTCGCCTGTGCACTCAGCAGCGAGGCGCGCGCGCCTTCGGCGTTGATGGTCGAGGTGTCGAGCGCGTTCTTCGAGATGAAGCCCTGATCGACGAGCGCCCGGTTGTTCGAGAGCGTGCGCTCGGCGAGATCGAGCTGGGACTTCGCTGCCACCGCTTGCTGCTCGGCCTGACGCAGTCGCCACGTGTATTCGGTCGCGTCGAGGCGCCCAAGCAGTTGACCCTGCTTGACCGTGTCTCCTTCGCGCACGGTCAACTCCTGCACGACGGCAGCGACGCGCGCCTTGACGATCGCGCTGTCCACTGCCTTGAGGCCGCCCGACACCGGTACCGTCCGCAGAAGTTCTACAGGCCGCACGCCGAGCACGTCGGCTGCGGTCAGGTCGAACGCCTGCTCAGCCGGCGGTTGGGCGAACTGGGCCTGTTCCGTCTTGCGCGCAATGAGGGAACGCGCCACCAGCGCGCCGAACACCGCGAGCGCGACCGCAGCCACGCCCCATTTGATCCAACGCTTCATGCAGTTCTCTTTCTCTTGGCGGCAGTCGCGGTCTGCTGGGGCGCCGTCAGTGCGAGCAGCAGCAGTTCGACATGCCCACGCACGAACGCGTGCGGATCGAATGCGTCGTCGACCTTGAGGCATGCGCCGAGCGAATGCTTGTGCACGCACAGCATCACCATCGGCAACACGAGCGATTGCACCGCGGTGGGAACGTCGACGGCGCGGAATTCCCCGGCCGCGATGCCGCGCTCGAGGACGCGGCCGATCAGCAGCTTGCCGGGCTCGACGACCTCGCTGCGGTAGTACTCGGAGATTTCGGGAAAGCTGCGCACCTCGGTGATGATGAGCTTGAATACACCCGAGGCGGGGCTGTCGTAGACGCGCAGCCACCAGTGCACGAAGAGTTCGCGCAGCAAGTCGGCATTCGTGCCGGCGTGAGCGGCGACGATCGCGGCGCCCGCTTCGATCTCATGCGACAGCCGCTCGCGAATCACGGCCTTCAGAAGGTCTTCCTTGCTCGCGTAGTAGAGGTAGAGCGTGCCCTTGGAGGCGCCGGCGAGCGCCGCCACTTCCTCCATCCGGGTCGCCGCAAAGCCGCGCTCTACGAAGAGCTGCAATGCGGCGTCGAGCAACTCTTGCGGGCGTGCCTGTTTGCGCCGCTGGCGCGTGGGCGGTGGAGAACGGGGGGTTGGCACGGCTCAATTACTGACTGACTGGTCAGTAATGTAGCCGCGCGAGGCCCCAGGGTCAATCGGGGCGCTGTCTCCTCGATCCCGTCTCAGCCCCAGACTTCGGCGGCGGTCTCGACCACGAGTCGGAGTTTCTGGCGTTGTGCCTCCACCGCGATGTTGTTGCCATGGACCGTGCTGGAAAAGCCGCATTGCGGGCTCAGGGCGAGTTGTTCGAGCGGCGCATATTTCGCGGCTTCCGCAATGCGGCGCTTCAGCGCTTCCTTGCTTTCCATCTCGCCGAACTTGGTCGTGACGAGGCCGAGCACCACGATCTTTCCGGGCTTGAGGAAACGCAGCGGTCGGAAGTCGCCGGAGCGATCGTCGTCGTACTCCATGAAGATGGCGTCGAGGTTCATCTCCGCCAGCAGAGCCTCGGCCACCGGTTCGTAGTTGCCGGAAGCGGCATGCGTGCTCTTGAAGTTGCCACGGCACAGGTGCATTGCCAGTGTCATGCCCGCGGGCTTGAGCGCCACGACCTTGTTGATGAAACCGGCGTAGCGGTGCGGCAATTCGTTCGGGTCGTCGCCGCGCTGGCGCGCCGCCTCGCGCATCTTCTCGTCGCACAGGTAGGCCATGTTCGTGTCGTCCATCTGCACGTAGCGGCAGCCGGCGTCGAACAGCGACTTCAGTTCGTCGCCGTAGGCGCGGGCGACGTCGTCGTAGAACACGGGGTCGAGTTCCGGGTACGCCTCGCGGCTGATGCCGGCACGCCCGCCGCGAAAGTGCAGCATCGTCGGCGACGGGATCGTCACCTTCGGTGTGCAGCCGGGGGCTAGGGCATCGACCTGCGACTTCAGGTACTCGAAATCGGCGCGCTGGATGTCCTTTACGTGGCGCACCTTGTCGATCACGCGAATCACAGGCGGGGCGAGCTCTTCCGTGCCGTCGGCACGCTGGACCGTCACCGGGATATCGGTCTTGACGCCGCCGAGTTGTTCGAGAAAGTCGATGTGAAAGTAGGTGCGGCGGAACTCGCCGTCGGTGATGCTCTTGAGCCCGCAGTCGCGCTGGAAGGCGACGATCTCGGCGATCGCCTTGTCCTCCATCGCGCGCAAATGGGCGGCGTCGATGTCGCCGCGCGCCTTGCTCGCGCGCGCTTCGAGCAGGTAGGCCGGGCGCAGAAAGCTGCCGACATGATCGGCGCGAAAAGGCGGTGTCGTACGGTTGGTCATGATGGTGGGTCCTCTTGCCGAGGGCGGCGACGTGCAGACGGAGGGTGGCTATTTCTTCGAGTACTTCTCGACCAGCGCATCAGCGTCGGCGGCAAGCTTCTGCCCGTCGAGACCCTTGCTCGCCACTTCCTTGTACCAAATCGCCCGCGTGCCATTCGCAACGCGCTTCCAGCGCGCCGTCTCTTCCGGGCTCAAGGTGATGATGTTGTTGCCGGCCTTCTGCGCAATCGCCAGGCCGCGTTTGTCGCCTTCGTCCATGGCCTTGCCGAACATCGCCGCGGCGGCCATGCCGGAGTTGTTGTCGATCACCTTCTTCAGGTCCGGCGGGAGCTTGTCGTAAGCGGCCTTGTTCATCACCACCGCAAAGGTCTGCGTGTACAGGCCCTTGTTGCCAGAGAAGCCGGTCGAGTTCCTTGCAAGTTGCTCAACCTTCAGCGACGGCACCACTTCCCACGGGATCGTCGTCGCCTGGATCACGCCCTTGGAGAGTGCCTCGCTGACAGCGGGCACCGGCATGCCCACCGGCACCGCGCCGAGCTGCTCGAGCATGATGTTGATGACGCGCGAACCGCCGCGCACCTTCATGCCCTTCAGGTCTTCGAGCCTGGTGATCGGCGTCACGCTATGGAAGAGGCCCGGGCCGTGCACGTGCACCGCGATCAGGTGCACGTCCTTGAACTCGTCCATCGCGTACTTTTCGACGAATTCCTGGAACGCGCGCGATCCAGGCTCGGCGAGGCCGGTGGTGAACGGCAACTCGAAGGCCTCGGTCTTCGGGAAGCGCCCTGGCGTGTAGCCGAGCACGGTCCAGATGACGTCTACGACTCCGTCCTTGGCCTGATCAAAAAGTTCGGGCGGCTTGCCGCCGAGCTGCATGCTGTCGAAGCGCTGCACCTTGATGCGACCGCCGCTTTCCTTCTCGACCTTCTCGGCCCAGGCCTTGATCGCGACCGCCGGGATTGTCGCCTGTGGCGGCAGCATCTGGTGGAAGCGCAGCGTCACGTCGGCGGCGTGGCTCGCCTGCGCGGCACCGACGAGGGCGATCGCACCGAGGATCTTGCGCAGAACATGTTTCATGGTTCGCTTCCTTGGGAGTAAACGCGAAGACCTTGCTCAGTGACCCTCGCGGAGGGTCCAAGGTTTGAGGAACGCACGGTAGCAGAGTCGCGCCCGCGAGGCACCAGCGTCGGCCTCACCATTTACCCTGATTCCGGATTGGAAGTTGCGCTCGCGCCAGTCGATACCGGCCATCAAGACCGCCACCCCGGCCAGCTATCATCGCGCCCTTTGCAGCGGCGAGGGGTCTGGCGTTGGACATCAGCTTGTGGATCAAGGCCGCGATCATGGGCATCGTCGAAGGCCTGACCGAGTTCCTTCCCGTTTCGAGCACCGGGCATCTGATCCTCGCCGGCTCGCTGCTCGACTTCACCGGCGACAAGATCAAGGTCTTCGAGATCGCGATCCAGACCGGCGCGATCTTTGCCGTCGTGCTGATCTACTGGCCGCGTCTGCGTGATACCGCGACGGGCCTGACGACGAGCCGCAAGGCGCAGCGTTTCGCGCTCAACGTCGGCGTTGCGTTTCTGCCGGCGGTCGTGCTCGGGCTCGCCTTCGGCAAGCTGATCAAGGCGCATCTGTTCACGCCGGTCGTCGTTGCCAGCGCTTTCATCGTCGGCGGCCTCGTCATCCTGTGGATCGAGCGCCGCAAGCAACCGCCCGTGCGGGTCCACAGCGTCGACGACATGACGGTCGGCGACGCGTTCAAGATCGGCCTCGCGCAATGCCTGGCACTGGTGCCCGGAACAAGCCGATCCGGCGCGACGATCATCGGCGGCATGTGGTTCGGCCTTTCGCGCAAGGCGGCGACCGAGTTCACCTTCTTCCTCGCGATCCCGACCTTGATCGGCGCCGGCGTCTACAGCCTCTACAAGGAGCGCGCGCTGCTGTCGATGGCCGATCTTCCGCTGTTCGCGATCGGCCTTCTCTTCTCGTTTCTGAGCGCCTGGTTGTGCGTGCGTTGGTTGCTGCGCTATGTCTCGACGCACGACTTCGTGCCATTTGCGTGGTACCGCATCGCGTTTGGCATCGTCGTGCTCGTCACCGCCTGGAGCGGTTGGGTCGATTGGGCGGCTTGAACCGGCCCGGCTTCTGACTCCCGACGCTTCAGCGACGCTTGAAGACGAGGTCCCACACGCCGTGCCCGAGCTTCAGGCCACGCGCTTCGAACTTGGTCAGCGGCCGGACCTCTGGCCGCGGCGCGAAGCCGTCAACGGTGTTGGCGAGCATGGGCTCGGCCGACAGCACTTCGAGCATCTGCTCGGCATAGGGCTGCCAGTCGGTCGCGCAATGCAGTGTGCCTCCGGGCGCAAGGTGGCGCGCGAGGCTCGCGACGAAGTCAGGCTGAATCAAGCGGCGCTTGTGATGGCGCTTCTTGTGCCAGGGGTCCGGGAAGAAAACGTGAATGCCGGCAAGCGATGCAGTCGGGATCATCGCCGCCAGCACTTCGACCGCATCGTGCTGGACGATGCGAAGGTTCGTCAGACCCTGTTCGCCGATGCGCTGCAACAGGGCACCGACGCCCGGCGGGTGAACCTCGATGCCGATGAAATCGACTTCCGGCCTGCTCGCTGCAATCGCCGCCGTCGCGTCGCCCATGCCGAAGCCGATCTCCAGCACGACCCGTGCGCTGCGGCCGAACACCGCTTCGAAGTCCAACAGTTGCTGCCGATACGGCAATACGTAGCGCGGACCAAGCTCCTGCAACGCGCGCGTCTGCCCGCTGCCCATGCGACCGGCGCGCAGCACGAAGCTGCGGATCGATCGCGGATGCGCAACCGGCGATGTCTCGGGCATGATGCGGATCGTTGCAAAGAAGGGGCAGCATTGTCGCCCAGGGTGTCGCCCAGGGTGTCGCCCGAGGTGCCGCATACGACGCCCGGCGCCGGGCGTCGCGGCCTCGAAACCCGCACATTCACCGCATTGCCAGAGCAGGAGTTCGTTTGTCGATGGCCGATCTGATCGTCTGGGCCGAAGCCGGGATCGCGCAAACGCTTGCGTCGCCGTGGCAGATCGTCGCCGTCATCGCTTCGGCGATCGCGGTCACGCTGGTCGTCGTCAGCTCGTTTGTCAAGACGATGATTCCGCTGCGTTGGCTCGCGGTGGGCGGCAACGTCGGCTTCGTCATCTACGGCGCGCTGCATCCGTCGATCGCGATGCTCGTGCTCAACGCAGCGCTGCTGCCGATCAACATCGTGCGCGCGGTGCAGATGGTGCGCCTGACGCGGCGCGTGCGGGCCGCGACCAAGCACCGCGACGGCACCGGCATCTGGCTCAAACCCTACATGGTGCGCACCAAGCGCAAGGCGGGTGAGACGCTTTTCGAGAAGGGCGACCAGGCCGACCACCTGTATTTTCTCGCCGAAGGGAAGATCGAACTGGTCGAGATCGGCGCCTTGATCGAACCCGGCACAATGTTCGGCGCGATCGCCTTTTTCGCCCCCGACAAGAAGCGCACGCTCACGGCGCGCTGCACGACCAAGTGCACCGTGTTGACGATCGACGAGAGCACGCTCAAACAGCTGTACTACCAGAATCCGGAGTTTGGCTTCGAGTTGATGGCGCAGGTTGCAAGCGGCCTGACTGCCGACAAACACCGTCTCGAGTTGCAACTCGCGCAGCCCGAAAATACCGCGCCGGATACGACGACGCGAACCGTGCAAGCGGGGAAAACACCGGAGTCACCGCAAGCGTCGAACGGGTAGGGTGGTCCGTGGCGCGCCGTGCCGCGGACCTTCAGGGTTCTAACGTCAGGACTCGAACGGGCCGCCGTGCAACCGCGTACCGGGCTTGATGCCGCGCTTGGCGAACCAGCCCTTGTTCATCTCGAGCGCGTAGCGCACCGGCTTCTCGGCGCAGTGCGAGTCGGTGGTCTGCGGCTTCATGTCGGCAATGTTGACGACCGTGCCGTCGTCGGCGATGAACGCGATCGACAAAGGCAGCAAGGTGTTGCGCATCCAGAAGCATTGGGCGAAAGGCGCGGGAAAGACGAACAGCATGCCGGCGTTGGCAGCCATGGCCTGGCGGAACATCAGCCCCGTGGCGCGTTCGTCAGCGCTCGCAGCGACCTCGGCCTGGATCACATGGATGCCGGCGTTCAGACGCACCGTGGGCAACGGTGCCTGCGCTTCGGTCTGCGCCAGCGAGATGGCTGGCAGCGGCGCCAGCAGCAAAGTAGCGGCGAGCGCGAAGGCATGTCGAAATCCAGGCTTCATGGCAGATCGAGAAAATCGGATCGCTTAGAGTAACGCATGATCTGCGATACGCCCGATCCACGCCCGCGGGATTCACACGCGCGCGATCCACGATCCACACCCGACTGCGCGCAGTGCCTATGAGCGCTGACGCCGCCGCGATCTGGCCCGCGCCGAGTGCGCCTTTGCCGGCCTCCGAGCCGATGGCGCCGAGCGTGGCTGCAGCGCTGGATGACGAGGCCGCGCTCGCTGGCAGCACGCGCTGGAGCGAGCGCGAGGGCGGCGGGCGCGAGGGTGAGACGCTGTTTGCAATCCAGGGCATCTACTGCGCCGCCTGTGCCGGTGTGATCGAGTCTGCGCTGCAGAAAGTCCCCGGTGTTGCGCGCGCCGAGGTCAACGCGGCGAGCCGACGCTTGCAGGTGCGCTGGGACCCGCAGCGCGTCGGCGTCTCGGCCTTGGTCGAAGCGGTGCAGCGCGCTGGTTATCGCGCACTCCCCGCACGCCGCGAGGACGCCCAGAGCGCGCTGCGCCGGGAGGCGCGCGCCAGCCTCTGGCGGCTCTTCGTCGCCGGCTTTTGCATGATGCAGGTAATGATGCTGACGCTGCCGGTCTACGTGGCGGCACCCGGCGCCATCGCCCCCGATTTGCTCGCGCTGCTGCGCTGGTCGGCCTGGATGCTGGCGCTGCCGGTGATGCTGTTTTCGGCCGGGCCGTTCTTTCGCGGGGCTTGGCAAGCGGTGCGCCAGCGGCGCATCGGCATGGACGTGCCCGTTGCGCTCGGCATCGCCGCCACCTTCGTCGCGGGCACGGCAGTCACGTTCGGTCCCGGCGGGCGCTTCGGCAGCGAGCCGTATCTCGATTCGCTGACGATGTTCGTCACCTTCTTACTCGCTGGCCGCTGGCTCGAGTTGCGTGCCCGCGCGCGCAGCACCGAGGCGCTCGATGCCTTGCTGCTGCGGTTGCCCGACAGTGTGGAGCGGCTCGATGCCGACGGCGTCGCGCGGCCGGTGGCGACGGCGCGCCTGCGTGTCGGTGACCGCGTGCGGATTGCCGCCGGGCAGGTGTTTCCGGGCGACGGCACGCTGCTCGAGGGCCGCACCCAAGTCGATGAAGCGATGCTGTCGGGCGAATCGCGCCCGGTCGAACGCTGCGTCGGCGACGCGATCGTCGGCGGCAGCGTGAATCTTGCGGCGCCGGTCGTGCTCGCGCTGCGTCAACTCGGGGAGGGCACGCGCTACGCGCAGATCGTCAATCTTGTCGGCCGTGCGCTCACCGAGCGGCCCACCATCGTGCGTGCCACCGACCGGCTGGCGGGCCCCTTCTTGTGGGCGGTGCTGGCGCTCGCCGCGGCCGCGGCCGCGGCGTGGAGCGTGATCGATCCGCCACGTGCGCTGTGGGTCGGAGTCTCCGTGTTGATCGTGACCTGCCCCTGCGCGCTGTCGCTGGCTGCGCCCGCGGCCCTGCTGAGCGCGGCAGGCGCGCTCGCCAGGCGCGGCGTGCTCGTGCAGCGCCTCGACGCCTTCGAAGTGCTCGAGCGTACGGATCTGGCCTGCTTCGACAAAACCGGCACGCTGACGCAGGACAAACTGGTGCTGGCGGCGACGCTGACGCCCGAGGGCGCGGACGCAGCAAGCTTGAGCGCCCGCGCAGCCTCACTCGCGGCGCAGTCGCGCCACCCGCTGTCGGTCGCGCTCGCGCAGGCCTTGCCGCAGGCGCAACAGGACTGGCGGGAACTCGTCGAAGTCCCTGGCCAGGGCGTGCAGGGCGTCGACGACACAGGGCGCCTTTGGCGTCTGGGCGCACCGGGCTGGGTTGGACAGACGGCGCACGCCGACGTGGCGCGTCCGGCAGTTGTCTGCGCGCCGGTGAACGCCGCTGATGGCGAATCGATCCGCTTCGAGTTTGATGAGGCCTTGCGCCCCGACGTGAGCACTGCGTTGGCGTCGCTTCGCGAGCAGGGCGTGCAACTACGCGTATTGTCGGGCGACGCGCCGCAGAGCACGCAAAACGTTGCTTCCCAACTCGGCATTGACCACGCGCAGGGCGGCGCCTCACCGCAGGACAAGCTCGACGCGCTCGCCAACTGGCAGCGTGAGGGCCGCACCGTGTTGATGGTGGGCGACGGCTTGAACGACGCACCGGTCCTTGCGTGCGCGGACGTCTCGTTCGCGCTCAGTCACGGCAGCGCGCTGGCGCAGCAGCGTTCGGACTTCATCGTGCTCGGCAGCCGGTTGGCCGAGGTACCGGCAACGCGCGCCCGCGCGATGCTCACGATGCGCATCGTGCGCCAGAATCTCTCGTGGGCCGTGCTCTACAACGCGGTGTGCGTGCCGCTCGCGCTCGTCGGTTGGCTGCCGGCGTGGGCAGCTGGCGCCGGCATGGCCACGAGTTCGCTCGTGGTCGTGCTCAACGCGCTCCGTGCCGGTCGCTGAGGACGCGAAATTGGAAAGTCTCTACCTTCTGCTGCCGATGTCGGTGCTGCTGGTGCTGGGCCTGATCGGGCTTTTCGCCTGGGCGCTGCATGCGGGGCAATTCGACGATCTGGAGCGCGAGGGCATGCGTGTACTCGAGGTGGAAGAGCCGGAGCAACCTGACGCCACACTGGCTGGCGTGGCGCCCGCGCCACGGACTCAAGGACTTGATTCTGCTCAAGAAATCGACAATCACCCTGCACATAATGTGGCATTGAAAGACCAAAGAGGAGCGACCCATGAGTGAGACGCGATCGGCAATGCCGGTCTACAACGACCGCGTGGTCAAGCAGTTCGCGCTGGCCGCAGTTTTGTGGGGCGTCGTCGGCATGCTGGTCGGCGTGATCATCGCCTCTCAGCTTGCCTGGCCCGAGTTCCTGGGGGGCATTTCGTGGCTGAGTTACGGCCGCTTGAGGCCGCTGCACACCAATGCGGTGATCTTCGCCTTCGGTGGCTGCGCACTGTTCGCGACCTCGTTCCACGTGGTCCAGCGCACCTGTCAGGTTCGGCTGTTCGCGCCGTGGCTGGCCGAGGCCGTCTTCTGGGGCTGGCAAATCGTCATCGTCGCCGCCGCCATTTCGCTGCCGCTCGGTTATACGCAAAGCAAGGAGTACGCAGAGCTCGAGTGGCCGATCGACCTGCTGATCGCAGTCGTCTGGGTCGCCTACGCGATCGTCTTCTTCGGCACGATCGGCATGCGCAAGGTTCGTCACATCTATGTGGCGAACTGGTTCTTCGGCGCCTACATCCTGACGATTGCGCTGCTGCACATCGTCAACAGCGCGGCGCTGCCGGTGAGCTTCATGAAGAGCTATTCGGCCTACGCCGGCGTGCAAGACGCGATGGTGCAGTGGTGGTACGGCCACAACGCGGTCGGCTTCTTCCTGACGGCGGGCTTCCTCGGGATGATGTACTACTACATCCCGAAGCAGGCAGAGCGGCCCATTTACTCGTACCGGCTGTCGATCGTGCATTTCTGGGCCCTGATCTTTACCTACATGTGGGCGGGCCCGCACCACCTGCACTACACCGCGCTGCCTGACTGGACGCAGAGTGTCGGCATGGTGTTCTCGCTCGTGCTGCTGGCTCCGAGCTGGGGCGGCATGATCAACGGCATCATGACGTTGTCGGGCGCGTGGCACAAACTGCGCGACGACCCGATCCTGAAGTTCCTCATCGTCAGCCTGTCGTTCTACGGCATGAGCACCTTCGAGGGGCCGATGATGTCGATCAAGACGGTGAATGCGCTGAGCCACTACACCGACTGGACGATCGGCCACGTGCATTCCGGCGCCCTCGGCTGGGTCGGCTTCATCACGATGGGAAGCCTCTACTACCTGATCCCGCGCATGTACGGCAAGACGCAGATGCACAGCGTGCGCGCGATCGAGGTGCACTTCTGGATCGCAACGATCGGCGTCGTGCTCTACATCGCCGCGATGTGGATCGCCGGCGTGATGCAGGGCCTGATGTGGCGCGCGATCAACCCCGATGGCACGCTCGTCTACAGCTTCGTCGAGAGCGTGAAGGCGACCTATCCGTTCTACGTCGTGCGTCTGCTCGGTGGCCTGCTCTATCTGACCGGCATGCTGCTGATGGCGTGGAACGTCGTCATGACGATGCGCCGCCCGGGTACGCAACCCGCACTGCAACGCGCAGCCGCCGCGGCCTGAAGGAATCGCCATGAGCAATGAACACACGCCTGTCGGTCACGAGCGCATCGAGACCAGCAACTTCCTGATGATCGTGCTGATCCTGCTGGTTGTCTCGATCGGCGGGATCGTCGAGATCGTGCCGCTGTACTTTCAGCGCAGCACGACCGAGCCGGTGCCGGGCCTCAAGCCCTACACCTCGCTACAGCTTGCCGGACGCGACATCTACCAGCGCGAGGGCTGCTACAACTGCCATTCGCAGATGATCCGGCCGTTCCGTGCCGAGACCCTGCGCTACGGCCACTACTCGATGGCGGGCGAATCGGTCTGGGATCACCCGTTCCAGTGGGGCAGCAAGCGCACCGGCCCGGACCTCGCACGCGTCGGCGGCCGCTACAGCGACGAGTGGCACCGGCTGCATCTGATGAACCCGCGCGATCTGGTGCCCGAGTCCAACATGCCTGCCTATCCGTGGCTCGCCGCCGCGACGGTGGCGCCAACCGACATGCCGCCGAGGTTGCGCGCGATGCGCACGCTCGGCGTGCCGTATACGGACGACGACATCGCCAATGCTGGAAAAGATGTCGAAGGCAAGACCGAACTCGAAGCCGTGATCGCCTATCTGCAGGTGCTCGGCACCTCGGTCAAGTGACGGTCAGAACAAAGGAATCGTGATGGACATCAACGATATGCGCATCGCGACAACGCTGTTGTCGTTTGCCGTATTCATCGGCATCGTCGTCTGGGCCTGGTCACGTCGCAACCAGAAGGGTTTCGACGAAGCCGCGATGCTGCCCTTTGCCGACGAACCCCGGGTCGGAGGCCGTCATGAGTGACTTTGACTCCAGGGGCTGGTCGTTCTTCATTGCCGGCGTGGTGGTCGTTTCGCTGCTCGGATGCCTCGCGCTGCTGATGTTTGCCAGCCGGCGCAAGGTGATGGCAGGCGACAACACCACCGGACACGTATGGGATGGCGACCTGCGCGAACTCAACAACCCATTGCCGCGCTGGTGGATGTGGCTCTTCGTCATCACGGTCGTGTTCGCCGGCATCTACCTCGTTCTGTATCCGGGGCTCGGCTCGAAGACGGGTACGCTCGACTGGACTTCGAGCGGCCAGTACCGGGCCGAGCAGGCACGCGCCGCCGCCGAGCTCGCGCCGATGTTCGCGCGCTTCAACGCGATGCCGATCGAGAAACTTGCAGTCGACCCGCAGGCCCATGCGATCGGTGAGCGGCTGTTCGCCAACAACTGCTCGACCTGCCACGGCTCCGACGCGCGTGGCGGTATCGGCTTCCCGAACCTGACCGACAACGACTGGCTGTGGGGTGGCACGCCGGAGGACATCGTCGCGACGATCACCGAAGGTCGCGACAGCATGATGCCGCCGATGGCCGCCGCGGTGGGCACGCCCGAAGACGTGCGCAATGTCGCCAACTATGTGCTGAGCCTGTCAGGCAGTCCGCACGACAACATCTCGGCGCAGCTCGGCAAATCCAAGTTCGTAGCGTGCGCGGCGTGTCACGGCCCTGACGGCAAGGGCAACACCGCGCTCGGTGCGCCGAACCTGACCGACAAGATCTGGCTTCACGGCTGGGGCGAGGAATTGATCGTCCGCACGATCAACCTGGGTTGGCACAACGTCATGCCGGCGCAGAAGGCCCGCCTTGGCGAAGAGCAGATCCGCGTGCTCGCCGCCTACGTCTGGAGCCTGTCGCGAGGCGGCGCGCCCGGCGTCGCTGCGGGTGCGGCAGCCGACGGCGTCATCGCCGGCGCGCTGAGTGCTCCGGGTCTTTGCCTGTGGTCGATAAACCGCGCGTGATCCCGATCGCCGCCGACCCTGACGGGGCGGGGGTCGTGTCGATGTACACGAGCGAGGCGACGATCCATGCGCGGGCCGTGCATGGCTGGTTCGCCGCTTGGCGCTGGGCGCTCGTTTGGGCGACCCAAGTCGTCTTCTACGGCTTGCCATGGCTGATGTGGAACGACCGCCCGGCGGTGTTGTTCGACCTCGGCGCGCGGCGCTTCTACATCTTCAATCTCGTTCTATACCCGCAGGACTTCATCTACCTGACGGGGCTGCTGATCCTCTCGGCCTACGGCCTGTTCCTGTTCACCGCGGTCGCAGGACGCCTGTGGTGCGGCTACGCCTGCCCGCAAACGGTCTACACCGAGATCTTCATGTGGGTCGAGCACCATCTGGAGGGCGATCGCCAGGCCCGCATCAAGCTCGACAAGTCGCCCTGGGGCGCCAACAAGCTGTTGCGGCGCGGCAGCAAGCATCTTGTGTGGATCGCGATCGGTCTGTGGACCGGCTTCACCTTCGTCGGCTACTTCACGCCGATTCGAAGCCTCGCGGCCGGCACGCTGCACCTCGGTCTCGGCCCGTGGGAGACGTTCTGGATCCTCTTCTACGGCTTCGCCACCTACGGCAACGCCGGCTTCATGCGCGAGCAAGTGTGCAAGTACATGTGCCCCTACGCGCGCTTCCAGAGCGCGATGTTCGACCACGACACGCTCATCATCAGCTACGACGAGCGCCGTGGCGAACCGCGCGGCGGGCGCTCGCGGACGGCAGACAAGGCGGCGCTCGGGCTTGGCGACTGCGTCGATTGCACGCTGTGCGTGCAGGTCTGCCCGACCGGCATCGACATCCGCAAGGGCCTGCAGTACGAATGCATCGGGTGCGCGGCGTGCATCGACGTCTGCAACGGCGTGATGGACAAGCTCGACTATCCGCGCGGGCTGATCCGCTACGCCACGCAGCGCAGCCTGGGCGAGGGTGGCGCGCCCTTGACCCTGCGCCGCGTGCTTCGGCCGCGCGTGCTCGTCTACAGCGCCGTGTTGTTGCTGATCGCTGGCGCGTTCGTCACGAGTCTCGCGCTACGGGCGCCATTTCGGGTCGATGTCGTTCGCGATCGTGGGACGCTTGCGCGCATGGTCGAAGACGGCCGCATCGAGAACGTCTACAGTTTGCAATTGATGAACACCACCGAGACGCCTCAGCGCTACCGCGTCACGGTCGACGGTATCGAGGGTGTGCGCGCCGTCACGCGCGGCGAAGCTGCGCTGGCCCCGGCCGAATCGCGCTGGGTGCCGGTCGCGGTGCAGATTGCGCCAGCACAGGCGCAAGCCCTCGGTCCAGGCGCCCACAAGATTGAGTTTCAGATCACGCGCGAGGCTCAAGCCGGCCAGGCGGACGTGACGCTGAAAGAGGCGTCGACTTTCGTCGTGCCGCGCTGATCGCGCACACGACACTCCGAGGAGCCAAACCATGTCGAAAGACATTTCGCACGATCCATCGCCCTGGTGGCACCACCGCATGATGTGGCTTGTCGTCGGCGGGCCGCTCGTCGTCGTCGTCGCCGCGATCGGGACGGCGGTGATTGCGATTCGCGGCGCCGACGAGGTGCTCAACGTTCCGCCGGAGCCGCAACGCAGCGCGCTCCCGGCGATGCAGGGCCGCAACCATGCCGTCACGCCCTTGTCGAGCAAGCACTGAGTGGGGCAAGCCGGCCACGCCATGCGCAACGCCCTCGCCATTCTGTGGCCCTCATTTTTGGTTGCCGGCGTGCTCGAGATGCTCGTCTTCAGTGCCGTGCAGCCGGGAGACGTCCGCGGCTTCGGTGACGCGCTGTCGCAAATGTCGCCGATCGGCGTCTACACACTGGCCTTCTTCAGCTTCTGGTTGATCGCCGCCGTCGGCATTGCGCTCGCGCTCGGGCTTGTCGCGCAATCCCGCAGTCTCGATGCCAGGGGTGACAGCCGGTGACGCGATCGCGCCCGAGGCACGCCAGTTAGTCACCCCAGCAAGAGGCACGCGCGAGACCCGACGGCGAAATGCGTCAGCAGGGCGTGTCGTTGAGCAGGCGGCGCAGGCCGGGCTCGTCCAGCACGCGAATGTCGCGTTGCTTGACTTCCAGCAGGCCATCCTCCTGGAAGCGAGAGAAGGCGCGGCTCACCGTTTCGAGCTTGAGGCCCAGGTAGCTTCCGATCTCCTCGCGAGTCATGCGCAGCACGAGCGAGGTCGCGGAGAAGCCGCGCGCCTGAAGGCGCTGCGTCAGATTAAGCACAAAGGCCGCGAGCCGCGCTTCGGCACGCATGCCGCCGAGCAGCAGCATGACGCCATGGTCGCGCACGATCTCGCGGCTCATGACCCTGTGAAACTGGCGCTGCAGGTCGGTCACCTTGTGCGACAACTCCTCGAGGCGGGCATACGGGATCTGGCAGACCTGCGAATCTTCGAGCGCCACCGCATCGCACGAGTGTCGATCCTCGCTGATGCCGTCGAGGCCAAGCAGTTCGCCGGCCATCTGGAAGCCGGTCACCTGATCGCGCCCATCCTCCGACGAGATCCGCGTCTTGAAGAAACCCGTGCGCACCGCATACAGCGAGTCGAATCGGTCTCCGGCATGAAACAGCACCTCGCCGCGTTTGAGCGCGCGACGCGCGCCGACGAGTTGATCGAGGCGTTCGACGTCCTCGTCCGACAAGCCCACCGGCAGGCACAGCTCCCGCAGGCTGCAGCTTGAGCAGGCGACTTTCATGGCTTCGAGCTTCATTCCATGCCCTCGATCGCAGTTCGAACCGGCCGCCGCGGGGTCTACGCCGCGCGGCACGTCAAGTGCCCTAGTATCGCTCAGCATGATGCATCTCAAGTCCAGCCCAAGCGGCGCCGCAGTGCGGACCTCTGTTTGACGCAGAGCAACACTCACCCGGCGGGGCCTCGGCAAAGTCCCTGCATGCCGACCGCGCGCTCCCCCGTCAAGCCGCTCAATGCCGCCTGGGCACCCAGTGACGCGTTGCTGCGCCGCTTCGATTTGACCGGCCCACGCTACACGTCGTATCCGACGGCGGACCGCTTCGTCGAGGCCTTCGGACCGGCGCAGTACCGTCAGGCACTGACTCGTCGGTCTTCCTCGGGCGCGGTGGGCGGTCGTGCGCCGCTGTCGGTGTATGTGCACATTCCGTTTTGCGAATCGGTCTGCTACTACTGCGCCTGCAACAAGGTCATCACGCGTCATCACGAAAAGGCGACGGAGTACCTCGACGCGCTCGAACACGAACTGGCGATGCAAACGGAAGCGCTCGGCCGTGGCATGCCGATGCTGCAACTCCACTTCGGCGGCGGAACGCCGACGTTTCTTTCCGACGCCGAGCTCGACCGCGTGATGCGTGCACTGCGCGCGGCGTTCACCTTCCTCGAGGGTGCGGAGATCTCGATCGAGGTCGATCCGCGCACCGTGACGCGGGAGCGTCTCGCGCACCTTGCGGGCCTCGGGTTCAATCGCCTGAGTTTCGGCGTACAGGACTTCAACCCGGCGGTGCAGCGGGCCGTGCATCGGGTGCAGCCCTACGAACAGGTGGCGCAACTCATGCAGGCGTCGCGCGAGCTCGGGTTCGACTCGATCAACGCCGATCTTATTCACGGGCTGCCGCTGCAGACGCCCGACTCGCTGGCGCACACCGTCGAGCAGATGGGCGCGCTGCGGCCGGACCGCATCGCACTCTATTCTTACGCGCATCTGCCGCAGCGCTTCAAGCCGCAGCGGCGCATCGTTGCAGAGCAGTTGCCCACGCCTGCGGAGCGCATCGCGATGCTGTCGCGCTCGATCACGGGCTTCCTCGCGCAGGGCTACACCTACATCGGCATGGATCACTTTGCGCTGCCGGACGACGCGCTCGCGGTCGCCAAGCGCCAAGGGCGACTGCACCGCAACTTCCAGGGCTACAGCACGCATCCGGACTGCGATCTGATCGCGCTCGGGGTGTCCGCGATCAGCAAGGTCGGCGCCACCTACAGCCAGAACGCGAAGTCGCTGCCGGAGTACTACGATCTCCTCAAGACGGGCGAATTGCCGGTCGTGCGCGGCGTGGCGCTCAGCCGTGAGGACTTGGTGCGGCGCGCGATCATCATGGCGCTGATGTGTCAGGGGCGGATCGATTTTGAAGCCATCGAACTGTCGCACCTGGTCGATTTCCGCGCGCAGTTCGCGCCCGAGCTCGAGCGACTTGCCGAGCTCGCGCAAGGGGGACTGGTCGAAATCGAGGCCGACGGCGTGCAATTGACGCCGATCGGCTGGTATTTCGTCCGCGCGGTGGCGATGGTCTTCGACCAGCCGCTGCAATCCGACCGTGCCCGCGAGCGATACTCCCGCGTCATCTGAACGCAGGCACGGGGCGCTACGCTCCGAGGGGGAATGAGCACATCGCTGATCACGGCCGGCCTGCTGATGGGGCTGGCAAGCACGCCGCATTGCGCCCTGATGTGCGGCGCGCCATGCGCCGCAATTGCCCGCCGCTGCGGCGGTGAGCGCAGCGGCCCCGCACTCGCGTCCTGGCATCTGGGCCGAGCCGCCGCCTATGTGTTGGCCGGCGCGGTGGCGGCGAGTGCGGTCAGCCTGATCGCGAGCTGGTCCGCCGGCAGTGCGTTCATGCGGCCCTTGTGGACCATGCTGCAGTCGGCCGTCCTCGTGCTGGGTCTTGCGCTGATGTTCTCGGGCCGAACGCCTCGCTGGGTGGATGCCGCCGCGCTCGGACTCAAACGTGCGATGCCGGTGCAGGGCCCGCTTTCGGCGCATCACAGTAAGGGCACGCGACGTGCCGCATTGATGGGCCTCGCGTGGGTTGCGATGCCCTGCGGCATCCTGTACGGAGCGCTCGCGGTCGCCGCTCTGGCGGCGTCACCACTCGAAGGTGCCGGCGTGATGGCCGCCTTCAGCCTCGGCTCGGCGCCCGGGCTCGCCGGCGTGCCCTTCGTCGCGACCTGGTTGATGCGCATGCCGCAAACCGCCGCGCTGCGTCTTGCAGGTGCCATGCTCGCGGCCGGAAGCGTGTGGGCGCTGTGGCATGGCCTCGAAGGGGCGAGCGGCGCCTGGTGCTTGACCGCCTGAGCTCGATCCGCCCGGCGTGGCCGGCGCCGAAATGAAAACGCCCGGTGATGCCGGGCGTCCGAGAATCGGGCAGGGGAAACGGACAGGCCATTCGTCCGATCGTCTTCCGCCCGATGTGAAGAACGCTCGGATTACTTCTTGGCAGCGGCCGACGCCGGGGTGGAGGCTGGCTTCGCTTCGGTAGCCTTGACATCGGCAGGCTTGGTTTCGGCCTTCTTGGCAACCGGCGCGGCGGATGAGGCGGCGGCGGGCTTGGCTTCGGCCGTCGGTGCGTCGGCAGCGAACGTGCCGGCGGCGAAGAGGGAAGCGATCAGGGCTGCGAGGATTTTGTACATGTTCAAAGTTTGAGTGAGTTGGATTGAGCCGTCCGTGGATGGACAGCCGCCCACTAACGCGATGGTGCGTCAGCCGGTTGACAGGGCCCGTCAATTAGAATGAAAAGTTGCGTTGCACGCGCCGCTGCGCCTCAACAGGCGATGCAACAGTCCTCGACCCACCGGAGTCAAACTCACATGTACCAGCACATCAAGGTGCCCGAAGGCGGGCAAAAGATCAGCGTCAATGCAGATTTCTCGCTCAATGTCCCGGACCAGCCGATCATTCCCTACATCGAGGGCGACGGCACGGGCTTCGACATCACGCCGGTCATGATCAAGGTGGTCGACGCTGCAGTGGCAAAGGCCTACGACGGCAAGAAGAAGATCCACTGGATGGAGATCTACGCCGGTGAGAAGTCAACCAAGATTTACGGCCCCGACGTCTGGCTGCCGGAAGAGACCCTTGCCGCGCTGCGCGAATATGTCGTTTCGATCAAGGGGCCGCTGACGACGCCGGTGGGCGGCGGCATCCGCTCGCTCAACGTCGCACTCCGCCAGGAGCTTGACCTCTACGTCTGCCTGCGCCCTATCCAGTACTTCAAGGGCGTGCCGTCACCGGTCAAGGCGCCCGAGAAGACCAACATGGTGATCTTCCGCGAGAACTCGGAAGACATCTACGCCGGCATCGAGTGGGAAGCCGAATCCGACAAGGCGAAGAAGATCATCAAGTTCCTGATCGATGAGATGGGGGTCAAGAAGATCCGATTTCCCGACACCTCGGGCATCGGCATCAAGCCGGTCTCGCGAGAGGGCACCGAGCGGCTCGTCCGCAAGGCGATCCAGTACGCCATCGACAACGACAAGCCCAGCGTGACGATCGTGCACAAGGGCAACATCATGAAGTACACCGAAGGGGGCTTTCGCGATTGGGCTTATGGCCTGGCGCAAAAGGAGTTCGGCGCCGAGTTGATCGACGGCGGCCCGTGGTGCAAGTTCAAGAACCCGAGGACTGGCAAGGACATCATCGTCAAGGACTCGATCGCCGACGCCTTCCTGCAGCAGATCTTGCTGCGCCCGGCCGAGTATTCCGTGATCGCGACGCTGAATCTGAACGGCGACTACGTGTCCGACGCGCTCGCGGCGCAGGTTGGTGGCATCGGCATCGCGCCGGGGGCAAACCTGTCCGATTCGGTTGCGTGCTTCGAGGCGACCCACGGCACGGCGCCCAAGTACGCTGGCAAGGACTACGTGAACCCCGGGTCCGAAATCCTTTCGGCCGAGATGATGTTGCGCCACATGGGCTGGACCAAGGCGGCCGACCTGATCATCAGCTCGATGGAGAAATCGATCGCGTCGAAGAAGGTCACCTATGACTTTGCGCGCCTGATGGAAGGCGCGACGCAGGTTTCGTGCTCGGGCTTCGGGCAGGTGATGATCGACCACATGTGACACGGTCCCGGGGCGTCTCCGGACGTCCCGGATGGTCCCAACAGAAGCCCCAGATCGTTGATTCGACTGGGGTTTTTGTCTTTTCGGGTCCCGGACGGTTTCTTGACATCGCAGCAGGACGGGGCCACATTTGGGGCCACCGGGGCGGCGGTGGCCCCGTTTGGTGGCCCCACATGCGACACATCAACTACGTCCTGAAGCCCGCGACGATCGACAACGCGAAGCCGAAGGACAAGCGCTACGACCTGACCGATGGCGGCGGCCTGGTACTGGAGGTCATGCCGTCGGGCACGAAGACCTGGCGCTTCAAGTACCACCTGAACGGCAAGCGCGAGAAGGTGACGATCGGCGCGTACCCGGCCTTCACCATCAAGCAGGCCCGTGACCGGCACGAGGAATTGCGCGCGCTGGTCGAGCGCGGCCAGAGCCCGGCTCAAGCCAAGCGAGTGCAATCGATCGAGCAGAAGGCCGCTGAGGCGCGCCGCCTGAGCTTCCGCAACTTCGCCCAGCGCTGGGTCGACGAGACGCTGTTCTATCGGTCCGCCGGCTACGTGGCCCAGACCGTGCGCTGGCTCGATGCCTACGTCTACCCGGCCATCGGCGACATGCAGCTCGACGAGGTGCAGCCCGGCGACGTGCTGGCCATCATCAAGGCACGCGCCGACACCGCCGTGACGGCCGAGCGCATCCGCGTGATCGTGCAGCAGATCTACAACCACGCGATCCGCAACCTGCTGGTGACGACGAACCCGGCGCAGCCGCTGCGCGGCGCCATCGCGCGCGCGCCGGTCGAACACCACCGCCACCTGAGCGAGAAGGAACTGGGGGCCTTCTGGCGCAAGCTGGACGACCAGGGCGCGCACACCACGACGATCGCGGCGACCAAGCTGCTGTTGCTCACGATGACCCGCAAGAGCGAACTGCTGCGTTCGAAGTGGCCCGAGTTCGACCTCGACGCCGCGCAGTGGGACATCCCGGCCGAGCGCATGAAGATGGGCAAGCCGCATCGCGTCTTCCTGTCGCGCCAGGCCGTCGAGATCCTGCGCCAGGTGCACGAGCTGACGGGGCATGGCGAGTACGTCTTCCCGTCGATCTTCCGCGGCAGCGTGCCGATGGGCGACGTGACGCTGAACCACTTCTTCAAGCGCATCGACTTCGGCGTGCCCGACTTCAGCCCGCATGGGACGCGCGGCACGGCGGCGACCCTGCTGCGCGAGCATGGCTTCGGCCGCGATGTGGTCGAACTGCTGCTGGCGCACAGCGAGAAGAACGCCACCGTGGCGGCCTACAGCCACATGGAGCTGGCGGCCGATCGGAAGAGGGCGCTGCAGTACCTGGCGGATCGCGTCGAGGCGCTGGCCTCGGGCATAAACGTGAACCCCGTTGCGTGCGGCGTGACCCCGCATGGCTTGGTCTGAATCTGCCGCCACGGGCCGCTTCGCAGCGCAAGGAGCCGGTCGTCGCCGGCACGCGTACTCACGCTGACTGCCACGAAGCTGCCGTAGGGCACTGTGACCGGCGCCGCCACGAACGGCCGCTGTGCGAGGTGAAGCTGTAGTAGGCCACTGAAGGCGCGGTTCGTGGTGTCGGCGACTGCTTCCGCACGGCTCGAACTGGTACTGCCGACCCAAAGGCGCCCTTGGCAATCTTCTGTGCGAAAGACTGGTCCACCTCAGTGCTTGACCTTTGCCGAAGCCATACAGCGAGTCAGAGCTAACTTAGGCGAACGGCTCGGTCAGTGCCCTCGCTCTGCGGTCGAGTCATTCCGCGCGTGCTCCCACCAATGCGCCTCACGAAACTCGGAGCACTTCGACTACCCCCTAAGGAAACGCTGAACAATTCGGCCCGAATCCTGCTTCAATATCACCCCATGAAGCATCCTGCACACCGGCCCCAGCAACTGAGCTTTGCCAGCTACGAATACGCGCAGAAGAAGCGCGTGACCCGGCGCGAGAAGTTCCTCGCCGAGATGGAGCAAATTGTGCCGTGGGCGCCGCTGGAGGCGCTCATCGTCCCGCACTACCCCGCGAGCGGGCGCGTCGGACGCCCGCCCATCGGCGTGCCGGTGATGCTGCGCATGTACTTCCTGCAGCAGTGGTTCGGCCTGGCCGACGAAGCGCTGGAGGACGCCATCTACGACAGCCAAGCGATGCGCGAATTCTTGGGGCTGGACTTGGCGCGCGATGCAGTGCCCGACGCCACCACACTGCTGAAGTTCCGCCGCCTGCTCGAAGAGCACGCTCTCACGGCTCGGCTGTTCGAGGGCATCAATGCGCACCTGGCCGAGCGCGGCTTGCTGCTGCGCGAGGGCACGATGGTGGACGCCACCATCATCGCCGCGCCCCCGTCGACGAAGAACAAGCAACACGCACGCGACCCCGAGATGCACCAGACCAAGAAGGGCAACGAATGGCACTTCGGCATGAAGGCGCACATTGGCGCCGACGCTGACTCGGGGCTGGTCCACAGCCTGCACGCCACGGCCGCCAACGAGGGCGACGTGGCGCACACGCACGAGGTGCTGCATGGCCAGGAGGCGATTGCCTTTCTCGATGCGGGCTACACCGGCGTCGACAAGCGCCCTGAGGTTGTGCAGGCGCAGGCCGAGGGCAAGATTCGCGACGACATCGAATGGAGTGTGGCCAAGCGTCGCAGCACGATCACCAAGATGGCCGAAGGCACTGTGAAGACGCTCGCCAAGGCGCTCGAGCGCGTGAAGGCGCAGATTCGCTCCCGGGTCGAGCATTG